>CP073691.1:0-2803829 GCA_018228685.1 Clostridiaceae bacterium Marseille-Q4149
GTGCGGCGGTGATCTGCAGGCCGGTGGGCATCACGTCCATCCGGGCGGCCCAATAGGCCACCCGGCGGGGCAGATATTCCCGACCCTGACGGGCCAGCTCCTCCATCTCCCGGGCGGTGGGCTCCGGCTGGGGCTCCTGCTTGCCCACCTCCACGATCTTGTCCCGGCTGTCATAATTGCTCTCCGCCTCGAAACTGCTGGAGATCAGATTTCCGTTGCCGTCGTACACATTCCGCCAGGTCTGCACGGTGAACCCGGTGATGGGATACTGGGTCACCCGCTCCGCGCCGGGGGCCAGGCTGTCTACCTCTTTATAGATGGTCTTCCAAGGGGTGGTGGACACGGTTTTGCTGGTGATCTTCACGAAGCTGCTGTCGGTTTTGGTGCCGAAGATCTTCACCGTGACGTTGTTGTTGTACCAATAGGTGACGATCTTGATGGGATAGTCCGTGTTGTTCTGCAGAACAAAGTCCAGATACGGCCAGAACACCGTGGCGTCGCACCCGGAGGGGACATAATCCTGGGCGTACATATGGCAGGCCCGGGACACGATCTTCAGGTTGGCCAGCAGGGCCGAATAGTACAGGGTGGACGACACCTGGCACACGCCGCCGCCATAGGAGGGCACGGCCTTGCCGCCCACATAGGCGGTGCCGATCTTGAATCCAGCCTCCTTGGTGGTGGGGCCCACGGCATTGTTATAGCTGAAGTTCTCGCCGCTGTTGACCACGGAGCCGCTGATGTTTCCGGCGGCCTTGCGGACGTTGAAAATCCGGTCGCTGGTGCCGGAGACATAAGAGGTGTACTGTCCCAGCACGTCCCGGAACAGCACCTTCTCCAGCTCCGCCTTGGTGACGGTGGGATAGGTGATCTGGGCGGGGATGACGATCTCCTGGCCGGGCTGGGCGTCCTCCACCAGCTTTTCGGCCCCGGCCACGTCGAAGGTGACGCCTATGCGCCCCTCCACCACCTGGCCGGTGGACCGGTCATAGGAGGCGTTCTTTCCCTGGCCGCCGATCTCCTGCTCCAGGGCCGCCAGGTCCAGGGGCTTGCCCTGGGTGATGGTGCTGACGCAGGGGATGGGGTCCATGCACCGGGTGGTCACCGCCTGGTGCAGGGCCCGGGCCAGCTTGTCCCCGTCGATGGTGCGGCCGTCGGCGGCCTTGGTGACGTAGAAGCCGTCGCCCTTGCCCTCCTCCATGCGGTACGCCCCGTCCACCGGGTCCCGGCTCAGCTCCCGGCTGAGGCTCTCTGCCCGCTGGGACAGCTGTCCGGCGTCCAGGTCCCACTGGACCTGCGCCTGGGTGTCCCCGAACCAGCTGCGGATCAGGTGATAGCCGTTGACGAAGAAATTGCCGCCGTGGGCCGCGTTCCAGGCGGCCTGGGCCGCCTCCTGGGGCGTCACGGACACCCCCAGCTCCGTCAGGTTCACCGTGCCGATGACCTGGTCCTCCAGGGTCAGGTCGATGGTTTCCTTGCGGCAGGCGGCGTCGCCCTCCTGCTGCCATTTGTCCTGGACCTGCTGCGCCGTAAGGCCGCCCACGTCCACCCCCAGCACCCGGGTGCCCCGCAGGGTGGTCCCTCCGGCGGCGGCCGCCGTGCAGACGGCTATGTACGCCGCCGCCAGCACGCCCACGGCGATGCCGGCAGCCAGTCCCGCAATACGTCCTGCGGACCGTTTTTTCTTTTCCTCCTGTAAGGGCTTCTGGTTGGTCTGTTCCATGGATGCCCCTCCTCATTTCTGTATAGCTGCAACAATTCGCAGTTTATACAGTATACTACATCCCTGCCGGAAAAAAGTTACAATCCGGTAACAATCAGCAACTTTCGGACACACTGTCGATTTTTCCCGATGCGCGCTTGGGGATGCGGATGGTCAGCAGGATCTCCCGGTCCGTGTCCTGCCGGTCCCATCCGGCGTCCACCCCGGCCTGGCGCATCAGATGCAGCCCCCGGTCCACGCTGTTGAGGAACAGCCGCACGTCCTTGATGATGTAGGTGCTCCGGCCCCGGGGCGGGGTGACCTGGGCCGATTGCAGGAGCTTTTCCACATAGGCCTCCGCCTGGGCCACGTTCATCCCCCGGCGCACCATATCCCCGGCGGCCCGGCGCTGGACCTCCGGGTCCTGGAGCCGCAGCAGCGCCCGGGCGTGGCGCTCCGTCAGGCCGTTTTCCCGCAGCAGGGCCCGCACGTCCTCCGGCAGACGCAGCAGGCGCAGCTTGTTGGCCACGGTGGGCTGGGCCCGGCCCAGCCGCCGGGCGGCCTCCTCCTGGCTGAGGCCATAGCGGGAGATCAGCCGGGCGATGGCCTGCGCCTCCTCCCAGCAGTCCAGGTCCCGGCGCTGGAGATTCTCCATCAGGGCCAGCAGGGCGGAGTCCTCCTCCCCTACCTGGGCCACCAGGCACGGCACCTCCCGCAGTCCGGCGATCCGGGCGGCCCGCAGCCGCCGCTCCCCGGCCACCAGCTCATAGCCCTCCCCGGCCCGGCGGACGGTCAGGGGCTGCAAAATGCCGCAGGAGCGGATGCTGGCCGCCAGCTCCGCCAGGCCCTCCTCATCGAAGCTGCGGCGGGGCTGCTGGGGGTTGGGCCGGATGCGGCCCAGGGGGATGTACTGGACCCGGGTGGATAGAAACTCACCTTTTCGCTGCAATTTCATGGCGTTCGACCTCCTTTCCCCCATTTTATCCGCCGGAGGGAGCAAAAAAGGCCGCACCCTGTCGGGAAATCAAAATTTCCCCGGCGGGGCCGCCATCAGCGAAAAAATGCTTGCCATCGGGACCCCCGGGGGGTAAAATAACACCAATTGAAAGACAGGAGGCGCATTCCTATGGAATTTAATCCCCAGAAGCAGCTGGCGGGCCTGCTGGAGTGGATGGACCAGCAGATGACCCAGTGCGGCGGCAAAACCGCCGTCATCGGCATTTCCGGCGGCAAGGACAGCAGCACCGTGGCGGCGCTGGCTGTGGCCGCCTATGGCCGGGAGAACGTGTACGGCGTGCTGATGCCCAACGGCGTCCAGCCGGACATCGACTATTCCCAGGCCCTGGTGGAGCACTTGCAGATCCCCCACTGCACCATCAACATCCACGACGCTGTTCAGGGCGTTCTGCAGGAGATGGAGAAGGCGGGCCTGACCCCCAGCCGCCAGACCGCCGTGAACCTGCCCTCCCGCGTCCGCATGGCCACCCTGTATGCCGTGGCCCAGACGCTGCCCGCCGGCATTGTCATCAACACCAGCAACCTCTCCGAGGACTGGGTGGGCTACTGCACCATTTACGGCGACTCCGCCGGAGCCTTCTCCCCGCTGGGCATGTACACCACCGAGGAGGTCATCGCCCTGGGCCGGGTGCTGGGCCTGCCGGAAAAGTTCCTGGTGAAGGCCCCCTCCGACGGCCTCACCGGCCTCACCGACGAGGACAACCTGGGCTTCACCTATCACGCCGTCAACGAATATGTCCGCCGGGGGGTGTGCGACCCCGCCATCCGGGAGCAGATCGACCGGAAGCACCGCACTAGCCGCTTCAAGTTCCAGACCCTGCCGGTGTATCACAACGGCCTGCCTATGGCCCTCACCGACGAAACGGATTACTACAAGTAAGAAAAAATCCTGCGGCCCTGCCGCAGGATTTTTTTGCTTATTCGTTGGGGCCGAAGGGGTCGATGGGCCGGAAGGGATCGTCATCGCCGCCGTCGGGGCCGGACTGGAAGCCGATGCCTTTCACCCGCTTGATCTCCTGGAAATAGCCCACGTTGGCCTGCTCCCGATAGGGGGCCAGCCAGATGTCCAAAATGCCCAGGGTCAGGCCGGACAGCAGAATCCACCCGATGAAGGACAGGTCCAGCACAAACAGCGTCCACTTGAAGCCCGCCGTCTGGGCCTTGCTCATGCTGATGGCCTCCATGATGCCGATGTCGGGATTTTCGCACAGGTTATACACCGCGAAGCGGTACCGGTACTGGGCGATGAGGCCGGGGATATAGAACAGCAGGGACCACAGGAACACGAAGATGCTCATAACGATGTTCAGCAGGATCAGCTTCCCCAGGAAGCCGAACCCGTCCAGCAGGCAGGAGAAGGGCATTTCCTTGCCCCGGCGCACGCCCAGGTGATAGATGGACCAGCCGGCGCTGAGAATTGCCTGGGCCAGCCAGTTCACCGCCGCCACAAAGGCCACCAGCAGCACCGGGAACTCCGGAAAGCTGGGCAGCATCGCCGCCAGGTCGGGGTCATAGCCTGCCATCTGGTCCACGGTCTGGGACGCCCCCACATAGGAGTCCAGCCCGCCCAGCAGGCCCAGAACCCCCACAACGATCAGTGACACCAGGTAGGGGTTCACCCGGGCGCCCCGCAGCACCTGCTTGGCTTCTTCTTTAATCTGAATGCGATCGGGCATGAAAGCACTTCCTTTCTTGTGACACGCCGCCCCGCAGGCGGCCATATGTCCGCTTTTCTGCGCATAGTATACCATATGCCGCCCCCAAACACAAGAGCGGGAAATTTCGGGTATTTTTGGATAAAGATTCCGCCGGATTCCCTCCGAAAAGCTAAGAATAAGACAAAAACCTATAATTTTTGCAGAAAACCGGAATACAGGGGGTGGACAAGAAGCCAAATCTGGTGTAGAATTTAGGGCAGTATGTGGTGGCATAGGGCCACCCAGTAGTAAGATGAGGTGAAGACAATGGCACAAGCTTTCTTTGGCGGCGTTCATCCCAATGATATGAAGGCCGCAACCAATGAAAAGGCCATCGAACAGCTGGCAGCCCCGGCTGAGGTGGTCATTCCCATGTCTATGCACATCGGTGCACCCTGCAAGCCCATCGTTGCGGTGGGCGATAAGGTGACCATCGGTCAGAAGATCGGTGAACCCGGCGGTTTCGTGTCCGCTCCCATCCATGCCAGCGTGTCCGGCACGGTGAAGGCAGTGGAGCCCCGTCCCTTCTCCATGGGCGGGACCATGATGTCCGTGGTCATCGAGAACGACTTCCAGAACACCGTGTGTCCGGACATTCATCCCGTGGACGACCCTGACAGCCTGACTCCCGAGCAGCTGGTGGAAATCGTCAAGAACGCCGGTATCGTGGGCCAGGGCGGCGCAACCTTCCCCACCCACGTGAAGATCAGCTCCGGCCTCGGCAAGGTGGACTATGTCATCATCAACGCCGCCGAGTGCGAGCCCTACATCACCGGCGACCACCGCACCATGCTGGAGCGGCCCGAGCAGGTCATCAAGGGCGCCACCCTGCTGGCCAAGTGCTTCGGCGTGGAGCATGTGTACATCGGCGTGGAGGCCAACAAGCAGAACGCGGCCGACGTGCTGAACAAGACCATCGACGAGCTGAAGGCCCCCGTGGTGGTGGAGGTGCTGCACACCCGTTACCCCCAGGGCGCTGAAAAGCAGCTGTGCCAGGCCATCTCCGGCCGTCAGGTTCCCTCCGGCAAGCTGCCTGCCGACGCAGGCTGCTGCATCTTCAACCTGAACACCACCTGCGCCATCTATAAGGCTGTTTACACCGGTATGCCCGTTGTCAGCAAGGTGGTCACCGTGTCCGGCTCCGGCGTCATCGACCCCAAGAACCTGGAGTGCCCCATCGGCACCCCCATCACCGCCCTGTTCGACGCCTGCGGCGGCCTGAAGGAAGAAACCTACAAGCTGATCATGGGCGGCCCCATGATGGGTCTTGCCCAGTATAACCTGGACGTCACCGTGGGCAAGGGCACCGGCGCCATGCTGGCTTTCGCCGGTGACGAGGAGCAGTACGAGGAGAATCCCCAGTGCATCCGCTGCGGCAAGTGCGTGGGTGTGTGTCCCATGCGTCTCGAGCCCGTGTTCATGTATAAGTACCTGATGAAGGGCGACGTGGACACCTGGCAGAACACCCTCCACGGCATGGACTGCATCGAGTGCGGCGCCTGCGCCTATACCTGCCCCGCCCGTCTGCCCCTGACCCACGCCTTCCGCATGGGCAAGCAGAAAGTCAACAATGCAAGAATGGCCGCCAAGGCCAAGGCAGAGGCCGAGAAGGCCGCCGCCGAAAAGAAGGAGGCGTAAACCATGACCGATTACAAGAATTTGAAGCTGATCGCGTCCTCCTCCCCCCACATCCGGTCCAACGAGAGCACCCGGACCATCATGATGGACGTGATCATTGCCATGATCCCCGCTCTGATCATGAGCGTGTTCGTCTTTGGCTTCCGGGCCCTGGCCCTGACCCTGGTGTCCGTGGCCGCCTGCGTGTTCTGGGAGTGGGGCTATCGCAAGCTCCTGAAGAAGCCCCAGTCCATCGGCGACCTGTCCGCCGTGGTCACCGGTATGCTGCTGGCCTTTGTGTGCCCCCCCACGCTGCCCTATTGGATGATCATCATCGGCGCGTTCTTCGCCATCGTGGTGGTCAAGCAGCTGTTCGGCGGCATCGGCTGCAACTTCATGAACCCCGCTCTGGTGGGCCGTGCCGTTCTGCTGGCCAGCTATGCCACCGCCATGACCACCTGGGCCGTGCCCATGAGCAAGCTGTCCATTTTCGGCTCCAACGCTGACGCCGTTACCTCCTCCACCCCCCTGGCCATCATGAAGGGCGGCGACCTGGCCTCCCTGACCAGCAACTACTCCGTGGTGGATATGTTCCTGGGCCGCATCGGCGGCTCCCTGGGCGAGGTTTCCGCGCTGATGCTGCTGCTGGGCGGCGTGTACCTGGTGATCCGCAAGGTCATCTCCTGGCACACCCCCGTGGCTTTCATCGCCACCGTGGCCGTCCTGTGCCTGATCTCCGCCCCCGCCGGTATCTCCGCCGTGGACTACATGCTCTATAACGTCTTCGGCGGCGGCCTGATGCTGGGCGCCATCTTCATGGCCACCGACTATGCCACCTCTCCCGTTACCAAGCCCGGCCAGATCATCTTCGGCATCGGCTGCGGCCTGCTGACCTGCTTCATCCGCCGCTTCGGCTCTTATCCCGAGGGCGTCTGCTATTCCATCCTGATCATGAACTGCACCACCTGGCTGCTGGATAAGTACATCCGGCCCACCATCTACGGTGCTCCCAAGAAAGAAAAGAAGGAGGCGGCTGCAAAATGAAGATCTCCGGTAAGTTTATTCTGAAGGTCGCCGGCACCCTGACTGTTATCTCCCTGGTGGTGGCCTTGCTGCTGGGCCTGGTCAACGGCGTCACCAAGGACAAGATCGCCGCCATCGAAGCGGAAAAGACCCGGGTGGCCATGAGCGCCGTTGTCCCCGAGGGCAGCGAGTTCACCGACGCCCTGGAAATTCCCCAGGCCGCTATTGATGCCGCCAAGGCACAGGGCGGCACCGTCAGCGAGCTGTACGGCGTCACCAACGGCGGCGCAGAGGCCGGCTATGTGGCCAAGGTTGCCGCTTCCGGCTCCCAGGGCACCATCACCATGATGGTGGGCATCGACGCCAACGGCGCCATCACCGGCATCTCCGTGGTCAGCCACTCCGAGACCTCCGGCATCGGCACCAAGGTGGTCGAGAACAAGCCCAATGCCGCCGGTACCCCCGTGCTGGATCAGTTCGTCGGTATGTCCGGCGCCGGCACCCTGGCGGTGGGCAGCAACATCACTGCCATCTCCGGCGCCACCGTTTCCACCAAGGGCATCACCATGGGCGCTAACGCCGCCCTGGCTGCCGTGGAAGCTCTGGGCTAAGAAAGGAGGAGCTGCAATATGAACTTTGGCAAGCAATTCAAGGAGGGCCTGATCACCCAGAACCCCGTGCTGGTACAGCTGCTGGGTATGTGCTCCACCATGGCCATCACCACGTCGTTCTTCAACGGCCTGGGCATGGGCGTGTCCGTTCTGATCATCCTGACCCTTTCCAACATTTTCATCGCGCTGCTGCGCAAGATCATCCCCAATGAGGTCCGTATCGCCTGCTTCATCGTGGTCATCGCCGGCTTCGTTACCTGCGTGGACCTGCTGCTGAAGGCCTTCGTTCCCGCCCTGTCCAACTCCCTGGGCGTGTTCATCCCCCTGATCGTGGTGAACTGCATCATCCTGGGCCGTGCCGAGGGCTTCGCCTCCAAGAACGGCATCGGCGCTTCCGCTGTGGACGGCGTCTGCCAGGGCATCGGCTATACCATCGTGCTGATCATCATGTGCGTGTTCCGTGAGCTGCTGGGCTCCGGCAAGTTCGGCGGCGGCCTGCTGGGCGGCGGCGGACTGGGCAGCGCTCCCGGCATCGTCATCTTCCCCGAGGAATTCGGCATCAAGCTGCTGACCCTGCCGGTGGGCGGCTTCCTGACCCTGGGCGCTCTCATCGCTGCGATGCAGTGGGCCCTGGCCAAGAGCGAAAAGAAAAAGGAGGTCAAGTAAGCTATGTCTGTTACGACTCTGCTCGCCATCTCCCTTGGCGCTATTCTGACCAATAACTTTATTTTCTCCCAGTTCCTGGGCATCTGCCCCTTCCTGGGCGTGTCCAAGAAGATCGACACCGCAGTGGGCATGGGCGCCGCCGTGACCTTCGTTATGGGTCTGGCCTCCGCTTTCTGCTATCTGGTGAACCTGATTCTGGTGCCGCTGCACCTGGAGTTCATGCAGACCGTGGCCTTCATCCTGGTCATCGCCGGCCTGGTGCAGTTTGTGGAAATGTTCCTGAAGAAGAACATCCCCACCCTGTACACCGCCCTGGGCGTGTACCTGCCCCTGATCACCACCAACTGCGCCGTGCTGGGCGTGGCCCTGCTGAACGTGCAGAACGACTACAATTTCATCAGCTCCGTGGTTTACGGCATCACCGGCGGTCTGGGCTTCCTGCTGGCCATCTTCCTGTTTGCCGCCGTCCGCGAGCAGCTGGAGGTCTCCAGTGACATCCCCAAGTCCTTTGAGGGCTTCCCCATCGCGCTGGTCACCGCCGGCCTGATGGCTCTGGCCTTCATGGGCTTCAGCGGCCTGAAGGTCTGGTAAGGAGGAAAAATTATGGATTTTACTACTGTCATTTGGGCCGTTGTGGTCCTTGGCGCCCTTGCCATTGTGTTCGGCCTGATCCTGGCGGTGGCCGCCAAGGTCTTTGAGGTGGAGGTGGACCCCCGCCTGCCCGAGATCCAGGCCTGTCTGGCCGGCGCCAACTGCGGCGGCTGCGGCTATCCCGGCTGCGGCGGCTGCGCCGAGGCCATCCTGGCCGGTAAGGCTCCCATCAACGCCTGCGCCCCTGCCGGGGCCGAGGGCGCCGCCAAGATCGCTGCCATCATGGGCATGGAGGCTCCCACCGGCGAAAAGATGGTGGCCCACGTGCTGTGCAACGGCGGCACCAACGCCGTGAAGAACTTCGAGTATCGCGGTGTCAATGACTGTCTGGCCGCCACTAAGGTCCTGGCCGGCGACGCTCTGGCCTGCAAGTACGGCTGCCTGGGCTTCGGCTCCTGCGTGGCCGCCTGTAAGTTCGACGCCATCCATGTGGGCGAGAACGGCGCGGCTGTGGTGGACAAGGAAAAGTGCACCAACTGCGGCGCCTGCCGCGAGGCCTGCCCCCGGAAGCTGATCGTGGAGGTCCCCTACTCCAAGAAGGTGTTCGTCAACTGCTCCAACAAGGACAAGGGCCCCGCCGTCACCAAGGTCTGCGCCAACTCCTGCATCGGCTGCGGCCTGTGCCAGCGCACCTGTAAGTTCGACGCCATCCACGTGGTCAACAACGTGGCCGTCATCGACTATGCCAAGTGCAAGGGCTGCACCATGTGCGCCAAGGCCTGCCCCCGCAACGCCATTGAGCCTATCCCCACTCCCGAGGAGAAGGAGAAGTTCAAGGCCGCGCAGAAGGCTGCCGCCGAGAAGAAGGCCGCTGCCGCCAAGGCTGCTGCCGAGAAAGCTGCCGCCGAGAAGGCTGAGTAATTATCCCCGTAGCTGTCATAAGCGCCCCATGCGGCTTTGCCGCATGGGGCGCTTCAGCTTGTTCCAAAAGGGTATTTGCCGCCCGCTGGCGGCAAGATCTACGGGGCTTTGGGGGACAAGAAAACCGCCCCGCAGAAGTAGTCTGCGGGGCGGGGGAGAGGCGGTGATTCAGTTGACGATGACAAAGCAGCTGACGCTCTGGTCGCCTACGGTGGCCTTCAGGATGGTCTTGCCCTTGGCAACGGCTGTGACCAGGCCGTTGGCGTCCACGGTGGCGATCTTGGTGTCCTCAATGGTCCAGGTGACGGTCTGCTCCGTGCCGTCCACGCGCATCTGGACGGTGGAGCCGACCTTGGCGGAGAACTCGTTGATGGTCTCGCCCTTGTTCTGATAGATGGAGCGCAGGCCCAGCTCCTCCTTAGGCGGCTCCGGCAGGGGAGTGGCCACGTTGACGGTGCAGGCGGCGGACTGGGAGCCGTCGGCGGTGGTGACGGTGATGGTGGCGGTGCCGGGGATTCCGGCGGTGACCAGGCCGGTGTCGTCCACGGTGGCCACGTTGGTGTCGCTGCTGGTCCAGAGGACGTCCTCTGCGCCGGTGACGGTGAGGGTGGCGGTTTCCGCCTGGTTCAGGTTCAGGGTGGTCTGGTCCAGGGTCAGGGGCGTTGTGGGCGCGGGATCCGGCTCCACCACGGCGGGATCATCGGGCTTTTCGGCATTGCCATTGCCGCCGAACAGCAGCACGCCCACCAGCACCGCAGCCAGCACCACCACCAGCACCATGGCCGGGCCCAGGATGCTGGGGGCACGGCGGCGGCGGGTGACCTTGCGGCGGGGCGCGGCGCTCCGGCCCTTCAGGGCCTCGTCCTCCTGGCAGAAGGGGCAGGTTCTATAGCTGTCGGAGTACATTTCTCCGCATTTGGGGCACTTGATGAGCTTCATGATCTATATCCTCCATTGGAAAACACCGAAAGTGGGCGAAAATTATACCCTATTATCATACTCATTTTTCCGGGCCGCGTCAACTGAAATCCTTGGAAGTTCATGCTTTTTTTACAAGTTCCCTTGCAATATGCCGGGAAGTTTTTTATAATGTATGCAGAATATACGCTTATGCGGGAGGCAGAGATATGAACACCATCTTCATCGGCATCGCCGGGGGCACCGGCAGCGGCAAAACCACCCTCACGGAGCACCTGGTGTCCCGGTTCGGCGACGATATCGCCGTGGTGCACCACGACAACTACTATAAGCGGCAGGACTGCTCCTTCGAGGAGCGCTGCAAGCAGAATTACGACCACCCGGACGCCTTCGACACGGACCTGATGATCCAGGACCTGAAAAAGCTGAAGGCGGGCCAGACCATCTACTGCCCCGTGTATGACTACGCGCTGCACAACCGCACCGATCAGACCGTGGAGATCAGGCCCGCCAAGGTGATCATCGTGGAGGGCATCCTGATCTTCCAGAATAAAGAGCTGCGGGACCTGCTGGATATCAAGATCTTCGTGGAGACCGACGCCGATGTGCGCATCCTCCGCCGGGCCCTGCGGGACGTGGAGGAGCGGGGGCGCTCCATGCAGTCGGTGGTGACCCAGTATCTGACCACGGTGAAGCCCATGCACGAGCAGTTCGTGGAGCCCACCCGGAAGTATGCCGACATTGTGGTGCTGGAGGGGGGCCACAACCTGGTGGCCCTGGACCTGATCATGCAGCGCATCGCCAACCACATCGCGGAGAACTGACGTGAAGGCGGTCCGTTACGCCGGGGCGGCTGTGTGCCTGGCTCTGGCGGCGTATTTCATGGCCCCGCTGGTCATGGGCATCCTGCACATCGGCATGGTGTATCCGGCGGCGCTGCTGGCCCTGGCGGCGGCTATGCTCCTGCGGCCCCGGTGGTTCCGGCGGCTTCCCCGGTGGCTGCGGCGCACCGGCGGGGCCTTGCTGGGGGCGGGACTGGCCCTGCTGGCGGCGGTGCTGGTGATGATGGCCGTCCAGGCCGGGAACCGGCCCGGGCCGGAGGACTGCACCGTGGTGGTGCTGGGATGCCAGGTGTCCGCCAGCGGCGAGCCCACGGTGATGCTCCGAGACCGCATCGACGCGGCGTATGACTATCTGACCGCCCATCCGGAAAGCCGGTGCGTGGCCTCCGGCGGGCAGAACGACAACGAGCCCATCTCCGAGGCGGCCTGCATCCGCAACACCCTGGCGGCCCGTGGCATTGACCCGGACCGCATCCTGCTGGAGGACCGGTCCCGGTCCACGGAGGAGAATCTGCGCTTCACGGCGGAGATCATCCGGCAGCAGGGGTTTAACCCCCGGGTGGCCATCGCATCGGATAATTTTCACCAGCTGCGGGCCTCGGTATGGGCCAGGCGCTGCGGCCTGGAGGCGGAGTCCCTGGGCTGCGCCAGCTGGTGGCCCCTGGGTCCGGGCTATTGGGCCCGGGAGGCCGTGGCCGTGGTGGTGCTGGAGGTTGGGAGTCTGCTGTAGGGGACGCTCCGCTGGGGCGGACAAGAGTCGTCCGCCCCAGCGGTTGGGTGACAAGAGAATTACTGCTTCGCCAGGGCGGACGACATGTCCGCCCGTTTTTTGGCATTTTTACGGCAACAAGGCATCTGTCATGACATAAAATCGAAAACTGCCAGCCATAAGCCGAACGAAATACCGAAAACGTTACCAATGATTATCGTTATCGAAACAGCGTTTTTTCGACTTGATTTTTTCGGGTTTTTATGCTATATTAGCACGTAAGAAAGTAAGGGCGGAGAAGAACGGATTCCGCCTTTGGGAGGGGGCGCCGGCGTGGGCTTGTACATCGGAAAAATGGACCGCAAATGGCTGTCGCGGGTGCTTATCATCATGCTGGCGGATATTCTGGGGATTCTGGGGTCGTATCTGCTGGCCCTGTGGGCCCGGTTCGACCTCCACTTCATGGATATTCCGCCGGAGTTTCTGCAGGGATATCTGAGCACCATCTGGTGGTGGGTACTGATCTGCCTGGCGGTGTTCTGGTTATGCAACCTCTATAACAGCATCTGGCGGTTTGTCAGCGTGGACGCGCTGATGCGGATCATCCTGGCCTATGTCATCCTGGGCGGGCTGAGCTTCGGGTGCGTGAAGCTGTTCCACATTGTGATGCCCCGGTCGTACTATGTGTGGGGCCTGCTGTGCAGCTTCTTTATCACCGCCGGTATCCGGTTTTTCTATCGGGGCGTGCGGTATCTGCGCAACCGGGTGCCCGGCAGCCAGAAGGGCACCGAAAACGTGATGATCATCGGCGCAGGCCAGGCCGGGCGGCAGCTGATCCGGGAATACGCCGTCAGCAGTCATCTCAACAGCCGGGTGGCCTGCATCATCGACGACAACCCCGCCAAGCGGGGCCGCATTCTGGAGGGTGTGCGCGTTGTGGGTGCGCGGCGGGACATTCCCCAGGCCGCCAGGCAATTCGATATTGACAAGATCGTGTTCGCCATTCCGTCGCTTCAGGGCGCCGGAAGGCAGGATATCCTCAATATATGCAGCACCACCGGCTGCCAGATCCAGGTGGTGCCGGGCATGTATCAGCTGGTCAACGGTGAGGTCACCATCAGCAAGCTCCGCCGGGTGGAGCTGCAGGACCTGCTGGGCCGGGACCCCATCCAGGTGAACCTGGAGGAGATCTGCGGCTATATCAACGACAAGACGGTTCTGGTCACCGGAGGCGGCGGCAGCATCGGCAGCGAGCTGTGCCGTCAGATCGCCCGGCACAGGCCCCGGCGGCTGGTGATCTTCGACATTTACGAAAACAACGCCTACGACATTCAGATGGAGCTGCGCCGGGAGCACCCGGAGCCTGACGCTGGAGGTGTGCATCGGGTCCGTGCGGGACCAGCAGCGGGTGGATAACCTGCTGGATACGTACCGGCCGGACCTGATCTTCCACGCGGCGGCCCACAAGCATGTGCCCCTGATGGAGGACAGCCCCAACGAGGCCATCAAGAACAACGTGTTCGGCACCTATAAAATGGCCCGGTCCGCCGCCCGGCACGGGGTAAAGCGCTTTGTGCTGATCTCCACGGACAAGGCGGTGAACCCCACCAACATCATGGGCGCGTCCAAGCGCCTGTGCGAGATGGTGGTGCAGATGATGAACCGGCGCAGCGAAACGGAATTTGTGGCGGTGCGGTTCGGCAACGTCCTGGGCAGCAACGGCAGCGTGGTGCCCCTGTTCGAGCAGCAGATCGCCCACGGGGGACCGGTGACGGTGACGCATCCGGAGATCACCCGGTTTTTCATGACCATTCCCGAGGCGGTGTCCCTGGTTCTGCAGGCGGGGTATTATGCCAGGGGCGGCGAGATCTTTGTGCTGGACATGGGCCAGCCGGTGAAGATCGACGACATGGCCCGGCAGCTGATCCGCCTGTCCGGCTACGAGCCGGATGTGGATATCCCCATCATCTATACCGGCCTGCGGCCCGGAGAGAAGCTGTACGAGGAGCTGCTGATGGACGAGGAGGGCCTGCGGGAGACCGCCAACCAGCTCATCCACATCGGCCAGCCCATCAACATGGACGACGAGGCCTTCTGCCGCCAGCTGGCGGTGCTGGAGCGGGCCTGCCAGAGCAACAGCCCGGACATCCGCCAATATGTGGCGGACATGGTGCCCACCTATCACCCCAAGAAAGACTGACAGGCTATAGAAGCCTCGCAGAGTTTGCCGCCCGCAGGCGGCAAATCAAGTGAGATCATTTTCGCCCGGGGCGTATACCTGGGCGAAAATTCTTCTCAGTCTGCAAGCCTTTTATTAAAAAAGGGCTATGCCCTTTTTTAATAAACTCAGGGACCCCGCCAAATGGCGGGGTCCCTGAGTTTTTCACTGGTGCGTTTATTCCTCAAAATCGAAAATGGCCTTCTTTTCCAGCAGGGGGCCGAAGCGGTCCTTCCACCGGTGGTGCATGGGGGACACGTCATAGGCCGCCAGGGCCGCCGGGTCCATGTCCAGCCGGATCAGCACATGGTACCGGTTCTCCCGGTCCACGCAGTTGGGGAATACCTCCGCGCCCCGGACGCCGGGAATGTCCCCGGCCGCGGAAAAAATCTCCCGGATCTCCGGCAGATACGCCTGCCAGTCCCCGGCGTCTGCCCGGAACCGGGTCAGAATGCAGTGCCTCACAGCCGCCCCTCCTCACAGGCCGATATACGGAATAATCAGGCCCAGGATCATGACAATGGCCATCAAAAGGGCCACGCCCATGGCCACATACCGGGTCCAGTTTTGCTTTTTCATGGGGTTTCCTCCTTTGGAATCACACGCTTGATGCTTTTTTCCACCTTGCGCCGGGGGGCCAGCACCTCGTGGCCGCAGCCGGTGCACCGCAGGCGGATGTCCATCCCCACCCGCAGCACCTCCCACCGGCGGCTGCCGCAGGGGTGGTCCTTTTTCAGTTCAACGATATCATGGAGCTTCAGGTCCATTGCCTGCCCGCCTTTCCGGTCTATGATTTTTTGATATCCTCCCAGTACCGCCGGGCGGCCTGTTCGGTCTTGTTGTCGCCGTATTCGTAATACGACGCGTCCCCCAGGGCCTCCGGCAGGTACCGCTGGGCCACATAGTGGTGGGGGTAATCGTGGGGGTATTTGTAGGCCGGGGCCTTGCCGCTGCCGGTGCTGTCGGCGTGGACGTTCTGCAGGTGCCGGGGCACCTGGCCTACCCTCCCCTTTTGAATGTCGTCCATGGCGGCGATGATGGCGTTGTGGGCGGAGTTGGACTTGGGAGCCGTGGCCAGCAGAATGGCCGCCTCCGCCAGAGGCAGTCTGGCCTCCGGCAGGCCCAGCTCCCGGGCGGCGTCCACGCAGGCCTTGGTAACGGCCATGGCCTGGGGATAGGCCAGCCCCACATCCTCGGCGGCGATGACCAGCAGCCGCCGGCAGGGGGACAGCAGGTCCCCGGCCTCCAGCAGCCGCCCCAGGTAATACACCGCCGCGTCCGGGTCGGAGCCCCGGATGGACTTCTGCAGGGCGGACAGCAGGTCGTAATGCTCGTCCCCCTCCCGGTCATAGCGCATGGCGCTGCGCTGGGAGGCCTGGGCGGCGTCCGCCGCCGTGATGCGCAGACCTCCGTCCACCGGCCGGGCGGCCCGGTCCAGCAGCTCCACGGCGTTGACGGCCTTGCGCACGTCGCCGCCGCACCCGGCGGCGATAAGCCCCGGCACCTCCTCCTCCCAGGTCAGGGGCAGGGGACTGCGGCTGCGGACAATGTCCAGGGCCCGCAGCACGGCGGGCAGAGTCTCCTCCGCCGTCAGGGCCTTGAACTCGAACACCGTGCTGCGGGACAGCAGGGCGTTGTACACATAGAAATAGGGATTCTCCGTGGTGGAGGCGATGAGGGTGATCTTGCCGTTTTCCATGAACTCCAGCAGGCTCTGCTGCTGCTTCTTGTTGAAATACTGGATCTCGTCCAGGTACAGCAGCACCCCGTTGGGGGCCAGCATGGTGTCCACGTCCGCGATGATGGCCTTCACGTCCTGCAGGGACGCCGTGGTGGCGTTCAGGTGATACAGGGCCTTCTCCGTGCGCTTGGCGATGATGGAGGCGATGGTGGTTTTGCCGGTGCCGGAGGGGCCGTAGAAGATCATGTTGGCGGAGGTCCCGCCCTCGATGAGCCGCCGCAGCAGGGCGCCGGGGCCCAACAGGTGCTTCTGCCCCGCCACCTGATCCAGGGTCTGGGGCCGTATTTCGTCTGCCAATGGCCGCATGGCGGCAGCCTCCTTTCGTGTGGCCCGGGGCGCAAGGCCCCTGCCGGGGAAATTCTCAGGTATTATACCACACTTCGGCGGTTTTTGCACCCCCGATTTGCATTTTTCCCGGGGGTCTGGTACAATAGGGGCGAGGTGATCTGTTATGAAATCTCCCCAGGAGGTGGCCGCCATCATCCGGCGGCTGAAGGAGCTGTATCCAGACGCGGCGTGTTCCCTGGACTATGGAAAGGACTATGAGCTGCTGTTTTCCGTGCGCCTGGCGGCCCAGTGCACCGACGCCCGGGTGAACCAGGTGACCCCGGCGCTGTTTGCCCGGTTTCCTACCCTGGAGGCCTTTGCCGCCGCCAGCCCGGAGGAGGTGGGGGAATACGTCCGCTCCTGCGGCTTCTGGCGGGCCAAGGCCCGGGATATCGTGGCCTCGGCGCAGATGCTGCTGTCGGATTTCGGCGGCCGGGTGCCGGACAATATGGAGGACCTGCTGCGGCTGCCCGGCGTGGGCCGCAAAACCGCCAACCTGATCCTGGGGGACGTGTACGGCCAGGCGGGCTACGTCTGCGACACCCACTGCATCCGGATCACCGGCCTGCTGGGGCTGACGGACGGGTCCAAGGACCCCCTGAAGGTGGAGCAGCAGCTGCGGGCCTGCATCCCGCCGGAGGAGTCCAGCAATTTCTGCCACCGGATGGTGCTCCATGGCCGGGCGGTGTGCGTGGCCCGGCGGCCCGACTGCGCCGGCTGTACCCTGCGGGACCTGTGCGACTATGGGAAAACCGTCCGGGAGCCGTAAGCGGAAGTAAGAGCGTTTATAACGCAATTTTGCTATGCAAAAGCATAGCAAAAAATAGAATGTGCCATTCCCTCGCCCCTTCGGGGCAACCGGGAATGATGCACAAAACTTCATGCACAGAAGATTTTGCCTGTTTTCGCGGTGCGCCGCACAGTGCATGAAGTTTTATGCCCCGGCGATTGACAGCCGCAGGGGAAAGGGGTATAGTATCGCCGGGAGCCGTCTTCCCCGGAAAATGGCGGCTGTTCGCTTATCTCGGGAGGTGTGTTTGTTGAAGGAAATGCTTTCTCTGTTTCTGACCTTCGCTAAGGTGGGGGTCATGACCTTCGGCGGCGGCTATGCCATGCTGCCGATCCTGCAGCGGGAGGTGGTGGAGAACAAGGGCTGGGCCACCGATGAGGAGCTGACCGATTACTTTGCCATCGGCCAGTGTACCCCCGGCGTCATCGCCGTGAACACCGCCACGTTTATCGGCCAGAAGCGCCGGGGCATCATCGGCGGCATCGTGGCCACCCTGGGCGTGGTGTTCCCGTCTCTTATCATCATTGCGGCCCTGGCCGGGGTCATCGACGCGTTTTCCCATCTGGCCTGGGTGCAGCACGCCTTTGCCGGGATCCGGGTGTGCGTGTGCGTGCTGATTTTCAACGCCGTGCTGAAGCTGTGGAAGGGTGCGGTGAAGGACGTGTGGGGCCTGGTGATCTTCCTGGTGATCCTGGCGCTGTCGGTGTTCACCAAGCTCTCGCCCATTATCTATGTGTTGGCGGCAGCCGTGGCGGGGCTGCTGATTAAGAATCTGGGGGCGAAGCGGTCATGATCTATCTGCAGCTGTTTTACGAATTTTTCAAAACCGGCCTGTTCGCCGTAGGCGGCGGCCTGGCCACTCTGCCGTTTCTGTACGATATGGCGGACCGCACCGGCTGGTTCACCCGGCCCCAGCTGGCGGATATGCTGGCGGTCAGCGAGTCCACCCCTGGCCCCATCGGCGTGAACATGGCCACCTATGTGGGCTTTGTCACCCGGGGCATTCCCGGGGCCATTATTTCCACCCTGGGCCTGGTGACGCCGTCCGTCATCGTGATTCTGATCATCGCGGCCTTTCTGAAGGCCTTCCGCCACAACCGCTATGTGGAGGCGGCGTTTTACGGTCTGCGCCCGGCGTCCACGGCTATGGTGGCGGCGGCGGGCCTGTCGGTGGTGGCCATCACCTTGCTGAACACCGGGGCAGCGGGCCTGGCCATCGTCAACTGGAAGGCCCTGGCCCTGGCGGCGGTGATCCTGGTGCTGACCCGGTGGGTCAAGCCCACCAAGGGCCTGCACCCCATCGTGTTCATCCTGGCCTCCGCCGTGGTGGGCGTGGTGTTCAACTTCTGAAGCCTGACCCTTGCGGGCAGGGAGCGCTGTGCGCTTCCTGCCCGTTTTTTGTATGCTTATGCGCTTTTGGCGGGACCGCGCCTCTGGGCGCGGCGTGACTGCCGAAATGAGGATATAAACGAAATTTGGTTTATATTTCGGGCCGGAGAAGGGAGCCGTTCCTCGCAAAAACGGGATTTTTACTGCTAAGAACGCGTTAAGAAACTTTGAAAAATTAACACATTTTTTATATAGTTCTTATAAAAAACGGCGCTTTTGGCATAAAGAAAGTGAGAAGCACTGGAATATTTGACGGAACGAACAAATTGCAAGTTCATAATTTGTTCAAATTCCCATTCAGAATCCCGTTGCTGAAATCTTGACAATCCGGCCCAAAAACGGTAACATAAAAGAACCAAATCTGAGGAGGTAAATCACTCTAATGGAAAAGAAAGGTACCAAAATAGCGTATTTTATTGCGCTGGCGATCGTTGTGATCGCTCTGGTCATCGCGAAGGTCACCAACGATGGCAGCGGCTTCATCGCTACCGGATGGGCCCTGTTCCCCCCGGTCGTGGCCATTGCCCTGGCCCTGATCAGTAAGGAAGTGTATTCTTCCCTGTTCCTGGGCTGCCTGGCCGGCGCTCTGCTGCTGGCGAATTTCCAGCCCTGGCAGATGGTGGTGAATTTTGTCGGCGCCGGCGAGGGCGTGGGCATGATCAATGCCATCGACATCTCCATCCTGATCTTCCTGGTGATGCTGGGCATCATGGTGGACCTGATGAACAAGGCCGGCGGCTCCGCCGCCTTCGGCCGCTGGGCCTCCAAGGCCGTCACCACCCGCCGCGGCGCGCAGCTGCTGACCATGCTGCTGGGCGTGCTGATCTTCATCGACGACTATTTCAACTGCCTGACCGTGGGCGCGGTTATGCGTCCCGTCACCGAGAGCCACAAGATCTCCCGGGCAAAGCTGGCCTACATCATCGACGCCACCGCCGCCCCCGTGTGCATGCTGGCCCCCGTGTCCTCCTGGGCTGCCGCCGTTGCCTCCTATGTGCCCGATGGCTTCCCCGGCTCCCGCATCAGCATGTTCCTGAGCCAGATTCCCTGGAACTACTACTGCATCCTGACCCTGATCATGGTCATTGTCATTTCCGTCCTGAACATTGACTACGGCCCCATGCTGACCCATGAGTACAACGCCCAGGTGAAGGACGACCTGTTCACCACTCCCGAACGGCCTTTCGAGGGCGCCGACGACTATGAGGAAGGCGCCAAGCATTCCTCCGTGCTGGACCTGCTGCTGCCCGTGATCGTGCTGATCGGTATGTGCATCGTGGGCCTGATCTGGACCGGCGGTGTGTTCGATCCCGAAAGCGAGAACTATCAGAACTTCGTCATGGCCTTCTCCGACGCTTCTGCCGGCCCCGGCCTGTGCCTGGGCTCCATCGTGGCCCTGGTGTTCACCTTTGTGTACTACTGGCTGCGGGGCCTGATCAAGTTTGAGAAGTCCATGGAGTCCATCCCCAACGGCTTCATCCAGATGATCTCCCCCATCCTGATCCTCTGCTTCGCCTGGACCCTGTGCGGCCTGTGCCGTGACGATGGTCTGCAGGTCGGCGAGTTCGTCCGCGGCGTCATGGCCAACACCGGCTCCCTGGCCAAGTTCCTGCCCGCCGTTATCTTCATCGTGGCCTGCTTCATTGGCTTCGCCACCGGTACCTCCTGGGGCACCATCGGCATCATGGTCCCCCTGGTCTGCGCCGTGTTCGACTGGACTGATCAGTCCACCCTGCTGTCCATCGGTCTGGCCGCTTCCTGCGCCGGCGGCGTGTGCGGCGACCACCTGTCCCCCATCTCCGACACCACCATCATGGCTTCCGCCGGTGCACACTGCTTCCATCTGAACCATGTGTCCACCCAGATCCCCTACGGCGTCACCGTGGCTGCCGTGTCCTTCGTCAGCTTCATCATCGCCGGTCTGGTGCAGAACGTTGTGGTCTGCATGATCATCGCCGTGGCTCTGATGATCGGCACCCTGCTGGTGATCCGCGCCATCGTGGCCAAGAAGCACACCGGTATCTTCCAGGAAATGGCCAACGCCGGCAAGGCTATGGCCAAGTAAGCAAGTCCCTGCTTATTCAAAAACAGGTCCGCTGCGGCGGACCTGTTTTTTTCTTTGCCGCAAGCCCTTGCGGCTGCGCCGTGCCGGGGATGCATTCGCAGGCGGTCATGCCGGGTCGCATTAGAAAAAATCATGTGAATTTTGTCAAAAATTCCTTGCTTTTTTGGTGAAAAAGGTATAAAATATTCGGGAAGATTTTCTGGGAGGACTGGATCAATATATGAGCAACCCCTATAAGACCCGCGAGGGCGGGGCCACCGTCACGGTGTTCGTGCCCTACGACTGCAACAACCACTGCCCCTTCTGCATCAACAAAAAGGAATACGCCGACTGCACCGGCTTCAGCCTGGACGCCATTCTGGACAGCATCCGCACCATGGACGCCATCACCCCCCGGTGCGACTTTGTGTTCACCGGCGGCGAGCCTCTGGCCAATCTGGAGGCCCTGCAGAAAATGCTGGACGCCATCCCCACCACCCACAAGGTGTATATCAACACCACCTTCCCGGTGCAGACCGGCTTCTACACGGCGGAGGAGATGCTGGACTTTACCCGCCGCAACCGGGACAAGATCACCTGCATGAACATCTCCCGCCACCTGGTGAAATATGTGGAGGAGAGTCCCGACCAGGTGCTGGGGCAGATCGCCTGTCCCACCCGCATCAACTGCGTGCTGTATAAGAAGTACCCGGCGGAGAAGCTCCCCCAGTATGTGGAGCGGTTCCTGCCCTACGGCATCCCCATCCAGTTCCGGTACGACTATACCGAGACCACGCCGAAGAACCTGTATGACCAGGACCATGACCCCATTCTGCAGGACCTGAAGCGGCTGTTCACCTATCGGGGGCTGGACGGCTGCCGCATGCGCAACGGCTTCCACTTCGAGTATAAGGGCCTGCACATGACCTATCACAAGACCCTGCCCTATTCCACCATTGAGGAAACCGGGGACGACGGCGTGACCTATGACATTCTGTACGACATTCTCATCAAGCAGAACGGCGAGATCCACTCCGACTGGACCGGCGTGAAGATAGACGTGGAGAAATACCGCCGCGTCACCTTTGAGCCCTATGACCTGCGGGTGCTGGAGGGCGCCGTGGACTTCTGAGAAAAAAACGTCCGGCTGAGCCGGACGTTTTTTGAGACTGTCCAAAAAGGGCGGAGCCCTTTTTGAACAAAAGGCTTGCAGTCTGCCGCGCGCATAATTAGTTTGCCGGCAGCAAACAAATTCCACACTTGCAGACTGAGAAGTATTTTTTGCCAGGTACACGCCCCGGCAAAAAATGGATTGCACTTGATTTGCCGCCTGCGGGCGGCAAACTCTGCGAGACTTTCTTGACAAGCTGTAAAAAACGTCCGGCTGAGCCGGACGTTTTTTATACTCAGGGCCGTTCTCTGAAAAACGCCTGAATTTCGTCCGCGGTGCAGGCGGCGCTGCCCTGGGCGAAGCCGTCCCGGCCGCCGCCCCGGCTATGGAGGGCCTGGTTCATGTCCCGGATCAGGGGACGCAGGTCCTGCCCCGGGTGGATCACGGCCCAGCGATAGCTGCCGTCGCTGCCGGCGAAAACGGCGCACCGGCCGCCGCAGGTGCCGCTGACGGCGTCGCACAGCCGCCGGACGCTGTCCGGCTCCAGGTCCGGCTGCACCAGCAGCACGTTCCCGGCGTTCTGATAGCGCTCCGCCAGCTGCCGGAACGACTGCTCCTCCAGGGCGGCGCAGCGCTCCCGGCTCTCCCGCAGCTGCCCCTCCAGCCGCTGCACCGCCGGGAAGGCTGCCAGCGGCTTCACCGACAGGGCCTGGCCGATCAGGCGGCTCTGGTCCCAGGCCCGGGACAGGTAGTCCATGGCCCGGCCGCCACATAGCAGCTCCAGCCGCACGCCCTCCCGGAGCTTCTGGCAGGACAGGAACTTCACCAGTCCCACCTGGCCGCTGGCGGCTACATGGGTGCCGCAGCAGGCGCAGCAGTCGGCCCCGGGGAACTCCGTGATCCGCACCGGCCCCTCCAGGGCTTTTTTGCTGCGGTAGGGGATGGCGGCCAGCTCCTCCGGGGCGGGATAATAGGCCCGGAAGGGGTGATTTTCCCAGATGTAGCGGTTGGCCCGGGCCTCCACCTCCAGCACCTGCTCCCAGGTCATGGGGGCGTTATAGTCGATGGTGACCACGTCCGCCCCCATGTGGAAGCCCACATTGTCGCAGGAAAAGGCAGCGCACAGCATACCGCTGACGATGTGCTCGCCGGAGTGCTGCTGCATATGGTCAAAGCGGCGGGACCAGTCGATGGCGCCGTGGACGGAGGCCCCCACGGTCAGGGGCCGGTCGCAGGTGTGGAGCACCAGGCCGTCCCGCTCCTGGACGTCCAGCACCGCCGCGCCGCCCAGGTCGCCGTGGTCTGCCGGCTGGCCGCCGCCCTCCGGGTAAAAGGCCGTGCGGTCCAGGGTCACAAGATATGTGTCCCCCTTGCCGGGCCGGCAGTCGGTGACGACGGCGTCGAACTCCTTCAAAAATGCGTCCCGGTCATACAGCTTCTCGGTGTCCATGGGGCATCCTCCTCTGATGGTTTTCTCCTATCATGCCACATCCCGCCGGGATTTGCAAGGTTTCCCTTGCCGGTGGGTGGGAAATGTGGTATAATACCCCCGGTTATGCGCCCGTGGCGAAATTGGTATACGCGATGGATTTCGGTGATGTCACCTCAGTGAGGGGTTTTTGTTGTGTGTTGACGCGGGATTTGTGTACCGCCGTTGACAAGCACTTGGAGGGAGGCTCTTATGGCGCAAGCGGCATCAAAAGGAAACTGCTATCTTTGCGGGGGAACAATTTCCAAAACAGCGTTTAAGAAGCATCTGCTGGAAAAGCACAATGATGCTGCCGACGATGCGCAGACGTGCAAGCTGCTGAAGGTGGAGGGCACAGACGAAAAGGCGTATTGGCTGTATCTGGATATGCCGATGAGCGCCACGCTAAAAACGCTCGATCGGTTCCTGCGGGATATCTGGCTGGAATGCTGTGGGCACGAAAGCGCGTTTTTTGTGGGGAACTATGAGCAACTCTCGAAAAACACCATGGTCGGGATGCTGCGCGATGGGAGCAAGCTCCATTATGAGTATGATTTCGGCTCTACAACGGAGCTGACGATCACGGTAGTGGGAACACTGCTGCGCCCGAAGCAGCGCAAATCTGTTCGTCTGCTCGGGAGAAACGAGCCGATCCGCTTCCTGTGCGGAAAATGCGGAAAGGAAGCCGATTGGATCTGCTGTGAATGCGAATGGGAGGATCAGTATCCGTATTTCTGCGAAGACTGCATGGAAAGCCATCCGCACGATTCTGCGCTTCCAATCGTAAATTCTCCGCGTATGGGCGTGTGCGGCTATTGCGGAGAGGACGACGTCTATACCTTTGACCCGGCTCCGTTTTTGAAGTAAAAAATCAGGCGGCCGGCGGACGCTTGCGCCGCCGCTCGCCTGTATATGCGCCCGTGGCGAAATTGGTATACGCGATGGATTTAGGTTCCATTCCGCAAGGGTAGGGGTTCGAGTCCCCTCGGGCGTACCATGCTGAGAACTCCAAGAAAAATCTTGGAGTTCTCTTTTTATCTCTGAAAGCCCTTGTGCCACAACGGCTCTGCGGATTTACGCCCACAAATCCGATTTCTAATTTTTACAAAAATCCTATACTTCTGGAAAAGAGAATGTCAGAAAATAGAGAAAAATATGACATAAATTCTGACGCCGCCAACTGCCTCCGGGCCTTCTGGGGACAGTCCCGGTAATTTCCCCCAAAGCATAAAAAATCCGAGGGCGGTCCGCCTTCGGATTTTTTGCATTTTTTGCGGGCCTGCGTATAAATCCGCCGCCGCCCGGCCATACTGAGGGCAGAAACGTTCCCCAGGATTTCGGCCCGCCGCAGGCCGGTATATGCGGCTCCGGCCCCAGGCCGGACGGGAAAGGCACCTATGAGCAGATTCGACGGAAAAAAGGTCAAGGCCGTGTTCGGCGGCAAGGGCTTCTACATAGCCCTTGCCCTCTGCCTGCTGGCAGCCGGTATTGTCGGCTATTACACCCTGCTGCGGCCCCAGGCCCCGGCAGAGCCCGCATCCAACCCCGCCTCCAACGTCCCCGACGACCGGGACAACGCCTGGGTGGCCCCGGCGGTGCAGCCGGAGGAGAATGTCCCCGCCGCCCCTCCGGCGGAGGAGACGCCCATCTCCGACCCCCAGGACCTGCTGCCCCAGGTCATGTCCCCGCTGGACGGCACCACGGTAACGGTGTTCAGCGTCACGGAGCTGATGTATGACGAGACCATGGCCGACTGGCGCACCCACAACGGCATCGACATCCAGGCCTCGGAGGGGGACTCCGTCCGCACTGCCGCCGGCGGCACGGTGCTGTCGGTGAAGGACGACGAGCTGATGGGCACCACCGTGGTGATCCAGCACGGCGGCGGCTATACCACCCAGTACAGCTGCCTGCAGAAGGACCCGCCGGTGCAGGAGGGGGATCAGGTGGCCGCCGGTGACGTCATCGGCCTGGTGGGGAGCACCGCCTCCGCCGAGGGCAGCATGGGCCCGCACCTGCACTTCTCCGTGTCCAAGGACGGCCAGGTCATCGACCCGGCGGACTATGTGAATTGACCCAAGCGGCCCGGCAGGGAGTTTTCTCCCCGCCGGGCCGCCTTTCATATCCCGGCTTGAAAAATTCCGCCGGAGCCGCTATACTATAGAAAATACCTTAAAGGCAGGTGCCCCTTTATGTACGATCCCGCGCATCCCTTCGGACGCAAGCGCTATAGCCGCGCCGTTATCGACCCCGTTAACTGCACCGGCTGCGGCTACTGCACCATGTTCTGCGTCATGGACTGCATCGTGCTGCGGCCTGACGGCCTGTATACCGTGGACCTGGAGCGGTGCATCGGCTGCCGGTCCTGCAAGGTCAACTGTCCGTTTGACGCGGTGACCATCCTGCCGCCCAAGGAGAACTGATATGAAAAAGCCTGTGATCGACCGCAATCGCCCCCTGGGCCTGTATCTGCACATTCCCTTCTGCAAGGCCAAGTGCGCCTATTGCGATTTTTACTCCCTGCCCCATAGCCAGGAAAAGATGGACGCCTATGCCGCGGCCCTGGCCCGGCACATCACCGAGGTGGCCCCCCAGATGCAGAACCACCGGGTGGACACCGTCTATTTCGGCGGCGGCACCCCCAGCTATCTGGGCCACAAGCGGCTTATTGCCCTGCTGAAAACCGTGAAGAAGCAGTGCCGGGTCTGGGACCGGGCGGAGATCACCCTGGAGGCCAACCCCGACAGCGCCGGGGACTGGCGGGCTCTGCGGGCCCTGCGCCGGGCGGGCTTCAACCGCATCTCCCTGGGGGTGCAGTCCTCGGACGACGAGACCCTGCGGCGGCTGGGCCGGGTCCACACCTGGCAGCAGGTGAAGGACGCCGTGGCCGCCTGCCGCAAGGCGGGGCTGGACAACATCAGCCTGGACCTGATCTACGGTCTGCCGGACCAGACTATGGAGCAGTGGGAAAACACCCTGGCCGACGCCCTGGTGCTGGCTCCCCGGCACATCTCCTGCTACGGGCTGAAGCTGGAGGAGGGGACGCCTCTGTATGACCGGCGGGAGAGCCTGAACCTGCCGGACGGGGACCTGCAGGCGGATATGTACCTCTACGCCGTGGAGCTGCTGACCCAGAACGGCTATCAGCAGTACGAGATTTCCAACTTCGCCCAGCCGGGCTATGAGTCCCGGCACAATCTGAAATACTGGATGCTGGAGGAGTACGCGGGCTTCGGCCCCGGGGCTTACTCCGACTTCGGAGGCGTGCGGTATGGGTACACCCGGGACCTGGACGGGTACATAGCCGGCCGGCTGGACCTGGCGGAAAGCGAGCACATCTCCCCCCAGGAGCGGGAGATGGAGTATATCATGCTGCGGCTGCGGACCGCCCGGGGCATCGACATCCGGGAGTTCGAAAATCGGTTCCGCCAGCGCTTCACCCCTCTGGCGGCCATTCTGGAGAGCTGCGCCGCCCACGGCCTGGCCCGGCAGACGGAAACCGGCTGGTGCCTGACGCCCCGGGGCTTCCTGGTGTCCAACCGCATCATCGGGGACCTGCAGGAGGAGCTGAACCGGGAGAAGGTCCAGCGCCTGGCCCGTGCCGCCCAGGGGGATTACCGGGTAGTGGAATAAGAGAGACTGCTCAAAAAGGGCTTCGCCCTTTTTGGACAAGCCAAAGGCCCCGGGGCTTTCCCCGGGGCCTTGGTGCGTTATCAGTCTATGTTGATCTCACCGATATCCTCCGCCGGGATGCCCAGGTCCAGCAGGGCCTGGGTCAGCTCCTTGTAAGAGGACTTGGTGCTGCTGATGGTGCGGCTGTCGCCGTCGCGGAACAGGGTGATCTCGACTCCCAGCCAGGCGTAGTCGCCATCCACCGGAAGAACGTTCTCCGCCCGGATATCCCGCCAGGCGGCGTCATACAGGGCCTGGGCCTCCTTCGCCGTCAGCTCCCGGGTTTCGATGGTGGTCTTCAGCCACAGGTCGCCGCCGGTGGGCTGCCAGCCGGACGGGGGAACGTTGCCGTTGAACATAACATAGGTCTGGACCTCCTCCAGCCGGGCCACCTGCTCCAGAGCCGCCTTGACCGGCTCCGTCATCGCCAGCCGGTAGCGCCGGGCCATGGAGGTGCCGTCCTTCAGAACATAGTGCACCTCAAAGGTCATCCGGTAGTTCGCATCTGCGGCGCGATTCTCCGCCAGCTCCGCCTGGGCCTTTACCAGGGTCTCCAGGGACCGGGGATCCTCCAGGGTAAAGCTGGTGTCCAGGCAATATACCCGGGCCCGGGCCACATCCTCCGCCTGGGGCGTCCGGTCGGCGTAGCCGAACACGTCCGCCCGCAGCACCACGCACAGCAGCACCAGCACCAGGGCCGTCACCGCCGCGCCGGGCAGGCGCTTGGGCAGCACCCGCAGGGTCTTGCCCACCAGCATGGCCGCCGCCAGATAGCACACGATGCCCATCACGGCCATGCATACGCACAGCCGGGCGGGGCTGAAGTCGCCGCTGCGGCCCACGGACACCAGGACATACAGCAGCATACCCAGGGGCAGACCGCCTACCAGTCCCACGCCCAGCCGGAACACCGGCCGCATCCAGGAAAAGGCCGCCGCATCGCCGGACAGCTCGCTTTTTCGCCGGCCGTACAGCAGCCGGGACAGGACCGTCAGCACCAGGGCCACGGCGGTGAAGATCAGCAGGGTGCGCCAGCCCTGGGGGGTCAGGCCGCTGGCGCAGTCGGCGTTCTGTATGTAGTTCTCGGGCAGCTTGCCGGTGAGAAACGGCGAATATTTAGGGCCGCTTTGGCCCAGGTCGCAGATCAGCTGATACACCGGCGTCAGCCACCGGGTAATGACGGGCTGGACGTCCGGCATGGTGAAGCCGTCCAGCAGAAGCTCCGCCAGCTGCTGGCCCAGCCAGGTCAGCGCCACCGCCAGGCAGTTGACGGCGGCGTACAGCACCGGCACCGCCAGCAGCCACCCGGTGACCATGGCGCACAGGGTCCCCAGGGCCAGGAAGATCAGGTCCAGCAGGGTGGCCACCACGAACCACGTCAGCAGGGCCGGTGTCAAAGCCAGGCCGCCCAGCAGGGCCGTAAGGGCCGTCACCGCCAGCACCAGCAGGTTCCCCGCCGCCAGCATGGCCCAGCCGGTGAGAAAATGGGTCCAGAACAGGGTCCCCCGCCGCTGGGGCAGGGCGTGCATGGCCCCCACGGACCGGGTCTGCATCAGATAGGAGAACACCGCCGTGGCCATGATGCCGCCGAAGATCAGCGCCAGCACCACGGCGGTGGCGTAGGTATCGGCGCACAGCTCGGTCAGGTTCACCAGGGCGGGATTCCGCTCCGCGGCCCGGTTCCACACCGGGATGGGCAGGAAAAGCAGCCACAGCCCCACATACAGGAACAGAACCGGCCAATACCGCCGCAGGTCGCTGCGGGCGATGGCCCCGTTAAAGAATGATTTCGCGGACCGCATAGTCAGCACCTCCCAGCTCATAGATGAAAATTTCCTCCAGGGTCAGGGGAATGGCCTCCAGCAGCAGGGGTGACAGGGCCTGCATCCGGTGCAGGATGTCCTCCCGCTTGCCCCGGATGATGTAGGTATACACCCTTCCCACGGCGGACCGGTGCAGCACCTCCAGCTCCGGGGGCAGGGCCGGTTCCTCCGCCGCGGCATAGGCCGCCTGGATTTTCACGGTGTTGTCCTGCAAGTCGGACAGACTCCGCTCCAGCAGCACCTTTCCCTTGTTCAGAATCCCCACATGGTCGCACACATCCTCCAGCTCCCGGAGGTTGTGGCTGGACACCAGCACCGTGGTGCCCCGGTCGGCCACGTCCCCCAGCAGCAGGGACCACACCTGCCGCCGCATCACCGGGTCCAGGCCGTCCACTGGCTCATCCAGCACCAGCACCTCCGGCATGCAGCTCATGGTCAGCCAGAAGGCCGCCTGCTTCTGCATGCCCTTGCTCATCCGCCGCAGGGGCTGCTTTTCCGACAGGGGGAACACCTCCCGCAGCTTGTGATACCGGTCCCAGCTGAAGAAGGGGTGGGTCCCGGCATACAGCCGGGCCATCTCCCGGATGCTCGCCTGGGGGAAGAAGTACCAGTCGTCGGGTATCGCCGCCATGCGGCCCTTCACCGCGGGATTTTCGTATATCGGCTGGCCGTCCAGGGTGATTTCGCCGCTGTCGGGCCGGTATATGCCGGTGAAGTGCCGGATGATGGTGGATTTTCCCGCGCCGTTGGGGCCCACCAGGCCGTATACCGCCCCCTGGGGCACGGTCATGCTGACGCCGTCCAGAGCCCGGAAGCCGTCAAAGGTTTTCACCACGTTTTTTGCCTCAAGCATCGCTGTCCCCTCCTTTCCAAAGGTCCGTCCATTCCTCCCGGGTCATGCCCAGGTCCCGCAGCTCCTCCATCAGGGGCTGCACCCGGGCGGTGACCTCCGCCCGCCGCTGCCGGTTCTGTTCCCGGACCTCGCAGACGAAGGTGCCCCGGCCTGACACGGTGTATACATACCCCTCCGTCTCCAGCTGGGAATAGGCCCGCTGGATGGTGTTGGGGTTGATGGCCAGCTCCGTGGCCAGGCTCCGCACCGACGGCAGCTTCTCCCCCGCCGCCAGGACTCCTGTCACCATCAGACTGCGCAGGCCGTCCCGCACCTGCTCATAAATGGGCCGGGCGTCCCGGTAATCCAAGCGTATCACCTGCTATGCCTCCTTTCATGTGTATTAGCTGTATTCATACGCTTATTATAGCGGGATGTCCCGCCTGTGTCAAGCAAAATCCCGCCTGTGTCCCGCAAAAATTGCAGTAGATATTTTGGCCGGACCGGTGTACAATATGGGCAGGAACCTGAACCGGCGGCCGAATCCTGACGAAAACTTTACAGAAATTTTCAAATTGTTCATATACTTTTCTGCCGCCGTGCTACAATAGGTTGCAGTTTGTAACCGAATCTTAAACTTTGCCGGGAGGGTGCTGCAATGAAGCACATCTTTATCATCAACCCCACCGCGGGGAAATATGACAGCCGCCAGCGGATCTATGAAATGGCCGATCACCTGCGGACGGCTCACGGTCTGGACGTGCAGTGCATCCTCACCAAAAAACAGGGCCACGCCACCGAGATCGCCCGGAAGCTCTGTCAGACCGGGGAGCCCCTGCGGTTTTACGCCTGCGGCGGCGACGGCACCGTCAACGAGGTGGCAAACGGCATCATCGGCTATGACAACGCCGCCATGAGCGTGATTCCCGTGGGCACCGGCAACGACTTCCTGAAAAACTTCGGCGGCGATATGGACAAGTTCCGGGATGCCGAGAACCTGTGGGACGGTCCCCAGTTCCCCATGGACGCCATCGACGTCAATGGCCGGGTGGCCCTGACCATCGCCTGCTCCGGCATCGACGCCCGGGTGGCCCGGGACGTACATAAATACAGCGAAAGCCCCATTCTGGACGGCAAAAGCAGCTATATCGCCTCTCTGCTGGTGAACTTCCTGTTCAAGGGCATCGGCTCCCACTGGACCGTGGAGCTGGACGGCGAGACCATCGAGGACGACTTCTCCCTGGTGTCCGTGTGCAACGGGCGGTATTACGGCGGTGGGTTCATGCCGGTGGCCGAGGCCCGGATGGACGACGGCGTGCTGAACACCCTGGTGGTGAAAAAGGTCAGCCGGGGCGCCTTCATCAAGTTCGTTGGCCCCTATTCCAAGGGGCAGTACTATAAATTCCCCCATGTGGCCCGGTGTGTTGCCCCCAAGGTTGTCCGCATCCGGTCTGAAAAGCCGGATATCGTCACCTGTCTCGACGGCGAGTGCATCACCTCCGACGATGTGACCATCCGCCTCAGTGACAAGCGGCTGAACTTCTTCGGCCCCGCCGGCTGCGACTGCAACCGCACGGCCCGGGATATCTGATCCCTTTCCGAAAAAAATCAATTTGGAGCCGTATCCGCCGTTTTGGAGTGGATACGGCTCCTGCTTCTGCATATAATAAGACCATACAAGGCGTCCCGGCGACGCTGTTTTTACAATACGACGGTTAAAGAACCTTAACCATAGAAAGGAGACCGCTATGAGCGTTGTGATATTGGGAGGAAACGAGTGCATGGAGCGCCGGTACAAGGAGCTCTGTCAGACGTACCGGTGCCAGGCCAAGGTGTTCACCAAGCCTGCCGGGGGCCTGCGGAACAAGCTGGGCAATCCCGACCTGATGATCTTTTTCACCGGCACCATGTCCCACAAAATGGTGCAGGGGGCCCTGAGCCAGCTGAAGGGCCAGGACACCATCATCGAGCGCTGCCACACCAGCTCCCTGTCCGCTCTGCGGGGGATCCTGGAAAAGCACGCCGGATGAGGCCCGCGGAGGAGACGGTGGTGCGCCAGTGCGCGCCCACCCTGGCCGGGATCAAAACCGGCAGCCTGTTTCCCTGCCCGTACCAGTCCCGCCAGCAGCTGCTGGCGGACATCCGGCGGATGAACCGGGTGCTGGTGCCCCGGGGGCTGTGTCTGCTGCCCATGCGGATGGACGACGGCCGGGCGCTGCTGTATCTGTACCGGCCCCAGGCCCTGTGCCGGGACCTGGGGGACGATCTGGCCTGCCGTCTGCTGCGGCAGGCGGGGTATCCCTGCGGCAGCTGCGGCCGGTGTGTAGCCCGGCTGGTGCAGCGCCTGCGGACGGAGGAGGAGTTTCCCCACGAGGTGGGGCTGTTCCTCAGCTACCCGCCGGAGGACGTGCAGGGGTTCATCGACCACCGGGCCATGGACTTCAAGTGCGCGGGCCTGTGGAAGGTGTACGGCGACCAGCAGCGGGCCCAGGCCCTGTTTGACCGGTTCCGCCGCTGCACCCAGCGCTACTGCGCTCTGTGGCAGACCGGCCTGCGGCTGGAGCAGCTGGCAGTGGCGGTCTGACGAAATATTCTGTTGTTATATCAAGAAAGGAAGTACAACTATGAAAAAGACTCTCGTGATCTATTGGAGCGGCACCGGCAACACCGAGGCCATGGCGGGCGCGGTGCTGGAGGGCATGAAGGCCGCCGGAGCCGACGCCGCCCTGCTGACCCCGGACCAGGTGACTCCCGCCAGCCTTTCCGGCGTGTCCTCCGTGGCCATGGGCTGCCCCGCCATGGGCAGCGAGGTGCTGGAGGAGATGGAGTTCCAGCCCATGTTCGACAGCATCAAGAACCAGATGGGCGGCAAGGCCGTGGGCCTGTTCGGCTCCTTCGGCTGGGGCGATGGCGAGTGGATGCGCAGCTGGGAGAAGGACTGCGACGACGCGGGCATCAACCGGGTGTGCGACAGCATCACCTGCTGCGAGGCCCCGGACGACGATGTGCTGGCGGCCTGCCAGGCCATGGGCCGCAAGCTGGCGGAGTAAAAGCCCCATGAAGCTCCGGCGGATGCTGCGCAGGAAGCTCCTGTTCTGGGCCGCCGTGGCCGCCCTGACCCTCCTGGCCGCCGTTTATCAGGAATATATTTGACTGCAATCAGTCCCCGGCGAAAGCCGGGGGCTGTTCTGCTTGCCGAAAGGGCGGTTGATGCTTTTCCCTCTCAGCCGGCTGCGCCGACAGCTCTCCCAAAGGGAGAGCCAGGACTGACGAAAAATGCAGAAATCCCCCGCCCCGGCCCGCTGAGGGCAGCGGGCCCTACGAAATGTCTGCCGATGATGGCAGCACCGTCGTGCCTGTTCGGCTGGCGGCTTTTCTGAAAAGCAAAAAACTCCCCTCCGGTGTGAGCCGGAGGGGAGCATTTTGCTTACAGGTGGTTGACGAAGCTGGTGTTGACGCTGACGGTGCGGCCGATCTCGGAGGATTTGATGCTGCCGAAGATGGCCCGCATGGTGGACAGAGCCTCCTTGCCGGAGACCTCCGGCTCCCGGTTCTGCTCCAGGGCGTCCACAAACTCGTCGATGACGCCGGAATTGGTCTCCGGCGGGATGTTGTAGGTGGTGCTGGTGCCGTCCAGATTCCGGACCTCGATGGGGGCGGCGGGATTGTTGTTGTTATAGATCAGCATGATGCCCTTGGTGCCGTACAGGCAGGTGGACTGGCACTCGTGGCCGTACACCGTCCAGCTGGCGGCCAGGGTGCCCACTGCGCCGCCGCTCATGCGCAGGATACACAGGGCATTGTCGTCCACGGTGATGGGCGCGCCGGTGGCGGTGTGCTTGTTCAGGGTCATGACCTTGGCGGTGGTCTCGATGACCTTCTGGCCGGTGAGGTATTGCAGCAGGTCCACCTTGTGGATGCCCAGGTCCGACAGAGCGCCCATGGCGGCCTTCTGCTTGTCGAAGAACCAGGTGCTCCCGGCCTCCATGGACCAGTTCTCCGGGCCGGCGTTGCCCATGGTGGCCCGGAAGGTGATGATGTCGCCGATGATGCCGCCGTCCAGCAGCTCCTTGGCCTTGCGGTGGACGGGGTCGAAGCGCATGTTGTGGCCGATCATCAGGTGCTTGCCGTTGCGCTCGGCGGCGGCCACCATGGACTCGCACTCCGCCAGGGTCACGGCCATGGGCTTTTCGCACAGGACGTGCTTCCCGGCGTACAGGGCGTAGGTGGTGATCTCCGCATGGCTGCGGTTCTCCACGCAGATAGACACGGCGTCGATGCTGGGGTCGTTGAGCAGGTCAAAATAGGAATCGTAGACCTTGCCGCCGTATTGGGCGGCCATCTCCTGGGCACGCTGGGTGTTCAAATCGTAGTAGCCCGCCAGCTCCACATGGGGGTTGGCGGCATATTCCGGCAGATGGCGCACCTGCGCGATCTTGCCGCAGCCGATGATACCGATTCTGATCATAATGATTCCTCCTATCCGTAATAAGCCGGCTTTCCCTCACCGGCGGGCGTTCAAGAACATTATAGCAAATTTTTTCACAATATGGAACACTTTTTTATCCCGCCGCAGGGATTTTTCCGAAATTCCCGGTCGGGACGGATAACGGGTTGCAATCGGCGGCAAAAGGCGGTAAACTGTTAAGTGCTTCGAAAGAAGGGAGGAGACATCATATGGTATCCATTGTTGAGGTGACCACCAAGGCGCAGCTGCGCCGGTTTGTGGAATATCCCATGGAATTATACAAGGACGTGCCCCAGTACATCCCGGGCACCTATGACGACGACCTGGAGGACTGGGACAGGAAAAAGAATCCCGCCTTCGAATATTGCCAGGCCCGGTGCTGGCTGGCCATGCGGGACGGAGAGATCGTGGGCCGCATCGGCGCCATCCTCAGCCGCAAGGCCAACGAGAAGTGGCACACCAACCGCCTGCGCTTTACCCAGGTGGACTTCATCGACGACTACCAGGTGTCCCGGGCGCTGTTTGCCACGGTGGAGGACTGGGCCCGGCAGCTGGGCTGCACCCAGATCCACGGCCCCCTGGGCTTCACGGACCTGGACCGGGAGGGCCTGCTGGTGGAGGGCTTCGACCGCCGCAGCTGTTTCTTTACTTACTATAACCACCCCTATTACAAGGACCATCTGGAGACCCTGGGCTATGCCAAGGACGTGGACTGGATCGAGGAGCTCATCACTGCGCCCACCGACGAGAAGGTCATCCAGCGGTGGGAGAAGCTCAGCAACTATGTGCTCAAGCGGCAGAAGCTCCATGTGAAGAAGGCCCGGACCCGGCTGGACTATCCCGGCCTGGTGCGGCAGGTGTTCCAGCTGGTGAACACGGCCTATTCCCCGCTGTATGGCACGGTGGAGCTGTCCGAGGCGCAGATCAAGCGCTATGCCGGGAAGTTCGCCCCGCTGATCAACCCACAGCTCACCTGCTTCGTTATGAATGAGGAAAACGAGATGGTGGCCTTCGGCGTGGCGGCTCCCAGCATTGCCGAGGCCCTGCGCAAGCACAAGGGCAGGCTCTTCCCCACCGGATGGGTGGACCTGCTGAAGGCTTTCCGGAAGAACGACACCGTGGATCTGCTGCTGATCGCCGTGCGGCCGGACCTGCAGAGCAAGGGCGTCAACGCCGTGGTCATCAGCCAGGTGATGCGGGGTGCCTTTGACATGGGCATCCGCTGGGCCGAGACCGGCCCCATGCTGGAGATGAACCAGAAGGTCCAGACCCAGTGGCAGGGCTTCCCCCTGGAGCAGCACAAGCGCCGCCGGTGCTTCATCAAGGACCTGGCCCCGGCGGCCCAGACGGCCGCCCCCAAGGAAATGGCCGGGGTATAACACATCACCTGGGATGGGAGGAACATCATATGATTCGCATTGGAATTGATCTGGGCGGCACCAACATCGCCGTGGGCGCGGTGGACGACGGCCACGCCATCGTCTCCCGGGTCAGCGTGCCCACCCTGGCCTACCGTCCGGCGGCGGAGGTGGTGGGGGATATGGGCGACGCCGTGGAGGCGGCCCTGGCCAAGGCCGGGCTGTCCATCGGCGACTGCCGCAGCATCGGCATCGGCTCGCCGGGTACCTGCAACTCCGCCGCAGGGGTGGTGGAGCGGGCCTATAACCTGGGCTGGGACCACGTTCCCGTGTGCCGGATGCTGGAGGAGCGGTTCCATGTGCCCTGCCGCCTCAGCAACGACGCCAATTGCGCCGCTCTTGCCGAGCAGGTGGCCGGGGCGGCGGTGGGCCACGACAACGTGGTGCTCATCACCCTGGGCACCGGCGTAGGCGGCGGCATCATCATCGGCGGGAAAATTTATGACGGTATGCGGGGGGCCGGGGCCGAGCTGGGCCACACCCTGCTGGTGCTGGACGGCGAGCCCTGCACCTGCGGCCGCCGGGGCTGCTGGGAGGCGTATTCCTCCGCCACGGCCCTGATCCGTCAGGCCCGGCAGGCGGCGGCGGAGCATCCGGAGTCCCTGCTGGCGGGGGCGGAGGAGATCACCGGAAAGACCGTGTTTGACGCGGCGGACCGGGGAGACGAGACCGCCAACGCCGTGGTGGACCGCTTCTGCGACTATCTGGGGGCGGGAGTGACCAACATCGTCAACGCCCTGGCTCCGGAGGTGATCCTCATCGGCGGCGGCATCAGCCGACAGGGGGAGCGCCTGCTGGCCCCGGTGCGCCGGTATGTGGAGAAAAACTGCTTCGGCGGTAAGGATGGGGCCATCCCCATCATCGCCGCGGCCCGGCTGGGCAACGATGCCGGTATCATCGGCGCTGCCGCCCTGTAAAGTATGAAAAAAGACAGACAGCGAGGCTGTGAGGCCCGCTGCCTGTCTTTTTTATCGGATTTTTTCCAGGCGCTGCTGGCGGTCCATGTCCCGCAGGACCCCCAGCACCAGGGGCACCGTCAGGGCGAAGGCGCACACGTCCGACACCGGCTGGGCCAGCTGCACCCCCAGCTCCCCCCAGATATGGGGCAGGGCCAGCACCGCCGGGATGAAGAACAGCCCCTGCCGGGCTACCGCCAGCACCGAGGCCTGCCAAACCTTGTTGATGGTCTGGGTCAGCATGCTGGAGATGACGATGACGCCGCACAGCGGGAAGGCCAGGCACTGCAACCGCAGGGCCCGGGCTCCGAAGGCGATGACCTCCGGGTCGTTGCGGAACACGGCGATGATCTGGGGAGCCAGGACCAGGCCCAGAACCGAAACCGCCGTCAGGAACACCGTGGACCACTTGACGCAGAAGCGGAAGCCCTCCTTCACCCGGTGATACAGCCCCGCGCCATAGTTGAAGCCGCACACCGGCTGGAATCCCTGACCGAAGCCGATCAGGGCGGACTGGGCCAGCATCATGGCCCGGCTTACCACGCTCATGGCGGCAATGGCCGCGTCGCCATACAGCCCGGCGCTGCGGTTGAGGCAGATGGTGGCGATGCTGGCCAGCCCCTGGCGGCACAGGGAGGGCAGACCGCCCTTGCCGATCTCCACGAACAGGTCCCGGCGGAAGCACAGGTTTTTCAGCCGGATCCGCAGGTTGCCGCCCCGGGCGCAGCCCAGAAGCAGCATGCAGAAGGAGGCCAGTTGGCTGAGGATGGTGGCCAGAGCCGCTCCGGCCACCCCCATGTTCAGCCTGAAGATCAAGAGCGGGTCCAGCCCCACGTTCAGCACCGCCCCGGCGGCGATGCCCACCATGCCGTAGGCGGCGCTGCCCTGAAAGCGCAGCTGGTTGTTCAGCACGAAGGACGCCGTCATATACGGGGCCCCCAGCAGGATGATCCGCAGATAGCTGCGGGCGTAGGAGAGGATGGTGTCCGTGGAGCCCAGCAGCCGGGCCAGAGGCGTCAGGAAGATCTGGCCCAGCACCAGGATGACGCACCCGGCCAGAAAGGCCAGGGTCACGCCGGTGGCGGCCATTTTTTCGGCGTCGGCGGTTTCGTGGCGGCCCAGCTGGCGGGAGATATAGTTGCCGGAGCCGTGGCCGAAGAAGAAGCCCACCGCCTGGATCACCGCCATCAGGGAGAACACCACGCCCACCGCGCCGGTGGCGCTGTTGCTGTGGAGCTGGCCCACGAAATAGGTGTCCACCATGTTATAGCAGGCGGTGACCATCATGCTGATGATGGTGGGGACCGCCATTTTGCACACCAGATGGCCTACCGGCCGGCCGGTAAGCTCCTGGAATTTTGCTTCCTGTTTGTCGTTCACGTTTTACCTCCGCAGGCGGATGCCGCATCCGCCCGAAAATTTCAGCCGGGGCGGGGCACAGCGGCCCCGCCCCGTTGGTCAGATCAAATGGGCGATTATTCCACCACGGGCAGCGCCTTCACCACGGCGGCGCACCGGGGGCACAGGGTGTCGTGCCCGGCCACGGTGCCCACGCTGGTGAGCACCTTCCAGCAGCGGGCGCACTTGACGCCCTGGGCGGGGGCCACGGTGACGGACAGGGCGTCGCCCACGGTGACCCGGACCTGGGACACGATCAGCAGGTCCGCCAGGGTATCGGCGTCCATGTCCGCCAGGAAAGCGTCCTCGGCGGGAACGGTGACGTCCACCTCCGCCTCCAGGCTCTTGCCGATGGTCTTGTCGGCCCGGGCCTGCTCCAGCGCGCCGTTGACGGCGCTGCGGACGGCGGCGATGCGGGCCCAGCGGTCCATGGCGTCCTCCGGCAGGGCGTAGTCCTCGTAGGGCTGCACCATGCAGTTAAACAGCACGCTGCGGCCGTCGTCGGCCTGCCGGTGGGGCATGGCCAGCCAGATCTCCTCGCAGGTGAAGGCCAGGATCGGCGCGAACATCCGGGTCATGGCGTCCACGATCAGGAACAGGGCGGTCTGGGCGCTGCGGCGGCTGAGGCTGTTTTCCCCGTCGCAGTACAGGCGGTCCTTGATGATGTCGAAATAGAAGGAGCTCAGGTCCACCACGCAGAAGTCGTTGATGGCGTGGGACACGGCGTGGAACTCGTAGGCGTCGTAGCTGTCGAACACCCGGCGGATCAGGCTGTTGAGCCGGGTGACGGCCCAGCGGTCCAGCTCCTGCATATCGGCGGCGGCCACCAGCTGCTCCGGATCGAAGCCGGTGAGGTTGTCCAGGCAGAACTTGGCGGTGTTGCGGAACTTCAGATAATTCTGGCTCAGCTGCTTGAAGATGTCGTCGGAGCAGCGGACGTCCACATGATAGTCGGAGGAGCCAGCCCACAGGCGCAGCAGGTCCGCGCCGTACTTGTTGAAGATCTCGGCGGGGTCCATGCCGTTGCCCAGGGACTTGTGCATGGCGCGGCCCTGGCCGTCCACGGTCCAGCCGTGGGTCAGGCACTCCTTGAAGGGTGCGCCCCGGCCCAGGGCGCCCACGGCCACCAGCAGGGAGCTCTGGAACCAGCCGCGATACTGGTCCAAACCCTCGATATACATGGTGGCAGGCCAGAAGCCCTGGTCCCGCTCCATGGCGGCGTAGTGGGTGGAGCCGGAGTCGAACCAGCCGTCCAGGGTGTCGGTCTCCTTCTCGAAGCCGGCGTTCTTGCCGCAGTGGGGGCAGGTGAAGCCCTCCGGCAGCATATCCTCCGCCTCCATCTCGAACCAGGCGTTGGAGCCCTTCTTTTCAAAGATATTGGCGATGGCGTCGATGGTCTTGTCGGTGCAGATGGGCTTGCCGCAGTCCTTGCAGTAGAACACCGGGATGGGCAGGCCCCAGCGGCGCTGGCGGCTGATGCACCAGTCGGTGCGCTCCAGGACCATGGACCGCAGACGGTCCTTGCCCCAGGAGGGGACCCAGCGCACGTCCTCGCAGGCGGCGATGGCGTCGTCCTTGAAGGACTCCACGGAGCAGAACCACTGGGGGGTGGCCCGGAAGATGATGGGCTTCTTGCAGCGCCAGCAGTGGGGATAGCTGTGGACGATCTCCTGGCTGGCAAACAGGGAACCGGCCTCCTTCATATCCTGAAGGATCACGGGGTTGGATTCCTCGGTCTTCATGCCGGCATACTTGCCGGCGTAGTCCGTGTGGCGGCCCTGGTCGTCCACGGGGACCACCATGTCCATGCCGTAGCGCAGGCAGGTCTGATAGTCGTCGGCACCGAAGCCGGGGGCGGTGTGGACGCAGCCGGTACCGGAGTCCATGGTGACATAGTCCGCCAGCACCAGGCGGCTGGTCTTGGGCAGGAAGGGATGGCTGGCCAGCATATTCTCATAGAAGGAGCCGGGGTGGGTCTCCACGATCTCATAGCTGTCGAAGCCGCCGATGCCCATGACCTTCTCCGTCAGGGCCTCGGCCATGATATACAGCTCGCCGTTGGGGGCCTTCACCACGGCGTAGCTCTCGTCGGGGTGCAGGGCGATGGCCAGGTTGCCGGGCAGGGTCCAGATGGTGGTGGTCCAGATGACGAAGCTCAGCTTGCTCTTGTCCAGGTGGGAGAGCTTGCCCAGGTCGTCGTTCATGGGGAACTTCACATACACCGTGGTGCAGGGGTCGTCCTGATACTCGATCTCGGCCTCGGCCAGGGCGGTCTCGTCGTGGGGGCACCAGTACACGGGCTTGAGGCCCTTGTAGATGTGGCCGTTTTTATACATCTGGCCGAAGACACGGACCTCCCGGGCCTCGAAGCCCGGGTCCATGGTCTTGTAGGGGTGCTCCCAGTCGGCCACCACGCCCATGCGCTTAAAGCCCTCCCGCTGGACGTCGATATAGTGGTCGGCGAACTGGTGGCAGGCGGAGCGGAACTCCGCCACGCTCATGGCCTTGTGGTTGAGCTTGTTCTGCTTGATGATGGCGGACTCAATGGGCATGCCGTGGTTATCCCAGCCGGGGATATAGGGGGTGTAATAGCCCCGCATGGCATAGCTGCGGTTGATGAAGTCCTTCAGGGCCTTGTTCAGGGCGTGGCCCATGTGCAGGGCGCCGTTGGAGAAGGGAGGGCCGTCGTGGAGGGAGAACAGGGGCTTTCCCTCGTTCTTCTTCAGCAGCTCGTTGTAAAGGTCCAGCTGCTCCCAATAGCGCAGCATCTCCGGCTCCCGCTTGGGCAGGCCCGCCCGCATGGGAAAGCCGGACTTGGGCATATTCAGCGTCTTTTTGTACTCCATGTGTTACCTCCATTATAAACATGACATTTTATATTGCAAAAAATAAAAGGCCCTTGTCTCCCATAAGAGACAAAGGCCGGAAAACCTCTGCGGTACCACTCTTGTTGCCGCGCCGGGGCGCAGCCGCTCTGCCCCACCATCCGTGGGCGAGGGATGATAACGGCCCTCCGCCGTCCGCACCTAATCCGAAAAGTCGTTTCAGCCGGATGCTCCGGGGTGATATTCGCGGCTTCCCCCGTGACCGCCTTGCACCAAACGGCGGCTCTCTTGGCATCGGGAGGGAGCGCTACTGGTCCCCATCACTGCATTTGCACTCGATATGACATAATATAGCCACTTTTCCCGGTTTTGTCAACGGGAAAATAAGGGAAATTTTACTTTTCCCGGAGGCCCCGGAAAAATTCCCGCAGGACCCGGGCGCATTCCTCCTCCAGCACGCCGCCCACCAGGGCAGGGGGGTGGGGGAAGTCCTCCATGAACAGGTTCATCACCCCGCCGCAGGCCCCCATCTCCCGGTCCCGGGCCCCGAAATACACCCGGCTGACCCGGGCGTTGAGAATGGCCCCGGCGCACATGGGGCAGGGCTCCAGGGTCACATACAGGGTGCAGCCGTCCAGCCGCCAGGTGCCTAGGGCGCGGTTGGCCTGGGCCATGGCCTCCATCTCCGCATGGGACCAGGCGGCCTGGCGCTCCTCACGGCGGTTGCGGCCCCGGCCCACCACCGCGCCGTCCTTGACGATGACGCAGCCCACTGGCACCTCGCCGCAGGCGGCGGCCTGCCGGGCCAGGTCCAGGGCCTGGCGCATATATTTCTCGTGCATTCTCCGCACCTCCCGGAAATTTTTGCTTGTCCCCCGGGTTAAAGCCTGTCATATCTGTCCAAAATAACCGTACAAATAGGTTACAGGCATGTGCCAGGAGGGATCACCATGGAAAAGAAGAAAAATCAGGCCGTTTCCCCCACGCTGGAGGAGCTGCGGCAGGAGCTGCACCAGACCAACCAGGCTCTGCGCAACGCCTATGACAAGTTCAACTTTGTCACGGCCCCGGAGCTGGTGGAGGCCAGCATCTATGAGATCAACGCCCTGAAGGCCCGCAGCGACTATCTGCTGCGGTGCATCAAGGCCCAGCTGGGTCAGGAGCCCTGCGCGGCGGCAGCCGCCATGAAGGGAGGCACCGCGTGTCCGTCTTAGAAAAGCTCGCCCTGGGCGTGGGGGGACTGTTTATGCTGCTGGGGGTGCTGCGCCTGGCCAGAAGCCCCCTGAAGCTGGTCTTCCGGGTGGCGGGCAACGCGGCCCTGGGCTTCGGGGCCCTGTGGCTGCTGGGCCGCCTGGCCCCGGGGCTTCAGCTGGGGCTCAATCTGTTCAACGGACTGCTGATCGGCGTGCTGGGCCTGCCGGGCTTCGGCCTGCTGCTGCTTTTGCAGTGGGTGCTTTAGGCTTTTCAAAAAAGGCTTGCAGTCTGCCGTGCGCATAATTTGTTCGCTGAAAGCGAACAAATTCCACACTTGCAGACTGAGAAGTGTTTTTTGCGACGTACACGCCGCCGCAAAAAACGGATTGCACTTTATTTGCCGCCTGCGGGCGGCAAACTCTGCGAGGCTTTTGCTACATAGGGGGAGTCCACGATTTTCGGCAATATATTGCGCTAAAAACGCAGTTTGCTGTTGATTTTCCGCATGCGGGCGGGGTCCATTTTGCACAGGCGGCGGTCGTAGGTCACCAGGCCGTTGACCTCGTCCTCCACGTCGGACAGCTGGGTATACACCGCCGCCGACAGGCCCTGGCTTTCGATCAGGGGCAGGACCTCCGTTTCATACAGGCGCTCCACCGCGTCCATCCAAGCTGCCGCATGTTCATACATGCGGTAGCCGAATTTTTTGTCCGAGGCCAGGTGTCCCGGGCATTGCAGGCTGTAGCCCCCGAATTCCGTCAGGGCCAGCACCCGCCGTCCGTCCCCCCGCAGGCGCACGGGGCGGTAGTACACATGGCGGCTTTTCAGGTCGCCGCCGCCCTGGTCGTGCCAGCCGGAGGCGTGATCGATGGGCCGGGTGGGGTCCAGAGTCCGCAGCCGGTCTGTGACGGCCAGGGCATCGAACTGGCCCCAGCCCTCGTTGAAGGGCACCCACAGGCCCAGGCACACGCAGTTATACAGCAGGTCCACCGTGTCCTCCATGTCCCGCAGGAACTGCCGGCGTCCAGGCTCCCCGGCCCGGCCCAGCCGCCCGGAGGGGCGGTCCTTCAGGTGGACGCCCAGAAAGGGCAGCACCTGCATGGTCAGGGTCTGCCAGCGCTCAAAGCAGGACACCAGGTCCTGCCACACGATGATCCCCAGCCGGTCGCAGTGATAGTACCACCGCAGCGGCTCGATCTTGATGTGCTTGCGCAGCATATTGAAGCCCATGTCCCGGGCGGTCTGAATGTCCCAGACCATGGCCTCATCCGCCGGAGGGGTGTACAGCCCGTCGGACCAGTAGCCCTGGTCCAGCAGGCCCGACTGGAAGCAGGGTTGGTCGTTCAGGGCCAGCACCCGGCGGCCTTGATGCTCCATAACGGAGAATTTCCGCATACCGAAGTAGCTTTCCACCCGGTCGCCGGAGGGCAGCGTCACCTCCAGATCGTACAGATACGGGTCCTCCGGGCTCCAGGGGCGGAAGTGCTCCGCCGGAATGGGGCACACGCCCAGGCCCTTTTCATCGGCCCAGCTGCGGGCGATGACCTGACCGCCGCACAGCACCGTGATCCGGGCTCCGGCGGGGTCATCGGCCCGGACGGCATAGCGCAGGGCTTTTTCGTCATAGTCCGGGGTCAGCCACAGGGAGTGAATGTAGTTTTCCGCCACGCTCTCCAGCCATACCGTCTGCCAGATGCCGCTCTGGGCGGTGTACCAGATGCCGCCCCGGTTCCGGCGCTGCTTGCCGAAGGCGTGGACCCCGCCGTCGGGATCGTCGGTGACGGCCACGGTCAGGCGGTTCTCCCCGGGGACCAGGGCGTCGGTGACGTCCAGGGTGAAGGGCAGATAGCCCCCCTCATGGCCCCCCACGGGGCGGTCGTTTACCAGCACCCGGCAGCACTGATCCACCGCGCCGAAGTGCAGCAGCACCCGGTCCCGGCGGAAGCCCTCCGGCAGGGTGAAGCGCCGCTCATACCACAGGGTCTCGCCGCTTTCCAGCCGGAAATCACAGCCGGACAGCAGACTCTCCGGCGAGAAGGGCACCAATATCTTTCCGCTGCGGCGGCGGGAATACTCGTCGCCGTCCTCCACGGTGTAGTCCCACAGGCCGTTGAGGCAGAGATAGCTGTCCCGCCGCAGCTGGGGCCGGGGATACTCCGGCAGCGGGCAGGTTTTGTCCGGATGCTCCCCCCAGGGGGTGTAAAGCGCCGTCATTTCGCAGCCTCCTTCCGCTTCAGCAGCGCCGCCGGGATTGCCAGCAGCACCAGGGCGGCGGCTGCCGCCAGGAAAATTTCCGCCGTGGGCACCTGTTTCACGGTGCCCAGGTCCTCATAGGTCATGCCGGTGCCCCGGATCACCGCCGCGCCGATATACGGCCCCGTGACCATGGGCAGCAGCACCTGGAACACGATGCGGATGCCCTGGAACAGGCCGGCCTTTCCCGCCGGGGTATAGTCCCGGATCAGGCCGCTGCAGCAGGCAGAGATCACCATGCCGCCGCCCAGCATCACGATGCCCGCCGCCAGCACGAACCACTGGCTCCGGGCGAAGTACATCAGCACCAGCCCCGCAAAGCCCACGATCCCCGCCGGGATCAGACAGCGGAGCTTCCCCAGCCGGTCAATGGGCCGCCCGGCCAGCACCGACAGCACAGAGCTGACGATCAGCACCCCGGCCAGCAGGAACGTGTAGTCCGTGATGCCCAAAAACCGCTGGATATAAATAATGAGATACGGCATATACACCTGCTGGCTCATGCAGTATACCCCCAGAGCCGCCAGGGACAGATACAGCCGCGGGTTGTCCCGGACAACGGCGGGACGGAAGCCGTACAGAATGTTGGCAAAACAGCTGCCCTGGCCCCGGGGCAGGTCCGGCTCCCGGATGAAGAAGCAGCCCAGCACGCCGCCCAGGCAGGTGATGCCGCCCACGATCAGGAAAAACAGCCGCCAGTTCCCGGCCTGGGTCAGGCCGTCCAGAGCGCCGAACACCACCAGCATGGCCACCAGCGGCATAATGGCCAGCACCGTCTCCACCCGGCCCCGGTTTTCCGGCACGGTGACGTCCGTGACCCAGGCGTTGAAGGCGGCGTCGTTGGCGGTGGAGCCGAAGAAGGTCATGACGCAGTCCATCACCACCACCAGCACCGCGGCTCCGTGGGCCGCACCGGCCAGGGGGCTTCTTTTGATGAAGGCGAAGGCCCCGATGCTGACGCCCCACAGCAGATAGCCGATGACGATCAGGGCCTTCCGCCGCCCCAGCCGGTCGCTGAGGGCCCCCATCACCAGGGTGGTGACGGTGGCGGTGACGGCGCTCCAGGCCACCATGGCCGCGATCATGGACGTGTCCCCGGAGATGGTGTTGTACAGGAACACGTTGAAATACATATTCTCGATGACCCAGGCGATCTGTCCGAACAGGCCGAAGGTCAGCAGGGCCGCCCAGGTGCGGCCTCCCAGTCTGGTTTTCATGTTACCGCTCCTCCTCGTGAAGATTCCAGCCGTACAGGGGGTAGCGCTGGAGGCTGCCGAACAGCTTCTGCTTGATATCCGGATACCGGCCCTCCAGCCCGGCGATGAGCTCCTTCACCTCCTGGCGGCGGCTGTGTCCGTTGGCGGGACAGGGGTTCTCCACCACCGGCAGCTCCAGCCGCCGGGCCACCCGGCGGATCTCCTCCTCCCGGCAGTACAGCAGGGGGCGGATCTGGGTGATGCCGGTGCGGTCCAGGTACGTCACCGGCTGGAAGCAGCCGATGCGCCCCTCGAACAGTAGGTTCATCAGCAGAGTCTCGATGGCGTCGTCATAGTGGTGGCCCAGGGCGATCTTCCGGATGCCCAGGTCCGTAAGTGCCGTGTTCAGGCTGCCCCGCCGCAGCTTGGCGCACAGGGAGCAGGGGTTTTTCTCCTTCCGCTGGTTGAACACGATGTCGTATACCGGCACCTGGATGCGGGTATAGGGCACCTCCAGCTGCCGGCACAGGTCCGCCACGGCGTCGAAGCTCATGCCGGGGGCGCCGGTCTCTAAGGTGATGGCGCGGACGGTGAAGGGAATGGGATAAAAGGCCCGCAGCCGGGCCAGAGCCGTCAGCGTCACCAGGCTGTCCTTGCCGCCGGACACGCCCACGGCCACCACGTCTCCGGCGTCGATCATGTGATAATCCTCCACGCAGCGGCGCACCTGTCCCAAAATCTTCTGCATATACAAAGCCCTCCAAGGAAAAATGAAATTGCCATTTGAGAAAACGGGAGATATCGGGAGAAAACGAGAGGAAATGCCAGGTGTTGCTATCATAAATTAAAATGGTGTTGACAATTTTCCCGGGATATGCTATAAATATCCTTGCGCGTTCGGCGCATTTCTCCCTCCCAATCATAGCAAGGGAGCCTGAAAAAGTAAAGCAATACATTCTATAAATTGGAGGAAAACACCATGTCCACTTATATGGCAAACAAGGCCACCATTGAGCGCAAGTGGTACGTCGTTGATGCCGCCGGCAAGCCCCTGGGCAAGACCGCCGTCATCGTGGCCGACCTGCTGCGCGGCAAGGGTAAAGTCACCTACACCCCCCACGCCGACTGCGGCGACAACGTCATCGTCATCAACGCCGCCAAGGCCACCCTGTCCGGCAACAAGATGGAGCAGAAGTATTACCGCACCCACTCCGGCTGGATCGGCGGTCTGAAGGAGACCAAGTATCGCCTGCTGATGCAGGAGAAGCCCGAGCTGGCCATGCGCGTGGCCGTCCGCGGTATGATGCCCCGCAACACCGTTACCAAGGATTCCCTGAAGCGCCTGCACATCTATGCCGGTGAGCAGCACATCCACGAGGCCCAGAAGCCCGAGCTGGTCAAGTAAGGAGGAAAAGAAACATGTATCAGTCCAAGAATCCCTATCTGTACGGCACCGGCCGCAGAAAGTCCTCCGTGGCCCGGGTGCACCTGTTCCCCAACGGCACCGGCTCCATCACCATCAACGGCCGCGACATCGACGATTACTTCGGCCTGGAGACCCTGAAGATGGTGGTCCGCCAGCCCCTGAACGCCACCGATACCCTGGGTAAGGTGGACATCGTTGCCACCGTGGAAGGCGGCGGCGTTTCCGGCCAGGCCGGCGCCCTGCGTCACGGCATCAGCCGCGCCCTGCTGCTGGTGAACCCCGAGTTCCGTCCCGTCCTGAAGAAGGCCGGTTTCCTGACCCGCGATCCTCGTATGAAGGAGCGTAAGAAGTACGGCCTCAAAGCCGCCCGTCGCGCACCTCAGTTCAGCAAGCGCTGATTTCTGCCGATTTTACAACTTCAAAGCAATCAAAATCCCGGAAAACTCTCGTTTTCCGGGATTTTCCTATATCTGCAGCATTTGTTCTGTTTTCGGAAAATCTGATGGAATTTGACAAGGTTTGACGTGTTTTTTACATGTTAACGATGGGCTAAATGCCGTTTTTGACCCCGAAACTGTTAACGGATGGGTTAATTTTCGGGCTGCTCATGTGGCCACTCGGAGCAGATCGCCTCTGCATAGAAAATGAATACTGCGCCCCGCCTTTTCGGAAATAATGGCTTTGGCACGGTTTGAAACGGTTTGACCAAGCCGAATGAACTTTATCTTTTTTCGCAGGGCAAATGCCGCCGCAGAATTGATAAACGGAACGCAATCTGTTATGCTGTCCGTGTAAGGAGGGATGACACATGAAACGAAAAACCTGTACCTTGTATCTCAGCTGCGAGGAATACGGTGTGATCCTCGACGCACTTATTCGCTTCAAAAACAAGCTCACCCGACAGGGGCGGTACACCGACATCGTAGATGAAGTTATCCTTGCCCTGCTGGATGCCAAGACGAAGCGAGTCTACATCTGAATATCGTGTACATAAGGAAAGCCGTGTAGCTGTCAAAAGCCACACGGCTTTTTCTATACCCGGCATTACATAGCTGTCCGCCATCGCCGCAGACAGCTAAATTTACAGACAGGAGGAATCCCAAAGTGGCGAATTGTAAAGTGATCGCCGTCGCCAATCAAAAGGGTGGCGTCGGCAAAAGCACCAGTGTCTACTGCATCGGTGCAGGGCTTGCCATGGATGGCAAAAGAGTTTTGCTTGTGGATGTTGACCCGCAGGGTGATCTCACCAAGATGCTCGGTCAGCGCAAGCCCCATGAGCTGACTCATACCCTGGCGGAGCAGATGAACGCTGTTGTGCAGCACAGCGCCGAGCCGGAGCACCCGGAAATTTTGCACCACCATGAGGGCTTTGATTTTGTCCCTGCCAACCGCAGCCTATCGGCGGTGGAGGTGGGGCTGGTCAATGTCATGAGCCGTGAAACCGTGCTCAAACGCTATCTGGACGGTATCAAGAAGAATTACGACTATGTGCTGCTGGATTGCCGCCCGTCGCTGGGTATGCTGGTCATCAATGCCCTGTCGGCTGCGGATCATGTACTCATCCCGGTGCAGGCGGACTATCTGGCAGCCGAGGACATGACGGAGCTTGTGGGCACGGTGCATAGCATCCGGCAGCAGATCAACCCCAAGCTGAAAATCGGCGGCGTATTCCTGACGATGGCCAATGACACGAACTTCCGCAAAGACATTGTGGCCGGGGTAAAAGAAAACTTCGGCAAGCACCTGCCCGTACTGGATGCCGTCATTCCCGCTACGGTGCGGCTGGCGGAGATCAGCACGGCAGACAAGAGTATCTTCCGGCATGAACCGCGCGGACGGGCTGCCGCAGCCTACGGTGCGCTGGTAAAGGAGGTGGAACGCATTGGCGAAAAGCAACGCATCCGAGATGCTGACATCACTCGATAGCCTGTTTACCACGCAGGAGCAGCGGGACGAAGCCAAGCGCGACAGCGTGCAGGACATACCGATTTCCCAAATCAGCGATTTTCCTGAGCATCCCTTCAAGGTAAAGCAGGACGAGGCCATGTTGGAAATGGCGGAGAGCGTGCGGCAGTATGGCGTCTTGGTGCCGGGGCTTGTGCGGCAGCTGGATGACGGCAGCTATCAGATGGTATCGGGGCACCGGCGCAAGATGGCCAGCGAACTGGCAGGACGGGACACGATTCCCTGCATTGTGCGCGACCTCACAGACGATGAAGCCGTTATTATCATGGTGGACAGCAATCTCCAGCGCGAGCGCGTATTGCCGTCGGAAAAGGCTTTTGCGTACAAAATGAAGCTGGATGCCATGCGAAGGCAGGCGGGTAGACCGAGTAAAGAAAATGGTGTCCCACTGGGACACCATTTTCAGCAAGGAAAGTCAAGAGAGATTTTGGCAGACAATTCACCGGACAGTAATACACAAATCCAGCGCTATATCCGCCTCACCAACCTTATCCCGGAAATTCTGGACATGGTGGATGACGGTCGGATCGCCTTTCGCCCTGCGGTGGAGCTTTCTTACCTTACCGAACAGGAGCAGAGCGCGCTTTATGACACCATGGGACGCGAGGACTGCACGCCGTCGCTTGCACAGGCCATTAAGATGAAGGCGTTCAGCCGAGGCGGAAAGCTGACCGATGCGGTGATCCGCTCCATCATGGAGGAGGAAAAGCCCAACCAGAAGGAACAATTTCGGATACCCAAGGAGCGTATCAGCAAATATTTCAAGCCGGGGACGCCCGCACGGACTATGGAGGATACGATCATCAAGGCACTGGACTATTACAGAAAGCGGCAGCGGGAAATGGAACGCTGAATCTTCCGCCCAGGGGAAAGTCTGCCCATCGGACAGGCTGTGTGCCAGGGCCGGTTTTTCCGCTCCCCCCTCTCCACACCTCACCCCCTTCCTACCGGCTGTACCGGCTGAAAAAGAGATTATCTCACAAGTCCATATCGTACAGAAAGCAGCATCCTTTTCCGGATGGTGCTTTTTATTTTTACTCTTAGGAGGTCTAACAAATGAAAAAACTCTATCGCAGAAGCATTTCCGGGCTGTTGGCCCTGCTGATCTGCTTCACCGCCATCCTCGGCAGCGGCGTGACGGCCTTTGCCGCAGCACCTACCGGAGAAACTGCGGATTCGTACTCGGTGGCATTCCCCAGAGACGGCGACGCCAATCTGGATTACAGCGGCACTTGGGGCCACGACGAACTGCACTACATGAACGGCTGGACATCTGGCGAGGCAACATGGATGACCACGCTGCACACCATCGGCTCCTTCGACGGCCCGGCCTGCTACTGCATCGAGCCAGGCGTTCCCCGAAACCTGTACCGTTCCTACGAAAGCTATGGGGAGGACTATTGGGACACCTTCCCCGCCGAATATAACCGCACCATTGATGGCCGAGCCATGAAAACGCTCCTTGGCCGCATCATGCAGTACGGCTATCAGGGAAATCTCTCCCTCGACTGGCGCTCTCAGAACGAGGCCGACGCCGACAAGCTGGCCCACATGATGGCCACGCAGGTGCTGGTGTGGGAAACGGTGGTCGGGGAGCGGGATGCGGACTTCAATCACGTTGCCCCCGGCAGCGCCGATGCCGTGAAGTCCGTCTATCGCACCTCCCATCCGCTCTATGGCCGTTTCTCCGCCTACTATGACAGCATCGAAGCCAACGTGAAAAAGCACACTATCGTCCCCAGCTTTATGGACCGCAGCGAGGAGGATGCACAGACGGTTGAACTGAGTTGGGACGGCAGCCGCTACACGGCTACCCTGACGGACACCAACAGCGTTCTGAGCGAATATGCCTTCTCTTCGGCCCAGTCGGATATGACCTTTGCCGTCGATGGGAATGACCTGACCATCTCCGCCGAGACGGCTCCCGCAGATGGCGTGACCATTACCGCCGTCAGAAACAATACCCGTCAGGGCGTGGTGGTCTGGAGCGACGGTCACTATGGCCCCGACGGCACCATGCAGGATGTCGTCACCTTCCGGGATACCGTCAGCGACCCCATGTACGCCTACCTGCACCTGAAGGTCGGCTATGGCAGCGTCAAGATCATCAAAACCAGCGAGGACGGGAAGGTTGACGGCATAGCCTTTACCATCTCCGGTAACGGTGTGAACCAGACCGTGGCCACGAACAGCCGGGGCGAAATCCGGATCGACAGTCTCCGCCCCAGCGTCTATACCGTCACCGAGCAGAGCTACGACAAATACAAGCCGCAGGAGGTGCGCCAAGTGACTGTGATCTCCGGTCAGGTCGCCACCGTGACCTTCCATAATACGCTGAAACGGGGCAGTCTGGAGGTGGTCAAGACCGCTGAGGACGGCCTGAACGAGGGCGTAAAGTTCCATCTGACCGGCACGTCCCTTGCCGGGCTTCCGGTGGACGAATACGCCGTGACCGGCAGCAACGGAAAAGCGGTGTTCTCCGACGTGCTCATTGGCACGGACTACATCCTCTCCGAGGTGGATACGGGCATCATCTATGTCGTCCCGGAGGGCCAGACAACAGCGGCGGAGTGGAACACGGTCACACAGGTGGAGGTCCGCAATGTCCTGAAAAAGTGGAGCGCCACCGTCACCAAGCGGGATGCCGAAACGGGTCTGCCGCAGGGAGACGCAACACTTGCCGGTGCCGTCTATGGCGTTTACAGGGGTGAGGAACTGGTGGACACCTACATCACCGACGAAAGCGGCCAGTTCACCACCACGGATTATGTCTGCGGCAATGATTGGACCATCCGGGAACTCTCCCCCAGCGAAGGTTATCTGCTGAATGATACCGTGTACCCCGTCGGCGCAGAGCCGCAGCACTATACGGAAGAATATAATCCCATTGCGCTGGATGTGACCGAGCAGGTCATCCGGGGCGGCGTGACCCTCACGAAGGTGGACAAGGACTACCCGGAAAACAAGCTGGAGGGAGCCGTGTTCGAGGTCTACCGTGACAGCAACCGCAATCAGGAACTGGACGATGAGGACGAACTGCTGGGCACGATGGAGGAACTGGGCGGCGGCGAGTACGCCCTGACCGGCCTCTGCTACGGCGGCTATTTTGCAAAGGAAACCAAGGCCCCGGAGGGCTTTTATCTGGGCGAAAATGCCTACTATTTTGCCATTACCGAGGACGGCGAAACCGTGACCGTGGAAAATGAAGCCGGAAAGGGCTTTGTCAATGCGGCGCAGGTGGGGTCGCTCCGGATCGTCAAGACCTCCTCGGACGGGAAGCTGGAAGGATTTTCCTTCCGTGTTACCGGGGCCAACGGCTATGACCAGGTGTTCCAGACCGATGCGGAGGGCTTCATTCTCGTCGAGGGCCTGCGCATCGGGGACTACACCGTGTCTGAGGTGCGGGACGGCACTTCGGACGGGTATCTCCTCCCCGCTGACAAGACGGCCTCCGTTTTTGAGGGAGCCGTAACGGAGGTGGAGATGCACAATGAAAAGAAGCCCGCACTGGAGGTGCCGCAGACCGGAGACAACAGCCACATGGCACTGTGGCTGGGTCTGCTGGGCATTTCCGGCATCGGCGCTGCGGCTATACTGCTGATGCGCAAGCGTAAAAAATAAGCGCCAAGGGGCGGCCAGATCGGCCGCCCCTTTTTTCTATGGGAAAGAAAAGTTTTTCGGCGTGAACCAACAATAACAGGATGGTATTTGTGAATAAATGGCTATACTGTTTGTGTGCCATCTACTCAATTGTTTCGTATTCACTTGACAAGTTTCAGTTTTAACGGTACAATTAAGAAAAAGTGAAACAAAAGGCGGAAGCGAAGGAGTCTTTCTGATATGCTATCTTTCCTTAAATTAGTATTCGGCCCCGATATTACAGTGAAGGGATTCGACTACACGGATGACACGCCCTACTATATCAAGGACGGATATACCCCCCAATTGTTAAGTTGGGGAGACCATGCGTGTGTTCTTTTGAAGCCAAATGGCTCTTCTTGGCGATTGCCTACATTAAAAAAGCAGTTGAAGAAGTTTCAGGAACTTTGTTCTCTTCCCTGTGCACTGTGCTTAGACAACCTGTCTGCGTTACAACGACGGAGTATGCTGGAAGAACACATCCCGTTTGTGTCTCTTTCGCAGCAGGTGTACCTTCCGTTTTGGGGGTGCGCTTTTCATGAGCAATTCAAGGCGGACGCTGCCATTATGGCAAAAATGGCACCCGGTACACAGCTTGTATTTCTATATTTATACTATGCAGAGAATACTGGGTCCGTAAATCTGACACAGATTGCAAAGGCACTTTCGCTCTCAAAGGCGACCTGTACAAGGGCAATCAATGACCTCTCTGCTTCGGGTCTGATCTCGCAAACAGCAGAAGGCACGAATAAATGGATCACAACGGCATACACCAAATCAGAACTTTTGGAAAAAGCATACGGGCGACTGAAAACGCCTGTTGATCGAATTCTTTACGTAAAAGGAACCGCCCAAATCGAGCATCCAATTGCAAGTGGAATACGGGCGCTGGCACGGCAATCCATGATTGGGGTAAACGATCAGGATGGTGCTATTGCGATTTCCAAAAAGGAGGCGGCAAAAATCCCAGCAGAAGATATCTGCACAAAACAGTATTTTGAAGACTTTGGCGGTGCTGTTATTGAAGTGTGGTCCTATGACCCGATCATTTTGGAGAGAGACGGCTGTGTAGATGACATTTCATTGCTGCTCAGCATGGACAACGACCCAAACGAACGAGTTCAGACGTGCTTGGATGAAATTCGGCAAAAGCACGGACTACCAATCAAAGAGGAAGAATAAAGGAGAACGAAATGGTAAATGGCATAGATATATTCCGAGAGCACTTCAATCATTTTAAGGAGCAATATACTGTAATTGGAGGCTTTGCCTGTGATCTTCTGATGAACGATGCAGGACTTGATTTCAGGCAAACCGTTGACATCGACATGGTGCTGATCGTCGAGGCTTTAACGACAGACTTTGCAAAAGCCTTTTGGGCTTTTATTGAAGCTGGTGGCTATCAGGCCAGGCAACGCAGTAACGGTCAACCGGAGTTCTATCGTTTTGTGGACCCAACGAACCCTGCTTACCCCAAGATGATTGAATTATTTTCAAGGCCACAAAGCAATGTGGTCTTGCAGCCAGATACACACTTGATGCCGCTGCATATTGATGATGAAGTTTCCAGCTTGTCAGCGATTTTGCTCAATGATGATTATTACCACTTTCTTCTGGATGGACGAACAGTTACAGATGGTATCTCCATATTAGATGCTGAACATATTATTCCGCTGAAAATGAGAGCTTGGCTGGATTTGAAAAGCAAGAAAGCAGAAGGAATCCATGTAAACGCACGTGACATCAAGAAACACCGTCTGGATGTGTTTCGCCTGTTCCAACTTGTACGGGAAAATCAGAGAATACCTGTCCCGCAGTCTATAATGGAGGATATTACTCGGTTTATAGCACAAATGCGGCAGGAGGACATTCGTTTAACGGATATAGGTATTCGCCGCTCGAAAGACTCTATTCTGGATATTTATAGTCAAATGTACATTACAGAATAAAAGCGCCGCCCCCATGCTGAACATTCAGTGTGGGGGTAGTTTCATGGAGTGGAACAAATCGTCGCAGTGTCGGTCTTGTGTTTGCACTCCTGCATTTCCAAAGAACGAATCCCAAGGGGGCGGCCGGATTGGCCGCCCCTCTTTTACATACCGAATTGAAAGGAGACGGAATGGGTATGAGCAATCAAACGGAAGAAAAGGATCTGTTCCATGCGGTATCCCTGTCCGGCGGTAAGGACAGCACCGCTATGCTGCTGCTCATGGTTGAGCGAGGGCTGCCGATCCATGCGGTCCTGACGGCAGATACGGGCATGGAATTTCCGGAAATGTATGAGCATCTGCAAAAGCTGGACGACTATCTGTTTGCAGAGCGAGGGCTGCATCTGACGTGGCTGCGCCACCCAAAGGGCTTTGAGTGGCTGATGTTTGAGGAAAAGAAGCAGCGATCAGCCAGCATTGAAAACCGGCAGCGGCTGGGTGTTTCTCTATACGGAAACGGCTGGCCCGGTCCCCGTGTGCGCTGGTGTACGGGGCAGCTGAAAACGCATCTCATCCATAAGGAGATCAACCGGCTGAAAGGACAATACCGGGCCGTGAGTTATGTGGGTATCGCCGCAGATGAGCCGAAGCGCATCAAAAGCGAGCGCTATCCGCTGGTGGATTGGGGAATCACGGAGAAGGAAGCCCTGCAAATTTGCTATGACCGGGGCTATGACTTCGGTGGGCTGTATCAGATTTACCACCGCTGCTCCTGCTGGTGCTGCCCGTTGCAGGGCATTGGGGAGCTGCGAAAGCTCCGGCAGTATCACCCGGAGTTATGGGAGCGGCTGCGGGAAATGGACAAACGTGCGTTGGCACAGTTCGGTCCCGGCCCGCTGGGACAGTTCAAAAAGGATTGGACCGTTGAGCGGTTGGAGCAGCGATTTGCAGCGGAAACACAGCAGCTTTCTATTTCATCCTTACAGAAGGAGCGTGAACGATGATGTATCGAGAACCAAGTGATTCCCCTTGGGGCGTTGTTGTGCGGTGCGATACCCTTTGCACCGGTGTGTATAGCGTGTCCACGGCAGGCCACGGCGGCATTATGGTCCAAACCGACGCAGCTCGGCGGCTGCTGTCCCCGGAGGCCCAGGCCGTCGGCTTTCAGGCAGGCAGGTATCTGAATTTTGAAGAGGACTGCGATGCGCCGGTGGTCCTACGGGAACTGGTGGACAGCGGCATTATCGCACCCCGGACGGATAACTACTTCCGCCCCGGCGAGTATGAAGCCTGCATTGACAGGAGCCTGCAGCGCTGGAACCCGGCTTATTGGCGTGCACGGCAGAAACGGCTCTCTGTACAGGCGGCAAAAGCGACAAAGGAGCGTGAACGGTAATGGACTTTGAGATCGAGATCATGACCCAGGCAGAGCGCAGCTACTGTTATACCGGCAGCCAGCAACTCGACAAACAGACCGGCTGCATCGGTCATTTGCGGGGCGATATGGACAGAAGCGGGAAAGGTTTTTTCACCTCATGGGAGGATCATTGCGGGGAGCTGAAAACACAGGCGTTCAAGGATGAGTTTGATGATTTTATCAATGCCCTGCGTTTTGACGAGCGCTATGACGGCATTTTCAAAAACCGCAGCAGCCTTTCCCGATACTGCTATGAACACAAAGAAAGTGTGTTTGCCGAGGATTTTATTCCGCAGTACGGATTCCGGGTGGATACGCCGGAGTATGCCTATCTGCTGCGGCTGAATCCCATGCAGGGCGATTATAACCTGTATATCTACTGTTATCGCCGGGAAGCACTGGACCGGCATTTGAAAAACGCCGAGCGTGGCATCTGCTTTGTGAACCCGCAGGGAAAGACCCTGTTCCACATCCCGGACGGGGACAGCATCCGTGTAATTCGGCCGGATGGCACGCAGCGTGACCACGCCTGCCGGTATATCGACGACCACCGGGCCGAAATCGGCAGCGGGCATTTGTATGGCATGGCGCAGTTTGCCCAGCAGATGGAGCAGACGGGCAGCACCTTCGTGCCGCTTCGCTCGTCACTCCCGAAGCAGTGCTACTCACTCCTGCTGGATACCGGAAATGTGGTGATCCTGAAACGGGGCGAAACCGGCTATTACAAGACGGACATTCCCCACACCTCAAAGGAGGAAGCCCGTGCGCTGGTGGAGGAATATAACCGCAAACTGGGCGTGACCCGTGCCCAGGAGGAGGCCATGAAGGGCGGCTCCATGTTCGGCTTTGACAAGCCCATTGCCGACCCCGCCAACTACGATGCACAGGGACAGCCGCTAAAGCGCCGGGAGAAAGACCGAGGTGACACAAGATGACCGAGCAGAAACATATTATCTGGAGCAGCGATCCGGACTACGAGGATTGGAGGGGCGATCTGGAGGAACAGTACCCCGAGCTTTCCGAGCAGGAACGGATGGAATTGATGGTCGAGCAGAACAACGACTATCTCGATGACGAGCGGTGCAATCTGAACATTCAGCTCTCCCGCCCCATTCTGCTGATCGCAGACATCGGCCGATGGGATGGGCGGTATCCCGGTTATGCCGAGATCAAAAGCGGCAATATCCGCGATTGCCTGTATTCTGAGATGGACTATTCCACATGGTATGTAAACCGGCTGGGCGATCTGCGCTGCGATGCCGTACATCACGACGGCACGAATCATTATCTCTACCGTGCCTACAAGGAGAATGTGAGCGAAGCACAGATCGACCGGCTGAAAGAAAAGCTGTACAGCGGCACCGCCACCCGCGCCGATGTGACCCGTGTGACAAAGCGCCTGGGCGACGAGATCGGGCGGGTCTACGGCTGGCGGTTTCCGCCCGTCCGGGAAGCGGCGCGAGAAAGATAGGAGGAAAACGGTATGTCTGTTGATGCAAGAAAAGAACGCTTTGAGCTGGTGGAGGTGTTTGACCGTCCCATGCTCTTTACCTGCCTGCGGGTAGACCGAAACACGGTGCCCAAGGGGCTGTATCTCTATGAGGTACGCAATGACGACGATCAGTGCGGGATCCCCGTGGAGATCGGCCGCTGGATCATGGTTAACCACTGGGGAACGCTGCTGTCTGCGACACCCATCAAGCTGGAGCCGAACCGGTACAATAACAACGCCTACCGCCATATCGACCCGGAAAACGACTGGAACTACACCGGCGATCTGTGTTCGGCCAGGGAATATATGGATAAATACCTGCTGAAAAAGGACAGGGAAAAACCAAAGGAAAGATAGGAGGTGCTGCCCATGGCACGCAGATTTCAGGAGATCACGGAGGTTTACCGGCAGGAGATCGCCGCACTGGCCCGCGCAGACCGGTGGACGGCATTTCTGCGCTCTGCCTGCCGGAATTATAAGCTGCCCTTTGAGGAGCAGGTGCTGGTACACGCACAGCGCCCGGACGCAACGGCTGTGTTGGAGATAGAGCGCTGGAACCGTCAATTCGGCCGATGGGTCAATAAGGGTGCTACCGGCATTGCCGTATTTGATCGGGACTATCCGGGGCGCACGCGCCTCAAGTATTATTTTGATATATCCGACACCCACGAAAGCCGTTTGTCCCGCCCCGTGCCGCTCTGGCAGGTGCCTACCGAGCAGGAGCCGGATGTGATCGAAGCATTGGAAAACCGATTCGGTGCGCTGGACGATAAAGGCACATTGGAGGAAGCCATAGTATCCGCCATGGAAAACGCTGCGGCGGACAATATGACGGACTATCTTGATGATCTGCAGAATTGCCGGGACAACAGCCTTCTGGAAGAACTGGACGAGCTGAATTTGTCGGTTCTCTATCGCCGTCTGCTGGAGAACAGTACGGCGTATATGTTGATGTGCCGCTGCGGGCTGGAACCGGATGAATATTTTGATCCGGAGGATTTCTCCGAGGTGTTCAATTTCAATACCCCGGAAACGCTGAACGCCCTGGGCGTGGCCACACGGGATATTGCCGAAAGCGGTTTGAGCGCCATCGCATTGACCGTCCGAAGCCGTCAAAAGCAAATTCGCACAATTGCACAGGCACCGGAAAATGAGTATCCTATAGACAAGCAAACAGAAACACAGACCGAAAGGAGCGAAAACCATGGAACTGACATACACGATGAAGGACGGCTACCGGCTGCCGGATCTGCTGCCGCCGCAGGAGCCGGAAACAGCCCTTGGGAAATACGGCCTGCTGCGCCGGAGGTATCTGAAGGAGCACCGGAAGGTGCTGTTCACGAACCTGCTGACATCGGGCAGGCTGAACGAGCATCTGGCGGAGATCGACCGGACGGCGCGGCAGCGCGTGGAACAGACGGTGACGGCGATGGCTCAGGCCGAGGGCGTGACGGAGGAGCTGAAAGCCGCCGACCCGATGAAGTGGGTGGGGCTGATGAACAACCTGAGAAACGCCGCCGAGGGGACAGTGCTGGCGGAGCTGATCTACAGCTGAACACCGAACCCGAAGAAGCGGACAGTGCGGAGGAAGCAACCTCTGAGCTGCCCGCTTTTTTGGATGAAAAGAAAATTTTCGCCATCATTGAAAACCGCAATGATGATCTGATCTACAAGAAGGCGCAGATCGAACTGTTTTTCCGGTCACATCCGGACGAGGCCGAGCGTGCCGAATATCTCCGCTCGGCATATCAAGACCGTTTCACCGAGATCCTTGCAGACGGAGCACGGCTGGGGTATCGTCCGCAGAAAAACGGTCTGCTCATGTGGGAGGGCGCATATCTTTCCCGTACCAGCGAAAGCGTTTTTTCATGGAAGCTGGTGGCAGGCTTTACGGCACAGCTCATTGACAAACGGGAATACTATGTCAACACCGAGATCAAACCGTTTGTGCCGATGGAATCACAGCAGCTTACGCTGTTTGATATGCCTGCGTTCGACCAACCGGAGGATACACCGGTCGCACCACTGTCCTCCCATCCCAAGCTGCCGCAGCAGATCATGGATGAAGCCCTGTGCGTAGGATCCAACGATGAGCATAGCCGGCTGATCATCTGCGCTTACTTTATGAAGGATAAGCCGGACAACGCCGCATTCCTGCAAAAACACTACGGCGAGAACGGTGCAGGCTTCTATTTTGGCGGAGAGAAAGTTTCGCTTTGGTATGACGCCGAGGGGATGCGTATTGCCCGCGGCAGCACGGCGCAGCGGAGCAATGCCACACTGATCTCCTGGGAGGAAGCGGCAAAGCGTATCCGGGAGCTGTTGGAGCTGGGGCGGTATATGCCGCAAAGTGAATTGGATGAGGTCGATCACTACGAGCGGATGCGGCTTGCTGACAGCATTGCCTACACCAGCCGGGACATGACAACGGAAGCGAGAAACGCGGGATTTCTGCCGCTGGCCATGCTGGCGCAATCCGTCAAGGGCGGCTATCCGGAAACGCAGAAGCAAATTTATGAGCTTCTCTGTGCGCCGGATACGCTGCAAAAGTGCGTGGACGAATGGACGGCGTTCAACGCCGCGCTGGATGCAGGGCAAGACCTTTTGCGTTTTCGCTTTTACCGTCCGAAAGAGATACTGGAGCGGCTCCGTGATCTACAACGGGAGCCGCTTCATTTTACCGTTGCCGACGGGTTTGCTCCCGACCGGCAATTTTTTATTTCCGCCGATGAGATCGACAAGGTGCTGCGTGGATGGGACGGCAGCACCGACTATCGCCTTGGCGTATACGCTTTTTACGCCACGCACAAGGATAAGACCGAGCGTGAAAAATACCTCAAGGATTATCACGGCGAGTACAGCGGTCATAGCGGCGGGAATGACAATCTCACCCACACCCGTGGCAAGGGCATTGAGTTCAGCCACGGCAGTATCACGGCCCCCTATGCCAAGGTCACGCTGAAATGGCCGGAGGCGGCCAAACGCATCGGGGAGCTGATCTCCCAGAACAAATTTCTCTCAGATGCCGACTGGGCGGCCATGCCGGAGTATGAGCGGAAACAGCTGGCCCGGAAGATCGTCAACTTTTTCATGGATACACCGGACGATGTGGTGCGGCCTTTTTCGCAAAACGCCATTGCGGACTATTGGGAGTGCGTAAAGGCTGTGACCGTTCAGCTCTCCGACGCCGACCGCGTGCAGGAAATTTATCAGAATATGCTCCCTGCCTGGGAAGCCACGAAAGAGGAGGATCGGCACTATACCCTGCGCAAGCAGGGTATAGAAGCCATGCGTGCTTATCTGGACGGCACCTATTCCGTGTTTGGCCTTGGGAAAACCCTGCAAACGCCAACGACCGAGGCCGTTTCCGAACGGCCGGCAGCAGAACCGGAGGTATCGGAGCCGGAACCGCCCATAGCGGAAGCGGAAACCTCAGAGATAGAACCGGCATTACCTGCCGAAGAAAAAGCTGTGCTCACAGCGCCGCAGCCCAAACGGGAGCGTATGCGGTTTGCACCGCTCTATCCGGAAATACCGGCCGGGCAGCGACACGACTTTCACATCATGGATCGGGAGCTGGGCGTGGGCAGCAAGGCGGAAAAGTATGCGTCCAATGTGGCGGCGATCCGCACTCTGCAAGCAGTGGAAAGCGAAAACCGGCTGGCGACGCCGGAGGAACAGGAAACCCTTTCCTGCTATGTGGGCTGGGGCGGCCTTGCCGATTGCTTCGATGAAAAGCACAGCCGGTATGCCGAGCTGAAAGCGCTGCTCACCGAGGAGGAATATGCCGCCGCCCGTGCCAGCAGCCTGACCGCCTTTTATACCCCGCCCGTCCTCATCGACGCCATCTACAAGGCGCTGGCGCAGATGGGCTTGGAAAGCGGCAACCTGTTGGAGCCTGCCTGCGGCGTCGGCAACTTTATCGGGATGTTGCCGGACAGCTTGAGGGATTGTAAGGTCTACGGCGTGGAACTCGACAGTATTTCCGGCCGCATCGCCCGACAGCTTTATCAGAACAGCCGGATCGCTGTCACCGGCTATGAAAAGGCGGAGATACCGGACAGCTTTTTTGACGCAGCAGTGGGCAATGTGCCGTTTGGAAATATCAAGGTCGTTGACCGGCGCTACGACAAGCATCACTGGCTCATCCACGATTATTTTCTAGGAAAGACGCTGGACAAGATACGTCCGGGCGGCGTGATCGCCTTCATCACCTCAAAGGGCACGATGGACAAGGAAAGCTCCGCCGTGCGGAAATATCTAGCCCAGCGTGCTGACCTCATTGGGGCGATCCGTCTGCCGAATACAGCCTTCAAGGCCAGCGCCGGGACAGATGTCACCAGCGACATTCTCTTCCTCCAGAAACGTGACCGCATCGTGGACATCGAACCGGATTGGGTGCATCTGGACACGGATGAAAACGGCATCCGCATGAACAGTTATTTCGTCCGGCACCCGGAAATGGTGCTGGGCGAGATGGTCATGGAGAGCACCCAATACGGCATGGACAGCGTGTGCAGGCACCGTGAAGGGGACGACCTTGCCACCCTACTGGATAAGGCCGTAGCCGAACTGCACGCCCGGATCCCCGCCTATGAGCAGGACGGGCCGGAGGAGGAAGATCTGTCCATCCCCGCCGACCCGGATGTACGGAATTACAGCTTTACCTCTGTGGACGGCAAGCTGTATTTCCGCATCGACAGCCGCATGGAGCCGGTCGATTTGCCGCTCACCACCGAGAACCGGGTGCGGGGCATGATGGCACTGCGGGACTGCGCCCGCCAACTCATTGCCTATCAGATGGAAAACCACCCGGACAAGATCATTCGACGGGAACAGGAAAAACTTGGCAGTCTGTATGATGCCTATGTGAGGAAATACGGGCGGCTTTACACCCGCGGCAACAACCTTGCCTTTTCGGATGACAGCAGCTATCCGCTGCTGTGCTCGTTGGAGGTGCTGGACAACGAAGGCAATTTCGCCCGCAAGGCGGATATGTTCACCAAGCGCACCATTCGCCCGCATGAGCCGGTTACGCAGGTGGATACGGCATCGGAGGCGCTGGCGGTATCTCTCTCCGAAAAAGCGCAGGTGGATCTCGGCTTTATGTCGGAGCTGTCCGGTAAAAGTGAGGACGAGCTGGTGCAGGAGCTTTCCGGGGTCATTTACCGGAATGTCCGTTGCGGTCTTACGCCGGAGGAGATCAGTCCGGTGCAGCTTGATCTGGCGGCATATCCCTATGTCACTGCTGAGGAATTTCTGTCCGGCAATGTGCGCAAAAAGCTGCGTATGCTGCAGGCGCTGCAAGCAGCGCTGCCGGCCGAAAAGAAAGATGCGCTTGCCGGGTATCTCTCCGCCATGGAAGCTGTGCAGCCGACAGAGCTGACCGCTGCGGAGATCGGTGTGCGGATCGGTGCATCGTGGGTGCCTACCGATGTCTATCAGCAGTTTATGTTCGAGCTGTTCGGTACCAGCGTATACGCCAGGCAGAGAATGCGGGTCGTTCGCTCCGAATACAGCGGAGAATGGAACATCAGCAACAAAAGCATGGACGGCGGCAACATCAAAGCCGTCACCACCTACGGCACCAAGCGTATCACGGCATACCACATCCTGGAGCAGACACTGAATCAGCGGGTAGTCAAGGTGTTCGATACCGTTGTGGAGGACGGCAAGGAGCGGCCGGTGCTGAATGTGAAGGAAACTGCCATCGCCCAGGATCGGCAGGAGCTGATCAAGTCCAAATTTGCCGATTGGCTGTGGCAGGACATTGACCGGCGCGAACGGCTGTGCCGCATCTATAACGACACCTTCAATTCCATCCGACCGCGGGAGTACGATGGCAGCCACATCCGCTTTGTGGGGATGAACCCGGAGATCACCCTGCGGAAGCATCAGGTGAACGCCATCGCCCATGTATTGTACGGCGGCAACACGCTGCTGGCCCACGAAGTAGGGGCAGGGAAAACCTAGGTGTTGCCTCTGCTACCATCAATGAAGAAGGCAAGCTGGTGATCACCTACAGTGACGGAACCATCGCCACTTTGGGCAAGGTAATCGGTCCCCGGGGCGAACAGGGTATTCAGGGCGAAAAGGGTGACACCGGCGCCCAAGGCGAGAAAGGCGAGCAGGGCTCCCAAGGCGAACAGGGTGTTCAAGGCATCCAAGGTGAAAAAGGTGAACAGGGCATCCAAGGTGAAAAAGGCGACAAGGGTGACACCGGTGCCGCCGGACAGGATGGTCAGGACGGCCAAAACGGCGTAGGCATCTCCCGGGCGGAGATCAATGCCGAAAACGAGCTGGTGCTGACACTCTCCAACGGCCAGAGCATCAATCTGGGCGCTGTGAAGGGCGAGAAAGGCGACAAGGGTGACGCCGGTGTGGGCATTGCGAATGTTTCCATCACCGAAGCCGGAAACCTCAAGGTAACCTTAACCAACAACACAAGCATTGATCTGGGCAATATCAAGGGCGCTGACGGCATCGGCATCACAAAGTCCGAAATCAATGCACAGGGGCATCTGGTGCTGACCTATTCTGATGGCAACACATCCGATCTGGGCGTGGTCGTGGGCCAGGACGGCGCAAAGGGAGTCGACGGCAAGGATGGAGCCGACGGCGTTGGCATCAGCAATGTTGCTGTGTCCACCGATGGCGTTCTGGTAATCACCCTGAGCAACGACGATGTAAAGACCCTGGGAAATATCAAGGGCGAAAAAGGTGAAAAAGGCGACAAGGGCGATACCGGCAGAGGGATCGATCACATGGATATCGTCGATGGCGAGCTGTGGGTGTATTATACGGACGGAACGAGCCAAAATCTGGGCAGCACTGGAGGCAGCAGCGAGGGATCGGTGCTGATATTTGTCGAACTGCCCGATGGTACTTACGGCGTTAAAGCCGGCGAAAAGGCAAAAGATGTCGCTGTAATCGAAATTCCAGAAACATATAACGGGAAAGCAGTTACGCAGATTATTGCGAATGGTTTTGAAAAATTAACAACTTTGCAGCAGATTACATTCCCCAATTGTCTTGAAAAAGTTGGCAGTTATGCATTCTATGGATGTACTTCTTTGTCATCCATTACAATTCCTGAAAATACAACCTACATAGGTAAACGTGCATTTTATAGTGCGGGGCTCAAAACTGCAAAGCTTTCGGATGCAACTTCGTGGCACGCAGAGCCGTTAGCTACAATTACAAAAATTAGATCGGATGATGATATTACAGATGCTTTTTCTTCTGGACTTGACCTTGGATCCAACTCTGGTTATCATAATTCTTGGGGTAGCACTTATCGGGTTTGGTTTACATGCGATCTATCAGATCAAACTACAGCAGCTAATGCTTTGATTGGGACTTATAATGGCCAAGGCGGTTATGAACGAGAGGGGTTCAGTAAGAGTTATCGTTTCGATGCGAGTGTTAATTATTATGATGTAGATTGGGTTAAGCGGTAGGCAATGCAGAACAGATGAAATCTACACTCATATTCCGAGAAACGATTCAGTGGATGATTAGAACTTAGAAAGGAAGAACGATGGTGGAAAATAAAACTACCCTTCAGGTGAACAAGTACGCAGACCGCTTTCTGATGGCTGAAGTAAAAAATTTTGAGGGAGCCGCCCACAAAGCATACGCCGACATGGCCCGCAGAACCCTGCGCATAAAAGAGAATTCCAAGGAGCGGATAGCTCTCAAGAAAAGTGCAACGGAAATTCTGCGGCAGGCTGTGGAGAAGCTGAAAAATGATCCCTCCGACTTTCCAAAATGGCATGAGAAGTCCTGCAATGCCCTCATCGCCTGCTACGGCGGTCAGCTCAGCTATGGTCAGGCGCAGAAGTGGCTGAATATGCTGCTAAAATACCTGTATGTGTACGATGTGAAAGGCTATGAGTCTCTGTTCGCAGAGGAGCGGCCCCGCACCATGGATCTACCCGTTGACACAACAGTGATAAAGAAGTTGCGCAAATATGGTGTCAATCCCCCGGCAATCGGTTGGAGCAAATGGGATAAAGGTACCTACTGCGCCTATCAAGCCAGCGCACGCGATGCCCTGCGGAGCGCCGCCGACATAGAAAACCCCGATGAGCAGATTCCCTTTTACTGGGAGCTGATCCACTGGTCGGATGCGTCAGCAACTTGATGAAGGAGAACTCATTTCCCCCATAGACCGTCCCCAATAGCCCCGGGGCACTGCGACGCAGTGCCCCGGGCGTTGTTACATGGCATATTTTCTTGCTAACACTTACCCTTTATTCACCTTGCCTTGCGGTGGCGCAAGCTGTTTAGAGCGGACTACCAAATAGGTAGTCCGCTCCATTTACGCATATATCAGTTCGCTGTTTGTGATTTCTACCGCTCTGTAACGGATGCTATTCATCTTCCGCACCCACTCCATTGAATCGGTTGCTTTCAGCTGCTCGGTCACACCTTCGCGCTCTGCCATCTGCTTTACAAGACGCTCGAACATTTCCTCCGCCTGTCGGTCGATGTCAACAAGGTAGCTGTTCAGCTTGCCGCTGGTCAGCAGGTTGGCATAGCGTACACGGCGATGCTCCTTGAGATAGCGGCGATGCCGCTGTCCCCATATCCCGATATATGCCTGTTCTTCTTCCGGCAGTTTCAGACAAGGCAAGTAATAGTCGCCCTGCAATTCGTACCACAGTCCGTTGTTTTCATCAAATTTGTATTTTTCCATATTCATATCCTTCGTTCTGTAACCTTGAATTTCTTGGCTTTTTTCTATAACCATTGTATCGGGAAAATTTTTAGAAATCGAATGTGCGAATAAAAAGAAAACCATCGAGTAAAGTCTAATGACTTGTACTCGATGTTTTCTCTCGCCTTTGCCATTCCGATTACTTTACCAAAAACTTCGTTATCGGTCGGTGCCGGTTGCCAGGTGCTTTGTTTTTAATATTCAGCTGGATTATGCCCACTCAAGTCTTGGGCTTTGATTTAGGGTTATAAAATGCACTCTCGATACGCTTTTCGTCCAAATAATCCACGTATTTCGGGCTGTACATAGGTTCCTTACGAATTTTGTAGCCGTTTTGTAGCCAGCCATTTTATACGTACTAACCGTTCGCAACGACTTATTTTGAATACAACGAATCAGAAACAATGATATAGTTGATGAACTCTCTAAGAATCTGATAAGGGCTTTGATATTTCTTCACATCCGACAGGCTTTTCAGCGTAGCAAAAGATGCCATAATCGACGTTCTGTTTGTTTTTTGCAGCGTCATCTTTTTTACCTCATTTCAGTCGTTCACACAACGGCAGATCGTATCTTTTTAGTACATCATGGATTCTTCTTCAACCTACGATCACGCTTCTTCAATAGGCGTACCAGTCTCCAGCGATCAATACGCTTGGGCATCTTTTGATAAATCTCTCGATAATCTACTTTTTCCGGAATCCAACGTCCGTTTTGAGTAATGCTATGCCCATCAAGCAGATGAAGGAAGAAAGAGGCCTCGATAATCACGGAAATAGAATTGCTTACACCGGAACCAATGTGATTATGTTGGTACAAATTACGGGGTCCTTGAAAGAAGCCCATAAGCATATACCTGATGCCGTCCTGTTCATTGCGCTGGGATTCGTTTTTCAGATCATTGATTGCAATAAGGGGAGCCCTCTTTATTTCGCCGGTTTGCTTGTCTGTTTCAAAAGAAAGTGCTCTCGTCGCCAGATCGAATCCGTGCGAATCCAAGCCCGATTTCTTTTTGAGGTAATTTTCAACAGCCACAAAAGCTTCACGTGCTGCCGACTCAAACTCAGATTTATATATGAGTTGCACCGCATCCGATAACGCTGCGTGGATATTGTATACCTCAAAAAATCCTTTGAGCTTCTTTAGCGAATATGGCATTAAACTGCCGCAACAAGGACAGAATGTAAAATCATAAAAGTCAAACCCATATGTACCGTTGCTATATTCCCTAAGTTGCTTTTTTCTGGGTGGAAGAGAACACCCATTAGGACAAGCGTATTCTTCTCTCCTCATTGCTTTCACCTCATTTCAACTACTCACTTACCCGCCGGAAAGATTACAATTTCAAAGGATAAGCATCCAGCTTGTTTTGCACATTTATGTAGGATTTATAAATATTTTTGATTCCGGCTTCTTTTGCCATGCTTACAACAAGATTTTCCTCTGCTACGCCCATTCGCAGGCCAAGAATTATACCGCTTGGGATCCATTCCATCATCACCGGCGGCTTCATAATGCAGCCAGTTATCATTCGCCATTCTTCATCGTATTTATGGCACTCTTTTTTGATTAGGGTCGTTCTTTCTTGTTCCCATAAAGCACTTCCCATACCTGCATATAGCTCTGGAGGAATCTGAGTTGCGGTTGTCTCTGCTATTTTACGGAGCATAACGAATTTCGCAAATTTGGTTGCATCATAAGGCGTGTCCGAATAATAAATCGGATATAGCGGCGTTCCGTAGTTCTTGATTCCGCAATTAGCACATTTTTCCTGCTTACCGCATAGGAAGTTGTCATTGTTTTCAAGGCCGTAGATTTGCACAAAACCTCTGTGCTGATCTGCATATTTCAGCCACAGAACCTCATTAAACCCATTTTCGGAGAAACAAACTGACCACGTATCCTTTTTAACTTCATCACGGAGTGAAAGCGCTGCATTCAGAAAGCTTTCGGTAAGCCCGTGAGAAAGCGCGTTTGTCACATTCTCAACCGTAAACTGCGCTGCTTGCTCCTCAGAGAGAATATTCCCAAGCAATGACTTAACACCATCCACAACAGCTTCTGTACTTTCCGGAGTCTGGAATGCACTTAGATACTCTTTCCGGATCGCTTCAATATCGATGTGAAGAAAGGTATCAAAAGGATCGTCATAATAATTCGCAGAAGAAAAATAAAGCCTGTTAGTTCTGAGTGCTTCCAAGCTTTTTGTGCTGACAGGTCGATACCGGAAAAGCAGCTTCGGATACTTAATTGATTTGAATAGCTGTTCTCGCTCTGCCACAATATCATTCCCGGGCAAAGAACATAATGTTTTCCAAAATTGTTCTCGATCATTGTGATCCATTGATAACCCTCCTCTCAAGTATTAAATCACACATGAAATAATTACGTTGATAATAGCGTGGAGGATATGTGCTTTGAGACGAGTAGTACGGCTGGGAGACTATTTTCTTTTCCAAATCGGATACGCCCTTGCCGCCATTCAGCTCAGCGTAATACCTCGCCACCAGTTCGTCTTGGGTCGGGAATTTATCTAAGTCGATCTGCTGTTCCTGTCCGGTTAAGAAGTCATGCTCATAGAAAGCATCTCCATTTGAGGAATAAGCAAACGGCAAGTCCATCATCTGAGCATAAGTCATTGCCTGTTGCAAACCGTGAGATACGGAATGATTATTATCCTTTGCTTCGACCACGGCGATAGGCTTTCCGTCGTTGAGGTAAAGCATATAGTCGGCAAACTTAGGCTTACTGCGAGCCACGATATTTCCTCTGATGTTGATTCGACCATCTGTGATCTTGGTCTCCATCGTAATGCGACCTTTCCAACCCTTGAGAATGACCGGAGTGATATAATTCAATTTGATGTCTTCTTCAGACATCTGTTTCTTGCCCAATATGGTCATATCAAAACCTCCCAATCAAATTCTTTAGTGTTGGTTAGTCACGAACCGTTTCGAGAATATCTTCAATCCGACAATCCATTGCCTCGCAAATACGAAGCAGAACATCTGTGGTAATGTTGTCTCCCTTGCCAAGCTTTGCAAGGGACGCAGAACTGATGCCGGCTTTTTCTTTCAAATCACTCTTTTTCATATTTTTATCAATAAGCATCTTCCAGAGCTTGTTATAGCTGATGCGCATATTGAGAAGTCCCCCTTATCAAAATACATAGTCACATTATAGCACACATTTGTGAAGATTGCCACCAGCTTCGCAAATTAAAAATCTGTAAACGCAAATGAATTTTTGCGTTTACAAATCAGATGTTTATATGCCATGTGCAATGCGCGTTCTACGCCTGCAACATATTTGGATATTGAAGATATACCTGCGTGGCGGTGCTTCTATGTGTTGTTGCGGTCAAAACATTCCGATTATTGGTAGACTGATCTCGGTGATTTACCTTGCCATTGCTACGCCTGACAGCTAAGTCCTTTTAACATTTCGTTTTCAGTCCGTGGCTTTGCAACTCAGTTTTTCTCCCATTGCCGATTCAGCTGCGGTGATAATTTGATTTACTGCCTTATCAACGAAAACCGAACGGTTTCCGGGGTTTTTCTTTTTTGATTCCGCTGTTTCCTTTTGAGGAAATTTGATACTCTCTATCCCCTTTTTAATGGGTTAACCATAGGGGAAAATCGGGTTTGGAGCGATGAATGGGTTAAAAAATAGGGGAAAATTCCCCTCCATTCCGAGCTCTGCGAGGCGCATCTATAGAGGCAATTTATCCCTCCCGGTATCTTTGTTTTGCTTTGAATCCTTTTGACGAAGTTTATTCCCGTTTATACCATATACGAATGGTTGAGGCCCGGTTACCCATTGCGGTAGCCGGGCCTTTTTTGCGCGGGGATGAAAAAACGATTGATATTCTCAAAAATGAGAATATAATAGAATCGTAGAGCAATAAAAGGGGAGGGCACCGTATGGAATTGGCGGAGATCGTCATGAATCCCGTGCGGCAGCGGATTTTTCAGTATCTGTTGCTTCACGAAACCGGCACGGTCAAGGAGATCCGGAAGGCCCTGCCGGATGTTCCCGGCGCCAGCCTGTACCGGCACATGAAGCTGCTGACGGAAAGCGGCATTCTCACGGTGGTGGGGGAGAACCGCATCCGCAGCACGGTGGAGAGCATTTACAGCCTGAACAAAAGCGCCCTGGAGATCGACGACGACGGCACGGTGGTGCAGACCGCGCTGCTGGGCCTCAGCGCCTCCTTTGCCAGATATTTTTCCGGCGGCGGGGCAGACCCCAGGCGGGATATGCTGCTGATGACCACCTGCACCCTGACCCTGACGGATGAGGAATTCACCGGCTTTCTGACGGAGATCAACCAGACGGCCCTGAAGTATATGGACATCGGCGTGAAGGAAGGGAGCCGTCAGCGGCAGATCACGCTGATCTCTTCCCCCACAGACGGGCCGGGGAGCCGGTGAAACGAGAGAAAGGACGAACGATCATGGTAATTGCATTATTCGGAGACAGCTGCACGGGGAAATCCACCATCGCGGCGGCGCTGGCCCCGTCGCTTTCCGCGGAGGTTTTCAGCGGAAAGGACTATCTGAAGCTGGCCAAAAGCGAAAGCATGGCGGCGGCCCTGTTCCAGAAGAAGCTGCGCGGCGAGGAGACGATCCTCTACGTCATTTCCGAAAAGGACCAGCTGGCCCTGCTGCCGGAGGGCTGCGTCCGGGTGCTGGTGACGGCGGGCCTTGCCACCATCAAGGAGCGGTTTGCCGCGCGGATGCACGGGAATCTGCCCGCCCCGGTGGCCGCCATGCTGGAGCGGAAATACGGCCGGTTTGAGACGGAGGCCCACGACCTGCGGGTGGACACGGACGCCGTTTCGGCGGAGGAAGCCGCCAACGAAATCCGACTGCTGCTGAATAGAGGAGAACGAGATGCTCAGAATTGAACATTTATCCAAGGCCTATGGCGAGAAAAAGGCCGTGGACGACCTGAACCTGCACATCGCCCCGGGGGAGATTTACGGCTTCATCGGCCACAACGGGGCGGGCAAGACCACCACCCTGAAATCCGTGGCGGGTATCCTGCAATTCGACCAGGGGGAAATCTATGTGGACGGCAAGTCCATCCGGACCCAGCCGCTGGAGTGCAAGCGGACCTTTGCCTATATCCCGGATAACCCTGACCTGTACGACTACATGACCGGCATCAAATATCTGAACTTTGTGGCGGACATCTTCGGCGTCAGCGCCGCCGACCGGCAGGACCGCATCCGCCAATACGCCGGTCTTTTCGAGCTGACGGAGGACCTGGCCCAGCCCATCGCCGCCTATTCCCACGGCATGAAGCAGAAACTGGCCATTATCTCCGCCTGGCTGCACCGGCCCAGGCTGATCCTCATGGATGAGCCCTTCGTGGGCCTGGACCCCAAGGCATCCCACCTGCTCAAGGGGATGATGCGCCAGGTCTGCGATGAGGGCGGGGCCATCTTCTTCTCCACCCATGTGCTGGAGGTGGCGGAAAAGCTCTGCGATAAGGTGGCCATCATCCAGGGCGGAAGGCTGATCCGCTCCGGCACCATGGAGGAGGTCAAGGGCGACGACTCCCTGGAGGACGTGTTCCTGGAGCTGGAGGGCGAATCATGCTGAAGCTCTTGCTGAAAAAGCAGCTGTTTGAGATTTTCCGGTCCTATTTTTACGACGCCAAGAAGAACAAGGCCCGCTCCCGGCTGGCCACGGCCCTGTATATCGGGCTGTTCGTCCTGCTGATGGCGGGCATCCTGGGCGGCATTTTCACCCTGCTGGCGGTGAAGCTCTGCGGGCCGCTGGCGGCGGCGGGCCTGGGCTGGCTCTATTTTGCGCTGATGGGCTTGATCGCCGTGCTGCTGGGAGCCTTCGGCAGCATATTCAACACCTACGCGGGGCTGTACCTGCCCAAGGATAACGACCTGCTGCTGTCCATGCCGGTTCCGGTGTCCAGCCTGGTGGCGGCCCGGCTGTCCGGGGTGTATCTGATGGGCCTGATGTACTCCGCCGTGGTGATCCTTCCGGCGGTGATCATCTATTGGGTCACCGTGGGGGTCACGGCGTCCGCCGTTCTGGGCGGACTGGTGCTGACCCTGCTGATCTCCCTGGCGGTGCTGGTGCTCTCCTGCGCCCTGGGCTGGGTGGCGGCAAAAATCAGCCAGAAGCTCCGGAACAAGAGCCTCGTCGTCGTGCTGGCCTCGCTGGTGTTCATCGGCCTGTATTACTTCGTCTATTTCAAGGCCCAGAGCGTCCTTCAGGACCTGCTGGCCAACGCCGGGACTTACGGCGCCCAGATCCGGAGCCGGGCCTATCCCCTGTACCTGTTCGGCAGCGTGGGCACGGGCAGCGGGGCGGCCATGCTGGCGGTCACGGCGGCGGTGGCGGCGCTGTGCGGCCTGATGTGGGTGCTGCTCTCCCGCAGCTTCCTGCATATCGCTACCTCCACCGGAAAAACCGCCCGCGGGACGTACCGGGAGACCGCCCTGCGGCGGCGCAGCGTGGACGGGGCGCTGCTGCACCGGGAGCTGGCGCATTTTGCCGCCAACCCCGCCTATATGCTCAACTGCGGCCTGGGGACCTTCCTGATGCCCATTTGCGCCGTCGCCGTGCTGTGGAAGGGCGGCAGCCTCTTTGCCATGCTGGACGCCCTGTTTGCGGATACCGAGGGCAGCGTCCCGGTGATGCTGTGCGTGCTGCTGTGCGGCCTGGCGTCCATGAATCTCATGACGGCCCCCTCCGTGTCCCTGGAGGGAAAGAGCCTGTGGCTCATGCAGTCGCTTCCGGTGGAGCCGTGGCAGGCCCTTCGGGCGAAGCTGCGGATGCAGGTGCTGCTGACGGTCCCGCCGCTGCTGCTTTGCGCGGTGTGCGCGGCCATCGTCTATCCCCTGGGCCTGGTGGGGCTTCTGGTCATGGCGGTGTTTGCCGCGTCCTATGCCCTGCTGGGGGCCCTGGCGGGCCTGACCCTGGGGGTCAAAATGCCGGTGCTGACCTGGACCGACCAGCTGATGCCCATCAAGCAGAGCGCGCCGGTGATGCTGACCCTGTTCGGCGGCATGGGCTACACGATCCTGCTGTTTGCGGGTTTTCTGCTGCTGCCCGGCTGGCGGCTGGGCTTTGCCGGATACGCGGCCTGCTTCGCGGCGGCCAACCTGCTGCTGTGCGCGGTGCTGCACCGGTGGCTGCGGAAAAAGGGCGCGGCGCTGTTTGCCGCCCTGTGACGGAGCCGGTTCCCGGCTTGACTTTTCCGGAGGAATTGCTATAATACCGCTAACTAATACTTGTTAGTGGGGTGCGATGATGAAGCAGGAGGACACGAAGCAGAGAATTCTGGACAAGGCCCTGGAGCTTTTTTCCGCCCGCGGCTATGACTCTGTCAGCGTGGGGGAAATTGCAGAGGCGGTGGGCATCAGGGCTCCCTCGCTCTATAACCATTTTCCGGGCAAGCAGGCGATTTTTGACGCCATTATGGAGTCCACGGCGGCGCAGTATGAGGCGGACACCGGCAGGCTCAACATCCATGTGCAGAGCGCGTCCCGGGATATCCCGGTTTTTGCGGAGATCACCGAGGACGCGCTTTATGAGAAGGTGCGGCAGATTTTTGCATACTCCCTCCATAATGAGCAGATCAGCCGCTTTCGCCGCATGATGACCATCGAGCAGTTTCGCTCGCCGGAGCTGGCCGCCCTGTATTCCGGGCGCTATGTGGACCGGGTGCTTGCCTATCACGCCGGTATCTTCCGGGCGCTGATGGCGTCCGGCGAGATCGCGGCGGAGGACCCGGACACGCTGGCCATGCTGTGTGTGGCCCCGGTGCTGACCCTGATCGGCATCTGCGACCGCCAGCCGGAGCGGGAGGGCGAGTGCCTGGAAAAGCTGCGGCAGCATGTGACGCTCTTTTTCCGGTTGGTCCATGGCGGAAACAACCGGGAGATATAGGGATGGAAAGCCAAACCCTCCGGCGGGGCCGGAGGGTTTGGTTTTCCATTGGAAGGGCGTTTGACATTCCCGGGGCCATGTGTTACAATTTGGTTACAAGTATTTATTAAAAGGAGAAGTGTTATGTCTGAGGTTAAAAAGGGCAACGGCCTTGTTTATAAAAATCATCCCCTGCGCCGCGTTGACAACCTGATCTATTACGGCAGCATGGCCGACAAGTATATCGTCCTGCTGCAGATCCTGGACACCAAGAAGGAGCAGGACATGGACGTGGCCACCCGGGTGTCCGTCCAGCTGCAGATGACCGACCCCGACCTGAAGTCCCGGGACCGCGTGGTGAAGAAGTCCGAGAAGGACAGCCTCTACGCCGCCATGGACGTGGGCTGCATCTGGCTGGAGCGCGCCCTGGCCGGCAAGTAAGCCGATTTATCCACACCCGATAAGGAGTCCTGTTCATGAAGCTCAGCCGCAAGGCGGCTGCCGCTGTGCTGGCGGCGGCCCTGACCCTGTCCCTGTGCGTCATCTCCGCGCTGCCCGGCGGGCAGCCCCGGATGGACGCCATGACCTATAACATCGACACCCTGCCTGCCCGGGACCTGCGCCCGGTGGTAGACGGCCCGGAAACGGAGGCGGACTACACGCCCCCGGCCCAGGCCATCCACACCGCCGCCCAGGAGGAAGCAACTGCGGAGGTTTCCGCTGAAGCTCCTGCGCCGGAGGCCCCTGCCCGGGAGAAAACCGAAAGCGCCGCTCCTGCCCAGCCCGCCTCCTCCACGTCCGTTCTGGCCGTGGGCGTCACGGCGGACAGCGTCCGCCTGCGGGCCGCCGCCAACACCGGCAGCGCCATTCTGGCGGAGCTGAACCGGGGCACCGCCGTGTCCGTTCTGGGCCGCCAGGACGGCTGGTACAAGGTGAATTATGACGGAAAAACCGGCTATATGTCTGCGGACTATGTGACGGCCCGGTCCTCTGCCGGTGACCTGCGCTGCGTGGCCCGGGTCATCTCCGACGGGCTGAATCTGCGCAGCGGGGCCGCCGCCTCCGGCGCGGTGCTGGCCACCGTCTCCCGGGGCGAATATGTGGACGTGTCCGGCTTTGAAAACGGCTGGTTCCGGGTGCAGTACAGCGGCAAAACCGGCTATATGTCCGGGGATCACCTGACCCTGGCCGCCGCCCGGCCTGCCGCCCCCGCCCCTGCGCCTGCTGCCCCCACCACGCCTGCTGCCCCTGCCTCCGGCACCGGGGCGGAGATCGCCGCCCTGGCCCGGTCCTTTGTGGGCAAGGCCCCCTATGTATACGGCGGCGCGGGCCCCGCAGGCTTTGACTGCTCGGGCTTTACCATGTATATCTATGGTCAGTTCGGCATCCGCCTGCCCCATGGGGCCACGGATCAGATGCGCTACGGCGCCGCCGTGGACCGCAGCCAGCTGCAGCCCGGGGACCTGATCTTCTTCCACGACGACTACTATTCCTCCAGCACCGCCTCCCACTGCGGCATCTATGTGGGCAACGACCAGTTTGTCCACGCCTCTACCTATGGAAGCGGCGGCGTCCTGCTGACGGCGCTGAACGGCAATCCCTACTACTCCGCCCACTATATCGCCGCCCGGCGCATGGGCTGAAACGATACATATTAAAAATGGTCCCCGCTTCGGCGGGGGCCATTTTTTGTTCTGCTTTCACTTGTCGGCGTCATGGTGGGGGAAATCGTCCAGAAGCATCTGCCGCATATGACGGCCTGCCGGAGGAAAAAGCCCTTGAAAAGCCGCGTGGGAAATCACCCTTATATCGCGTTTTTGCCGCTTTTTTTGGAAGGAGCGGTACGTTCCGCTCCGTGAGAAAGCCTTGACTTTCAAGGCTGCTTTCTTTATAATCTTTGCATAAGAAAGGCGTGATCTATCGTGAATACCCAGACGATCTGTATCCTGTTTTCCATTCTCCTGGTGCCGGTCAACCTGCTCTGCACCCACTGGATGACCCAGGAGGCCGTGCATCTGACCGGGATGACCTATATGGAATTCAAAGAAGCCACCTCCGGCATCAGTGCGTCGTCCGTTAGAAGAAAGCGGAACTGGTGGTACTACGTCCACTTCTTCAACGAGTACAGCGCCAACCCGGAAAAGTCCATCTGCTTTATGCGGATGCACGTGGCGGCGGTCCTCCCCAGCGTGGCGGCCATGTACCTCTTGGCCCGGGTGTATGCCAGCCCGGACCGGGTGTCCTTCGCCATGACCGGCAACTGCATCCTGCTTGCCGTCAACCTGGTTCTGGCCGCCGGGGGCGCACTCTACAGGCGGGGCCATCCCCTGGACCCCGTTGCGGCGGAGAAGCTCCGGGAAAAGCACCAGGCGGAGCGGGCATACAGCCGGGCGCACCTGGGAAAAACGGCGGCTCGCGCCGCCGTGCCGGTGGGCGTCCTTCTGGCGGTCCTGTATATCTTCGGAAGCGGCGCGGCCTCCGGGCGGACGGAGACGCCGGACCCGGTGCATTTTGCGCAGATTCTGCAGGAAAAGGGGTACGAAACGGCGGACGTATCCCTGACCTATGGGCGGATCGACCGGAACAAGCTCACCCAGGCCATCGCCGGGGCAAAGGGCGGCAGTCGGGTGGAGTGCTATCGCTACGCCGACGATAAAACGGTGGACCTGGTGTATAACCAGATATCCTATGAGACGGCCCCGGACCTGGAGCCCAGGGCGCGGGAAAGCCACGAGACCGCCCTCTCAGGCGGCGGCAAGATGTTCACCATAGTGGCGGATGGCGTGTACTATCTGGTGCTGTTCCGGGGTGACACGCTGATTTACGCCTGTTCGCCGGATTCTCTGACGGAGATCAACGAAATTCTGGCGGAGACCGGCTATCTGCGGAGGTAAGGGAACATGAAAGCACTGCCAAAACACTGCCTGCCGCACCATGCGGTGCTCCTGCTGGTCTATCTGTCCGCGCTTTTTCTTACAAGCCGCGCGGCCAACCTGCCTAACCTGTTTTACATGGCCTTCAACGGCCTTGTGCTGGGGCTGAGCGCCGCCTATCTGCGCCGGGACTTTGACACGGACCTCTTCAGGCTGAAGCGGACCGCCGCCAACGTGGTCCGGCAGGTTCTGACGGGACTGGGGCTGGGGTGCCTGCTGGCGGTGGTTTTCGCGGGCGTCGCCATGCTGTTCGAGGACATTTCGCTGTTTCCCCGGCTGGGCATACAGAATGCCGCCGGCTTCATCCTGGTGCAGATGATCGTTGCATTGGCTGAGGAGGCGTATTTCAACTACTACCTGTACGACACCCTGATGCGGCTGTTCAGAGGGAAAGCCGTGTGGAGCATGGCGGCTGCGGCCGCGCTGTTTGCCGGGGTACACTGGGCGATGAACGGCAGCGTGAAGCAGGTGGTCATCGCCTTTGCCTTCCGGCTGGCCGCCCTGCTGGTCCGGCAGATAATCCGCCGGGACAACGCCTTTTACATCTGCGCCGGGATGCACTTTTTCTATAACCTGATGGTATTTTTTGTGATTTCCATCTGATGGAGGAGCACAGGCTCCACTGGTACGAAGCATAAGATTCTGCATGATAAGGCTCTGTTTCAGCGGGAAATGGAGGCGCTGATGGAGCGAAGCAAGGAGGCATAAGAATTAGGAATGTGGAGAAAACAAAATAGAAAATTTTCGCTTTATTTCCGAATCATGGGCTTAGTGATGCTAATCGTGGGCATCGGCCTGATTGTCGACGGAATCGGCAACTATGTTGATCAATCCCGCCAGAAGGACTGGATCACTACATCGGCCACGGTCACAGATGTCTCCAGCGAAGAAGGCAGTTCCTCGTCACTACATAACAGCCACATTACCTACTACATCATGACATATGAGTATGTCGTGGACGGGAAAACCTATACGGGCAGCACAGGACGTATGTCATCACCCCGCCTGGTCGGTGATACCATTACCGTGAAATACGACCCGGAAATGCCGGAAGAGAACACGGCGATTCTCTCTCCCAATACCCGTGATCTGGTGGTACTTCTGATTTTGGGAACGGCTATCGCAGTGGCGGGCTTTTTTCTCTCTGGGATGCCGGAGTTGTTTCGCAATCTTCTACGAAAGAAACACACGGAGGAGCCGAAGGAATCGGTTCCGGAAACCGACACAGGGTTTGATGCAACGGCCATTGCAAAGATCCCGGCAAAGCAGTGGGTTCCCCGACTTGCGGCTTGGCTTCTTGCGTTCGTTGCCGTTATCCTTTTCGTGAAATTTTTCCTTACGTCGGGAGCTGCGGACTTGGATGAGTTCCGCAATGCCGCAGCGGCGACCGGCTACACCGCTGTGGACTCCACGGAGGACGTTCGCCAGAGATGGGGCGTCGGGTCCATGTTGATCCGCTCTGTTTCCGTGCATGAGGACTCCTTGCGGTTAGACTTCTGTAGGCTGGATTCCGCAGACGGCTGCCGCCGCATCTATGCTGCTGCGACCCTCCCAATCACCGGTGAGGTGACGGAGAGCAATACCGCTGCTCGTCAGATCTATGCCGTGGACAGCCCCACGAATTTCGCAGCAAAGATCCGTAGCGGCAGGATGATGCTTTATGTGTATACTACGCAGGAGGATAAGGCCGATGTGCTTGCGTTTCTGGAATCTGTGGGCTACTGGGGCAAATAAGAAAGCGGGAAATTTACCACTGCAGACCTACAAATCCTAATGTCAAAGTAATTGGAGGAGCTATGAAGAGGTTCAAGGGCTTTAATCCCATGCTGTTTGCGGCGGCGGTGATCTTTCTCTGCGTCACGGTCTATAGCCTGGTCAGCAATGTCACCGTCTATGTGCGGCAAAGAGACTGGCCGGTCACCACGGCGACGGTGATCGACGTGGCCGAAAACGGAAAAGAATACAACATCACCTACCAGTATGAGGCCCGGGGCAACGTTTACACCGGGAAGCTGCACCGGGTGCGCTTGCGCTACGGTTTCGGGGAGACCCTGACCGTCCGGTATGACCCCGACGCGCCGGAGAAGTCCGTCCGGCAGGGGGCCATGACCCGCCGGTCGATCCTGACGCAGGCGGGGCTGTCGGTGGTTTTCTGCCTGGTGGGGTACTGCCTGATCCGGCGGGCCCTGCCCCAAAAGGAGCCGGAGGAGAGCGCTCCGGAGCGGCCCGTCCCCAAGACACCGGCCCGAAAATCCCGGCCCGCCGAAGGAACCGTCAGCGCGGCGGAGGTCCGGCAGGCCGAGGACCGGGTTTTCCGGGAGGTGTGCCAACTGGTGCGGGACGTCCAGGAAAAGCACCCGTCCGTGGGATACGCGGTGCGGCTGGAGCGGTCCGCCCTGCTGGAGGCGGAGGGCTATGCACCAGCCCGATATGAAGCCTGGCTCGTCGTCTCCCTGGGCCGGAACCGGACGATTCTGGAAAGCGGCCCGGACACCGGGGAGTGGCCCGACGCCCGGGACAGGATCACCCGCATCAGAGGCGGGAAGCTGACGGTCTCCGACGGCTATGGCCGGCTTTCCCGGGAGCTGGAGGCCATCACCGCCGACTATGAGGCCGGGCCCGACGCCTATGCCGAGAACAAAGCAGCCTCCGATGAGATGCTGCGGGAGGCCTGCCGGGTGGAGTGGATCGGATAAGCGGCAGAGCAAAAAAACTCCCGGCGCGGGGCACCCGCGCCGGGAGTTGATATTTTCTTGCTGTCAGCTTTTGCCGTGGATTTCCGCGCCGCACTTGGGGCAGGTGATGACGATGCGGCCCTTGCCCCGGGGTACCCGGCACACCGTGCGGCAGTTGGGGCAGGTGAAATACTTGTGCTCCTTGTCCCGGCTGCGGGACAGGGCCTGCCGCAGGGGATAGACCACCTTGTTCATATAAGCCGCATTCTCTGCCCGGCGCTTGGACAGGTTCTTGGAAAACATGCGAAACACCATCCAAATGGTCAGCACCATGGCCACCGCCGACAGAATGCTGTAGGCCACCTGGTTCCGGACAAAGAGGTTGACCACGTCCAGAATAATGGCCGCCCAGAGGGTCACGAACCCCAGCTGGTCCACGCCGTTGCGCCCATACATGAACCGGGCCAGGGAGTTGCCAATTTTTTGGAAGAAATTCATACGAGCGCCTCGTTCTGCAAAAAAATGAGGTCCTTCCGGAAAAGGACGCACTCATTCTACAGGAATCTGCCGCAAACGTAAAGCCTTTCTTTGCAAAATTCACAGAATGGACATGATTTTTTCCGCCGCAGGCCTCTGGGACCGGGGAATCGGCCCTTTTCCTCGTTGCAATCTGCCGGGGGGATTGGTATAATGTATGCGTATTCTTTTGCCCAATTGAGGGCCGGCGAACCGCCGGCCCCCTATCTGAAAAGCGGCGGCCGGCGTCTCCTGCGGGGCGGGAGGGCTGCGCCGGACTGGCCGGAGAGCTTCCGGTCCCGGGCCGCTTGAGCCATCCTATGCCGTCTGCCGGCGCCCCGTCACCCTGCTGATTGAAAGGACCGATTCTCATGATCAAAATTTCCCCCTCTATCCTGTCTGCGGACTTTGCGTATCTGGCCCGGGACATTCAGGCCATCTCCACCGCGGATTACGTCCACGTGGATGTGATGGACGGCCTGTTCGTGCCCAACATCTCCATCGGCATCCCGGTGGTGAAGTGCATCCGTCCGGTGACGGACCTGCCCCTGGACGTGCATCTGATGATTCAGGAGCCGGTGCGCTATGTGGACCAGTTCTGCGACGCCGGGGCGGACATCGTCACCTGCCATGTGGAGGCCGACACCCAGGAGAACATCCTGGCCGCCATCGACAAAATCCACGCCAAGGGCAAGAAGGCCGGCGTGGTGGTGAAGCCCAGGACCCCTGCCAGCGCCGTGCTGCCCTTTATCGACCGGGTGGAGATGATCCTGGTGATGACGGTGGAGCCGGGCTTCGGCGGCCAGAAGTTCATGGCCGACATGATGCCCAAGGTGCAGGAGATCCGCCGGTACATCGACGCCATGAACCCCGGCTGCGAGCTGGAGGTGGACGGCGGCGTGGACCCCGCTACCTGCAAGATCTGCGTGGCCAGCGGCGCAAACGTCCTGGTGGCCGGGTCCGCCGTGTACAAGGCGGCGGACATTCCCGCCCGCATCCGGGAGCTTCGGGGCTGATGCGGCCCGATTTCACTTGAAAAGGAAGATACTATGGAATTTTTTCCCGCCCCTCTTGAAAATCTGGTGGAGCAGTTCGCCCGGCTGCCGGGCATCGGCTCCAAGTCCGCTCAGCGGCTGGCCTTTCATGTGCTGAACCTGCCCCAGGACCAGGCCCGGGCCTTTGCCGACGCCATTCTGGAGGCCAAGCGCAGCGTGACCCTGTGTCCCGTGTGCCAGAACCTCACCAGCGGGGGCCTGTGCCCCATCTGCGCCTCGCCCAAGCGGGACGAGAGTACCATCTGCGTGGTGGCGGACCCCCGGGACGTGGTGGCCATCGAGCGCAGCCGGGAGTATAACGGCCGCTACCATGTGCTCCACGGGGTGCTGTCCCCCATGAACCATGTGGGCCCCGACGATCTGCAGATCAAGTCCCTGGTGGACCGGGTGGCCCAGGGCGGCATTCAGGAGGTCATCATGGCCACCAATCCCGACACCGAGGGGGAGACCACCGCCATGTACCTGGCAAGGCTCTTAAAGCCCTTCGGGGTAAAGGTCACCCGCCTGGCCTACGGCATCCCCGTGGGGGGGCACCTGGAATTTGCCGACGACGCCACGCTGATGCGTGCCCTGGAAGGCAGGCGGGAGCTATGAAGCGTGTATGCTGCGCCGTGCTGGCGGCGCTTCTGCTGTGCCTTTCCGGCTGCGGCGTCCAATCGGAGCCGGAACAGCTGAGCCTGTTCGCCATGGACACCTATATGACCCTGGCCGCCTACGGAGACAAGGCTTCGGAGGCCCTGGCCGCCTGCGGTCAGGAGCTGAACCGCCTGGACGGGGCCCTGTCCCGGACCCGGGAGGGAAGCGAAATCTATACCCTGAACGCCCAGGGCCGTGCCGATGTGTCCCAGGAGACGGCGGACCTAATCTCCGCCGCCCTGACTCTCAGTCAGGCCACCGGCGGGGCCTTTGACCCCACCGTTGCCCCGCTTGTGACCCTTTGGGGCATCACCACCGACAGCCCCCGGGTGCCGCAGCAGACGGAGATCGACGCCCTGCTCCCCCTGGTGGGGACGGAGCACGTGACCCTGGAGGGTACCCGCGTCACCCTGGATGAGGGCTGCGCCATGGACCTGGGCGGCATCGCCAAGGGCTACGCCTCCGACCGGCTGGCGGACATCTTCGCCCAATACGGGGTGGACAGCGCCCTGGTGAGCCTGGGGGGCAACGTGTACGCCCGGGGCGCAAAGCCCGGGGGCGCTGCCTGGAGCGTGGCGGTGCAGCACCCGGAGCAGGAGGGCTATGCCGCAATGCTGTCCCTGACCGACGCCTTCGCCGTTACCTCCGGCGGCTATCAGCGGTATTTCACCGGCCCCGACGGCACGGTATATCAGCACATTCTGGACCCCAAGACCGGCTGGCCGGTGCAGGGGGACCTGCTGTCCGTCACCATCGTGGCGGACAACGGTACCATGGCCGACGCCTATTCCACGGCTCTTTATGTGATGGGCCGGGAGGCCGCCCAGGATTTCTGGCGGCAGAACGGCGGCTTTGACATGGTGCTCATCACCAAGGACGGGCAGGTGCTGTATACCCCCGGCCTGGCGGACCGGCTGACGGAAGTTGAGGGAATCGGCTATGCGTATGCGTGCATCGAGTCCTGAGCTCCGGCCCACCTGGTGGGATGGACTGGCGGCGGCCATTGTGGCGGCCCTGGCCATTTTCACGGCGGCGTGGTATTACGGCGGCCTGGCCCGGTCCGGTCCGCTGACTGCCGCCATTGTCCACCGGGGGCAGGTGGTACAGACCGTGGAGCTGGACCGCCTTACAGAGGAGATGACCGTCACCGTGGAGGGAGACTATCACCTGACCATCCTCCTGGACAGAGACGGCGTCCGGGTGGCGGAGAGCGACTGCCCGGGCCAGGACTGCGTCCACACCGGCACCATCACCCGGGCAGGACAGAGCATTGTCTGCCTGCCGGAGCAGGTGGTGGTGCAGCTTACCGGCGGTGGGGGCGGCGGCCCCGACGCGGTGCTGGGATAGGAGGGGCGGCATGAAGATATCTACCCGCCAATTGGCGCTGTGCGCGGTGCTGACGGCCCTGGCCCTGGGCCTGAGCACCCTGGAAAACCTGTTTCCCGTGACGCTGGTGATCCCCCTGCCGGGGGTGAAGCTGGGCCTGGCCAACATCGTCACGGTGTTCGCCCTGTATCAGCTGGGGCCGCTTCCGGCCCTGTGCATCCTGGCGGCCCGGTGCCTGCTGGGCAGTCTCTTTGCCGGAAACGCCTCGGCTCTGCTGTTTTCCCTGCTGGGGGGAACACTGGCCATGCTGGTGATGCTGGCGCTGTCCCGGCTGCCGGGTTTGTCGGTATACGGCGTGTCCATCGGCGGCGCGGCGGGCCACAACATCGGCCAGATGGCGGCGGCCCTAATTACCCTGGGCAACACCGCCGTGCTGGGATATCTGCCGTTTCTGCTGGTGGTGTCCCTGTTCACCGGGGCCCTGACGGGCTTCGTGTCGGCCCTGCTGCTGCGGGCCATCAGCCATGTGAAGCTATCACATTGAAGGAGAGCGGATAAATGGATAAGAAAGACGAGATCATCCTCCAGCAGCTGGACGTGATCCGCTCCATGACGGAGCGGAATCTGCGCAGCGTCAACAGCGATTTCTGGGGCACGCCCCTGTCCCCAGCGGAAAAGCCCGGGGAGAAGGCGGCCCCCAAGACCCCTGATAAGACCCCCGGCAAGGCCCCGGAGAAGAAGTCCGGCGGCCCGGAGCAGCCGTCGGAGACCCCGGAGCCTCTGCCCAAGGAGGACATGAAGGACCTGCTGGCGGAGCTGGACGGCTACATCGGTCTGCAGACCGTCAAGGAGGAGGTCCATAACCTGATCAACATGGCCTCGGTGTATCAGCTGCGGCGGCAGCACGACCTGCCCACCACGGATATGTCCCTGCACCTGGTGTTCACCGGCAACCCCGGCACCGGCAAGACCATGATGGCCCGGATGATGGCCCGGATCTACCGCAGTCTGGACATTCTGTCCCGGGGCCAGCTGGTGGAGGTGGACCGCAGCGGCCTGGTGGCGGGCTATGTGGGCCAGACGGCTATCAAGACCCAGAAGGTCATCGAAAAGGCCATGGGCGGCGTGCTGTTCATCGACGAGGCCTACGCCCTGAACGGCCGGTCGGAAAACGACTTCGGCCAGGAGGCCATCGACACCATCCTCAAGGCCATGGAGGACCACCGGGACGACCTGGTGGTGATCGTGGCGGGGTACACGGACCTGATGGACCGGTTCATCCACTCCAACCCCGGCCTGGAATCCCGGTTCAACCGCTTCCTGCTGTTTGACGACTATACCACCGACGAGATGGTGGATATCTTCCGGATGCAGTGCAAAAAGGGCTGCTATCAGCTGACGGAGGAGGCCCGGCCCCTGATCCGGGACTATATCGCCGAGGAATCGGCGGACGACAGCTTCGGCAACGCCCGGGGCGTCCGCAATCTGTTCGAGCACGTTCTGGTGGCCCAGAACAACCGCCTGGCCACCATGGAAAAGATCACCCGGGAGGACCTGATGACCATCACCGCCGACGACGTCCTCCGGGCCCGGGGAAAGGTGGACTGACATGAAACGACTGACTGCGGGGCTTCTGGCCCTGATGCTGCTGGCGACCCTGCTGCCCGGCTGCGGGAAGAAGGAGCAGTGGAACGTGGATAACTTCTTCCTGTCCGACGACGGAACCACCTATTCCGTCAGCTATCGCCACGACGACGGCACGGAGGAGGTGGTGGCGGAAATGGGCAGCTATCCCCAGCCCCTGACCATCATCGCCGGGAAGCTGTACTATGTCCATGGCGGCAGCATGGTGGCCGTGGACCTGAAGGACCCCACCCAGCGCCAGACCCTCACGGAGCCGGGGCTGTCGGGGCTTTCCATCGGGTTTATCGACGACGGGGCGGTGTACTGCCCTCTGGCCACCGACACGGAGAAGTGCTATCGGGTGGCCCTGGACCTGTCCGAGTGCACCCGGGTGGCCATCCCCCGGGAGCAGCGGCCCACGGACTATGACGCCCTGCTGGACCAGATCTATGCCGCCGTGGGGGCCATCGACAACCGCATGGCCCTGCGGACCCTCCGGGCCCGGTACTCCGAGACCGGCAGCCTGACCTCCCTGGAGATGACGGTCTGGTCCCTCCAGGAGGAGACGTATTCTCTGAACAGTTGGGCCGATGTACATGTATCCGTCCAGCGCAGCGGCAGCGGCTTCACCGTCACCGCCCAGGACCAGCACCGGCCCCTGCCTATGGATTCGGAAACCGTGGCGGCTATGCTGTCGGTGCAGCGGTTTGTCGAGACCGTGAAGGCCGTGGACAGCGCGGACCTGTGGACCAGCCAGAAAACCGGCCAGCCCCTGTACTATCAGCTGACCTATCATGCCTCGGAGTATGAGGCCGCCGTGGCGGCAGACGGAGGCGTCCCCTGCCTGAACCCCGACGGCTCGGCGGCTCAGCTGCCCCAGGGGAGCCTGCTGGTGCTGGCCCAGTGCTATGACCGGGGCGATGCCAACATCGCCCTTACCGACAGCCAGGGCCTGACCACCGGTGCCCTGCGGGTCATCGTCCCGGCGGCGTAAATATGGATCCTCACGCCTATACACCGATGCCGGAGGGCGGCATTCTTCTGGACCTGACGTCCTGCCGGGACTGGGGGATGGTGCAGGACGCCATCCGGCGGGCCTTCGGTTTCCCGGCCCACTACGGGGAAAACTGGGATGCCATGTGGGACTGTCTGACGGACCTGTTCTGGGTGGCGGATGACCGTCACATCGTGGTTCGTGGCCTGGATGCCCTGCCGCCGGACCTGTGGGCATATGCCGAACCCCTGCGCCAGGTGCTGGAGGACCTGCGGACCCGCTGTCCCCGTCTGCGGGTGACCTACTGCTGAAAAATGCCCCGGGGTCTGTTATGGGTCCCGAGGCATTTCCCTCTTCCCATTTTCAACGATATGTGGTCTACTCTCTGGCGACAGGGACCCGACCTGTCCAAGCGCCGCAAGGCGTTCGTTCGGCCCGGCGGGGCCGTTCTCTAAACAAAACATGGGAGGTACCACATGAAACACAAAAACACGCAAAAGCTGACCCTGGCCGCCATGACGGCGGCCGCCTACGCCGCGCTGTCCCTGCTGGGGGCGGTGTTCGGCCTGACCTTCGGCCCCATCCAGGTGCGATTCTCCGAGGCGCTGTGCCTGCTGCCGTTCCTGTTCCCGGAAACCGCCTGGGGCCTGGGGGTGGGGTGCCTGATCGCCAACCTGTTCAGCCCCTATGGGGCCCTGGACATCGTGGTGGGATCACTGTCCACCCTGATCGCCGCCCTGCTGACCGCCCGGTGCCGCAGTCCCTGGACCGCGGCCCTGCCGCCGGTGGTGTGCAACATGGTGCTGGTGGGGGCCGTGCTGGCCTATGAGACGGCAGGCACTTCCGCCGCCTTCTGGCCGGCCTATGGGCTCAACGCCCTGACCGTGGGCCTGGGGGAGGCCGTCGCCTGCCTGGTGCTGGGGGTGCTGCTGGTGAAGCAGCTGCCGAAAATTCCCTATTTCCGGAACCGGCTTGCGTCATGATTTCAGCTTCTGTAATAAAATAAATGCTGGGGCCAGGCTGATGCCTGGCCCCAGCATTTATTATGAACCCAGCCTGCACGGGCTATCCGGCGGCGCAGTTGGTTGACGGAAAACCGGGGGTGTGGTACACTGAGGAGACTACTATAAAGCGAGGGATCATCATGGAAGAAACCAGGAGCTTCGGCTATATCTGCCCCAAATGCGGACGGGCGGTCATGGCCCGGCGCAGCGCCTTTTCCCTGGCGGCGGCCGCCGCCCACATTGAGTGTCCCTGCGGCCAGTCCGACATGCTCATCGAGACCGACGGCTCCCGCTTCCGCCTGTGGGTGCCCTGCGGCCTGTGCGGCGAAACGCACCAGGCCGAGTGCAGCGCCGACGCAGTGCTGCGGGGCCGGGGCATCGGCCTGGCCTGCCCCAAGACCAGGCAGATCTGCTGCTATGTGGGCCAGGAGGACCAGGTGTCCGCCCAGATGGAGCAGCTGGCCGTCCGGGCCGCCAAGGAGAAGGCGGAGGACCCGGAGGCCTTCACCGACAACATTATTATGTATGAGGTGCTGTCGGAGCTGAAGGACATCGCCGCCCGGGGCGGCATCCGCTGCCGCTGCGGCAGCACCCGCTACGGCATCCAGGTCCACCGGGACTCCGTGGACCTGTGCTGCCAGGACTGCGGCGGCAAGCTGCGTCTGCCCGCCGCCACCGACGAGGATCTGGACCGCCTGTGCTGCCAGATGACCCTGACCATTCCGGGGAGGGCGTGACATGATGGAGCTTCTCTCCCGCTGGTTCATCCGGGACCGGGATAACGTCACGGACCCCCGGGTCCGCCGGGCCTATGGCCAGCTGTGCGGCTTTGTGGGCATCGGGCTGAACATCCTGCTGTTTGCCGGGAAGTTCTTCGCCGGTACCCTCAGCGGCTCCGTGGCCATCACCGCCGACGCCTTCAACAACCTGTCCGACGCCGGGTCCTCGGTGGTGACCCTGCTGGGCTTCCGCTTGGCCGGGAAAAAGCCGGACCCCCAGCACCCCTTCGGCCACGGGCGGCTGGAATATGTCTCGGGCCTGATCGTGGCGGGGCTGATTCTGCTGATGGGCGTGGAGCTGGCCAAGTCCTCGGTGGAGAAAATCCTCCACCCGGCGGCGGTGGATTTCAGCGTCATCGCCCTGGTGATCCTGGCGGTGTCCATCTGCGTGAAGCTGTATATGTGCCTGTATAACCGGCGGATCGGCAAAAAAATCCGTTCCGCCGCCATGGAGGCCACCGCCGCCGACAGCCTGTCCGACACGGCGGCCACCGCCGCCGTGCTGCTGGCCATGCTCATCGCCAAGTGGACCGGCCTGGACATCGACGGCTGGGTGGGCCTGGTGGTGGCGGGCTTCATCCTGTTCTCCGGGGTCAAATCCGCCCGGGAGACCATCAGCCCTCTGCTGGGCCAGCCGCCGGAAAAGGAATTTGTGGACCGGATTCAGGCCATTGTCCTGTCCCATCCGGAGATTCTGGGCCTGCACGACCTGGTGGTCCACGACTACGGCCCCGGCCGGGTGATGGTGTCCCTCCATGCGGAGGTCCCGGCCCACGGGGACCTGCTGGAGCTCCACGACGTGGTGGACAACATCGAAATGGACCTGTCCCGCCAACTGAACTGCCAGGCGGTGATCCATATGGACCCGGTGGTCACCGACGACGGCCTGACCGGCCCCCTGCGGAGCCGGGTGGCGGAGCTGGTGAAGCAGGTGGACCCCGCCATCACCATCCACGACTTCCGGGTGGTGGCTGGTCCTACCCACACCAATCTGGTGTTTGACGCGGTGGTGCCCTTTGACGAAAAGCTCACCGCCGCCCAGGCGGCGGAGAAAATCCGCGCTCTGGTCCGCACCATGGACGACGGTCGCTACTTCGCCGTGGTGACGGTGGAGAATTCGTACATCTGACCCCGGGAAGCGGCTTGCGCAGCCTAAGACATTTCTCTATCACAAAGAAACTGGCGATTAACGGGCATGACTATGTAAGCCTGGCAAAGGATACCGCCCACCGCCAGTTGGGGACGATACAGGACTATTACGAAACGCCGGAGGACAGCGTAAGAATTGATACGGCAAAAGCGATTGGAAAACTTCTTATCCGCTCTGATGAATCGGATTCTGAATCCCAAGTGACAATCTCACTGGAAGATGAAGATTTTGCAAAAAAGCTTGAGGAAGTGGCTTCTGATTCAGCCGGAAAACAGATGCTTGAGTTTGCTATTGCTATGTACGAAAAAAATAATTCAGACTAACAGCGGTCATTCTACACAAACCGTACGGAATACCGCTAATCACCCAAAAATTCGGCTACTGTACAAAACCGCTGATTTTACTGTATAATAAAAGCGATACGAAATACACGAACCATGATTCCCTTGCAGCAATAAAAGAGAAAAACCTCTCCAAGCGAAGCTTGATTATTTTTTCTTTTGCTGCTCAATAAAAAAACCGAAAACCCTTGAAAACAAAGGCTTTCGGCGTTATTATCTGGCGCGCCAAAAGGGATTCGAACCCCCGGCCTTCCCCTTAGGAGTATGGCTTACCATGTGATACACGGTTCGGATGTAACTTCCAATATCATCCCTTACGCAGAATGACTTGTAGTAAACGAACTTTATGGTGCAAAACACCTATTCTGACGCAGTTTTATGTGTCCGTTGGGTGGTCCTATTAGCAAATTCTTAGCAGGAGGACATCCCGCCAAAGCTGATTGCTACTGCCATTCTTCACTCCCTTAGTCAAAATGACAAGGCAAATACATGGAGGTTACTATGGACAAGAAAGAGAAAAAGTCACTGCCGGAACCGCGCACATATACTGTGGAACAGATTGCGGCCATGCTCAACATTGGCCGCACAACCGCATATCAGCTCGTCAAGCAGGAGGAGTTCAGGATCGTCCGCATAGGAAATGCGATCCGCGTTTCCAAGAAATCTTTTGACGAGTGGCTGGAAAGTTTGGAATTGTGAATATCGCAAGAAACGCCGTAGGCTCAAAAACCCTATGGCGTTTTTTTATACCCATTTTTGAAGGAGGCTGGCAATGAAACTAACAGAAGCAGAAATGAGGATGGTGTTTCAGATTGAAAGTACCAATCAGAACGCCGCCCTGAATGAGATTTACATGACATGGCGCTATGCGCCGAACCCGGCAACGAAAGAAACGGCGGAAGGCCTTCTGGACAAGCTCCGCCCACTGTCGGATCAGGAGTGCATGGATTTGATCCGCAAGGTGCAGGCCGAATACCGTCTGCCGGAGAAAGCCCGCACCATCGGGGAAATGCTGGCAGAGGCCAGACAGCAATCCGGGGCGCAGAAGTTATCCGGCCATGACATTATGGCTTTGGAGCGTTTCGACCCGGCAACCAGACACATGATCGTCTTTGATGTTCTTACCCATGACTCGCCTGTTGGCTGGAAGGGTGAGAAAATGCGCCTGTTCCTGACCGACACCGGATACAGCAAGGCTTTGGAAAATCAGGAAAAGGGACATATCAAAATCCGTAACCATGCGAAGGTGCTTTCCGGCGATCTCCACTATGACCATAAAGACCGTGAGAGGTAGCCACCTGAAAAATGTATCAAAATCAGTGGGATATCTTCTGTTTCTTCCTCTGTGGCTTGCGTTCTGAACAGGGCGTGGATGTTTTCCCATGTGGAAGGTAACGGAGGCATACAGACGAATAAACCGCTCAAAACCAACACTTTTTATTTTCGCAGGAAGGAGGTGCGAAGATGGCTGTTTTTCGTATTGAAAAGACCCGTGATTATACGGTCATGTCGAACCATCACTTGAAAGATCGGACGCTGACCCTGAAATCCAAAGGGCTGCTGTCCATGATGTTGTCGCTCCCTGACGAGTGGAATTACACCACCAGAGGTCTTGCGGCGATCTGCCGGGAAGGTGTGGACAGCATCGGTGCGGCATTGAAGGAGCTGGAAACCCACGGGTATATCCGGCGCACACAGCTTCGGGACGAAAAAGGCAAGATCACGGATACCGAGTATGTCATTTACGAAATGCCTCAGCGCGAGCCGCCGTCAAGCCCAGGTACGCCTTTACCGGGTACGGCAAAGCCATATACGGAAAACCCGGATATGGGTATCCCGGATACGGCGGAACCGTGTACGGAAAAACCCGCACAATTAAATACTAATCAAACAAAGACTGATTTATCAAGTACGGAGATATCAAATCCTATCCAATCAAATCCCCCTACCCCCGCAGAGGCAAGGATGGGAACGGATCGGATGGGAGCCAGAGAATGTTATCGTGAAGTGATTTTGGACAACATCGAGTACAGCTATCTGGTGCAGGACAGCCATATCGACCGTGAGCAGCTTGACGAAATCGTTGACCTGATCGTGGATACCGTATGTTCTGCCCGCAAAGTCATCCGCATTGCCGGAGATGATTATCCGGCGGAGGTGGTAAAGTCCCGGTTTATGAAGCTGGACAGTTCCCATGTGCAGTATGTCATGGACTGCATGAAGGACAACACCACCTATGTCCGCAATATCAAGAAATATCTTCTGGCGGCGCTGTATAACGCCCCGACCACCATCAACAGCTATTATTCTTCCCTGGTGCAGCACGATATGTACGGGGACGGGCAAAGGGGGCGAGGCTAAATGCAGGAGGAAGTAACGCGGGGCGCCGTGACGCTCATTGTTGACGGAGCCAAGCTAAAGTCAGCACTGCCATGAGTAATGGGGAGTTACCATTTGTTTCTTCTTCTGCTGTATATGAAAATCCATATCGACTTCATATTATTGTAACATCAAACGCAGAAACGGATTTGTCAAAACTAAAAGCATTTGATACGATTGGCGGAGCTTTAGAAATTGAGTATGACGCAAATCACATTTCCGCAGTAGAAGAAATTTTAACAGAATAAGAGAGAAAAAGTTTTTCCCCAAAAGGGCAGCCGAGAAAATCGACTGTCCTTTTTCTATGCCTATGGGCAGAAAGGAGCGACCAACCATGACAAAACCGAGAGAGAAAACCCGTGAGGAACTGCAAGCCGAGATTGAGGGCGGAAAGAAGAAAATCCGGCAGCTTGAGAACCGGGAAAAGATGTTGCGTCAGAAGCTATCCAAAGAGGAACGCCGGACGCGCAGCCACCGCCTTATCGTCCGGGGCGCGGTCTTTGAGAGCATTGTGCCGGAAGCAAAGACCATGACCGACGAGGAAGCCACAGCACTTCTCCGGCTTGCCTTGACGAGTGAGCCGGTACGGGAATATCTGAAAAAACGAGCCGAGGGAGCGACAAGCTGAAAATCCCTTAGGAACTAAGGGCGCACTTATACACCCTTGCGGGCGTGTGCGCTCTGCCGAGGGCTTGTCTCCGCACAGGGAGATTTCCCCGCGCTCCGATATGGCGGCTTTGCCGCAACAAGGGGCTGCACCCCTTGCGCCGCTTCGCGGCTATCCCTGCACACCCACAAAAACAGTACACCCGCCGTTGGCGTCTGTACCATTTTTGCGGGTTTTATTATCCTATCCGGGAGGTGATACCCATAGCCATTTACCATTGGAACATCGGCATTGTGAGCCGAGGAAAAGGCAAATCAGCCGTTGCCGCAGCCGCCTACCGAAGCGGCGAAAAGCTGACAAACGAATGGGACGGAATGACCCATGACTACACCCGCAAAGGCGGCGTTGCCCATACCGAAATCATGCTGCCGCCCCATGCCCCGCCCTCTTTCTCTGACCGTTCAACCTTGTGGAACAGCGTGGAGCTTTACGAGAAAGCCGGGAACGCCCAGCTTGCCAGAGAGATTGACGCGGCGCTCCCCATAGAATTATCCAGAGAGGAACAGATCCGGCTTGTCCGGGAATACTGTTCCTCTCAATTTGTTTCCAGGGGAATGTGTGTTGATTATGCCATTCACGACACCGACAAAGGCAATCCCCATTGTCATATTATGCTGACCATGCGCCCCCTTGACGAGCGCGGCACATGGGCGGCGAAATCCAAAAAGGAATATGACCTTGACGAAAACGGCGAGCGTATCCGCTTGCCAAGCGGCAGATACAAGACGCACAAAATTGACCTTACAAGCTGGAACGACAAGGACAACACCCTTTTGTGGCGCAAGGCGTGGGCTGACTATACCAACGACTTTTTGGAGAGGAACGGAAGCCCGGAGCGCATCGACCACCGCAGCAACGCCGAGCGCGGCATAGACGAGATACCCACCGTCCACATGGGCGTGGCAGCTTGCCAGATGGAGAAGAAATGCCTATGTCTACATCGACAAGGAGCTGACGAGGGCATCCAAACGGGCGATTGAAACGCTGGGTGAGAAGGATATCTATTACATCTTCACTCCGCTCATGCCGAACACCAGCACAAGAATTATCCTGAAAAAGCCGAAAACCGATTCCAGTATCCGTAAGGTGTGGCTGCCGAAAACGCTTGCCTACATTCTGCGGGAATGGAAGAAGTCCCAGGACGAGCTGAAAGGTTTCTTGGGCGACGAGTATCAGGACTTCGATCTGGTTGTGGCACTTCCCAATGGACGACCCTGCGAGGATCGTATCATCCTCAAAGAGTTTGCAAAGCTCCGTGAGGACGCAGGGCTGCCGAAGGTGGTCTTTCATTCTCTCCGTCATTCCAGTACCACCTACAAACTGAAACTCAACCACGGCGATCTGAAAGCCACCCAGGGCGATACAGGTCATGCCGAGATCGACATGATTACCTGCATCTATGCTCACATTCTGGACGAGGATAGAAAGGTCAATGCTCAGAAATTCGAGACAGCCTTCTATGCCAAGCCTGATCTTCGCAACGTCCGTCCGCCGGAGGAACCGGCAAAATCGGAGCCTGCGACCCTGGACCTTGAAAGCCTTGTGGAGCAGCTTCAGAAGTCGCCGGAGCTGGCAAGTGCGCTCGCAGCCCTGATAGCGGCGCAAGCCCCGGCAAAGTGATCCAAAAAATCGAATTAGCAAAACGCAGAATTTTCTTAGCAAATTTCTGAAAAGCGTTCGAGTCCAATTAGCAAATATACATCGTGCGGCGTATAAAAACCTCCCGGTAACGGAAGTGAAATTACCGGGAGAAGGAGGAACAAAAAAACGCTGCAAACCCCGAAAAAAGGCTTGCAGCGGTGCTTTCTGGCGTCCCAGAGAGGATTTGAACCTCCGACCCCACGCTTAGGAGTGACCTCGAAACTCGGTTGTAGAGTCACTTCCTGTACCCGATAATCCCGTATTTTCAAGGCTTTTTCGCACTTTGAGTGTTAAGCTGTGTTACGGAATTACTGCTAATTTTACCCCGTTTTCGACCGTTTCATTAGATGGGAATTAGCAAGGTGGTCGGATTTAGGGAAACGGTTATATTCCCACAAGATGCCTTTATTTAATCGCTTGTACCTCGGTCTGTTACCGAGTTTTATTTATTTTACTCACTTCGCTAAATTGGAATTTGTCAATACCTATTACCATAAAGATATTTATTTGAAATTCTCTTTTGTGTTTCCAAATATTTTGTAACGTTTTCATCATAATCAGGATAATTATAACCAAGTGAATCTGCCACTTTTTTAGATATTTTTTTGAACAAACATAGACACAAATCAAACGATTTCCACATTTCTTCATACGAACTCATTGAATATGTATTTAGTAAGTTATCCCACAATTCTTTTGAAATATGCTTATCTAAAAATTTATAGTTTTTACCCAAACTGAAATTAAATCCTTTTTCAGTACCGACATACCAACTAATCATCCTAAGAAGCTCATGACGTAATACTTCATTCATATGGTCTATTGCAAATAGTATTTCACCACGAAGTAAGCCCTTGGATACATATGTTGCAACATTCCAAAATTCGTTACAACAGTCATCAAACTTTCTTTCTGTTGGACACTTAATGTAATAATCTTCATCTGTGGGAACTATTTCTGTTTTAATCATATTATCTTTATCTAACATGATTTTTACAAGTTTATCGCGAGTAAGATACTCCTCAAGCATTGAAACAGGTAACAAAGTTAAATCAATCTTTACACCATCATCAAAAAGCATTATATAAGAAAATCCTTTTTCTTCTGGAGGAAATAATTCCATATCTTCAGGTTTTTGCATCATAATTCTGTTACCAAAAACACTAAGCCAGTCATCGCTTTTCAAAAATTCTCCCATATCTATAACAAAAAAAGTAATATCATAATCTTGAAGATTGTCTTTTGGTATATTAACATTAGTGCGAGACCCCTCAAGAGTTACAATTCTAATTCTCTCATCTTGAAAAGCAAAATTCAAAACTAAATCGTATATTTCTTTTTCAGTCCTCATTTCATTCACCTCAATAAAATTATATCACAAAAAAAAGATTGATTCTAACTGTTCTTATAATTTGATAACCGCATCAAGGCAGAGCGTAAGTGCATATTCGTATGCATTACCGCCCCAGTTTCTTTCGTCGTATTTGTCAACATCTGCAAGACTGTCTGCGGTATAAAGTATCATACCCCAGGTTGCCCCTCTGAAATCAGCACAGGCCGCCAGAGCAGAACATTCCATTTCTACAACTGCACAGCCTTCACTTTTGCGATAAGCCACCTTTTCTTTGGTTTCACGGAAAAATCCATCCGTTGACCAGGTTATAACCTCCTGATATTTCATACTATGCTCAAGAATGGTTTCTTCAATTGCTTTTCTTGCCTTCTCGCTGATTTCCACAAATCGAGAAGGGGGCGCATAGTGATAAGATGTTCCCTCATCACGCAGAGCCTTGTTTGGTACGAGGAATGTACTTTCGGGGAACTTTTCCAGAGCACCGCAACTACCTGCCGAGATTACCTCTCTTACACCATAACCAATCAGCCAATCAAGTATCTGTGTGGCTGCTGCCGCACCAACGGGTGCTTGACAAAGCACAATGTCCTCACCCTTGTATTTGGTGATGTAAATGGGATAATGCTTCGTTGCACTCTCAAAAGTGGATACCTGTTTGGTATCACTTTTACTGGCATATTCATCTATGTAAGCACCAAGAAATGCGAACACACATTTCTTGGGTAAGTTCAAACCAAGATTTTCATGAGTGGGATTAAGAACTGCTGTCTGCTCTGTATCAAACTCCAAAATCGGTATTTCGTTTTTAATAATAGCCATACTATCTCTCCGTCAAATTCTTATTTAGCTAATTGATTATACCACATAAATATGAAAAATTCTACACATTAAAGCGAAAAGAAAACGGCAAGACCATTTTGTGATCTTGCCGTTCTGCTTTGTATTTAGTTTCCTACACCGAGCAGGACTTTGAACTTCTGTAAGAAGTCGGGGTTTTGAACCATATAGTTTAGCATTGCTTCTTCGGTTATGCCTTGCGGCTCTTTCTTCGGCTCTACGGTCGCTCCGTTGACCTCTGACGGGTTTTTCTTTTGGTAGAAGGTTTCTTCAAACCTTTGTGCATTGAGCCGTCTGTCCTCGTCTATGATGTGAGAATACACATCAGTAACCATCTTTACTTGTGCGTGACCGGAATCGCCCTGAACAGACTTTATATCACCGCCGTTGAGCTTCAACTTGTAGGTAATACTTGAATGTCGCAAGCTATGGAAAACTACGGGCGGTAGGTCATTGTCTTTGATTAGTTTCTGCAATGCACGGGTGATGATTTGGCTCTCCATCGGTCTGCCATTTGCATTACAGAATACGAGGTTGAAATCTTGGAACTCGTCACCGAACAGTTCCTTGTATTCTTGAATTTCCTGATAACGTTCTTTGAGCATTTCTGCCACCGTCTTAGGTAGGAATACCTTTCGGGTACTTGTCTTTGTCTTAGGCTCTTTGAGAACTAAGGCGGTGTTTGTCCTTGCAAAGAAAGCCGGAAACTTGAGTATGATGCCTTTCTCATTCAATTTCTCAAGTGCATCACGGTTTACTCGTTGCAGTTCCTTATTAACGAATATAAAAGCCGTGCCGTTTGCTATGCTTGCAGCGGAGATCTCAACACAATCCCAAGTCAATCCAAGCATTTCACCAACTCGCAAGGAACAAGAGAAAGCAAGGTTAATAGCAAGTCTTAATATATCGTCATCGCAAAGCTCAAGAGCCTTAAAGAGAGTGGGTGCATCCCATATATCACGAGCCTTGTGTTCCTCTTGTGGGAGCGTTGCATTGACACAAGGGTTCTTTGTCATCAGCTCCCATTTAACCGCCTGATTAAAGGCACTACGGAGCAGTTTGTGAACCTCTCGAACTGTGTGGCAAGACAGATACTCCGTATTCGGCTTGCGGTTGTTTACCACCCTCGATTTAACCTTGAGCAAGTTCTGATAATACTTTTCCATCATTCGGGTGTTCAGGTCGGAGAGCTTCACATCTCCTAAAATCGGGTTAATGTAATTGAAAATCAGACTTCGTCTTGCTTCATAGGTAGACATTGCCCAAGTGTTCACTCCGTAAATCGAAGTGTAATCTTCAAGCAATTCCTTTACGGTCTTTGCTTCAGGAATAACAAGAGTACCTGACTCTTGTTGGAACTCGACTTCCGCTTTACGCCTTTTTGCTTCAGCGTTGGTCGCAAAGGTTTCCCATTTTTGTCGCTTGTCGCCCTTATCATCCGTATAGGTATAAACGACAGAGAATTTGTTTTTTCTTTTTACTATGGATGCCATACTGCACTTCCTCCTTACTTCGTATTACTGTCAAGCCAAGCATCAAAGTCTGACTTGAGAACTCTAACCTCTCTACCGATACGCACGCTACGAAACTGATTTGTCCTGATAAGTTTTGTAGCAGAAGAACGACAGATACCGAGAATAGCCATTATCTCCGAGAGGTTATAACTCTTTTTGCCTTTGGGAACGCCGTTCTTCTCATTGAGCTTCTGACAATTCTTCTCTATCATAGAAGTGTAATACCTCTCAATGATTTATTAGAAGGGATTACAAAAATCAGTCCCTTCACTAATTCCCACTGAGCGCAGGCGTGTGGCAAGTCTATTTCAAAATATTTTTCAATTTTTTCAGAGCAACAGCAATCGACTGTGATACCGCTTGGTGTGATACACCTTCCTCCTGTGCTATTTCGTGTGTGCTTTTACCATCAAAAAAGTATTTAATCACCCGTTCCTTTTGCACATCCTGAAGTGTTGCCAATGCAGAACGAACCTTCTGACAGGTTTCATTGCGCAGGAAGCTTTCTTCAAAACTATCTACAACAAGTTCCGGGTGGTGTGCTGTCAGCAATTCATCATCATAATCAAATGGTTCTATACTCCTGACTCCCCGCATATAGTGCTTATTTTCGTTGTTAATAAACTTTGTACGAGCTTTTCCGAAAGCAAGATCAAGAACGATAAACGGTCTAAGAGATGCAGTTTTTTCTGCATATTTTTCGTTCAGTTCTTCTTCTGTTAATCCGGTTATAATTGCCCACTTTTCCTCGCCTGTATATCCGGGATATTCGTATTTCAACTTGATAACTTTGCAATCCTTATCGAACTGCTCGTCAAGTGTAAGATTTATGCTGTTATTCATTATCGTAATCTCCTTTGAATTTTGAATTTTTGTTTGAACTCAAAATTCGGAGATCACGGATATTCAGCTATGTAACAAAGCCAGTTGTATAACATAAATAGAGCTTCCTTTCTGATTTCTCAGCCGGAAGCTCCTTGCTGTTCAGTCATCTGCCGAAAACAAAAAGCCACCGGCAAGACAGAGTTAGCCTGTGGCTATCTGTCCTGTCGGCAGCCTCTCATGTTTGCTTTTCGCAGGTCTGGATTAACTGACCGAAGTGTTATCAAAGCAAGTGACCTGATAAGGAATTACGCAGCCTGTTTCATCTCAACCTTACCGTCGTTTCGCCGTTATTCAGTTTTGATTTATTTAAGCGACGGGCGGCAACTGCATCGCCCAATCGTGCAGAGCTTTTGCCGTCTTTGCCCGTTCTGCAAGGAAAGCATAAAACTCGTCGTTGTTGTATGTGTATCTTATGGTTTTTTCATCGTCCCATTCAAAGCCTTCCGGCAAAGCAAGGGTGATAGCTTCTTGCTCGTTTTCTTCAAATGTGATATAGAAGTCATTATCCGGCGTCACATATAAAGCTCTGACCGGCATCCTTGGATTATCTGTTCGTTCTGTGCCGATCAAGCCTACAAACGCTTTTGCCGTTTCTTCGGAATCGACCATAGCTTCGCATAAAGAATAGAAGGGATGTCCCGAACAGCAGAACTTTGTTTTGTAACCCTTAATATTCAGTTCTCGGATTAACGGAGCTATCACTTCGTCAATCTCAATATGCTCGTCGTGAAATCCGGCAATGTTCGAGTCCGCCCAAATCTCATTCGTTTTCAAATCATAGTAAGTCATTTTATCTACCTCACTCATATCGCACTTGCCCTGCGGGAGCATATAAGTCTATCGTGTCGTGCCTTCGACCTTTTTGTTTTCTGACTGAAACTGCTTTACAGTTCTTGCACTCATATTTGATTATTCCGTTTTCATTCCGGTATCCATTCTCTTTACCTCCGTTATCTGCTGTCACGGTCTTTGGAGCGTTCCTGCTTTTGGCGGTACAGCTCCTCGGATACACGGGAATGGATTTCATTCATCGCCGTGCGGGTTTTGGAAAGCTCCGCACGGATTTCCTTCGGCTCTTTGTTCTTCCATTCCTCCGGGATACGGTTGATAGCAAAGTTTTTGGTGTCCACGCCATGCTTGATGATGGCGATATTGCCCTTGATAACCTGCTCGTTTACATCGTTTGCAGTCTGATTGTGTTCCACGGTATAAAGCTGCGGTTCAGCACCGACCTTGTGGATTGTAGTGTCAAGCAGATAACCCTCTGACGGAGTGATTTCACGGATTGTCCAGTCATTGTCGCAGACATATTCCTTTGTGGTAAACTGACCGTTTTTGTCCGTCACATACTTGTCCACAAGGGTTTCTCCCTTATAAATGCCGTAAACTGCTCCGGCAAGAGAAGCATCGCCCTGGGCGATACCTTCTTCACGGTCGCTCTTTGTCACGGTCACGGTAAACTTTTTGAGAATGTTTGTGAAATTGCGGGTAGTAACCTCTTTCCACTTAACAGGTGCAGTTTGATTAGCAGGGACTACATAACGGATAGCCGTAAGCTGTGTCATTCCTTTTGCGGGAAGATACTGAGCCTGAACGGGAATAATTACGCTGTCTGCCGCCGCTAAAGCGTTCAGAGTTACCATACCGAGGGAAGGCATACAGTCGATCAGGATATATTCATAATCGTTCTTTACCTTATTCAGATAGGTTCTCAAAACAGTTTCACGGCTCATAGTCGTTACAAGCATCATTTCCATTGCGGACAGTTCAAGGTTTGCGGGAAGCAAATCAACATTTTCCTCGTGATGCAAAATACCGAAATGCGGGTTTCCGTTTTCTTCACGCATTATCTCGGACAACTTATTAGTAATGGTAGTCGGCAGACTGTCATTATCTTTCCATCCGAGGCAAGTCGTGAGGTCGCCCTGCGGATCGGCGTCTACAAGGAGTACCTTTTTACCTTGCTTTGCAAGTCCTATCCCTAAATTGACCGTTGTGGTCGTTTTGCCTGTGCCGCCCTTCTGATTGCAGATAGCAATGGTTTTACAGTTTGGCATTGGCTTTCCTCCTTTCCATAGATTTATAGCCGGCTGTGTTCAGACGGCTATGTATCAACGCAGTATTTGTTTTCAACACCCCCTGCGTAAAGCTGTTGCTTTGTGTGGGAAGCACATCGGTCACAGTTTGCGAAACCGTGTCATAGGAATTTCACCTCTGCCGGGTTATCCGCCAGCTCCGTAGAGAAGTATCATTATCATTCTGACTGTCATCGCCGTATCAGGTGCAGCCTGACGCTTTTACCGGGGATTCTCGCTCGCTCTATTATCAGAGGTCTTGGCGTACCCGATAAGGTGGCTCATCATCAGAACTAAAGTCCGATGTGCCTATATATTCAGTTGTCAAGGAACAGCGAAAGAGTTGCTCCTAATCGGAGTTAAGAAATAACCCTTTCACTAATTCCCACTGGGAGAAACCAATCGGCAAGGCAAAATAAAAAATTTTTTTGAAAAAATAAAAAAAGCCACCTGATCCTGAATAGGAAAAGGTGGCTGAATGAAAACACCGTATCGTAACTGAACGACACGGTGCAACTTGAATTACTTATTCGATTTGATATTTTCCTTATATATAGAGAATTTGAAAGTTTCTATTTTTCGCTTTCCTTACTTTCATAATGACTTCATCAACACCATCGGTATATTTGCCAAGCCGGATAAGCGAATTGCGTTTGTTTATAAGAGAAGAAATGATTTCTGCATATTCACGGTCATTGAGAGCGATGTAATACTTTTTGTTTTTCATAAGTGTAACCTCCTACGTTGATTATATAATAATCCGGTCATTTTGAAAAATGTGCGTGGCAGGGAAACCCTAACACATAATAAAAAGGGGATAAAAAGGTACAGGGTAAAACAAGTTCGAACTGTTATGAGCACTCTTTTCAATTAGCAGGATTTTTAGCACGATTTTTTGAGCGATTAGCAGGAAAGCGATTTTGATTAGCAAAAATCGAAAATTCCTGCTAATTATATTAGCAAGCTAATTGAGGGTAATGGTAATATGAACACGAAAAACATGAGCAAAAAACAGCCTTAATTCGTCATCTGTGCAAAAACACAGGCATACAAAAAATAAAGCCGAAAACCTTGTAAAATCAAGGCTTTCGGCGTTGTTTGTGGCGTCGCTAAGAGGATTCGAACCTCCGGCCTACCGCTTAGGAGGCGGTCGCTCTATCCGGCTGAGCTATAGCGACATTTATTAAATTGTATTTGTATTACCACTTGCCTTTTTTGAAAAGGCAAGTGATAAAGTAACACCTTAGGAGGCGTGTGCTCTATCCAGCTGAGCTACTGAGACATTTATAAGTTTTATGCAATTTTCAAGGCTCGAAGGAATCGAACAATCTGCCGCTTAGGAGGCGATCGCTCTATACAGCTAAGCTACTGGAGTATATACGCTCATTTTACTATGCACAGGGCGGATTGTCAATGTGAAATACACTTTTTTGACCCGGAGCGCAGAAATGTAGGTTTGTCAAACATATTGGACAGCGAACTCATTAGCCGAGAGCCAGCGGAGGGGTCTCATGGGTAAGTTGTTGGCGCGGCGGTTATGGACGGCAAGCTGCTTAGTAAAGTCGTCGAGTGAGTAGAACGAATGGCAGGAATAGAAGCGTTTCTGATCCTCGCGGTGGCTGCGCTCCACCTTGCCGTTGTGGCGCGGCGTGTAGGGCCGGATCAGTTTGTGACGGATGCCCAGCTCGGTGGCAGTTTTCTCGAACAGTGTGGGCAGATCGCGCTTACTGTTGGAGAAGCGGTTGGTAAACTCGAAACCGTTGTCCGTCTGGACACACTCCACTTCTATGCCTCTGCGGGCGTACCACGCCCGCAGCCTGCGCAGGAAGTCCGCCGAGGAATAGGTGGACTGCTCCGGGTAGGCCGCCAGGAAACGCAGCCTCGTGAACTCATCGATGGCGGTGTACTGGAACAGGCGCAGCTCCGGATCTGCGATACAGCGGCGGGGAACGACCTTGACATCCACCTGCACACGCTGGCCGGGATAGGTCATCTGCTCGTAAGGCTTGGGTTTGTATGTATTTTTCGGCTTTTCGGCAGGAAACAACCCCATTTTACGCATGACACGGAACAGACTCTCCGGGCAACGGGTGTAGCCGCGCTTCCGCAGACGGTGCCACAGCTCGATCATGCCCAGCGACGGATTGCGGCGGCGCATATCGCGGATGAGCTTTAGCTCGGCCTCCGTGTGCTGGTTGGGGTGGCTGTGAGGCCGTCTGGACTGGCAGGCCAGGGACGCCACACTCCCGTCCCAGCGCTGCTTCCAGAAGTAGATGTACGACCGGCTTTTGTTGTATTTCCGGCTGGCGCGGCTGACGCCGTACTTTTCTGCGTACTTCATTAGGGATTGTCTGTAAGCCATGTCCTGTGTTATACTCTTACTCATGAGGAATATGGTCTCCTTTCGGAAAGTTTTGTGTGGTAGTTTAACTTTAACACATGAGGCCCTATTCCTCATACCCTTTTTATTCAATTGTCCAAGATGTATTGTAGTCCTACATACCTTTTTTTGAACATTTTGCCCCCGGTGCTTTCAAAACCGCGTCAGATGTGGTAAAATAACGTTTCAAGCGCTTTGAAAGGGGGCGGCGGCATGTTCAACCGGGCCTATGTGGAGATCACCGACGTGTGCAACCTGGCCTGCTCCTTCTGCCCGGGTACCCGCCGCCCGGCGGGGTATATGCGGCCGGAGGACTTCCGGCTGCTGGCGGAAAAGCTCCGGGGCCACACGGCGTATCTGTACCTCCATGTGATGGGGGAGCCGCTGCTGCACCCGCAGCTGGAGGAGATCCTGGCCATCGCCCGGCAGCTGGACTTCCGGGTGTGCATCACCACCAATGGGACGCTGCTGCCCCGGCGGGGCCATGCGTTGGTCGGAGTCCACAAGGTCAGCGTGTCCCTGCACAGCTTCGAGGGAAACGACCGGGCGGAGGGGCTGGAGGCGTATCTTTCCGGGGTGTGGGACTTCTGCCGCCGGGCGGCAGGGGAGGGCACCCTGTGCGCCCTGCGCCTGTGGAACATCGGGGGACGGGACCGCCGCAACGGCGAGGTGCTGGACTTCCTGAACCGCCGGCTGGGCGGGGACGTGCTGCTTCTACCCACGGACCGCCGGGGAAACCGGCGGCTGTCGGAGCATATTTTCCTGGAACAGGCGGAAAAATTTGATTGGCCGGACCCGGAGGCCCCGGAAAGCGGCACGGAGTTCTGCCACGGCCTGCGCCAGCAGCTGGCGGTGCTGTGGGACGGGACGGTGGTGCCCTGCTGCCTGGACGGAGACGGCCGCATGGCCCTGGGGAACCTGTATACAAGCTCGGTGGAGGAAATTCTGGCCTCTCCCCGGGCGGCGGCCATCCGGGAGGGATTTTCCCGGCGGCAGCCGTCGGAGGAGCTGTGCCGCCGGTGCGGCTACGCCGCGAGGTTTTAGCCTATGGATGAGATGGAAAATCGACTGGCCCGGCTGCCCGGGGCCCTGCTTCCCTGGTACCGGGAGAACCGCCGGGTGCTGCCCTGGCGGGAGGAGGTGTCCGCCTACCGGACCTGGGTGTCGGAGATCATGCTGCAGCAGACCCGGGTGGCGGCGGTGATCCCCTATTTTCAGCGGTTTATGGCGGCCTATCCCACGGTGGAGGACCTGGCCGCCTGCGACGAGGGGGAGCTGATGCGGCTGTGGGCCGGATTGGGATACTACAGCCGGGCCAGGAACCTGCGCCGGGCGGCCCAAGTGATCGCGGAGGAGTACGGCGGGGCGTTCCCCCGGACGTATCAGCAGCTGATGGCGCTGCCGGGGGTAGGGGACTACACCGCCGGGGCCATCCTGTCCATCGCCTTCGGGGAGCCTGTCCCGGCGGTGGACGGCAATGTGCTGCGGGTGGCCGCCCGGGTGGGCGGCTGTGAGCTGGACATTCTGGACTCCAAAAACCGGCGGCAGTTCCGCCGCCGGATGGAGGCCGTCATGCCCCGGCAGGAGCCGGGGGCCTTCAACCAGGCGCTGATGGACCTGGGGGCCGGGATCTGCCTGCCCGGCGGCGGGCCCCTGTGCGATACCTGCCCGGCGGCGGACTTCTGCGCCGCCCGGGAACAGGGGCGGCAGCGGGAGCTGCCGGTGCGGGCCCCCAAAAAGGAAAAACGCCTGGAGGAAAAGACGGTGTTCCTGCTGCTGGGACCGGAGGGCACGGCCCTGCGGCAGCGGCCGGACACGGGACTGCTGGCGGGCCTGTGGGAATATCCCCATGTGCCCGGCCGGCTGACGGAGGAGCAGGCAGCCCGGCAGCTGCGGCAGTGGGGGCTGACGCCCCGGGCCTGGCTGCGGCAGCTGGACGCCCGGCATATTTTCACCCACATCCGCTGGGAGATGACCGGATACCTGGTGCAGGTGGAGGGCCTGGGTCCGGCGGACTGGCTCTGGGCCGACGAGGCCCGGCGGCAGCGGCTGGCGATCCCCTCCGCCTTTGACCAATTCACGCGGGCCTTGCCCGCAGAAGGAGACTGACGATGGCGCAGCTTTATTTCAAATTCGGGGCCATGGGCTCCAGCAAAACCGCCAACGCCCTGATGGCGCGGTTTAACTATGAGGAGCGGGGCCAGGAGACCCTGATGGTGAAGCCCCGGCTGGACACCCGGGACGGGGACCACATGGTCTCATCCCGCATCGGCCTGACCCACCCCTGCATCTATTTTGACGAAATGCGGGCTATGGCCGACCAGGAATTGCAGAAATACGCCTGCATCATCATCGACGAGGCCCAGTTCCTCACCAAGGACGAGGTATTTTACCTGGTGCACCTGGTGGACGACTGCGGCATCCCGGTGCTGTGCTACGGGCTGAAGGTGGACTTCCGGGGCCAGCTGTTCGAGGGCAGCTATTATCTGCTGGCCATGGCCGACAAGCTGGAGGAGGTCAAGACCATCTGCTGGTGCGGCAAGAAGGCCGCCTTCAACGCCCGGTTCGACAGCCGGGGCCGGGTGGTGAAGGAGGGCGAGCAGGTGGTGCTGGGAGCCAACGACCGGTATACCAGCCTGTGCCGCCGCCACTGGATGGCCGGGGACCTGGGGCCGGACTTCCACATCCGCCGGACATGAGGTGCACGCTTTGCCCCCGTATGTGCGGCGCGGAGCGCACGGAGACCAGAGGGGAGGGCTTCTGCCGGATGCCGGCGGGGCCGGTGGTGGCCCGGGCAGGGCTTCATATGTGGGAGGAGCCGGTGATCAGCGGCACCCGAGGCAGCGGCACGGTTTTCTTCTCCGGCTGCACCCTGGGCTGCGTGTTCTGCCAGAATCACGAAATTTCCGCCCAGGGCGTGGGAAAGCCCGTGACGGTGGAGCGCTTGGGGGAGATATTCCGGGAGCTGATCCGCCAGGGGGCCCACAACATCAACCTGGTGACCCCGGGGCACTTCGCCCCCTGGGTGGCTCAGGCCCTGGAGCCGCCCCTGCCGGTGCCGGTGGTGTGCAACACCGGCGGCTATGAGCGGGTGGAGACCCTGCGCCTGCTGGAGGGGAAGGTTCAGGTGTATCTGCCGGACATGAAGTACGCCCTGGAGGAGCCTGCCCGGCAGCTGTCCGGCGCAGGGGACTATCCCGCCGCGGCCCGGGCCGCCATCCGGGAGATGTTCCGCCAGGTGGGGCCCTGGGAAATACGGGAGGGCCTCCTGGTCCGGGGGGTGCTGATCCGGCACCTGGTGCTGCCGGGACAATTGGAGAACACCCGCCGGGTCATCGACTGGGTGGCGGAGACCTTCCGCCCCGGGGAGGTGCTGTTTTCCCTGATGAGCCAGTATACCCCCCAGCCCGGGGCCGCAGGCCCCCTGGCCCGGCACGTCACCCGGGCGGAGTATCGGGCGGCGGTGCGGTATATGGAAAACTGCGGCATCTGGGACGGCTTCACCCAGGAGCGCACCTCCGCCCGGGAGGAATACACCCCGGCCTTTGACCTGACCGGCGTGTAACCGCCCTGCGATTGCCGAAGAATAAATTATTTTTCGAATCCGGAAAAAAAGTACTTGCTTTTTCCGCAAGCAGACATTATAATAGACATTACTAAATAGGGTAATGGAGGGTTATGTTACCATGAAAAAGATTCTTGCTGTTCTGACGGTTATTGTGATGCTGGGCTGCATGCTCTCCGTCACTGCCTTTGCCGACGGCGGCTACGTCCCCAGCCCCAAGCACGACGATGAGCCCGGCACCACCCCCACCTCCCCCCAGACCGGCTACGACCTGGGCATCGGCAGCGTGGTGATGGCCATTGCCGTCAGCGGCGGTGTGGCTTACGTCTGCACCAAAAAGGCCCGCACCCGGGCATAACGAAGTCCATCCAATAACGAGGAGCCCCATAAATGCTGAGCCGTTTATGGGGCCTTTTTCCCGTTCTGAACAAAGGAGAAATGTCCTATGAAGCGTCCTGTGCGCATCCTGCTGACGATGGTGGCCGTTATTGCGGTGATCGTGTGTATTTTCTGCATCCTGTTTATCGTCCAGTATGTCCGGGGTAAGTCTGTCAGCGATAAGCTGGGCAGCGGCGTCCGCTCCGGCCAGGTGGTGGAGCCCCTGGACCCCCAGGACGACGGCAAATATATGGCCATCAATGTGGACTTTGACAGCCTCCACGACGTCAATCCGGAAATCTACGCCTGGATCGAGGTGCCCGGCACCAACATCAACTACGCCGTGGTCCAGAGCGCAGCAGACGACCTGTTTTACGACGATCATGGGGTGGATCGGTCCTATTACTCCGGCGGCAGCATTTTTTCCCAGCGGTACAACACCACCACCTTCCAGGACCCGGTGACGGTGCTGTATGGCCACAACCGCCAGTCCCAGACCATGTTTGCCCAGGTGAACAACTTTGCCGATGCGGCGTTTTTCGCCAAAAACCAGAAGATCTTCGTTTACACCCCGGACAAGGTGTATGAATACACCATCTTCGCCGCCTATCCCCACTCCAGCGAGCATCTGCTGCTGTGCCACGACTTCACGGACCCCCAGCAGTTCGCCGACTACTTCGCCTCCCTGGGGGAGGCCATCAACGCCAACTACCGCCGGGAGCTGTTTCCCCAGGCCGGGGACAAGGTGCTGACCCTGTCCACCTGCTACCGGCAGAACCGTATGCAGCGCTTCCTGGTCCAGGGCGTGCTGACGGAGACCTATGATGTTATCAAATAAGGAGACCCCTATGGAACAGGAAAAGCAGGAAGCCCCGGTGCAGGGGAAGAAAAAGCGCCTGTCCACGCCGCTGCTGATTTTCATCATCCTCATGGCGGTGACGGCGGTGCTGTGCGCCATTGTGGCGGGCATCTGGCTCCACGGGCGCAGCAGTCTGCGGAACGGAGGCTCGGCCCCCACCGTTACCCCCGGCGGCACGGAGCAGCTGGACAGCTACACCGTCCTCCACGACGGCAAATACTACCGCTATAAGGACCATATGGTGAATCTGCTGCTGATCGGCGTGGATTCCGACGATAAGCCTGCCGCGCCCCTGCCCTATGGCAGCGACAACCAGGCGGACGTGATCCTGGTGGCGGCCCTGGACACCGACGCCAACCGGATGACACTGATCTCCGTGTCCCGGGACACCATGTGCGATATTGCGGTGCTGGACCAGAACGGTCAGGTATCCGGCGCGGCCCACACCCAGCTGGCCCTGTCCTACTCCAACGGAGACGGCCTGTATGAGAGCTGCCGCCTGTGCCAGGAGGCGGTGTCCCAGCTGTTTTACGGCTTGCAGTTCGATGGCTGCGCCGCCTTTTACATGGGCGGCATCGGGCGGCTCAACGACGCCGTGGGCGGCGTCACCGTCAGTGTGCTGGACGACTATCCCTTCACCAACGTTCCCGGGGGCTGGAACATGTACCCCGGGCAGAATGTGACCCTGACCGGCCAGCAGGCCCGGCTGTACATCCAGTGCCGCCGGGGCGACGCCACCGGCAATGAGGATCGCATGCAGCGCCAGAAGCAGTATATGCTGGCCCTGATCGGCCAGGCCAAGGCCCGGGTGGCCGCCAGCCCCGCCAGCGTCCTGCCGCTGTACAACGCCGTCAGCGACTATGTGCTGACGGACCTGGACCTGGGCAAGCTGACGTATCTGGCCACCCAGGCCGCCGGGATGAGCTTCTCCGGCGACATGCTGCGGGTCACCGGCCAGGCCGCCCTGGGCGACGGCAACCGGGTGGAGCTGACGGTGGACCAGGAGGCCCTGTACGACCTGATCCTGGACGTGTTTTACGACGAAATCCCCGCCCCGGCCCAGACCGGCGAATGACCAACAACCCCTGCGGCGCAGCCGCAGGGGTTTCGCGCGCTATTGGGCGGCCTCCGCCGGGAACTGACGGCCGGTGTGGTCGATGGTGTAATTCTCCCAATAGATCAGCTGCCCGATGGGCACCACGGTATAGCCCTCCTGAATCATATACTCCAGCACCGAGGGCAGGGCCTCCGGCGTGTGCAGGGCGGCGTTGTGGAACAGCACGATGGACCCCGGGGCCAGCTTATCCCGCACCCGCTTGCAGATGGTGCCTGCGTCATAGTCCTTCCAGTCCAGGCTGTCCACGTCCCACTGGATGGGCTCCATGCCCATGGAGCGGATGGCGGAGATCACATGGTCGTCATACTCGCCGTAGGGGCAGCGGATCAGGGTGGGGGTCACGCCGGTGGCGGCGGCGATGCGCCGGTTGCTGGCGGTGACGTCCTCCACGATCTGCTGGGCGGTGAGGGCGTTGTAGTGGTCGTGGTGGTTGGAGTGGCTCATGACCTCGTGGCCTGCGTCGTGCAGGGCCTTCACCGACTCCGGGTACTTCTCCGCCCAGTCCCCCACGCAGAAGAAGGTGGCCTTCACGTTGTACCGGGCCAGGATGTCGATGAGGGCCTGGGTGTCCTCGTTGCCCCAGGCGGCGTCGAAGCTGACGGAGCACATCTTCTGCTCCCGCTCCACGCTGTAGATCGGCAGCTGCCGCTGCACGGCGGAGGCAGGCGTCCCGGCGGGATAGCTCACCGCCCAGAAGATGGCCCCCGCCAGCACCAGGGCCCCCACAGCCGCCACCGCCCGCCGCCGCAGCAGAAATACCCGCACTCTCCCGTTTCTCATGGCCATCCCGTCCTTTTCAGAGTTTGTAACAGCATATGCCGGGCCCGGGAGGGGTATGACCACACTCTGCGGAATGACCATAACCCGGGCGGTAATTTTTTGCAGAATTGTCAAATTTCCTGTTGCAAAAAGGCGGAGAAGGGATGTGTTCATCGACGGCGCTGAAGAAGCTACGATTGGACAGTATGCCAACTACGGTCCCAACAACGAGGTCTATCTGGCACAAGGTCAGGCCATCTTCTTCAAGGTGCCGGAAAATGACAAGATTGCCAGCATCCAGATCGGCGCCAAGACTCCCAATGGCGCGGCTACGATGGTTGTGGAGGGCAAGGTAAGTACCACTACTAGGCTCGAACAGCAGCTTAACACCGCCACGGAGATGTACTATAACATTACCGAACAGGCGAAGGACGGTCAGCTGGTGACTATCAGCAACACCGGTAATGGCATCCTGTCCCTGACCAACCTGAAGATCACCTATAAGACCAGCGGGCAAACGGTGACGCTGAGTGACCTGACGGCTGAAGAGCAGGCCAACGCCGTTGCCATGGTCCAGGCCCTGTTTGCGGCTCCGGTGGAGACCGTTCAGCCTGAGCGCTTTGATGCAAGCTGGGGCGGCAGCGTCCGGGCCGGCCGGAAGGCTAAGGCCAGTGAGGACGTGGACGCCATCACCGTGGACGGCGTGACCGTCAGCAGCTATACCACCCGCACCGAGCGCACCGGCTGGGGCTGGTGGTCCCCCAAGGTCACCTACCGCGTATTTACCTACACCGCCACCGCTCCTGCCCAGACCACGGACTACGCAGTCTGCGCAGTGAATGCGGAAGGTACTGCCAGTGAGCCCATCACCGCCACCCTGACGGTGCGGCCCGCCACCTGGTGGAACTGGTGGTTCTGAGAAAGGAGCAATCGAAACAATGAAATCCTATGTGACCCCGATGCTGAGCTTCGAGAGCTTCGAGTTGACTAGCAACACGGCCAGTGCTTGCGGAAAACCAACTCGCACGCCGACAAACCGCACATGCGGCGTGACCGTCCCGGGAGTTGGTAACGTCTTTTTTGATGGAGTGGCTGGTTGTGACTACCCGGGAGCGGATGGCGACTACAGTGTTTGCTATGATGTCCCGCTGGACTCTACCAGACTCTTCAACTCCTGACCCAATCTAATACGCCGGAAGAGCCCTGCCCCCATGGGGCAGGGCTCAGGCTGTCGAGAAACCCGGCTGCCGCTTAGTGCGCAGCCGGGTTTCTCGACAGCCTGCAGCGGGAGGGACGCATTGCGTCCCTCCCGCTGTTTTATATAACAAATTAGTCCTCGAAATCCGCGTTCCGCTGGCGGACCGCTTCCAGCCGGGTATGAACGGCAAATAGCCCTGCGCAGAAAACCCCAATGCCCAGAAGAATTCTCATGGCGCCGCAGCATTTATGCGGCTTCAGCTCACAGCAGTCCTGCTTGATTCGTTTTATATTTGTAACCTCCATTTATGATTGATGTTCCTGGTTCCACAGCCGCCGACAAACTCGCCATCGTTCTGGAAGTCGATGCAGTACAGCTCCTTGCCGCCGGTGACGCCGCGGATTTCACGGACCTGGTCCTTCATATAGGTCCGCTGCTCCGGTGTCAGCAGGAGGGAGGTGTCGGCGTTCAGTCCCACGGGCATGTAGTGGAAGTACCACGCAAAGACGCAGCCCTTGGAAATGAGCAGGTCCAGGAACTCGTCGCTGGTGACCACCTTATAGTTCCTGCTGGTGTAGCAGATGGAGACGCCGAAGGGAATGCGGTGGCTGCGCAGCAGGTCCATGGCGTCCAGCGCCTTCTGGAAGTGCCCGCGTCCGCGGCGGCCATCATTGGCCTCCTCAAAGCCCTCTACGCTGATGGACACGAAGAAGTTGCCCACCCGCAGCATCTCCTGACAGAACTCCTCGTCAATGAGGGTGCCGTTGGTGAAGGCGTGGAACGCCATGTCCCGGTGCTTTTCGCACAGGCGGATGATGTCCTTTTTCCGCAGCAGTGGCTCGCCGCCGGTGAAGAGGCAGGCGTGGGTACCCAGGGCCTTGGCCTCGGTGAGCACCCGGTCCATTTCCTCGAAGGTCAGGCTCTGCTTGTGGCCATATTCCGCCGCCCAGCAGCCGGTGCAGTGCATATGCAGGCGGAGGTGGGATCCATCAGAATCAGCCACGGCACGTTGATATCGTACTTGGCTGCGTTCTCCTGCGCCGTCTTATAGCCCCGGAAGCCGCCCTCGTAGGCCGCGTTGGTCAGGAAGGTCTTGAGAATATAGGGGTCGTTCTCCCGGATCAGCCGCTGGGTGTAGTGGGCCCACTTGCCGTCGGGGATGGTCTCAAAGGCCTTGCGCTCCGCCGCATGAGAAATTTTATCGGTGATTCCCATAGATCATTTTCCTTTCTGTTATTGAATCGTTTTTACGTTTTTGCCGGAATCTGTGAATGTGCCGCCGCGCGATAGGAGGATACGCCTGGGATGGTCTCCCCGTCGATCTGGGGCGGGGCGGGGCGGTCAAATTCCACCGTGATGTTCTGCCCGGTCAGCACCTCCACCACATGGATATGCCGGATATGCTCACCCTTGAAAATGGACGGGAATACCGTCAGGGCCTTCAGCGGTAATAACCGCCGATGTCGGCGAGGAAATCGTTGCCGCTGCCGGTGGCAAAGTAGTAGATGCCGCAGTCGGTCCGGAGCGGGATGGTGTCGTTGATGAAGCGGTTCAGCGTTCCGTCTCCTCCGGCGATCACAACCCGGTCATCGTCCCGGAGGGAACGAAAGAAGGCTCCGTAATCATCGATTTCCGTGATATCGCGGAACAGCAGCCTGTCGTCAGGCAGCAGTGCGTTCAGCCGATACGCGGCCTCCTGGCCGCGTCCGCTCCCCGCGTGGGGATTGTATAGAATGTGATAGGTCAGCATAGGCTTGCCTCTTTCTTCGGATAAATGCTCCGGCAGGTGGGGGCCATCGGGTGTGGGTGATGAAAATGCGGCGTTTACCAATCGTAGTTTTATAAGTTTAACGGAATCTGAACGCGAATACCATGGCGAAAGCGGCCGCTTCCTCCGAATTTCAGAACAGTCGGCTCAATGCGCAAATTTGCGCAGTTTTCCTTTTTTGCGCAAAAAAGCTGCCCCTTTCGGGGCAGCCCTTGCGGGAGGTTCCGTTTATTCGGCGTCCTGAACGGCGCTGTGCAGAAAGTTCTCAAACAGCGTATCCAGTCGGTCCCGGGAAAGAGAATCAAACACATGATAGATGGTTTTGGAGTGGGCCCGGCATTCGCGCAGAATGTTCTTCGTAACCGGCTTCCACTCGATGGGCTCTCCCACCGGAACAAGGGCGTCCACCTGTTTTTGAAACCAGTCGTCCAGCAGGGCATAGATGTCCTGATAGTGATAGTAAAACGTATTGGGGCTGCCCTCCGCACGTTTGACCAGAGCAGACACGGTGATCTTGTCGAAGGGCATTTCGGCAAGCATTTCCTGAAAGGTGGTCATGATCAGCTTCTTGGTGTATAAGGCCACGATATCCCCCCTGAGCGAAATAGGTGAAAATCCTTCTTCCGCATTTTACAACAAAAAACGGACATATCGCAAGCACGCCTTTTGCGCCGCCGGAGCGCTCCGGCATGCATCCGTTTTGCGTGGTGAACACACCGGGAGGAAATCCTCCGGCGGCGATAAGGCATAAACGAAAACAGCACCTGATTTCGTAAGAAATCAGGTGCTGTTTGGTGGAGACTGCTGGACTCGAACCAGTGACCTCCTGCGTGTGAAGATATGATGAGCGCCGGAAAGCGTTGCGGCACAACGCTTTCCGGCGCTTTTGCATACTTTCGGCTCGGTGGGGCATCCATTGTGTCCGCCTGTATCCACCTGCTTTTTTTCGTGTTTGGGTCAAGCCCTGCAACGGCGCAGAAATGACCCCGCTGTAACCAAAGAATAGGCGTGCCGCCTGTCAACTCCCTTCAAAACAGTCAAATCCTGTGGTCGCGCACCCATTGGAGAAGCGCTTCATAGTCCATTGTGCCGGAGGCGACGGATAATCCGGCCTCCACAACCTCCTCGTTGGTACACTCCACGTGTATCCCGTTCACTTCCAGAAACGTCAGCATAACGTACATGCCGATGCGCTTGTTGCCGTCCACAAAAGCGTGGTTGGAGATGAGCGTATAGCCGAGCCGTGCGCCCTTTTCCTCCTTGGTCGGATAGAACTCCTGCCCGCCGAAGCCGGCAAAGGCGTTCTCCAATGCGGAATCCAACAGGGTTTCATCCCGGACACCAATGCTGCCGCCTGTTTCCTCGGCGATGAGCCTGTGGAGGAGCAACACCTTATCTTTCGAAAACTTGATCATTTCGCCAGCTCCATAAATGCGGGCTTGTACTTTTTCAGGATGCGCGCCGCCACAACGTCGATCTTCTCATCATCGGTCATATCGATCATGGGGGAAACATCCAGATCCACCAGCATATATTTGGGCTTGTTATTTTTGAAAATCACGACCTGCCCGTTCTTCTCGGCAATGCGCGTTACACGCGAGAAGTTCTGATTCGCTTCGGTGACCGAAACGATTGTCTTTGTATCAATGGTCATCGTGAACACCTCCTATGCTTATTATACCCAGCCATGAGCAAAACTCCAAAAGAGTAGTAATTGCAATGGTTCCCGGTCATGGCTGAAACCGAAAATCACTCATATGGTATAGAAAGCGGAGCCCCTTTTTGGTAAAATTGACTTGAGAGAAAACCAACCAGAAAGGGGCTGGCCGCTATCTACCGACAGGAAATCATTCAGGATGTCACGCTGTTTACATCCCAAAGCGCCGCCATGTTCTACGACAAGCTTTTCAGCAGCTTGGACTTCACGCTGCCCAGAGCGGCAACCGGGCGGCGCGGATTTCCGAAGGAAGCCATGGTCTGTGCTTTTATCGTTATGAAATGCGAGGGTTTCTCACAGATCACAGATTTGATGGATTATCTGGACAACAACCGACTCATTGCCCATTACTGCGGCTTCAATATTATGGAGCCGCTGCCGTCCTACTGGACGTATGACCGTTTCCTACGGCAGTTGGGCAACGGTGCGTTGAAAGCGGTCATGACCGGCCTGGTGCGGCAACTGTACGAATTGGGGATCGTGGACGCATCCTTCATCGGTCTGGATTCCACGCCCGTCATGGCAAACACCAAGCAGAACAATCCAAAATCCTTTGCAAAAAACAAGTTCTCCAAGGAGAACCACCCCAAAAGCGACCCGGACTGTGCCCTCGGCGTTCACTCTGCCTCCAACCAGCACAATGAGCGGCGGTATGAGTTCTACTGGGGGTACAAGAGCCATGTGCTGGTGGACTGTATCTCCGGGCTGCCGCTCTACGAGCTGACCACACCGGGCAATGTCGCCGATTCCTCCGTCGCCGCTGAGATCCTCGCAGCTGCGAATCAGACGGTTTCTTTGAAGGAATGCGCCTTCCTTGCCGACAAGGGCTATGACGTGAAAAACATCTACAATACGGTAAAAACAGTCTATGAGGGCGAGGCATTTATCCCCCTCAATCCACGCGGCACGAAAGCCTCTGAAGCGATTTCTGTCGGTAATCCAATCTGCGCGGCCGGGCTGGCTATGCACAAGGACGGCAAAACCACCGACAATGGGCGTACCCGCCAGAAATACTGCTGCCCGTTCCGCCAGTCCAAGACCGGTGTTTGCCCCTGCAACCACAAAAACTGGAACAACGGCAAGAAAAACCGGGGCTGCACGAAATATAAGACCATTCCAAACGATTACAGACTTTCCATTGACCGCAGCTGCCTCTATTTTAAACGGACTTACGCCCTGCGGACGGAGTGTGAGCGTTACAATTCCCGCTTCAAATCCACAGGTCAGGAACGGCTGTGGGTGCGCAACGGCGCAAGCGCGGCGAACCTCAACACACTGGCTCATATCTCCGCTCTGGCGGTTGCGCTGGCCGCCGTTTTGTCCGGCTCTCACTCCTACCACGCATCCAAATCATTCCGGCGAGGTGCTTAAAGCGCCCCCTCATACGGCTTTTTTCGCTCGGTTTTCCTCCGGGCCTGGTTTTATGCGCTTTTTCTCTTGGTCGGGTAATCCCCGCTTTTTCGCTCTCTTCGCCCTTTTGTTTTAGGACTTGTTTTGCTCATCCCTATATTATACCCGCATATAGGTAAAAATCAACCTATAACTTACACATTGTTTGGCTCTCGTATGTAGGACTACAATACATCTTGGACAATTGAATAAAAAGGGTATGAGGAATAGGGCCTCATGTGTTAAAGTTAAGCTACCACACAAAACTTTCCGAAAGGAGACCATATTCCTCATGAGTAAGAGTATAACACAGGACATGGCCTACAGGCAATCCCTAATGAAGTACGCAGAAAAGTACGGCGTCAGCCGCGCCAGCCGGAAATACAACAAAAGCCGGTCGTACATCTACTTCTGGAAGCAGCGCTGGGACGGGAGTGTGGCGTCCCTGGCCTGCCAGTCCAGACGCCCTCACAGCCACCCCAACCAGCACACGGAGGCCGAGCTAAAGCTCATCCGCGATATGCGCCGCCGCAATCCGTCGCTGGGCATGATCGAACTGTGGCACCGTCTGCGGAAGCGCGGCTACACCCGCTGTCCGGAGAGCTTGTTCCGCGTTATGCGCAAAATGGGGCTGTTTCCGGCCGAAAAGCCCAAAAATCCGTACAAACCGAAGCCTTACGAGCAGATGACCTATCCCGGCCAGCGCGTGCAGGTGGATGTCAAGGTCGTTCCCCGCCGCTGTATCGCAGATCCGGGGCTTCGTCTGTTCCAGTACACCGCCATCGACGAGTTCACGAGGCTGCGTTTCCTGGCGGCCTACCCGGAGCAGTCCACCTATTCCTCGGCGGACTTCCTGCGCAGGCTGCGGGCGTGGTACGCCCGCAGAGGCATAGAAGTGGAGTGTGTCCAGACGGACAACGGCTTCGAGTTCACCAACCGTTTCTCCAACAGCAAGCGCGATCTGCCCACACTGTTCGAGAAAACTGCCGCCGAGCTGGGCATCCGTCACAAGCTGATCCGGCCCTACACGCCGCGCCAACAACTTGCCCATGAGACCCCTCCGCTGGCTCTCGCCTAATGAGTTCGCTGTCCAATATGTTTGACAAACCTACATAACTTACACATTGTTTGGCTCTCGTAACTGACCGCAGAATGCGGCTATTTCACGCCCCCGCGAGGGGGGCGACGCCAGCGGGCAGATGCTGCAAGGACGGGACAGGCAATTTCAATCCACGCCCCCCGCGAGGGGGGCGACTCGGTCTCCTGCCGCACCTGCTCCATGCCCTGGGATTTCAATCCACGCCCCCCGCGAGGGGGGCGACCGTAAAGATGAAGGTGAGAAGGTGGTCAATGTCAATTTCAATCCACGCCCCCCGCGAGGGGGGCGACTCCAGGATGTACACGCTGTCCGCAGCCTCAAAAATTTCAATCCACGCCCCCCGCGAGGGGGGCGACGGGGGTATAAACTACCCACCCCCATATAAGGAAGATTTCAATCCACGCCCCCCGCGAGGGGGGCGACGATTTGTGAGGATTGTTTCCTTGAGCCTACCTATAATTTCAATCCACGCCCCCCGCGAGGGGGGCGACCCTGAGTATGGCTATGTCCTTGGCGGTTGTCATGGGATTTCAATCCACGCCCCCCGCGAGGGGGGCGACTCTCCAGTATTTGGAATGACAACTTATTCAATTTGAAATTTCAATCCACGCCCCCCGCGAGGGGGGCGACATTGATTTCGACGCCATCAAGAAGGGCACCATGGACATTTCAATCCACGCCCCCCGCGAGGGGGGCGACTCGCCGGAGATATAGCCGCCCTTGTAGTAGCCCGTATTTCAATCCACGCCCCCCGCGAGGGGGGCGACAACGCCGCCCGAAGAACTTCAGAAGAAGTACATCATTTCAATCCACGCCCCCCGCGAGGGGGGCGACGCCCGGGATTAGGCCCCTGCGCCATAGCATTGCGGATTTCAATCCACGCCCCCCGCGAGGGGGGCGACGCTATCCGGGCCGCCCGGCAGGAGGCGCAGGCAATTTCAATCCACGCCCCCCGCGAGGGGGGCGACAACACAAGGCCACCTATAAGGCAGTGACCTCCTCCAATTTCAATCCACGCCCCCCGCGAGGGGGGCGACGCTGGGGGACACGGCAACGGCGCAAATCGTATTGAATTTCAATCCACGCCCCCCGCGAGGGGGGCGACTAGGCTGGCTACCAGATGTAGTCAAAGGACGAAAAACAATTTCAATCCACGCCCCCCGCGAGGGGGGCGACGGCGGCGGCGATGTCCCCATCATACACAAGGGCAATTTCAATCCACGCCCCCCGCGAGGGGGGCGACCTGGTGGCCTCGTGACGGGTATGCCCCCGAGACCGACATTTCAATCCACGCCCCCCGCGAGGGGGGCGACGACAGCAAGCGCACTCGCAGTATTTGACGTACTGATCATTTCAATCCACGCCCCCCGCGAGGGGGGCGACGGCGGCGGCGATGTCCCCATCATACACAAGGGCAATTTCAATCCACGCCCCCCGCGAGGGGGGCGACGTATCCCAGCGGCGGATTTGTCCGCCTGCCGACCATTTCAATCCACGCCCCCCGCGAGGGGGGCGACCCTGTTGGAGGTAAATAAAATGGTTAAGATCAGGATCATTTCAATCCACGCCCCCCGCGAGGGGGGCGACTCGGTGAAGTGTAGATCTTCAGCCAGTTCCTCGAACAATTTCAATCCACGCCCCCCGCGAGGGGGGCGACGCAATGACCATCTTAGCTGTTGAACTGCTGCACTATTTCAATCCACGCCCCCCGCGAGGGGGGCGACGCTTATGACTATACGGTAGAACTGGAGGGGGAAATTTCAATCCACGCCCCCCGCGAGGGGGGCGACGGCCACATAACCCAGAACAGCGGTAACAACCGGCTTATTTCAATCCACGCCCCCCGCGAGGGGGGCGACGAATACTGGTGTTTATCAGGGTGGTCAAGATGGAATTTCAATCCACGCCCCCCGCGAGGGGGGCGACATCGATTACCGGTTATAATGTCTGGTACACCTATATTTCAATCCACGCCCCCCGCGAGGGGGGCGACTCCCCGTATGGTAAAATAAGGTATACTTAATCAAGATTTCAATCCACGCCCCCCGCGAGGGGGGCGACTCCCCGTATGGTAAAATAAGGTATACTTAATCAAGATTTCAATCCACGCCCCCCGCGAGGGGGGCGACTGGAGGTAGACCGATGAAGTCATCACGTACTTGGATTTCAATCCACGCCCCCCGCGAGGGGGGCGACTTTCTGCTTTGCTCTCGTTATTCGTTTGATAAAAGATTTCAATCCACGCCCCCCGCGAGGGGGGCGACCGTGATTTCAAAAATATGGACAAACGCGTAGTAATTTCAATCCACGCCCCCCGCGAGGGGGGCGACTTGGTCCCGTCTGCTGTCTGAAAATTCTTTGTATAGATTTCAATCCACGCCCCCCGCGAGGGGGGCGACTTTAACGTGTTAAAGATAAAGCCAACAATAGCATTATTTCAATCCACGCCCCCCGCGAGGGGGGCGACGCATCGCTTGTTAGGGTCCAAAGGCGCAGAAGAATTTCAATCCACGCCCCCCGCGAGGGGGGCGACAGGGGAAACGTAAAAATAATAGTAACAGGACCAAGCATTTCAATCCACGCCCCCCGCGAGGGGGGCGACTCCAATTTGCCATAGACATGATAATGTGCTTTTTTTATTTCAATCCACGCCCCCCGCGAGGGGGGCGACCGTAATAGCACCAAGGGAACCACCATTGATATTATATTTCAATCCACGCCCCCCGCGAGGGGGGCGACTCCGGTTATCAGTATGAAGACCTGCAATTTGTCGTGATTTCAATCCACGCCCCCCGCGAGGGGGGCGACGGATGCCGTAAACATAACACCCGATACAGAATTAATTTCAATCCACGCCCCCCGCGAGGGGGGCGACGACTTCTATCCATAAGTCTGCGCGTATTCGTTCCATTTCAATCCACGCCCCCCGCGAGGGGGGCGACGACATAAACCCGGTTTAACTGACCTTTAAGCCATATTTCAATCCACGCCCCCCGCGAGGGGGGCGACTCTCCCTACGCTGATATGATAACACACCCGGCGATTTCAATCCACGCCCCCCGCGAGGGGGGCGACTGCCACGCGCGACATGACCGGGGCGGGGGATATAATTTCAATCCACGCCCCCCGCGAGGGGGGCGACATAAGATAGATAGCAATCCGGCGCCCCCTCAAGCATTTCAATCCACGCCCCCCGCGAGGGGGGCGACGCTGTTCGGTCTGCGCTCCCCGTTGCGGGTCTTTTTATTTCAATCCACGCCCCCCGCGAGGGGGGCGACATACAGTATAACGGGCATTTTCTTTCAGTTCTCCATTTCAATCCACGCCCCCCGCGAGGGGGGCGACGTCCCACATGGGGCGGCCATGTCACAATATAAAGATTTCAATCCACGCCCCCCGCGAGGGGGGCGACATGTTCAATCGAACGATAATTCAACCGCAAAAAATTTCAATCCACGCCCCCCGCGAGGGGGGCGACATCCAGCACGGGCAATCCCTCCAATGATAGCCCAATTTCAATCCACGCCCCCCGCGAGGGGGGCGACATCCTGCGGCGACGGCGCAGACACCCAGGACAAGGGATTTCAATCCACGCCCCCCGCGAGGGGGGCGACAGCAAAGATGCACAGTTTTATCTGTGAATCTTTGACAAATAAGTAGAATTTTTGCGTTTTTGGGGAAAAACACGGGGGGTGGCATCCTAAGAAACCCGGGAAAAGAACGGCGTTGCATCGAGAAAAGCCTTGCGAACCTCCCGGCAATCACTGGTCACTTGGACTTCGCGGGGACGGGAGAGAGGATATCCGCGCACCGTAACCTCCACTGTGCCGGACGGTGTGCGTCAGAGGATCAGGGAATCCTCCGGCAGATAGGTGCTCTTCGCACCGAAATGCTCTACTTTTTTCTCATATTGCTTCCCCAGATAGTAAAAGCGGAGACTGTCCTTCTCAGGATCCATGATGGACAGAAGCTGCGCCTGCAGACGGCGGCATTGCCCTGCGTCCAGCAGACACTCAAACACGGAATTCTGCACCCGCTGTCCATAGTCCACGCACTTTTTGGCGATCTGCCGCAGGCGCTTGCGCCCGGCGGCGTCCTCAGTGTTTACATCGTATGTGATCAGCACCAGCATAGTGTCACTTCCATAAAAACGGCGGATAGCCGTCCAAGTCGCCGCGGAGGCAGCGAGCCAACAGCAGCGCCTGCACATAGGGGATCATGCCCCAGCTCAGCTTTTCCCCCAGATAGGGGTGGGTCAGTGTGTCCCGCTTCCGCTCCTGCCAGGTCTTCAGGAATTTCCGGCGTCCGTCATCGGACAGCAGCACCGCGCCGCTGTCCTGCATCTGAAAGTCCTCCGGGCGCAGCATCCGATTGTTCACGAGGGTCAGCACAAAGCGGTCTGCCATACAGGGGCGCAGCTCCTCCATCAGATCCAGCGCCAACGACTGCCGTCCCGGTCGGTCGCGGTGGAGGAAGCCCACATAGCTGTCCGGTCCCACGCTTTCCAAGGCGCTGGCACAGTCGTGCGCCAGAAGACTGTAGGCGAAGGACAGCATGGCGTTTACCCGATCCAGCGGCGGACGGCGGCTTCTGCCGTGGAAGAAAAACGCCTCCTTCCGGTTCAGGAGCATATGGTCGAAGACGCCAAAATACGCGGTGGCGGCAGCGCCCTCTATTCCACGCAGGGTATCTAAGTCGGCGGCAGCCAGCACCTGTGGCAGCATATCCCGGATGTTGGCAGCGGCGTTTTCCAGTCCGCAGTCCGCTACGCGGGGCGCGTGATCCCGCAGAGTACGCTGGATGCTGGCGGCACCGTTGCATAGCTTGCCGAAGATCATGGTGCGGGCTATTTCACAGCTGCGGGCGGGGTCATCGGCGATGCGGTACTGTTCACGACGGAGCAGCACGTTGCCGCTGCTCTCGCCGCAGATGCGGGCAAGGAAACGTCCGTGCGGGGAGCAGAAGGCCAGACCGATCCCGGCCTCCGCACATTTGCCCATCAGCGCAGGGGAGGCACCGGCGTAGGAGAAGCTGACGATGGCTTGCAGCGTGTGCAGCGGGTAGCGGGCGATAACTGTCTTATCTCGGCTTGCCAGCACATTTTCCCCCTCCAGCGAGAGGTAAATGTCCTCGGAGGTGACAAATAGCGTGTTGAGAAGCTGCTTCATGGTGATTCCTCCATGGCCGCCCGGAGATACGCGGAGACGGCTCTGCTTTTCATCAGCTTGGGCAGGCACAGCTCCTTCAAGGAGCAGGCATTGCAGGATTTGGTGGGCTTGACCTTGGGGGTATAGCCCCGACGGTACAACTCGTGCATCTCCACCAGCAGCTCTCGTACCTCTGCGCGCAGCTCCGGGGTGAAGGACACCCGCTCCCGTCGGCGGATTTCCCCATAATAGAGTGCGCCCTCGGGGATGTCGCAGCAGAGCATGGACTCCAGGCACATGGCCTGCGCGCATAGCTGCAGGGTGTCACCGGTGTCCTCGCGGGGGCGGCCCCGCTTGTACTCCACCGGATACGGCTGCCACAGGCCCTCTTTCCCGGAGAGAGGGATTCCCGCGGCGCCCCGATGGTATTCCAGTACATCGCACTGTCCGGATACACCCAACTCTGCGGAATAGACGCTGACGCCCCGCGTGATGAACCGGTCGCCCCGCCGCTCCTGAAAGGCCGTGTCGTGGGCATTTTCGTGGAGGATCGCGCCGTCAATGGTGCGGTAGTTTTCCGCCCACTGGTGCTCGATGTGGATCAGCGCCCACCGCCGCCTGCAAAACCGGAAATGCTGTAAGCCGGAGAGCTGTAGGAAGTCCTCCTCGCTATACGCCATCGATCACCTCCGGCTCCAGCCCCGGCAGCGCCTCCAGCGAGATCACATAGTCGTCTGCGGAGGTGGGGATGGTACCTGCGTCCCGCAGCGCGACCTTGACGGAGCGGTGGACCTTTGCGGAGGAATACTGCCCGTCCTTGCAGCTGTGCTGCCACCAGAACAGCTTCACCACCTCCATGGAGCCGTCGGGCCGTGCGGAGGAGGCATCATTCACAAAAAGGGTGCGCAGACATTCCTTGACCGTGTCGGCGTCCTCCTCGGAGAAGCCGGTCTTTTCCGCCAGCTGGACATTGATGGAGCCCTTGACCTCGTACAGGCCGAAGCGGACAAAGTGCTTCATGCCCATGGTGTCGGAGGCGCGGTTCTCACCCTTTTCCTTCTTCTCACCATTCACGCTCTTGGTGATCTGGAGGGACTCGATCTCCACGGGGGACAGGCTGGACGCCTGATGGATAGAGACGGGGCCGCGCACACCGCAGGAGAAGCCCTTGGCATCCTTGAAGGCAAAGACCTGCCCGAAGGTACGCACGTCCAGCCACGTTTCGCAGGCGTGCCGGGCATATTCCTCCCGATCCTTGATGCCCTTCATAGCGGCGGAGGCCCGCTCGCTGAGGCTGCCGCAGCCGTCGCTGCACCGATCCTCCGACTGAACGAAGATGGGCTCGCCCAGATCCTGCATCCGGTTGCGGATCTTGCGCTTGATGCACACGTCGGAGATCTCACCGAAGCCGTTCAGGTCGGTGCGGGGGCGATTGCCGTTCAGAGGGTCGCCGTTGCTGTTGGCGTGGGTCACGGAGACCAGTGCCACAAAATCGATCTTGTTTTGCAAGCTGCTCATTTATTCTTCCCCCTGACTGTTTTCGGTCTTGCCGGATGTGTACAGCGCACTGCGCTGCAGATAGTACCCAAAGAGATAGGTGTCCTTCAGGGCCTCCTCCTGTTCCGCCTGCGGGAAGGAGGAAATTTCTTGGATGATCTGCTCGATGATGCGGTCGTATTTTGTTCTGGCGCCGGGCTTGAGTTTGGGGTAGTACGCCTTTTTCAACTGCTCCCAGATGATCCGGCTGGCGTAGAGTGGACGCTTTGCGAACACGGACTGCATCCGGATCGCGTTGGGTTCTCGCTGTTCATTGGGGTCATAGGTGTCTCGCTCAAGTTTTTCAAACACGGCCAAAAGCCGTCCATACTGATAGCTGACATCCTTCTTCTGCGGTTCCAGTGCCATGCCCCATTCCTCCTTGTACCAATCATATTTGTATTTCCGAAGCACCGCGCAGGCGGTGAACAATACCGTTTCCCGCAGGGCGGCGTCCATGATCTGCAGGTTGGACGCCTTGGCCGCCGCAGCGCGGGCGATATCCGCCGGCATTTTGCCCCGGTCCACCCGGCAGGAGAGCAGCCGCTGTACCTGCTGGCGCATGACGCGCTCGTCCGTTTCCAGCTTTGTCTGCTTGTCGGAGACGCGCACCGTGCCGAAGGCGCAGTCCGCGATCTGCGAAAGCGAGGGCGACTGTATGCCGAAGGAGGAATGCTCCCAGCAGCAAAGTGCATCCCAGTTGTGCAGGCGCTCCAGAAAATCAGAGACCGGAAGCTCGCTGTAATAGGTGAGGGAAAGGCGTCCGGATGTGGCGGCGTCAAAGGCGGCCACCACGGCGCCGGCGTCCCGCGGGATCGTCTCCTGCCAGCCCCGGAGAGTCTCCGACAGCGCCTTTCGGTAGTCGGAGTATTTTATCTGCTTGGCGGTGCTCCGCCGCAGGAAGGCGGCCTGCGGTTTGGGGATCTCGATGCCCTGCGGATTCCAGCACAGGAAGGTGCGCCCACCGATGAAGACGCCTTGGGTCGCCGCCAACCAGTGCAGCGCGCTGTGGATCTTCTGCGACGCCTCATAGCTCATGGTCACGGCCTGCGAATCGTCTGTGAAGCGGCCCCGATAGGTAAAGCCGCTGGTGTCATTGGCGGAGATCAGCTTGGCGTTGGCGCACAGGTTGATGATCTTCTTGGGGTGCTGGCTGGCGGGCGGGGCGTTTTTGCCGGTAACCATGCAAAACGCGGGCTTCTCAGATTTCGTGGATGCATAGTAGTCGATAAAGGCTTGAAAGAGGCTCTGGTCCTGCCAGCAGGCGGGCGTTTCATTTTCCGCGCCTGTCTCTACGCGCCAGCGGACCATCTGCTTTTCCTTGGCGGGAAGCCCCTTTTCGTCCAGGGAGATCACGCCCCGCTGCGCCAGATCTTCAACAATTGTCCCCCTCTCCACATAGCGGGCGATGGCGGAGAGCTTGGGGAGGCTGTAGGGTGATAGCTCCCAGCGGTGCAGCTGTGTCAGATAGCTTTCATATTTGGCGGGATACAGCGGGGAGAGAAACTGGATCTGGTCGCACAGAGGATGTGCGCCGGGGGCTTTGCCGGTTCGCCCCGAGGAGCTCTCCGTCACAGGGATGATGGTGGCGGCCTGCTCTGCCTCGACGGAGCGGGCGTCCAGCAGATGACCGTCCGCGTCCAGAGTGAGCTCCAGCTCTGCGTTTACGATTTGGTGCGAAACAGGAACCAGCGGCTCCTTCGCCTTGCCGTAGATGCCGGCGTATTGCGGCGCCATGGCACAGTAGGTGTCATAGGCCTGCTGCATCAGTCCCATTTACTCCACCTCCCCAAATTCCCGCAGACCGATAAAATTGCCCTCATCGGCGGAAAAACTCTTCATAGGCATCTCCCGCAGAGGTTTCTGCCCCGGACATTCCTCCGGCGGGAGAAAGTGGATGACGCCGTTTTTCATGACCGGGTACCAAAACCGGGCGGTCATCCGTCCGCGGGTCGCCTCCGAATAGGCCTCATCCGGGTAGGTGATACCGTGGTACATCAGCCCGAAGCCCAGCTCCGGCAGATCGTCATAGGCACCTGCGCCGTTTCCGAATACGCAGGGCTCTACATAGCCCTGACATTCCCGGGTACCCAGAAAAATGTCCCGCCGCCCGCCCTTTTCGATCATTCGACGGGCAATGCAGTGATGTTTGTTCTCATTTCGGTCGCCGCACAGCTCCGGACGGTTGTCATTCCACGCAAAGCATGCCCGCACTTGATAGCGGCAGTTTTTCAAATAGGTGTAATAGGCCAGATCGTTGCCGCCGCTGTATTTGATGGGGCGGATACCTTTCACCTCGGTCTGAATCGGGTTCATGACCCGCACGTCCATGATCCGCCAGATGAAGGTGGGCTTCCAGTATACGGAGGATAAAATGCCCTTCAGCGCCTCATAGGTGGGTACCTGATAGCTGCACTTTTCACCGCCCAGACGCATGAGAGGGTCGGAGAAGAGGGCGTAGTCGCCAAATACTTCAAATTCTACGATGTTGGGATGTTCCGTTTTCAATCACTACACCTCCTGAAAATCACGGGTACCGGCCTCCAGAGAAAAACCGGTATGTTCGTTATAAAAGCCGTCGGACAACAGCAGTATGCCGCCGTCGAACAGAGAGGTCACGGCGCCGAGAGCCTCAAGCCGCTCCAGCTGATAACGGTAGACGCTGACGCAGTAGCCTTTGGCCTCGTCAATGCAGCCGCGTATGACCGCCCAATCTTTCTGCCCGTAGACCTGAGCGGCGTTTCGTAGCGTGTTTTGCAGCTCGCGCCCTCTTCCGTAGGGTACGAGCAGGGACCTCGTGTCCTCGTCGAATACCTGAAAAAGACTGCCTGCCAGCCGGAACGCCTGCCGCAGAAGGTAGCGCTCCGCCTGCGCGCAGTTGGCGTCTGCATACCGGGGGTTGTCCGCCAGCAGATGATAGAGGGAACCGTGCGCCGGAGTTTGGTTGTCCTGAAAGCCGGGCTCCATCTCTGCGTATAGCCGGCGATAGTAGAACCGGATGGCCTCCTCGGAGGACAGATCGTATCGGAAACCCTCTGGCGTTTTGGAAAAGGCGGTCAGCAGCGCGGTGGTGGCGTTCTGCCCGCGCACGATGTCGTCCAGACCGCGCAGCCGCTCGTCGGTACACCGGATGAGGCGGACAGGGGCGGGCTCCTTTTGCTCGGCGTGCCGGTTGCACCGCCCCGCCGCCTGCACGACGCTGTCCATTCCGGCGGAGAAGCGGATCACCCGCTGGAAGGAGATGTCCACACCGGCCTCGATCACCTGCGTGGAGACACAGACCACCCTTTGCCTGTCGGCGGAGGGCTTGTCCAGCGCGGACTGTAAGGCTTGCAGAGTCTCCCTGCGGTGTTGGACGCACATGGCGGCGGACAGATGGAAGCAACGGCAATTCGCGGCTTGCAGCGATTCGAACAGGAACGCCGCCTCCTTTTTCGTGTTGCACACCACCAGCAGACTGTCACACGACGACAGCGCCCCCATGACGATCTGCGGGAGTTCCTCCAGTCTGGCACATCCGGCATTTTGGATATCGGTGCGCTTGAAGATGTCCCACAGCGCCTTTTGCTGCGGAACCAGATCGACGGGCTGGCGGCGCAGCGGATGGTCGACCACCTCCAGACAGGGTTGGGTGGCGGAGCATAGAACAATAGTGACGCCGCAGATCTCAGACAGAAAGTTGACAGCCAAATTGAACAGCGTCAGCATTTTGCCGGGAACCGTCTGCACCTCATCGATCACGATGACGCTGCCGCACAGCGCGTGAAATCTGCGGATGGCGCTGGTCTTTCCGCTGAAGCAGGTGTTCAGCAGCTGCACCAGCGTGGTGATAATGATCGGCGCCGACCAGGAGGCGGTGAGCAGCTCCAGCTCCTGCAAGCGCTCCGGTGCCTCCTTCGGCTCGGCAAGGTTGGAGTGATGCTCCAGTATCAAGGTGTCGTCTCCCATGTAATCGCGGATGACATGGGCATTTTGATCCAGGATCGACAGCAGCGGCGCGGTGAAGATAATTCGGGAGCAGTTCCGCTTTGCCGCGTGTGTCAATGCGAAGCGGAGACTGGCCAGCGTTTTTCCACCGCCGGTGGGAACATTCAGGCGGTAGACACCTCCGGACCCGGCGGCGCCGGCGGCACAGGTGTCGGAGATGGTCTGGCGCGCCAGATCAATGGGCGTTTTTCGCGGGAATGCCGCCAGCTTCTTCTCCATAAACGCCAGCCGTTCTGCCCAGATCGGCCGCATATCCTCTGGGAACACGGGCGGTTCTACCCCATCCATAAAAGCGGCGGTATCTGCGCGATCCCCCTCGATCACGGCGGACAGGAGCATCCGTGCCAGAAGCCCGATATAAAATGCGGTCTCCCGATCCGCCTCATTGTCGTCCGCTTGGGTGGACAGAGCCGTCAGCCGATCCAGCATCGGGGTCATCTCCCGGATGGCGTCGCGGAACAGATGCTCCAGCTCCTCCTCGGCGGCAACCTGTGCCAAAAAGCCCTGTCGGGATTCGTCGTAAAAGATTCCCTCCTTGGTCTGGCGATGAAAAAAACCGCTGTGCTGCTGGGGATCGATACAGTCAAACAGGCCGTGATGTGAGCCAACGGCAAAGGCCAGCAGCTCTGCGGTCACGTCGGAATAGGAGAACGTACCGCAGCCGCCGTGCCAACGATCCAGCAGAAGGCGCACGCCGGCGAAGGTATGGTTGACACTGCCACGGACGGCGTTCCCGCCGCTGACAGCCTCCGAAAGGTATTGCGCATACTCCTGTTTGTTTTTTCCGGCGTCGTGGAGCAGACCGACCAGATAGGCGCTTTTTTCCAGACCCAGTGGCCGCAGTGCGGTCGCGGCCAGCGCCGCCGTGTTCCGGCAATGCTCCTGGACGGTTTGCCGCTCTCCGGTTTCGCGGATATGGGCAGGATACATGGCGATCACATCCTGTCATATATTTTTAACGCGCATATGTTGATGCTTTAACCATACCACACTCGCTGAGGCTTGTAAAGACTTCAGTGATAAGGATAAGTGCAAAAAAACATTGACTTTTTTTGTATGCTATGCCATACTGTGCGGGTCGGGTATTCCCGTGGATTGAAAGAGTAAAAAGGAGAAGCTGCGCAAGGCCTGGCAGGGGAACATCCCCTGCCGCGCCCTGCGCAGCTCCATTTGTCAGATATTGTAAATCTGAGAAATAGTCGGGGGTGTGGATGGTGTCATACATACCGCCTTGCGTTTACGATGCCTCCCGCGTCCCTCAAAGCACGATGCTGCCGGTTTCCTTGCCGTCCAGCGCAAAGTTCAGCAGCGTCCCCTTGCAGATGGCGGCGAAATACTGCGTCGCCTCAAGCTGTGCAGGGTAGTTCTTCTCAATGAGTTCCAGCGTCTCCCTCAGCTGCAGCATGGCTGCGAATTTATGCTTGCACGGCTCGCTGCAGAAGCAGTCGCAAACCAGATTTCTGATCTCGCCGTTAGCATAGTCGCACGCCAGCTCGTAAGGCCACGATCCCTCCACAATGGCCCGCACATGGGTATTGTCCAGAGAAATGTACCGTATCCGATTGTCCGTGTAGTAATCGTGGCCGCGATCGGCAGTTGCCCTGCTGATGCTCATGGCGCTCAGATCATGCAGCAGGAAGCCGCAATCATCATTGCCGGAAACAAATATCTCATCCTCCGTGGCGGGTGACTTAAACCAGGTGATGACCTTTTCGTAAGGAAGAGTGCTGCGGTCGAACGTGACGAAGTGCGACCCGGCGAAGAAGAACTCGCCCTGTACATTTGTGTCGGCCACGCTGATGACCCGCTTGTAGTCAGATAGCTTGATCTTGAAATTGTACGCGACATCCACCACGCGGCCACGCAGGCCCTCCAGCTTGCCCTCCACAAAAACGATATCTCCGCATTTCAGGTCAAAGGCGTCATTGTAGTAAGACAGATTCATATTCCGCGCCGGAAAATGGACGCGAACGACCGATTTTCTCGGCGTAACTGCGGGGCAAATGGAGTGCGCCTCCCCAGGTGCCTTGCGATGCTCTTCTGCGGAACCATTAAAACCGATCTTGAACATGTTGCTTCCTCCCTTTCCGATCTGTATCGTTCTTTACAATACCCATTCTACAGAAAGAGGTGTCCCATAAACTGGACAGTGCCCTGTGCCGCCCCCTGCCGAGTAGACAAAACTTAGGGTACTATCTGTGAGGGGTGCCAAATCGAACTTCCGTAGGGGACCATTTTTGTAGCAAGCGGTATGTGTTCATGGTTATAAAAGTATATACTCGCCCACCAGTTCGGCAGCAGCTTGAATTGTCCGCGGTTTCGCTCGGTAAATGTGCAGGTGCACGGCAGGGCGATGGAGAAGCAGCCTTCCACCGCCTTACCCGGTGAGCTGCCTGTGTAAGGCCGCGGGTGCCGCCGATACCATCGGCAGTGTCATCAGTCAGACCATGTAGCCCGCAAAAAACAGCCGGAGAGGGACGGATGATGCCATCCGCCCCTCTCCGGTGCTTTCCTGACCTCTTGGCTTTTGGGTCACGGAAAAAGACATAATAAACTGTGTCACTCCTCCACTGCCACATATCGCTGCTTGGGACTGCGGGGTTTATCGGGCAGCGTCATCCGAATCGCTCCGCACTCTACGAGAGGATCAAGGTAACGCCGCAGGGCATACTGCCCTGACGCAATATTTAGATATGCAATGATCTCGCTGCGGCTTCGAGGTGTACGGCAGAATTTCAGCAGACCTTTTTCGTCTTGCACGTTAGCTTGTTTTACATCCTCGTCGCCGACACTTCCCGCTGCACCATGCTCACCATTGTACAGCGTCACGACAAATTCGCTGCGCCGATCCGCGAATACCGGCTCTGGCAGGTTGCGGTTTTTCATGGCAAACCGAATCGTAGGAATCCCGGAATAGCGATTCTCAGTTTCCCCCAGGGTCTCCATTACGGTAACAAGAACCGGGTTTCGGGTATCCGGCTGGGCATTGCCCAACTGGTCGAGAGTCAATCTACCATAAAGCCCACCCGGATTTGTGATCTCGATCCGATTGGAATACATGACCAACTGGATCGGCATTCCCTCGGTATGCAGACTATAATCCCGGTGTACCAACGCATTGAGTATCGCCTCGCGGACAGCGTCCATAGGGTACTGCGGAATATCAATTCTCTCGCCTGTTTCTTTGTCGATCCTTGTGGCCGTCCGCATATTGGCTCGAACAAAGGTCAACGCACCCTCCAGCATATCCGGAAGCGTACCTTCGATCCGCTTTGTGTCGCTGAATCGGTTGCCCTCTGCGTCAAGAACGCCCATTTGCTCTGCGGGTACACAGGTGGCAATGATGCTCAGTTGCGGATAAAACGCCTGCGGGTAGAGTCCGAACAGCAGCAATGCCGCCATGGTGATTTTCCCATCCCGCGTGATGCCGGTCAGTTCATACTGCTGTGCCTCCGACATACCCGCCAAATTCGGACGCGCACATGTTTTTCTCTCCAAATACGTTTTTACCTTAGACATATCCAGCGATTGGAAGGACACCCTCTCCACTGGACGAATATCGTCTTGATATTTCTTTCGGAACGCCTCGTAGCTGTATACTTCGTACTCCGTCATGGGCTTGTCTCCGTCACCTACGCGGATATAGGACCCGTGCAGCCGTCCCTTGGCTGTTTTGAAGCAAGGGCGTTCCGCAATATCAACGGGTGGGATCTCCGCAGAGACAAATGTAAGCCCATCTTCATCCACCTCGGTAAATTGCGGTCGAACGATCGGCGTCATTTGTTCGCAGTATTCCATTACCTTGCGCTCCAAGTCCTGTGCGTCGTAGACGCCCACCTTTGCGAAGCCGTTCTTTTCCTCCAAGCCGAACACAAAGATTCCCCCGCTATTTTGATTGGAAAACGCAGAGATCGTATCATATAACCTTTCAGGACAGCCCTGCCGTGCCGCCTTTACTTCTATGGTTTGTCCTTCACAGCCACGAACCCGAATGCTTTCAATCAGATCGTGAAGCTCCTTTTCTACCATACAAATCACTCCTTTGCACCCATTCTAACATATAGAACACAAGAAGTGAAGAAAATTCGCAAGACATTCCTTGACTTTTTTCGAGCTTTTCTTATGTTATTAAAAATAACGTAAGATGTTCTTGCGTTATTTCTTGGGTTATTGGCTTGCATCTTGCGACAAGTACCGAAAACTACTACGCTGGTCATGGTATGCGTAATTTGACCCCGCTGTAACCAAAGAATAGGCGTGGCAGCCGTGCGCTCACAGCTTCTTCAGCCACGCCAGAAACTCCGCCGTGATCTCCTCCTCTACATCCTCATCCTGCTGCTTGCTGGCCGTATCGTCGTCTTTCCACAGCAGCAGCACCTGCCGCACCGCCTGCTTATCACGCCGGAACGTGCGGGCGTCCAGCCCCTCATACGCCGCGTGGTAGTCGGGGTAGTGCAAATCATAATACCGGTAGTCCTCGATGGCGTTGTCAAATGCCGACAGTTCTCCATCGGGCGCAAGCACCGACGCCGCCATGCACACCAGCCGCGCCAAACGCCGCAGGTGGTCATCCTCCCAATCAAATCGTATCTCCGGCGCGAAGTCCTCTACCGGTGGGTCGGAGATGAACCGGCGGTTATGCCTGCAGTCCCGGTCATCTCCTCGCAGCTTCATGCGCGGTATAGCGCCGATCTTCTACAGCTCCTTGGCGTAGCGCCGATAGGAGGCGGTTGAATGCTGACCATACCAGGCATACGCGCCCAGCTCCACCTCACCGCAGTGGGTCAGCCAAAAACAGAAAAACAGCAGCTCTGCCGTCAGCTTATCCGAATGCTGGCGGTTTTTTCGACGCGGAATGTCCATGAAACCTCCTCCTCTCAAAAATATCTTACAGAAAAATTTTCGCAAGTCAAGATTTCGGACAGCAGTATGCAACGATTTCAAAAACACGCGTGCTATGATGCAGTCCCGCGAGATGCTTGAGATGCCCTCTCATCCATCTCGTCACCCCGTTGTATGATATGATATACAAAAGCGTCGGGAGAAACTCTGACGCGATTGGTGAAATGCTGAGAGTTCAAAGAAAGAGAGGTTATGAAAATGGATATCCAGAGGGCGGCAGAACTGCTGGCAGCGCGCAGCACGAAAGATTTCGGTAATGCACTGAAAGATCGTGGCGATCCGTTCAAGGATTTTTATAAATCCTTACCCATCTGCATTTTGGATGCCGTGTTTTCCATCGGCGTTCGGTACACCTCGGTCGTAAACGTGGTTAACAGCTATATGGCGACATTTGATCTCACCATATCCAGAACGCAGACGGACGAGACGGAGCATACGATCCGTGATTTCCTCACGAATGTCGCGAAGTATGATACGGTTGAGGACTTTTCAAAGAACGTGCTCCACAATATGCAGCGGACTTCCAGCCGCAACGGGATTTTGAAGGCGGAAGCGTGCCGGGAGGTCGCGCTGGTCTGCCAGAAGCACGGCATCAATAAGTCGCTCAGCCAGTATGTGCGGGACGCCGCCATGGGCAAGGACGTGACGGTCATCGACGGCATGGATGACCTCATCCGCGAGCTGCGCCGGCAGGGCAATAACCTGAATCAACTGGTCGTCATGGCGCGGCAGGGTCACGTCGAGCTGGCCAACATGGAGCCGTTCATGGAGGTGTATGAAAACACATGGCAAACGTTAAATTCATTGCTGTCTCGCGTGGGCTGAGGGGCATTGTTGACTACGTCACCAACCGGGAAAAGACGGTGGAGCAGCTTATCAGCGGCGTCAACTGTGTAGCGCGGACGGCGGTGCCGGAATTCGAGGCAGTGAAAAAGCAGTTCCGCAAAACGGAGGGCCGTGGTTACTACCACATCGTGCAGGCGTTCGCGCCGGATGATCCGCTGGACTTCGCAACGGCGCACGAGCTGGGCGTGAAGCTGGCAGAGCATTTCGCGGGCTACCAGTGCATCGTGGTCACCCATATGAACACCGCCCACATCCATAACCACATCATCATGAACTCCGTCAATTTCGAGACGGGCATGAAATTCCATCAGTCCGCGCGGGAGATGCAGCAGGTCAAGGACTACTGCAACCAACTCTGTCGGGAGTACGGTTTGTCCGTCACGGAGTCCAAGGCCGACCCGTTCCGCATCCCGACGTGGAAGAGGCGGCTGACGGATCATATCAAAGAGGCTATGGAGCAGAGCCGCACGCAGCAGGAGTTCATTGCGTATATGAATGCCTATGGCTACGATGTGAAATGGGAGCCGCATCAGAAATACATCACCTACACCACGCCGGAGAACATCCGCTGCCGGGACAGCAAGCTGTTCGACCAGACGCTGAAGCGCGAGAATATGGAGCTGTACTTCCGGCTGGGCGGTGCGGATTATCTGCAAGCCTGCCGGGAAATTGCCTATGACCATCGTGAGCCGACACCCACACTGGAGGATGCCGTCTGCGGCATGGCGGGTACAGTGGCCGCCATCTGCGCCCTCTGCGAGGACGAGGACAGCGAGGTCAGCGACCTTGCCCGTGAGCTGTATTACAGCAGCCTCTTGCTGCAGGAGCTGGTGGAGTGGTATCAGTCCCGCCGTCAGGAACAGGAAAATTACGAGGAAGAATATGGGCAGTATCACGGTTTCGACATGACCATGATGTAAGGAGGATCGAATGAACGAGTGTACCTATAAGAATTACGACGAGCTGCCCCTGATGCTGAATGTCGTGCAGGTGGCGGCGGTGCTGGGCATCTCCCGTGCCGGCGCGTATGAATTGGTTCGCAGCGAGGGTTTCCCGGCGCTGAAGATCGGCAGCCGCATCGTGGTGCCGAAGGACAAGCTGCGGGAGTGGATCGACGCCAACACAGCGCAGAAATGACCACGCTGTAATCAAAGAATACCCCCGCTGCGGAATTGATAACTTTCTCTTAACTCTGCCCATCTCCGATAGATATTAAGGTCGGCTTGTGGTATGTGTGTTGACTACCAAAGAAAAGGAGTTGATACCATGCCGAAGAAACGAGCAAATGGAGAAGGGAGTCTGCGCAAGCGGAAAGACGGCCGCTGGGAGGGGCGCTACACCGCGGGCAATGATCCTACCACTGGCAAGCCCATCCACAAAAGCGTCCTCGCTAAAACCCAATCCGAAGCCAAGGAAAAGCTCAAGCAGGCCATCGCGGAGGCTGAAAAGCTGGACATGAGCCGTGCAAAATCCTACACGCTGGGCGCTTGGATCAAGCTGTGGTACGAGGTCTACGCCGAGCCACGCCTGCGGGAGAAAACCAAGCACTATTACCTCAACTACATCGACAACCACATCATTCCCGAGCTGGGCAACACGCCGCTGGAAAAACTGACCACCATCCAGATCCAGAAGTTCTACAACGACCTGCAAAAATCCGGCCGCATCCAGCGATATACCCACATCAAACTGAAAGACAAGGGTCTCAGCACCCGCGTGGTACGGGGCATCCACACGCTGCTGAACAACTGTCTGGAGCAGGCGGTAGCGGAGCGGCTGCTCCTCACCAACCCTGCCAAGGGCTGCCGCCTGCCGAAGCTGGAAAAGCGCGAGATAAAGATACTGCCGGAGGACAAGATCGGCCCGTATCTGGCTGAAGCAGAACGGCGCGGGCTGCTGGCGGCATTCTATCTGGAGCTGACCACCGGCCTGCGCCGGGGCGAGCTCCTCGCCCTGCTGTGGACGGACTTGGATGTGGAGAACATGACCATCTCCGTCAGCAAGCAGGTGAACCGTATCAACGGTGAACTGGTGGTCAGCCAACCCAAGACGCCTAACTCCGTTCGCAAGCTGGCCATCCCGCAGCGGGCGGTGGAGCTGCTGGTGGAGGAACACGCAAAGCACCCACACAGTCCCTACCTGTTCGTGTCGCCCAAGACCGGCACCATGTTCGACCCGGATTCCTTCCGGCACACCCATGAGAAAATTCTGAAGGCCATCGGCGCGGAGCACATCAGATTTCACGACCTCAGACACACCTTCGCCACGCTGTCCCTCAAGTACGGCGTGGATGTCAAGACACTGTCCGGCGCGCTGGGACACTATGACGCGGGCTTTACCCTCAGCACCTACACCCACGCCACGGAGGGGATGAAGCGCTCCGCTGCCGACACCATCGGCAGCGTCATCAGCCAGACCATGTAGCCCACAAAAAACAGCCGGAGAGGGACGGATGATGCCATCCGCCCCTCTCCGGTGCTTTCCTGACCTTTCGGCTTTTGGGTCACGGTTTGGGTCAAGCGAAAAACGCCAAAATGCAGCGTCACTATTTGGGAGCATAAACAGAAAAAGTTCCCGATTTCCTGCGAAACCGAGAACTTTTTGGTGGAGACTGCTGGACTCGAACCAGTGACCTCCTGCGTGTGAAGCAGGCGCTCTAACCAGCTGAGCTAAGCCTCCGTTTATTCGGCAATCCCGTTTACGGATTGCCGAAGTGGTGACCCGTACGGGACTCGAACCCATGTTACAGCCGTGAAAGGGCCGTGTCTTAACCACTTGACCAACGGGCCGTCTTTGTTTGCTGAGGGGGTGACCGGCGAGACGCTCCCGCGTCTCACCGGTCGATGGTAGCGGCGACTGGATTCGAACCGGTGACACTGCGGGTATGAACCGCATGCTCTAGCCAACTGAGCTACGCCGCCATGTCGTCTCCCCGACAGGCAAGAATTAATATACCACAGCGCCGCCCATGTTGTCAACACTTTTTTTCAAAAATTCCCCCTATTCCGGGAATTTTTCTTCCGGGCCGTCCATCTCCGCCTCGGCCCAGTCGGACAGACTCTCCAGCACCGGCAGCAGGCGTATGCAGCGCTCCGTGGCGCTGTACTCCACCCGCACCGGCACCTCCGGATAGGCCTGCCGCCGCACCAGGCCGTCCCCCTCCAGCTCCCGCAGGGCCGCCGAGAGCACCGTGTTGCTGATGCCGTCCAGCTTGGCCCGCAGGGCGTTGTAGCGGATGGTCCCGGCGTTGGCCACGGAGCAGAGGATCTGCACCTTCCACTTGCCGCCGATGCGGCTCATGGCCCAGTGCAGGGGACATTTTTCCATACAGGGGCAGTCGTAATGGGACATGGTAAGCTCCTCCTGACCTGCTCATAATTTTCTGCGCTCTTGCTTTTTCCCGGGATTATGATACGATTATAGCAGATAAAAAAAAGGAGTAAATAGCAAATGCGTATATATCTTCAGGGCCTCACCATGGGCCTGGCGTATGTGGCCCCCATCGGGCTGCAGAATCTGTTCGTCATCAACAGCGCCCTGACCCAGCGGCGCAGCCGGGTGTATCTCACCGCCCTGATCGTCATCCTGTGGGACGTGTCTCTGGGGGTGTCGTGCTTCCTGGGGGCCGGGGCGCTGATGCAGGCCCTGCCCTGGCTGCAGAAGGTCATCCTGGGCATCGGCAGTCTCATCGTCATCTGGATCGGCATTGGCCTTCTGCGGTCCAGGGCCTCCCTGGAGGGCGGCCGGGACGTCAACGTCCCCATCTGGAAGCTGATCTCCTCCGCCTTTGTGGTCACCTGGATCAATCCCCAGGCCCTCATCGACGGCACCATGATGCTGGGAGCCTTCCGGGCCAGCCTGCCGGAGGGCGGCGACCTGCCGTTTATCTGCGGCTTCGGCAGCGCCTCCGCCCTGTGGTTTCTGACCCTGTCCACGGTGGTGTCCCTGCTGGGCAGCCGCTTCAACGAAAAGATCCTCAACGTCATCAACAAGGTCTGCGGCGGGGTCATCATCTTCTATGGCTGCAAGCTGCTGTGGAGCTTTGTGAAGCTCATGGGTTGGCTTTGATCCGCCGGGAGGAGGCGATGTACAGGGGGATGGCCGCCAGCTGGGCCGCCACGGACACGGCGATCATGGCCGGGATGCTGACGTCGTACAGCACCCCCAGCAGCCAGCTGCCCAAAAACCAGAACACGCCGAAGGCGCACTCGAACACGCCGTAGCCCGTGGCCCGGCTGGCCTTGGGCACCATGGAGCTGACCGCCGCCTTCAGGATGGACTCCTGGGCGCCCATGCCCACGCCCCACAGGGCGATGCCCACCAGCAGGGAGGCCACCGAGTGCCCGGCGAACACGAAGATGGCGAAGGGCGCCGACAGCACCGTGCTCCACACCAGGGCCCGGACCCCCTTCTTGTCATACAGCAGCCCGAAGAACAGGGCCGCCACCGCGTCCACCAGCATGGCTCCGGCATACAGCAGCGGCAGCGTTCCGCTGGAGATCAGACTTCCCGTTTCCTGCAGGCCCGCCGCCACACCGGTGAAGGTCCGGGAGACATGCATGATGATGATGGAATAGTCGATAAAGCCAAAGGCAAACAGGCTGATGCCGGCGATATACAGGATGAACTCCTTTTTCATGTGGAAGGGGACATACTCCTTGGGCTCCGACTCGAAGTGCTCCGGGTTGGGGAACTTCCGCCGGGTCACCAGCAGCAGGATCAGCGTGATGGCCCCGGGAATGGCCAGCACCGCAAAGCACGTGGCATACACCTGGAAGGTGGTGCCGCCGGTTTTCAGCAGCATCACCACATACAGCAGCACCGGCCCCAGGAACGCGCCGATCTGGTCCAGCACTTCCTGGATGCCGAAGCTCTTGCCCACCCCCTCCTGGGAGGCGGCAAAGGACATGATGGTGTCCTTGGCGGGCTTTTTGATGGCCTTGCCCATGCGCTGGATCACCAGCAGGGCACAGGCCCAGATCCAGCCGTGGTCCCCTACCAGGGCCAGGGCTGGAACCGCCAGAACGTCCAGCACATACCCGGCGATGGTCATGGGCCAGTAGTGTTTGCTCTTATCCGTCAGCTTGCCGAACACATACCGCATGGAGCAGCCCACCAGCTCCCCCAGGCCCGAAATGAACCCGATGGTCCCGGCGGAGGCCCCCAGCAGGGCCAGATACGCTCCCCGGATGCTGGACGCGCCCTCGTGGGTCATGTCCGAAAACAGGCTGACGATGCCGAACAGCACGATGAAGACCATGGCCTGGGACATTTTCTTACCGCGCATAATGGTTTCCTCCCTGCCGGCTGCTTTTCTCACAGCCCATGATACCCCAGCCTCCCGGTTTGTCAAGGGCCTGCGGAAAAAAGGAGCCGCCCTGCTTGCAGGGCGGCCCAAGCGGGTGGGATATTGGAAAGCTTCCGATGCTTATGATACGCCGTTTTGGCCGCCGTGTAAATAGGAACCTTTGTCATATGCTGTCGAATGACCAAAAAATCTTAAATTTTTGTGAATAACTGCCAAAAATGCACGGGGCTACTTTTCAAGCGCCCGGCAATATGTTATAATACGTCCAAGGATAAGGGGAACCATCTCCCCGACCCTTGCCCCGAAAGGGATACCTGCGAAAGGAGCAACCAACTATGAAGTTCACATTTACCTGCAAGAAGATCGCTCTGAATGACTCCATCAAGGAATATGCCGAAAAGAAGATCAGCAAGCTGGATCGGTATTTCCCGGAGGAAGCGGACGCATTTGTGACCTTCGCCGTGGAGAAAAAGAACCGCTGCGTGGTGGAGCTGACCATCCGCACTGCCAACGGCACCCTGTTCCGCGCCCAGGAGGAGGACCCCGACGGCGACATGCGGGGCGCCATCAACGAGGCCGTGGCCTTTATCGAGCGCCGCATCCGCAAGAACAAGACCCGTCTGGCCCGGAACCTGCGGCCCGACGCCCTGACCTCCAACATCCCCGCCGAGTTCGACGTGGTGGAGGAGCCGGAGTTCGACGTGGTGCGCACCAAGCGCTTCGCCGTGAAGCCCATGACCACCGAGGAGGCCATTCTCCAGATGAACCTGCTGGACCACACCTTCTATGTGTTCCGCAACATGGATACCTCCGCCGTGTGCGTGGTGTACCGCCGCAACAACGGCGGCTACGGCCTCATCGAGACCCAGGACTGATTCTTATATAACCTCCCGGGGGCGGACTTTCGTCCGCCCCCGGTTTTTTGACAAATAAATCCCCCTTCGGAGAACCTTTCCGAAGGGGGATTTGCGTGCTTATGCACGGTTGTTGAGCTTTCCCAGATAGCGGTAGATGCTGGCCTCGGAGCTGTGCAGCTCCTTGGCCACATAGCTGACGGAGCCCTTCAGTAGGAACACGCCCTTGCGGTTCAGGGCCGCCATGATCTCCATCTTCTCGTCCTGGGTCAGCCGCTCCACCGGCACGGGATAGCTGGACACCACCTCGGACACGATGCTGGCGGTGGCCCCGGCGATGGAGGTGGGATAGGTCTTTTCCGGCGGCTCGGCGGTAGGGTCGGTGTCGTCCTCCACGATCAGGCGGGTGCCGCTCTGCACCCCCGGCGTCAGCATATTGCTGCACAGGTCCATGACCCGGGCCGACAGCTCCTGATAGCGGCTGCTGTCGAAGTTGATGCACAGCAGGCCCGCCAGCTCGTTGTGGGGCCCCTTGATGAACAGGGAGTTGGAGCACATCTTCTTGCCGGTGATGGCGGTGGACTCGAACCGCAGCACATAGTCCTGGGTCTCGTACAGGTGGCTGGTGAGATACTCCAGCATTTTGTTGCTCAGGGGGGAGCCCAGGTGGCGGCCGGTCAGCTCGCCGTTGGCAATGGCGATGATCTCGTTGGAGTCGTCCTTCAGCTCGTGAAGGGCCACCTCATAGTCCGGGCCCAGAATGTGGCCCAGGAAGTCCACCAACACCGTGTATTGCCGTCTCATTTCCCTGTCCATTGACAAGCCTCCTTGCTTTATTCCTTGGGGGTTTCAGCCTCTTGGGCCTTGGCCTCGTCCTTGTCCGGATTTTTTGCCTTGGCCTCGGCGGCCTTCTTGGCCTTGCGCTCCTGAACGGCGGCCTTGCGCTCCTCCTCCAGCTGGCGGCGCTGGGCGTCGATCTTGGCATTTTCGGCGGCCTTGGCGTCCAGCTTGGCGTTTTCTTCCTCCTCCAGCACCCGATAGGCCACCTTGCCCACCAGGGTCTTGGGCAGTTCCTCCCGGAACTCAATGTCCGAGGGCATGGCATACTTGGCGATGTGCTTGCGGCAGTAGTCCATCAGCTCCTGCTTGCAGGCCTCCGTGGGCACATAGCCGGGCTTGAGCACCACGAATGCCTTGACTCGCTGCATCTTGATGGGGTCCTTGACGCCGATGACGCAGCTCAGGTGGACGTACTCGTGGCCGTCCAGGATGTTCTCCAGCTGGGAGGGATACACGTTGTAGCCGTTGGTGACGATCATGCGCTTGATGCGCTGGCGGAAATAGATGAAGCCCTCCTCGTCCATCATGCCCAGGTCGCCGGTGTGGACCCAGGTCAGGCCGTCGGCGTGGGTCTGCTTGGTCTGGGCCGTCTCCTCGGGGTGGTTGACATACTCCAGCATCATGGTGGGGCCGGTCAGGCAGATCTCGCCCTCCTCGCCGTAGGGGACCTCCTCCTGGGTGCCGGGCTTGACGATCTTATAATAGGTATCCGGGAAGGGGATGCCGATGGAGCCCTCCTTCTGCTTGTGGATGGGGGTCAGGCAGCTGGCGGTGACGCACTCGGTGGTGCCGTAGCCCTCCCGGACGGTGATGGATGCGCCGTGCTCCTTCAGGAAGGCGTCGAACCGCTTCTTCAGCTCCACGGACAGGCTGTCGCCGCCGGAGAACACGCCCAGCAGGCAGCTCAGGTCCGCCCCCTCGATCTCCTTCACCCGCAGCAGGGCCTCGAACAGGGAAGGAACGCCAGCGATGAGATTGGGCTTGTGCTTCTTGATGAGCTCGGCATAGCTCTGGGGCGTGAAGCGGGGGATCAGGATGCAGTGGCCGCCGTTGGCCACCATGGAATGGATGGACACGCCCAGGCCGAAGCCGTGGAACATGGGCATAATGGCCAGCATCTTGTGGCCGGGCCGGAAGAAGGGGTTGGTGGCGATGATCTGGGCGGCCAGGGCGTTGAAGTTGCGGTTGGACAGCAGGATGCCCTTGGTCACGCCGGTGGTGCCGCCGGAATACAGGATGGCGGCGGGGTCCTCGGCCTTGCGCCGGACCTGATAGATCTCCACATATTCACCCCGGCGCAGGAACTCCTTCCAGGACAGAACGCCTGCCCGGCCGGCGGGGATCTTGGGATTCTTGCGGCCCTCGGTGAGCTTATAGCCCACCTTCAGCAGGGGCTTGAGCTCGTCGGCCACGGAGGTGACGATCAGGCACGGCAGGTCCACGGCCTTGCGGACGCTTTCAAACTTGGGATAAAACTGGTCCAGGGTGATGGCCGCCACGGAGCCGGAATCCCGCAGATAGAAGGCGATCTCGCTTTCGGCGGACAGGGGGTGCACCATGTTGGCGATGGCGCCCACCATATTCACGGCGTAGAACATGCACAGGGTCTGGGGTGCGTTGGGCATGCAGATGGTGACCTTGTCGCCCTCCCGGATGCCGATGGCCTTCAGGCTCTTGGCGCAGGCGTTGATCTTCTTCCACATGTCGGCATAGGTGGTGCACTTGCCCATGAACTCATAGGCGATGTAGTCGGGATAGCGGCGCACCATCTCCTCCACCCGGCCGCACATGGACAGGGTGGAATAATTCAGGGTAGCGGGCACCCCGGGGTCCCTGCTGTTGAGCCAGGGCGCTTTTACCTGAGCGGCTTTACTCATAAGATACTTCCTCCTTCAGGGGCTTCTCCAGCTCCTCCGGGTGCTCCAGCAGATACTTCAGCAGCCGGATGGACTTGGAGTAATAATAACCGTCGGCCAGGCGCTCGTCGATGGTCAGACCCAGATCCAGGGTCTCCCGCATGGTCACATTGCCGTCGGCGTCGTAAAAGGGACTCATCTTCTTCTCGCCGATGATGCAGAACACGGAGCAGGTGCCCCAGTTGGTCAGGTGGTGATAGCCGCACTTGAGTTTGATGGAGCCCAGGTTCGACAGCACCACGGAGCTGTAGTAGGGGTCGTTGCAGGTCATGCTGTCGGGGACCCAGCCGTGCTTGTCCAGCCACATGATGAACCGCACCGCCGCCTTGCCCAGCCACCGGGGCAGCTTGTTGAGGATGTCCATCTCGCCGGTGGTGCTGTCCACCTTGTCGGAGCGGCACTCCGTCACCTGCTGGCGGATGTATTCATGGACCGTGTCGATGTTGTCGTCGCCGGTGGTGTGCAGCATGGCCAGGGCCTCGGCCCCCTTGTCGGAAAACTGCTTTTTCACCACGAAGGACGCCGTCACCTCATTGCGCTGGAAGAAGTTGCCGTTGACGATGAAGCGGTTCATCTTGGGCCGCAGGGTGATGGTTTTCACCAGGGCCGTCAGCACCAGGTGGAAATAGGTATAGGGGAAGTCCTTCTCCGTCTCGTTCCGGCGGGCCATATAGGCCTTCACCGGGGTCAGGTCGATGCGCTCGGAGATGTATGCCTCGTTGTCGCAGCGGTTGGGATAGATAATGCCGGTGATGAAGTGCAGGGAATCCAGTTCCCGCAGCAGCCGGCCGTCACGGCGGTCGCCCCGCCGTCTTTTCTGTGTTTCCATTGGTTTCTCCTGTTTTTTTATTCGCATTTTTACAAGCAAAAGTAATATCTCATATTAGATTATAAGATTCCCTCATTATAACAGATTCTTTGCGGCATTTCTACCCTTTTCTGTCAATTTTCTTCGTGAATTTGCCTAAAATGGCGGGAATCTACCGCAGCAGTCCGCTGGAGGCCATGGAAACATAGTCTCCATCGGCCACAATAATGTGGTCGATGAGCCGGATATCCAGCCGCTTCAGGGCGTCCCGGACCTGGACGGTGGCCTGAACATCCGCCTGGGAGGGCAGGGCCACGCCGCTGGGGTGGTTGTGGGCCAGGAACACGCCGCTGGCCCCGGACAGCAGGGCGTTTTCCACCGCCTGCCGCAGGCTCAGCACCGTCATGTCCGCCTGCCCCTGGGACAGCATCCGGCAGGACAGGACCTTTCCCTTGCCGTCCACGCACAGCTGATACAGCTGCTCCGTCCGCTGTCCGTCCAGCAGCCGCAGGAAATAGGCCCCGGCCTGGTCCACGGAGGCCACGATCTTCTCCTCCCGGCCCGGCCGCCTGGCCCGGTCCCCCATGGCGCCTATCAGCCGCAGCAGCACCGCCGCGTTCTGCCCCACGCCCTCCACCTGCTCCAGCTCCTGCTCCGGGGCGGTCAGCACCCGGTCCAGGGAGCCGAACTGCTCCAGCAGCCGGTGGGCGGTCTCGTTGGTGTCCCGGCGGGGGATGGCGTAAAACAGGGCCAGCTCCAGCAGCTCATGGTCGGCCATGCTCTGGGGTCCGTGGGATAAAAACTGCTGGCGCATGCGCTGGCGGTGCCCGTCGTGCAGACCCATTTTTTGTCCCCCCATTTCCCGGCTTTGTCCCGATAATATCTCGCATTGTATCACATTTTCCCGGATTTTACAAGTACGGCCCCGCCGCCCTTTACGGAGAGAAAAATTTGTGCTACAATAAAAAATACTATTACCAAAAGGAGCGTATCATCCCATGACCACCGCAGAATGCATCCGGCAGCGGGTCAGCTGCCGCCGTTTTCAGGAAACCCCCATCCCCCGGGAGGACATCCGCCGGGTGGTGGACCTGGCCCGGTTTTCCCCCAGCTGGAAGAACACCCAGCCCGTGCGATATATCGTCATTGATGACCCGGCGCTGAAGGAGCGGATGGCCCGGGAGTGCATCCCCGGCCAGGGCTTCAACACCAAGACCATCAACCGGGCCGCCGCCCTGGCGGTGATCGCCTATGTGCCGGGCCTGTCCGGCCAGGGGGACGCCCCGCTGACGGAGAGCCAGGCCGCCGGGTGGGAGATGTTCGACGCCGGGATCGCCGCCCAGACCTTCTGTCTGGCGGCCCGGGACCTGGGCATCGGCACCTGCATCCTGGGCATATTTGACGCCGGCGCCGCCGGGCGTCTGCTGGAGCTGGAGGGCCTGCGCCCCGCCTGCCTCATCGCCATGGGCTATCCCGAGCAGTGGAAAAACGGTCCCGGCCGCAAGGAGACGGAGGAGCTGCTGTCCTTCCGATAAAACGATCATTCGATAAGGAGCGATAAAATGACGGACCACGAACCATTTCAGCGCGAACCCCAGAATCCCCAGGACCCCCAGGTCGTGGTCTTTTCCCCGGAGCTTCTGAAGCTGGCGGACCGCCGCCGTCAGGCCCTGGAGGACTGCCGCCAGGCGGCGGAGGACGGCGACGCCAACGCCGTGGTGCAGATGGGCATGAACTGCCTGTACGGCATTGGCGGCGCGGCCAAGGACCCGGAAAAGGCCTTCCGGTGGTTTTCCCAGACGGCCCCGGACGACCCGGCGGGCCTTTACTGGCTGGGGGTGTGCTACGACAACGGCTTCGGCGTGGAGCGGGACGAGGACCGGGCCTGCCGCCTGTATCAGGAATCCGCCGCCGGGGACTACGCCCCGGCTCTGTGCAACCTGGGCGTGTGCTATGAAAGCGGCCAGGGGGTGGAAAAGAACCTGGAAAAGGCCGTGGAGCTGTACCGCCGGGCGGCGGAGGGGGGCTATCCCATGGGCCGGTGCAACCTGGGCGTGATGTATTTTTTCGGCCAGGGGGTGGAGAAGGACCTGAAAAAGGCCGCCTATTGCTTTGCCCAGGCGGCGGAGCAGCGGCTGCCCCGGGCCCAGTATCTGCTGGGGGTGTGCTGCGAGTTCGGCGACGGCGTGGAGCAGGACGTGTCCCGGGCTCTGGCCCTGTACCGGGAGGCCGCCGGGGCCGGATACCCCGACGCTCAGTGCGCCCTGGGGGTGCTGCATCACCAGGGCAAGGGGGTGGACCAGGACGACCGGGAGGCCGTCCGGCTGTTCCGCCAGGCGGCGGAGGGGGGCTATCCCCGGGCCTGGCACTTTCTGGGCCTGAGCTATGACCAGGGCACCGGGGTGGAGCAGAACGCCCAGGAGGCCTTCCGCTGCTTCCTGGCTGCCGCCCAGGGGGACTATACCGAGGCCCTCTGCCAGACGGGCATGTGCTATTACTTCGGCCACGGCACGGAGCGGGACTATGACCGGGCGGCGGAATACTTCTGCCGGGGGGCGGAGCGTGAGCATCCCCGGTCCATGACCCGGCTGGGGGTGTGCTATGAAACCGGCCACGGCGTGGAGCAGGATGTGCAGCGGGCCGAGGACCTCTATCGCCGGGCCATGGCGCTGGGCGAACTGGAGGGCCAGTACTGCCTGGCGGGGCTGCTGCGGCGGAGAAAGGACCCGGAGTCCCACCGGGAGGCCGCCCGCCTGCTGCAAAAGCCTGCCGCCGTGGGAATGCCCCGGGCCCAGTATCTGCTGGGAGTGTGCTACGAAACCGGCGACGGGGTGGAGAAAAAGCCACGGTACGCCGCGTACATGTATCACCGGGCTGCCCTGCAGGGCCACCCGGAGGCCATGCTCCGGCTGGGCATCTGCTACGAGACCGGCGTGGGGACGGAGAAGGACCCCGCCATTGCCGCCAACCTGTACCGCCGGGCGGCGGAGCAGGGCAGCGACCTGGCCCGATGCCGCCTGGGGCGGCTGTATGAGCGGGGCCTGGGGGTGGAGCGGGACCTCCGCCGGGCGGAGGAGCTGTATGAGGCCGGGACAAGGGCCGGAGTGTCCGGGGCAAAGGAAGCCATGGACCGGGTCCGGGCCGCGCTGGCCGCCCCGCCGGAGCCCCAGCCGGAGGACAAACCGGTGGACAAGAAAAGTCCCCTTCGCCGTCTGCTGGACCGGCTGAAGGGACCGAAATCAGAGGAATAACGGGAAAAGGGGCATCCCCCGGCGCATCGCGCCGGGGGATGCTGTTTTATGGGTTCCTGCGCTGGGTGCTGCGGCTGTCAGCGGGCCTTTTTCCGGGTGGTGAACACCGCGGCCATGCCCATGGACAGAACCGCTGCGGCGATCCACGCCACAACGTTCATGTCGTCGCCGGTGCGGGGGCTGCTGGGCTCGGGCACGGGCTCGGGGACGGGCTCATCCTGTCCGGCGTCCGACACCGTGAAGTCGGCGCCCAGGAGCTTGCTGTAGATGGCGTTGGTGGCCAGACGGTAATCGTCGGTCTGGTGGGCCTTGTTGGTGATGCTGGTGCAGAACACCGTCATGTCCAGTCCGCCGGACTGATAGTCGATGGCAACCACCTGGCCCTTCAGGCCGCCGTCGGGATCGTCGATGCCGTTCCACCAGCCGGCCTTATAGAAGTCGTCCTGGCTGCCGGCCCGCATGAGGACGGTGGCCTCCTGGGGGTAAGCGGAGATGATGGAGCCGCCCTTGGTATAAGTGGTGAAGTCTCCGGCGGCGGCGTAGCTGGCGGTGATGAGGCTGTCGCCGTATTCCACGTTGAACAGCGCCTCATAGTCGTTATAGACCTCCTCGGGGCCGTACATGCCCTCTTCAATGATCCACTGGATCTTGAAGTCGAAGCCGGGGATGGTGGCCTTGGCATACTCCAGGATGTTGACGCTGGCCCCCACAAAGGGCAGACCGTTGGCCACGGCGGCCTTCACGTCCTCCTCGGGCTCGTTGCTGGAGAACACCACGTTGGCCTGGGACACATCGGCCACGGTCTTGAAGTTCATCTGCCGGGTGAAGGCGAAGCGGTCGAAGCTGTCGTCGTCCACATAGACCTTGGGCTCGGTGATGACCCTGGCCTGGGGCACATCGGCCACATGGGTGATCTCGATGACATACTGGTCGCTGATCTGGGCGGCGTCCTTGTGGTCGATGACGAAATCGCCCTTGCTGTAGTGGTCGCCGGCCTCGGTGATGAAGCCCACGGTGACGCCCTTGGCCAGCAGGTCGTTGACGGCGTTGACGGCGTCGAGGCCGTTGTTGCTGATGACGGTGGCTTTGGCGCCGTAGGTGGTGACCCAGGCGGTGCCGCGCTCCACCGTGTTGGCGTCGACGGTCTTACCTTCGAACACGCCGGGCTGGGTGATGGGGGTGCAGTCGAAGCCCCGCAGCTCCGGGAAGTTGGTGACGGACTCGCTGAACAGGCCCGTCCAGTTCTTCACGATCTTGCCCTTATAGAGCACGGCATTGGCGAAGCTGCGGCTGATCTGGTGCATGTCGATGACAAAGGCCCCGGCCTTGTAGGTCACGCCGTTTACCGTCACGTCCTGGGTGAGCTTCTCCACCTGCACTCCGTTGCGGATGAAATACTCCTGCATGAAATAGGCGTCGGCGATGTCCCGCTGGGAAGCGGCATCGGTGGGAATCACGTAATACTCGGGATAGAACTTGCCGTATTCGTCCTTTTCCCGGAAGTTCTCCTCCACCTGGTTGTCCTGGGTGACGAACCACTTCTCCGTCTCCGGGGACTCCTCGTTGTTCAGGGCCCGGCGGAAGAACTCCAGCTGGTTCAGATACAGGTCGTTCTTGTTCTCGGCCACATAGGCGGTGTGGCCGATGAGGCCGTATTTGCCCATGGTGACGGAGGCCTCGTTGTTTTCGCCGCACTCCACCGTGTAGCCGATGGTGCCGTGGAACAGGGCATAGGTGGGCGTGTAGTTGGTGGACATGTCGTCGGAGGGGTACTCATACCGGCCGGTGGCGGGGTCGTAGCCTGCCTCCATGGTGATGTCGTACCAGGGCTGGTTGTCCTCGGTGGCGCCGTTCTCCTTGGCGTATTCGCTGGAGGAGTTATAGATGGAGTTCATGGAGGCCACGTCGCCGAAGGCCCGGGCGCCCTCCAGGGCGTAATTCATGAACAGGTCATACTCCAGATTGGGCTCGTGGGGCGGGGTGCAGGGCTCGATCTGCAGCTGGGTCCGGGCATAGTAGATGAAGCCGTGCAGCTCCATCAGGGTGACGGGCTTCCACTTGACCAGGTCGGCGGTGGCCACCTGGGACTCGATCTGGGTCTGATAGGTGCTGTCACGGTTCAGGTCAAAGCCCTCCACGTTGCCCCGCTGATAGTGCTCCAGGGCATAGGGGTTCTCCGTGGGGCGGATGATGAAGAACACGTCGTTGAGCACGTCCTTCACGTTATAGGTGCAGGTCTCGTTGTCGCCGTTGAGATAGGGGATGGTCTCCTGGGTGGCCACGGCCTTCAGGAACTCGATCTGCTGGTCCACGGCGGGGCACTCATTGGGGTGGATGTTGGTGATGTACACGGGGACCTGATAGTCGCTGAGGCGGCCGGACCTCACGTCGGCGGCCACGGCCTCCGGCTCGGTCTGGGCCCGCTTCAGCAGGGCCAGATAGTTATCCACCACGGCCTTGTCCCGGGCCACGATGACCTCCATCACGTCCTTGCCGTCGGTGGACAGACCCGTGGACTCATAGGAGATGTACAGGCCGTTGGTCTGGGTGCGGATGATCTCCTGAATCTTGCTGTCCAGCTCGCTGTAGGGGGTGTAGGAATCATACACCTCATAGCGCATGGTCTGGCTGGCGCTGCGGCCGGTGGACTTGTCCGTCACCGTCAGGGCATATTCGCCGCGATAGCTGTACCAGGGACGCCAATAGGCGGCGTCGTCGCCGTCGAACAGATAGTCCACGCAGAGGGTGGCCGTCACATCGCCGTTATCGGCAATGGTCAGGTCCTTCACGGTGAACACCGGCTCGCCGTCGTCCCCCTCCCAGTTCAGCCACTGGCTGAAGGGCTGGTCGCCGAAGGACCACTCCAGGTTGGCCGCCTCGGGCTTATAGCCCAGGTTGAAGGACAGGGCCACCTCCCGCTGATCCGTCATGGACAGCCGCTTGGTGCTGACGCTGATGGTGGCCTGGGGCTCGCTGCCGGTTTCGGCGGCGCCCACGGTGACCGCCATGGGGATGAGCATCGCGATACACAGGATGGCCGCCAAAGCCTTGGTCAAAACTTTGCTCTTTCTCATGTTTCCTCCTCGATTTCTGGTTGATATTGCGGAGTATAGGGTCTATACTGGTTATTATAAGGCAATCTGCTGGAAAATCATGCAATCTGTAAGAATTATAATGAATTTCCTTGAAATCTTAAAATTCTTACCGTCCGGCGGTTCCGGCGGCGGCCTGTGGGATAATAAACCATCAAGACTTTTGGAGAAGATTGGACTATGGCGGGGAAAATACTGATTATCGACGACGACAGGGACATCACCCAGATCATCCGGATCCTGCTGGAGGGGGAGGGCTTCGAGACCTGCACCGCATACAGCGGCGCTCAGGCCCTGGCCAGCCTGGACGAGACGGTGGAGCTGATCATTCTGGACATCATGATGGACGGCATGAACGGCTTCGAGGCCTGCCACAGAATCCGGGAGAGCAGCTATGTCCCGATCCTGTTTCTTTCGGCCATGTCCGGCGACTCGGAGAAGGTGGCGGCCCTGATGGCCGGAGGCGATGACTATCTGTGCAAGCCCTTTTCGGCGGCGGAGCTTACCGCCCGGGTCAGGTCCCTGCTGCGGCGGTACCGGGTCTATCAGGGGGCCGACCGGGCCGAGCCGGAGCGGGAGCGCCTGGTGCTGGGCATGGACAACAAGGTCACGGTGAACGGCCGGACCATCCGGCTGTCCTATACGGAGTATGAAATCCTGCACCTGTTTCTCAAGCACCGGGGCCAGGTGCTGTCCATTCAGGATATCTATGAGGCCATCTGGACCGAGCCGTACAGCTATGCCGCCAACAACATCGTCATGGTGCACATCTTCAAGCTCCGGCACAAGATCGAGGCGGACTGCAAGCATCCCACCATTCTGAAAACCGCATGGGGAAAGGGGTACTACATTGACTAAGCTGTTTCACCGGCTCAGCACCCGGATCGTTCTGGAGATCCTGCTGGCCGTGGCCGTCAGCGCCGCCATATACGCCGGAGCCAACGCGGCGCTGACCCGCTTCTTCCAGCAGTATGCCACGGAGCCTGCGGTGTTCCGCCGCCTGTCGGACCGGCATTTTCAGGACCTGCAGCGCTTTGCCCAGGAGAATCACCTGGTCAGCACCGACGGCAAGCCCTTCACCCAGTGGAACGACCGGTATCACTACGTCTCCCTGATGGTCATCCGCCAGAACGAGGCCCTGTGCTACAACTCCTTCGTGTCCTATAACATGACCTATACCGAGGAGGACCAGGAGCACTTCTATTGGGGCTCCAAGGTCCTGCCCACCTATGAATATCGCCTCCGGCTGGCGGACGAAACCTGCAAGGTGTATTTCAGCGGCTATTTTGACCAGGCCTATACCTCCCTGCGCAAGGGCATATGCGCCGGTCTGTTCCTGATCTCCTTTGTGGCGGGGTTCTATCTCCTGTTTCAGAAGCACATCCGGTACATCGAGGAGATGGAGCAGAACGTCTCCTCTCTGTGCAGCAAGAATTTCAGCCGCCAGATCCCCATCCGAGGCAGCACGGAGCTGTCCACCCTGGCCGCCAACATCAACCACCTGGGGGACACCATCCAGCTGCTGCTGCTGACGGAGGACGCCAAGCTCAAGCAGAAGGAGCAGTTCGTCAAGTCCATTGCCCACGATATCCGCACCCCGCTGACGGTGGTCATCGGGTATCTGGAGCTGCTGTCCAAGGGCTATGCCGGCAGCCCTGAGAGCGCCGCGCTGTTCATCGACCGGGCCCTGGAAAAAACCAACCACATCCGCCGTCTGACCGACGACCTGTTCGCCTTCGAGGAGAACTGCCGGACCCTGCCTCTGGATACCTACAACGGCCAGGAACTGCTGGCCCAGGTGTCCTCCAGCATCAACAATTTCCTCACCAGCAACCGCTTCCGCCTGGACTACGCCGACCGGACCGGCGGGCCCTTCCGCATGCGGGCCAACATCACCCTGCTGATGCGCCTGATCGACAACATATGCGCCAACATCGTCAAGCACGGCTCCCCCAGCCAGCCCGTGGAGCTTACGGCGTCTGTGGAGGAGGACTTCCTGGTGCTGCGGGAGAGCAACGCCGTCCTGCGCAAAACCGTCAAAACCGCCGCCGGTGACAGCGGCTATGGCCTGGTGATCTGCGAGGACGTCATGAGCGCCCTGGGGGGGCAGCGTCTCCCACGGAACGGAGGGCGGGCGCTTCTGCATCGTCCTGCGCTTTCCCATCCTGCCGGGCCGGGAATAGTCGATGCCGGAGAAAAAATTGTCCGTTCACCCTTGCCAACCGGGGAAAGACTGCTGCGATATAGTCCTCGTCTTGTCAAAAAGCCGTTTTTGACAAGCTGAAAACCGGCGCCTGCTATGCAGGCGCCGGTTTTTGTTATGCGGTTATGCCCTTGCGGGGGGATTAATACATGCCGCCCATGCCGCCCATGTCGGGTGCGGGGGCTGCGGGAGCCGCGGGCTGGGGCTTATCGGCCACCAGGGACTCGGTGGTCAGCACCATGCCGGAGACGCTGGCGGCGTTCTCCAGAGCGGAACGGGTGACCTTGGCGGGATCCACGATGCCGCTGGCGATCATGTCGCAGTACTCCTCCTTATAGGCGTCGAAGCCGTAGCCGTTCTTGCCGGAGGTGCGGACCTTCTCCAGGATCACGGAGCCGTCCAGGCCAGCGTTGGCAGCGATCTGGCGGATAGGCTCCTCCAGAGCCTTGGCAACGATCTGCACGCCGGTCTTTTCGTCGCCCTCGACGTTGGCCAGCAGGGCGGTGACGGCGGGGATGATGTTGACGAAGATGGTGCCGCCGCCGGCCACGATGCCTTCCTCAACGGCGGCCTTGGTGGCGTTCAGGGCATCCTCGATGCGCAGCTTCTTCTCCTTCATCTCGGTCTCGGTGGCAGCGCCTACCTTGATGACGGCCACGCCGCCGGCCATCTTGGCCAGCCGCTCCTGGAGCTTCTCGCGGTCATACTCGCTGGTGGTGTTGCCGATCTGGGCGCGGATCTGGGCCACGCGGTCGGCAATGGCCTGCTTGTCGCCCATACCGTCCACGATGATGGTGTTCTCCTTGGTGACCTTCACCTGGCGGGCACGGCCCAGCATATCCACGGTGGCATCCTTCAGGGTCAGACCCAGCTCCTCGCTGATGACCTGGCCGCCGGTGAGGATGGCGATATCCTGGAGCATCTCCTTGCGGCGGTCGCCGAAGCCGGGGGCCTTGACGCACACCACGTTCAGGGTGCCCCGCAGACGGTTGACAATCAGGGTGCTCAGAGCCTCGCCCTCCACGTCCTCGGCGATGATGAACAGCTTCTTACCGGCCTGGACCAGCTGCTCCAGCAGGGGCAGAATGTCGGAGATCACGGAGATCTTCTTGTCGGTGATGAGGATATACGCATCGTCGATGAGGGCTTCCATCTTGTCGGTGTCGGTGACCATATAGGGGGTGATATAGCCCCGGTCGAACATCATGCCCTCCACCACCTCGGAGTAGGTCTCGGCGGTCTTGGACTCCTCGATGGTGATGACGCCGTCGGCGGAGACCTTCTCCATGGCCTCGGCGATGAGCTTGCCGATGAAAGCGTCGCCGGAGGAGACGGTGCCCACGCGGGCGATGTCGTCGGTGCCGTTGACCTTCTGGCTCTGCTGGTGGATGGCGGCCACGGCGGCGTCCACGGCCTTGGCCATGCCCTTCTTCATGACGATGGGGTTGGCGCCGGCGGCCAGGTTCTTCAGACCCTCGCGGATCATGGCCTGGGCCAGCAGGGTGGCGGTGGTGGTGCCGTCGCCGGCCACGTCGTTGGTCTTGGTGGATACCTCACGCACCAGCTGCGCGCCCATGTTCTCAAACGGATCGTCCAGCTCGATCTCCTTGGCGATGGACACGCCGTCGTTGGTGATCAGGGGCGTGCCGAACTTCTTATCCAGCACCACGTTGCGGCCCTTGGGACCCAGGGTGATCTTTACGGTATCGGCCAGCTGATTGACGCCGGACTCCAGAGCTTTGCGGGCTTCCTCGCCGCGCTTGATAATCTTAGCCATAATATTGCCTCCTAATTAAAACAGACAGCGAATTTTTTACTCAACGATAGCCAGGATGTCAGCCTGCTTGACGATGATATACTCCACGTCCTCCAGGGTGACCTTGGTGCCGGCATACTTGTCGGTGATGACCTTGTCGCCGGGCTTGACGGTCATGGTAACGGTCTTGCCGTCCACAACGCCACCGGGGCCCACGGAGATCACTTCCGCCACAGAGGGCTTCTCCTTGGCAGAGCCGGTGAGGATAATGCCGCCCTTGGTGGTCTCCTCCGCCTCCGTCATCTTCAGCACAACGCGATCAGCAAGCGGTGTCAGTTTCATGGTTGGTTCCTCCTTATATCTTTACATAATAAACGAGTTCAGCGTTAGCACTCGACTTCCTGGAGTGCTAACGCTGATTATCATACCACACTATTTGGATTTTGCAAGGGGGATTTTGGAAAAATTTCAAAAATTCACAAATTGGTCAAATATGGACAGGGGACCTTCCGGTCACAGCCGCCCCAGAGCGGCCAGGATCAGCCCCGCCAGCTCCAGAGCCCCCACCGCCGAAAGAAGGCAGATGGCGGCAAGGCCGGGCTTGGGAATGCGCAGCGGGGTCACATACAGCGCCGCCAGCAGCAGCATTCCTGCCGCCAGGATATACGGCCCGCCGGGCAGCAGCAGGCCCAGCAGGTAAAACAGCGGAAAGACCAGGGCACTGGCTGTGATGGGCAGGCCCAGATAGTATTTCCGCCCGCCGCCCTCCGTCTGCTGGCGCTCCTCCTCGGTGACGTTGAAATACGCCAGCCGGATCAGTCCCGCCAGGGTGAACACGCACAGCGCCGCCCCATACCATACCGGAGTTGGGGCATCGCTCCACCGGCTCCAGGCGCAGTAGCCCGCCACCGACGGCAGCGCTCCGAAGCACAGCACGTCGTTGAGTGAGTCAATCTGGATGCCGAAGGACTGCTGCTGATGGCTGCGGTCCTTTTTGGTGCGGGCAATGCGGCCATCGAAGCAGTCCAGCAGTCCCGCCGCCAGCAGGCAGAACACAGCGGTCAGGTGCCGCCCCTCCACCGCCTGGAACATACCCGTCACCCCCAGGGCCGTGGCGGCGTAGGTGGCCAGCACCGTATAGTCATAAAAGCCGATCATAGGCACATCCTCATTTCACATATTCCGCCGGAGCTTTTCCAGCATGCGCACGAACTCCTCCGGCAGGGGGCAGGTCAGCTCCACCGGCTCCCCGGTGCGGGGGTGGATGAACCGCAGGCCCACCGCGTGGAGGCACTGGCCCGTCAGCCCGGCCACGGGCTTTTTGGCCCCGTACACCGTGTCCCCCAGGATGGGGTGGCCGATGTAGGCCAGATGGACCCGGATCTGGTGGGTGCGGCCCGTCTCCAGACGGCAGCGCAGATGGGTGACGCCGGGATACCGGGCGATGACCTCCCAGTGGGTCACGGCCTCCCGGCCCCCCTGCCGCACCACCGCCATGCGCTTGCGGTCCACCGGATGGCGGCCGATGGGGGCGTCCACGGTGCCGCTGTCCTCCCGGAAATTCCCCACCGCCAGACACTCGTAGGTCCGGGCCAGGGTGTGGTCCGCCAGCTGGGCCGCCAGGGCCAGATGGGCTGCATCGTTTTTGGCGGCGATAATGAGGCCGCTGGTGTCCCGGTCGATGCGGTGGACGATGCCGGGACGCTTCTGGCCCCCGATGCCGGACAGACTTTCCCCGCAGTGATACAGCAGGGCGTTGACCAGGGTGCCGTCCGGATGCCCCGGAGCCGGGTGCACCACCATGCCAGTGGGCTTGTTCACCACTATGACATCCTGGTCCTCATACACCACGTCCAGGGGGATGTTCTGGGGCCGGGCCTCCGGCTCCTCCGGTTCCGGCAGCTGTACCTCCAGCACCTGGCCCGGCTGCACCCGCAGGTTCTTCGCCGCCGGGCGGCCCCGATCCGTGACCCGCCCCTCCTCCAGGAGCCTTGCGGCGGCGGACCGGGTCAGGCCCTCCAGCCGCCGGGCCAGCAGACTGTCCGCCCGCTGTCCCGCTTCTTCACTTGTCACCGTCAGGCGTATCGTTTCCATGCGGACGTTCCCTCTTGTCGTATTTGTCGTAGAAGAACAGGTAGTACACGGCCCCCAGAATCGCCCCCACCACCACGCAGCAGTCGGCGAAGTTGAACACCGGATAGGAAAACAGGGTCAGGTCGAACATATCCACCACATAGCCCCGGAAAAGCCGGTCGATGAGGTTTCCCACGCCTCCGGCCAGGATCATCACCCCGGCGATCACGCCCAGGGGATGGCGCACGATCCGCCGCACCAGCAGATACGCCACCGCCGCCATCAGCAGCACCGTCACCACCGCCAAGGCCGTGGTCTGGCCGGAGAAGCTGGACCAGGCCGCGCCGTAGTTATGTACCCGGGTCAGCTGCACGATCCCCGGCAGAAACGCCGCCGACTCCCCCAGAGCCAGGTGCTCCACCGTCCAGTATTTGATAAGCTGATCCGCCCCCAACAGGGCGGCGAATAACACAATGTACCACATGAGCGAAGTGTTCCTTCCTGTGAAAATACCTAATTTATGATTATATCGTATCTCCGTCCCTATTGCAACCGCGAAATAAGGTGTACCAAATTTTAACCATATTGTCACCGTTTTGTAACTATTATTCACCATTTTGAGATGAATTTGCCGGGAAACTCCTGTATACTACAAGTACAGTAAGGGAAAAACCAACATTCACCTCGGGAAAGGAGTCGCCATGAAGAAGACGGTATTGCTGCTGGCAGTGTGCTTGATGCTGGGGCTGTGTGCCTGCGGCCTGCGCGGGCAGAGCGTAGCGAGGAATACCGTCGAGCCTGTGCATTTCTCCGCCCCGGCGGTCCGACAGGACGCAGCCCCGGCGGAGGAGCCCCGGGTGACCCTGCCCCAGGGGGCCAGCCTGCTGACGGAGCAGGAGCTCCGCTGGTTCGGCGGCAGCTGCTTCAATGTGTTGCCGTCCCGGGGACCCAACCTGTTCCTGGCCGCCTCCTATGACCGGGCGGAGGATATGGATCTGGCATCCCTGTTTGCCGCCGGAGCCGGAAGCCGGGAGCTGTCCGACCGGGAGTTGCGGCAGCTGGGTATGGACGGCTGCGCCCGCCTGACGGCGGTGGAGCTAGAGGATCTGCTGCTGCGCTGCACGGGGCTTGGTCTGGCGGATATGTCCGACAGCGCCTTCCACGGCCTGGTATACCTGGCGGATTTCGACGCGTACTATGCACCGGCCGGTGACGCGGGCTATGTCCGCTTCCAGTACGGCTGCCACAACCCCGACGGCACCGTGACCCTGCGCTATCCTGGTGGCAGCGTGACCCTGCGGCAGGACGCGGGCCGCTGGGTGACAGCTTCCAACATCCTGGACTGACGGGGCGGCGAGAGCACCCATCAGATACTCCCTTCTATTCTTTTCTTTCATCTCTTGCCAAAAGGCGGTCCCATTCCCCCGGGGCCGCCTTTTGGCACATTATAATATAGGTGTATATGGCTTGCAAGAAGTGAACGAAATTATAACTGTACAGACCATAACCCCACCTTCTGGCAGGGATAAAAAAGTTGAAAAATGCGGGAAAAAGGTGTTGACAAATGGGGAATGGGGTGGTATTCTAACAAAGCTGTCGGCGAGAGCCGCGGCGGAGACACGGAGAACCGAAAAAAACAAGACTTCCCGAAAAAAGTTCTTGACAAAGCGAGCTCGATGTGGTATCCTAAATAAGTCGTCTGCAAAGACGGTGAACGACAAACGGTTTCAAAAAATGTGAAGAATGTCGAAAAAAGTTCTTGACAAACGAAACTGCTTGTGGTAAAATGCCAACTGTTCCGCGGGTGCGGGGCGTGTATCTTGTAAATTAAACAATGAACGAACAAAGCACCAGACGGGAGCGCATCGGAAGATGCGCGACTGAAAAGCTCGGACGCTGGGGTTTAGTCAATTACCCGGTGTTTGAGCAGAGTTTATGAAGCTATGGAAATAGCTCTGTAAAATGATTAGCTCAGCGGAAACGCTGTGTTGATACGATTTATAGAGAGTTTGATCCTGGCTCAGGACGAACGCTGGCGGCGTGCTTAACACATGCAAGTCGAACGAGAATCACTGGAAGGAGTTTTCGGACAACGGAAGGTGAGGACAGTGGCGGACGGGTGAGTAACGCGTGAGGAACCTGCCTTTCAGAGGGGGACAACAGTTGGAAACGACTGCTAATACCGCATGACACATAGAGATCGCATGGTTTTTATGTCAAAGATTTATCGCTGAAAGATGGCCTCGCGTCTGATTAGCTAGTTGGTGAGGTAACGGCCCACCAAGGCGACGATCAGTAGCCGGACTGAGAGGTTGACCGGCCTCATTGGGACTGAGATACGGCCCAGACTCCTACGGGAGGCAGCAGTGGGGAATATTGGGCAATGGGCGCAAGCCTGACCCAGCAACGCCGCGTGAAGGAAGAAGGCTTTCGGGTTGTAAACTTCTTTTGTCGGGGACGAGTAGAAGACGGTACCTGGCGAATAAGCCACGGCTAACTACGTGCCAGCAGCCGCGGTAATACGTAGGTGGCAAGCGTTGTCCGGATTTACTGGGTGTAAAGGGCGTGTAGCCGGGAAGGCAAGTCAGATGTGAAATCCACGGGCTTAACTCGTGAACTGCATTTGAAACTACTTTTCTTGAGTATCGGAGAGGCAATCGGAATTCCTAGTGTAGCGGTGAAATGCGTAGATATTAGGAGGAACACCAGTGGCGAAGGCGGATTGCTGGACGACAACTGACGGTGAGGCGCGAAAGCGTGGGGAGCAAACAGGATTAGATACCCTGGTAGTCCACGCTGTAAACGATGAATACTAGGTGTGCGGGGACTGACCCCCTGCGTGCCGCAGTTAACACAATAAGTATTCCACCTGGGGAGTACGATCGCAAGGTTGAAACTCAAAGGAATTGACGGGGGCCCGCACAAGCGGTGGATTATGTGGTTTAATTCGACGCAACGCGAAGAACCTTACCAGGGCTTGACATCCTACTAACGAAGTAGAGATACATCAGGTGCCCTTCGGGGAAAGTAGAGACAGGTGGTGCATGGTTGTCGTCAGCTCGTGTCGTGAGATGTTGGGTTAAGTCCCGCAACGAGCGCAACCCCTATTGTTAGTTGCTACGCAAGAGCACTCTAGCGAGACTGCCGTTGACAAAACGGAGGAAGGTGGGGACGACGTCAAATCATCATGCCCCTTATGTCCTGGGCTACACACGTAATACAATGGCGGTCAACAGAGGGATGCAAAACCGTAAGGTGGAGCGAACCCCTAAAAGCCGTCTCAGTTCAGATTGTGGGCTGCAACCCGCCCACATGAAGTCGGAATCGCTAGTAATCGCGGATCAGCATGCCGCGGTGAATACGTTCCCGGGCCTTGTACACACCGCCCGTCACACCATGAGAGTCGGGAACACCCGAAGTCCGTAGCCTAACCGTAAGGAGGGCGCGGCCGAAGGTGGGTTCGATAATTGGGGTGAAGTCGTAACAAGGTAGCCGTTCGAGAACGAGCGGCTGGATCACCTCCTTTCTAAGGAGACCTCAAGTAAGCCAAGGCTTGCTTGTAACATCCTGGTCAGACGTTTGGGATTTCAGTAGTTCATTGTTTAATTTAGAGGATACAGGCTCTGCGGAAGCGGAGAAGATAGACGGGGATATAGCTCAGCTGGGAGAGCGCCTGCCTTGCAAGCAGGAGGTCGCCGGTTCGATCCCGACTATCTCCACCAAGTTCATATTCTCGTTTAACTCGAATCGCAAACCAGCGAAGCGTTTGTGATTCGAAGAGGAGATGCGACGGAATGAGCGAGTTGCAGCGCTTGCGGTGCAATGAGCGATATGAAGTCCGCATCGACGACGGGCCCGTAGCTCAGCTGGCTAGAGCGTACGACTGATAATCGTAAGGTCGGTGGTTCGAGCCCACTCGGGCCCACCAAGATTCCAATTTGGCGTTGGATCTCAAAACCCAAGGAATTGGATTTTGAGATCTGGCTTCAAAAGAAGCTGGAAGCTGCACCTTGAAAACTGAACAACGTAACATGTGATGAAGAAGCAAGGCAACAGAGAGGTCTTTCAAGGAGACTTGAAAGAAAAGTTGTGAATTTTTAATTGTGGAACACTTCTGTTAAAAGAAGAGGGTAACAATTACAATTTTGCGAAGAAAACCTGTTGATTGCCTGCATAATTCAACTATAGAGAACCAAAATATCTCTAATAGGTCAAGCTATAAAGAGCGCAAGGGGAATGCCTTGGCATCAGGAGCCGACGAAGGACGTGACAAGCTGCGATAAGCTTCGGGGAGGAGCAAATATCCTATGATCCGGAGATTTCCGAATGGGGAAACCCACTGGAGCAATACTCCAGTAACGTGCATTGAATCAAATAGGTGTACGTGGGGAACCGCCTGAACTGAAACATCTAAGTAGGGCGAGGAAAAGACATCAACCGAGATTCCGCTAGTAGTGGCGAGCGAACGCGGAGGAGGCCAAACCGGAGGATTTATTCTCCGGGGTTCGGACTTGCATCAAGATCAGAGGAGCCTAAAAGAACGGCATGGGAAGGCCGGCCACAGAGGGTGAGAGCCCCGTATTTGAAAGGTGAAACTGACAGCGAGTATCCAGAGTACCGCGGGACACGAGGAACCCCGTGGGAAAACGGGTGGACCACCATCCAAGCCTAAATACTACCTGATGACCGATAGAGGAGCAGTACCGTGAGGGAAAGGTGAAAAGGACCCCGGGAGGGGAGTGAAAGAGAACCTGAAACCTTGTGCTTACAAGCACTCAAAGCACGTTAAAGTGTGATGAGGTACTTTTTGTAGAACGGTCCGGCGAGTTATAGTAACGAGCAAGCTTAAGGTATTCAGTACCGGAGGCGAAGCGAGAGCGAGTCTGAATAGGGCGTAAAAAGTTCGTTGCCATAGACCCGAAACCGGGTGACCTAACCATGAGCAGGCTGAAGTGAGAGTAAAATCTCATGGAGGGCCGAACGCACGTTCGTTGCAATGACCGGCGATGACTTGTGGTTAGCGGAGAAATTCCAATCGAACTCGGAGATAGCTGGTTCTCCCCGAAATAGCTTTAGGGCTAGCGTTATCTTAGATTACCGGAGGTAAAGCACTGAATGGGCTAGGGGGCGATAAGCTTACTGAACCCTATCAAACTCAGAATGCCGGCTAATTGATGGATAGCAGTCAGACAGTGTGAGATAAGTTTCATTGTCAAAAGGGAAACAGCCCAGACCCACAGCTAAGGTCCCTAATGCATGCTAAGTGGAAAACGATGTGGAATTGCGAAAACAACCAGGATGTTGGCTTAGAAGCAGCCACTCATTAAAAGAGTGCGTAATAGCTCACTGGTCGAGTGACTCTGCGCGGAAAATATAACGGGGCTAAGCATGCAACCGAAGCTTGGGATTGTCTAAAGACAGTGGTAGGGGAGCGTCGTGTACGGGGTGAAGTCGCATCGGAAGGAGCGGTGGACTGTACACGAGTGAGAATGCCGGAATGAGTAGCGAGAATTATGTGGGAATCATAATGGCCGAAAATCTAAGGTTTCTTGGGGAAGGTTCGTCCGCCCAAGGTAAGCCGGGAGCTAAGGCGAGGCCGCAAGGCGTAGTCGATGCACATACGGTAAAGATTCCGTAGCCGCCGAACTTTAAGTCAGAGGGACACTTGCAGATAGCGGAACCCAGCCGTTGGTTGAGCTGGGCGAAAGGGACTGAAATTAGTAGGGAAGTCCGCGATGCTGAAAGGCGAGAAAAGCTCTGATGAATACTAAGGCGCCCGTACCGCAAACCGACACAGGTAGATGAGGAGAGAATCCTAAGGCCAACGGGAGAAGGGTTGTTAAGGAACTCGGCAAATTGACCCCGTAACTTCGGAAGAAGGGGAGCCCCGAAAGGGGCCGCAGTGAATAGGCCCAAGCAACTGTTTACCAAAAACACAGGTTTATGCTAAATCGAAAGATGACGTATATGAGCTGACGCCTGCCCGGTGCCGGAAGGTTAAGAGGAGAGCTTAGAGCAATCGAAGGTTTGAATTGAAGCCCCGGTAAACGGCGGCCGTAACTATAACGGTCCTAAGGTAGCGAAATTCCTTGTCAGGTAAGTTCTGACCCGCACGAATGGCGTAATGATTTGGGCACTGTCTCGACAGCCCGCCCGGCGAAATTGTAGTACTGGTGAAGATGCCAGTTACCCGCAACTAGACGGAAAGACCCCATGGAGCTTTACTGCAGTTTAATACTGGGAATCGGTAATGCATGTACAGGATAGGTGGGAGACTAGGAAGCATGGTCGTCAGGTCATGTGGAGTCACCGGTGGGATACCACTCTTGTATTGCTGATTTCCTAACCTGCGGCCGTGAATCCGGTCGGGGGACACTGTTAGACGGGCAGTTTGACTGGGGCGGTCGCCTCCAAAAGAGTAACGGAGGCGCTCAAAGGTTCGTTCAGCACGGACGGAAATCGTGCATTGAGTGTAAACGCATAAACGAGCCTAACTGCGAGACCGACGGGTCGAGCAGTAACGAAAGTTGGAGTTAGTGATCCGGTGGTATGTGAGTGGAAATGCCATCGCTCAACGGATAAAAGCTACCCTGGGGATAACAGGCTGATCTCCCCCAAGCGTCCACAGCGACGGGGAGGTTTGGCACCTCGATGTCGGCTCGTCGCATCCTGGGGCTGTATTCGGTCCCAAGGGTTTGGCTGTTCGCCAATTAAAGCGGCACGCGAGCTGGGTTCAGAACGTCGTGAGACAGTTCGGTCCCTATCTGTTGCGGGCGTAAGAGATTTGAAGGGAGCTGTCCTTAGTACGAGAGGACCGGGATGGACGTACCTCTGGTGCACCAGTTGTCCTGCCAAGGGCATAGCTGGGTAGCTATGTACGGACGAGATAAACGCTGAAAGCATCTAAGCGTGAAACTCCCCCTAAGATGAGATCTCTCATCCATTATGGAGTAAGGGCCCAGAAAGACGATCTGGTTGATAGGCCGGAGGTGGAAGTGCAGTAATGTATGGAGCTGACCGGTACTAATAGCCCGAGGGCTTGACCTACGATTATGCAGGCAATCCAAGCCTTACTCACAGTCGCGGTTATGTTGTTCGGTTTTGAGGGTGCAGCGCGATATGCACCATTAGCTCAGTTGGTAGAGCACCTGACTCTTAATCAGGGTGTCCAGGGTTCGAGTCCCTGATGGTGTACCAGGATTTCAGGCAGCGAAAGCTGATTGAGATATAGAGACGGAACATGGCCCGTTGGTCAAGTGGTTAAGACAGAGGCCTCTCACGCCTTTAACATCGGTTCGAATCCGGTACGGGTCACCATTTTTCTCTTGACAGAGAGCGGAAAAGTGAATATAATGGTTGTTACTGCGAAAGCAGCTGCAATATAGTTGGTGCTTATTAGGGCGAGGGTCCACCCGTTCCCATCCCGAACACGGAAGTTAAGCTCGCTTCTGCCCACGATACTTGGCTGGAGACGGCCCGGAAAAATAGGTAGCGCCAACACGCCTTCTTAGCTCAATGGTAGAGCATTCGGCTGTTAACCGAAGGGTTGTAGGTTCGAGCCCTACAGAAGGCGCCACAACAAGGGTGTGCCGCCACTCTATAAGGTGGCGGCACACTTCTTTTTACATAAGCCATTGAGATCGATCCATTTGGGCCTTTAGCTCAGTTGGTTAGAGCAGACGGCTCATAACCGTCCGGTCCCGGGTTCGAGTCCCCGAAGGCCCACCACATAGGGGTATAGCTCAGCTGGTAGAGCAGCGGTCTCCAAAACCGCGTGTCGAGAGTTCGAATCTTTCTGCCCCTGCCATTTTCCTATTGACAACGTATGTTGTTTCTGGTACACTCTAAAAGCTCGAGTTCGACAAGATCTCCTGATAATTGATGGCCAAGTAGTTCAGTTGGTTAGAACGCCAGCCTGTCACGCTGGAGGTCGTGGGTTCGAGCCCCATCTTGGTCGCCATATGCTGCTGTAGCTCAGTCGGTAGAGCGCATCCTTGGTAAGGATGAGGTCGGCGGTTCGAATCCGCCCAGCAGCTCCATGAAAAAGCCTTGAAAATCAAGGCTTTTTTCTTTTTGTCTTGAATCTGCTTCCCGTCCCGGAAAGCCATTTAGCTACTATTTGGCTACTGGAGCGGGATTTTTTTGTTTTCATGCCTCTTTGGAGAGGAGATTTTCCAGCGCATCCGCTGCTTTCCGGTCGCTCTCCTGCAAGGCGTGAGCATATATGTTCATCGTGGTGGAGGTCTGCGCGTGGCCGAGTCTGCTTGATACCGTTTTCACGTCCTACCGGGAAGCAATCAGCAACGTGGCTGACGTGTGTCTGAGTCCATGAAACGGAATCAGGGGGAGCTGCTGCTCCGGCACTCTGCCGTCGTTGTATCGCCGGATTGCATCCTGAAAAGATTCATACGGCGTGGAATAGCTCATCATTTTGCCGTTCTCCTGAATGAAAACCCAGTCGTCGCCTTGCCAGTCCTGCCCGAATTGAAAGCGCTGCTGCAATTCTGCCAGCTGCAACGCCTTGAAACGTGCTGCAAGGAAGCGCGAAAAAGATACCGAGCGATAGGAAGACTTTGTTTTCGGCGTCTTGCACACCTGTTTCCCGTCTACAAGGGTTACGGCCTTTGAAACCTGAACAACGTTGTTCTGGAAATCAATGTCTGACCACTTGAGCGCCAGCAGCTCCCCTTTTCGCAGACCGGTATAGATCGCCAGATTGAACAGCAGCTTGATTTGTTCCTGCATATTCTTTGTGATCTCATAATCGCCGACTGTGTAAGGCGTGCCGGTATCGTCAATTCTGGTATGACCTCCTATGCGCACGGTATAAGGCTGCTCAATATACTGGAGGAATGCCGCCGCCTGCTCCGGCGTGAAGAATTTCAGCTTGTCGGCGGTGCTTTCTGCCTGTACTCTGACCTTGTCGCAGGGGTTTCGGTCGATGATCCCCCATTCCGTAGCCGTCCGCAGGATGGAGGAAAGCACATTGCGCGTTTTGGTTATGCTGCCCTTGCTGTAGCCTCCGACCTTGCCGTCCTTGCGTGCGCCGTCCTTCGTTAGGGAGAGGAAAAAGGCGTTTAACGTGTGGGGCTTGATCTCCGACAGCTTATAGTGGCCGATTGCAGGCAAGATTTTGTCGTCCAGCTCTTCACGATACTTTCTGACCGTCCCCGGCTGTAGCTTCGGCTTCGCATATTCTTCAATCCACCTGTCAGCAAATACTTGCAGGGTGACTTTTCGCCCATCCATAGCCGCGCCGCTCTTTACCCGTGATTCAAATTCGTGGGCAAAGTCCTGCGCGGCTTTTTCCATCTTTTTTGGTGTCAGACCTGCATCTGGCTTGAACGTGGCTGTTTCGATGATCTTCTTGCCCTTGACGTCGTAACCGCAGGAAACCGTGATCTTGTAGCTGACGCCGTTCTTTCCTTCGATTTTCTTAATGCTGGCCATTGTCAGAACCTCCCTTAATCTCCTGAACCTTAAGACGCATATCACTAATACGCTCATGCACTTCAACCATAAATAGCGTTTTTTGCTTTATTGGCTGTCCGTCTATTCTTTCTGCTACACATTTGTCGTCAATCTCTATGTATTGTCCGAGCTTGTCGAGAGTATAGAGGCATTCGTCTTTCAAAAGTTCATCAAGTGCCAAGAGCACAAAGTACATACTATGCATGTTTGCCTCTTGAAGACTTTTAGTTCCAGCTTCACTTAATCCGAGCATTTTGTGCACAGCCTGTAAAGTGGTATACCTGTTTGTTTTTCTGCGCCCTCCGAATGACCGTAATATTATCGTTTTGAATGTACAGAATTCCCCAGTGACAAGGCACCTTGCTTTCGGCAGATCGGCTGTGACTTTGGCTGACAACCAAATAGTTTTCGTCAAAAAACCGGTCATAGGCTTTGACCTGATCCTGCAGCCGGGCGTAGTTGTCCTGATCACTTTTGATTTCATAGCCGGTCAGCTTATCCGTAACAGCCATCACATCGCAAATCGATGCACCGATGCTCTTTTCCTGATAAATGCGGATCTCGTGGTTGGTTGCCTGCAGCCAGGAAATCAGAATCTCCCGAATGGATTTGTCGTTCATATGTGCGCTCCCTCTGCGACTGTGTCAGATGTTTTTCAGAGCACAGTATAACGCACCTGATGGGATGTTCTTGTCCCATCGGAATCAGGCAGACTGACAGCAGTTTTAATTGATTCGTCTGCGATTGGGGAGCCGATCTTCCGTATGCTGCAGCCCGGCTCTTCCAGCATCTATGACATCGTGATCTCGTGCAAAGGCAAAGAGAAAAGCCCGGAGGATCATAAAAATCCTCCGGGCTTCCGGCTCAATATGTAACATCCCTGATAAAAATGAAAAATCCGAACGCATCCCCGATTAGGAAAAAGTTCGGATTTTTCATATGTGGTGGAGACTGCTGGACTCGAACCAGTGACCTCCTGCGTGTGAAGATATAATGAGCGCCGGAAAGCGTTGTGCTGCAACGCTTTCCGGCGCTTTTGCATACTTTCGGCTCGATGGGGCATCCATTGTGTCCGCCTGTATCCGCCTGCTTTTTTCCGTGTTTGCGTCACGGTTTGGGTCAAGCCCTGCAACGGCGCAGAAATGACCACGCTGTAGACAAAGAGCTACCGCAATATTCTTTCTGCACTTTTTAGCCGTTTTTAGCGGTTTCCTCTTAATTCTAATTACTTTCCTGACACCTTGTGACCCGCATCCCCCATGTGTTCCACACCTGTCTGCGGCATTTTATGTGGTCAAAGGCAAAGCCTCGCCGGAGCAATTCCGGCGGGGCTTTGCGGTATTCTCGGCAGCCTGCTTTTCCACTCGGTGAACAACACGAAAACCGCGCCGAGCCCCCCGCGCCGTGGGATGCTATAATCAAAGAGTATGGGCTGTGCGGAACTCTTCTGTTGACATTTCAACAACCATGTGGTTTAGTCCGACCGTTTAGATTTACCCTCGCGTCGAAGTTTTCCGGCACGTATCAAAGCGCCGTGATCGCGGCGGCAGGATATGAAAACATCTGTGTGGTGGGCGGCACAAGCGCAGCGATGGGAACGGGTATTTTGGCGGAGCTTGCGTTCCGGCTTTTGGACGCGGGAATGTCCGCAGAGGAAATTGCGGATGCTCTGGAGAAAGAGAAGAAAAAAATCGTTGTGGTGGCACTGGTGGACACCCTCAAATACCTTAAGCGGGGTGGACGCATTTCCAAGACCGCCGCATTTGCCGGCGGGGTGCTGAACATCAAGCCTGTGATCTCCGTCACTGACGGCGAGATACACCTGCTGGGGAAAGCACGCGGCTCGAAAATGGGGAACAATCTGCTCGTTCAGGAGATCGACAAGGCGGGCGGAATTGATTTCAGCAAGCCGGTGCTGCTTGGCTACAGCGGACTTTCCGGTGCGCTTTTATTGAAGTACATCGAAGACAGCCGCCACATTTGGGAGGGGCATTTGCGGGAGGTTTGCTACACAACGGTGGGCAGCGTGATCGGAACACACCTCGGCCCCGGCGCCGTTGTGGTAGCGTTTTTCAAGAATCAATATAACGCAGAACAGAACAGCAGCGATTGAAGAAGCTGCAATAAAGACAGGACTGCGCCGCGCCACCGTCAAATGAAACGGCGATGCGGCGCAGTATCGTTTTATCTGACGCCATAAACCATAATCGAGATCACACAGGCTAACAGACTGACCGCCGAGCCGGCCAGAAGCTGCGGCAGGGTATGGCGCGACAGCTTTAGGGATGAGCTGTACACTGCTGCGATCAGCAGAACGGACGGTATGGCAAAAAGCGGATGCAGCTTCCATGTCAACAGAAACGCCGGAGCTGTTGTGCTGCAGGCGTGTCCGCTTGCGCGAAGGCCAAAGCCCACGTTGAGCAGCAACAGCGCCGCGATAGAAATGACATAAGAGAGAAACAGGATATGGACGAGCCAGGAGCATGGCGTCAGCATTGACCAGAGAAACCCGCACAGATACCCAACGGCGCTGCATACCAGCGCCGTGCCGCGCTGCCCCCTGCGCCGGTCCTTTCCAATGTGGAAGATCTCCCGCAGCGGGTACGCCGCCAAGGGGATAACCAGCAGGAACACCTCGCACAGCAGCAGCTCCCTGCGCGTCAGAAGCCCTGTCGGAGCGTACATCAGAAGCAGCGTTACCCCGATGACGATGGGCGGCAGTGTCAGAATGCGTACCGCAAGATGCAGCAGCGCCTTCCTGTCCGAGACCTTCGTTTTCATGACTCAAAGCCCAGCATAACCCCGCCGTGTTCTGCATAGTAGCTGCACAGCCCACGTAGCGGATGGCTTTTCACCTCTGCCCCCGGAAATCGCCGCCGGATCTCGGTGCAGAGCTCCAATGCAAATGTCGCGTTCCGGCAATGCCCGATGCGGACGCTGCCGCCCCTGTAGCCAAGCCGCACCATTTCACTCAACAGGAACTCCTGCGTTTTTCGAGCGCCCCGACATTTGCCGAGCATCTCAAGCGTGCCCTCCTCGCTGGCCTGCCCAACGGCGCGGATGCCGAGAACACCGGCCATCGTTGCTGCCAGCTTGCTGATTCGTCCGTTCTGGGCGAGATTGTGCATGGATTCCAGCGCAAAGAGCAGATGGGTACGGCGCTGATACTGCTGTACGGCTGTGCAGACCTCCTCGAAGCTCTTGCCGGAGCGCAGTTCGGCGGCTGACTTTTCGATGAGCAGGGCGATCTCCGGACCGGCGGACAGCGTGTCCACCACAAAAATACGGCGAGAGGGATTCTGCTCCTCGCAGCGTTTCTTTGCGGCAAGTGCCGCGCTGCAGCTGCCCGAAAGGCTGCTTGTAATGGTGAACGCGAGTACATCGCCGCTTTCGCCAAAGGCGGACTCCCAGTCCGCGATGTTCGGGCAGGCGCTGAAGGTGCGGCCCTTCGTGCCGCGAAGTGTTGTGACCATCGCGTCGACATCGAGCGCGGCGTCATCGCGAAATTCCTCCACAGCAGTACGGACGGTGAGCGGAACGCTGACAAAGTCCACGCCGTCCATGGTAAGCAGGTCGCAGCTTGAGTCTGCGGCAATGCGGATCTGATCCATAAGATGACCTCCAACTGAAAAAGTGTCGTTCGGTTCCGGTAAGGGATGGATGCAGTTTATCAGCTTTTTATTTCTTCGTCAACGGCTTTTAATAAACTGTTAAAAATATTTCGCAAAGCCGTTGAACTTTGCAGAGGAAACGCTTATAATAACAATATGGAAAAAGAAATGCAAAACAGAATCACGGCGGACATCGCGGCCTTCCGTCTGCCGCGCTATGCACAGATCCCGGAGGTCGGACTGTATCTGGAGCAGGTGGTGCGCTATATCAACGCCCGGTTGGCACCGTTAGGAGAGCCTGAACTGACTGGATCCATGGTGAGCAACTATGTCAAGCAGAAGTTGGTTCCTGCCCCTCTAAAAAAGCTGTATACAGCCGAACATCTTGCGCGGCTTCTGTTCATCGCGGTGGTCAAGCCTGTTGTTCCTTTGGAGGGGCTTCGACTGATGTTTAGCATACAGGAGGAGTGCTATCCCCTTCAGACCGCCTATGACTACTTCTGCGATGAGTTTGAGAATATGCTCGGCGCAGCGTTTGGTGTCGCTCCTGCAGTGGAGGGACTTGGTGAAACCGAGTCTGATGCCAAGGATCTCCTGCGCAGCACGATCTCGGCTACCGTCAACAAGGTCTGTCTGGACCGGTATCTGGAGGAGTATCGAAAGCGGCGGGAGCAGGCTGAGACTATTGTGGGAAAAGAAATCTCCCTGTTATAGTAGAAATGCTGTCTGGCAGCTGCAAAAGGAATATCCCCGGCTTGGCCGGGGATATTCCTTACGTCTCTCTGCCATGATTACAGTGCAAAACAGAAGAACATGCTCCGGGCCCTTCATCGCCATGTCCTAATTGATAAAGAGCTTTCATTGTCCCTGCATCGCTGCAATAGAGGGTATCCGAAGATTCTCTCTATTGTGATGATATGCCGAGTATCCTCCATGGTGCATCTGAAGCCTTCGGCTTTGCGCCCGGACAGTACAGCGTGCTGAGAGGAGGCTCCCTGTGCGTCGAGGCTTGTCTGATTCTGCATACTTCTCTGCAAGCAGGATCTTCTCGACTTCTGCCTTACAAAAGCCTATTTACCCGCCTGCGTTTCGCAGTAGCGGCAGCGGTAAACGCGCTTTTCACGATCCGTTAGCACAAACTCCTGCGGCAGCTCCTGCTCAACGGAGGTGATGCAGCGCGGGTTTTTGCACTTGAGCACGCCGCGGATGCGCTCAGGCAGCTTGAGCGTGCGCTTTTCCACAAGTTTCCCGTCGCGGATGATGTTGACGGTGATGCTCGGATCGACGTAGCCGATCAGGTCCCAGTCAAGGTCCATTTCGCGGTCGATCTTGATGATGTCCTTGCAGCCGAGCTTGCCGCTCGTAACGTTTTTGAGGATGGCCACCGTGCAGTCAAGCTGATCGAGGCCGAGGATCTGATAGAGCTCCATGGATTTTCCCGCGGTGATGTGGTCGATGACGATGCCGTTTTGAATAGAGTCAATGATCATTGTGTCGCACTTCCTTTCTCACTTGATTTCCAACAGCTTGAGGATCAGCGCCATGCGGATGTACTTGCCGTACTGCACCTGCTTGAAGTAGCACGCGCGCGGGTCGTCGTCCACGGCGACGGAGATCTCGTTCACACGCGGCAGCGGATGCAGGATGCGAAGAGACTCCTTCGCGCCCCTGAGCTTGTCGGACGTGAGGATGTAGCTGTCCTTGAGGCGCAGATAGTCTTCCTCGTTGAAGAAGCGCTCGCGCTGCACGCGCGTCATGTAGAGGATGTCCAGCTCCGGCATGACGGTCTCGAGGTCGGTGGACTGCGTGTAAGGGATGTTCTTGGCCTTGATGTACTGCTCCTTGACATAGCGCGGCAGCTTGAGCTCCTCGGGGGAGATGAGCACGAAGCGGATGCCGGTGTAACGGCTCATCGCGGCGACGAGGGAGTGTACCGTGCGGCCGAATTTGAGGTCGCCGCAGAGGCCCACCGTGAGGTTTTCAAAGCGCCCCATCTCGCGGTGGATGGTCAGAAGGTCGGTCAGCGTCTGCGTGGGGTGGTTGTGGCCGCCGTCGCCGGCGTTGATGACGGGCACGAGCGAGTGCATGGAGGCGACCAGCGGCGCGCCCTCCTTGGGATGGCGCATGGCGATGATGTCGCTGTAGCAGCTCACGGTGCGGATCGTGTCCGCCACGCTCTCGCCCTTGGCGGCGGACGAGCTTTTCGCCTCCGAGAAGCCGAGCACCTGCCCGCCGAGGGAGAGCATCGCGCTCTCAAAGCTCAGACGGGTGCGGGTGGAGGGCTCGAAGAAGAGGGTCGCGAGGATTCTGCCGTCGCACTTGTGCGCGTATTCGGCGGGGTGGTCGATGATGTCGCAGGCGGTATTCACCAGCTCCATGATCTCCTGCTCGGAGAGCTCCAGAATATCGATCAGGCTTTTCATATCAGTTTGTTCCTCCTTTTTTGATCCAGCTTTCGTCGGCGGGGTCATCGCGGAAGGCCAGCAGCCGCGCAACGTCCGCCTCGGTGATGTAATGCTCCTCTGCGCCCACGCGGGCGATGGTATCCAGATTTGTCAGGCTCACGCTCTTGACCTTCGCCTCGACCATGCGCTCAACGCCCTTTTTCATGCCGTAGGTGAAGATGCTCACGACGCCCAGCACCTCGGCACCTGCCTCGCGCAGCGCCGCGACCGTATCCAGCACGCTGCCGCCGGTGGAGATGAGGTCCTCGATCACGACGACCCTCTGCCCCGCCTCGAGCCTGCCCTCAATCTGATTTTTTCTGCCGTGGTCCTTGCTGCCCGAGCGCACATAGCCCATGGGCAGGCCGAGCAGATGCGCGGCGATGGCGGCGTGGGCGATGCCCGCCGTGGCGGTGCCCATCAAAACCTCCGCCTGCGGAAACTCACGGTGTACCGTGTCCGCAATGGCGCGCTCGACTGTCTCACGCACGGCGGGGGCGGTGAGAATGAGGCGGTTATCGCAATAGATCGGGCTTTTGATGCCGCTCGCCCAGGTAAACGGCTCCTGCGGGCGCAGAAAGACCGCGCCGATGGAGAGCAGGCCTTGAGCGACCCTGCTGCTGATGTCCATATCCATGTTCCTCCCGTTGTTTTTTATTCCTGAAGCAGAATTGCTTTCAGCTCGTTGAGATCGGCGGCAAGATGCTCCGCTCCGGCGGCGGTCAGCTCCTCGCGGCTGCCGTAGCCGTAGAGTACGCCGATTGCCTCAAGGCCGTTGGCGTGCGCCCCGTATATGTCGTGGCGGCGGTCGCCGACCATGACGGCGTGTCCCGTCACATCGGCGCGCATGAGCGCCGTGCGCACGACGCTCGCCTTGTCCGCGCTGGACTTATCCTCCAGACGGGAGCCGCAGATGTCGTCAAAATACTGCGCCAGCTCAAAATGCCGCAAAACTCTCCGCGCAAATTCCTCCGGCTTCGACGTTGCAATCACCAGCCGCAGTCCCGCTGCGCACAGGCTTGCAAGCAACTCGGCCATTCCGGCATAAGGGGCGTTTTCCGCCCAACCGTAGCGTTCAAAATAAATGCGGAACTCGCGGATCGCCCGCTCTGTTTCCTCTTCATTCATCCCGCAGAGCGCAGGGAAGCTTTCGTGGAGAGGCGGACCGACAAAAGTGGTCAGCATGTCTGGAGAGGGGACCTCCCGGCCAAGACGCTTCAACGCATAGGACACCGAGTTCACAATGCCCTCCTGCGAATCCGTCACCGTTCCGTCCAGATCAAAAAGGACTGTATCCCAGCGCATCAGTCCACAAACTCCTCTCGGCAGCGGCGGTAGGCAGCCACGGGGTCCTCCGCCTGCGTGATGGGACGGCCGACAACGATATAGTCGGAGCCAAGTTCTTTGGCCTTGGCCGGCGTGGTGACCCGTTTCTGGTCGCCCGCGTCCCCGTCGGCAAAGCGCACACCGGGGGTCACGGTGAGGAAGTCCTTGCCGCAGCGCTCATGGACAACGCCCGCCTCCAGCGGAGAGCACACCACGCCGTCCAGGCCCGCCTGCGCGGCGTTTTCGGCATAGTGCATCACCACCTCGGCAAGCGGCTTTTCGATCCACAGCTCCCGCTCCATGCGCTCCTGCTCGGTAGAGGTGAGCTGGGTCACGGCGATGAGCAGCGGCCGAGTACCGTCGGGGCGCGTCAGACCCTCCAGCGCGGCGGTCATCATGGCGGCGGTACCGGCGGCGTGGAGGTTCACGATGTCCACATCCAGCGCAGACAATGCCGCCATGGCCTTTTTCACGGTGTTGGGAATGTCATGCAGCTTCAGATCCAGGAAGATCTTGTGGCCTCGGGCCCGGATCTCCCGCACGATGGAGGGACCTTCGGCGTAAAACAGCTCCATGCCGATCTTCACAAAGGGCTTTTCCTCGGTGAAACGGTCTAAAAAGGCCAGTGTCTTTTCCTTGCTGTCGAAGTCCAGCGCAACGATAACGTCCTTACCCATGATGTGCTCCTCCTATGATCTCCGTCAGATTTTCCATGCCGTATCGTTCCATCACGGCAGGCAGATTTTCAATGATGGTCTTGCAGGCATACGGCTCCACAAGGTTCGCCGCGCCCACGCCGATGGCAGTGGCGCCCGCCAGCATCAGCTCGATAACGTCCTCCGCCGTGGTGACGCCGCCCATACCCACGATGGGGATGGAAACGGCCTCGTAGACCTGATACACCATCCGCACCGCCAGCGGGAGCATTCCTGGGCCGGACATACCGCCAGTGGTGTTGGCCAGCAGCGGACGGCGGCGTTTCAGGTCGATGCGCATTCCCGGCAGGGTGTTGATCAGGCTCACGCCGTCAGCCCCCGCGTCCTCGCAGGCTCTGGCGACGGCGGCAATATCAGCCGCCGTGGGGGACAGCTTTAAAATGATGGGCTTTTTCGTCACTGCCCGGACCGCCTTCGTCACCTCGGCAGCGGACTTGGGGTCCGCGCCGAAGGCCGCGCCGCCGCCGTGGACGTTGGGGCAGGAGATATTGACCTCCAGCCAGCCCACCTGCTCCTGCGCGTCTAACTTCTCGCAGACCTCGGCGTATTCCGCCGCGGAAAAGCCGCTGACATTCGCCATCACCGGCTTGTGAAATACCTGCTTGAGCTTTGGCAATTCCGTTGCGATCACCGCGTCCACGCCGGGGTTTTGCAGACCCACCGCGTTCAGCAGGCCGCCGGCGTACTCCGCGATGCGGGGCGTGGGGTTGCCGAAGCGGGGCTCCCGGGTCGTACCCTTGAAGGAGAAGGTACCCAGCATATTGATGTCGTACAGCTCCGCGAACTCATAGCCAAAGCCGAAGGTGCCGCTGGCGGGGATGATGGGGTTGTCCATCTCAATGCCGCAGAGGGTCACTTTTGTGTTCACCATACGATCTCCTCCTTTTCCAGCACGGGGCCATCCTTACAGATGCGCTTATTGCCGTATTTCGTCTCGCAGGAGCAGCCCATGCAGGCGCCGAAGCCGCAGCCCATCCGCTCCTCAAAGCTGAACTGGCCGGAGGTCTTGCAATCAGCGTACACCGCCTTGAGCATCGGCTCCGGGCCGCAGGTGTAGAGATAGGTATAGTCGGACACGGCGGCCATGCCGTCGGTCACAAGGCCCTTGAGACCGACGCTGCCATCGGCGGTGGCGATGACGACCTCCGCACCCAGCGCCCGAAATTCCTCCGCTAAAAAAATCTCGGATTTTCGGTTAAAGCCCAGCACGGCGGTGACGCGCTTACCTTGTGCAGTCAGCCGCCTGGCAAGGCCATACAGCGGCGGGATACCCACGCCGCCGCCCACCAGCAGGGGGTGTTCCCCACTGCGGGACAAGTCAAAGCCGTTGCCAAGGCCCGTCAGCACATCCAGCGCCGTGCCGACAGCCATGCCCGTCATGGCCTCGGTGCCATGGCCCAAAACCTTATAAATCAGGGTCACTTCCCCGTTCTCCCAATCGCACACGGAGATGGGGCGGCGGAGGAAAAAACCTGAGAGCTTCAAATTCACGAACTGCCCCGGTGCGGTGATGGCAGAGGTGTCCCCCGCCAGCCGCAGACGGTAGATGCCGTCTGCCAGCCGGGTATTTTCCAAAACAGTCAGCAGTGTCTCCTTCATTCGGCGTCCTCCCCCTCCAGCAAGGTCTTATCATACCAGACCGCCTGCCCGTCCATGGCTGTCAGCAGGCAGCGGCCCTGTACACTCCAGCCCGCAAAGGGCGTGGCCCGGCCCATGGACAGAAATTCAGCGGGGTCGATCGGATAGGTACGGTTCAAATCAAACACGGTAAAGCCGGTGGCCGGCGCAATGCCGAAGCGGCGGCAGGGCGCGTCATGGAGCAGTTCCATCAAGCGGGCAAAGGAAATGACGCCGGGCTTTACCAAATACGTATAGAGCAGCGGGAAGGCCGTTTCCAGTCCCACGATGCCCATGGCGCTTTTTTCCAGTCCCCCGCCCTTTTCCTCGGCGCTGTGGGGGGCGTGATCCGTGGCGATCATGTCGATGGTTCCGTCCGCCAAACCCTCCAACAGGGCTTCCCGATCCGCCTTGTCCCGGAGGGGCGGGTTCATTTTGAAACGGCCGTCCTCCTGCAAGCAGGAATCGTCCAGCAGCAGGTAGTGGGGGCCGGTCTCGCAGGTGACATTCAGGCCCTCGGCCTTGGCCTTGCGGATGAGTGCGACGCTCTCCTTGGTGGAGATGTGGCAGACGTGATAGCCGCAGCCTGTCTCCCGCACCAGTTCCAGATCCCGCTGGATGGGCCGCCACTCGCTCTCGGAGCAGATACCTCGATGTCCGTGGGCGCGGGCATAGGCGCCGTCGTGGATGTAGCCGCCCCGCAGCAGAGAATTGTCCTCGCAGTGGGCCACGATCAGCTTGCCAAGGCGCTTGGCCTCCAGCATGGCGCGGCGCATCATTTCACGATCCTGAACGCCCTTTCCGTCGTCGGAGAAAGCCACCACATAGGGGGCCATGGCATCCAAGTCCGCCAGTTCCCTGCCCTGCTCGCCTTTCGTGATGGCCCCGTAGGGCAGAACGCGAATCACGGCGTCTTTTTGAATGGCGTCCAGCTCCATTTGCAGCGTCTCCATGCTGTCCGGCACAGGGTTCAGATTCGGCATGGCGCCCACGGCGGTATAGCCGCCGTGGGCCGCCGCTAAAGAGCCGGTGCGGATGGTCTCCTTATAAGAAAAACCCGGCTCCCGAAGATGCACATGCACATCAACGAAACCGGGTAATATGGTAAAGGAAGAAACATTCAGGGACGAAGGAAAAACAATATCCTTGCAAAAAACACGATCCCCAAAGGAAACGGAAACATCACCGCCGCTGAAAGCACCTCGGTGGAACACCTGCGCACCCTTCAAAACCACGGTCACGACGATCGCCTCTCTTTCCTCAAGTTTTTGATAGAATACCACGCGAGGGTCGTCTTGTCAAGACAAAAAAATGGTTTTTCGACGATAAGTTTTCTCAAGACGCGATATAAGCGTATCTTATGAATTGTCATAACGATACAAATATAGCTAAGATTTTCTATCTTCTTTCTCCTTTTTGCGGAATGGACGAAAAGCCGGGCGTATGGTACACTGAATTCAAGTTGAGCCCCTTGTAACTGACGGAATGTGGGCTACCACGGGGGAACAGGGAGCATCGCTCTGAGGCGGCGCGTTTCAGAGGCCGACCGTCCGGGCACTCCAACTGCAAAGGGCAGCGGAGCACCTACTTTTATGTTTGAGGGAGGGAACGCAAATGAGAAAGGTTGCGATCGTTATGGGCAGCAAGAGTGATCTGCCCGTCGCGGAGAAGGCCGTAGGCGTATTGCGAGACTACGGCGTCCAGATGGAAGTGCGCGTATTATCCGCTCACCGCTGTCCGAATGAGGCAAGGGAATTTGCCGCGTCGGCTCGGGAGGGCGGATTTTCTGTTATCCTCGCGTTCGCCGGCATGGCGGCGCATCTTGCCGGCGCGATGGCGGCAAACACCACGCTGCCGGTGATCGGCGTGCCGTGCAGCGGGACGAAGCTTGACGGCATGGACGCACTGCTCTCCACCGTGCAGATGCCGAGCGGCATCCCTGTGGCGACGGTGGCGGTGGACGGCGGGAAGAACGCCGCGCTGCTGGCGGTGCAGATCATGGCGGTCTCCGACGCGGAGCTCGCCCAAAAGCTGGACGAGGCGCGGACGCGGGAACGGGACGCCGTGCTGCGCGCGGATGAAGAGGTTCGGGCGCTTTATCAGTAAATAAGGAATACACTTCAAGAAATAAAAGGAGAGCTGAAAGCAATGAAACTCGTATATACCGGAAAGACCAAGAATGTATTCGCACTGGACAACGGCAACTACCTGCTCAGGTTCAAGGATGACTGCACGGGCAAGGACGGCGTGTTTGACCCCGGCGAGAACAGCGTGGGCCTGACCATCGAGGGCGTGGGCAATGTCAACCTACGCATGACCAAGCACTTTTTTGAAAAGATCAACGCCGCCGGCATCCGCACGCACTATGTCTCCGCGGATCTGAAGGAGACCACGATGGAGGTCCTGCCCGCGAAAGTCTTCGGCCACGGGCTGGAGGTCATCTGCCGCCTCAAGGCGGTGGGGAGCTTCCGCCGCCGCTACGGTGAGTACATTGAAGAGGGCGCCGACCTGCCCGCCTATGTGGAGACGACCTTCAAAAATGACGCGCTGGGCGATCCGCTGGTGACGAAGGACGGCCTTGTGGCGCTGGGCGTGATGACCGAGCAGCAGTATGACGACATCAAGGCCATGACGCAGAAGATCACCGAGATCGTCGCGGACGACCTGCGCGAAAAGGGCCTTGTCCTCTATGACATCAAGTTCGAGTACGGCTACGCGCCGGATGGCAGCGTGATGCTGATCGACGAGATCTCCTCCGGCAATATGCGCGTCTATCGGGACGGAAAGTACATCGACCCCATGACGCTCTCCGAGCTGTTCTTTGCGTAATGGGGGGCTTTTTCGGCGCGGTCTCGGACCGCGATGTCGCGCTGGATGTCTTCTTCGGCACGGACTATCATTCTCACCTCGGCACGCGCCGCGGCGGAATGGTGCTCTTTGACAAGAAGGAGGGCTTCCAGCGCCAAATACACAACATTGAAAATACGCCCTTTCGGACGAAGTTTGAGCGGGACCTCGCGGACTTCCGCGGCCACGCGGGGCTCGGCTGCATCAGCGACAGCGACCCTCAGCCGCTGCTCGTGCGCTCCCATCTGGGCCTGTACGCCATCGTGACGGTCGGCATCATCAACAACACTGACGAGCTGGTGAAGACTTATCTCTCCGACAAGGGCCAGCAATTTCTGACGCTGAGCAGCGGCCGCGTGAATGTCACCGAGCTGACCGCCGCGCTCATCAATCAGGAAAACGACCTTGTCTCCGGCATCCTCCACGCGCAGGAGGTCATCGACGGCTCCATGACGATCCTGATTTTGACCGAGGAAGGAGAGCTGATCGCCGCGCGTGACAGCATGGGACGCCTCCCTGTGCTGATCGGACAGCGCGAGGACGGCTACTGCGTATCGTTCGAGTCCTTCGCCTATCATAAGCTCGACTATCAGGACGCCTATGAGCTGGGGCCGCGGGAGATCGTCCGGCTGAACGCCAAGGGCTTCCAAACACTCTCTCCCGCAGGGAAGCAGATGAAGATCTGCGCCTTTTTGTGGACCTATTACGGCTACCCGAACTCTAACTACGAGGGTGTGAATGTGGAGCTGATGCGCTACCGCAACGGCGCGATCATGGCGCGGGATGAGGCGGAGCGCGGCGGCGTGCCCGAGGTGGATTTCGTCGCCGGCGTGCCAGATTCCGGCGTGCCGCACGCCATGGGCTATGCCAACCACAGCGGCAAGCCCCTTGCGCGTCCCTTTGTGAAATACACCCCGACCTGGCCGCGCTCCTTCATGCCGGAGGATCAGCAGGTGCGCAGCAGAGTGGCGCGCATGAAGCAGATCCCCGTGCCGGAGCTGATCGAGGGAAAGAAGCTGCTGTTTGTGGATGACTCCATCGTGCGCGGCACGCAGCTGCGCGAGACCGTGGATTTTTTATACAGCACCGGCGCGGCGGAGGTCCATATGCGCTCGGCCTGCCCGCCCATCATGTACCCCTGCCGCTACCTGAACTTTTCGCGCGGCAACAGCGCCATGGACCTGCTCGCGCGCCGCATGGTGCAGGAGCTGGAGGGCAACGAGGGCCAAAAGCATCTGGAGGAATACGCCGACAGCCGCACCGAGCGCGGAAAATGCCTGCTGCACGAGATCTGCGCACAGTTCGGCTTTGATTCACTCTCCTATCAGTCCCTTGACGGGTTGCTGGAGGCGATCGGTATTGACAGGGACAAGGTCTGCACCTACTGCTGGACCGGAAAGGAATGACATTATGGGCATCTCTCACTCGGAAGCATACGCGGCTGCCGGCGTTGACATCGAGGCGGGCTATCAGGGCGTAAAAATGATGAACCGCTATGTACAGCGCACGCTCACAGCCGATGTGATCTCCGATCTCGGCGGCTTCGGCGGGCTTTTCTCGCTGGACCTGCACGGGCTTGAAAAGCCTGTGCTGGTCTCCGGCACGGACGGCGTGGGCACCAAACAGCGCATCGCGCAGCTCATGGATCGTCACAGCACCGTCGGCATCGACTGCGTGGCGATGTGCGTCAACGACATTATCTGCTGCGGGGCGAAGCCGCTGTTCTTCCTCGACTACATTGCCATCGGCAAGAACATCCCGGAAAAGGTCGTGTCGCTGGTCTCGGGCGTATCCGAGGGCTGTGTGCGCGCGGGCTGCGCGCTCATCGGCGGCGAGACCGCTGAACACCCCGGCACGATGAAGCCGGACGACTATGACCTTGCGGGCTTTGCCGTGGGCGTCGTGGACCGTGACAAAATTCTGGACAAGAACAAAATGCAGCCGGGGGATGTGGTCATCGCGCTGCCCTCCAGCGGACTGCACTCCAACGGCTACTCGCTCGTGCGCAAGGTGTTCGATGTGGAGAACGCCGACCTCGGGCAGTATTACGGCGAGCTGGGCTGCGAGCTCGGCGAGGAGCTGCTGCGCCCGACGAAGATCTATGTCCGTCCTGTGTTAGCGGCCGTTGAGGCCGCCGATGTCCGTGGCATCAGCCACATCACTGGCGGCGGCTTTTATGAGAACATTCCGCGCTGCATTCCCGACGGCCTGTGCGCGAAGATCGAAAAGAAAGCGCTGCACATCCCGCCCATCTTCCCCCTGCTCGCGCGCATGGGCGGCATCTCGGAGCGCGATATGTTCAACACCTTCAACATGGGCACGGGCATGGTGCTCGTCGCTGCAAGAGACAGCGCCGACAAGGCGCTCGCCGCGCTGCATTCTCTCGGTCAGGAAGCGGGCGTCATCGGTGAGATCGTATCGGGCGAGGAAAAGGTGGCGCTATGCTGACACGCGCCCGCATCGCCGTGCTGGTCTCCGGCGGCGGCACGAATTTGCAGGCGCTGCTCGACGCGCAGCGCGACGGAAAAATGCCGCACGGCGAGATCGTGCTGGTCGTTTCTTCCCGCGCAGGGGCCTATGCGCTCACGCGGGCGGAAAATGCGGGTGTTGCGGCACGCATGCTCTCGCCCGCCTGCGGGCAGAAGCCGTTTGAAAACGAGCTTTCCGTGCTGCTGCGCGAGCAGAAGATCGACCTCATTCTCCTCGCAGGCTTTACGGTCATCCTCAGCGCAGAATTTACAAAGCAGTGGCCGCGGCGCATCCTGAATGTCCATCCGTCCCTGATCCCCGCCTTCTGCGGCAAGGGGATGTATGGCTTGAGGGTACACGAGGCCGCGCTCGCGCGCGGCGTGAAGGTCACGGGCGCGACGGTACACTTTGTCAACGAAATTCCCGACGGCGGCGAGATCCTGCTGCAAAAGGCGGTGGAGATCGCGCCGAGCGACACGCCCGAAACGATACAGCGGCGTGTGATGGAGCAGGCGGAATGGCAGTTGCTGCCGCTTGCGGCAGAGCGCGTCTGCGCAGAGATCGTAAGAGAGAAGGAGCAGAAAAATGACTGATTTTCTGGAGTTTTTAAAGGAGACCTCTTATCCCGGCCGCGGCATCCTTGTCGGACGCCGCTGTGTGTATTATTTCATCATGGGGCGCAGCGAGAACAGCCGCAACCGCGTCTTTGTCAAGACCGAGGACGGCATCCGCACCGAGGCGCACGACCCCGCCAAGCTCTCTGACCCCAGCCTCATCATCTATCATCCCGTGCGCACGATGGGGCGCGACCTCGTCGTGACGAACGGCGACCAGACCGACACCATCTGCGAGTACGGCGACTTTCGCCGCGGCCTCATGACACGCGAATACGAGCCGGACGAGCCGAACTGGACGCCGCGCATCTCCGCCATCATGCACGAGGACGGCTCCTTCGAGCTGTCCATCCTCAAGCGTAAGGATGGGCGCTGTCTGCGCGAGTTCTTCTGCTACGAAGGCTGCGACGAGGGCAAGGGCTATTTCATCAGCACCTATCAGGGGGACGGAAACCCCCTGCCCACCTTTGCGGGCGAGCCGATGGAGGCGAGCGTCCCCTCGCCCGAAGAAGTCTGGGCGGCGCTCAACGCGGACAATAAGGTGTCCCTTTATGCGAACGTGAACGGCGAAGTGAAGCTGTTCAACAAAAATTCAGGCGACTGAGGAGGACGACATGAACGAGCTGGAACTCAAATACGGCTGCAACCCCAACCAGAAGCCCGCGCGCGTTTTCATGAAAAACGGCGCAGCCCTTCCCTTTACGGTTCTCAACGGCAAGCCCGGCTACATCAACCTGCTCGACGCCTTCAACTCGTGGCAGCTCGTGCGCGAATTGAAAGAGGCGACGGGCCTTCCCGCCGCGGCGAGCTTCAAGCATGTCTCCCCCGCGGGCGCGGCGCTCGGCCTGCCGCTCGACGAGGTGGACAAAAGGGTCTATTTCGTCGCGCCCGGCACGGCGCTCTCCCCCATCGCCTGTGCCTACATCCGCGCCCGCGGCGCGGATCGCCTCTGCTCCTACGGCGACTGGGCGGCACTCTCCGACGAGTGCGACGCCGCCACCGCCGAGTATCTGAAAAACGAGGTTTCCGACGGCATCATCGCCCCTGCTTACAGCGACGAGGCGCTTGCCATCTTAAAGACGAAAAAGGGCGGCAAATACAACATCGTGCAGATCGACCCCGCCTACACTCCCGCGCCGCTGGAGCAGAAGGATGTTTTCGGCATCACCTTTGAGCAGGGGCACAACGACTGCAAAATCGATGAGAGCCTGCTCACGAACATCGTCACCGAAAATAAAGACCTGCCCGAGGGCGCAAAGCGCGATATGCTCCTTGCCCTCATCACGCTCAAATACACCCAGTCCAACTCCGTCTGCTATGTGAAAGACGGTCAAGCCATCGGCGTGGGCGCGGGCCAGCAAAGCCGCATCCACTGCACCCGACTTGCGGGACAGAAGGCGGACAACTGGTATCTCCGCCGCCATCCGAAGGTGCTCGCCCTCTCGTTCGTGGACGACATCCGCCGTCCCGACCGCGACAACGCTATCGATGTCTACCTCTCCGACGAGTGCGACGATGTGCTTGCCGACGGCGCGTGGCAGCGCGTCTTTCAGGAGCGCCCCGAGGCGCTCACGGGCGAGGAAAAGCGCGCTTGGCTCGCGCAGCAGCGCGGCGTGACCGTCGGCTCGGACGCCTTTTTCCCCTTCGGCGACAATGTCGAGCGCGCGCGCAAGAGCGGCGCTTCCTACATCGTCGAGCCGGGCGGCTCGATCCGCGACGACAATGTCATCGAGACGGCAAACAGATACGGCATCACTATGACGTTCACGGGTATGCGCCTGTTCCATCATTAAGCAAGGAGGAATTTCTCCATGAAGCTCATGGTCATCGGCGGCGGCGGCCGCGAACACGCCATCATTAAAAAGCTGAAGGAAAACCCCGCGGTCGAGAAAATTTACTGTCTGCCCGGCAACGGCGGCATCGCCGCCGACGCGGTCTGCGTCAGTGAGATCGGCGCGAAGGACATCCCCGCGCAGGTCGAATTTGCCAAGGCGCACGGCATTGATTATGCCGTTGTCGCGCCCGACGACCCCCTCGCCCTCGGCGCGGTCGACGCGCTGAGCGAGGCGGGCATCCCCTGCTTCGGCCCTGACAAAAAGGCCGCTGTCATCGAGGCGAGCAAGGCGTTTGCAAAGGACTTGATGCAAAAATACAACATTCCCACCGCAAAATACCGCGTCTTTACCGACGCGCCCTCCGCCTGTGCCTACATCGACGCCGAGGGTGCGCCCATCGTCGTCAAGGCGGACGGCCTCGCGCTCGGCAAGGGCGTCGTCGTCGCGCAGACAGTTGAGGAGGCGAAGGCCGCCGTGCGCGCGATGATCGAGGATAAGACCTTCGGTCAGAGCGGCGCGCGCGTCGTCATCGAGGAATATATGGAGGGTCCCGAAGTCTCGGTGCTGAGCTTCACCGACGGCGAAACACTCGTGCCGATGGTCTCCTCCATGGACCACAAGCGCGCGCTCGACGGTGACAAAGGCCCCAATACCGGCGGCATGGGCGCGGTCGCGCCGAACGCGTACTATACAAAGGAAATTGCGGCGGAGTGCATGGAGAATATTTTCCTGCCGACGATCCGCGCGATGCGCGCCGAGGGCCGCCCCTTCCGCGGCTGCCTCTATTTCGGGCTGATGCTCACCAAGAGCGGCCCGAAGGTCGTGGAGTACAACTGCCGCTTCGGCGACCCCGAAACGCAGGCGGTGCTGCCGCTGCTCAAAAGCGACCTGCTCACCGTCATGCAGGCGACGACGAACGGTACGCTCGCGGATGTGAGCGTGGAATTTTCGACTGATTCTGCTTGCTGTGTCGTGCTTGCGTCCGAGGGCTACCCTCAAAAGTATGAGAGCGGCTTCCCCATCACAATGAGCGAAGAGGCCGCCGCGCACTGCTATGTCGCGGGCGCGAAAAAGGACAGCGATACGCTCCTGACCGCGGGCGGACGCGTGCTCGGCGTCACCGCCGTCGCCCCCACACTGAGGGCCGCCGTCGAGGACGCGTACCATCTGGCGGAGGGCGTAGATTTTGCCAACAAATACTGCCGCAGCGACATCGGCAGCGCCGCGCTCGCGGCGCGGGAGGAGAGAGGATAAAATGGTATTTCGGACCTACGTGGAAAAGCGGCAAGGTCTCGCGCCCGAGTGCGAGGCGCTGCTGACGGACTGCCGCGATTTTCTCGGCGTGCAGGGCCTGCGCGCCGCGCGTATCTGGAACCGCTATGATGTAGAGGGGATCGAGGCCCCTCTCTTTGAAAATGCCTGCCGGAGCGTATTCTCCGAGCCGCCGCTGGACCTTGTGTCCGACGCGGCGGACACGCAGGACGCCTGCGCGGTCTTTGCCGTCGAGCCCCTGCCCGGTCAGTTCGACCAGCGCGCGGACAGCGCGTCGCAGTGCATCCAGCTTCTGAGCCAAGGCGAGCGCCCGCGCATCCGCACGGCGAAGGTCTACGCGCTCTATGGGACGCTGACGGATGCCGATGTCGAGGCGGTCAAGCGTTATGTCATCAACCCCGTCGAAAGCCGCGAGGCGAGCCTTAAAAAGCCCGAAACGCTCGCCGAGGAGTTTGCCGAGCCGAAGTGCGTTTCGTCCGTCGAGGGCTTCACCGCCATGGACGAGGCCGGGCTCTCCGCACTGCTCTCCTCTATGGGGCTTGCCATGGATATTGCCGACCTCAAGGCGCTGCAAGACTATTTCCGCGAGACCGAGCACCGCGACCCCACCGTGACCGAGCTGCGCGTGGTCGACACCTACTGGTCCGACCACTGCCGCCACACGACCTTCTCCACGCACCTTGACGAGATCCGTATCGACGATGACGCCGTCAAGGGCGCCTATGCGCGCTATCTTGCCGCGCGCGAGGAGGTCTACGGCGCGGAGAGGGCTGCCAAGCGCCCGCAGACGCTCATGGATATTGCGACCATCGGCACAAAGACGCTCAAAGCCCGCGGGCTGCTCCCCGAGCTCGACGAGAGCGAGGAGATCAACGCCTGCTCCATCCATGTGCCCGCCATGGTGAACGGCAAGGAGCAGGACTGGCTTTTGATGTTCAAGAATGAAACGCATAACCATCCCACCGAGATCGAGCCCTTCGGCGGCGCGGCCACCTGCATCGGCGGCTGCATCCGCGACCCGCTCTCCGGCCGTGCCTATGTCCATCAGGCAATGCGTGTGACGGGCGGCGGTGACCCGAGAAAGGCGCTTGCCGAAACGCTTTCAGGCAAGCTCCCGCAGCGCAAGCTCGCGCAGACCGCCGCGGCGGGCTATTCCTCCTACGGCAACCAGATCGGCCTTGCTACCGGCCATATCGCGGAGCTGTACCACGAGGGCTATGTCGCCAAGCGCCTTGAGTGCGGCGCAGTCGTCGCCGCCGCGCCCGCGGACAACGTTGTGCGCGAGCGTCCCGCGCCGGGCGATGTGGTCATTCTGCTCGGCGGACGCACGGGGCGCGACGGCATCGGCGGCGCGACCGGCTCCTCCAAGAGCCACGATATGAAATCGCTTTCCACGATGGCGAGCGAGGTGCAAAAGGGCAATGCGCCCGAAGAGCGCAAGATCCAGCGTCTGTTCCGCGACGGCGCGGTCACGCGCCTCATCAAGCGCTGCAACGACTTCGGCGCGGGCGGCGTGTCCGTCGCGGTCGGCGAGCTGGCGGACGGACTCATCATCGACCTCGACGCCGTGCGCAAGAAGTACGAGGGCCTCGACGGCACGGAACTTGCGATCTCCGAATCGCAGGAGCGCATGGCGGTTGTCGTCGCACCGGAGAACGAGGCGAAATTCATCGCCGCTGCCGCAGCGGAAAACTTAGAGGCCTACCGCGTGGCGGTCGTGACCGAAAGCCCCCGCATGGTCATGCGCTGGCGCGGACAGACGATCGCCGACCTCTCCCGCGCCTTCCTCGACACCAACGGCGCGACGAAGCACGCCTCCGTCGCCGTCCCCGCGAGGGAATGTGCCGCTCCCGCCGCAGCTCAAACGCTGCGCGGCATGGCGGGCAGCCTCAAGAGCGCGTCCCGCCGCGGCCTTGTCGAGCGCTTCGACTCCACCGTCGGCGCGGGGACGCTCCTCATGCCCTTTGGCGGCAGGACGCAGCGCAGCCCCGCGCAGGCGATGGCGGCGCTCCTGCCCGTCCTCCCCGGCGAGAAGACCGCGCAGGGCAGCGTGATGGCCTGGGGCTGCGACCCCGATGCGCTGAGCGCCGACCCCTATCGCGGTGCGCACGACGCGGTCTATACCTCGGTCGCCAAGCTCGTCGCCGCAGGCGCAGACTATCATAAGGCATATCTTTCCCTGCAAGAATTTTTTGAAAAGCTCCGCAATGAGCCCGCGCGTTGGGGCAAGCCCTTCGCGGCGCTGCTCGGCGCGCTGGACGCGCAGTTGGAGCTGAGCGCCGCCGCCATCGGCGGCAAGGACTCCATGTCCGGCAGCTTTCTTGACCGCGATGTGCCGCCGACGCTCATCTCCTTCGCCATCGCGCCGCTGCTCGAAGGCGAGCTGCTGACGACCGACCTGAAGGCGGTGGGCCACGGCGTCTACCTCTTCGCAGGCAAAACGCCCGAGCAGCAGACCGCCGCGTGGGAGCGTTTCACCGCGCTTGCGCGCGCGGGCAAGGTCGTGAGTGCGTGGGCGGTCGAAAACGGCCTTGCCGAGGCGGTGATGAAGATGTCCTTCGGCAACGAGATCGGCTTCGCCGCGGAAAATACGGTGCTTGACTGGTTCGCCCCCATGCCAGGCGCGATTGTCGCCGAACTGAGCGATGAAGTCTCCGACGCCGTGCGCATCGGCGTCACCACAGCGGAAAAGGCCATTGCCCTCGGCGCGGACAGTGCCTCCATCGAAGAGCTTGCCGCGCTGAACGACGCCGTGCTCGAAGCCGTCTACCCGACAAAGACGCGGGACAGCGGCACGGTTGAGAGCTTTTCCCATGAAACGAAGACGCGCGTCGCCCCCGCCGTCAAGCAGGTGCGTCCGAAGGCGCTCATCCCCGTTTTCCCCGGCACGAACTGCGAGTACGACACGCAGCGCGCGCTTTCGGAGGCAGGCGCGGACGCCGAGCAATTCATCGTCCGCAACCTCACGAGCGCCGATGTCGCAGACAGCGTCGAGCGCTTTGCCGCTGCCGTCAGGACCGCACAGATGATCGTCATTCCCGGCGGCTTCTCCGGCGGCGACGAGCCGGACGGCAGCGCCAAGCTCATCACCGCGTTTTTCCGCAACGCCGCCGTCCGCGAGCAGGTGACGGCGCTGCTCGAGCAGCGCGACGGCTTGATGCTCGGCATCTGCAACGGCTTCCAGGCGCTCATCAAGCTTGGCCTCGTGCCCTACGGAAGGATCATGGATACCGACGAGTCCTTCCCGACACTCACCTACAATGTCATCGGCCGCCACCAGTCCAAGCTCGTGCGCACGCGCGTGTGCTCGACGCGATCTCCGTGGCTTGCGGGAACAGAGGTGGGAGATATTTACACCGTTCCCATTTCGCACGGCGAGGGGCGTTTTCTCGCCTCGCAGGAGCTGATCGAACAGCTTGCCGCAAACGGCCAGATTGCCACGCAGTATGCAGGCCTTGACGGATATGCTACAATGGATACTGCTTTCAATCCCAACGGCTCCGTCTGCGCCATCGAGGGCATCACCTCCCCCGACGGGCGGGTGTTTGGCAAAATGGGGCATAGCGAGCGCATCGGCCCCGCGCTTTACCGAAACGTGCCGGGGACTTACGATATGCACCTGTTCGCCTCGGCGGTGCGTTACTTCAAAAAATAGGAGGGCAAGTCATGGCCTATTACTATCCCGATCCGTCTCATACCTTCAGCGAGTACCTGCTCGTACCGGGCTACACCTCGGAGGAGTGCGTGCCCGACCGCGTTTCGCTCAAAACGCCGCTGGTCAAATACCGCAAGGGGCAGGAGGACTGCCCCATCAGCCTGAATATCCCGATGGTCTCGGCGATCATGCAGTCGGTGTCGAACGATACGCTCGCCGTCGCGCTTGCCAAGGAGGGCGGGCTTTCGTTCATCTTCGGCTCGCAGTCCATCGAAAGCGAGGCGGAGATGGTGCGCCGCGTGAAGAACAGCAAGGCGGGCTTCGTCGTCAGCGCCTCGAATCTCACGCCTGAGCACACGCTGGCCGATGTGCTCGCGCTCAAGGAGAAAAACGGCTTCTCCACCGTCGCCATCACTGAGGACGCCATGCCCAACGGGAAACTCCTCGGCATCGTCACGAGCCGTGACTACCGCGTCAGCCGCATGAGCACAGACCTCAAGGTGCGCGATTTTATGACGCCGCGCGAAAAGCTCATCACTGCTCCCTCCTCCACCACGCTCAAGGAGGCCAACGACATCATTTGGGAGCACAAGCTCAACGCCCTGCCCATTGTGGATGAGAACGGCTGCCTGCGCTACTTCGTTTTCCGCAAGGACTACGCCGAGCACAAGGAGCACCCCCTCGCCCTCCAGGACGCGCAGAAGCGCTATCTGGTCGGCGCGGGCATCAACTCCCGCGACTACCACGAGCGCATCCCCGCGCTCGTTGAGGCGGGCGCGGATATTCTCTGCATTGACTCGTCCGAGGGCTACTCTGTCTGGCAGAAGAAGGTCATTGACTTCGTGCGTGAGAACTACGGCAATACCGTGAAGATCGGCGCGGGCAATGTGGTCGACCGCGACGGCTTCCGCTTCCTCGCCGAGTGCGGCGCAGACTTTGTCAAGGTCGGCATCGGCGGCGGTTCCATCTGCATCACGCGCGAGACCAAGGGCATCGGCCGCGGTCAGGCGACCTCTCTCATCGAGGTCTCCGCCGCGCGCGACGAATATTTCCGCGAAACGGGCGTCTATGTTCCCATCTGCTCCGACGGCGGCATCGTCCACGACTATCACATGACGCTTGCCCTCGCCATGGGCGCGGACTTTCTGATGCTCGGCCGCTACTTCGCCCGCTTTGACGAATCGCCCACGAATAAGCTCCTTGTCAACGGCGTGTATGTCAAGGAATACTGGGGCGAGGGCTCGAACCGCGCGCGCAACTGGCAGCGCTACGACATCGGCGGCAAGACGGGTCTTGCCTTTGAGGAGGGCGTGGATTCCTATGTCACCTACGCAGGCTCTTTGCAGGATAATGTCGCGCGTAGCCTTTATAAGGTCAAATCCACCATGTGCAACTGCGGCGTGACCACGATCCCCGATCTTCAGAAGAACGCGAAGCTCACGCTCGTCTCCGCCACCAGCATCGTCGAGGGCGGCTATCACGATGTGATGCTCCGCTCCACCGGCAAGGGGAATGACTGAGCAGGGGCGCGCCAATTGACAACGCAAAGCGCATCCAGCTTATCGCTTATTGGGCGTAGATTTTCAGAAATTCGCGGATCTGCGCCGCGTTCAGCTTTTTTCGCAGGGCAAAAAAACGGCGGCTCGAAAGCCGCTGCACATAACGCTTATCAAAAACAACGATGACCCTTGGCCGATCTCCTGCGTTTCACGGCCAAGGGTCATCCATGGTTCTTAATATCTAACATCATTGACTACCTCTCTTTCTGCGGAGTCACGGCATACAAGATCTTTCCTGTGCTGGGGTGCTCTCTGCTATGCAATGCACCGTTGCGCGGTTCTCATGATGCGGGGAACATTGGAGTGTTTTTCTCAGATCCCTTGCAGCCGTCTTCCCCGTGCCGCCATGGCTCGGGGGTATCCTCACTGTACATTGGTCTCACCCTTTCTTTTTGTACTTAAAGGATAGCATCTTTTTGTGGGGACTGCAATTCGCAAAACAGCAGAAAAAAGCAGTGAAAAACTGTTTAAACTGATGAAATTCTGCACGGTCCCGAATTTTCACTTGACCGATTTATCGCTTTATCATATAATACTATGCCCTGACCTCCGGCGTGGATGTGAAAACGCTCTCAGGCATCCTGGGTCATACCCGGGCGACCTTCACGCTGGACACCTACACCCACACCACCGGCGATATGCAGAGACGAGCGGCGGAGATCGTGGGGGAATTCCTGGCAGACATTTTCGGAGAGGAGCTGAGACCGTGGGAAGAAAACGGAAAAATGGAGAAGGAACTGTCCGCCTGAGAAAGGACGGTCGATGGGAGGGCCGTGTGGTCATCGGCTACGATGACAAGGGTCTGCCGAAAACGAAAAATGTGCTGGCTAAAACAAAATCTGAGTGTGTTGAGAAGCTGAAAACGCTGAAGGACGCCCTCGCGCCGCCTGCGCCGCCGAGGATCAAGGCAGATATGCCCTTCGGGGACTGGATGGAGCACTGGTATGAGACTCACAGCAGACCCGCCGCCCGTCCCGGCACGCGGCGGATCTACGAAGGCTATCTCCGGCTGTACATCAACCCAGGACTGGGTCATATCCCGCTGAACAGGCTGACCGCGAAGGATATGCAGCAGTTCTTCGTCTGGCTGAAAACGGAGGGGCGTGCGGACCAATCGGACGGTAAAACGGGGCTGACGGACTCCCAACTCCGCAACATCCACAGCCTGTGTTGGCGGGCACTGGAAAAGGCAGTATCGGGAAACCTGATTCCACAGAACCCAGCGTCCGGCTGCAAGCTGCCGTCCGCCCGAAAAGGGGAAATGAATCTCCTCTCGCGGGAGTCCATGCAGAAGCTGCTGATCCAGGCGAAGGAGGAAAAGTACTACGAGTTGTTCCTGCTGGAATTTGCCACAGGACTGCGGCTGGGCGAGCTGACGGCCCTGCAATGGGAGGACCTAAATTTGACCACGGGCGAACTGCGAATCAGCAAGCAGGCGGTGGTCATAGGCTCGGAATTGGTCATCACTGAGCCGAAAACAAAGGCGGCGGTACGCACTCTGCTCCTACCGCCCAAAGTGTTGGAGGTGTTCAGAGAGTACCGGAAAAGGAATGTTTCCAGATGGCTGTTCCCGTCACCAAAGAAGGAGAATTCACCTCTGCTGCCCTCGGTGGTGCGCCAGCGGCTGCACCGGCTGTTGGACCACGCGGGCTGTGAGCGGGTGCGCTTTCATGATCTGCGGCACCCGTATGTCAAGCACACGACAAAAATTTTTAGCTTGCGCTTGATGGATTCTCAAGCGCAGGCTTATCCTGATGCTCGGCGAAAAACTCGCGGAGCTTGTCAGCTTCATCGGGGAGGACAAAACCGAAGCTCTGTCCGCCCACTCTGCAATAGAAAGCGATTTTCATGACTGCCACCTCAATCAAAAATGTCCTGGATTTTGTATGCGATCTCCATGCGCTTGTCGGGGTACACCAGCACCCTGTCGATCAGCAGCTCGGCCAGCTCGGTGGTCAGCGTGTCCGCATCGAAAATCGCCTTGGACGCTTCCTTGCGGCTGTCCTGCCGCGCCTGTTCGTCCTGCTTTTGCTTCGCCTGTGCCAATACTGCGGCATAGGCATTTTTCGTTTTCAAAAGCAGCTCGTCACACGCGGCCTTTTCCGCCTTGTAGGTGTTCAGGTCAATCTCACCCATGAGATAGCGTTCATACAAGGCGCGCTTACCGTCTTGCAACGCCTCAATCTGCTGCTCATATTCGGCGCGTTCCGGTACGGAGGTATCCACCCGGAGCGAACCGTCCGGGGCAAGCGGCGCGGCGGCTTCCATCTGCTTTTTCAGCGTCAGGAATACCGCTTGTTCCAGCTCTGCGGCGTTCAGACGCATCTTGTGGCAGCGGCTTTCTACGTCCGCCTCGGAATGGCGGCCATCGTCATGGCAGGCCCCATCGCCAAGGAGGTGGCGGAGGAATACGGCATCAGCCCCAAGCGCTCCGCCTCCCTACTGGACACCTTCTCCTGCATCTTTCAGGGCACCATCCCCTACGGCGCCCAGATGCTGGTGGCCATTTCCACCTGTGCAACCATCGGCTACGCCATCAGCGCCTTTGACATCATCCCCCTGCTGTTCTAGCCCTTCCTGCCGTGCCTGTCCAGCCCGCTGTTCATTCTGTTCGACAAAAAGTAAGGCGTCCTGTTTCGCACATTTATTTACGCCGAGAGCCCCCCTTCTCAAGAAGGCGGGCTCTCGGCGTAATGCTTCCGCGATACCTGTATGACGCGGCGCTGTGGCCGCTATCCGCTGAAATCGCCATGTAAAAAAGACAGCTTCCAAGGGATGCAGCTTTAAGCGCGGCAAATGCTCCGGCACACACTCTGCCAGAACCCGCCGGTTGGCGCTCCCTTATTCTTCCTTCAGGTGCTCGTCCATCCAGCGCAGGATCTCGCTGAGTCGGCTGATGCGGTTGGAGGGCTTTCCCTCTCGGCTCAGGCCGTGGTTCTCACCGTAGAACATGCACAGCTTGCTCTCCACACCATGGAGCTTGAGCGCTGCGAACATTTCCAGACCGTTGGCCAGCGTACAGCGGTAATCCTTATCTGCGTGAATAAAGAGTGTGGGCGTCTTAACACGGTCGGCATAGGTAAGGGGCGACGCCTTCCACAAACGCTCCGGATGCTCCCAAATGGTGCCAAGCTGCTGGTCAGGCACATAATAGTAGCCGATATCCGAGAGGAGATAATCCCCCACATAGTTGGCAATGCTCCGCTGGGACACGGCACAGCGGAAACGATCCGTGTGACCAATGACCCAGTTGGTCATAAAGCCGCCATAGGAACCGCCGGCAACGCCCATCCGATCTGCGTCTATTTCGGGATACCTCCGCAGAACCTCATCCGTGAACTCCATCAGATCCCGGAAGTCCACCTCTCCGTACTTACCCTGAAGATCGGCAAAGGCATTTCCCTTGCCGCAGCTTCCTCTGGGGTTGCAGTAGCATACGAAAAAGCCGGAGGCCGCCCAAAGCTGCATCTCATGGTGGAAGCCCGGGCCAAATACCATCTTCGGCCCGCCGTGAATATGAAGGATGCCCGGATATCGTTTGCCCGGCTCGTATCCCACCGGCTTCATCACGAAGCCGTCGATATCCACGCCGTCGGTATTGGTAAAGGTAAGCCGCTCTGGTACGGAAATGGTCACGCCCTCCAGTGCAGACCTGTTGAAATCCGTCAGCTGCTCCAGTTGGCCGCCATCCCAAAGGTACACCTCCGGGAGCTTCAGACCCACAGCCGCAGAGAAGAGAAACCTCTTTCCGTCCTTGGTATCGAAATCAATAAGGTAGTCGTCGCCGCCGAAGAGCGTCTGCACACCGGTCTCCCGCGTCCACATACACAAGCCAGAACCCACGCCGTCCGTGTTGAGGAAATACAGCGTCTCACCCACCATCCTCTGTCCTGTGACGGCGCCGGAAAAGCAGTCAGTGACCACCTCGGAGTTGACCCGACGGTCATAGCGGCCCAGATTTTCCTCGCCCTTTTCGTCCACCACAAAGAATGTGGGGTGCTCGTACACGCCGTAGTCCCGCATAACCAGTCCCAGGCAGAGCGCCTTCCGGCCCAAATGCCCCACATAGTCGATGCTGTATTTATCGGGCGTGATCAGCGTCTCCGTCTCGTTCCGCTCCGCATCCCAGCGATACATTCCCTCGGTGACCGGCTTTACATCCCGGAAGGGAAACGCAGTGAAGAGCACCTGACCGGGGCGGACATTCACGTGATTCACATCATAGTCCTCCGGCGTGATCCGGCGATATTCTCCGGCAGCCTCCAGATAGAGAAACAGCGTGTTTCTGGTCTGATTAAACATCCCGACCCCGTTTTCGCACAGGGGCAGCTCCGTCAAAACCTTATAGCCCCTGGTCTGCTGACGGCGAACGAGCTCCTTCTCCAGCGCCTCTCCCGTCAGCTCCAGAAGATTCGGCCGGTCCAAATGGGTCTCGCCCGTGAAAACATAACGGCCCTCGTCCATTTTCCAAAGCCCGGATACGGACATGGGGAGACGGAACGCCTCGCGATCTTCCCCTGTACATACATTCAGGCGGTGATACACCGTCCACTCTTCCTCGAAGCCCCGCGCCCGCAGCGCTTCGTCCGGCTCCGTGGTTTTATAGAGAATATGGGTGTTATCCTCCCAAACAGCCTTCCGCTGGTCGTCTCCTTGGGTGATCTGCCGGCTCTCCCTGCGCTCCAGATCATACAGCCACAGATTCCACCGGTAGCCGTCTCCTTCCCTGTCGACATCCTTGAGTGCAAAGGTCAGATATCTGCCATCCGGAGACAGCTCCAGTGCAGAAGGATACCGATATTTGGCAAAATCCGTCAACGCCAGCTTCTTCATACCTGAGTCCCCTCCTTCTCCATTACCTTGAACGTCTCATAAAGCATCCGCGTGCCAAATCCAATACCGCCCTTTGTATAGATCCCCTCACATTCGGTGGTCCAAGCGGTACCGCCGATATCCAAGTGGATCCAAGGCGTCTCCTCGACAAACTCCTTCACGAACATGGCGCCCACCGTGGCATATCCACCCACGCTGGAGCCCATCGCACTGTTTTTCAGATGGGCTACACGGGAGTCCAGCACCCGGCGGAGATTCTCGTCACAGGGCAGCTCCCACATCCGCTCGCAGGCGGCGGCGGCGCCCTTCTCCACCTGCGCGGTCAGGGCCCGGTTATTGGTAAAGGCTCCGCAGCGGCGATTTCCCAGCGCCGTCTGGATACCGTCGGTGAGTGTGGCAATATCCACGATGCGATCCACGCCGCAGCACTGCTTGGTATACGTCACGGCGTCGGCCAGAGTGATGCGGCCCTCGGCATCGGTGTTGTTCACCTCAATATACCGCCCGGACATGGAGCGGATCACATCGCCCGGCACATAGGCCGTGGCGGAGAGCTTATTCTCGCAAGCCGCCACCACGCCGGTAATATTGATCCGAAGGCCCCGCTTCTGCGTCGCCCACAGGGCGGCCATCACAGCAGCCGCGCCGCTCATATCATGCTGCATCGTTTCCATAAACTCAGACGACTGGAGGGAGTATCCGCCGCTGTCGTAGGTAAGGCCCTTGCCGATCAGCCCCAAGCGGCTCTCCACGTCCTGCGCGCCGGTATATTCCATGACAATGAGCTTAGGCTCGTGAATCGAGCCCTTTCCGACCTCCAGAAAAGCGGTGAGTCCGATGCGCTCTACCTCATCTCTGCCGTAAACGGTCACCTTCACAGGCGTCTCCTTAAAAAGCTCCTGTGCCGCCTGCGCCAGCTTGGCGGGGGTAAGCACCGTGGGGGGCTCATTGATCAGATCCCGTGCGATGCAGGTGGCCTCAGCAGATACCTCCGCCTCCACCAAGGCGGCCTCGTAGCGCTCCGGCGTCTCGCAGAGAAACGCAGCCGTTTCGATCCCCGGCGCCGCGGGGGTCGTCTTGTACTTGTCAAAACGGTAGCCGGTAAGAGCGGCAGCCTCTGCCGCCTTTTGGAAGAGCGCCGGCGTGAACTGCGGGCACACGCCCCGCAGATCGGTACACACCGCACGCAGATCCAGCTCCTGACACTGACGATACACCTTGGCACAGCTCTCCAGCACCTGCTCCAGGCTCCAGTCTTTCCCCAGACCCAGCAGGAAAATTTGGGTCAGCACGCCCTCTGAAAGAACAGAAAAGCGGAAAATCTCACCGGTTTTCCCTTCAAACCGTCCCGAGGCACGAACTGCGGCAAGTTCCTGCTCCCAAGGGCCCTGATAGCTGTTCAGGTTGCCTTCTCCCAGCGGGACCACCACACCGTCCCATGATCTGGCGTCATACTTTTTCACAAGTTGCAGTTCCATTTTTCCTTCCTCCTTATGGTCTATTCCATGATAGTTAATCAAAAAGCGGGGGCGGCATAGCCGCCCCCGCAGGGATGTGCGAGGTGATCCACCCGCGCTAAATCCCCTTTTTTACAGCAGATGACAGGCTGCGAAGTGTCCGGGCTCTACCTCTTTGAGTTCCGGGACCTCCCGTGCGCAGTCCGGGCAAGCCATAGGACAGCGGTCATGGAAGGGACAGCCGGAGGGCAGATGGATCGGGCTGGGAATCTCTCCACGCAACTCCTGAGATTCGGCAATACTGCCCTCATCAATCGTCGGTGCAGAGGAAAAAAGCGCCTTGGTATAGGGGTGAACCGGGTTGGAGAACAGCAGCCGCTTCGGGGCCCGTTCCACAATAGTTCCCAGATACATGACACCCAAACTGTCGCTGATGTGCTTGACCACGCTCAGATCGTGTGCGATGAACAGATAGGAGAAATGAAATTCATCCTTCAGATCCATAAGAATGTTCAGGATCTGAGCCTGAATGGACACATCCAAAGCAGATACCGGCTCATCCGCTATGATAAATTTAGGCTCGACCGCCAACGCCCGGGCTATGCCGATGCGCTGACGCTGACCACCGGAAAACTGATGCGGATACCGGTTGGCTTGCTCAGAGCTGAGTCCAACACGCTCCAACAGATGGATCGCCTTCTCCTGCGCCTCCGCCTTGCTGCTGCACAGCTTGTGGAACAGCATCGGATCTGTGAGGATCTCCATGATCTTCTGCCGGGGATTCAGGGAGGCATAAGGATCCTGAAAGATCATCTGCATCTCCCGACGGATGGGGCGCATCTCCTGCGGCTTGAGCCGGGTGATGTCGCGTCCGTCGAATATGATCTTGCCGGACTTTGGCTCGATCAGCTTGATGATGGTGCGGGCCGTGGTAGACTTTCCACATCCGGACTCTCCCACCAGGCTGAACACCTCGCCCTGCTCCACATCAAAGCTGACATTGTTGACCGCATGGACCACCCGATTTTCCAGTGAAAAATGGCCGTTTTTGAATTTTACCTTATCCAGAAAATCCTTGGTTAGATTGAACTCCTGCACCAAATTCTCCACCTGAAGAATCTTACTCATGGCTCTCGCCTCCTGTCAGCGGAAAGTGGCAAGCCGCACAATGCCCCGGACTCACCTCATGGTTTTCAGGCGTCACGGTACGGCAAATATCCTGGCAGTATTTGCATCTGGGAGCGAAGTAACATCCTTGGGGCAGATCCAGCATACTGGGGACCATACCCGGAATGGACTCCAGGCGTTTTTGCTCCTCTCCCATTCTGGGGATGGAATTAAGAAGTCCCTCAGTATACGGATGGCTGGGACGGTGGATCACGTCATCCCGGGAGCCGCTTTCCACGATTTTGCCGCAGTACATCACGATGATACGATCCGCCATCTGGGAAACCACCGCCAAGTCATGGGTGATCAGAATGAGAGAAGCGCCCTGCTCCTTCACCAACTTATCCATGAGCTTGAGGATCTGCGCCTGTATGGTCACATCCAGGGCGGTGGTAGGCTCATCGGCGATGATGAGCTTCGGATTGGCAGCCAGAGCGATCGCAATGATGACCCGCTGCCGCATACCGCCAGAAAACTGATGGGGGTAGGATTTCAGCCGATCCTCAGGATTGGGGATACCCACCATATGCAGCAATTCCACACAGCGCGCATGCTTTTCCTGCTTGGTCATCTGCTTCTGGTGGAGGTCCAGCATCTCGGTAATCTGTTTCTCAATGGTATAGAGCGGATTTAGGGAGGTCATCGGATCCTGGAACACCATGGAGATCGCCTTGCCTCTGATTTTCATCATTTCCCGTTCGCTCTTTTTGCTGATGTCCTCGCCTTGGAAAAGAATTTTCTCCGATTCCACCACACCGGGCGGCTCGATCAATTTCAGAATGGAAAAGCTGCTAACGGATTTGCCGCTGCCCGACTCGCCCACGATGCCCAGCACCTGTCCCTCATCCAGGGAAAAGCTAATGCCGTCCACCGCCTTGACTACACCGCGGAAAGTGTGGAAATAGGTTCGCAGGTTTTCCACCTGCAGCAGTGTTTCGCTCATCTCGCTCCCCCCTTACTTCAGCTTAGGATTGAACTCATCGCGCAGGAAATCTCCCAAAAGATTGATTCCAAACACGATCAGCATGATGTAGAGACCTGGCATCACCGCGATCCACCAGTATCCGCTGAACAGCACGTCGAAGCCGTTCTTGACCAGCATGCCCAGAGAGGGTTCCGTGACCGGAACGCCTGCGCCCAGAAAGCTCAGCGTGGCTTCCGCCAGAATAAGGCCGCCCACCTTCATCGTGGAAATAACGATGACGGTTGTCATTACGTTGGGCAGCACATGCTTGGCGATGATCAGGATATTGGGGATACCGATGACTCTGGCCGCATCTACATATTCCATCTGCTTCACCGTCAGCACCTCGGCGCGGACGGTACGGACGTATGTGACACATCCGATGATCGTAAATACGACCAGCAGCTTGCTTACACCCCGTCCAAACATGGTCATGATGAAGAGGGCCACGAGGATATCGGGAAAAGAGAGCAGGATATCTGCCAAACGCATGATGATAGCGTCTACTCTCCCGCCAAAATAGCCCGAAATCAGTCCCAGCGTGATACCTACGGCGCAGGCCAGCAGCGTACCTACAACGCCGATAAAGAGGGAGATACGGCTTCCGTAAATAAGAGAGCTGAAAATATCCCGTCCCTGACTGTCGGTACCGAAAATAAACCGGGCGTCACCTCCCGCCTCCCATGCAGGCGGTTTGTAGGAATCTGTGAGGGAAAGAGAGGCTACATCATAGGGGTTCTGCGGAGCAAACAACGGCCCGAAAAGGGCAATGAACAGTACCAGTACCACGATCACCGTACCGACGATAGCGGACGGACTGCGCTTGTAATTATGAAAGAACTCAGACTCAGCAATGCGCCGGAACAAGCTCTTGTTGGGGGTCGCGCCCCTTTTTTTCATTTCATCCATAGCGCATCACCTGAATTGGATTCTCGGGTCGATGACTGTATACAGAAGGTCGACCACAAAATTGATAAACACAAACAACACCGTAGTCAGGATCAGATAGGCCACAATGACCGGCCGATCCACCGAGTTAATGGAGTCGATGAGAAGCTTGCCGAGTCCTGGCCAGGAGAAGATGGTCTCCGTCACCGTCGTAAAGGCGATAAGGGAACCGATTTCCATACCGAACACCGTAATAACCGGGATCAAGGCATTTTTCAGGGCGTGTCCAAAGAGGACCTTCCGGGTAGACACACCTTTGGCTCGGGCAAATTTGATATAATCCTGCCGCATATTCTCCATCACACCGGCGCGGGTAAGGCGCACCAGAGACGCGATGTTGGTCACAGACAGCGTAAAGGCCGGCAGGATGATGTACTTAAGTCCACCGGGCGCAAACAGGCTGAAATTCATCCCCAGAAACGGCGCGGTCGCGCCCCGTCCCGAGGAGGGGAACCAGTGCAGCTTCAGAGAGAAGATGTAGATCAGCATGATGCCAATGAAGAAGGATGGCAGGGAAATGCCCAGAATGGAGCCTCCCATCACCAATGTGCTGGATTTTCGTTTGGGAAAAGCGCCCGCATATACGCCCAGCGGGATAGAGATAACCAGCGCCAGCACGACTGATACAAAAACCAGCTCCAGCGTAGCAGGTACCCGCTGGGCAATCAGAGAGAGCACGTCCACCTTATAGATATAGGACTTGCCGAAATCCCCCTTGACCGCATTGGTAACAAACGATACATATTGCTCCAGGATCGGTCTGTTGAGCCCCAGTTCTTCTCGAACCTGCTCGCGAACCTCAGGCGGAGCCTTGGGCGAGACCAGCATATTGACGGGATCGCCAATAAAGTTGGCCAGAACAAATACCAGAATGGACACAATGAAAAGTGTAACTAGCATTTGCGCCAGCCGCTTCAGGAAATACTTGAACACGGTAACACCTCATTTACGGGCTTACACCCTTTTGGCGGGAGGCAGAAGGGAAGATCCCCTTCTGCCTCCTCCCATTGACTGTTCTTATGTACGCTTAGAAGGTGAAGTCCCAAGCCAGAATATGGTCATCGCAACTGGGGGTGTACTGAATGCCGGCGCGCACGCCGAAGATATTGTGCTTGAAGAACAGGGGGATGTAGGCGGCCTCGTCCCGGGCGATCTGATCCACCTGCTCCACCAGCGCTGCACGCTTGGCCTGATCGGGCTCAACAGATGCCTGATCCAGCAGCGCATCCACCTCGGCATTGCTGTAATGGCCCCGGTTGCCTTCGCCCATGCCGGGCTTGCCGTCGTAGGTATAGAGCATATCGTTGAAGATGACCATGCCCTCGCCGGAGCTGTCGCCCCAGCCCGCCATGAAGAAGGAGGACTGGAGGTTCTCTGCGCTTGTCTTCTCATAGAAGGAGGCGCGAGGCAACAGGTTCACCTCGGCCTTGATGCCCACCTTCTCCAGATAGCTGGCAATGGCCTGAGACACCTGATCGGCGTTCACGTCACTGTCGTTGCGGGCATCGATGCGGAGATAGAAGCCATCGGGATAGCCAGCCTCCGCCAAAAGCTGCTTGGCAAGCTCGGGATCGTAGGCGGGACGCTCCGCGTCGGCATTATATCCCACACAGATGCTGGGCATATAGGAGTTGGCCACGGTGGCGTAGCCGTTCATGACGGTATCGATGATCGTCTGAATGTCAATGGCGTGGTAAATGGCCTGACGAACCTTCACGTTGAGGAGCGGGTTGGGATCGTCGGTGCCGGCAGAGCCATGCTCATTGAGCTGATCAAAGCCCATGTAGTTGCAGGACAGGCTGGGATTGGTAATGACCTGGACGTTGGGGTCGTTCTCCAGGCGGTTCACGTCCATCACAGGGATGTTGGAGATAAAGTCCACCTCTCCGTTGATGAGAGCGGTGGTGCGGGTAGCTGCATTGGCGATCACGCGGAACTCCACGGTCTCTGCATCAGGCAGCTCGCCCCAATACTCGTCGTTGCGGACCAGCTTGATATAGGATTCCTTTACATGCTCCACCAGACGATACCGGCCGGTACCCACGGGGTTCGCGGCGATCTCCTCGCTGGTAAGTCCCTCACAGGTCTCCTTGTCAAGCATCATGATATGGACCAGGCTGCCGTCAAACACGGGATAGGGGATCTTGGTCACCAGCTGCACGGTGTAATCATCCACCTTCTTGACCTCCTGAAGACGCATGAGGTACACGCCCATCTCCAGAGTAGGATCGTTGAGGATGCGCTCAAAGCTGAAGACCACGTCATCGGCATTGAAGTCGTTTCCGTTGGAGAACTTCACGCCATGGCGGAGCTTGAACTCCCACGTCACGCCGTCATCCAGAACAGTCCAGCTCTCTGCCAGACCGGGCTTCCTGCTCAGATCTGCATTATAGTCCACCAGAGCGTCGTACAGGTGAGACGCCATCTGCATCTCGATGCCGCTGTCCTTTACCGCGGGGTCCAGCGAGACAACATCATTCAGCACCGCGATGGTCAGGCTCTTTTTGCCGTCATCAGAGGGGTTGCTCTGCTGCGATTTGTCTGCCCCACAGCCGGTCAAGGCCACCGAGAGACACAGAGCTACGGACAGGAACATTGCGATGGTTCTCTTTTTCATAGCTGTTTCTCCTTTAAAAAAATTTCTTATCTCACAAGGTGCGTCGTTTACAGGTATCACTGAAGCGACAGACCGTTGATCGCCTTTTCCATCTGCTCCAGAGCCTTTGTCAGGGTACACCTGGGGCAGGCCACGTTCATGCGCAGGAAGGCCTCTCCCTGCTCGCCGAACTCATAGCCGGCGCAGAACGCCACCTTGGCCTCGTTGATCATGAAGTGCTCCAGGGCCATGCCCCGGTAGGGCAGCTGGGAGCAGTCCAGCCAGACCAGATAGGTGCCCTCGGAGGGGATCATGCGGATCTGGGGAATGCGCTCCCGCAGGAACTGCTCCAGATACGCCTTGTTGTCGGAGACGTAGGCGATGGCCTGATCCAGCCACTCCTCGCCGTCGTTGTAGGCGGCTATGAGGGCTGCCATGCCGAAGATGTTGTCCAGCCGTGTCTGGGCAATGGACATCTCCTCGTTGAACTTGCACCGCAGGTCGTCGTCTGCCAGCACGAGAGTGGCCATACCCAGTCCGCCCAGATTGAAGCCCTTGTTGGAGGAGTAGCAGACCATGGAATGGCGCAGTACCTCCTCGCCCAGCAGGCCAAAGGTGGTGTGAGGATGCTCCGGCGGCACGAAGTCGCAGTGGATCTCGTCCACCAGCATAAAGATGTTGTGCCGCAGACAGATCTCCGCCACACCTTCCAACTCCTGACGGGTCCATACCCGGCCAGTGGGGTTGTGGGGGCTGGAGAGCACCAGTACCTTCACGCCGGAGGCAGCCTTGGCCTCCATGTCGGCGAAGTCGAAGGTGTAGCGTCCATCCTTCCAGACCAGCGGCGTCTCTACCAGCTTCCGGCCGCCCCGGGTGACCATGTCAAACAGCGGGTCGTAGTTGGGCATGGGTACCATGACCCTGTCGCCGGGCTTGGTGAGGATGCGCAGCACCACGTTCATGGCGTAGATCACGCCGGGAGGTGCAAAGGCCAGATGCTCATAGTTGACCTCAAAGCCGTGGCGCTTTTTCAGCCAGCCCATCACCGCGTCGTAATAGGGCTGCTGGCGCACGCCGTAGCCGTAAACCGGGTGGGCGGCGCGCTTCTGTACGGCCTCTACGATGCAGGGGGCGCAGGCAAAATCCATGTCCGCCACCCACATGGGGATCACATCGTCCCGGCCGAAATAATCCATATCGCAGTCCCACTTAAAGGAGAAGGTATTTCTGCGATTGATGGGGGTATCAAAATCGTATCTCATGCAGCGCCACCAACCATTGCAACGACGACCCACAGAATCATGGACACTGCCGCCGCCAGCAGCGCATAGGGGAGCTGGGTGCGGACGTGGTCAATGTGGTCGCAGGCGGCGCCCAGAGAGGAGAGCACCGTGGTGTCGGAAACGGGGGAGCAATGGTCGCCGAACAGACCGCCGCTGACAACGGCGCCCACAGCGGCGTAGACCAGCGTACCCAGCTGACCGCCGGTGAAGGAGTAAGCCATGGGAACAGCGATGGGAATGCAGATGGCGAAGGTGCCCCAGGAGGAGCCAGTGAAGAAAGAGATCACGGCGCCCGCGACGAAGGCCACAGACAGGAACAGGGCGGGGGTCATCCAGCTCTCGCAGACACCCAGCAGGAAGTCGGCTGCGCCCATGGACTTGGTGATGGTGTTGATGCAGTAGGCCAGGGCCAGGATCAGCGTGGCGGACATGACACTCTTCATGCCCTGCACGGCGGTGTTCACCAGATCGGTCACGCTCTTGAACACCTTACGGATGCTCAGCTCGATGGCCATGTAGATCACGGTGATGATGAAGCACTCCAGGATCTTCACGCCGCCCTTGGCGATGTACGTCCAGATGGCGGTGGCTACCAGGATCATGATGGGGACCAGGAAGTCCAGCATGACGTTGGGCTTCACATCGCTGTCGTTGCCCTTCTGCAGCTCCTCCAGCTCGGTGCCCATCATGGGGACGGCACCGTCACGCAGCAGCTTGCCGGTGGTGCGGGCGCGCTGCTCCGCCTTGCGCATAGGCCCGAAGTCGGGGAAGATCTCCAGTGCGGAGAGCAGCGTGATGAGCACCATCAGAATCGCGTAGAAGTTAAAGGGGATGGCGCTGATGTAGACGCTTACGCCCTGCTCATTGGAGGTCACAGGGCCGCCCAGATCCGCCACCAGACCGGCCACGTAGGCGCCCCATGCCATAAAGGGCATCAGGGTGCACACGGAGGCGCAGGTGGAGTCGAGGATGAAGGCCAGCTTCTCTCTGGGCACGCGCATCTCATCCGTCAAGGGACGCATGACCACGCCGCGCAGCAGGGGGCTCATGTAGTCGTCGATGGTGAACAGACCGATGAACCAGGTGGCCAGCTTCACGCTGCGGGGGGATTTCACCTTTCCGGCGATCATTTCCGCGAACGCCTTGACCACGCCCGCCTTCATGAAGAACGCGATCATAATGCCGATGAATACCTGGATCAGCAGGATCCAGATGAAGTCCTCGTTGCCCAGAGCCTCCTTCGCCAGAGCGGAGAAGCCGAAGGCGGGGTCATGCCCCAGCAGCAAAACGCCGGAGAGACAGCCCATGAACAGGGCAAAGACCGCGTCCTTCTTCCAAAATGCCAGCAGCAGGGTAAGCGCAAGGGGAATCAATGACAAGATACCGTAGTTTGCAGCTTCCAATACAAATACCTCCTTAAGAATAGAATGCGGGGGTGACCTTGAGCCTCCCTTCTGATAACTTTGTTACATTCCTGATTATAATTTATCACACCGCCCTTGTCAATCCCGCATAAGTGCCAAGAAGTCTGATAAATTTTTGTCTAAATCGCTGTCTTGAAGGCTCTTTTCGCCTCGCCCTGCAAAAAAAAAGTTATATCCCCGCCGCTTTCCAGCATATTAGGTGTTGATTTATCCATTTATCTTTGATATACTGATTTTCAGCAGCGCCATGTAACAGTTTTTTATCAGGCAAGGATTATTGTTGAGAAAGTAGGGATACAGTGAGCAACTACGCCAGTCTTGAGCGATACATTCCCTTGGTGAAATTCATGGGGGAGATCTGCGGGAAGAATTATGAGATCATCCTCCACGACGTTTCCACGCCGGAGCGCTCGGTGATTGCCGCCTGCAACGAGCATCTCAGCGGCCGCCGCGTGGGTGACCCCATGACGGAGTTGGCCAAGGAACTGCTGCGAACCGGAGCCTATAAGGAGCACGACTATGTGGCCAACTATGAGGGCCGTACCCGGGGAGGCAAGCGTTTCGTCTCTTCCACCTATTTCATTAAGGAAAAGGGCCAGTTGGTGGGACTGATTTGCGTGAACCACGATGTGGAGGATATTTTGGTGCTCTCGGAGCATCTCTCCAACCTGCTCCATTCCTTTTCTCTTCCGCAAGAGGAGGAGAGCTCCGCCTATACCGAAGACCTGGACGATTCCATCCCGGAGCTGTCCAGCAATCTGATCCACTCCACCATCCTCGGCTATGGTATTCCCTCCAATGCCATGCATACCGCCGACAAGCTGGAGATACTCCGCTCTCTGGAAGCGCAGGGGGTATTCCAGACCAAGGGCTCCGTCGGGCAGGTCGCCGGGGAGCTGCACATCTCCGAACCCACGGTCTACCGCTACCTGCGGCGTATCCGCAGCGAAACGTCATGACCTTCCGCCGCGGTGCTTTACCCGCAAGCGGGACGCTCTGACGTCTCGACGTGTAAAGCGACCAGCCAGGCACATCCAATTTAACAGCAGCTATTGGCGGATCCCAGACATTTTGCCCAATACTTCCCGATCCCCATGTCTTTGCATTTATTATGATTACGCTTCTGATAAAGGAGGGCTCAAGCATGAAATTTTACATTCTTTGTGACATTGAAGGTGTGGCGTCTTTGGCCTGCTGGGACGAGGCTCGTTCGGCTAACGCCTGCTATGCGCCTATGGCGCGGGAAATGGCGTTAGAGGCCGCCGCCGCGGCCCGCGGCCTTTTCTCCGGCGGAGCCGATGAGGTCGTCATAGAGGATATGCACGGAGATGGCTGCAACATCGACTGCGCCCTGCTCCCCAGAGACGCCCGTCTCCTTCGGGGGATCACCCACGATATTGTGGGCCTTACCGGTATTTTTGACGAGAGCTATGACGGTGTGCTGATGGTCGGCTTTCACGATGCCGCCTCTGCCCCCGGAAATCCCACGTCCCACACGATGGTAAGCTCCCGCATTTTCCGCCTTATGGTCAATGGCGCGCTGTGGGGAGAATTCGAGATGTACGCCCATGCCGCCGCTTACCGGGGCGTTCCCACCCTATTCGCCAGCGGCGACGAGGGGATGTGCGCGGCTGCGGCGCGCACCGTACCCGGCCTGCTGACCGTACCGACCAAATCCGGCCACGGCTACGGCGTTCTGACAAAGACCCCGGAGCTTGTCCGCGAAGAGATCGAAGGCATGATGGCCAAGGCTGTGGCGGCGGCAAAAACAGCCACACCTCCGGCGCTTCCCGATCACTTCCACGTGGAGATCACCTATGTACATCATTATGACGCCTATGGATGCTCCCACTATCCCGGCGCCAGCCTCATCTCTCCCACCACCGTGGCCTTTGATGCCGATGATTACGGTGATGTGCTGCGCTTTTTCTACTTTGTGATCTAAGAAACGGAGGTATATGCTATGGCTGTTATTGCCTATCAATACCGCGGTGAGCTGGTGGATCAGATCCATCGGGGACATATCGCGGTAACGGATCACACAGGCCGGATACTTTGGAAGCTCGGTGATCCGGAGCGTCTTACGTTTGCCCGCTCTTCCGCCAAGCCCCTTCAGGCAATTCCCGTGGCAGAGAGCGGTGCGCTGGAGCATTATGGCATTACCCCGCAGGAGCTGGCCGTCATCTGCTCCTCCCATAACGGGGAGCCCTTTCATGTAAAGGCCGTGGAGAGCATTCTGCACAAGGCAGGGCTCTCCCCCGATCAGCTATGCTGCGGGGCAGAATACCCCATGTATGTCCCTGCCGAGGACGCCTTGAAGATTGCCGGTATTCCCCGGGCGCCCATCTACTGCGACTGCTCCGGAAAGCACGCCGGTATGCTCATTACCGCCCGCCATTTCGGGGAGTCTTTGGAGAACTATACTGCATTGGAGCACCCTGTTCAGCAGCGTATCCTCTCGGTGTTCGCTGAAATGTGCGGCGTAGAGACCTCCGAAGTCCAGTTGGCCGTGGACGGCTGCGGCGTTCCGGTCCACGCGCTGCCCCTTTACCGGCTGGCACAGGGCTACGCCCGTATGTCTCTCCCCACGCTTTTCGCCCCCACCCGGGCCGCTGTCATCCGGCGCATCACGTCCGCCATGACAGCACATCCGGAAATGGTGGCAGGGACCGATCGCGTCTGCACGCAGCTGATGGCCGCCTTCGGCGACCGCATCTTCTGCAAATCGGGTGCCAGCGCATTCTATGCCGTGGGCATCAAAGATAAGGGGATCGGCATTGCCCTCAAAATGGAGGACGGCGCCTCCTCCATCGTCCCGTATGCCATCCTCTCGGTTCTCACCCAGCTCGGCGTCATCACGCCGGAGGAAGCCTGTTCTCTGCCCCGCTATCACGACAAAAACCTTTACAACAACCATCACGCCGTTGTGGGCCGCACGGAGCTGGCCTTTCAACTGGAGCCGTTCTGCTAACGGCAAGGACTGCACGCAAAAACAGAGCGCATCTGTCCTCTTGCCAGAAAGCAGCATAAACAAAGCCACCCGCTTAAGAGCGTTGACATAGGAAAACAAGCAGAAACCCAGTAAAATCAACGCTTTTAAGGGCAGAGGGCAAACAGGTTAGCTCAAAAATTGAATAACCAAGCGTCAAAAGGGATGTTACCGCAAGGCAGCATCCCTTTTCGCATACGCCCACGCCGTAGATTTTGAGAAAAGTCTACGGCGTTTTTTTCTGCCCAAATCTGAAAGGAGGTGCAGCCACAATGTACTTTACGAACGGCAGCAGCCGTGTGTTTGAAATGCTTATGCGGGGAAAGCCCGGCTTTGACCGCTACGAAAACGGCGGCTGTGCCGACTGTGAAGATTGCAATACCTGTCACTTTTACCGTCCGCATTGGAAGTACCAGTTCTGTGTGCACGCGGAATGTCCGTATGAGCCGGGCAAGCTGACCGCCCTCCGGCGCGGCACGGCGAAGTGAGCGAAAGGAGCTGATAACCTGTGTTTCTGCGCGGAACGCGGGAGCATAATACATTCCGCTTCTACCATGAGCAGACCAAGGAGCGTGTGCTTGCCTATGCCGTGGTGCTGTCCGGCATGGAGAGCGGCAAGGTAAAAGGCAGCATTTATGAGCTGGACTATGCAGCGAAAGCCGAGCTTGCAATCCAGACCGCCTTACGGACAGACAATAACCGTCTGATCTATGAAAAAGGCTCATGGGAGTTGCCCAAGGAATACCGATTTGAAGCGACGCCGGACCGTGAGTACGGAAAGTTTGTGCGCTATGAAGCCGTGCCGCATGACCCGGACGCGCTGCGGGATCTGCTGCGCGACGAGAGCCGGAAGCGTGAACGGCTGAAACCCGGCAATTTCAAGGAACATATCGGGCGGCTCTCCGACGAAAAGGTGCTTGCCGAAGCACAGCGCCTTTCGGCAGCGTTTCAATCCCTGCAAGCGTCCAACAGCCCCAACGGAACGCATTTTGTAGTAGAAGTGTCGCCGTGGTTTGAGCGTATCGCATCCAGCAAGGAGCATGAGCGGCTATTTGCGTTGCTTCCGTATAAGACGCTGTATCTTTCCTCTGTCAAGGACAGACACGGCGTTTTCGCTTTTATCAGCAAGGACGAGCGGCGCGATCTGCCGCTGCGCAAGCAGCGTCCCTCTGTCCGGGCGCAGCTCAAAGAGGGGCAGTCAAAAAAAGCCGCTGCACCCAAAAAAGCAGCGGCAAAGGCAAAAGATAATGATTTGGAGGTATGAGCATGGACAATGTTCCGTTCACCATTGAGGAAGAAAATCTGATCTGCATTTACCACAAGTACGACCGCCGCAGGACGATTGCGGCAATTTCCGACGCGCTGCCGGATATGGACGCAGATATGCGTTCGCTGGCGGAGCAGACGATCCATAAGCTGCATAACATGACCGACGCAGCATTTGAGGAAGCACAGTTCACCATGACGCTTTCCGACGCAGAGTAAAAGACGACGCGGGGCGCGGCAGCCGATGATGGCTGCTGCGTCTCGCGTTTTTTGTTTTAGGTATTGTCACCATTTGTTTTTATGGCTTCGCTGATAATCTCAGCAATACGAGTGCCTTTTTCAATAAGACAATTTTGAGCATAAATAAAATTATCCAGTTCTTTTAGTATATCGTCATATTCGTATTCGACATCATCACTTAGACCATCCGCAGCTCCACCATCTTCATCAAAATTCAAATAGCCAACAGTCAGTTTTATATATCCGCTGGTCGTATTTTCAGCCCCGTTAGAGAAGAAAATATCAATAACTTCTTCGCTGCCCTCGTCAGGGCTTATCTGATTATCACCTATGGACAATGATGCTTTACTGCCGTCTACACCCTTAATTACAATCGTTTCCCCGAAAGACATTACATCCGGCAGCGTGCCTATATCTGCGATCTCAGATACTCTTTCATATTGAGCATTTGCCCATGCTTGGATTTCTTCAATATCTGAATCTGTGATGTTTTCTATATTGGCAATGTGCGGTATATCTGATATTTCCAACAATCTTTCGTATATCAGTTTGATGATCTCTTTAGGATTGGCAGTATTAAGTTCGGCCAACAAGTTATCAAAACTAATACAGCAGTCATCATACTTTCGGTATAAGCCATTTATTTTCTCAAACCTTTCGATTATATCTGCGTAAAAATGTGAATCAGGCAAATTATCCTCTAAGTATGATTCATAGCTTCCGAGCGCCTGAAATCCAAGTGCTTCTCTGTCCATATCCCGAATTTCTTCTTCATCATCTTCGACGGGGTGTTCTTCAACCTCATATCTGTTGCGTCTTGAATCGCCACCCAAAATAACTGTAAACGGAAACACTTTGAACGTCTTTTCTGCTCGGTCAATCTCGATTCTGCACCCAAACCGTGCTTTATGTTCCTCGCGCATTTTTATTGTATCAACAAATACATATTCTTTTTCTTCGGGATCCCAAGGGGCATTGGCATAATCCTCATAATAGCAATCAGCGGAAATATCTGCTTTACATGAGAGCGTGACAATAGAAATGTTGTCGGAAATTTCATCTACGGAGTGGACAGAAAATGTTACATCTGAAATACTATGCAGATAAAATTCATTGTAATCGTACCCGGATTCTATCCCGTCTTTGTCGTATGAAAGGCCATGCACATCTATATTTTCGTTGTCTTTGATATACTCGTTCACAGCAGCGCTTATGCGTAATTGTAGTTCCTTGATAACAGCCATTGTTTCATCATAAGCCGCATCTTCTTTACTTATTGCGTTATATAACTCGCCTAAGGAGTTGAAGAAACGGTGATTTTCACTTTCTCCACAAGCCCTTATAAAACCTTTATCGTTGCTAACAATTACAACTTTTTCCGTTTCGCCAAATCGCTTTCTGATCTGTTGAGCAATAAATGCGTCTGGAAACTCACTTTTTTTCTTTTCACCGTTTTCAAAAGGTGGCTTAGTCTCAAAATAATCACCGAGTATCAAACCTACATCTATTAAATCTACACCAAGAATCTCGGCATTGATCGTTCGGAGAAAATCATCGAACATTTCCTCACCTTTGGATATGAGTTCATCTTTGTTTTTTACGATTCTCAATATCTCGCCCAGACCAATAGTGGTTATGAGATGTTCAGTAGATCCCTCCAAAGCGGCAGCTCTTGCCTTTCTCATAATCCCACATATTTTTTTGACCTGATCTGCAATATGTCTTTTTGATTCTCGTACAACAATATCACTTAAAACAACCTTAATTTTCCCGCTTTTAACATAGTTTTCGAGTATTTTGAGGGTGCTTGTATCGCACAAGTCAAATCTTGCTGCGTCAAATATGTTTGTATCAATCGTTACTGCCAAAGGATATTTGAACATATACAAAGTACAGTTTACAAGGGACTACACAGGGTAGGTATCTGACGGGAGGGGTGCCGCCAGTCAGATTTTCCATGTGATGTTCAAGCTGTCGCTTGTGGCGGCTATGGTGGTGATCATCAAATCCACCACACGCCGCTTGTCATCAAAAGATACATTCTCCCAGGTATCGAGGTAGCCGGAAATCTGGCTGACCTGTTCCGGGCTGATGGCCTCCACAGTCAACTCCGCTATCCTTGCCAGAAGTTCCTGCTTGCGCCCGTCCAGTTCCGCTATCTTCACATTCACATAGGAGAACAGGACATTGTTTGCCCCCGTCAGACTGTCCACCAGCTTTTCAATCTCGCTGTCTACATGGGCAAGTTCCACTTGCAGGGCGGTGATTTTCGGGTTTGCCTTTGCCGCTTTCTTTTTTCCTGTCAGCGTCTTGTAGCTTGCCAGCTTCTTTACCATCTGCTGATAAACAACCGCTTCCAGTTCCGAAGTGATGATTTTCCCACAGCCAGGACAGCTTTTATTGTCCAGCCGTTTCGTGCAGCGGAGATACTGTTTGCCGGAGGGATTGTAGATACTCATAAGAGCATACCCGCAATTCCCGCACTTGATTTTTCCTGCCAGCCATGTGTGGGTGGCTTTCCGGGCAGACTGGATTTTCATGTTGTTCATCAGCTTCTTGCGGCAGGTCAGCCAGGTGTCGGAGGGGACGATACCCTCATGGGGAGCCAGTACCAGCATTTGGTCTTTTAAGTCGTTTTTCTTGCTGGCCTTTACATCTCGCCCTTGATACAGATAGCAGCCGTTCATGCCCGTAAAATCGGCAACGTCATTGACAATGACTGTACCTTGACTTTTGAAAAATTCGTACACATCAAGGTCTGCCTGCACATAGACAGGATTGCGTAACATCTGCGCCAGCGTGGGGCGTATCAGCTCTTTGCCATGGAACAAAATCCCCTGTTCGGCAAAGTACCGGGTAATGTCCCCGTAGGAAGTTGTGGGCTGGGCGTACATCTCAAACATCAGCCGGATATTGGCCGCTTCCTCCGGGTTTACCACCAGCTTCTTTGTGTTGATACCGTCCATCTTGATAGGCTCCGTATGGAAGCCGTAAGGGGCTTTCCCGCCCATCTTAAAGCCCCGCTGACTGCGGGAGTAGTAAGCGTCCGTTACCCGCTTCTGTATCGTTTCCCGTTCAAGCTGGGCGAACACGATACAGATATTCAGCATGGCCCGTCCCATCGGCGTGGAGGTATCAAACTTTTCCGTAGAGGACACAAACTCCACATTGTACTGCTGGAACAGCTCCATCATGTTGGCAAAGTCCAGAATGGAACGGCTGATACGGTCGAGCTTGTAAACCACGACCTTTGCAATCAAGCCCCGCTTGATGTCCCGCACCAGTTCTTGAAACTTCGGACGGTCTGTGTTCTTGCCGCTGTACCCTTTGTCTGTGTATTCCTTGCAGTTACCGCCTTTCAACTCGTATTTGCAAAATTCAATCTGGCTTTCAATGGAAATGCTGTCCTTTTTGTCTACCGATTGTCTTGCATAGATTGCGTCTATCCGATTGTTCATATTGTCGCTCCTTTTCTTAAAAAAGAAACGGAGCTGCTGACAGTTCTATTATACCGCCAGCAGCCCCGCAAATCAATGATGGGTTTGGAAAACCTTATGTCCCGGCTTCCTCACTCTCCCGCTTGTCGGCGTACTTGCGGAACACCTCATAAAGCTGCTGTTCCAGTTCCCGGCGTTTGGCTGCTTCCTGTTCCGGCGTGAACACCGGGGAGAGATTTTCCAGTGTGATTTCCTTTCCCTGAAAAGTCACGATTTCGATTTCCTTTTTGTATCTGATATTACTTATAAGATCACCTTTCCTTTCCATGCTGCCGCTGTTGCCGTTTCAGTTCCGCTAAAATCTCCGGCGGGATACGGTCAACCAGCCGCCGCATATCGTCCAGTTCGCTTTTTAACTTCGCCCGTTCCATCGTGTCATTCATCTTGCCTTTTTCGCTGGCCTTTGCCCTGACTTCCAGCTTTTCATTTTCCGCTAACAAGTCATTGATTGTGACCTTGTATTTTTTCAGTTGCCCGGAGAAGTTCTCCATCTGCGGAAACCACTTTTTCAGCATGGAGAGGGCTTCCTCTTTCTTCTTTCCGGCGTTCAGCGGGGTAATGCCGGAGAGAACCGCTTCAATGGCCCTCGCCTGTTTGGAGAGGTTGACCGCCTGTTTGAACAGCCGGGTGGGGATATGCTTCCGGCCCGTCTTGCTGGCGCTTTCCCCACGCTCCAGGTCGGGGTACTGCTCCACCATACAGGCGTGAAAATCGTCCTGCCACTTCGTCAGATTGGCCCGGTTGCCGATAATTTCTTTGGCGCACAGGCGGTTGTCCTTTGTCAGCGGCACAAAGACCAAGTGCAGATGGGGCGTTTTTTCATCCATGTGTACCATAGCCGAAACGATGTTCTCCCGGCCCACCCGGTCAATGAGGAAGTCCGCCGCCCTCTGGAAGTAGGCCGCTATCTCCTTTGGGGACTTGCCCTTGAAAAACTCCGGGCTGGCGGTAATCAGCGTGTCCACAAACCGAGTGCTGTCCTTGCGGGTGCGGCATCTGGCCTGCTCGATGCGGCTCTGAATGAAATGGTAGTAGCGGCCATCCGGCTTGACGATGTGGAAATTGTACTTGCTCCGGCTGGTGTCAATGTCCGGGTTGCTGGCGTACTGCTCCTTTTTCCGTTCATGGTGGGCTTCCAGCGGCCCCGCCGGGTGGCCCTTGTGCTTCTCAAATCGCAAAATTGCGTGTTGTGCCATTGAACTCCTTTCCCCATTCCATTCCTTTCCGGCGGGTTTTCCCGCCGAAAATATCTCTGATAGGATTGGAATGGAATGAATGTAAATAGATGGTTTTAATCTCTGTATTTCTATATACCGTCAGATTTCCGTACTTCAAGAGGATTGATTTTCGTACTCGCCAAGTACGGTTTTCAGCCCTCCGGCGTACCATAACCGGATTTCTTGAAGTCGGTGTTTGGAACCGCTTCATAGGATTTCGGGTAAATGCGGTTGGGTTTTCCACAGCCCTGTTTCTGGATTTCCACCAGCCCCGCATACTGCAACTCCCGCAGGGTGTTGACCGCTTTCTGCCGCCCGCAGCGGAGCAAAGCGACCACCTCGCAGATGGGGTAGTACAGGTAGACCCGCCCGTACTCGTCCGCCCAGCCGTTCTTCCGGGACAACTCCGCCCGGCGCAGGACAAAGGCATACAGCACCTTCGCTTCGTTGCTCAAGGGCTGGAATGTGGGTGCTTCAAAAAGGAAATTGGGGAGCCGGGTGAAACTGAACGCCTTTTCCGGCTGGTGAATATAAATCGTGTTTGTCATAGCGTGTTTTGTGGACGGTTAGAGGCCCGTTTTCCGGGGCGAATGATAAATGATACCAGCCGCCCCGGTTGAGGGCTTGCGGAGCCTTGCAAATCAAGGCTTTTCCCGCTCTTAACTGTCCACAGCAGACCTCCTTTTCCGTTCACTTTCTGTTTTCTGCCGCCTGTGAACTCTGGCGGCGCAGTCCGGGCAGTATTTGCCCCGGTTGGACTTCGGGACGAACACACCGCCGCACTCCGCACAGCGTTTCAAGTCCCTGTCCCGGTAAATCTCCGCTTCCAGCGTCCTGTCCAGCGGCAAGACCGCCCAGCGGAACCACTTGCAGCAGACGGAGAACGAAATCATCTGCGGACAGGCGCAGGTGTCGCCATCGTCCAGCGCAAGGCAGTTTCCGTCCTCGCAGTTGCAGCACTCCCGGCGTATCAGGCCGCTGGCTCGTCTCTTCTGGGGCGGGGTTATGCGGTAGGGGGAGCCGTCCGGCCTGTGTTCCAGCGGCGGCAGGTGTTGATAGGGTCTTTTGCTCATGCGTCCCTCCGTTTTCTTTGGCGTGTTCTGTTTCCAAGGTGCTTGTCCATCGATGAACTATCCCAAGTCTACACCTTTTTGACCGCCTGTGCCGTATATCCAAGAGGTAGGAAATCAGCCTGAAAAACTCCCTATTTCCACGCTCTCGGATTTGTGATATAATCAAAAAAAGATAAAAGACAAATTCAGGTTTCTGGTCTTCTTGCACAAAATAAAGGAGGAGCTATTATGCAAATTGTTTATATTCCAAGCGAATCAATGTCTGTTCAAGGTAAAAAAGATGAAATCTATAAAAGATATGGGAAAGACTGGAATATTAGAGAACAGGGAGGAGGTAACGGAAATTGGTTGTTGACCAGAAAAAGTGATGTGCTTGTAGATGGAAAAAGTTATCGTACTTTTGTACTTGAACACTACGGTAAATCCAAGCTGACAGCGAAGCTTGTTGATAAATTTCGTGAAGATGTAGCAAATGGTAAAATAAAACTGTAAATGCCTATGCCGTTATGCTATGAGCATAGTACATAGCATAACGGCTTCTCTTTCGTTGAGCTAGCAAGGAGGGTGAATATGTCTTTATCCATACAAGAGCGATTAAAAGACCTACGTGTGGAGCGTGGCTTGACGCTGGGGCAGCTTGCGGAGCAGACCGGGCTTTCCAAGTCTGCGCTGGGCAGTTACGAAACGGAAGACTTCAAGGACATCAGCCACTATGCCCTTATCCGGCTGGCGAAGTTTTACGGTGTGACCGCTGATTATCTGCTGGGGCTGTCTGAAATGAAAAATCACCCAAACGCCGATCTTGCAGACCTGCGTTTGAGTGATGAAATGATTGACCTGCTGAAAAGCGGGAGGATAGACAATACCCTGCTGTGTGAGCTGGCGGCGCACCCGGATTTCCCCCGGCTGATGGCTGACCTTGAAATCTATGTGAACGGAACGGCACTGAAACAGGCGCAGGGTGCAAACGCCATAGTGGACACGATGAGCGCAACTGTTATAAAAAAGCATAATCCTGGCATGAGTGATACGCAGTTAAGACAGCTTATCACCGCCCATATTGATGAGGACGAGTTTTGCCGCTATGTGATACAACGGGACATAAACGGGATTGCCCTTGCTCTGCGGGAAACACACAAGGACGATTTTTTCAGCGTCCCAGAGGATAACCCGCTAAAAGAAATGCTGGAAACTGCTGGTGAAATCGTCAGCCAGGACAGCGACACGGAACAAGCGTACTTGGCGTTTATCTGCAAACGGCTCAAGCTGAATTTTAGGAAGCTGTCAGTAGAAGAACGGAAGTGGCTGAAAAAGATTGCGGAAAAATCCGACTTGCTGAAGAATCCAAAACCGCAGAGAGGACGAAGATAAAAAATGCCTGAACGGCGGTTCTGGTTTTTCAGAACCACCATCCAGGCATTTTGTTTAGTAATAGAAAAAGGTGCAGTTGATTATTGCGTATTGTCAATCTCTCTCAAACCGGGTAGTAAAAATACGGCAAGCGCAACGATGATAATGCCAATTCCGCAAATGACAAACCATTTCTCAACTCCCAGCCGCTCCGCCAGAGGCCCGGAAATGACAAGGCCAAACGGCATGGCGAGGGAAGCGGCGCTTGTCAGTAGAGAAAAAACTCTCCCCAGATATTCTGGTTTGACCGTTTCTTGAAAAATCGCATCTTGCACACCGTAAAATGGAGCGGAAATTCCCATAACAGTACAGCACACAACAAAGACAAGAAATGCGTCTGGCGGCAAAAGCCCGGAGAGCATATTGCTAACGCCCATCAGGAGAACGGAAAGACCGATGGTGTACCGCCGTTTCTTAAAACCGCCCCAAATGCTCAGAATGACTCCGCCAAGCAGCATACCAACCGCAAAAGCAATTTCAGCGGCAGAGGCATGGGCCGGTGTTCCTTTGAAGTATGACATACAGATGAGAGGAAAAAGCGTACTGATTGGCATATAAAAGAACATATAAATTACACCAATCCAGAGCAGAGCAAAGAGGCCCCTGTTTTGCTTTAATACCACATACCCCTCTTTCATATCCTGTAAAAACTGTTGTCTTTTCGTTTCTGGACATAGTTCAGGCGTTGGTATGGACGAAATCGCAACAGTCACACAGGCAAGGATTGCACCCACAATATCTAACAATATAATTGCATTAAGAGGCCAAACAGCATATAAAAACGCTGCGGCAGCTGGACTGATAATCGCACTTACTGCTTGCATGGTCTGCGTGTAACCAGCGCATTTTGTAAGTTCCTCTTTTGGCACAATCATAGGTGTTGCTGCGCTGAATGCTGGAGAATGAAAAGCAGTTCCCGCACTTCGGATTAACAGGACAACCATAATAGACCATACGGGCAATTCCATGTAAAACGCCACCAGCGCCAGAATACCGCCAGCGGCGGCAATTATCAAATCCGCACCAATCATTACGCTTTTACGGCTGTGCCGGTCAACAAAAGCACCTGCAAACGGGCCTAAACAGGCTTGCGGCAAAAATCCAATCAGTGTTGCCGCCGTCAATATGATTGCAGAATTAGTTTTCGCAACCAAATAAAAGATAATGGCCATTTGCAAAATACCGCTGCTAATAAAGGATATTGCTTGTCCGGCAAGAAGTGTAAAATAAGTTTTTCTCCATGAATTGTTGTTTTGGGTCATAATGCGAACCTCCTTTTTTATTGCATTGTTCCTTTGTTTCTGCAATAAAAAGCAGGCGTTGTCCCACAGAGAGGGCAGACGCCTGCATAACAACAAAGCACGAAAAAACACCACGATACAGTTCAAAGACTGCTCGTGTCAAACCTACGTGTTCCTTTGCATACGCACGCAAAAAAAGCCCACCATCATGTGGAAAGGTACTTCTACTTTTTATTGCTTATTAGCGTACACAAATTAACACACGTAAGCCTCCTTCCAATCTCAAACTGTCGCACAGTATAACACACATCCGATAGACTTGTCAACCATTTTTAACCTTGTTTTCCATCTTGTTTTTCCATCTCTTACGGGCAGTAGCAAAGCCAGGCGAGCCAGTCAACGGTCAAGATGAACGGCGCTTTCAGCGCCGCCGTTGACAGTCTCGCCCGTCTTTGCTAATGGGTAATCAAGGCGGGAAAGCCATTTTAGGGCTTTCCCGCCCATTTCAATTTTGGGAGAAGAAAGGCCCCAAAATGAACGAGTGCGGCCAAACACTTTTAGGGATTGGCCACCTTGTCCACCCATCCAGCGGGGCGGCGGGGAACGGTCAAGGCCGGGCGTCAGCCCATTCATTTCAGCCTTGACGGTTTCCTGCCGTCCTGCTACTTTTCCCGGAGTGTGGCCACACATCTGGTCACGGTGTCCAGAGCTTTGGGACTTTTTGTCCCATAGGCCGGGGGCGGAGGACGAGGGACGGGGGCTTTCATAATACGCCCTGTCTGCTGCTGAAATCAGCCCTTTGTTTCCGGCTTACCAGCCCCAAACAAAGCCCTGCTTTCCTGCCGCGTCAAATGCCCTTGCCCTCCCCGGCGGCAACGGTATTTTCAGGGCAACGCCGACAGAGCGTATAACACACTACACTTTGCTCCGCAAAGTCGTGTGCCAAATGGGGCGCTGCCCCCTTTGGAAACCCCCGCAACAAACAGGTGCTATGCACCCAGCCGGGAGCATAGCGCCGTTTGTTGTCAGCAGCCCGTTTCACGGTCTGCGTGTAGTTCCTTGTAAACTGACCTAATCATTCCTTTCAATCTCATTTGTCACGCTTTCAAACTCGTTTTTCATAACTGGCAGGAAAACATACGACCCTTGCGTTCTCCACGCTACAAAGCCGCGCCCAGCAAGGCATACAGGCACTCTAGGCCGTGACTATGCGCTTGCTTTCAGTTATCCCGTGCGCGTAGGTGCAGCGCACCGACCACAAGGAACACCAGACCGAAAATCACCCAGCCCCAGATGGAATCATGCTCCGAAATGAAGTAGGCCAGCAGCCCGAACACCGCTGCATAGATCAGCGTGAGCAGGCCGCCCACGAGCCAGAAGCCGATGCTGGTATTTTGCAGCCACAACAGCAGCAGGAAGGTTGCAATGCCAATCACAAGGCACAGCGCCGGATGAATTGCAGTAAACTGATTGCAGCACACTCCGGCGGCAATGCCGAGAGCAATGCTGTCAAAGAGAATGATATGCCCGAAGAATAGTCCGATCACCGAGCAGACAAGCCCGATGAAAAGCCCAATCGCCATAATCGCGCCCTGCGCTGCCAACCAACCCATAAAGAAGCCTCCTTTCGTTTACACCATGATTGCGTCCATAATTGTCTGAATGGTATTACAGGTATCATCAAAGGAAATATCCTTTGCGTACTCATACTCGCGGCTGTATTTCTCCCACAGCCTACGGAGCGTATCGCTTTCGCGGATCTCTTTCATAATCTCCGGGTAGTCTGTCAGGATCATGCCGCTGCCGCGTTTCTGCGTTGTTTGTTCCAGCGCCCGGCGCAGCGTCGCTTTGTCGCAATCCGCGCCGCGCAGCGCGTACAGGATATGTACGTCGTAATAATCTCTCGGACGGGTATTCGCAATGTTGCGGGACAGCACGGTTTCCAGCTTTTCCGCCAGCACCGTTTCAAGGTTATAGGCAAGAATACTGATTGTGCGGTCATCGAACAGCAGGGAGAATGTGTATTCCACCTCACGGGGCGTTATCATGTCGCCCGTGGTGACATCCACCGTCAGCGGTACGCTGATCGGCGGATAGTTCGCTTTCAGCGCGACCCGGATGCCGGGGTAATCGTCGGTTTCCCGAATGTCAGAGATACCGACGACCTCAAACTGCACGTCGTCGGCAATCTGGACAGCGCAAATCTCTGTAAAGATTTTGCGGATTGCTTCATGCGTCAGGGTGAAGCCCTTGATTGTCGTGTCCAGATCCATTGTCGCCCGCGTGTCCAGTCCCACAATGGCGGAAATCAGAAATCCGCCTTTGAGAATGAAATTGTTCTTATAGGGCGAGAGCGAGATCCGTTCCAGCAGCCGTTCCAACATATAGTTCTGCATGACAAGCTGCGCCGAGATATGCTTCTCTGCCGCTTTGTTCTTGATAAAGGCTTTCAGTTGCATTGGATTTTTTGTAATCATAGCAAAACCTCCATGTATCGCAGCACCTTGGGCTTCACACGAAGCTGGTCTGCGTACTGCATCAGTTTGTGAATGTTCTTGTCCTTGGACGCTGCATAGCGTTTCATAGCTTCTCCGACGATCTGAACATCGCTGCCGCTGCCGCGCAGGATGTCGCACAGCGTCCGTTCCAAATCGTAAACACGAATTGGATTGCCGGAGGGGGATTCAATTTCAATTCTGCCGAACTCGTAGTTTTCCGGCACAACGCGCTTGACAATTAAATTTTCCTGCTTCAAGGACGGGGCATTGTAGCCCTTGGGAAAGGTCATCGTATATTTCGCCGGGGTACGGTCTGAATAGCCCAGCAGATACAGAGCGGTATCGTGCGAGTAAATCCCGCGCCCATACTTGCGCTGTAAGAGGTAGAAATCGTCCTCCCATGCGCTGCTCCGCACATACAGGCCGCGCCCAAAGCGGTACATCTCGCCGCTTTTGACAAATTCCTGTAAAATACTGCGGTGCAGTCCGGCTTCCGTTACCTGCGCTGCGGTGATCGTGCCGTCCTCCGACGCTTCCAGCAGTTCTTCGATTCTCTCCTTGGCGTTCATGTTGCTCACCTCGCTTTGACAATCACACATTATATTATAGAAAAATAATGTGCATCTGTCAACAGCGAATTGACGAACACACATTAAATTGTTTGAAACTAATGTGTGAATATCAGAGAAGCTATAATGCCTTATCCTGTTCCTGCCCACGATTGGGGGACAGGATGCTGTCGATGTTCTGCTTGACGGCATCGTATTCCCGCATACATTTTTTCAGGCTTCCGTACTCAGCGTACAGCCGATCCTTTTCTTCGGACAGTCTGGAATATTCCTCACGCAGCTTGGCAAGGTCGGGGAGCTTGTCACCGACACCCGACGCTTTCAGTGCCCGCGCCGACGCTTCAAAGAGAATGATTTCGCGCTCACGTCCACGCAGATACTTTTCCTTGTCACGGGACTTTTTGTATTCGCTATACAGCGGCTTTAGCTCCTTGTAGGTGGCAGTATGCTTTATCAGCAGCGCCAGATCAGACAGACGGTGTTCTGCTGCTTTCAGCGCAGCGGCGGTCTGCTCGTTACTGTTCTGAAGCTCCGCAATCTTCTGCTCCAAATCCGTATAGTGGGAAATATCGTGCTGGTCGAGAAATACCATTGTGCGGGCAGCGCGTTTCAGATTTTCAATTTTTACCCAGCGTTCATAGCCTGCGGATTGCTGCGCCTTGATGCAGTTTTCAATGTCAATCAGCAGCGACACGCTGCCGCGCTCCGGCTTTGGCGTTTTCAGAATGACCTTGCCCTTGATGCGTTCGGCTATGGCTTCCTCGGTGTAAGCTTCACCCAACGTCTTTGCACGGGTAAATCGCTCCTGACTGGGAGCGCGGAATGAGATATACTTTCCACGCTTGATTTCATACCCCTCGGCTTCCAACCGACGCAGGAGGTCGTCAAGGTCTTTGGAAATGGGAATGAGCCTGTCGATGGCGATTTTTAGCTTTTGCTTATAGCTTGTCCCTTTCCGCTGCGCGTCCCATTCGGCATACTGCTTGCCGCGCTCCACGCCGGGCGCGACAACGGACAGCCCGTTTTCCCGGCATAGCCTGTCGCTGACACGGCGGATCTGCGCGTAGCTTTTGCGGTTGGAAATGTACTTCTTATGCTCCGCAAAATCCACGGCACAGAAAATAATATGGTTATGGCAATGCTCCTTGTTGATGTGAGTAGCAATGACATACTCATATTTGCCGCCGAGGATTTCATCGGCAAGCTGCCGCCCGATCTCATGGGCTTGCGCATAGCTGACCTCACCCGGCTCAAATGCCTGTATCAGGTGGTGGGCGAGATTGTTGCCTTTCTGCATGGCAAGCAGCCGTGTTTTTTCAAACTCAAGGTCTGCGGTTTCCACGGCGCAGCCGAACGAGGACACCAGCAACTTATCGTCGGTCTTTGCAGGATCAGCGATATAGTCAATGGCTTTTTTCAGGGTGCTTTTGATAGGATGGATCTTTGTAATTGCCATATCTCCGCCATCGCCCCCTTGATGTCCTCTATGTCCTGCGCATAGAGCGTTCCCGTAGCGTTCACGCGCTTTGCAATCTGATTGATGTTTGTGCCGATTTTTTGCAGCTCGGCGGTCATTGCTTTCACGTCGCTGTAATCCAGCCGGATCACATAGCCGTCTATGAGCATTTTCCGCGCATAAACGGAAAAACAGCCCGTTCCCATCTGCTGCATTTTACGCTCGATCATTGCCCGTTCCTCGGCAGTCACAGGAACGCGCAGCACAATATTCCGCGTTCGGTTTGCCATTTGTTCACCGTCCTTTCCGCTCCGAATAAGGGTTTGGGATTATCCCAACAAGCAAAGCACAGACAGGTGCTTTTTCGGGAGTGTGGCTACACTCCCTATGCTTGCTACGGTATCTCCCTCACTACTATAACGGCGGCACAGCCGCAATTTGGCAAACCGCAGGTAAACTTTTTCAAAAGAAAAACGCCATGAACTATCTACATTTTATAATTCCGAAATCCAAACGTGTTTTGAGCGTGATAAAAATAGACTTTCCTTTATGATTGTGCTAATATGATATTAAGTTACCTACAACTAACTGCGAAAGGAGATGCTGTCCTAAATGCGGCTAATGGAAAACGCAGAAATTGCAAAGTTGGATGTTTTCGGAACTAAAGCAAAAATCATGGAAGAAAACGAAAATGAAACTAAGTACCAAATGCAATGCGATACGCCAAACGGATTTATGCACTGCTACCATCTATTTCCTGGTATTGATTTAGCATATTCAACTTTTGAGGCCTCCTCATGCCGTATGCGAAATAGAGCGATGCCAAACATTTTAGAAATAGCATACTGTCGTGCCGGAAGATTTGAGTGTGAGTATAAGCATGGCTTTGTTACCTACTTGGGTGAAGGAGATTTCGCGGTTAGCCTTCTATCTCCCGAACGAGAACCACCAGAATTTCCGATTGGATATTACGATGGAGTTGCATTTATTATCGACTTAGATATAACCGGACTGATTTTTGAAAATGTTGTAGAGGGCGTTTCAATAAATCTGAAAGAATTGATAGACAAATTCTGTGACGGCCATTGTTGTTCGATTATTAAGACTCCTCCCAATCTGCGTCATGTGTTTCAAGAAATCTGTGAAGTACGAGATACAGCTCCTATGGGATACTTACGGTTAAAAGTATTGGAGAGTCTTTTTCTGCTTTCCCAGATGCTCCCGCAAGAGAATTTTGAGACTGCTGCATACTATTCCGCTAACCAAATCAAAAAGATTAAAGTACTAAAATGTGAGTTGGCAAACCAATTAGATAGCCGAGAAACATTGAAAAGTATTGCAGATAGATATGGGATGAGTCTTACCGCTTTGAAGGACTGTTTTAAGGCGGTCTACGGGAAACCAATCCACGCATTTCAACGTGAATATAAAATGCAGGCAGCTACCCAACTCTTAGTTACAACAAAGATGTCAATAGCGGAGATAGCTGGAATGGTCGGATACGAAAATCCCAATAAATTTTCCACTGCTTTTAAGGAGATCATAGGGCAATCTCCCAGCGAATACCGAAAGAGTAGAAATTGATTGGCTTTTTGGATAGATTGGGGCTTCTGGGAGTGGAGCAATAATTAAATATAAAGTATCATAAGCTTTGTGGTTAGACTTCTCTAACCGCAAAGCTTATTTTTTTAGGAGGGAAACAAATGAGCAAGGCAACAAGGCGATTTATTGTCAATAAAGTCCTTGAAATGCTGATAACGCTTGTTGTTGTCACGCTGATTTCTTTCCTGCTTGTGCGCCTATCGCCCATCGATCCGGCAGAAGCGTATGCTCGCCGATCATTTGCAGCATTTAGCTTTACGGATGAGCAGATGGAGGCGCTGCGGGAAGATATGGGGCTCAATGATCCGCTGCCCGTACAGTATGTGACTTGGGTACGGGATGCACTCCATTTGGATTTTGGAAAATCCTTTGTAAGCGGGCAGCCAGTGTTTGAGAAAGTCACAACGGCTATTGGCATTACAGTAACGATTGTATTGATTTCAGCCGTTATTCAAGCAGTTTTCATTCTTCTATTCGGCTGTCTTTGTTATTTGACAAGAAAAAGAATGATTGGTCATGCACTGATTTTTCTGTGTATTGCAGGGGTGTCCATCCCATCCTTTTTCTTTGCCAGCACCTACCTTGATATTTTTGCTGTCAAGCTCGGCCTGACATCGGTGGCAGGAAACACAGGATTGATGCGATATCTCCCAGCCGCAGTCTGCATTGGTATTGGGTGTATTGCACTGTTTTCACCTATGCTGGCGAATAATATTCAAAAAGAAATGGAGCAGGATAGTGCTTTCTATGCTCGTTGCAGAGGCTTATCAGAAGGAAAAATCTTATTGCGATATGCACTCCCCAACGCAGTAGTAACACTTCTTCCCAGCTTTTGCCAGATGCTCGGGCTTTGTATGGCCGGCTCTGCGATTGTAGAGCGTGTGTTCTCATTGCCAGGGCTTGGTTATTTGATTATCGACAGCGTGTTGTATCGGGATTCACCAGTTATCCACGCAACAATTCTGTTTCTTGCGTTTTCGCTGGTAATGTTCAATATCCTTTCGGATATATTACGGCGGATTTTGCAACGGGATGCTTCTGCGAGAGAGGGGGCCAGACTATGAGCCGGACAAAACATATTCTCTCGTATTCAATCCCGATTGTAATATTGCTATTTTTCTTGTTTGGATCGTTCTTTGCACCCCACGATCCGACGGCCACAAATATTCGGGGTAAATATCTATCCAGCAGCGCAGAATATCCGTTTGGTACAGACGATTTTGGCCGTTGTGAGTTTTCACGCATTCTCGAAGGCGGGAAAATAACTTTAGGCATTGTGTTGGTAGGATCAGCTATTGTCATTTTGCTTGGTATCTTCTTTGGCATCTTGCTGGCAAAGACGGGACGCCGCAGAAATATTCTTGCAGAAAGTATTTTGAACGCAGTTACAGCGATTCCGCCTGTGGCTTATCTGATTATCTTTATTGGTATTTGGGGGAATAGTATCCCCACCATGTTAGTGGCACTGACGGCATCGCTGGTTCTTCGGATGATTAAGTTGGTTAAAACTTTGATTGAGGGTGAGTACGACAAAGCATACATCATGTGCGCGATTGCCTGCGGTGCAAGCAAAATGCGAATTATGCTGGTACATATCCTTCCCAATATTATCCGTGACGTTGTGCAATTTATTTGCCTTTCCTGTGCAGAAATGATTATTGCGATTTCCGGTTTCTCATTCATCGGTCTTTCTCTGGGTGATGATGTAATTGATTGGGGAGTTATGCTTTCCGATGCGAGGGCATTGGCTGGAACTCATCTGCAGTTGCTCTTTTACCCGATCTTCTTTATTTTTATCAGTTCCCTTTGTTTCAACTACTTAGGGAGGCTTTTGGAAAAGGAGGGGGCCTGATGCTTGAGATTAAAAATCTGACTGTGAAAGTAAAAAATGACACACCGATTTTAACCGATGTCTCATTATCTATTGATGAAGGGACTTGTATTGGACTGACTGGGGCTAGTGGCTCTGGAAAAACAACTTTGATTAAATCCATTATGGGTATGAACAGTGGTGATCTGGAGATCGCACAGGGGCAAATTCTCCTGGATGGAGATAATTTGCTGATACATGGTGCGAAAGAGCGCCGAGCGCTCTGCGGGAAGACGATTGGATTTATTCCACAAAACCCAATGACAGCGTTTTTCCCACACGCAAAGATGGAACGTCAGATTATTGAAACGCTCCGTATGCACACTGGTTTGGACAAGAAACAGGCTCATGCGCTTGCGGAAAATGTGCTGCGGCAAGTCAACCTGACCGATACAAAGCGAGTGCTAAGTGCATATCCTGGAGAGTTATCCGGTGGTATGCTCCAGCGGATTGCTATGGCACTGATTTTGGGGACGAAGCCTAAATATGTTCTGGCAGACGAGCCGACCAGTGCCCTTGATGAAGCAAATCGGGATTTACTGCTGGAGTTACTGAGAAAATATCAAAAGACAGCAGCGATTTTATTCATCTCCCATGATACTGAGGCAATGAAAGCCCTATGCCCTATCACTCATGTGATGGAACGTGGCAAAATTATTGAAACACGGGCAACTGAGCAGCTATTCATTCACCCGCAACAGCCATGGACTAAGCGCTTTGCCGAAGCTGCTTGCCACCGAGAGGAGGTGAATTGGAAATGGACCGCATTGAATTAGATAACCTCACCAGAACCTACTATGATGCGCAGGGGGAGACATTTTGTGCATTGGATCATGCCGCTCTGATATGGGAGCAGGGTCATAGCATCGCCATTATGGGAGAAAGCGGCAGCGGAAAAAGCACCTTGGCTCGATTGATGATTGGATTGGAACGCCCCTCTGAAGGACGCATCCTTATCAATGGCGTAGATACCACAAAATGGAGTTTGCGAGAATGGAGAAAATATCGTGGCAAGATTCAAGCGGTATTCCAGGATGCTGGCGGAACGCTAAATCCAGCATGGAGTACATCCAAAAATGTGGAGGAAGCCCTTGTAAATCTGACTGATCTTTCTCCGTCACAGCGAAAAAACCGTATTGCTGAATTGATGGAACAAACCGGTTTATCCAAAAACCTCCTTGATACTCCGGTCCGAAGACTATCTGGCGGGGAACAGCGGCGTCTTGCATTACTGCGCTCCCTATCTATATCACCGGAATTTCTAATTCTGGACGAAGTAACCGCAGGTCTTGACTTGATTTCAACAGAAGCGGTCCTTCAACTTTTGGAGAAATATGAGCAGGAACATGACTGTGCCTATTTAGTCATTACACATGACCTGCAAATCGCCTCGCGGCTCTGCGAGGTCATATATGAGATCGAACACGGCAAAATTACTAAAAAAGCCGTTCGATAAATATAAAATTACAGAAAGGAACAAAACAAAATGAAACGAACCAAACGTGTTTTGGGCCTCGCTCTTGCCGCTGTTATGTGTATGGGTATGCTTGCTGGCTGTGGCGGGACCAAAAATGCTACAAACGGAACCGAAACGAGCGAAAAGGTCTTAAACATCGCCACGATTGGCGAAACAACAACCCTTTCGCCCCTCTATATGATTGCGGATAACCGCCCCACGCAGAAACTACTCTATGAGGGCCTTGTGAAATATGTGGATGGGGAAATCCAGCCGGTGTTGGCGGAAGATTGGAAACTGAGCGATGATGGTACGCAGCTTACCTTTTACTTGCGGAAAGGTGTAACCTTCCATGATGGAGAACCTTTTAACGCAGAGGCAGCGATTGCTAATATTGAGTCCTGGCATATCAATCCGTCTTTTACATCACTGCCCGGTGTTGTCAATTATACCAATATTGAGGCGGTGGATGAATACACTATCCGTCTGACCTATGATACACCGTACTTTGCATACATCAACGATTTTTGCTGGCCGGATGTATGCACTATGATTTCTCCTAAACAGATTACGCAGGGTGACTTCCAGACAGTCAACGGATATGCTGGTACCGGCCCCTATATCTATGACGAGTATGTAGCAGGACAGTACACCACTTTTGTTCGTAATGAGAATTATTGGGGTGAGCAGCCCTATTACGACAAGATCGTTGCAAAGTATATCCCGGATAACGCCTCCCGCGTACAGGCATTGAAAACTGGTGAAATTGATTTAATCTATGGCTCCGCTGAACTGAGTTATGAGGACTATAACCAGGCGACTGCTATTGATGGAATTGAGGGTAAATTTGCTCCTTCTGGTTCCACGGTCCGTAATATCATTCTGAATTTCAATGGGAATCTGTCTGATCTGAGTGTACGGCAAGCCTTGGCGTATGCTATCGACAAAGAGGCGATTTCCGAAGGCCTGACCTATGGCTATGAACCTGTGGCGAATACGATTGTTCCTGATGGCACGCCTTACTCAGATATTTGCGGTACAGAGGATTATTCCTATAACGTGGATCGTGCTAATCAGCTTCTTGATGAGGCAGGATGGATCATGAATCAGTCCACCGGCATCCGGGAAAAGAATGGAACGCCGCTTCATGTGGTCTTTACTTGCCCTACTGACGACAGTACCATCGGTTCCATTGCCACGTTGTTCCAGAGCCAGCTTGCAGAAGTTGGCATTGAAGTAGAGATTAAGAGCATGGAAAAGATGGAGTGGTATGCAAGTTACATGAACCCTGCAGGATGGGATATTACCGCAATGACTGCTGGTTTCTTCAATTATGCAATGCCACAATGCTGGTTCTCTGCAATGATGGCTCAGATGCCAGAGGATGTTTCCATCCCACTGTTAGATAATTCTGATGAGTTTATTTCCGCATTGAGCGAGTTTAAGACCTGCAACGATGATGCCCGGTTGAAGGAACTGTTTGAACTGCTCATCAATACCGATCTCGATCAGGTATTGGATGTTCCTTTGACCCATCAGATGGATATGATTGTCTATAACACGGACAAGATCGCAGATTATAACTTTGCTTCGGATTATGCTTTCCTGGATGTGACACAAATCACTCCGGCAGAATAACACAGCTTGACGATGCGGGGTGGTCGGGAGGTACCGGCTGCCCCGTATTGCTTTTATGGAGGTGAGAGATGATGAAACAAACACCATCGCCAGTCAAGCGGTTATGGGAGCTGACTGGAACACATCGTAGAGCCTATGCGCTCTCTATCATCCTGGCTATCTTGAGTGTGGCCTGTGGGATGATTCCATACTTCGCCATCGCTTATATCATGCTTTGTCTGATTGATGGCGTGACTGCCCTAAACACTTATGCACTGTGGTGCGGCGTAATATTGCTTGGTTTCACATTGAAACTGCTTTTTTCTACTCTTTCAACAACCGTATCTCATACAGCGACATTCCAGACCTTGAAAGAGATCCGTATTAAAATTGCCGACAAACTCTCACGGGTGCCAATGGGTTACATTATGGATCAATCCTCTGGCCGGTTCAAGGATGTCATCGTTGATCGGGTAGAGAGCATGGAGCCAATCCTCGCACATCTGGTTCCGGAAATGACATCGAATCTGTTCGTCCCGCTGTGCATTATTGTATATCTGTTTGTTTTAGACTGGCGCATGGCACTGGCTTCTCTTGTGACTCTGCCTATTGGTTTTCTGTGCTACATGGGAATGTCACGGGGGTATAGTGAACGCTTTTCCGGCCTGATGAAACGGGTTCAAAAAATGAACGCAACCATTATCGAGTATGTAGGTGGCATTGAGGTTATTAAAGCATTTAATCAGTCGGCTAACTCTTATCAGAAGTATTCTGATGCAGTAAATGATGATGCCAGTTATGCGGTCGATTGGATGAAGGACACGCAGTTGTTTATGTCCATGAGCAATACTATCTGGCCCAGTGTTTGGCTGGTGGTTCTTCCCATTGGTGCCGTTCTGTATCAACATGGAACCTTGTCTGTCCCGGTCTTTCTGACCATTATGATTTTGTCCCTGGGCATTGTTGGTCCGATTTTGGGAGCAATTAAATTTACTGACAATATTTCGCAGCTTGGCACGATCGTCGGAGAAGTGGGAAATCTGTTGGATGCACCGGAAATGGTGCGGCCGGATCATGATGCTGATATTCACAATCAGTCTATTCAATTCCAGGATGTTTCCTTTTCTTATGACCTGAATGACTCGAAGCCGATATTGGATCATATCAATTTGACAATACAACCTGGAACAATGACGGCTTTAGTTGGGCCTTCCGGTTCAGGCAAATCAACGATTACCAAATTGATTACCGGCTTTTGGGAGGCAACATCCGGCACTATTTCTCTTGGCGGGGTGGATTTGAAAAGTATTCCCCTGTCGCAGCTTTCCTCGTATGTGTCCTATGTATCGCAGGATAATTACCTCTTTGATGAAAGTATCCGTGAAAACATTCGTATGGGGAGGTTGTCGGCTACCGATCAAGAAGTGGAAGATGTTGCCCGAAAGTGTGGCTGCCATGACTTCATCATGGGCCTGGAGCATGGGTATGACACGATTGTGGGCGGTGCAGGCGGCCACTTATCGGGTGGTGAGCGACAGCGAATTGCCATCGCCAGAGCTATGTTGAAAGATGCTCCTATTATTATCTTCGACGAGGCAACAGCCTACCTTGACCCTGAGAATGAAAGCCTGATTCAAGAAGCTATTTCTAAATTGGTACAGGGCAAAACGCTGATTATGGTCGCTCATCGACTCTATACGGTGACAGGTGCGGATCAGCTTGTGGTGGTGAATCAGGGGCGAATCGAGGCAACCGGCACGCATGAGGAACTTCTGAAAAAATGCCCGCTCTATAAAGAAATGTGGAAGGCTCATATTGGGAGCCGCGATGAAGGAGGTGCAACAGCATGATTACTGCCTTAAAGAAAATATATGCTTTTTCTGACCACTGGAAAGGGGTTTTGAAAAAGTCAGTGGTGTTCAGCTTGCTGCACTCAATCTTTGATATGTTTCAGATCGGCGCTCTTTTTCTGATCCTCAACGGATTGATGGAAGGAATCAAAGGGCAGGATATTTTGTTCGCGTTTCTGCTTCTTTTGGCAGGAGTGATTGGAAAAATCGTTTGTAGTTATATTTCAGACTTTTCTCAAACAAGAGTTGGCTATTTTATGTGCGCGGATAAGCGCATCCATATAGGCGACAGGATGAAGTATATGCCGATGGGCTACTTTAACAGTCATAGTTTGGGGAATCTGACCTCTACCGTCACCACAACAATCAGCGATGTAGAGAATAATGCGCCATCAGTTCTGATTACAGTGATCCACGGTTTTATCCATGTAACGGTCATTACCATTGTGATGTTTTTCTTCGACTGGAGGATTGGTCTGCTGGCTTGCTTGGGGATTGCGCTGTTTTTGCTCTGTAACTCCGTACTTCAAAAGAAATCACAGGAAGTATCTCCTAAACGGCAGGCGGCACAGGAGGATTTGGTAGGCGCCACACTGGAATATATCCAGGGTATGGGCATTGTAAAGTCTTTCAATCTCGGTGGCAAATCAAACCAGAAAATGAAACAGGCCATTGAGGAAAGCCGCGCACGCAATACCAAACTGGAAACTGTTTTTGGACCTTACGGAATGGTACAACTGTTTGTTTTGCGATTGGCGAGTGTGGCAATCATGTTTTGCTCTATCCTGTTCTATTTGCAAGGCAGCATGACGTTGGTGTACTGCTTGCTGATGTGTGTTGCCTCTTTCTTGATTTTCAGTGAACTGGAGGCGGCGGGGGGAAAGTCCTTTGCCCTTCGGTTAATAGAAAGTTCCATCGACAAGGTGAATGCTATTGACGATACTCCAGTAATGGATTTGTCCGGCAAAGATATTGCTCCGAAAGATACCACGATTGAATTACAGAATGTTGGCTTTTCTTATGGCGATCACCGAATTTTGAACCATGTCAATCTGACGATCCCGGCCAAAACCACTACGGCGATAGTCGGTCCATCTGGCTCCGGTAAAACGACATTGTGCAGCTTGATTACTCGTTTTTGGGATGTAGATGAAGGGTGCATTAAACTGGGCGGCACTGACATACGGGAATATAAGCTGGATAGCTTGCTCTCTAATATCAGCATGGTCTTTCAGAATGTTTTTCTCTTTGCGGATAGCATCGAGAACAATATCAAGTTTGGTAAACCGGATGCCACTCATGAAGAAGTTGTCCGAGCAGCAAAGAGTGCGTGTTGCCATGATTTTATCATGGCACTGCCAAACGGTTATGATACTGTCATTGGCGAGAGTGGTGCTACTTTATCTGGCGGCGAAAAGCAACGTATTTCGATTGCGCGGGCTATCTTGAAGGATACCCCTATCATAATTCTGGATGAAGCAACAAGCAGTGTAGACCCGGAAAACGAGGCAGAACTCCAGCAGGCCATTGAGAAGCTGACAGAGGATAAAACGGTTATTATTATTGCTCATCGGTTGAAAACGGTCCGAAATGCACAGCAGATTGTTGTTATTGCGAATGGCGGAATTGCCCAACGCGGTACACATCAAGAGTTGATGACACAGCCTGGAATTTATGCCGATTTCGTAAATATTAGAGAAAAAGCAGTTAATTGGAAAATATCCAGTAGTAAGATACAGCAATAAAAAGAAACAATGCGTTTTTCTTTACTGGTACGAATGGCATGGGAGAAAGAAATGAATAACAAACAACATACCACCACAGCCGGTGAAGATTACTTAGAATCCGTGCTTATACTTCAAAAGAAACTCGGTATGGTGCGTTCTGTGGATGTTGCCCGGTACATGGAGGTTTCAAAGCCCAGCGTGTGTTACGCAGTAGGAACTTTACGAGAGGGCGGCTTTCTGACAACAGACGAAAAGCATTATCTACACCTGACAGAACTTGGACGGGATGTGGCTGAAAAAATCTATGAACGCCATTGCTTTTTAACAAAGCACCTCATATCCATAGGTGTTGACCCTGAAACGGCGGAGGCTGATGCTTGTCGAATAGAACATGATATTAGCGCAGAAACCTATGAACGACTAAAGGCATTAGGCAATCTTAAATAAAAGAAAAACGCCATGAACTACCTGTTCATAGCGCGCTCCTTATACCGTATTCAATTTTCTCCCCCGCTGTCCGATCTTGCGTCCAGCAACGCTTGTGCTGTTGCCGTGAGGATTTTGATTTCAGAATCCGTCAGCTCGTCCAACAGTGTTTCAAACTGCATACGCTCCGTAGACTTGCCATCCATCGTTTCGCCATGAAGAATCTGATCCACAGAGATATGATAGCGGGACATCAACTCTAAAAATATCTGTACGCTGGGATGCTGCCCCTTATTTTCGATGTTGGCAAGATAGCGCGGCGAAATAAACAGCGCGTCGGCCGCCTTGTTTCGGGATTCTTTCTGTTTTGTGCGCCCAGCTTTGATTGCTACACCATACGGCTTGAAGTCGATTTTTGCAATAGGGCGCTTTTCTTTCTTCGTTCTTTTAGGCATCTTCAATCACCCTATTACATTCTACTGTTCATCTTTTCTTTCGGATATGCTTATACAGTTCCTCTAAATAGCTAAAATAATTCATATTGGTTTGCTGCAATTACGGGAGGAACTATTATAATAATCTCAATGCTGATTGAACCGTAGAAGTAACCTAATTGTTTCCTGATAACACATTTGGGACGCTTTAATAACCTGCTTTCCAAACAGAGTAACGAAATCGCGGAAACTCTATTGATTGAATCCGATATATGAAAAGAGAGCTGCCGTATGACGGCAAAAGAAAAAAAGCCGTCGTACAGCAGCCATTTGACACGCCCATTTGAAACGGCGGCTTTGATTTCAGAGCCGCCGTTTCTTTGCGCTTGCACAAACCAATGACGACTTGCAGGGACACGGCAACCGATGGGAGGTTATTTTGCCGTGTCTACTTTACTATTCTATTTCTCTTGTGATCTGCACAAGTTAAAAAAAGCTCGTACCCGCCATCGGGGTATTCCAGGCATTGGTATGAACACAGAAATCATGTGAATAGATTTTATACTTCTTCTGCGCCTGTCTGCGTTTTGCAGACAGGCGCTTTTTGTCATTTTCTTAGGTTCTGTGTTGGCTGTCGATCACCTCCTGTTCCTATTTCTCACAGAGCAACGATGAAACAGGAGGTGCAGCGCATGGATTCTTCCTGAAGAATTTTTTCAAAAAATTTTCTGCGCGTTTGCCAGAACACATGATGCAGACCGTAGTAGTGGCGAAAGGGGAAGAAAACCGTATCACCCGCCTTTGCGGACGCGAAGGGAGGTGAATACATGAAGCCTCATTCGCACGAAGAACATATCCAGCACTCCTTTGATGCGTTCTGCAAAAAGGTACTGCGGAACGAAGCGCGGGACTATCAGGACGCGCTGGCACGGAAAAGAAACCGAGAGGTCTATTTTTCTGAGCTGCCCATCGAAGTGCTGGAACAGTTCGCTGTCCGTGACACCTATTTCACGGATAGCCGCACATTTGAAGTCATCGGTCATTCGGTTTGTATCGACGATGAAACGCTGGCGGAAGCAATCTCCGCTTTGCCTGTTGACCGCAGAGATATTATCCTGCTGTCCTACTTCCTCGATATGTCCGACGCTGAAATTGCAAATGTGCTGAACATGGTGCGCCGTTCCGTTGCCTATCGCAGGACAAGCACCCTAAAGCTGCTGAAAAACCTGATGGGAGGAGAAAACAGATGACAAGTCAATCGAAGAATAACCGTCTGTTGCCGCTGACCGTCATTGAAGCGGCTGCTGGCGGTGACGTGGAAGCGATCAACGCCGTTCTGAAACACTATGCAGGGTACATAGCCCGTCTGTCGATGCGTGAGCTTTACGACGAGTACGGCAATCCCCATCTCTGCGTGGATGAAGAACTGCGGCGCAAGCTGGAAACGAAGCTCATTACCAAGCTGCTCACATTCCGCGTGAGATAACCGACGCCTGACAGAAACGTGTTTTTCCCCCTTTCCTCGTTTCTGTCCGATGCACCTTGACAAATATGCCCGCAAGAGAACGGCGGCGCATCATAGGCAAAACGGGTACGTTCCTTTTGCGCCGAGCTGGGCGGCTGGTACGCCATGACGTATATCCGGGAGGATATGCCGAGCGACAAATACCGAGCCGTAAAGCAAGCGTGGCAGCTTGCAGGCGACGACGCGCAAAATACATAATGATACGACCTTACAGCCATAGTCCGAGCGTTCAAAGCGTCGCAGGCGATGGGTAGGGCTGCACGAGAACCGTGCGGGGGTGAAACTCCCTTGGAGCTGCGCCAGCAGCCGCCTGTTTTGTCATTTCCTTTTGTAGTTCTTTTGATTCCTATGAAAGGGGGACTTGTTTCTATGGAAACACCTATGAAGAAAACAGCATCCCCGATTGTACGCGAGTACAAAATCGGGGATATAACGTATATCGTCAAGGCCGTCGTTAAAGACGGCGCGAAAGAGGACGCCGTGACAAAGGTGCACCGCCTGATTCAGAATGATTTGCGGGGTAAAAAAGTTACAAATAATTTTGAACCCGCCTAATGACGGCGAGTGAGATCCCTGGTATAATATAAATAACCTGTTTGTCCGGCTGCCGGAATAGGAGGCAACATGAAAAAGCAGCCCGACAAAATCACCGCATATTACTACCGTGCGGCGAACAAACAAACAGAACTGAACCTTGACAATCAAATGCACCGACTTTTGAGCCATGCGCAGGAAAACAGATCGGATACCTATATGTTCTTCGTGGACAATGGGTACAGCGGCCTGACCGCCGAGCGTCCGGCATTTCAAAATCTGCTTGCAGCAATCCATGAGAACCGCGTGCAGAAAATCGTTGTCGTATCGCTTGACCGACTTTACCGCAGCTATCTTGCAGCAGTGCAGTTCCTTGATGATATAGAGCAGCGCGGTATTTCGATTTGCTCCATTACAGACGGTGATTTGCCCCTTTGCCGAGAACTGTATCACAGCATTGTCAACGCCTACCGCAGTTCTTCCGAGAAAGGCGGTGAGTGCAGATGACGGGATTTACCTTTCAGAGTTTGAAGCCGCAGGACAGTTTAAGCAATGAGCTTCGCAGCGTAATCCGCGATAATGTCTTGCAGTTCTATGCCAAGGGGCTATCTACGGAAGCAGAGGAAGAAGGTCTGACCGCTCTGTATGAGCGCCTTTCGCAGGAAGATAAGCTGGATGGTGAAAGTAACTCCATAGCGAACCAAGAGTTAATATGTAAAGGGTGGTTTCTGCCATCTAATACATATGACTGCGGCTCATTTGTGGTGAATGGAACAGCAGTTGTAGGAAAGGAGCCAAAACACAGTATAACCGCTGGAAATCAACACACAAAGGAGCTGGATTTTATGAAATCGCTATTTGAGCAAATGGGCGGCACATACCGGCAAGAGGGCGATTACCTCATCCCGAACCTTGCACTACCGGAGGAGCCAGACTATCAGATCGGTAAGTACGGGCGTATACGCCGTAGCTATCTGAAAGAGTATCATCCTGTCCTCTATGCAAACTATCTTACGAGCGGAACGCTGCATCGGCATCTTGCCGAGATTGATCAAGCCTGCAATGAGCGAATGGAAATCATCGTTTCTGCTATGACGAAGCAAGAGGGTGCGACCGAAGCCCTGAAAGCCGCCGACCAGATGGAATGGGTGCGCCGTATGAACAGCATTCGCAGCCGTGCAGAGGAAATCATTCTGACCGAGCTTGTATATGACTGATGAATGCCCGTTATCGACCGTGATGCCGATAACGGGCATTTTTGCGTATCAGTCCTTTTGCTCTGTGCTGGCTACCAGCCGGTCAAAGTCGCTCTGATACAGCCGATCCTGAATGACACGGTACTGCTCAAACTCGCTTTCCGCAAAGGCCTTTGCAATGGCAGCGGTGACCCTTCCCTTATCCCGCAGAATCTCTGCATCATTGAATTGCAGAAAAGCGTCCAGCTTGGAGGCCCAATCTGCCATGGTCATGGGGATGTGCCGTCTGGCCTGTCGGGTGGCGTAATCCAGATACATGGTGACGATTTCGTTCAGTTCCTGCATTTCGCCCATGGATAAGTAATTTTTTGCAATGGACACATCTGCCTTGACGATCTTGCCGTCAGGAGCATTCTTCCATGAGGTCAGCCCCATGTGTTCCTTGGTGTGATCGGCTCGTGCCATAATGACTTCTGCCGCCGTGCTGCCATGGACGGCATAGTGCATCTTATTCTGAACTGTGGCAAAGAAATCCTTTGTAGTCTGGCTATCGAGGGAGTAGTCCACAGCGGTGGCGTAAATATCCGTGATTTTCTGGTAAAAGCGCCGCTCGCTGGCCCGAATCTCCTGAATCTCGGAAATCAGATGGTCGAAGTAGTCCTCATCAAAAATCTGTCCGTTGATGAGTCTGCTCTTGTCTAGGACATAGCCCTGCTTAGTAAAGGTGTCCAGCACCTTGGTTGCCCACTGGCGGAACTGCGTGGCTCTGCCGGAATTGATCCGATAGCCTACGGCTATGATGGCGGACAGAGCGTAGAACTTATAGTGATAGGTTTTTCCGTTATCCGCAACTTGTGCAAAATTTGCACAAGTTGCATCTTCGGACAATTCACCGCTTTCATATACATTTTTCAGATGCTTTGTCACAACGCTCCGGTCTACATCAAAAAGCTGTGCAATGGCCTTTTGCGTCAGCCAGACATCGTGGTCCTGTACCCGTACCTCAATGCCGTCCTCATGGGCATCTTTCGTGAACACAAGGAAATCCACTGTGCTGTTGCGGATTTGCAGTTTATCCTTCTTGGCGTCTGCCATATCGTTTCACCTCAATCTTCTTCGCTGGTTTTCTTCCCTCTGCTCTTATAGACATTATACTGATTCTTGCACCGGGCGCTGCAAAATGCGGAATTGGATCGGCTGCTCAGGAATACCTTCTGGCAGTGCTTGCACAGCCGCAGAGGCTTCTCTCCATCCACCAGCAGGAAGCTGAACATCATCTGCACGCCCAACAACAGGGAGTGGAAGTCCCAATAGATGGTCGGCTTGTCCAGCAACTCAATATGATAGCTGGGCGCAATGCCGCCGAAGGCAGCCATGCCCTTGCGGTATAGATTCCGGGTGTCCTCATCGATCAGGTCATAATCGTTATAATACAGAATGGAAGTGGTCAGCGTAAAGGCCCAGTCCTTGAACTGCTGCGCTACCCATTCATAGGCTTCAGCATACTCCCGCTGGAAGCTCATGGTTTTCGCCATAGGCTCATCCGCAAAGGTCATGGTCAGCGCCACCATCGTGCGGTCGCTGGACACGCTCCAGCTGGACTCAACACTTTGTTTCACCACGTCGAGATGGTCAAAGGGATAGAATAGTGCCAGATAGTCCTCTGTTTCCATGGATTCCTCTTTGATAAAATGATTTTTCGGCAGATACACCGACTCATAGTCCATAAAGGACGGCGTGGTGGGTAGCGCCGTCATCAGACCCAGCAAACCGTAATGGGTCACAAACTCCAGAATGGCCTTCTGCACCTCGTCCTCCGGACTGCGGTTCATCATCAGCATTCCCACATTCAGCGCATCCAGCACGATTCCCGGCGCTTCCTTCAAGGGATTATAGATGTCGGGTTTGGCATTCTTCCCCGGCGTGATATACCGCTTTCCGTCTGCGGCAGTTTTCAGTTCATAGCGGTCATACCGCACCCAATGGGAACGGGACTGCTCAAAGAGATTCTTCATGGTACTGTTCCTCTCTGCTCGTAATCCAACTATATATTAACCATATTACTATTGTATCAACCGTCCTTGGCTCCGTCAAGGACGGTTTTCATTTTTCTCGGTTTAGTTTTGTTTTCCCGGCGGATTACGGCATCTTTGCCCATGGTTTGCAGCAGTGCTTCATATTCCTCCACGAACTCGCGCTCTCGCAGGGTAATGCTGTAGTCCTTTTCCAGCTTTTCGCTCAGATGCTCATACATCCGCCTTTGCAGCTTTTTCTGAATGGTCATCCGCAGCTTACGGATGTTCCGGTCGGATTGCCCACGGATGGCAGCAAGCCTTGTGGTGCTGTATTGCTTGACGAACAGGTAGTACAGTACCTCCTTCTGTTCATCGCTGAGGGTGAAGAAGAGTTTGGAGAGAAAACGGTTTGCTGTCAGCTGGTGCAGCTCGTAGGGACAGGAGAAGATGATGTCAAGAAAATTTCCCTGACAAAGCTGGCGAAACCTTGGCAAATTCATCCACATCGGGGCGATCTTCGGATCAGGCACGGCCTGAAACTCCAACGGCACATCCCCGCGCAGATTTTCGTGGTCACGCTCCCGGCGTTCCCGATTTCTGTCCAGCTTGTTCCACTCGTCCACAACACTCAGAAAATCCGATTCCGTCCGGGCTGCTTCCTCCAGCCGCCGCAGAGCCTCTGCGCGAATTTCCCGTTTGAGCCGTTTTTCGCTGGTGGGCGCGGCTTCTTCCTCCTCGTCCTCCTGCTCGGCGTTGTAGTCTCTGGGGTGCTCGTCTTGCTCCAGCTCGCTCTCCATCTCCAGTGTGCGTTCTTCTGCAAGTGCTTCCTCCAGCGTCTCGTCCTCCGGCGCACCGTCAGAGGAATCCTCCCAATCGGCAAAGCCGTCCGCATCCATTTCAAGACTGGTTTTCTCTATTTGCTCCTCAGCATCTTCTTCCTCATCGGAAAAATCATCATCCAGCAGCAGTTCATCCTCCCAAAGTTCCACGACAGCTTCACCTCCCCGAAAAAATATTTTTCTTTATTGCCCGTATTCTCTTTGAGGATAAGGTGGAGACGCCCGCCGTGTACTTCGGCAAGCAGGGCAAGGGCATCTGGAAAAGCAAGGAAGAATTTTCAAATCCCTATAACTGGAGCGGCTATGTCGTGGGGCAGATTCTCACCAAGCCGGAGTATATGGGGCATACGGTGAATTTCCGTTCCCACAAGCAGTCCTACAAGGATAAAACGCCCGTCATGAATCCGCCGGAGGAATGGCTGATCTTCGAGAACACCCATGAAGCTATCGTAGACGCAGAAACATGGGAGCTGGCACAGAAGCTGCGGAAAACGCCACGGCGGCATGACACACTGGGCGAGGCCAATCCCCTGACGGGGCTTGTGTTCTGTGCCGACTGCGGAGCAAAAATGATGAATCACCGCTCAAGGGGCGGCACAGAGAATAATCCGTATCCGTCGGACTTTTACGATTGCTCCACCTATACGCTGGCGCACCAGAAACGCACCCACGCTTGCAGCGGACACTATATCCGCAGCAAGGTGCTGCGGGAGCTGATTCTGGAAACCATCCGGGCAGCCAGCACCTTTGCCATCTCTGACCGGGACGCTTTTCTGGAGAAGGTGCGCTCCGCCTCCCAACTGCGGCAGGCGGAAGCCGCCAAGGAAACCAAGCGGAAGCTAAACAAGGAGAAAAAGCGGATTTCTGAGCTGGATACCATCATCAAGAAGCTCTACGAGTCCTTCGCCGTCGGGCGCATCACCGGCGAACGCTTTGACAGCCTGCTGGCGGAATATGAGGCGGAGCAGAAAGCGCTGACGGCATCTGTATCTGAAATGGAAACGCAGATGTCAGCCTTTGCCGAGGACACCGACCGAGCCAAGCAGTTTCTGGAGCTGGCAAGGAAGTACACGGACTTCTCCGAGCTGACCACGCCCATGATCAACGAGTTCGTGGAGAAAATTATTGTACACGCCCCGGAAAAGATCGACGGCGACCGGGTGCAGGAAGTGGATATCCACCTTCGCTTTATCGGGCAGTTTGAGCTTCCCGCACCGGAGCTGACCGAGGAAGAAATCAAGCGGCAGGAATTTTTGAAGAAAGAACGCATCCGCAGCCGGGAGCGGTATCAGAAGCTGAAATCCGGCGAGCGCACCGTAGGCGTTCCGGTCACCCTGACCTGCAAGTGCTGCGGCAAAACCTTCGAAGCAAGGTCAACCGCAAAGCAGTTCTGCAATGCAAACTGCCGTGCAAAATTTTATCGGCAGGAGGCGGCAGAGAGCCGCAGCCGGGAGTGTACCTGCGAGAACTGCGGCAAGGTGTTCACCACAACGAGGTCAGATGTGAAATATTGCAGTGATGATTCCCGTTATCAGGCACAGATCAAACGACAGGGCGCGCGAAAGAAAGCCTTGCGAGAGGCAAAGATTGAACCGGCCTTGCCGGAAAAAGAAACGAAATCAGCATAAGATAAGACGCAAAACGGCGGCTTGCCCCAGATCGGGTAGGCCGCCGTTTTTACGCAGAAATGGAGGAACAATGAATCTTTTTGAAATTGTCAAATACGGTGTAAACTGCCGGGAGGCAGCGGAGCGGTACGGCGTGGAGGCCAACCATTACGGCATGGCGCTCTGTCCGTTTCACAATGACCGGCATCCCAGCCTGTATGTGGCGGACGATCACTATTATTGCTTTGCCTGCGGGGAACACGGCGATGTGATCGACTTTGTGAGCAAGCTGTTCCAGCTTTCGCCCTACGATGCAGCGCGGAAGCTGGCAGCGGACTTTCACCTTACCCCGGACAAGCCGCCCAGCGCAGCGGCTCTCCACGCAAAACGCATTCAGACGGAAGCACAGCAGCTCAGGGAAAACGAGCGGCTGTGCTTTTCTGTTTTATCCGATTACGCCCATGTGCTGCGGAGCCGGAAGGTGCGGTATGCGCCAAAATCGCCTGCCGATCCCATTCATCCCTGGTATGTGGAAGCCTGCCATGAACTCGACCAGACGGAATATTACTTAGATATTCTGTGCGCTGGCAATTCCTATGAACGTGCCGAGATTATCCGGCAGCAGATGGCGGACGGCAAGCTGGACAGGCTGCGGCAGCGCTTAGAAAAAATGCACGAGGAGGAAACTGAAGATGGATATGACACCGCAGACGTGGCCTGAGTGGTACGACGGCAGGCACATCAACGAGGTGCTGTTCTGCCAGAAGTTCTTAGAGAAGCATCCAATGAAATGTGTGCGTGGGCGGCTGTTCACCGTAGATGGGCTAATTGAGGACGAAGGACAGATCGGCAATCTCATTCTGGAGGAAATCTCCGGTGTGCTGACCGCCAATCTCTCCAAGACGGTGGCGAACTTACTTGCCAGCATCAAGCTGCAAGCCTATTCGCCGCCGCTGCCCATTGAAACCGACCGCATCCATGTTGCCAACGGAACGTACTTCATGGACGGCAGCTTTACCGCCGACAAGAGCTACTGCAACAACCGGCTGACGGTCGCCTACAACCCTGACGCACCCACGCCAAAACGCTGGCTGCAATTCCTGTCAGAGCTGCTGCAACCGGAGGACATTCCCACCTTGCAGGAGTTTTTGGGTTACTGCCTGCTGCCGACTACCAAGGGACAGAAGATGCTCATGCTCATCGGTAAGGGCGGCGAGGGCAAAAGCCGTATCGGTCTTGTCATGCGCTCCTTGCTGGGCGACAGCATGAATACCACCAGCATCCAGAAGGTGGAGAGCAACCGGTTCAGCCGTGCGGACTTGGAGAACAAACTCCTGATGGTGGACGATGATATGGATTTGAGCGCCCTGCCCAAGACCAATTATATCAAATCCATCGTGACCTCCGAGTGCAAGATGGACATGGAGCGTAAGGGCGTGCAGAGCTACCAGAGCCAGCTCTATGTTCGATTTCTCTGCTTTGGCAACGGCGCGCTGACGGCCCTGCACGATAAGTCCGACGGTTTCTTTCGCCGCCAGATCGTACTGACCACCAAAGACCGGCCAGCAGGCAGAGCGGATGATCCGTTTTTGGTGGACAAGCTGCTGTGGGAGAAAGAGGGTATCTTTCTCTGGTGTCTGGAGGGTCTGCATCGACTGATTGGGAACAACTATCAGTTCAGCATTTCCGGCAAGGCCAGAGAAAATATGGAAACGGTCAAGCGCAGCAGCAACAATGTGATCGAGTTCCTGCAATCCGAGGGCTATATCCGCTTCAAGGCCGACAGTGAAGCCAGCTCCAAGGCGCTGTTTGAGGCGTATCAGCGTTGGTGCGAGGACAATGCGCAGAAGCCCATGTCTGCCAACCGACTCAGCTCGGAGCTTGCGCAGAACGAGCGGCTTTACAACGTGGAGGCCACCAACAATGTCCATGTTGGCGGCAAGCGGGTGCGTGGTTTTATGGGCATCGAGGTGGTCAATCCGCTGCTGTATTAAAAATGAGAACCGGACTTCAAAAGTGCCGTACACGCCGTACACTCTGTACGGCTGTTTTCAACTTCATCCGCAAAATATGGTTTTGCCTGTGCTTGCCGTGAAGTGTTTCACGGCAACGTGTAAAATCTGCTGATGAATCGGCGTCCGGTACACAAAACCGGCGTACAGAAGCGTACAGAAGGCGGGCTTGCCGTATCAAGCCGTACACCGGCGGCTCAATTTTGCAGCCCCAAAAACAATCCTTGTGAAATTCATGAAAATTTTCACTGTAAGCCGAACGCAATGTACCGCCCGGTGATTTACCGGAGCGTGAAGCCGATGCACCGGAATGTGGTATATCCAACCGTTCCGCATGACCTCACGCAGAACAGTGAAGCCGGTAGGGCGCTGTTACGAACAGAGCATCACGGGCGGAAATCTGAGCGGATTTGCGGCACGGCAGATTTTTCACTTGCAAACGCACCGGGATCACCGATAAGAAAACCAATTACACGAAAAATGGAGGTAAAAAGTTGATGAAATCCAATCTGAGAAATGAGATCAAGTCGTACATCGTCCGTCAGGGCATGACCATGCAGGAGGTGGTCGATCTGCTGCATGACGAGCACGGCTGGTCTGACAGCGTATCCAACCTGTCCAACAAGCTCCAGCGGGAATCCCTGCGCTATGTTGAAGCCGTTCAGCTTGCCGATGCACTGGGCTACGAGATTATCTGGAAGAAACGAAAGTGAGGCGGGATTTTTATGACAGATGCAGAAAAGAAGTTGATTCAGGCGCAGCACCGCTTGGAGGAAGCACAGGCGCGGAATCGAGTTAAGGAGCGAAAGGCTCGCACCCGCAGGCTCATTCAGGAGGGTGCGATTCTGGAAAAGGTGCTGCCAGAGGTACGGACGATGGAACTGTCTGTACTGGAGGATTACCTGATACAGAAGCTGCCGCAGCTCGATTGAATCCGTTGGAAGGTCTCCGGGAAACCGGGGACCTCCTCTTTTTTCTCCCGTAAGGGCGCACTTACTCACCACCCTGAAGGGCAGTGGTATTTCCTGCGGAAATCGTGCGCTCTGCGAGGCGAATGCGGCTGCTGCGGCAGCCTCCAGACAATGCCACAACACCTGCGGGTGCTGCTGCCATCGTCTGCGCAGACGGCAATTCCCTGCGATGAACGCAGTGAAACAGGGGTAGATATTCTCTACCCCTGTTGCCGCCTGCCTGCGCAAACCTGCCACCGGCAGCTTTGCCGCAGAGATGGACGGGCCTCCTGCCCGTCCATTTTCTCTTTTGCGAAAGAGAAACAGAAAAAAGGAATCGAGGTAAACGAGACATGGCAATTTATCATCTGGAAGCGAAGGTGGTCAGCCGGGGCGCAGGACGCTCCGCAGTGGCCGCCTCCGCTTATCTGAGCTGTTCCCGCCTGTATAACGATTACGATGGGATACAGCATGACTACACAAAAAAGCAAGGGCTTGTCTGGCAGGAGGTGTTTCTGCCGGAATACGCCCCGCAGGAATGGAAAGACCGGGAACAGCTCTGGAACGCCGTAGAGGAAGTGGAGACTGCCAAGGACAGCAGACTTGCCCGTGAGTTCGTCGTGGCGCTGCCCATAGAGCTAAGCCGTGAACAGCAAATTGAGCTGCTGCAAGACTTTATCCGGGAGCAGTTTGTGGCCGATGGAATGTGCGCCGACGCTGCCATCCATGACACCGATGGTCACAATCCTCATGCCCACATTCTGCTGACGGTGCGCCCGCTGGATGAACGAGGCAAGTGGCAGTACAAGACCGAGAAGGAATATCTCTGCATGAAAAACGGCGAGGAACGGGGCTTCACCGCTGCTGAGTTCAGGACGGCAAAAAACGATGGATGGGAGAAGCAATATCCCTACAAGGTCGGCAAAAAGAAGGTGTATATGACACCTTCTGATGCCGAGGTGCAGGGGCTTGTTCGGGCTGACAAGCATCCCAAAAGCACCCGCTACGGCAGGCAAAATCCTATCTCCGAGCGCTGGAACAGCGAAGAACAGCTTACAGCATGGCGGGAGGCATGGGCAGATGCGTCCAATCGCTATCTGGAACGCGCCGGGCGGGAGGAACGCATTGACCATCGCAGCAACGCTGCACGGGGTCTGGATGAGATTCCTACCATCCATGAGGGCGTAACAGCGCAGGCGTTGGAGCACAAGGGAATTATCTCTGACCGCTGTGAAATCAATCGACAAATCAAGGCAGACAATGCGCTGCTGCGGGAGCTGAAAGCTGAAATCAAAAAACTGGCCGCACTGGTCGCCCGCACTGTACCGGCCATTGCGGAGGGGCTGGAGAAACTGCGCAGCCAGGTGCTGATCTTCTGCTATCAGCTCTCTCATATTCGCAACGGCAAATCGCATATTCAAAAATCCCTTGCCGTATGGAAGCCGGAGCTGGAGCGTTACACCGGTCTGGTGCAGCAAATCAAGAAAAAGAGCAAGGAGCGCAAAGCGCTGGTTGCTGAGAAAAAGGAATTGCCAATATACCATGTGAAACGCCACAAAACGCTGGCTGTCTGCATTACCGAGCTGACAGAAGATTTGGAAGAACTCCGTTCCGAAAAGGCACTCCTTTTGCAAAGATTTGAGTATGCGGAGGATGCAGGCGCTGAGGCGTTCCGCAAGGATATTGCTATTATGGAGGCTGGCCTGAAAAAGCTGGAGGCGCAGGAGCAAAGATACTCTGCCGAGTTGGATAAGGCGCTGGCTGAATACGCAGAGCTGAAGGCACAGGCTTCGGATTTTGATTCGGTGGAGCTGTACCAAGCACGGCAGGTCCTCCGTCCTGCGCAGGAAAAGGCAGCGGAAAGGCAGTTGGAGGAAACCTTGCAGAAGAAGCCTTCTCTTATTATGCTGCTCAGCGCAAAGCAGGAAGTATCCAGACTGCTTGGAGAGGACACAGAAGAGCGGCAGGCACGGCAGATGGTTATTCGTCGGCAACGGTCAGACCCGCAAAAGCCCAAGCACTTCCAGCGCTAAGTGATAAAAATGCACATTTTCCCCTATTGACTTTTCAACTCTAATCCGTTAGAATAATACTAACAGATTAGAATGAAAGGCCGATAGAATGAGTACACCAAAAGTTTTTGAAAGCGAATACCGTTTTTGCCTGATCCTTTGGGATCATGAACCCATCAAGAGCAGAGATTTAGCTCAACTTTGTGAAGAGCAACTAGGCTGGAAGGTTACTACCACTTACACGGTAATAAAGCGTTTGTCGGAGCGTGGCGTGATAAAGAATGAGAATACGATCGTTTCTTCGCTGGTATCCAAGGAGCAGATACAGACAGCTGAAATTGAAGAATTGGTCGAGAAGAAATTTGCCGGTTCGATTCCAGCTTTTTTGACCGCATTTACCAAAAGCCAACAGCTCACGGCAGATGAAATTCAGGAGATGCAGCAGATGATTGACCGCTTTCGGAAGGAGCATCCGGATGACTGAATTGTTTATGAAGCTGCTTAATATGAGCATCAATGCCGGATGGCTTGTTCTGGCTGTTCTTCTTGTTCGCATCATGTTCCACAAAGCTCCAAAATGGCTGTTCCCCTTATTGTGGAGCTTTGTTTGGATCCGGCTTCTCATGCCAAACGCATTGGAAAGTCGCTTGAGTGTCATTCCTGATATAAGTGGCTTTTCGGCATCCGAGCAGGGCCTGCTTTCTGCTAAAGGTTTCACTGCTCCTGTTCCTTATGTTGGAATCGTCTGGTGTACTGGTATGGCAGCAATGCTTCTGTTTGAAGCATTAAGCTATGTACATCTCCGCAGCAAAGTAAAAACTGCTGTCCGGCTCTCGTCAAACGTGTATCAAAGCGAGCATGTGAATGCTCCATTTATTCTTGGCCTGTTTGCGCCGCGCATCTATATTCCGTTCCATATAAAGAGCAAGGAATTGGATAGCATAATTGCACATGAACGTGCGCATATAAAACGCCGCGATCATTGGCTAAAGCCCATTGCGTTCTTAATTCTTTCTCTTTATTGGTTCAATCCTTTGATTTGGATTGCGTATTATTTCCTTTGTAAAGATATTGAGTTGGCATGTGACGAATACGCTATCAAGGATATGAGTGATTCTCAGCGCGCTGCGTATTCGCAGACGTTGCTCTCCTGCACTGCAAACCAGCGTATTTTTGCGGCCTGCCCGCTGGCCTTCGGCAGTAAGAATGTGAAAACACGAATCCGTGCTGTACTTTCTTATCGAAAGCCTCATACTTGGATCATAACCGTGACCGCGATACTTGTTTTGGCAGTTGTCGCCTGCTTTATGACAAACCCGAGACAACCAAAAGAAAGTACTGCTCAGGGTAGCAACTATATTGATCTAAATCAGCCTCCAACATTGGACGTGATTCAAAATGGACAAACTATTTCGGATAGAAGTAGTAGCGAAGATCGGCAACGTGAAGTAGAGCTTGAGAGCGCTTTGTTGGGAGAAGCGATAAAGAAGCAAGAGTCTCTTGCTCAAATTCAAAACAACTGATTTTTACAGATGAAAAGGTCTACGTTATAGGATATTGCATCCTGCCCCAGTCTGTTTTCCCGGTTTTGACAGATAAGTAAGTGACAGCTGAGCAGCGGCATGGGTGAATATTTCTCCCATGCCGCTGCTTGCATTATTGGAGTGCAGTTAAATGATTGTTTTCTTTTACGAAAAGGTGCGCTTAAAGCGCGGCGCTTGGCAGACGGTGAGTATTGTATTGCTGATAGCTTTCCTTTGTGCATTTTTTACTCTCTTTGATGGCTTCATTTGCCAGAAAGAACAGGATATGGAGAGCGCCTACGCAGTGATTCCCGTAACTGTCGTCGTATCCAATCTTACCGGCACGAAAACCGATGACCTGAAAATTACAGACTATATTATCAACTACTTTCTCTCTGACAAATATGCTTATGGCGGGGAGCTTCAGGAAAAAGCATTTTCCTCCTATGTGAAGGATGTTTGCCTGAAAGCATCTGTCTATTACAGCCAAGGGACGGGTTTTTCGAGTCGGCAAAAGCTGATTGGCATTACTTCTGTTGATGCCGCATCGGAATTGGCACCCGTTTCAGGAAATTCGATTACTTATTTTGAAGGATACGACGAATCAATTTTTACCTCAAATAAAGCAGCGTGTCTTGTTTCGACCGCAGCGGCAGAAGAACTGTCGCAAGATACTGATAATAATGGTAATGTCATATTGACGGTTCAGATGTCGCCTGCTGCGACCGGTGAAGCGGCCACACAGATTTCGCTCGAAATTGCTGGGACGTATTCGTCGGAATCTCAAACGATCTATTGTCCATTCAGCTGCGTTGCCGCAGTACAAACAGAGCTGGATGGGAAGATTACGGGGGATAGCTTGAGCGCCACAGTGCGCGATAATCATGAGCTGGACGAATTCCGGAAAATACTGATGCGTCACTTCGCAAATGTGGACCCATCCGGGCATCAAGAAGAAATCAATAATTCTCCAGCTCTCCGATATCAGCAATTTGCCATAACAGTTCATGACGAAACACTCCGCGAAACTCTGAATGCTTTGAATCGAAATTTGCAAACACTGTATCGACTAAAACCAATTTTTGCCTGCACAGAGGTCATGATTGGCACCGCCGCAGGTTTTTTCTATATTCATATCCGAAGGCGGGAATTTGCCATTGCACGATCTCTTGGTACAAAACGCATTGAAACGGTCATTATGGTATTCGTCGAGATATGTCTGATGTTTTTGGTTGGCGCAGCTATTGGAACAATTCTCATTCTGTTTGTCCAAGAGACTGCCACCCAATATGTCATGGCCGCAGCACTCTTTTTTGCTATGAATGTCGGGGCAATTACAGCTTGCTTGATGGCAACTGGAAAAAGCGGAATCCGATTACTACGGGAGGTTGAGTAGCATGTCCGTATTATCTGTGCAAAGTGTTTCTTATTCATACAAAACAAAATACCAAACTGTTCAGGCTGTAAAAGACGTCTCGTGTGATTTGAGTGCTGGAACTCTTTATGCGTTAGTCGGCAAAAGTGGAAGTGGGAAGACAACACTGCTTTCATTACTGGCAGGACTGGATACGCCGCAGAGCGGAGACATAATGGTCAACGGCCAGAGTTTGCGGGAAATAGACGTGGATATCTACCGCCGCAAGCAGGCGTCTGTGATTTACCAAAGCTATAATTTGTTTCCACTTATGACTGTTTGTGAAAACGTCATGTACCCCTTAAAGCTGCTGAGGCATTCCGATGCCGATGCAAAAAAAGAGGCACAGATTGCTCTTGAAAAAGTCGGTCTGGGCGAAAGTTATTGGAAGCGACTCCCTGCCATGCTGTCAGGCGGCGAACAGCAACGAGTCGCAATTGCTAGAACATTAGCTGTTCATGCGCAGATCGTTCTTGCAGATGAACCTACGGGAAATCTGGACACAGAAAACAGCTCACAAATTATTCAACTGCTTTCTAAACTGGCGCATGAGGAAACCTGTTGCGTGGTAGTTGTCACACATGATTTGGAGGTTGCCAAAGCGGCGGATGTCGTATTCCGTATGGACAGCGGCAGAATCAAGGAGGACGCTGTATGACACCTTTGAAACAGCTTTTTCGTCAACCAGTTCGCTTGCTTGCAATTATCCTGCTGGTGGGAATGGCTTCCGCTTTTATCTGTCTGAGCGCAGGCGTATTTTCATCTGCAAAGGCAACGCTTGCGCAAATTGAAGAACGCTATGTGACAATTGGCATCCCCACAACGGAGACAGAGGGTGTGACAACAGAGTACAACGGGCTGACGCTCCATCATGAAGAAAGTATAATTAGTCAAGATATGTGGGCATATATGGATCAGCTTGCTGCTGATGGAAGGATCATAAAAGGCGCGTACCAACAAAAATATATCAGTGCATATTGCCCCTCTATTCAGACCGTTACCAGCGGAAATGAAGATGGCACATATGCCCCCAGCCTTGATACGCCATATGGTCGAGCGATTTTGGTAGTTCGTATCACGTCAGTAGATGAGATAAATCTGCCTGAGTTTGCTGAAATTGCGTCCGTATCTGTTACCGCTTCGATTGAAAACGTGATTAAACTTCATCAAGACTATGCTGTTCGCAGCACGCTATACCTTACTATAGGGTGTAACTCTCGGGAAGAATTGGACGCACTTGACATTCAGGTTGGGCGACGCTACTTGGTTTATGGATCGGAATATATAGACCGAGACCTAGAACTGCGCACGACATTAGCAGAATCGCACCGGTGTTCTGTAGAAGATATTGATTTGTCTCGTATATCATATGACTTGACGGCAGATGAAAAGAAAACCGCTTCACAAGATTTCATACCAGTAGCAAAATACTCTTCTGGTGAAAAAACGTCTATTTTGGGACAGAACATGGTTGACGCAATAGATTCCTGTGCAATGACTGTTACACACTGGCACGGACTGTACCCAGAAACACAGCCAGACTATGCAATTGACGGTTCTGAAACGGGTGTACTGCTAAACGACCAATACCTTGATGTATACATGACCCCGTTGGAAACTGGTCTGGATGTCTTTCTAAGCTCAAATGCGGGAATTGAATGGCGGAGCGCAGCCCAAGAATTGGATACGCAATATCATACTGTCAGTGTGATTGGTACAGATCTTCTGGAAAGCATGTATTGTTTCCATCAAAAGGACTCTTTCGTAACAGAAGGACGGAGTTTTGGGGCGGACGATTACAAAAATGGCTCTAATGTCTGCCTGATTTCTGAAACAACTGCCATTGCAAGCGGACTTGGTACAGGAGACTGCATTGATTTGTCGTTCTACTGGGGTCCAAATCCTCTTGCCGATTTATCAGCTCCGGAATGGAAGGTGCAGCCACAGCTTTTTTCCCAAAAGATTGGGGTTTCAGGTGATACGAAAACGTATCAGATTATAGGAATTTACCGACAGTCGGACTTATGGGATACCGCAGACTATCGCTTCCTTCCGAATACCATCTTTGTCCCTAACGCTTCTCTGCCAGAAAATTGCTATAGTAGTCGAAATGGCGTTTTCTTTACATACGTCTTGCAGAACGGGAAGGTATCTGCGCTCCAAGATGCGCTGGAATCACATGGATATCCGGCAAACATTCTGTTTTGCTTTGATAACGGGTACACCGAAATTGCTGAAACCTTGCATGGATTCTATAGCAGTGCGCAGCAGCTTCTTTTCGCTGCCTGCACAACAGCGGGCGCGGCTCTGTTCGTATTTCTTGCACTGTTTGTAAACCGTCAACGGCGGACGCTTGGACTGATGCTCTTGCTTGGTTCCGGCAAAAGGACCGCTGTGATGTTTAGCTGGGAGATAGCCGCAATACCTATCATCCTTGCGACAATAACTGGGATCATTGTTGGAATCCTTACAATGAATGCTACGACGCTAAGCCTGTTTTCCTCCGTTTCAGAAGTGCTTAATACAAGTTTGAGCGGTGCAGCCACGATTGGGTATAACGATATGATAACGGAAGTCGTATCAATGCCAATTGCGGTTATTGTGGCAGGTATCCTGCAACTGATTGTTTATATTGTGGCGACTTACCTGCATTTGCAGCGGTTGGCGCAACGATCCCCGCTTGAGTTAGTGCGGAAAGGCTAAGCTTGAGTATTAACAAGAAAAGCAAACTTGATTGGTTATCAATTCCAATACTTCATTTAGAGAGCGCCCTGTCATGATTTTGTGCAGGGCGCTCTCTTATGAGGAAAATACCCTTGACAAATCTCTTCTCAAAAGAAGATTCTGGAACGCTACTGCAAGGATCATGGGATCACTGCCTACCGCCATTATGACGAGGACGACGGTTACTCCGGCACGAACTTCAACCGTCCGGGCTTCCAGCGTATGCTTGCAGACATCAAGGCTGGGCGGATCAAGCGTGTCATCGTAAAGGACATGAGCCGCTTCGGGCGCGATTATCTCCAAGTGGGAATGTATACCGATGTTGTTTTTCCGGAGTTTGGCGTTCATTTCATTGCCGTCAATGACGGCGTGGACAGCACACGCGGCGAAAGTGAGTTTACCGCGATCCGTAATGTGTTCAACGAAATGTATGCCCGCGATACCTCTAAAAAGATTCGTGCTACATGGCAGAGCAAAGGCAAGTCCGGCGAGCATTTGACGACCATTCCGCCCTATGGGTATATGAAAAGCCCGGAGGACAAAAAGAAATGGATCGTCGATGAAGAAGCCGCAGCCGTCGTACAGAAGATATTCTCCCTGTGCGCGTCCGGCAAGGGACCCACGCAGATTGCTAAATGGCTCAAACAGCAGCAAATCTTGAATCCAACCGCCTATTGCCATGCGAAAGGTCTGCCGACCAGCAACAAGCCGACAGCTGACCCGTACAAATGGACAAATGAAACGGTTTCCCGCATTTTGGAGCGCGTAGACTATCTGGGGCATACCGTAAACTTCAAGACCACAAAGAAGTCCTACAAGAGCAAGAAGAAAATCTGGAATGACCCTGAGAATTGGGTGATCTTCGAGAACACCCAGCCGCCGATCATCGAGGAAAGCGTGTTCCTGATTGTTCAGAACATTCGCAAGGCGCGTCGCCGTCCTACCAAGATGGGTGAAATGGGTATGTTCTCCGGGCTTCTGTATTGTGCAGAGTGCGGCGGCAAAATGTATCAATGCCGCGCTACCAACTTTGCGGAGAACCAGAAATACTTCATCTGCTCCACCTACCGCAAGGGCAAGGATCTCTGCACGACCCATTCCATCAAGAATGTCGTGCTGCATGAAATTGTTCTGCGAAATCTGCGGGAAGCTATCTCCTATGTTTCAGAGCATGAAGCGGAGTTCATTCAGGATGCAGCCGAGAGCGATATGCGGGACAGGGATGCAGAGTTTGTTCGGAAGCGTGAAACACTGGCAAAGGCAGACACGCGGATTGCCGAGCTTGACCGTATTATCTCCCGACTGTATGAGGACAACGTGATCGGCAAGCTGTCAGACGAACGGTTTATCAAAATGTCCCATGATTATGAGTTGGAACAAAGCAACCTGAAATCAATGGCAGAAGTCTTGCGCAAGGATCTGAAGCAGCAGGAGCAGCAGAAAACCAATGTCAAGGCGTTTATCGCTGCCGTGAAGAAGTACACGGATTTGCAGGAGCTTGACGCGGCTGTTCTCCGTGCTTTCATTGACAGGATTGAAGTTTCCCATGTTGACAAGAAATCCAGAACGCGGGAAATCACCATCGTCTATAACTTCATCGGTGCATTTGACTTCACACGGGCAATCGAAAATGCCCGCAACACAAGTAAAAAAGAGCAAAGAACGGCATAGCCGTTAAGCTACACCGTTCCTTGCTTCAATGTTTTCCTAAGTCACCGCCGCATTGGCAGGTGGTTTTGTTTATGCCGGCATGGCACTCCGGATAAAGCGTTTTCCCGATTTCCGGGCATAGGTCGAATGGTATGCTCTTGCGAAGGCGCACAGCTTCGCGGTCATACTTGGAATATGTATTTCCTCAATGAAGTTGAAGATAACTTTTATCTTCTTGGTATTCCTATGTTTGCTGAAAATAGAGACGATTCACAACAATCCAATGACGAACTTTTAAAGCTATTTTTATCGGCTAAGCAAGTAGAAGGCTGCTCAGAAAGATCATTGAAATATTACAGAACTGCTCTATGCTAAGATGATTGTAAAAATAGATAAATCTGTAAGACAAGTTGAAACTAATGATATCAGAGCGTACATTGCGGATTACGAAAATGAAAGTAATGCCGGAAAAGTGACACTTGATAATATCAGAAGAAACATTTCAAGCTTTTTTGCATGGCTTGAGGATGAGAATTATATTGTGAAAAGTCCTGCAAGAAGAATCCATAAGATAAGAGTCAGTATCCAGACGAACAGCCTGCATGGCGGCATGGCCTTCAGCATTGCAAGCTCACAGGATAGCTTTCCCGTTATGGGTTTTTGCGTTTACCCTCGGTTTTCCAACAATCTTTCCAACAAATGCCCTAAATCCACGCAAAACACCCCGGTATGTAATAAAACGCACTAAAACAAGGAGAATCTCCAATCCCTTGTAACACAAGAGATTGGAGGGGGTTATTCGGTATGAATGGGCACGCCGCAAAAGCGTCCACGGCTTTTTGGTAAGGATGAGGTCGGCGGTTCGAATCCGCCCAGCAGCTCCAGTGAAAAGCCTTGATTTTCAAGGCTTTTTTCTTTTTCCCCGAAATCCAAATCCCGCTCCAAAAAGCCATTTAGTACTATTTGGCTGCTGGGGCGGGTTTTTTGCGCTCATGCCTCTTTTAGTGGTCGAGGTTTGCGCATGGCCGAGTCTGCTTGAGGCGGTTTTCACGTCCTGACGGGAGACAATCATCAGCGTTGCTGACGTGTGACGGAGTGTGCGAAAGCATACGCGCTCCAGTCCGCATTCCCGTGTATACTTTTCCGTTCTGTATTGCAAAAGCTGCGGCAGACTGCAAGCCTTTTGTTCAAAAAGGGCTTTGCCCTTTTTGAACACTTATGTGTTGTCCCGGCTGATGGGGCGGCGGTGCAGCAGGGAGCGCAGGTCCCGGCCGTTGAAGGGGATCAGGGGATAGAGATACCCCTTTCCCACCAGGGGACGGGTGGAGGCGATCAGGGCTACCACGCCGATGATGCCGCCGATGAAGCCCCACCAGTCAAAAAAGTAAATCAGGATCAGCAGGGCCATGCGGCACAGCTTCACGGCGTAGCCCATTTCATAGCTGTGCTGGGCATAGTTGGCGATGGCCACAAAGGCCATATACACCAGCACCTCCGGCACCAGCCACCGGGCCTGCACCGCGAAATCTCCCAATATCAGCGCCCCCAGCATACTGAAGGAGTTGCTGAGCGCATCCGGCGTGTTCAGCGACGCCAGCTTCAGCACGTCGATGATCAGCTCCACCAGCAGCAGCTGCAAAATCAGGGGCACATAGTATTCATCCTCGATCAGCAGAAAGTGCAGGCTCTCGTGAAGCCCTGCCGGGTCCTTTACCAGCAGATACCACAAGGGCGTCACAAACAGCGTCAGAAGCAGGACGATCATCCGCACGATCTGCAAATACGACCCCACCAGCGGGGGAAAGTAATAGTCGTTGATCTCCTCGGCGAACCGGAAAATGGTGCAGGGAAACAGCATCACCGACGGGGTGTTGTCGATCATCAGCACCACGTCCCCCTCCATCACCGAGGCCGTGGCCACGTCGGGCCGCTCGGTATACCGGGTCTTGGGGAAGGGGTTCCACCACTGGGCCGGGGCGATGGCCTCGGCGATGCTCTCCTGGCTCATGGAGATGGAATTGATCTGCATACGCAGGAGCTTCTCCCGCAGCTGACGCAGAAGCTCCGGGTCGGCCTTGTCCTCCAGATAGCACAGGGCCACGTTGGCGTGGGACCGGCCTCCCACCTCCAGCCCCTCTAAGGTCAGCCGGGGGTCCCGGATGCGGCGGCGCAGCAGGGCGGCGTTTTTCATGATGCTCTCCACGAAGCCGTCGTGACTGCCCCGCAGGACCTTGCTGGTGTCCGGCTCCTCGATGCCCCGCAGGGGAAACTGCTTGGCGTCCATCAGCACGCCGCCGGGCAGGCCGTCGATGACCAGCAGGGTCTTTCCCGCCAGCACCGCCGTGACGGCCTTGGCCATATCCTGCTCCGCCGCCGCGTCCGACACGGTGACATACCGGGCCGCAAAGGCCTCCGCCGTGTTCACCCCGGCCAGGTCCCGGATGGCCAGCCACCCGGCCACGGCCCGCTCCAGCACCGCGTCGTCGGCGTAGCCGTTGACCACCCAGAGCCGGGCCCGGCGGCCCCCGATGGTCAGGCTCCGGCCCACCATGTCAAAGCTCCGGCCCACCCCCAGCCGCCGGTCCAGCTCCTCCGTCCGGCGGAGGAACGCATCCTGCACGATCTTCACCTGCTGCACCCCCAGAATACGGAAAAATGGCTTGCCCAAAAGGCCTTGACTCTCCCTTTGGGAGAGCTGTCGGCGCAGCCGACTGAGAGGGCCTGCAAGCCTTTTATTCCAAAAGGGCAAAGCCCTTTTTTGGCAGGTATATTATCCCGCATTTTTGCGGGATTTATTCTTGCGATAGGGGCCGCCGCGTGGCATAATAGGAACAAATCCAATTATTCCCGCAAAGGGGGCCTTGCTATGACGAAAAAACGCATCCGCCAGATGAACGCCGCGCTTCTGCGGCGGCTGTCCCTCCGCCCGGCGGCGGAATACCTGGCCGGACGGGAGAAGACGGCGGCGCAGCTGGTGGGCGAGGGATATTTCCAGCGCTTTGCGCCGCTGATGGACCGGCGGCTGTGCTGCGCCCGGGTGCTGGACCTGTGCCGGGAGGACCTGGAGCGGCTGGACGGGCCGGAGCCGGAGGAGGGCTGGCTTCCGTACTGCTATGACTTCGCCCGGCGGCTGCTGTTTCCGGAGAAGGACGCCCGCCCCGCCCACGGGGCCGGAGCGGTGTTCTTCCTGTCGGTGCTGCAGGTGCTGCTGGACGCGGAGCGGGAGCTTCTGGACTATGACCCCGCCTGGGACTTTGTGCCCCCCGGGCCGGAGGAGCTGGAGGACTGCCCCGCCGCCCCCCAGTTCGGCCAGATGATGCGCCTGTGGCGGCGGGAGTTCGTATACGAGATGATGCGCCTGGGCCTGGAGGCGACGCCCTACCGGACCTTAGAGCACATTGTGGGGGTCCACCATGTGGCCGTCACCGCCGGGCGGGCTCTGCGCCGGGGGGGCGTGGAGCTGGACCTGGCCCTGGTCTCCGGCAGCGCCATCGGCCACGACATCGGCAAGTTCGGCTGCCGCCTCGGGGAGCGGGTGCCGTATCTGCACTATTACTACACCGACCAGTGGTTCCGCCGCCGGAAGCTGACGGACATCGGCCATGTGGCCGCCAACCACTCCGTGTGGGACCTGGAGCTGGACTATCTGTCGGTGGAGTCCCTGCTGCTGATCTATGCCGACTTCCGGGTGAAGCAGACCCGGGACGGCCAGGGCCGGGAGGTCACGAAAATCTTCTCCCTGGCGGAGGCCTTCAACGTGATCCTCTCCAAGCTGGACGGAGTGGACTGGGAAAAGCGCCGCCGCTATGAGCTGGTGTATGCCCGGCTCTATGACTTTGAGCAGTTCATGCTGGCCCGGGGGGTGGACGTGACCCTGGGAGGCAGGGACACACCGCCTCTGCCGGAAAAGCACACCGCCCTGATGACGGACCAGGAGGCCCTGGACGCCCTGACCCTGCAGTGCGTGGGCCACAACATCGGCCTGATGCACCGGCTGACGGGACAGCGGAGCTTTGCCTCCCTGCTGGAGCAGGCCCGGGGCGAAACCAACTGGCGGCGTCTGCGGGCCTATCTGGGGGTGTTCGAGTCCTACTCCCTGTATCTGCACATTCCCCAGAAGGTCCAGACCCTGGCCTTTCTGTATGAACTTTTGATGCACCGGGAGGGGGACATCCGCCGCCAGGCGGCGGCCCTGCTGGGGGAGATCATCGCCGGGTTCCACGCGGGCTATGCCAAGGAGCGCCCGGCGGACAGCCGCCCGGACGCCGGTGTCCCCACGGACCTGGACCAGTGGAAGCTGTATCTGCAAAGGATCATCTATCCCGACCACAAGCTGATGCCCCAGCACCAGCGCTGGATCCGCTATACCCTGAAATTTGCCGTGGACTCCCTGCTGCAGCGGTGCCCGGGCCGGGAGGAGCGGTTTCTGGCCCCCTTCTTCGCCTATTACCGCCATCCCCAGCAGCTGGAGGATGAGGTGGCCTTCCAGCTGCTGGACACGGCGGCGGCCCTGCCTCCGGCGGCCCTGACCCGGCCCCGGCAGGAGCTTCTGCTGCGGTTTGCCGAGGGGGTGTGCGACCGGGAGGACGTCACCGTCCGGGCGGCGGCGGTGCTGCTGGTGGACCGGCTGCACCGGCTGGACAGCCGCAGCCGCCGTCCCCTGCGGATTCTGCAGAAAATCGACTGCCGGGACGCCGCGTCCCTGGACCTGCTGCGCCGCCGGATCATCAAGGGCGGCGCCCCCGGCCCCCTGCCGGAGCAGGTGATCTCCGACATTTTCCTGGACAACCTGAAAACCGGCACCCCCTGGATATTGAAGCAGGTGAACATCCGCCTGCTGGAGGACTACGCCGCCCGGGAGGACGGCCCGGTGCTGCACATCGCCACCCATCTGTCAAACCTGGTGAAGGTCAGCGACCGGGTGACGGTGCGCCACAGCGCCGGAAACGCCCTGCTGGCCCTGGCTCCCCGGCTGACGGTGGACCAGCGCAACGAGGTGTCCGTGGAGCTGTCCCGGGGGCTGGAGCTGGGCCAGCAGGAGTTTGCCAAGTATATCCCCGATTATCTGGGCCGGTTCGCCCTGTGGCTGCCGCCGGAACAGCTGGAGGAGCTGCTGGCGGACCTGAGCCAGACCCTCAACGCCGCCTCGGGCCGGATGGCGGCCTCCGCCCTGGACACCGTGGGCGTGATCTATGAGGAGTACGACACCTACCGCACCCGGTTCCCGGAGGAGCCGGAGGCCTACCGCAGCCGCCGGGAGCGGCTGCTGGGCATGCTGATGAAGCGCCTGGCCGGCGGCGACGGCGGCACCCGGCAGGAGGCCATGTTCGTGCTGGGCCGCCGGGTGTTCGGCTCCGGCATCCTGGGCGAGCACGAAAAGCGCCGGGCCTTCCTGCTGACCGGGCGCAAGCTCCTGGAAACCTGCTATGAGGAGGCCGAGGACCCCCTGACCTTCTATTACCGGGCCGCCATGCTGGGCCGGGTATACCGCTTCATGACGGAGCAGCGCCTGTTCCACGGGGGCTTCCCCATGGAGGAGTCGCGGCCCATCGCCTTCTTCCCCGGCACCTTCGACCCCTTCACCCTGTCCCACAAGGGCATCGTCCGGGCCATCCGGGACCGGGGGTTCGAGGTGCTGCTGGCCATCGACGAATTTTCCTGGTCCAAGCGGACCCAGCCCTACCGCATCCGCCGCCGCATCGCGGCCATGTCCGTGGCCGACGAGTTCCATGTCCACATCTTTCCCGAGGACTTTCCGGTGAACATCGCCAATCCCGAGAACCTCCGCCGCCTGCGGGAGGCCTTTCCCGGGCGGCCGGTGTCCATCGTGGTGGGCAGCGACGTGGTGGCCCACGCCTCGTCCTACCAGAGGCCCCCGGAGCCGGACTCCATCCACAGCTTCGACCATGTGATCTTCCGCCGGGACGAAGTGGCCGGGCCGGTGGATTACGGCTGCATCCGGGGCCGGGTGGTGGAGCTGACCCTGCCGCCCCAGTTAGAGGAGATCAGCTCCACCCGCATCCGGGAGGCGGTGGACGCCAACCGGGATATCTCACGGCTGGTGGACCCGGCGGTGCAGGACTTCATCTATCGCCGGGGCCTGTATCTGCGGGAGCCCCAGGACAAGCCCATGCTGCGCACGGAGGATCTGGAGTTCTCCCTGTGCCGGGAAGCGCGGGAGCTTGCGCCCCTGCTGGACCAACTGACCCCGCCGCCGGAGGGCCTGGCCCGGGCTGTAGCGGACTCCGGGGACCAGGCGGTGCTGCTGCACCGCAGCGGATCGGACGAGCCGCTGGGAGCCGTGACCTTCCGGTGCCTGGACTCCCAGATGCTCTATGCCCGGCTGAAAAGCCCCCAACTGACGGGCCTGGTGCGCCAGAGCACCGGAGGCCGGGCCCTGCTGATCTCCGGGGTGCTGGTGCCCCGGGGGGATCAGCAGGAGGAGTTCGGCCAGCTTCTGCTGACGGAGGTGCTGACCCTGGCCCTGAGCCGGGAGTATGCCTATGGCCTGTACTGCCCCCTGGAGGGGGCGGCCTCGGCCTTTGCCCGGCAGCTGATCCTGCGCCAGGGCTTCGTGGCGGTGGCCGGGGAAAAGGACGCCCTGGCCGCGGATATGCGGCGGCCCCTGGTGCTCAACCGCAACGTGGACACCGCCATCAAGCAGCCCCTGGCCTCCCGGCCCGCCGTGGCGGCGGCGGTGTCCGCCGCCCGCATCCGGCTGCAGGAGGCCCTGACGGGGCTGTATCCCGGCAATCTGGTGCTGAGTCTCAGCGCCGGGGTCATCTATCACCGGCTCCTGCAGCGCATCACCGCCCGCAACGGCGTTCCGGCGGAGCCGCTGGTTCCCCGGCAGCTGGGGCCGGACATCTGCGTGCCCTATGGCAAGATCCTCCGGGGTGTGACGGTGCCCAACACCGTCACCAAGACCCTGCGCACCGACAAGGTGTATGAGCCGGACCTGTCCGCCTATTCCATCGAGGCCTACCCCGGCTATTCCCCCCTGCCCGACCAGGTGCGCACCATCCGGGCCTTTGACCGGCCGGTGATCCTGGTGGACGATATGCTCCACGACGGCAAGCGCATCCGCCGCCTGGCCCCCCTGCTGGAACAGACCCACACCCGGGTGGACCAGGTGCTGGTGGGCTATCTCACCGGCATGGGCCGGGACCTGATGGAACAGCTGGGCTATCCCGTGGACAGCATCTACTATCTGCCCAATCTGCGGCGGTGGTTCGTGGAGTCCACCCTGTACCCCTTCATCGGCGGCGACACCGTGCGCCGCACCGGACTGCTCCCCGGGGGCCTGCAGCCCTCGGTGAACCGCATCCTGCCCTATGCCTCCCCAGAGCTGCCGGACGTGGACAGCCGGGCCGTGTGGCAGCTGAGTCTGTGCTGCCTGGAAAACGCCCGGGACATCCTGCTGGCCCTGGAGGCGGAGTACCGCAGCCTGTACGCCCGGAACCTGACCCTGGCCCGGCTGGGCGAGGCGGTGATCCTGCCGCTGTGCCCGGACAAGGGGCCGTGCATGACCTATGACCTGACCCGCGCCGCCTCCACCTATCTGGACGGAGACATCGAACAGCTGCGGCGCATGAGATAAGGAGGTGTCCCTATGTATCACTACTATACCTATGACGGCCGCACCCTGTGCAGCGCCGGGGCCCTGCCGTACCCGGAGATATCCGCCCTGCCGGAGACGGGAGAGGTGCTTTGGGTGTTTCATCGGCCGCCCCTGGCCGGGCGGGATACCTTCCCGGTAACGGACCCGGCCCAGCTGACGGAGCGGGAGGGGGTGGCCTCCCTGTGCGCCGCCCCCGGCCCGGAGGGCCTGCCCCGGGAACTGAAAAACGCCATCCGGGCGGGCCGGGTCCGGGCGGTGAACCTGGCCCACCCCCGGTTTGAGGAGCTGATGGCCCCCCTGCCCCGGCCCGAAAAGGTCCGGGTGAACCTGCTGGCCTTAGGAGACGTGGGCAGCACCCTGCTGATGGGCCTGCGGCTGATGGGCGGGGACGTGATCTCCTCCATCGGCATCTGCGACCTGCGGGAGGGGGTGGCCCAGCGCTGGGAGTTCGAGCTGAACCAGATCCAGCTGCCGGGGCCTTACGACGCCCTGCCGCCGGTGGAGATCGTGTCACCGGAGCAGCTGTTTGACGGGGATGTGTTCCTGTTCTGCGCCTCCCGGTTCGTGCCGGACACGGCGGTGAAAACCGGCGACGTGCGCATGGCCCAGTACCGGCTGAACCGGGAGCTGGCGGCGCTGTACGCCCAGAAGGCCCGCCAGGCCCGCTACCGGGGGCTGTTCTGCGTGGTCAGCGACCCGGTGGACCCCCTGTGCCGGGCGGTGCTGACGGAGAGCAACCGCGCCCCGTCGGGGGAAATGGACTATCAGGGCCTGTTTTCCCACCAGGTCCGGGGCTTCGGCCTGGGGGTCATGAACGCCCGGGCGGCGTACTATGCCCGGAAGGACCCCCGCTTTGCCTCCTTCCTGACCGAGGGCCGCAGCTTCGGCCCCCACGGGGAGGACCTGGTGATCGCCAATTCCATCCGAAATTATGACGACGCCCTGTCCCGCCAGCTGACGGAGCAGGCGGTCCGCGCCAATCTCCGGATGCGGGAGCTGGGCTTCAAGCCCTATATAGCCCCGGCCCTGTCCTCCGGAGCCCTGAGCCTGCTGCTGTGCCTGCGGGGCCGGTGGCACTGCTCCTCCACCTATTTGGACGGGGTGTTCATGGGAGCCCGGAACCGGGTGCTCCCCACCGGCACGGAGCTGGAGCGTCTGCCCCTGCCCCGGCAGCTGCAAGACCGCCTGCAAACCACCATGGACCGCCTGCGGGCCATTGACTGACGGAAAGGGGGCGTGAGCCATGTCCATCACCGTTCTGCTGCCGGAGAACCTATACAGCGCCCCGCTGCGGGCCCTGCTGGAGCCGCTGCTGCCTCCGGGCAGCGTCATCCGCCGCCCGGAGGACGGCATGGAAAACCTGGAAAACCGCCGCCTGCTTTTCGCCGTGGCCCTGGACCCCAGCGGCTGCAGCCTGGCCTATTACGGGATGCTCCAGGCCCTGCGGGGCTGCGATACCCTGCTGCGGGGCAGCGTGGCCGGGGTCATCGTCACCGGCGTGGGGGAGTTTTATACCAAGGACGTGGCCCGGGACATGGTGTTTGCCGCCAACCAGGCGGGCTGCGCCTTTCTGGGCCGGCCTCTGGTGGAGGCCACCGGCTCCCTGCGGAATTTCCGCACCCAGGCCCAGATCGGCGGCGTGGACGAGAAAACCGCCTTCCGCCTGGCGGTGGGGGAGCTGGTGGACCGGCTGGCCGCCTGGCGGCCTCTGCCGCCGGTGCGGCGGGTGCTGGCCCTTCACGCCTCCCAGCGCAGCGCCTCCAACACCCTGGCCCTGTGGGAACTGGTGAAGGCGGCCCTGCCGCCGGAGATAGCCGTGGAGGAGGTGGGCCTGCGCAACGGCGCCGTCCCCGACTGCAACGGGTGCAGCTATACCGCCTGCCTGCACTTCGGCGAGCAGGGCAGCTGTTTTTACGGCGGCCCCATGGTGGAGGAGGTGTACCCCGCCGTCCGCCGGTGCGACGCCCTGGTGATGCTGTGCGCCAACTATAACGACGCCCTGTCCGCCAATCTCACCGCCTGCGTCAACCGGCTGACGGCCCTGTTCCGCCAGACCCGGTTTTACGACAAGCGCCTGTTCGGCCTGGTGGTGTCCGGCTATTCCGGCGGGGACCTGCTGGCCCGTCAGCTGATCTCGGCGCTGAATATGAACAAGTCCTTTTTCCTGCCGCCCCACTTCTGCCTGCTGGAAACCGCCAACGAGCGGGGCAGTCTGATCCGCCTGCCCGGCATCCGGAACACCGCCGCCGCCTTTGCCCGTGAGATGATGACACCATAAAGCAAGCCCTCCGGCGTAGCCGGAGGGCTTGCGCTTTTTATTCCATGTCCACGGTGATGTTGTCGGTGCCGTGCTGTTCAAATTCGCCCAGATACTCGTCCATGCGGCTCATGACCTCGTCATAGTTCTCCTCGGTGATGGGGGGATCGTCCATATCCCGCAGGGCCAGCTCCTGGGCCAGAATTTCAAAAAACGTGTTGTCCTCATAGGCCATGATGGCCTCGTGGATGCCGCCCTCGGCAAAGGCCCGGGAGGGGATGATCTCCCCCTGGTACAGCTCCGTCAGCCCCGCCATGCCATGGCTCAGGCAGTGGGAGAAGATCAGGCTCTCCACCTGGTCATACTGGCGGATGCGGTCGTCGCCCCGGGTGGAGTTGAGCACCCAGTTGCCGATGTATACCAGGTCCAGCAGGCGCCTGAATTGTTTTTCTGTCAGCTTGATCTCCATGAAAACACCTCCATCCGGCCGGAGCGCTGCGTCATTATGCACAGTATAGCAGACTCCGGCGGAAAATACCACTGAAAATACCGGGGAAAGTCCCCAAAATTTGACTTGAGTATCCGGGGATTCCATAGTATAATTGATTAGTTATGATAACCACAGGCAGGAGGCGGAACTATGGACACTCGCCCCATCGGGGTTTTTGATTCGGGCCTGGGAGGCCTGACGGCGGTGCGGGAGCTGCGGCAGCTGCTGCCCTCTGAAAACATTATATACTTCGGCGACACGGCCCGTGTGCCCTACGGCGGTCGGTCGGCGGAAATTCTGCTGAAATACGCCCGGCAGGACGTGCGCTTTCTGCGCAGCCACGACATCAAGGCCATTTTAGTGGCCTGCGGCACCGTGTCCACCACGGCCCTGCCCCAGCTGCGGCAGGAGAGCGACATCCCCATTCTGGGGGTGGTGGAGCCTGCGTGCCGCCGGGCGGCAGCCGTGACCCGGAACCGCCGGGTGGGCCTCATCGCCACCGCTGCCTCCGTCCGCAGCGGCGCTTACCAGCGCAGTCTGCGCCAGCTGGACCCGGACATCGCCGTAACGGCCAAGGCCTGTCCTCTGTTCGTGCCCCTGGTGGAAAACGGGCGCTTCCGGCGGGGGGACGTGGTCATCGAGACCGTGGCCCGGGAGTATCTGGAGCCGCTGCGCCGGGAGGGACTGGATACCCTGATCCTGGGCTGCACCCACTACCCCCTGCTGACGGATATCATCGGCGATATCATGGGCCCTGGCGTCACCCTCATCAACACCGGCGAGGAGGCCGCCTGGGAGCTCAAGCGCACCCTGCGGGGATTGGACCTGCTGGCCCCGGAGGGGCCGGCCGGCCGGGCCACCCTCTGCGCCAGCGACCAGCCCGAGCAGTTCGGGGTCATGGCGTCCTATTTCTTAGGGGAGAGCCTCACCCGCCCGGTGCAGCCGGTGGACATCGACCGGTACTGACCCATGGAGGGACCTGTACGGATCACCGTCACCAGCCGCAGCCTGTTTGACGGCGGCGCCGAGACGCTGCACTTTTCGGGCGCCGGTACCCTGCGGCCCACCGCCGCCGGGTGGGACCTGCCCTATACCGCCGCCTGCCGGGAAAACGGCGCGGCACTGTCCTCCCGCATCCGCCTGACGGCGGAGCCCAGGCGGGCCATTCTGTGGACCCTGGGGCCGGAGGGCTATGGCCTGCCCCTGGACCCGGAGCACGAGACCCAGGCCCGGCTTCCCCTGGGCCTGACCGTGGCCGTCCGGACCCGGGCGGTGGAGTTTTCCCTGGAGGAGCCGGATCGGGGATATATTCACCTGGCCTATACGCTGCTGGACCGGGGCCTGCCCCTGAGCCGGATGCAGCTGGAGATACGCATGACAAAAGAAACGATATAAGGAGAGCATCACCATGAATATGATCCAGAACGCCAAGGACCAGGTGCTGGACCTGACCGTCAGCGCCTATCAGAAGGCCGCGGCAGAGGGCCTTCTGCCCCAGGACGCGGCCGTAACCCCGTCGGTGGAGATCCCCAAGGACACCGCCAACGGCGACTATACCACCACCTTCTGCCTGGCCGCCGCCAAGGCCCTGAAGAAGAATCCCCGCCAGGTGGCCCAGATCCTCATGGACCACATGGACCTGTCCGGGTCCTATTTCACCTCCGTGGAGATGGCCGGGCCGGGCTTCCTGAATTTCCGCCTGGGGAACAAGTGGTTCCGGGACACCGTGGCCTGCGTGGAGCAGGAGGGGGCGGCCTACGGCTGCAACGACGCCCTGAAGGGTCAGAAGATCATGGTGGAGTTCGTCTCCGCCAACCCCACCGGCCCCATGCACATGGGCAACGCCCGGGGCGGCGTCCTGGGCGACACCCTGGCCTCGGTGCTGCAGAAGTCCGGCGCCGACGTGTGGCGGGAGTTCTATGTCAACGACGCCGGCAACCAGATCGAGAAGTTTGCCAAGAGTCTGGAGGCCCGGTATCTGCAGATCATCAAGGGCGAGGACGCCGTGGAGTTCCCCGAGGACGGCTATCACGGCGACGACATCCGGGAGCTGGCCCGGGCCTTCTATGACCGGGAGGGCGAGAAGTATCTGGACTGCGACCAGAAGACCCGCCACGACGCCCTGGCCCGCTTCGGCCTGGACAACAACATTCCCAAGATGCAGCGGGACCTGGCCCGCTACGGCATCACCTATGACCAGTGGTTCTTCGAGTCCAGCCTCCACGAAAGCGGCTATGTGGCCGACTCCGTCCAGGCCCTGACGGACCTGGGCTATACCTATGAAAAGGACGGGGCCCTGTGGCTGCACACCAGCCGCATCCTGGCGGAGAATCTGAAAAAGGCCGGCAAGTCCGACGCGGACATCGAAAAGCTGGGCCTGAAGGACGACGTACTGCGCCGGGCCAACGGGTTCTATACCTATTTCGCCGCCGACATCGCCTATCACCGGAACAAGTTCGCCGTCCGGGGCTTCGACAAGGTCATCAACGTCTGGGGCGCGGATCACCACGGCCATGTGGCCCGGCTGAAGGGCGCCATGGACGCCCTGGGCCTGGACGGCGAGCACCGGCTGGACATCGTGCTGATGCAGCTGGTGAAGCTGGTCCGGGACGGCGAGGTGGTGCGTATGTCCAAGCGCACCGGCAAAGCCATCAGCCTGACGGACCTGCTGGACGAGATCCCCGTGGACGCCTGCCGCTACTTCTTCAACGCCAAGCCCGAGACCCAGATGGAGTTCGACCTGGGCCTGGCCGTCCGGGAGGACAGCGAGAACCCGGTGTACTATGTGCAGTATGCCCACGCCCGGATCTGCACCCTGCTGAAGGCCCTGGAGGCGGAGGGCTACACCGTCCCCGACACGGCGGAGGTGGACTTTACCCTGCTGTCCGGTGAGGCGGAGCAGGCCCTCATCAAGAAGATCGCCGCCTACAGCCAGGTGGTGCGCCTGGCTGCCCGGGACTATGATCCCAGCCACATCAACCGCTACCTGACGGAGCTGGCCGGCGACTTCCACCGGTTCTATACCGCCTGCCGCATCAAGGGCGAGGAGCGCCCTGTGCTGCTGGCCCGGCTGAAGCTGGCGGATACCGCCCGGTCCGTGCTGAAAAACGCCATGACCCTCATCGGCTGCACCGCCCCGGAGAAGATGTGAGCGTGACAGAGCATAACAAAAAGGAAGCCGTCAGGCTTCCTTTTTGTTATGCGTGGTATTCCGGGCCGCGGCCCTGATAGATGTCCTGCATCTCCCGGTCGATCTCGCTGATGGCGTCGGAGCACAGCCGCAGGCGGGCGGCGTCCGAGGGGGAGAAGTCCCGCTGGGACTTATAGCGCAGTTCGTGCTCCAGGCTGGCCCACATATCCATGGCGATGGTCCGCAGCTGGATCTCCACCGGCAGATGCAGCGTCCCCTCGGAGATGACGATGGGCACGTCGCAGATCAGGTGCAGGCTCCGATAGCCGGATTCCTTGGGCTCCTTGATATAGTTGACCTCCCGGATGATCCTGAAATTCTCGTTCCGGGCCAGCAGACTGCGCAGGTAACAGATATCGTCCAGATAGTTGCAGATGACCCGCACCCCGGCCACGTCCTGAATATGGGCATAGATGTTGTCGATGGTGACCTCGAACCCCCGGCGCTTCAGCTTTTCCACGATGCTGTCCACGGTTTTGATGCGGTACTCGATGTGGTGGATGGGGGAATGGTCATACAGGCTGGCAAACTCCTCGTCCAGGATCTCCAGCTGGGTGACGGCAACCTTCAGGGCGCTGCGGTACAGGTGGTTCACCCGCACCATGCCCTGGGCCAGCTCCTGCTGTTCCGGCGTACCCCCCTGGGGGATATGGATGTCCTTGAGCCGGATGGTGCCGCTTTTTTCGATCATCATGAAAAAACTGCGCCTCCTCGTTATTGGTTCTCTTATTGTTATGATTATAACATACGTCTATGACGGGTGTGTGAATAAATTGCAAAATTCGCCGTAGAAAAATCCGCCCCTTTTTCGTCATTTCGCCAAAGAACCCCATTTGCACCGGGGGCGTTTTTGTGGTATCATAGGAAAAGCGAAAGGGGGGACGGCGGATGCACGTCCGGGAGCATTTGCGCACGGTGGGCCGCCACCGGCGTCTGGTGCGGTACTACTGCCTGCGGCTGGGGCTGGTGTGGCAGGGACTGACCCATGATCTGAGCAAATACAGTCCCACGGAGTTCTGGCGCAGCGCCAAATACTACCAGGGGTACCGCAGTCCCAACGACCAGGAACGCAAGGAAAACGGCGTCAGCCTGTCGTGGCTGCACCACAAGGGCCGCAACCGCCACCACTTTGAGTATTGGATCGACTATTGCCTGCGGCCCGACGGCAGTGTGTACATGGGCGGGTGCAAGATGCCCAAGCGGTATGTGGCGGAGATGTTCTGCGACCGCATCGCCGCCTGCCGGGTGTACCAGGGGGAGAAGTATACCGACGCCTCGCCCTATGACTACTATCAGAAGTCCAAGGACCACATTCTCATCAACCAGGAGACCAGCGACCTGCTGGACCGGTGGCTTCTGCTGCTGAAGGAGCACGGCGAGGAAGCCGCCTTGCCCCAGATCCGGCAGGAGCTGAAGGACCCGGAATATTAAGAGATAACGCACCCCAGGGATGCGGAACCGCCAGGTTCCGCGTCCCTGGGGTGCGGGTGTGCCGGACTTGGCTCTCCCTATGGGAGAGCTGTCACCGAAGGTGACTGAGAGGGCCTGTAGGGGCGGCGGCCCACCAATATGGCGCTTCCTGTGCGGCAGGGCACACGGGCCCTGCCCTACAGGATTTTCTGCCGTAGGGGCGTGGGCTCTGCCCCGCCCAATGGCCCGGTGCTTTTGAGCCCGGGTAGAACCCGGCCCCTACAGGCGGCTCCCGGGAAACCACCCCGCCCACAAAAAAATGTGCCCCCGTGGGGCGCATTTTTTAGCCTAAAAAAGCCTCGCAGAGTTTGCCGCCCGCAGGCGGCAAATCAAATTTAATCCATTTTTTGCCGGGGCGTGTACCTGGAAAAAAATACTTCTCAGTCTGCAAGTGTGGAATTTGTCCGCCATCAGCGGACAAATTATGCGCGCGGCAGACTGCAAGCCTTTTGCCCAAAAAGGGCAAGGCCCTTTTTGGGCAGTCTCGAAAAATGCGCCCCCGTGGGGCGCATTTTTATAACACCGGGTCATGTCCGCTGCTTTTCCCGCAGGGCCAGGGCGCGCCGGGCCACCACCGGGTCGGAGTCATAGTGGACGTATCCGCCCCGGACCCGCTGGATGGCGTCGTTGCCCTTTCCGGCCAGGACGATCACCGCCCCCTCCGGGGCCTCCAGAATGGCCTGCTCCACGGCCCGGGTGCGGTCTAACTGGATGGTGACCCGGGCGGGGCCGCCCTGGGCTGCCGCATGGGCCAGACGGCCCGCGATGTCGGCGGGATCGTCGAAATCCGGGTTATCGGTGGTGAAGAAGATCCGGTCGGCGTATTTGCCGCACATCTCGCCCATGCCCTGGATCCGCTGGGGGGAGCGGCCTCCGGCGATGCCGGTGACCACGGTGATGGGCGCGCCGGGATAGTCCCGCTTCAGGTCCGTCAGCAGGGCCTGGGAGCTGGCCCGGTTGTGCATGCAGTCCACCAGCACGTGGACGCCGCCGCCCTCGTACCGGTTCATGCGGCCGGGGACCTCCAGAGCGTCCAGGGCCGCGGCCATCTGCTCATGTTCCGCCCCCAGCATACGCCCCACGCCGATGGCGGCCAGGGCGTTTTCGATGTTGAAATCCCCGTCCATGGCCAGGTGATAGGGGTGCAGGGCCTCACTGCCCCGCTCCTGGACGAAAAAGCGGAAGCCGTGGGTCAGTTTCTCCACCTGCCGGACGGTCAGATCGCAGTCGTCCCGGTCCATGCCCACCAGCATCACCTCCCGACAGCACCGCCGGGCGGTGTCATACACCCGGTCAAACTGGGCCGTCTCCCGGCAGATCACGGCCCGGCCGCTGTTTTCCAGCAGTTGGAGCTTGCATTGCAGATACTCCTCCATGGAGGCGTGCTCCTTGGGGGAGATGTGGTCCTCACTGAAGTTCAGGAACACCCCGATGTCGAAGTGCTCGCCATAGACCCGCTCCACCTGATACGCCTGGCTGGATACCTCGGCGGTCATATACGGCAGGCCGTGATCCCGGGCCTGGGCAAACAGCCACTGCAGGTCCAGGGACTCCGGCGTGGTCAGATGGGTGTCCACGTCCGGGCCTCCGCAGTAGCGTCCGGCGGAGGAGCTGAGGCCCATGGTCCGGCCCGCCAGGGCGTTGGTGACGGCCTGGATCATATAGGAGGTGGTGGTTTTCCCCTTGGTGCCGGTGACGCCGATAAGGGTCAGGCTGTCGGAGGGATTGTCGTAAAACCACCGGGCCGCCAGGCTCTGGGCCTTGCGGACGTCGGTGACCCGGATGCAGGGGATGTCCACCCCGGGAAAGTCCGTCTCCGCCAGGGCGCAGACGGCTCCCTGCCGCCGGGCCATGGCCAGATACTCCGGCTTGAAGCCGTAGCCCTTGCAGATAAAGAGGTCGCCGTCCCGGGCCCGGCGGGAATCGTTGCAGATACCGGTGACGGCCGCGTCCCGGGCCGCCGGGGCCGCCAGCAGATCGTACTGCCGGAGCAGGTCCTCCAGATTGCGGGTTTGTTTCATAGGTGTTCCTTCTTTCGGGGGGCTTATTTCATATTGAGCTTCCAATCGGAAATGCCGTAAAACGGGTTGGAGGCGGTGGGGGTGATGGGGGAGGACGCCGCACCGGCGGGCAGGAGCACGGAATAGCTCTTGAAGCACACCGGCACCATGGGGGCCTGGTCCAGGAGCTTTTCGCACAGGGCCGTCATGGCGGCGGACCGCTCCCCGGCCTCGGCGGCGCACAGGGCCGCCAGCAGGGCGTCCGTCTCGGGGTCTGTGAAGCCGCCGTAGTTCATGGCGGCATAGCTTTGCAGCAGGGGACGCAGATCCCAGTCGGCGGTGAGCTTCACCTGGCACAGGCACAGGTCGAAGTCCCCCTGCTCCAGGGCCTGGACATACTCGTCATAGGGCAGTGAGCGCACGGTGACCTGCAGATCGTACCGGGACAGCCCCGCCGCGATGGTCTGGGCGGTGGACACCCGGAAGCTGCTCTCCTGGTTCACCAGCAGGGTCAGGCTCCGGGTCTTGCCGGTGTTCAGCCCCGCCGCCTCCAGGGCGGAGGCATAGCCATCCTGGGAATAGGCGGTCTCCAGGTCCTTGGGATACAGGCCGCTGGCCGGAGACACCGGGAACTGGGCCGCCAGACCGTGGCCCAGCAGATAGGCGCTGACACAGCTGGCCCGGTCCACACCCAGGGTCACGGCCCGGCGGACGGCGGGGTCGTCAAAGGGGGCCCGGCGGGTGTTCAGGCACAGATACTGCATAATGGTGGTGGCGGCGTCGGTATAGTCGCCGCTTCCGTATACGCTGGAGTCATCCGCCCCGGTCAGGTCGCAGAACAGAAGCTGGACCTCCCGGGCATAGAAGGCGTAGGACACGGAGTCCGTATCCTTGCAGGCGGTCAGCTCGATGCGCTCTAAGGGCAGGGACTTCCCCTGCCACCAGGAGGCGTTTTGGGCCAGATGGGCGCCGCCCTCGCCGCTGTAGGCGTAGGGCCCGGTGCCGGTGGGGAAGGTACTGCTCTCGGTGCCGGACTTCACAATGGGGATGTCCAGCCGGGAGACGAAGCTCCGGTTGTCGCCGGTGAGGGTGATGCGCACTGCCCCGCCGCTGGCCCGGATGTCCGACACCTCCGCCAGCCGCCCGCTGTAGCGGGCGGAGGACTGGGCCCGGCGCAGGCTGTTCACCACGTCCTGGGCGGTAACGGCACTGCCGTCGCTGAAGGTGACGCCGCTTCGCAGGGTGATGGTGTAGGTATACCGGGCGGCGTCGTAGGTATAGGACTCCGCCAGGGCGGGCTGGGCCTCAAATTGCCCGTCCAGGGCGAACAGCCCCTCATACACCAGGGCCCCCAGGGTCTGCATGGCCCCGTCGGAGCAGGTGATGGGGTCCGCCGTCTCCCCCTTGAGATAGGGCAGGGCGAAGGAGGTGAGCTTCACGTCCTGCTTCTTCTGCTCCACGTTGTAATAGTCCGTCAGGGTGCCGAAAATGTCTTCCGGGTCAGCTGTCGACCAGTCGCACCCGGTCAGCGCCGTCAGGCACAGGGCCAGAAGCGCCGCGAATATGCGCTTTTTCATGGGATACCTCGATTTCACAGGCAGATCATGGCGATCTGAGCGCCCCGGGCCTGGCCCATCCGCCGGTGGGACCAGTACAGCTCCGGATGGCAGGCGGTGCAGTCCGGGGACACGTCGATTTGCCGCACCCCGGCCTTTTCCAGCCACCGGGCGTTGACGCCCTTCAGGTCCACGTGCCACTTGGGCCCCCGGCGGGTGATATACGGCTCCGCCTCCGCCCCCAGGGCGGCCTCCAGAGCCTGGGGCACGTCTGCGTCCGTTTCAAAGCAGCAGAGGCCGATGGCCGCCCCGATGGCGGCCCGCAGGTCCCCTGGGTCCGTGCCGAACAGCTCCTGCATCCGGCGGACGGTTTTGTATGCGATGCCACAGGCGGCGCCCCGCCAGCCGGCATGGGCCGCGCCCACGGCCTCGTGCACCGGGTCGTGAAGCAGGATGATGCCGCAGTCGGCGGAGAACACCACCAGGGGGATCCCCGGGGTGTCCGTGACCATGGCGTCCACGCTGGTATAGTCCCGGTCCCGGAACAGGCCCTTGCCGCAGTCCTCCGCCGTCACATGGCGGACGTTGTTCTCATGGACCTGCTTGCTCAGCACCGCCCGGTGCTCATCCACCCCCAGGGCGGCGCAGAACCGGCGGTAATTTTCCCGGACCCGGTCCATGTCGTCCCCCCGGCCCACGCCCAGGTTCAGAGAGTCCCAGGGGGCGGGGCTGACGCCGCCGATGCGGGTGGAGAACCCGTGGCGCACGTCGGACAGGACGGTGCTGGTCTTGATAAGCAGGCCGTTTTCCTCATGGGCCAGAAAGGACATGGGCAAACCCTCCGTTACGCGTTCCTGCCGCAGCAGTTCTTATACTTCTTGCCGGAGCCGCAGGGGCAGGGCTCGTTGCGGCCGATCTTCTTGACCTTCCGGGGCTGCTTTTTCACGGTGCCGTCGCCGCCCACGCTTTCGGAGGTGGCGTTGGCCACCCGCTCCCGCTTGACCTCCTCGTTCTTCTTCAGCCGCACGGAATACAGCCGCCGGACCGTCTCGTCCTGGATGGCGGCGATCATCTCCTCGAACATCTCCAGGGATTCCTTCTTATAGGCGATGATGGGGTCGGTCTGGGCATAGGCCCGCAGGCGGATGCCCTGGCGCAGGTCGCTCATGGCGTCGATGTGCTCCATCCAGTATTCATCCACCACGCGAAGCAGGACCACGCGCTCCACCTCCCGCATCACCGGGGCGGTGAACTCGTCCTCCTTCTGCTGATAGTAGCCGGCGGCGGCCTGGGTGAAGGCGTCGGTAACGGCCTGGGCGTCCATGGCGTCCAGCTGCTCCTGGGAGAAGCGCACGGCGTACTTGGGGAAGTACACGCCCTCCACCTGCCGCAGAAGCTCCTGGCAGGAGGTCATATCCAGATGCTGGACGCCGCTGAAGGCATTCTGCACCAGGTGGGTGATGGAGGTGTTCATCATGTTCATGATGACGTCCTTCACGTCCATGCCCTCCAGCACCTGGCGGCGCTGGCCATAGATGATCTCCCGCTGCTTGTTCATCACGTCGTCGTATTCCAGCACGGACTTTCGGGCCTGGAAGTTCCGGGACTCCACGGTGGTCTGGGCCTGCTGGATGGAGCGGGTGAGCATCTTGCTCTCGATGGGCATATCCTCGTCGATCTTCATGCGCTCCATGGCGGCCTGGACCCGTTCGCCGCCGAACAGGCGCATCAGGTCATCCTCCAGGGAGATGTAGAACCGGGTCTCGCCGGGGTCGCCCTGGCGGCCGGCACGACCGCGGAGCTGGTTATCGATCCGGCGGGAATCATGGCGCTCGGTGCCGATGATGAACAGGCCACCGGCCTGGCGCACCCGGTCCGCCTCGCCGGAGATCTCCTCCTTGTGCTGGCGGAGCTTGTCGGCGAACATCTGCCGGGCCTCCAGAATTTCACTGTTGTCGGTCTCGGCATAGCCGGTGGCGTCGGCGATGACCTCGTCGGTGTAACCGGCCTTGCGCAGGTCGTTGGTGGCCATGTACTCGGCGTTGCCGCCCAGTATGATATCGGTACCACGGCCGGCCATGTTGGTGGCCACGGTAACGGCCCCGAACTGGCCCGCCTGGGCCACGATCTCGGCCTCCTTCTCGTGGTTCTTGGCGTTGAGCAGATTGTGGCGGATGCCCTCCTTGGTCAGCATCCGGCTCAGCAGCTCGTTCTTCTCGATGGACACGGTGCCCACCAGGACGGGCTGGCCCTTTTCGTGGCATTCCTTTACCTGGCGGATCACGGCCCGGTACTTCCCCTGCTCGGTTTTGTACACGGCGTCCTCGTTGTCGATACGGACCACCGGACGGTTGGTGGGGATCTCCACAATGTCCAGCTTATAGATGGTGGCAAACTCCTCCTCCTCGGTCATGGCCGTACCGGTCATGCCGGAGAGCTTGCTGTACAGGCGGAAGTAGTTCTGGAACGTGATGGTAGCCAGGGTCTTGCTCTCCCGCTGGACGGAGACGTGCTCCTTAGCCTCGATGGCCTGGTGCAGGCCCTCGGAGTACCGGCGGCCGAACATCAGACGGCCGGTGAACTCGTCCACAATGATGATCTCGCCGTCCTTCACCACATAGTCCACGTCCCGCTTCATGGTGCCGTGGGCCTTGATGGCCTGGTTGATGTGGTGGGCGATGGTGCTGTTCTCCGGGTCGGAGAGGTTATCCAGGTGGAAGAACTCCTCGGCCTTGGCGATGCCCCGGGCCGTCAGGGTGGCGGTGCGGGCCTTTTCGTCCACGATGTAGTCGGCGTCCAGGGTCTCGTCCTCGGCCTCCTTGTCGTCGGTCTCCGTCACTACATATTTTTTCAGGCGGCAGGCAAAGGACTCGGCCATGTCATACAGCTGGGTGGATTTCTCCCCCATGCCGGAAATGATCAGGGGCGTCCGGGCTTCGTCGATGAGGATGGAGTCCACCTCGTCCACGATGGCGAAGCTGTGGCCCCGCTGGACCTGCTCGTTCTTATAGATGGCCATGTTGTCCCGCAGGTAATCAAAGCCCATCTCATTGTTGGTGCCGTAGGTAATGTCAGCGGCATAGGCGGCCTGGCGCTGCTCCTTGGTCAGGTCGTGGACGATCAGGCCCACGGTCAGGCCCATGAAGCGGTGGACCTTGCCCATCCACTCGCTGTCGCGCTTGGCCAGATAGTCGTTGACGGTGACGATATGGACGCCGTTTCCGGTCAGGGCGTTGAGATAGGCCGGCAGGGTGGCCACCAGGGTCTTGCCCTCACCGGTTTTCATCTCGGCGATGCGGCCCTGATGCAGGACAATGCCGCCAATGAGCTGCACCCGATAGGGGCGCAGGCCCAGCACCCGGTCCGCCGCCTCCCGGACGGCGGCAAAGGCCTCCGGCAGGATGTCGTCCAGGGTCTCGCCCTGCTGCAGGCGCTGCTTGAACTCCGGAGTCTTGGCCTGAAGCTGTTCGTCGGTGAGGGCGCGGTATTCCTCCTCCAGGGCCTCGATCTTGTCGGCGATGGGGTAGATGGATTTCAGCTCCCGCTGGCTGTAGGTGCCGAAGATTTTCTGGATCAGTCCCATAGTTTTTGATTCCTTTCTGCTATACGAGGGTGCAGAGCACCAGAATATACAAATACCTATATAGTATACCACACCCGTCCCGGCTATGCAAATGAAAAACCTGTGAACAAACCCGGGACAGGCCCGGGACAAGCCGGGACAAGCGGCGCAAAAAGGACGGGCCTCGGGGTCCGTCCTTTTTGCTTACTATATTACTGCAAAAACAGGGAGGCCGGGCGATTCACCACCAGCATGTTGTAATACCGCAGCAGGTGATAGTCGTCCTTGTCCAGCTTGATGCTGGTGAGCAACCGGTCATTTTCCTCCAGCGGCTCCTTGGAGATCAGGGTCTTCAGGGCGATGGGGGCGAAAAACGGCGTGCTGCCGATGCCGGACAGCAGGCCCACGGCGGGGGTGCGGTTGTGCATGGGGTTGAGCATGCAGATATACATCTTCTCCGCCTCGTTGATCTGGTTGGTGAGCACCATGTGGGTGATGGTGTCATAGGGCTTCATCTCGCCGGTGAACAGGTGCTGGCAGCGGTCCGGCTCCCGGAAATTGTCCACCCCCACATACATCATCACGTCGATGCCCTCGCCGGAGGCGGAGGGGGAGAAACACAGCAGCGACCGCACCAGCTGCCGCACCCGGCCGTCGTAATAGTACATATACGCCCGGGGCTGGTTGAAATAGAAGTTCTTGGGCAGAACGGACTGGGCATGGAACACCGGGGGCTGATAGTCGATGAAGCATTTCAGGTCGATGTCCAGGGCCCGGGCCACATCGTACAGGGTCTCCACGTCGATGGTGATGGTGCCGTTTTCATACTTGGACACCGTGGCCTTGCTTTTGTTGATCATGGCCGAAAACTGCTCGATGGTATAGCCCCGGCTTTTGCGGTATTTTTTGATTCGCTGACCAACATGGTAGGAAAAGGAACCCATGCCGTCCACCTCCTTGCGCTTCTGCCTGAATTGTACCAAACATTTGGTAGGAAGTCAACGAAAAGTTTCTGAATGAGAAACATTTTTTCGGTTCCATATCGCAGTCATAGGGCGGACAGGTCCAGACAGCGGCCCCCCAGCAGGGCGGCCTCCTCCGGGTCGTGGGTGACGCACAGCAGGGACGCCCCCGGCGTATGGCGGCGGATATAGGCCACGGTGTCCCGGCGGCACTGATCGTCCAGGCCCTTGAAGGCCTCGTCCAGCAGCAGAAGCCGCGGCCCGGCGCACACGGCCCGGGCGATGGCCACCCGGCGGCGCATGCCGCCGGACAGCTGCGACACCGGCCGCCGGGCGCTTCTGGCCAGGCCCAGCTCCTCCAGATGCCGGAGGATCTCCGCCTCCGGCAGGGCCCGGCCTGTTGCCAGGCGGACGTTGGCCACGGCGGAAAAAACGCCGCACAGCCGGTCCTCCTGGAACACATAGCCGAGCCTTTCCGGAACGCCGGTGATGGAGCCGCTTTCCGGCCGCTCCAGCCCGGCCACGCACCGCAGCAGGGTGGTTTTGCCCAGGCCCGAGGGGCCCATCAGGCACACCGTCTCCCCTTGCCGCACCGTCAGGCTCACGTCCCGCAGCACCGGGCCCCGGCCGAAGTCCTTGTAAACATGGGAAATCACCAGGTCCATTTTTACCGTTCCTCCCACGCGGCGAAGCACCGCCGCAGCAGCCACAGCACCAGCTTCTCAAAGCCCACGCTGCACACCACGATCACCACCGTCCAGGCCAGCAGGTCCGTCATCTGGAAATACACCTTGGCCTCGTACAGCCGCTCGCCGATGGAGCCGCCCACCACGCCGATGACCTCGGCGGCCACGCCGGACTTCCACGACATACCTAAAGCCACGCTGCACCCGGACAGCAGGAAGGGCTTCACCTGGGGCGCGTAGATATATCCCAGCCGCCGGGAGAAGGGCACCCGATAGACCCGGGCCATCTCCAGCAGGGCTCCGTCGGCGCTTTTAATGCCCTGGAGGGTGTTGGAATAGATCACCGGGAACACCATGAGAAACGAGATGAACACCGCCAGCTGCCGGGTGCTCATCCAGATCAGGCAGATGATGATGAACGACGCCACCGGCACGGACTTGATGGCCGTGACATAGGGCCACAGCAAAAGCTCCAGCACCCGCAGCCGCCCCGCCGCCACCGCCAGCAGCACCCCCAGCACCAGGCCCAGGGCAAAGCCCCCGCTGATGCGCAGCAGACTGAAGGCCACGGTGGCGAAGAAGCCCGGCTCCCGCCATACCGACCACAGGCGGCAGGCCACCTGCCACGGCGACGGCAGCAGCAGGTCCAGCCCCACCACCATGGCCGCCCCCTGCCACACCAGCAGGGCCAGGGCCACCGCTATGCACTTTTGAAGGGCCGGTCTCTGCATGGCGTCCTCCCATTGGGTTTGTTCGTTTCCCTGCGGCGGGGCACATGGGCCCCGCCCTACAGGGTGGGTGTCGAAGAATGGCCGCGCCGGTCCGCAGACCGGCGGGCGATTATAGCTTTAAGGTGGGCTTAGTTCCCCATCCAGTAGAAGTCGTCCCCGGGGAGCTTGCCGCCCACGGACTCGGGGTTCTGGTCAAACAGCACCTGCAGATAGCCGGAGGCGGCGGTTTTCATCTCGTCTCCCAGCAGGCAGACGATGTTGCAGGCGGGGATGGCCTTTTCGGCCACGGCGGCCTTGACGATGCCGTATTTCTCCACCAGCACGGAGGCCTCGGCAGGCTGGTCATTGACAAAGGCGGCGGAGGCGGCGTACTCCTTCATAAACTGGTCCACCGCCTGGGGGTGCTGGTCCAGGAACTCGCTGCGCACCAGCAGCACGGCGGTAATCAGCTGGCTGTCGCCGCCCAGGGCGTTCCACTGCTCCGTCAGGTCCAGAGCCACCCGCAGGCCCTCCACCTGGCCCATGGCCACCACCACAAAGGGCTGGGGCAGCATGGCCACGGCGCTGTCCTGGGCCGCCATCTGGGCCACGATCTCCGTGGGTTCGCTTTTCCACTCCACGTTCACGTCCTTGCCCAGCTCCAGGCCGTTCCGGGCCAGCAGATAGGTCAGGGCATACTCGGGGGTGGCACCCTTGCCGGTGGCATAGATGGTCTTTCCGGCCAGGCTCTTGATATCGGTGACGGTCTCGCCGCCCTTTTCCACCATATACAGCACGCCCAGGGTGCTGACGGCCAGCATCTTCACGCCGCCCTGGGTCTTGTTATACAGCACGGAGCCCAGGTTGGCGGGCACCGCCAGAATGTCCAGCTCCCCCTGCAGCAGCAGCGGCGTCAGCTCGTTGGCGCTGGCGGCCATCTGAAAGTCAATGGTGTTGGCGGTTTTCTGGTTTTCGGCGTCGTCCAGCAGCTTCACCAGGCCCATAGACGTGGGGCCCTTCAGGCCGCCTACCCGGATGGTGACGGCCTCCTCCTGGGGAGTCTCGGGGGTCTGGGGCTGCTTGGCGCAGCCGGTAAACAGCGCGGCGGTCATCAGCACCGCCAGCAGCAGGGATACAAATCTTTTCATTGGTTTTCTCCTTCCCGTGAAATGACGTTGGAATACTGTGTTTTGGCGCTGACGCCGGGCAGCCGCCCGATTTTGCCGGACAGCGCGGCGATCTTGTCCTGGGGCGCGTCCAGCACCACCGAGATGATGTTCACGCCCCGTTCCCGGTACGGCAGGCCCATGCGCCCGATGATATAGCCGCCGTATTCGTGCAGCAGCGCGTTCAGCGCCGCCGCCGAAGATTCCTGCTCCACGATGATGCCGATCAATGCCACTCTTGTTTCCATATGCCGTCACCTCCTCCGAAACAAAAAGAGCCGCGCCCTGCGGCACGGCCCCAGCACCCGGGAGGCGTTCCCCCGGGCGGTGTCATCTGTGGCGTAGCTTCCGTCGCAATCGTAATTTTGACGTCAGGAACTTACCCCTATTTTATGATGGCCGCCGCCGGTTGTCAAGGCCGGTTTTTCTTGCCAAACGTAAATACATATTGTATAATAATGTCGATAAATTACAGTTTGGAGTGATTTCATGGAGGAAATTCGGAAGCCCCGGGTGCTGCTGACGGGGTTCACCCCCTTCGGCGGGGAGCGCATCAACCCAGCCCTGGAGGCCGTGAAGCGGGTACGATGCCCGGAGGCGGAGCTGCGCATTTTGGAGGTGCCCACGGTGTTCGGCGATTCTGCCCGGCTGGTGACGGCGGAAATGGATGCGTTCCGGCCGGACGTGGTGCTGTGCGTGGGCCAGGCGGCGGGCCGCAGCGCCGTGACGCCGGAGCGGGTGGCCATCAATGTGGACGACGCCCGGATCCCGGACAACGCCGGGCAGCAGCCGGTAGATGCACCCATCGTCCCTGGCGGACCGGCAGCGTATTTCGCCACGGCGCCGATGAAGGACATGGTCCGGGCCATCCAGGAGGCCGGGGTGCCGTCGGAGCTGTCCAACAGCGCGGGGACATATGTGTGCAACCACCTGCTGTACTGCGTACTGCACCATGCAGGTCCGGGAGTCCGGGCGGGGTTCATCCACGTTCCCTGCATTCCGGAGCAGACGGAGGGGACGGACCGGCCGTCCCTGCCCCTGGCGCAGCTGGTGACGGCCCTGGAGGCGGCGGTTTCGGCCTGCTGTAAAGGATAACCGGTTTCCCCCAGTGAAACATGAGACTCCGCCGGGGAAAATGCTGCTCCACGGATAAATAAACAGTTAGGGTGCTCTATTTTCGGCAAATTTAGGCACAACACCGCATTGACAAACAAATTGGGGCCGTTTTATAATGGAATCATCCGAAAGGAGTTGAATCCTATGAACGAGATCTACGTCATCGGCCACCACAACCCCGATACCGATTCCATCGTGTCCGCCATGGCCTACGCGGCCCTGCGCAACGCCCTGGGCGACCGGAACTATGTGGCCGCCCATATGGACCACATCAGCGACCAGACCCAGCGGATGCTGGACCGCTTCGGCTTCCAGCCGCCCCGGACGGTGCAGAACGTCCGCACCCAGGTGGAGGACCTGGACTATGATACGCCCCCGGCCCTGAACGCCACAGTCACCATGGACCGGGCCTGGCACATCATGCGGGAACAGAAGATCTCCGCCATCCCCGTCATCAACGAGGACGGCACCCTGTACGGCACTCTGTCCGCCGGCGACATCGCCACCTACAGCATGACCACCATCGCCAACCCCCGGGTGGAGGCGGTGCCCCTGTTCAACCTGCTCAGCGTCATCGAGGGCCGCCTGCTCAACGACAGCGGCGACCTGATCGACACCGTGTCCGGCAACGTGGTCATCGCCCTGCCTCAGAGCTGCGAGAACCTGCTGTTCGGCGACCCGGACAACATTGTCATCTGCGGCGACCAGCCGGATATGATCCGCCGGGCCCTGGACATCGGCGTCAGCTGCCTGATCCTGTGCCAGACGGAGGTGGACCCGGACCTGCTGGAAAACGCCGGGCGCACCTGCATCATCACCACCCCCTATGAGGCCAGCCGGGTGGCCCGGCTGATCTATCAGGCCAGTCCCATCTCCCGGCCCTGCCACAATGAAAAGATCGTGTGCTTCCATCTGACGGACTATATCGACGACGTCCGCGAGGTGGTGCTGAAAAGCCGCTACCGCTGCTACCCGGTGCTGGACGAGAACGAAAAAGTCGTGGGCACCCTGTCCCGATATCACCTGCTGCGCCCCCGGCGCAAGCGCGTGGTGCTGGTGGACCACAACGAGCGGGCCCAGGCCGTTCCCGGCCTGGATCAGGCGGAGATTCTGGAGATCATCGACCACCACCGCCTGGCGGATATCCAGACCAGCCAGCCCATCCGGGTGCGCAACGAGCCCGTGGGCAGCACCGCCACCATCATCGCCGGTATGTATCAGGAACACGGCGTCATGCCCTCGGCCAATATGGCGGGGCTGCTGGCGGCGGCCATTCTGGCCGACACCGTTATGTTCAAGTCCCCTACCTGCACCAAGCGGGATATCGCCATGGCCGAGCGCATGGCCCGCATCGGCGGCGTCAACATAAAGGAGCTGGGCCGCCAGCTGTTCTCCACCGCCGGAGGCAAATCCGTGGAGGAGCTGGTGAGCAGCGACTTCAAGGAGTTCCACATCGGCGAACAGAACCTGGGCGTGGGCCAGGTCACCTGCCTGGACTCCATGGAGATGCTGGAGCGCAAGGACGAGTTCCTGGATGTGATGCGCCGCCTCCAGGAGGAGCACCACTACAATATGGTGATCCTTATGCTCACCGACGTGCTGCTGGAGGGCACGCAGCTGCTGTATGTGGGCAGCGACGAGGCCATCCGCAACGCCTTCTCCGCCGAGCCCAAGGACAACGCCCTGTTTCTCCCCGGGGTCATGAGCCGGAAAAAGCAGGTCATTCCCATGCTGTCCGCTTTGTGGGGCTAAACAACATCCCAAAAGGGCGAAGCCCTTTTGGGATAAAAGGCTTGCAAGTCATTTGCCGCCTGTGGGCGGCAAACGCTGCGAGGCATTTTGATACACTGACGCACCCCCGGCGGAATCCCGCCGGGGGTGCGCTTGCTTATTCAGAACTCAGAAACAGAACTGGAACGCGCAGAAGCCGGCGTACAGCACCAGCAGCACGATGCCCTGCCAGCGGGACAGCCTGCCCTTGGCCAGGGCGGGCACCGTCAGCAGCAGCATTACCAGCATCATCAGGGGGATATCCACCACCAGGGAGGCGTTGTACCCGGCGATGGTCTTTTCCTGAGGCACCTGGAAGGGGGACAGGGTGGTGGACAGGCCGCTGACCAGCACCAGGTTAAACAGGTTCGCCCCCACGATGTTGCCCAGGGACAGGGCGCTGTGGCCCTTTACCAGGGAGGTAATGGCGGTGACCAGCTCCGGCAGGGAGGTGCCCAGGGCCACGAAGGTCAGGGCGATGACGGACTCCGGCACGCCCAACCCCTGGGCGATGAGGGTGCCGTTGTTCACCAGCAGGTTGGCCCCCACGGCGATGAAGGCCGCGCCGATGACCAGCAGCAGGATGTCCTTGCCCATGGAGGGGGTGCCGTCAATGGCCTCGTCCGCGCCGCCGGCCTGCACGGTGTCCCGGAAGCTCTGGCGCACGGTGAGGACCATGTACACCGCGAACATCACCAGCAGCACGATGCCCGCCAGCCGGGTGAAGGCCCCGTTGGTATAGGCGATGGCGGCGTAGAACACGGCGGCGATGAAGAAGAAGATCACCGGGGTCCGCAGGCTCCTGCGGTCCGCCTCCGAGGGGCGGATGGCGATGGTCAGGGCCGCGATCAGGGCGGTGTTGCAGATCACCGAGCCGATGGCGTTGCCGTAGGCGATCTCGCCGTGACCGCTGACGGCGGAGGTGGCGGACACCATCACCTCCGGCAGGGTGGTGCCGATGGAGACCACCGTGGCGCCGATGAGAATTTCCGGCACATGGAACCGGTGGGCCAGCCCCGTGGCCCCGTCCACGAACCAGTCGCCGCCCTTGATCAGCAGCACCAGACCCACGACGAACAGAAGAATGGGTACGAGCATTGTGTTGTTCCTCCTTAGTTTTTACAGCATACTGCTGATAAAGATTTCCAGTCCGATGAAGATCAGGATGGCCCCGCCCAGGATCTGGGCCCGGCCGGCAAGGCGCATGCCGAATTTCCGCCCCAGCACCAGGCCCCCCAGACAGATGCACAGCGTTACCGCCGCAATGATCAGGGAACAGACCAGGGCCATGAGCCAGTCATACTCGGCAATGGTGAAGCCCACGGACAGGGCGTCGATGGACGTGGCCACCCCCTGCACCAGCAGGGCGCCCAGGCCCAGTCTGGGGGCGGCGTCATCGTCTCCGCCGCCCCGGATGCCCTCGATGAGCATTTTCCCGCCGATGAAGCCCAGCAGGGCCAGGGCGATCCAGGGGATCAGCTTTTCAAAGGCCCGGAAATACTGCACGATGGTGTGGACGCAGACCCACCCCGTCATGGGCATCAGGGCCTGGAAGGCGGCAAACACCCCGGCAATGCCCAGCATCCGCCGCCGGGACATGCGGGGTTCGTTGAGCCCGTTGGCCAGGGACACGGAAAACGCGTCCATAGCCAGCCCCACCCCCAGCAGCACGCTGTTGAAAAAGAACAGGATATTCCACTGCATGTTCGTTTCTCCTTTTTTCGTGAAAATTCCATGAAAAAACCCGGACATGGCCGGGGGCCATGTCTGGGCTCGAAGGCGAACAGACAGACGAGTCCCATGCATCCCGCGGCAGTGATACATGAGTCTCGCAAATTAAAGCAAGCCAGGCCGCCAGGCGGCCAGTATGTTGACGTGCTGCGGACAAAGGGTCCGCTTGCTACTCCCTCACAGAGTTTTCAGTTTGTTCATGATACCACAGCCCGCCCCCTCCGTCAACGTTTTTTTCGGAAGATTCTGTTGCCCCGGCGGACAAAATCGTATATAATGGGGGACAATACAGGAAAAACCACCGGGAGGAAGCATCATGCAGCGCATCAGCAAGGAAAACTATTATCTGAACATCGCCCAGACGGTGCTGGAACGGGCCACCTGTCTGCGCCGGGTGTACGGGGCCATCATCGTGAAAAACGACGAGATCATCTCCACCGGCTACAACGGCGCGCCCCGGGGGCGGCGCAACTGCGTGGACATGGGCTACTGCACCCGGGAGCGGCTGCAGGTTCCCCGGGGGGAGCGGTACGAGCTGTGCCGCAGCGTCCACGCCGAGGCCAACGCCATCATCTCCGCCAGCCGCCGGGACATGGTGGGCGGCACCCTGTACCTGGTGGGCCGCAACGCCCAGACCGGGGAGCTTCTGCCGGACGCCACCTCCTGCCCCATGTGCCGCCGCCACATCATCAACGCGGGCCTGGAGCGGGTGGTGATCCGCCGCACTCCCACGGAGTTTCAGGTGGTGGACGTGCAGGACTGGATCGACAGCGAGGACGACGCGCCCCAGGCGTGAGACAAAACGGGAATTCACCGGCGTGTGCCGGGAAAATATATGGGACGAAAGGGAATTGCGATCATGTTGGACGAGAGAAAAGAGGAGGCATTCTGTACCATCCTGCGTGAGGAGCTTCAGCTGGCCACCGGCTGCACGGAGCCCATCGCCGTGGCCTATTGCGCGGCCCGTCTGCGCCAGGTGCTGGGGCAGAGGCCCTGCCGCATTCTGGCGGAGGTCAGCGGCAACATCCTGAAAAATGTCAAATCCGTGGTGGTGCCCAACACCGGGGGCCGCCGGGGCCTTCCGGCGGCCATCGCCGTGGGCATGGTGGCCGGGGATCCGGAGGCCCGGCTCCAGGTCATCGCCCATGTGACGGAGGCAGACGCCCCCGCCATCGGGGACTACCTGGACAGCACGGACATCCGCATCGACTGCCCGCCCACCCCCCGGATGCTGGACATCCGGCTCACCGGCTGGACCGGCGACGGGCACCGGGCCGTGGTCCATGTGGCCAACAACCACACCAATATCATCTATGTGGAGCGGGACGGGGAGGTCCTGCTGGAAAAGCCCCACTCCGACTCCGCCGAGGACAATTTGCAGGACAAGAGCGTGCTGAACGTCCGGGATATCCTGACCTTTGCCGAGACGGTAGACGTCTCCCGCATCGAGGAATCCGTGGGCCGGCAGCTCGAATGCAACACCGCCATCGCCCGGGAGGGCCTGCGGGGGGACTGGGGGGCCAACATCGGCTCCACGCTGCTGCTGTCCGGCGGCGACGTGGAGACGGAGGCCCGGGCCTGGGCCGCCGCCGGGTCCGACGCCCGGATGAACGGCTGCGAGATGCCGGTGGTCATCTGCTCCGGCTCCGGCAACCAGGGCATCACCGCCTCCGTCCCCGTGTGGCGCTACGGCGTGCAGACGGGCCGGGACCGGGAGACCATCCTGCGGGCCGTGTGCCTGTCGGACCTGATCACCATCCACCAGAAAACCGGCATCGGCCGCCTGTCCGCCTACTGCGGGGCGGTGTCTGCCGGCGTGGGGGCGGGCTGCGGCATTGCATGGCTTCGGGGCGCGGACTATGAGGGCATCTGCCAGACCATCACCAACGCCGCGGCCATGATCTCCGGGTGCATCTGCGACGGGGCCAAGGCCAGCTGCGCCAGCAAGATCGCTATGGGTGTGGAAACCGGCATTCTGGGCTATAACATGTACCTGCGGGGCAACAGCTTCCGGCCCGGCGACGGCATCGTGGGCCGGGACGTGGAGGAGACCATCCGCAACGTGGGCATCCTGGCCTCTCAGGGCATGAAGGAGACGGACCGGGTGATCCTGAAGATCATGACGGAGTGATTCCATATGCTGCGCAACTATAAATTCATCATCGCCTATGACGGCACCCGCTTTTTCGGCTGGGAGCGCCAGCCGGGGCGGGACACCATCCAGGGGAAGCTGGAGAGCGTGCTGACCCGGCTCCAGGGGAGTCCCGTGGAGATCATCGGCGCCGGACGCACCGACGCCGGAGTCCATGCCCGGGCCATGGCGGCCAACGCCCAGCTGGACGTGGACCTGTCCCCGGAGGAGATCCGGGACTATATGAACCGCTATCTCCCCGACGCCATCGCCGTCCGGGAGGTGAAGGAGGCCGCCCCCCGGTTCCACGCCCGATATAAGGCCCTGGGCAAAACCTATCGCTATGTGTGCTTCGACGGGCCGGTGAAGCCGGTGTTCGACCGGAAGTACGTCACCCTGCTGGACTTTCACCCGGACCTGGAGCGGATGCAGCAGGCTGCGGCGTATTTGCAGGGGGAGCACGACTTCGCCAGCTTCTGCGGCAACCCCCGGATGAAAAAATCCACCGTCCGGCTGGTGGACAGCATCACCGTGGTGCGGCAGAAGGACCGCATCGTGTTCACCTTCCACGGCACCGGCTTTTTGCAGAATATGGTGCGCATCCTGGTGGGCACGCTGCTGGAGGTGGGCCGGGGGACCCGGCAGCCGGAGGATATGCCCGCCCTGTTGGAGGCCCGGGACCGCCGCCTGGCAGGCCCCACCGCCCCGCCGGAGGGCCTGTGCCTGATGAAAGTCGACTACTGACCGTAATATCCGACAGAAAAATTACTTGTTGTATCAAAAAATCCCGCCTTCGCGCGGGTGAAGGAGCCGATATGGAAGAATTGCTGCAACAGATCCTACAGGAGTGCCGCCCGTACACCGGGCAGGGGGCCCTGGCCTCCTATATCCCGGAGTTGGCCCGGCAGGACCCGGACCGCCTGGGCATTGCCGTGTTCCACAAGGATGGCAACCTGGTGGAGGCCGGCGACAGCCGCCGCTGCTTCACCATCCAGAGCGTGATGAAGCCCCTTTTGCTTCTGCTGGCCCTGCAGGACAACGGCCGGGAGACCGTCCGGGCCCATGTGGGGGTGGAGGCCACCGGCAAGCCCTTTGACGCCATCAACGTGGCGGACAACGCCCTGCTGGCCAAGCACCTGAACCCCATGGTCAACGCCGGGGCCATCCTCATGTGCCAGCTGGTGGGGGGCGAGACCTATGACCAGCGGTTTGCCCGGCTGCTGGGCTTTATCCGCCGCCTGGCCGCCAACGAGAAGATCGACCTGGACGAGGAGGTCTACCACTCCGAAAAGGCCACCGGCTCCAAAAACCGGGCCCTGGCCTATCTGCTGAAGGCCCACGGCCTGCTCCACGGGGACGTGGAGGAGCTGCTGGACTGCTATTTCCGGGCCTGCTCCATCCGGGTCAGTGCGGCGGACCTGGCCCGCATCGGCTGCGTGCTGGCCTGCCACGGCCAGCTGCCGGACGGCCAGCGGCTGTTCCCGGCGGCCTATGGCCGGTTCGTCAACGCCAACCTGATGACCTGCGGCATGTACGACGGGTCCGGAGACTTCGCCATCCGGGTGGGGGTTCCGGCCAAAAGCGGCGTAGGCGGCGGCATTATGGCCGTGGTCCCCGGCCGCATGGGGGTGGGCCTGTTCGGCCCGGCCCTGGACGAAAAGGGCAACAGCCTGGCCGGTATCCGGGCGCTGGAGCTGCTGTCCGCCCGGCTGGACCTGAGCGTATTCTGATACTTGCGCAAAAAGAGCAAGCTCTTTTTGCGCAAAAGACTTGCAGTCTGCTGCGCGCATAATTGGTTCGCCGAGGGCGAACCAATTCCACACTTGCAGACTGAGAAGTGTTTTTTGCGACGTACACGCCGCCGCAAAAAACGGATTGCATTTAATTTGCCGCCCGCAGGCGGCAAACTCTGTGAGACTTTTTGACAATCTCAAAGGCCCCCGCCATCCGGCGGGGGCCTTTGCTGTTGTGCTATGGCTTGCTATAGGGTGGTCCGCTTAGCTGTTGCGCTTTTTGCGGGACACGATGACCAGCACCACAGCCAGAGCGGCAGCGCACACCAGGACGATGATCCACATGGTGGTGTTGCTCTCGTCGCCGGTCTTGACGCCGGGCTGGGTGGGCTGATAGCCGGGATCGGCTGCGCCGCAGACGGTGCACTTGCCGTCCTTATAGTCGTGACCGGCAGCGGGGATGACCCGGGTCTCCACTTCGCCGCAGGCGGAGCAGGTGCGGGTCTTTTCGCCGGGCTCGGTGCAGGTGGGCTGGGTGGTGACGATCCATTCGCCGAAAGTGTGCTCATGGGCGGTGCAGACCACGTCGTTGCGGTCGCGGACGCGGATGCGGGGGGCCATCTCGGTGCCGTCGGCCAGGACGAAGGTGTTGTCATAGGAGGCCAGGCCCGTGGCGGAGATCTGGCAGCCCACGGACAGGTTCGCCACGTCATAGGAGGTGGTGATATAGCCGTCGATGAACACGCGGGCGATCTCGCCCTCGCTGTCGCGGACCAGGATGGTCTGCACCAGGCCGTCAGCCATCTCATAGCCCACCACGAAGCCCTTCAGGGTCACCAGCTGGCCCAGGACGGAGCCGTCGTTGATCTGGGTGGAGGTGACGACCTTGGGGGTGTCGGGGGTGGTCTCGCCGATCTTCTCAATGGAGGAAACCTGCAGTTCGTTCTCGCCCTGATAGGTCTCCGTCACGCCGGTGACGCGGACCACGTCGCCGATCTTGAAGTCGCCGGCCACGGGGAAGCAGTTGATGCCGCCGGTCTCATCCTGAACATAGATGCAGTCGAAGAAGGCGGTGGCCTTGTCATAACCGGAGGCGTTGGAGGTCACGACACCCTCAATGGTGTACTTGTGACCGGCCTCGGTCTGGGCCTGGACCGTGGCAATGTCGGTGATCTTCACGGGGTTGATGCGGCCCAGCAGGTTCTCGCAGATCTTGTAGTTGGAGTAGTTCTTCTCGGAGCCGTTGTCACTGATGGTGGCCTGGACCTCGAAGTTGGACATGAAGGCCGCGCCGGACACGATGATCAGGCCCTTGCCCTCCAGCTGCTCGCTGGCCATGGCCAGCAGACGGCTGTCGTTTTCGGCATAGGCGTACTTGGGCACGTTGGCGCCGCCCAGGCCGTCCTTATCCACGTCCACGGAATAGGTGGTGCTGTGGGTGTATACCACCGGGGAAACGGTGGCGGGCAGGGTGGAGGTGGGCTTGTCGTCGGCGTCCACGGCATACACGGAGGCGCCGCCATAGTGGCTGAATACCTCGGTATACAGCCGGTCATAGGGGTGCTCGGCGTCCACGATGACACCGTCGGTCAGGAAGCTCTGGCCATAGGTGTTGAAGTACAGACGCCACTTGTCCACGCCGTCGGCCGCGCTGCGGACGTCATCATAGGTGGCGTCGTCGCTGATGCGCAGGCTGGAGCCCAGGGCCTGGAGCACCTCGTTCTGGGTGGCGGCCATGTGCTTGATGGCGGAGTTGCTCTGGATCACGTCATAGTTTTCGTAGTTGTCGCTCCAGCCGGCCAGGATCACGGTGCCGCCGTTGCTGTTGAAGGCGGTTATGGCCGCCAGCTCCGCGGCACTGTAGGTCCGGGGATCGGTCTGGGCGTCCGCCAGGCGGCGGGAGGGGGCGGTGAGGATCAGGGCCTTGAACTTGGGATTGGAGCAGGCGGCGATGAGCTCGTCGCTGGTCTTCAGTTCCACGGTGCGGACGTTGTACTTGCCCGCCAGGTTGCCGAAGTTGCCCATGGAATCCTTGTAGTTACCGGCCACATACTCGTTGTAGTGGGAGGCGTCGATGCCGATATATACCAGGTCGTCGGCATTCAGCACGTCCAGGGTAATGTCCTTGGTGAACACATACTCCTTGCCGTCCTGCTCCAGCACCACGGTGGCGGTGACCTTGTAGACACGGGCGGTATCGAAGGAGACGTCATAGCTCAGGGCTAGGGTGCCGCTGGCGGGAACGGTGCCCACGTCGGTGGCGGAGGCCAGGACCTGACTGCCCACGGCGTAGGTGATGGACTTGATCTTGGCGTCGGTGCTCTCGCTGTTGAACAGGGTGGTGGTGACGGTCATGGCCTCGCCGGTGACGGGGGTGGAGGTGCCGCAGGTCACATCGGAGATGCCCAGCTTCAGGGTCTCGCCCACCCACACGGGAGCGGTGACCGCCAGGTCGCCGTCACCCTGGGTGACGCGGATGTAATAGTAGCTGTAGTCGGGGTCCAGGGTGACGCTGAGGTCACCGGTGGCCAGGACGGCGGGATCATCCCAGGTATAGGCGGTCTTGCCGGAGTTGACAATGACCTCCACCTTGGTGATGGTGTCGCTGGCGTCGGGGTCGTTGACGGTGACGTGGATGTTCAGCTTCTCGGGGACCTCGGTGAGACTGCTGCCCAGGAGCATGCCGTTGACGGTGTAGCCGATCTCCAGGTTCTTGTCCTCGGTGGCGTACATACGCATGGCGCGCAGCGCGTCGTAGATGCCCTCCTCGCTGAAGTCGTCGGTGAGGATCACGTCGCGGGCGTCGTTGGCGTTGCCCCAGCGGCCCTTGTGGTTATCCTGGTTGTTGGTGGGGGCCAGGTGCCAGCCCTTATCCAGCGCCATGGTGTAATACTCATAGCTGGGATAATAGCCGCCGGCGCCGATCTGGCCCTCGCCGTTGCCGGCCTCCACCATGTACATACGGCTGTCGATGACGGGATCCCAGAAGGCGAAGTCACCGAAGGTGCCGAAGGTGTTGCCGGGGTGGTTGAACTGGCTGAGGCTGTCTGCGCCCTCCTGCTGGCTCAGCAGGGCATAGTAGGCGCGCATACCGGCATAGTCGGTCTTGTTGTTCAGGGTGGAGTTGTTGCGGGAGACGATACCGGGAGTATTGAAGGTGTTGATGTGGCCGGGGCCGCCGGACCAGGTCATCTCGAAGCCCGCCAGAGCCACCAGGGAACCGGCGTTGGCCTCGTTGAAGGCGGCCACGGAGGAACGATAGCTGTTCCAGGTCTCCTGGCTGGAGGCGCTGGCCAGGCTCATGTCGTACAGGGCGCCCTCGGGGTTGGCGGCGCCGGTGGTGTCAAAGTAGTTGGAGTGGTCGGTGAAGGCCACGAACTGGACATTGGCGCTTTCGGGCAGATTCTTCACATAGTCCAGGGCGGCATCCAGGGAGCCTGCGCCGTCGGAATACTGGGTGTGGCTGTGGAGCTGGCCGAAGTACAGCTGATACTGGGCCTGGCCCACGGTGAAGAACCAGTTGAAGGAGGCGGTCTTGCCGTCGGCGCGGGTGACGGTGACGGTAACATTGGTGCGGCCGTCGGTCATGTCGGCGGCGGGGGTATAGGTGAGCTTGCCGCCGGCGTACACGGCGTTGACCTTCTGGCCGTTGACGGTCATCTCCAGGGTGGGATTCTCACCGGCGTTGATGATCTCGGCGGAGATCACGGGCCGCTTGTCGCTGCCGGTCTGGCTGCCCTTCAGGGGGGTCACGGCCCCGATGGAGGGCTCGTCCACCACGGTGAGCACCAGGCTGCCGGAATAGGACGCACCGGAGGCGTTGGTGACGCGGACGGTGAGGGTCACCTTGTCGGCACCGGCCAGCATGGCGGCGGAGACGTTGGCGGTGTAGTTCTTGCCGTCGGCGGTGTAGTCGGTGATGACACCGGCGGTCTTGCCGTCCACCAGGATCTCCAGCTTGGAAACGGCCTTGACATCGTTGACGGTGAAGGTCAGGGTATAGTCCTGACCGGCCTTCACGGTGTCGGCGGAGGTGAACACCACGGCGGGATCGTTGACCACGCCGCCGTCCAGCTTCACGCTGTCGGCCACACCATAGAAGAAGAAGGAGTAGATGGTGTAGTCGGTGACGTTGTACATGCTGTAGGTCTTATAGCTGTCGCTGTAATACTCCAGATACTGGCTGTACCGGCCGTTGAACTTGGCGGTGCGGCTTTCCAGCTGATAGCCGCCCACGCCGCCGCTGCAGGGCTCCACGGTCCAGTCGGCGTCGTCGCTGGCGGTCTGGGAATAGAAGGCGTTGTTGCCGGTGCCGTTGGAGCACAGATAGCCGTAGGTTTCGTTGCGGAAGCGGTAATACTCGCCGCTGCGCTCCACGGTGAACACCACGCCGCCGTTTTCGGGGATGGCCTTGCCGTCCGTGATCTGGGCGGAGACACTATTGATGGCGGGGCTGTCGGTGTTGTCATTCTGCTGGGCCAGGACGCCCTGGGCATTCTGGTTGAACAGCACCACCTGCGCACCCTCCTGGGGCAGGCTGCCGGCGGGCTGGTCCATCTCGTCGCCTACCAGATAGAGCTGCTGGGCAAACAGGGCTTCGTTGCTGCCGATGGTGCCGAAGGCACTCCAGTTGTTCTTTTCGGCATACCACTCCAGATAGCTGCTGCGGCCCACGTTCTGGATATAGACGCAATTTTCCGTGGCGGCGGGAAGGATGCTCCAGCCGGTGTGGGTCTTATCCAGGGGGGTGCTGGAGTATTTTTCGTCCATAGACAGCTTCTTGCCGTCGGCGGTGGAGAAGGTATAGCTGCCGTCGGCGTTGACGCCCACGGTCCAGATGTCGGCCTTGGTATAACCGGAGAGCTTGCCATTGGCCAGGGTCACGTCGGTGCCCTTGTTATAGAAGCCGGTGTACTCCGTGGACAGGGCCTTGCCGTTGGCGGGGTTGAATACCACCACCTGGTCGCCGTCGGATACGGAGGTAACGATGCCGCTTTTCTGAATCTTGAAGAATGCCTGGGCAAACAGAGCTTCGTTGCTGCCGATGGTGCCGAAGGCACTCCAGTTGTTCTTCTCGGCATACCACTCCAGATAGCTGCTGCGGCCCACGTTCTTGATATAGTAGCAGCCCTCGGTGGCAGCCTGCTCCAGTGTCCAGGCGGTGTGGGCCTTGTCCAGGGGAGTGCTGGAGTATTTTTCGTCCATGGACAGCTTCTTGCCCTCGGCGGTGGAGAAGGTATAGCTGCCATCGTCGTTGACGCCCACGGTCCAGATGTCGGCCTCGGTGAAGCCCGCCAGCTTGCCGCCGGTGAGGGTCACGTCGGTGCCCTTGTTATAGAAGCCGGTGTACTCGCTGGACAGGGCCTTCAGGTTTGCGGGGTTGTAGATGACCACCTGGTCGCCGTTCTTCAGAGGAGCGGAGGGATCCTCCGGCTGGCCGGGCTGGCCAGGCTCCTGGGTGTCTGCCACCAGATAAAGCTGCTGGGCAAACAGAGCCTCGTTGCTGCCGATGGTTCCGTAGGAGCTCCAGTTGTTCTTCTCGGCATACCACTCCAGATAGCTGCCGCGGCCCACGTTCTTGATGTAGAAGCAGTCCGCCGTGGCGGCAGCGCTGAGCTCCCAATCCACATTGGCCTTGTCCAGGGGGGTGCTGGAGTATTTTTCGTCCATGGACAGCTTCTTGCCGTCGGCGGTGGAGAAGGTATAGGCGCCGCTCTCGGTGCGGTTCACGGTCCACAGCTCTGCATTCGTGTAGCCGGTGAGCTTGCCTCCGGTCAGCTCCACATCCACGCCTGTGTTATAGAAGCCGTTGTACACGGAGGACAGAGCCTTCTTGTTGGCGGGGTTGAACACCACCACCTTGTCGCCGTTCTGCAGGGTGGTCAGATCGGTGACGATGCCGCTTTCCCGGGCGGGGACGGTGCTGAGCTTCCAGAAGCCCAGGGTCTGCCCGGCGATATTGGCGTGGACAGAAGTGTAGCTGCGCCAATCCTGGTTGTTGTACACGCCCACATAGCGGGACAGTGCCACGTTCTTCAGATAGCCGGACTCCGTGTCCACCACCCAGTCGCGGTTTTCGCCGGTACCCTGGCGGATGCCGTTGTTGCTGCTGGTGGAATACAGGTACTTGCCGGTGGCGGCGGAGACCAGCTGGAAGCTGTCAGCGCCCTTGACGACCTTCCAGCCGAACAGGTCCTTCTCCGATGTGGTCAGCGTATTGCCGCTGACGGTACCGGTGATGGCCTTGGCCGCGGCCTTGGCGTCGCCGTTGTTGGGCAGCACCCAGGTGCTGTCGCCCTTGGTCATGGTAATGGCGACGGTGTCGTCGGCCGTGATATCGGCCAGCTCCACCTTCGTCCATGTCCCTGCCTCAGGCTCTGCCGCGAATACCGACACCGGCAGCAGGGAAACCAGCATGACCAGTGACAGCAGCGCAGACAGAAGTCTGGTGCGAACAGGTGTTTTCATCAAGCTATTACCTCCTTTAATTTCTCCCGGAGCTTCCGCCCCACAGGTGCTTCTATTCTATCATACCCCCGTACCGGTTTCCAGCTTTATTTACAGATTTGACACAAATTTTGCTAATATGTGCACAAAGTATGGACGAATGCACAAAGGAAAATGAAAAGTTTTACCCGGATTCCTCTTGACGTATCCCGGGGGACTGTGCTATAATTTCAAACTGCGCGGATATGGATTCCGCGAATTTTGCCATGCGGCAGACACACTGTGCCGAGGAGGTTCCCACGTGCTGGAAGAGCTGTCATCCAAAGACAAGGTGGTGGGCCTGAAACAGGTGCAGCGGGCAGTAAGCGCCGGCCGGGCAGGCCGTGTGTTTCTGGCCTGCGACGCCGATCCCCGGCTGACCCGGCCGCTGGAGGGCCGCTGCCGGGAACGGGGCGTTCCCGTGTCCGGGGCGCACACCATGGCCCAGCTGGGCCGGGCCTGCGGCATCGACGTGGGCACCGCCGCCGCGGCGCTGCTGGCAAAGGAAAAACCGCTTCCAACGGAATAAAATCCTTTGTTCCGTGGAAAATATAGGGAGTCATCCCACAAATCTTTAGAAAGGAGTTCATTGCATGCCTACTTTCAATCAGCTGGTCAAGCAGGGCCGGAAACAGGCTACCTACAAGTCCAATTCCCCCGCTATGCAGAAGGGCCTGAATACGCTGAAGAACAAGGAGACCGATCTGTCCTCCCCTCAGAAGCGCGGCGTCTGCACCGCAGTGAGAACTGCCACCCCCAAGAAGCCTAACTCCGCTCTGCGTAAGATCGCCCGTGTCCGCCTGACCAACGGCTACGAGGTCACCGCCTACATCCCCGGTGTCGGTCATTCTCTGCAGGAGCACTCTGTGGTCATGATCCGCGGCGGCCGTGTCAAGGACCTGCCCGGTGTTCGTTACCACATCATCCGCGGCACTCTGGATACCCAGGGCGTTCAGGGCCGTATGCAGGCGCGCTCCAAGTACGGCGCCAAGCGTCCCAAGAGCAAGTAATCCCCGCATGAAATGAGCTTTGCCGAAAAGGTTTATATATATCGTATGTACCTCTTTGGCAGGCCGTACAACAGCCTCTCCGGCTGTTGAGTACCTATGAAATCATATTTTTATGAAGGAGGGAAGCATAGTGCCCAGAAGAGGTAATGTTCCCAAGAGAGAAATTTTGCCCGATCCTATGTACAACTCCGTGCTGGTGACGAAGCTCGTCAACAGCATCATGTTGGACGGTAAGAAGGGCGTTGCCCAGAAGGTTGTCTACGGTGCCTTTGATCTGATCAAGGAAAAGACCGAGAAGGAGCCTCTGGAAGTGTTCACCCAGGCCATGGAAAACATCATGCCCAGCCTGGAAGTCAAGGCCCGCCGTGTCGGCGGCGCCACCTATCAGGTCCCCATGGAGGTTCGTCCTGCCCGCCGTCAGACCCTGGGTCTGCGCTGGCTGACCAACTATTCCCGCGCCCGCAGTGAGCGCACCATGGCCGAGCGCCTGGCAGGCGAGATCATGGACGCCGCCAACAACACCGGCAGCGCCGTGAAGAAGCGCGAGGATACCCACAAGATGGCCGAGTCCAACAAGGCTTTCGCCCACTTCCGCTGGTAAGCCCCGCAAACTGATTAAAAGGAGAACGTTATGCCGAGAAAGGTTACACTGGAAAATACGAGAAATATCGGCATCATGGCCCACATTGATGCAGGCAAGACCACCACGACCGAGCGTATTCTGTACTACACGGGCGTCAACTACAAGATCGGCGAGACGCACGAGGGAACCGCTACCATGGACTGGATGGAACAGGAGCAGGAGCGTGGTATCACCATCACCTCCGCCGCTACCACCTGTTACTGGAAGGGCTCCAAGGACCAGTTCCCCCAGACGCGTATCAACATCATCGACACCCCGGGTCACGTGGACTTCACTGTGGAGGTGGAGCGTTCTCTGCGTGTGCTGGACGGCTCTGTCACCGTGATGTGCGCCAAGGGCGGCGTTGAGCCCCAGTCCGAAACCGTGTGGCGTCAGGCCGACCACTATCATGTGCCCCGGATGGTGTATGTCAACAAAATGGACATGCTGGGCGCGGATTTCTATCACGTGCTGGACATGATCCACGACCGCCTCAAGTGCAACGCCGTGCCCATCCAGCTGCCCATCGGGAAAGAGGAGTCCTTCAAGGGCATCATCGACCTGGTGGAGATGGACGCTGATATCTATTACGATCAGCTGGGCAAGGATATGCGCGTGGAGCCCATCCCCGCCGATATGATGGACCTGGCCAACGAGTACCGGGAAAAGCTGCTGGATGCCGTTTCCATGTTCGACGACGAGATCATGGAGATGTATCTGGAGGGTCAGGAGATCCCCACCGACAAGATCCGCGCCGCCATCCGCAAGGCCACCGTGGCCGTGGAGATGGTGCCGGTCACCTGCGGCTCCTCCTACCGGAACAAGGGTGTTCAGAAGCTGCTGGACGCCATTGTGGACTATATGCCCGCCCCCACCGATATTCCCGCCATCGTTGGCACCAACCCCAAGACCGATGAGGAGGAGGACCGTCACGCTTCCGATGACGAGCCGTTCTCCGCTCTGGCCTTCAAGATCATGACTGACCCCTATGTGGGCCGTCTGAGCTTCTTCCGCGTGTATTCCGGAACGCTGAACACCGGCTCCTCTGTGCTCAATGCCACCAAGGGCAAGCGCGAGCGCGTGGGCCGTCTGCTCCAGATGCACGCCAACCACCGGGAGGACCTGGAAACGGTCTATTCCGGCGATATCGCCGCCGTGGTGGGCCTGAAGAACACCACCACCGGCGACACCCTCTGTGATGAGAAGCACCCCATCGTGCTGGAGTCCATGGAGTTCCCCGAGCCCGTGATCCGCGTGGCCATCGAGCCCAAGACCAAGGCCGGCCAGGAAAAGATGGCCATCGCCCTGGCGAAGCTTGCCGAGGAGGACCCCACCTTCCGCACCTACACCGACGAGGAGACGGGTCAGACCATCATCGCCGGTATGGGCGAGCTGCATCTGGAGATCATCGTGGACCGCCTGCTGCGGGAGTTCAAGGTGGAGGCCAACGTGGGCGCGCCCCAGGTGGCCTACAAGGAGACCATCCGCAAGGCAGTGGACCAGGATACCAAGTATGCCCGTCAGTCCGGCGGTAAGGGCCAGTATGGTCACGTGAAGATCCATGTGGAGCCCAACGAGTCCGGCAAGGGCTACGAGTTCATCAACAAAGTGGTGGGCGGCGCTGTCCCCAAGGAGTATATCCCCGCCATCGACGCCGGTATCCAGGGCGCAATGCTCTCCGGCACCGTGGCCGGTTACCCCGTGGTGGACGTGAAGGTCACCCTGTACGACGGCTCCTATCACGAGGTGGACTCCTCCGAGATGGCGTTCAAGATTGCTGGCTCCATGGCCTTCAAGGAGGCCATGCGCAAGGCCGATCCCACGCTGCTCGAGCCCATCATGAAGGTCTCCGTCATCGTCCCCGAGGAATATATGGGCGACGTCATCGGCGATATCAGCGCCCGCCGCGGCCAGATCCAGGGCTACGAGATGCGTGCCGGCGCCCAGCAGATCGACGCCTTTGTTCCTCTGGCGGAAATGTTCGGCTACGCCACCGATCTGCGCTCCCGCACCCAGGGCCGTGGTCAGTACACCATGGAGCCCAGTCACTATATCGAGCTGCCCAAGGGCCTGCAGGAGAAGCTCATCAACAAGCGTACCGGACGGGAAAATTTCTAAATCGTCAAAAAACGATTGCTTTTCCCTATCGAATACTGTAAAATAGCAGTGTTAGTACAAGACATTGCAAGAAAACCATGATGCAAATTTGTTAAGGAGGATTTTTTCAAATGGCTAAGCAGAAATTTGAGAGAACGAAGCCCCATGTTAACATCGGCACCATCGGTCACATCGACCATGGTAAGACCACTCTGACCGCTGCCATCACCAAGTACCTGGCGATGCAGGGCGGCGCTGAGTACACCGACTACTCTTCCATCGACAAGGCTCCCGAGGAGCGCGAGCGTGGTATCACCATCAACACCGCTCACGTTGAGTATGAGACCGCCAAGCGTCACTATGCTCACGTGGACTGCCCGGGCCACGCCGACTATATCAAGAACATGATCACCGGTGCTGCCCAGATGGACGGCGCTATCCTGGTCATCGCCGCCTCCGACGGCCCCATGGCCCAGACCCGCGAGCACCTGCTGCTGGCCCGTCAGGTGAACGTGCCCTCCGTGCTGGTGTTCCTGAACAAGTGCGACCAGGTGGACGACGAGGAGCTGCTGGAGCTGGTGGAGATGGAAGTCCGCGAGCTGCTGGACTTCTATGGCTTCCCTGGCGACGACACCCCCATCATCCGCGGTTCCGCCCTGAACGCCCTGGTTTCCGAGTCCACCGATCCCAACGCTCCCGAGTATGCCTGCATCAAGGAGCTGATGGACGCCGTTGACGAGTGGATCCCCACCCCCGACCGCAAGGAGGATATGCCCTTCCTGATGCCCGTCGAGGACGTGTTCACCATCTCCGGCCGTGGTACCGTTGCTACCGGCCGTGTGGAGCGTGGTCAGCTGAAGCTCAACGAGAAGGTTGAGATCGTTGGTCTGTCCGACGAGAAGCGCGAGACCGTCGTCACCGGTATCGAAATGTTCCACAAGCTGCTGGACTACGCTGAGGCCGGCGACAACATCGGCGCCCTGCTGCGCGGCGTTGCCAAGACCGAGATCGAGCGCGGCCAGGTTCTGTCCAAGCCCGGTTCCATTCACCCCCACACCAAGTTCGTTGGCCAGGTGTACGTTCTGACCAAGGACGAGGGCGGTCGTCACACCCCCTTCTTCAACAACTATCGTCCCCAGTTCTACTTCCGCACCACCGACGTTACCGGCATCATCACCCTGCCCGAGGGCACCGAGATGTGCATGCCCGGCGATAACGTCGACATGAACGTGGAGCTGATCACCCCCATCGCCATCGAGAACGGTCTGCGTTTCGCTATCCGTGAGGGTGGCCGTACCGTGGGTTCCGGCGTCGTCATCGCCATCAACAACGACTGATTGACGTCCCCATCGGCGCATAGCTGATAAAGCCCGGCAGAGCATCGCTCTGCCGGGCTTTTTTTGCATGAAAAAATGTTTAATACTTTTTTAATATTTATGCATGAACTTTTGTAACATCCCTTGGGTATCCTATACTTGCAAGAGACAAAAAGCTTTTTTCATCAATCTTCCTGCCATTCAGGCGGAGAACCGGAAGCCGGTTCTCCGCCTTATGGTTTTTATCGACGAATAGTCTCGCAGAATTTGCCGCCCGCAGGCGGCAAATCAAATGCAATCCATTTTCGCCCGGGGCGTGTGCCTGGGCGAAAAATCTTCTCAGTCTGCAAGCCTTTTATCCCAAAAGGGACGAAGTCCTTTTGGGATAATTCAAAACAGCGGCCACTTGGGCCAGGTCTGGCGGATATAGGCCGGGACGTCCTCCCGAGGAAGGCCCAGCACCGCCCCCAGCTCGCCGTACAGGGCGTCCTCCGCCCGCCTGAGATAGCGCTCGTCCATCTGGCTGACCTTCCGCCCGTGGTGAATGGCCCAGCTGCGCCGGCGGCACACCCCCTTGATGAGGCCCGCCAGCCGTTTGCAGTCATAGGAGGCCACCACCTGGTGATACAGGTCCTTGATGGCCCGGGTGTTGTGGCTTTCGGCCTGCTCCTCCGGCAGCTGGTCCAGCTGCGCGATGAGCTCCTGCACCTCCTGCCCCGTCAGCAGGGGGCGCATCAGCACCCGGGTGTCCACCGGGGTCATCACCTGGCCGGATCGGTACAGCGGCGCAAGGGTATAGTACAGCCGGGTCTTGTCCATTCCCGGCAAAGACGGCGTCCCAACGCCCTCCACCCGGCAGACGCCCTCGCCGCCATAGACCACCATTTCGCCCGCTGCAAACATGCCGTTCATCCTCTCTTTCGTTCTTTACCATATTATACCACTTTTTCTCCAAAAGGGTAAGTCTTTTTTTGACGAATTGACAAAATCCGCCGCCCGGGAGTATAATAGGGGCCACGAAAAGGAGGTGCCGCCTGTGGAAAACCCATTGGATCAGAAGCTGGACCTGTCGGCCCTGCACCTGGGGAATATCTCCCTGGGGACGCTGCTGGGGACACTGCTGACGCTGGTGATCTGCCTGGTGGCGGTGCGGCTGCTCACCGCTTTGCTGCGCCGGGTGCTGGCCCAGACCCATATGGATGCCCGGGTGCAGAAATACCTGGTGCGGACCGTGCAGCTGGTGCTGTGGGTGGTAACGGTGCTCATTACCGCCGACCAGCTGGGTATTCCCGTCACGTCCCTGGTGGCGCTATTGTCGGTGCTGTCCCTGGCGGTATCCCTGGCGGTGCAGAACGTCCTGGCCAATGTGGCAGGGGGCCTGGTGCTGCTGGTGACCAAGCCCTTCGCCGTGGGCGACTATGTGGACACCCCCTGCGGCGCAGGCACCGTCAAGGAGCTGACCCTGACCTATACCTATCTGGACACGCCGGACGGCCTGCGGATCGCCGCCCCCAACAGCAGCCTTTCCGCCGGAAAGATCACCAACTACACCACCCTGGGCACCCGCCGCATCCAGCACAGCGTCAGCGCGTCCTATGACGCGCCGGTGCAGACGGTGCGCCAGGCTCTGCTGGACGCCGTGGCCCGGACCCCGGGCCTGCTGGAGAGCCCCGGCCCGGAGGTATACGTCAATGCCTACGGCGAAAGCGGCATCGAGTACATCGTCCGCAGCTGGGCCAAGACCGCCGACTACTGGACGGCCTATTACGCTCTGCTGGAGAACATCAAGGCGGCCTTTGACGAAAAGTCCGTGGAGATGCCGTATAACCACCTGAATGTTCATATTGTGGACCCCCTGCGGGTAGAAAGAGAGACAAAAGCATGATCTGTTCCCTGATTTTAGGCGCTCTTATCGGCTGGATCGCCAGCAAGCTCATGGGCAGCCGCGGCGGCCTGATCCGCAACCTGATCCTGGGCGTGGTGGGCTCCGCCGTGGGCAACTGGCTGGCGGGCGCCATCGGCATTGCCGCCACCGGCTCTGTGGGAGCCATCCTCATCGGCGTGGGCGGGGCCTGCGTGGTGATCCTGGTGGCCCGCTGGCTGTTCCATTAAGGAGAGAAAACCCATGAAGCCCGTGATTCATGAAACCGCCTTTGTGGCGGGCAACGCCACCGTCCGGGGCAATGTCACCATCGGGGAGGGAGCCGGGATCTACTTCGGAGCGGTGCTCCGGGCGGAGACAGACCCCATCACCATCGGCCCCGGCAGCAATATCCAGGACAACTGCGTCCTCCACACGGACCCCGGCTTCCCCACCAAAGTGGGCCGGGACTGTACCGTGGGCCACGCCGCCATTCTCCACGGCTGCACCATCGGGGACAACACCCTGGTGGGCATGGGGGCCATCGTCCTCAACGGAGCCGTGGTGGGCCGGGACTGCATCATCGCCGCCGGGGCCTTAGTGACCCAGGGGGCCGTGATCCCCGACGGGTCCATGGTCATGGGCGCTCCCGGCAAGGTCCGCCGCCCCCTGACGCCGGAGGAGATCGCATCCAACGCCGCAGCCGCCGCCGGTTACCGCCGCGAATCCCAGCTGTATAAGGCCGGGGAGCTGTAAATAAAAAGACGCCGGACTCCGGCGTCTTTTTTTCTATATGCAGCTACAGCAGGAACCAGGAGGCGAAGCGGAAATAGATCAGCAGGCTGGTGGCGTCCACGATGGTGGAGATGAAGGGACTGGCCATCACCGCCGGGTCCAGGCCGATCTTCTCGGCCAGGATGGGCAGGGAGCAGCCCACGCACTTGGCAAACACCACCACAAACAGGATGGTCAGGCACACCACCAGGCACACCATAGGCGTCACGGCGGCGTTGCCCAGCAGCAGCCGGTCCACCAGCTGCATTTTCACGAAGTTGGCCCCGGCCAGGCACACGCCGCACAGCAGCGACACCCGCAGTTCCTTCCACAGCACCTGGAAAATGTCGGAAAAGTCCACCTCGTCCAGACTCAGAGCGCGGATCACCGCCACGGAGGCCTGGGTGCCGGAGTTGCCGCCGGTGCCGGAGAGCATGGGGATATACGAGTTGAGCACCAGGCACGCGGCCAGGGCGCTTTCATAGTGGTTCAGGATCATCCCCGTGAAGGTGGCTGACAGCATCAGCACCATCAGCCAAGGCAGGCGGGCCCGCCAGGTGGCGAAAATGCCGGACTTCAGATAGGGCTTGTCCGACGGCAGCATGGCGGCCATCTTCTCGAAGTCCTCCGTGGTCTCCTCCTCGATAACGTCCATGGCGTCGTCCACGGTGACGATGCCCACCAGGCGCTGCTCCTTGTCCACCACGGGCATGGCCAGGAAGTCGTATTTGCTCAGGGCCTGGGCCACGTCCTCCTTGTCGTCCATGGTGTTCACGGACACCACGTTGGGGTCCATGATGTCCTGGATCAGGTCGTCCTCCTCCGCCAGCAGCAGGTCCCGGACGGACAGTACCCCCAGCAGATGCCGGGTGGGGTCGGTGACATACAGGATGTTGATGGTCTCCAGCTCGCCGCCGATGCGGCGGATGCGCTTGAAGGCGTCCTCCACCGTCATGTCCTTTTTCAGGGACAGGAACTCCATGTTCATAATGGACCCGGCGGAGTCCTCGGGGTACTGGAGAATTTCGTTGATGGACTTGCGCATCTCCGGCGTGGCCTTGTCCAGAATGCGGATCACCACGCTGGCGGGCATTTCCTCCACGATGTCCACGGCATCGTCCAGATACAGCTCGTCCAGCACCTCCTTCAGCTCGGTGTTGGAAAAGCCGTTGATGAGCATCTCCTGGCTGTCGGATTCCAGCTCCACGAACACCTCCGCCGCCAGCTCCTTGGGCAGCAGCCGGTACAGCAGGGGCATCTCCTCCTCGCCGGCCTCCTCCAGCAAAAGGGCGATATCCGCAGGCTCCATAGGCAGGAACAGGTCCCGCAATCGGGCGTACTGCTTATTTTTGATAAGCGCCTCAATATTTTCCAGATATTGGTCCAATTCTTCCTGGTGATCGAACATGACCGGTTCCTCCTTTCCTGTATATACATAGCAAAAAATCCACAACGGCAGAAAGCCCATTGTGGATGCGCAAAGGGGCCGCGCGGGATGCGTGACCTGGCCACCGTAACAAGCTTTAGCATCGCGGGGCGGTGAAACTGCGTTAGATGATACCTTGGCTTCGATATCGCCTGTTCAAACCCTCTCATGGTGTCTCCACCACTCTGCGGCAGCAGTCCGTATCCCTCGCGGTAGCCTTACCTACCGGAGCATATTTTATTCAGATATAGAGTAAAACAAATTCTTCCGTCTGTCAACCCCTTTTGGCAAAAATGCCTCCCCCGCCCGGGCGCGGGACCCGGGCAGGGGAGGGCGGGAGTTACTTTTTATAGGGGACGTGCCAGATGGTGTCGGCATAGTCGGCGATGGAGCGGTCGGCGGAGAAAATGCCGCTGCGTGCGATGTTGTGCAGGCTCATGCGGTTCCACTTCTCCCGGTCGGCATAGGTATCCACCACCCGGTGGGAGGCGGCGCAGTAGGACGCAAAGTCCGCCAGCAGCAGATACTGGTCCGCCGGGCAGTCCGCGCCGTACAGCAGCCGCTGATACAGGTCCTCATAGCTGACGCCGTCCCGGAAGCCGGTTTTCAGCTGATCCAGCACCCGGTGCAGCACCGGATCCCGGGTATACAGCAGATAGGGGTCATAGCTCTGGCGCAGGCGGGCGGCCTCGTCGGCGGTGAGGCCGAACAGGAACATATTCTCGTCGCCCAGCACCTGGTGCATCTCCACGTTGGCGCCGTCCAGGGTGCCCAGGGTCAGGGCGCCGTTCATCATGAACTTCATGTTGCCGGTGCCGCTGGCCTCCTTGCCGGCGGTGGAGATCTGCTGGCTGACCTCGCTGGCGGGCATCAGCATCTCCGCCATGGAAACCCGGTAATTCTCCAGGAACACCACCTGGAGCTTATCCCGGCAGATGGGGTCACTGTTGATCTGGTCGGCCAGGGAGTTGATAAGGCGGATAATGCGCTTGGCCACAGCGTAGCCCGGGGCGGCCTTGGCCCCGAACAGGAAGGTCTGGGGCCGGAAGTCCATGTTGGGATCGTCCTGGAGCTGTTGATAGAGGCTGATGATGTGCAGCACGTTCAGCAGCTGCCGCTTATACTCGTGCAGGCGCTTGACCTGGACGTTGAAGATGGCGTCGGTGTTCAGGGTGACCCCCTGCTGGCGCTTGGCCCAGCGGGCAAAGGCCTGCTTGTTGTCCCCCTTGATCTGCTCCAGCCGGGAGAGCACCGCCGCGTCACCGGCGAAGCGGTCCAGGTCCGACAGGCACCCGGCGTGGGTGAGATACCCATCGCCGATGCAGTCCCGGATCAGGCCGTCCAGGCCGGGGTTGATCTGGCTGATCCAGCGGCGGTGGTCCACGCCGTTGGTGACGTTTCTGAACTTGTCCGGCTCCATGCCGCAGGCGTCCCGGAACACGTCCCGCCGCAGAATGTCGGAGTGCAGGGCGGACACGCCGTTGACGGCCATGCCCCCGGCGATGCAGAGGTTGGCCATGTGCACCACGCCGTCCCAGATGACCGCCATTTTCTCCGTCTTTTTGGGGTCGTGATAGAAATCGTCCACCTTCTGCTGCCAGCGCCGCGCGATCTCCTGCATGATCTGCCAGATGCGGGGCAGCAGCGTCTCGAACAGCCGCTGGGGCCAGCTCTCCAGTGCCTCGGCCAGCACGGTGTGGTTGGTATAGGCCACGGAGTGGCGGGTGATGTCCCAGGCCTCGTCCCAGCCCAGGCCCGCGTCGTCGATGAGGATGCGCATCAGCTCCGGGATCACCAGCGCCGGGTGGGTGTCGTTGATCTGGATGACGTTCTTCTCGTGGAAGTTCTTCAGGGTGCCGTAGGTCTGGATGTGCCGGCGGGTGATGGACTGCAGGGTGGCCGACACGAAGAAATACTGCTGCTTCAGCCGCAGGGACTTGCCCTCGTAGTGGTTGTCCTCGGGATAGAGGATGGTGCTGATGGAGTCGGCCATGGCCCGCTCCTCGTTGGCCTTCAGGTACTGCCCCTGGCTGAACAGCTGCATATCAATGGGCTTGGGGCTCTTGGCGTCCCACAGGCGCAGGGTGTTCACATGGTCGGTGTTGTAGCCCGCCACCAGCATATCGCAGGGGATGGCCAGCACCCGGGTATAGTCCTCGTGGACCACCATCAGGTGGCCGTTGTCCCACCGGGTGCGGACCCGGCCGCCGAAGTGAATTTCCTCGGCCTCCTGGGGCTTGGGCATCAGCCACGCGTCCCCCAGGTTCAGCCAGTCGTCGGGCAGCTCCACCTGCTGACCGTCCACGATCTTCTGCTTGAAAATGCCCAGCTCATAGCAGATGGAGTAGCCGGTGGCGGGAATGTCCAGGGTGGTCATGCTGTCCAGATAGCAGGCGGCCAGGCGGCCCAGGCCGCCGTTGCCAAGGCCCGCGTCCGGCTCCATGTCGAAGATATCCGGGGCGGAGAAGCCCAGCTCCTCCACCGCCTGGGTCAGCTGGGGCAGAATGCCCAGGTTGTATGCGTTTTTCATGAGGCTGCGGCCCATCAGGAACTCCAGGGACATATAGTGCACCCGCTTTTCCTGCTGCTCCTGGGTGCGCTCCTGGGTGTCCACGCTGCGCACGGCCATAATGTCCCGCAGGGCCAGGGCGCAGGCCTTCATGATCTCCCCGTCGGTGGCCTGCTTTTCCGTGCAGCCATAGTTCAGGCGCAGCTTCTGCTGGATGGCCTCCTTCAGGGCGTCTTTGGTATAAGTCATTTAGTGGTTCCTCCGTGATAGATCTTGGTAAATGCGCCGGTAGGCCCCGGCGCTGCGGTTCCAGCTGAAGTCCTCGGTCATGCCCCGGCGGCGGACGGTGTCAAAGCCCATCCGGTCCCCCCGGTACAGGCCCACCGCCTGCCCCACCGTCTGGCACAGGTCATGGGCGGTGCAGCCGGAGAACACATAGCCGTTGCCATCGGGCTGGCCCACCTGGCAGGAGCGGACGGTGTCGTTGAGGCCGCCGGTCTGGCGGACGATGGGCACCGCGCCATAGCGCATGGCGATCAGCTGGCTCAGGCCGCAGGGCTCGCTGCGGGAGGGCATCAGGAACAGGTCCGCCGCGCCGTAGATCCGGCGGGACAGATTGTCGGAATAGGTGATTTGGGCCGATACCCGGCCGGGCCACCGGTTCTGGGCCCAGCGGAAGGCGTCCTCAAACTGGGACTCCCCCTGGCCCAGCACCACCAGCTGGCAGCCGGTGGCCATAATGCCCTCCAGACCCTGGCACACCAGGTCCATGCCCTTGTGGCCCACCAGGCGGCTGACGATGGCCATCAGCGGGGTGTCCGGCTCCTGGGCAAGGCCCAGCTGCCGCTGCAGCTCCGCCTTGCACACGGCCTTGCCCTCCATATGGTCGGGGTCGAAGGTCCGGGGCAGGGAGCCGTCGTGGGCGGGGTTATAGCTCTCAATGTCCAGACCGTTGAGCACGCCGGAGAGCTTATAGTCGATCAGGTGCACCACCTGCTCCAGGCCGCAGGCATAGGCCGGGTCATGGAGCTGGGCGGCGTAGGTGGGGCTGACGGTGGTAACGGCGTTGGCGGTGAGCATAGCCCCCTTCATCAGGTTCACGCACCCGTCCATCCGCAGGATGCCGCCGTCGTACCAGCCCCGGTTCAGGCCGAACAGGTCCTCCACGGTCTCGGGGCCGTACTTGCCCTGATACTCCACGTTGTGGATGGTGAACACCACCGGCAGGTCGTTTCCGGCGTCCCGCAGGTACACCGGCACCAGGGCCGTCTGCCAGTCGTTGCAGTGGACCACGTTGGGATACTCCGCCAGGTGGGGCAGCAGGGCTACCGCCGCCTTGGAGAAGAAGGCAAAGCGCTCCCCGTCGTCCATGTCGCCGTACAGGCCCCGGCGGCGGAAATAGCGCTCGTTGTCCGCAAAATACCAGGTGACGCCCCGGTATTCCAGGGAGAACAGCCCGCAGTATTCGTGCCGCCAGCCCAGGTCCACATAGATATAGCAGCGGAAGTTCATCTTCTCCCGCCAGCGCTGGGCGATCTGGCCATACAGCGGCAGCAGCACGGCGGTATGGTCGCCCTCCGCCGCCACCGCCGGGGGCAGACTGCCCAGCACGTCCGCAAGGCCCCCGGTTTTGCAGAACGGGGCCGCCTCGCTGGTGATATACAGAATATTCATATGGTCACCTCCGGATGAACGTGTGTCATATTTCAGATCGTGACGCCCCGGGCCACCACCAGGGGATAGTTCTCGTGTCCCATCAGGGTGCGCCCCTCCTGCACGGTGACGTATTTGTCGGTGATAACGCCCCGCAGGACGGCGCCCCGGCGGACCACGGTGCCCTTGAACAGGATGCAGCCCTCCACGTCGGCCCCCGGCTCGATGCGGACGCCCCGGAACAGGATGCAGTTTTTCACCGTGCCCTGGATGTCGCAGCCGTCGGCGATAAGGGAGTTGACGCAGGAGCCGTCCATATAGGACGAGGGGGAGTCGTTTTCCTTGGCGAAGATGGGCCGCTGGGGAGCGAACAGCTCCATGCGGATCTCCGGCCGCAGCAGCTCCATGCTGCGGCGGTAGTAGGACTCGATGGTGTCGATGCGGGCGGCGTAGCCGTCCCAGACATAGGCCCGGAAATGAAGGGCATCCTTCCTGTCCTGGAGAATGTTGTGGCGGAAGCTGTACTGGTTGTGCGCCATGCAGTCGGTGACCAGCTGGATCAGCAGGTCCCGGCGCAGCACGAAGATGTTCAGGCAGCGGAAGCCCTCATGGGTGAACACGTCGTGGGCCACGTCCACAATGCGCCCGGAATTATCCAGCTGAAAATAGGTGTCGCTTTCCGGCCCCGGCAGGGAGGTGCACACCGCCGTCATGTCCGCGCCGGAGGCGATGTGGTCCCGCAGCACGTCGTCCAGGGGCAGGTTCACCACCAGGTCGCTGTCGGTCAGCACCACATAATCCTGCCGGATGTCCTTGAGATAGTCCATGACGCAGCCCAGGGCCTCCACCTTGCCCCGGAACCGGCCGGCATCGCCCCGCCGCTCGGCATAGGCGAAGGCAGGCAGCAGGGTCAGGCCGCCGTGGTTGCGGCTCAGGTCCCAGCTTTTGCCGGTGCCCAAATGGTCCAGCATACTCTGGCACTTGCCGTGCATGATGACGCCCACGTCCCGGACGCCGGCATTGACCATGTTGGAGAGCATAAAGTCCACCACCCGATAGTTGCCCCCGAAGGGGATGGAACCGTGGATGCGGTGCTCGATCAGCTCCCGCAGCCCGGTTTTCTTTTCATAGGAGAAAATGATGCCGTGCATTCCGTTCATGCTTCCACCTCCCCGTGATGACGGTCCAGCAGCGCCTTGGCAGGCACCACCTCGCCGGGGGCGATGACGGTGTCCGGCCCCAGGACGGCGATGCCCCACTCGGCGGGATTTTTGGCGGTTTCCGGCGGCGCGCCTACCTGAGCGCCCCGGCCCACCCGGCAGCGCTCGCCGATGATGGCATACTGCACCACCGCGCCCTCCTCGATGACGGCCCCGGGCATGACCACGGAATAGGACACGCTGGCCCCCTGGCCCACCTGGGTGTTATAGCTGAGCACACTGTTTTTCACCTCGCCCAGGATGCCGCAGCCCTTGGCCACGGCGCTGTTGCCCACGTCGGCGTGGGGGCCCAGAAACGCCGGCGGGCAGGACGGGGTCCGGCAATAGATGGGCCACTTCTTGTCCAGCAGGTTCAGCCCGCTGCCCGGGGCCAGCATATCCATGTTGGCGTCCCACAGGGAGTCCAGGGTGCCCACGTCCTTCCAGTAGCCCTCGAAGCGATAGGCGGACATGACCTCTCCGGCCTCCAGCATGGCGGGGATGATGTTCTTGCCGAAGTCGTTGTCGGAGGTGGGGTCGGCCTCGTCTGCCAGCAGATAGGCCCGCAGCTTCTGCCAGGTGAAGATATAGATCCCCATGGAGGCCAGGTTGCTCCGGGGCTCCTTGGGCTTTTCGGCGAAGGCGGTGATCCGGTCGTTTTCGTCCACGGACATGATGCCGAAGCGGCTGGCCTCAGACCAGGGGACCTCCATCACGGAGATGGTGCAGGCGGCCCCGGCGTCCTTGTGGTGCTGGAGCATCCGGGAATAGTCCATCTTATAGATGTGGTCCCCGGACAGCACCGCCACATACTCCGGGTCGTACAGGTCCACAAAGCCGATGTTCTGATAGATGGCGTTGGCGGTGCCCTTGTACCAGGAGGCGCCGGAGGCGCTCTGGTACGGCGGCAGAATATGGACGCCGCCGTTGAGCCGGTCCAGCTCCCAGGGCTGGCCGCTGCCGATATAGCTGTTGAGCTCCAGGGGGCGGTACTGGGTCAGCACACCCACGGTGTCGATGCCGGAATTGGTGCAGTTGGACAGGGGAAAGTCGATGATGCGGAACTTGCCCCCAAAGGGCACCGCGGGCTTTGCCATGTCGCCGGTGAGGACATACAGGCGGCTGCCCTGTCCGCCGGCCAGCAGCATGGCCACGCATTCTTTTTTCATGTCTGTTCGTTCCCTCCAGTCTGTCGGTTATGCCTTGTTGCTTCTGCGCCGGACCCTCCCCTGCAGAAACACCGCGCCCAGAGGCGGCACCCGCAGGGCAATGGACTTGTCCCGCCCGTGGGACGGGATATCCTCCACGGGGATGGGTCCGGTATTGCACACACCGGAGCCGCCCCAGGCGGCGTCGTCGGTGTTGAACACTTCCTCGTAATACAGCTTTCCCGGGACGCCGAAGCGATAGCCCTCATGGGCCTCCGGGGAGAAGTTCACCACGCAGATCAGCTCCCGGCCCTTCCGGTCACGGCGCAGGAAAACCAGCACGTTGTTGTGGTTGTCATCGGCCACCAGCCACTCAAAGCCGTTCCAGTCCTGGTCGTTTTCCCACAGGGGGCGGGACTTCTTATAAAACCGGTTCAGGGCCTGGATGCAGGCGTGGGTGCGGCCGCAGTCGTCCCGGTCCAGCAGATACCAGTCCAGCTGGCCCCGGAAGTCCCACTCGTGCCACTGGCCCAGCTCCGCCCCCATAAAGGTGAGCTTCTTGCCGGGGTGGGCCAGCATATAGGCCGTGAAGCCCCGGACCCCTGCCAGCTGCCGCCAGTCGTCCCCGGGCATCTTGCCCCGGAGGGAGCCCTTCATATACACCACCTCGTCGTGGGACAGGGGCAGCACGAAGCGCTCGGAGAAGGCGTACATCATGGAGAAGGTCACGTCCTTGTGGTGGAACTGGCGGAACCAGGGGTCCATCTTCAGATAGTGGCACACGTCGTTCATCCATCCCATGTTCCACTTCAGGCCGAAGCCCAGGCCGCCCTCCTCAATGGGCCAGGTGACCTTGGGCCAGGCGGTGGACTCCTCCGCCGCCGTCAGGGCCGGGGGATCCATGGCCGCCGCCAGGCGGTTCAGGTCCTGCAAAAACGAGATGGCCTCCAGATTTTCGTGGCCGCCGTGGACATTGGGCCGCCACTCGGTCCGGCCATAGTCCAGATACAGCATGGACGCCACGGCGTCCACCCGCAGGCCGTCGATGTGGTATTCCTCCAGCCACCACCGGGCAGAGGACAGCAGGAAGGACCGCACGTCGTCCTTGCCGAAGTCAAAGACCCGGGTGCCCCAGCTCTCGTGCTCCCGCTTCAGGGGGTCGCCGTATTCATACAGGCTGGTGCCGTCAAAGTCGATGAGGCCGTGGGCGTCCTTGCAGAAGTGGGCGGGGACCCAGTCCAGGATCACCGCCAGCCCCGCCCGGTGCAGCCGGTCCACCAGATACATGAAGTCGTGGGGGTCGCCGTAGCGGCTGGTGGGGGCGAAATAGCCCACGCACTGATAGCCCCAGGAGTCGTCCAGGGGATACTCCGTCACCGGCAGCAGCTCCACGGCGTTGTAGCCCATGCTGCGGACATAGGGGGCCAGTCGGTCCGCCAGCCGGCGATAGTTCAGGAACGCCCCGTCCTCTCCCCGCTGCCAGGAGCCGCAGTGGACCTCATAGATGTTCAGGGGCCCCTCGGTCAGGGGTGTTTCCCGGCGGCGCTCCCGCCACACGTCGTCGTGCCAGTGGAAGCCGGACACGTCGAACAGGCGGCTGGCGGTGTCGGGCCGCAGCTGGGCATAGGTGCCGTAGGGGTCCGCCTTCCAGCGGACCTGGCCGTCGGCCCCGGTGATGACGTATTTATAGCAGTCGCCGGGCCGGGCGTCGGAAACGGTCAGGACCCAGTCGCTGCCCTGCCGCTCCATGGGAACGGGCTGCCAGTGGTTGAAGTCACCGGCCAGGGCGGCCTCCCGGGCGCTGGGGGCATAGACCCGGAAGGACCAGCCCTCCCCCGCCGGATGCGCGCCATAGGTCCGGTAAAGCTCTGTGTTTTCGGAAACGTTCATGGAATGATCTCCCTATATCAGCGTAATGTTATCATAACGGCCCCGAAAGCCGGGGCGAAGTGGGTCGATGGCAGGACAAAATACCGCATTCTGGCCCTATTGTAACGCAAACCGCCCCCCTCGTCAAGAAATCCGCCGTTACCGGGAACACCATTTATACGAAACATAGGACGCCGCCCTCCGGCCCCTTCACCGCCGGGGCAAGAAGATCACCCGAAGGGGGTCGCCCTTCGGGTGATGGGATCATCGGAACACCTGGCCGTCGGCGTCCAGCAGCTCCCGGCGGCGGACCCGGACAAAGTCCGGCGTCAGCTCCGGCAGATACCGGGCGATGGCCTTTTCCAGCAGCTGGGGGTTCAGCCCCGGGTTCTGGGCCTGCACCGTCACGGCGGCCCGAAGAACATTTTCTCCCTCGGCAAAGGCGATGTCCCGGATCATGGGGGCGATGTCCACCTGGGCCAGCTGCTTGCGCTTGGTGCGCTTTTCGATCAGCAGCTCCTGCCGGTGGAACAGCTCCTCCAGGGCCTGCACGGCCCCCTCCGGCACCCCCCGGTCATAGTCCAGCTCCACCTCCGCCCAGAGATAGGCCAGCTCCCGCACCGGCCGCAGGGCGGGATAGCAGTCCAGGATCCGCAGCCCCTCCGGCAGGCCGCCGTTGAGCTTTTCGGCCAGGCCCGCCCCGTCGGTGTCCTGGGTCACCTCAAAGTCCAGCAGCTCACAGTTGCTGGACTGGCACACCGGCAGCGGCAGCACGATGGAGATGATGGGATGGGGATGGAAGCCCTGGGAGTGCCTGATATCCAGCTCCGTCCGGGGAAAGGCCCGCTGCACCGTCCGCAGCAGGTCCAGATTGGAGATATAGGCCGCCGGGCCCTCCTTCACAAACAGCAGTCGCAGCTTAGACATCGCATTTCCCTCCTACCAGCCGGTTGGCGCCGCAGGCGTTGCAGTGGGTGCGGCAGTCCGGAGTGGTGACCCCGGCAAAGGCCCGCTCCCGCTCTCGCCAGAGATAGCTCTCCGTGACGCCGCTGGAGATCATGGCCCAGGGCATCAGCTCGTCCTTTTCCCGGGTGCGGTTGGCGTAAAAATGGGGATCCAGCCCGCACTGGTCAAAGGCCTCCAGCCAGCGGTCCAGGGAGAAATACTCCTCCCAGGCATCCAGCTTGGCCCCCTTGCGCCAGGCGGTCTCCAGGACCTTCCCCATGCGCCGGTCCCCCCGGGCCAGGACGGCCTCCAGGAAGCTGGTGTCTGAATCGTGCCAGTTATAGGTGACGGTTTTTGTTTTGATGGCCTCCCGCAGCAGGTTCACCCGCCGCTCATACTCCTCCTTGGAGATCTGCGGCTCCCATTGGAAGGCCGTGTGGGGCTTGGGCACGAACCAGGAGGTGGACACGGTGATGCGGACGCCCCGGTTCTTGTTGCTGGCGCTTTCCCGCCAGGTGTGCATCACCCGGGCCGCCAGATCGGCGATGCCCAGCACGTCCTCGTCGGTCTCCGTGGGCAGGCCCAGCATGAAATACAGCTTCACGGCGCTGTACCCCCCGGCGAAGGCCGTCCGGCAGGAGGCCAGCAGGTCCTCCTGGGTGACGTTTTTGTTGATGACGTCCCGCAGCCGCTGGGTCCCGGCCTCCGGGGCGAAGGTCAGGCCGCTTTTGCGGCCCTTGGCCAGGCGCTCCATCAGGCTCATGGAGAAGTTATCCGCCCGCAGACTGGGCAGGGACAGATTCACGTGCCGCTGCTGGCAGAAGGGCTCCAGCTGGTCGCACAGCTCCGTCAGCGGCGGATAGTCGCTGGTGGAGAGGCTGGACAGCGTCACCTCCTGATAGCCGGAGTCGTTGCAGGACTCCACGCCGTATCGGGCGCACAGCTCCCGGCTGCGGTTGCGGACGGGCCGGTACACATACCCCGCCTGACAGAACCGGCAGCCCCGGATACAGCCCCGGAACAGTTCCAGCATCACCCGGTCCTGGACGATCTCCGTGGAGGGGACGATGGTTTTGGTGGGGAAAAAGGCCTTGTCCATGTCCCGGACGATGCGCTTGGTCACCACCGCCGGGGCCCCGTCCCGGGGGGTGATGGCGGCCACGGTGCCGTCGTCGTGATACGTCACGTCGTACAGGCTGGGGACGTAGATGCCCGGCAGCTGGGCGGCGGCCCGAAGAAACGCCTCCTTGGTCCAGCCCTCCCGCCGGGCCCGGCGGTGCAGCTCCACCAGCTCCACGGTGAGATCCTCCCCCTCGCCCAGGCTTACCAGGTCGATGAAGTCGGCGATGGGCTCGGCGTTGTACATGGCGGTGCCCCCGGCGATGACCAGGGGGGTCAGGGCCGTGCGCTCCGCGCTGTGAATGGGAATGTTTGCCAGGTCCAGCATATTCAGGATGGCGGGAAAGGCCATCTCATAGCCCACGGAGAAGGCCACGATGTCAAAGTCCGTGATGGGCTGGCCGGATTCCAGGGCGAACAGGGGCATCCCCGCCCGGCGCATCTCCTCCTCCATGTCGCCCCAGGGGGCGAACACCCTCTGGCACCACACGCCCTCCATGTTGTTCATCACACCGTAGAGAATCCGCATGCCCAGGTTGGACATGCCGATCTCGTATGTATCCGGGAAGCAGAAGGCGATCCGGGTGTCCACCCGGGCCGGGTCCTTCTTCACGGCGTTGTATTCCCCGCCCACATAGCGGGCAGGCTTCTGCACCCGGGGCAGAATGCGTTCCAATCGTTTATCCACGGTATGTTCTCCTTTATACACGCTCTTTGCGGCGCAGGAAGGACCAGTCGCCCTCCATAATGAACAGGCTCAGCAGCATCAGGGCCGCGCCGATATAGCCCCGCAGAGACAGTACCTCCCCGGTCATGACAAAGGCCACCATGGAGGCAAACACCGGCTCCAGGGTGAAAATCAGGCCCACATGACTGGCGGTGGTATACTGCTGCTGCACGGACTGGATGACAAAGGCCACCCCCGAGCAGAAAATTCCCAGAAACAGCGCCGCCGCCCAGGTCCTGCCGGAGGTGGGCAGATGCACCGGTTCCCCCAACCCCAGGGCCAGGGCTAAGGTCACGATGCCTACCACCGCCAGCTGGCACACACCCAGGCCCAGGGGGTCCACCCGGGGATCCCGGACGGCCTTCTCCGTGATCAGCAGGTCCACGGCGTAGCACAGGGGGGTGATGAGGCAGATCAGGTCTCCGGAGGCGGGCCGCAGCTCCCCGTTCAGGGTCAGCAGGGCCATGCCCACCGTGCACACCACCAACGCCGCCCCCAGCTTCCAGCCGGGCCGCTGCCGGAAGAACAGAAAGCCCAGCAGCGGGGCGAAGATCACCTGCAAGGCGCAGATGAACGCGGCGTTTGACAGGGAGGTGCGGGTGATGCCGTAGTTATAGGCCACATAGGTCCCCGCCAGGGCCAGACCCACGATGAGGCTGTACCATAGGGTGGTGCGGTTGATGTGGACCACGTGCTTCCAGAAAATCAGCCCCAGCACCAGAAACGCCACAATAAAGCGGAAGGCGTTCAGGGTCATGGGCGGCAGATCTGCCAGGCAGATATCCGTCAGGTAATAGCTGGCGCCCCAGAAAAAGGTGGTCATCACCAGCAGCAGGTCGGCGCGGCGTTGCTTGTTCATGTCTGTGTTCTCTCCTACCGAAAATCTTCACTAACATCCCATTATACCACAGATCATCCGGCAAGAAAACAGCTTTTTTCGCTTTTTGCGGCTATTTCCACAGGCCCACATACCCCTCGTCGTGGAGCTGCTTGACAAACAGCAGCGCCATAGGCAGCAGGATCATCCCCGCCACGCCCAAGGCCCGGAACCCGGCGTACATGGCCGCCAGAGCCGCCAGGGGAGGCAGGCCCGCCTGGGCGGCCATGACCTTGGGCTCCAGAAGGCTGCGCACGGCGGAGATCACCGCATACAGGGCCGCCAGAGCCACCGCCCGGGGAGCCTGCCCCGCCAGCAGACACACCGCCGCCCAGGGCAGCAGCACCGTGCCGGTGCCGAACACCGGCAGGGCGTCCACCAGCGCGGTAACGGCGGCCAGCAGCAGGGCATACCGCTGGCCCATCAGCAGGAAGCCCGCCAGCAGCTGGCAGAAGGTGACCCCCAGCAAAATCGCCTGGGCCCGGCACCATTTCCCCAGGGTGGACAGCAGGTTGGCCTTGACCCCTCTGGCCCGGTCCAGCCGGTGCCCCAGCTGCCGCCGGAAAAAGGCCATCACCCGGGGATAGCTGCCGGCGGTGAAGAACACCGCCAGGGCCGTGGTGCCGCAGAACAGGAACACCCCCGGCAGGGCGGCGGCCAGGGCCGCCGCCGCGGTGATGCAGGCCCCGCTGGCCCGCTGGGCCACTCCCGCCGCCAGGGTCCCCAGCAGGGCGGGGACCTCCTCCAGCCAGCTCCGCAGCCCCTGGGGACAGGCGGCGCAGAAGCCCTCCAGCCGCTGCCGCAGGTCCTCCGTCATGCCCGGCAGCCCCGCCAGAAGCCCGGGGAGCTGCCCCAGCAGCTCCGCCGCCTGGCGGATCAGCTGCCACACGATCACCGCCGCCAGCGCCAGTATGGCCCCGGTGACGGCGATGGTCACCACCGCCGCCGTGAACCCCCGCTTCAGGCCCATCCGGCGGCGGCACCAAGCGATCACCGGCTCCACCGCAGCCGCCAGGGCCAGGGCCAGCAGAAACGGCAGCAGCCACCGCAGCAGATACCGCACCCCCAGCCACAGCAGCACCGCCCACACGGCCCAATAGGCAGTCCGCACCAAAAAAGCCCGCTGCTTTTCCTGCATTTTTGTATGCTCCCTCCCACGAAAACAGTTGTGTTTTGTCAAACAACATGGTATGATAATGGCCAAAAGAAACGGCGGGGCCGTGTCTCCGCCGGACACATCAGCGGAGGTTTACGGCCATGAGCAATCAGAAGTATTACATCGTATCGGCAGAGGCCCTGCCGGAGGTATTCGTCAAGGTGGCGGAGGCCCGCCGGATGCTCCAGGTGGGCGAGGCGGCCACCGTGGGCGAGGCGGCCCGGATGGTGGGCATCAGCCGCAGCGCCTTTTACAAGTATAAGGACGCCGTGCAGCCCTTCCAGGATATGAAGGCCGGCCACATCATCACGTTTTACGCCCTGCTGAAGGACAACCCCGGCGTGCTGTCCAACTTCCTGTCTATTTTTGCCAATTCCGGCGCAAATATTCTCACCATCAACCAGACCATCCCCACCAACGGCTGCGCCGGCGTCACCATCTCCGCCGAGACCCGGGACATGGTGGAGGATCTGGAGTCCATGATGACCCGCATCTCCGCCGCCGAGGGCGTGCTGAAGTTCGAGGTCCAGGCCGCCTGACCTCCAGTATATGCGCAAATCATAAAAACCCGCCCTGCTGTCAGCAGGGCGGGAATTCTATATCTTATTTACTTTTTCTTGCCGCCGTGGGTGGCCTTCATGCGCTTTTCGTGGTTGAGAATGGTCTTGCGCATGCGCAGGCTCTCGGGGGTGACCTCCAGCAGCTCGTCGTCGGCCAGGAACTCCAGGCACTGCTCCAGGCTCAGCTTCCGGGGCGGCACCAGGCGCAGGGCCTCGTCGGACCCGGCGGCCCGCATATTGGTCATCTGCTTCTTCTTGCAGACGTTGACGGTGATGTCCTCCTGCTTGGGAGACACGCCCACGATCATGCCCTCATACACCTTGACGCCGGGGCCGATGAACAGGGCGCCCCGCTCCTGGGCGTTGAACAGTCCGTAGCTGACGGACTCGCCGGTTTCGAAGGACACCAGGGAGCCGGTGTTCCGGCGGCTCAGGTCGCCCTTATAGGGGGCGTAGCTGTCGAACACGGAGGCCATGATGCCCTCGCCCCGGGTATCCGTCAGGAACTCGTTGCGATAGCCGAACAGGCCCCGGGCGGGAATCAGGAACTCCAGCTTCATGCGGCTGCCCACGGGGGTCATCTCAATCAGGTCGCCCTTGCGGGAGCCCAGCTTCTCGATGACCGCGCCCACGGACTCGCTGGGCACGTCGGCCACCAGCCGCTCGATGGGCTCGCACTTCTTGCCGTCGATGGTGCGGTACAGCACCCGGGGGGGCGACACCTGGAACTCATAGCCTTCCCGGCGCATGGTCTCGATAAGGATGGACAGGCTCATCTCGCCCCGGCCCGCCACGTTGAAGGCGTCGGTGGCGCCGTCGATCTCCGTCACCCGCAGGGACACGTCCTTCAGGGTCTCCCGGAACAGGCGGTCCCGCAGCTGGCGGGAGGTGACGAACTTGCCCTCGCGGCCGGCATAGGGAGAGTCGTTGACGGAGAAGGTCATCTCCATGGTGGGGGCGGAAATTTTCACAAAGGGCAGAGGCTCCACGCACTCCGGGGCGCAGATGGTGTCGCCGATGGTGATGTCGCCGATGCCGGACATGGCGATGATATTGCCGGCGGTGGCCTCGGTGATGGGCTGCTTGCCCAGGCCCTGGAACTCGTACATGGACACGGCCTTGGCCTTCTTGGCCGGGGCGTCGGGGTCGTGATAGTTGCACACGGCGATTTCCTGATTCTGCTTCAGGACGCCACGCTCCACCCGGCCGATGGCGATGCGGCCCACGAACTCGTTATAGTCGATGGCGGACACCAGCATCTGGAAGGGCTGGTCCAGGTCCGCCTCGGGAGCGGGAATATAGCTGAGGATGGTGTCGAACAGGGGCTTGAGGTCCGTGCCCGGCACGTCGGGGGAGTAGGACGCGACGCCCTGGCGGGCGGAACAGAACAGCATGGGGGAGTCCAGCTGCTCCGGGGTGGCGTCCAGGTCCAGCAGCAGCTCCAGCACCTCGTCGATGACCTCATGGATGCGCTGGTCGGGCCGGTCGATCTTGTTGACCACCACGATGACCCGGTGACCCAGCTCCAACGCCCGGCTGAGGACGAAGCGGGTCTGGGGCATGGGGCCCTCGGCGGCGTCCACCAGCAGGATCACGCCGTTGACCATCTTCAGGATGCGCTCCACCTCGCCACCAAAGTCGGCATGGCCCGGGGTGTCCACAATGTTGATCTTGGTGTCGCCGTACTGGATGGCGGTGTTCTTGGCCAGGATGGTGATGCCCCGCTCCCGCTCCAGGTCGTTGGAGTCCATGACCCGCTCCACCGTCTCCTGGTTCTCCCGGTACACGCCGCCCTGCTTGAGCATCTGGTCCACCAGGGTGGTCTTGCCGTGGTCCACGTGGGCGATAATGGCTACGTTTCTCAGTTTTTCGTTCTGCAAAGGAAAAACCCCTTTCTTTTGGGTATAAAAATCTCTCAACCTTCATATTATATCCCCGGATTTTTCCGATTGCAAGAACTTTTTGCGAATTCGGCTGTTTTTATGGATTTTGCTTTTTCTTCGGGCCGGAATGTGGTATAGTGGTGGTGAAAAGGGGGAGAAAGCATGGATGAACAGGCGCTGCGGCGCAGAATGGCGGCCCACCGCACCACCCTGCAGCAGGCACGGGGGGAATACGCGGTGCTGGTGCCCCTGGTGGAAACGCCCCGGGGGCTGAGCCTTTTATACGAGGTGCGCCCGGCGAAGCTGCACCACCACGCCGGTGAGGTGTGCTTCCCCGGCGGACGGATGGAGGCCGGGGAGACGCCCCGGCAGTGCGTCCTGCGGGAGACTCGGGAGGAGCTGGGCCTTCCGGCGGAGGCCATTGAGATTTTCGGGGACCTGGACTTTCTGTACCTGCGGTCCGAGGGGCTGATGTATCCGGTGCTGGGCCGGGTGGACCCGGCGGCGGTGCTGCGCCCCAGCCCCGACGAGGTGCAGGACACCTTCACGGCGCCCCTGTCCTGGCTGGCGGCCCATCCCCCGGCTATCTACCGCTATCCCCTGCGGCCGGAGATCGGGGCGGACTTTCCCTATGACAAGGTGGGGGCCTCCGCCGGATATCCCTGGCAGGCCGGGCGCATGGAGGTGCCGGTGTATGAGGGGCTGCCGCATCCCCTGTGGGGGCTGACGGCCCGGATCACCTGGTGGCTGCTGGAGCAGTACGGGAACATATTGACAGATATGGTATAATATATCCTGGCTGAATATATAGAAAACGAGGAAACTGCTATGGAATTTACACAGGGCGCGCCCTTTGACAGCTTCGGCCTGTCCGAGGCCACCATGCGCGCCATAAGGAACAAGGGATATGAGATCAGCACCCCCGTCCAGGCCGGGTGCATCCCCCCCATGCTGGAGGGGAAGGACGTCATCGCCAAGGCCCCCACCGGCACCGGCAAGACCATGGCCTTCGGCATCCCCATCATCGAGCGCATCGACCCGGAAAGCGAGGAGGTCCAGGCGGTGATCCTGGCCCCCACCCGGGAGCTGGCCATGCAGATCACCGACGAAATGCGCCAGATCGCCGTGTGCCATGAGGGGGTGCGGCTGGTGTGCCTGTACGGCGGCCAGCCCATCGGCAAGCAGATCAACGCCCTGAAGCGGCGGCCCCAGATCGTGGTGGCCACCCCGGGCCGCCTGTCCGACCACATGAAGCGCCGCACCGTCACCCTGGGCCAGGTGCAGACCGTGGTGCTGGACGAGGCGGACCGTATGCTGGACATGGGCTTTATCCACGATGTGACCCGCATTCTGGACAAGATTCCCCACCGGAAGAATCTGGGCATGTTCTCCGCCACCATCTCCCGGGAGGTCATGGACATCTCCTGGGTGTATCAGCGGGACCCGGAGGAGATCACCGTCCAGGCCACCCGGGAAAACAAGCCCGATATCCTGCAATACCGCATCGAGGTGCCGTCTGACAAGAAGGTGGACGCCATCGCCTCCATCATCCGCGCCCAGCAGCTGGACCGGGTCATCTGCTTCTGCAACACCAAGGGCTCCACCGAGCGGCTGACCAAGTTCCTGCAGCTGCGGGGGCTGGACGCCCAGTGCATCCACGGCGATATTCCCCAGCGCAAGCGGGAGGAGGTCATGGCCCGCTTCCGGGATGGACAGCTCCGTGTGTTCGTGGCCACGGACGTGGCCAGCCGGGGCATCGACGTGGACGACGTGGACGCGGTGTTCAACTTCGAGGTGCCCGAGGAGAATGAATATTACATCCACCGCATCGGCCGCACCGGCCGGGCCAAGAAGCACGGCGTGGCCTATACCCTGCTGTCGGACTTCCCCTCCCGCATGCGGCTGGACGACATCGCCCGCAACACCCGCAGCCAGATCATCCCCGCCACCCTGGAGGAGGACGGCCGGGTGACTCCTGCGGAGCCCAAATCAAAGTAAGGAGCGTGGCCCCTATGAAACGACGGATACGGTACATGGCCCTGTTGCTGGTGCTGTGCATGCTGGCTCTGACCGGCTGCGCCCAGCCGCGGGACACCATGACCCTGCGGGTGTGCCTGGACGCCGCCCCGGCCACCCTGGACCCCGCCATGGCCTCCTCCGATGCCGAGCGCACGGTGGTGGCCCACCTGTTTGAAAATCTCATGAAGCTCTCCCGGGGGGAGGACGGCGGCATCCAGCCGGTTTACGCCGCCGCCAAATCCTACACCGTGGAGGACAACCTGGACGGCACCGAGACCTATACCTTCACCCTGCGGCAGAACGTCCGCTGGTCCGACGGGCAGACCGTCACCGCCCACGACTTTGTCTATGCCTGGCAGCGGCTGGCGGACCCGGCCACCGGCTCCCCCCATGCGGCCCTGCTGGACATGGTGGCGGGCTTTGACCAGGTGCAGGCCGAGCAGGACGGAAGCCTTCTTCAGGTGTCCGCCCCGGACGACTTCACCTTCGTGGCGAAGCTCTCCTACAAGTGCGCCTATTTCCTGACGGATGTCTGCGCCGGGACGGCCACCATGCCGGTGCGCAGCGACGCGGCGGAGCGGGAGGACTGGTCCCTGCACTCCGAGACCCTGCTGACCGACGGCCCCTATCGGGCCACCGGCTGGGACGAGACGGGCCTCACCGCCCAGGCGGCCGACGGGTACTATGACGCCCGCCGCCTGGGGCCGGACGTGCTGGAGTTCCGGTTCGAGACGGACGGCCAGGCCCGGGCGGACCTGCTGTCCGGCGGCGACGTGGACTTTGCTATGAACCTGCCGGAGGGCGACACCTCCGATCCCTATCCCCAGACCACCCTGCTGCTGCTGAACCAGCGGACCGGCAGCCTGGAAAGCGAGTCCCTGCGCCGGGCCCTGGCCCTGGCCATCGACCGGAACGCGCTGACGGAGGACCAGCCTCTGGACCCCGCCCAGGGCATTGTCCCTCCGGGGCTGCGCAACACCATGGGCGGCGATTTCCGCCAGGGCAGCGGCAGTCTCATCGACAATGAGCCTGATAACTACGAGGCCCTGTGCCAGCAGGCCAGGACCCTGCTGGAGGAGGCAGGCGGCGTGAAGGCCGCCGGGCAGATCACCCTGCTGTATGACAGCACCGACGAGACGGCGGCCCGGACCGCCGCCGCCGTCCAGGACGCCTGGAAGCAGAAGCTGGGGCTCATCGCCATCCTGCGGGGAGCCACGGCCCAGGAGCTGGCGGACGCCCTGAACCAGGGTGAGTTTATGGTGGCCCTGACCACCGTCACCGCCGACCGGGGCGACGCCTCGGGCCTGCTGTCCCTGTGGGAAAGCGGCAATGGGTACTTCTATTCCACCGCCTATGACATGCTGCTGCGGGCGGCGGACGCCTCCGGCCATGTGGAGGTCCGGGACGCCTATCTGGAGGACGCGGAGGCCATGCTGGTGGAGGACAGCTGGGTCATCCCCCTGTACTATGTCCACCGTCACAGCGGCCTGGCCCAGCAGCTGACGGCCCCGCTGTACGACGGCACCGGCGTGTACCGGTTCTCCGCCGTTGTGCGCCAGACGCCGCAGTAAACCACAGGATTCGGGAGGAAGCATCATGAAGGAAACCGTACTGCTTACCGGCGGAGCCGGGTTCATCGGGTCCCACATCGCGGTGGAGCTGCTGCAGCGGGACTATGACGTGGTCATCGCCGACGACCTGTCCAACAGCCGCCCGGACGTGCCGGAGCGCATCGAAAAAATCACCGGCCGGGCCCCGGTGTTCTATCGGATGGACGTGTCGGACCGGCAGGCCCTGGACCGGGTGTTCCGGGCCCATGACATCGCCGCGGCGGTGCACCTGGCCGGATACAAGGCCGTGGGCGAGTCCGTGCAGAAGCCCCTGGCCTATTACCGCAACAATCTGGACACCACCCTGGCCCTGCTGGAGGTGATGGCGGACCACGGGGTCCACCGGCTGATCTTCAGCTCCTCCGCCACGGTGTACGGCAATGCGGAGGCCCCCTGCCGGGAGGATATGTCCACCGGCGGCTGCACCAATCCCTATGCCTGGACCAAGCTGATGATCGAGCAGATCCTGCGGGACGCCGCCAAGGCGGACCCTTCTCTTGCGGCGGTGTGCCTGCGGTATTTTAACCCCGTGGGGGCCCACGAAAGCGGCCTCATCGGCGAGCTGCCCAACGGCATCCCCAACAACCTCATGCCCTATATAACCCAGACCGCCGCCGGTATCCGCCGGGAGCTGACGGTGTTCGGCAACGACTATCCCACCCCCGACGGCACCGGCGTCCGGGACTATATCCATGTGGTGGACCTGGCCCGGGGCCATGCGGCGGCTCTGGACTACTCCCGGAGCCATCCGGGCTGGGAGGCCATCAACCTGGGCACCGGACGGGGCAGCAGCGTGCTGGAGATCGTGGAGACCTTCCAGCGGGTCAACGGCGTGGCGGTGCCCCACCGCATCGGCCCCCGCCGCCCCGGGGACCTGCCCACCTGCTATGCCGCCACGGACAAGGCCGCCCGCCTGCTGCACTGGCACGCGGAAAAGGACCTGGCGGATATGTGCCGGGATTCCTGGCGCTGGCAGCAGAGCCAGCAGTGACCCCATCTGTTCCCGGGCCGGTATAGGCGCTGCCTGTACCGGCCCGCAGCGCTTTCAAAAAAGGAGAATTTTGCTATGCCCATTCGTTCCAGGGCCGCTGCTGCGGCCGTGCATATCCTGACCGCCCTGTGCGCCGCCGTGGGGGTGGTGCTGCAATGCGGCTTCTTCGGCGGAAGGCTGAACCTGGCCGCCCTGCAATACTTCACCCTGATGAGCAACATCCTGTGCGCCGTGTATTTTGCCGGAGCCGCCGTCCGCACCCTCCGGCGGGGGGACACCTGGCTGCCGGTGTGCAAGGGAGCCCTGGTGATGGCCATGGCCATCACGGGCATCACCTTCCACCTGTTCCTGGCCGCCGGGGACTTCAACATGGGCCACACCCAGCTGATTACCAACCACCTGCTCCACACCGCCGCCCCGCTGCTGACGGTGCTGGATTGGCTGCTGTTTGACGAAAAGGGGCACTATCGCCGGTTTGAACCCTTCCTGTGGGGTATTTTCCCGGCGGCCTACTTTGTATACACCATGATCCGGGCCCGGGTCAGCAGCTTCCGGTTTTACAACGGCTCGCCGTACCCCTACCCCTTCATGGACGTGGACGCTCTGGGCTGGGGCAAGGTGCTGCTGATCTTCCTGGCCATGGCCGCAGCCTTCCTGGCCCTGGGCTATGTGCTGGTGTGGATCGACCACCTCCTGGCCCGGCGGCAGAAGCGATGACCGGCCGCCGGGACCCGGCCCGGGATATGGAGGCCGCCCGGGCCATCGCCCGGCAGGCCGCCGCCCTGGGAGGCCGGGCCTACTATGTGGGGGGCTTCGTCCGGGACCGTCTGCTGGGCCGGGAGAACACCGACGTGGACATTGAGGTCCACGGCCTGACTCCCCAACAGCTGGAGGAGATCTTAGACGGCCTGGGAGGCCGCCTGGAGATGGGGGCCAGCTTCGGGATCTACGGCCTCAAGGGCTATGGCCTGGACATCGCCATGCCCCGGCGGGAGCGGGCCATTGGCCGGGGCCACCGGGATTTCGACGTGACCGTGGACCCCTTTCTGGGCACGGAGCAGGCCGCCCGGCGGCGGGACTTCACCATAAACGCCCTGATGGAGGACGTGCTGACCGGCCGGGTGCTGGACCATTTCCGCGGCCTCCGGGACCTGCGCCGGGGCGTGCTGCGGCATGTGGATGACCGGACCTTTCCGGAGGACCCTCTGCGGGTGCTGCGGGGGGCCCAGTTTGCCGCCCGGTTCGGGTTCACCGCGGCCCCGGAGACCATCGCCCTGTGCCGGGGCATCGACCTGTCCGCCCTGCCGCCGGAGCGGGTGGAGGGGGAGCTGCGCAAAGCCCTGCTTCAGGCGGAGCGCCCCTCGCTGTTTTTCGAGACCCTGCGGGACATGGGGCAGCTGTCCCACTGGTTCCCGGAGGTGGAGGCCCTGATAGGCGTGCCCCAGGAGCCGCGCTTTCACCGGGAAGGGGACGTCTGGACCCACACCATGCTGGTGCTGGACCATGCGGCGGCTCTGCGCAGCCGGGCCCAGCAGCCCTTTCCCTTCATGCTGGCGGCCCTGTGCCACGATCTGGGCAAACCGGCCGCCACCGAGTATGTCCGGGGCCGTATCCACGCCTATGACCACGAGTCGGCGGGGGTACCCCTGGCGGACGCCCTGGTGCGGCGGATCGTGGGGGAGAAGGCGGCAGCGGCCTATGTGCGGAACATGGTGCAGCTGCACATGAAGCCCAACGCCCTGGTGGGGGCCGACGCCTCCGTCAAGGCCAGCAACCGGATGTTTGACCGGTCCATAGAGCCGGAGGACCTGATTCTGCTGGCCGTGGCAGACGGCCGGGGCACCCATAGCCTGTGGCCCTGGGAGGATACGGAGCCCTGGCTGCGGCAGCGGCTGGCCCTGTACCGGGAACTGATGGCCCGGCCCCAGGTCACCGGGGCGGACCTCATCGCCGCCGGTCTCACGCCGGACAGCCGCTTCCGGGAGCTGCTGGCCTATGCCCACAAGCTCCACCTGGCGGCGGTGCCCCACGACAGCGCCCTGAAGCAGACCCTGGCCTATGCCCGGAAGCTCCGCGTCACAGAAAATTAACTTGCAAAAGAACCCCTCCTGTGGCATGATAAACAAGATGTTATCATGCCGCAGGAGGGATTTTTATATGCGCATCACCGTCATCGGCTGCGGGCGCTGGGGCTCGCTGATCGCCTGGTATCTGGACCGCACCGGCCACGCCGTCACCCTGTATGGCCGCCCTGGCTCCCGGCATATGCAGCGCTTTCTTGCCGCCCGCCGCAATGACCTGCTGGAGCTGCCGGAAAGCATCCGGCTGTCCACGGACCTGTCCTGCGTCCGGCAGGCGGAGATCGTGGTGATCTCCATCGGCTCCCAGGGGCTCCAGGGCCTGATGGACCAGCTGCGGCCCCTGGCCCTGGGGGATAAGATCTTCGTTTTGTGCATGAAGGGCCTGGAGCAGGGGACAGGCCGCCGCCTGAGCCAGATCGCCCAGGAGAATCTGGACCCCTCCAACGCCGTGGCGGTGTGGCTGGGCCCGGGCCATGTGCAGGAGTTTTACCGGGGCATCCCCAACTGCATGGTCATCGACAGCAGCCGGGAGGACGTGAAGCGCCTGCTGGTGCGGTCCTTCTCCAGCGACCTGATCCGCTTTTACTATGGGGGGGACCTCATCGGCAACGAGGTGGGGGCCGCCGCCAAAAACGTGGTGGGCATCGCCGCCGGATTTTTAGACGGCAAGGGCCTGTCCAGCCTGAAGGGCGCCCTGATGAGCCGGGGCACCCGGGAGGTAGCCCGTCTCATCCAGGCCATGGGCGGCAGCCAGCTGTCGGCCTATGGCCTGTGTCACCTGGGGGACTATGAGGCCACGGTGTTCTCCCGGTACAGCCACAACCGCCAGTTCGGCGAGTCCTTCATCCGGGGAGAGACCTACACGGACCTGGCGGAGGGATACTACACCGTGGAGGCCCTGGTGCTGCTGGGGGAGCGCTATGGCGTGGAGCTGCCCATCTGCCGGGCGGTGCACCGCATCCTCTACTGCGGCGCGGACCCCATGGCGGAGCTGCGCACCCTGCTGGACCGGGACCTGACCCGGGAATTCGGCGAATCCTGAAAAAATCAGCTGGCTGCCCCCCGCAGCCAGCTGATTTTTTGCCCTTCCGGGCTTTATGCTTCTTCCCCGCTGAGCTTTCCGTCCTGCATATGCAGCCGGATATCGGCGGCCTCGGCCACCTTGGGATCGTGGGTCACCACGATGACGCAGCGCTCCTCCTGGTGGGCCAGCCGCTGGAGGGTCTCCACGATCATCCGCCCGTTGTCGCTGTCCAGACTGCCGGTGGGCTCGTCGGCCAGGATCACCCGGCTGCCCGCCGCCAGGGCCCGGGCGATGGCCACCCGCTGCTGCTCGCCGCCAGACAGCTGATTGGGCAGCTTCCGGAAATACGACTCCCGGATGCCCATATCCGTCAGCCGCTGCCGGGCCAGCTCCAGGGCCTTCTCCTTGTCCATTTTCTGCAGCCGCAGGGGATAGCACACGTTTTCCTCCGCCGTCAGCAGCGGAAACAGGTTGAAATCCTGATAGATCACCGACACCGTGTCCCGCCGCAGGGCGCTGCGGTCCATGAGCCGGATGGGCTGCTCGTCCAGGGTGATCTCCCCCTCCGTGGGCAGCTTCAGCCCCGCTAAAAGGCTTAGCAGCGTGGATTTGCCGCTGCCGGAGGCCCCCATGATGGTGTACAGGGTCCCGTCGTGGAAGGTATAGCTGACGCCGTCCACGGCGGTGACCCGCTGATACTTCCCGGCATAGGTATAGGTAACGTTTTGCAGCTGGATGTTCATATTTATTCCCTCCCCAGATTTGATTCCAGAAACTTTCGCCGCATGGTCAGAAGATATGCCAGAGCCGTGCCCGCCAGATTCATCACCCAGAAGCCCGCCACCGGCCCCCAGGCCGGGGCCGTCCGGAAGGCCAGCCAGAAGCCCCCTGCGCCGATGATCGCCCCCAGCAGGCTCAGCAGCCCGTGCTCCGTCAGGGCCCACACTAAGATGCTGCCCCGGCTCTGGCCCAGGATGAACTGCAGCTTCAGCTCCCGGCTGCGGTGGCGCAGCAGCAGGATGCTGAACACCGCCCCCACTCCGAAGGAGGCCAGCCCCAGCAGCCACGACACCAGCCCCAGCAGCCGCTGGTTCTGCTGCAATTGCTCCACGGTTTTCACCAGCACGTCGTCATAGATGGCCAGGGCGAAGGGATAGGTGCGGTACAGCCGGGACCCCTCCCAGGGCACCGGGGTGCCGTCCTTGGTGGGGGCCACGAAATAGCGGCTGGCGTACCCGTCCCAGAACTCGCCGATCTTCCGGTTGTCCGCCATGGCGGCGGACAGACTGTCCAGCGTCAGACCGCCGTAGGTCTCCTCACACAGCTGCCGCACCACCCACCAGGAGCAGTACAGCCGCCCGGACCCGCCGGTATAGGTCCCCGCCGCCAGGAAGCGGTGCTGGATGTTGTCCCCCTCCACCCCGGTGAACTCCAGGGTCACATAGCCGTCCCCGTCCACCAGATGCGCCTGCTCCTCCGGCAGCAGCAGGGAGAAGCCCCGCCCCCGGAACATATCCTCGCCGAAGCCCTCCCGCCAGATGACGGTGCAGCCCGAGGAGGCCAGCAGGGAGCTGTCCGCCTTCAACCCGGTGACGCCGCTGAGGGTCAGCCGGTCCTGGCCGCCGGGGGTGGTGCAGTACACCGTGGACCGCACCTGCACATCCCGGACATAGGGGGCGAACAGGTCGTTGTCCTGGAAATTGCCGTAGGTCTTTTCCCCGTCGAACAGCCGCAGCACCCAATCCGGCAGGTTCAGCTGGTCCGACTGGGTCCCCGTGAGATTGGTGACGCTGCACCGGACCTCCAGATTGTCATAAACCTCCTCAATGCGTGCGGCCATCTGGTCCCGGGACCGCTGGAGCATACACAGGGCCAGGGAAAACGCCAGGGCCGTCAGCACCACCACCAGGCACAGGCTGGTGCGCTTGCGCATCTGCTTGAAAAAATAGGGCGTCATAGGCGGTCCTCCTTTCGCCTTTTGATTTGCTTATTCCGCCTTGCGGATACCCCGCTGTGCGGTGGATACGCTGACCAGGGCAATCACCGCCAGGGCGATGGCCAGGGCCCCGGCGCACAGGGCGACGGTCTGGCCAACGGACACCTTCAACGTTAAATCAGAGCCGGTCAGGGCCTGGATTTTGTCCGTGGCCCAGGACATACCGGGGATGCTGACCGCCAACGCGATCACCGTCCCCGCAGCCGCCATCAGGGCCGAGGGCGTCCAGATTTGTCCCGCAATATCCCGGCGTTTTGCGCCCAGTGTCCACATACGCAGGGCGGTTTTCCCCTCCTGCATGGGGAGCAGTATGCAGTACGCCGCCAAAACCACCGCCCACAGGGCCAGGCCCACCAGAAGCACCGTCCGGGACACCCGGGTATAGCCGTCCAGGCTCTCCACAATGTCGCTGTACCCCTGGTCGTAATACGTCACCGCGCCGCCCAGGTCGTTTTCCTCCAGCCGGGCCTCCATCTGGTCGATGGTGCCGTTTTGCAGAATCAGGCTGGACCACACGCCATAGTTGCCGGTTACCGTCTGACAGGTGACGCTTTTTCCCGGCACAAACACGCTGTTGGGGGTGAAGCTGGTGGGGGTGGTCACCCACTCGTTGCTCTGGCGGTACAGGCCGATGATGGTGTACTCCGTCTCCTGCCGGAAGCCCTGGTCCGGCAGATAGCAGGAGGGCCGGGGGTTATATTCGTGTATGTAGGAATACCGCAGGTCCTGGTCGTATTCATACAGGGACAGCGGCAGAACGTCCCCCACGTTCAGGCCGTTTTCCCGGGCCAGGGACTCGGAGATCAGGCACACCGGCGCGCCGGAGCTGTACTCCTTCTGGGAGATGCTGCGCCCCTGGGTGACCATAGTGGTCCCGGCGGCGAAATCCGCCAGAGCCTCTAAGTGGTTCACCGCCAGCACCGGCACGCTGTGGCTGTTGACCCGGACGGACTCCATGGCCTTCTGCCAGGTGGGGGAGGAGGCGATCATCTCCTCCGCCGTGACGCCCTCCGGCAGAATGGTGAAGGAAGCCAGGTCATAATCCGTGTCATAGGCAATGACCCGCTGAACGGTCCACTCCCATTTCTGTTCCTCCACATTCCACTGCTCATCGTATAACGTCCAGGGCTGGGAGCAGTCATCGACATTGAAGGCAATGGTGTTCAGTCGCCGAAGGTCTATGGTGGACTCATTGCCGGTGACGGGGTCCTTATACAGGGGCGCATCGTCCGGCCAGGGATTTCCCTCGCCGTCCGTTATGGTGATGGCGGTGGTGCGGTCGGCATAACGGATCAGGTTGTTCTCAATATCCAGGCTCCGGGGGTCCACCTCATAGCCACTGAGTCTCAGGTCCTCCGCAATGAGGCAGCGCTGCTCGAAATCCAGGTCGCGGTAATTGTGGGTAAACACCAGGATCCGCTGTCCGGCCTGCAGCGCCTTGCCCGCCGCATCCGACTCGCCGGTGATCTGCAAATAAAAATTTGCGTTCCGGCCGGTGGGGTCGTTCCAATCGCCGCTCATGGCTTGCACTCCCAGCACCTTGCCGGAGACGACCCAGTTGAAAAAAGCGCCTGTATCATACTCTCTGGGATAATAGACCCTCTCCTCCCCCACCTCCGTGATCTCGATCTCCAGGATGGCGAAGTTATAGGGGACGTCCTCATCGTTATCAATGCGGGTGTCGGAGCTGTCAACGTCCATTTGATAAAATGTGGTCAGCGGCGTGAGCTTCGGACTGTACCCCCCGGCAAGGCCCATGGTGGCCTGACCGCGGATGATGCTCCAGCCCTTCTGGGCGGCCTCCTTCAGAAACTCGTTGGCTTCGTATGTGGGGCCAATATCCTCGTATACTATGTCGCCGCTGGACACCAGCTGCCGTTTCCCGCCGGTAACCACCGCCACGGTGGTATAGGTCTCCTCCACCCCGGCCCGGGTCTGGACCGCCGCCCAGAACTGCCCCCCGGACAGGGCCAGGATCACCCCCGCTAAGGCCAGCAGCAGTGCGCCGAAGGCCGCCTTCACCGGCCGCCGGGTCAGTTGGTGCATGGGATTCATAGAAACAGCTCCTTTCGCATCGGTCAAATGGGCGCAGAAAAGACTACTTATGATAAATCATATACGGAGTTTATCATAAGTAGTCCTTCCTGTCAAGCCCTAGTTTCAAAGTTATGAGGGTGGGCGGGGCGGCTTTCGCCGCCCGCACCCGGGAATTATGGCAAATTGACATCGTCACGCCGTCACGGGGACGGGGTCAACGCGCTGTGTTAGCCGACATCCTGCGGACGTGCAGCCGGTGAGTTTAGTCTCCTTGGACTTAACATAAGGGCATACGGTACAGCCCGTAGTGATGACAACATTGTGCTTTGCCGGATTTGCCAGCTCATGATTGTAAACGGAAGTCGTTTCGATCGAGTGCGATTCGGCACGATCACTTGTGTCGCTTTGCCGTTCCTCATAGCCGCACTTGCTGCACCGGTACAGGGAGCCTCGGTTCCATGTGTGCGTGCTAGCGGTATAGTCATACCACGTTATACCCTTCTGAAGTAAGACTAACGTGTGAAAACAGGAAGCACGCTGTTCTTCGGCAAATGCCGATGCACACAGGGAAAACGTCAAAACGGCGGCCAGCAGCGGCGTCAGACAACGATGTAGGGCTTTTTTCATGTGCATATCCTCCTTTTTACGCATCCATCGGCATCGGCTTCAATCCCTGAGCTTCCCGGCACCCCGCAGCCGTGCAGCCGGTGAATCCGAAGTCCCGATCCATCAGGTAATTGCAGTGCCTGCAGTTTGTCAGCTTGGTATAGGTATGCTTAGTGGGGTTGGAGCCGGAATGGTTGCTGGTATATGTTGTTCTGCCTGTATGTTCTTCTGTTTCCGAATGCCAGGCGTTGCGGGGCTCCTGTTTCCCGCATTTAGAGCATTCCATCAGGTCGCCCTGGTTTTTTTGGTGTAATGTGGCCGAAACTGGATCGTACCAAGTATAATCTCCCGAAATAATTCGCTGATAGGAGTGAACGCATGTGCTCGCCGCAAATGCGGGAACTGCCAAGGAAAGGGACATCATCAGTGCCAAGGACAAGCAGAGGAAAATCTTTGCCAATTTTTTCATGACAGGGTTTGCTCCTTTCGATTTTTGTCTTTTGAATCATTCGCTGCGGGTAGGGACGCTTCTTACTGCATGGGCCTCACCTCCGTACAATCAAACTTTTTCAACCAGTATAGGTTTTTCTGATTGTCTCTGAGCGCTGCCACTGACCGGCCACGGACCAGGTTATGGACATAGTATACTCGGCGCCCTTCACGGCTTTAACCTGCTCAGTGATAGAGGCGCTGCCTTTTCCCTGGTCTGTCCAGGCTCCCACAACATCCCACCCTTTGTACAGCGTAACATTGACTACAACCTTGTCTGTGCTGTAATCTGCTGTACAAGTTACATCACAAACAGCGAAGCCGTTCTTAAACGTTAGTTGGAATAGACTATCTGGCACGCGTCTTTGTGATGCATAGGATGTTGTAATTACTCCTGACAGTATAGCCAGTATCAGGAGAATAGAACTGCATTTTTGATTCATGTGAAGCCCTCCGTTTTTATCTTTGCTATATTAACGAAGCAGACCCCCAGAATCTTACAGCAAAATTTTACATTTTTTCAATTTGTGGAATTGCACAAAGAAACGCTCTCCGCCATGGCGATTATGACGGACTCATCCACATTTGCGTGGATAGAGAACATCAGGTTCTGTGCCGTGTCAAACCAGATAATGACGTTGGCTGACTCCGAGCTTTGGGGCAGGATCAGCTTGCCGCTCATGCCGGATACCGTGATATCCTTTACCGTATCCGACTCGGCGATACCCACGCTGGAAGCTGTGCCATCCTGCATATAGAGATAGGAGAAACGAATCCACTGCTTTCCGGTGCACTCATAGGTCACCCGGACGTTCCAGTCTGCCTCCGCCCGCTCCGTTTCCGTATAGCCCTCCGGCAGGGCGGCGATCCGGTATTGGGGCAGAGCCTGGGCGGGGCCGTCGCCGTGATAGCGGAACTCCACCCGGCGGCCATTCTGCTCCATGGTCCAGCGGACGATATCCGCCCGGGCCTTGGGGCTGACGGCCAGCACCATGGCCGCCGACAGCGACAGCATCAGCAGCACCACCGCCGCCCGCCGGGCCACGGCGCGCCAGGGGTAGGGGTTTCGCAGCCGGAACCACAGCAGCGGGTCCCGCAGCATCTCCCGCATACGGCGGCGGTGCCCCTCGGACAGCGGCACTTCCGTCTCCGGCGGCGTCTGCGCCTCCTGGTCCGCCGCGTCCAGCAGCGCCCGGCGCAGCATCCGGTCCAATTCCTGATCGGTCATGGTTCGATCCCCTCCTCCCCAAAAATTTTCCGCAGCAGCGCCCGCCCCCGGGACAGCCGGGTGTTCACGGCGCTCTCCGTCAGGCCCAGCCGCCGGGCGATCTCCGCCGTGGACCAGCCCAGCACCAGCTTCATCTCCAGGGCGGCCCGATAGGTGTCCGGCAGCCGGGCGAACAGCTGCACCATGGACGAATAGTCCGGCAGATCCCGGCTTTGCCCGGCAAAATCCGCCCAGCCCTCCTCCAGCGGCAGGTGGCAGCGCCGCCTGCGCAGAATGGTGATGGCCTCGTTCCTCACTATAATAACGAGCCAGCCCCCCAAATCCTTACAAGGAATTTCATAAATTTTTGAAAAATTTTCAATCACCCGCAGAAACGCCTCCTGCACGGCCTCCTCCGCGTCGTGGGGGTCATGCAGCACGGCCAGGGCCGTCCGCTCCATCACCCGGTGATACCGACGGTACAGCTCCCGGAACTGTTTCTTGTCCCCGTCGCTTTCCAGCGCGGCCAGATATAGCGAAAGCACGGCGTCCGTCACCCCCCTTGCCCGTGTCCGGGCCGGTTTTTCCGCCTATTATACCATATTCCGCCTCCGTACTCAATCCCCCGCCCGTCGGCCCCGCCGCGCCCAAAAAGCCGCTGCGGACCCGCAGCGGCATGAGCGCGCTCTGACTTATAAAATAAGTCAGAGCAAGCGATACAGAAGATTACTCCGACATAGTGCCGGCGGCGACACAGAAACGATACGGCAAAAGAAAGAAAAAACCCAAATCGAAGCCCAGCGCAGCGGGTTCGATTTGGAAAGGAGGAGCAGCGGCATGAGCGCGCTCTGACTTATAAAATAAGTCGGAGCAAGCGATACAGAAGATTACTCCGATATAGTGCCGGCGGCGACACAGAAACGATACGGCAAAAGAAAGAAAAAACCCAAATCGAAGCCCAGCGCAGCGGGTTCGATTTGGAAAGGAGGAGCAGCGGCGTGAGCGCGCTCTGACTTATGAAATAAGTCGGAGCAAGCGATACAGAAGATTACTCCGACATAGTGCCGGCGGCGACACAGAAACGATACGGCAAAAGAAAGAAAAAACCCAAATCGAAGCCCAGCGCAGCGGGTTCGATTTGGAAAGGAGGAGCAGCGGCATGAGCGCGCTCTGACTTATAAAATAAGTCGGAGCAAGCGATATAGAGCTTGCTCCGACGTGGTGCCGGTGGTGGGACTCGAACCCACACGGAGTCGCCCCCGGCGGATTTTGAATCCGCTACGTCTACCATTCCATCACACCGGCATGTGACCCGAGTATTATACCGTATTTTCATTCCAAATGCAAGACAAAAATTGCGGCCCCGCCGGGGGCCGCAATTTGGCTTGTCAGAACGGACTTACTGCTTCGTCCACTGGACGGGCAGCTCTACATGGAGGTCGTCCAGATTATCAAAGAGCTCATAGCTGCCGCCGGTCCACTGCATGGTGCCGCCGGACAGGGTGTATTCGGCGCAGCTGTCATCGCTGAAGGTGTCTGCCTTATCGCTGAGATACAGCTTGCCCTTGGCTGCCCGGAAATAGCCGGACTCATTTTCATCCGCCAGGCCGTCCATCATCTGGTCCACGTCTATCGAGGCGTCCATCATCTGCTGCACATATTCCTCCACGGTGACGCCCTCGGCCGCCATGGCCTCGTCAATGTCGGCCCGGTTCATGCCCTGATCCTCCAGCTGCTGATAGATCATCTCCACCGCCGCAGGGATCAGCGCGTCAATGTAGGTCTGGAGGGAGGTTTTCAGGGCGTCCCGATCCACGTTCAGCGTATAGGTGCCGTCCTCGTTCAGCTTCAGCACAAACACCATCTCCATGGTGGCGTCCGTGGCCAGGTCCATCCCGGCCCCCTGGTTGACGCCCTCCTGGAACATCTCCGTCATGTCGCAATTCCATTTCCAGGTGCCCGCCACCTGGGCGTTGTCGTCGCCGCTGCACGCCGTCAGGCTCAGGGCCATCATCAGCGTCAGCAGCACAGCAATGATGCGTTTCATACTCTTTCTCCTTTATTCATCTTTCTTCCTGGCCGTTCAGACCATGTCCAGTTTACACAATTTTAACTGTTATGTCAATCATATTTTTCCTGTTTTCCATTAAAATCAAAAAAACCGGGGGAGAACGGCCCTCTATTGGAAGAATCTGCCGGAAAAGCCAAATTACCTATTGACTTGGTAGTTAATTTCGGTTATACTCCAATTACAAACCAAACCGATAGGTAATTCAAGCCTGAAACAGGGAGGAATATACAAATGACTGTTTACGCAGATAACGCGGCCACCACCAGGATGAGCCGGACGGCCCTGGACGCCATGCTCCCCGCCATGGAGGAGAACTACGGCAACCCCTCCAGCCTGCACAGCGTGGGCCAGCGGGCGGCGGAGCTGCTGATGAAGAGCCGCGAGACCGTGGCCCGGTGCCTGAACTGCCAGCCCCGTGAGATCATCTTCACCTCCGGCGGCAGCGAGGCCGACAACCAGGCCCTGCTTTCCGCCGCCGCCATCGGCCGCCGCAAGGGCAAGATGCACATCATCTCCACCGCCTTCGAGCACCACGCCATTCTCCACACCCTGAAGAAGCTGGAGAAGGAGGGCTTCCAGGTGGAGCTGCTGCCGGTTCACGAAAACGGCATGGTCTCCGCCCGGCAGGTGGCCGACGCCATCCGGGAGGACACCTGCCTGGTGACCGTCATGTTCGCCAACAACGAGATCGGCAGCATCCTGCCCATTGAGGAGATCGGCGCCGTATGCCGGGAAAAGGGCGTGCTGTTCCACACCGACGCCGTTCAGGCGGCGGGTCACCTGCCCATCGACGTCCAGGCCCAGCACATTGATATGCTGAGCCTCTCCGGCCACAAGTTCCACGGCCCCAAGGGCGTGGGCGCCCTGTATGTCCGGGGCGGCATCCCCCTGGTGAACGTCATCGAGGGCGGCGCCCAGGAGCGGGGCAAGCGGGCCGGTACGGAGAATGTCCCCGGCATCGCCGGTATGGCCGCCGCCCTGGAGGATGCCTGCGCCCACATGGAGGAAAACCGCGTGAAGGTCACGGCCCTGCGGGACCGGCTGATCCAGGGCCTGTCCAAGATTCCCCACAGCGCCGTCAACGGCGACCTGGAGCACCGTCTGCCCGGCAACGTGAACCTCTGCTTCGAGGGCATCGAGGGCGAGTCCCTGCTTCTGCTGCTGGACGCCGCAGGCATCTGCGCCTCCTCCGGCTCCGCCTGCACCTCCGGCTCCCTGGACCCCAGCCATGTGCTGCTGGCCATCGGCCGGCCCCACGAGGTGGCCCACGGCTCCCTGCGGCTGAGCCTGTGCGAGTGGAACACCCAGGAGGAGGTGGACCACATCCTGCGGGAGGTTCCCCGGGTGGTGGAGTACCTGCGGTCCATGTCCCCGGTGTGGAAGGACCTGGAATCCGGTAAGAAAGCATTCATGCTGTGACAACGAAAGGAGCGTTTTGAATATGGCACTGTATAGCGATATCGTGATGGATCATTTCATGCACCCCCGCAACGTGGGTGAGATCGAGAACCCCGACGGCGTGGGCCAGGTGGGTAACGCCAAGTGCGGCGACATTATGAAGATGTACCTGAAAATCCGGGACAACGTCATCCAGGACGTGAAGTTCGAGACCTTCGGCTGCGGCAGCGCCATCGCCTCGTCCTCCATGGCCACCGAGATGATCAAGGGCAAGACCATCGACGAGGCCCTGGCCGTTACCAACCGCCAGGTGGTGGACGCCCTGGGCGGTCTGCCCGCTCACAAGCTCCACTGCTCCGTGCTGGCGGAGGAGTCCATCAAGTCCGCCATCAAGGACTACTATGACCGCCACGGCATCGAGTATGACCACAGCAAGTTCCCGGAGGACTGCGGCTCCTGCGAAAGCTGCCGGATGGTGTAACATGGTCATTTCCAGCAAGGGCCGCTATGCCCTGCGGGTGATGGTGGACCTGGCGGAGCACGGCGGCGACGGCTACGTCTCCATGCGGGACGTGGCCCGGCGTCAGGAGATCTCCGACAAATACGCCGGCCAGATCATGACCCTGCTGAGCCGGGCGGGACTGGTGGACGGCGTCACCGGCAAGGGCGGCGGCTATCGCCTGACCCGCAGGCCGGAGGAGTACCCCCTGGGGGAGATTCTCCGCCTGACGGAGGGCTCCCTGGCCCCGGTGGCCTGCCTGGAGGAGGGGGCCCACCCCTGTGACCGGGCGGCCCGCTGCCGGACCCTGCCGGTGTGGAACCGCCTGGGCCAGCTCATCGGCGACTATCTGGACAGCGTGACCCTGCGGGACCTTCTGATACCACAGGAATCCCAAGAATAACCCCCGCGCCGGACCTTTGGCTTGCCAAAGGTCCGGCGCGTATGCTATACTGGATAAAAATCCCGCCGCAACCTGAGGTTTCCTGCCGTTTTCCGGGGAAATGCCCCGGCGCAACCTGAGGTTGGTGGATTTTATCCCCGGCGGGGCGTACAATGGGACCATACAGACGGGGCATCCCCCGAAAAAAGGAGGCACGCGCCATGTTCGACAGCTTTTTCTCCGGCGACGGATTCATTTCCATCTTCTTCCTGCTTTTCATCGTGGCCTTTGTGGCGATCCTGGGCATGATCCTGGTGACGTTTGTCCGGGAGCTGTCCCAGCGGAACAGGAACAACCATTCCCCCCGGCTGACGGTGGAGGCCACAGTGGTGGCCAAGCGCCAGAGCTTCTCCTCCCACCGCAGCGGCGGTGAGATGCACACCACCACCTCCACCCGGTATTTCGCCACCTTCCAGGTGGAAAGCGGCGACCGCATGGAGCTGCAGATGAGCGGCCAGGACTACGGTATGCTGGTGGAGGGGGACCGGGGCCGCCTGACCTTCCAGGGGACTCGGTATCTGGATTTTCAGCGGATGTGATATAAAGGAGGACACGCCATGGCAACGGTACACTGCAAGGCCTGCGGAAAGAGCTATAACTACGAGAAAAACGGCTGCTGCCCGGAGTGCGGGGCCTATAACCGCCCGCCCCGGCGGGAGCGGGTAGACGCCGACGGCACGGTGCACCACCTGACGGGGCAGGAGCGCCGTTCCGTCCCCCGTGGGGGCAAGGTGTGCTTCGAGAAGAAGGAGTGCCACGAGAAGAAGGTCTGCTTTGAGGATGAGGCCCGCCAGGTCCGGGAAAAGCTGAATAACCTCAGCGGCCCGGCCCGTCAGGTGAGCCTGGTGGGGGTGCTGGTGGCGGGGCTGATCATCCTGTCCCTGGTCAGCTCCATCGTCTCCAGCTGTCAGGTCCGCCACACGGATTATTCCGTCGACCCGGTCACCCCCGCCACCCAGGAACCGGCGGTGGCCCGGGAATGGCTGGACTGGGATACCTGGCAGGGAGGCCGGGTGGGCCTGTTGGGCGCGTCCTATGAGGACGGCGTCCTCCAGGTGGAGCTGGAGATCCACCGGGACCCCGGGGACGTGCTGCTGGACGACCTCCAGCTTTACTGCGTGGACGAGGATGGCCAGGAGCTGACCCTGCCGCCCTTCAAGGGCAGCTGCCAGGAACGGTACTGGACCCTGCATTTTGACCTGTCCGCCGACTGGTACGACAACCTTCAGTATGTGGAGCTGCGGCTGCTGAATCCGGACGGGACCCAGGATGGATTTCTCCTTCTGCTATACCAGGACACGAACGTTTTGACAGGCTGAATGGGCTGACCCGGCCCGCTGAGGGCAGCGGGCCCTACGAAGCGCCTGTCGATAGAACACCCGTAGGGCGGGGCCCGTGTGCTCCGCCTTTTTGCGCCCCGGGCCACCGGGGACGTCGGCCCCTACTTGGCTCTCCCTCCGGGAGAGCTGTCACCGAAGGTGACTGAGAGGGCCTGTAGGGACGTGATATGGCGCTTTCGTAGGGCGGGGCCCGTGTCTGCCCACCGTCGTGCTAGCCGACTGGCAGGCATTGTCATGCCCGCCAGCCGGGGCACTTCCTCGAAATCGCCTCGCTTCATCCGCCACCGGCGGCGCTTCGGCGATTTCCCCGCCTTTTTGTGCCCCGGGCCGCCGGGCCTCCGACTGCATCAAGTGCGGCAAGTGCGAAAAGGCCTGTCCCCAGCACCTGCCCATCCGCCAGCTGCTGGAGCAGGTGTCCCAGGAGTTCGACAAGGCCCGATAAACCCCATCTCTGAAAAAAGACTGCGGCTCACCACCGCAGTCTTTTTCTATGGAATTCTGCGGATTGCCCGCCCGACAGGATGTTCTGCCGTTAACGCTCCGCAGGGGCGCGGGCTCCGCCCCGCCCACCGGTCCGTTGCTTTTGGGTCGGGTAAAACCCGGCCCCTACAGGCAAACTGTCGATAGAACATTCGTAGGGGCGGACGACTCTGTCTGCCCCTTATTTGGCCCCGCCTGCACACGCCGGACTTTCGTACAGCTTCCCGTGCACGAAATAGTTGTACGACCGGCATCCCCCGGCGCACCACGGCCCCATCCGGCACCGGGCGCATTGCCCCGTCAGCATCTCCCGCCGGAACTGCCGGTTGTACGCAAAGGCCCCCGGGTCCTCCCAGATATCCCGCAGCCTCCGCTGCCGCAGATTCCCCTCGTTGAACCGCTCATCGTACAGCGACTCGCACCCCCGCACGTTGCCCGCGCTGTCGATGCCAATGGCGGAGATACCCGCCCTGCACCCCTGGAAGCAGGCCCCATCGGCCCCCCGCAGGCGCAGCTCCTCATCCGTAAAATACCCCACGTTGTCGGCCGCCCCCAGCATAAACGGCGCTTCCGCCCGGTGCCGCATCACGAAAGCGATGACCTCCGCCGGGTCGATGCGCCAGTCCAGCCCCCGGGCGGCGTTGCCCATAGGCGAGCACGCCTGCAGCTGCCACGCCCCGATGCCGGACCCCTCCAGCACCCGGTACAGCTCCTCCAGCCGCCCCATGCAGTCCCGCCGCAGGGTGGAGATCACCGACACCGGCATCCCCGCCGCCGTCAGCGCCCGGACGGCCTCCATGGCCCGCTTAAAACTCCCGGCCTGCCGCCCGGCGTCATGCACGTCCTCCGGCCCGTCGATGGACACCGCCACCGACGACACCCCCGCCTGCTTCAGCTGTTCCAGCACCTCCGGCGACATCATGTACCCGTTGGTGATCACGTCCACCCGGACGCCCAGCCCGGTCAGCCGCCCGGCGATCTGCGCCCAGTCCCGCCGCAGGAACACCTCGCCCCCGATCAGCGATACCCTCCGGCAGCCCAGGTCCGCCAGCTGCTCCGCCGCGTCCAGACACTCCGCCGTGGACAGCTCGTCCGCCCTGGCCCGCCCCCCGGCGGACCCGCAGTACCTGCACCCGAAGCAGCACGCTAACGTCAGCTCCCACACGCAGCTCTCCAGCCGGAACCCGCTCATTTCTCTTCCTTGATCACCGGCGCGGCATACACCGCCATGATGGGCGGCTCCTTCCGGTCCTTGATCCCCGGCCTTTTCAGCGGCTTTTCCTGCATCAGCCGCTCCAGCGCCTCCCTGGGGTCCTCCTGGGGGTACCCGCTCTGCTTCTTCTCGTTCATGGTCAGAAACCTCCTCATCTGTTGGTTATCTCCTCCATTATACCACCCCCGCCCCCCTCCGTCCACCCCGGTTTCCCCAGAATGCACTTGCATTCGACGCTTCTTTGTGATACAATGCCAAGCAGGCGTAAAAATATCGCAAACAAGCCCCAAAACCTCTTGCAAACGATATCGGAATGGTGTACAATGGATACCATCCAGAACTGTCCCTGCAAAACCCAAGTCAATTGGGGCCGCCCGGCCCCCAAAATAAACGAAATGGGAGGAATGAGAAAATGAAAACATGGAAACGGGCGTTGGCACTCGTGCTGGCGCTGGTCATGGCCCTGTCTCTGGTGGCCCTGCCATCGTTTGCCGAAGGCGAGGAGACCGGCGGCGGCACGGAGTCCGGCCCCAAGTGGGATGACCCGGGATCCATCCTGCTCAACAAGGTGGCCCAGCCTGTAGAGAACAAGGAGGGCATCTACGAGATCACCCTGACCATCCAGGGCAAGAACTTCGAGACCAACTCCGACGTGGTCCTGGTCATCGACAAATCTGGCAGTATGAACGATGACGACAAACTTCTGGATACCAAAAAGGCTGCCATTGCCTTTGGCGAGAAGTTGCTGACGAAGGGCAGTACTACCCGCATCGCCATTGTCACTTACGCCGAAACCGCTGCGAGCATCAACAACGGTCATTTCTATACCGCCGATGAGCTGGATGCTTTTAAGAGTCAGATCAATGGCATCAAAGCCAGCGGCGGCACCAACCAGCAGGCCGGTATCCATGTGGCCCAGCAGTTGCTGGACTCTGATTCTCCCGTAGGCAATCTGAAGAACATCGTCATCCTGTCCGATGGTGTACCTACCTACAGCTATGCCATCACAGGCTCCATCACCTGCACCCGGGATGCTTACGTAGAGCGTGATTCTAAATATGTAGATCATGTTTATGCAACGATGGATGTGGACTGGTCTACTGCAAACATTGTCTGCAACCATAATAATCGTATTGGTAGCGGTTACGGTATTGGTGTGAAAAAGCAGTCCGGCCTAAGCGTTAATAGTTGTGGTAAATATTCAAGTTATATCAGCCACGGTATCGCCACCATTTGGGAGGCCAAGCAGGCCAAGGCTACCGGGACCACCATCTTCTCCGTGGCCCTCCAGGTCGACACTGAAGGTGAGAACATCCTGAAGGCTTGCGCCACCGATCCCACCAAGGGCTACTACGCCATTGGCAAGAATGACAACGTGGAGACCAAACTCAAGGACGCCTTCACTGCCATCGCCGGCAGCATTGCCATCGCTGCCAAAAACGGCAAGGTCACTGACCCCATGAGCGATTACGTCAGCCTGGACTTCACTGGCAACCCCGTGGTCACCAGTGACGAGGCCGTCTACAAAAATGGCCAGGCAGACGTCTACCTGAGCCAGGGCACCGTCACCCGCAATGAGCAGACCCTCAGCTGGGATGTCGGCAACATCAACGAGGACTCCCCGGCCATCATGAAATACCGTGTCCACCTCAATGACAACGTTGAGTCGGGTAATACCTATCCCACCAACAAAACCACCACCTTTAACTACACGGATTACCAGGGTAATCCTGCCGAGAAGGAGTTCCCGATTCCCACTGTGAATCCCGAGGGCGGCACCATCCTCGTGCATTACTATCTGGTCGACGCCGATGGCAAGCCCATCAACGCTGACGGCAAAGTTATGGATTCTCCCGAAAAGGCCCAGGTACTGGCACAGCCGGAGAATTTCCAGTATAACGGCACCGACGCCCTGGACTATAACTCCTCCTACGACGTCTCCAAGAAGAACATCGAAGGCGCTACCTACTATGGCTATACCCTCAATGGCCGCGATGCGGCGAACCCCGATGTTCAGGGACGTGAGGATACGGTCTCTGTTGAGATCACTTCCACCAACGCCAACCGCGAGGTCTGGTTCGCCTACTATCAGACCTTCAACGTGGCCCACGTCCGCATGGACGAGAACGGCGCGGCTAAGACAGTGAATACGGATACCTACCCCGTCAGCGCTGAGTTTAACCTGACGGATAAGGTCACCAGCAACTACCTCTACGGCGGCGCATTCAACAATCCCGCCTGCACCGAGCCCTATCCCTTCACCAACGAAGGCGAAACCGGCCTCAGCTTTGCTCCCCAGGCTGGCGCTACCTACTATATCTGGGAAGTGCCCAACACCTACCTGATCCCCAAGGTCCTGTATGGCAATGGCCACTATGAGGACACCGGCTACCAGATGGATGTTGTCGGCCTCTACATGGTTTCCGCCATCGACCGCATCAACTACGCCGAGGTCGGCTTCTATCTGGATGATAAGCGGACCAAGGCAGACCAGACTACCTATACGGATATTGTGGACAATCGCGAAGAAACCAAGATCGCCACTGTTTCCGGCTCGGTGGCCTTCAGCAATGTTTCCATCACCAAGAAGGACACGACCACGGACGTGTATACCGCCAGTAGCCTGGTTCCCGCCGATAAGTATGGCTACATGCTGTGCTACGGTGTGAGCAAGGAAAGTAAGTGGCAGACCGCAGGCGAGTCCTTCACCTATTACCCCTACTGGGTCACCCTGGACGGTGTGGAGGTCACCAACGGCACCACCCGCACGGTCACCTATAACGGCCCTGGCAATAGCCAGCCCAGCGTTAGCGATAGCTATGACCGCGCCGCTGAATGCAAGACTCCTGCGGCAAATGCGTCTGCTCAGCTGTTGCTGATGGATAGCTACTGCGCCGACGGTACGCCCATCGCTGCCGACACCCCCGCCGTGGAGAACGTCACCGTCACCGTGGTGGATGCGGCCAAGACCTACGAGCTTACCGTTTCCGCCGGTACCGGCATCCGTGACCAGGTGGCCTACCAGGCCCCCGCCGGCAAGGTCTTTGCCGGTTGGTTCGCCGACCAGGCTTACACCACCCCCGCTGACCTGGACCAGGTCACGGAGGACACCACCATCTACGCCAAGTATGTCAGCGACTCCTATCTGGACCTGGCTTACAGCCGCACCGGCCTGTTCCGTCTCCGTGGCGTCACCCTGATCTCTGCCGTGGATAACCCCGCCAACTATCAGGCCTCCGGCTTCGTCGTTGGTGACCAGAAGGTTGACGTCTCCTACGCCAGCCGTTATCGGATCTTCAAGACTCCCGCCAACCTGTTCGGCGCGGCCCGTGACGCCAAGCTCATGCTGGCTGATAAGAGCCTCTCCGGCACCGGCACTCTGGAAGTCACCCCCTATTGGATCACCCTGGACGGCACCGAGGTCCACGGCGTCACCCACACCCTGCATTACAACACCCGCACCATTTGGGAGTGAGGAAAGGAGAAACCCATGAACGAAACTTTTATCCCTCCTGAGCTCCAGGAAGTCATTGTGGGCACTCCGGGAAAGGTGCCCAGCAATACGGGTATTCTCAGCATCGGCGATGGCCGCTATGCTATGACCCTCCCCGATGGCACCAAGGTCGTCGTGGACCAGTACGGCAACATCATCGGCTGAGCAAACCCCAGGCTAAGCAAAAACCCCAAGCGGGGGGATGGCATCCCATCCCCCCGCTTTCTTCCATCCCCCCCTCTTGGCTCTCCCTCTGGGAGAGCTGTCACCGAAGGTGACTGAGAGGGCCTGTAGGGCGGGGCCCATGTGCCCCGCCGTCAATTATCGGCCACCCCCTTGCCATGTCATTCCGAGGAGGCCCGCAGGGCCGACGTGGGCCCGGCATCAACCGCCGGGTCTGCCGAATGCACGTTCCTTATGCGTTCGGCTGGAATCCGCGTCCCCATCCGAATCCCCGCCCCCTACGGACTTGGCTCTCCCTCTGGGAGAGCTGTCACCGAAGGTGACTGAGAGGGCCCTACCACCCCAACCACCCACACCCCCCAAAAATAACGCCTATGAAATTTCGTCTCAACCTGGCTGGCGTCCCTGTGGACGTCACCACCCAATACGATGAATACTATCCGTATTTTTCTCCCTACCTGGAAAAAAATACCGGGACATCCCCCCTTATCCCGCCTTGTCCCGCCAATGACCGGGACATTCCCGCCGTGGAAATTTCCCCCCGGCGGCTTCAGACAGCTTCCAGAATTTACCCGCCGGATTCCGCCGCGTATTATGTGGAATATATGGAACTCTGCCCCGCCATCTCCTCTGCCATCACGGTTTTTGACCGCATCGTGTTCCACGCGGTTTCCTTTATCTGGAAGGACCTGGCCTGGCTGGTCACCGCCCCCAGCGGCACCGGCAAGTCCACCCACTATTGTCTCTGGAAACTCCTCTGTCCCGATGAAATTCAGATCATAAATGGGGATAAACCCATTGTATATATTGAAAATGACGAAGCATTCGTCACAACTTCTCCCTGGACAGGCAAAGAGAACATGTCTCAACGCCTGACCGCTAAATTAGGCGGAATTATTATCTTGGAACAGTCCGATTCCAACGAAATCACACGCCTGACCGTTCACGAATCCGCCGGGAAAGTCTTTTCCCAGTTTCTTTTTGATTGCAATACCGAACAGGAAGCAAAAACTGCCTGTCGTATCGCAGAAAAAATGCTGAAAACACCGGTTTGGCTCCTGAAAAACCGCGGCGATATCGAATCTGCCAAATTGTGCCGGAAAGCTCTGGAAACCTATCTGGCTTCCTCCGATTCCCACTGACCACGCATAAACGCAAAAATAGTTCTAAAAAATGGTGATTTATTATGAAATATACCGTTATTCCAGGCGTAATTCTTACGAAAATATGCGATGAAGATTTCCTGGTGGCCACCGGCCCCGCCCGTGGCCGCGTCCCGTATGTTGAGGGGATCAATTCCACCGGAGCATACTTTTTCTCGAAAATAAATGAGGGACTTTCTACAGAAGAAATTATAGAAGATGCTGTAAAATTATATGAAACGCCGGAAGAGGTTATTGCGCCCTCCTTTGAGCGCTTTATAGAGTCCCTCCTCCGCTCCGGCTATCTTGAAAAAAGTGAATTGTGAAATAATAATCATTGCTTGACGGGAAAATAAATATTTGATACAATAACAAAGCTTCAAATCAAATATTTATACAAAAAGGAGAAGAATCATGGAACGCGAAAAGCTGGGGTCCCGCCTGGGCTTCATCCTGCTGTCCGCCGGGTGCGCCATTGGCTGCGGAAATGTCTGGAAATTCCCCTGGATGTGCGGCCAATACGGTGGCGGCGGCTTCGTTTTGCTCTATTTTTTCTGCCTGGTGATTTTGGGCCTGCCGATCATGATTATGGAGTTCTGCGTGGGCCGGGCGTCACAGGCGAGCCCCATCAAAATGTATCAAAAACTGGAGAAAAAGGGCCAGAAATGGCACATTCATGGGTATGTTTCGTTCTTTGGGAGCGTGGCCCTGATGGCGTTTTACACGGTGGTCACCGGGTGGATCGTGTATTATTTTGTGCGGTTTCTGACGGGAAATATCCAGGATCTGGGATTTTCGTCCATGATTACAAACCCGGGGGTCAACGTGACCTATCTGGCGGTGACGGTGGTGCTGGCCTTCGGCATCCTGTGCTTCGGGCTGCAGGGCGGCCTGGAGCGGGTCACCAAATATATGATGATGCTGCTTCTGGTGCTGATGCTGGTGCTGGCGGTGCACAGCTTCACCCTGTCCGGTGCGGCGGAGGGGCTGCGGTTCTATCTGGTGCCGGACCTGTCCAAAATCAACGGCAGCGTGGTGGTGGGGGCCATGAACCAGGCCTTCTTCACCCTATCCGTGGGCATGGGTGCCATGGCTATTTTCGGCAGCTACATCGGAAAAGAGCGCTCCCTGATGGGGGAGTCGGTGCACATCATCGTGCTGGACACCTTTGTGGCGGTGGTGGCGGGACTGATCATGTTCCCGGCCTGCTTCACCTATGGGGTGGAGGTCAATGCCGGCCCCAGCCTGCTGTTTGACACCATGGCCACCGTGTTCAACCACATGGAGGGCGGACGCTGGTGGGGAACCCTGTTCTTCCTGTTTATGGTGTTCGCGGCCCTGTCCACGGTGCTGGCGGTGTGCGAGGAGATACTGGCCATGGTGCGGGATCTTACCGGATGGAGCCGCCCGGTAGGGTGCCTGGTCTGCGGCGGGGGGATCTTTCTGGTGGCGCTGACCACGGCCCTGGGTTACAGCGTGCTGCACTTCCAGCCCTTTGCAGAGGGCACCGCCTGGTTGGACCTGTGGGATTTCCTGGTGTCCAACAATATTCTGCCCCTGGGATCCCTGGTGCTTGCCCTGTTCTGCTGCAACAAGTTCGGCTGGGGATGGGACAGCTTCCTGCTGGAGGCCAACGCCGGCCGGGGCCTGAAGGTCCGCCCGTGGATGAAGCCGCTGTTCCGGTATGTGGTCCCGGCGGCCATCCTGTTCATCTACGTCTATGGCATGGCGACTTTCCAGTGGAAGTGACGTGAGCATAAGAAAAGGAGAGGCAAGTGCGGGTGGTCGTAAGACAGTTTCAGTCCCGGCAGTAATGTCTGCTGGGCTTGTTCTTGCATATATTAAAGCCAGATGATAGAATTAAACAAATCAATAAGTCGGAATAATAAGGTGGGTAAGGTCTAACATGCCAACAATTCAGTTAAAGACGATGACGCGAGAACTATGTCACGAACTGTACAAGCATTGGACGAATGATGCGTCTATCTATATGGATATGCACCTGTTTCAGCCCTATGTATATGACGAAGCTGCGGTAAATCGATATTTTGATATGAAGGGGCAGGATGCTTCACGCAGACTGTTTGCGATCATGCTTGGAGATAAGGTGATCGGGGAATTGCAATTGAAGCAGATCGACCATGATAAAAAAGAATGTTCCCTGAGTATCCATATGCAAAACGACGCAGTGAAGGGAAGGGGATACGGAACGCAGGCAGAACGTTTGGCGGTAAAAACCGCCTTTGACGAGTTGGGAATGGCTGCGGTAAACGCAGATACCATCAGGAAAAATACCCGGAGTCAGCATGTGCTGGAAAAGGTAGGCTTTCGCTTTGTTGGAGAAGATGAAACATTCAAATACTACCGTATCGAGCAGTAAACTCCAATTTGCCGAACTGATAAAGGGCGCACTTCTACACCTTTCGGTGTACCGTGCGAGCATCCCTTGCCTCTCCCCTTGGGAGAGGTGGCCGAGCGTAGCGAGGACGGAGAGGGCAACCAATGACCATACCAAAAGACAATGCTCAATTAGAAAATGCCCGGCGGCTTCGCAGGGAGATGACACCCCACGAACGGAAGCTCTGGTACCTTTTTCTGCGCAAATATCCAGCAAAAATTTACAAACAGCGGATTATCGGCAGATTCATCGTGGACTTTTACTGCGCTTCGGCCAGACTGGTCATTGAATTGGATGGCTCGCAACATTATGAACCTCAGGGGCTTGCTTATGATGCGGAACGTTCTCAATTCCTGATGTCTCTTGGGTTGGAGATTCTGCGATTCTCCAACCGGGATATAGACAGGGATTTTCGTGGTGTGTGCACAAATTGATCTTATCATTCGAAAAAGGCTGCAAGACCCTCTCAGTCACCTGCGGTGACAGCTCTCCCAAAGGGAGAGCCAAGGGGCTGCGCCCCATTACATAGTATGTTGACATGAGAAATGGAGCGTATCTGTATCGATACGCTCCATTGACTGTTTTATGAACACCCATCTAAGTGCCTCTCCTTTTTTGCTCTATATCGGGTATATCTGGCGAATTGTGCGGCAAAGAGGGCAGACGTGACCAATAGGAGTTCGGCCTGCGGCACAGAGAAATCACCGAAGCGCCCTGTAGGGCCCGCTGCCCTCAGCGGGCCGGGGGATGAGGATGCGGATTGCTGCGCCAGCCTGCGGCTGGCTCGCAATGACACGGCAAGGAGATTGCTCCTTATCGCGGTGGGCAAAGAATCGCCGAAGCGCTTGCAGACCCTCTCAGTCACCTTCGGTGACAGCTCTCCCAGAGGGAGAGCCAAGTTCGTAGGGCCCGCTGCTCACAGCGGGCCGGGGGATGAGGATGCGGATTGCCGCGCCAGCCTGCGGTTGGCTCGCAATGACACGGCAAGGAGATTGCCGATAATCGGGCGAGGCACATGGGCCCCGCCCTACAGACCCTTTCAGTCACCTTCGGTGACAGCTCTCCCAGAGGGAGAGCCAAGTCCGTAGGGCCCGCTGCCCTCAGCGGGCCGGGGGATGAGGATACGGATTGCCACGTCGGCCCTGCGGGCCTCCTCGCAATGACACGGCAAGGAGATTGCTCCTTATCGCGGTGGGCAAAGAATCGCCGAAGCGCTTGCAGACCCTCTCAGTCACCTTCGGTGACAGCTCTCCCAGAGGGAGAGCCAAGTCCGTAGGGCCCGCTGCTCACAGCGGGCCGGGGAGAGCCCACGCCTCTATGACGGGTGCACCAGCTAAAATGGTTGTTGACAATCCATCTTAATTGACATATAATCCTATTAAGAGGTGAGAAAATGATCTACCGAAACACGGTCCAGCGGGCCATGACACTGGAGGCGGTGCGGAGGCTGCACGCGCACCCAACGGCGGAGGAGGTATACCGGCAGGTGGCGGCGGAGCACCTCAGCGTCAGCCGGGCCACGGTTTACCGCAATCTGCGGCAGCTGGCGGAAAGCGGCCTGCTGCTGAAAATCAACACCACAGACGGGGCGGATCACTTCGATCACCGGTGCGACGCCCACTATCACGCCGGATGCCTGCGCTGCGGCCGGGTTTTCGACGTGGAGCTGCGGCAGCCGCCGCAGCTGGAGAAGCTGCTGGGGGATACCCACGGCTTCGCGGTCAGCGGATACGACCTGCTGTTTCGTGGCGTGTGCCCGGAATGCGGCGGGAAAACATCCATATAATAAGAAGAGCAAAACGAAAGGGAAGGAAACAAATATGAACAAAACCACCAAATACGCCGGGACCCAGACGGAGAAGAACCTGATGGCGGCCTTTGCCGGGGAATCCGAGGCCCGGAACAAGTACACCTACTTCGCCTCCAAGGCCAAGAAGGACGGCTTTGAGCAGATCGCAGCCCTGTTTCTGAAAACGGCGGAAAACGAGAAGGAGCACGCCAAGCTGTGGTTCAAGGAGCTGGAGGGCATCGGCTCCACCGCCGAGAACCTGCTGTCCGCCGCCGAGGGTGAAAACTATGAGTGGACGGACATGTATGAGGGCTTTGCCAGGACCGCCGATGAGGAGGGCTTCCATGAGCTGGCCCAGCGATTCCGCCTGGTGGGGGCCGTTGAGAAGCACCATGAGGAGCGCTATCGGGCACTGCTGCGCAACGTGGAGATGGCGGAGGTGTTTGCCAAGAGCCAGGTGAAGGTGTGGGAGTGCCGCAACTGCGGCCACATCGTGGTAGGGGAGAAGGCCCCGGAGGTCTGCCCCACCTGTAACCATCCCCAGAGCTATTTCGAAATTCACGCGGAGAACTATTGATAGAAAAACGCAGGAGACGCCGCCCACCCGGGCGGCGTCTCCTGAAACTGTTCCAAAAGGGTGTTGCCCTTTTGGAACAAAAGACTTGCAGTCTGCTGCGCGCAGAATTTGTTCGCCGGTGGCGAACAAATTCCACACTTGCAGACTGAGAAGTATTTTCGTCCAGGTACACGCCCCGGACGAAAATGATTCCATTCGATTTGCCGCCTACAGGCGGCAAACTCTGCGAGGCTTCTTTGATGAGCTGACAAAAGCAGGAGACGCCGCCCATCCGGGCGGCGTCTCCTGCTTTTGCGCTGGGGGAAAAGGGTGTTATGACTGCTTCACGGAGGGCTTCAGCTTCTCCGCGATGACGCACAGAAGAATGGTCAGGACCATGTCCGGCAGGGTATAGCCCACGGGGGTGTCCACACCCATCAGCAGGCGATAGGCCACGAAGCCGATGAGCCAGATCACCAGGTTCCGGGCGTCGGCGGCCACGGCGAAGCGGTCCCGGCGCAGAAGGAAGTGGTCGGCGATCTGGACGGCGATCATGGGGGCGAACACGGAGCCAATCAGGTACAGGAAGTTGGTGATATCGTCCATGGGGAACAGGATGGCCCCGGCCACGCCCACCAGGGTGGTGACGATGGCCACGGTTTTGCCGCTGAGCTTCCCGGACAGGGACTCGGCGGAGATGCCGGCGGACCAGGCGTCCAGGAAGGTGGTGGTGACGGTGGAGAACACCAGGATCACCAGGGCGGCGATGCCCAGACCGGCCTTCACCATGATGACAGCGATGTCATACTCGCCGGTGAAGATGGCCGCGCCCATGCCGATGACGTACATCCAGCAGGATACCAGACCGTAGGTGACCACGCTGGCCACCGTGGCCCGGACGGGCTTCTGGGCCTGGCGGGTATAGTCGCTGATCAGGGGCAGCCAGGACAGGGGCATGGCCACCGCCAGCTCCACCGCCGCGCCGAAGGTCAGGCCCTCGCCGCTGGGGGCGGCCATGGCGCTGCCGGAGAAGAAGATCACCTTGCACAGCACCAGGGTCAGCACAAACAGGGCGGCCATGGTGATCTTGTTGATCCAGCCCAGGTCGGTGACGCCCACCACGATCCACAGGATGATGAGCCCGCCGATGACCAGGCACCACACCCAGCGGCCAACATCGAAAATGCCGCCGATGGCCAGGGCGCCGTCATAGATCATGATGGCGGTCCAGCCCACCAATTGCAGCACGTTCAGCAGGGCGAACAGCAGGCCGCCCTTCTGACCGAAGCTCATTTTCACGGTTTCCATGGCGCTGCGGCCGGTGCGGCCGCCGATGAGGCCCGCCAGCAGCATCATGCCGCAGCCGATGACGTGGCCGATGAGGATGGCCAGCAGGCCCTTGCCCATGCCCAGAGGGGCGAAGGCCGTGCCGGTAAGGATCTCCGCCAGGGAGACGCCTGCCCCGAACCAGATCAGGGCGTTCTGAAAGGTGGAGGTCTTTTTCATTCCGCAAAGCCTCCCTTCAGGTCAAACATGTGGTTCATGGGGCCGGAGCCGCGGCCCAGGTCCAGCATGGCGGCCAGGGCCCCGGAGATATACGCTTTGGCCCGCTCCACGGACCGGTCCAGGTCATAGCCCTTGGCCAGGTTGGCGGCGATGGCGCTGGACAGGGTGCAGCCGGTGCCGTGGGTGTTGGGGTTGGGGATGCGCCGGCCCCGGAACCACTTGCCGCAGCCGCTGCGCCACAGCAGGTCGTCGGCGTCGTTGATCTGGTGGCCGCCCTTGCACAGCACGGCGCAGCCGTACCGCTGGCTGATGGTCCGGGCGGCGGCCTCCATGCCGGCGGCGTCGGTGATGGTGAGGCCGGAGAGGATCTCCGCCTCGGGGATGTTGGGCGTCAGGACCGTGGCCAGAGGCAGCAGCTGAGAGGTCAGGGCCTGGATGGCGTCGTCCCGCAGGAGCTTTGCGCCGGAGGTGGCCACCATGACGGGGTCCACCACCACCCGCTCCGCGCCGTACTGCCGGAGCTTTTCCGCGATGACGGCAATCAGCGCCGCAGAGGAGACCATGCCGATCTTCACCGCGTCGGGGACGATATCCGTGAATACGGCGTCCAGCTGCTCCGCCAGGAAATGGGGGGTGGACTCCAGAATATCCGTGACGCCGGTGGTGTTCTGGGCCGTCAGGGCCGTGACCGCGCAGGTGGCGAATACGCCGTTGGCGGTCATGGTTTTGATATCGGCCTGAATCCCGGCGCCTCCGCTGGAATCGCTTCCGGCAATGGTCAATGCTGTTTTCATGCTCATTTCTCCTTTCGATGTTAACACAGCACAGTTTTATAACGCGATGCAAGGTGGTGCCCCCAATGCACCGCGAAGGAACACATTTTGATTCAGTTTTCGTTATTCAGCCGCTCCCAATGGGCGGGGAGCCGGGCCAGGGAGGTGAGATATACCTCCGCCGCATTCCGCAGGCCCTGCTGATCCGCCTCGCCGTTGGCATCGAAAATGCCCACGGTGCGATAGCCCGCTGCGGCGGCGGTTTGCAGGGCATAGAGGGAGTCCTCCGCCACCAGGCACTGCCGGGGCGGCACGCCCTGGGCCGCCAGGTGATAGATATCCGGCCTGTGCTTGCTGACGCCCAGCTCGCCGGTGGTGTAAATGGCCCGGAAATACGGCAGAAGGCCCAGCCGCTCCAGAGCCCGGGTCACATGGGTCCGGGGACTGGAGGTGGCGGCGGTGACGGCTACGCCGCGGTCCTGTAAAAACGCCAGGGCCTCCCGGGCTCCGTCCTTTTCGGGGACCTCGTTATAGTAAAAGTCCCGCAGCATGGCGGAGAGGTCTGCCAGAATGTCGGCGCCCTCCGGCAGGGGATAGTGGGTCCGGAGATAGTCCGCCCCCTGCTCCATGCTCATGGAGAACAGAAGCTCCCCCAGGCCCGGCTCCGGCGTCAGCCCCCGGTGCAGCAGATACCGGGCTCCCAGGTCCCTCCAGATGGACATGGAGTCCAGCACCACGCCGTCCAGGTCGAATATGGCGGCGCGGATCATGAGCGCAGCATCTCCTCCGTGGCGGCCTTCAGGTCAAGGCTCGCCCGGCGGATGTCCGCCGCGCCGTAGATGGCGCTGATAACGGCGATGCCGCAGATGCCGCTGCCGGAAAGCTGAGACACATTGCCAAGGCTGATGCCGCCGATGGCCACCACGGGAATGGACACGGCCCGGCAGATGGCCTTCAGGGTGTCGTAGGACACGTCGTCGGCGTCGTCTTTGGAGCCGGTGGGGAACACCGCCCCCACCCCCAGATAGTCGGCCCCGTGCTTTTCCGCCAGCAGGGCCTGCTCCACCGTCTGGGCGGATACGCCGATGATCTTGTCCGGCCCCAGCTTCCGCCGGACGTCCAGGGCCTCCATGTCGCTCTGGCCCACGTGGACGCCGTCGGCGTCCATGGCCAGGGCGATGTCCACGTTGTCATTGACGATGAAGGGAACGTGATAATCCCGGCACAGGGCCTGAAGCTCCCGGGCCTCCGCCAGGAAGGCGGGCTCCGCCAGGGACTTTTCCCGCAGCTGCAGCATGGTGACGCCGCCCCGGAGGCTCTCCTCCACCACGTCCCGGAGGCTGCGGCCATTGAGCCAGTGGCGGTCCGTTACGGCGTACAGCAGCAGGTCCTGCTCAGCGCACTTCATACTTGGCCCCCTTGTCCAGCGCGGCGCCGTCCATGTTGTAGATGGCGTCGATGATGCGGTTGCGGTAGGTGGAGTTGCCGTCCCCCGGGGCCATGCGGCTCCAGCCGGTCTCACCGGCCAGACCCATGGCGCACACGGCAGCGGCGGCGGCCTCCAGACGCCGGTCGGGGTTGGCCACCACAAAGGCGGTCATCATGCCGGACAGCTGGCAGCCGGTGCCGGTGATCTTACCCATCTCCGGCCGGCCGTTGCGGATGACAAAGCAGCGCTGGCCGTCGCTGACCAGGTCGATGGCCCCGGTGACGGCCACGATGGCATGGCTGCGCTGGGCGAAGTCCTTGACAAAGGCCACGGCGGAATCCAGATTCTCGTCGGATACGGCGTCGGACACGTCGGCGTCCACGCCACGGGTTTTGCCGCTGCCCAGGGCCAGGGTCTTGATTTCGGAGATGTTGCCCCGGATCACGGTGAAGGGCAGCTGCTCCATCAGGTCCACGGCGGTGTTGGTGCGCAGGGCGGAGGCACCGGCCCCAACAGGGTCCAGCAGCAGCACATGGTGCAGCTGCGCCGCCTTCTTCCCGGCCCGGAGCATCCCCTGGATGCTCCGCTGGTTCAGGGTGCCGATGTTGATGTTCAGACCGCCGCAGATGGAGGTGATGTCCTCCACGTCCTCCGGCTCGTCGGACATAATGGGACTGCCGCCGCAGGCCAGCAGAATGTTGGCCACATCGTTGACGGTGACATAATTGGTGATGTTGTGGACCAGCGGCACGGTTTTGCGCACGTTGTCCAGGCAGATTCCCAGCATAGAAATACACTCCTTACAGCAAAAAATGCGGACATGCCAAAAAAGGCATATCCGCATGGCTTGGAGCGTGTGCGTCGGTATGTCCCTACGTTGGCATTATCCAAATCAGGTTGAAGGGTCTGGGCGATGACAGCCCACTCTCAGCCCGCTGCGGCGAGCTCCCCTGTTGACGTAGGGTATGATAACACCAATTTTCGGGTTTTGCAAGGGGAAATTTGGAATTTTATAGCGGGAGATGGCGAACGGAGTAGTCCAGGATGATTTTTTTGCAGCGAGGGCAGTTGAATGCTTCCGCAGCTGCGCCGCCGAAAACGGACGAACCGGAATCCGCCAGCGTGATGGCATCCTTCTTCAGCCCGGCCAGCGCAGCCACAGCACCGGCTTCCCGGGACCAGTATACGCCGTCCCGGCTCTGGATGACGCCCGGGGTCATTTCTTCCCCGCAGAAGGGACATTTCATCGGCATAGAGACACCTCCATAATCATCAGATTGGCGAGATTGTAGCATAAAACCGGGGAAAAAGCAAGAAAGGCTTCCTTTTTGAAGCAATCTGTGATATACTGGGCGAAAAATACCCGAAAAGGGAGGGATGCGGGATGAAAATCGGAACGGTGGAGGTGCCCTCGCGGCTGGTGCTGGCCCCCATGGCGGGGGTGACGGACCTGGCCTTCCGGCTGATCTGCCGGGAGCTGGGGGCGGGCCTGACGGTCACGGAGATGGTCAGCGCCAAGGCCCTGTGCTATCAGGACAAAAAGAGCCGGGGCCTGCTGAAGCTGTCCCCCGGGGAGCACCCGGCCAGCGCCCAGATTTTCGGCAGCGACCCCGTGTGCATGGCGGAGGCCGCGTGCATCGCGGCGGAGATCTCCGGGGCGGACCTGATCGACATCAACATGGGCTGCCCGGTGGGGAAGATCGTCTCCAACGGCGACGGCAGCGCCCTGATGCGGGACCCGGAGAAGGCCGCCCGGATCGCCCAGGCGGTGGTGGAGGCCTCGCCGGTGCCGGTGACGGTGAAAATGCGCCGGGGCTGGGACAAGGGCAGCATCAACGCCGTGGAGCTGGCACAGATGCTGGAGCAGGCGGGGGTGTCGGCCCTGGCGGTCCATGGCCGCACCCGGGCCCAGATGTACGCCGGGCAGGCGGACTGGGTCACCATCCGCCAGGTGAAGGCGGCGGTGTCCATTCCGGTGATGGCCAACGGCGACGTGTTTTCGGCGGAGGACGCCGTGAAGATCCTGCACTTCACCGGGGCCGACGCCGTGATGATCGGCCGGGGCTGTCTGGGCAATCCCTGGCTGTTTCAGCAGGCCCAGGCGGCGCTGGAGGGGCAGCCCATCCCGCCGCTGCCGCCCCTGGCCCAGCGGTGCGACACCGCCGTGCGGCAGATCGAGCTGGCGGCCCGGGACAAGGGGGAGCACATCGCCATTCTGGAGGCCCGGAAGCAGTACGCCTGGTATCTCAAGGGCGTGCCCCACGCGGGATATTACAAGGAGCAGATCGTGCGCATGAACACGCTGGAGGATATGTACCGGATTACGGAGGGCATCCGCCGGGACCTGATATAAGGCGGGCCCAAGGAGGAAAAGGAGGAATTCTATGCACAAGAGAAAGCAATGGATCGTGGCGGCGGGGTTGGCCCTGTGCGGGCTGCTGCTGGCTGCGCTGACCCTGGGACGGCCCCGGGATGTTCCCGAGACAAGCCGGGACAGCGCGCCCTGGCCGGTGGTGCGGGTGGTCCCCGCCTGGAACGGTTTCCAGGCGGAAAGAAACGTGTACTGACCCGGCTGGGAGAGAATGCAATTTACTTAAAAATCGCACATAAAATTAGTTAAATGCAAAAAAACGGCCACCTCAATTGACAAAACCGCTGCGGGTATGGTATGCTGAAAACAGCATACCATACGAAGTAAACCACAGGGAACAGGAAAGGAGAACCAGACGATGAAACGCAGGATTTTCACTTTTCTGCTGGCGGCGGCGCTGGTGCTGCTGACCGCTTGCTCTGGCCGGGGGACAGAGCCTCCCGTCCGCATCGGGGAGGCCATTGGCGAGGCGTCCCTGCTCAGGTCCTATTCCGCTGCGGAGGCTTTTCAGGAGGCCGACGCCGTGGCGCTGGTCCGGGTGGGCGACTGGCTGGGAGAACAGGATGGGGGATTTCCCATCACCTTCTACAAGGCCGCCGTGGTGAAATCCTACAAGGGCGATCTGCCCCGGGAGTTTACCTTGATGCAGAACGGCGGGTCCGCAGGGACCTATGAGGACTATCCGCTGTATACCTGCGGCAATGAGCTGCTGGTGTTTCTGCGGAAGGCCGACGCCGACTATCCCGACGCCTATCAGAGCGTGGGCAGCTTTTCCACCGTGCTGTATGCCGCCGACGCGGTGGACGGCACCCGGTATTATCTGGACCGGTTCGGCCTGATGAGCATGCGGGAGCAGGAGACCGGGGATTCCGCCTTGGGGCAGCCGTTGTCCCGGATGCCGGAGGACACCGTGAAGGAGCTGCGGGCAGACCTGGAAAAGACAGACGCCCTGCTGGCGGAGAGTCTTTCCTCCGGGGAGCGGAAGAATAGTTCCTTTGAAGCCTATGTCTATACCCAGGACGCCCTGGAGACCCTGTTCGCATCGCTGAACCAGGGGTAAGGCCCCGCCCTGCGGGATATATTGTTGGAGGAGTGCCGCCAACACACCCCAAACACCAAAATAACACACTCCCGGCCAGCGGCCGGGAGTGTGTTATTTTAACGATGATTTACTTCACAATCAGCGTCTGGCCGTCCATCTCCTGGGGGGCGGCCAGGCCCATCACATCCAGAATGGTGGGGGCGATGTCCGCCAGGCGGCCCGGGCGCAGCTGGGTGCCTGCGCCGCAGAGGATGAAGGGCACCAGGTTGGTGGTGTGGGCGGTCATGGGGCTGCCGTCGGGCTGGAGCATGACCTCGGCGTTGCCGTGGTCAGCGGTGACCATGGCGATGCCGCCCATCTTCAGGGTGGCCTCCACCACCCGGCCCACGCACTCGTCCACCGTCTCCACGGCCTTGACGGCGGCCTGGAGAACGCCGGTGTGGCCCACCATGTCGCAGTTGGCGAAGTTCAGGATGATGACGTCATACGCGCCGGAGTTGATGCGCTCCACGCACTTGTCGCAGACCTCCCGGGCGCTCATCTCGGGCTGGAGGTCGTAGGTGGCCACCTTGGGGGAGGGCACCAGCACCCGGTCCTCGCCGGGGTACTGCTTCTCCACGCCGCCGTTGAAGAAGAAGGTGACGTGGGCGTACTTCTCCGTTTCGGCGATGCGCAGCTGGGTCATGCCCATGGAGCTGAGGTACTCGCCCAGGCCGTTTTTCACCGGGATCCGGGGCCAGGCCACCAGCACATTGGGCATGGAGGCGTCATACTCGGTGTTGCAGACGTAGGTGGTGGGGAAATACTCCCGCTGGAAGCCGTCGAAATCCGGGTCCACAATGGCCCGGGTGATTTCCCGGGCCCGGTCGGGGCGGAAGTTGAAGAAAATGATGCTGTCGTTGTCGGAAATGGTGCCGTCCGGGTCGCAGACCACCGGCTCCATAAACTCGTCGGTGACATCGTTGGCATAGGACTGGGCCACGGCGTCCACGGGGTCGGGATTCTGGATGCCCTCGCCGTAGACCATGGCGTCATAGGCCAGCTGCACCCGCTCCCAGCGGTTGTCCCGGTCCATGGCGTAATACCGGCCCATAACGGTGGCGATTTTGCCCACGCCCAGGGCCTGGCACTTATCCCGGCAGGCGGAGACGAAGTCCTTGCCGCTGGTAGGGGACACGTCCCGGCCGTCCAGGAAGGCGTGGACATACACCCGGGTCAGGCCCTTGTTTTTGGCCATTTGCAGCAGGGCATACAGGTGCTGGATGTGGGAGTGGACGCCGCCGTCGGACAGAAGCCCGTACAGGTGCAGGCTGGAGCCCTTTTCCAGGCAGTCGTCCATGGCCTTGTTGTAGGCGGCGTTTTCAAAGAAGCTGCCGTCGTCGATGGCCCGGGAGATCCGGGGCAGATCCTGGAACACCACCCGGCCGCCGCCGATGTTGGTGTGGCCCACCTCGCTGTTGCCCATCTGCCCGGCGGGCAGACCCACGTCCAGGCCGCTGGCGGACAGGGTGGTGTGGGCATATTCGGCGAAAAGCCGGTCCAGCTGGGGCGTCCGGGCCAGGCTCACGGCGTTGCCGGGGCCGGGGTCGGTGAGGCCGAAGCCGTCCATGATGATCAGGGTAGTAGGCGCCTTGTTCATTGCGGAACCTCCTGTCGATTCGCTTAGTCCTGGTTGGCGGCGTTGATGATCTCCACAAAGTCGGCAGGCTTCAGGGAAGCGCCGCCGATGAGGCCGCCGTCGATATCGGGCTGGGCCAGCAGCTCGGCGGCGTTGCCGGGCTTCATGGAGCCGCCGTACTGAATGGTGATGGAGCGGGCGATGCGGGCCCCGTACAGATGCCGCACGGTGGTGCGGATGGAGGTGCAGACCTCGGCGGCCTGCTCGGCGGTGGCGGTCTTGCCGGTGCCGATGGCCCAGATGGGCTCATAGGCGATGACGCACTTGCGCAGCTTCTCGGCGGGGACGCCGGCCAGGGCGGACTTCACCTGCAGGGCGATGAGCTCCATGGTGATGCCCAGCTCCCGCTGCTCCAGGCTCTCGCCCACGCAGATGATGGGATGCAGACCCGCCTCCAGAGCGGCCAGGACCTTCTTGTTGACGGTGAAATCCGTTTCGCCGAAATACTGGCGGCGCTCGGAGTGGCCGATGATGACGTATTTGACGCCCAGGTCCTTGAGCATGTCGGCGGAAACCTCGCCGGTGTAGGCACCGGACTTTTCATAGAACATGTTCTGCGCGCCCACGGAGATGCGCAGGTCCTTGAAGGCCTTCAGGGCGGCGGGGATATTCACGAAGGGGACGCACACCACCACGTCGCACCACTTGGCGCGGGGCATGATGGCCTTGATGTCGTCGGCAAATTTCTTGGTATCGCTGGCGGTCATGTTCATTTTCCAGTTGCCGGCGATGATGGTCTTGCGGTATCTGCGATTCATAGCGATTCTTACTCCTCTTATCTATATTTCAAAAGGGTGAAAAGTTTCCCCTTTGGTGTCATTTATCCAGCAGGCAGGCCACGCCCGGCAGCTCAATGCCCTCCAGGAACTCCAGGGAAGCGCCGCCGCCGGTGGAAATGTGGGTGATCTTATCGGCGAAGCCCATCTGCTCCACGGCTGCGGCGCTGTCGCCGCCGCCCACGATGGTGATGGCCCCGCTGCCGGCCAGGGCCTGGGCCATGGCCCGGGTACCGGCGGCGAACTTCTCAAACTCGAACACGCCCATGGGGCCGTTCCACACCACGGTGCCCGCGCCCCGGACGGCGGCGCAGAAGGTGCGGATGGTCTCGGGGCCGATATCCAGGCCCTCCATGTCGTCGGGGATGGCGTCGGTGGGCACCACCAGGCTGTCGGCGTCGGCGGAGAACTCCGCCGCGGCCACGGTGTCGGTGGGCAGCAGCAGCTGCACGCCCCGGTCCTTGGCCTTCTGGATCATCTGAAGGGCATAGTCCAGCTTATCCGGCTCGCACAGGCTCTTGCCGATGGAGCCGCCCTGGGCCCGGGCAAAGGTATAGGCCATGCCGCCGCCGATGATGATGGTGTCGGCCTTTTCCAGCAGGTTGTTGATGACGCCGATCTTGTCGGACACCTTGGCTCCGCCCAGCACCGCCACGAAGGGGCGCTTGGGGTTCTCCAGAGCGCCGCCCATGATCTCCAGCTCCCGGGCCACCAGCAGGCCGGACACGGCAGGCAGGAACGCTGCCACACCGGCGGTGGAGGCGTGGGCCCGGTGCACGGTGCCGAAGGCGTCGGAGACGTACAGCTCCGCCATGGAGGCAAGCTCCCGGGCAAACTCCGGGTCGTTCTTCTCCTCCCGGGGGTCAAAGCGCAGGTTCTCCAGCAGCATGATCTGGCCGCCCTGCAGGGCCGCCGCCTTGGCCTTGGCGTCCTCGCCCACGATGTCCTGGGCGAAGATGACCTCCTGGCCCAGCAGCTGGCTCAGACGCTCCGCCACCGGCCGGAGGGTCAGGCTGTCCTTCCACTGGCCCTTGGGCTTGCCCAGGTGGGAGCAGGCGATCACCGCCGCCCCCCGCTCCAGCAGATACCGGATGGTGGGAAGGCTGGCCACGATGCGCTTGTCGCTGGTGATGGCGTGGGTCTCCTTGTCCTGGGGCACGTTGAAGTCGCAGCGCAGCAGGATCTTCTTGCCTGCCACGTCCACGTCCATGATGGTTTTCTTATTGTAATTCATATCGGTCGCTCCTTTATGAAAATAATACGCGAGATCAATCGGCCATTTCGCCGCAGTGCAGCAGGCCGGGGAAGCCCTGCTGGCGCAGCGCCTCATAGGTCAGCACCGCCACGGAGTTGCTGAGGTTCAGGCTCCGGGCCGGGGAGACCATGGGCAGGCGGATGCAGCGGTCATAGTGGGCCAGGCGGAACGCCTCCGGCAGGCCCGCCGTCTCCTTGCCGAAAAACAGCCAGCATCCCTCCCGGAACCGGGCCTGGCAGTAGTCCTGGGGGGCCTTGGTGGTGGCCAGCCACAGGTCTTCCGCCGCCTCCGGGCGCCGCCGGAAGAAATCCTCCAGGTTTTCGTAGTCATACACGGACACCAGGTGCCAGTAGTCCAGTCCGGCCCGCTTCACGGCCCGGTCGGATATGTCGAAGCCCAGAGGGCGGATCAGGTGCAGGTCGCAGCCGGTGGCGGCACAGGTGCGGGCGATATTCCCGCAATTCTGGGGGATTTCTGGCTCAACCAGAACAATATGCACCATTTTCCCGTCCCTCCCTTCGGCCTTTGCCTGACATGACCAGCCTATTGTAATGCAATTCCCTAAAGAATGCAACCGGAAATTGTAAATTTTGGGCATTTTTTCTTAAAACGACAAAAAACCATCTGTGAATTGTATGGGATTTCCGGATTTTGCAGCAGATTTTGCAGACCGGAAAAATTATTGCCAGAAAAAAACGCAAAAATACTGGATTTTCACGCAGAGCATGATATAATGGGATGGATTATAGAAAGGGGGATGGTTCCCGTGAATTGTGAAATTGCGATTTTTGACCTGAAGGGTGCTCTGGCCCCCCAGGATAAGCCGCTGATGCTGCAGCCTGTCCTGTTCTGCCCGGTGCTGACCTGGGCGGCGCAGGAGCTTATGGACTGCGGCGTGCAGCGGTATTTTATTGTCTGCCCGGAGAACTGCCGCCAGGAGGTCCTGGACGACCTGCCGGGCTGTGACGTGACGTTTTTTGACCATGCGGAGGCGGCCCTTTCCGCCGCCGGCGGGGACGTGGTAATGGTCCCCGGGCCGGTGGTGCCGGTATACGGCCCGGAGGACGGACGCAGCGTGTATGCCGCCGACAGCCAGGTGCTGCTGGCCCGGCTGCGGGCTGGGACCCCCCTGACCGACTGCCCGGCGGAGGCGGCAGGCGTCCGCTCCCTGTGGAGGCCCCAGGCCCTGGCCCCGGCCTTCCGGCCCTTTGACTCGGCGGCGGCGCTGACGGCGGCCATGCCGGACGCCCGGGAGCTGATCCTGCGGCGGCTGGCGGAAAACGGCGTCACCGTGGTGGACCCCGCCGCCACCTATGTGGACCCCCGGTGCTCCGTGGCCCCGGGCGTCACCCTGCTGCCGGGGACCATCCTGCGGGGACACACCGCCGTGGACCGGGACAGCGAGATCGGTCCCAACTCCATGCTCCGGGACTGCCGGATCGGCCAGTGCACCACCGTGAATGCCTCCCAGCTCAATGACAGCACCGTGGGAAGCGACACCACCGTGGGGCCCTTCACCTATGTGCGCCCGGGGTGCACCATCGGCGACCACTGCCGGGTGGGGGACTTTGTGGAGGTGAAGAACTCCGTCATCGGCGACGGCACCAAGATCAGCCACCTGACCTATGTGGGCGACAGCGACGTGGGCCAGCGGGTGAATTTCGGCTGCGGCACCGTCACCACCAACTACGACGGCCACAAAAAGTTCCGCTGCACCATCGGCGACGACGTGTTCCTGGGCTGCAACACCAACCTCATCGCGCCGGTTACCGTGGGGGACCGGGCCTATACCGCCGCCGGGTCCACCGTTACCGACGACGTGCCCGATGGGGCGTTGGCCATCGCCCGGACCCGGCAGACCAACAAGCCCGGCTGGGCCGACCGCCTGCACAGCCTGTGGAAAAAGGACAAGTGAGGCTGTCGAAAAGCCCGGAAATCTTCTGCCATCGGAAAGGAAGATAGTTACGAAAGAAATCCATCAGGGGTGTCTTTCGTTTGCAATCACAGGTTTTTCAGAACTTAAAAAGTTCTGAAAAACCGCACGCAAATTTTCAAAAAAGTTTTTTGAAAATTTGAAGTGAGTATCGGCGTCAGCCGTCTCAGATAGATCAGTACCAAGAGAGATTTTTTTGAGTAAGATAGAAAGCGAGTGTGTAAAGAAATGATTTCTCATGGCAAGGACATCAAGGTGTTCACCGGTAACTCCAATCCCGCTCTGGCAAAGGAGATCTGCCAGATCATCGGTACCAAGCTGGGCGAGTCTGAGGTAAAGACCTTCGCCGACGGCGAGGTGTCCGTCTCCCTGTACGAAACCGTCCGCGGCAGCGACGTGTTTCTCATCAACTCCACCTGCAAGCCCGTCAATGACAGCCTCATGGAGCTGCTGATCATGATCGACGCCTGCCGCCGGGCCTCCGCCGGGCGCATCACCGCCGTGATCCCCTATTTCGGCTATGCCCGCCAGGACCGCAAGGCCAAGAGCCGCGATCCCATCTCCGCCAAGCTGGTGGCCAACATGATCGTGGCCGCAGGCGCGGACCGGGTGCTGACCATGGACCTGCACGCCAGCCAGATCCAGGGCTTCTTTGACATCCCCGTGGACAACCTGCTGGGTAACCCCGTCTTTGTGGACTACTACGCCAAGAAGTTCGGCGAGCGGGCCGAGGACATGGTGGTGGTGTCCCCCGATGTGGGCTCCGTGGCCCGGGCCCGGACCTTCGCCCAGAAGCTGCACATGAACCTGGCCATCGTGGATAAGCGCCGCCAGAAGGCCAACCAGTGCGAGGTTATGAACGTCATCGGCGACGTGGCCGGTAAGGACTGCATCCTGTTTGACGACATGGTGGATACCGCCGGTTCCCTGTGCAACGCCGCCAAGGCCATCGTGGAGGTGGGCGGCGCCAGGAACGTGTATGCCTGCGCCAGCCACGGCGTGCTGTCCGGCCCGGCTCTGGAGCGGCTGGAGGGCAGCAACATCACGGAGCTGGCCCTGCTGAACACCATTCCGGAGACCCAGGGCGCCGGGTGCAGCAAGATCAAGTATCTGTCCGTGGCTCCCATGTTCGGCGAGGCCATCGAGCGGATTTATCAGGAAATTTCCATTGCCAAGCTGTTCAACTGAGCATTTTTGTGATATAATAACCGGGCGATTTTTTCGCCCGGTTATTTTTACCGGCAGTTTTCCGATACAGGGGGATGTGACGCTATGTTTTTTCATCGCAGCGGCGGCGGGATCAGCTGGCTGCTGGTAGGCCTGGGGAATCCCGGGAACCAGTACGCCGCCACCCGGCACAACATGGGCTTTATGGCCCTGGACCGTCTGGCGGACCGGGAGGGCTTCCGCTTCAATAAGCTGCGCTTCCGGGCCTGGACCGGCCAGTGGAAGGTGGGGGACCGGCAGGTGCTGGTGATGAAGCCCCAGACCTATATGAACCTGTCCGGCGAGTCCGTGGGCGAGGCGGCCCGGTTTTACAAGATCCCGGCGGACCATGTGCTGGTCATCAGCGACGACGTGTCCCTGCCTGCCGGGAAGCTGCGGATCCGGGGCGGCGGCAGCGCCGGAGGGCACAACGGCCTGAAGAATATCATCCAGCACCTGGGCACCGACCGGTTCCCCCGCATCAAGGTGGGGGTAGGCTCCCCCCGGCCCGGGGAGCACGACATGGTGGACTGGGTCATGGGCAAGCCCATGGGTGAGGACCGGACGGCGGTGGAGGATGCCCTGGACCGGGCAGGCGACGCCGCCAAGACCCTGATCACAGAGGGCATCGACCGGGCCATGAACCGGTTCAATTGATACTTTTAAGTTCTGTTACAGCTTCGGGGCGTATACTACAGTCGTATACGCCCCCGAGCGCGCTGCGGAGGAAGGGAGGTGCCCGGTGAAGGCGCTGATGAAGGAGCTGCTGCGCCTGACGGAGGTGCGGCAGCTGACAGAGGACGTAGAAAACGGCGTAAGCCCGGTGCTGATCACCGGCGTAAGCCCGGTGCACCGGGCCCAGGTGGAGGCGGCCCTGCATCTGGAAACCCGGCGGCCGCTGGTGGTGCTGTGTCCCGACGAGCGGGAGGCCCGGCGGCAGGCCGGTGACCTGCGGGTGCTCACCGGGGAGGAGCCGCTGGTGCTGCCGGCCCGGGAGCTGCAGTGGCGGCCCATGGAGGCCAGCCGCCAATGGGAAAACCGGCGTCTGGCGGCTCTGTACCGCCTGGGGAGCAGCCCCGTGGTGGTGACTACCCCGGAGGCCCTGGTGCAGCGGTGCATCCCGCCCCGGGTGCTGGAGCGGACGGTCCTGACCCTGGCCGTGGGCCAGCGGTGGGACCTGGGGGACCTGGCCCGGCGGCTGGCCGGAGCCGGATACACCCGGTGCGACCAGGTGGAGGGCCCGGGACAGTTCGCCCTGCGGGGCGGCATCCTGGACGTGTTCTCCCCAGGAATGGAGCAGCCGGTGCGCTGCGAATTTTTCGACGACGAGATCGACTCCCTGGGCATTTTCGACACCGCCACCCAGCGGCGGGTGGAAAACCGCCGGGAGGCCCTGCTGCTTCCGGCGGCGGAGGTGCTGCCGGCCTGGCAGGAGGGCCAGGCGGAGCAGGCGGCCCTGCGGCTGGAGGCCGCGGTGAAGCGCCTTGCCCGGAGGCAGGGCACCCAGGCCCTGCGGGAGCTGCTGACCGCCGACGCCGCCCGTCTGCGCCAGGGCATGGCCCCCAACGGCCCGGACCGGTGCCTGGCGGCGGTGTATCCGGAAAAGACCACGGCTCTGGACTATCTGCCCGAAAACGCCCTGGTATGCGTGGAGGAAAGCGGCCGGACGGCGGAGGCCCTGCGGGGCTGGCTGTGGCAGCTGAAGGAGGACGTGTCCGCCGGAATGGAGGCGGGCTTTCTGGCCGGGGAGCTGGCGGATTTCGCCGCCTCGGAGCAGGAGCTGGCGGCCCGGCTGGAAAAGCGCCCCACGGTGCAGCTGGACAGCCTCACCACCGGCCGGCAGCTGCTGGCCCCCCGGGACCTGCTGCAGCTGACGGCCAAGCAGCTGTCCAGCTACGGCGGGTCGTTGGAGCTGGCCTGCACGGACCTGACCCACTATCTCACCGCAGGCTACCGGGTGATGGTGCTGTGCGGCGGCGAGGTCCGGGCCAGGAACCTGCAGCAGATGCTGGCGGACCGGAAAATCCCCGCCGCCGTGGACCTGTCCGGGGAGAAGGCCCCGGAAAAGGGCACGGTGCTCATCGCCGTGGGCGCTCTCTCCGCCGGGTGCGAATACCCGGAGGGGCGGCTGGCGGTGCTGACGGAGGGGCAGCTGACCACGCCCCTGTCCGGCCGGAGTAAAAAGCCCCGGCCCAAGCGGGACAGCAATCAGCAGAAGCTCCAGTCCTATACGGACCTGACCCCCGGGGACCTGGTGGTCCATGCCCACCACGGCATCGGCCGGTTCGTGGCCATGCTGCGCCTGCCGGTGGACGGGGTGGAGAAGGACTATATCAAGATCGCCTACGCCGGGCAGGACGTGCTGTACGTCCCGGCCACGTCCCTGGACCTGGTCAGCAAGTATATCGGCCCCGGCGAGGACAACGAGCGCACCAAGCTCAACAAGCTGGGGGGCACCGAGTGGGCCAAGACCACCCGGAAGGCCAAGGCCGCCGCCAAGGACCTGGCGGAGGGGCTGATCCGGCTGTATGCCCAGCGGCAGCGGCTGGCAGGCCATGCCTTCTCCCCGGACAGCCCCTGGCAGCAGGAGTTTGAGGACGCCTTCCCCTATACGGAAACCGACGACCAGCTGCAGGCCATCCGGGACATCAAGGCCGACATGGAGCAGCCCCGGCCCATGGACCGGCTGCTGTGCGGCGACGTGGGCTACGGCAAAACCGAGGTGGCCCTGCGGGCGGTGATGAAGTGCATCATGGACGGCAAGCAGGCCGCCATTCTGGTGCCCACCACCGTTCTGGCCCAGCAGCACTATGCCACGGCGGTGAACCGCTTCCGCTCCTTCCCGGTGAACATCGAGGTGCTGTCCCGGTTCCGGACCCCGGCCCAGGTGCGGGACATTCTGGCCCGGACCCAGGCGGGAAAGGTGGACCTGCTGATCGGCACCCACAAGCTATTGCAGAAGGACCTGCAGTTTCACGACCTGGGCCTGCTGGTCATCGATGAGGAGCAGCGCTTCGGCGTGACCCACAAGGAGAAGCTCCGGGAGCGGGCCAAGCAGGTGGACACCCTGACTCTGTCCGCCACCCCCATCCCCCGGACCCTGAACATGGCTCTGTCCGGCATCCGGGACATGAGCACCATCGAGGAGCCGCCCCACGACCGCCAGCCGGTGCAGACCTATGTGGTGGAGCATGAGTGGCCCGTTATCGCCGAGGCCATCCGCCGGGAGCTGAGCCGGGGCGGCCAGGTTTATTACCTGCACAACCGGGTGGAGAACATCGAGTCCACCGCCGGGCGGCTGCGCCAGTGGCTGGGGGAGGACGTGGCCATCGGCATCGCCCACGGGAAAATGGCCGAGCGGGAGCTCAGCTCCGTGATGCAGCAGATGGCCGACGGCGAGATCCAGGTGCTGGTGTGCACCACCATCATCGAAACCGGCATCGACATCCCCAACGTGAACACCCTGATCATCGAGGACGCGGACCGGCTGGGCCTGTCCCAGCTGCACCAGATCCGGGGCCGCATCGGCCGCAGCGCCCGCCGGGCCTATGCGTACCTGACCTACCGCCCCGGGAAGGTGCTGACGGAGGTGGCCTCCAAGCGGCTGTCCGCCATCCGGGAGTACGTCACCTTCGGCTCCGGCTTCCGCATCGCCATGCGGGACCTGGAGATCCGGGGGGCGGGCAACCTGCTGGGGCCGGAGCAGTCCGGCTATCTCATGAGCGTGGGCTATGATATGTATCTGAAGCTGCTGAACGACGCGGTGCTGGAGCAGCAGGGCCGGGGCCGGGACATCCGACCCGACTGCTCGGCGGACCTGGCCACCTCGGCCCACATTCCGGAAAAATATGTGTCCTCCCCCCGGCAGCGGATGGACCTGTACCGCCGGATGGCGGCCATCCGCACCACCGAGGAGGCCTCGGACCTGGTGGACGAGCTGACGGACCGGTACGGCGACCCGCCCAAGGCGGTGATGGCCCTGCTGGACGTGGCCCTGCTGCGGGCCGCGGCGGCGGAGGTGTTCATCACCGATATCACCCAGAAGGCCGGTGTGGTGGCCTTCACCTTCGACAGCCGGGTGGATGTGCCCAGCCTCATGGCCGTGTGCACCATGCCGGGCTATCGCAGCCGCCTGCGGCTGTCCGCCGGGGAGCCGCCCCGGCTGCAGCTGCACCTCTCCCCGGGAGAGGACGCCCTGGCCGCCGCCGGGAAGCTGACGGAGGAGCTGCGGCTGAAAAAAGAAGAACTGGGCAAAGCCCATGAAGGAGGAGCAACATGAAAAAATCCCTGATCCGTCTGGCCGCCTCGGTGGTCCTGTCCGTGGCGCTGGTGGCGGCGATCTCCGCCAGCGGGATCCTTACCAACGGCCACCGCAGCGACGGCCTGTTTTACCAGGCCTCCGGCATCCGGCCGGACGCGGAGCTGCTGACCGTCAACGGCGAGACCATCGACGCCGAGGAGTATCTGTACTGGGTGGCCTACGACTGCGAGTATCTGTCGGCCAACGTGTCGGACCTGGACTTTGATGCGGAGCTGTCCGACGGCATGACCTACGGGGCCTATGCCAAGCAGGACGCCTTGGAGACGGTGAAGCTGTACGCCGTGATCCGCCAGTGGGCCAGGCAGGGGAACGTGACCCTGACCGACTCCGACCGGGAGGCCCTGGAAAAGCAGCGCCAGCAGTATATCAACTACTACGGCAGCCAGGAGGCCTATCTCAAGCAGATCCAGGGCATGGGCGTGTCGGAGACCATGTTCGACAGCATCAACCAGGGGTACTATCTGTACGCCGGGGTGCGCCAGGCTTTCTGCACCGAAGGAAGCGCCCTGTATCCCGCCCAGGAGGACATCGACGCCCTGGCCAAGGACAGCGGCTACGCCACCTGTCTGCTGCTGTACTGGCCCCTGGACGGCGAGGACGACGACAACACCCGCCTGGCGGCGGAGAGCTTCGCCCAGCAGCTGCGGGATTCCCAGGACGTTGCCGCCACCTATCTGGACCTGGCGGCCCAGCTGGGCATGGAGAACGTGACGGAGGAGGGAGTCACCGCCTCCGCCGGGGACATGGGCGAGACCCTGGCCGCCGCCGTGGCGGCCCTGGAGCCGGGCCAGGTCAGCGGCGTCATCGAGACCGATAACGCCCTGTATGTGGCGGTGGGCCGGGAGCTGAACCGGTCCGCCGTGGTGAACGCCCTGTTTGAAACCCGGATCAAGGACGCCGTGGCAAACGCCCAGGTGGACTACAACACCCGCCTGTATAACAAGCTCAACGTGGGCGACTTCTATACCAAGCTCCAGGAGGCCCGGGCGGCCTTGTCATAAAATTAACCAGCTTGTTAATTTTTAGTCAAACAACCAAAGAAATCCAGTCAAATCCTGTTCAGTTCCACGATTTTTGCGATTCGGAGCAATCTGGGGTTGACTATTCGGTCGAAAATGACTACGATATAGGTACAGAGTAGAACCCTAAAACAAAATGTAGGAGGAAATTACCACTATGAAAGATCTGTATGTCGTCAATTGCTGCCGTACCGCTATCGGCTCCTTCGGCGGTTCCCTGAAGAACACCCCTGCCGCCGAGATGGGCGCAGTGGTGGTGAAGGAGGCCCTCAAGCGCGCCAATATCGCCCCCGAAAACGTGGATGAGGTCATGTTCGGCTGCATCCTGACCGCCGCCCAGGGCCAGAACGTCGCCCGCCAGGTGGCCATCAAGGCCGGTATCCCCTACTCCGTTCCCGCTTACACCGTGGGCATGGTCTGCGGCTCCGGCATGAAGTCCGTCATCGAGGGCGCCCGCTCCATCCTGGCCGGTGATTCCGACGTGGTGGTCTGCGGCGGCACCGAGAACATGAGCGCCGCTCCCTTCGCCTCCCTGGACGCCCGCTGGGGCGCTCGCATGGGCGACAAGAAGCTGGTGGACACCATGATCAAGGACGGTCTGTGGGACGCTTATAACAACTATCACATGGGCACCACCGCCGAGAACATCAACGACATCTGGGGCATCACCCGCGAGGAGCAGGACGCCTTCGCCGCCGCCTCCCAGCAGAAGACCGAGGCCGCCCAGAAGGCCGGCCGCTTCGACGACGAGATCGTCCCCGTGATGATCAAGGTCAAGAAGGAAATGGTCCCCTTCGCCAAGGATGAGTATCCCAAGGCCGGCGTCACCAAGGAAGGCATCGCCAAGCTGCGCGGCGCGTTCCCCGTCAGCCCCGAGTCCCCCAACCCCCAGGTGGTGAACACCTTTGAGCCCACCGGCATCCAGGAAGCCGCCGACAAGGGTCAGCCCCGGGTCACCGCTGCCAACGCCTCCGGCATCAACGACGGCGCTGCCGCCATCGTGCTGGCTTCCGGCGAGGCCGTGGAGAAGTACGGTCTGAAGCCCATGGCCAAGCTCATCGGCTGGGGCCAGGGCGGCGTGGATCCCAAGATCATGGGCGTGGGCCCCGTGCCCGCTTCCCGTCAGGCTCTGAAGAAGGCCGGTCTGACCATCGACGACATCGACCTGGTGGAGGCCAACGAGGCCTTTGCCGCCCAGTCCATCGCCGTGGCCCGCGAGCTGCACTTCGACATGAGCAAGGTCAACGTCAACGGCGGCGCCATCGCTCTGGGCCACCCCGTGGGCGCTTCCGGTGCTCGTATCATCGTCACCCTGCTGCACGAGATGCAGAAGCGTCCCGAGGCCAAGCGCGGCCTGGCCACCCTGTGCATCGGCGGCGGCATGGGCGTTGCCACCATCTACGAGAAGTGCTGAACCCCTTCGGCGCATAAAACCGCATAAGAAATCCCCGGCTGCCAGGCAGCCGGGGATTTTTTTGCTGTTCCAAAAGGGCAATGCCCTTTTGGGACAATCTTAGAATAGCCCCGCGATGGCGTACATGGCCAGGGAGGCCAGCCAGGCCACGCCGCACTGCATGGCCACCACGCCCAGGGTTTTCAGGGAGGAGTCCAGCTCCCGGCGGATGGTGGCCACCGCCGCCACGCAGGGGGTATACAGCAGGGTGAACACCAGGAAGCTCAGGGCGGACCGGGTGGTGAACAGGCCGGAGATGGCGGTTCCGCCCAGCAGCACCTCCAGGGTGCTGACCACGGATTCCTTGGCGATGAAGCCGGAGATCAGCGAGGTGGCGCAGCGCCAGTCGCCGAAGCCCAGGGGAGCGAAGAGGGGGGCCAGCACCTGGCCGATCAGGGCCAGCAGGCTGTCGGCGCTGTCGGACACCACGTTGAGCCGGGTGTCGAAGCTCTGGAGGAACCAGATGACTATGGTGGCCAGGAAGATCACCGTGAAGGCCCGCTGCAGGAAGTCCTTGGCCTTTTCCCACAGCAGCAGGGCCACGCTTTTGACGCTGGGCAGCCGGTAGTTGGGCAGCTCCATGACGAAGGGCACGGGCTTTCCCCGGAAGGCGGTCTTGTTCATGATCAGCGCCGCCGCAATGCCGATGAGGATGCCCAGCACATACAGGCCGATCATCACCAGGGCACGGTAACGGGGGAAGAAGGCCGCCGTGAAGAAGGCGTAGATGGAGATTTTCGCCGAGCAGCTCATATACGGCGTCAGCAGGATGGTCATTTTCCGGTCCCGGTCCGAGGACACCGTGCGGGTGGCCATGATGGCGGGGACGGAGCAGCCGAAGCCGATGAGCATGGGGACGATGCTGCGGCCGGAGAGGCCGATTCTGCGCAGGGGCTTGTCCATGACGAAGGCCACCCGTGCCATGTAGCCGGTGTCCTCCAGAATGGACAGGAAGAAGAACAGCGTCACAATGATGGGCAGGAACACCAGCACGCTGCCTACGCCGGCGAAAATGCCGTCCACGATCAGGCTCTTGACCACCGGGTTGATGCCGTAGGCCGTGAGGCCCCGGTCCACCAGGGCGGTCAGGGCGTCCACCCCCACCGCCAGCCAGTCCGACAGCCGCTGGCCGATGACGTCGAAGGTCAGCCAGAAGGTCAGCAGCATGATGCCCAGGAACACCGGCACCGCCGTGTAGCGGCCCGTCAGCAGGCGGTCCATTTTCACGGACCGGGCGTGCTCCCGGCTTTCGCGGCACTTGACCACCGAGGCGGACACCACGTTTTCGATGAAGCTGTACCGCATATCCGCCAGGGCGGCGTTGCGGTCCAGGCCGGTCTCCGTCTCCATCTGGACGATGCAGTGCTCCAGCAGCTCCCGCTCGTTCTGGTCCAGGGCCAGACGGTCCGCCAGGTCGTCGCCGCCCTCGATGAGCTTGGCGGCGCAGAACCGGGCCGGAACGCCGATGCGGTCGGCGTGGTCGGCGATCAGGTGCACCACCGCGTGGATGCAGCGGTGGACGGCGGAATCGTCGGCGCAGAAGTCCGTGACCTTGGGCAGTACCCGGCCCCGGGCCGCGGCCAGGGCCTGATCCACCAGCTCCGACACGCCCTCGCCCTTGGCGGCGGAAATGGGCACCACCGGGATGCCCAGCTCCCGGCTCATCCGCTGCACGTCCACGGCGCCGCCGTTGGCCCGGACCTCGTCCATCATGTTCAGGGCCAGCACCATGGGCACCCGCAGCTCCAGCAATTGCAGCGTCAGATAGAGGTTGCGCTCGATGTTGGTGGCGTCCACGATGTTGATGATGCCGTCGGGTTTCTGGTTGAGGATGTAGTCCCGGGAGACGATCTCCTCCTGGGTATAGGGCCGCAGGGAGTAGATGCCCGGCAGGTCCACCACGGAGCAGCCCTTTTCGCCCCGTATTTCGCCGGTTTTCTGGTCCACGGTGACGCCGGGGAAGTTGCCCACGTGCTGGTTGGAGCCGGTGAGGGCGTTGAAAAGCGTGGTTTTGCCGCAATTCTGATTGCCGACCAGGGCGAAAATCATACCGCCGCCTCCTTTACCTGGATCTTCATGGCGTCCTCCACCCGCAGGGTCAGCTCATAGCCCCGGACCCGGATCTCGATGGGATCCCCCATGGGGGCCACCTTCATCAGCTTCACGGCGGTGCGGGGGATCAGCCCCATATCCAGCAAACGGCAGCGCAGGGGGCCGTCGCCGCCTACGGCGGTGATGACCCCGGACTGGCCGATTTTCAATTCGTTGAGTGTCATATGGCTTGCCTCCTGAAAAAGTAAGTCCAGTATAACATATCGAACCGCCCGACTCAATCCCTGAAATGAGAATCCCGTCGAAAAACCGTTAAAAAAACACCGGACAAAAAGCGTAAATCCCCCGGCACCTGCCGGGGGATTTACGCCTATATGCTGTCAGGAGAAAAAGAGTTACTTGTTCATTTTCAGCTTCACAGCCGCGCCGCGCTTTCTGCCATACAGGCACAGAGCCACCACATAGGCGATGGCGAACACCACGCCGATGATGTAGGAGGCGGTCCAGGGGATGTTGAAGCCGATGTGGGCATTGGCGATGTAGGTGGAGCAGATGAAGGCGTAGAACGCGCCGGGAATCAGCGGCATCCACGCAAACTTGCCCTTGCCGTTTTCAAACATCCACACCGTGATGCACAGGAAGGCGAACAGAGACAGGGTCTGGTTGGACCATGCGAAGTAACGCCACAGAATGTTGAAGCCGTCCTTGTTGAACTTGGCGAACACGATGATGCCGGCAGCCAGGACAAACACAGGGATGGCCAGACGCATACGCTTGCCGTTGGTGGACTGGTCCAGGTGGAAGGTCTCCGCCAGGGACAGACGCAGAGCGCGCAGAGCGGTATCGCCGGAGGTGATGGGCAGAACGATGACGCCGATCAGGGCGATGACGCCGCCCACGGGGCCCAGGATGTCCTTGCAGACCACGCCGATGGTACCGGTGGCCAGGGAGGCGTTGGGCTCCTGCAGAGCCAGATTGTACACGCCCATAGCGCCGGCGGCCCACACCATAGCGATGAAGCCCTCCAGGATCATCATGTTGTAGAAGGTCATGCGGCCCTGACGCTCGTTCTTCACCGTGCGGGAGATGATAGCCGTCTGGGTGGAGTGGAAGCCGGACAGAATGCCGCAGGCCACGGTAACGAAGAAGATCGGCAGGAAGTGGCCGCCCTTGAAGTAGTCTGCATAGGTGAAGCTCTTAACCGCGCCGTCAGCCCCGGTGAGCTGCAGGATGGGAGAGGACCAGTCGTCCCACACGTTCAGCAGGGGATAGCCCTTGACGAAGATGCCGATGAACACACCCACGGCGGAGAACAGCAGGATGGCGCCGAAGATGGGATAAATGCGGCCGATGATGGCGTCGATGGGGAACACGGTAGCGACCAGGTAATACAGGAAGATCACGCCGTAAATGATCCAGGTGGAGACGGAGGTAGGCTTGCCGTCGAAGCCGAACACGGAGGTGGCGGCAATGTCGCCGGGGGTGTAAACGAACACAGCGCCCACCAGCAGCAGAAGCAGACAGCAGAACACGTTGTATACGTTGAAAATGCCCTTATTGGAATAGCGCTTGATCATCTGGGGCATCTGGGTGCCGCCGTCACGCAGGCAGATCATGCCGGAGAAATAGTCGTGCATGGCGCCGCCGATGACGTTGCCGATGGGGATGGTGATAAATGCGATGGGCCCGAACAGAATGCCCTGGATGGGCCCCAGGATGGGGCCGGTACCGGCGATGTTCAGCAGGTTGATCAGGCTGTTTCTCCAGCCCTTCATGGGGATATAGTCCACGCCGTCCTGTTTGGCGTAGGCCGGGGTCTGACGGTCGTCAGGCCCGAAAACTTTCTCGCAGAAGCGTCCGTACAGCGCAGCGCCGCCGAACAGGATCACAAGACCGATGATAAATGTTGCCACAAACACACACTCCTTTATAGTCGTTTTGTGATTTTCAGAGCTCCCGGACAGCTCTGGTTTACGCAGTGAGTATAGCACAAATTTCGTGAAAATGGTGACAACGAATAGTCCGCATTCATAAATAGTTCATAAAGATTTCCCCCGATAGCGTAAAGATTCCCGTGTGGAAAATCGAAAACGGACGATTTTACCGGAATTTATCGCGAAAAGGGTCGACAATATGTTGAAATTTTTAAGACGGGACGAAATAGCGCGCAAAAACCGTTACTGTCAGCATGGTAGGTTGGTAGGATTTAGGACGCTAAAACGCAAAGTGTCCGGTAACGCTCCCGGGAGCGTTGCCGGACGGCGGCAGGGGAGAGTGTGAACAAACCGTAAAATTTGCAAAAAAATTTTGCATAAACGGTTTACTTTTATAGGTTAAAATGGTAAAATGACTACCCGAGGAAAACAAATACTACGTTTTTTGGAAACGGAGGAAAAACAATTATGGTAAGAGCGGCGAAATCCAAGATTGCCCAGAAGGAAAAAAGCGACCTGCTGTACCGGGCGATCCTGACGCTGAAAAATGAGGAGGAGTGCTATAGCTTCTTCCAGGACCTGTGCACCATTTCCGAGCTGCGTTCTATGGAGCAGCGGTACGAAGTGGCCACCCTGCTCAACGATGGGATGCTCTACAGCGATATTCTGGAGAAAACCGGCGCCTCCAGCGCCACCATCAGCCGGGTGAACCGGTCCCTGCTCAACGGCGCGGGAGGGTACGAGAACGTGCTGGAGCGCATGAAGGAGCAGGAGGACAAATGAGCAGCTACCAGCAGCTGGCCGGGGCCTATGACGAGCTGACCTGGGACGTGGGGTATGAAAAGCGGGCGGACTTTCTGGAAAAGCTGTTCCGCCGCAGCCGCATCCCGGTGCACACGGTGCTGGACCTGGCTTGCGGCACCGGGTCCATGACCTGGCTGCTGGCCGGGCGGGGCTATGAGCTCATCGCTGTGGACGGGTCCCAGGAGATGCTGGCCGCCGCCCGGGAGAAAAGCGCCCCGGCGGAGGTACCGCCCCTGTTCCTGCACCAGTCCATGCCCCGGCTGGACCTGTACGGCACCGTGGACGCCGCCATCTGCTGCCTGGACAGCCTGAACTATCTGACAAATCCCCGGGACGTGCAGCGGACCTTTCAGCGGCTGCACCTGTTCATCAGCCCCGGGGGCCTGCTGGCCTTCGACGTGCGGCTGCCGGAGTGGCTGGCCGCCCTGGACGGACAGGTGTTCCTGGACGAGACGGAGGACACCTACTGCGTGTGGCGCACCGAGTATCGCCGGGGGCTGTGTACCTATTATATGGACTTGTTCACCCTGGCGGAGGACGGGTCCTGGGACCGCAGCTTCGAGCTGCACCGCCAGCGGGGCTACTCCGTGGAGCAGCTGACCCGGTGGCTGGAGGAGGCGGGCTTTGCCGACGTGCGCACCTGGGGCGACGGGAAGCTGCGCCGCCCCGTACCCGGTGAGGATCGGGTGTATTTCACCTGCATTCGCAAATAAAAGAGGTTTTGTAAGCATGAGCGATTATATTGTAAGAGCGATTTCCACCGACGGCCTGGTGCAGGCCGCGGCCATCTGCAGCCGGGAGCTTACCGAGCGGGCACGGCAGATCCATCACGCCAGCCCGGTGGCCACGGCGGCCCTGGGCCGGGCTCTGGCCGGCGCGTCCATGATGGGCAACGCCCTGAAGGGCCAGGGAGCCAGCCTGACCCTGCAGATCAAGGGCGGCGGCCCTCTGGGTACGGTGCTGGCGGTGTCCGACGCCGAGGGCAACGTCCGGGGCTATGTGGCCAATCCCCAGGTGGACCTGCCCCTGCGGGACGACGGCAAGCTGGACGTAGGCGGCGCCGTGGGCGGCGAGGGCACCATCACCGTCATCAAGGACCTGCACATGAAGGAGCCCTATGTGGGCACCGTGGACCTGATGGGCGGCGAGATCGCCGAGGATATTGCTGGTTATTTCGTGGAGTCGGAGCAGATTCCCACCGCCTGCGCCCTGGGGGTGCTGGTGGACCGGGATCACAGCGTCAAGGCCGCCGGGGGCTATCTCATCCAGCTGATGCCCGGGGCCGGGGAGGACACCATTGCCAAGGTGGAGGGCGGCATCATGGCCGCCGGGCCGGTGTCCGCCATCCTGGACCGGGATCCGGACCCGGAGCACCTGCTGCGGACGGTGATGTCCGATTTTGAGCTGAAGATTCTGGAGACCTGCCCGGTAAGCTACAAGTGCTATTGCAGCCGCCAGCGGGTGGAGCGGGCGCTGCTGTCCCTGGGGGCCGACGAGCTGGAGGGCATCCTGCGGGAGCAGGGCTCCTGCCACATGACCTGCCAGTTCTGCGACGCGGTGTATGACTTCGACCGCCAGCAGCTGGAGCAGCTGGCCGCGGACGCCCGAAAAAAATAGTAAAAAAATTGAAATTTGGTGTTGACAGTCTGGCTAATATTTAGTATAATCTCTCTTGTCGCCGCGGTACTAATGTGTGCGGCAAGGACGGGAGCATAGCTCAGCTGGTTAGAGCACCTGCCTTACAAGCAGGGGGTCACTGGTTCGAGTCCAGTTGTTCCCACCAAATTTCATGGCCAAGTAGTTCAGTTGGTTAGAACGCCAGCCTGTCACGCTGGAGGTCGTGGGTTCGAGCCCCATCTTGGTCGCCATTTGCCTCTGTAGCTCAGTTGGTAGAGCAGCGGACTGAAAATCCGCGTGTCGTTGGTTCGACTCCGACCGGAGGCACCATGGTGCTGGAATACCGGCGCCATATGCGGGCGTAGCTCATCTGGTAGAGCGCGACCTTGCCAAGGTCGAGGTAGCGAGTTCGAGCCTCGTCGCCCGCTCCAAACAGAGAAACGGCCCCGAAAAGCCGTTTCTCTTATATGGTGACATAGCCAAGTGGTAAGGCAAGGGTCTGCAAAACCCTCATTCCCCAGTTCAAATCTGGGTGTCACCTCCAAATGTAAGGATTCTGAGCAGAAATGCCCGGAATCCTTTCTATTTTGCGTGGAAAAGTTGCATAATCGCAACAGAGAGGCTCTGAGTTTTCCCCGAAAATCCATTCTTGAATGAGGGTTTGCAGAAAGGAGCATCCCATGAGAATGCGGAAAATCGTCGAAGCGAAGGAACGCCCTACACTGGAGGCTGCGGCGAAGGAGTTTCTTGCTATCAAACAGGCGCAAATGCTCAGTGACGAGACGATGCATGACTATCAAGCCCAGCTGGAGCGTTTTGTCTGCGGCAGCAGGAATAGCACGGAATACTCTCTCCTGGAGCAGGACACACTGGCTTTTTTTGCCGCAATACCTGATACCAGCCCTGCACGCTATAACAAACCGTACCAGTACATCAGCGCCTTTTTCAACTGGATGGTGCGGCAGGAGTATATTCCGAAAAATCCTATTACGGCCAACGAGCTGAAAAAGCGCCGCGATGAGGGGAACATCAAGCCGGTTTCTGTAAGTGATTTGCAGCGCTTTATGAATTGCCTGGATAAGAAGACCTATACAGGAATGAGGACATTCACCATTGTGCTGGTGATGATGGATTGCGGCATCCGCACAAAAGAATTGCTTGGATTGCGGGACAGTGATTTCAATGCGATGGAGCATACGCTGAGAGTCAGCAAGACCGTGGCAAAAACGAGACGTGAGCGGCTGCTGTATCTAAGCCCGCAGACCGCAAAGGCTGTTGCTGCTTTCATCCACATGAAGCCGCAGGAGTGGGAGAATTGGCTGTTTCCCAATTACGAGGGCGGCCGCCTGACTACAACCTATCTGGACAAAGACTTTGCTAAGGTCAGCCGCCTGAGCGGCGTCAAAATCACACCGTATCAGTTGAGGCATAGTTTTGCCACGTTGTATCTCCAAAATGGCGGAGACCTGTTCACACTGCAAAAGCAGATGGGGCACAGTGACTTGCGGATGACCAAGCGCTATACTGAAATAGATGATAGGTTTCTGCAGCTGCAGCATACGGCGTTCAGTCCGGTCAACCTGTTGGGCCAGAAGCAAAAGGTCATTAAGGTCAACTGAATATGCAAAAAGGGGGAGCATGGGTGCTCTCCCTTTGCTGTTGGGGGAGGCTTTGTAAACAAGTTGAGGAGTTGACGGGAAACAGTAAGAGTACGCTGATAAGGGCGAGGAAAAAATTGCGTTAAAAACGATAATTTCCTGGAATCCTCGTTATATAAGGGCTATCGTCAGGTGTGGGGTTTGCGGCTATAGTATTTGATCGTCGCTCGAGGGGATATATGTCATAATGTCTTGCACTTGACAGTTCAGAATACGGCATAAGTCATTGATTGTAGTTGTATTCAAAGGCTTATTCTTACGCAGTTTATCAATCGTAGAGCTGGAAATGTGATGATTTTTAATCAGCGAGTAAGTGGATTCCTTCGATGTTTTCAGTGTGTCCCAAAAGGCGTCATAGCTTATCATGCGTATTCCTCCCTAAGATAATATTTTTATCTTAGGGTGTGACCACGATATTGACTATAGTCGTTAAAAAGACTATAATATTTATGGTGTACTTATGTACAAATATGTTCATTTGGGAGGAAACAATGAAGAAAAGCTATCAAGTGATCGTGTCTATTTTCTGCGCGGCGTTATTGCTAATGAGCCTGAGTGCATGTTCATGCAGGCATGAGTGGACAGACGCAACCTGCACAGAGCCCAAAGTATGTTCAAAGTGTGGAGAGACCGAAGGAGACGCCTTGGGCCACAGTTGGGGGAGTTGGAAGGTGGAAAAAAAGGCAACTGCGACTGAAAGTGGTACAAAAGAACAAACTTGTTCGCGGTGCGGAAAGACACAGACTACATCCTATGCAATTGAAAGTCTGGTTGAGGACGGACATCTTTTGCTGAGCCCGAAAGATTTCTGTGTGCTTCTTACGCAGAATCTATATTGTCAGCAGGCGGAACTGAACAAACGCGCCGGCGAAATGGTTGCAGGTGTCACGGGCGTAGGGGGCTTTGATCCAAATTACACGGACGGAGAAGCCATAGCGGCTATTCTTTTTTCTGATGGCGAGGTTGTAATGGACGCAGAAGATGAAAACAGCGCCTCGATCAAGATACTCACAGTAAAGTTCTTCACAGAAGATGAAGACAAGATCGCAAAAACTATGATGGGTATCATTGAGACATGTGATGTCGCGGCGGATACAGTTCAAGCAGGTAATATTGGAAAACAGATTGTGCGTGCATATCAAGAAGGAAATGTATATAACGATGAAGCGGGTATCACCTACGGACTTACCAGAGTGAATGGCCAGTACATATTTATGATAACATTCAACTAACTAATAGATGTCATAAATAATGTTTCAGTAGACTTTGCGGCAGATGTGTAGTATGTTTGCCGTTACCAAAAATGAAAGGAAGGAACACCGAATAGCTGTAAACGCAAGAACAGAGAAATTCCAACACATTGAAGTATTTGATAAGCCCGCGCTGTTCACCAACGGGCGCATCGCCCGTGATACCGTGCCGAAGGGCTGGTACTGCTACGACATTCGCGGCTCTGACGATGATCCCGGTGAGCTGTGCTACATGGAAGAAAATGTTGTGGTCAACCACGCAGGCTCGGTGCTGATGCCGGAAAAGCTGGCGATGCCTAAGTCCGGTCGGCTGGATGTGAGGGATGAGCTCGGTTTTCTCGATGAAGGCGACATGACGCTCCGCGAGTTCTGCGAGGTGCATCAGCTTTCGTATCCCGCGGAGAATATGAAATTTCATATCCGACCTGCCCGCCCGGAGGAGGCGGGCTTATTTTATACCCCACATCCCGAAGAAGATAAGCGGCTGGGTACCGTTGGACATGTCCGTATGGACTTCGGGCGCAGCGGCAACGAGTTCTGGCATACCTGGTGGCCCCGTGGCCCGGAGGAACTGAACAGCCCTGCTTTCAAGGCGGAGCTGCAGGAGGTCGTGGACACGCTGCGGGAGAGTGTGCTGAAAAACCGCTTCGCCATGGAGCGTTTCTGCTATGAACACGGAGGGAAAATCAGCAGCGGCTGGACACAAAACTACGGCTACATCGTGGAAACCGAGCATTACCGCTACTGCCTGCGCTGCAATCCGTCCCCCGGAGATTATAACTGCTACTGTACGGCCTATGATCTGGATGTGCAGCGGCAGAACATGGCGCGGGACAAGCCGCTGGTGGGCCGCGTTACCTATGCCAATGGAGATGCACAAGAGTTTACCGAGTTCTTCAAGGAGGACAATCCCCATTATACCGAGCTGAAGAATGTGCTTTCCGATGAGGAATATGCGTCGGCAAGAGAATCTACGCTGACGGCCTTCTATACGCCGCCCGTGGTGATCAAGGCGGTGTACAGTGCCCTGGAGAACATGCACTTTCAGACCGGCAATGTGCTGGAGCCCTCCTGCGGCATCGGCAACTTTATGGGGCTTGTTCCCGAAAGCATGAATGACGCGAAATTCTACGGCGTGGAGCTTGACAGTATTTCCGGGCGAATTGCGCAGCAGCTTTATCAGAAAAACAGCATCGCGGTGCAGGGCTTTGAGAATACAAACCTTCCCGACAGCTTCTTTGACGCTGCAATCGGTAATGTCCCCTTCGGGCAGTTCAAGGTGCCCGACAAGCGCTACGACAAGCACAACTTCCTCATTCACGACTATTTCTTCGCCCGCACCTTGGATAAGGTGAGACCCGGCGGCGTGATCGCCTTCATTACCTCAAAGGGTACGCTGGATAAGGAAAATCCCAATGTTCGAAAGTATATCGCGCAGAGAGCGGACCTCCTCGGCGCTATCCGGCTGCCGAATGATACCTTCAAGGCCGCTGCCGGCACAGAGGTCACATCGGACATTATCTTCCTCCAAAAGCGTGACCGATTGGTGGATATTGAGCCCGATTGGGTGCATCTGGCCACCGACGCCAATGGCATCCGGATGAACGCCTATTTTGTGGACAACCCTGAAATGGTGTTGGGCGACATGCAGATGGTCAGCGGGCCTCACGGCATGGAGCCCGCCTGTATTGCTTATGAAAATGCAGAGCTTGGGGACCTCTTGCGGGATGCCATCCAGAACATTCATGCCGAGATTACCGAATTTGAAATCGACGATCTTGAAGCGGAGGATGAGGACCTTTCTATTCCTGCTGACCCTGATGTGCGCAATTTCAGCTTCACGGTGGTGGACGGCAAGATTTATTACCGCGAAAACAGCCGCATGAATCCCGTGGATGTTTCCGCGACTGCCGAAAGCCGCATCAAAGGCATGATTGCCATCTGTGATTGTGTCCGGACGCTGATTGAGTACCAGACGGAGGACTATCCCGATGCCGATATCAAGGCAGAGCAGGAAAAACTCAATCGCCTCTATGATGATTTCAGCAAAAAATATGGGCTTATCAGCGCAAGAGCCAACAATTCGGCTTTCAATTCCGACAGCTCCTACTGCCTGCTTGCCTCGCTGGAGGTGCTGGATGATGAGGGCAACTTCCTCCGCAAGGCAGATATGTTCTCCAAACGAACCATCAAGCAGAAGGTAACGGTGCAGTCGGTTGACACGGCTTCCGAGGCCTATGCTCTGTCTCTTGCGGAAAAAGCGAGAATCGACATGCCATATATGTCGCAGCTCACCGCCAAAACCGAGCAGGAGCTGTTTGAGGATTTGAAGGGTGTTATTTTCCTCAACCCCATGCACATAAGCGAAGAGGACGGCAAGCCGAAGTATCTCCCTGCCGATGAATATCTCTCCGGCAATGTCCGTGAAAAGCTCCGTTGGGCAAAGCGGAGTGCGGAGCTCTACCCCGAAGATTACGGTGAGAATGTCCGGGCCCTTGAGGCGGTGCAGCCGGTTGACCTGACGGCAAGTGAGATTTCCGTAAGGTTGGGCGCAACATGGCTGCCTCCGGAAATCATTGAGGAGTTCATGTTTGAACTGTTCAGCACCCCACGCTACTGCCAGTGGAACATCCATGTTCACTACGCGCAGTACACCGGCGAATGGAATGTGGAGGGAAAATCCTATGACCGCAGCAATGTAAAAGCCCACAACACCTACGGCACCGGCAGAGTTAATGGCTATAAGATCATGGAGGAAATTTAACTGTCCTAAATTGAAAAATACATAAGGAAGGAGGTAAAAAGAATGTCAAGGACTTCAAGAATTACAGCACTTTACGAGCGTTTGTCGAGAGATGATGACCTTACCGGCGAGAGTAATTCTATTACCAATCAAAAGAAATACCTCGAAGACTATGCCCGTAGGAATGGCTTTGAAAATATCCGCCATTTTACCGATGACGGATTTTCGGGTGTGAATTTCAATCGCCCCGGTTTTCAATCTCTGATAAAAGAAGTTGAAGCAGGAAATGTAGAAACCTTGATTGTTAAGGATATGAGCCGATTAGGGCGAAATTATCTGCAAGTCGGGTTCTATACGGAAGTTCTGTTTCCACAGAAAAATGTCCGTTTCCTTGCAATTAACAACAGTATTGACAGTAACAACGCTTCGGATAATGACTTTGCTCCGTTTTTGAATATTATGAATGAATGGTATGCCAAAGACACGAGCAATAAAATCAAAGCTATATTCGATGCCCGTATGAAAGACGGAAAGCGTTGTAGCGGTTCTATTCCCTATGGTTACAACAGATTACCGTCCGACAAGCAAACGCTTGTAGTTGACCCTGTGGCTTCCGAGGTGGTAAAGCATATGTCACGGAGAACACCTTCGACAGCTACCTGTATCAGTTGGTGGAATCCAAGCAGAAGTTCATTGGGCAGATCATGACCAGCAAATCCCCGGTGCGCTCTGCGGAGGACATTGACGAAACCGCCCTGAGCTATGCGGAAATCAAGGCGCTGTGCGCCGGCAATCCCCACATCAAGGAGAAGATGGATTTAGATATTGATGTGTCTCGCCTGAAGCTGCTCAAGGCCAACCATCTGAGCCAGCGCTATGCTCTGGAGGATCAAATTCTGAAGGAGTTTCCGCAGAAAATCAAATCGTTGGAGCAGCGCATTGAGGGCTATCAGACAGATATTGACCAGCGCAAAAGAAATACCGAGCCCAACGAGGACGGCTTCTCCCCGATGATTATGCCGGGTGGCACGGTAAGGGAAAAGAAGGCTGCCGGCGATGCCATTCTTGGCCTTTGCAAGTCCATGACAAGCCCCGATCCGATTCCCATCGGCCAGTACAGAGGCTTCGATATGGAACTGTCCTTCGACACCTTCAGCCGAGAATATAAGATCACACTGATTCATCAGCTGCGGCATACGGTCACGCTGGGAACGGACATCTTCGGCAATATTCAGCGACTGGATAACACCCTCTCTGCTTTTGAGGAACGAATGGCGGCGTGTGTCGAGCAACTGGAGAATACGCGGGTTCAGCTTGAAAATGCAAAGGCAGAGGTACAGAAGCCATTCCCCCAGGAGGAAGAACTGAAAACCAAATCGGCACGGCTAAATGAACTGAATGCGATGCTCAATTTCGACAAAAGAGAGAACGAGATCGTGGACGGTGAGCGTGGCGAGGAGGAGCCGCAAAAATCATCCGCAGACAGAGAACGCTAAAAAGAAAATCACAGCGGCAATGTGGAATACCTGCATTGCCGCTGTGATACGCAAGCCGGGAAATGTACCGAGTGTGCGATAGAATGAGGCTGACAAATTTCAATTTACCTCTATTCAAACATACAAGCTCTTGACAATAAAGCTCCTATATAGTATGATTTTATAAACTACTATATAGGAGCTTTTGCATGAAAACAAATGGTGGATTTCTTGTCACCAAAATAAAACAACTTGGAGACCGGATTTTTGAGAAGATTCTCAGCGAAAAAAATATCGATGCGTTTAATGGAGCCCAGGGGCGTATTCTTTATGTGCTGTGGCAGGAGGATGGAATCTCGATCAGGTCACTCTCGGTCAAATGCGGATTAGCGATAACATCTCTTACGACGATGCTGGAAAGAATGGAAAATCAAGGACTGATAAGCCGTGTTCAGTCTGAAACGGACAAAAGGAAAACACTCCTGTTTCTGACTGAGAAAGCACATGCCTTAAAGGGCGAGTACGATTCTGTATCTGATGAGATGGGCAGCATTTACTACAAGGGTTTTTCAGAGGAAGAAATTACCCGGTTTGAGGAATGCCTCGACCGCATCAGAAAGAATCTTGAGGAGTGGCAGAAGTCATGAGTATTTGTATCAAAGATCAGATTCAGAACATGAATCTCGTCATCGGCTGCACAGTGGGGTGTGCATATTGCTATGCCCGCAACAATGTGAAACGCTGGCATATGATCGATGACTTTGCTGATCCTGATTTCTTTCCGGGTAAGCTCAAGATGATGGAAAAGAAACGTCCGCAAAACTTTCTTCTTACCGGCATGAGCGATCTCTCCGGATGGAAGCCGGAATGGAGAGACGAGGTATTTGCAAAGATCCGTGAAAATCCACAGCATCAGTTCCTGTTCCTGACCAAGCGCCCCGATCTGCTGGATTTTGATACCGATCTGGAAAACGCATGGTTTGGCGTTACGGTGACGAGGAAAGCCGAACTGTGGCGTATCGACGCCCTTCGGAAAAACATCAGAGCAAAGCATTACCATGTTACCTTTGAACCGTTATTCGACGATCCCGGTACAGTTGACCTTTCCGGAATCAACTGGATCGTTGTCGGCACTATGACCGGGGCTCAGAGCAGGAAGATTCATACGGAGGCGGAATGGGCATGGTCTCTGACGGATCAGGCACACGCACTCGGCATTCCGGTGTTTATGAAGGAAGACCTTGTCCCTATCATAGGGAATGAAAATATGATTCAGGAAATGCCGGAGGAATTCAATAAAGTGTTAGAGGTACAGAGATCATGGCAGAAGTAATCGATGGAATCCTCATTCGTGAGGTGGAAACAAAGAACATCATGACCAAGTCCAGTCTGCCGGTAGGCGGGTACTCGGTCAATCCCTATGTGGGCTGTACACATGCCTGCAAGTATTGCTATGCTTCATTTATGAAGCGCTTTACCGGACACACGGAGGAATGGGGCACTTTCCTTGATGTGAAGCATTGGCCGGAAATTAAAAATCCGAAGAAATATGCCGGACAGCGTGTGGTCATCGGTTCTGTGACGGATGGCTATAATCCACAGGAGGAGCAATTCAGGAATACCAGAAAGCTTCTGGAGCAGCTGATCGGCAGTGACGCAGATATTTTGATTTGCACAAAGTCTGATCTTGTGGTACGGGATATTGATCTGCTGAAGAACCTTGGACGAGTGACCGTTTCATGGTCGATCAACACACTGGATGAAAATTTCAAGAACGATATGGACTCTGCTTCAAGCATTGAGCGTCGTATCGCTGCTATGAAGCAGGTATATGACGCAGGGATCCGTACTGTCTGTTTCGTATCCCCGGTATTCCCCGGTATCACGGACTTTGAAGCCATCTTCGAGCGGGTAAAGGATCAGTGCGATCTGTTCTGGCTCGAAAACCTCAATCTTCGAGGCGGCTTCAAAAAGACGATCATGGATTATATCGCCGGAAAATATCTTGATCTTGTACCGCTTTACGATGAGATCTATAACAAGCATAACCGCAGTTATTTTGAAGCACTTGAAGTAAAAGCTGAGGAAATGGCTAAGAAGTATGATTGTCCCTTTGTGGATAATGAAATGCCTTATGGCAGAGTCCCGCAGGGACATCCGGTAATCGTGGATTATTTCTATCATGAGGAAATCCGAGGGACAGAGAATACCGGAAAAAGAAATCGTTAAACTCTCTACTCTATCCAAAACTACTATCCCTTGCAAACAAGGCCCTTACAAGGCGTGGAATCATCGTGTCCACTTTTGAAAAAACAACTTCCGCAAAAATGTTCCTCATGTCTACTTTTGAAAAAGCAAATCAAAAATAAATATTTTTCGTGTCTACTTTTCTTGACTACTACAATATCATGAACGCATTTTCTGAGTTCGTCGTGAAAAGTGTGTATGCGCATCAAAAGTTCACTGTAAAAAATGTAGATCAAATCCCAAAATTCATTGCATTTTTTGCGATTCGGTGGTATACTATATTTGCAGTATGAGATAGGGGGTGCAAGTATGTATCGAATCGCAATGGAAAAGCTACTGAAATGGAAAGAAAGCAAGCGGCGGAAGCCGCTGATTATCGAGGGAGCACGGCAAGTCGGGAAAACCTGGCTGATGAAGGAATTCGGAAAGCTCTATTATACCGATACCGTATATATCAACTTCGATTCCAATTCCAGAATGGCTGAACTGTTTGCCTCTGATCTGGACACAGAGCGTTTGATCATGGGGTTGGAATTGTATTCCGGCCGAAAAATTGATCCCGACCACACCCTCCTGATTTTTGATGAGGTACAGGAAGTGCCAAGAGCGCTCAGCTCTCTCAAGTACTTTTACGAAAATGCGCCGGAGTACCACATTGTATGCGCAGGCTCTCTGCTGGGCATTGCCCTGCATGAAGGCACTTCATTCCCGGTGGGCAAAGTGGATTTTTTGAAGCTATACCCGCTCTCTTTCAAGGAGTTTTTGATGGCCACCGGTAAGGAGCGTTTTGCAGAGCTGCTCAACAAGCAGGATTATCCGATGATCACGAGCTTTAAGCAGACCTACATTGATGCGCTCAAGCAGTATTATTTTGTAGGCGGTATGCCGGAAGCGGTGCAGAGCTTTGCGGAGAATAAGGATTTTAATGAGGTCCGCGAGATACAAAAGAGAATCCTTGCCGCTTATGAGCAGGACTTTTCCAAACACGCACCGAATGAGATCGTCCCTAAGATCCGCATGCTTTGGAACAGCATCCCCTCGCAGTTGGCAAGAGAAAACAAGAAGTTCGTCTATGGCCTCGTTCGAGAGGGCGCGCGGGCCAAGGATTATGAAACGGCGATTCTGTGGCTTTCCGATTGCGGACTGGTTCATAAGATCAGCCGTGTAAACGCTGGCGGAATTCCCCTGAAGGCCTATGAGGACTTAAAGGCATTCAAGCTGTTCCTTGTGGATGTGGGACTGCTTGGGTGTATGGCAGGCCTTCGCCAGCGCACCTTACTGGACGGAAACGACCTCTTTATTGAATTCAAAGGTGCCCTTACGGAGCAGTATGTTTGCCAGCAGCTGAAAACCATTGAGGATCTGGGCGTTTACTACTACACCAATGACAGAGGTTCCTGCGAAATTGACTTCATCGTGGATACAGGCGAGCAGGTGATTCCGGTAGAGGTGAAGGCTGAAACCAACCTCCGGGCAAAAAGCCTGAAAACCTATCAGGAGAAGTTCACACCCGAAATCGCCGTCCGTACTTCAATGGCGGATTTCAAAAAAGAAGACCGGCTTGTGAATTTGCCGCTGTATGCAGTAGAGCAGATTGCCGAGCTATAACTCGTGATCTGCCGCACCGCCGCTGTGATACGCGAGCCGGGAAATGTACCGAGTGTGTGATAGAATGAGACTGACAAATCGAAATTTATATATAAAGGAGAATATTGATGAAACTATTTTTATGTTCGCACTTTTCAAGTGTGGGAAGTCTGATAAAGGAAGAAATTGAAAATAAGAAAGTCGCATTTATTCCAACAGCTTCACTGCGTGAAGGCTACACCGGTTATGTCGGCTCGGCTCGAAAATTATTCAAAAAGTTGGGAGCAATCGTAACTGAAATTGATATTTCAACGGAGGCTTATTCAACGGTACAGTCTGTTTTTGGAGATGCGGATGTGATATATTTTACCGGCGGAAATTCTTTTTTCCTTATAGACCAGCTCCGTAAAACGGGAACGGATGAGCTGTTGAAGAAAGAATTGGCAAAGGGAAAACTGATGATTGGTGAATCGGCAGGTGCGATTATATGCGCTCCAAGCATCCAATATATCGAGCCAATGGATGAAAAGCCGGAGGACTACTCACAAGAAGATGATGCAGGGCTTGATTTGATTGATTTCTATGTTCTTCCGCATTATCTTACAGCACCATTTAAGAAAGCTACCGAGAAAATAATGACTGAGTTTTCGGATTTGAATCTATGCCCAATTAACAACCGTCAGGGAATTGTAATTGATGGTGAAGGTTCAAAGGTTATTTGCAAAGACTAATTTGAAAATTCCAGTTTGTCGATCTACGGCAGCCTTTCAATAGGCTGCCGTATTCGCTTTTCGGAAGATTTTCATTTGCACATTTGCCATGATGAGCATCTGCGGATACAATGGAGGCAGAGAGGAATGGAGGTGCTGCAAAGTTTGCAGCGGCGGTAACGCTTGGTGAGTACGCAGGAAATCTCAAAGACCTAATCAACCTTGCACAAAACCTTGATTGCTATTGGCTTTATCCCACCGTCCAAAGCGAAGAAGATTACGGCTATTACCTTATCGACGAGCTGGACGAATTGGAGCTGCCCGAAGAAGCAAAAAAGTATTTCATGTATGAGGAATACGGGCGCGACGCCGCTATCAATGACGGAGGACGCTTCACCGAACAGGGCTATGTTTACAACAATAAAAACACCTTTTCGGAGTGGTACAACGGGCGCGATATTCCCAAAGAATACCGCATTATGAGCTACCCACAGCCGGCGCACCTTGACCCGGAAAAGGTTGAAATGGATGCTATCGGCACAAGGCAAGCGGCGACGCTTACCGTCGAGCCGCCGCAGCCGCAGCCCGTTATCCCTATTAACCTTACCGCAGAAAAGCCCGCCGAAAAGCTCAAGGAGATTACCGACCGTTTGGAGCAAGGTATTACGGAGCTGTTCGACAGCGAACGCTATAAGGAGTATCTGCGCGTCATGTCAAAGTTTCATAATTACAGCTTCAACAACACCCTCTTGATTGCAATGCAGAAGCCCGACGCTTCCCTTATCGCTGGCTTTACCGCTTGGAAAAACCAGTTTCAGCGCAACGTCAAAAAAGGCGAAAAAGGTATTAAAATTATCGCCCCGTCGCCGTTCAAAATCAAACAGGAAACGGAGAAAATCGACCCGCAGACCCAAAAGCCCGTGATCGGCAGGGACGGAAAGCCCGTCACCGAGGAAAAGGAGATCACCATACCCGCCTACAAGGTGGTGTCCGTCTTTGACGTGTCCCAAACCGAGGGAAAGGAATTGCCGGATATTGCCGTGGACGCGCTGACAGGCGATGTGGAGCAGTACAGTGATTTTTTCACAGCCCTTGAAAAGACCTCTCCCGTCCCCATCGGCTTTGAGAAAATCGAGGGCGGCGCACACGGCTATTATCACTTGGAGGACAAGCGTATTGCGCTTGACGAGGGCATGAGCGAGCTGCAAACGCTCAAAACCGCCATTCACGAAATCGCCCACGCAAAGCTGCACGATATTGACCTGAACGCTCCCAAAGACGAGCAGCAGCCCCGCGTAGACCGCCGCACCCGCGAGGTGGAAGCGGAAAGCGTCGCCTACACCGTTTGCCAGCATTACGGGCTTGATACGTCGGACTACTCTTTCGGCTATGTTGCCGGGTGGAGCAGCGGGCGGGAGCTTGCGGAGCTGAAAAGCTCCCTTGAAACGATCCGCTCTGCCGCCGCAGACATCATCAACAGCATTGACGGACATATCGCAGAGCTGCAAAAGCAGCACGAAGCCGAGAAAGCCGCGCCCGATCTTGCCGCCGCGCAGGAGGCACAGAGCGAAAAAGCCGACCCACCCCTTACGGACTTGCAGAAAAAAGCCGCCGCAATCGCAGAAAAATACGAGGCGCTTTCCACGCAGGAGAAAATCGGGGTGATTGCGCAGGCGTTCGGCGGTACTGCGGGCAGGATTGAAACGTCGCCCTGTACGGGAAAATGGCGCGGCACAAGCGATATATCCATCCGCTTTGATAACGGCGCGTCCCTGTTTCTCGGCAACCGCCTTACGCCGAAAGCAAAGACCGCGGCGGTACAGCGGGAGCTTGTCAACGCTACCCTGCTGCGGTACAACCCGGAGATCGTCAGCGCGACAAAGGAAGCCGCCCTCGCTTCCCTCATGGAGCGCGAAGCAAAGGACAATGCCATTGCCGCGCAGAAGGGCTTGAAGCCCTACACCCTGCTCAATGTCGAGTTCAACGACGGTGCGGACAGTCAAAGCAGCGGATATATGGGCTGGTACTATGTAACACTGGCGGTAGACGGAAACATCTGCTCCCATATCGAAACCGGGCTGAATTACGACATCGCGGATGGCAAGGTGAGTGCAGAACCCACGCGGGAGAAGTATTTTGCGGCGGGCGCGTTGAAGGATAGTGAGGTGGACTATGTTTTCAATAACGTCGGCTTTTCCTCTGCTTCCGGGCTGTATGCGCTACCCGTTAGCGATGCCGTTTTGCAACGTGCCGAAAAGACACTTGCGGAGCGCACAAAGGCGCAGGAGCCGGACAGGGACAGCTTTTCCATTTACCAGCTCAAACGCGGCGACGAAACGCGGGATTTGCGCTTTGAGCCTTACGACCGTCTGACCGCAACGGGACACGCGGTTGATCCTGCGAACTATGACCTGATCTATTCCGCGCCCCTTGCACCGGGTACGAGCCTTGAAGCTATTTTTACCCGCTTTAATATCGACCACCCGAAAGACTTTAAGGGACACAGCCTTTCCGTTTCCGATGTGGTGGTACTGCATCAGAACGGGCAGGACACGGCGCATTACGTTGACAGCATCGGCTATCGACAGACGCCGGAGTTTTTGCAGCCGCAGAATTATCTAAAGCACGTTGAGGATATTGTGGAGCAGAACGACAACAATTTTGACGGTATCATCAACAACACGCCGCAGACGCCCACCGTCGGGGAATTGGAGCAGAAAGCATATGTATTTACCGGGCTTTATCTCATAACCCGCAGCTTGCAGCAGCCGCAGAAAATCGGTAAAGTCTGACGCTTGCGGGATAAGCGTATCAACGGCAATTTTCAGCTTGCCTTTCCAGCTTGTACCCGCCCTGTCTGCCTGGTACTCCGCATAGCTCTTTCCCTTGCTGCCCCTGCCGGGGACAACGACGGACAAGCCGTTTTCCCGGCACAGCCTGTCGCTGATGTTGCGTATGCCGTAATAGCTCCGCTTGTTGGAATTGTATTTGCGGTGGTCGATGAAATTGACCGCACAAAAAATCACATGGTTATGGATATGCCCCTTGTCTATGTGGGTAGTCAACACATATTCGTGTTGCCCCTTTGTTACCGCGTCGGCAAGCTGACGACCTATCTCATGCGCCTTTTCATAACTGACTTCCCCCGGCTCAAAGGATTGCATGAGGTGGTGGGCTAAATTGTTGCCTTTCTCTAACGCTTGCGACAGGGTATATGCAAACTCAATATCTGCCGTTTCATAGGAACAGCCGAACGAGGACACAAGCAGTTTTTCTTCTGTCTTGGCGGGGTTTTGGATATAGTCAAGGGCTTTGCTCAACGTGCTTTTAATAGGCTTAATCTTTGTAACCGCCATATCTCATTCAGCACCCCCTTTATCTCGTCTATGTCCTCTTGATAGACGCTGCCCGTACTGTTCACGCGCCGCGCGATCTGATTGACGTTGACCCCGATTTTCTGTATCTCGGCGGTCATTGCCTTTATGTCGCTATGGTCTATTTGAATGATATATCCGTCGATTGCGATTTTCCGCAGATACGCCGCCATGTTGCGGGTAGGTATTAACTTCATTTTTTCCAGTATTAAATCGCGCTCGGCTTCCGTCACGCGAAACTTTAGCTGCACCGTCCTTTTCCGTCCGTCCATGCTCTAACGCTCCTTTCCGTTCATAGAGGGTTTGGGACACTTCCCAAGGGTCTGCCCCAACAGGCGATAGTCTGTGAGGGTACAAGCAATTTTCAACCGACGTGCCGCAGCGCGGGAGGGCGAAAATACGGAAGTGGGTACCCGCTTCCTATGCTTGCTATTCTTCTGTTTGCTTTCTTCCACGCTAAAAACGAGGAAATGCCAAACCCTAACGCAGAAAAGAAAAAACACCGCAATTTGCGGCGTTCCTAATGGCTGTATTGCACGAAAAAACGGGGGATTTTATTCCCCCGCAGTTTCATTTTTGACTTCCTGTATTGCTTTCGCTGTGGCGGTGATAACCGTCAAATCCTTGTTGTCCATGCTGTCAAGCAATGTTTCAAGCTGCCGCCGTTGTGTGGACTTATCTGTTTCCTTGTCTGGAAAAAAGAATTGGTCTACCGAAACATCTAAAAGCGTAACAAGCTCATAAAAGATTTGCAGGCTTGGGTGCTGTCCGCTATTCTCAATGGACGCGATATAGCGGGGAGCGATGTTCATCTTATCCGCTAACTGATTGCGTGATATGCCCTTTGCCTTTCTTGCTGCTTTTATGGCTTGACCGAAAGCCTTAAAATCAAATCTTGCGACTTCTCTTTTCATCTCATTTCACCCTACTACATTTTACTGTTCACCTTTCGATTTCGATATGAGTACACATATCATAGACTTGACCGAAATAAAGCATATAATTCACAGATAGTCCCTTGATTTTTGTTCGGCTGTCCGTATATAATTATACTTGTAGAATTATGTGAAAGGGTGTATGAAACATGGAATATATGTCTTGTCCGCAAGCGGCAAAGAAATGGAGCATATCAGAGCGGCGCGTACAGAAGCTATGCGAGGAAAACCGCATACCCGGCGTTTCAAAAATCGGCTATATGTGGCTTATTCCCAAAGACACAGAAAAGCCCGTTGACGAGCGGCGAAAAGAAAATCGCAAATCGACCTAAAAATGCTGCATCATAAAGAAACCAACATAGAATTTATAGTTAAAACTCAACAAAAAATCGAGAATATTTGAAAAATCCCCTTGCGTGAGGTATTGCTTGTGACGCTGCGTAATGATGTAAAATAGGCAGTGTAAGGAGGTGAAAGCTATGTCAAAGTACACAACAGGAGAAATTGCAAAGCTCTGTGGCGTATCTGTCCGAACGGTACAGTATTATGATTCCAGAAATATTCTCATTCCCAGCGAATTGTCAGAGGGTGGACGTCGGCTATACTCTGAACAGGATTTGAAGCGAATGAAGATCATTTGCTTTCTTCGTGATGCAGGAATCTCAATTAACAGCATTGGTGAACTACTTTCAGAAGATAATCCGGGCAGTGTTATTTCTGTTTTACTTGAACAGCAAGAGCAGCTTCTGCAAGAAGAAGTCAGGGAGCGCAAAGCGAAGCTGGAAATGATTGACGGAATCAGACGAGAGCTAAAGAGCATGGAGAATTTCTCTGTTGAATCTATCGGCGATATAGCATATGCGATGGGAAACAAAAAGAAAATGAATCAGCTTCATGCCATTTTGTTAATTTCGGGTATTCCTATCGGCATAATTCAGTGGACATCAATTATTATGTGGATAGCTACAGGAATATGGTGGCCTATCATTGTTTGGGCTTTATTAGCGATTCCGTATGGAATCTGGGTATCCAACTTTTACTTCAAGCGAGTTGCGTATATCTGTCCACGGTGCCATGAAGTATTCAAACCAAATTTTAAGGAAGCATTTTGGGCAAGACATACACCGACACTCCGAAAGCTGACCTGTACTTGTTGTGGATATCACGGCTTCTGTGTAGAAACTTATGGAAAGGAGGAAAAGAAAAATGGATAGGGTTATGGAATTTCTTCCGTTTTTGATTCCGCTTGTAATTGCGGAATTTGCACTGTTGGGTTATACATTGCATCACATTTTGACCCATAACACCTATAAGCGTGGAAATCGTACTTTGTGGCTTATCATCACCATTGTACTGATGAACTTTGTTGGGCCGATCCTTTACTTTCTGTTCGGAAAGGAGGATGCGTAATGGATATGTTATACATCTCCGATCTGTATAAGCGTTTTAGTGATAAAAAGGTTTTGAATGGGCTGAATTTATCTGTACCAGAACATAGCATATTCGGATTTATAGGTAAAAACGGTGCAGGCAAAACAACGACGATGAAAATGGTACTCGGACTCTTAAAAGCGGATGCAGGTGAGATTATAGTAAACGGTGAAAAAGTGGTTTACGGACAAACAACAACTAATCGTTATATAGGTTATCTGCCCGACGTACCGGAGTTTTATCCATTTATGACGGCGGCAGAATATCTTCACTTTTGCGGCGAAATTATAGGAATGAAGCGAACAGAGAATGAAGAGCGTTGTAAGGAACTATTGGAGTTAGTTGGACTTGGGAATGAAACTCACCACATAAAAGGTTTTTCAAGAGGTATGAAACAGCGTTTGGGTATTGCACAGGCTCTCTTAAATAGACCAAAGCTGTTGATCTGTGATGAACCCACTTCTGCGCTTGATCCCGTGGGAAGAAAAGAAATATTGGATATTCTTTTGGCTATCAGAGAACAGACGACGGTGTTGTTTTCCACGCATATCCTTTCAGACGTAGAGCGCATTTGTACCGACGTGGCCTTTCTTAATAGCGGCGTGGTAGGTGTTCAAGGAAAACTTTCCGACATTAAAACGAGATACCGCAGTGAAGAATATCAGTTGGAAACGGGAAATGATACAGGTATGCTTATTCTTCAACAAACTTTTCCTAATATGCAACAAATCGGCAGAAATCAACTTGTTTTTTGCGAAGGCGATTACACCGTATTTGATATACTGCGCTTTATAGCGGATAGGCATATCGCACTTTTGAAATTGGAACGAGCAGAGCCAACGTTGGAGTCTTTGTTTATGGAGGTGGTTAAGAAATGAAATCCTTGCTTGCCTTTATAAAAAAAGAAACAATGGAACAGTTTCGCTCGGGCAGATTGATGATTCTCGGCATACTGTTTGTTCTGCTCGGCGTTATGAATCCGGCTGTGGCAAAAATAACACCTTGGCTGCTTGAGATATTGGCAGATTCCCTTGCGGAAAGCGGTATGACTGTAACGCCTGTAACTGTAAGCGCAATGGATTCTTGGGTGCAATTCTTTAAGAATATGCCACTTGGATTGATTGTCTTTGTTTTGCTTCAAAGCAGCATCTTCACCAAGGAATATCAATCGGGCACGTTGGTTCTGTCTTTAACCAAAGGGCTTGAACGCTTTAAGGTCGTTGTTTCTAAAACTGTTGTGCTTACTGTTCTTTGGACGGTTGGCTATTGGCTGTGCTTTGGGGTCACATACGGATATAACGCATATTTCTGGGATAATTCGGTAGCACAAAACCTTATCCTTTCTGTGGTATGTTGGTGGCTGTTCGGTGTGTGTGTAATTTCGTTGATGATCTTATTCTCTACGATTGCAAATTCAAACACAGGTGTGCTTGTCGGAACGGGTAGCGTTGTCCTTGCGTCTTATCTGCTCGGCTTGCTTCCTAAAATAAGTAAATATTTGCCGACCTTATTAGCCAACGGAAACCCTTTGATTTACGGTGTTGCAGAAGCAAAAACATACATCGTAGCTATTTTAATTACAGTGGTTGCAAGTTTGATATGCTTTGCCGTAAGTATACCTATATTTAACAAAAAGCAACTGTAATTTTGAAATTAAAACAATGAAACAAACAGATTTTATATTGTGTCCGATCTGTAACAGCAAAACGCGGATTAAGATACGAAGCGATACGGTGCTTGAAAACTTCCCGCTATTTTGCCCAAAGTGTAAACAGGAAACGCTAATCAATGTAAAACAATTAAATATGTCAGTTATCAAAGAGCCAGACGCAAAGACGCAGAGCCGATAACACGCAGATTTTAGTTTGCGGTTATCGGCTCTTTTCTTTGACAACTACATTCTGCCTATACGATTGCTGACAGATTACAGCTTATAAACCGTTGCTGTCAGCTAATTGAGGTTACAGTTTAAGCGGCGGTTTTGAAATAACAATCAAAGCCGCCGTTTTCCTTTTAGAAAAATGGATATACGGAGGGTGTATTAAAGTCGCCCATTTTTAAGGATATGGCGGTATCAAGGAGGTATCGTCATGTTCATTTTTGTTTGTACTACCCCGCCAAATAGCCTACGCTCAAAAAAAGCCTTTACCCACCGTCGGGATATTTCGCCCATGAGTATGAACTGTCAATACATCTAAATACTGCTGACAAATCCCTTGCGCCCGGTTGCATTTTGCAGTCGGGCGCATTTTGCTTCTCCAAAAGTTTTTTTGAAAAAGTTTTCTTTTTCGGTTGGCATATTCACGGCTTCGCCGTGGAGGGTTGCCGAAAGGGGATAAATACTAACCCGCCCCCGGGACGAAAGGGGGTGAGAACATGGATTACCCTAATCGGCTGGAATGGCAAACGAGATGTGAGTTTAATGCGTACTGCAAACGCGCTTTACGAAATGAACTGATTGACGCTTGCCGAGAGCGAAAGCGTAGGCAACTCCGCGAAGTGATCTTTTCAGACCTGACCCCGCAGGAAGAAAGGCAGCTTTACACCGTTGACAAGTATTTTCAAGACGGCAACGAAGAAGCCTTTTGCGCAGGAGGCTTGAAGATTACTGCAAAACTGCTTGCCGAAGCTCTGCACACCCTGCCGGACGAAAAAAGACAAGCCGTATTGCTGTACTACTTTTTCAACATGACCGACGTTGAAATTGCGGAAGCGATGAAGATCCCCCGCAGCACAGTACAGTATCGGCGCACAAGCTCTTTTGAACTGCTGAAACGATATTTGGAGGAACGAGCCGATGAATGGAACGATTAGCAACAATTCCGATGAACGCGGCTTATTACCTTACCCGGTCATTTTAGCCGCGACGAAGGGCGACCCCGACGCTATGAAACTTGTCTTGCAGCATTACCAAAGCTACATAGCCCACCTGTCTATGCAGAAAATCCGCGACGAAAGCGGCAATACCTATTGGGGCATAGATGAGGACTTGCGGGAGCGGCTGCAAGCAAAGCTCATGCGGGCTGTCCTTAACTTCAAGGCAGATTAACGCAAAATGCAAAGCGTCCCCCTTTCCGCTTTGCGCGTTCAATCTGACCTTGACCCTGCTCCTTGACAAAGAAAGCGACGCAAGATAACGGCGGCGCAGTATAGGGCAAATCGGATACGTTCCTTTTGCGCCGAGCCATGCGGCGGGTGCGCCATGACCCCTATTCAGGGCGAGCGATCAACACCGCTGCCGCGAAGCAAGTTTAGCAACTTGCAGGCAACGACGCGCAGAATACATAATGATACTCCCTTACAGCCACAGTCCGAGCGTTCAAAGCGTCGCAGGCAATGGGTAGGGCTGCATGAGAACCATGCAGGGGTGAAACTCCCGTGAGGTTGTGCTAACAACCGTCCGATTAAAGCCCCATTTATAAATCAAGACCTTTTAGCCATTACCACGAAAGGGGGTTATCTCATTGGCAAAAAAGGAAACATCAAATCCAACTGTGCCTGTGCTTCCCATGCTCAAAACGGTTGAGCAGATGAGCCGGATCAGCGGCATAGGGGAAAACAAGCTGCGCGAGCTGATGGACTGCGGCGAGCTTGAATATATACAAAACGGAAACCGCCGTTTGCTTGCCGACGCTGCTATTTGGGACTGGTACGAGAGGGCAAAGCGAAAGGTAGCTCCCCAAAACCAGGAGGGAGGTAAGTAGCTATGGCGGTATCATCAAGAAAAGTTCAGAATAAGCGCGACAGCAACGGTGTTTTGACTGGAAAGGCAGGTACCGTCTATGACGTAAACATTAAATACACCGGGCAGGACGGGAAAAAGAAATCCTACGCAAAAAAGGGCTTTGCAACCAAAAAAGAAGCGACGCAGCATGAAGCTGAAATGAAAGCAAAGCTCGCCAATCCTGTTTACAGCCCGGTCGTTGCTTCACAAGGCAAGCAGACCGTCAAAGAGTATTTGGAGGAATGGGTAGAAAACCACGGCAAGGCTAACTTGCGTCCAAGCACCTTTGCGGGATATAAGAGCCATATTCGCAATCATATCGTGCCATATATCGGTCATGTGCAGCTTAACCAACTGACCCCGGCAATGCTTGATAATATGTTTCAGCAGCTATTTGACAAGGGGTTATCCAATAGCACCGTTCGATACGCGCAGCGCATATTGAGCGTATCAATGGAACACGCCCGGAAGTACCGATACATTGAACATAACCCCGCCCGCGACATTATAACAAAGTTCGGCAAGCAAGCGAAAACACCCGATCCGTACACCATTGAGCAAATGCAGACCTTTATGAGCAATGTGATAGGTACGGAATGGGAAATGCCTGTTGTGCTTGCCGGAATGTATGGGCTTCGCATGAGTGAGATTATCGGATTGCGTACAACAAACATTGACCTTGAAAAAATGCAGTTTGGCGTTGTAGAGCAAATGCCCTTCAAAGTGCCGCCGGGAACAAAGACCATTACGGAAATGGCACCGACAAAATCCAATGATCGTATTTTGCCGATTACCGAAGAAGCATTGCCGTACTTCCTGCGGCAATTTGATTTGATTGCACGGCAAAAGGCTTTGACCGAGGCGGGTGGTGGGGTGTACTATGATAATAAGCTCTTTATTGCAAAGCCTGACGGTTCGCCGCAGCGCAGAGATAGAATGTCGGCAAACTTCGGACAGCTTATCCGACACCTTGAAATGCCGCATATCCGCTTTCACGATTTACGTCATACGGCAGCTACCAATATGCACCAGCTGACAGGCGACTTCTACACCGTTGGCGAGATTTTGGGGCATACATTAAAGGGCATTGGTATATCCCTTGGTATTTCCACAAACCTTGAAGCGGTAACGGCACAGTATGTTGATGTGCGGCTTGAAAGAAAACAAAGCGTACTGCAAACCTATCATAAAGCACTGCAACCGAAAACAACCGTTACAGGAAAAGAAGCAGGGCAAGAAACATCGAAGAAAGCGAAAAAGAAAAGCAGCGAAATGGAGCTATAACGGCAATATCTTTTTATAGCTCCGCGCTGCTTTTCATAGCTTTTTAGCAGTTCCGGGCACCATTGGGGCACCACAGCATACATCTTTCTTGTATAGTGTGCATGATGTGGAATGAGCTGGGCACCAAAAAGCGGGGCACCAAGGGCACCATTTGAATTGTTTTCCCCAAAATAGATGATGCCCGAGCAAGAGAAAAAGCCTTGAAAACATAGAGTTTTCAAGGCTTTTGTGGCGGAAGCGGTGGGATTCGAACCCACGTGCCCTTGCGGACAACTGCATTTCGAGTGCAGCTCGTTACAACCACTTCGATACGCTTCCGTGTATAAATATTCACTTTTGTGGACTAATCACATGATTTCGAGTCAGCCCCGTTATGACCACTTCGATACCTCTCCGTGTATGTCAAACACGGTCAAAACATCTTGAACCTCAAAAAAGAGGGAAAACCAAAATGTTAGAACGGCGTGTTAGAACAGCGAAATATTTAGTTTTTAGAACCCGCGAAAACCCTTGAAAACAAAGGGAAACGGGTGGACGAAAAAGCCTAAGCCGCGGAGGATTTCGAGTCTTTTATGCAATTGTGACGGGGTGCCCGGTTTGGGGTCGTTTCTGTAAGCCCCGTACCCGCCGAAAGCCGCTTGAAATCAGGCTTTTTTGCCCGGAAAGCCTTGCGGGACAGGCTTTTTTGAAAGTGGGTTCAAATCGGCATTTTTCCCGATTTTGGAGAGAAATGCGGGAAGATAGGAGAGAAAAACCGGAAGACGGCCATACACCGCAGGATAGAACTTCCAACCGACGAAAATCTTTTTTGAGGTGTTACAAATGGATGTATTCCCTGTTAACTGGGACAGCGTTCCCGAGGTGATGAACAAGGAGCAGTTCTTCCGCATCTGCCACATCAGCAAGTCCACGGCACTGCACCTGCTCAAAAGCGGCAAGGTGCCCTGCGAGTGGTCGGGCAAGAAAACCCGGTGCTATAAAATCCGAAAAGAGGATGTGAAAGCATATTTGGAGGAGCGGGCGATTTTCCCCGAACTCTACTCTGCGCCGAAGGGCTGGTACGGTACCCACTATGTGGCGAGGCTGTCCAAGGAGCTGCCCGAGGACACGCTGCGGCAGATGCACGGCTACTATGAAAAGCTGCTGCGCAAATACCCGGATGTGGTCACGGTAAAGGATGTGGTGGCCCTGACCGGCTACACCCTGACCACCGTCCACAACTGGTGCAGCCGTGGGTCACTGAAATCCTTCCAGAAGGGGCTGAAGTTCTGTATCCCGAAAATCTTTCTTGTGGATTTCTTCTGCTCCCTGACCTTTCGCTCCATCACCCGCAAAAGCCTCTGGCATATCCAGACGCTGAATGAATTCAGCAGGAAGATGAGGCGGAAGAAGTAAAAGTAACCGCCTCTGCATTTCCGTAGAGGCGGCTGCTTATCAATTAGTCATCATCTTCGTCATCCGGCCAACCGGATATGATATGTAATTCTCCTGAATCCATATCCATTGCCATATTATCTCCCATACGCATCAGCAAATCGCCGTCAGAGTCAATTGCCATATTGTCTGAGATTGTATGAGCAAAATTTCCGTCATCGTAGTCAAAAAAGTGTTTTCCCATAAATAAAACTCCTTACTCAATTCTAATGATTTCGTGATCTCTTGTTCCGTATATCCGTTTAACTTGATACAGGGATTCACCAATCCAAAATGTGATTCTGTCTCCAGCTTCTTCATTCGTTGCAATATTAGTACAGAGCAAATTGCTTTTTGCGTTTGTTCCTCCGCAAGCTGACGGCAATATATGATGAATGTTCCACCCACAATATATTTCTTGCCCATAATAGTTTACAGAGAAGTTATTGTTACCATAGCCGTCTTTACACATTAAATTCCCGTGAAAATCCTCTGCATACTGTTTGCTGCCGTAGCACTCTTCCCAAAATCGTAGAGCGTTGTATTTATTGATTTTCATTACTTTCACCTCCAATCCGGACAAAAAGTAAAACCATACACATTATGCGTGTATGGTCTCAATCTATCCGAATTGGAACTTTACACGCACAACAACCAAGACGGTCACCTAAATGACTGTCTAAGAAGTATGGTGTAAAGCTTTGATACAGCAACTGGGCCCACCTCAAAGGAGAGGAGAATCTCCCGGAGCCTATCTTGTGGGTTCTCAATGGCGTAACGAGAATTTTAATCGACATTGATAGTATCTAGGAATTACATATTTTAAGCTTGTAGAAGTTTTGAGTCCGTTGTTCTTTTCGGATTTCTCGTCGCTCCGTTATACAAGTTACTCAAATTTAACATAACCTACGCTATAAATTATATTTTGGAAAGTAAATAATGTCAATTAGAAAATCTGCGATTTAAAAATTCGCACACTCGCACCTGCCTTTCGGTTTTGGTAGACTGTAACCGAAAGGCGGGTGCGTTTTGCGTTGCAGACCTGCCGGGGAAATTTTGAGTGGGAGGATCACATATGAAATCACTATTTGAGCAGTTGGGCGGCACTTACACAAGGCAAGGCGACTACTGTCTGCCGGATGTTTGCTTACCGCCCGAAGAAGAACGGCCTATCGGCGTTTACGGGCAGCGGCGGCGAGCTTACCTGAAGGAGCACCACCGGGTGCTGTATTATAACCTGCTGGCCGCCGGGATGCTGGACGGGCACCTTGCAGACATCGAGGAGCAGGCACAGGAGCTCTTTTCTCGGATGGTAAAGCAGCACGCAGTGGCTGATGGTGTGACGGAGGCCTTGAAAGCCGATGACCCGATGGCGTGGGTGCGAAAGATGAACGGCATCTGGCATCGGGCAAATGAGGTTGTAATGCAGGAAATCGTATATGGGTAATGAACAAGCGGGGGCCGATGGCCTCCGCTTGCTTTATATACAGCTCCGGTCGAATGAAAAAGAACAATGTTCGGAACAATATCAAAAATTTCCGGAACAATGTCATTGTTCTATCGGAACTATGTCAAACTAAATTTGATATTGTTCCGGACTTTATCAGAGCAAGAGGTCAGAAGCTTTCCGGTACAAGCGCCAGTTTGTTGATTGATTCGTGTGCCCGCACTAGCGCATCATAAACTGCCAAAACATCTTCGCAGTCCCAAGTTCGCAGAGATTTTTCATCAATCACACCGGCACTTTCCTGAATGATCTTCGCAAGCTGTTCTTCATCTGCAACGGCGACAACAGCTTGAACCGCTGCATTGCTCTGTGCCTTTTTCAAATTTAGAATAAGGCTATCGATAGAACCTTTGGACTGCACCTCAAAAACATAAATCGCTTTTCCCATATTGCCGATTTTAGCTTCCCAGACAGCATCCACAACTGCGCCTGTTGCAATCTTTACTTCAGAGCGGCTGTCAAAGCCGAGCAGTTCGCCGATGGCAACCAACTTTTCCTTAATCTCATCGTGGAGAGATTTTGAATCCTTCACGGTAACAGGTTTCTTGACTTCAGGGGTAGCAGGAGATACGGGAGACTTCTTTTCAGCGAGTGGTAAAATTTCATCCCACATAAAGTAATCTACTGCTAAAAGATCATAATCATCTGCACCGGCTTTTTTGAGTTCTGCGGCGATCTTTTTTGCAATAGCACATACTTCCGCATACTTCTTTCCGGTGTACTGATAGTTGTATTTCGGCATATCGGGGATATCAAGATAGCCATAACAAAGGATAGTTGTCTTATTAAAGATTACATATTCCTGCGGGTTTGCGTATGTAAGTAACTCGCTGATAGTTGCAGGCCCCATACCCTTTATAGATTTCAAAAATACATCCCAACGCTTTTCAATAGGATTTGTACCATATAACAATTCAGCCAAATGCTTTTTTAGCGTGGCAAAACCGTTGTCGGCAATCAGCTTGTCAACAACATATTTTTTATTACCCCAAATAAGCATAGACCAAAGCTTACTGATATACTCTAAGAACTCTTCTTCAGTCATTGCAATAAGCTTGTCCTTGGTAAATGACTGATAATAGTCCTTGCGCTCCTTGCGCTCAGCCCAATTTTCTTCGTAATATGCCGCATTGGACTTCGTTTTCTTTGTAAACTCAGCTATTGCTGAATTCAATTTTTGTGCGTTCATGTTCCTTCCTCCGTTGATAACTTTACGATTTTGTCAAGCAAAGTAATAAAACCTTCAAATTCTTCTTTGGCGAAAGACATGTGCTTATCTTCAAGCCCCTTTTTGATTCTGGATGAAAGTTTTGGAAGGTTTTTAAAAGGATGATGGCTATTTTCAATAGCCTTATCCACCATTGGTTTTACTGTTTTATCCCAAGAGAAATAATCTTCTATTAAGAAATCCCCTCCAGTAACTCCTGTTTTATAAGGGATAAAACTTACAGTTAGATTGTTTTGCTTTACATCATCATAATGAGCAATGGATTCATCCGAAGTAGTCAAGTTCAAAAGTGTCGCTGCTCCTGTTTGCCCCTCATTATCTCTATCAAAAAACACAATAACCTTTTTGCTATTAGGAATGACCTCAAGCAAATCTGTAATAAAGAATTGCATATTATCAGCCCCGCCGGCACTCATAAAATCAACTTGTAGTTGATCATACGAAGGATTATCATTTTTGAGCAAATCTATAGCCCGTTTAACATATTTAACATCTGTTTTACCCTCAAATACGACCAGTGGTCTGTTGGATTTCAACATCATTCCTTGACCAATGACATCCCAAGATGTTCCCGTCAAATGTTTAATCTTATCAATTTTTTCTTCTGTTAAAAGCGTTGATTTTCCACCTTCGTGATCTAACATCAGCAATTCCTTCTCATTAGCTAGTTGAGCAAGAATTGGAGAATGTGTCGCAACAACCATTTGACGATCAAATTTGCAATATTCGGCAAAAAGATTGTATATCTGTTGCTTACGTCCTTCATGAATATTTGCATCAGGCTCATCAAAGAGGATTAATGAATTTTCATCGGCAACAAAAGATAAGACTGATCTGATCAAAATTAGTTTCTTCTCGCCTTCGCTTAAATCTTTTGCCGAAAAACCATTGTAGATTAATTCAATATTCTTAATTACCTTTTTGTCTTTAGGCATATATGCCTGAACGAAGTAATCAAACAACTGTTTTTCGTAATAATTGAACTCTTCGGGCTTATTGTTAAGAAATTTTGCATCTACAAACATATAAAAATTCTTCACCGCGGCAAAATCTTCGAAAACCTGCACCCCATATGTATCAAATATGTTTTCCTTAGTCATTGCGTATAGGTAAATCGGTTCTCCTTCAGAACCTTTGCTATGTTCTGAGAAGAGATTTACAGATTGCAAGAATGATTTTAACAATTCTGATTTACAGTGGCGTTCAACATTTTGGGTGTAAAATAATAGGATATTATCTACGGTGTCTCTACCAATGGTTTCTCTTAAAAATTGCTTATCATCTTCAGCGGTGCTATAAACGAGTGAAAGCAACGCAATATCCCAGTAATACTTGTTTATGTAATACATTTTGGGGGATAGGGTATTACTTGTACCTGCATTTATATCTCTTGTGAACTTTAAATAGAATGGCTCATAATAATTGTGCCACCAACGTTTATCCTCCCCGCTATACAAAGCTATAACATTAGTGGGTAATAAACCTCGTAAAGCAAGTTCCTTAACGGCAATTACTTTTCCATCCACATAGTATTGGCATCGGTATATTGTTTGCTCTAATTTAACTTCTTTTCCTTTTATCTCATAGGTCAATGAATATACAAACTTGTGAATGGCTTTAGCAGAATAGGCATTGACAAAAATACCACTTATAGCCTCTAAAACATTGCTTTTTCCTGAACCATTATTACCAATTAGGATAGATAAACCTTTACCTGATTCAAAATCAACTGTAAAATCTATTAAATTTTTATACTTTTTAATTTGTAATTTTTTGAGTTTCACCGAAAACGGCCTCCTCAAATTCTTTTTTTGCTTGTTCACATATATTTGTTGCTTTTATGTGTAGTTCCTTAATTTGTGTTCTAATCTCAATCACCTTTTTAACTACAGTTTCTTGAGTTGTAACATTAGGATCTTCAGAGCGTAATGGTAAAAGGGGTAATGTCAAAGCTTCTAAAAAATCCGTACCTATACGTTGTTGACCAGCTGAGCCTGTAAAATAACTCATAGCAACTTCACGTACTCTCTTAGATCTCATAAAACAATGTATATACTCCGGAATGGCATTTTGGGTTGCTCTAAAAACATGAAACTCTGTAGAACCATATCCATAACCGTTTTTTAGATTGGTGGCTACTGCACACTTCCCGTTTTGCATACACGGCGTTATCTTTGCCCAAATGACATCATTTTCCTGAAAAGATGTATATCCTTTACTATTCGTTGACTTCCCGTTTTTGTGCTTTATAATTTCTCCATATATGTCGGACACACATTCCATGGGTATAAATGAAACATCTTCGATATCATCTGGGTATATTGTTTTAGGGTTAATCTCACAGTAAAACTCCAAGGGCATATTTTTATATGCCGTTGACTTAAATAATTCCTGTGGTTTAATTGGGTTGCTGTTTATTTTTGCTCCCCAGCCAATAAGATCTTTCAATGTTGTAGTTGATATTAATCCCTGCGTACTGCGATCTTGCTCTGCAATAGGTTTTATATGCAACAAATTGAATAAGCATAAATCTATTGAATTACTGAGTTCATATGCTTTATTTGTAGCACTATTTGCGTCACAAATCCCCTTGTTATATCTATCGACTATTTGTTTCTGCTTGATCACAGCTGGCATTGGTATTTTGTAATTCAGAAATCTATCTTCCTGTAAATACAAACGATTGCCACTACCATTACTACAATCCTGCCAAGCTTGTACAAATACGTTAGAAGATAATAATAAAATCAAATAGTCAATATTTGCGATTTCGGGATTCACATCATAAACCCAAAAATTACCGGTAATAATAGCGCCATCTGCTTCAGGAGGAACAATGCCAAATGCACCGTTTCGAGCGTCGATTTTTGACACTGCTAACTGACCAGCCTTTACATAGTACTGTTTCTTGGTTTTGATATCTTTTCCTAAAACCTCATCTCTGACAAAAACACCACCGCAATTTGTTTTGATTGTAATACGCATGTATCTTTTGTCATCTTCAACAACCATTTGATCTTTTCGGCGTGTTATTGCTTTTCCTATTCTTTTTAACTCAAAAGATGAATTAATCGAGGTGGAACTAAAGAATTGTTTTATATTCCAATCGATGGTTTGGCTAAATAAAATAGAGGACAACACTGAATTTGTATTTACCACTTTAGTTCAACCTCCTTACCATCGCTGGTACGGAAAAGCCTTCCTTGCGAATTTATGATATAGGAAACAACGCTATTGGCTTCGTTCCATAGCTTCTTTGCAATTCTATATTCTTTATATTCATCTTGAAGGGTAGGAAGCTGATTGCCTGCGGAAACAGCACCTGTAGAAGTAATGCCCGCATCCTCAACCATAGCTATAGGAATTTCGTAATCGAAGTATTCTTTGGTGAGCGGTTTAGCTTCTTCGATGATAGCCTTTTCAAGATCTCTAAGTTCTTTTTCTGCTACTGCAATGAGCGCTTTAACCTTAAGTTTCTTGGATTTTTCTTCGACTATTTTTTCTTGCAAAGCTTTTATTTGGCCGATGTACTTCTGCCTAATTTCTTTTTCTGCCCTTGTTTTTGCACCTAAGTACTGAAGCTCTTCTTCTTCGGTAAAACGCTTGAAGAAAACAAGGCTGGGTTTTACTGTGGCACCGGCAGCGATAAATACATCTTGGGGGATTGAACAAATCAAAATGATTTTAGCCTTACCTTCAAAATACTCACGAATTTTCTGAAGGTTTGATGTGTTAAGCACACCTTCAGGCAAAACCATACCCATACGGCCACCTTTTTTAAGCAGTCTCAGACAACGTTCCATAAAGAGAACTTCGGTAAGACCGGACATGGAACCTACGTCGTACAATGAAAGCAAGGACTTACCAATGTTGTCATTTACCTGCTTAAGTGCTTTTTCATAAGCTTCGCCGTATTTTTCTTTATATTTTGCGATTAAAGCTTCATCGGTAAATTTATCTGCTTCGGTAATTTTTTGGGATTTATCAATTCTCGCACCAAAAGGAGGATTGGTTAATATAACGTCGAAACGCTCTTCAAAAATACCGTTAACATTCAGCAAGCCATCGTGATGATGAACGCCACCGTGTCCATCGCCGTGCATAATCATATTCATTTTTGATGTTCTTGCCATACGAGGGTTAGCATCTGTCCCATAAATGCAATTTCGTGACAGATTATACATACGACTACCTTCTACTTGGGTATCAAGTTCTTTGTTAAGTGTGGATTGCATAGCTTCGATGCGTTCGTTGATAACTACCTGTTCCTTTTCGGACAGTGAATCGTAGTTCTCTCCTTCAATAACGGAACGCAATTCGGATTTAGCTTTCTTTACGTCTTCCTCGATTTTTTCACGCATATATTCGAATGCTTTGATTAAGAAGCCGCCACTACCGCAAGTAGGATCGCATACAGTTTCATTCTCTTTGGGATCCAGAATGTGTGTCATAAAATCAACTATAGTACGAGGCGTAAAGTACTGACCTAATTCGCCACGGAAAGTAGTACCCAAGAACTGTTCAAAGGCTATACCCTTAACATCATCCTGTGTGTCGGAAAGGTTATAGGTTTCAAGTTTTTCGAGAATTTGCTCAAAACTGTTTTGTCTAATTTTGATGATTTCGTTTTCCTCAAAAAGTTGGTCATCCTTAAACTCTTCCTTGGTGTTGTAAAACAAGAATTGCATATAAGGAAGGTCTTTGGGAGTTCCTTTCAGGCTTGGACGAATCTCTTTTTCGAACCATTTTTCTTTTTCTTCAAACTCATTTTTCGTAAAAACTTTTGCACCACGCTGCTCACGCTCGTATTTGATTTTCATAAAGAGAATTTTGCTGATTTCATCAAATGCAGCTTCGGGAGAAAGCTTATCATTATTACGAATAATGTTATGGCAAGTGCGAAGAATCTTTGTAAAATCATCTCTCGTAAATGTTTTAGTTTTGGAAAGAATATCTTTTACTTTTTTATCATTCAGTGCTTCTTCAGCGGTAGGAATAGCAACAACCTCTACTAACTCCTTGGGAAGATAATCTTTGTCAACGTTAAAGTATTTTGTTTCTTTTTCGTTAGTGGTTACAAAGAAACTTGCACCAGCCCAAGAAGCATAATTGTATCCCTGATAATAATCTTCTTCACGAATACGAACATTTTCCGCTTTACATTCAACAACAATAAAAGCGGCTTTGCTTTCGATTTTATCCTGTTTTGATTTCCAAATAACAATATCTGCACGTGCTTTGCCTTGACCACGTTGAGAGTTATTGACCTTAATTTCTTGTGCCATTTGGTCAAGAGAATATCCATAGTCCTCTACAAGGATTTTTATGTATTCTTGGCGTACTTTCTCTTCGGGAGTTTCAATATGCCAAGAATCAGCTAACGGGCAAAAGATTTTTCCGTTTTCTCTTTTAATCTTTAATGTGCTCATAATAAAGCCTCCGTTTTTTGTTGTCCCTCAAGCATCAACAAATTTCGCATAAAAAATGCCATGAATATGGGCTTGAGGAAAGGATATATGCGGGATAACAAGATTAAATCGCTCATGTCCTAAGCCAAAACTTCCCATTTGCCGTAGCGTTTGCCGTCAACTCTACGGAGATAGTGCTTCTCTTTCAGAGAGTCTGTAATGCGCTTTATACTTCTGACGGATTTTCCTGTTTGTTCTGCAAGCTCGGTTTGCTTAACAGACGGGTTCTTTTTTATTAAATCTAACACGGCAAGTTCTTCTAAAGTGCATTTCAAAGTGTCAATTTGGCACTTTGGCGTTTCGCTTTTGGCACTTTGGGAAATGTTTTCATCCACAAAATCAACATGCATATAGCGGTTCTTCAGGTCATGATTTGTACCGAGCAGAAGGTTTGAGAAAAACATTTCCAAGAATTTTGTGGTGGCGTGAACGCCCTTTTGCAGATTCGTATAGTTCGCTCGAACCAGGGCGTTGCGGAAGTACCACGAATTCTTTTCAAAGGCGTCGTTGTTCACACGGAAGCCGAAGGTTTTCATATATTTGATCATAAAGACGGCGGTGGCACGGGTATTTCCCTCGCCGAAGGGATGGATTTGCCAAATGCCCGAAGCGAATTTTGCCAAATGTTTCACCGCTGCATCTACGGACAAACCCTCATAGGAGAACTGTTTTTCAGTGGCAAAATCGTAATCCAGAGTATCCTTGATACTGTTCCAGTCCGCATAGATCACGGTGTCGCCGTTCAACACCCACTCTTTCTTGGTGATGTTGTACTGACGAATCTGCCCGGCGTGACTGAACACGCCTTCAAACAGTCTGCGGTGGATGGAGAGCCACTCGGCAGGTGAGAATTGGAAGGCTTTTTCGCCCAACAACTTTGCGATTCTGGCAGAGACAATATCTGCTTCTTTGGTTTCGTTCTCTATTTCGGTGCGGGTGGTACGCTGCTCATAATAGCTATGAATGCGCTGCTGGGCTTCATCGATAGTGATTTTACCCTCAATGTGATCTTTGGCCGTATCCAGCAGATAGGCAGAGGTATTCAGCCCATCCACCGCCTGCAAGCCGATAGCAGTCTGCCACGCTTCACTTTTTTCGGCTCGGTCGGGTTCGCCCTGCTTGATATATTCTTCCAGTTCAAATTGCCAATTCTGATCGGGCATATCTGCACCTCATTCCTTACTCAAATCTTCTGCCTTGAAGGTCGTGTACCCTTCGTAATAGTAGCTGTGGTCGATGCCCTTCATATACACCTCACGGCTGCCCACCTCGTCGGTCAGCGCCGCTTTCAGAAGCACCTTGATCTCCACATCCTTGATGGGGCTGCGCTCCATTGCAAGGAGATAATCCTCTTTATCCACCTTGCTCCAGTCCACGACCTTGCCGATTTCTGTTCTTAGGATATGGTCGAGCCAGATGCGAGTACTACGCCCATTGCCCTCCCGAAAGGGGTGGGCAATATTCATTTCCACATATTTTTCGATGATCTCGTCAAAGGTGGACTGTGGCATCTTGTCGATGTTGGCCAGTGCCGCCTCCAGATACATCAGCGGCGCAAAGCGGAAATTGCCTTTTGCTAGGTTCACCGTGCGCAGCTCACCGGCGAAGTCGTAAATATCTTCAAACAGATATTTGTGAATTGCCTGCAAGGTCGAGAATTTACCTGCTGGCAGGGCATCAAGCACGCCGTTTTCAAACAGTTCTACCGCCTTTTTCTTGCTGATGCGTTCTTCTTCACGGGCAAGATCAGCGGAGCTTGTCAGCCCCAATTTATTTTCCAGTGCCATATCGCACCTCCAAAATAATTACTTATCCGCCGCCACGCCGGACTTCATCCAAGCGTCTACTTCACTGACCTTGAATTTCCAAAGGCGGCCTATTTTCGCAGCGGGCATATTTCTTTTCTCTATCCAAGCGAGCACCGTATCACGGCTGACGCCGAGGTATTCGCAAATCTCTTTCATTGAGTACCAGCGTTCGATGGTCGGTTCCATTAAAATGTCCTCACTTTCAGGCGGTTTCCGATAGCTATAATTATACAATTTAAGTATATCACGGCGATGCCGATTTATCAAGGATTATTACGGATTTACGAGGGATTCAGAAGAAAATCTTATAATTAAAAGTGAAAGGTTTCCCCGCTCAGTTTACTGATTTGAGCGGAGAAACCTTTTTTGCTGAGAATTTCAAATTGTTCCCGAAAACACCCCCACAAACGGTGCCCCTTATTCAGAGTAAGTGAAGGGAGAAATATTTTTGTGGGGAATTTTGAAAAGTACCCTGCCAAATGGCACCCCTTATTCAGAGTAAGTAGAGGGACCTTTTGAAAAGTTGAGAGAATTTTTCAAATTACTTTGCCAAAATCTCAAAAAATTTCCCAATTGGTTAGTAGGAGGGGCACTTAAAAAATTTTTCTAAAGCCCATTTGTTATTTGCCAGAAAAGTTCCCAGTTGATTAGTGGGAGGGGCGCTTAAAAATATTCTTCAAAATTCTTTTTATTTTTGCCGGAAAAATTCCCAATTAAGTAGTAGAGGGGTTCGCAGAAAAATTCTCAAAAGTTTTTTCGTTCAAATCCGAAAAAAGTTCCCAGTTGGTTAGTGGAGAGGATTTCAAAGAAATTTTTCAAAATTCCTTCGTACAAATCAAAAAAATTTTCCCAGTTGATTAGTGAGGGGGTTAAAAAACAGCCCTTCTCGCTGGCTACCTGTTGAGGGGACTGTCTCCCTGTGTACCTTGAAAAATGAATCGCCGCCTCCAAAGGATATGCTTCCGGCAAGTGACGCCACGACTTCCCGATAATTCAGGGCTCCCGCAAAATCGAAGATTTTGTGGGAAGAGGAGCAGCAGTGAAACGAATGAGCTTTCGCACGAGTGCGGAAGCAAATGATATGGAACTTGCTGCGACGAGAGCGCACCAAAGAAGCGATACGCCGTGGTGAGACTCCGGGGCAGGAACGATACAGATGAGCGGCAGCAAGCAAAAATTACCGCAGAAATGCGGCTTCAGAACAAGCAAAGGAGGTTCAAACCTATGAAGAAAGGAGAGCTCAGAGAGCTTTATCAGATGATGTTTCCGGAATACCCGGACATTGTGACCGTTAAAGAGCTTCGGGAGATGCTGGGCATCAGCCGCAAGCTGGCCTACAAGCTGATCGACTATGGGTACATCCACGCCGTGAAGATCGGCACGACGCTAAAAATTCCGAAAATCAGCGTCATCAACTATGTGATGGAGAAGGAGGTGAAGAAAGTTGGATGAGATTAAGCGCCTGATGCCCGCCCAAAGGGCACGCTGTAACCGGCTGATCCGGCGGCTGTGCGCCAACTATGATGGCGGCAACTGCCTGCCGCTGGACGACGGCGAGGGCTGCGTGTGCGCGCAGATGATTTCCTATTCGCTGCTGTGCAAGTACTTCCGACGGGCGGTTCTGCCCGCCGACAAGGTACTCTGCGCCGATATTTACCGGCAGCGTACACGGACCTGCGAACGGTGCGGAAAGCCCTTTGCACCCGGCAGCAACCGGCAGAAATACTGCCCGGAATGCGGGCGCTCCATCCGGCGCAAGCAGAAGGCGGACTCTGCCAGACGGCGGCGCAGCGTCGAACATTAAGCGCCGGAAAAGCCTTGATTTCCGGGGCTTTTTTGAGGGCAAAGCGGGTGCGGGTGGCCGTTTCCATCTGCACCTGTCAAAATCCATTTCTAACATTCTACAAAGGAGAAATTTCTATGGGTAACAAACTGAAAACCGTGGACGCAGAGACCTTGCTGTCCACGCCGATGAGCAAGACGATGTTCATCGTAGACGGCCTTATTTCGCAGGGTGTCAATGTCATCAGCGGTGCCAGCAAGATCGGCAAAAGCTGGCTGATGCTGTGGCTGGGGCTGCAAGTGGCGCAGGGAAACTCTATTTGGGGGCTGCCTACACTGCAATGCGATGTGCTCTATCTGAGCCTTGAGGATACCCAGCGCCGCATCAAAGACCGGCTCTACAATCTTACCGACAGCGCCCCGGACAACTTGTATTTCGCCGTGACCTCCGGGCTGATCGGCGGCGGGCTGGAGGAGCAGATCACGGATTTCCTGACCGAGCATCCCGCCACCAAGCTGGTCATCATTGACACGCTGCAAAAGGTGCGGGACTCCAAAGGCAGCGCCGGAAAAGCGGGAATGTACGGCAACGACTACGACGATATTTCCTCCATTAAGCGCATTGCCGACGGCTTCAACATCGCCGTTTTGCTGGTGCATCACCTGCGAAAGCTGCAAGACAGCGACGATCCCTTTAACGATGTCAGCGGCTCTACCGGCATCATCGGCGCTGCGGACACCAACTTTATTCTGCGCCGCAAGCGCAGCGGAAACGCCGCTACGCTGCTGGTCAGTGGGCGGGATGTGGAATATCAGGAACTGACCTTGCAGTTTAACGACCTTGTCTGGGAGCTGGTGGAGCGCAAGAACAGCGAGGATATTCACAAGGCGGAGCTGCCGAAATTTCTGTTTCGGGTGGTGGACTTTATGGAGTGCCGTACCGAATGGGTAGGCACGGCCACGGAGTTGCTGACCGAAATGAAGGAGCAGGAGGTCACGCCCAATATGGTCACAAAGTATCTCGGCCAGTTCGCCTATGAGGTGCTGGAGCCGCTGGGCATCGAGTACCGCACCAAGCGCACAGGCAAAAGCCGGCTCATCAAATTTCAGCGCCGTGACGGCGATGACGCAAATGACGCCGGAATCGCTATATAAGGAAATCCCCGTCACAACCGTCATTGCCGTCACAAACCGAAGAAAGGGGGTGAACAAATGCGCAGCAAAAACTACGGGATCAATGTCCGTGTGACCGAGCAGGAGAAGCAGAAGCTGCTGGAAAATGCCCGGTTCTGCTCTCTGACGCTGTCGGAATACTTGCGGCGGCTGGGGCTTGGGAAAGAGGTCAAAGCGGCCATCACGGAGCGGGATTACCACCTGTTTCGGATGCTGAACGGCTTGAAAAAGGAGCTCCCACAGCTTCAGAAAGAGGAAATTATAAGCAGGCTGGAAGCAGTTTTGAATGAATTAAAGTAAGCGAGAATTACGCCTGCGCAGTCTAAGCGAGCAGACTGTTTGTACTCCTAAAGTTCAAACAGTTCCACTGCCGCCGATGCCTGCGTCATCTGAGCGAGCAGTGCGTTTTTACTCCCAGCAGGGCCGGAGCGCAAAAACACTCGTTAGGGCGTGCCCTAAGACCCCGAAAGAAAAAACTATGAAAGTGAGGACAACACAATGAGAAAATCTGATTTTACTTTACCGACACTGGACGACCTGTTCTCCACGCAGGCGGAACGGGACGACGCCAAGCTGGAGAGGGTGCGGAATATTCCACTGGCCGAGCTGCACCCGTTCAAGGGTCACCCCTTCAAGGTGCAGAACAACGAGGAGATGCAGCGGATGATCGAGAGTATCCGCAAGGTGGGGGCCATCACCCCGGCACTGGCAAGGCCGCTGCCTGACGGCGGCTATGAGCTGATCTCAGGCCACCGGCGGCTGGCAGCGTGTCAGGTGCTGGGCGTCGAGACGATGCCCGTCATCGTCCGGGAGCTGTCTGACGATGAAGCGGTGATCGCAATGGTGGATGCCAACTTGCAGCGGGAGACTATCCTGCCCAGCGAAAAGGCGTTCGCCTACAAGATGAAGCTGGATGCCATCAAGCATCAAGGTGTCACTTCTGCCCAAGTTGGGCAGAAGCTACTCAGTGTAGAAAAAGTCGCTGACGATGCCGGCGAAAGCCGTAATCAAATTAAAAGATATATTCGCCTGACCTACCTGATTCCCGAGCTGCTTTCGATGGTGGACGACGGCAAGATCGCCTTCAACCCGGCGGTGGAGCTTTCCTACTTAGACTCGTATCAGCAGCGGGCGGTGCTGGACGCGATGGCGCTGAACGACTGCACCCCGTCCCACGCCCAGAGCATCCGCCTGAAAAAGCTGGCGCAGGAGGGCTTGCTGGATGACCAGATAGTCTACGCCGTGCTGGCGGAGACGAAACCAAACCAGCAGGAGCAGCTGAAATTCAAACGGGAGGAGCTGCGGAAATACTTCCCCTCCGGCTACACCGAGGAGCAGATGCGCCGGGACATCATCAAGGGGTTGGAATTGCTGAAGCGGCAGAGAGAACGGAACCGGGATGCCCGCTGATTCGTATTGATGCGGCTGTAATCAAACAAATCGCAGAATAGAGAGAACTCCAAACCGATGGTATACTGATGCTGTCGGTTTGGAGTTCTGTTCTGCAAATACAAAGGACAGGAGGAAATGAAATTGGTAGCAGGACATCTGACATTGAAAAACGGCAGGTATTACGCCGTGCTGAACTATAGAAACGCCGGAGGGCAGCGGAAAACGAAATGGATCGCACTGGGGCTTCCCGAAAAGGGCAACAAGCGCAAGGCGGAGGCGGAGCTGGCGAGGCTCCGGGCGGAGTTTGAGCCGCCCAAAGAGGTGGGCGACCTGAGCAGCGATATGCTGTTTGCCGATTATCTGTTGGAATGGCTGGAGATCGCCAAGGGACGGCTGGCTGTGGCAACATACAGTTCTTACGCCGCAATGATCAAGAAGCCAGTCGGACCGTACTTCCGCCAAAGGAATCTGACCTTGCGGGAGCTGGAAGCCCGACACTTGCAGATGTTTTATTCCGAAATGCTCAGAAAGGTAAAGCCGAATACGGTCATCCACTATCACGCGATTATCCACTCGGCGCTGAAATATGCGGTCAAGACCGATATGCTGGTGCAGAATGTGGCGGACAAGGTGGATAGGCCAAAGAAAAACAGCTTTCAGCCGGTTTTCCTTTCGGCAGAGGAGATGCAGAAGATGTTTGAAGCTCTCCGGGGCACCAAGCTGGAGCTGCCGGTGCTGGTGGCCGCTTTTTACGGATTCCGTCGGGGTGAAGTGTTGGGACTGAAGTGGGATGCCATCGACTTTGAGCGTGGAACGATTTCGGTCATACGAACCGTGACGACGATTACTCTTGATGGCAAGCAGACGGAAATTGAACAGCAGTCTGCCAAGACCAAGTCCAGTCTGCGTACCCTGCCGCTGATCGGCAGCTTCCGGGAATACTTTTTGCAGGTGAAAGAGGCGCAGGAACTCAATAAGCAGATCTGCGGCAACTGTTACAATCACGAGTATGATGGCTTTGTGTTTGTGGACGAGCTGGGCGAGCGGATGCGGGCCAATTATCTGACTTCAGCATTTCCGAAATTTCTGGAGAGTCACGGCCTGCGCCGGATGCGCTTTCACGATCTGCGGCATAGCTGTGCCAGCTTGCTGCTGGCCAACGGCGTGCCTCTCAAGCACATTCAGGAGTGGCTGGGCCACAGCGACTTCACCACCACGGCGAACATCTACGCCCATTTGGATTACAAGTCTAAAATCACCTCGGCACAGGCGATGGAGACAGGGCTTGCTCTACCGGAGGGCGGCGACTTCGGAAGTCGGTGGGGATCGATTGATGTTGGGGAGAACGGATGATTTTCTCTCCGAAAAAGTGAAAGAGCACGGAATTGCCCGTTTCGGAAAAAGGAAAGAGCCTGTAATCGGCTTGATTACAGGCTCTTGATGGCGGAGCGAGTGGGATTCGAACCCACGGTACCGTGAGGTACAACTGATTTCGAGTCAGTCCCGTTATGACCACTTCGATATCGCTCCGTGTCTATTTCCGCCCGCTATTCTCGTCGTTTCCAAAGCACTCAAAAATCCTTTGGAGAGAAAAGCAGGAGAGAAAGCTAAAAAATATTCGATTTGAATTTTTGGAAACCCGGAATTAGCAAGGGTTTTCGAGGGGATGAAATTCCCAGCTTCTGCCGAAATTTCGAGTGCAGCTCGTTACAACCACTTCGATACGCTTCCATGTATAAATATTCACCTTTGAGGACTAATCACATGATTTCGAGCCATTTAGAGTAATGATTCGATGAAAACTTATGCGTTCCGCTCGTGACCCTTAAAATCGCGCCCCACTCGCACCCACCACGCTTCGCAAAGCGTAGAAAAATGTGTAGAAGTTCCTCTGCTGACCGGAGACAGCATATCCGAAAAGGCCCTAAATATCAAGGCGTTCTGGAACCGCAAAAGCGGACACTCCACACGATTTCGAATCCGGACCCTTCAACCACTTGGGTACATCTCCGTATTCCATTGGAACCACACAATTTTATCACATTTCCCCGCCATTTGCAACCATTTCCGGCAAAAATCCGCCCCCGATTTTGTAGGACTACAATACATCTTGGACAATTGAATAAAAAGGGGTATGAGGAATAGGGCCTCATGTGTTAAAGTTAAGCTACCACACCAAACTTTCCGAAAGGAGACCATATTCCTCATGAGTAAGAGTATAACACAGGACATGGCCTACAGGCAATCCCTAATGAAGTACGCAGAAAAGTACGGCGTCAGCCGCGCCAGCCGGAAATACAACAAAAGCCGGTCGTACATCTACTTCTGGAAGCAGCGCTGGGACGGTAGTGTGGCGTCTCTGGCCTGCCAGTCCAGACGGCCTCACAGCCACCCCAACCAGCACACGGAGGCCGAGCTAAAGCTCATCCGCGATATGCGCCGCCGCAATCCGTTGCTGGGCATGATCGAGCTGTGGCACCGTCTGCGGAAGCGCGGCTACACCCGTTGTCCAGAGAGTTTGTTCCGCGTTATGCGCAAAATGGGCCTGTTTCCGGCCGATAAGCCCAAAAATCCGTACAAGCCAAAGCCTTACGAGCAGATGGCCTATCCCGGCCAGCGTGTGCAGGTGGATGTCAAGGTCGTTCCCCGCCGCTGTATCGCAGATCCGGAGCTTCGCCTGTTCCAGTACACCGCCATCGATGAGTTCACGAGGCTGCGTTTCCTGGCGGCCTACCCGGAGCAGTCCACCTATTCCTCGGCGGACTTCCTGCGCAGGCTGCGGGCGTGGTACGCCCGCAGAGGCATAGAAGTGGAGTGTGTCCAGACGGACAACGGTTTCGAGTTTACCAACCGCTTCTCCAACAGTAAGCGCGATCTGCCCACACTGTTCGAGAAAACTGCCACCGAGCTGGGCATCCGTCACAAACTGATCCGGCCCTACACGCCGCGCCACAACGGCAAGGTGGAGCGCAGCCACCGCGAGGATCAGAAACGCTTCTATTCCTGCCATTCGTTCTACTCACTCGACGACTTTGCCAAGCAGCTTGCCGTCCATAACCGCCGAGCCAACAACTTGCCCATGAGACCCCTCCGCTGGCTCTCGCCTAATGAGTTCGCTGTCCAATATGTTTGACAAACCTACATTCCGGCAAAAATCCGCCCCCGATTTTCCATGAGCTGAGATAAGCCCCCGCAGGGGGCTTATCTCAGCTCATTTTCTGGATGTCCCGCCGCAGGCGGGAGATGATGCGCTTTTCCAGCCGGGAGATATACGACTGGGAGATGCCCATGCGGTCAGCCACCTCCTTCTGGGTCAGCTCCTTCCGTCCCCCCAGGCCGAAGCGCAGGGAGATGATGTCCTTTTCCCGGGGGGACAGCCGGGCCACCGCGTCGGACAGCAGCTTCCGGTCCACGTCGGCCTCGATGGGCCGCATGACCACGTCCCCCTCGGTGCCCAGCACGTCGGACAGCAGAAGCTCCTTGCCGTCCCAGTCGGTGTTCAGCGGCTCGTCGAAGCTCACCTCCGTCCGCTGGCCGGCGTTTTTCCGCAGGTACATGAGGATCTCGTTTTCGATGCACCGGGAGGCGTAGGTGGCCAGCTTGATGTTCTTGTCCGCCCGGAAGGTGTTGATGGCCTTGATCAGGCCGATGGTGCCGATGGAGATCAGGTCCTCGATGTTGATGCCGGTGTTTTCAAACCGCCGGGCGATATACACCACCAGCCGCAGGTTCCGCTCGATCAGCGTCTGCCGGGCCAGCAGCTCCCCCTGCTCCAGTCGGCTGATCCACTCCGCCTCCTCCTGCCGGGGCAGCGGCGGCGGCAGCGTGTCGCTGCCGCCGATGTACATGACCTTATCCGGCCGGCCGCTGAGCCACCGCAGAAGCCGCCGCAGCAGATTCCCCATGTCGCCGCTCCTTTCTTCCGCCCCACAGGGCCTGATACCCTCCGCCGTCGCTGACGGCCCCCGGCGTCAGGGCCAGCAGGATCCGGGGATATGTAATGCTCCCCACCTTCACATAGTCGCTGCGGACGGCCAGCAGCAGGCCCGCCTCCGTGCCCACGGCGCAGAAGGGCAGCAGGCTCCACCGGCAAGTGCCGTCCAGCCGGTGGAGCCGGGCCATCTTCTCCTCCGGCGGCAGGCGCATTTCCACGATCCGCGCCGCCTCCGGCGGCCACAGCTCCCGGAGGGCGTCCTGCTCCAGCACCAGCACCGGCTGGCCGCTGACAGGGTCCCGCAGGGTATTCCCGGTGTCGTGCAGGGCCCGCAGCCGCTGCCGCCGGCCCTGTAAGGAAACGGTCACATCCATCAATTCTCCTCCTTCATGCCGCGCCCCCTGGCGGAACACCAGGTGCAGCAGCAGACCAAAGCCTATGGCGGAGCCCAGCAGCACCGGCCAGCTGACGTCGGCGTGGTATACCCGGCTGAGCAGGGCCTCCGGCGATCCCGCCGCCAGGCCCATGGCCAGAAGCAGTCCCGCCAGAGCGCCGGACAGCAGGAAAAACAGCGCCGTCAGCCGCCAGGGACGTCTTTCCCGCAGCCAGGCCAGGCGGCACATGGCCGTCCCCGCCGCCAGACGGCACAGGGGATGCGCCAGCCCCCGGCACCCGGGCAGGAACACCGCCGCCGCATACGCCGCCCCCAGGGCCGCGCACAGGCCCAGCCTCCGCCGCCGCAGGGGCAGTCCCGCCAGCCGGGCCGTGGCCAGCAGCAGAAGATAGTCCACCGCCAGGTTCAGCAGCACCACCCGGTCCAGATACACCACCGTCATGGCTCCGCCTCCTTTCCGCCGTCCATTATACCGGACCTGCCCCGCGAAATTCCGCAGAAACAGGCGGCTCTATTTCTGCCGCAGGGTCAGCACCGCCGCTGCCAGCAGAAACAGGCCGAAGGGGCGGCGCAGCAGGGTCACGTCCAGGGCCGTGGCGGCCCAGGCCCCGGCGGCGGCTGCGGCCAGCGCCCAGGGGACGGTGCGCCTCAGAACGGCCTTGTCCAGCAGGCCGTTCTGCCGGTGCCAGATCAGGCCCATGGCGGCGGTGGGCAGGAAATACAGCAGGTTGATCCCCTGGGCCGCCGTCTGATCCACCCCGAACACCAGCGTCATCACCAGCAGCAGAAGGGTCCCGCCGCCTATGCCCCAGGCCGACAGCACCCCGCAGCCCACCCCGGCCAGCAGGGGCAATACAAACTCCTTCACAGCAGATACCGCACCCCGCCATAGACCAGGAACGCCGCAAACAGGCGGCGCAGCCACACGGCGGGGACCTTTGTGAACAGCTTGCCCCCCAGGAAGCCCCCCGCCAGGCCCCCCAGCAGGTACGGCAGGGCCATGCCCCAGTCCAGCCCCGTCCGCAGCAAGTACACCCCGCCGGACAACACGCAGCAGGGGAGGATGGTGGCCACGCAGTTGGCCAGGGCACGCTTTTCCTCCACCCGGCACCAGCTCCCCAGCAGCGGAGCCAGCACCATGCCCCCGCCGCCGCCGAACACGCCGTTGACGGCCCCGGCCAAGGCCCCGGACACCCCCAGCCGCCCGCGCTTCACAGGCATCACCTCCGTTGAATATGTAAGCGGGGGGCCATCGCCGACGGGCATTCCATCGACAGGTGTTTCGTAGGGGCCGACGTCCTCGGCGGCCCGCGTTGACCCGCCAAGCCCGGGCGGACAGAGTCGTCCGCCCCTACAGCGGGGCACCGAAGGATTGCCCGGCAGGCGGGAGGGGTCATTTTCCAATACAATCCGTCATTTTCTTGTAGAATTATACAGAATGTAGCGCGCTGGGACACCAAGAATCCTGTAGGGCAGGCCCGGGGCGGGGCATTTCTGCCCCGCCCGGCCTGTATCATACCAAAACCTGTTAAAAAGCTTGAAAAGCTTTTTATAGCACCGAAGGTGCGTCAGGTTTTGTATGAGACGTCACAGCGTGTTTTCACACGCTGTGCGTGCGCACGGCGCACGGGATTCTTGATTAAATTTTTTAATCAAGAATCCGTATCAGGGCGATTGGGTCAGATCTTGCGGAAGCTCTGGCAGTCGGTGCACTGGTCCATGGAGGGGTGATTCTCGTGGGTACCCACCTGGATGCTGGACAGGCCGCAGTTGTCCATATCCTGGCAGTGATGGGCGCAGCTGGTCACGGAGCACTTGATGGACATATTGGGGGTGCAGCTGCACCCATCGTTGGTACAATTCTTGCTCATAGCGAAGGTCCTCCTTGCAAAAAATAAAGTCAGGCCGCAAAGCCTGACTTTATTCTGACCCGCCGGGGCGGGATTATACGCGTTTTTTTCAGCCGTTATCGGTGCGGTTGCGCCATTCAACCTCCTGGTCCAGCTCAAACTGCAGCTTTTTGTTCTCCTCCACCAGCTCGTCATAGTGGCGGCCCTGGATATAGTACTTCACGAAAATGAAGGTGGCCTCGTTGAACTCCTCCTCGGTGTATTCCGGCAGCAGGGAGCCGTTCTTCCGGCGCAGACCCTGAACGTTGATGACCACCAGGCGGCGGTGCTGCTCGGACAGCTGGAACAGCTTCAGCGTCTCGGGGATCTCCAGCCCCAGGTCGAAATTATCGTTGACCAGCTCCAGCAGGCGGCGCTGCTCGGGCTTGGCGGATACGATGACGCCGTAGCGGGCGAACAGACGCTTGAGATAGTCGGCAGAGACCTCCTCGCGGGTGATGGTGCCCTTGCCGATGCCGGTAAGCATGGTGTTGGACAGGTTCAGGCTGACGTATACTTCTTCGCCGGTTTTGGGATAGCTCATGGGGTACCTCCTATTAATGTTCCGATGATTCCTGCGCCGCCGGGCGGCGCGTCGCTTTCTATGGATAGGGTACCACAAGCGCCCGCCGATTGCAACAAAAACTTGTACCAAGAACGTTTATTTGTAGGATAAAACAGCCGTTTCCGTGATTTTGACAGGCTTTTATGTTTCCAAATGTACCAAACAACTCGTACATGCAGAACCGGCTCCGCGCGGCAGACTGCACCCCTTTTTTGACAAACAGAGCGGCGCTGCATGGCAGCGCCGCTCTTGTGTTTGATTCACTTACAGGTGCAGAAGCTCCTTGTAATAGGGCCACAGGCCGGTTTTCTCCGGGCAGAAGGGGGCCAGCTGGCACAGGTCCGTGCCGGGGAAGTCGTTGCCCTCGATGATGGCGGGGCCGTCGGGGCCGATGGCCATATCCCAGCCCACATGGCCCACCTCCGGAATTTCTAGGGCGGCCTGGCAGGCCAGGGCCTTGGCCTCCTCGATCATGGGCAGCTGATAGCCCACCAGGGGGATGCCGGTGTCGGGGTGCTTGTCAAAGACGTTGAAATAGTCGTCGGTGGCGGGGGAGCAGATTTTGCCGGTGTCGATATCCACCCGGCAGAGGATGCCGCCCTGGCCGGAGTTGTCGCACACGCCGCCGCCCCGGCCCATTTTCAGGGTGATGTAGGCGATGTGCACCTGGCCGTCCACCAGGTCGGTGCAGATGCGCATGGTGTTCACGGACTGGGGATGCAGCCGCGCCATATCGGGATGCTGGGCCTGGACATGCTCCAGCACCACCAGCTTCTTCTCCCGGATATAGTCCAGCATGGCCGCCGGGGATTCAAAATCCTTCACATACAGCTTTTCCACGCCGTTGCCGCAGGAGCCGTGGTTGATCTTGGCAAAAATGGCCTCCTGGCCCTCCAGGAATTGGGCCATCTGCTCCGGGGTGGCGGTCTCACCGTTGAGGGTGGGGCGGCGGAGATACTTGGCGAAGCGGACGTTGAAGAGCAGCTTGTCGTCAAAATCGTCGTCGTGGGCCATATCGTTCATGATGTTGCTGACCTTCTTGTTGCGCACACGGGTGAGATAGGTGTCCCGCTGGGCGCCGGTCATGTTGTAAAAGCCGAACATGGTGTAGTCATAATACCCCGCGCCGTAGCGCACGGCGCACCAGAGCATATCGAAGAAGGTGCGGACCTTGTTCTGGCCGCACTTCTGGTGCACCACGTCGATCATGTGGTTCATTTTCTTGAAGCGGACGCCGGTGAGCACCCGGGCCACATATCCGATCATCGCCATGGTAAAAAAACCTCCCGTTTTTCATGTTACCCTATATCATACCACGCCGTCGGCAAAAATCCAACGCGCGGTGCTTATGCCTGCTAAAAGCGGCACTTTTTATACAGTATACCACGCCGGGCCGCCGGGCGCAAGCCCCGGAGTCGGCGGCATTGCAGGCCGGTGTGTCCGCCGGGGCGCGCGAAACGGCAGGCCCCGGGGCCTGCCGTTTGGGTTATATGATGCTTATGTCCGCTCCCGGAGCTCCCGCAGGCAGCGGGGACAGACGTTCTTTCCCCGGAAGGTCCGCACATCCTTGGTGCTGTCGCAGAAAATGCAGCTGGGGCGATACTTCCGCAGGACGATGGAGTTGCCGTCCACATAGATCTCCAGCGGGTCCTTCTCCGCAATGTCCATGGTGCGCCGCAGCTCCACCGGCAGAACGATCCGGCCCAGCTCATCCACTTTTCTCACAATACCGGTTGACTTCATGTTGCCATCTCCCCATTTCGTATTGACCCTCATTAAAGTGAAAATACTACGCTCTTTTATTATACGACAAGTCCTCCGTTAAGTCAACAAAGTGCTTGGTATTTTTACAATTTCTTCACGAATACTATGTGTTCTCCCGGTCATATACATGGGCAGGAGGGGGAATGCATATGGCAATGGCCTGGATCTGGACGGGGATGGCGGCGGTGTCGCTGATTTTTGCCGCATGGAACGGCACCATGGACGCCGTGGGCGCGGCGGCTCTGGAGGGGGCCGGGGCGGCGGTGCAGCTGTGCATCGCCATGGCCGGGGTGCTGTGCCTGTGGAGCGGAGTCATGGAGATCATGTCCCGCTGCGGTCTTTCCGAAAAGCTGGCGGCGCTGCTGCGGCCCGCTCTGCGGCGGCTTCTGCCCCGGGCCAGCCGGGACCCGGAGACCCTGGCGGCGGTGTCGGCCAACGTGTCCGCCAATCTGCTGGGTCTGGGCAATGCGGCCACGCCCCTGGGCATCCGAGCGGCCCGGCGCATGGCCCGGGGAACCGACGGCACCGCCGATGACGAGCTGTGCCGCCTGGTGGTGCTGAACACGGCGTCGCTGCAGCTGCTGCCCACCACGGTGGCCGGGGTGCGGGCGGCCTGCGGCTGCCGGACGCCCTTCGATATCCTGCCGGCGGTGTGGCTGTCGTCGGCCATCTCCGTGACGGCGGGGCTGCTGGCGGCACGGCTGCTCCAGCGGGTGTGGAGGGACTGACATGGACCCCACGGCATTTGTGATCCCCTGTCTGCTGGCGGGGGTAGCCCTGTACGCCCTGACCCGGCGGGTGGACGTATATGCCGCCCTGACCCAGGGGGCCGGGGAGGGCCTGACGGTGGTGGCGAAAATTCTCCCGGCGCTGGTGGGCCTGCTGACGGCGGTTTATATGCTGCGGGCCTCCGGGGCCATGGACGCCCTGGCGGCGGCGCTGGCTCCGGTGCTGGGGCTTCTGGGGATCCCGCCGGAGACGGCGGCGCTGCTGCTGGTGCGGCCGGTCAGCGGTTCCGGGGCTCTGGCGGTGGGCAGCCAGATCATGGAGCAGTACGGCCCGGACTCCGCCGTGGGCCGCACGGCGGCGGTGATGCTGGGCTGCTCGGAGACCACCTTCTACACCGTGGCGGTGTACTTCGGCGCGGCGGGGATCCGGCGCACCCGGTACACCATTCCTGCCGCCCTGACGGCAGACCTGGCCGCCTTCGTGGCCGCCGCCTGGGCGGTGCGCCTGTGCTTCGGGTGAAAACGGCATTTTACACTATATATTGGGGCCTTTACGGTCACGATCATTGTAAAGAAACGCGAAAACCGCCACTCTGCCAAGTGACGGTTTTCTGAGCATATTAAGAAAATCTTCATCTGAAAGAGGCTAACCGCTTGTCGCAGCGCCTCTTTCTGCTCATATTGTACCGCAGACAGCCCACGGTGTCAAGTGTTGCCAAACGGCGAAAAGTGTGATATAATAATTGTGGGCCGGAAGGCCCGTTGCTTCGGAGGATATTTCGGAGGATATTACATAAGGAGGAAGATCTGTTATGAAAAAGATCATTGCCACCACCAACGCTCCTGCCGCCATCGGCCCCTATTCCCAGGCCATCGACTGCGGCAGCTTCCTGGTCACCAGCGGTCAGGTGCCCTTTGACCCCAAGACCGGTGAGTTCGTTCCCGGCGGCATCCAGGAACAGACCCGCCAGGTGCTGACCAATGTGAAGGCCATTCTGGAGGCCGCCGGCCTGACCATGGACAACGTGGTCAAGACCACCGTGTTCCTGCAGAACATGAGCGACTTTGCCGCCATGAACGCGGTGTACGCTGAGTTCTTCACCGAGGGCCAGTATCCCGCCCGCAGCGCCGTGGAAGTGGGCGCTCTGCCCCGGGGCGCGCTGGTGGAGATCGAGACCATCTGCGTGAAGTAAAGAACGTCCAGCAAAAGCAGGGAGGCCCGGCGGGCCTCCCTGCTTTTGCTGTCACACGGTTTTTTCAAAATAGAAGAAGGTCTCGTCCTCCCCTGCCGGGCGCATACAAGCGGAAAGCATCTTATACGAGGCGGCGTTCTCCTTATAGCACTTGGCCTTCACCCGGGCCAGGCTCAGCCGGAACAGGGCCCAGTCCGCCGCAGCGGCGAAGGCCTCGGCGCCGTAGCCGTGCCCGGCATAGGCCGGGTCGATGCGGCAGCCCAGCTCCGCCCCGCCCCGCCAGTCGAACCGGTACAGCACCACCTCGCCGATCAGTTGGCGATCCAGCCGGACGGCGAAGTTCACCGCCCGCCGGGCGGCGAAGTCCCGCCGGGCCACAGACAGGAAGTAATCCTCCGTCAGCTCCCCCTTCAGGTCCTGACGATAGTCATAGCCCCACCAGCGGTTGCGCGCATCGTCCAGGCACAAGGCGTTATAGGCGGCCTCGTCCCGCTCCTCCAGCGGCGTCAGGGTCAGCCGGGGGGTGGTGACGGTGGGGATCTCCCGCAGGCGGTCCGCCTCGCACTGGACCTCGAACCGCAGCTTCCCTGCCAGGCGCACCGGCAGATACTGCAGCTTGGAGGTCCGCAGGCCCCGGTCCCCGGCGTCGTCCTCCCGGTTGATATAGACGCAGCCGCCGCCGAAGTGGGCGGCAAAGGCCTGGACCAGGGTGGGATAGGCCCCCTGGTGGGAGTACAGCGCCTTCTCCACATGGATGATCAGGGTGCCGCCGCAGTTCTCCGCCAGGCTCATGGCCACCAGCCGGTCATCCACCAGCAGGCCGCCGCCCAGCAGCCACCCCTCCGGCAGCAGCCGGGCCAGGGCCTTGGCATAGGCCAGCTCCCGCTTGGCGTTGAAGCTGGTTTTCTGGAACTCCTGCTCATAATCCGCCCAGAAATTCTCGATCAGGGGCATGTCCGCCCCGGTCAGGGGGACAAATTTCGCCGTGGGATACTCCTTGCGGAATTTGTTGATGTGGTTGCGCTGGCCGCTGTATTTCCGGCCCGCAAAGGCGGCCATGTCCTCCGCCCGATAGAGATAGTCCTTCCAATTGCGCTCGTTGTTCATTCGCAGGCGGGGCCAGCGCAGCAGCAGCTCCGGGGCCTTCTCCTCCGGCACCACGGAGATCACCAGCGGCGTCTCCGTGTCGGTGCAGTAGCTCTCGATGGCCGTCAGGGCGGCGTCCACGTCGCCGTCGGGGCCGGGCACCGGGAAGTCAAAGACCCACTCGCCGTCGATGCGGTTGCGGACGATGAGACAGCCCGCCGCCTCGGCGAAGGAGGGCCGCAGGTATAGGCTCCACATGAGCTTGGTCCCGGCAGAGTATTCGCACAGGTGATAGTCGCACCCGGCGTAATATTTGCGCAGCAGGGCGTGATGCTCCAGGGTAATGGGGGTAAATGTCAGCATAGGCTCCTCCTATTTGATCTGGCGAATGATGTCCCGGGCCTCGGTGATGAAGCGCCGGGCGGCGGGCCGCAGCTCCCGGCGGTCCCGGGTAACGATGCCCAGCTCCCGGAAGGCCGGCGGGTCCAGGGGCACCGCCTGCACGGCGTCCCGGCGGCCCTTGAGCACCAGCTCCGACAGGACGCTGACCCCCAGGCCGTGCTCCACCATGGAGATGATGACGCTGTCGGACACCTGTGTGGTGCGGATCACCGGCGTGACGCCGGAGCGGTTCAAGGCCCGGAGAATGTCCAGGTGGAAGCCCATGGAGGGCATCAGAAACTCGTGGCCGCTGAAATCCCGCACGTCGAATCGCTCCCGGCCGCCCAGGTCATATTCCGGCGGCAGGATGGCCAGCAGCGGGTCCTCCGCCAGGGGGAGCCAGTCCATGGTCATCCCGTCCTGGAGGCTGGCAAAGCCCATGTCCGCCTTGTCCTCCCGGACCCAGCGGTATACCTCCTCCACGCTGCCCATCTGGATATCCACCGTCAGCTCCGGGTGGATCCGGCGGAACTGCTGGATCACCTCCGGCAGCCAGTGCATGGCGATGCTGGAATAGGCGGCCACCCGAATGGTGTCCTCCTTGTGGGAATTGATCAGGGCGATCTCCCGGTCCAGGGCCTGGGAAGCGGACAGCACCTGGCGAACCAGGGGATAGATGCGCTCCCCCGCCGGAGTCAGCCGCACACCGGCCCGGCCCCGCAGCAGCACCGGAAAGCCGATGTCCCGCTCCAGACTGTTCATCATGTGGGTCATGCCGGACTGGGTATAGCCCAGGGCCTCCGCCGCCCGGGTGAAGCTGCCATGTTCCACAGCCGCCGCCAACGCCTCCAGTTTCTTCGTATCCATGTGCGCCTCCCGCCATGAAAGAATTTCATGTTCCTATTATACAACGTACATTTTCCCCAGGCAAGAGAGGAATTCTATGCATTTTGCCCAATTTTCAGGAAGCTATCCTGCACGAACCGTAAAAAATGGATGATTCCATGACATTGTGTAATGGTGAAATGAGATTTTGTCGCTTTACAAATTTTTTCTCATGGTGTATCTTAGCTACAGTAATTCCTACGACATGAATTGCTTTTCCTTTCTATCCTCAAACAAAGAGAGCCGCACGAACGTGCGGCTCTCTTTGTTATGCCGGGGGCGTTACAGACCGTAGACCTCCGTGAACTTATCCCGGAGATAGGCGGTGTAGCAGGTGGGGTCGAAGGGGCCGCAGACGGACTCGAACAGGGGCGTGGGGTCCTTCATGCAGCCGTATTTCCAGATCTTCTCCTCCAGCCAGCAGTTGATCTGCGTCAGCCGGCCGGTGGCCACGGCGGCGGACACGTCGAAGTCCTTCTGCATCTGCCGCAGATACTGGGCGCCGTAGGCCGAGCCGATGGCGTAGGAGGGGAAATAGCCGATGTTGCCATTGGCCCAGTGGGAATCCTGGAGGATGCCCTCCCGGTCGTTGGGCACGTCCACGCCCAGATACGCCTTGTACAGGCGGTTCCACTCGGCGGGCAGGTCGTGGGCCGTCAGCTCCCCGGCGAACATCCGCCGCTCCAGCTCATAGCGCACCATGATATGCAGGCAGTAGGTCAGCTCGTCGGCCTCGGTGCGGATCAGGGAGGGCTGGGCCTTGTTGATCATGCGGTAAAAATCCTCCGGGCTGACGTCGTCCAGCCGGGGGGCGAAGTGCTCCCGGAGCCAGGGATAGATGATCCCGCAGAAGGCCCTGCTGCGGCCGATGATGTTCTCATAGAACCGGGACTGGCTTTCGTGGATGGCCATGGACACGCCGCCGCCCAGGCAGGTGCGGGACAGCTCCCGGCCCACGTGCAGCTCATACAGGGCGTGGCCGCCCTCGTGGACCACGGAGTACAGGGACGAGGCCACTAAGTCCGCGTGATAGTTGGTGGTGATGCGCACGTCGTCCCGGGAGAAGTTGATGGTGAAGGGGTGCTCCGTCTCCCCCACGATGCAGTGGTCGCGGTCGATGTCCATGACGCCCATGACGAAGTCCGTGAACTCCCGCTGGATGGCCACGGGGAAGTCCCGGTGCAGGGGGGCATCGTTCACCCGATTGGCGTGGGCCTGGACCTGCTCGATCAGGGGCACCAGATCCCGGCGCAGGGCGGCGAAGAACCGGTCGCAGGTGTCCCGGGTCAGGCCCCGCTCAAACTGGTCCAGCTGGGCGTCGTAGGGGTCCTTCTCCGGCTGACGGTAGCCCGCCAGGCGGCGGCAGCTGTCGAAGATCCGCTGGAGATACGGCTCAAACAGGGCATAGTCGCTGCGCTCCTTGGCCTCGTGCCACACGGCGTCGGCCTTGGACACCAGCTGCTGATAGGCCACAAATTCCTCCTGGGGAATGCGGTGGGTCTGTTCATAGTCCCGCCAAAGCTCCGATACCTTCCGGGCGGTGACGGGGTCCAGCCGGTCCCGGGCCTGCACCAGGGTCTGGAGCATCTCCACCGTCTCCGGGGCGGTGGTCAGAATGTAGCTCATGCGGGACAGCTCCCCCAGGGTGTCGGCCCGGACGTCCGCCGAGCCCTTGGGGGCCGCAGTGGCTCCGTCGTAATACAGCACGCCGGAGGCGTGGTTATAGGCAAAGGCCTGCTTTTCATAGGCGGCCAGCCTTTCCAGTGCCTGAGATACGGTCATTTTGCGTCTCCTCCTGTTTCAAATTCTGAAAATATCGTACCCCATACGCCGCCGGATGTCAACCGGTGAAAGATTTTTCGAAGCCGGGGCATACTAAGGCCGGAGGTGAGAGAGATGAAGCGAAAGGACCGCGGCTTCCCCTACGACGCCGCGCCGGACGTGCATCAGTTCCGGGGCGTGCCCCAGAATTGCTTTGACCTGGTGAACCAGTACGGCACCTATAATATCCAGCCCACCACCGACACGGAGAATCTGTTCCCCCTGATCGGGCCGGAAATGCCGGAGCGTTGGCGGCATATGAGCCTGGGCAAGGACGACCTGGAGCATCTGGGATAGCCCACCGCAGGGAGCGGCGGGCGGGATAAAAGGCAGGCGGGGCGGGGCCCCGGGCATCGCACACGCCCCGCCTGCCCTTGAAAAAGCATTGACACCGGCGGCAGAACCCTTATAATGGTAGTATCACCACTGAGGAGGCCGCTATGGACAACAAGAAAAAAACCGACAGCATCATGCGCTATGTGGTGTATCTGCTGTGCGGCGTGCTGCTGGCGGGGTATTCCCTGCTGAAATGGAACGCTATGAGCGAGATGAAGTATCTCTATCTGGCCATCGGCGTGATCTGGGTCATTTACGGCGGTGTCCGGGCCCTGGTGCTGGCCCGGCGGCAGAAGCAGAACCGGGAATAAGCAATGGGCGTACCGCAAGCGGTACGCCCTGTCTGCATTTATCCCCCCAGCAGCCACAGCACCACGCCGTATACCACGCTGGCGGCGGTGCCGAATACGATCACAGGCCCGGCAATCAGGAACATTTTGGCGGCCATGCCGGTGATCAGGCCCTCTGCTTGTGTCAAGATAGGACACATAATTTTTTTGCTTTTCTCGAATTTTACGATTCACTCCAACGGTAATCAGTTATTTCTTCTCAAAGGCTCATCATCCGGCCAGCTGAGCAACTGCTTTTATGATTTCCTCAGTGAAATCATCGTGACACCGGAAATCAATCTCTATTCGTCCATTTTCATAGACACGGACCTTCTCTATCAGTTTCCGAAGGTCTTTTGGGCGGTACTCATTCAAAAGCTGAATACCCTTGGCATCTGCTTCTAACACAGCAGCTTTTTCTTTCCCAACCCTCAATTTTGTAATCGTTGCTTCCGTTGCTGCCAATTCATCACGCATGGAATCTATTGCGGTCTGGCGTTCTTCCTGGGCAGCGATAAATTTATCTCGCGTCATCCTGCCATTTCGGTATTCTTCATATAAGTCGAGCTTGCTGTTTTGCGCTCGTTGAAGTGTACGTTTGAGCATCGCAGCTTTCTTTTCAAGCAATGGTTCCTCTCGATTTGCGTTCACTTTCACCTGCACAGCCTTTTCCGTCAGTGTTTTCGCCAGCATCTTTACGACCTCAAGAACACTTGATTGCAGCGTCTCGATTGGTTCATGGAGCCGTGTGCAATCCGCATTAGAAGAAACGCCAGCTTTTAAGCAAAACAGATGCGTTACTTTTCCCTTGGATTTTTGGAGTTTTCGTCCGCAATACCCGCACACAAATAAATTATCTGCTCTTTCGCCAGCTGTGTTTTGATTAACGGTCTTAATTCGACTTCTGCGTGATGCAGCCGCCTCACTAAACATATTCTGGGAGATGATTGCCTCATGTGTATCTTCCACGATGATCCATTCGCTCTGCGGGAGCGCTCGCATCTTCCCAGTGCTGATTCCCACCGTTTCTCTTTTGTTGGAAATCATTTTTCCTGTATAGCGCTCATCCTTAATGATACGGAGCACGGTACATGCTACCCATATCGGTTTCTCCTCAAGAATACGTCCATTGTAGAACTCACCATTCTTTTCCTTATAGCTTGCAGGGGATGGAATGCCATCATCATTTAATGCACGAGCAATTTGTGAGGCTGTTCTTCCGGCAATACATTCTTCAAAGATTCGTACTACCACCGGTGCTGTTTCCTGATCCACAAGCAAATGGTGCTTATCTTTAGGATCTAACCGATATCCATAAAAAGCGCTACCGCCCCGATACTCGCCGCGTCGGCTCCTGGTTTTGTTTGCACTCCTTACTTTCACAGATAAATCCCTGCTGTATAATCCGTTGATCAGATTCCGCAGCGCAAGCTCCAATCCGCCTGTCGTACCGATAAAATTTTCACTGTCAAAGTTATCATTTGCAGAGATAAAACGAGTTCCGAACAGCGGCAATATCAGCTCCAGATATGCACCAACCTCCAAGTAATCTCGTCCAAATCGCGAAAGATCCTTGACCATGATCGCTTGTATTTCTCTCCGGCGTATCTGCTCCATCATAAGCATGAATTGCGGTCTGTCAAAATTTGTGCCGGTATACCCATCGTCACAGAACTCGACAACCTCATATTCACAAAGCTCAGTGTGCTGCTCATAGTAATCACGAAGCAGTTTTCTTTGGTTTGTTACGCTATTACTTTCCGCCTTCCCGGAGGATTTAAGGTCTGCGTCCTCCGCCGATAAGCGAATATAAAATGCGAGCGTTTTGTTACATTGCATATCTTTCAACCTCCCTTTGGCGGATTGCGGCAAGATGAATGACTTCATCTAATTCATTTCTGAAATTAAATTTAACCTCAACATGTCCGTTATTGTACAGAATCATTTCATCAATAAAGGCATCTACCATTTCTGCTGTTAATGTATCAGCATCCTTGTACTGTTCGATCAGCTCGGCCCACGATCCGCTTGCTGCAAACGACGGGTTGTACTTCTGGCATTCTTTTTCGAGTTCAGCAAGGAAAATACGCAGTTCGTCGGCCTTTGCAGCATATTCCTGCCCCATGCTGATATAATCATTTTGGCTGAGTGTCCCGTTTGCAAATTCCTCATACAGGGAAGCCTTTAATGACACATATCTATCAATTTGCTTTTTTACTCCACGAATCTGATCGCTGTAAATGCGAAACTTTGTTTTGCTGGATTCCTTCTTGTTCAATGCAGCAAGAAGCTCTCGCGCATCTGTAAACAGCTTGATCTGTGTGCGAATCAGTTTTAGAGCGATATCCTCAACATCCTGTTTTTTTACTGCCTTTTTGATGCAGTAGGAGGAATTATAGTTTTCGTGCAAAGAACAGTAATACCAAGGAACACGCTCCCCGGCATGATTTTTCTTGTTCCTCAAAAACATAGCTTGTCCGCATTCGCCACACCGGAGATGGCCCTTAAAAATACTCGCCCGTTTACTCTTGGAATCATATACGGCAGCCTGCCCAAGTTCCTCCTTCAAGCGCTGGAAATACAGCTGAACCTGATCGAATAGTTCCTTCGTTACAATCGGTTCATGTGTTCCCTTAGTAACAATCCATTCCTCTTTTGGAGCAGGACGGGAACCCTTTTGACCTGTGGAATGATAAGTTGATCGGAATTTCCCCGAAATCATCCAGCCAAGGTATACTTCTTCGGTGAGGATGCGCTTTATCGTTTGCATATACCATTTTGAATTCTTAAAGTGGTCGGTAGATGCGATACCACGATCGTAAAGCAGCCGCCCGGGGGACGGTATTCCTTCGGAATTCAAGGTCGTTGCTACATAGTGCAATGTATTTCCGTCGGCAACCATCTCAAACATTCGCTTTACCACCGGTGCGGTTTCTTCATCGACCACAAGATGATGCTTGTCCTTGGGATCAAGGCGGTATCCATACGGTGCACGGCTTCCGGCAAATTTACCTTGCTCTTGTATTGTGCGCATGGATGAGCAGATCTTTCTTGAAATATCTTTGGCGTACATCTCATTTGCCAGGTTTTTTATCTGAATCGATATATCTGCTTGTTGAAATTTTGTGTCAAATCGGTCTGTTACTGCAATGAAACGGCATTGAAAGAACGGGAATACCATTTCGATATACTCTCCGGACTCCAAATAATTTCGCCCAAGCCGTGAAAGATCTTTCACAATAATACAGTCGATCTTGCCATCTCTCAGATCATTCATCATACGCGAAAACTCAGGTCGAATAAAATCTGTTCCGGATATATCATCGTCGCTGTAAATATCAAAGACGGACAGATCCGAATGCTCTGACACATAGTCTCTCAGCAGCTGTAGTTGGTTGCCAATCGTATCAGCCTCGCGTTTTCTTTCTGTTTCTACAGAGATGCGTGCATATAATCCGGCCTTATATATTCTATCCGCCGCCGGCATCTGAATTGGCTCTGCGGCAGCGTTTTTCCGGCTTTTCCGTGCCATTTTATCCCACCTCCCTTTGGTTGATATAGTAATCCTTCACGCGGGATACCAGAGCCTCATAATCCTGCATATGGGCAAATGTCACTTCAATTCGCTTAGGTTTTTATACAATGGCATAATCATAAAACACCAAAAAACCGAGCCAACCTACACGAAAACGTCGCTATTTCTTTGTGAAAAGCGACGTTTTTTTATGGCTCGGAGAGAGAAAGGAGTGGTGCCGATTATATATTTTGAAAAGGAAAGGGGGAAATCTTTTTAAGGTGGCCGGGCCGTGTGGTCTGACCTTTTTTCATTTCAAAAAAGGAGGTTTTGTGAATGGCGGATGACAAGCTGAAAACGGGCCTGGAGGAACAGCAGGTCCCGGAGTCCCCCGGCCCTGCCGAGCCGGGCGGCTCTCCCACACCAGAACAGCCCGCGCCGGAACATCCCGGCCCGGAGGCTCCACAGGAAGAAAATACACCCGCTGCCCCGTCTGGAAAGGTCATTGATCTGACGGAGGCGCGGGCCGCCGGGGAAAAAACAGCGGAAGGCCCGGCTGTCGAGGAGGGCTCCCCCAAACATGGGGATGAGGCGTTCCGTGACTTGTTCGGGAACGAGAAAAAACCACCCTGGGAAAAATCCCTGGATGAAATCAAGGAGGAGGAAAACGCACAAAAGCGCCGGGGCCGTCCCAAAAAGGCAAAGGATAAGGTGGAGCCCAACAAGCCGGAAAAGGGGCCGGGCACCCGCAAGGGCCGCCCAGCTAAGGCTGACAAGGCGGCCCTTGACAAGTCCCCGGCCCCCGGCGTTCTGGACAAAGTGTCCAGAGGTGGAAAAAAAGATAAGGACAAGGAAACGGGCTCCGGGGGGATTGGGCCCGGCGTGAAAGCTCCAAAAGGCAAGGCCGCCCCTGTCAAGGAGGCGGAGGCGCCGCCCCCGGAGATCAAGCTGCCGCCTATGCCGGAAGTCCCGCCCCGCCCGGTGGAAGAGGGAAAAATCGTCTATCTGAAAATGGCGGAGCTTCACCCGTTCCATACATTCCGGGAGCACCCCTACAAGGTACAGGACGATAAGGCCATGGACGATCTGGTGGGGACGATCAAAGAGCATGGCATTATGACACCTGCTACCGTCCGCCCGGAAAAGGACGGCAAGGGCTATGAGATCATCGCCGGACACCGCCGACACCATGGCGGCACACGGGCCGGGCTCGAGGAAATGCCCTGTATTGTCCGGGAGATGACCGACCTGGAAGCTGTCCGGGAAATGCGCAACAGCAACAAGCAGCGGGGTGAACCGCTCCCCAGCGAGCTTGCAAAGCTCCTGGATTTGGAACTGGAGGCCATTAAGCGCCAGGGGGCCCGCCCCAAAAACGAGAAAGAGGCGGAAGCCCTGGGTAAGCTCTCGGTGGAGATTGTGGGCAAGGAGCATGACATGAACTATAAAAAGGTGCTCCGTTATGTCCGGCTCAACCATCTTGTCCCGGAGCTTCTGGAAAAGGTGGACGCAAAAAGCATGGGCTTTATGCCCTCCGTGGAGCTGTCGTACATCAAGCCGGAAAACCAGCGGCTGATTGCCGTGTCGATTGATGGGGAGGTGGCGTCCCCCACCGTCAAGCAGGCAAAGCGGCTCCGGGAGCTGGATCAGGAGGGCTTGCTCAATGGTGACGTGATCGATGGTATTTTAAGCGAGGAAAAAAGGGAGGTTGATAACGTGATCATCAGTACCGACGAACTCAACAAATATTTTGGCAAGGAAGTGACCCCGGCCAAAATGAAAGCGCAGATTTTGGCCTTGCTGGACGAGTGGAAAGAAAAGCAGCCGCCCGAACTGGCAAAGCCGGAGAAAAAGAACGAACTGGACAAGTAACCGCCCCCGCTTCTGGACACTTTGTCCAGAGGCAGACGCTCCCCGTTTGGGATGGGCTCTGCGGTGATATATCCCCCGTCGCCGGGTATCTTCCAGCACAGCCGGGTACAGGCAGTCAAGGGTGCAGCGCACCGCCGCATAGCGGCGGCCATGCCCTTGACGGCCTGGCCCGGCTGTGCTATTTCCGGCGAAGCGACGGGGGTATATCCTCCAGAGCCGCCCCCTTTCCCATGAATGGGAAAGGGCGGGGAGATAGGGTTGACGCTATCTACTATATATAAGGAAAGAAATGGAGGTTTTGACTATGAAACGACCCCTTGCGTATGTGACCGCCGCATGGCGCGGCGACGAGTGCGAGATTACGGAACAGGCGGCTAAATACTGCCGTATTGTCTATGACGCGGGCTATTCCCCCATCTGCCCTATGCTTTTCCTGCCGCTGTTCCTCAATGACGCGGTGCCGGAGGAACATAAGAACGGCATCGACATGGGGCGCGACCTGCTCCGGCGCTCCCGCGTGTTGGTGGTGTGCGGGAACTATGTCAACGAGGCGGTAAAGAATGACATCGCCGTTGCCCAGCGGCTGGGGATCACAGCCACCACCCTGGAGGGCATTTTGACCGTCAAGGGCCAGGGGCGGCGCTGATATGCCTGCACTGTTTGAAGCCTACATTACCAACCTGGGAAAATACAACGAGGGTGAGCTGGTTGGAGAAACGCTGAAATTCCCCACCACCAAAGAGGAGGTGCAAGGTCTGCTGAAACGCATCGGCGTGGATGGGGTGCGTTACGAGGAGTTTTTCATTACCAGCTTTGACGGTGATGTGCTGGGGCTCTATGACTATCTGACCGAATATGAAAATCTGGACGAGCTTAACCATCTGGCCTGCCTGCTCTCCGAGCTGGATCAAAGTGATTTGGAGAAATTCGAGGCGGTGATCGACAGCGGCGAGCATACTTCTAGCGTGGCCGACCTCATCAACCTGACGCAAAACCTGGATTGTTTTGAATTTTATCCCGACATTGAAAGCGAGGAAGATTTAGGCCGCTACTCTGCGGAGGACTTGCCAATCCCGGAAGAACTGAAAGACTATTTCGATTATGAGGCATACGGGCGGGACATCCGGCTCAACGAGGACGGCCACTTTGCCCCAGGCGGCTATGTACTGAACAACGGCGGCAAATTTATTGAGCACTACCACGGGATCGAGGACATTCCCGCCGAACACAGGGTTTTCTCCTATCCGCAACTTTCCATCCGGGAACAGATGGCCGCCTATAAGGAAATTATTGACGGTTCCTCTCTGGATGGCTATCGCAAGATGACCGCAAAAGAACATGATGACCGATAGCGGCACTTCTGGACACATTGTCCAGAGGAGCCGCTTTTTGTATGAAAGGGGGTGATCCGCCTGGTTGACGAGGATGTTTCCAGACGCACCATAGCGGTATCGATCAAGGCAAGCAAGCTGACGGCAAAAGGGCTTGCCTATGTATTGGGAACGATTGCCCGGAAGATTGCCAAACACCACCGGGCCAAGCAAACGCCCCACGGCAGGCAGACGGTGGGCCAGCTTATGGGCCAGGGTGCTTCTGCCAACAGCATTGAGGTGGAGGCTCCCGCCCTCTTTGACCGGGTGGCCCGGAAATGGAATGTGGACTATGCCTTTTACAAGGTAGCGCCGGACAGACACCTGCTTTTCTTCAAGGCTGGGCAGGCCGACGCCATTACCGCCTGTTTCGCAGAGTATTCCAAACGGCTGCTCAAGCGTTCAAAGTCCAGGCGTGTTCCCATCCGGGAACAGCTCAAACGGGCCGCCGCTGAACTGGCCCGCCAGCCGTCCCACAAGAAAGAACGGGTAAAGGAGGCGGCGCATGAGGACAGATAGCGTAAAAAAATATGTGATACCCAATATTCCTTATCTGTTTATCCTGTGGGCCTGCCTAAAGCTGGGGACGGCCTACCGGCTGGCCGCTGGCGCAGACTTCGCCCACAAGCTCCTGGGGCTGGGCCAGACTATCGGCCCGGCCTTTGCCGACTTTGCGCCGGGGCTTGCTCCCTTTGACTGGCTGGTTGGCATTGTGGGCGCGGCTGCCTTTCGCCTGCTGATCTATGTGAAAAGCAAAAACGCGAAAAAGTACAGGCGGGATGAAGAGTACGGTTCCTCCCGTTGGGGAACGGCAAAAGACATCCAGCCCTTTGTCGATCCAAAGTTTGAAAACAATATCATTCTCACCGGGACGGAGTTTCTTACCATGAATACCCGCCCCAAAAACCCGGCCAACGCCCGCAACCTTAACGCCTGCGTCATCGGCTCGTCCGGCTCCGGCAAAACCCGGTTCTGGCTTACCCCGCAGATCTTGCAGGCCAGCGCGGATAAAAAGGCCGGATGCAGCTATGTGGTGGTCGATCCCAAAGGAGGTGTTCTCGGACAGGTAGGCCGCTTTCTGCAACGGCGGGGGTATAAAATCAAAGTTTTTAACAGCATAGATTTTTCCAAGTCCATGCACTATAACCCGCTGGCGTATATCCGAAACGAGGCCGATATTCTGAAATTTGTGGATGCTTTGATCAGCAACACAAAGGGCGAGGGCAAAGAGGGCGATCCATTTTGGCAAAAGGCGGAAACGCTTTTATACTGCGCCCTGATCGCCTATATCATTTTTGAGGGCCCCGCTGAGGATCGGAATATGAATACATTGGTAGATATGATTTCCGGCATGGAGGTCAAGGAGGACGATGAAAATTTCCAAAATGCCGTGGACTATATGTTTAAGGGGCTGGAAAAGCGAAAGCCGGATTGCTTTGCTGTGAAGCAGTACAAGAAATACAAACTTGCAAGCGGCAAGACGGCCAAAAGCATTTTGATTTCCTGCGGCTCCCGTTTGGCCCCTTTTGACATCCCCCAGCTCCGGGAGATCATGGCCTATGACGAGCTGGAGCTTGACCGCATCGGGGATCGGAAAACGGCGGTGTTTTTCACCATTTCCGACACCACGCCCACCTATAACTTTCTGGTTGCCCTGGCCTTTTCGCAGATGTTCAATCTGCTGTGTGAACGGGCGGACAGTGTTCACGGGGGCCGCCTGCCCCATCATGTGCGGGTGCTGTGGGACGAGGCGGCCAACACGGGCCAGGTTCCCCAGCTTGAAAAGCTGGTAGCCGTCATCCGTTCCCGTGAGGTGTCGCTGACGCTCTTTTATCAGCAGATGGCCCAATGCAAGGCCATTTACAAAGACCATGCGGAAACGATACTCGGCAACATGGACAGCGTGATCTTCCTGGGCGGGCGGGAAAGCTCCACCATCAAGGAGATTTCCGAGAACTGGCTGGGAAAAGCGACCATCTATATGCAGACGGACGGGCGCTCAAAGGGGCAGTCGGAAAGCTACAATCTCAATACCCAGCGATTGGGCCGGGAGCTGATGACACCCAGCGAACTCGCCACGATGCCCGGCGACAAGTGCATTTTGCAGCTTCGGGGCCTGCCCCCGTTCTATTCCCCCAAATATGACTTGAAAAAGCACCCGAACTACAAGTACACGGCGGAAGCCGATAAACAGAAAAACGCCTTTGACCTGGACAAGCTCATCAACCGCCGCAGGCGGCCAGGGCTTTCCGAGGTTTGTGAGGTGTACGAGGCGGACGCGCCGGACACAGCGCCCATAGGCGAGGACGAGGACATCCTCAACTATGACGATGTGGACGACCCGGACGCTTTTGTATAAAGGGCTTCTGGACAAAGTGTCCAGAGGTTGTGACCTGCCGCCAGAAATGGCGGCTTTTTTCATAGCCGGGGAACCCCGGAGAAATGGAGGTTTTATGGAGTTCTTTTCTTCTGCTGTCGATACTTTGCAGACCCTTGTTGTGGCCCTGGGCGCTGGCCTTGGCGTGTGGGGTGTTGTGAACCTGCTGGAAGGTTATGGTTCCGACAACCCCGGCTCCAATGCTCATATACGGTAAAGAAGCAACAACACAAATTGAGAACAGCGTACCCTACTATTCTGTATCAAAGTGGAGCAGTAACACGAAAATGTTGCTGCTCCATTTTCATGCCCCTTAAATAATTTCCTTGAATCTGCTTGACTTATATTACGGTTAGTGATATATTTATTACAGTAATCGTAATAAGGAGGCTGGACTATGAGAGACAATGCAAAAAGTGGCGCACTTACAGAAGTGACCTTTTATATTTTACTCTCTCTTTATACACCAAAACACGGATACGCCGTTATGCAGTTTGTTGAAGAAAAAACGGGCGGGCGGCTTTCGTTAGGCGCAGGCACTTTATATGGAGCATTAAACTCTTTGCAGGACAAGAAGTGGATTGAACCTTATGGAGATAGTGAGGGAAGAAAAAAAGAATACCACATTACAGCACAGGGAAAAGAAATTGCAGAAAAAGAGCTTGCAAGACTAAATGAACTTGTAAGCATTGCAAGTGAAATTATTGGAGGTGCAGTATGAGTAAAAAATGTTATCGCTTTTTTGGCGGATTGCTAAATACGCAGGAAAAATGGCTAAACAAAATGTCTGAAAAGGGTTATCGACTTGTTCGGACAGGAAAACTGTTATACGAATTTGAAAAATGCAAGCCCGATGAAGTGACCTATTGTGTAGAGTTTATCGGAGAAAAATCAAAAGAGAGTTCAATAGATTATGCTAATTTTTTGGAGGATATGGGATATAAGGTGTTTTTTAAAAATATCAATCTAAACTATTCTGTTGGAAAAGTTCGTTGGCGCCCATGGGCAGAAAGGGGCGGTCGTATTGCGACAAACACAACAACTTTTAATCGAGAAATCTTGATTGTGGAAAAAGCAAATGATGGAAAGCCTTTTGAACTCCATACCTCTTATGACGATAAAGAAAAATATTATCGCAACTTACGCAATCCGTGGCTATTTCTACTGCTCATGTTTGCACTATTCGCAGTTACAAAGCAATCTATAATCTTTGGTATTTTTGCGTTGGTTTCTGTAATTCCTGGCAGTATATATCAAATACAGATAATGAAAATCCGGAAGGAAGCCAAGACACAGGAATGGTGAGGAAATAAATAGCAAATCCAGCCGAGCCAGTCAACGGTCAAGATGAACGGCGCAAATGTGCCACCGTTGACAGCCGCCGCCCGTCCTGCTTTTGTGGCAATCAAGGGAGCGACAGACTAAAGTGCTGTCGCTCCCGCCCATTATGGGGGAAAGACAGTAGAAAATTTCACATCTATGTGCTATAATAGTTCCGACAGAATGAAATATAAATATATATTTTACACTACGGTATGGGGAGTATAAAAATGACAGGAGAACAATTTGTTAAGTTATGCTACGAAGAAAAGAAAACCATTTTAGCCGAATACTTCAATCCTAATTCTTCATCAGTTGTCGGCAAAAAAATCAGTGCAATAACTGAACAAGGTATATCAAAAGATGATTTGTATGATCTATTGAATTTGGTGCTAAAAGAAAATTACTATACTTTGTTGCTTGGATTGGACGGAGAAGCGTCGTTAGGTAATACTCAAATTACCTATAAGCTTTATGATGAAAATGGCAACTTGCTTAACGAATGTGGAGAGCTTGAAGCCGCCGCATACAGATACTTTGTAGAAGAATGATCTTCAAATTTAATCTTGTCAATCATACATAATACAACATAATACACATTTTCACAGGACAGCCAAAATCGGTTGTCCTTTTCTTTTACCCAAAAGAGGGAACGGGAGACTAAAATTGAATACTGCTCCAAACAGCAACGCCACAGATTTTTGAAAATCCGTGGCGTTTTTTGCTCCCATTTTTGGCAAAACGCCCCGTTCCCTTGTAGTAGTGAGTGACGGGGAAGTTTGCCCGAAATGGGCTTGCCTGCCGTAGTAGTGATGAAAAATCCAAATGAGCGTTTGGCATTTTCCGTTTCTGTCCGTAGAGGGGAACAAAGGTGGGCAGGACACGCCTCCGCAATCGCTATATTGACGAAAGCAGCCACACCGACCCTTGTAGATTGCCGCAAAGTCAGCCGCAGAGGAAAGTGGCAGTTTTTCAGAGCAAGATTCTACCGCAGTACCAAAATTCGCTTTTCGCTCATTTTGCCCCTGCGGGAATCTTGTTGGGGAGTGCCTTCCCCAAACCCTGCTTATGCGGCTTGCGCCGCTTAAAAATCCCTCAAAATATTTTTTCGGATTTTTCAAAAACAGTTCCGCTTCACACCCCGTTTTTCTCCTATTAGTGAGAGGACACCACGCACAGAAAGGAGGTTTTACCATGCGAAAACGATACAACACGCCGCACCGCAGCCGGGTAGTCAAGACACGCATGACCGAGGAAGAATACGCCGAGTTTGCGGAAAGGCTTTCTGCCTGCAACATGAGCCAAGCCGAGTTTATCCGGCAAGCCATAACCGGGGCAGCCATACGCCCCACCATAACCGTTTCCCCCGTCAACGACGAGCTGCTTGCCGCCGTCGGGAAGCTAACCGCCGAATACGGCAGGATCGGCGGCAACTTAAACCAGATAGCCCGGACGCTGAACGAGTGGCACAGCCCCTACCCGCAGCTTGCCGGGGAGGTACGGGCGGCGGTTTCCGACCTTGCTGCCCTAAAGTTTGAAGTCTTGCAGAAAGTGGGTGACGCTGTTGGCAACATTCAAACATATCAGCTCTAAAAATGCTGACTATGGCGCAGCGGAAGCCTACCTCACATTTGAGCATGACGAGTTTACCATGAAGCCCACCCTTGATGAAAATGGGCGGCTGATACCGAGGGAGGATTACCGCATTTCTTCCCTCAACTGCGAGGGCGAGGATTTCGCTGTTGCCTGTATGCGAGCCAATCTCCGCTATGAGAAAAACCAAAAACGGGAAGATGTGAAAAGCCACCACTATATCATCAGCTTTGACCCACGGGACGGGACAGACAACGGCTTGACCGTAGACTGGGCGCAGGAGCTGGGCGAGCAGTTCTGCAAGGAGCATTTTCCCGGACACCAAGCCCTAATCTGCACCCACCCGGACGGGCATAACCACAGCGGCAATATCCATGTGCATATCGTCATCAACTCCCTGCGGATTTATGAAGTCCCGCTTCTGCCCTACATGGACAGACCAGCCGATACACGGGAGGGCTGCAAGCACCGCTGCACCAACGCCGCTATGGAATATTTCAAGAGTGAAGTCATGGAGATGTGCCACCGGGAGGGGCTTTACCAAATCGACCTCTTGAACGGCAGCAAGGAACGGATAACGGAACGGGAATACTGGGCGGCAAAGAAAGGGCAGCTTGCCCTTGATAAAGAGAACGCCGCCAGAGAAGCCGCCGGACAGCCGACCAAGCCCACCAAGTTTGAAACGGACAAGGCGAAGCTGCGCCGGACGATACGGCAGGCACTTTCCCAAGCTACCAGCTTTGACGAGTTTTCTTCCCTTTTGCTGCGGGAGGGTGTGACTGTCAAGGAGAGCCGGGGGCGGCTTTCCTACCTCACGCCGGACAGGACAAAGCCTATCACAGCCCGGAAGCTGGGGGACGATTTTGACAAGGCTACTGTCCTTGCCCTGCTTACACAGAACGCCCGCAGAGCCGCCGAACAGACCAAAGCCATACCCGAATACCCTGCCGCAGTTAAAAAGCCGTCACAAGGGGAAAAAACCACAAAAACCACCCCGGCAGACAACACCTTGCAGCGCATGGTTGACCGGGAAGCCAAGCGAGCCGAGGGCAAGGGCGTGGGCTATGACCGCTGGGCGGCAAAGTACAATCTAAAGCAAATGGCGGCTACCGTTACCGCCTATCAGCAGTACGGCTTTTCTTCCCCGGAGGAACTGGACGAAGCCTGTTCTGCCGCCTATACCGCCATGCGGGAAAGCCTTACAGAGCTGAAGCAGGTGGAAAAGACGCTGGACGGGAAAAAGGAGCTGCAACGGCAGGTGCTTGCCTATTCCAAGACCCGCCCTGTCCGGGACGGGCTGAAACAGCAGAAAAACGCCAAAGCAAAAGCAGCCTACCGACAGAAGCACGAAAGCGACTTTATCATAGCAGACGCAGCCGCCCGTTATTTTAGGGAGAACGGCATTTCCAAGCTGCCAAGCTATAAAGCCCTGCAAGCAGAGATTGAAACCCTTATCAAAGAGAAAAACAGCGGCTACAACGATTACCGGGCAAAACGGGAGGAATACCGCCGCTTACAGACCGTCAAGGGCAATATCGACCAGATTTTACGCCGGGAGCGCAAGCCTGTGAAAAGGCAGGAACAGGAGCGATAAAAACCACCCCAAAATGTACCCGAACCCATACAGAACAAGGGGGCTGCCCCGTACCCTATCCCCAATACCAAAGGATTTTTTAACGGGCTTACAGGGCAGAAAAACCCCGAAAATGATACCGAGATGATACAGAATTACCGCCGATACCGCCACACCAGTGGAAACGGCAGAAAGGAGCGCACCCATGCCAAGAATGAGCAAGAAACGGCGGCTGGAATGGTCTTTTTTCCTGCGGCAAGTGAAAGTCGGGAATACCACCTGCGACCGTATCACATACAACGACCTCTGCCGGGGCTGTACCCATAGCTGCAAGCAGAGCTTCCGGGCGGTTATCATACTCTGCCCCCGCTACTACTCCAAACGCCGGAAAAAGGAGGACAGGGACAATGGCAGATAACCGCAAGTATTACTACCTCAAGCTGAAAGAGAACTTTTTTGACAGCGACTCCATTGTGCTGCTGGAAGATATGAAAGACGGAATTTTATATTCCAATATCCTCTTGAAGCTGTACTTAAAATCGCTGAAAAACGGCGGGAAGTTGCAGCTTGACGAGCATATCCCCTACACAGCGCAGATGATAGCGACACTGACCCGCCACCAGATAGGGACGGTTGAGAGGGCTTTAGAGATTTTCCGGCAGTTGGGGCTTGTGGAGCAGCTTGACAGCGGGGCTTTCTATATGACCGACATTGAGCTGATGATAGGACAGTCCTCTACCGAAGCCGAGCGAAAACGGGCTGCAAGGCTGGAAAACAAAGCACTTTTACCGCCCTGGACAAAAGGCGGACATTTGTCCGACATTCGTCCACCAGAGATAGAGATAGAGTTAGAGAAAGAGATAGAGATAGAAAAAGAGAGAGAGGGAGAAACGGGACACCCCACCCCCGCCGCTTATGGCAGATACAACAATGTGATACTGACCGATACAGAGCTTTCCGGGCTGAAAACAGAGCTGCCCGACAAGTGGGAGTATTATATTGACCGGCTTTCCTGCCATATCGCTTCCACCGGGAAGCAGTACCACAGCCATGCAGCCACCATTTACAAGTGGGCGCAGGAGGACGCTGCCAAAGGCAAGGCTGCCCCGAAACAGGGCATACCCGATTATTCATGCAAGGAGGGCGAGAGCTTATGAGAAACGGGATTGAAGCTATGATTACGGACATTACAGCCACTACCGCCGAAGCGGAGGACTACACAGGCGAGGACGGGCTTTTATACTGCGGCAAGTGCCATACGCCCAAAGAAGCCTATTTTTCAAAAGAAACCGCCCAATGGTTAGGGCATGACCGACACCCGTCAGAGTGCGACTGCCAGCGGGCAGCCCGTGAAAAACGGGAAGCCGCTGAAAGCCGACAGAAGCACCTTGAAACAGTGGAGAACTTGAAACGCCGGGGCTTTACCGACCCTGCTATGCGGAACTGGACATTTGAGCATGACAACGGCAGAAACCCGCAGACCGCAACCGCCCGTTTTTATGTGGAGAGCTGGGAAACCATGCAGGCTGAAAATATCGGCTACCTGTTCTGGGGCGGCGTGGGGACAGGAAAAAGCTACCTTGCCGCCTGTATCGCCAACGCCCTTATGGAAAAAGAGGTTGCCGTCTGCATGACAAACTTTGCAACAATACTCAATGACCTTGCCGCCAGCTTTGAGGGCAGGAATGAGTATATTTCCCGCCTTTGCAGCTACCCCCTGCTGATACTTGATGATTTCGGTATGGAGCGAGGGACAGAATACGGGCTGGAACAGGTTTACAGCGTGATTGACAGCCGTTACCGAAGCGGCAAGCCGCTGATCGCCACGACCAACCTCACGCTGGAGGAATTGCAGCACCCGCAGGACACGCCCCACGCCCGTATCTATGACAGGCTGACTTCCATGTGCGCCCCCGTCCGCTTCACGGGCAGCAACTTCCGAAAGGAAACCGCACAGGAAAAGCTGGAACGCTTAAAGCAACTGATGAAGCAGCGAAAGGAGAGCCTATGACAGAAATCAAACAGACAAGCACCACCAAAACAGACCGCCGCCCGGACTGTGTAACGGAAATCCGCATGGGCAACTCCGTCCTTACCGTTTCCGGCTTCTTCAAGCAGGGCGCAACCGACACCGCAGCCGACAAGATGATGAAAGTGCTGGAAGCGGAAGCTGCTACACAAAAAACGGCGATTTGACCGACCATAAAGAAGCAGATTTGACGCTTTTGCCGCTATACAGACAGCCGCCCCATGTGGTACAATCAAGGTACGGAATAGTGGGGCTGGCTGTCGGAAACGGAGGATTTTATGTTAAGACAGACCAACCAACAACCAATTACCGCCCTTTACCCAAGACTTTCCCATGAGGACGAGCTGCAAGGCGAGAGCAATTCCATTTCCAATCAGAAGCGTATCCTTGAAACCTATGCAAAGCAGAACGGCTTTTCCAATCTGCGCTGGTACACGGACGACGGTTATTCTGGTGCGAACTTTCAAAGACCCGGTTTTCAAGCCATGCTTGCGGACATTGAAGCCGGAAAAGTCGGGACAGTTATCGTAAAGGATATGTCGAGGTTAGGGCGAAACTACCTGCAAGTGGGAATGTACACGGAAATGATTTTCCCACAGAAAGGTGTCCGCTTCATCGCTATCAATGACGGAGTGGACAGCGCACAGGGCGACAATGATTTTGCCCCGCTGCGGAATATCTTTAACGAATGGCTGGTGAGAGATACGAGCAAGAAAATCAAAGCAGTGAAACGCTCAAAAGGCATGAGTGGCAAGCCTATCACAAGCAAGCCTGTGTATGGCTACCTCATGGACGAGGACGAAAATTTCATCATTGACGAGGAAGCTGCACCCGTAGTCAAGCAGATATACAATTTCTGCCTTGCCGGGAATGGTCCGACCAAGATAGCCCGTATGCTCACAGAGCAGCAAATCCCCACGCCGGGAACGCTGGAATACCGCAGGACGGGCAGCACCCGCCGCTACCACCTCGGCTATGAGTGCAAGTGGGCGACCAATACCGTTGTGCATATCCTTGAAAACCGGGAATACACGGGCTGTCTGGTAAACTTCAAGACAGAAAAACTTTCTTACAAAGTCAAGCACAGTGTAGAAAATTCCCCGGAAAAGCAAGTGATTTTCGAGAACCACCACGAGCCTATCATAGACACGCAAACATGGGAACGGGTGCAGGAGCTTCGCAAGCAGCGCAAACGCCCCAACCGCTATGATGAAGTGGGCTTGTTCTCCGGCATACTGTTCTGTGCGGACTGCGGCAGCGTCATGTATCAGCAGCGATACCAGACAGACAAGCGCAAGCAGGACTGTTATATCTGCGGCAACTACAAGAAACGCACCCATGACTGTACGGCGCACTTTATCCGCACCGACCTCTTGACCGCTGGTGTACTCTCCAATCTGCGGAAAGTGACAAGCTATGCGGCAAAGCATGAAGCCCGGTTTATGAAGCTCTTGATTGAGCAGAACGAGGACGGGGGCAAGCGCAGGAACGCCGCCAAGAAAAAGGAACTGGAAGCCGCCGAGAAACGCATAGCCGAGTTATCCGCTATCTTCAAGCGGCTGTATGAGGACAGCGTGACCGGGCGCATATCAGACGAGCGTTTCACAGAGCTGTCGGCAGACTATGAAGCAGAGCAACGGGAACTGAAAGAAAGAGCCGCCGCTATCCAAGCGGAGCTTTCCAAAGCACAGGAAGCCACCGTGAACGCAGAAAAGTTTATGAATGTTGTCCGGCGGCATACCAGCTTTGAAGAACTTACCCCTACTCTGCTGCGGGAGTTTGTAGAGAAAATTGTTGTGCATGAGTGCAGCTATGACGAGAACAAGACCCGCAGACAGGACATTGAGATTTATTATTCTTTTGTTGGCAAGGTGGACTTGCCCGAATAACCGCCCGACCTATCCGACACAATGCGCAAGTGCCGGATAGGAACGGCAAAATTTTTTACACTTCTATTGCTTCTTTATCACACATCAATAAAAAGCCAGGGCATGAAGCAGCTCATGGCGGGCGGTGGTATCATCCTGCTGGGCACCACCCTGATCCCTCTGCTGTCCGGCCTGTTTTAAGGTAGGGGCCTATGGATTTTCTCACCGACTGGCTTACGGATTGGCTCAAAGAGCTGCTCATCAGCGGGATCATGAGCAACCTGGAAGGGCTTACCGATTATGTCAATGCCCAGGTCGGAGAGATCGCGGTACAGGTGGGGACGACCCCGGCGGCATGGAACGCCGGGGTTTTCTCCCTCATACGCCAGCTTTCCGAAACGGTGATTTTACCGATTGCCGGGATGGTGCTGACTTTCGTTGCCACCTATGAGCTTATCCAGATGCTTTTGGAAAAAAACAATATGCACGAGTTTGACGTGGCGAATATCTACAAGTGGATATTCAAAACCGCTTGCGCCATCTTCATTCTCTCCAACACATTCAATATCGTGATGGCGGTGTTCGATGTGTCCCAAAGTGTGATCGCCCAGGCGGGCGGTCTGATCCAGGGCTCCACGGACATCACGCCGGATATGCTGGCAGAACTGGAAACCACCCTGGAGGGGATGGATGTTGGGCCCCTTATTGGCCTATGGCTCCAGTCCTCCATTATCGGTGTTACGATGTGGGTGCTGGGCATCGTCATTTTTGTTTTAGTCTATGGCCGTATGCTGGAAATTTATATCCTGACCAGTTTGGCCCCCATCCCCATGGCGACCATCTCCCACCGGGAGGTGGGGCAAATGGGCCAGAATTATCTGCGCTCCCTGTTTGCCGTGGGCTTTCAAGGGCTGCTTATTCTGGTATGCGTCGCCATTTATGCGGTGCTGATCCAGGGGATCGCCACAGGCGGCGATCCCATCGGCGCGATCTGGGGCATTGTGGGATATACCGTCCTGCTCTGCTTCATGCTGTTCAAAACGGGCTCGATTGCCCGCAGTATCTTTAACGCACATTAAAAGAAAGGAGTTTGTCTATGGCAAAAATGCAGGCAGCGGCCCAGGGCGGCCCTGTTGTGGACGAGGCGGCGATGGAAGAAATGCGCCGCTTGATTTTTGAAGCCCCCATCGCGGAACTGGCAGAGTCCCAGGGGATTTCCATTGACGAGGCGGTACAGCTTCGCGTGGAGAAAAACCTGGAGGCCGCCGAGGTGCCGATTGAGGTGACGGTGCGCCCCATTGAAAAGCAGGGCAAGACGATGGGTTTTGCCAGCGTGAATATCGGCGGTATGGTGGTGGATGATTTCCGGGTGATAGACGGAAAAAACGGCGTCTTTCTTGGGGCACCCAGCAAACCCGATCCCACCAGCAGGACAGGCTACCGCTCCACGGCGCGGGTGATGGATCGCCACTTGCAGGAACGGCTGGACGCGGCGGCGGCCCAGGGCTATACCCAGGCCGTGGAAAAGCTGATTGCCCGCGCCGAGGCGTTGCGGCCCGCCCCAATCAAGGAGCAAATGGCAAAAGCGGCAAAGGAGGCCGGAAAGGAAAACGCCGCCCGGCCCACCCCGGCAAAGGGCAAGGAGGCCAGGGATGACCGATAAGGCAACCTCTGGACAAAGTGTCCAGAAGTCCCCGGAGGGGCTGTTCCTGCAAGACGGCATTGAGGGCCTGCACTCCCTGCCCCGTCATTCCGTGGATATGCTCTTGACCGATCCGCCCTATGGCACCACCCGGAACTTTTGGGATGTGCCCCTGCCGCTCCCTGAACTGTGGGAGGCGGTAAAATGGGCGGTCAAGCCGGAGGGCGCGGTGCTGTTCTTTGCCCAATGTCCCTATGACAAGGTGCTGGGGGCATCCAACCTGTCCATGCTCCGCTATGAGTGGGTATGGTACAAAAGCCGCTGCACCGGATTTCTCAACGCAAGGCGGGCTCCGCTAAAAAAGACGGAGAATATTCTGGTGTTCTATCAGAAACTTCCGCTTTACAATCCGCAGTTTGAGCAGGGCAAGCCCTACAAGAAAATTGCGGGCAACCGTGGGAACAGCACCAACTACGGGAAATTTACCCGTTCCGGCAGCGGCTCGGAGGACGGCCTGCGCTATCCCGGAAATGTGCTGACCTTTCCAGCCGTCCAACGCACCGTCCACCCCACGCAAAAGCCGGTAGAGCTGTGCGAGTATTTCATCAAGACCTATACCCGGCCCGGCGAGGTGGTGGCGGACATCTGCGCGGGCTCTGCTACAACGGCGGTGGCCGCCCTCAACACAGGCCGCCGCTTTATTTGTTTTGAAACCGTCCCGGCCTACTATGCCGCCGCTACGGAGCGCATCCGTCTGGCGCGGGCGGCGGTGGAGGCCGGGGAGAAAGGAGTGTAACCATCGAGAAGTATTCTATCATTTACGCCGACCCGCCCTGGCGGTATTCCGCAAAAAAGGTACAGGGAGCGGCGGAAAACCATTATCCCACCATGGGGATCAACGAGCTATGCGCGTTGCCTGTGGCCGATCTTGCGGCCCCGGACAGCGCGCTTTTTTTGTGGGCTACCTTTCCCCAGCTCCCGGAGGCCCTGCGGCTGATCCAGGCGTGGGGCTTTACTTACAAGAGCGTTGCTTTCGTCTGGCTCAAACAAAACCGCAAGTCCCCCGGCTGGTTTTACGGCCTGGGCTTCTGGACACGGGGCAACGCAGAGGTGTGCCTGCTGGCAACACGGGGACACCCGAAACGGCAGGCGGCCAATGTCCACCAGTTTATCATTTCCCCCATTGAAGCCCACAGCAAAAAGCCGGACGAGGCCCGTGATAAGATCGTGGCCCTGATGGGCGACCTGCCCAGGGTGGAGCTGTTCGCAAGGCAGACGCCGCCCGGCTGGGATGTGTGGGGAAATGAGGTGGAAAGTACCCTGCCGGACTTCTGGACAAAGTGTCCAGAGGTGGCCGGGCCGGAAAGGAAGTGATTGAAATTCCCTATGTAAATGTTCCAAACGATTTGTCAAAGGTCAAGACGAAACTTGCCTTTAACCTGACGAAACGCCAGCTTGTATGCTTCGGGATTGCGGCGGCGGTGGGCGTCCCCACCTATCTGCTGGCCCGGAGCACCATCGGCAATACCGGGGCCATGTTCCTGATGATGGCCGTGGCGCTCCCGGCGTTTCTGCTGGCGATGTATGAAAAAGACGGGCTCCCGCTGGAAAAGGTGGTGAAAAACATCATCCGGGCCCGTTTCCTGCGGCCTGGGATCAGGCCCTATCAGACGCAGAATATTTACGCCCCGTTTACCCAGCGGGGCGCTGCGGGAAAGGAGGATGCGATTGAAAACAGCAAAAAACCAAAAGCGCGGCCCCGGAAAGGGCGCTAAACGGAAAGCTGCGTTGTCTGCCCAGCAGACGATCCCCTATCTGGTGATGCACCCGGACGGGGTGTGCCAGCTCCCCGGCGGGCTCTACACAAAAACCGTGGAATATGAAGACATCAATTATTCGGTGGCAAGCACCGAGGATCAGACGGCCATTTTCGGCGGCTGGAGCTCATTCCTCAACTACTTTGATACCTCGTTGCCGTTCCAGCTTTCCTTTATCAACCGCCGTTCCCACTCCCGGAGCAAGTACCGGGTGAACATTCCCCCGGCCCAGGACAGCTTTAACAGCGTCCGGGCCGAGTTTACCGGGATGTTAAAAAACCAGATCGCCAAAAGCAACAACGGCATCGAGCGGTCTAAATACATTACATTCGGCCTGCCAGCCGGGAGCATCGGGGAGGCCCGGCCCCGCCTGGAACGTGTGGAGGCCGATGTGACGGGCAATCTGAAACGGCTGGGCGTGCCCTCGGAGGCTCTCGATGGGCGGGAGCGGCTGGCCCTGCTCCATGGGCAGATGCACCCCGGCAGCCGGGAGGCCTTTTGTTTCTCCTGGCAGGACATCCCCAAAACAGGCATGGGCACAAAGGACTATATCGCCCCGGACAGCTTCGACTTCCGGCAGTCCCGGACGTTCCGGGTGGGCCAGTATTGGGGCGCGGCGTCCTACTTGCAGATTTTGGCCTCCGAGCTCTCGGACAAGCTGCTGTCGGAGATTTTGGAGCTGGATGCGGAGCTGACTGTCACCATGCACGTTCAGACGGTGGATCAGCTCAAAGCCATTAAGACCGTCAAAGGCAAGCTCTCCGACATCGGCAAAATGAAAGTGGAAGAACAGCGCAAGGCGGTGCGGGCCGGGTATGATCCCGACATCCTCCCGCCTGACCTTATCACGTTCAGCAAGGACGCGGCGGAGCTGCTGGCCGATCTGCAATCCCGCAACGAGCGGATGTTCCTCTTGACGTTCACGGTGGTAAACCTTGCCCCCACCCGCCAGCGGTTGGAAAACGATGTGTTTACGGTGGGCGGTATCGCGCAGAAATACAACTGCGCCCTAAAGCGGCTGGACTGGCAGCAGGAGCAGGGGTTCGTTTCTTCCCTGGCCCTGGGCTACAACGAGGTGGAGATCCAGCGGGGTATGACCACCAGCTCCACGGCGATCTTCATTCCCTTTATGACAAGGGAGCTGCGTATGGCCGGGCCGTCCCTCTACTACGGCATGAACGCCCTTTCCCACAATGTCATCATGGCTGACCGCAAAAAGCTGAAATCGGCCAACGGCCTGTACCTTGGCTCCACGGGATCGGGAAAATCTTTCGCCGCAAAACGGGAGCTCTTAAACGTGTTCCTCACCATCCCAAAGGATCGGATTCTGATTGTCGATCCCATGGGCGAATATGCGCCGCTGGTGCGGCGGCTGGGCGGGCAGGTGATCGAGATCGCTCCCGGTTCTCCCAGCCATATCAACCCTATGGACATCCAGCTTGACCTGGACGATGACGAAAGCCCGCTTTCCATGAAAGCGGACTTTTTGTTGTCCCTGTGCGAGCTGGTGGTGGGCGGCAAGGACGGCTTGCAGCCCATTGAGAAAACCGTGATTGACCGCTGTGTGCGGCTCATTTACCGGGATATGGCCCTGGGGATCGGGGACGGCAAGCCGCCCTTGCTCCAGGACTTGTACGAGGAGCTTTTGAAGCAGCCGGAGCCGGAGGCCCGCCGTGTGGCAACGGCCCTGGAACTCTACTGCACCGGCTCCCTCAATCTCTTTAACCACCCGACCAACGTGGACTTGACCGCCCGCGTGGTGTGTATCGTGCTGAAAGGGCTGGGGGAAAACCTGCGCAAGATCGCCATGCACATCACCAACGACTTTGTGACCTCTGCTGTCAATGTGAACTTTCACAGCGGTATTTCTACCTGGTGCTACTTCGATGAATTTCATATCCTTTTGCGGGACGCGCTCACCGCCAGCTATTTTGTGGCCGTCTGGAAGATGCTCCGCAAAAAAGGCTGTGTGCCGTCAGCTTTAACGCAGAACGTCAAAGACCTATTAGCCAGCCGGGAGATCGAGGCCATTTTAGACAACACCGACTTTATGATCCTGCTGGCCCAGGCGCAAAGTGACCGGGCGATTCTGGCAAAGCAGCTCGGCATTTCCGAGCACCAGCTTTCCTATATCACCCATTCTAACGCGGGCGAGGGGCTGCTGTTCTATGGGGATGTGACCATCCCGTTTGTGGATCGGTTCCCCAAAGGGGAGATCTATAACCTGCTCACTACCCGCCCGGAGGACTTGAAGCATGAAGCAGGAAACGAATAAAGCGGCGGGCCCGGAGGCCGGGGGCACCTCTGGACAAAGTGTCCATAAGTCGAAATTCCGCCAGAAAAGCAAACAGGAACAGGCCGCCGCATCTAAGCTCCGCATGGAACAGCGCGGGGAAAAGCTGGAAAAGGCCAAGGACAAGCTGGCAAAACAGAAGCCGCCCAAAAAGCCCGGCCCGGTGAAACGTGTGGGCCGGACGGCGGGCCGGGGCGTCCACGGCTTTGTGCATGGGAAACTGTTTGAAGTGGAACAGGAAAATGTGGGCACCGAGGGGGCTCACCGCTCCGAGCTGGTGGGCGAGTCCGCCCTGCGGCATGGCTCCCGGTTCATTAAAAAGAAAGTGCGGGAGCACCCGGCAAAGGCTGTCCACAAGGCGGAGTCCAAATATATCAAGGCAACGGCGGATTATCATTTCCGCATGGCCGCCCAGGAGCACCCGGAAATGTCCGGCAATTCCGTTTCCCGGATGTGGCGCAAGCACCGCCTAAAAAAGCAGTATCAAAAAAAGGCGCGGGAGGCTGCAAAGACCGGGGCGGCAAGCGCGGCCAAAAAGACAGCCGCCGCCACAGAAAAAGCCGGGGCAAAAATCGCAGGCTTTGTGAAGCGTCATCCCGTGGGGGTGCTGCTGGCCCTGGCCTGCCTGCTCCTGCTCTTTGTGATGCAGTCCTGTTCTTCCTCCCTGGTGATGCTGGGGAACTCCGGCGCGGGGGCCGTGGGCGCGACCACTTACCCCTCAAAGGACGAGGATATTCTGGCGGCGGAGGCCAGCTATTCCGGCATGGAGGCGGAGCTGCGACACTACCTGGACACCTACGAAAGCACCCACAGCTATGACGAGTACCATTTTGACCTGGACGGGATCGAGCACGACCCTTATGTGCTCATTTCCATTTTGTCTGTGCTCCACGAGGGGGAATGGACGGCGGACGAGGTGCAGGGCACCCTGGAAACCCTCTTTGACCGTCAGTATATCCTGACGGAGCGCGTGGTGCGGGAAACCCGGTATGACAGCGAGGGCGATCCCTACTCCTGGTATATCTGCTATGTTACGCTGGAAAACCGTAACCTGTCCCATCTGCCCCTGGAACTTATGAGCGAGGAACAGATGGCCCGGTATTCCCTCTACCTGTCCACCCTGGGCAACCGCCCCGACCTGTTTCCCGGTTCGGAGTATGTGGACAAATACACAAAACCGCCCGCCGACTATGACGTGCCGGGGGAATATCTGGACGATGAAGCCTTTGCGGCCATTCTCTCCGAGGCGGAGAAATACCTGGGCTATCCCTATGTGTGGGGCGGCAGCTCCCCGGCCACGTCCTTTGACTGCTCCGGCTTTGTGTCCTGGGTGATCAATCACTCCGGCTGGAATGTGGGCCGCCTGGGGGCCCAGGGGCTTTATAACATCTGCACCCCTACCAGCAACCCGAAACCCGGCGATCTGGTGTTCTTTGTGGGCACCTATGACACGGCGGGCGTGTCCCATTGCGGCATCTATGTGGGGGACAATATGATGATCCATTGCGGAGATCCCATCAGTTACGCAAATCTGAACACAAGCTACTGGCAATCTCATTTCTACGCCTACGGGCGTTTACCATGACGAGGAGGTTATGTATGGCAGCAAGTAAAAGCCAGAAAATCCAGGCCGAGATTGAAAAGGTCAAGGCCAAAATAGCCGAACAGCAGGCCCGGCTGAAAGAGCTGGAGAAAAACAAGCTGGAGGCCGAAAACACGGAGATCGTGGACATTGTGCGGGGCATGAGCGTGTCCCTGGAGGAGCTGCCTCTGGTGCTCCAGCGGCTTCGGGACGGCGGCACCTCTGGACAAAGTGTCCAGAAGTCCGAGGACGGCGGAAAGGAGGAAAATTGAAGATGAAACGCTTTCGATTGATGGCGGCGGCGCTCTGCGCCGCCGTTCTTTTATGCGCCTTTGGTGCCCCGGCCTATGCCTATGCCAGCGGCGGCGAGGGTGAGGACTACGGCGATCCCACCATGGAAACCCCGGCCCCGGAGCCGGAGCCCACCATTGAGCCCGGTGAGGGCTTTGAGGAAGAGGGCAACCTCGTCACCCGCGATCTGCTCTATGACGAGCACACCAACAAGCAGTTTATCACGGTACAGACGGCGGGCGGCAGCACCTTTTACATCGTTATCGACTATGACAAGCCCGTGGACGAGGAGGGCGAGCAATACGAAACCTATTTCTTAAACATGGTGGACGAGGCCGACCTGCTGGCGGCGGCGGAGGCCGCGGGCGTGGAGCAGGCGGTTTGTTCCTGCTCGGAAAAATGCGCGGCGGGGGCTGTCAACACGGATTGCCCGGTCTGCTCCCTCAAGATAGCCGAGTGTGTGGGCGTGGAGCCGGAGCCGGAACCAGCGGAAACCGAGGAACCCGCCCCGGAGGAGGCCGAACCGGAAACGGACGGCAATATGGGGACGCTTCTGCTCATTCTGGCGGTGGCGGTGATCGGCGGCGGCGCGGCGGTCTATTTCAAGGTGATCCGCCCCAAACGGCAGAAAGACAGCGAACCGGAGGACGATGATGCCGAGCCGGAGGACTATGAGGACGACGGCCCGCCCTGGGACGAGGACGAGCCTGACGAAAACAGCGAGGAGGAGGAACAATGAATTTTACCAATAACCGTTATGAAAAAATGATGAAGCAGCGCCCCCAGCCCATGGCCCCGTCTGTCCCGAAAGCGCCCAGGGGCTCCCGGTGCGCCGGGTGCCCCTACTGGCGCGGCATCCGCTGTATGGCTTGTTACCGGGAGCTTTTGAGAACCCCTGACGGGAGGTGAGGCCGTGTCCCGTGAACTGACACGCGAGGAAAAACGGAAAATCCGCGCCCTGGTGACAAAGTGGTGCGCCAACTATGACAAGGAATATGGCTGCCTGCCCCTGGAGTGCGAATGTTATATGTTCGGCAAGTGCTGGACGGGTGCCTATTGCCGCTATTTCCGGGAGGCCGTCCTGCCCCTTGATCCGGCGCTGGAGGCCGCCCTTATGAGCGAGGGGCCGCCCCCGGAGTTTAAGCCCTGCCCGGTCTGCGGGGGGCCCGTCCCCCTGGATGGGCGGCTGGCCTACTGCTCGGCGGCTTGTGCAAAGAAAGCCCACCGCCGCCAGCAACGGGAATATATGCAGAAGAAACGGAGCTGTGATGTTGACAATTAGGCCCTCAAAAACCCGCTTGTATCAAGGCTTTCCGGGGCCGCTTTTGGGGCAGGCCGTGTGTTTCTATGGCCTGCCCCTGTTTTGCCGAAATGCTGTCAACATCTGCCCCGCCGCTTCTGGACACTTTGTCCAGAGGTGGCGGGCACATTCAAGGAGGTGTTATTCTGGAAGAAAATCAAGGCTATGTGATCCGCCGCACGATCCTGTTTGACAACAAATGCGGCTTTGTGCTGGGGGAAAACCCCAAGGCCCCGAACCCCTATGTGACATGGCAATTCAACGAGCAGGACGGGCACCGGGACTACTTTTGGGGCCACTACCACAACGAGCCGGACATGGCCGAGCGTGACCTGCACAACCGGGCCGAGGACTATCAGCGGCGCTATTATGTGTTTGAAGTGGAGCAGGCCCCGGACAAGGAAACCTACAAATACTACTCCACCCAGCGGCCCATCGACATCGGCACCTATCCCAAAAGCGATTTCAACCGCCCTGTCCACATGGACATATACCCCACCCGCCAGCAGGTGCCGGGCGAGGCGTTCCAGGCGTGGGGAGCGATCACCTATGCCCAGCCGTTGACGGAACAGGAAATGCGGGATTATGAGCTGCGGCCCGCCCGCGACAATCTGGACATCCGGCGGCAGATGGACGCCCAGGCCCAGGTGGTGGGCAAATGGGAGGACGCTCACCACGTCCCGGAGCAAAGGCGGCTAACCTGGTTTTATCACGACTTCGGTTGCTATGTGGCGAAAGAATATGTTACCCCGGAGCAGCTCACCACCCGCGTCCGCAGCGTGGAGCGTCAAGCGGCGGCCAGGGCTCACAAGCAGGAAAAGGGCAAACAGCCGATTGCCGAACAACTGAAAGCGGCCCAGCGGGAGGCCCAGGCTGGCCGGGGCCAGGACACGCTCAAACGGAGCGCCCCCGACCGGGGCGAACGATAGGACAAGGAGGATTTTATGGAAGAAAAATATAACCCCATGAAAAGCGCGGAGATTGCCACCGAGCACAACTACAATATGCTGGATGGCGTACTCAACAACCAGGCCCCGCCCCCGGAGCAGGAAAAGCCGCTGGACAAGGTAAAGGAACCGCCCCACCGCCGCCGGAGCCTGGATCGGGAGGATCGGTGAGCCAGAAGAAACGCCGCCGCCCCATCCACCTGCACGTCATGGTATCCGAGGAGGAACTGGCGCTGATCCGGGAACGCATGGACGAGGCGGGCGTCCGCAACCTGGGGGCCTATGTGCGGAAAATGGCCCTCAATGGCTATGTGCTCCATGTTGACCTTTCCGACGTGCGGGAGCTGGTGTCCCTCCAGCGGCGGTGCTCCAACAATCTAAACCAGGTGGCGATCCAGGCCAACACCTACGGCGGCATTTACCCGGAGGAGATCAAGGCGTTGCAGCGGGACTATGAAACCCTGTGGGGGCCGCTGTCCGATCTGCTCAAAAAGCTGTCGGCGGTGGTGGAGCTTTAACCCTTGCCGGGGAGCGTGACGCTCCCCGGCTGCCCCGGCTTCTGGACACTTTGTCCAGAGGTGGGGGCAGCCGGAGTCATCCTTGTTGTCCCCCTCCTACGGAGTTATAATATACATATAGAGGCAAAGATCAAATTTTTGTAGGAGGTATGAACCATGCGGACAATCTTAAAAATTATCGCGGCTCCCTTTGTCCTGGCGCTGATGCTCATTGTGGCGGTGCTCTCGTTCCTTGCCTGCATCGCGGGCGCGTGCTGCGGCCTTGCGTGTACGGTATTTGTCCTGCTGGCGGCCTGCGCCTTTTTCGCGGGGCTGCATACGGGCTGTATTGCTGCTCTGGTGCTGGCGTTCCTTGTTTCCCCCTTTGGGCTCCCGGCCATTGGAGAGTGGCTGCTGGATCGTCTGTATGGGGTGAAATATGCCTTGCAGGATTTTATGACAAGCTGATGACCTCTGGACACTTTGTCCAGAAGCGGCAGGCGGCGGATTATCCCGCCGCCTGTTTTCATCTGTGGGAAGGAGGTGAGCATACGGCCACAACGCGCTTGATTACCCATCATATCAGTAAGGGGGAAACTGTTGCCCAATCGCTGAAAGACCGTTTTGACTACGGCCAGAACCCGGAGAAAACCCAGGGCGGCGAGCTCATTTCCGCCTATGAGTGCGACCACCGCACCGCCGACGCGGAGTTTCTTCTGGCAAAGGCAAAGTACAAGGCTGTCACGGGCCGGGAACAAAAACGGGATGCGGATGTGCTCTGCTATCAGATCCGGCAGTCCTTTCGCCCTGGGGAGATCACCCCGGAGGAGGCAAACCGGGTGGGCTATGAAACGGCCATGCGCTGGACAAAGGGCAAGCACGCCTTTTTCGTTGCCACCCATACAGACCGCCAGCACATTCACAATCACATTTATTACAATTCCACCACCCTGGACTATACCGGGAAATTCCGGGACTTTTTCAGATCGGCGGCGGCCCTGCGGAAACTCTCTGACCGGGTGTGCCTGGAGCATGACCTGTCCGTGATCCAAAACCCGAAGCTCCACAGCAAGGGGCGCTTTCTCCACTATGGACAATGGATCGGGGAGCGCCCGCCCTCGGCCAAACAGCGGGTGCGGCTGGCCGTCGTGGGGGCCCTGGGGAAACGGCCCGCCGACTTTGCGGCGTTCCTGGGGCTCATGGAGGATGCGGGCTTTGCGGTGAAGCATGGCCGGGGCGGTGTCATTTCCTTTCTGGCCCCTGGGCAGGATAAGCCCACCCGCCTGCGCTCGTCCACCCTGGGCCCCGGCTTTGACCCGGAGGACATCCGGGCGGTGATCGCCGGGGAGCGCCCGATCCCGGAGCTGCCGAAAGAGGGCCTACCCTCGCCCCGGCGTGTCGATCTTATCATCGACATTCAAAACCGTTTGGCCCAAGGCAAAGGCCCGGCCTATGAGCGGTGGGCCAAAGTCTATAACATAAAGCAGATGGCCGCCGCGCTCCTGTATCTCCGGGAGCATGGGCTTGCCGATTACGAGGCGCTTGCAGCCAGCACCGAGGCGGCGGTGGATCGCTTTCACACGCTGGCCGGGGAGCTACGGGACACCGAAGCGACCCTTTCCCACACGTCCCAGCTCATGGGCGCGGTGGTGCAGTACGCAAAGACGCGGCCCGTGTTCGACGGCTACAAGGCGGCCCGGTATTCTAAAAAATATCTGGCCCAGCACGAGACGGAGCTTTCTGACTACCGGGCGGCAAAGGCCGCTATGAATGAGCTGTTAGACGGGGCGAAGCTCCCCAAAATGGACGCGCTGAAAAAGCAGCGGCGGGAGCTGGCGGAAAAGAAAAAAGCCCTTTACGCGGAATACCGCAAGGCCCAGGCGGATATGCGGGAGGCCGTGGCCGTCAAGGGGAACATCGACCATCTGCTCGGACATACGGACGAGCGGGATAAGGCCCAGGAGCGATAGCGCCGGGCCGCAGACAACAAGGACTTCTGGACAAAGTGTCCAGAAGTCCGGCGGGTTTGGGGAGCTCCCCAACAAGCATTTTTGCGGGGCTCCCGGCCACGCAAAAATAGCAGGTGTGGGCACACCTGCCCTGCTTGCCGTTTCGTGCAGGCCCGGAAATGGGTGCAAAAAACGGAGGCGCGTGCTCTTTACGCATCCTCCGTCTCCTTAGCCGCTTTCATCGCTTGGATGGTGGCTTCTACAATTTTTTATTCTTTTTCGTCCAGGGAACCCAGCATGGCGTCAATCCGCTTTCTGCACTCGCTCCCTTTATTTTTGGACGGATAGAAGTATTGATCTACCGATATATCAAACATTGTTACCATCTGATAAAAGGTGTTGAGGCTGGGGTGTTGGCCGTCATTCTCATTATACATGATAGTGCGTGGAGCCCGGTCAACAATATAAGCCAGTTGCTCCTGCGTCATCCCGGCGGCTTCCCGTGCCCGCTTGATGGCGAGCCCTATATCGCGAAAATCAAATCGTCGTTCATCTCTCTCAATCTTCATAATATCACCTAATGTAATTTTACATTTCAGGTATCGTTATTTGAACGAGTGTATATTTCATAATACCGACTATTTAATTTCACTTTCCGATATTGAGCTTTGGACCGATGTAAAGTAGAATATATATTAAAGTTCCGATTTCTTTCCGCAAGTAAAATTGATAAATAATTGAAAGTTGAGTGCTACACTCAATTATTAGGAGGTGCGTAAAGTGGAATCAAAAATACTGATTGCTGATGATGAAAGCGACATTGTTTCTATGCTCGGCAGCTTTTTTGAAAGCAAGGGCTTTCGTGTCCTGCCCGCTTTCAATGGTGCAGAAGCACTAAAGCAAGTGGAAAAACAACCGGATATTATTTTGCTTGACATCAATATGCCCGGAACAGACGGGTTAGAAGTTTGCAAGCGTATCCGCGATCACATATCCTGCCCAATCCTTTTTTTGACTGCTCGAATCGAAGATACAGATAAGGTAAAAGGCTTTACTGTTGGTGGCGATGATTACATTGTGAAGCCCTTTTCACTTGTGGAACTTGAAGCGCGGGTGCGTGCTCATCTGCGCCGGGAGGCACGACACAATTTTGAAGCACAAGTCAAGTTTTCCGGTGATTTGACGATTGACTATTCAGAACGTTGCTTGTTCTTTGGTGATAAGCGTATCGGTCTTGCAAAAAAGGAATTTGATATTGTGGAACTGCTTTCTCAAAGTCCAGGGCAGGTCTTTGATAAAGAACGGATTTATGAGCGTATTTGGGGTTATGACAGCGAGGGCGACAGCAGCGTTGTGGCAGAGCATATCCGCAGGATACGGACTAAAATTGCTGCATATACCGACCATATGTATGTTGAAACGGTTTGGGGGTGTGGATACAAATGGGTCAAGTAAATTGCCGCAAGCACTATTTATCTCTCCGAAAAAGCCTTGTTCTCTATGTAATTGCCTTTGTTGTACTCGCAGTCTTTCTATCCGTAACGACTTTTTCGATCTGTGGTAGTGCTGCCGAAGGTATCAGAGCATCTTATCCCCCGTCCGGCGAAAAATATTATTTGACGAATGAGCAGGGGGAACAGTTGGGTGACGGCGCTTACATCGGAATAGTGCCCGTCCCGATGTCTAAAGAGGACGAGCGTACCATTGCGCTACTGGAGAAACTTCCCATTGTTGCAACTCCTATCTATTCTGCATTCTGTATTATCGCTGCTGCGCTGCTGTTTTACAGAAACAGGCTGAAAAAGCCGCTTGCGGAACTGCGGACTGCTTCTGAAAAAATAGCGAACAATGACTTGGACTTTTCAATCGACTATGATAACAACGATGAATTGGGACAGCTTTGCGCGTCCTTTGAAATCATGCGGACAACCCTTGCGGACAATTTCTCTAAAATGTGGCGGCAAGTTGAAGAACGAAAAGCACTCAACGCCGCTTTTGCTCACGATTTGCGTACCCCTCTAACAGTACTAAAAGGCTATAACGAAATGCTGCAAACCAGCGACAATTCCCAAACGATGGAAACCGCCGCCACAATGGGAAAGCATATTTCCCGTATGGAAAACTATGTAAGCAGTATGAGCAACATTAGGCGTATGGAAGATACGCAGCCAGAGTACAAGTTGATTGACTTACAACCGTTGGTATCTTCTTTGTATGACAGTGCAAAAATCATTTGTACGAAAAACGGAAAAGAGTTGATTTTACAAAATGACATATCTGTTTTGCAACTTTCTCTTGACAGTGCATTTATCTCACAGGTATGCAACAACTTGATTTCTAACGCTGTGCGGTATGCCCGGACTTTAGTAACAATATCTTTCACCTTGCATGACAACGGTTTGCTGCTTTCCGTATCGGACGATGGGAATGGTTTTGATAAAGACAGCCTACAAAAAGCTGCAAATCCGTACTTCACAGGGGAAAGCAACCATTCTGAGCATTTCGGACTTGGGTTATATATTTGCAAGCTGCTTTGTGAACACCATAACGGCTATTTGCAAATTCGGAATACCGTCAACGGAGCGAATGTATCTGCCTATTTCAAATCTCCCACTTTGTAGATAAAAAGTAGATATTTCCCCTTTATACTCTCCATGAAAACACATGGAGAGTATTTTTATTGCTCCCTATGGAGAAAGGAGCGTTTTTTATGGAATTAAAGACAATCGGTCTGACAAAAAAGTTCGGCTCTAAAACGGCTGTGAACGCCTTGAACATCACCTTGACAAATGGCGTTTACGGTTTGCTGGGCGCAAATGGCGCAGGAAAAACAACGCTTATGCGGCTACTCTGCAATATTCAAACGCCTACTTCCGGCAAAATCCTGCTGAATGGCAGGAACATTGTTGAACTGGGTGAGAAATATCGAAACCTCTTAGGCTACTTGCCGCAGCACTTCGGGTATTACCCCGACTTTTCGGCGTATGACTTTTTGATCTACGTTTCGGCTCTGAAAGGATTGGACGAAAAGGCGGCGCGTAAGAAGTCAAAAGAGTTGCTGGAAGCAGTAGACTTATCGAGGGAAAGTAAGCACAAAATCAAAACTTTTTCGGGAGGCATGAAACAGCGTTTAGGAATTGCACAAGCCATGCTCAATGACCCCCGCATTTTGATTTTAGACGAGCCAACGGCAGGGCTTGACCCGAAAGAGCGCGTCCGTTTCCGCAATTTGATCAGCGCCTTTTCCAAAGACCGCATTGTAATTCTGTCTACGCATATTGTTTCCGATGTGGAGTTTATTGCAGAGGAAATCATTATGATGAAATCCGGTCAGATCATTCATTTTGGAAATCCGCAGGAGATTACTTCTGAAATCGACGGTCAAGTATGGGAATGTACGGTTCCGACTGCCTATGCGGAAAAATACGCGGCTGCCTACAATACAAGCAATCTGCGTAACATCAGCGGAAATCAGACAATCTTACGGATTATTGGAGATCGTCCGCCTATGGAAAATGTGGTAAGGGTGCAGCCTACTTTGGAAGATTTGTACCTGTTCTATTTCAAAGGGGGTTGTGAAGAATGAAAAAACTAATTCTTTTTGAACTGCGAAAAGTATTTTCAAAGCGTTTATCTTTGATTGTTCTGGTTGGAATACTTCTGTTTTCTGTCTTGATTTCCTTTTCTACCTATCAAAACAAATATGCTTTTGACGGTGTAAGTGCGGAAGGTTCAGGTAAAACGGCAGTAGAAATCGACAAGGAAATTGCCGCGAAATACGAGGGAATATTGACCGACGAAAAAGTACAGCAAATGATGAATGACTTTGCGCCGACCCATGATCTGCATGGTCTCAATGCGATGTACCTGTATCAAAACGCTACACAATCCGCCGCCTTTTCCCGATTTTCTGATAAAGAGGGAAATTGGAACGGATTAAGTGTTTCGGATGTGTTCGGTAATGAAGAAATCAAAATTGGCTATGTAGATGGTTGGCTTTCAACAAGTAAAAACATGGTGCGGGTTTTTATCGTGCTTGCTCTTGCGGTTATCATCATGCTTGCTCCGATTTTCTCCGGAGAGTATGAAGGCGTTGACAATATCATATTGACAAGCAAATACGGCAAAACCAAATGCGCTACTGCAAAGGTAGCAGCAGGTATTCTTACCGCCATTCTCACTACCGCGCTGGTTGCGGCTTTTAACTTGCTTCTTGCTCTTATCTTTTACGGAACGGAAGGGCTGGATTGTAGTATTCTATTCGCTCCCAGCGACTATGCAGAGGGGTTCATTCCTTTCAATATCACTTGTGGAACGTTGCTAAAATATCAAATCCTTTTGGCGTTTACCTGTACTCTCAGCGTAACGGGAATTACGCTGCTTATATCTGCAATCAGTAAAAATCAGATTGTAGCTTTCGTTGCGTCTATGGCAATTTTTCTTTTTCCGGTTTTGCTGCCAATCACAGAAGCAAATCCGTTGTTCCGCTTGATTGGGCTTTTACCTTTGTATCATGTGCAAGCCGTTTCGCTCTTATCAGTGGAACAAATGAGTAACGGTATGTTGTATGCGGTGTGGGCAATCCCAACAGCACTGCTCTTTTTAGGAATTGGCGCAGTTATATCTCGCCGCGTATTTGCAAAACACCAAGTTTCATAAATCATTCGCACAGAGCCGCTAATAGCAGATTTGCGCGAAGTTAGAGAACAGCGGCCTTGAAATATCAAAATCAAAGCCGCCGTTTTCTTTTTTGAAATATTAAGAATACGGGGGGTGTGTTAAAGTCGCCCTTTTTTAAGGATACGGCGGTGTCCAGGAGGTATCGTCGTGGCCTTTTTCCATCCCCCTAACCTGTCAAAAAAAGCTCATCCACCGAACAGGAGCAGTTCGGCGGTGGATGCGAAATTTGGCAGTATATAAGTGAATTTGTCGTTTCACGCGCTTGCGTGGCCTTGTGCTACGCAGGCGCATTTTGTTTGTCCGGCTTCTGGACACTTTGTCCAGAGGTGCGGGGCGGCTCCCCTGGGTGCCGCTCTCCGCCAGCTTCCCATTTTGTTTCCGCTCAACCCATCAACCGAAACAAAATGGAGGACAAGCTATGACAACGATCAATCTGAAAGATTTTTATTATTGGTACTTAACGGACGAGCTGGTGGAGGTGCCTGACGAGGTAGCGGAGGAACTCATGGCCAGCAAGCGGCGCGAGGCCGCCCATGCGGAACGGGTACGCTACAACAAGGCTTATTATTCCCTGGATTGTGACGACGGGATCGAATACTCCGCCTGCCTGCACGAGCCCAGCCCCCAGGAGCTCATGGATCGCAAGGAGCTGTTTTTCCGGCTGTGGAACGCCCTTAACTCTCTGCCGGAGATCCAGGGCCGCCGGGTGGACGCTCATTTGATCCTTGGAAAGAGCTACCGTCAGATCGCCCGCGAGGAGGGCGTGGACAAGAGTGCCGTCCGCTGCTCCGTGAAATGCGGGATTGAGGGCATGAAAAAATATTTGCAGGAAAATTTCTAAGTTACCATCTCCATTCACCCCTCTTTTTCTGGTGGTATGTGAGAGGAGGTTTTCTCTCCGCAAAGGAGGCGCGGGGGCCGCAGGCCACCGCCCCCCCTTTGTGGGGGAGCGCCGTTGCCGAGTATGGCTGTCTTATGACGGGGCAAGAAAATGAGCGCGGCGCTCCCCGCCATTTATGAAAGTGAGGGAGAACAGAATGGACTATGATCCTATGTTGGTTGCTATGCTGTCCCAGCCGTGGAGCAACAATGCCTGCCGTGGCTACGTCATCTACGCGATGGAGAACTGCGGGTTTTCTCCCAACGACATCCGGCGCGTGGTGGCGGAGCTCTATGAGGTTTTCGATATCCGCAGTCTGGAAGAGGCCCAGCAGCACTTTGAGGAAAGCCCTTACTGACTTCTGGACAAAGTGTCCAGAGGTACATATCCGGCCAAAGGCCAGCACTTCGCGGTGCTGGCCTTTGCTATGTTTCAACACATTTTATCATTGTATGGGAGGGATTTTATGCAGGCGCAGGTCAAATATGAAAGTGAAATCAAAACGGCTGTTCTCGGAGATCGGACGATCACCGTTAAGAATGTTACCCCCATTTACCCGCCGCAGGAACGGGACAAGCGAAACCGCGAAATTGAGCGGCGGCTGTTCGATGTGTTCGTAAAGTACGCCGGACAGCGGAGGTAATTCAGAGTCATCCTTGTTGTAAGGGGGCACCAGAGGTATAATATAATTGTAGGTTGGCTCCCGTTTAACCGAAGGAAGCTAATTATGGATAATAGAATAGATGCGATTTATGGGCGGCAGTCGATTGACAAAAAGGACAGTATCAGCATTGAAAGTCAGTTTGAATTTTGCCGTTACGAATTGAAAGGCGGTGAGGGCCGGGAGTACAAAGATAAAGGTTACTCCGGCAAGAACATTGAACGCCCGGACTTCCAGCGGCTTTTGCAGGACATCAAGCTGGGACTTATCAAGCGGGTGATTGTTTACAAGCTGGATCGGATCAGCCGTTCCATTGTGGACTTCGCAAAGCTCATGGAATTGTTCAAGCAGTACGATGTGGAGTTTGTGTCCTGTACGGAAAAATTTGATACCTCTACCCCAATGGGCCGGGCGATGCTCAATATCTGTATTGTGTTCGCCCAGCTTGAACGGGAAAGCATCCAGATGCGTGTGCAGGACGCTTTTTATTCCCGGTGTACCAAAGGCTACTATATGCGGGGCCGGACGCCATACGGTTTTGACACGGAGCCCATCGTCATGGACGGGATCAAGACAAAAAGGCTGGTGGAAACCCCGGAAATGGATTTTGCCGAGCTGATGTTCCAAATGTACGCGGAGCCGGGCAATTCCTACGGCGACATAACCCGGTACTTTGTCAAGAACTCTATCAAGGTCTATGACAAAGCGTTGCAACGGGCCTTTATTTCAAAATTGCTGAGAAATCCCGTCTATGTCCAGGCAGATATGGACATCTACGAATATTTCAAGGCCCAGGGCGTAAAAATCGAAAGCCCCCCGGAAATGTTCACGGGGGACAATAGCTGCTATCTTTACCAGGGCCGGGAGGGTGAAGAACAGATCCTTGTGATTGCGCCCCACCAGGGGCGCATCCCATCCCAGCTCTGGCTGGCTGTTCAGCGTAAGCTCTCGCAAAACACGACATTCCAGAATGGTCGCAAATGCCATCATACCTGGCTGGCCGGGAAAATCAAGTGCGGACGCTGTGGCTATGCGCTGACTGCCTTAAAAGCTCAAAACGGCGTTGTTTACCTGCGGTGCAAACAGCGGGCGGATAACGGGAGCTGTGAGGGGGCCGGTACGCTGACGGCGCAAAGTATGGAGTCCTTTGTGTACGGCGAGATGGTGGCGAAAATGCGGAAGTATCACACGCTGAAAGGCGGTAAGGAACAAAGCTATAACCCCAAACTGACCGCCGCCCGCGTTGCCCTTGCAAAGACGGAAAGTGAGATTGAGAAACTTCTGGACACTTTGTCCGGCGCAAACCCGCTGCTCCTGCAATACGCAAACAATAAGATCGAGGAGCTGGACGCGGAACGGCAAAAGCAGTTAAAGCTGGTGGCCGATCTCACCGCTAATTCCGTTTCAGACACGCAAATTGACAGTATCACGAATTACCTCAACGATTGGGAGTCCGTGAGTTTTGACGATAAGCGCAAGGTGGTTGATATTCTCATATCCCACATTGACGCAACCAGTGAGAGCGTTGCTATCCACTGGAAAATCTAAAATCTACTTCACTTGGCATTATGCCTTTGTAAAAAATAGTTTGCCCTCATAAATCATAATGTGGTCGATGCATTCAACCGCAACGATGCGTGTTAAACTTTGAATATTGCGGTGATCAAGGAACTCCTGTATCCATCGCTGAGGTGCGTTTCCATTTTCAATATATAGATTGATCTCATGGCGGATCTGTTCTTCGGCGAGCTGTGCCTCTGAAATACGCATTTCATACTGCTCTTTTATATCGAGGTAATCCTCTTTGGAAAGAATACCATCGCGCATATCCTCATATGCGGATATCTTCAGTTTACGGTAACGGTCAATATCAGCTTCAACCGCAGCGAGTCGCTCTTCAGCCTTGCGAATGCTTAAACGGTGTATCGGCGCATTACGGATCGTCTGAAGGCAGCCATCCAACTCTGCGAGCACGCGAATATGCTCTTGTAAAAGTCGAAGGACGGCATCCTCCAATTGCTTTTGGGAGATGCGATGTGATGTGCACTCTCCGGTATTTTTATGGTTTCCACAGGTATAGTAGCAGAAGCGCTTGTTACCGGAGGTCTGCGTTTTCCGCACCATAGCGCCGCCACAATCACCGCAGCAGAGAAGCCCCGCCAACGGGAACAGTCCGTTTTCGCGTGGGGAGGTCCGGGTATCAAGCTCAAGAAGCCGTTGTACTAGTACAAACTGACGAGGGTTTATGATCGCTTCATGTGCGTTTTCGTAAATTGCCCACTTATCCTGTTCATTGACGATAACTGTTTTGATTTTATAATTGGGCCGAGTTCGAATTCCTTGTACAAGTGTTCCAACATAAACCGGGTTGGTAAGAATTCGACGAACTGCAACCGGTGTCCACTGCGCTTTGCTTTTCGTTTTGAATGATGTTTTATATGGCAGTCCTTTGCTTCTTTTATATTCAAGTGGTGAGAGAATGCCTTGCTCGTTAAGCCTGCGTGCAATGGCATCTTGATTGATACCGCTCAATTTCCACCCGAAAATATCACGCACAACTTCCGCTGCATAAACATCTACAATAAGTTTGTTCTTATCTTCCGGTGATTTTTCGTAACCGTATGGTGCAAACGCTCCTATGAACTCACCGTTCTTTCGCTTTACCTGCAGCTGGCTGCGGATCTTAATGGAAATATCTCGGCAGTAGTTATCATTCATCAGGTTTTTGACCATGATGTTAAAATCGTCCGCACTGCTTCTCGTGATAGTATCGACTCCGTCGTTAATTGCGATCAATCTGACCCCATAATACGGAAAAAGACGATCGATATACTTTCCGGCGTTAATATATTCACGCCCGAAGCGGGACAGATCTTTTACAATAACACAGTTCACAACTCCGGCGCGGATGTCATCCATCATACGCTGAAAGTCAGGACGGTCATAATCTGTCCCTGTATATCCATCGTCTTCTCTTATAGAAACAAGATTTATATCAGTCTTGTCTTTAAGGTAATCCAGAATAAGCTGCTTTTGATTGGAAATGCTGTTGCTTTCGGCCTTTAAGCCGGATACGCTGTTCAGATCTTCTTTTGAAAGTCTCACATACGCAGCAGCATGATATTGGGTTTGCTTTGTGTTTTCCATATGCTCACTCCTTCCGATGGAAATCAGACATGCCGATAAGCATTCAGAAGAGCGAGCTATGATAATTTAGTCCGAATGTAGTATAGCATATTTTTTTGAATAAGTCTATGGCTATCGTACATTTCCATTACTTACCGTTCTGCTGTGCGCAAAAGGTCCTCGAAATTCTGTTGAAATGACGGCCCGTCTGGTTTGTAGTTCACTTTTACGGCAACATCGCCAATACGAAAGCAATAAGGATTCTGAACCTGCTGCAAAAAGCTCAGAATTCTCTCGGATACCGGTCGGGTATCATCGATTTGAACCTCGTCCAAGTCGATCAAACTACCTTTGTCGACATTTTTGATGTCAACACTTTTTAACATCTCAAAATCAGTTCTATCGTAGCTATTCATCAAATTCTCCTTTCGCCGATATTGAAATTATTGCCAGAACGACTTGCGTCTATTCACAATGAAGTTTTAACGTCCACCGGCGCCTGCAGCGAACAGGTCCACAGAAATTTCATCTCCCCGCCTTCCTTATGGCCGGGCCGCGAGTTACGGGCGTATCATTGTCCCAGCTGCGCTTCATGGCGAAATGCAGGAGCCACCCGCATATTATTACTCATGGTTCTGACTGCCGATCAGACGGATAGGCGCTCGACGAAGCTGGAATGTGCCGGTTCCGGACGATTTAATTTTCAAGGTACAGGTAAGCACGGGGGTGCCTTACACAAGTAAATACGGATGGTTTTCTCATCTCATACACTCGCCGACAAGAAAATTTCAAAAAAATACCGGCTTCAGATATTCCGAAACCGGCATTCGCCTCAAATCTTAAATTTTGAGATATTAAGCGCAATATGTATGAGAATGTACTGCTTCAGATCCTCATCCAAGCGACCATACAAATAGGAATTATGCTCGATCATCGGCATATACAACTCCAGTATGGTCTCTAAATCCCGATGATTTCCCATAACGGCTCCTTGCAGAACCTTTTTGAACTCTAATTTGTTCATTCATCATCACCGCCTTCCATCAGACGGGAGCGCAGCCTTTTCAGTGCAATGCACCTTTGATTTCTGACATATTGCAACGAGCAGTTGAGTCTTTTAGCTGTCTCTGCTTCACTCAGGTCTGCCAGGAACAGCAGCTCCATTACCTGCCGACGCTTTAATGGCAGCTCCATAAAAGCCTTTGTCAGCCGTTCCTCTTCAAAATCATACGGGGTCTGCATTCTTGTGCTGCTCGGCCATAATTCGCATTGTGTCAGATCAATAAGCTCCGACTCCGGTATATCCTCGTAGGATATGATTTCCGGACGATTCTCATATTTCCGCAGATAATCAATTTTCGCTCGCTTAATAATTGTTTCAAGCCACCGCGTAAACTTTGCCCGCAGCTCATCCCGTTCGGGGTATTCCTGCCTGTGGTCCATTTCCATGCCTCCTTTGGGCATGCCACCACAGCAGGGAGAAAACATACCGTTTCACGGCATGTTTTACGGCGATATACGCAACATGCCATGATGGCATGCTGTGAATAAAAAAGTGGTTGGTCGTTACGATGATTATCACAGCGATCAGAACATCGGACTCACCTCCTCTCGAAAAGCATAATAAAAAACGACCATACCACACCTCTGTGTGATACAGTCGCTTCATGCGTGAATATAAAACCGATGCCAACGGCTCGGCTATGTGTATGCTGATATAAAAGCAGCTATGTAGTTTTCTTCTGTTAGGGTCTGCACCTTATCATATGTGCCCCCGCGTTCGCCTTATGTTTTGCTGAACTTTTCGAGTGAATCCAAATAGGTATTGAACCCTTCGCACGCCAGTATCCGTTTTGATACCGGGTATTTCTCGATTCGTTTAGCAATTTCTTTCAGATATATTTCTTCGGGATGAGAAAACTCATGAGCCAATAGCTGATCCGTAGTTGCGTTCAATGCATTTGCAATACGAACCGTCATTTCGAGACTTGGCTTTACCCGCCCATTTTCAATCTGACCAATGTGGCTTGTGGTGCATCCGCACTTTTCCGCAAGGTCCTCTTGCCGGAATCCCTGCGTAACACGGAGCCGCCGAATATTTTGTCCAAAAGTCTTGTAGTCCACTGTACATATCTCCTTAAACATATTTTAGTGGACTCCGCGGCGAAAGTGAAGATCGCATAAATTGCATACACGCACCATAAGTGTGATATTCGGATTTTTTCTTAGATTTATCCCACCTTAAAAGCAAATAAGTCTGCCTATGGTATCAGCAGACTCATTTGTGCTTAATTGAACATATCCAAATTATCGAGCATTTTGGTTATATCCTCTTCCAAAGCCTCGGAAGTTCCACTCATTGAAGTATCCGCTATAGTTTCGGTTGTATGAAGTTCAGATAGCTTCTCCTCCACAATGCTCCGTATCAACCGTTCCATTTGACTGCGGTCGAAGGCAGAAGCAACCTTAACCTCTATTTTACTATAATCGGACTGCAACTCCGGATGAGTGTCGATATAATCACTCAATGCCGAAACAATGATTGTACTTTTTCTGTTGCCCAGGTTTTCCAGCAGTTCGCCGACACGAATCTGATCTTCGCTGTCGGCGCCAAACTGCAGCGTAAATCTATATTTTCCGTCTTTTCTCACCGCCTATCACACCGTCCTTTATGCAGGACGATGGGACAGCTGCACTCTGCCAAGCATTTCGTACCCAAGCGCATTGGCATTGGGGGACTCCACAAAATCCGCCTTTGCGACCAGCGGAGAAGCCTCCAAAAACGGTCGGAGAAGCAGACTTCCGCCACCGATGAACACAGCCGGATTGGAACGGAGATCAACCTGCAGCTCGCGCAGTTGGTTGAGAATATCCTGGGCATGAAGCTTGGTTGCGCCGCAGATCGTCTGCTTAACATCATCCGGTAAGATCGTATCCTGCCCGGAAAGGACTGCACTGATATGCTCGTCCTCAATGCGCATATCGTGAAGCGCTCCGACCTTGCGGATGATCTCATTGTTCATGGTGATGATACCGGTTTCAAGCGAACGGCAGAACTGCAAATCGGGTTTGCCATTTTTCAGGAGCAGCACATCCGTCGTATAGCCGCCGATGTCGACAACGAACACGCGAAGCATATTGACTACCATGCTGCTTTTCGGAACAACGGCCGCATATGCCTGTGGGAACACCATAACCTTATCAATCATAATGCTGTACGGCTTATCCTTATAAACAAATTTGATAATGCCGTCCCGTTTGAAATACCGGGCGAATTTGTCCTTGAGTACGCCGTAATGCTCCGGCGGCAATCCTACTGCCAGTTGGATCTGTTCAACGGGGCTGTACCGTCCGGTATCCTCAAGTTCCTTTGCAATGGCAAACAGCGTCAGAATAAAATAGCGCTCGTCCTGCGTTTTGTCACGCATGTAGCTCAGGCGCTTTCCGCTGGTCGTCCAGTACCGCCCGTCATATTCCAGGATTTCATCCGCCATAGGCGGCTTGACGGTGTGCTCAGACAGACCGGATACAAAGGAATGGTGCGGCGTTTTGATGGCATAGTTGCCATGGTCAATTGCAATCAACATATAAGGTTCCTCCTATATTTCAGTTTTGGATTTTCATTATCATTACACGGTTCAGTATGCGTATTTACAACGGGAATACGCATTGTAGGGTAAAATAAGCACGAAAAAGGGCGAAGCCGAAACCTCGCCCTTCCGTTTTACTATGATTGCTTTTTCCGGAAAAGATACTCCCAGATATAATCGTCAAGCCCTTTGTAAGCCGGATCCCACAGATAGGTACCATACCGGAAACCCATATCGCCGAGCAGCTGCAAAAGATTATTATAGCCGTTCTGCACATGATGGTTGGTGGCGAAATCCATATCGAAAGCCGTTTTGATTTCGACCAGTCCCTCGCTGCGCAGTTCTGTCAGGGTCAGTTCAAGCTGCGTCAGGGTATTTACGCCCGGAACAGCCAAAACCGTTAGGCCGGTAAGAGCGTTTATTACATCCGCTTTCATTGGTCCTTCTGTCAGAACAAGCATCGAACGTACAGGGCCGGACAAATGCGTCCATCCCTCAGCTTTGCAGCCGTCTTTTTTCTCGGTACTGGAGACCCATCGGAATTTGCGCTTTTCCACATTGTCCCGACGGATCTGCAGACCCTGAATTCTCCCGTAGCGGTCACGCACGGGAATCAGAATGCCGCGTCTCTCATGGGTAAAGGTCCATGCACCGCTGTCATCCCGATAAAATCCGGGCACACCGGCAAGATATAAGCCGTCAGACTGCAGTTGCTTTGCGATCTGCGTCATACCGACGACCGGCGTTGTTTTATATCCGAGTCTCCCGATATCTGCATCTGTCAGGCCGCGTCCGAGTAGATTATCCCTGTGGTCAGAGGCCAGCGTGAGTTTGGAGAGCAATGCACTATAGGTTGCATGGCGTGCGTCGATATCCGTTAATGGGCATTCCGTATCCGCTTTCGGCAGAATCTTCTGCCGCGGGCGCGAAGCATTCTCAGGTACTCGCATTCGTGCCAGAATCGCTTTGCGGACTTCGTCGCGCGGAACGCCGGTATATAACGCATATAAATCGAATATTCCGCCGGAAGCGCCACAGCGCGGGCAACGAAAGACTTCCTTTTTCAAGTTGATATTCAAATGCTTTTTCCGCGGGTTCTCGTCACAGCATGGACACTGTACATAGTACGAGCTTTGACCGGACGAGGGATACGGTATCCCAAGCAGTGAGATAATATCCCACATATGAATCTTTTCCATACAACCTCCTTTCCGGGGACGGCAGACTTTCTGCCGCCCCCGAATTTATTCTGCTTCACGCTGAAGCTTTCTGTTGTGCATATTCGCAGATTAGCTTTGCTGCATTGCGAATTTCCTCGCCGCCCGTAAACTTTGTTGCACACCACTGGATCGCTTTCGGGTCCATCTGCAATACATCACCCAGCGTCTTTCCGCCGTACTTTGTTATCGGGCAAGGAACACGCATGGCCTGTTCTACCTTTTCTTCAAAGGTGAGTTCTCTTTGCGGCGGCGCCGTTGGCTCTACGGTATATTCTTCTTCCGTTTCCGAATCGGGTGTAACAGTAGAGCTTTCGTGTGGTGTGCAGCCGCCTGCCTGAGCACTGTTGCCGTTCAGCTCATCCGTGGCAGTATCTTCAAACTCATCACCTGCCATAGCAAACTGCAAACCGAAGCCGGCATTACGCAGCGCAATACCGACGGCTGCCGTCTGTGCCCATTCACGGGGCGAAACAGAAGGTTTATCCGCCAGGTATCCGCGAGAGGCTGTTGCCTCGGCAAGATAGCATTCCGCACCGTCCTTGTAGCTTGGGTATACCTTAGCTGTTGCCACAAAGCAATCCTTTCCGGGTGATACCGTAATGGCAATACGCCCTTCGGGATACTTCATACGAAACCACGCCATCTGGATCATAACCGGGAGGCGCTTACGCACCTCACCGGTTTCCAGGTCGGTATAATCTACCGCAAACGGTGTCGGATCGAATCCGTCCACCTTGTTGATTCCTTCGATTTTGGCAAGCATAGCCGCCTTATCATTCGAGTTGTTCTGACTCATTAGAAAGCCTCCTTAGAAATTGATATAGGTGTTGCGATACTGCATCCAGACGGGCAGAATCGTTTTGATGTAATTGTTGATGCAGGTTTTGTACTGCTCCTGCGTAGATGCCTTAAAGCTGGAAAAGCGCTTGCGTCCGTCCTGCACCACCTGTATAAAGGATTGCAGTGCGGTTTCACGCTTTTTCTGCCCTTCGGCATCCGTCTTAGGGCCGAACTTGCGCTCATTCAGCGTAAAGCGCACATAGGCGTCTACAAGCTGGAAATGGAATCCCATAGATTTGGTGTCCATCGTAACCGGCGCAGATTTACACAGGCTCTCAAAAGTCTCCAGCACACAAATGCGGTAGTTCAGTTCCTGCATAATCAGCACCTGGTCAAGCGGTAAGCTGTTTGCCGCAATCTGCTCACGGATATCATTCTGCCTTTTTCGGTACTGCTCCAAAATTGTTGCCATTTCGGTACTCCTTTCATTGCATAGCGGCCTGCAGGCGTTTTGCCAAACAGGTGCCGCGTTTTTCTGTGTCGGTTTTCTTGATTGCCATACACAAAGCACGACGCTCGCCGACAATGATGACATTTTCTTTGCCGCGGGTAATGGCGGTATACACCAGAGGCCGTGTCAGCATGACGTAGTGGGCGCATTGCAGGTTGATGATCACGGATCTGTATTCCGAGCCTTGCGACTTATGGATGGTAGAAGCATAACCCAAATCCAGCATATCAAGCTGACTCGTGTCATACTCAGCCATTCGTCCGTCTCCGAAATCAATCGTGACGGTCGTCTCGTCACCGGCTTTGCAGATTTTTGTGATATACCCGATGTCGCCGTTACTGATTTCATCGCAGTTTTTGATTTGCATCACCTTATCGCCGCAGCGGAACTTTCTCGTCCCGTGAGTGACCTCAGCCTTGTCCGGCGCAGGAGGATTGATTTTCTCCCGCAGCAGCTCGTTGAGCGCATTGACGCCGGTTTCGGTTTTCTGCCGGTATGGTGAGAGCAATGCGACATTGTCCACACCATATTTGGCAGTTTCCTGCAGATACAGCTCTACAATTTTCTCGGCCGACTTGGGAATACTCGCCGAGTCATAAAACTGAAAGTCGCTGCCATACTCAAGACTCATATTCCCGTGACGGATCAGTTTCGCATTGGTTGCTATCCGGCTGCCAGCTGTTTGACGGAAGATTTTATCCAGCTTCACGACCGGCACGATACCACTTGCGATCATTTCGCTCAGCACCGCCCCGGGTCCGACAGATGGCAACTGATCAGCGTCTCCGATAAGGATCAGCTGACTGCCCGGTTTTACAGAGTCAAACAGATCTCCTGCAAGGTAGATATCCAGCATAGATACCTCATCGACCAGAATCAGGTCGGCATCCAGCGTTTCAGGATCACCGTATTCTCCGTCCTCGCCGGCAATCAGCCCCAAAGCCTTATGAACCGTAGAGGCCGGGAAGCCGGTTGACTGCTCCATACGCCTTGCGGCACGCCCTGTCGGCGCACAGCACACGATCTCCTTTGACGGATGATTGCGGCTATAGATGCCGAGCAAAGCTTTTTGCAGCATCGTCTTGCCGGTACCGGGACCGCCGGTAATAATGCAAAGGCCGCTGGTAAGCGCCGTTTTGATTGCCTGCCGCTGTTCAGGAGCCAGACGCACCCTCAAACGGCTTTCCTCGCGGTCGAGCTCGTAGTCCAAGTCGCCATAAGTGCAGGGATTTTGATGGCGGAGCTGATACCGGATTAAATCGGCGAGCTTTTCTTCGGCTTTTGCCGTTTTCTCCCGATAAACGCAGCTTTCATAGGTCCGCATTCTTCCGTCAAGGATAAGACGGTTGGCACGGGCTGCAATCATTTGATCGGTGAGTTCCGGCGTCTCCAGAGTTTTTCGGCAAGCGGTAATAAAACCATCCCGATCCATACACAAATTTCCGCGGCCTTCCGCATCGGTCAGCGTGTAGAGAATACCTTCATCCACACGCTCCGTAGACAGGCGGTCGATGCCCATACTCATGGCAATCTTATCTGCCGTCTTGAAGCCAACGCCGACCATTTCGCAGAGCTTATACGGATGGTTCTTGACGATATCCATCGTCTGCTCCCCGTATTCTTTGTAGAGCTTTACAGCACGGTTCGGTGTGATTCCATGCGGTGAGAGAAAAGCCACCACATCACGGGCGCCTCGGTTGGCAAGATAGGAATCGCAGATTTTTTTGAGCTTATTCTGGCTGATACCGGAGATGGTCAAAAGCATTTCCGGCTTCTTGTCCAGCACCTCCAGCGCCATGTTCCCAAACGCATCATAGATACGCTCCGCCATTTTCGGACCGATGCCTTTGATCTGCCCGGACGAGAGATAGGCAACGATGCCTTCTCGGGTCGGAATGATCTGTTCCTCGTACCCCTCGACATCATACTGAATGCCGTATTTGGGATCCTTTCGCCAGTGTCCGCGCATTTCATAGCGCATATTGCTGGCGGTAGGCAGGCAGTACCCGACGGCCTTGATTTGTGTAATGGTATTGCCGCTGCTATCCTTCAGTTTCTCACAGGGTCGGTAAAGCGCAATCATAAAGCTTGTCGCATCTGCCGCACCGGTACCGGAAGGATAGATCATTTTTTCAAATTGGCATAACAATGTCATTACTCCTTTCACTTTGTTCCGGAAAACAAAGAACTCCCGAAAACGCAGCGAAACACTGCTTCTCAGGAGTTCTTTGTGATACGGCATAGTCATTTGAACAGTGCCGCATTTTCCAGATAGGATTCGGGATCCGTAAACGCCATCGGAAAGTTTTCACGATCCAGCTTTACGGATTTCTTATTCCCGTTGTTTTGTGTGACGAGTTTCTGCACCTCCAGATACAAGCCTTCGTCAAATACCGTAATCGGCATACGAAGCAAGGCCGCCTTGGCGATTTCGCCGCGCATACCGTTGCTGAGCCTATTTCCACATACGAGCATAATATCGCTTTGCTCCAGTATCTCCAGACCGAACCGGAGCGCAATGGCTCGTTCAGCAGGGATCTCATCACAAAGCAAAAGCGGCAGATACGCATGAGGCGCAGCGGCATTCATGTTCATTTTCTTGTTTGCGTAGAACATATAAGCTCTGGCCGTGCGCAGGTTCTTTTCGCACTGCTCATGGGTGTCTGCCCGGAAGGGGGAGCACACATAGGCTCTTTTGCGGTAGCGATCAGCGGAAGCCAATTGATACATCAGCTCCTGCTGCCAGTATTGGTGATAGATATTGTCCATAGTAGGACTCCTTTCTTAAAGTGGTTGTACACTGACCTTGACCTTACGGCTCTGTGTAGTCTTCATTACATCCGGCAGAATCGTCGGATACTTTGCCTTCAGGACCTTGGAATCAGGTCGTGTAGTGGATTTGGTCACGAAATCAATGAGAAGCTTATCCGATGTCGTCGTAAGGACGCCATGCTCATGCTCCTTCATGATTTCGGCAATTCGCACGCTGTGTGCTTCGATCTCCTTTTCATAAGTTTTGATTTCACGGTTGCACTCCGTGATCTTGCCTTGCAGCAGAGCGATTCGACGCAGTGCGTTTTCCTGTTTAGAGGAAAACTCAATGGTCGGCAGCCCAGACTGGCTTTCTCCATAGATACGGGCCAGCGATTCAAGCGCCAGCTGCGGCGCTACACCGGACATTGTGGGCGGCTTATCGTGTTCCAGACTCCATATCCACTCATCGAGCCGCTCGAAAATCATATCTTCCTTTGCTCTATCCCGGGTGATATCCGGTATTGCCAGGTCATTGTCTGGGTTGTTTCCCCAGATTGCGGAGAACGAACCGATATTGACATCAGCAACGGCCAAATAGAAACGCAGCTGCAATTCATAGTACAGAGGAATGGCACCATCGTCCCACTCACTTGCTTTATGATAGGTACAGCTCTTGCACTCCAGGATGCCTGGTTCTCCGTCAGAGGTACGCTCAAAACGCCGATCGAAGTTGGCAAGCGCATACGGATGGTCTGCGTGTTGGTACAGATTCGTGTCCTCATACACACGGTTGCCGGTTTTCTTGGCATACCAATGCGCTGCGATAGGTTCAAGCAAATGCCCCATTTCAAGCTGATTGGCGTTGCTTTTTGCCGGCGGCTTCATCCGTCCCTTTTTGATCATCCACAGTTCCAGCGGCGTTGTCCAAGGGGAGACCCCGAAGACGGCTGCCACATCACTGCCGCCGACTGTATACGGGATTTTACCGGACGGTCCGTGCATACGAGCCGCCAGCCACTGGGCGTTGGTCATTCCGGCAGTATCGCATAGGATATTCGGTGCCGCCATCAGTAGCTCACCGCCTTTGCCAAATCAAAATCACTCCATTTGAGTGTGAGCGCGCGCGCCATATTTTCCTCGACAACGAGGAGCTTGCTTTCGGGAAACTTATCCGTTTTGAGAATAAACGGGATCTCCTGCATGGCTAAAAACACATCATGTGCCGTGGCAGGGCCTCCGCCGTAAGACATCTCAAACATGGCGATTGCTTCGACTGCTGCCTTTTTAGGAAGGCTGAGCTTTTTACACACCCGCGTCATGGCGTTGATTGGAAAATCCAGATGGATCTCCATCAGCGCCTGCAGCTTAGCGATGCTGTCACCAAACTGGGCAAACAGTTGATCCAGCGCCGTATCAAAGTCAGCAACCTTGGATTGATGCCGATGATCTACGGCTATGCAGCCGCCGATATGGATAGAGTGCCTGCCGTTCATCAGAAGCGCAGAGACCTTTGCCGAGGCAACACCGGTATCCGATGTCATAAAGCGGATACCCGGCATCAGTTTGGATGCCATCGTCGCTTTGCCCTGGGCAGCCAGCACCTTTGCGTAGGTCCCGAGCAGGTCTTCCTTCTGGTCAGGCATTCGCCATGAGGCACTGACCAGAGAATGGTCACAGTACCCGGACTCAAACTCGTTCCCGGAGAACCGTGCATCGAGTTTTGCCTGCAGAACTTTCAGCAGCTCGTCGATCGGAAGGACGGAATAATCCACCTCATCACCGGAGTGAACGGCGGAGATTTTTTCGTCCCGGATCAGCAAGAGCGCATCCGCCGAATACAGCTTCAGGCATTCGTTGAGCACTTCGGCCAATACCTCGCGGCTGAGTTTGGGGAGCGCAGTGCCTCCGATCTTTGCTCTGTCGAGCAGGCTTTTGTAGGCTGTCATACGGACCGGATAGAGTTCTCCGTTTACGCGCATAGCAAGCCCGAGATTTTCTGCCGTATCCTTTACGGCTTCCTGTGATGTTCCTGCGGCAAACGCCGGCAAATTACCGATGAGAGGCGAGGACTCGCCGAGAGGTTCCACCTGCAGGTCAGCGACCTTGCAGCGGATCCAACGGCTGTTCTTTGCCTGTTCCTCATGATAATCCAGCAGCGTTGGGTAGGAACTGAACAGCGTATAATAGCTGTCCTGGCATGGTTTTTGCATAATGAAATGCTCCTTTCTTTGATTTTAACGGCAATGCCGCCTTGATATATGACAAAAGCCAGCACTCCCGAAGGACTGCTGGCTTTATGCCCGAATGAATTGGCCGGAAACAAAAAAAGTGCCATTTGCAATAACGCAAATGACACTGTGATAACTCTGTTAAACTATGCTTGGATCAGAACCAAACTTGATACTTACATAGATAGTATAACAGAAAACTTCGCAATAGTCAATCCATTCGCCGGAAAAGGGCATTTTCAGCACAAATCAATTTACATTCTTACCTCACAAATCGGAAATTTGCAGTCGGAATGTAAACGCATATCAGTTTAAGCCATCGCAGGCTTTCGTGCATCGATATAGAGATCAATGTCATGAATGATATAGTTTGTGCCGGTAGTGTGAAGCGCCTCGTAGCAGGCGTACAGGTAATCCCACACGCGATATTTACTGAACAGCTCATCAAGCTGTCTGCCGGTCAGCTTCTTTGCATATTTATACTGCTCGGCACAAAATATCATGAATTTTCCCTCTTTTGTCATGCTGTGATCACGGCGTTTCGGGATTTTAGGTAGATATCAATATCATTGTTAATGTACTGATATCCGGTTGTATGAAGAACATCGTAAAACTCGTTCAAGTAGTCAAACACACCGTAACGGCGAAACAGTTCTGCAGTCTGTTTACCCGTCAGAGATTTATGCGCCTTATAGCTTTCAAGGCAAAACACAGAAAAAGCCGTTTCTTTGCTCATGGTTGTTCCTCTTTACACATCGGGAAATTCGATTTTTCCCGTTTTTTCTTCCTGCTCAAAAAGCAGATACAGCATATCCGTGCTGTATTGCCAGACTTTCGTATCCTCCTGCTCAAGAGTGGCATACAACTTTGAATTATACAACTTTGTGATTGCGTCATTTTCGGATATATTTTTCTTCTTTGCAATCATCCCTACAAGGTCAGCGCTGATGTAGGGCATAATTGCTGCAAATTGTTCCTGTCCCATATCATTGTTCCTCCGTTCTGATTTCTTTTGAATCGATAAAGTGAATATAGGAAAGCATCTTTTCTGTATGGAATGTCCATTGATCCTGCAAGACCTCTGTCTTCAGCCGTTTTACCGTTTCCTCCGCATCCAGAACGCCGGTTTCAAAAAGGCGGATAGAGCGATAAACATTATCATCCGCTACCGGACCGATATGCATATCGAACATCTTTTCCGGCGTTTCACCGCGGCGGTTTCTGACGACGAATTGCAGCCACTCCATATCAGCGTGAGTGAAATGATATATCTCTGCCTGTTTCTGCGCTAGCTCAAAATCAAATTCGTAGATCGAAACATATCCGATATTCTTGCTCTCTCTGCGCATTTTGATTTTTGCCCAACGCTCTGCTTGATGCTCAGATGTGGTCGTATAAAAGCCTGTTCCGAAATCAAGGAATGAATCACTGATGCGGATCTCCGGCTTTTCAACGAGCACCGTGCTTCCGTGATAAATAATCATGCGAGTTCCTCCAATAGTTTATGAATGGTCTTCTGCTCCTGCTTCAGCGCAGAAAGCATTTCTGTATAATGCTTCCGAAGGGCAAGCTTTTCACGGATTGTGTCAACCGTGTCAGTATCTTTACCAATATATTTATCGTACAGCTTGCCGTTCTCTCTGTATCTAAGATAGTAGTATCCGTTTTTGCGGCAGGCAATCGAACCTTTGGGAAGTGCTTCAAGCAGAGATTCGTATTGAAGAATCATCTGTTCATTGCGAACAGCTTCCTTCTGCACCACGGAATCAATCAGCATTGCTCTCACCTCGGCATTATTATACCACACAAATTGCAAAATATCAATAGGCATGTGTGGTAAGATGGGGGAAAGCTGTTTTTGTCCGGCCAGCCATTAGCGGAACTATGACAAAAAGAAAAGCGCCTGGATATTCCAAGCGCCCTTCTCCTGAGTAATTAGATTTTGATACTATGCTGCATTCCTGTTCAATGACCACAAGCCTCGCCCGTCGTGAGTGAAGTGCATGGGATTGATCTGCAGCGTTTGGCGAATCTTTTCTTTCCACCATTTGTTTGACTGTGCCTTTTTATGCGGTTCGATCTGTTCATAGAGAAAAGAAAGCGCCACCGGCTCCTTGCATGTCTCCAAAACTGCTGCAATCACATCACGCCAGGTTGCTCCCGGCATATCACGGATATCTACCGTCGAACTCTGCGTCATCAGAATCGGAATGAGTACAGGAGAGTCCTTGCGAACGATCATAACATACTCATGCAGGATAGGGATAAAGTTACCGCTATACTGCGTCCGGTCCGAAAAGCAGTTGTGCTGTGCCTTGATGATGATATTCTCCAAGGTGCCGGGCTTTACGATCTCGGCAAGCATACTGTAAAGTCTGCCTTTCTTTTTGATGTCACCCATCAGGACAGCCATCCGACCGCCGTTTTCCAGTGCCGAAAACTGTTTCATCATAGCATAATTCATTGCTCTGACGAAATCGTCCCAGTTCTCAATACGGGACAGATCCAGTCGTTTCGGGTTATATCCGTACTTCTGCATCACATCGGACGCTTTGTACATGACATCGGAATACTGAATAATATCCCAATACGGCGGATGCCAGAATACAAATTCCGGCCGCTCAGGAATATCGCAATTCATAATATCAAACCCGCTGTGCAGATCGTAAAGATGACTTCGGATACCGGCTTTATCAGCCGCTGCTTTGGTTGTCCCGCTTCCGCACATATAATCGCAGATCTCTTTGGGCTTAAAGAACCCGATAAGGTCTTCGATCAGCTTTGGAGAGCAGTTTCCACGGTATCGGTTGTCACCGCCTTCGCCACGCTCCGGATAGGAAACGATGCTCGTAAGCGGTTTACTACCACTGATTTTTTCTTTCACGATGAGCCCTCCCAGTATTAGCATTTGGCTTTGCTTGTATTTCTGCTACCTTGGTTAGAATTTCTTTTAATTCCGGCGAGAAATAAGCATACTCCCGGAGGACACGGGCGGCATCATAATTGCATTGATTCATCAGCACAACATATGCATCGCCGTCTGCAACTGTACAGCCTCCGATTTTCTTGCCCGCATAGTAGCAAGCCGAATCATATTTGCATTTTCTTCTTGTCATGTTGTCTTCCTTTCTTTTATCCGCAGTTTTCGGCGCTTTGATAGTCAATCTCAAAGTCGCTTTCGGCAACGATGCCAAGATATTTTTTGATGACCGATTCGATTCTTTCCTCGGTCATCAATCGGTCCGCCTCTTCCATTGACCACGGATACATGGGCGGGTAAAGAAGGTAGATGTGCCCGTTGAGATCATCGCAAGCAACCAACTCGATTCCTTCGGCCTCGGCAATGACATCTTTCAAAATGGCACCCATACCGAGGCAATAATCCTGATCGTAGTCCAGGTAATCATCCGCCGTCGGCTCAGAAATCCCTTGCTCTAAGAAGCGCTTCTCAATTTTCTCTTTGATTTTCGGCGCATGTTCCAGCAAAGTTTGTATTTTGGAAACGGATCCGAAGCCAAGTCCGGCTAAGCACACGCCATATCCATAGGTGTGCCAGGTTTCGATGCTCACTTCGTCTCACCTCCGGATTCAATTTCTGCTGATTCCGTGCCGGAATGCGTATTTCGAGCCAAATACTCACGTAGCAGCGTGTGCGCAGCCTCTGAAACAGCTTCCCAGTAGCACTCCCAATAGATATCGCTCAGTCCTTTGTCGATCATGTTGGGGATACGCTTATCTGTGAGATACCGCTGATATTCTTCTTCCGATAACTCGCCGACTTCTTCCCATTCTTCAACCTGAGAGGCGAAATCCTCATACCGGGATGCATCCAGATAGGTCCTTCCGACATCTCCGATGACCGAAGGTGTCAGAACCACATTGCGTTCTTCCAGAGAAATGGCATAATGGCTTTCACAATAGAATCCATCTAACCACCCTTCATAGGAGTTCTCCGATGTTTCTGTCTGGTATTCCGGTGTTCCGATCCAATCCGAAAGGCAGCCGGAGTCGATCTCGTTTCCGAGCGCTTCATTGAGCCTTGCTCTGACTTCCAGTGGATCCGAATAAATACTGGACGAATGCCCGGTATTACCGTGAGCAGCCCAATCTTCGCTCAATATGTAGAGCTTGATGGACTTCTTTGACTGACCGGGAACGATAATCATTTCCGGAGCCATAATGACTATGTCGAAGCAAATGTCATCCACTTCCTTCTTTTCGTCATACAGGTCTGAAAACACCTCTTCCACCTTTGCTATATCCGCTGGTAATACCGGAGGTTCAAAGGAGCAGTAGATGTCCGGGGTATCGTTTTCGGTTTCTTTGTCGCTGCCGTCACGGATTTCAAAGATAGATCCGATAGGGCCGGCATATTCGCTTTGATCGCTGCCGATGATCACATCACCGACACGGTATGTGATGCCGTTATACAGGAATTCGGCACCAGGTTTGTTTATAAGCATATGAGCACCTCCTTAAATGTGATAGTCTACGGAAACGAGAACATCTTCGCCGTCAAGATCATCAATATAAGTATCAATCTGTTCGTGCCAGCTATTGCTCTCTTTTCCGATGTTGATGTCATTTTTGCTGAGCCATTCGTCTGCATCGACGATATCAGATACGCCGATGGGATACTTCCACGATTTCGGTATTCCTACGCGAGCAAGGTATTCGTCCAAGGTCTCATCGGCTGCATAGGTGCATTCGCCGCAGTAAAAAATCCCATTCTCCTGAATCTTTCCATAGTACCCGTCGGGGAGCTTTCCGGTTTGGAATGCTTCTTTGAACTTGTTGTATCGCTCCGTATCCTGAACCGTGTACCAATTTTGCATAACATCCCAGCAGATGTCTTTTTTCCTTGCTGCCGAAACCCACATATATCCTTCGGGTGCAGGGTATTTTTTGCTGTAGTTGCCCCAGCTTCGTTCCCCGAAAGAGTATTCCGTGCAGTCCGTTTTCACAAGGAAAGACACCGGCCATCTTCCGCCAATCTGATACCAGTCCCACATGGCATTGGGGTTGCAATAAAAGCCGTACCCCTTTTCTTCCTCGTTGTACTCATATCCGCGATAATCTCCGGCATATTTCTCAAAGGTCTTATATAACTTTTGCCGAGGACAATTCGGCAGGTACTGTATTTTTCGGGATTGCTTCGTGCGTCTGGTATGATGGAGAGGACCGACCTTGTTTTGACTGACCTTCCCGTCTACAATGCTGTACTTGCTGAAATACGGGTAGCTTCCGCATTCAACGATCTTTCCGTTTGGAAGCTTCAGGCAGTCTATGGACTTAGCGTAGTCGGATTTCAGTTCCTCGGTCATGTCAGCAAATTCCATGTACTCCTCTGATGCTTCGGCACTGTACGGTGCCATAACTTCTTCTACCGCAGCTACAAGCTGGCGAGCGAAACTTGTTGTCCTTCCCATGAGGGAGCACAGCGTAATCTCCGCCATAATATTCTTAGCCTGCTCTTTCTTCTGATCCTGTAGCAACTCGATGGATTGTACGACCGCAGCATTTTCGTGCGGATCTTCTTCCACAGTCGGCATGCACACGGTCACCAGTGTTTTGAAATGCATAATGATGCTCCTTTCTGAAAAACAGATGGGCAACCGTGTATGATCACCAGCTGCCCATCGTTTTGTTATATCTTGATGTGTTTATACCCGAATATGTCGCTTGACCACACCGGTCAGCTTCGTGGGCAGTTGATTTAAGTCAGTAATATCGAGGAAGGAATCTCCATAGATCCTCTCAATATTCTGCTTATCGTTGCCGATTGCAGCGGCAACAAAGAGTATGCCTTTGCGTTGATATTCCTGCTTGATCCCGCGCAGATCCTCCTCGGCGGCCGTGCCGTAGTAACCGGTATCGGCAGGTTGCCCATCAGATACCAGTATGAGAAGCTTTACAGTCTCGGATCGCTTGGAAAGCGCCTCCGCCACATAGCGTAGTGCCGCTCCATCACGGTTGCTGCCGCGGGCGCTGATATCCATCAGCCTGTACTTATCATCATTGTCAAAACCGTTGAACTCGGCATAAGAGTAAAGCTCAACCGAATCTTTCCCATCATAGTAATCGGTCGAGTGACCGTATACCATAACAGGGATCTCAAGGCTTTCACAAAAGTCGTATAGGATGATGGCTGCCGCTCGGGCATAAGTGCAGCGGTCGCAGGAGCACATGGAACCGGACTCATCCAAAAGAAGTCCCACAGCAAGCTCGGGAATTTCATTGGGCAGGTTGTTCTTATAAAACACCTTGCCGTCATTCCGGCATAAAGCGTGCGCATCCAGACGCCGCCCCATAATAAGGCCAGTCTGTTTGCCGCCGCGCCGGTTCTCCTTGAGCTGTCGCAGGAGACTTTTCTGGAGCTGTCGGGAAATGCTGATGAGCGGATTGCAGATCGCATCGTATTGTTCCACAAGCTCCGGATCAACGGATGCAATGCGGTTCACGCGGATATTGACACCGCTGTGAATATCTCCGTAGGAAATACTCTGTGCAGCTTCATTCAGTTCCCGTATGCGTTCGCTTTCAAGTTCCTCGCAGGCAGCTTTTTCCGCCATATTGTCCAGGATCCGTTCGATATCCGAGGCAGCACGGTCATATTGTTCGCGCTGATACTCGGAATTTTTCGTGACGGAACCGCCGACAGGGGCGCTGACGCCGTCTGTCTGTTGGTGCGGAATTCTTCCTTTTTCGGCTTCCGAGGTTCGCTGCTTTCCGGAGCCGGAACCTCCGCCGCCGGGCTGAGCATTTTCAGAATCATCTAGTTGATTCGAGGCTTCTCCAGACTCAGATGCGTTTTCATTGTTTTCCGACTCAGTCTGGGGAGAAGCGTTTTCGCCGTCAGACTCACTTTCAGACGCCTCGGATCGTGTTTCTGCCCTTGCTGCAGCAGTTGCTGATTCACCGCCGTTGCCGGATGCCTCCGGAACGGGAGTGCTGGTTCCGCTGCCGACCTCAGATGTGCCGGCAATGGAGCTTAGAATTTCAGAAAGCGTTTCCGCCACAGTGACTGTGCCGCCTGCAGCTTCCGCTTCTTCCTGACGCTCTTTGCAAACCTCGCAGAAATCCTGAATGTACTCCCAACAACGGATCATTACTGTGTTGACGGCATTCCAGCGCTCCTTACCGGAACGGTTCATCAGGGCCTCGTCAATGTCATCAATCAGCCCGAATACTGTCTTTATGCGCTCGTCCGTTTTCGGCTCGTCGCCGTATTTGATTCGCCCGAATTTGGCATAGGACAACATGATCTGCAGAATACTTTCAAGAATATGCCTGCCATCGTCCGTCTCTTTGGCAATCAGCTCTGTCACCGTATCGATCTCGTCAAAATGACGCTCGCGCAGTGTTTCCAAGCCGTAGCCGAGTGTACCGGGGAAGCTGTTCAGCATCCGGTTTTCGATATATCCGTCTTCAATGATATTGGCAATGTTCGCCGCGATTTGATGGACCATCTGCAGATTCTTTGGGTCCTCCTTGACATATTCCCAGAACGCCTTCTCGTTCCGTGCATCCGCCGCCAGCCGGAAAGCCGGCGGGCGAGGATACCATTTGAAGCTGTCCAGATAGTTGTGATAAGTCTGGGCAGAAAGAAAATCGGTAAAGAGCACATGCCCCAGCTCATGTGCAAACATACCGCACACGAGCTGATACCGATTCTCGCGTCCTTTGACCTTGGTCACCAACGGATGGCCCGTGTTGATGCGGATCTGCATATTGTCCGTTGCCGCCGTGAAGGCATCCTTTGGTTTCCAGTACAGGTTCACACGGACTCGACGGTTGTAATGATACCGTCTGGTCTGTGCTGCTGCCAGATCCTCAAAATGCCCCGCCAACATACGGGAGGAAAAGAACTGTTTATCCGTGATTTTACTGCGTTTCTCGTTGAGACGCTGTTTGACTAATTTATGATTCACCCTTGCCATTTAGGGTAGCCTCCTTTCTCTGAAATTATTATGCCGACGCCTTATGCCGTTTCGGTGCAAAAATCGGCTCCAAAACTGTGCTGATCAGTGCTTCGCGGTCAAGCTCGTCGGCAGTTGCCTTGCTGATGATGGTATACAGCGCCGATTCGTAGACATCTCCGGTGATCTCGCTGCTGATGATCCAGTCGATCAGACTGCGCATACCGTAAGAGCCGTCCGTGATACTGTTTTTGCGGCAATATTCCGCAAGGTCATTGACCACCTGCACCATCTTGGACACCTCATACTCATCCGTCGCACCTGTAACCGACATGGCACGCTGCGCCATCACTTCAGGGCTCGGTAGCTCTACATCCCGCACCAGACTCATTCGGTCGAGCACGGACTGGTTCATGCCGCGGCAGCCTTCATAGCTCGTATTGGTTGTTACAACTACGACGGCGTCGGGATGACGCCGGATGACCTCGCCGGTCGGCAATGTGATAGAACCGGATTGTTCCAAAAGAGAGTTCAGACCCACCAGCACGCCCGGTTGGACGATTGTAGATGGTTCCTGTATCTCGATCACATAGCCATGCTTGAGGGCCTTCACAAAGTCAGTCTCCACATAACGATAGGTCTGTCCGCTGCTGTTTTTATCCTTTACGGTCTTGGAAAGCTCCCGTACCTTTTCCGTCACACGGTCAAGGACGATGCTCATGCAATCCTGTGAGGTAGCAGCCGCGTTCTCTACACCGGTCAGCGCCATATAAACGCCTGCCGGATCATAGTCCATATCGTCAAGGTCAGGCAGCTTCATCAGCTTTGAAACATTGGCATAGTTGATGCCGCCCATTTGCATCAGCGTCTCCCGTTCAGCGTCCAATTGGGCACTGCCCGTAGAGTCCTCGGAATCCGGAAAGATCATACCGACAAAGTCGAAGATCTCCGTGTTGGCTGAGCAGGTGTATTTCATATACGGCAGACCGAGTCCTGCGGCAATGGCTTTTGCACCCATCGTTTTGCCCGTACCTGCCGGTCCGCGCAGCAAGAAGTTGCGCATCTGCATGGATTTGCCGGTTGTCGCCTTGGCGTGCTTGCAGATGTCTACAACTTCCTTCGGGATGATGTACCACTCCGGAAGCTTTGGGATCAGCATTGTTTCCTGCGGCGTGAAGGTGCGTTTGTTCAGCACATACTGTCCCTCAAAGTCGGCATGGTCAATGGTTTCCGTTGCGGAATAAATCTGCGCCGGTCCGGTCTGGGCAAAAATCTTGAATTCACCCGCCAGTACCGTAGTCGGTGTAAAACTGCCGGAATCCAGGTGCGTCTGAGATACACGCATCAGATTGCCTGCCTTATCTACATTGACCTTGACATGGGCAGCGCAGCTGTCATCCTTGATGCGGCGATAGGCATTGTCGCACATAAGCGCCATGTATTCCGTAGCCTTATCCATATGGGGATAGCCGGCTTTCAGCTCGTCCTGGTAAGCCTCGAAGTTTTCTTTGAATTCATCATCCTGCATCAGCATCGGGAACAGCGCCAGCATAACGGCGGCTCCGTCACGACCGCTGCTGTTGAGGGTGTAGTTTTCAAAGGTCTCCATGTTACTGTCATAAACGCTTGCCATCAGGCTGCCGGTGTTGCTATCGTACACCACAAGATGATAGGCATCCGCACCGGCAGAGGATTTATACTCTGCCGCCGTGCGATGATCGATGATACCGACAGCGCCCTCACCGGACCCGTCCATGCAATGGCAGACCGCATGGACCGCCTTGATCACCGTTCCGCAAAGGGTAGAAGTTGTCCCGTCGCCGTACTTGGAAGACACCTTGATCTTTTTGTTTGCGATGGTGTCAAACGGCGACGGCAGACTTCTGCCGAAGTTAAAAATATTGTTGATGTATGTTGCCATACTTTACTCCCTTTCTGCACTCAGTGCGATAGATTGATTTTGATTCCCTCCGCAATACATACGGCATCTTCAAGCCCTGTTCGCTGCAATTCCAGGCAGACATTCTCCCAGCTCTCACGGGCAGGAAGGTCGTCAGCCGTCAGGATGATTTCGGTCAATCCCTGACCGATGGCATCATTGCACCGTGCATTCAGCTCAAAGATATGAGACTCCGCCCATTCAAAGGCGATGAGCTCATAGTTTTCTTTCGGTTGCTCTGTGGCAGGAGCTTCCGTCCGTTCCTCAGACTCATCCGGCTTTTTCGGTATCTCCTGATACTGAAGGCCGATAACCTGAAGGTTCTGAATAATGACCTTTGCCTTGCGATAACCGCCGGCTCGGTTGAGCAGGATATAGACCTCCTCGCCGAGTTCGATCAATTCAAACGCATTCGGTGCTTCCCAGATCCACCGGGCATTCGGATACTCATTCAGCACGAGCGTTGTGACTCGGTTGGTAATGAGAGAATGCGCCAGCTTCCGCAGATCGCTTTCCGTCGGTGCTGATATGGGGGCAGGAAGCAGCGGCTGCGGTTCTACCGGGTCAACACGATTGCCGGATAGAAACAGCAGTCGGATCGCTGCGACAAAAATGCCGAGGATGATGAGCAGCAGGATCGGCCAGAGTCTGCAGATGAATGTCAGCAGAGCCAGCGATCCCAAAATCATCAGCACCTCATAGGCAATTTGCCGCTTTCGGTCTTTGTTGTTCATAGAGATGTCCTTTCTGAACGCAAAAAGACGCACACAAGAAACCATACGGTCACTCATGTGCGCCTCTTATACGCCCGATTCAATTGTTGCCTCTCAGTTTTCGTCAAAGAAGGAATTGCCTCCGCCAAACGACTCGTAGCCGGTAAAGCCGCCGCCGTTATTTGCGGGTGCGGCCGCTGCCGATGCCGTCGATGCTGCCGGATGTCCTTGCGCTTCATCGGTGTTCTGATTATCCTTAGACTTACCTCCGCCGGAAGCGTACTCAATATCATCCAGAATGATGACCATTGCACTTTTCTTCTCGTGAGTCTGCTGGTCTTCCCAAACATCCTCGTCCAGACGGCCGATAAGATTGACAAAGGATCCATCCTTGAGCTGCATCTTCTTGATGCGCTCGCAAATCGGACCGAAGCCCTTAACTGCCAGATTGATCCACCGAGCATTATTCTCAGCGTTAGGGTCATAGACCTTCTTGCCGATCCGGAATCTCACCGCATCGCCTTTCTCCGAAAACTTGATGGCTGCTGCGCCGTCATATCCTCTCGATACGACGACTTGGGTTGCAAATACTTTTAACATAGGGTACTCCTTTCTGCAGGGATCGCCTGCAACAAAAATATTTATTTCATCCCGCTTATCACGGGTAGAAACCGACAGAAACAAAAAAAGTGCCAACCAGCACATTGCGTGCTAATTGACACTTTGAAAACTCGGATTACTCGGATTTCTCATAGGAAATCTTGAAACTTACAATGTAAGTATAGCATAATCCATCGAAATAGTCAATCCGTTTGGGGAAATTGCCCCGAAACCATCTTTTCGATCTCCGTTTTGGCAAAGTCCAAGGCAACCATTGCCCTCAGCGCATCGAAACGAAGTGTTCCGTCTGCATTCCCGTTTTCCTCGACCAGGCTGTGTATTTCCTCCAGTAAGCCAAGTATTCTGTCTCTGTCTGTCATAGTCAGGCCCCTTTTCTTATTTCAACAGCATAGTAACCGTAGATCAGATATGCTCCGTCACGGCTGTACACCGGTGTCTTCTCCGATAAGTATATAGTCACAGTATCTCCCACACTGAGGCGCTTTATCCTTTCGTGTATGGAAACGGTCAAAAGCCTCGACACTTCCTCTTCATACTCAAGCGTCAGGCTTTTTATGTGCTTTCGTATCGCAGTTGTTTCCACCTGGATACAGGTGCCGCTTACCGAAATATAATCTCCCCTGATACAAGTATAAAGCAGTCGTAAGGCATTTACAATAAAGAATCCGGCAAAGAGCAAACAGGGGAGGAAAAGGTATACATCCCAAAAGCCGAATAGTGTAATAAAGAAAAGAAGCACAAACACAATTGCTACGGCAAAGCGCCGGATCACCTGCTGCTGCAATGGCTCAGGGAGTTGCTTGAACCTTTCCTTCATCCGATTTCACCTCACAATACGAGCACTAATTTCTTTTTCAACAGCCGCATCAGGCTCTGCACAACGGCGTCGCGGCATTTTGCTGTTTCCATTTGATTTTCAAGGAGATTGTCTGCAATCGTATCGACCGTATAGATCCGTTCAATCAGTTTCTGCCGGTTATCCGTATACAGAAGGTCCTGCGTGGGCTTGACCCCGTTTTCTATGAGATATACAAGCTCTGCTACGGTCAGGCGAACTCCGGCATTTTTCAGCCACTGCAATATTTCTTTATCCATAGCCCTGAGCACGGATGCCTTGGTAGTGTCTGCCGGACAGAAGATGCACCTGGATGCAATCCTATAACGGGAAAGTTCATCATTGTCTGCTTCCGTTTCCACAAGCCCCAGCTTTTGCAGGTAAGCGACCGGGGGCTCATTGTGCCCGATAGCTTCCGCAAAATTGAAGCGGCCGTTCAGCCATGCTGCTGCGGCATTTCCTGTGAGTTCAAATTTCTGACCGCCGTATAAAACGAATAGGAGCTGTTCCGTAGAGCCTTTCTGCACAATTCCTTTGGATAAATAAATCATCTCTGCCACCTCGCGTGCTTTTTACTTACATTACACGGGCAGCACACCGGATTTACAACTATCAAACGAAATACAACATCAGTACGCAGAACCCAATCACAACGAGCACACCGACTGCCAGGATGATGATCTTTTTTACCGGGGCAGAGTCAGTTTCAAAGCGCTCCTTGCCGTGATCGACCGGCAGAAGATCCTCATAGTATCCGTCATAGCCGTCATTGTACGCTTTCCGGAGCTCAGCATCGGTCACAGCCGAGGACTTATGCTTTTTCTTTTTGCCCGCAGATGATTTTTTTACCGGCGTTGACTTCTCTGGTTTCTCCTTCTTGGCCGGTAATGCTTTTCCGCATTCAGCGCAAAAGGAAACGGCACCGTCTGGAATATCGGCGCCGCAGTAGGGACAGTATTTCATTTTCACACGCTCCTTTTTGGCATAATAAAAGTGAGCCCTTGCTACAGGCCCACTGATTGACGGTATTATTATAACATCTTTTCATTTCCGTGTCATCGGCTTTTCCGTGCCATTTTTTCGCCATTTTATGCGCAGGATAAGGAATGGGGGAGCTTGTTGTATGTCCGAGAAAATTGTACAGTTGAACGAGAAAATTATCAAGGGGCAGATCAAGGAATTGGCGCGCGTCAGCGTGGAAAAAACGCTGAACGAGCTGCTTGAAAAGGAGGCGGAGTCGCTGACGCAGGCGGCCCGCTATGAGCGCAGCAAGGCACGGCGGGGCTACCGCAGCGGACACTATGACCGGAATCTCACCACGACCTCCGGCGACGTTACGCTCCATATGCCCCGGCTCAAGGGCGTGTCCTTCGAGACGGCCATTATCGAGCGGTATCGCCGCCGGGAGAGCAGCGTGGAAGAAGTCCTCATCGAGATGTACCTGGCAGGTGTTTCCGTGCGCCGAGTAGAGGACATCACAGAAGCCCTGTGGGGCAGCCAAGTCTCACCCGCCACCATCAGCGAGCTGAACAAGAAAGCCTCCCGTGAAAAAGCGAAAGCTGTTGTTGCCGAGCTGAGAGCGATGAAGCTGAAGGAGGCGACCAAGAAAGTCGAGGACAGCATTGAGGAAACGCTGACCTACTGTGACTTTCCTGGTGAGCACTGGACGCGCATCCGCACCAACAATGTGATCGAGCGACTGAGCCATGAGATCCGCCGCAGGACCTGTGTGGTGGGGATGTTCCCGGACGGGAACTCTGCTCTGATGCTGGTCTGCGCGAGGCTTCGCCACGTGGCGGGCACCCAATGGGGCAGCAAGAAATACATGAACATGAAGCATCTGGAAGCGGCTCTGGACGACGCCTCTATTGCCGGCTGACTTCATTCAGCCGGGGTTTGCAAACCTTTTTGCGCATAAATCTTGACGGTACCTTTTATACGCGATTACGTTTTACGCTTACATCATATTGCCTATACTGCCCGATAACTGATATTTAATACACAAAGGCCGTCCAGCGAAAACTGGACGGCCTTTGTATCGAAGAAGCCTATTTGCTATCAGGTAAACACTCTGTTCTATGTAACCGGTAGACCTTCAATTGTGTTGTAACGAGGTTATATATTTTGAAATAGCTTCGGGCCAGGAATCAGCGGTGGGGCGGCTCGTCGTCGCCGGTATCCTGCGTCGGTGCTGCCGCTCGGCCCAAACGTCGGCGGAGTCTGATCACATCCAGGTTTGTCAGCGCCACCGGATGCCAACGGTTCAGCAGCGCCGCCGTGATCCCGGGTCCCCACCCGTATTCCGTATATCGACGCAAGTCCTCCAGAAACTCCGGTGTCAGCTCTGGAGCATCCTCGGTCTGCATGAAGGGTCACCTTCGTTCGTTTTTTGTTGTTACGGTTTTGCGGTGTTAATAAGCTTTGATGGAGGTTTCAGCTGTCTGGGTCTCCACCAGCTTCCCCGCAGAGTTATACACATAGGCCGTGACCACTACCTGGTACACATGGCCGTGAGTGATGTTGACAGCCTTCTCAAGTGTGATATCGTCGTATGTTACGGTTTCCTCCCAACGTGCATATTCCACGTTGCTGCGCTTCAGGACCATGACCAGATTAACCGTATAGTCCTTGTATGCGCGGGTAGTTCCCCGGCAATAGGCGGTGCCATTTTCAAAGTGCAAGTTGGCAGAAATCTGCGATATTCCAATATATTGCGGTGCTACTTCGTCTTCCGGTGCGGCATAGGCCTGCGCCGGAATAGATACCACCAGGCAAAGCGCGGCCATAACGGCGCACATAAAGGAAACCAGTTTCTTCTTCATGTTTTCTCTCCTATCTGTATTTTGTTGGAATAATCTTCCTGACCACCTGTCAGGACAAAACAACATTCTGGGCAATTCTCAGGGCAGTCTCCGCAGAGATGTTATCGCCGTAGAGCATGACAATACAATTGGATTCCGGATACATCCATGTGATCTGAATACTTCCTTCTCTCTGGATTACTGTGGCGAGTGTGTTCTGTACAGAAACCTGGTATACTTGATCAGCCTCTGTATCGATCTTGAAAATGCCATCACCATCAAAGGCAATTATCTGAAGTTTGATCCTATGCTCCATGTTAGTGTCTGATTTAGTGTAGAGCCGTGACATCGTCACACTCGTGACATCACTTTCCACCAGCTCATATCCCTCCGGCAGCCAGCCCACTTCGATGCCCTGGTACTGAACACCTCCTTCCGTTTGGTTGAATCGGTACTCCGCATGATCGCCGAAGGTCGCCACAGCCCACCGCAGCGCGTCGCTGCGGAAAACGGGTGACACGGCGAACGCAGCCGTCAGGCAGGAAATGACCAGCAGCATAACGACCGCCGCCTTGCTGAGGACCCGCGACGCCGTCCGGGCTGCGGCGCGGGCGTGGCCCCGCCTTACCTGCCGGGAGATCGTCCGCAGACACCGGCGCTTCGCCGTCTCGGAGGGGCCGCCCTCCTGCGCTTTCAGCGCCTGGTTTTCCTCCTGGTACTGCTGCCCCTGATGCTGTGCAACACTGTGCATCAGCAGCCGGAACAATGCATCATTATACTGCTCATACAGCATTTCCTGCTTTGTCATGCTGGTACCTCCTCAAATCCCTCTACACTAATAGAACTGTTGAAACGGCAAAATGCAACAGTTTTTCTAAATTTTTTCCAAAAATATTTTCTTCCATGGAAGCACTATTGTCAAGATTCGATTTTTTTGCTATAATTTTCCTCGGTTTTTATTGCTTTTCTGAAAAGGGGAGAATGCCGAATGATTCCCATCTGCATTCAGACCATAGAGAATGATGATGACCGAGACTTTATGGAGTGGCTGTTTTTGGAATACCACCCACTCATGTACGCAACCATCCGGAAGGTCATACATGACCAATGGACGTGCGAGGATGTGCTGCAGGAGTCTGTCAGAAAATTCATCGACCATATTCCCCAGCTGCGGGAGATGGACGCAGCCTCCCGCACCAACTACATCGTTGTGGCGTGCCGGCATAATGCCATCGAGGAGGAAAAGCGTCAGCGCAGGGCCCCATTCCCTGTGGGGAATGGGGTGATTGACATTGCCTCCCGGGATGCAGAGAATCCGGAACGGCAGATCCTGCTTTTGGACGATATCGATGTGCTTTGGCGTGTATGGCCGCAGCTGGATTTGCGGACGCGGCAGCTGCTGGAGGACAAATATGTCCTGAATATGAGCGATGCGGAGATTGCCTCTGCCTTGGGCGTCAAGCCCAGCAGTGTGCGGATGCTGCTGACAAGGGCCAGGAGCAAGGCGCGTAAGGCGATAGAGAAGAAAATGTGAAAAGTAAGCCTCATATATAAGACAGGTAAGCTGTTATACCCGTCTTATATATGAGGCATTTTTGTGGTAAGAGGTGCTGCCGTTTTTGGAGGTCAGGCCCGTCATGCGGCTGAAGCTGTCTGCACGTTGTGCCGTTGACTGTCCTGGAAATGCACTTGCCATCGGCATTGTAACCATAGGTGATGCTGCTGCCGGTCTTGCTCATGGACGCCAGCTGACGGCGTTAAGGTGTCCTACTGTCCGGACATAACTGTTAAAGAAACAATCATATCCGGACGGCAGGATTAATTAAAAGTGTAGCTTAGTAAAAGTTACTTAGCCATTTTGTATGCCAGCACAGTAGAGTAGCACTTTCTGATTTGTCTGCTTAACTCCGGCGGTGTGTTTCGAATCAGCAACTCATAGTTTTTGGGGGTATACAGGATACGCAAGAATCCTTTGTTGATACGATATGCCGCTATTTTATGGGTATACTCTACTGGAACCGGGTTTGTACTGAAATAGATCCAAAACTCCGGACGGCCCTCTATGAGGCTGTAGTCTATACCGATGTACTTCATATCAGCATAGGAATAGCTTCGCCTGGTAAACATCGCCCACAATACGATTTTGTCCTCATGCAGTCTTACGATAGACAGCCAGTCATACCGCCGGAAGAAGGCTGCGATCCACAGGGGGGCCGGAGGGGCAATGATGTTCAATATTGCTTCCAGATGACCTATCTCTTCATATTGCAGGCTTTCAAAAAACAGATAAATCCCGACAGACTGTATCAGCAAATATACTACCGTTATAATCAAAAACCGGCGCGGCGCACAAAGAAAGGCCTTATTTTTCATTGTAATATTTCCCTAAATGCAATCTACTTTTCTTCCTTGGCAAACCTGGCCTGACGGGCACGTTTTCGCTTTTCACGCCGCCGCCTGGCAGCAAGGCTGGAAAAATACTGCCTGAATCCCCCAAGGCCGGAGAAGAAACCTATTGCCAGGAAAATCAGGGTACCTGAGCAGAAAAGTCCATGAAGGAGACATTTGTCCCTATGCGCCAGCTGGCTTGAACGCTCCATCGTTTGAAACACGCGGCTATCACTGCGGATATCACATGCAGACGTTCCACGCCTGGGGTCCCGGTATAAGCGCAAAGATAGCCTTTCTCCCGCAGGAATACTCAGCAGCGTCCGATCCTCCAGCGCGTATACGAAATAAACGTTTCCGTCTGTGAAATGCAGCCTGATGTGCTGCTTAGAGTGCATCGCTCTATAACCAATGTGCCAGGTGGTGTATTTCTCCACATGGGAAAGCGTACCGGTGTAGGCTTCTGTATTTGACTCGTCAAAATGAGAGGGCAACCTGCACACTACCGTCTCCAGTACCGCAAAGACAGACAGCACAACCAACATGTATAGCAGTGCGCCTTTCGCACTTTTGGACATCTTTACCTTTTTCTTTTGCATAAATCACAACCTAACGGAAGCTTCTGCATATATAGCCGATAAGTTTCCCCGAGATGGCATTGCCAACACCACTTACACCCTCATTTTTTGAAAAGCGCACAAGTGCTTTTTTATACGCCGATATGCTCTGCTGGGCGGCGCGATTTCCGGTTGGAGATGTTCCTGGAGTTCTGAGGTGATTCTTTCCAGCCTTTGAATCCTTATATAGATCATTCATCTTCGACCCATCAGATGGCCCCGAGGCCCATGCCAAACACGCAGCCGTACTCGCATTGACAATCGCATGTCCTATTATTTGCCCAGTGCTATAATTTTGTTCTCCTGTATAGTTGCTCCTCAGATCGGACGCAACACTTTCCGCAGCGCCCAAAACACCACTCAAAGCAATTACTGCACCAAAGCTGAACACCCCGCAACTTGTCAATACCCCATTAGCACATCCAAAAGCAGCTGCAATAAATACTTGTCCCCAGTCAAAATTATCCGACCCTTTTTCACGTATCTGAGTAACCGCATTATTTATTGCGCTTATAGCTCCATTTATTGCGCCTGCTGCAATAATATGCCAAAATTCCCCGCCATCATCTTTTCTGTTGACTGGGTCATTGTCGCAGTAGGCAAAGAGATTCTTATCCCAGTTGGCTTTGTCGGGGGACGCAGCTACCACGGCGACGGTATCCGCATTGATAAACCTTCCCCAGACCGGGTTATAGTACCGGCTGCTGAGGTAGTACAGGCTCGTCTCGGTGTCATAGACGTACCCGCGGTAGCGCAGGGGATTTGCAGCGCCGAGGGTGGAGGCCATGGTGCCGCTGGTGGACATGGGCGCGCCCCAGGGATCGTAGGCGTAGGACACCACCTGGGTGCCGCTGGCATTCACAAGACCGGTAACGTCACCCTGGGCGTTTTTCAGGTAGAAATACTTGACGCCGTTATACGTCACGGACGCCGGGCCAATGGAGTCGTAGGTAAAATGCAGCTTGTTGCTGCCCCATGTCATCTCCGTCAGCTGGTCGCCCAGGTAAGAGTAGCTGTACGTTGTACCGTTGGCTGTCTTGGAAATGCGCTTGCCGTCGGCATTGTAGCCGTAGGTGATGCTGCTGCCGCTCTTGCTCATGGACGCCAGCTGGCGGCCGTGCTGCCAGGCGTAGGTCCATGTGCCGTCGGACAGGGGATTGCCTATGGCGTCGTAGGTGATGGACTTCCCGTTGAACGCCGTCAGCAGGTCCGGCCAATCAGCGTTGCCGTAGGTGTAGGTGGCGAGAATGGAATTCGGATTCTTGTTATTGTAATAATCCGTCAGCCCGCGCTGGGTTATGTTGCCGCCATCGTCATAGGTATACGTCCAGACATAGCCACCGGGATAGTCCTCCGCACTGATCAGACGGCCGTATTTGTCATATCGGTACTCAAATTCTTGTCCGCCGCCGGTAATGGAGGTAATATTCCCCTTGCTGTCATAGGTGTACGTGTACGCAGCCTTGCCGTTGTTCCAGGTTTTCACCTGGGTGGAGGTAGCCGACGAGCTGGGGTCCACATAGGTGACGGCGGTGTTGACCACGGAGGTGCTGCCGTTTTTGGAGGTCAGGCCCGTCATGCGGCTGAAGCTGTCATATGTGTAGTTGGCGGAGATCGTGCCCTCCGTCGCCTTGGTCAGCCGGTTATCCTTGTCATAGGCATAGGTGCTGGTGTAGGTGGTGCCGTTGAGGGTCTGGGTCTGGGAGGACAGGTTGTTCTCGTCGTCGTAGCCCCACTGGACGATGTTGCTGTAGCCGTCGCCGGACTCCTCATACCGCATGAGCCGGTCCAGGAAATCGTAGCTGTAGCGGTTGACTCGGCCGGAAATGCCGTCGGTTAGCTGGCCCAGGTTGCTGTTGGCATCGTAGGTGTAGGACACGGTGCTGCCGGTGTCGCCGTAGGTCACTGCGGTGGTGCGGCCAAAGCTGTCGTAGCTGTAGGACACGGCGTCGCCGTTGCCGTAGACGGACCGGCTCAGCCGCCGGTTCTGATCGTTGGTATAGCTGTGGGAGATCAGGGTGCGGCTTCCGGCCTTCACCGCCGTGGTCAGGTCGAACACCCCGTAGGTGAAGCTGTAATCCGTGCCGGAGGCGGTGGAAATGGCGGACAGCAGATCCTTGCTGTAGGTATAGTCCACCGCGGCAGTGCTCTGCTGGACCTTGATGGTGCGGTACAGCTGGTCGTGGGTGTAGTTGGTGCGGGTGCTGGCCGTCTCGCCGGGAGCCTGGGTCCAGTTCAGAACGCCTGTCTGGGTGTCGTAGCCATAGGTGGTGGTCTGGCCCAGTGCATCCGTGACGCTGGAGACCTGGTCCCCGTTAGCCGTATATACCGCGCTGGCGGAAATGGTCTGGCTGCCGCTGCCCAGCTTTACGGTCTTGATGTTGCCATAGGTATCATAGGTGAACCGGGAGGTAACGCCCTCCGGGCTTACCGCCTTGATCACATTGTGGTAACTATCATAAGTATACGACTGACTGGCCCCACTTGGCAAGGTCATTTTTACCAAATTGTTGTTGGAATCGTAATCATATTTGGTTTTGTTCTTTTGCAGGTCTACCACGCTGATGAGATTGCCGTTGGAGTCGTAGTCATAGCTATGTCCAAACTCCTCTTTGAACAGCTGCACATTGTCGAAATAGACGGTGTTCAGTGTTTGGACATAGGCCGTGTAGATGCCCATTTGGGAGTAGGGCTTGGCTGCCTTGACCACGCCGGAAACAAACTGCCAACTGCTCTGGCTGTCCGTATCCGGATTGAACTTGATAAAGTTATCGCTTGTGGTGCCATCTGTGTAATAGAATCGCACCATCAGGGCATACATCCGGCGATTGCTGTCGTCCGTATATACGCAGTCGCCCTTGGCCCAGCCGGCCACCGTATATACATCGCCTGCGGCCCCGCCAAGACCGCTCAGAATTTGATTGCCATACTTGTGCTTGTTGGGGTCACCGGTGATGCGCATAACCCGCTTGTCCGAGTTCTCCGTGGGAGAGCTGGTATAGGTGATGATCTGGTCCGTACTGGCGCAGCTGGAGTTGGGAGTCCAGGCGGAATTAAAGGAAAAGTCGCTGTTTTCCACCAGGTTATACCGGCTGGGCGAGGCGGTCTGTTCCAGCTGCAAAGCGTCAAAATAGGCGGCCGTACCGGAGGTGTTCTGCAGGAAGGGGAGAACCGAGGCATAGGCGCTTCCAGATGGCAGCGTATACGTCACCTGCAGCCGAGTCCAGGTGTTATTGGCCGGTGCGGCGGTGCTGACAACCAGGGGCTCCGTGCTGCCGGGCTTCAGCAATCCAATGCGGGCTCCGCTGGCTCCGGCTCTGACATAGGCGGAGAAGGTATATGTCTTCCCGGGCTCAAGGGCCTGCACAGCGCTGCTGACCGGCTTGAGGGTGTTGTTCTGAATGGACAGGGAGGTGCGGCCATAATAGGCCTGGGCCTGGCTGTAACTCCAGCTGCCGGTACCGGTGCCGGATACCGTCCATCCGGTCTTGCTCTCGAGGCTGCCGCTTTCCAGCAGATTGATGACGGTATTCTGCAGCTTGGACGACAGCGTCAGCTGACTGGCCTTGGCCAGGTCCGTGCTGTTGGCATATTGGGAGAACTGCGCACGGCCCAGTCCATCCTGCACCGACAGGGTACTGCCGTAGCGGTTGAACTGCATGATCTCCTTGTTGCCGTTGTGATCGGTAAATGTGGTCTGGTTATGTGCATATTCCAGAGACAGTGTTCCGCCTGCGGTGCTGCCGTCGTATTCCTTGATGGTCGCGATCCGGTTAGGCTGTCCGTTCGTGGTCGTGTTATAGGTATACGCCAGCTTATAGCCGTCAGCATCCTGCGCACCGGTCAGCAGATGTTCTGCACCATAGGAAAATGTCGCATTTTTCCCGTCTGGATATCCGATGGCCCTCAGATTATCGCCGCTGACCTGGTAGGTCATAGCGGACAACTCTGTTGTGCCGGTGCCTGTAAAGCTGATCTTGGTCAGGTTGCCGCTGCTGTCATAGCTGAATCGGTATTTGCGGCCAACGCCGTCCGAGATGACCGAGATGTGATCCTGCGATGCGTAGTAAATGGAGACACTGCTGGCTGTGGCCTGGTTATTGGAGAGTACAGCCAGCCGTCCACTGGCATCGAAATAGCGTTTGCTGCCGCTCTTTTCTGTGATACAGAATTTTTTCGTTCCGCTGCCGGTATCCGTCAGTTGACGTGTAGGCTCCAGTTCATCCACATACAGCCCGGCAGACTTTTTCATAAAATAGTGGCGGGTGCCGTCCTCATCCTCCCACCGGTAGTAGGTAGTGCCGCCTAACGTGATCTGCTCAACGCGCTGGTTGTAATTGGTACGCCAGCCGTAGCCAAGACCGTAGGCCTTATTACCCTTGTCGTTTGCGTTATAGACAGCATTGATGCTGACGGGCATCCGGTTGCCGGAAAAGCCCAGCCCTGTGTGGACCCACACCAGGTTTCCGGTGTAGTCATTGACATAGCCGGTACCGGCCCGTCCGGCACTGGAAGAGGTATAGTCCCAGGTGCTTTCCAGTCCGCAGTTGTTGATGTAGGAGATGACCAGCATGGGGCATTGCTGCGTGTTGCTGTAGTCAGAGGAATAGAAGGACGCTGTTTTTGTTGTTGTCCCACCCTCTACGGCTTCCGACATGCGAAGCATGACACCAGTATTTCCGGAGGGCTCATACCATTTTTGGGCAATGTTCGTAATATCCCAGCTATGCCAGGTTTGTCCGGCAACGAATTGATAATCTTCTGAGGTGTGGACATAGTCTGCCCGGTTAGCCCAGGTAATTGTCTCAGAGTCCCACATGCTTTTGACCTGATGCGCCGTCATATAATTGCCCGAGATACTACCAGAGCCGCTATATTTGTAAAGTAAGACCTTTGCGCCCACGACCACATCCGCTGAGGTCAAAGAGGGGATATTCTTAAAACGAATATAAATCCGCTCCCGCCCGCGGTTGGTGGAATATCCTGCATCCAGAGAAATGGCATCATAGGCCGGCGGATTGCGCTGGGTCACGGTCTTATCCCGGATGGTGAACGTGTTGGATACCGGCTGGACCACGGGGTCCAGTATTACGGGGTACGTAGCGTCTGCCATCCAATCCTGGGGCAGATAGTACCGCAACTCATAGCCCTTGTCGTTTTCCTCCAAAGTCACTTTGATATCATTGGAGTATGCGTTTTCTGCATCCAGCAGATACGGAGCCGGCATATAGAATACCGGTTCATCTTGGGGACCGGCGTCTTTGGCATAGGCCAGAATACGGTTGTCCTCTTGAAGCTCCAGCCGCAGGCTGTCCGTTTCCAGGCGATAGCGGTAGCCCAGCATTTCCTTCGGGCAGCTGCGCAGAATCAGGGACTCCTTCAACCGATTGGAGTCCAAGTCATAGGTCACATCTGTGTCGTGATAAACATTCTGATACAGGGCCTTACTGCGCTGATTCTTCAGCGCAGCCTCTGGCTGAAGCTGGTCATCGTCTGCCAAAGTGGAAGTGGTACTGCTGATTGCCGCAGTACTTTCGCCTGCGGGAACGCAGATCATATCCTCACCGGGCAGTTCCTCCCCCATGGAGGCGCTGCCGCTTTCCGAGATAGCGCCCCCGTCTTCAAACAACTGACCTGTCAGATAAAAGGATAGACTATATCCATTCCGGCTGACAGTGATCCCTCTGGCGGTGTTCAGTTCGGCGGGTACCGAGACATCCCACATACCGGCGACATTCTGATAAACCGTCTCGCCGTCCCGGGTAGTCGCAGGCAGAAGGCGATTATCGATATCCTTCCACTGGCCATCCTTTTGATAATGAACGGCTGCGGGATAGATAACTACTTGCCGCACGCCGTTGGCCAGCAGAAATTCCTTCTGGTTTTCCTCCCGTCGCTCCAGGACTTCTCCTATTACATCGGGAGGTGTCTCTGCGATGTTTTCCGTTGTCAGCGGCCACAGGTCCCCCAACTCTTCAGCCATGACCTGCACAGGGAGCAGGTATACGGTCAGAAGGAGCGCCAGGAAACAGGACAGTATGCGTTTCCACAGTTTCATTCGTTTTTCTCTCTTTCTCTTTGTATTCAGACGCTGGTTTGTGCGTCCATTTATAGAACTGTCCCGCTTCCTATTTTGCAACAAAATTCGACACATTTTGCAAAATTTGGAACAATTACCAATATGCCGCATTGAAATTGAACCTTTTGACTAAGAAAATTGCCCGTTTGAAATAACTGGTGTGTCGCAGACCAATGCTAGGCGTCAACCTTCCTTCGCCGTTTTTACCTATTCTTATCTTCAATGAGTTTTACGCCAGGGAAACCAGCCGTAAAATACGAGCCGTTTTCAAAGCAATGGGACAGTCCGGCAAGTCACTCAGCACAAACCCGCCATGCGGATATGTGAAGGATTCGGAGGACAAGACGCACTGGATCGTGGACGAACAAGCCACCGAGATGGTCAGAGACGTGTTCCGGCGAGGTTCCGATCATAGTGGTCAGTTTTCTCCAATAGCCTTGTTGCTATTTTGACGACTACAGGCCCGAAAAGGCGGCAGAGATTTTACTCTCTGCCGCCTGAACCACATCAGAACATTTGAACAGAAGAACTATCCGCTTCTTTGTGGTTTTCACTGTACTGTCCCTGCTTTTGCGCAGGTTGATTTAAGTTTTGCCGATACCACGATGTAAGCCAGCACTGATAATGCATCCTTGTTATCAGGAACATCTCGCTCAGCGACTCAAAGCTCATCATGACTGCCACATGGTTTTCCGGCTTATTACCGAATTTCGGAACGATCAAGCCCTTTTCGTTGGTTTCGCCGGGGCCGCTGTCGGCAACAAACAGGAAATCTGCTTTGTTGGCCGGTATCAACTGTGCCACGCGGGAAAGACTTTTCCCGTCCGGCCTTGCCCGACCGATGGCTCTGAGTTTTTCGGCAGATGTGCCGCCCAGGCATTGATACAACGGCGTATTATCGCCGTTTTTCTTTTTGCTTTGCAGCATATACCGCAGCTCACCGCAATCCAGCTTCCGGCACAGCTCCAGAAACTCATCCACAGCAATATAGATATGAACATTGTTCGTCTGGCGCTGACCGGCCGGCTTCGACTGATCATAAGCGGCAAATGCCAGATGGATCCTGCCGATAGAGAAGCTGTCATTCAGGCTTTCCACAAAACAGTTCCGGGCATCTTTGCGAATGATCTGAAATTGATTTCGGTCTTCACGCATGGTTTACACCATCCTTCGATGTTGGCATCATCCTCATGAGATTAAGGATTTTTTCGGAATTCTCCTCAAATTGAGGGAGGAACTCCTTACTCGTGTCGTATTCCAGATAGAGCGCCACGAAAGTTGCAGCCCATGCGAGTTCCATTGTGTGATCGCTGCATACCTTTTCCGCCTTACGGAAAATCGAGCCGAGTTGGAAAATTTTTTGATGCCACAGCTTAAAGAACTCATCTTCAACAGGGATACCAAATTCACTCAGCCACTCTCTTACGGTATGCGTTTCGGCATTATCGCCGCAGCCGGGATTGGTGAAAACATACTGTATTTCTCCAATCTTTGCGTTAACTGTTTTTGCAGCTTTTTGGTCCACGGTGACGCACCGCCCGATCGGAAACATTGCGCAAACTCCCGGTTTGGCCTTATGCACACTGCACTTACGATCCTTCAAAAGCGGGCACCGTTTAATTGAGCCACGAGGCTTCAGTCGAACGATTGGTATCCGCGAGTCGTGTCCTACATAGGTCTCGCAGTATTGATCAAACAGTTCTTTCGGTGTGATCTGTAATTCTTTTGCCATGCAGTACATGTCCCGTGGTGTCAGCAGAATGTCCTCACGGTTAATGCAGCACTTGCCGCACATGGTGCAATGAAACCGGAAGGGTTCGTCCACTCCGATTTTCATGCTGTCAAAATTGTCTACGATTTCTTTTAGCCTTTTATCCATTGATAATACCTCCCAAAAATAGATGGAGGCGCCGCAAAACGACGCCTCTTTGTTGTGTCATACTGACCTGTTACTCTGTGAGTTCTTTCAAATACTCACGCAATACTTTCAGATTTCGCGCATACTGAGGCAGGAACGGTTTGCCCGTGTCGAAATTTCCGTATTTAGCCCAGTGAAAGCACATAACCGCTTTCTTCTTGCGTTCATCCGGAATTTGTCTGAGCAGCTGCGCCAGCTCCTTCGCGGAGCCAAAATCAGCAGTTAGGAAAGCACGGTCCTCTTCATCAAACCGTTTTTTCATCCATGTTTTCACATGAACCCTCGGTCCTTTGAAATGCTGATTGCGCTCGTAGGATACCAGATACTCATATCTGCCGTTTTCCTTCGGATCCACAACGAGTGGATATATCCGGCAAGCTCTCGGATTGACCGTGTGGATTCGGCATCGATTATCCTGCAGGAAAATACAAGCTTCCTCCGGCCCCTGTGTCTTGAGAAAATACACGAAAAAACCACACTCATTCAACAGCGCCGGCTCGGTGTACCGTTCCCAAAAATCATCCATGCACTCGATATCTTCGCCTTGCTGCTGCAAATGCTTTACGATACGGAACGCATCCAGAGCTTCGACCGGAACCTGCATATGAACATGCTTGCAGCATTCTCCGCAACCGATGCACCGAAACGGCACCTGCTCCTTTGGACTCAGTCTGACGAGATTTTGATACAGTTCATCCATCAAACTTCCTCCAGCAGCATTTTTCTCCTGCAAATTTGATTTGCCTGAAGCCAATGCTGTCGCAGAACCAATAACCGATACCTGCCATCCAAACGATATCCGAAACGCTCATAGAGCGGCCTCTGTATCCGTTCGGATGTTCCAGGTTGAAAATGCGAAAAACATCTTCCGCTGTCTGCGCAGGTAAATCACCGTCAAAGACGAGCTCGTAGCTGTCTGCGTTGATTCCGCCGTGTAATACGGTAAATTCGTAACTCATGAACATCAGGTTTTTATCGTCCTTTCCAGGGGCAATCTGATACAGTTTTATTTTCATTCCCAACAGCCTCCTTTTTCTCGTAATACCGTCTCATTCCCTCCATTGCATGGCGAAGGTCTGAGTCAAAGTGATACCAGTCTGCAATCAGCAGGTTTATGGACGCAGCGTCACAAAGGCATGCATCTTCTAAGCAGAACAGTTCGTAATCAACGCTGTCTACTTCATTGAACGGGAGACTCAACACGCCTTCTTTTACAAGAAGCAGGAAAGTGCCGAGATGCAGCTCGTCCGTGGTTGGGTAATACCAGCACAGCTCATTTTGATATTTCTCCAGGTACTCCTCGCAAATGTCCATCAGCGCCCTGTGTGAAGCACCGTTTTCACGGAGATGTTCAAGTACCTCCTGACGGTTTTTCAGCTCGCCAAGCGGAAAACGCTGACTGCCGATTTTGATAAAATCATCGGTTTCGGGAGTATCCTTCACTCCGAGTATCCAGAAACTGTCCTTGGCAAGATGCAGGCATTCCCAGTCATACCCGAGATTCCTGCGAAGTAGGAGTTGGCACACTGTCATACTGAGTGAACTGACGCTGTCGGCATGATCCTCCTCCGGCGGAAGGGACAAATCGCGCTGACTATCCGTTGCATCAAGTGCTTCAAGGATACGATGCAGGTCGGATAAGGGAAGCCTCTCCAACGGGAAGCTGATATCCCAGTAGGTATCGTCATCGGATTTTGCTACACAGAAAACATCTCTGCCAATGATTTTTCGGAGTTCTGTCCGGACCATTTCCGCGACCTCCGACCAGGTTAGTTTTATTACTTTTGAACTCATGGTTCCTTATTCCATTCTGCCATATATGGCGCGTAATATTGGGTTTCATCTTCGTCTGAGACATAAGTACCGATGCAGACCTGCGCACCTTCATTCCGATCGGAATTGTATTCTGCAAAGCAGAGCAGTTCGGAAGCTTTTCCGCCATCGTGATCCCAATAGATATTGATGGCAGGAAAGTGGTCGTCCTCATAGACAACGGCCCGAAGGTAGCTTCCGTCCGGAAGGGCAAGTGCAATTGTCGGCTCCAAAGGTCTATCGTCATCAAACTCGTTTGTATCTGTCAATGAAAAACGATGTTTTCCGAGCAATGGCTTTCTGAACCGCCTTTTGGCTTTGTCCAATTCGGACTGCAACGCCGAAAAGATGCATGCCACCTGTGTATCCGTGTACTCATATACGCCCGTTCCGGAGCAATTTCCGAGCAAGCGGATCATCTTAATGATTTTATTCACCCGTGCTTCTGCCACTCGGCGGAAACGGTCTATCTTGGATTCTTTCATATGGCGTCGCCTCCGTTCTGTATATGCTCAATCTGAAATGCAATTTTTGCGAAGAACTTAGCATTGTCATCAAGATACCGCTGCGCTGCCTTTTCCGTTCTGAATTTCCGAACAGAGGCTGCTGTCGGCGGAATCTTTCGAGCAAACCATATGCGGCGGCTGCTGCGTTTGACAAAGAAGCCTTGGTCGGCTCGCAGCACATAATACTCAGACAACTCGTTGTGATTCAATGAGTCATTTTTGCGCCGTGTCGGCGGATGCATCACGGTTCGGTTGTCCCAAAAGGATACCGAGATTGGGTCGGTATTTTCGGTTAAACGGGATATAATCTGCCCAAAGCGGATCATCAAAAAGTCTTGCAGCATGGCATTCCAGTGCATAATCTGTGATTTCACTTTTCCCGTGAAGCCAGGGTGTGTGTTCTGCACACCACTCATAGAGTTGCTTTTGAAGTTCCTGTTCACTTCGGTAGGCGATGAGCTCTGTTATCATCTCTCGCCATTCTGAAATCTCCAAATCGCCAAGCGCTGTCATGCAACCGTTTCGGTACTGATATCTTTTGCCATGCCCCGTGTCGGAAATGAGAATGGAACGGCCTGTAAAATATCGGATTTTCAGGTCCGAAAAGCTCAGATTTGCTATAGCCTTTTTCATACGGCTATATCTCCATCTTCACTCTGCGCCTTTGAAAAGGGCACCAATGCACACGGTGTATACCACCTGTCCCACTCTTCCATCGTCAGGGTGTTTCCGTGAATGACCATGGCAGGGATTCCATACAGACTCAGTTGGATATAGGCCATCCAAACGCAGCGAATGTCAATATCCCGCGCCACAAAGAATGTATTGTGACGATAGTCAAAGTCCTGATGCTGCATTGCCCAAATGGCGCCGATAACCATCGTTCCCGAGCCGCAGGTCGGCTCGTTAATGGTAATCGGACCATCATTGGCTGAAAGCTCGTCCGATGGAAGCGTTATTTGTGCCATAAGCCGGCAGACATCGTCCGGCGTGAAGTATTGCCCGTTCCACTCGTTATTCAGATTCAGCTCGTGATAGATTCCCCCAAGAATGTCGCAGGGATCATCTCGATACTCACGGATGGTCAGGAATAGAAATGCCAACATCCGTGCATAGGACGATAAAAGTTCCGGCGTCATGGTCGACGCCATCTCCTGATATCGCTGTTCTCGCTTTTCGGCATTTTCCGGGTCGGTCTGGGCGGCAAGGCTGTTTGCGGTAATCTCCAGGAATGTGGTAAACACCGTGTTCAGCCCTTGCGACTGTGCCAGGGATCGTATCTCGGAAACCAGTTCTTTTCTATGTTCACTTTTCATCAACATGACCGTCCTCCTGAATACAGATTTTAGGCGGAGAAAACTCCAGGCTTCTCCCGTTATCGACGAATTCCATTTCCGAAATGGTGATTTGGGTTTCCGGAATGGTATCGGAATATAACCCGATATCTGTAATAACCATATCGCGCAGCTCGTCGAGTCTTCCGTTTGCAGGTTCTTCACCGAAATATACGCCTTTGTATTTGGCACCAAAGCCATCAGGATTGCGGTATATTTCGCTTTCATCCCAGTTTAGGGAAGCACTTTCGCCTGATGACAGTCTGACCTCGATATAATCGATAAACAGATCCGGTATGGTGGTTGTCGCCTCAAGGTAAAGAGTCAAGCTCATCACCTCCAGCCCCGTTTTGCTCCTGCTGCTCCCATTCGGTCTCTGCAATAAATTCGCGCACTTCATACAGGCTTAAGGCAATATAGACGCACAGCATCAACATGCCGGAAAGCGCCTCAAAGAACAGCCCGAGTTCGATTGCCATAATGATGGTTGCTGCCCCAAGCGGGATAATGATTACTGCCATAGCAAGCATGGCAACAAAAATAATTCGAGAAAGTATTCTCAAGTCAGATCACTCCTTTATTGGATTTTGTATATAGTTACGGCAAGCCATAAGGCTCCCCGAGAAAAAAGGTTGGGGGAACCTTACGGCTCCGATCTATATAAAAAAGCACCCAAAGGATGAATTTACACATTCTCTGAGTGCTTTGTTGCCAAACGGCCAGGATGAAATTGTAAACACAGAGGGAGGCCCCTCTGTGTCCGTCCGGTTCTGTGCTTCCCGTTAGAAAGCATAAAAATAGTGCCTGAAAGATGTTCTCTCAGACACTGTGTAACCTGAAAACTATAACTGCGAAAATGCAATCAATGAAACTTACAATGAAATTATAGCAGAAAACGAGGCGGATTTCAAGTAGTTTTCCGGATTTCAATCTTGTACCACAATGAATTTGAAAAAAATTCGTGAAGTCGGTTGATTTTTTCGAGAAGTCCGGCTATAATAATATCAGATATTAAATCAGCCGAAAGGAGAGGCTTTATGGAATATATTAAACGACATGCAGAAGCAGCGGTGAATACGCTTTCCAAAATGTTTGGCGCGATCCTTGTCGCCGGCCCGCGGCAGGTCGGTAAAACCACCATGCTTCAGCGCATTACAGAAGGGATGAACTATGCAACCCTTGACGATCTGATCGTCCGTGCGGCTGCACAGGAGCAAAGCGGCACCTTTTTCAAAGACAATCCGCCTCCGGTGTTTGTTGATGAAATCCAGAAGGCACCAGAATTGTTTTCTCAGATCAAGATGTTTATAGACCGGGAGCATAAAAAAGGGCAGTTTTTCATGTGCGGCTCTCAGCAGTTTCAAATGATGAAGGGCGTCAGTGAATCACTGTCCGGCAGAATCGGGCTGGTAACTCTGCTTGGTTTCTCCTTGCGTGAGCGGTACGGTGTGTCCAATGATACACCATTTCTACCGACGGATGAGTATTTTGACGAGCGCAAAAAGCAGCTTGCCAACATTCCATACGAAGATGTATGGAAGATGATCCACCGCGGCTCTATGCCGGAGCTCTGTGAGAGTCCGGATTTTGATTGGCAGATGTTTTATGGCGCATATGTGCGAACCTATATTGAACGCGATGTTCGCGATCTGTCCGAGATTGGAGACACCGTAAAATTCACTCGCTTTATGACTGCCGCCGCAGCGTCCACCGGGCAGCTCGTCAACCTTGCCTCTATGGCACGGGATGTCGGGATCAGTCAGCCGACAGCGGAAAGATGGCTTTCGATTCTTGTAGCTTCCAACATTGTTTATCTGCTGAAGCCATACTCAAACAACATCACCAAGCGTGCAGTGAAGACTCCAAAGCTGTATTTCTTGGATACCGGGCTGGCGGCCTACCTTACACGGTGGAATACGCCGGATGTTCTGAAAAACGGCGCTATGGCCGGCGCTTTCTTTGAGAGCTTCGTGATTTCCGAGATCATTAAGAGTTATTATAACAAGGGAATCGTTGAACCGCCGCTGTATTTCTATCGAGACAAAGATATGAATGAGATCGATTTGGTGATCGAAGAAAACGGAACACTGTATCCTCTTGAAATGAAAAAGCATGCGGATCCACAGAAGAAGGATATGGATGCATTCGATTTGCTCGACAAGATTCCCGGCACAAAGCGTGGCCCAGGCGGAGTGATTTGCCTTTATGACCGGCTTATCACACTGAAAGGCAATGACCGTGTTATTCCCATCAACTATCTGTGATAGACTTATGTGATTAAATTAAGGCAACCGAGTTGACCAAAACAGAACTCGGTTGCCTTTTCCGCTTATGATACGGTATTCATTATGTCCCCAAGGAGTTTCACCAAACTCCTTGAAAAAGCCGTCTACAACGATTATAATAAATATCGTGTGATTCGTTGGGAGGATTGGAAATGGAAGAAGTATCAAAAGCTAAGCACTATATTGCCGTTAATGCCGGCGGACGGTATCCGCTATTGAAAACCACCCAGGACTACACGGAATATTTCCATGAAGCATTATCCTTCTCGGATCTGTATGAAACCTACCGATACATAGAAAAGCACGGGCTTGAAAAAATTGCAACCGTCATTACCCGAATGATTTGACCGCATTGTTTGCGGTCTTTTATTTTATGGCATATGCCAAAGCAATCTACTTCAGACGGCCAACCAACACAAAGCGGGCATTATTAAACTCATAACTACAGGTGGACAATGTTATAACTTGGTCTTGGGCCGTTGGTATTACTTCGCTCTTGAACCAAGAGCGGCCAACTGTTTCATTCAGCCAATCGACATATTCGTCTTCCGTTGCAAACGTTACCTTCCAAGCGTTCTCATCATCGGCACCGGCAACATAGCCCGCAAAAAACTCAATCCAGTAGTTCTTCGATGGGGTCAGAATCATTCCTGTTGCATGGTTTTCATAGTAAGTCTGATCTTTATAGTCTGCGATATCAGAAAACATCGTACCATTCTTCATATGATGGCCATACAAAACACTGTGTCGGTCTGACAAATCGGGCTCGACACGCGAGTCTAAAAAGATGCAGCCGGCACTGTTCCATTCTCCGTCAAACAAATGCTTCAGATAGAAGCTGTTGTCATACCCCTGTACAACAGGGTAGTCGATCGCTGTTCCGTCAATCCTGATCCATGCAACGCAATCAGAATTGATGCTCTTCAGAGCTACAAAGTCTACCACCGGCCATGTGATTGCATTTTCCGACATTTCATCCTGCTCTGGTTTGCTTTCTTCAGGTATGGGTTCCGTTTGCGGTTCCTTTATATAGGTTTCCAAGACGGAATAAGAATCGACACCCTCACGATACTCGGAATGCTCTTGATAAATTCGGTGTGCTGCATATACCGTTACGGCTGCTGAAATCAGAACAATCGCCGTGCGTAAAACATTTTTTCTCATAGCGCCTCAAAGCTTATTGGCTTTTTCTTTCATCTGCTTTGCGGATGGATTACTGTAAATCAGTGTGGTCTGCACATTGCTGTGCCCGGCCTGATTGGCTACCTCATGGATCGAATAGCCATTCTCCAAAGCGTTGGAGCAGAAAAAGTGTCGGAGTGTCTTCGGTGTGATTGTATCAGAGTATTGGTTGAATATCTGATTGATCCGGGACGCTGAAAGCTTCGCACACTGTCGGCTGGCAAATAAGTAGGGACTGTCTGCGTTACGCTCCTTCAGGTACTCCCGAATGGCTGCAGCAATCCGGTCATTGATATATACAAGCCTCTGTTTGTCTCCCTTGCCGATGACGCGAATCTCCTTTGCAATGAGATCCACCTGATCCAGTTTCAGATTGACACACTCGCTGCGGCGCAGACCTGCATAGACCAGTAAGGTCACGATTGCAAAGTCCCGTTTGCTTCCGCTTTCCAACATCCTTTGCCGGAATGCCTCTACCTCTTTTTTATCAACGGAGCATGGGCTGGCATATTGAATTTGCACCTTCATAAAGTCACTGTCCAGAACTGCCATGTCCGACTGCCGACCAATCTGTACCAGATACTTGTTTAAGCAGCGCAGTGCCGACAGGTGGTTATTAACAGACTTCGGACTGTAACCTCGGATATTGCGCATATAGGAGATGTACTCCAAAATATTGGAACGGTAGAGTTCCTTTGGCTCGGAACCGAAACTGTCACGGCACCAACTAAAATACATTCGGATGTTACGGCAATATGTCAAAGCAGTATTTTCGGATTTTCCGATGCGTCTCAGATACTCCTCAAATTCTTTCATATACGATCGCCTCCTATCCCTATTACACGAGGGAAGGGATGCGTTTACAACCGTTTTGATTATGTATAACTGCGTGTGGGCAAATTGGCATTTGATTATGTTTAACTCACCGTTGAAAAAAGCCGTGCCTGGGTGGCTCAGTTCGCCATAATTCACATTATGTCGAGGTTATAATAGTCTTGTATTCCGGCCTCAAAATATGAGAGAAAATTTTCAGGGAGCCGCTTGCTATTATTCCGCATCCTGACTATAATATCACCGTAGCTGTCATGGAATTGCGATTGACAAGGTGTTTCGTAAGATCACCAGTTCAAACCCCGGTACATTCCGCATCAGTGTCGATGAAGCGATTGCTGGCGGTATCAGTGATGCCCGTAACGGCAGAGCCTTGCAGAACGGGTTGCAGCGGAAATAGAAGTGTCAGTTTCCACAATCAACAGAGTCTATAAGAGTTTGAAGCGTAAATCCTGTATTGCCGGAGACAATCAGACTCGTGGTGAGTGAATCATTTTGAAGTAAGAGTAGGGGGCGGAAAATGCCAAAGCGATATAAAGAAGCCCGCTTGATGCACAAAGCCAAGCTGACCGAGATGGCAGTAAGGCTCGGCGTTTCACAGCCGACTTTAAGTGCATGGGAAAGCGAGCGCAAGGCGGCTCCTGTAGAAGCGGTGATCAGGATGGCAGAATTGTATGGTGTCACAACGGATTACCTGCTTGGACGGGACGATCATACCGTGGCTCCTGGTGAACCGATCCCCGAACAATGCCTGAAACTGTTCCATGAGAAGCCAGTGTGGTCCCCTGTGCGCGGCTGGCTCCTGGTCAATGCCATAACGGAGGAACTGGTCACATCCGATGGCGAACGCATTCCCTTTTCGGATGCTGCGGAGCTGTTTGCTATGATGCCGCAATCCTCGGAATACAGTCGCACTTTGGGCACACCTCTTCCGCTTTCGAGACTTGCTGAGCATTCGGTCCTTTGGGTGGAACCGATTTCGACAGATGAATATCTGCGAAATGAACTTCGGGGCTTGTACCATACCAGACGGCGCTATGTAGAAAATGATGCCGGGAACCGATTCCTGTTTGATGCGTATGGCGTAAAATGGCTGGCGTTCAAGCAAGAGAAATAAAACGTCGCAAACTATGGGAGACCTCTTCGTAAGGAAGTGGCCTCCTTTCCGCTTAAATTTGGGGAGAGTCAAAATAGCTTTGAAATAAACTGATATTTAACGAGAAAATCCGAAAAAATCCTTGTAATTTGGCGAAAAGCGGGTTATATTATAGGCAGTAAAACTAACGAGGTTGTTTGAAATGCCTATTAGAAACTTTTCTGACGAATATCGACAATTTGTCCGTGGCTACGTGTTGCCATTGCTTGGAGTTCCGAAAAGAAATGTAAAGTTCTATAATGCGAAAGATGAGTATAGATGTTCTGATGTCGTTGGCAAGATTGATAATACACAACTTTACTTTTCTAGTCTAGAACGGACGAAATTCTATATGGATATCGGTCGGGACTTTACCGAGGACCATCTAAAACTCGCAAGGATGCTTTGCCGTTCCTTTTTTGAGGTGTCACGATTCCAGTACAAACAGCCGACAAAAGAACAAATACATTATGCTTCTGATTTACATCGAGACAGAGCTTATGAAATGGCGGTGCAACGAGGTATTTGTATGTGGAGCGTTGGAAAAAAGTGTGATTCCGTAGAAAAACTCCTATCGCTGTTGGAAAAGTGGGCAGTGCAAACATATGAAGGGCGAAAAGTTACATTTGGATTTGTTGTTAACCCAAAGGACACAACATCCCCTAGTATCTCTGGAAAAGATTGGCTGAAGTTTCTTGAAAATGACTACTCCGCTGTGCTTACAGACTGTATCCATTCACTCATTCAACTAGACAAAGATTGCGGTTTCATCCAGTTCCTTTCCCTTGCAGAGGATGGAAGAATTCCAGAGCATGAATTATCCCCATTTCTCCCTGTTAGATTTTCTCAATGCATAGGAAAATACATACACGGGAGCGCAATCGGGCTTTTTTTATTAAACAATGGTGACATTGTACTTTCCAAAGATGCTGAGATTAAACTTGTTAAGAGAAACCTTCATTGGCTGAACTTTAGCTTTCGTGCTTTTCGTGATGCAATCTGTGAGAGCCAAATATCATGGAACGAGCGTCTACTCCAAGAGGTTTATGCTACGACCTTGGACGTATCGTTCGCCCACACTGGCGGGATTATCGCCATTGTTGAATCTCCTGATTCTTTGCGTGTGACTGAGTCGCCGATTCTCAAGCCATGTGATGATCTAATGCGTGATGATTTCAATCTGGAAAGGGATTCAAAAACAGCAGACTCACCAAATCAAAAAGATAAAGAGATGCGGGCGATTAAGCGAGAAGTTATCAAACAGTTGGTTGGAAGAAAGAGCTTTTGTCAACTTGACCGAAAACTGCGAAGCGAATTGACCGCAATGGATGGGGCTTGCATATTGGATTTGAATGGAAATGTAATTTCATTTGGTGCCATCATCCGAAACGAAGCAGAATCATCTGGTGGAGCAAGGAGCGCCGCTTGCAAAACTCTTTCAAAGCACGGCCTTGCTGTAAAAATATCTACAGATGGATATGTCGAGCTTTATCTTAATGGCAGTCTGACATTCTCAATTAAGTAGGATACCTAAGTCCCCACCTGCATAATATAGAGAGGAAGTCACCGCAAAAAAGCTTGACATTGTGGTGCACTTCTGCTATAATAAATAACCACTTATAAAAGTTGACACATCGGTGCGCCGAGCGTGTCAGATTGTCCGTATTTGAGATACTTCATGGTATTGCTAAGATGTCTTGAATGCTGGCAAGCAAGGCTGGTAATGCGCTACCAGTCGGGCGAGCGATGCTGTGCATCACGCCCTCCAACGGAGCCCTGCTCACGTAGCATGGCGAGTAGCAGCGAGACGGAAGTTGAAAAACGTAACGTCTCGCTGTCTTTTTGTTTATAGGTGATTAGGTCAAATTATCCCTAAACGGCCAAAAGATAGGAGGTGCAGTGACTGGCTGCACCTCCTATCTTTTACTTGCCCCGAAATCAGTATCTGTTTAGGATTAAAATGAATTGATTTTGGCCTTTATTTCTCTACCGGGAACTTTGACAGCTTTCCGTTTGCTACACGGTAGATCAATGCAGCATCCGTCGTGTTCACGACACCATCACCATTTACATCAGCTGCCAAAAGTTGATCCGCAGACAACTGATATTTTCCATTTGCATAACGGTAGACAATGGCGGCATCCGTGGAATCGACTTTACCATTCCCATTTACATCACCGTATTTGACCTCGGTCTGGTCCCCAATGGTCAGGGTCAGGGTAGTCATGGGCTTATCGCAGTGGACGCCGTATTCCATCTCCAGGGTCTCGCTGTTTTCTCGGTTTTGGTACATGGCGTAGGGGAAAGTGATCTGGAAATCGGTATCGCTGGCCTTCAGCGGCTTATCGGACCAGGTGACATACTTTGTCACATCGCGGGTCATGCCGTTGGCGTAGTAGGCCGTTACCTGCATACCGGTGGGGTTGAAGGTGTCTTTTACATTGTAGGTCGTCTTGTCCGGCAGCTTCGTGACCTCGATGCGTTCAATGGTGCTGCCCACGGCCATCAGGTAGGCGGAGTCGTTTTTGAAGTAGATCGTGCCATACTCATCCATGATGGGGCTGCAAATGGCGTACTGCGCCTGTGCGCCGCTGGGGGTGAAGATGTTGTAGGGCGTCGTATAGGTCTCCGTTTTTCCGCTGGCGGTATAGGTCTCCATGGTTTTCAGAGAAACCTCGGTCTGACCGGGCTTGTCCTCCAGCACCCGGAGCTTGCCGGGGGTGAAGTTATCGAAGAAATACACATAGACGCAGCCGGTCTCTTCCTCATAGGCCGTGGTCAGAACGCCGCTGGTTTGGGGATAGCCATGGGTCCGCACCGTGTAGGCAATTTCCCAGTTGGGGATGTCGATGACCGTAAGGTTATGGCCACTGTATGCGCCGAACTGTGCCGTGCCGGAGATGCCGATATAGGCCCGCCCATTGTAAATGGTGGGTGTGCAGGTGGACATGGCGGGATTGGCCGGGTCGTCATCGTAGTTGTAGAGCTTCAAGGTGCGGACATCCTCAATGGTACCCTTTTCGTCCACAGTGGCCTCGTAGAAGTAGCCGCCCTTGCTGGTGAAGTAATACTTGCCGTTGTAATGGGTGATAGAGCTGCGGATGTCGCCGGTCACATTCATCTTGTAGGAGGACAGCAGTTCGCCGGTCTTGGGGTTAAAGGACAGCAGACTGGGCTTGCCGGTGGTGTAGCCGGAAGCGCCGTCATCCGTGCCGATCAGCAGGAAGTCGTCGCACACATAGGCACCGGCCCAATAGAAGCCGCCCTTGCTGGTGTAGTACCAAGTGGGGAGCTTTTCTTCCATCGTCTGCGTGGGGTCCTCGTCGGTGGCGCTCAGGCACACATAGTGGGCCTCGTTGATCTCGCCTACCCAAAAACCGGTGTAGATGTAGCCATCGTGATAGACAATAGAGCTGTTGGGCTGACCGCCGATGGAGTCCCGATAGATCCACAGGGAGTCCAGGGTATTGGCGTCGAACGCCTGGATCGTGCCGTCAGACAGGCCCACGAAAATCATGCCGTTGGCGTAGGTGGGCGGGTTGATGGCGAAGCTGGAGTTGTGATCCATGGGCTTATCAATGAGAATTTCGCCGGAGATAGCATCCACCTTGTAAATGCGGGAGCCGGAGTAGGTGTAGATGGCACCGTCCACCAAAATGGGGCAGCCGCAGGCGTTCACATCGTAGCCGGATCCAATGGAGGTAGCCCAGTACAGCTCGGCATCCTTGGCGTAGACCGGCGTCTTGTAGTCCACCACACCGTTATTCTCATTGTTTTGGCGTAAGTGGGGCCACGCAGAATCGAAATTGATGAGCTTGTCGTTGGCTGGAGCCTTCTTTAGCGTAATGGTCAGCGTGCCGTCCTTGTCGGGAGCGGTGTAATGCTCCACCTTCTGGCCGATATAACCGGCGCAGGTGGTAGTGTAGGAATAGCTGGCACCGGGGGTCAGGCTGTAGGTGCCGTTTTTCTCCACGATGCGCTTGCCGTTCAGGTCGTTGGTCAGGAACACCGCGGCATCTGCCGGGGTCGTTTGGATGGTCAGTTGGATGGGGTCACTTTTCTGAACATGGACGGTATAGGTCAGCTCAATGCTGCCGGTATCTGCGTGGCAGACCTGTACCGAAATATCCTCATTATAAAGGTCTGTGTCCAGGACCGCTTCCGCGCCGGCCAGCGTATCATAGCGTACGCCGTTGACCTTGGCATAGTACCCGCCGCAGCAGGCGGTGTCTGTGCTGCTGTTGGGATAGGTGCCGGAGAGGTAGAGAGCGGCGGCCTCCCGGTCTACCTTAACATAATAATCCGTGGTATCTCGATCAAAGCGGGCCGTTGCGCCCTTTGGAGTTACAAAGGGCAGTGTCTCATCCTTTGTGGCAATAGTCAGGCTGGACAGGTGCAGCTGCCGCAGCAGCTGAATATCGTAGTCCTGATAGTAGGTAGTGCCGTTTTCTGTCTTGGAAATGCGGATCGTCACCGTCTGGCCGTAACCGGCCTTGGCCACGGCGTAGGTCAGGCTCTGAGCAAGACCCGTTTTGCTGACAGGCGTTGTGATCGTCTCCATCCGTGCGAGATTATGAATCTCCGGCACGGTGCTTTGGGTCCGATACAGCGCCGTCACGGTTCCGGTTGCCGTGGCCTGCATGGCAACGGAGCTGTTGCAGTCGGACACCGTATAGTTGTAGGTGTGGTCTGCCGCCGTGAAGGTCTTGTCGGCGGCGTAGGCGATCCGGCTGGAAGCATAGGTGCCGTTATAGAACGCCAGATCGGACAGCCAGTCGGTGGTAACAGGCTCCGGGACGGACACACTCAGTCCGCTGGAAGCCGTGAAGGTGATCTGCGTGTGATACCAGGTATTCTTTGTGGCGATGCAGGTATAGCTTTCGCCGGGGACCAGGTGATAGGTCCCGTCTACCGGGGCAATCTCGGAGCCTGCCCCATTGATCACCTGCACCGTTGTGCCAGAGGGCACAGCCAGCGTCACCGGTACGGAAGCTACCTTCTGAATGTGGAGGGTATAGGTGCTCTGCTCTCCGTTGGGCGCTGCTACCTGAATCGTGTGATCCTGCGTGTCTCCGGTCAGCTGCACTGCCCCGGTTCCGGTGACGGTATAATCCTCACCAAATGGTGCGGCGTCAATATCCACAGTGGAGGACACGGTTTTTAGGCTGTACTCCCGGGTGTTGGGCGCAAACTCCAGGGGCAGCTTGGTCCCCTCCGCCGTAGCTGCCAGAGCCTTCAGCGTGGGCACACGGGTCACGGTAACATCGTAGGACTGGATCTGCGTGTAGCCGTCCGAGCCTGTATACTGTGCTTCCAGCGCGAAGGTCTTGCCCTCCATGCCGGAGGTCAGCAGATAAGTAAGGGATGTGGCTGTGCTGTTCCAGCTGCGGGATGTGCCCGACATATCCTTGCCGTTGGTGCCGGTATAGATGGTGCGGAGCTTGGTGGTCTTGGTATTCGGGACATTGCCCATCGCCGCATTCAGATACACGCTGCTCAGAGCATTGGCTGTATCCTCGATCCAATACTGCGCCGTGTGGTTTGCACGGTTTTGTGCAGCGCGGTAGGGTTCCTGATCGGCATCCAGCAGCCGGATATTACCGAACCACTGGCCGTAGGGCAGGGTCACAGAGACCTGGGCATCGGCGGAGACCGTCAGCGCTCCCTCTGTGCGGTTATATCCGCCGTCGGACACACGGAACTTATAGTCACCGGCGATGACCTGGACGCTGCCGGTGCCGGTGGTAACATTGCCATAGACATCTGTAAGGGAGAGGACCGGAGCCTCCACCGCGCTGCCGTTTTGGGTCGCTGTGGCGGAGACGGTGTATTTGGTCCCGTCCAGAAGGGCCGCATACTCGGCAATGGCGGCCTTTAGGTTTTTCAGCAGGATCCCTGCCGAGTCGGCAGTCGCCGTCCGCAGGCCCTTCAGCGCCGCCGCGTAGGCGTTAGCTGCTGCCGGATAATTCTGCACATGGTTGGTCATGTCCAGGTAATCCGCCATCTGGAGGATCAGCTGAAATGCCTCGTCCGAGTAAGTCGAAGATACATGGACGCACAGGGCCTTGATGGAAGAAGCCGGAGCATCCAGCTTGTAGCCGCCCTTGTCATAATAGAGCAGGTAATTGGCGGAAACGCCGTTGATCTCATAGATGAATCCCTGCTCCAGGCCAACAAATTCAATATCTGAATCAGCCAGCGCCTGTTGAATGGTTTGCCCAGACTTATACTGGATACGGGTTGGCTCCACGATGGTGCTGTTGGCGTTCATGGCAACAAACACGAAGCTGCCGGCGTACTCTTCCTCTGCGGCCATCGCCGGGACCGGCATGGCGGCAGAGAGCAGAAGCACCAGACTCAGCAGCAGAGCCATTACTCTTTTGTGCATTTTCTTTCCTCCTTTTGGTTTTCAGTACAGGCAGTTCCAGAGCCGGTACCGTATTCTCTCCCACGGGGTCCAGCTGCCCTTGCAGGCATCCAGCACACGCATGGCAAACGAGTCAACCTTCTTGCGTTGTTCCGGAGTCATCTCCTGGGTACTGAACAGCGCCTTTTGATTCAGTTCTGCGGCTTCTGCCGCACCCTCCGGGGGGCTCACCGTGCTGTGGCACAGCAGGCAAACGGCATAGCCATAACGCATGGAAATGGCCTCCCGGTCGTTTGCGGCATCGATGGCGGCCAGCTTCTTCCGAAACACCTTGCGGCGATGGAAAATACACCCGGCCAGCAGCAAGATCAGCAACAGCGGAAGAAGCAGCAGGTAATGGGCATTCAGTGAGAAGGTAAAGCGGTCCTGCTTGTGCTCGTTGATCTCCTCCGGCTTTTCAACCTCCACAAATTGCTGGGTATTATTCTCGTAGGTGTTCTCATCCGGGCTGTCGCCGCCCAGAGACAGCTCCTCATCGTCTATGTAGCCGGGAGTCACCTCAAACGGCACAAAGCCGACACCGCTGACATAGTATTCCGCCCAGGCGTGGGCGTTTTCTTCCGTCAGGGTAATGGTCTCACCGGCCTTGTACCGGGCGGCATCCTCCGCCGAGAGGTAATATCCCTCCACATAGCGGGCCGGAACGCCCATGTAGCGCAGCATCAGCACCGCTGCCGTGGCGTAATGGACGCTGTAACCGTGTCCGCTGCGCTCCAGCGTATATTGCAGAAAGTCACCGCTGCCGTTCATGGTCCGGGCAGTCTCATCGTAGGTCATGGCTTCCCGTAGATAGTCAAAGAGAATGGTGCGGATGTCGCCAATGGTCCGGGCCTGGGTGTCCAGCTTCAGCTGCCGCCGGAGGACGGCCCAGCTGTCCTGAGTCATTTGCAGGTCGATGGCCCGCAGATAGTCGGCATATGCCTGCTCCTTGGATAGATAGGTCTCAATGCTTTCCCGTCCCTGAGCGGTGGAGAGGTTCCGCTGGATCTGATACCAGTCCGGCACGCTGCCCTTCAGATAAGACAGGCTCTCTGCCGGGGGCAGGTCCGTGTCCCCGATGCGGTCCGCCTCCAGCGTTTCACTGCCATAGACGGCATAGGGATAGTAGCCGTGGGCGGAACAGGCGGAGAGATTCTTGACGGTCATGGAGAGGGGCGTGGCCGTCTCCGTATAGCCATCCGCCAGAGCGATCTGGCTCTGACCGTAGAAATTTGCCTCATGGAGCCAATAAAAAAGGTCCTTATATTGGGCTGTTTCTTCGGTGTCGGCTGCCTTCCAGTCGGTGCCGGTGTAGGTGTCGTATATCTGCCCTCGCAGATACACCTTTTCCGGCTGCTCCATCGTGACTTCCAGAGCCGGGGTGTCGCTTTTCTTCCAGGCGGGTAGGTTCTTGAGGTTTCCTTCCGGCATGGAGTTGGTATCGCTGTCATAGCGTTGCTGGTGAAGCTGGGTTTGAATCGTTTCTACCAGGTTCGTATCCAGCTTGTCTTGGCAGGACAGACCAATCAGTAGGCACAGGGCCGCACACAGGACCGGCAAGATCAGCTGCGCCGGAGCGCCTGCAAGGGCTTCTCCCGCTGCCGTGCGCTGCACCATCAGCAGCACCGTGCCGATGATCAGTAGTCCACCGCCGATGCTCACGGGAAACAGGCCCAGCAGCATGGCCCCATAGCAGGGCAGCAGAATCGGCAAGGCCAGCAGCATCCGTCCGCTCCATGCGCTGCGGCTGAGGAGCAGCGACACCGCCAGCAGCAGGACTGCTGCCGCCAAAGGCAGAAACCGGGCATCCGCTGCCGCAAAGTCCAGATAGATCTTCCCGGTTTTGCCGGTCAGCAGGGTCAGAAAATCATTTGCCAGTGCGCCGAAACCGGGCAGAACAAACCTGTTCAGTGCCAGACTCAGAAGCAGCAGCACGCCGATGCCCGCCGGAACGAACCAGTTCCCGATTTTGGTTTGGTATGCTGTCAGCAGCGCCGCCTGCACCAGAATTGCAGCTGCCGTCATGGCCCACCAGGGGTAGGAAACGGATGGGAATGCAGCCGTCAAAAGCAAGCAGAAGCCCGCCGTCAGTACGGCACAGACTGCCCAAGCGCCCCAGGGGAAGTGCAGCTTTTTTTGTGCCGTTTCGGTGACGGTCCACTGGAGTCCATTTTCATTTTTTCGCATGATGGGCTAAACCTCCAGTCGCTGCATGGCCTCGGAATAATTCTGCGGGGCAAAGGTGGTCGCACCGGGGTACTGCTCTTCGGTACAGAGAATGCAATGCACCCGTCCGTCCGTAAGCAGCTGTTCCTCCGGCGCTGTGCCGAAATAGAGGATGCGGCTGTAACCGTCTGTTTTGGGCAGGCGGCAATCTGCGCTGCCCCCGGTCTTTACCAGAGCCGGGATAGCCTGCAAAAGCTGGTTTTCCTCTGAGATGTCCTGGGTCTGCAGATCGTCCCGGTCCGTCCAGCACAGGGTATAGGGTACTCCGCTTTGCAGCAGTGCCATGCCTGCGGAGGACACGACCTCCGCCAGTGCGTCCATCTGCTGGGGGGTACCGCCGGTACGCTTATCCCAAAATACCAAAAGGGAACGGCTCTCCGGCTGGCTGGCCTCCTTTAGGATCAGTTCGTCCAGCTTGGAGGACAGCTTCCAGTGGATCTGCCGGATGTCGTCGCCGGGTCGATACTCCCGAAGCTGATACACCTCGCTGCGGTCCTCACCCCGTCGATTGGAAGCGCCGTCGTCAGCATAGGCCGGTCGGGCGGTCATGTCCGCCTCCATGGGATAGAGGTCCGGGAGGATGGTCAGACGGGCATCCGCTTTCACAGGGGACTTCATGGGGAGCAGGCCCAGGTAGTCCAGCAGGGTAAACCGGCTGATCTGCACATACACTCTGCCGCAGAAGCTGCTTTGCAGCAGGATGGTTTTGCTGCTTTCGCCCTTGGCTCCGATGCTGCCGGTCAGCGTCACCGTCTGCTCTTCCTCAGTGAGATCATTGCGGACAGAGACCTGACAGCCATAGCGCATTACGGGAAGAAACGCTCCGTTGCGGATACGCACCCGACAGCTGGCTGCCGTGCGTTTTGCCGCTGTGGCCGGGGTCAGAATGTCCGCCTGCAGGTGCCTGCGGACATAGATATTGACTGTCCAGGAGGCCAGCGGCAGCAGGAGCAGCAAGCAGAGTCCGGCCAACGCCCAAAAGGAGCCACTTGTAAGAAGCAGTGCCGCCAATGCCAGCAGCAGGAGCAGATAACACAGGGCACTGCCTAAGATCGTTTTTTTCATTTGCTGGAAAATTCCCGGATATCCGGCTTTTGAACGGAGGTAAGTACATTTTGCAGGATCAGTGCCGCTGTATATTCCTGAAGCCGTGCCTTGGAGTTGAGGATCAGACGGTGGACGCACACATCCGGGAACACGGCACACACATCGTCGGGGATCACATAGTCCCGGCCCTCCAAGTAGGCGTTGGCCTTGGCCGCACGGGTCACAGCCAGAGCGCCACGGGGACTGACGCCCAGGGTCACATAGGCATTGGAACGGGTCAGATCCACCAGTTCCGCAATATAGTCATAAATTCGGTCTGCCACATGGATATTGCTGACCTCTGCAATGAGCTTTTCCAGCTCAGCAGGAGAAGTCACCGTCTGACAGGCAGAAAGCGGGTCCACATGATGGCGGTCCTTCAGCAGCGCCGCCGTGCTGGCCCGATTGGGATAGCCCATGCTCAGCTGGAGCATGAAACGGTCCAGCTGGGATGCGGGCAGCATCTGCGTACCCGCAGAGCCCACCGGGTTTTCCGTTGCCAGCACGATAAAGGGCTTCGGCAGGGGCCGGGTCACGCCGTCCACGGTGACCTGCAACTCCTCCATAGCCTCCAGCAGAGCGGATTGGGTCTTGCTGGAAGTACGGTTGATCTCGTCCGCCAGCAGCAGATTGGTCATAATGGCTCCGGACTGATATTTCAGCTTGCCGTCTGCCTTATCAAATACGGAGAAACCGATAATATCCGAGGGCAGGGTATCGGAAGTGAATTGGACACGCTTGGAGTCCAGACCCAGGGTCTTGGAAAACGCCTTGGCCAGCGTCGTCTTGCCCACGCCGGGCACATCCTCCAGCAGCACATGGCCCTGGGCCAGGATGGCCAGCAGCACCTTGCGGACGATGTCCTCCTTGCCCAAAACGACCTTGTTGACCTCTGCCTGAATTTGATCTGTCAGCTTGTTCATGCCTTTTTCCTCTTTCTGCCGATGATGTAGATCGCACCGGCGGCGATTACGACTACCGCACCGATCACGGCGCAGATGATGATTCCATTTGTGCCGGATGCCTCACGGGGCGCTTGAGTGCCGTCAAAATGCAGCACCCACGGCTGCCCGTCCCGCACACGCTGCACAGCCACTAAGGCCAGGACGGATTGGGCCGTTGCCAGGCCGTCGCCGGCGCCCTCCAGCACATGGCGGTAGGTGCCGTCCGCTTCCCGGAACTGGGAAAGCTCGGTCAGCAGGGTGTGCTCGCCCTTGACAAACCGGCTATCCGTCTCCGGGTCAATGCCCAGGGCGCACAGGGCCAGGATGACCTGGGCGGTGCTTTCCGCGTTCTCGTCCCCATAGGCGATATACCCGCAGGTGTCCGTCAGCTGGCTGGAAAGATAAGTAAGCGCTGCGTCGATCTCGGTCTCCAGCTGGTCCCGATAGGGGGCCAGTGCCTGCACCGCCATAGCGGTGATGTCCACATCCGATTTTCCGGAGATCAGGCCAAAGCCGCCGTCCGGCTCCTGAGCAACGGAAATGGCATTTACCATGTCCTCTCTGGAATACCGGGCATCGTCCGGGACCTCCGTATCCTCGGCATCCAGAGCCAGCAGCGCCCATATCCAGCCATTTAAGCCCTGAGCGCCCGGATCACGGGCATAGTTGTAAGTACCCTCTGCGATCAGGTCGATGGCCGAGCCGTCGGGCTTCGTGCCGAAGTGGGTGGGGTCGCCGCCCAGAGCCAGCACCGTTAAAGCGATCCGGTGATACTCTGTGGCCTTGTTGCGGTCCAGGCATCCGTTTTTGGCGTATGCGTCCTCCACATGGGCCTTCAGGGCCGCTAAATAGTCGGAATAGCTCTCCCTTGTGCCGGACAGTGCCATAGCTATGGCCAGCCAATCGCAGACGGAATCGCCTGCGGGAAACAGCTCCCGGTCCTTCAGCAATTCACCCTTCTTGCCGCCCAGAGCGGACATTCCCTCCGCACTCTGTGCGATCTGTTTTTTCAAAGAGGGCTGCGCTTCCGCAAAGACCACCATTGGGAGCAGAAGCAGCACACAAAGAAGTGCCGCTAATATTCGTGTTGCTCTTTTCATGCTGCTGCCTCCCAGGTTCTATGAAATTTGTTTTGATAAGGGGTAAGGCCCGATCCCCGCCGCAGGAGCAGGGCGGGGGCCGCCTGTGCGGCGGTGGGGGATGGCTCCGTGCCGCCGGTGGCCGGGAGAATATCTGTTTTCTCCTCATGGCACTTGGAGCAGCGATAGTGGATGTAACCATCCTCTGTTTCGGTGGGTTCCAAACGATCCGTCTCCACGAAGTCGTGGCCCAGAGCTTGGTAGCCGCCGTTGATCCATAGGCCGCAGTAGCTGCTCAGTGAACCGTAGCCGCCTCCGGTGGAATCGTAGCCGCCGATGTCCTTGCCATAGGACAGGGTGAAGCGCACATAAATGGTAATGCCGTTGCGAACCTTGTAACCGCTCATGCCGGTACCCTCATACAGGGTGCCGTTGATGGAGTACATCCAGCCGGAGCCTTGGGTATAGTCAAACTCCCCGATGCTGTCCCGGTCATAGTTATCATTGGTGGTGATGCCGTCCCGCAGGATCAGCTCCCAAAGATGCTCCGGGACATTGGCTCGGTAGGCAATGTCGCCCCGGCTAATCCGGCGCAGATAGAAGTTCATGGTAGCAGACCCCTGGTAATCCGGCTCATAACCGCGCTCCTGCAGGAAGCGCAGCAGCACGGACGCCGCCGTTTCGCCCTCCACGATGTCCAGCGTTCCGGTATCCAAAATGCCCAGGCCGATGGTAGTCGCGTCCAGCACCACATCCACCGAGCCCGCCGGGTCGCCCTCGCTGATCTGGTGGTAGGTGACGGCATAGACCTTCATGGTGGAGTTTCCGTTTCCGTCCCAGGCCAGCACCCGGATGATGTGGGTCTCCTCATCGCCCAGTTGAGGGGGCTCGAAATACAGCTCATAGGTGGGCTGGGAATCGCCGTAGCTCTTTTCCACGGTCTTGCCGTCCAGCGTGACCCGGATCTGATTGGAGTAGATCACACCGGCCCCCAGCTCGGCGTTGGCGCGGGCGATCACCGTCAAGGGGAAGGTTTGGGAGGTCATGTCCAGGCTGGCCCCGTCCAGATTGGTGACGATGGAGGGAGGATAGTCCCCCATCGTCGGGTGGGTGTCGTCCGCGAGATTCGCGTAATAGCCCACCCGGTACTGAACAAGCCCCAGGAAGGTCTCTCCATCATAGAGGGACAGCACAAAGAGGTTATCTGCGTTGAAATCCAGCTGTGCCTCGTAGTCCTGGTTATTCTGAGAAGTAAGCAGCAATCCGTTCCCGGAGTTGGTCTCATTTTTCAGCCGGACACGGATATGCAGATCGCCCTTACCCAGGGGATAGGCCACAAAGGTCAGTTTCCCGTCGGGCAGCTCTGCCTTGGTGAGCTGCTGGGTTTTCAGCGTCGTATAAATGCGGGGGGTATCATCCTCATCACCGCCGCTGCCGTGGTCACCTCCGCTGCCGCCGTGGTCCCCGTCGTCTCCGCCGGTGCCATCACCATGGTCACCGGAATCCTCGGAACCGCCTTTGTTATCGTCTGACTTGGAGCCGCCCTGGTCGCCCTTGCCGGGGTTATCCGTGGGGTCTGTGGGACCCGATGGATCCGGCTTGGTGTCGTCGGGTTTCTGCGTGTCATCCGGTTTCTGCGTGTCATCCGGGTTCTGTGGCTCATCCGGTTTCTGTGGCTCATCGGGCTTCTGTGGCTCATCAGGTTTCTGCGGCTCATCGGGCTTTTGTTGCTCATCGGGCTTCTGCGGCTCTGATGGATCCTGGGCAGTATCCGTATTCTCTGTATTATCCTTGTCGGAGCTTTGCCCGCCGGTGCTGCCGGATCCTTGCAGCGACTCCGCCTGGAGCCGATCCGGCTGAGTGCTGATGGGATTGTCCGGCCTTGTCCGACCGGAGGAGAGAAGTGAGAGGCTGATCCCTGCCACCAGCACAATGACCAGCAAAATACTTACGGCGCTTAACAGGCCGCTGCGTTTTTTCATACGGGTATCCTCCAAATAGCGGTTTTGGATTCTTACCATTGTCTCCTAAAACAAGAGGCAATGGTAAAGCCCCAAAATATGGCGAATTGCCTCCCCTCCCAAAAGGGAGGGGAAGCCATGGATTCGCCTTGGTTTACTTGGAATTTTTGACGACCGCAACGGCGTCGGCGGAGTTGACGGCCTTGTCAAGGTTCACATCCGCGCGCAGGAACTTCCGTACAGAGACCTTCTCAAAGTCGGTGTACTTGCCGCTGTAGATGTCATAGGTGAGTTGAGCATCGTTGATGTCCACAAGGCCCGTCTCGTTGACATCATAGCTCTGCTTCACTTCCTCGGCAGTGGCGCTGGCCTGCATAATATTGGCCTCAGCCATAGCCTTGTCGAATGCCTCTCCCTTGTCCACGATCACCAACCAGCTGTAAACATTCTCGCCGTAAGCGGTAGTCTTATACATGACATTATCGCCGTAGGCAAACGCCTTGCCCTCTTCGGGGGTGCCGGTCACGGTTACCAGGAACACGGTCTTGTTATCCATCTGCACATACTCGGAAACAGCGACCTCCATGGTCAGAGTGGATTCCTTCATGACGGTGATGATCAGATCGCCGGTGACATTGGCAATGGTGTAGGTGTTGTTAGCACCCTCGGTGACAGTCACGGCCTTGCCGCCCATAGTGGCAGTGATGGTGTACTCAAAGTTCTCCTGCTTGGCCACGGTGAAGGTGTAGTTGGTGTTTTCCTTGACGGAGCTTTCGCCGGTGGCATCGCCTGCGCCGGTGCCTTCAAACTTGACAGTAAAGGTCTCCGGCTGCTTCTCCGTCTTGTTGCTGTTGATGATGATGTCGCCGGTCACATCCGCACCGGGGATGGTGTAGGTGGTAGTGCCGTCCTCATTCGATACAGCTTTAAAGCCGGTGTAGCCCTTGCCGCCGATGGTCACGGCCATGTTATAGGTGTAGCCCTCCGCAGGAGTCAGCTTGAAGGTGTAGACCTTCATGTAGGTAGCAGTTGCTTCACCGGTGGTATCGTCGCCCAGGGTGACATTAAAGCTCTTGGGGGTCTTGGTGCTCTTAACAACAACATTGCCGTTGACATTCGCCACAGTGTAGATGCCATTCTCGTCCGGGCTAACTGTCGTTGCCTCGCCGTCGCCGACGGTGACAGTCACGGTGTAGTCATAGTTGGGGTCTGCGGGCTTGAAGGTCAGAGTGCCGCCTGCTGCGATCACGGAGCCCTCCGCGTCGGTACGGGTGAAGCCATCCGGCAGAGTCACGGTGTAGCCGCTGACGGTCACGGTGGTCGTATCCTTCAGCACGATGGCGGCGGGGGCATCAAGCTCGATGGCATTGGTATTGGTATCCACATACGCCGCCGTGACCTTGACAGCAGACTGGCCCTGACCGGCTGCGGTGAAATTCAGAGTCAGCGCATCGCCCAGCTCGGCGGCTTTACCGTAACGCACGATTCGCACGGTGCCGCTGCCGGGGATCACGCGATAACCCTCGATGCTGGTGGCTTCCATGTTCAGCGTCAGAATGGCTGGGTCAAAAGAGAAGGTCATGTCGTAGGCGTTGTAGGTGGTCTTGCCGTCGTTGTTGCCGATGGTCACAGGGATCTCCACGATCTGGCCGGAGGCTACCTGCTTGTCCGCACCCAAGGACACGGTGTAGCCCTTGGCTTCACTGGACTTCACTGTGACATCAATGATGTTGCCGGTTAATTTGACATCGTTGTCTTTAAGCGTATCATAGTCAGGCAGCGCTTCGGTTTTGACCTCAATGCGAGCGTTTTCTGCCGTGATGTTCTCCGTTGCCGTAAAGGTAACAGTGGCAATCTTGCCGGCGTTAAGAGTGACAGGGTCGCCTGTAGTGCTTAGGCCGGATACCCGGATGGCATTTTTACCAAGGATATCAACATTATCTCCCACTGTGCCAGTAGTGCCCGTGCCCGACATACATCCAGGTTCAAGCTCGCCGCTGGTTTTGACATAAGCAGTCTTGTCAAAATAAATTGCCCACTCCCAGTTATTCAGGTTCGTAATGGTCTTGTCGATCGACAGTGTAAGCGTAATCGTATCACCCGGCTGAACCTCTGTCTTATCAACTGTTGTTGACATCGTCGGAACATCAACAGCAAATACAGCAGGGATAAGGCTGATAATCATGGCGATTGTCAACAGAATGGAAAGAGTTCTTTTCATTTTGTGTTTAACCTCCTTATGGTATTTAGGATTCTGCGGGGAATTTACTCATTTTCCCGTTTGTATAACGATAGATCAACGCAGCATCTGTGGAGTTTACAGCACCATCGCCGTTAACATCTGCCGACAACTTCTGAGAATCTGTCAGTGTGTATCTTCCATTAACCGAGCGATAGACGATTGCTGCATCCGTGGAATTTATGATGCCATCTCCGTTCACATCCCCATATGTCACATCCGGCTTCGTGTCTGCCTTTGCATACTCAAAGGTGAACAGGGCGACGGGCCTAAAATTATTAGTGCTGCTGGATTCCAGCGTGACCGCCATGGCTGTTCCGTCCGCATTGCGGATATAGCGGGTGACGGGGGTGGTGACGGTCTGGGTGCCGTCACTGTTGGCCTTGTAGCTGTTTTTCAAGGTAACAGAGCGGATAGTTGCCGAGGACACCACATCTACAGCAAGGTCCGTCTCGTAGCCGTATGCAGTAGCGTCTGCGTGGTAAATATCCACGCCCTCGTTGTAGGTAATGTCAACGCTCTCCGTTCCTTCCGGAACGATCACATGGTACTTGGGAATCTCCTCGTAGACATTTTTGAACTCCTCGTTGTCCTCGCTGCCCAGGGTAACGATGCCCTCATAGGAAATGTTCTTTGCATTCAGCTTCGTGCCGTTGACAGAGATGGACTGGAAGGGGCGCTCCAACTCAGCGGTAGGAGATACATTCAAGATGGCTGTGGCCGGTGCGATCTTGGCATAGTCCGTGCCGCCAGAATCATCCGTGGCAATCTTTCGGTTGGGATCCATGCCTACAAGGTAGTAGGTGCCCTCCTCTGTGGGGGCGGTGAAGGAGAAAGTGCTCTTTCCGTCAGCCGCTTCCTTGTACTGCTCGATTTGCTCCCACTTGTCGTTATACAGGAACACATCCAGGTTCGAGAAGGGATAGAAGTCGCTGCCCTCGAAGGTGGTACCGTAGGCCCGGGTATTCACTGTCATCTGTGTGCCGGGACGGACGCTGTATTCGTCCTGGTCGAAGCAGGTAAATGCACCGCCGCTGGACCAGAAGCTCCAGTTGCTGTACATGGCCACATCCCAGGTATCTCCGTTGGACAGCAGGATGTAGTCCGAGGTGGAACCCCAGCCGGGACTCATGTAGGGATAGCAGTGATTCCTGTAATACATTAAATTCTCGTCATGGCCCCAAAAATTTGCCATGTAGAGGCTGGTGGGAGAGCCGGTGATCTTCAGCGCAGCCAGTGTGTCCGCCGTATAGGCAGTCTCCTCGTCCATGTAAAGAACATCGTCTCTGAGGATGAAGCCCTCCAGGTCGCTGCGGGTATATTTCCCCTTCCCGCATTCCTCCTCCGGCAGGCCGATGAAGTAGCGCTCCAGCAGGTAGAGATACAGGTGCAGGCCGGTGGGCCGCTCCACGATGTTCTCATCCACATACTCGCCTTCACCGTTTGCCGTATGGAAGCGGTAGAACTCGGGCATGTCGTACCGGCTCAGGTCGAAGTAGGGAACCGTGATGGCCTTGTGGCAGAGAATCGTCCCATCCTTGCCCCTGATGGGTACGCCGTCGTTGGAGATGGTCACATACACCGTGACCTCCTTGGCGGGGGTCTCATCGTAGTTATACTGTGCGTCCAATCCGTGAGGAGCTTCCTTGACCGTGATGGTAAAGGTCGCTGTAAGCTCTTTGCCGTCCGAGCAGGTCGCCTTGACCTTTGGCTCATAGGTGCCGGGGTCTTTCTCTGATACATAGAGTGAGCCGTCCTTGACCTTGGTTTGGACGCTGAACTGCGCTGCGTTGGTCAGCGTGTAGGTCAGCGTATGGCCGTCTGTATCTTCAAAGACATCTGCCAGCTTGATCTCCAGCAGGCTGCCGGCCACAACCTCGCCGGTGGTGACGGCATCCGCCTTCACGGAAACGCAGGAATCCGCAGCCAGCGCCGGTATGACGCCGAATACGCCTGCCGACAGGACCAAAGTCAGTGCCAGCAGCAGAGATAGTATGCGTTTTCTCATGTTTGTTTACCTCATTTATGCGTAGGTTACATCCAGCGCGCGTAGAGCGTCATGTTGCTGCGCACCGGGTCTTTCTGTGTATCCCAGGGCTTGGTGTGCGCCTGATCTGCATACCAGCCGCCGAACACGGCACCGGGCTTCGTGGGCGTCATGACTTCGCCAATGACGCTGCCCCGCTTCACGGAAACGGCCTCCAGCTCTGTGCCGCCGCTGGTCTCAAAGCGGACCTTCTTCTTGCCCAGCAGGGCCAGCAGGATCAGCAGCAAGGCCAGCAGGCCCACACCACCGATGATCCACCAGGTGGCGCTTCCTGCGGCGGCACCCTCGGCCCAGTTGGCGTAGAGGGTCATGTTGCCCTTAACGGTGTCCTTGTGGAAGTCCCACTTTTGAGTGCGGTCCAGGTCTCTGTACCAGCCCTCCAGGTGGTAGCCCTCCCGGATAGGATCCTCGGGCTTTTTCACCTTTTCACCGTACTGGACGGTCTGGGAGGGGACCTCCGTGCCGCCGTTGCTCTCAAAGGTAACGGTGCAATCCGTGGTGACGATGACGGACACGCTGTTATCCTTCACGGCGTATCCGGCCATGCCGTCCTGGGTGGAAACCAGGGTGTTGGTGGGGATAAGCTGCGACACACCCTTCGTGCCGATGACCTTCATCTGAAAGCTGCCGACTACCACCTCCGGCTCCCATGCCTCGCCGCCCTTAAAGGACACGAAGTTCAGATAGAAGGCCCGCCCGCCGGTGCGGCGGCCTAAGTCGCTCCAGCGGATGCCGGGAGAGGTCATGACGCTGCCCTCCACCAGCTGGAGGAAGGTGTCGTCGTACTCGATTTCCGTCTGCATACCGTACATATCGGCGCTTTCCTGGGCATCGGTGCGCTTGAGCACCAGGGTCACGGTGATGGTCTCGCCGGTGGTGGCCCGCACCTCGTATGCACCGCCTACGGACAGGTCAAAATTGTAGCTGCGGCTCTCGTCCGTTTTGCCGCCCGTCTGCGAGGCAAAGGCTGCGGTGGGCAGCAGGCACAGCAGCAGACACAGGGCTGCCAATAGTGTAAAAATGCGTTTTCTCATGCTGATCTCCTTCTCTCTCCGACCGGTTGGGCCGTTTTTTGCCCGGACTGGCCGGTGCGAAGTCCCCAACGAGGGAAAGCCTCCCCTCCCGCTGGGAGGGGAGGCTGACAGGGCCTTAGTTAAACTGATTTACGATGGTCACGGCGTCGGTGGCATCCACCGTCTTAGTGGCGTTTACATCGGCCCGCAGGAACTTCTCCACGGAAACCTGGGTGAAGTCACTGTATGCGCCGTTATACATATCGTAGACCAGCTGTGCATCGTTGACATCCACTTTCCCGGTCCTATTCACATCGAAGCTCGGGGTGATGGTGACCACATTGTCTGCGGCGGAGATGGCGACCTTGGCGGCGGCCTCCTCCTGGGTCAGGGTCTGATTCTTGTCCACGATCACCAGCCATGCGTACTGATCCGTGCCGTAGGCATTGACCTTATACATGGTGTTGCCGTCATAGGTGAATGCCTTGCCGCCCTCCGGAGTACCCTTGACCGTGACCAGCATCATGGTCTTGTCATTCAGCTCCAGGTAGGTGGATACGCTTACCTCCTCCGCCTTTTGGGAAACCTTTTCCACCTTCACGACCAGGTTCCAGCTATTGGCGTATCTATACAGATAGTCGTTATAATTCACGGCCTCGACCACATATTTCCCATTGCCAAGGCTGCGCACGGTGGCGGGCCTCTTAGAAGCTGTGGGAGTGTTGAGGGGCTGATAGTAAGCCGTGACGGTGTAGTCGCAGCTCTCGTGCTGGTTCAGCGTGAAGTAGTAGGGCATATTCTTGCCCATAGAGCTTGCATTCCCGGAGGCTGCGTCCTCAGCGCCGTTGCCGGTGAACACGACCGGAATACCAGATTCTGTGTTGGCGGAGATCCATATTTTCACACCTCCAACGATTTCTTTTCCAGGGATCGTGTAGGTGAGGGTGCCATCGTCATTGGCAGTGGGGACCGCTATGACTGTATGGACAAAGGGATCCCCGTTGTCTACATTGTAAATTACACTGTAGGAGTAGCCGGCTCTCGGGGCGACGGTGAAGGAGTAGTCATTCAGATAGGTGACTGTCTCCGGGCCCTTGGTCACATCCTGCTCCACATCTGTGTCAATCTTGTATGTCACATCGTACTGCTTGGGGGTCTTGCCGGTGCAGGTGACCTCCACATTGCCGGAGATATTCTCGATGGTGTAGGTGTCATTTGCGCCGAAGGTCAAGCCCTCGTTGACGGTGTCGCCCATCTTCACAGTGAAGGTGTAGGTATAGTGGCTGTCCACGGGCTTGAAGGTGAAGCTGCCGCCGCTGGGGACCAGGCGGGTCTCTGCGTCGGAGGTAAACTCATCCGGCAGGGTCACGGTGAAGTTATTGGCGTTGACCACGGTGTCGGCGTCGGAAATGGCGGCATCCGGGGCGTCGAAGTTGATGGAGTTGGCATCCAGATCAAATTTGGCGTTGATCAGCTTCACGGTGGAGGTGGCAGTCGCCTTGGCGGTGAAGTCCAGAGCCAGAGCTTCGCCCAGAGCCAGGGGAGCACCGTAGCGGCGGACCCGAACGGTGCCGTTGTTGTCCTCCACAGTCAGGTTGGCGGCAGCATTGGAGGTGGTGTTCAGGGTCAGGGCCGCCGGGTCGTAGGTAAAGGTCATGTCATAGGCGTTGAAGCCGGTGATGCCCTTTTCAGAGGAGGCGACAGTCACAGGAATGCGAACCTTCTGGCTTGCAGCAACCTGCTGGTCAGCACCCATAGAAACAGAGTAGCCGGTAGCCGTGGCAACAGGGCCGGCCCCATCGGGTGCGATAGTCACCCTAAATGGGTTGCTCTCGCCGTGGTCAAATCCACCATTTGTGGTATCGTATTCTTCCCAATCAATCCATAGGCAAGAATCCATACTGGTTTCACCGGTTTCATCATTATTATATAAAAGAACCTCTTGTGCCTCCGTTATATTTTCTAAAGCGACAAGAGTAACTTTACATAGTTCACCTGCGGGGACAATAATACCTTCTCCCGAACCATCATCGCCCCATTCAAGCATACTAAATACGCCGTACGCTTTCATGTTTTCTGTAGTCGGTGCCTTAAAAAACACACTATTAGTATAGTCTACGCTTTTATATTCAAAAGCGCTTTTGTCATATTTTAATGCAATTGTAATATTGTTGACCGGACTTAGCTGTTCACTCAATGTATATGTAACGGTAATCGTTTCACCAGGTTTAACGGAGTCTTTGTCAACAGAAGTAACAATCTTAGGGCTATCGCCCTCCGCCGCGAATGCGGCGGAGGGGATCATCCCTAAGACAAGAAGCAAAGCGAGCAGTATAGAACAAATTTTCTTCATTTCTTGCCTCCTAACCCTGGATTAAGTATTCGATGTGAAACTGGTAATTTGGCCGCTCGCGTATTTCTCAAGCAAGGAGAGGTCAGTTGAGTCAACCTTTCCATCCTTATTTACATCAGCTTGAGAGAGTTGTGCTCCGCTGAGTGTAGTCTTGTTTGCCAAATAATCCCGCAACAATTCAACATCGCTTTCGTCCACATATCCAAAGGGATCCAGGTCTACATTACCCTTGTCGGGAGTTGCCAAACCAATCAATTTAGTCTGCCAAAGCAATGCAGGACTATATCGACTGGCACCAAATGCGGCTTCATCCAACCCACTGTTCATTGTGTTTACAAAGGCAGTAGAGGTCATGCGCGAGAGTGCTACCGCAGTAGCCTTTTGCGAAGTGCTCTTAGCACTGCCGATACCCTGGGCGCAGGTGAAGTTCAAATAGTACAGGTTGGACATTGCGGCGGAGGCGTTGTTGGTCATACCGACCACAGCGCCCACATTGCTGCCGGGGCTCTTTACATAGGCCCGGTTGAAGCAGTTCTTGACAGAAGCAGACGCACCGGAAGCGAAGGCCACGATACCCGCCACATAGTTGCCGGCACCGGTGATGCTGCCGGTGTTGTAGCAAGCAGTGACGCCCTTGGTAGTCTGACCCACGATGCCGGCCACATAGCCGTTGCCGGTGATCGCACCGCCGTTGTAGCAGCCGGTAATGGTACCGGTAGCGTAGCCGGTGATGCCGCCCACATACTGATAGGCATGGATGGTGCCTTCGTTGCCGCAGTTGGTGGCGTTGGAATTCACCAGACGGCCTGCAACGCCGCCCACGCTGCTCCAGTTGCCATTCACGCGGGTAACCGTGATGTCAACATCGGAGACAACGCCGGAGATGTTGGTATAGTTGGCGTAGGCCACCACGCCGCCGGAATAGGCGTTGGCAACGCTGCCCGTGGAGGTCAGGTACATCTTGCCGGTCACCTTCAGATTCTGAATGGTGGCGTAGCTGCTGCTGGTGCCGTTCACATAGCCGAACAGTCCCTTATACGGAGCCGAGGTAGTGGTGGCACTATAGTAGATGCCCATGTTCTTCACGGTGTGATTTTTGCCGTCAAAGCTGCCCTTGAAGGCCGTGCTGGCGGTAGTGCCTCCGATGGGCGTCCAGTTGTAGCCGGCCAGGTCAATATCACCCGTCAGCGCACCGTTGATGGCATAGCTCCCGCCGTTGACTTGCGCCGCAAACCAAGCCAGCTCCGCTGCGGTACCAATCTGATACACGCCGTCGGTCAGAGTGGGCTGCGTCTTGGTGGTGCCGTCCCATGCGCCGGCAGCAGAGGCCGTCAGCGGAATGGTCTTGGTCAGCACACCGCCGGACACATTGGCCTTGTCTGCACTGCCCAGGTAGAAGCTGCCGTAGACATAGTCGCAGCCGGCGCAGAGCACCGCATAGGTGTAAGTGCCGTAGGGCAGATTCTCATACTCGCCGTTGCTGTTGGCGGTATGGACATTGCCTGCGGCATCCGTCAGCGTCACAGTGGGCGTGGCGGTGGTGGGATTGGTAATATTCAGCTTCAGCTTGAAGTTATAGCGCGGAGTGACCTCCACATTCACATTGGGGAAACGGTTCAAGCAGAAGTTCACCGTGACCGCATTGAAGTTCGTGCCCACGCCGGTATCCGACATGTTATACAGGGTGGCAAACGGGTTCGCCGCCGAGTACATGGACCCGTAGGTATAACCGTTGGTGAGCTGAACATTGGCGGTGCTGCCGGAGCCAAAGTCCACATTCGTCGGGATTGTCAGCTCCAGCTTGGCCTGATCCATCTGCTGATACTGGGCGACATTGGTCTTATAGGCCGTATCGCCGATGGAATAGAACAGGTTGTAGGTAGTGGGGTTGAAGATACCACTGTACTTGTAGATGCCACGGTAGCTGCCCTCGAAGGTGAGAGACACCTTATCGCCGGGCATGATCTCCGTCTCCTGGGGATTGGAGGCGTTGGTGACCGTGGCGGTCACTTCGGCCACACGAGCCAGACTGTAGGAGGTGCCGGTGCTATCATGCATCTTGATGATCACAGTACCGCCAGCCAGCCCAGCTTCGCGGAAGCCCAGGAGACTTGCGTGATACTTGCCGCTGGAATCCGCCGTCAAGGTGGTCCAGCCGGAAAGATTGCTCACCATAGTGTCCTCGTCCGTGGTGACAATGGCGTACTGAACCGTCGTTGTGCCGCTGCTGGACACCGAGAAGTCCAGAGTGGGAGCGGTGTCGTTACTCAGATAGAACCAGTTGTCGTAGTTATAATCCCACGCCGTCGGGCGAGAAGAACTCAAGCCGTTGGAATTATAGGCGATATTGGCTTTTGCATTGCCGTTTTCGGTCGCATCATTGGTAAGCACGAACACACTGGTGCGCGCGGGATTGGTGGCCGGGTAGAGGCCGCCGTGGGTGCCGTGCTCGTCAGCGGTCGTGTAGACATCCAGTGCCTTATACTTCACGGCAACGATAGTTGTGCCATCGGGCTTGACATCCAGCCAATTGCCCTTGGCGTTGCCGCCGGATGCCGCCTCGACAGAACCCTTCTCGCTCAGCACCTGGGCCTTGAACTCGGGCTCGATCATGATGTTCATGGCATCGCTGTCAATGATCTGCCACAGACGGTAGGCGCGGACACGCTCAGAATCCTTTTCCGTGTACTTATAGCCGGTGGGATCCAAATACGCCTGGATCTCCGCCTCGTCACGGGTCTTGGTAATGGTGCCAAGGTTGCCAAACCCGTGATAGTACTGATCCGTGCAATCTCCACTGTTGAAAGTGAAGGTCTTGGAGAAGTTGGCAGAATTGCTCTTGAGCCAACCGGCCTTGGTGACATAGTTCGTTACACCAGAGCGATTGTCCTCCAAACGCCAGGTGTAGTTGGAGTTGCTCTTGCTGATCTTGTAGGTCAATTCTCTTGTGCCGACAGTTCCAGCATCTTTGCCAGCGATCGCGTTCCCGGTCGCCGGGGTGATCTCTTGCGTATTAAAGTTGTTGAACTGGAAATATAGATGGAAGTCCGCATAAATGGGGACTGTCACCGTCATCGTTATCGCCTGGGAGAGCGACAGATTCTTGGTAACTACCGAGTACCCCGCAGCAGTCGTATTATTGATAGACTGCGTGAAGATGAAGCTGTTAGCGGCCTCATTGATAGGATCCACATAGGCGTTCCAAAGAGCCGCGTTGCCGGCAGCGTACATCATGAAGGGATAGTAGGTGTAGTTACTGCCGGTGGGAGTATAGGGCGTTCCGTGCTGCACATCACCACCCATGATGGGCATGACCACACGAGCCGTATAGTCATCAGCGGTAAAATAGTCGCTGCTGTTCTTTTTGCTCGTGGTATAGATGGAGTGCAGGCGCAGATAAATATCCGTGCCGCCGCCGGTGCCGCCGTCCACATTGGTCTCAGTGGGCAGGGTCAAGCTGTGGCCGCCCAGGTAAACATTTGCGCTGGTTTCCGAAGCTTTGTAGCCATAGGCGCGGAAGGAATATCTGCCGGCGGCCAGGCTGGCATAGAAATTGTTGTAGTTATCTGCCAGCGTGCCGGTAGAATCGGGCGCAGCCGTGGTAAAATCACTGGCCTTAAAGGTCAGAGGGCTGTAACCTTTCAGCTCATAATCCTGCCCCTTGACAGTGATCATGTATTTGCCGTTAACCACGGCGATGGACTGGTCATGGTCCTCATAGATGTACTGGGTCTTGCCATCAACTTCATAGGAAGCCAGGTAGTCAGCGCCCTTATCGTCAAGACCAGCCGTCTTGTAGAGCTTGATCAGCGGATACTTGCTGCCATTGGTGGAATAGTTCATATCCTGACCAACATGGAAAGTATAGTGCTGCTTGATCGAGTCGTCTACGGTCAGTGTCAGCGTCCAAGTGTCCGTGGACAGACCGGCAGAGTTCATGGCATGGAACTCATAGACATATGTACCGGCGGTGTTCTCCGTGATTTGGATCGTAGTAGCACCGAACAGGGCCGTGGAGAAGTAGTACGGCCCCTTCTTTTCGCCGGTTCCGACCGCTCTGTAATAGAAATAGTCGGTGTAGCTCAGAGAAGAACCGTCCGGATTCTCGAAGATATTGCCCGCCTGCAGATCGGACAGGTTATAGGCGTATCCTACCGAAACGGTTGCACTTGCGGTGACCGGGACGCCGCTCTTCAGCCGCGGGACCTGTGTGCCTCCGCAGCGGTCAGAACAATGGTGTGGGTAGCCGTGCCGCTGTCGTCGGTAGCGGTAAGCACGATCGTATACTCACCAGCCGCAGTAGGGGTATAGCTCAAGGTAGAGCCGTTCAGCGTTTGCGCAGCGCCGTTGACGGTTGCCGTATAGGTCAACGCATCGCCATCGGCATCCGTAAACATTTCAGCCACGTCCAGCGCCCAGGCATTACCGAGTGTTACATTGGCTGTGGTAATTGCACCGGGAGTGACCGCAGGTGCCGACTTGCCTTCATAGGTGAAGGCGAGGAAGTGGACGGGCGCATAGCTGGCGCTGCCGTCATACTCCGGCGCATAGGCAGTTCCGCTACCATCTGCACCCAGCACAAAGCTCTTTTGGACCGTGGTCCCATCCTCGGCGGTACGGGAGTAGTTCAAGGGGATTGTGATTGTGATATCCCCATTGCTCTCCGTATAGGCCATTTCTACACCGCCGCCAGTCCACTGCGGCACATCGGCGTAGTAGCCGGATGCTTCACCGCTTGTGGCATTGGTCAGTATGGCAGCGTCTTTGTATGTGGCCTTTACATAGGTCGTGCCTGTGGGAACGGTGACCAAATAATAGGGCACATTCTCGAAAGCAGAGTAGCCGGTAAAGGTCACAGGGTTCTGCACACTGATAGTTGCCGTTCCTGTGGTTTGGTCATTCGCACCATAGGGAACAATACTATCCAGCGGCGCAGCTACTGTGCCTTGTTCCGTTGCAAAGACTGCCGTGGGAAGGATGGACAGAACCATCATGAGCGCAAGCAGCATTGAAAGGAACTTTTTCGCTGTCTTTTGCATTTCCAATCTCCTCTCAGAAAATTTTTTTATAATAAGGCCTGCCGGCATTATTACCTTAGCTGTGAGCACATTTTCGCATCCAATAAGAAAATAACAAGGTTATATAGAGGCGCAACACCCCATTATAATTGGTGTTGCGTTCCGATCTGTCCAAGGCGAAAGGTGCTTTCGTTAAGAGGATTGGGCGGAAGGGGCTGGCTAAGCCCCTCCTGCCCATATGGAAAAGCTGGCGGATTTCCGCCCTCGACTTGACAGACTCTAATCAAGCATCACATCTGCAACGGGAGACTCTTCCTCAACTTCGCATTCGCATTTGCGCTGCTTGGCTCGCTCGGCCCGCGCTGCCCGTTTAGCGTCACGCTCGACCCGATGCAGCTGAATTTGAATACTCTTTTCTTTTTGATAGCGCCCGCAATTTCTATTGCGGGGGTTTTTGTATATAGGATTCAAATGGGCGGCTCTCAGCGCATCTTTCCAATCGCCAAAGCGCTCTGCGATGTAACTGCCGCCGACGATCTCGATGGGGGCAGGGGACTTTCCCCAATGTCCGGCGCAGCGCCGGAGATAGGCAACCAGCTGATCCAGGCTGTCGCCAGCGTGTTTTTCCGCAAATGCGCGGTCCTGTTCAGCCAATGCATCCCGTGTTCTTTTGGCAATGTGCTGCTCATACCAATTCGCTCCGTCAAAATTTTGCGCACCTGCTACTTTACCCATGGGCACACCTCCTTATGATGGTAAAAATAATACGCCGACAGCCCTAAAAAGGGTCATCAGCGCACACTCTTACTGTTTAGCACCACGGAGAGAGCGCCCGCTGCCTTTGAGTCCTAACTACACAATTCTACTGGCTTGCGCCTTGAGATTTCTTCTCTGCGTTTATGATCTGTCTTCTCACGAATTTCTCGCAATGACGGACTTTCGTCCCAGCGGTTTCCCGCCTCGATCATATCCTTGCGCTTACAGTGCCGGTCGCGTGGGGAATTGCACCCCGTTCCTTTTAGGCGGTCGCCTGGCCTTTTACAGCTCGGGCAACAGCCGTGCAGCATCCTCGGACTTCTTATGAAATTTTACGGTATCATTTATCCTTTTAGGGGGATAATGATTTTGGTTGGTGTATAGGTGAAGTTTTCTTTCGTAAATCTATACAATTTGCGAAAGTAGAATCCACCTATGCATCCCCATTGTATCGTCTTTTTTGAGGGAAGTCAATACCTAAATTGCGGAAATTTAGCGAAAAGTAGGTACAAATTATAAATGCCGCATAGAATCACTTGCTACTCAAGGGCCTATTTTACAAATATTCCCAATCACAAAATCGTTTACGCCGTCAAAAACATCGTCAAGGAGGAGCGTTGGTCATGCCTAAAAGAGGAGAAAATATTTACAAGCGGAAAGACGGGCGCTGGGAGGGGCGATATATTCGCGGCCGCACAGCTTCCGGGCAGGCTGAGTATGGGTATGTTTACGCCGACAGCTATAAGGCGTGCCGAGCCAAGCGGCAGCAGTGCATTGAGACGCTGCCAGAAAAGCCTGCCGTGCAAGCATCTGCTGCGACCTTGGCCCAGGCCGCAGAGCTGTTTTTAAGTGAGAAAAGCCATGTTCTGAAAGCATCATCCTGGAATCGGTATTCCTATCTGACGCAGCATTATATCTTGCCTGCTTTGGGAACAGCCCCTATTTGTCAGATGACGGCGGATCAGATTTCTGATTTTCTGCGCCGCCTGCAGCGAAGCGGGTTATCCGGCAAAAGCGCCAGGGACATCGGCGTATTACTAAAGTCAATTCTGAAGTATACGGCCAAAAAGCTGGACTGCATTTGTCCCGGCGTGAATGCCGAGTTGCCCGTCTATCGCCGGAAAAAGATCGAGGTGTTTTTCGCCGACGAGATTGGGCGGTTGGCAAAAAAGGTCCTGGAAGCGCCCAGCATGGCGGGCGTTGGGGTCCTGCTTGCGCTGAATGCCGGTCTGCGCTTGGGGGAGCTATGTGCGCTCCAGTATAAGGATATTGATTTGTGTAACGGGGTGATCCACATCACCAAAACGGCCCAGCGAATGAAAAAGGGCATGCACACCCACCTAGTGGTGCAGCCGCCCAAAACCGACAGCGCCCGGCGCACGATCCCGCTGCCAGAGGATATGCTGGCCCTTTTAAGGCAAACGGTTTGCCCGGCCAGGAATGAGGAGAACTATTTTCTGACCGGTAAGTCTGCTCCGCTGGAACCGCGGACACTGCAATACCAGTACCGCACATTGCTGAAGGCGGCGGGGATCCCTTATCGAAATTTCCATGTGCTGCGGCACACCTATGCGTCGCGCTGCGTGGAGCAGGGTGTGGACATCAAGAGCCTGAGCGAGATGCTGGGCCATGCCGATGTCCGGACTACGCTCCAGGTCTATGTCCATTCCTCCCTGGAGCACAAGATGCGGGTGGTTCAAAGCATATGCTTCCTTTCTCTTGCCCCGGCGGCGGACTTTGCGCCGTCAGCATTTCCGTCACACGGGCCGGAAACGACGCTGCGACAACGGGTTTTTCCGAACCTTTCGCAAATTGTATAGATTTACGAAAGCTCCGCCTTGTTTTTTTGCCAAGGGCAGCTGTGCCGAGTTCGGCTTGTTATTCCTCATACAAACACATAAAGACCCATCACTGAGAGTTTACCTCTGAGTGACGGGCTTTTTTTGTCGAAAAAGATGCGGAATTATCAAAAAAACTTTATTAAGGCTATTCCCTGGCGTATAATGAGAGCTATGCTGCGAGAAAGGATAATCGAAACAAAATGAAACAGGCAGAGCTGAGATACTATATTTCCATCAATGTAAACGGCCAACATCCATTGATGAGGTCAGCGCAGGGCTACACTGAATATTATAGTGAAGCACTGGAATTCTCCGATCTTCTTGATGCCTATCGTTTTGTTGAACGGCACGGTTTGGAAAAACTGGCATCCATCATCACACGGCCAACCTAATCGTGCGATTGCCCCTCTATTATCGACTTCCTATCGGGAGCCATACTTTAGCAACAACTGTTGTTACTGGTACAAATGGGTCGTCCCAGTAACGGGAATCATAGGAGTCATCCGCATTGTCTCCCAGCATGTAGTAGGAGCCTTCGGGTACAGACATGTTGATTCCGTTATGCATGACCACATTCCCACCAACCGCTGCAATACGCTTGACAAAAAGATTCCCGCCATGGCAAAAGATAACAACGTCTCCGACTTCAAAGCTGCCTTTGATTCGTACACCGAGGATCAAGCTACCAGCTTCGAGCGTCGGTTTCATAGAGTTAGTAGGCACATAGCCCAGGATAAAAACCGTGCGAAACATAACGAGTACAAGCAGCGCCGCTATAACAGGCAGCAAACGGCTTAGACATAACTTCTTTTTCCTCATTTTGGATACCTCTAAATAAGAAAACAGGACAACGGAAGGGAGACCGCATGAGAAAGTAGCAAGTCTTTCGACTTTTAGAATCCGTCGGAATGATTGAATTGATAGGACAAATCAAAGAATAATTATTGTGAACCAATACCGCGGTATTTGCTGCGAGTTCTACAAGAAGCACTGGTTCTGAGTGGAACTGATGAAGCAAGGGCTGAAAAGCGGCTTTTCACGAGAGTCCTGGAAGAATGCTTTATGACTCAGCCTGTAAAACAGCAGCCCAAGTTGTCAATATTCTAAAAGTAGAACATACACTACCCTTGCGGGATGGTGTATGTTCTACTAATGCACAGATAAGGGATGGCAACATCTATTTAGTAATACGAAAATCCGGAACTACAGTTACTCCTCACCTATATTCACTCGAACGATTTTTCTGGTAGGATAATTTGTCACTTGCAGCCAGATATTGCTTTGCTCTAAACGATTCCATTCAGCGGATGTGAAGCGATATCTATACAGATCAAATGGCAGCAAAATATCACATGAGGCGCCATCCTGTAACCGAATCCCGGTGGCACCGTCCAATATAGGATTAACCACGCCCAAGAGATCCCAATCCATATTCATGAGCATATCCGTGGTGTATAATGATAGTTCCGTTAAAGGGAATCCTTCTGCGGAACTATTCTGCTGAGAAACAGTAACGCTAACCAACGCAATCTTATCGGGAATTCGACTTCGATCGGTTCCGTCATACTGCAAGGCGGAAGTATAGGCACGATAATCTACAATTTCAAAACGGTTGACCTGAAGCATATAGCCTTCAGCCGCCAAATTATACCCTACAAAATCCGGCGCAATAGGAACGATTTCTCCAACGGAGTATGTCTTCTCTGTATTGGCAGACCATCGTTGACGATAATCCTGATTAATTGCTTTATAGCGGATCATCCAAACAAAGAGCACTACTGCCGCAACGGAGAAAATCAGCCAGAATTTCTTTTTGCCTTTCATTTGCCTATCACCGATGTTACCCTTCCCGCTTGTATTTGAATAACAACATCCGATACACTCTGCACAAAGTCAGCATCATGACACGCAACGACCACTAATGCACCGCACTGACATTCTTTACGGATCAACTGTGCGATCATAGCAACGCCCTGCTCATCCAGTGCATTTGTTGGTTCATCCAAAATCAGCAGATCGGGCTTTTCCATCAAGGCCGCAGCAATACCCAGGCGTTGCTTCATGCCTAATGAATATTTTTTGAAAGTCCGTTTATCATTCGGGTCCAGGCCAACCGCTTGCAGGGTGTTATGGATGTCGGAGACCGAGATCAGCTGTTTTAGACCGGCAAGCAACTCCAGGTTTTTTTGCCCGGTATACTCGTCAATAAATGCGGGACTCTCGATCATCACGCCCACAGATTCAGGGAAATCCAGATCCTTCCCCAGGCGACGATCATTTACTGAAACACTGCCCTCTGTCGCATAGATCAACCCACACATCAGACGTAAAAGCATCGTTTTACCCGATCCATTTTCCCCTTGCAATCCGTAGACTTTTCCGCTTTCAAAATTCAAACTGATGTCTTGCAGCACGACCGCTCTGTGAATGGTTTTTGTGACATGATCCACCACAATATTCATCGTATCACCGTCCTATTTTTCAAGAGATATGAGGTCTTTTCTTTGTATCAGTAAATATCCTGCGCCTATTGATAAGAGCAACAGTAGCAGTGTAAACACCAGTTCTTTACGATAACTCAATCCATTTGCATCAAAAAGCTGGTATCGCATCACCATCGCTCCGTTGCCGACCAACCATTCAATAGGGAAATATGCGGCAGCAATATATGTGACAAAGCATATTAGAAAGCTAATGGCCGGACGGGCCACAAGGTTTAAGAGTGTTTGCAGCATACATACGGCCGTAAGCGTCACAAACGGAAGGAGCAAAGCGTATAGGATAACACTTGCCGGCGTGAGTGAAATTGTCTCTCCACACAAGACCTCCGAAAACAAGAATGCGGTGATTTCGGGCGTGTTGTTTAGGCCGAAGGTAACGGGTGTCAGAATCGCTGTGCCTATTATGGCAATCATTTCACAGGCAAAGTATAAAGTACAGCTTGCTATGCACCATATACACTTAGACAGCCACCATTTCCCACGCGATGTGCGTAGGAAAACTTGCTGACCTTGTACACTGATACCTTGCGCAGGATATGCTGCTGTTATATACAGGCAAAAGCCGCACACAATCAGCCATTCGATGGGGACCGACACCTTTTCTTCCATAGAGCCGTGTTGTATGATTGCCATGCCGCGAAATAGACACAGCATATAGTCGCCAATTGAACCCCGGCTTGAAATGGATTCCACATTGCAATAGAATTGCACAGAGCGATATACTGCGAATAAGCGCATGGAAAAGAGGAGAGTGGCAATCAGATAGTTTCTCCTTTGCAATCCCTGCCGCAGATCACAGCGCAACAGCCTATAAAACCTCATGTCTGTATTTCCTATATATCCCCGTAAGAACAGATACGAATGTCAAAAGAATAAGTTCCGCAAGTATGATCCATGTGGGACTGGGATTTGTACTTGCCAAATTGCACAGCCTTAAAGGCGAGAGCTCTATATACCAGTTCATTGCGTCGGCAAGCATGGGGGTAATGAAATCAAGTAATAGGAACAGCAGAAGTGGAGTTGCTGTCACAAAGAATCGGTGTTTTACCTTATGCCCGACGATAATGCACAGACTGGCCGCAACGCCGCCCCAGAAAAACTCAATAACACACCAGATGATTGCATGCAGCCAAGGGTGGGTATAGTATAGCTTCGCCAAAAAGGCTGTGCCTGAACAGAATCCTGTAATAGGCAGTGCAACCCGAGGAATACAGGCGGGACATACCATCGCGGATGCAAACAGATCCGTAGTTACCGGCAATGCAATAGCAATGCCGCCACTAACAAATACAGCCGCCATTTTGGCTGTTAGGTATTGAGAATACGGAACTCTGGTAAGAATATTATTTGTCATATGAGACCTGTTGTCCTCATACAATGACCACCCATAAGGCATAGCAGCCAAAAATGGCCAAACGGCATAGAAGACTACAGCCCCGACGGTGACTCCGTTGACGCCGATCCAATTGACAAATAAGCTGCACCCATCATATCCGCCCGGGGAATGTGCATAGGATGCGCCTAAGTCACTGACGGTAATTGCAGTTTGAACCAAATCAGCTATGACAAGAATAAAACCGATCAGCAATGCACTGCGCATCATTTTGTTGTGAAATGCTTTCCACATTTCGGTTCTAATACAGTTCCCCATTATGTTATTCCTCCGCTAATGTTTACTGCTCCATCTCGGCTTGTTTTGAATGCTTTGTATTTGATTTACAGTCAGGGCGTTGCATCCTTATACGAGTTTGCGCTATCAGGGCTCCATTCACCGGACAAAGTTTCACCCAAAAGATTGGGGCACGAGAAGGAAAGAGTCGCCCAGCGATAGCCGTCCTCATTAATGAAGGAATGAATACTGTACTTGTTCCCGTTGTGACATGTCACATAATTCACACGAGTTCCGCCAGATACAGTACAGTTGTTCATTGATCCGTTTTGTGCGGATCCGCCAAGAGCCCTTGCTCTGATGTGATCGCGCTTTCCGTCACGATAATAAAAATACACAGCTGATGAATCATCTTTTGTTCTGGGTGTAAGACGATGGTAGGAATACACATTTACACTAAACCCGGTGATTCTTGTGTCAGATGTAGAGGCAAACGCAGGAACAGCCATTGCTGCGCATACGAGAAACGCCATAATCAAGGTAATAATCTTCTTCATCTTTATTTCCTTTCTTTGTACATGTTTGGGTTTCTTATGTACTTATGTAATTAATATGATTAAATCATTGGAATCACCCTCATTCTGTCAACCGCTGTATACATGGACTGCAATATAGAGTATTCATCTATATTACAAGTTACCTACTATGCTGTTGCAGTAGCGGGATTCACATAAAAGCTTTGCCCATCAACTGTGCACACTACTTTTACTGTATATGTTTTCCCTTTTGCTACCTTATGGGAACCTGTGACAAGCAGATACGATGTCCCGCTACCGCTCCAAGAGTCGAGCATCGTACTACCTTGCCATAATTGAAGTGTTGCATGGATGGATTTTCCGGGCTTGGCGATAGACACTCTGCATGTAGCTGTTGTTCCGTTGATGGTAATAGAAGCCGACGGCGTAGCTGCTTGTACGGATATAGCTTGCGCCGTTGCGGAGCAGGATAACAATAAGATGAGTGCAAGGATGAGAGACATGGCCTTTTTTTTCATAAATACACCCCCTTTCTCAATTCTTCTAAACATTAGAACGGAGAAAGGGGGCGCTTTTTGGACACCATAATTACATAATTTTATTATTTTGTAGAAATCGACAAAATAAGTGATTGTGCTATGTGCACTATGTCCTCGTTGCTGATATTTCCCTGTATATTAAACACAACCTGATTTGCTTCGTCCACCCATATTAAGGCGTTTTCTGACGAAGTTTCATTGCCAATGTATAAATCTGCCGGAAGCCCGTTGATATCGACTTTGACTACTTCGCTATACTCCTGTGCTGTTGTGCTCATGCTGGTATGCTGCATCAAGGTATATTCAACAGAAAACATTTTTTCTCCGGTATCGTTGGCATATATGCGAAGACAATAATCGCTGTCTTGATAGCTATCTACCAGTGAAAATCCGTCCGGTATCCATGACGGCTCATAATAGATGTGATTTATTTCATTATCTTCGCTATTGAAAAGATAGATCGTTATGCTCTCATAGATTTCTTTTATCCATTGGAAGGCACGCTCTCTTGCCTGTATATCAACTGTCAGCCATGTACTGACAGACAGAATCGTCACAATTAATATTACCGCAACCCGATGCCATATTTTATGCGCAACAACCCTACGCTTGTTTTTTTTCGTAATATCTCCATGCTATGTTCAAAATCATCGGAAAATACATGTTCGCATTCACGGGGAGATGGGAATGAAGTAAGCATGGACTCTGCTACAGACTTTGCTGCGTTGGACAGTTCCTGTTCTGACCATATCATCTTTGACATTTTACGCATCTCCTTTCAAATGTTTTTGCAAAGCGGCCTTAGCTCTCCAAAGCTGCTTTTGTGCGGTATCCTTTTTTATATGCAGCATAGATGATATTTCTCGTACAGAGTATCCATTATAATAGCGCAGCAATAGGATATCACGATAGGCAGCCGGTAATCGTGCCATAGCATCGGCCAAACCATGATCACCAGGCAATGGGATTTCGATGCCATAGGTACTCTCCCAAAATTCCACATCTACCAGTTTTGATCGGCTGCGAATGATATCTATTGCTTTCCGTTCTGTAATAATAACGATATAAGCTCTGGTTTTTGGACATTTGACATCCGATATTTTTTTCAGATTCTCAATAAGGGATAGAAACGCCTGATGTACTGCATCCTCGGCATCAAATTCATTCTTCAGGATTTTCATGGCAACATGGAACATCAAGCCCTTGTACATTATGTAAAGCTGTTCAAACTTGGATTTATCTTCGTCGCTTTCTATCATCTGTAAGTAGATAATCAACGAAATTCCCTCCTACAATAATGATGTCATTATATGTCGTTAATTATATCATCACACGATGTAGAAGACAAGAAGCAGCTTGCCGCCAGGCACCGGGAGCTGAGCAAGGTGAAGAATCGTATTGCTGAGATTGACACATTGCTCTAGAAAAACTACGAAGGTAACGATAGAGGGAAGTTGACTGACGAGCAGCGCTATGCCGCATCCCAGTCCTACGAAGATGGGGAAAAGCTGAAAGCTGCCGCACCAGAGGCCTCTATTTGGAAATCGAAACAGATAAGACCGAGAGCTTGCAGAGTTTCATTCAGAAGGTCAAGAGAATCACAGAGCTGAAAACCTTGACCCCGGAACTGACTCACGAGTTTGTGGACAGGATTGTAATGTATGCGCCTATGTGCATTAACAGCAAGCAAGTGTAGCTTCTGTACATCCACAATAGCGGCGTAGACTTCTTCCTCAAGTTGACACACCCAAGAGGCGATGGAAGAAGCCCACCAGCAGCGCCTTACCGAGTGCAGCCAAGGGAAAACGGCGTAACCGCAAGGGATACACCGTCTTCCGAAAACTTATTAAACTAAGATACAAGAGCCGCTCAGGGGCCCCCTCCCTACGGAGGGTGCCCTGATGGTGTCCTGTTCTTTTTAGCGCTTCGTTCTATTGTTCCACTAACGCACGGATTTCCGGCCGATTCCGAAGGTACGCCCGCGCCTTTGATATCCATGCACAGACCAGTTTAGCAGAGACACCCAAGGCGTCTCCAATTTCCCTGCTCGATGTTCCAGTAGCCATTTGCTGCATGGCCGCGATGCCCTTTACCACACAGGGAGATGCTTCCTGTTTTGCGCGTTCCAGCGCATTTTGCATATCTATCTGCTGCATCAAGGTGTCTGCAGTCATTTCCCTTTTATCCTGTGCAAGCGGCACTAAATCGCAGGAAGATTCATGAGCCTGCCGCCGAGTAATGTAAATCAATGCGTCACAGATCTCATTCCATATCAAGCGATAGGCATAGGTAGAGAAGGTCCCGCCTTTATCTGTTGCCGCAGCTTTACAGAGGCCGATGCAGCCAATCTGGAAAATATCGTCATAGGTGTAAAAGCCCAACTGATACGGGCCGTGAACTTTATCGTTGATCACTTTCTGGACCAGCCGAATATTCTGCTCCACTTTCTTTTGCTGTTCTGCTGTCAGGGTCATGACGCCAGTGCGCCTCCTTTCTGTGTATAATATCGCCCCCGCGTTTTGGCTTTCTGCCGTTCTAAGAGCTTTCTGCTTTCTTCGATCACCTGCTTACAGTAATACTCGCCAAGATACCCAATGTGCGCTTCGGAAAGCGGCGCCACAATCAGGTCGGCCAGCCACTGGTATGCATCCTGCTTACTCATATAACCGGATTCATAAAGCTGGTCAAAGTAATGGTGCGCTGTACGGCGCAATGTACGCAGCTCGTGATTGGCCATACTTCCTACCGGAATATTGGTACCGGTGTGAACCCGAACATAGGCATCGCACTCTGGATAGTGCGAACACACATATAGCATCGTTCCTCTCGAATTATCGCGATAGATTCCGTCTGCGCTCCGATAAATAACCGGACTGCCGCAATACGGGCATCGCATACTGCTTCGGTTAAACCCCTTTCGTTTTTTCTTTTTATTCATAAATTAACCTCCGAGTTCTTAAAGGAAAAGCCGGAAGGTTGCTAAGCGCATACAAAGTCTGTTGGAAAACGTATCTCCCCAACACTCAACCTGTAAGCATCCAAGCAGCCTTCCGGCTATCATATTCAATTGCCTGCGTTGTTGTGGACTTGCTCAGTGCGCAAATCCGTAACGATTCCTTGCCTCATCCCCGAGGCGAAGTCTGACGCCGTACCATAGACGTATCGAGAGCCTGAACGCAAGCTCCTGCCACGCCTATAGTATATCAGAACGGCATGCAAAAGTCAAGCCTTTACGGAATATTTATTTCATATCGCACAGCTAATATTCCTACAAGTTTTGCATTTTGTCCAAACTGAAATGGAATCGTTATTCCTCGTCTTCCTCATCATCCGGTGCCTCATTTTCATGTTTTTTCTTGAGGATCTGCATGACGATCAGAGTGCCGACGGCAATGACCATACCGCCTGCAAAGAGGATGATATGCAGCGTCGGGATACCGGATGCAGCTTTCTCATTTGACTCAGGGTTTTGCTCTGTTGTGGCAGGAGCTTGCGTCTGATCTGTTGAGTCTGCTGTATCCTCCGGCTCCGGAATCGAAGTTGAGGAATTCATACAGGCCAGAATGTACTGGGAGCTACCGCCGATCTCAAGGCGGAGCACGCCGTCCGTTCCGACCTTGACGGTGCCGGGGTAAACCCCGGCGTCCGTCTTGAGCTGGAACTCTACACCCGACCATGATGTGCCAAGCTGGATCTCCAGTTGTTCTGCTTTTACCACCTGCAGCTCGCTGCCGTCCGTACCTTGCTGCACCGCATAGACCGGTGTGACCGGAACGCAGAGGATGCATAGCAGCGACAGGATCAGCAGAATGCCTTTTGTCAGTTTTGTTTTCATTGCCTTACCTCCCTTTTCAGTCTGCAAGATGCTTCTTCTTGCGGGAATAAAGGATCGTACCGATCAGGACGTCAAGGCTTGCGAGCATCAGACCCAACCACAGAGCCATATGAGAATTGTCACCGGTCTTCGGGCTGTCCGGATGGTCGGTCGTGACCTTGTCGTTATGGACATTGACTGTCAGCGTTTCATCAGCGGTCAGCTCGATCTCAAATGGATCCGGGCGTTTATACCCGGCGCTGACGCTGTCCTCAACTTCCGTCACGGTATATTTGCCGATGCGCAGGTTTTCAATGAAGATCTCACCGTTTGCGTCGGTCGTGAAAACTTCATCGTAATCCTCACCCGTGATACGGAAGCTGAAGCCTTCCACACGGCCGTCCGAGGAGGTCTTCACGATCTTCAGATTGCCGACCATATGGTCGTTGATGAAGCCGACGCCGGCCTGATTCGCTACTTCCACCAGCTCTCCGTCATTTACGATCTCGAAATAGTAGTATCCGTTGTCCTTGACGAAATTAACAGGCGCCTGCTTTTCATAGAGGAAGTACCCGCCGTAACGCAGCTCAGCGAGTTCATACAGACCGGGCTCGCATTCTGAAAGGGTACCGACCAGCTCATCCACATCCGGATCGAACTGCTGATTTCCGTTTGCATCACGGTAGACCTCAAACACAGCACCGCTAAGCAGATGGTCAGGGTAATCCTTATCGACCTTGGTCGTATGGACTGCGCCATAGATGTGGCGGTTCTCGGCCTTGAGCTCGATCACGGCACCATCCTTAGTAATGTCGACCGGGAACTCTGTCTCGTTGAGGACGAAGCCCTCAGCGGGTTTCAGCTCGCGCACGATCCATTTCCCGAATCGCACATTCTTAAAGGTGAAGATGCCGTCTGCATCGGACACCGCCGTCAGTACGGCGTTTTCCTCTGTGAATTCCGTATCATCCTCCGTAAAGAGACCAAACAGCGCACCCACAACCAACTTTCCGTCTTCGTCGACCTTGTAGCCTTTGATGTCGCCGCGAATGAATTTGTTCTCGACGGTAATGAAAACGGTTTTACCGTCCTCGGTGATTTCTACCTCGATCGGTGTTTCATTGAGCACATACCCGGTCGCCGGCTTCAGCTCGCGGATGATCCATTTCCCGTATCGGATGTCTTCAAAGCGGAACTTACCAGTGCTGTCAGACTCCGTTACACGCACGGCAGTTTCCTCGGTAAACTCCGTTTCGCCTTCACGGAACAAACCGAATACCGCACCGGCGATCACATTACCGTCCTCGTCGAGCTTGATGCCTTCGATATTACCACGGATATACCGGTTCTCCAGCTGGATGTTCACCACATCGCCGTCTTCGGATACCGTGACCGGATATGCCTTCTCATTGAGAACAAAGCCCTTGGCCGGCTGGATCTCACGAACGACCCAGGTTCCGAAGGGAACCTTTTCAAATTTGAAGGTACCGTCCTGTGCGCTTTCCGCCGTTAAATACGCATTTTCAGCCGTATACTCATTTTCATCATTGCGGAACAGGCCGAAAATTGCACCGGCAATCACATGGCCATCCTCATCGACCTTGCGGCCGGAAACCATACCGTACTTGAGGTCGTTCTTGATCGGGGCACCATCATTGACAGAGATCTCGACCACCTGAGTTTCCTGCGAGCCGTAAGAAAACTTGAATTCATAATGGGTGTCATCCAGGATGTAGTGCTCGTCCGTACTGCGCTCCTGCAGGTAATAGCTGCCCAGAGGCAGGTCGGTACTGACCGTCGCCATGCCATTATCATCAAAGGTCACGATCTCAATGAGCCCACCTGCCGGAATGACAGTCCCGTCACCGGCAACCAGGTCAGTCTTGGCATACAGACCGAAGGTGATGTTTTTCAGCTCGCCGTTCATACCGATGCCGAACAATTCATTCTGCTCCAGCACCTTACGCAGGGATACTTTGACCTTTTGGCGTTCGTTATAGAGATTACCGGCGGTTTCCGTAATGGCAACCTCCTGACCGGCGTAAGTCAGCTCCACCGTCTGAATTGTGCCGTTCAAAACCATCCCGTGTGGCGCGGTGATCTCCTGGATCTCATATTTTCCGAGATACAGTTCCTTACTCGATGCCACGCCGTCAGACCCAGTCGTGATCGTATCCACGATCTCGCCCTTTGCGTAATGCATGACGCCGTCAAGGGTATAGATATCTTCTGCTGCACGGATCTCAAACACTGCGCCGGGCAGACTCTTGACCGCATAGACCGGTTTATAGATCCCGTCCGCCTCCGTGACCGTCCAGAATACTTCGCCGGTCTTAGTGATACGGATGATGCCTTTCTGCGGCATGTTGGAACGGGTGACCTCAATCAATGTGATGCCGCCGTCCTCGGTTGCCGAGTCTGCGGTCACATCAAAATAGACCGGATCGGAGTTCAATACATAGCCATACGGGGCTTTGACTTCCACAATGGAGTAGCCCTTCCCGAACGGAAGTACTTCCGGAGTGATCAGATAGCCCTCCGCGTTGGTGTAGAAGGTGTCGATCACCGTCAGTTCCGGGTAGGTATACTGCATGGTAACTCTGGTACCGTCCGGGTTATAAATCTGGAACGCTGCGCCTGCATACGGGATACTCAGACCGGATTCCGCATCCGTCTTTTGAATCTTGAGATATCCGGTAAAGGGTGCGTTGTTGAGCAGATACTGATAGCAGCATCCGTCTTTATCAATGAAAACATCGAAGGGCGCTGCCAGATCAAAGCCCTCCGTGCCTTTCGTCTGTCTGACTGTATAGACGCCATAAGGAAGCTGCTTCGTCCCGGCGTATCCGTGCTCGTCGGTAATCAGGTAGTCCCGTTCCGTATCCCTGGCATTTCCGTAAGATCCCGCAGTCTTCAAATACACCTCAAATTCCGCTCCGGCCTCAACCGTTTCCAGACCGGTGCTGCCGTCATCCATGTGTTTGATGAGATACAGGCTGCCGAAGATGATGTCCTCATAGACATCCAGCTCTTCCGTATTCTTCTCCAGCGTATACTGTCCGGGTGTCACACCGAGCCAATAGATGGTCTCATCCAGAAGATATCCTTCCGAGGGTGTGATCTCACGAATATTCCAGCCCTCGCCGCAGGGATAGTAGTCGGTCAGGAAATATCCGTTTTTATCAGTCACATAGGTGTCCACGAGCTCATCATAGCGATAAACGCCGTAAACTGCTCCGGCGAGTGTGGCATTGCCTTGGGTTTCACCGTAAGGATAGCCGAGTTTCTCCACAATGCTGTCTGAGTCGAGCGAGAGCATCTTTGGGGTTCCATGCTCACTATTGCTGCGGAGAGAGGCATCGACCTTGAGGACATCAGCACGCCATTTTTTGAGGATATTATCAAACTGGCGCTCGGTCACTTTATTCCACTCGACAGAAATGTTCTGCACCTCCGGAATCACATATCGCTCGGGGGTGTTCTCTTCGGAAAGCGTGTAGTCCGTACCGATCGGGACGCGTTCAAACACGGCAGTGCCGGCCACATTAGTAGCAACGGTCATATCCACGGGCTCGCCGTATTCGGAGGTGCCGGTCAGGCGGAAAGTCAGACCCTCCACCAAACCGTCTTCGGCGGTCTTGCGGACTTTGACCATTCCATACTGACGCAGGTTGGCAATGTCCAGGGTGATAAGCGGGCTGTTATCGTCGATCGTTACCTTCCACTGCGCATCGCCGTCCGGCTGGTAATTGACCGGGACTTTGGTCTCTTTCACAATATAATCGCCATAGATGATCTCGCCGGACTTGGCATAACCGTTTTTGTCCGTGGGTCCGATCACGGCAATCTCTTCACCGGCCAGATCATAGACGGTGAATTCTGCTCCGCTGAGGTCCTTTCCGGATTCGGCGTCGGATTTCAGAACCTCAATATGACCCTTTTTGAGCCGGTTATAAGCATTGACCGTTGCCAGGCTGCCGTGTGCGGTATCAATGGTGACCTTCCATTCGGTCTGACCGTCCGGCTCATAGTTGAATGGGAAGGTCGTCTCGACTACTCGGTAGGAGCCGTAAGGAATACCTGCGGATTTGGCATATCCACGATCATTGGTCGGCCCAATGGTTGTTACCTTTGCGCCGGACATATCATAGACTGTGAAAATGGCTCCCTTGAGGGCTTCGTTGGTACCGGATGATTTTTTGTAGACCTCAATATTGCCCTTTTTCAGTTCATTGACTGCCTGGATCGTTACCACGCCGTTATTGGAAGCGCTGACTGTGCGGATCCATTCCTTGGTTCCTGAATAGGTGTAGTCCGTCGGGAAAACCGTTTCCACGATTTTGTAAGTGCCAAACGGCAGCCGCTCTTTGGTGCAGGCGTAGCCGCGGCTGTCGGTAGGACCGATGGCATATTCTGCTCCGGTCGAGGTGTTGGTGGCAATAAAATAGGCGCCGCTCAGTGCTGCGCCCTTCGGATCCTTTTTATAGACTTCGATTTTGCCGGCTGCCTCTACGAATTCCGGAGTGACGACCTGTACGACGGCTTCCGGGTAATCACCCTTGGACATGCCGACGATCGAACTGATTTCCGGCCCTCTATCGTTTCCAACATGAAAAACAAAGTGGGTTCCGTTGTAATAACCGGCATACACGGCAACATGGGCTATGTCCCCGGTCGGAATGTGTTTGAAAATAATGAGAGAACCGATCGGGATATCCTCACTGGGAATAAAATTGTTGCCGTTCGCATTCTGGCTGAAGCTGATGCGGCGTGCCGTACCGGCACTGACCCAAGCATTCGCAGCAGCGTTGTATGCCGTTGCGGTACGCAGATTGTACGGGCGGGTTGCACTGCTGGTGTCAATGCCCGCAATGTTTGGCAGATAGTTGTAGTACACATACGAAACAAAAGAGGCACAGCAAAGGCCGCTGCTCTCGAATCCGGCAATATCCGGTGCGAGCCCGGTTGCCGTACCGCTTTTTGCAACGGTTTCCGTGCCGTACTTATTCAGCCCGTAGGAGATTTTCGAGAGATAGGCGGTTGCGCCACCGCTGTACTTTTTGAAAATTGTTCCGTCATCCTTCTGCGCTTGTACCTTATAGCCGGTGTACTCCAGCGCATCGAGGAAAACATTATCCAGCATCTCTGCCGGAATGTCAGATGCCGGTGCCGCAAAAACGCTTGTCGGCATCATCGAGATGAGCATCAGCACTGCCAAAAGCATTGACAGGATGCGCGAGGTGAATTTCTTGTTCATCTTGGTATCTTCCTTTCTTGATTTGGGTATGAAAAGAGCCCCACCGTTTTGGGTGAGGCTGCAATTCCTTGATGGTTCTTAAAGATTGTCCGTGTTTTCGGCAGCAACTGCGATGTCGCAATACCACATGCCGCTTTCATAAGTTACGCCAACGGCAATATAGCCATACTCGGCCGAGCCGATATAGCACCAGTGCTCCGCACTGTTTCTGACCAAGGTCGCCAGCTTATAGGCAACTTCGTCCACCGTACCGACATAACCAGCCTTTGCAATGGCTTCGTTGGCATTGGCACGGTAGTACGGTTCACCGCTGCCGCCGTAGACACTCGGATCCACATACTCGCCATACTGAAGCGCTGTTGCCGCTGCACGCTCATCATTTGTATCATGGGCAAAATTGCCGATGAGCTGTCGGCTTCGATACTCAGCATAGCTCGTAAGACCCGGCAATTTGACTGCCGGTGATGTGCGGAAGCTGTTGATGTACTCCAGCACCTTATCGGCGACCGTTCGGGCGTCCTCGGCCCCGGCATACATCTTCCCGGGTTCCGAAGGCGGTTCGGCAGGTTCGTTTTCCGGCTCGGTCTGAGGGGGAGTCGTAGGCTCGGTGGTTTTTTCACTTTCCGGTTCGGTCGTCGACATGGGATCCGCCGGCTTGGCAGGGGCTGTCGTCTCATTTTCAGTTGGGTCTGATGTGACGGTCGTATCCTGAGATGTCCGGCTCTCCTCCAGGGGACTCTCCGATTCAGTCTGGTGAGCAGAGGACTCATTGGCAATTGCTGAGCCCGGAGCGACTGAAGGGGCGGTGTTATCAGCCGAGTCTGTGGTATGGCAGGCGGCAAGTGTCAAACAGAATGCCAATGCGCAGGATAAAATCAAAAGCTTTTTCATGATGCATACTCCCGATTTGTGTTTTTACCATCATTACACGGACGAGTCTGGGATTTTACAACTCAGCACGCAAGCTTATAAAAGCCGCGGTCCGCTTCGTCGACGCACCGGTCGAGAATTTCATAAAATCGCTTGGCATCCAACTCGGTATCCAGCCAGTGCGTTGCACGGTAGGAATAGCAGCCGACTTCATCGTTGATAGCATGACTTCCGAGTACACTTCTCAGATTCAGATTGTTTGCGATCCGGCACTGCTTTGCGGTACCCGGATGGGTAAGCGCCTTGGCGAGGCAAACCACCATCAGCGGGTGAAGCTCGGAAAACGAGATCTGCAGGTAATAATCCCGATACCTGCCCATGATCGAAGTTTCATCCTGACTGTCGATCGGCAGCTCTGTCAGAAGCATCTGACGGGTATGCTCGGCGATCTCTTTCCTGCGATGCTGTTCTTGCTGACTCAGATCACAATGTAACATAAAATCTCCTTTCTTTTCTCAATGCGGCATGGCAATGTGGGTAATGGCGCCCCAGATCCGGTTGGTCTCGTGGTTGATTCCGAGGATCCGGACGGTGACTCTGGCGCCTCTCGGCGGGCGACCCCGTTTGGGGTAACTGCACAGGCAGTCGATGCCGCCGTCCAGCGCCACAAACACGCCATTCACATCCACCATACTGACAGTACCGACATAACGGTTGCCAACGGAATATCTGCGCAGGGCTTTCTCATACGGGTTTTCTCCCGCCTGTTTCACGGAGGCGGAAACCCGAACATGGTCACGGTCGCTGCGATCCACATCCAAGACCTTGATGAGGATGCGCTGGCCGGGCTGGAAGTGAGCCGCCGCGTCCATCCAGCGCTGGTAGCTCAGTTCCTTGAGGGGAATGTAGCTCTCCACACCGAACAGGTCGATGAAGATTCCTGCACGGATGGCAGAGACAACTCTGGCTTCTGCGCAAACACCGGCATAGATGCGGTTGTTGCCGTCCCGGTCTGTGCCAAAATACATTTCTTTTCTTCGGGCACGCATAGCCTCAAGGCGGCTCGCCGCTGCAATACCGGATTTGGGATCGATGCCTTTGACAATATAGTCGACTTCGGCACCGAGACGCTTAGTCAGCATGTAATGAAGTACCTCATCCGGATCTCGACCACGATAGTCCTCGGGTGGTTCGACTGCCTCAGCGGCAGGAATGATGACTTTGAACTCACCGTGATACAGGACTGCGAAGGCATGACGGGGGTTATCCGCCGACTGTTCCACACCCTGGATCGTCCCGGTCAGGATACGGCCGCTTCGCTGTGACTCAATGAGGTCGAGCAGGTCGTTTTTGGCCTTATCCGCCTCCGTTTCGACCGTCGGACGATCGTCAATGGACAGTACCGACACGCTCGGTTTGGTGTAAGTGCGTTTTCTCTTGGGCTTTGATATCGCGTCGACGCCGTCTTCCTTGGCATTCGGTGCATTTTCAGGCTCTGCGTCAGACTGGGACGGTTCCGGCTCGGTCTTCTTGCGCCTGCGGGGCCTTTTGACCTCAGTCTGAGATTCCGTCGGTTCGTCGAGAGCTCCGCCCGGAATTCCGGCCGAAGAGGCCTCCGCTTCCTTCGAATCTGTTTCAGTCTGGGAGAGCGAGGCATCACAGGTGTCATCCGGTGCCCCTTCGGCAGGTGATGCTGTGATATTCTCCTCAGTCTGGGATTCCTGCGCCTCCAAAGGAGTCGTCATCTCCTCGGGAAGCTCTGCTTTCTTTTTGGTTGGCATAGATTGTCCTCCTTTATTTGTTAAAATTCACTCGGCGGTTGTGCCGAGCTGTATAAGCTTTTTCTGCGCGTCGCTTTCTTGGGCGGCGCCGGTTCGGTGTCAGACTGGGTGGGTGTAGGTGCAAGCGTATCGGCTGCCGACTGATAATCATATACCGATGCCTTTACAATCTGCTTTGCCATCGGGTGTCTGGTGAAATCCAGTTTGTTCAGCTTCAAAATGTTGTGCCCGCGTATGATGCAGAGCAGTTCCTCGTTGGGAAGCCGTAAAACCTCATCCGGTGTGAGAAGCCGTCTGCGTCCCTGACCCTCAGTATGACGGTACTGGGGAATGACCTGCGCCACCGCGATGGTCTGACGGACCGTCATGGTAGAATTGACCTGCACGGACATATCACCGGACCGGGCTGAGATATACTCGGCGGTCACATCATCGGTGCAACCGAGCATCAGCTGGATGTCACAGTTGCCGATAATTTCAGCCCATAGATTTTTGGGATACCGGTTCTGCAGCTGACCGAGGCTCTGCACGGCCAGCATGACTCGAATATCTCTCGACCGCACAACAGAAAGGGATCTGGCAAAGTCGGATCCATCTTCTGCGCCTCCAATGCGCCCCACATTGTTAAACTCATCCAGTATCAGATTGACAGGCACATCGCAGCGGCCGTTCGGACGACCGTCGGCATATCGAGTCAGTTTGATGAACATGAATGAGAAAAAGAGCGATGACAGGAACGCCATCGTAGCGTCCTGATCGCTCAGCACAATGTAATAGATGCACTTGTTTCTGCCAGGCGCCGTCAGGTCAATGTCAGACCGGCTCGTGATTCGCTGTACTGCTTGGTTCTGAAGCACTTGAAGGCGTGTACCCAAACCCAGTATGATGCCGGAACGCACCGTATCACTGGACTGGGCAAACAGATTAAATGGCGCCCGTGCCGGATGGTCAAGCGGAAGCTTGTCAAACATAGCGGTCAACTGCCGTTCACTGTTTTGCGTGAGCAGCTGATATACGGCGGACAGATGCTTCATATCGGGGCTTCGGGTCCGATCCTGGTCAATGAGCAAAATCAACGCCTTCAAGAGATTGCCCTCACCGTTGTCCCAAAAGTGGTCGCCTTTACCTGAGCTGGTGTTGCCGATGATGACATTGGTCAGCACCTGCGCCATCAATGTGTCGCCGTTCAAGTCTGACATACAGTTCCACGAGTCGCTGTGCTCAGGGGATACGAGATTATAGATCTTCACATCGTAGCCCGCGTTTCGGAACATTTCCGAGGTATCGGCATAAAGCTCGCCCTTGCTGTCGGTCACGATTACGGACTCGCTGCGCCGCAGCGCCTGAAACAGCGCATTTCGGATAATCGCACGCGACTTCATAGTACCGGATGCGCCGAAAATGGCAATATGGCGGTTGAGTCTGGTGTCCTCCGGCATACAGACGGCTTTTCCGTTGTACTCGCCAAGAATCGTACCTTTGGCATCAGGAACCGGCGATATCTCTAGAACTTCCTTCATTTCTTTTTCGTCCATCCAGGATGCCGTGCCGTAGATACCGGATTTGCTTCTGGCAAAGCCGCGAGGGTCATGCTGCTTCCCGTCAAACTTATCGTGGAGCTTCACATAGGCGAAGATGGCGCCGGCGATCAGCAGAATCATCAAGATGCCCTTGATTCCATTTCCACTGAAAGCTGCCGGGAAACAGATCAGCGGATTCCAGTTTACCGGCTTCATCGTGCTTTCGCCGGAAACGCCGCCGCTGTCCATCCACGCTGCGTAGTTGCCGAGCAATTGGCCAAGCATACCGCCCAGATAAAATAGTCCGACGCATCCCAGTATGGCGGCGATGAGTATGGCTATCTTGCGGTTTTTATCGTTCAAATAAATCCCTCCTTTCCGGGTCGAGTTCCGCTTCCACAGCGTCAAACTCGATCGTCTTTATTGTTACGCGGTTCCCGAGATATTCCCGGATGAATGCCATCTGGTATGGGTAACACAGCACCTCATAATTTCCACACTGATTCTCGACGGCTTCCTTAAAGCGAACCAGCCTTGCGAGATCTCCATCCAGATGCGAGAACACATGGGCATCACCGATTTTTGCGTCATACTCAAACAGTCCACGGTCATAAGTCCGCACATCCGGGTCGAATAAAAGCTCCAAAAGCCGTTCTTTCCATTCGGGTACGGTCATAAGCCGCAACTGGCGAATGCCATGCTCATCCATTGGGATGAAATACAGATTTCGGTAGATCGCATCAAACCGGAACTCCGGCCGCTTGGTTGTGTCGGATTCCAGCAGCGTCTTCAGTGCGACGCTCTCAGACTGACCAAATAAAATGGCGGCCGGCATTGCATCGGTGCCGGCATTCAAGCGGCTGATCTCAATGACGCTGTGCAGTGTTTTGAACTCGCCCTTGCCGCTCCATTTCATCACAGCGCTGCGCATGTTATAAACGGCGTATGGGCGCTGCCCGAGATAGGCTGTTCCCACCATCCGGGTAAACATCGTTTTGTTCATCTCCGCTTCGCCGAGCTTCTTCAGTTCTTTGGCAAGATAAAAGCAGGGCGCATCGGGGATCCGCTTGGTGATGGTCCGGTTTTGAAGAATGGGAAGCATATACGGTCGGCATTCAACACCTGAGCGCATACACATAGCCGCAGCTTCGGCAACACGGTGGTTTCTGTCCCGGTGTGCGGCATTCCCGGGGAATTTGTGTTCCCAAAAGGCGTCCATGTAATACCGGTAAGCACCCGGGTGAAGCCAATCCAGTATGGGGAGAGCACCCTTGTAAAAGCGCACAGATCTGCTGTTGCCTTTGCCGGTAACGGTAAGCAGGCGTGTGGTCATTTCCGTTTCCGTTTGAGGAATGCGGAATGTTTCCGGTGTGGTGAGTTTATGAACCAGGGCTTTGTAAGCGCGTTCATTGCCGAGCAGGTACAGCGAACGAATCGGATATTCACCGGCGATGGAAAGCATTGTGATGAGCTGCCGGAGCTGACTGCCCGGGCGGAAGTATTGCATAGGCGCATCACCTCGCTTTGTAAGAAATTCCGACCACATGACTGCTCTCTTTGTCGGAATACCCGCCGTGAAATCTGCCCCAAATCGCCGCTATACCGGGCGTTTTCGACTCCCAATTTCTTATGTAAGTTTTCCGGGGCGGAAAACGGCGGTTTTTACATAAGATTTTCCCCTTAACAAAAGCGGACTTCATAGAGCTTCACCCCCTTATCCGGCAGCGTTTTCTCTTCGACCATCCACATAGGAAAATCGTGTTTGGGAATCACATAGACTTCCGTGCGGTCCTCGCTTCCGACAGCGCTGCAATAGTAATGCGAACAAACTGCCGGGTGATCGTCGGGCAGAACATACAGTGCCAGAATGTCCGTGACCATATTGGTTTCGATATTATCGTGATCCCGCATGGCCCGTTCCGGGCGGCTTCTGTCATACACATGGCGATAGGCAAGCACACAATCCCGAAAGCGGACCGGAGGCTTGCCCTCAAAGAACTTCCGCATAGCCGGATAAAGATAAGACCGGATATAGTCTGCTGAGCCGGACGCTTTCTTTGGCAGCAGTGCCGGAATGCGAACGGAGAACCATCCCTCGGCTGTAAACCCGACCTCGACCGGAATCGTATCGGATATGATCGCATCCGTTTGGATTGTTGCCCCGGCTGCTCCGGTGTAGGCCGGAAGGACACGGGTGAGAAGAACTGTCTGCTCGGACAGTTCCTCAAGCCGAAGCGCCCGGTTATAGCTCTCCGGAAGATTTCCGTTTTCGTAAAACCAGCGGACGGCAGCGGCCTGTTCCTTCATGCGGGACAGCTTGGCTTCTACTTTGCCGAGCGTTTTCATATAAGTCGTTTCAGCCTTCATGCTCGGTTGCCTCCTCACTGTAAAAATGAACTTCCGGTTCGTCCTGGCCGCAAAAATCTACTGTGGCGAACAGACACGGCGCATTCGGCAGCCGAACAGTGCTCACCATATCGATCCGAGGCACCACAACGATATATTTCATATCTTCCTGGGGCTGAAGCAGCCTCAACAGATTCTGCTCGCCGTCATAGAGCACTACGATCTCATAGCCGACATTTTCTTTTAAGAAAAATAGCTGCGACGGATAGACCGCCGGATAATGCGCCATCGGTTCTACCTTGTCAATGAACCGGAGCAGCACCCATATCGCCAGGATCATCCGCTGATCCGGCTGGCACATCGGGTCAAGCCCGATATAATAACCACCGGAAACATCTGCGATACGCATCTGCCTTTTCAGATTCCGCAGGATCTTTTCTGCCGTCTGCGGCGGCTTTTGCAGCATCTTTATGATTTGCGCACGGGGCAAGGCTCCGTATTGCGAGAGCCATTTGACCACATACTGTTCATCGGTCAACAGCACGATAACCACCTCCTTTTTGTACTCATTTGCGCCAAAATGCGTATTCCGTGCAAAATACGCACTGTTAATCCGCCTCCTGCTGCCGCTCCTTGAGAATGGCTTCCAGCTCGGCACGGTCGGTCGTGATCATTTCCTGTTCCTCTTTGGACGCCTTAATGATGACAGGCACCTTACTGTTGTTGGAACAGATCAGCGCCTCGCCGCGTTCAAAGCGGGTAATGGAACGGATCTCGGTCTTCGTAAGCTTCAGCGTATCCCGGACAAACTCCGCTTCGTCCGGTTCCAGATTCAGAATGATCTTATTTTTGGAATTATTGATAATTGCCCGACCGTAGCGACCATCTTCCAATCCGAAGAAATCGGACAGGTCCTGCGTTGCGGAAATCGCCGCGCCGCCGAAGCCTCGGATGACCTTGAATATTTCCAGGCAGAACTCTGCCGCCATCCGGTTGGAACCGGCACCGATCAGTTGCCAGATCTCGTCGATCATAATGGCTTTCTTTTTTGTGCGGTCGCTTTTGATTTTATCCCAGACATAATCAAGGGCGATCATCATACCCACAGGCAGCAGCTTGCCCTTCAGCTCCGACAGGTCGAGAACGATATACTTATTAGACAGGTCCACATTCGTCTGCTGATTGAAGGACTGCGCCGAGCCGGTGACAAAGCGGCTGACAATGATGGCGATGCGCTTGGTCATTTCATTCTTTTGCAGTTCCTCATGCAGATCTCCGAGGATCGGCATGGCCTTCATCTTCGGCGGAACGGCATTGCGGTCCTCATAGACCGAATCGTTATCATGCGTGATACCGAACTTGCCGTAGGTACGGATCAGCGCCTCATCCAGCATCTGCTCCTCTTCGTTGGTCATGTCCGGAATCAGCAGTGAGAAGAAGATCATCAGCTGCTGAATTTTCTGCGCCAGAAGGGAGTCCATCTCGCTGTAATCCAACTCATCGATCAGTTCCATCTCTGGACTGATGGTGTGCCGGATCTCCATAATATTGATGCAGTGCGGCGAGCCCGGTGCAATCTTGATAAACTGACCGCCGATGCGGTTGCATGCACGCCGGAACTCATGTCCCTTGATAGGAGCAATAATATAGCACTGAATGCCGCGCATACGCATACGCAGTGCCAGCAGTTGCATGGTAAAGGTCTTTCCGGCGCCACTGGTACCGAGCAGGTTCAGATTGGCATTTTTATTTTTCTTCGTGTCAAACAGATCGACAATGCACAGCGAGTTGTTATGGCGGTTAATTCCGAGCAGCACGCCGGTATCGTCCGACATCTCGAAGGATGTGAACATATAGGTAGAGGCCGCACCGCTGGTCAGCACATTCCGCTTGGATTTCTTTTCAAGCTTCAGGGATATCTGCAGAAACGGCATCACCGTGCGCAGGGCGTCCTCCTGCTGGAAGCTGCAGTCGCTGACATACATATCCATAGACTTGAGCATATCGGTCATCTGCTGTTTGCGCCACATCAGTTCTTCGTAGGTCCGTGCTGACACGGTCATGAACACCGACATATAAAAAAGGTCCTCGTTGTAATTGGCGATCCCTTGCTTGATGAAATATCCGGCCTGAATGGAACCGGCAAGCTCCTCATAGTCGGTCGAGGTGTCCTGCATGCTTTTAAGCTTCGTGCGGTTCAGGCGGATGCGCTGGGCAACCTTGTCGATGGTCTTGCTGCGGTTTTCTCGTCTTAAAAACACATCGACATCAATGCCTTCGCCGGCGTTGATGAGGGAGGACATCCATCCGGCGCGGACCTTATTCGGGTATCCGTTTCCTTTGATATACAGGAAGGAGTAGTAGAGCCCGTCCATAATGATATAATTGCGGTGCGTCAGGTCAATTCCGCGCGGCGCAATAAAATGCGCCATACGGATATGCGGGACCGGATCAATCCCGATGACCTTGTTTTTCGTCGCCATCGTGTCTAAGACGATGCGGTCGACACGGGAATGAAACGGCTCCTCCACACAGGAACGGCGATTGAAAAACATATATAAAATCTCCGCCGTTGCTTCGTCGGGATCCTTCGGCTGAAGGATATTGTTGCCGCACTGCATGAAGTAGGCTCGGGCATTCTGCTCGGCGGTCAGCAGCGTGCTGCAGATCTGCCCATAGTCGCTGTTTTCGTTACGCCGCAGTTCTTCATACCGGAAAATCAAAAAGAAGCGCCTTGTCAGCGCTTCACGGCTTCCCACATCCTTAATAAGTCGGATATATCCCTCGCTGAGCTTCTTACACTGCTCACTTTCCTCGGTTTCCGTTTCCTTTCGGAGCATAGCTATATGCTTATCGGAGTCAGCTTTGCGGGTGATACTCTTGAACTGCAGATGCACCGGCGAAATTTTCAGCCAGCTTGCAAACGAGCAGATGATCTCATACTGTTCTTCCTCCGAGCGCAGCATAAAGTTGATGGGCTCAATTTCAAGAATTTTGATATACCGCCCGTCGGTCGTCTCAATAATGCCGTGCTCCAGATTTTTGATCGGAATGAAATCCTGGGTAAAGCTCAGCTTTTCAGGCTTTCTTTTTCCTGCTTTTCTTTTTGCGGAGCTGTCTTTGGTCATATTTGTATCCCACCCTTCTCAAATGCAGTTTTCTTCTGTGCGCTAGATAGCAGATAATGTGCCCTGCATACTGGAACAGCGAATCGCCGTCAATGCCCATAGCGGCGAGGATCCCGATCGGAATCAGCGTGACGGTCATCACAACGATGCGTATTGTGGTTGCCATCGGGATCAACATCAACTCCGGATATCCGATGGCCAATATCAGGATCAGTGCCTCGACCGCATTCCGCGGTTCCAGCATTCCGCCAAATATCTTTCCGGAGTCGGTATAGTTTGCCGGAATGGCAAATGTCGTATTGAATTCTTTTTCTTCCATGATTCCTCCGTTCTTTTTTATCCCGGTGTATCACCGAAATCTACATTCTTCGGTCGGCGCAGTGCCAGTCCGGCCTCATAGCTCGGCGTATTGAAGATCACGCCCTCACCACCGGAGGAATGGACCCACATACGCTCGCCGTTTTCACCGTATCCGGCAAAAATAAGTACATGATTCCATCCGCCTCCGTCGTCATCCATCAGGAACCCCAGATCACCGGGCAAAAGCTCTTCGGCGGTAATGGCATAGGATTCGTCCCACTGGCTCCAGGAGGCACCGTTCAAGCTGACGCCAACAGCCGTTTTATAGGTCCAGTCTGAAAAGCCGGAGCAATCCAGGCCGAATGGGCGGATCGTGCCGGTCGTTGTGGAACCGGCGGCTGTAACGAGCTTCGGCGTATTCCATTCATCATTCCATCCGGCTGCCGATTTGCCGCCCCAGAAGTATGGCACCTTCCCGACGAGGGACAGCCCGGTTTTGACAATGTGCTTTCGTGTTTCGCTGCAATTCTGACGGGCAAGGAAGGCAATCAGTTCTACATCGGTAAGCGGAACGGTACTGCCGTTTCCGGCCGTTCCGTAGAGCGTTTTCTTCAGGGCCAAGGCACGGGAGTGGATCACATCGCCGTATGTGGTTTCCAGACCGTTATAATAGGCGTTCAGATCCAGCCCGAACGCCGTGGAAATCACCGTATTGTCAAAGGGATGAATGGTGCATTCCAGATATTTCACGGTTTTCTTTTCCGGCGTAAGCATTTCCTTGCCTGTGTACTGATAATAGGTTGCCTTGCGTGTGCCTGTGATATTGCTGCCGCTATAAACGGGAAGCGTCAGGGTGACGGCTGCGTATGCATCCACCTCGATCTGTGTGTCTGATGACAACTGTTGATCCTGCAAATAGTAGGTTGCTTCCGCCGTCTCATAGCGGTATTGCGGGACACCGTTGATCACTCCGGTCTTAACCGTTTTCGTTACCACGGTTATCGTGACCGGCTTGTAGGTATAGTAAGCGACCGGCGTGATCACTTCATTTTCCCGTTCCACTAAGGTTACGGGAAACATGTTGGCTGTCACACCGTCCAGCTTCTTTTGCATATCCTCCGGGTCGTTGCTGAGCTGTTCCACCGAAGTGGAATATGCCGACAAAATATAGGCGGTGTCGTACCCGGCCGAGCTCTGCGCATAATTGATCAGCGCATTCATTGAAAGCTCCCGGTCATAGCCTCCGTCTGAAATCAATCGTTCTACCTCAGCCATTGAAGCGTCGTACCCGGCCTGGACAATATCCGAAACCGTCTCGGAGAGATTTTCATAGATCTCCGTGATGGATACCGTCGGCTCATTGCCGTCGATACCGAGCGCTTTATTGATGATGATCCCGGGCAGCTCTACGATCATAACAATGAGGAAAACCACCGATAGGCACAAGCAGACCAGAATTTTAAACAGGGTATGCCGCATCGCCCATGCGGCGGAGATGATCGCACCCCAAGGACCACCGGCGGCTGTACCGGCTGCAATTTCTGCCACGGCTTTGCCGCCCTCCACACCGGCCTTTACGGTTGCCGCAGCGGCATTGGCTGTTGCTTCCGCTCCTTTTTTCGCCGCCTGCTTTGCGGCTTGTTTTCCGGCATTTTTGGTGGCTTTTGCCGCCTGACCGGCCGCTTGACCGATATTATCCGAACCGTCTCCCATTTGCTGCTTTTGCGGCTCTGCCATTCTTTCACCTCCGTATTCAAACTGCCAAAGGCAGGCTTGTTTTCTCTTTTATATAGGAAGACAGCCGAACCGAATACATTGCTCCGATCCGGCTGTCCGCCGTTTATCGTCTCCGCCTTGGCGACTTGATCTCCGTTTGATCACGGGATTTTGGCTCACCATAACGGGACGGTGTGCTTTTGTACCGCACAGTTTCCGTAGAAACGGTGCGTACATTTTCGCCGTCATAGACCGGTTTTCCGTTCTCATAAACCGGCTTGCGTTCCACTGCAGCCTCGCCGTGTACTGCGTACCACTGGCTGCCGTGGACATCTTCATATACCTGATAGTCACCGCGGGGAGGTGCATACTGCGATGTATCATAGAACATCGTGCCGGATCCATTTTCATGCCGGACCTCAAAATGCCCGTCCATACGACCGGATCCATCCACGCTTGTGACCGGCTGTTCATAGCCCGGCATAAAGCTTTGGAACTGTGCCCGATTATAGCCATCCGCCGCGTCGCCCGCCTCAAAGGGAGGCGTTTCTGCGTGCTGCTGCATGGCGTACCACTCTACGCCGTTGGATGCCTGAATTGTGGAATGCGGTGCATCCGGCTCGTCATAATATGCACTGTTGTACCATCTGCTCACGCCGCCGTCCGAAGATGCCTCAATGACACCGTCTCCGACCGTTCTGAGCGTTGCACCATCCGCATCCGGGAATGCAACTGCGACCTGCGCCGCCTCAGCGGAATTGCCGCTGAATACGGGTGCATCATAAAATGCTCCGGCTCCGGAACCGCTGGCCATCTGATACCACTGACTGCCGTCCGAAGCATTGACAATGGCATGCGGGCCGTCCGGCTTTTCAAACTGGGAAGCATTGAACATCTCGACAGCCGTTTCTTTCCCGTCGGCACCAATCGCCTTTGTGGAGATATGTCCGCCGGTGATCTGTGTATCCGAAAGATTAATGCCTTTCATATGCGGCATATAATTGCCGAGACTGCGGTTGGCAATATCGCCGCCGATAGAACCGGACACATTCGGTGTTCTGGCCGCTACGGAGGAGATGGATTCTCCGGTCAGTGTGGCGCCGTTACGGGCTGCCATACCACCGAAAGCCCGACCGACAAAGCCGATCGTTCCGCCGGCGCCCATTCTTGTGCCGCCGTCCACGACCGCATCACGGACATACGAATTGCCCTTGAAACGGTTGGCAAAGCCTGCGGCGAACCCAGTTGCCGCTGCGCCTGTACCGGTTGCAGCACTGCCTCCGCGGAACACACTGCCGGCGCTTCTTGCGCCTCCGGCCACGCCGGTGATTACTCGTGCGGCCATCAGCAGTTCCATTCCCATACCGGAGCCGGTCTGGGCTACATTCAGCCCCATTGCCGCAAGATAGCTGTCAAACTTCTGTGCCGTTTTGAGGAACGCCACTGCACAGAACAGCCACAGGAACACATTGCCGTTGCCGTTGGACAAGGCACCGCCTGTGCCGATGTACTGGCCAACCGAGGTTGAAAAGCCACGCAGGAACCAGACATTCATCACAAGGAGCAATAGTTGCGACCCGACCATCCGGCACCACGACCGGAATACCGGCGTTGTTGCTTTGGATGCGCCCATAGAAAAGGCGAGAGGTGAGGTGTAGCACAGCACACCGACAACGATGTACCGTTCCACCGTTTCAAGCAGCAGCTTGAAATAGTTCCAGCCCAGCGCAATTTCCAGTATGGTGAGCAGCAGCAATCCGACCACCGAGATGGTGGCGATAAGACTGGTCAGCCCGTTTTGAAGGGCCTGCTCGATTCCGGCAAAGGTAAAGTCCTCCGCCGTCATCTGAATGTCCATGAGTGCTGTATACGGCGCTGTTGCGATTTTCAGCGTCAACAGGAAAATCGGCTTGGCATATCCGATCAGAAAGGCGAATAACGCACTTCTGCCAAGCAGTACCCACGGGTTTTCCGCCTCCGTTACAGGGCCTCCGAATACACGGAATAACTGCCAAACTGTGATCAAAAACAACAGAGCCCATGCGGTGTACTGCATTACGGTAAAGGCTTTAGACACAAACGGGAAGTATTCTTCCATTGCCGTCATATCCGTACCGAGCGCCTGAAGGAACAGCCCGGACACCGCATCCATCATGTCTGACACAACGCTGCTGATCCAGGTGACGATTCCTTCAAAAATCCAGTCAAGCATAGGTGTTCACCTCCTTTCCGCTTGACCGGATCTTTTACGGGTTGTAGTTTCCGCCGCTGATAAGGGGCTGCAGATAGGCAACGATAAAGCCGAGAGAATTCAGAACGATCCAGGTGATCACGATCCTCTTGAGCCAGCTCGTCGCCTCGTCGACGGCTCGCTGATTGCGCGATATCATGCGTACCAGCAGGGCGATAGCGGCCACGGTGACTGCCACGATGGTGCTGATCGCCACAAGCTCTCCGTAGATATCCTTCATGATCATCGAAAAACGATCCCACATATCTGCGGCGAATACCGTCTGTGTCGAAACGAGCAGTGCCGCCACAACGCCCACAAGCGACCAGTATGCGGTTTTGATCTTTCCATCGCGCAGCCGAAGCTGTCTGTTCATGCTTTTGGCCCTCCTTTCTTCGGTATTGGGCAGCAAAAAACGCCGTCTCTCAAAGCTTTTCAGCTCAAGAAACGGCGTCGGTTTCGCCCGATCCCAGTTTGGGACGATATTATTTTAGCACATTTGCTTTCCCGTGTCATCGGCAATCGTGTGCCAACTTTTCGCCTTTTTATGGGCATATTCATTTCAGTCCTTCCAGAAGCGTCAGCATTTCCAGCCAGAAGTCCACATCCGGCGCAGCTGTTGCCCACAGACGAATGGAAAGAATGGAAATGGCCTGCTGACGATAGCGATAAAAGTTCCGTGACGACAGGTTTAGGCGATACAAAACCTCCTGATGGTTGAGCGCCTCCGGCGCTATGTAGGTCGTGTAGATGAGATTATACAGCCGTTCGCCGTTGTCCGGCTTTTTTCGGAGCACGGTCAGTGCCTCGTTGAGCCGATCCATCAACAGGCGAGATTTTTGCATGCCCTGCATCCGGCTTTCGATCTTCTTGTTGCCCAGCGCCACCTCGACATCCACATCCTCGATCAGCTTGTCCACGCCTTCAAACGGCCGGTCAAGCTCGGCAGCAACCGTCTCGGGGAAGCATTCCAGCATCCACACCAGCGTGCGATAGTGCTGGAGGAGCATCAGCGTGTTGTGATAGCAATTTTTCGTCTTTTCCTGCCTGGCAGCACGCTTTTGTGCGTCGTCGATCCGGCTGTCTCCCAAGATGCCTCGCTTTGTCAGAAGTGTGATAAAAGCGTCTGACTGCGCTTGTATTCGTTTTTCCTGCTGCTCATATTGCAGCTCATCCTGTTTGCTCATGATAAAACATCTCCTTTGCGATTTTGGTGATATCCGTCGGCCTGCACGGTCCGCGGATTTTATTCGTTTCCTGTACCTTGAGATCGAAATACCCTTTACTCCGGCAGACATACTCACAATTCTTACAGTTCCAACACGGAGAAAAATACGCGCGTATTATACTGTCCGAAAGTGCAACGCGATTTTCTTCCACATTGTCAATCGACTTTTCCACGGCATTTCTGCTGTACCATGCGACCAGCCGGTTGATGTGTTCATTGTCACTGCCTACCTTGTGCGTATTTGCACCCCAAATACGTATTTCGTCAAGAATACGCAGAAATTCTGCCTGCTCAGGCAAGGAAACCTCAGTATCCATCGGATAAGATTTATTGAAAACGAGGCAGCCGTAAGAGCCGGGAAGACGGTATAGAGCAAAGACATCCCCGTGCTTTTTGAAAAATCTCCATACCTTTGTCTTTTCCCAGCCCCAGCGCTGACCCAGTTTTTCCATCGTTAATATGGCGCCGTAATTGCCGTATTGAACAGCCGGCGCTATAAAAGAAAACGCATTGCCCGGTTCCTCTGATACTGTGTGGCACCAGAGATCCAGCCATGCGTCTGCTTCATCAAATATATATCGCTCCTCGGCAAGTCGGTGCGTAATATTGCGGGGGAGGCAGAGAAACCCAAAACCATCTGTGGCATACACGGTTCCGTTCATGCATTCCTCACCGGAGCATTTTACGACCCAATCCGTTAATTGATAGGTCAGCTTTTTGGTTTTGCTGTCCAGCGTATATTTCAGATAACCGAGGGCTGATAGCTTATCCATTATCTCTAAAGCCTGTACGCGGCTTTTGATGCCGAGAATACTCTTCAGCCCAACAATACCTCCGGACCACATTCCGGGGCTCACAGCGTTCTTATGGCCACAATAGAAGGCGTGTCCCTTGCGAAATGCAGCTCTGGCGGCGATCTTTGCCCAGGCTCCCATAATACCTTTGCCGGTCGGCAAGGTATCTCTTCGGAGCTTTACCCATTCATACTTCATCAAGCATTTCAACATCAGCGCCTCCTTCCTTGGAATAATAAAAAAGACGACCATTCCGTCGTCACATAGTATCAGTCTTCGATTCTTACGATCAGTCCATTCAGCTTGATCAGCTTCACGCCTTTGAGATACCAGAACTCACCGAGTTCGATTCTCGTCGGGATCCACTCTCCGTCAAGCAGCACCTCCAACCGTTCTCCGCAGTGAAGGCCGCCGTAGTAATCCAGCGGCCCGAAGCGAATGTCCATCCGACCGATTACATCATCATAAATCAGTACACCTTGTTTTTTCATCCTTATTCTCCTTGTGAAATGGGAAAAGCCGAATGAGTTTCAGTGCTCATTCGGCTTTTCTGTGTGACAGGTTATTAAATATGTTGCTCGAATACATACTCCTTTCTAAATGTAATTGTTTGGACTAAATCATCATACTCGCGCCTAAATGCTTAAAGGCTTTCTGACTGAGTCCTATTATATCACCCTCATCGGCCCGGAAGTCCATGGCCGGGGACACCACGGCGTTGGCAAAGCCCGTGATGGGCACCAGGGTCCCGGCTCCGCCGAACCGGGCCAGCTTGTTATACAGGTTCAGCCCCGTGAACAGGGCCGACAGAAACACCAGACTGATGGAGGTGGCGGAGGCGGCGTCCTCCCGGGGCAGCAGCATCAGCCAGCCGGTCTGGATCAGCTGGCCCACCACGCAGATGGCCCCGCCGATGGCGAAGGCCAGGGCCATGTCCTTCAGCAGGGGAGACTTCTTCTGCATGCCCTTGACATAGGCCTGGTATTCCTGGGGTGACATATCCATGATTGCAGCACATCCTTTCGCCTATAGTCTGCCCGGCGGCGGGGCTTTTATCCCCGGCGGCGGCACAAAACCGCCGCTTGACAAGGGGGGCGCAAGTTGCTATGCTGGTGAGGACAGCTTTCCATTTGCCGAAAGGAAGAGGTTCTTATGAAGAAAAAGACAAAACAGGCGGGTCCTGCCGCCTGGCTGCGGGAAAACAAGTGGACCTGCGCGGTACTGGCGGCGGCCCTGGTGCTGCTGATCGTGGGGCGGCTGCTGGCAGCCCCGGCCCGGGTGGAAGCCGGCCAGCCGGAGGAGCGGGCGGACTATGAATCCGCCGTGGTGGAGCAGGTCCTGTCGGACTCCACGGAGAAGGACCCAGCCGCCGACAACGGGTACCGGGGAGAGCAGCTGCTGCTGGTTACCGTGAAGTCCGGGGACTATCAGGGCCAGCAGATGCAGGTATATAACTATGTGGGTCCCCTGTACGGCGGGCCCCTCCACGCCGGGGACCGGGCCACCATCCTGATCTCCAGCTATTCCGACGGCACCGTCAACGCCACGGTGTATGAATTCGACCGGCTGATCCCCCTGGCCATCGTGGTGGCGCTGTTCATCGCGGCGGCGGTGATCGTAGGCGGCCGCACCGGGGCCAAGTCGCTGGTGGCCTTAGCGGTGACGCTGGTGTGCCTGTTCGGCGTGCTGCTGCCGGCGCTGATGAAGGGGGCCAATACCCTGCTGATGACCTTTATCGTGTGCGCCTATGTGGCGGTGGTGAGCCTGACCATTGTGGGCGGCGTGCAGAAAAAGAGCGTGTGCGCCATGCTGGGCGCCGTGGCGGGCACGGCCCTGGCCCTGCTGTTCGGGCTGCTGGCCCAGGCCCTGACCCGGGTGGACGGCCTGCGCATCGAGGACGTAGAGCCTTTGCTGCAGCTGCGCCAGACCGGCACACCCATCGGCCTGCGGGGCCTGCTGGTAGGCGGCATCATCATCAGCGCCCTGGGGGCGGTGATGGACGTGACCATGGGCATCGCCTCCTCCCTGGCGGAGGTCCACGCCGCCAATCCCCAGCTGTCCCGGCGGGAGCTGTTCCGCTCCGGTATGAACATCGGCCGGGACATGGTGGGCACCATGACCAACACCCTGATCCTAGCGTTTTTGGGCAGCGGGTTCACACTGATCCTGTACCTGTACTCCCTGGGGCTGTCCTTCCGCCAGCTGATGAGCTCGGCGTATGTGTCCATGGAGGTGGTCAGCGGCATAGCCAGCAGCGTGGGCGTGATTCTGTCCATCCCGCTGACGGCCCTGATTACCGCCGCAGTCTTTACAAGAGAAAAGCAGCAAAGCTGAATATACGAAGGGCGCAGCCGGGCGGCTGCGCCCTTCGTATATTCATGCGTATTCATAAGGATGATTAATGGCAGGCAGAAGGAAAAATCAAGGGATATTCGGATTGTTTTTTGCGCTAAAGGGATATATCATGGTGAAAAATTTGCTGGCGGATTCTGGAAATTTCTTGCGAGTACCGGCATTTTTTCGGAGCACGCGGCTAGGCGCTCCTGCCAGGACCGGGGGACATGCGTCCCGGCGGGCAAAACGGACCGTGTGAATGTTTATCCAGGAGAAAAGATATGAGAGAAAACACATCCGTACACCGGCTTCTCCGGCGGGCGCTGTCCCTGTGCCTGGCGCTGGCGCTGACGGTGTTGCTGTGCGTCCCGGCCCTGGCCGCCAACGGCGACCAGGAGAACGGCGGCGTGGTGGGCGTTGCCCCCGACGCCCAGATCTTCTCCATGCAGGTGTTCGGCTGTATCTGACCTACACCGCCCAGGATTCCTCCGGCTTCCTGATCGGCGAGGACGATGTGGCAGCCGAGATCCACACTCAGGAGATCTCTCTGGATTCCTTCGACGAAAACGGGCAGCTGCGGATGAGCTTCCCCTTCGCCTATAAGGACGCTGTGTATGTGGACGACGAGACCGGCGACATCTACGATTACAGCGCCTGGTGCCAGATCGTCCGGGTCCGGGCCTATGACGCTGCCGGACACGTCACCACCTGCAACGCCCTGCTGTATGACACGGTGTATGGCCAGAAGATGTATGAGGAAAGCGGATTCAAGGATGCCCGGTATTCCGACGGCACCATCCGGGGCGATATCCTGGCCCTGGATCCCCTGTGGGACGAAAAGACAGCAACGATGCTCGGTGCCAGCTTCTTCATCACCGACGACATGCTGGATGAAAACGGCAATCTCCACGTCCAGGCCACCCTGGACCGGGATGCCAACCTGGTGGTCTTCAACGACAACGTGTATGCGCCCCAGGAGGGCAGCCGCCAGGTGGAGTTTGACATTCCCATCCGCCAGGGCGTGAACCTGACCTACGTCAAGACCCTCAGCTCGGCCTTTGCCGAAAACGACTTCGGGACCGTGTATAAGCTGTATCTGTACTATCTGCCGGATACGGAGCCTTCTTCCCTGCGGTTTGACGACGAGCGCATCGCCGACGGCGCGGTGGTCTATACCAACGAGGACGCGTTTACCGTCAGCGGCGACATCACCTCCCTGTACGGCAACGTGGGCCTGAAGATCAACGGCAATCAGCTGCTGTATCCCGCCGGGGATCTGAACGTGCTGGCCGAGCCCATCACCCAGGTGTTCTCCTATGGCGCGCAGCTGCAGGAGGGCGAGAACGTGGTGACGGTGGAGTTCACCGACGAGGCCACCGGCGCCGCCACCACCGTGGCCTTCACCGTGGTGAAGGATACCGCGGCCCCCGAGGCTCCCGTCATTGCCCAGGGCGGCGACGGAAAGGTGACCCTGACCGCCGCCGAGGAGGACGTGACCCTGTACTACAGCTATGACGGCACGGAGTGGGTGCTGTATACCGGCCCCTTCGCCCCCACCGCCACGCCGGTGTATGCCAAGGCCGTGGACCGGGCGGGCAACGAAAGCGCTGTCAGCCGGCTGGCGGTGCAGGTGACCGCCTCCCAGCCGGTGCAGACCGGCGACGCCGCCCCCGTGGCGGTGTACACCGCCCTGCTGCTGACGGCGGCGGCTGCCCTGGCGGCGGCCCCGGTGCTGCGCCGCAGACGGGTGAAATAAGCCCATACGCTTCCTTCCTATAACGGGAAATCCCCCGGCCGGAGCCGGGGGATTTCCCGCAAGACTGCCCCAAAAGGGCCCTGCCCTTTTGGGGCAGTCAAAAGCGTGCTGCGGCAGTCTGCCGCAGCACGCTTTTTATAGCTCAGCCCTGGATGATCTTCTCCGGCTGCTTCAGGTCCCGGTCGATCTGCTTGCGGTAGCGGTCCTCCTCGCTGAACACGCAGCCGCAGTATTTCTGCATATAAAATCCCCGCTCCCGGGCCTCCTGCTGGCCCGCCCGGAACCCGGGCCGGAAATCCCGGTACAGAAACGCCACGCCATAGGCTTCGGCCGCCTCCTCCGCCGTCTGCCGCAGCAGCTCGTGGTTCTGGTAGGGGCTGACGAACAGGGTGCTGGTGAAGCTGCCGTACCCGTGCTCCGCCGCGTAGCGGGCGGTCTCCCACAGGCGGATGTGATAGCAGCGGCCGCACCGGTGGTCGATGTCGCCGCACACCGCCCGGCAGAAGTCCCGCAGGCCATAGTCCTCCCGGACGATGAGCTTCATGCCGATGGCGGGGGCATAGGCCATCAGCGTGTCCCGCCGGGCCTTGTACTCCTGATAGGGGTGGATGTTGGGGTTGTACCAGAAGCTTACCGGTTCGATGCCCTCCTCCCGCAGCTGCCGGATGCAGGACACAGAGCACGGTGCGCAGCAGGTGTGCATCAATGTTTCCATGGCTTACTCCTTACGCTTTTTCAGCATCCTCCGCAGCTTCTCCAGAGGCTGGGGCAAGGGGGCGGCGGACAGGAAGCGGTTGCGCACCTGCTGGAAGGGCTGCTGGGCAAAGGCGGCGAAAAAATCCTCCCGCTGAACGGAGGGGGCCGTGGGGGCCGCCAGCGCCCCGTTGCAGGACACCGCCTGCTCCAGTGTCAGCTTCTCCCGCTTCAGGGGCAGGGTGTCGAAATAGTGGGCGCCCTTGGCGCTGTTCACCAGCAGCAGGGAGATGCTGTATCGTGGCACCTCCGGGTGAAAGTCCCGGGGCGGCTGATACATACCCAGGGTCAGGTCCGCCGGGCGGTCGGTGCTGGCATAGGGGCACCGGTGGCACACCGGCCGCAGAAACAGCCGCTGCCGCAGGCCCCGGCCGAAGTCGGACTTGCCGAAGGGGGCGTCATACTGGGCCCCGCCGTCGAAGCGCACATGGAACCGCCGCTCCTTTTCCCCCGGCAGCTTGCCGCAGAAGCTCACGGCCACCGGCGGCTGCCGCTTGATATAGGCCATGGACCGCACCAGCTGGCTCCACACCCCCGGGGACGACACCCCGCTGCATACCACGTCGCAGGTCAGCAGCCGCTCCGGGTGCTCCCCCAGGAAGTGGTAAAGTCCGTCCACCTGACAAGGGGTGCCGGAAAACAGCACCCGCCGCCCCTGGTCCAGATAGTGCCGCACCCGGCGGAAGCTGTCGCCCAGGTCGCTCTGCACCGGCTTTGCCCCCCGGATCCGGGGCAGCTCCGCCTTGTCCTTCACGGCGATGTGCCGCACCTGCAGCTCCTCATCCAGGGCCGCGCCGAACACCACGCCGCCCTCGTCCAGGATGTACTCCGCCAGCAGGGAGAACACCCCGCCTGCGGTGGAGGCCTGCCGCACGGCGGCGTCCGGGTTCCAGGCGGCGAACACCGCCGGTTCCGGCCGGGGCTCCCGCTGCTTGCGCACCGGGCAGATATGGGCGCAGTGGCCGCACTGGATGCAGGCGTCGGTGACGGTGGGGTACAGGAAGCCCTCCCGGTCCGGCAGCATATGAATGGCCCCCTTGGGGCAGCCGCTGGCGCAGGCGCCGCAGCCGGTGCAGCTGCCGCGCTCCGGCAGCGGGGAAGCGGGATGATCCGTCACGTCCTCATCTCCTTTTCGCTCTTTTTGGCCATTTTACCACATAGGGCAGGAAAACACAAGAGCCGCGATGCCGCCGGACCTCCGCTTGTGCGGTCTTGCCAGTGCCGGAGTGAAGTCCTCCCGGCGCTTTTTCCACCGGTGTAGGTTTGTCAAACATATTGGACAGCGAACTCATTAGGCGAGAGCCAGCGGAAGGGTCTCATGGGCAAGTTGTTGGCTCGGCGGTTATGGACGGCAAACTGCTTGGCAAAGTCGTCGAGTGAATAGAACGAATGGCAGGAATAGAAGCGTTTCTGATCCTCACGATGGCTGCGCTCCACCTTGCCGTTGTGGCGCGGCGTGTGGGGCCGGATCAGCTTGTGACGGATGCCCAGCTCGGCGGCAGTTTTCTCGAACAGTGTGGGCAGATCGCGCTTGCTGTTGGAGAAACGGTTGGTGAACTCGAAGCCGTTGTCCGTCTGGACACACTCCACTTCTATGCCTCTGCGGGCGTACCACGCTCGCAGCCTGCGCAGGAAGTCCGCCGAGGAATAGGTGGACTGCTCCGGATAGGCGGCGAGGAAGCGCAGGCGCGTGAACTCGTCGATGGCGGTGTACTGGAACAGCCGAAGCTCCGGATCCGCGATGCACTTGCGCGGCACGACCTTCACATCTACCTGCACGCGCTCTCCGGGACGGGTCATCTGCTCGTAAGGCTTGGGTTTGTATGTATTTTTCGGCTTTTCGGCAGGAAACAACCCCATTTTACGCATGACACGGAACAGACTCTCCGGGCAACGGGTGTAGCCGCGCTTCCGCAGACGGTGCCACAGCTCGATCATGCCCAGCGACGGATTGCGGCGGCGCATATCGCGGATGAGCTTTAGCTCGGCCTCCGTGTGCTGGTTGGGGTGGCTGTGAGGCCGTCTGGACTGGCAGGCCAGGGACGCCACACTCCCGTCCCAGCGCTGCTTCCAGAAGTAGATGTACGACCGGCTTTTGTTGTACGCGGCTGACGCCGTACTTTGCAACCGATACGGCTGTGCCCTCCGTGGACGAGCTCACTGGCGAACTCAACCGAGAAAAATATCACAGCCGATACAAAAAGCTGCTGCGCAGCACCATCTATACGCTGGTGATCGTGGCCGCGATCAGTGTGCTGGTGGCTACACTGCTGCTGCCGGTTTTGCAGATATACGGCACCTCCATGAATCCGAACCTGCAGGAGGGGGATATCGTGGTGTCGGTGAAGTCCCCACAGTTCAAAACCGGTGACATAATCGCCTTTTACTATAACAACCGCGTTCTTGTCAAGCGCATTATCGGCTGCCCCGGCGACAGCGTTGTCATCACCGACAGCGGCGACGTATATGTGAACAATACCCTGCTGGATGAGCCGTACCTAACCGAAAAATCCTATGGCACCGCCGACATTGAATATCCGTACACCGTACCTCAGAATTCCTTTTTCGTCCTGGGCGACCACCGGGAAAGCAGCGTGGACTCCCGGTCGTCTCTGGTGGGCTGCGTGGAAAAAGAAGAAATCATAGGCAAAATCATTTTCAGAGTGTGGCCGATCAAGCGGATCGGTTCCGCGGACTAACATCGCCTGGAAATACGGGGAGAAATTTGCATGAACATGGACATTCATTCGCAGGCTGAAGAGCTGAACAAGAAGCACCGCCGGAAGCGCACTTGGTACAAGATCTTATCTGTGCCCATATGCCTTGTGGTCTTTGTGACGACGTATGCGCTCATTCTGCCGGCTATCACCATGGAATCCACGCCGGATACCTACTGCGGCATTGCCGAGCACGTCCACACGGACGATTGCTACGAGCTTCCCGGTACGCCGGCCCACAAGGAGATCCAATGCACCGCCGGGGCCGATCTGGGCCAGGGCGAGTACATCATCCACAAGCACGACAGCTTCTGTTTTGATGACAGCGGTGAGTTGCTGTGTGCGCTGGCTGAGCAGGACGAGCACGTCCACACAGACGCATGCTATGACGGTGACAGCCTGATCTGCGGTCTGGTTACGGGGATCGTACACCAGCACACGGCGGATTGCGTCGTATCCGTTCCCGCCACCGAGCCCCAGGGCCTGGTGTGTACCTTGGAGGAGCATAAGCATACGGAAGCATGCTTCATAAATCCGGAGGGCGAGGCGTCAAGCGGCGATACGCCCGAGGACGACGCGGCGGTCAACAGCACCCCGGCCCGGGCGCCTGCCGCCAGCGGCCCTATCAAAGATGTGACCCTTACCATCAATGACAATGTTTCCACTTCCGGCTGCTATGAGGCAGCCGTCACCGACGGCGCTGCGGCGTTGGAGGGAAAAAACGTCCAGTATCTGTGGTACAAGAGCACCGACGGCGGAGCGACCTATACGGCCGTAACGGCGAAGAACTTTACTGCTGGCGGCAAAACCGTGTCTAACATCAGTGGGGACCATGGCGAAAAGCTGTTCCTGGCCCTGGACGGCGGAACTGTCAGCGACACGCTGCCCTCCGTGACATACAAGGCCGTACTGATGGTGGACGGCACCGTATATGACAGCGTGTCGGCTGAGCTCACCAACACCACCTATCAGGCCTCCGTTCTGAACGGCAGCTTTGAGGCACCGGATCTGACCGAATGCCACTTCCAGGAATTTGTGCCCGAGGAGACTACAGGCCTGTTTTGGAAAACCACCGCGTCAAATGAGGAAGGCGGTCAGCCTACATACCCGAATGGTTCGACGCAGAAAAGTGACGGTAAACACTACATTGAGATCATTGATACAGGCACCCTTGCTCACAAGAAAGATGCAGCCCATTATCACAAACAGGACACCCCAACGAACGGAAAGCAGTATGCCGAGATCAACGCCGGCGCCGCGGGCGCACTGTACCAAACCATAGCTACCATCCCGGGAACCACCATGTATTGGTCCGTGGACCACAGCGGCCGGAACGGAACGGATACCATGGCCGTGGTCATGATGCCGGAAAGCAGCGCAAAGGACATTACCACGCAGGATCAGCTGCGGCAGGTGCTGAATAATCCGAGCAGTTATGGCGCCACGGTTGCAAGTAATCTATCCGCCCAACAAGGCGTGTGGACCACCCATTCCGGACAGTACACCATCCCGGAAGGGCAGTATGAGACCCGATTCTTCTTCATGGCTGTAAGCACATACAATAACGAAAACTACATCGGCAACCACATTGACAACGTGTGGTTCAGCCAGCAGATCCCGCCGGCTTCCTCGGAAAAGCCCTATTTCACGCTGACAAAGCATGTGGTGGGTCTGACGGAGGATGACCTGCAGCTGCTATCCGGAAAGCTGACCTTTACGGTTCAAAAGTCCAATAACAGCAGCTTTACCAATCCCGAAACCGTCATGACGTACACCGCCACAAATTTGGGCAGCTGGACGCCCAACGGTGATGGCTCCTGGACACTGTCCGCCCGTATCTCCATGAAGGATCAGGCGCCCAGTTATTACTACAGGATTGAAGAGAGCGGCGCAGAGCTGGATGGGTTTAACCTGACTGCGACGGATACGAACGCCGCTGTGCTGCTGCAGAGCACCACAGTCGCGGGCTTTACCTTCACCAACACCTATGCGGATACCGGGCGAGCCCTGAAGCTAACGAAAATCGTGAACGCTCCCGACACCACAGGCAGCTTTACCTTTACCGTTTCCTATACGGATGCCGGCGGCAAGACGCAGACACAAAGCGTTACTCTGAAAAACAGCCAGTCGAACACCATTACGGGCATCCCCAGGGGTGCTCAGGTCACCGTGACGGAAACCACCACAGACGGCTACACCGTTATTATGAGGGATCACAGCACCGGCACCGTCCTCGCCGGGAGCAGCAGCTATACCTTTACTATGAAAGATGACACGGCCGTGGATATCTACAATACATCCACCGTTGCACTGCCGGAAACCGGCGGCATCGGACGGGGAATCTTTCTGTATGCCGGAATCGGTCTGATGCTCACTGCTGTTATTACAGGATGTCTTCTGAGGCGCAAGTACGGAAAGGAGGGTGATTAACGCTTTTGTTTCCTCTCCTGCCCACGCAAAATATACCTCTACCCGCGCCGCAGGAACTATCCGCTTCCATTAAACTACTTCAAATCAGAAAGGATACGCACGATGAAAACGATGAGAAAGCTTTTCACGGTTTTGCTGGCCCTGGCCATGACGCTGGCTCTGGCTGTGCCCGCCTTTGCAGCAGACACCGGCAGCATCACCATTACCAATCCCCAGGGGGATCACACCTACACCGCCTACAAGATCTTTGACGTGACCTACTCTGGCGACAACTACTCCTACACCATCAGCGGTACCGACGCCGCCTTTAATACCGTCAAGGCATACGCCGATGAGGCCGCCAACGGCCTCAAGCTAACAGCCGTTGCTAACACGAACAAGTATAATGTGAGCATCGATGCTGCTGCCTTCTCCGCCGCCTCCTTTGCCCAGTATCTGAAAACGAATGTGGGTTCTCTCGGCACCGGCACCGCCTTTACCAAGGATGGTGACACCATGAAGGCCTCCGGCCTTACCCCGGGCTATTACTTTGTATCCGGCACCAGCGGCACGGTCTGCGAGCTGGCTACTGCCAAGGATATTGAGATTCGCGACAAGAACGAAGCGCCGCAGATCGAAAAGTCTGTGGATGACGCCGACCGCACTGTGGAAATCGGTCAAAAGCTCACCTACACCATCACCGGCAAGGTGCCCTCCACCAAGGGCTACACCGAGTATACTTACGAACTGACGGATACCATGTCCGAGGGTCTGACCTTCAACAAGGACGTCAAGGTCACCATCGGCGACGAGGATGTGACTACCGCTGCGGCTATCACCAAAAATGGGAACGGCTTTGTGGCCAGCGTCAATATGATGGACTATCAGGGTCAGATCGACAAACCTGTAGTCATCACCTACACTGCCACCGTCAACGAGAAAGCCATCCAGCGCAATGAGGAAACCAACACCGCTACGCTCAAGTACAGCAACAACCCCGCTGACAAAAACTCTTTTGAGAAATCCAGCGTGGAAGTGGAAGTGTTCTCCTTCAATATCGTCATCAACAAGTACGCCGCCGGCAGCGAGAGCACCAAGCTGGGGGGCGCCAAGTTCGTGCTGAAGAACGCTGAGGGCAAGTACTATAAGTATGACGCCACTACCAAGGCCGTCACTTGGGTCGATGACAAGAGCGCTGCCACTGAGGTCATCACCGACGATAACGGCGCTGCGCGCTTTGACGGTCTGCAGGCCGGTACTTACTACCTGGAGGAGACCGCCGCCCCCGCCGGCTACAACCAGCTTATCAAGGACATCACCATCGTGCTGAAGGAGGATGGCTCTGCGACCATCGACGACGCTGCCTCCACTCCCGAAGCTGACCGTTCCCTGACTGCGGGCGTTGCCAACTCCACCGGCACCATGCTGCCCGAAACCGGCGGCATCGGCACCGTGATCTTTGTGGCCCTGGGCGCTCTGGCTGTCATCTGCGCAGGCGTATTCCTGGTGACCAACAAGAGAATGAGCAAGGAATCCTTCTGATCCTGCATCCCTGACACACTGCACCGCCATGGGAGGCGGAGGTTCGCCTCCGCCCTCCCAATGGCATATCCTTTTCCAAGGCGGACGCATCCGAATACACCCGGCCCGCCTATTGCAGGCGGCCGGACAGCCGTGTGTTCGGCTTCGTGCGCCCTGGAACGCAACAGGAGATAAACCCGTGAGAAAGCGAAAAGTAATCACCTTAATACTGCTGGGCGTTTTCCTGGCGGGCCTCTCTCTCCTGCTGTATCCGTCCGTCAGCAGCTACTGGAACTCCATCACACAATCCAGGGCCATCGTGGACTATGACACCATTGTCAAGAGTCTGTCGCCTAAGGACAATACCGCCTATTTTGAGCGGGCGGAGGAATACAATAGTGAGCTGAAGGCGCTGTCATTCCCGCTGACGGAATACCAGCAGATCAGCGGATACGATGATTGCCTCAATGCCGTCGGCGATGGCGTCATCGGCTATATAGATATCGACAAGATTCAGGTGAAGCTGCCCATCTATCACGGCACGGACCCCTCTATGCTGAACCATGCCTGCGGACACATTCAAGGCAGCAGCTTTCCTATTGCAGGAAAGGGTACCCATGCGGCTATCTCGGCACACCGGGGCCTGCCCAGCGCAAAGCTGTTCTCGGATCTGGACAAGCTGGAGGTGGGCGACACCTTCCGGATCACGGTGCTGGACAAGACCTTTATTTATGAGGTGGATCAAATTAAAACCGTCCTGCCGGACGATGTGAGCGACCTGCTCATCGACGAGGAGAAGGAACTCTGCACCCTGGTCACCTGCACGCCCTATGGCATCAATTCCCATCGGCTGCTGGTGCGCGGCCACAGGATCGAATCTGAGGATATGCGCTCCTTTGGGGCTATATCGGATGCATTTATCATCGATCGGCTGATCGTTACGCCGGTGGTGGCAATGCCCATCATCCTGCTGCTCATTCTGTACGTCTGCTTTAAGCCTGCGAAGCGGAAGCTTCCCATCAATGACGAGGGAGAACTGATATGAAAAGAATAAGCTACCGGATCGCAAACTTTATACTGATTGCTGCACTGCTCCTGTCGGGAGCAGTGACCGCCCACGCCGCCTCCACCACGGAGGCCAGTGAAAAGGTGCAGCTGCGCAGTGATTGCACTCTGAACTCCTATATTCTCGCCGATGGCATCGCGGCTGACCAAACTGCCAAAACCGATGCGAGGGGCAAGGTCGTCTTTGATAATCTTACTGCGGGCATATACCTGGTTTCCTCCGTGCGCACAGAGCAGGATGGCAAATACTATGTGTTTGAATCCTTCCTGGCGGCCGTGCCAGGGGTGGACAGTGAGGGGCAGTGGGTGTATTCCGTCTCCGCAAGGCCAAAAATGAGTGTACACACACCAGCCAAGGGCGAGGTCACCTATAAAGCGGTGAAGGCCTGGAGGGACGGCGGCCAGGATCGCCCGGTTAGCGTCTCTGTGGAGGTTCGCAGGGACGGACAGCTGCAGCAGTCCGTGACTCTCAGCGCTGAAAACAACTGGATGTACACATGGAAGGCTGTTGATGATGGCAGCGTATGGACCGTGAACGAAGTGAATGTGCCAGAGGGTTATACGGTGGGCATTCAGCGCAGCGGCGATACCTTCAGCATTACCAACACCAAGCCGGAGACGCCTGCAGGAAATCATCCGCAGACCGGCGACACAACAAATATGACCCTGTATGTGCTCTTGATGGCTGCGTCCGGGCTGGCGCTGCTGGTGGTGGGCATCGTGTTGAGGAAGAAGTCCCGTGCGAAGTAAAGGGCTTTCCATCCTACTTGTTACGCTGGGCGTTTTGCTGCTGGGCGCTGCGGCGATATTATTCGTCGTGCGACAGGCGCAGGATAAGCAAAGGGCAGCTGACATTCCCTCTCTGATTGAAAAAATCGAAGCAGCTCTGCCGGAGCGATCAGCGGGTGTTATCGAAAATCGCGCTGACAGCGCCATGGCTGCCGTGGAGATCGACGGAATTGATGTAATCGGCCTGCTGGAGCTCCCGGGCCGAGGCATTAAGCTGCCAGTAAGCGCAGAATGGGACAGCTCCGAGCAGAGCTTTCGTCCAGCCAGGTTTATGGGCAGCGTGTATGACGGTACACTGATCGTGGGAGGACGCAGTGAGGATGGCAATTTCGATTTTATCGATCAGCTGGACGCCGGGGAGGAGCTTACCTTCACCGACATGACCGGAAGGGTATTCCGGTATAAGGTACGTAAAATTTGCCACGCTGATAATGCCAGAGCCGAAACCTTGGTTGACTCAGAGAGCGCGCTTACCCTGTTTGTGAAAAAAAATGGAGCTTTTCTCATCGTCCGATGTGCAGCGGCATAGTATTCTCCTCAATAGGAGGTGCAGAACAGCCCCTGTAGACAATGGCAAGCTGCGTCGTCCCACGCGATGCCGCTATGATTCATTATTTAATTTTTTGTTTATAACCCATGAAGGGCCACCGCTGCAGATAGCTGCCCTACCCGGAGGTCGATGGCCAGGTGCAGCGCACCTGATACCCGGTAAAACAAAGCTGAAATATCTGTACCTCTGTATCCCCTGCTGAAAAAGCAGCCAACGCCATAGGCGTTGGCTGCTTAATGCTTTATGAGCCTTATGGGCTTTATCAAGGGTGGCCATAGATGCGGGTCATCTCGTGGATGCTGCTGGCAAGGCTGTGGCTCGCCTCCCCGGGCAGCATACGCCACTTCCAGTTGCCGCAGCTGGTACCGGGGACGTTCATGCGGTGGCCCGGCCCGAGGTCCAGCCAATCCTGCATATCCGCAAGATATTCGGGTAGCTTGCCGCTTGTCAGCAAATTTGCATAGATTACCTTGTGGCGGCGTTTCAAATGGCGTAAATGCCGTTGTCCCCATATCCTGATTGGCTGATCTTCCTCCGGCTCATCATCTCCGACAACCAGGTAATAGTCACCGACCAATTCATATTTCAGCCCTGTGCGTTCATCGGTAATGTACTTTTCCATTTCCTTGGCCTTGGCAACATCCTCCGCTGCAATATAGCGCATAGGGCATCACCTCGCTTCACGCCGGTCTCTCAGGAAATCGACCCGGATGACCGCATTGGCACGGCACTCGATGGTATCACGGATGTTGTCCATGTGGTCGGTCTCCCGCTTTTCAAAGTCCTTGAACACATCCGCAAGGAGACTGGGCGACTTCAGGAGTGCCTTGCACTGCTTATCGGACAAGTCGTATTCCTCCAGTGCCAGCACGATGTCCTCCCGTACCGTGTACTCGTAGCAGTGGTTCAGGATTTCATTGGGCGGCTGGGAAAGCAGCCACTCCCGATACTTCTCTTGTTCTGCGAACACCTTCTTATATAACGCGGTGTTCAGTTCTTCGTTTGTCATTTTGTTTCCTCCTTCATTTATGTTTTTGGGATAACACGCTCTATAGAAACAGCCGCTTGATTTCGCACTGAAACCAAGCGGCTGTGTATAGAATATTTGTTTTTGGAACGAAATCAGATCATCCACACGGGGACAATGTATGTGCTGCTGTCGATTGCGCTTAATGTCTCCCGAAGACAGATGATCGCGCCTGTGCCCCTCGGCACAGAGGCCTTATCCAGCAGCTTGAAAGCACCCGTAATTTGTGTGGGCGGATTGATGCTTTTTTTGATTTCGATGGGGTGCAGCTGACCGTCGCTCTCCATAATCAGATCGATCTCGTTGCTGTTCTTATCCCGGTAATAATGCAGCAGGCAATCCTTGGCGCTGTTGCTGTAGGTTTTTATGATTTCCGACACAACATAGTTTTCTAAAATGGCTCCGTTGATTGCGCCATTCATCAAAATTTCGGGGCTTGAGTACCGGGTCAGATAGGAGACCAGCCCTGTATCAAAGAAATACATCTTCGGCGTTTTGATCGTCCGCTTCAAAAGGTTGTTGGAGTAGGGGTGCAGGAAGAACACGATCCCGGATTTTTCAAGCTCCTTCATCCAGCGCTTTGCGGTATCGTCACTGACCCCCACATCTCCGGCGATGTCATGCAGGTTCAGCATCTGGCCGCTTCTGCAGGCGGCAGCGCGAATGAAGTCGGCAAACATCACCTTATCCACACCGGGAATGTCGGTGGTCACATCCCGGTCGATATAGGTCTGAATATAGCTGCTGTAAAACACATCCCGGTCTTTATACTTGCCGCTCCTGTGGCCGGGGAGTGCGCCGTCCCAAATCCGCTGGTATATCTCTTTCGGTGTGGCAGGGGAAAGCACCGCCTTGCGCTTCTGCAATTCGTCAAGCTCCAACGAAAAGGGTGAAACCTCCATTGCACCGCAAAGCTCCGACTGTGACAGTGCCGACATATGAAGAATGGCGGTTCTTCCGGCCAGCGACTCCTGTGCCAACTCCATTAGGCGATACGCCTGAGAACCGGTCAGCCAGTAGGAGCCGGGTGCAGCGCCGTTATCCACGGCGATCTTGATATATGAAAACAGATCCGGTGCATACTGAACCTCATCGATGAGAACCGGCGCGGGATGCAGCTTCAAGAACATGGCAGGATCGGTTTTGGCAAGCCTGCGTTCCTCCAAATCGTCCAGAGAAACCTCGGCTCGTGCCGTCCCCTCCATCAGATGCCGCAGCATGGTGGATTTTCCCACCTGACGCGGGCCGGTCAGCAGCACACAAGCATACTCCTCGCTTACCGCTATAAACTTCTTTTCAAGCTGCCTCTCAATATACATTGCCCTGCCTCCTTTAGGCCAAAATACGATGCACCTTTATTATAGCCTAATAGCGAGAAAAAATCAATAGTTTTTAGGCTAAAATACGATGCACTTGTATTTTGGCCTATATGAGCAGCGATTATGCGTGTCTGCACAGGCTTTCACCATTCATGCAAAGGTCGCCCGATTCCAAATCAAGCGGCTAAGCAGACGGTACTTGTCATTTTCCCCATCAAAGAGCGTCGGGATTTTCTTCATGATCGCTTATCCTCCGACATTTGGCTGAGATGCCGCAAGAAGCTGATGACAAACATCACTTTCCAGAATGGGCGCAAGGCCCGCAACACTTGGCTGGCCGGGAGAATCAAATGTGGAAAATGCGGGTACGCACTTAAAACGACCCATAACCCCTCTGGCTATGAATACCTCCGCTGTTCCAAGCGGGCCGACCACAAGGGCTGTCCGGGGTGCGGCACACTCCGCAAGAATGAGTTTGAACAGTTCATTTTCACCGCTATGGGAGAAAAGTTCCGGGAGTTCAAACTGCTTCGGGGCGGCGAGGGAAAAGTCAATCCCAAGATTACCGCCTATCAGGTGGAGCTTGCACAGGTAGAAGCCGAGATTGAAAAACTGCTTGATACGCTGACCGGGGCCAACGCCACCTTGCTTGTCTACGCCAACAAAAAAATCGAGGATTTGGACAACCGCCGCAAAACACTGTCCAAGGCGATTGCAGACCTGTCCATTGAAACGCTGTCCTCCCAGCAGATTGAATTACTGTCCGGGTATCTGGACGATTGGGAGCATATCAGCTTTGAGGACAAGCGGAAAGCCGCTGACAGCCTGATTTCATCAATCAGCGCAACCAGCAACTATGTAAAAATAGAGTGGAAAATCTGATACTTTTTCCACTCTATCAAACCACTTGTTTCTTTTTATCGCTTGTAGCCCCTTGTACACCGTTGCTTCCATACCCTGCAGCCAATCTGCCGGACGAGGCATTTTTATCTCAAGCTCGCTTGAATCAACAGATTTATTAGATATAGCAACCGCTGCCTCCTGGCTGAGGCCGTATCTATGCGTAGTCCAAATGTGTAACTGTTTCTTGTCATCAGACGAGGGCAGAAACAGCTTGTTTATTTCCAATCAAGCACTTAACCGATACTGGAGTACCGTTATAATTCCGCTCGGTCTCCATATACATAATGAAGCGTGCGACGCTTTCGCTTTTAAATTGCGCATTGCGCTCTGCGCTAAGTCTATAGCGTATTTTCTCTTTATCATCAATGTTATCGTTTCCCATTCTCAAGGTAAGCTGATGATCCTGAAAGTCAAAAATCCAGCCTTGAAGGGAAAGATCAACCAATACGCTTAGGGCCGCCATATATTTTTGGCAGTCAAGGTCGGCTTCTCGTGCAGTTTCAGAAACACGCCGAAGCTCATCGCCGATAATTCGAGCTCTGTTCATGGGTAACGTGTCTTCTAAGTGCCGAGTAAGTCACTGAAACAGCTCTTGGTATTCCTCGCTCAAAGCAGGACGATACTGCTCCGAGGCGATGGTCTGTTCTATGTTTTTAATGGATGCTTTCATGCATTTCCTGCTTCCTGAATAAGTCTGCGTCACCGATGGCCGCATTCAATTAATTATTTGTAGCAAACACTGGCTGAGTGCTAATTCAGTAAGTATTTCTTTTCAGCCCCGCGGCCTACCCTCTGCACAAGCCCCATATTCCGCATCTGTTTCATAAGCTCAAAAGCGCGGGTCTTCTTGATTCCAAGCAAGGATTGGACTTCTTCATCCGTGATATGGCCGTGCGCGGAGGTATAGTCAAGAACCTTCTGCATCTGCGCGGTCACCGGCGAAGCCTGATTCGGCGCGGCGGCGGTCATGGCGTTCATATTGGGCAGCACCATCTTGAAGGCATTGGTGGTTGCTTCGATGACCGGTTGTACGGGGCAGTTTTCATAAAGCTTATAGATTCTGCGGATACCGGTGCCATAGCTTTCGATCAGACGCAGGCGATGGAACATCTCGGCAAGATTCTTGTTGCGCGGCTGTGAAATACCGATACGGATATCATCGGTGGAGAGACCGGGGAGGAGGCCGCCGATAGAGATGAACTCTATCCGCTCATCGTTCACATTAATGATAATGCTACCGCTGTAGCTGTAATCCCGGTGCACAACGGCATTCAAAAGTGCCTCGCGAAGAGCCTCCTCGGGGTAATCCTGCTTTTCAATACGCTCCAAGCCCTTAAATGACGCCTTGGTTCTGTTGCAGAGCATCAGGTAATCAAAGGTGTCCTCCAGCTGCGCAAAGATGGAGCCTCCGAACTCCTTGTTATCCTTGAAGGTGGTATTGGAATCATCACCGAAAACTGCTACCTTCGTCGTATGCGCACATTGATCGGAGATGATAAGTGCAAGGTTGGTAAAAAGCTCATCATTCTTCTGTGTGATCCCAAGGGCACGGTACTTTTCCTTGCCGAACGGCACTCCATATTTTTCGAAAGCGTTTGCCGCAGCCTCAAAGGACAGGTTCTGCTCCATGGAGCGCATTTCTTCGAACGCATCGCCATCGCTTTCCTTAATCATCTGGCGAATCTGCGCAGGGGATGCTGGCACGCTGGAGGTGCCCTGGCGTACATAAACACCGTTGGGCTTCAGACCTTTTCCTTTGAGGTAGTAGGGCTTGTTGCTTCCCTCACTGACGGCAATACGCACCACCCTGTTATCCTGGATCGAAAAGCGCACGAACATTGTAACGTCCGGCACAATAGCATCGCGGATGCCGTTGGTGATGCGGGTATACTCCTGATCCACATCTGCCAGTCCGACGGCATTTCCATTGTTGTCAATGCCGACGAACACCACGCCGCCGTCCGTATTTGCGAAAGCGATCACTTCTTTATAAATTACCTCAGTAAACTGAGCCTTGAATTCTATATTTTCGGTTTCAAAGTTCATGGAGACGCCTCCTCATACGAATTCTAATTATATTATACTCATAAAATTCGCTCTGTCAACCGGAGCTTGTGAATTTTCGGCGAATATTCGCTTATTCAATGTGAGTGCCTGCCTTGTCTGTTCTCAAAAACAGAGAGCCGCCTCGTCTAATAATGCGAAAGGACCTCCTTCGCGCAAGCAAAGGAGGTCCGCCGAATATAGCTTTTTACGCAATTACAGCTTGAAGCAGGCATTTTTACAATTCCACTGTTTCATCGCCTGTCGTTCCATTTCTGCGTCTCCCAAAGGCATTAAGTCTGTCGGCTATGACAGATGAATATGGCACATTTCCTCACCCATAAGCTGCGGTGGACTTTTTCTATTGATTAGGCGCCGGTTATCTGCTAAGATGAAAATATGCCTATGCGAGAATTATCAGAGCACCTGTCTAAGCGGTGGTGTCGCCGGGGTATCGGCTGGCCTTGGCCGCGCCCTATCCGGCGGCGCTGGACGACTGTTATGCGGCGCTGCTGTACATGAAGTCCCACGCCGCCGGGCTGGGCATTCGGGCCGATCAGATCATGGTGGGCGGCGAGCCATTCTATGCCGAGACGGTGCGGTATATCGAGAACCTGAAGAAATGCGGGATTCCCGCCAGCGTGGACGTGTACCACTCTGATATGCACGCCTTTGACATGATGCAGCCGGACACACCCCTGAGCCGGGAAGCCGCCCGGCGGTTTAACGAGCAGTTTGCCTATGCCCAGACGCATTATTTTGCGCCGCAGGGGGAAAGCGAAAGGTGAAGAAGCACTGAAAAATTGCAATTTGAAAGGGAAATTCTTGAATGAAAGAACACGTCATGAATTTAACTCCTGCACCGATGCAGGAAATAAGAACCGGAAATAAAACAATAGAATTACGTCTGAATGATGAAAAAAGAAAACAAATTTCTGTCGGAGATACTATAAAGTTTATAAATACGGAGGATTCAAATGATACCCTGCGTGTGAAAGTTGTAGATTTATTTTTGTTTTCTTCATTTGCCGAGTTATATGATAATTTGCCATTATTGAACTGCGGTTATAATGAGGATAACATAAATACCGCCTCGCCTGAAGATATGGAAATGTATTATTCCAGAGAAAAGCAAAATAAATATGGTGTAGTCGGAATCGAGATATCACTTTTGTAACTTCCGACTTATCGGAGCAGCTTATGAATATTCGAGAAATCCACGAAAATAAAAAGCAATTCCTCCCGCTTCTGCTGTTGGCGGATGAGCAGGAGGACATGATCGACCGCTATCTGGAGCGGGGCACCATGTATGTGCTGGAGGACGGCGGCGTGAGGGCGGAATGCGTCGTCACCGACGAGGGCGGCGGGATTCTGGAGCTCAAGAACCTCGCCGTGGAACCGGAGGCGCAGAGAAAGGGCTACGGCAAGGCGCTGATTGACTTTCTTGTGCGTCAATATGCTGGTTGCTATGCCCTTTTACAGGTGGGCACCGGCGACAGTCCGCTGACTGTGCCGTTTTATGAGAAGTGCGGCTTTGTCCGCTGGCACCGCATCCCCAATTTCTTCACCGACCACTATGACCACCCCATCTACGAGGCCGGAGTGCAGCTGGTGGACATGGTGTATTTGCAACGGAAGCTGTGCCACCCAGCCTGCACCACCGGCAGCGGGTTTTGATATTTTCCATTTCTTCTCCGTCAAACTGGAAGTTGACGAACTGTTGATTATATTGCGATGCGTAATTACAATGCAATTCCAAGTTCTTTGCATTTCTCGATTGCCAGATCATTGTTTTGCAATGCAGCAAGTCGATACCAATGCTTAGCCTGTTCGATATCTCGTTCCACTCCGATTGCATCTTCATAAAACTCTGCCAAATTGTATTGTCCATCTCTATCGCCATGCTCTGCGGCACGGCGAGTCCAATATAGTGCTTTTTCCAAGTCCTTTTCAACACCAAGTCCCTCGTAATAGAAATAGCCTATTTGACATTCAGCAAGGGGATAGCCCTGCTCTGCCAATACCAAATGGCCTTCAAAGCATTTGTCATATTGTTTTGTTTCCCAATATTTTTCAATCAGCTCATTGCAAATGTCAAATTCCTTGCAAGGTTTGTAATACGCACCTGCCATATATTCATACCTCCATAAATCCCGATTTGTTTAGTAAATTCTTTTCCCAAACGCATACGCTTCCTGCAAACGCTCCGTCCTATCAAAGCGGCATCGGCGTCCGGGCGATCAGAATAACCGCCAGAATCGCGCCCACAAATGCCGCAGCCCCTATGACTGCCAACACCCTTATGCTGAGTTTCTTCTTCGCTGCCTTGCAGATCAGCGCGGCGCAAGCCACGCAGACAGCCGCAGCCACAAGTGCAATGCCCAGCGTTTCCCATAGCCAAGATAATTCATATAGGATTTTCATGCGATCATCTCCTGTTCGTTAAACTGGAATTTATGTCAATGCGAACGCAATCTCATCAAGTTTATTTGTTATTGCGTTCTTTCTCCCTGTCTCCTTAAAGCCTATTCGACGATAGAGTCTCTCAGCATTTATATTATTCTCAAGAATCCACAGCGTAGGGGTATCCGTACATTGGCCTACTGCGTATAGTAACAATTTCGTTCCATAACCCATGTTTTGCATATCTGGAAGAATATAAAGATCCTCTATTAAGCCCTTTGTTACAGAAACAACCCCTATTGGTTTTTCTTCTATAAGCATATAGAGCTTTGTTCCGTTGTTCATCTTGTTTCTCAAATACTCCCGTTGCCGATCTGGCGTGTGTGTTTCTATGAAATCAGGAGTACAAAATGCACGATGCGATTCCTTCCAGGATATTGAATGGATGGTTGCGGCTTGAAGAAGATTTGTTTCATCTACAGGTACTATCATACTTACCTCCTCAACTTCCGATTTGTCTATCTCTTTTTGATCGGGTGCCGGATGACGGTCTTCCACTTTTCAGGTGCGACCTTTCTGGCATCCGACAGGTAGATTTCGTGATGCAGCCTTGTTTCGCTCAGGTCATTCTCGTAGCCGTGTTCCGCCAGATAGGCGTCCATCAGCGCAACCGATGCAGGCTCCTGGTCAAAAGGCCCCAGGTGCATCATCTGCACGCAAAGTCCCTCCTCGATGGTCAGAAACTCCGCCGATGAGCAATCCAGCTTTTTCTTCTTCGTTGCCGTTTCCACAGCCCACACAAAGTCCTTCCGGGTCACAAAATCCGGCAGGCGGATCACGGAGATCCAGTGGAATGCAGATTTGACGGCATAATCAATGCCGTCTTTCCCGTCCTGCCACCAGAAGCCCTCCAATGGCGGAACAACATATTCAAAAAAGCCCTCCATTTTGTAATCGGTCTTGCAGCTCATTTTCAGCGTGTACGCAACCGCATACAGCACGCCGATGGCCTGCTGGTAGGCGCCGCCCGCCTCGTTGGGGTCGCCGCTTCCTCTGACAGCGATATAGTTTGCCTTCGGTACGGTTACGATCTCCGGCCGGTTCTTCGGCATATAAAATTCCTTGTATTCTTTCTTGAAGTCAAAAGCCATGGTTTTCTCTCCGTATTATGTTTTTGAGGGATGCGCCGTGATGGCCGCCTTGATGACGCCGTCCAGACGGTTTTCAAAGATGCAGTAGGCCTCCTGAATCTCGCTCAGCGGGAAGGGGTGGGTAATAAGCGGCGTGGTGTCCAGCAGGGCGGCATTGACTGCAAGGAAAAATAAATGCTCACAGCCCTGCAAAATACATTTTACCACGCCTCCTGAAAAATCGCAACGGAGTAAAAAACACGGTGCCGCCCGGTAAAGGGTGACACCGAAATTTTTTTGGAAAAAGGTGATGACGCTGACGTAATGCAATTGATGCGCACCGCGCCCATCAAGGACTACGGCGAGTTCAGCTTCTTCCCGGTGTTCAGCGGAAAGTGAGAATGAGGAGCGCTGACGCATGGGATACACGAAATTAGGCAAGACCGATATGGAAATTTCCAAGGTTTGCGTGGGCTGCATGAGCTTTGGCAAGGCCCTAAAAAGAATGTCAGCCGGGGTAAGGTCGTGATCGCCTCCAAGGTTTATTTCAACCCCGGCAGACTTTCCCGGGAAGCCATTCACCGGGAGATCGGCGGCCATAATGAATAATAAATATTAAATCAAAAACATTTTTTTCCGTTGACAATTCTGCGTAAATATAGTAACATAACTGTACAGAGAACCACAGCTGCAACAGACGGAAATTCGCTGGAAAGGTGAGGGAATCCATCATGAAAAGCATCATCTGGAAAATCGAACTGGCCGCCGCAGTGCTCCTGGCGGTCTCGGCCCTGGTGTGGGGCCTGCGCCCCGGCGTGTGGAACTACGGCGGCTTTTACCGCATGGCCGCCGGGGAACAGAGCAGGACCTATACCCGCCCGGGCTGCTCCACGGTGGAGGTGACGGAGGACAACCGCCTGCGCATTCACTCCCCCACAGGGCAGACGGCGGAGTTTACCCTGTCCCTGGCGGAAAACGGCTCCTATCGGGCGGCGGAAATGGCCATGGACGGCGTGGTCCGCAACATCACCTACAACACCGCCGCCGGAACGTTCATGACAGCGGGCGACAGCTGGTCCATCAGCACCCTGGTCCAGGAGAAGGCCGGGTTCAGCCCGGGCCTGACCGATAACGCGCTGTACAGCATGGCCCTGGGCAATCACCAGACCCGCATTGCCGGGCGGTCCGGGGAATTTCTCACGGCGGGGCTGTTCCTACTGCTGGGCCTGGTGCTCCCCCTGCTGCTGAAGCCCGCCATCGCCCTGGACAAATTCCTGCTGGGCTTTTTCTATGACAACACGGAAAAGCTCCAGGCCACGGACCTGGCCCGGGGCATCATGCTCCTGCTGGGGCTGGTCGTATCTGTCATCGGCGCCATCTGGTGGTGCATCCTTTTGTTCGGATAAAGATCGGGGCGGACGCCGGCGTCCGCCCTTTTTTTGCGGCCCGCCTGCCCCGGGGAAATCTTTTCCCCGGGGCGCAAATTTTTCCCCGGGGCGCAAATTTTTCCCCGGGGCGCAAATTACACTGGTAATTTCCCCCGGAGTGTGCTATAGTATAAATGTATCCGTATTTTTTGAACGAATACAGATCGGAATAATCCGACAGAAATAAACAAAATGTAATCTGAAAAGACAGGAGAATATGAAATATGAACGCTTTTTCTTCCTTCCTGCTGGGCCTGGTGCAGGGCGTGGCGGAGTTTTTGCCCATTTCCAGCTCCGGACATCTGGCCATCGCGCAGAACCTGCTGCACATTGACGCGGAGGTGCCGGAATTCTTTGACGTGCTGCTGCATCTGGGCACCCTGGGGGCGGTGTTCGTGGCCTATTGGCAGGACATCAAGGACATGATCGCCGAGTTCTTCCGGGGAATCGGGGACCTGGCCCACCGGTCCACCCCCAAGCCCCTGCCTCCGGCCCGGCGGCTGATCCTGCTGATCATCCTGGGCACCCTGCCGCTGTTTGCGGTGCTGCCCATCAAGGACAAGGTCCTGGGCCTGAGCAATAACATGCTGTTCATCGGCGGGGCCCTGATCGTCACGGGCTTCCTGTTATTCGCCAGCGACCGGGTGAAGAAGGGGAGGAAGAACGAGCGAACGGCATCGCTGCTGGATGCGGTGGCGGTGGGCGTGAGCCAGGCCGTCGCCACGGTGCCGGGCATCTCCCGGTCCGGCATGACCATCACCTCCGGGTGCTTTGTGGGCTTCGATCGGAAGTTCGCGGTGCGGTTTTCCTTCCTGCTGTCCATTCCGGCGGTGCTGGGGGCCAACATCCTGAGCCTGAAGGACGCCGTGGAGGCAGGAGTCGACTGGAGCCAGGTGCCGGTGTATCTGATCGGCGTGGCCACGGCGGCGGTGTCCGGGTATCTGTGCATTGGCCTGCTGCGGCGCATTGCCAACAAGGGAAAATTCGGCGCGTTTGCCTATTACTGCTGGGCCGTGGGTCTGCTGACCATCGTGGTGCAGCTCATTAAATAAGAGAAAGGAACCACTATGGCGTCCGGACAGAAGAAAAAAACCACAACCAAAAAGACGGCTCCGCAGAAATCCGCCCTCCCGCCGATCCGGCGGGAGGTAGGCGGCGGCGTGTGCCTGCTGCTGGCCTTGTGCGTGGTGGTCAGCTATTTCCAGGCGGACGCCATTGTGCTGAACCTGCTGGGGAACCTGCTGAAGGGCCTGGCGGGCTACGGCTATTGGCTGGCGGCCCCGGCCCTGGCCCTGGCGGGGGTGAACCTGCTGGCCCACCGGGGGCGTCCGGTGGTGCTGCGGACGGTCTGCGCCCTGGTGCTGCCGGTGCTGCTGGGGGCCATCCTGCACCTGTTTTTGTATAGGGGAGAGGCCGTCACCGGCCTGGCCCCGGCCATGAAGAGCCTGTGGGCCAGTGGCCTGCTGCTGCAAAGCGGCGGCGCACTGGCCGGTGGACTGGCCATGGGCATGAAGCGGCTGGTGGGCACGGTGGTGTCCGTGATCGTGCTGCTTCTGCTGCTGGCGGCGGCGGTATTCGCGGCGCTGCGGGTATCCCCCCGGGAGCTGGTGCAGCGGGCCCGTGACCGGGTCCCCTATGAGCCGGAGCCGGAGCGCCCGGCCCGGCCGGAAAAGCCCCGGCGGCAGCGTCCATCGGTGGATGTGCCCCTGGACGATGAGCCGGTGCAGCCCAAGCCCGAACCCAAGCCGGAGCCCAAACCTGAGCCCCAGGAGATTCCCGATGAACCTCTGCCCCGGAAGAAGGGGAAGGGCTTCTTCTCTCGCAGAGGGGAGGACGTGATGACCCCGGACCAGGTGCTGCGGCCCCAGGAGCCGGAGCCTGCGCCGGAGCCGCAGCCCACGGCCCAGCCGGAGCCGGAGCCCGCCCCTCAGCCGGAGAAAAAGTCCCGCCGGAGCCAGGAATCCGCCGCCCGGGAGGTGGAGCAGCACGCCCAGGAGGTGAGCCAGGCCATCGAGGAGGAGCTGGCGGAGCCGGAGGAGGCGTATCAGTATCCCCCGGTGACCCTGTTGGACCAGAACAGCGACGACAACTATACCGAGGTGGGGGCGGAGCTGCGGAACAACTCCCGCCGCCTGGCCCAGACCATCACCAGCTTCGGCGTGGACGCCAAGCCCGGCGACGTGGTCCACGGACCCAGCGTCACCCGGTATGAGTTCACCCTGGACCAGGGTGTGAAGCTGTCCAAGCTCACCAACCTGGCCGACGACATCGCCCTGGCCCTGGGCAGCGGCGGCGTGCGCATTGCGCCCATCCCCAACAAAAGCTCCGTGGTGGGCATCGAGGTGCCCAACCGGGTGGTGACGGCGGTGCGCATCCGGGACGTCATCGACTCCCGGGCCTTTGCCGAGCATAAGTCCCGGGTGGCCTTCGCCGTGGGCAAGGACATCGGCGGCAACGCCATCGTGGGGGACATCGCGAGACTGCCCCATGTGCTGATCGCCGGCACCACCGGCTCCGGTAAGTCCGTGTGCACCAACTCGCTGATCGTGAGCCTGCTGTACAAGTCCACCCCGGAGGAGGTCCGCTTCATCATGGTGGACCCGAAGATGGTGGAGCTGGCCCCCTACAACGGCATCCCGCACCTGCTGATCCCCGTGGTGACGGACCCCAAAAAGGCCGCCGGGGCCCTGCAGTGGGCGGTGTATGAGATGATGAAGCGCTATAAGCTGTTCTCGGAAAACGGGGTAAAGGACCTGGCCGGGTTCAACGCCCTGGCCCAGCGCAATGAGGAGCTGAAGAAAATGCCCACCGTGGTGGTGGTCATCGACGAGCTGGCGGACCTGATGCTGGTGGCGGCCAAGGAGGTGGAGGAATCCATCTGCCGGGTGGCCCAGATGGGCCGCGCCGCCGGGATGCACCTGGTCATCGCCACCCAGCGGCCCTCCTCCGACGTGATCACCGGCCTGATGAAGGCCAATATCCCCAGCCGCATTGCCTTCGCCGTGGCCTCGTCGCTGGAGTCCCGGATCATTCTGGACACCACTGGCGCGGAGAAGCTGGTGGGCAAGGGCGACATGCTGTATGCCCCCCTGGGGGCCGGAAAGCCCACCCGGGTCCAGGGCTGCTTCATCACCCCGGAGGAGATCGAGCGGGTGGTGGACTATGTGAAGCAGAGCGGCGAGGCGGAGTATTCCCAGGACGTCATGGACAAGATCGAGCAGGCGGTGAAGGAGAAGGAAAAGGGCGGCGGCAAGTCCGCCGGTGCGCCGGAGCCCGCCGGGGAGAGTCCCGACGACGAGCTGCTCAGCGCCGCCGTGGATGTGGTGCTGGAAACGGGGCAGGCCTCCGTGTCCATGCTGCAGCGGCGGCTGAAGCTGGGCTATGCCCGGGCGGCCCGGCTGGTGGACCAGATGGAGGAGCGGGGCTATGTGGGCCCCTTCGAGGGCTCCAAGCCCCGGCAGCTGCTGATCGACAAGGCCAAGTGGCAGGAGCTGAAAATGGCCAAGGCCCCGGCCCCGGAGCCGGAGATCGACCGCAATGGCTCCATCCGGGACGTGTTCGAAAGCCGGGACGCCCTGGACTGAGAAATATAACAAAACGAGGAGAATACACACGGAATATCGCGCACTGCCCCACGGCGGGGAGAGGATCAGCGTCATTGGCATGGGCTCCTCCGTCATCGGCGGCGGAAACCGGCAGGAGATGCGGCAGGTGCTGGGGTTTTTGGAGGCCCCGGCGGAGCAGCGGGACTATTCCGCCATCAGCGATGCCCTGGCCCAGATGGACGCCGACGGCACCCTGTCCCGGCTGTCCGTGAAGTATTTCGGCATGGACATCTCCAAGGAGCAGTGACCTGCCCTCACAGAATCCAAAGATGCCTCGCAGAGTTTGCCGCCCGCAGGCGGCAAAGCAAATGAAATCATTTTCGGCCGGGGCGTGTACCTGGCCGAAAATTCTGCTCAGGCTGCAAGTGTGGAATTGGTTCGCCATCGGCGAACCAATTATGCGCGCAGCAGACTGCAAGCCTTTTGTCCAAAAAGGGTTTCACCCTTTTTGGACAGTTTAAAATAGAGGCTCCCCCGGCTGGGGGAGCCTCTATTTTTGTGTATTTCTCAGAATTCGGCGTTGCCCACGGTGCGGGGATGAAGCTCCACATCCCGGATGTTGCTGACGCCCGTCAGATACATGACCATGCGTTCAAAGCCCAGGCCGAAGCCCGCATGGCGGCAGCTGCCGTAGCGCCGCAGGTCGCAGTACCACCAGTAGTCCTCGGGCTTCATGCCCAGCTCCCGGATGCGGGCCTCCAGCACCTCCAGCCGCTCCTCGCGCTGACTGCCGCCGATGATCTCGCCGATGCCGGGCACCAGGCAGTCCGCCGCGGCCACGGTCTTGCCGTCGTCGTTCAGGCGCATATAGAAGGCTTTGATCTCCTTGGGATAGTCGGTGACGAACACCGGCCGCTGATAGATCTGCTCGGTGAGATACCGCTCGTGCTCGGTCTGCAGGTCCGTGCCCCAGTCCACCCGGTACTCGAACCTGTCGTTGTGCTTTTTCAGGATCTCCACCGCCTCGGTGTAGCTGACCCGGGCGAAATCGGAGGTGGCCACATGCTCCAGCCGGGCCTTGAGGCCCTTGTCCACGAAGCTGTTGAAGAAGTTGATCTCGTCGGGGCAGCGCTCCAGCACCCGGGTGATGATGTGCTTGATCATGGCCTCGGCAACGTCCATATCACCGGCCAGGTCGCAGAAGGCCATCTCCGGCTCGATCATCCAGAACTCGGCGGCGTGGCGCTGGGTGTTGGAGTTCTCGGCCCGGAAGGTGGGGCCGAAGGTATACACATCGCCGAAGGCCATGGCGAAGTTCTCGGCGTTCAGCTGGCCGGACACGGTGAGGCTGGTTTTCTTGCCGAAGAAATCCTGGCTGTAGTCCACCTGGCCCTCCGGGGTCTTGGGCACGTTGTTCAGGTCCAGGGTGGTCACCTGGAACATCTCGCCTGCGCCCTCGCAGTCGGAGCCGGTGATGATGGGGGTGTGGACATACACAAAGCCCCGGCTCTGGAAGAACTCATGCACGGCATAGGCCGCCGCGCTGCGAACCCGGAAGGTGGCGGAAAACAGGTTGGTCCGGGGACGCAGATGCTGGATGGTCCGCAGGAATTCCACGCTGTGGCGCTTTTTCTGCAGGGGATAGTCCGGCGTGGACCGGCCCTCCACGGCGATCTCGGCAGCCCGCAGCTCCAGGGGCTGCTTGGCCTCCGGCGTCAGCACCACGGCACCCCGGACGATCAGGGCCGCGCCCACGTTCTGTCCCGCGATTTCCTTATAATTATGCAGTTCATCGGCGCTCATGACCACCTGCAAATTGCGGAAGCAGGAGCCGTCGTTGAGCTCGATGAAGCCGAAGGTCTTCATATCCCGGATGGTGCGGGCCCAGCCGCACACGGTGATCTCCTTGCCGCCCAGTTGCTCCTGGTCGGCAAAGATGGCTGCGATTTTCATGCGATCCATCTTGATCTCTCCTTGTAGTACAGATAATTTATTATTATATGCCGTTTCCCCGGGCTTTGCAAGGCTTTATTGCAGCTTTTGCTGCCGCATCCAGACGTCCATCACCAGGCTGTGGGGCAGCAGCTTCGTCAGCCCCGCCTGGAACCGGGCCACAAAGCCGTACTGGGACACATCCTTGCCCCGCTTGGCGTCCCGCCAGGCCCGCTGCACCAGCTGCTCCGGCTCATACATGGCCACATATTTTTTCACCACGGATTCGCCGCCGTCGCCGGTGGCCCGGTCAAAGAAGGCCGTCCGGGTCCAGAAGGGGCACAGGGCCATGACCCGGACGCCCCGGCTCCGCAGCTCCCGGTTCATAGCCCGGCTGAAGCTCAGCACAAAGGCCTTGGTGGCCCCGTACACGTTGATATAGGGGATGGGCTGGAACGCCGCCACCGAAGCAATATTGATGATCTGCCCGCCCCGGGGCATATAAGGAACCGTCAGCTGGCACAGGGCCATCACCGCCTGACAGTTCAGGTCCACCATGTTCAGGTTGGTCTCCAGAGGCGTGTCCGTCACGGCCCGGAACTTGCCGAAGCCGCTGGCGTTTACCAGAAGGCCCACCTCCACCGGCTCCTCCGCCAGGGCGTCGGCATAGGTCTGGAAGCTGCCCCGGTCCGTCAGGTCCAGGGCCAGGGGGCGGATGGGATAGGGAACCTGATCCCGCAGCTCCTTCAGGGCCTTCTGGTGGCGGGCGATGACCCATACCTCATCGAAGCGGCCGAAGCTGTCCACGGTTTCGGCGAACCGGCGGCCCATGCCGCTGGATGCGCCGGTGATGACGGCAATTTTCTTCATAAGGATGTCCTCCTGTGGATTTCTGGGGATGATTATACCAGAAAATGGTTTCCGTGACAAGGGAAAAGCCGGTGTTCTGCCGCCGGGAAGCCGGGCATATAGTGATGGTGCATAGTATGGCTTAGGAGTGGTGCGCTATCAAAGGGAACATGGAGGAGCGGGCCTGTCAGCTGGCCCTTTACCTGATAGAAAACCGGGCAACGGTGCGTGCGGCGGCGGGGAAATTCGGCGTCAGCAAGTCCACGGTGCATAAGGACCTGTCCGAGCGGCTGCCGGCCTATAACCGGGCGCTGTATCTGCAGGTGAAGGAGGTGCTGGACGAAAACAAGGCCCAGCGGCACATACGGGGCGGCCTGGCCACCCGGCGGAAGTATAAGGGAGAGTAAAATATAAGGTGCGGGATGTAAGTCCCGCACCTTATATGCGCTTATGCCGCCCCGGTGGGGCTTTGGGGCATGCCGGCAATGTAGGTATCCGCCACCGCCGGAACGTAATAGGGGCGATAGCACACGCCCTGCTCCCCGTCGTCACATTCCGCCCAGAACACATAGTAGGGCATGAAGTACCGGTCCGTCTGCCGGGCCAGGTATTGCAGGTCCACCCGCTTGACCCGGTCCTCCCCCGGGAAGGGCTCCCAGGCGGACAGGTGCTGCCCCGCCGCCAGCCGCTGCCGGGCCTGGTCCACAGTCGCCAGCGGATAAGCTCCCACCGTGTTGGCGTCGGACAGCTCCGGCCGATACAGCCGGAGCTCACAGCTGCCGCCGGACAGCCGGACCCACGTTTTCAGGATGCTGCGCTGAAGGATGCCCTGGGTCAGGTCCTCCTCCGGCCGGTAGAAATACAGGGAATAGCCGCCGCTGTCCCGGGCGGCCATAAAGTACCGGGCCTGTTCCCCGAAAACGGCCCCATACTGCTCCAGCAGCCACGCCGCAGCAGCATCAGGGGTCAGAGATGCCAGCTCCGACCGGGAAAGCTTCACCCACAGCTCTCCACTCTCCCCCACGGTCACGGTGACATCCTTCCACGTCAGCGCCAGCTCCGTGGGACCCCCTCTGACGGCAAACGTCACGCCGCACTGCCAGGTTTCCCCGGCCCAGGCGTCCTCCATGGCGGCCTGCACCGTCTCGTCCGGCACCCGGACCTCCACGGCGGCCTGGGCCACGTCCGCCCCCGCCGCCGCCGCCAGCTGCTCCATGGTCCGCCGCAGCTGCGCATAGTCTCCGCCGCCGGTGCGGAAGCCGTTGGTCACGTCCATGCAGGTGGTGTTGCGGAACACCGGCAGGGCGGCAAGCTCCATGCCCTCCTGCCACGGTCCGCCGTCATAGGCGGCAAATTCCTCCGCCGACAGCCGGTAATCTCCCATGCCGCCGTAGTCCCTGTCGATGGTCAGCACCGGCAGGTCCGGGTCCGGGGTGGGTTCCGCCGGGCGGCCTGCCAGCGCCCAGGCTCCCGCCGCCAGCAGCAGACACGCTGCCGCCGCGGCCAGCGGCTTCCATCGCGGTCTCCGCCGGGACCGGGCGGCCTGGGTCTCCTCCAAAAGCTCCTGGGGCAATTCATTCATGGCGTCGCTGAGCTGTTCCGGGTTCATATGTCAAAGCCCTCCTTTTCCAGATAGGTCCGCAGCCCCTGGCGGGTGCGGTACAGCTGACTCTTGACCGCCGGTACGCTGATGCCGCAGACCCGGGCTGTCTCCGCCAGGGAGTCGGCATAGTAATAGCGGCAGAGAAACGCCCGGCGGGCGGGAAGCGGCAGCGTCCGGAGATAGTCGCCTATGGCCCGGCCCAGCTCCGCCAGGTCCAGGGCCTCCTCCGGGGTGGCAGCGCCGGACACGCAGTCCCCCAGCTCCTCCAGGGACAGGGCGTATTGGGACCCGCCCCGCTTGGCCCGGCCCCGGGTCCGCCATCGGTCGATGGACAGCTGCCGGGTGATGCGGCCCAGATAGGTGGCCAGCACCTGGGGCCGGTGGGGCGGCATGGAGCCCCATGCCCGCAGATAGGTGTCGTTGACGGTCTCCCGGCTGTCCTCCCGGTCCGCCAGGATGTGGAAGGCGATGGCCGACAGATACCGGCCATACTGCCGGTCCGTCTGGCGGATGGCCTCCTCATCCCGCTGCCAGTACAGGGTCACGATGTCGCGGTCCTCCATGGTGACATTCTCCTTTCGTGTTGCTTCTGCCTGTCATCCCGTCAAAAAATCCCGGCGGTTTCGCGGAAAAGGGGAAAAAATTTTTTATGATGCCTCTATTATGCCGCCGGGGCCGGGGTCCGTCAAGACAAATGCGCCGAAAAAGGCTTGCCCAAACGCCCCCCCGGCTGTATAATGGAGAAAACAGTCACAGGAGGGCAAATAATATGGGAATCGTGGTGCTGGGCGCCGTTTTCGTGGATATCAAGGGATATCCCACGTCCACCTATATCCCCGGCGGGCGCAATGTGGGCCGGGTGGAGCAGGTTCCCGGCGGCGTCAGCCGCAATGTGGTGGAGGACATCGCCAATGTGGAGCTGCGTCCCACCTTTGTCAGCCTGGTGGACGACACCGGCCTGGGGGCCGACGTGGTGCGCCAGCTGAAAAATCACAAGGTCAACACCGATTATGTCCTGCCCACCCCCGACGGCATGGGCACCTGGCTGGCGGTGTTCGACAACCAGGGGGATGTGTGCGCCGCCATCAGCAAGCGCCCGGACCTGCGGCCTCTGATCGCCCTGCTGGACGAAAAGGGGGACGAGATCTTCCGGGATGCCGACAGCATCGCCCTGGAGATCGACATGGACAAGGAGATCGTCAAGCGGGTTTTCCAGTACGCCAAAAAATACGGCAAGGACGTGTATGCGGTGGTGTCCAACATGAGCATCGCCGTGGAGCGCCGGGACTTTTTGCAGCAGACCAGCTGCTTTGTCTGCAACCAGCAGGAGATGGGCATCCTGTTCTCCGATGACTACTCGGAAAAGACTCCCGAGGAGCTGAAGGAGATCCTGGCCCTGAAGATCCGCAGCGCCCGGATCCCCCGGATGATCGTCACCATGGGGAGCCAGGGGGCGGTGTACGCCGACTGCACCGGGGAGCGGGGCGCGTGCCCGGGTCGCAAGGTGGATGTGAAGGACACCACCGGCGCGGGAGACGCCTTCTTCGCCGGGTCCACCATCGGCCTGACCTATGGCAAGACCCTGGCCGAGTCCTGCGAGATCGGCACCCGGCTGGCGGCCTCCACCATCTGCACCAGCGGCAACGTGTGTCCCCGGTTCCTGCCGGAGGAGTTCGGCCTGGACGTGGCGGTAACGGACTGAGGAGGGCGGCATGAAGCGGATCGACGAGTGCACGAATATGACCGTGCTGGTGGCCCTGCTGGTGGTGGGTATCCTGCTGGTGATGGGGGCCTACCGCATCTTCTCCTATCTGTGCGAAAACGCGGCCCTGGACGCCCGGACCTTCCTGCTGGGGGCGGCCTGCCTGCTGCTGGCAGTGGTGGGCTTTCTGCTGGCCCGCCGCAGCTTCCGACGGCTCCAGTACCTGCGGGACAACGAGGAATAGGGCTGACTATAGGCAGCGGCACCCCGGAACAGGGCGGGACACCCCCGGGACAGGCCCGGGATAAAGCGAGACAAAAATACAGTGCACCCCTCGGCGCAGACGCGCCGGGGGGTGCTGAAATTTTATCGGGCCAGGTCGGCCACCGCCCGGACGGCGGTGTCGATCTCCTGAGGAGTGTTGAAGGGGGAGAAGCTGAAGCGCACGATGCCCTGGCGCTCCGTGCCCAGGGCACGGTGGAGCCGGGGAGCGCAGTGGGCCCCGGGGCGGGTGGCGATGCCCCAGCCCTGTAAGAGGGCGTCGGACACCTCGCCGGAGTCCAGGCCCCGGATGTTCAGGGACACGATGGCCGCCCGGCAAGGGGCGGAAAAGTCGCCGTATACCCGGACGCCGGGAATGTCCCGGACTCCCAGGTAAAACCGCCGCATCAGGGTGTGCTCCCGGGCGTACAGATTCTCCACCCCCTCTGCCAGGAGATACTCCAGGGCGGCGTGAAGCCCCGCCAGCCCGTGGCTGTTGAGGGTCCCGGCCTCCAGCCGGGTGGGGTAGGCGGCGGGCTGGTCCGGGTCGAAGGAGTGGACGCCGCTGCCGCCCCGCAGCAGGGGCCGGATCTCCACCCCCGGGCGGATGCACAGGCCGCCGGTGCCCTGGGGCCCCAGCAGGCTCTTGTGGCCGGTGAAGCACAGAACGTCCGCCCCCAGGGCCGTCATGTCCAGGGGGACGGCCCCCGCCGTCTGGGAGGCGTCCAGGATCAGGAGGGCCCCGTGGGCATGGGCCAGGGCGGCGATGCGGGGGATATCCGGCATATCGCCGGTGACGTTGGAGGCGTGGGTGCACACCACAGCCCGGGTGTTGGGCCGGAACAGCCCCTCCAGGGCGTCATAGTCCAGGCGGCCGTTTCCGTCCGCCGGAAGGAAGCTCAGGCCCATGCCCTGCCGCTGCAGGGCATACAGGGGCCGCAGCACCGAGTTGTGCTCCAAGTCTGTGGAAATGGCGTGGTCCTCCGGGGTCAGCAGGCCGCAGATGGCCATATTCAGGGCCATGGTGGAGTTGGCGGTGAAGGCCACATGGTCCGGCCGGGGACAGCCCAGCAGCCGGGCCGCCAGGCACCGGGTATCGTACACCGTCCGGGAGGCGGCCATGGAGGCCCCGTGGGCTCCCCGGGCGGCGTTGCCCGCCGTGCAGATGGCCTCCGCCACTGCCCGGGCCACCTGGGGCGGCTTGTGCAGGGAGGTGGCGGCGCTGTCCAGATAGATTTCCGTCATCAGAACATCTCCAATACGCAGCAGGGGCCGTGGCCGATGCCGTTTTCCTCTAAAGCCGCCGTCAGGACGGCTTGGTCGCCGGGGGCCGCCTTCCAGGCCAGGCCGCACCCGGCGGAGATCCGGGAGGGCAGGGGAATGATGCGCCCCGGCAGGGACAGCCGGGTGAACAGAGCCTCCGCCGCCAGGGCCTGGGCCGTCTCCTGAAAGGAGATCACCAAGGCGGGGGTGCGCTGCCGGTTCTTCGGTCTGTTCGGCCGGGGCGAGGATTATTACATTCCCTGGGACTGCGTCCAGCGGTTCGGAGAGGACATCATCCTCATCGACAAGCCCTTCCAGCGCCGGGAGGGCGAAAAGAAAAAGCGGCGCTGGTAAACACATGGCCGCGCCTACAGGTGCGGCCATGTGTTTACCCTGCAAAAAAAATGCCGCCGGCGCGGCAAACCCTGCGTCGGCGGCATTCCTGCCGATTTTATTTTTCCTGCTGCTCCGTATCCTCTCCGCCGATCAGCAGCTGCCGCTGCTGGTTCAGCAAATAGGAGAGGTGCTCCCGGTCCGTGGTGTAATAAATACGGTTTCCCTCCACCAGGCAGGTAACAAGCCCCGCATTCACCAGCTTGCTCATATGGTGGTGAATGGTGTTGCGGGCCAGGCCGAAATGGTTGCACAGCTGCTGACCGTAGACCGCCGGATGATCCCTCAGATAACAGAGAATGTCAAACCGGGTCTTGTCCCCGATGATCCGGATGGCGTCATATACCTGGGAGGCGCTGCTGTTTTCCGCCAGGGTGCGCCGCAGCGACAGCCGCATAACTCCGCAGCAGATCAGCACGCTGCCGTCCTCCTGCTCCATGGAGAGGTTGGTATCCGGTCCCATCAGAAAGGGAATCAGGTGATAATGCACCTCCGGCGTGATGGCCAGGCTGGAGGTCTCCCGGAGATAGCTCTCCGTCCCCAGGCCCTCCACCTCCCGGCAGAAGGCCTCTATGATCTCCTGAATGCGGCCGGACTCCGTCTCCAGCGCCGCTATGGCCGGGCGCAGACAGGCTGCGATCTCCGGCAGCAGAGTCCGGTAATTCTGGTGGATCTCCAGCAGAGCCAGGCGGCTCTCCGTGGGGATCGTCAGCGCCAGCACCCGGGAAACCAGCTTTGCGGCAGCCCCGGCGGCAGGGCCGGACTGCTCCTCCAGGCTCAGCGAGATCATCATGTTTCGCGCCGTCTCGTCCGGCGTCAGGCGCTCCATCTGCTGCATCAGGGTCTCAAAGTCCTGCCGGCGGGACAGCATGGGATAGAAGAACAGAAAAGCCGGACTATAGGATCCGATGGTGCTGTAGGAAAAGCCCTTGATGTCGCCGAACAGACGCTGCAGGGTCTCTGCCGGGACGGAAACCTCCGTGTCCAGGTCCTGCAGCAGCTCCCGCAGGGCGGCGCTGGCCCGATGGAAGGGCTCCGCCTTCCGGACGCCCCGGGCCTGTAAGCGCTCCTCCAGCCGGTCCAGGGTATGGCCGTTGGCCCGGGAGCCTAAGTACGCCAGAGCCTCCAGCGCCGGGTTGATCTCGTGCAAAATTTCCATGACAGTGCTCTTCCTTTGCTTCTTTGACGGATGCGGACAGGCTTTCCCGGGGAGCATCCCGCGGTTTTCTCGCCCTGTCCCACTGGCCTTGATTATACATCCTTTTTTCCGGCAAAACAAGGGGACTCCGCGCCGCTGCGGCGGTTTTTTGCAGTCCTGCAATACAGAGCCGTTTTGCATGGGGCGGACCGTTGACTTTTCCGGGGGAATCGTGTATGATAAGAATGGCTCTGTGGGGACACGGGGCCGGAAAGTGAATCGTGTCCGAGGATGCTGTGTGGCTGTCCGCTGCAAAGGCCCCTGTGGGGGTCAGGCGGCAGCCTGAAAGGAACGGGGTCAGAAGCCCCACGCGAACGGCACTGTGGGCGCAAGGATGCACCGAAGCGGCAAGGCCGCCGGGACGAAAGTCCGCCATTGGGGGCACCCCCCCGAGAAGGTAGGATGCAAACGAGGAGCCATCGGCTCCACGGCGCGAGGCAGGAGAATTGCACGGCGGAGGACATTCAGCGCGGCGGGCGTTTTCTTCGTTGGGCGCAGACAGGATCCATGCGCCGCCGGTGTCTCCTTTTTCAGGGGATGGACCGGCGGTTTTTGCACCGGGTGTGTATCTGCTTTTCCTCCGCCGCAGACACACTTCGTTGACTTGCCGGAAACGGCTGGGCATAAATATTTCACAGGAGGAAAATGCATATGAAGAAACGCATCGTTTCTCTGCTGCTGGCATTGGTGATGGTACTGAGCCTGGTACCCACCACCGTGTGGGCAGCAGAGGACCACGACGGCCAGGTTCGGGTCATCGTGGAAAACACGACCTACGCAAAGGCCGACGGCGCTGCCTGGGATGGCACGCTGGTGGACAAGTGGGTGGACCTGGTTCCCGGGTCCTCCATGATGGACTGCATCGTCTCCGCCCTGGGGAGCTATTCCCAGACCGGGGCCGACAGCGGCTACATCACCGAGATCAACGGCCTGACCGCCGGTGACGGCGGAGCCGCCTCCGGCTGGATGGGAACCCTGAACGACTGGTTCACCAATGTGGGCTTTGCCGACATCAAGGCCGGGGACAAGCTGTTCGCCGGGGATGTCATCCGCGTGATGTACACCACCAACGGCTACGGCGCGGACATCGGCGGCGACTGGAACACCCAGAGCGACACCAGCCTGGCGGCCCTGTCCTTCAGCGAAGGCGTCCTGACTCCCGACTTCGCCTCCGACAAGACCGCCTACACCCTGACCCTGCCCCAGGGCGTCACCGGCATCCGGATGACGGCCACCGCCTCCAACAAGAACAATCAGGTCTATCTCTCTGCCGACGGCACCGACTATCGCCGGGTGGAGACCGTGCCCGTCCATAACGGCACCGTCCTGACCATCCGCTGCGGCGATGCCGCGGAGGCCACCGAGTGGTCCCCCGCCATCACCCCCACCACCTACACCGTCACCGTGTCCCAGGAGGGCGACGCGCCCCAGGGCGACATGGACGTCTCCTTCAAGGGCCTGCACAATGCACAGCTGGCCGACATCAAGGTCTACTCCTATACCGATGGCGTGAAGGGTGACAAAAACCTGCTGGAGGGCGTGGACATTGAGCCCAATGGCTACGGTCTGATGTACAACACCAAGCTGCCTGTGGGCGACTATCTGGTGGAGGGCTACAACACCGAGGGCCAGTGCAACGGCACCCTGGTGCTTACCGTGAAGGCCAATCAGGACAACGTGTTTACCCTGGTCCGGGCCTACGCCATCTATGCCACCAACGACAGCAGCAGCTGGGTGGAGGGCAAGGATTACACCATCGACGTCACCGTTACCGGCCCCGACGGCACGGACCTCCAGGCCAAGACCGGCGTCTCCACCACCTATGGCAGCACCCACACCGCCTGCCTGTTTGTGGAGGGCGGCAGCCTGAAGATCACCCTGACCCCCATCGGCGACAAGGCGGCGGGCTATCTGCCTGTCACCACCACCATGACCAACAAGCAGACCGTGGGCTGCGGCGCCAAGAGCTTCTCTCTGACCATTCCCAAGGCCCTGGACATCACCGTCACCGCCCCCGCCGGCTCTACCCTGCGGATGGGCAGCTTCGGCAGCTACTATAGCTATACCTTCCTGGAGCCCGTTTCTCAGGAGACCAAGGGCGACACCATGACCGCCTCCTTCCGCCTGCCGGAGACCGGCAGTCAGCAGTTCCTGCGGGCCCAGAATCCCGACGGCGTCACCTACTGGACCTTCGGCAAATTCACCGGCGGCCAGGAGCTGGCAGTGACCCGGGACGACCTGCACCTGGATGACGATGTCACCGCCGCCTCCGTCAACCGCTTCGACAAGAACGTGTATGACCTGGGCAACATCTACCTGAACATCAACCGCCAGGGCTACCTGAACATGGATGCCGGCCAGACCTACGAACTGAACGTGCTGCGTAACTGGCAGGCCATCGAGAGCTTCATGAACAGCCAGATCGCCCTGCCCGACGCGCACTATCAGGTGCTGAGCCTGGACGGCGGCAACAGCGACGTGGTGACCATCACCCCCGACGCCAACAATTCCTGCCTGGCCACCATGACCGCCAACCACCCGGGCACCGCCATCGTCCAGGTGACCTATGACGCCATGACCTTCGTTCAGGGTATGGGCGGCAAGGACTTCAGCGCCATCTGGCCGGAGTTCACCGGCGTGTTCGTGGTGTCCGTGGGCGCCGACGGCTCCTCTATCCAGACCAACACCTTCATCGACCGTCCTACCGTGAACATCACCAAGGACGAGCAGAAGTATCTGGACGCCGAGCACGACATCCTGTTCTATGTGGGTACCCAGGGCGCCAGCTACAGCTTCACTCCCCAGGAGGGCTGCACCGTTACCGTGGCCCGCTCCACCGTCACCGATAAGATGACCTTCAACGGCTTCACCAGCCAGGGCGTTTCCGTGGATAAAAACGGCCAGGTCACCGTTACGGGCCTGACCACCGGCCGCCACATTCTCCGCATCGAGAAGGACGGCATGGCCGCCTACCAGGTCATCACCGCCCGGGGCGTCAGCTATGACCTCATCGACGCCGACGGCAACGTCCTGCCCCAGGATGCGGAGCTGGTTCCCGGCCAGGCCGTAAAGGTCCAGTTCCACGACCTGGTAAGCCCCAAGGAGAAGATCTCCGGCGTTTACAACTTCAATTTCTCCCTGGTGTACCTGGATGCCCAGGGCAGCAAGTATCAGACCAACCCCGGCACCCCCTTCGGCCAGTATGACTTCAGCAGCAATCCCGTTCGCCAGCTGCTGAGCGTCACCATCCCCGAGACCGCCGAAGGCTACAGCTATGACCTGACCGGCACCATCCGGGTGGGCGGCTTCGGCGGCATTCCCACCCACCGCGGCGTGTCCTACCGCTCCGGCATGGACCGCCAGTACGGTTCCACCACCGCCGCAGTCCTGACCCGTCTGCCTGAGCTGGTGCTGCCTCTGACCGGCTGGTACGTCCACGATGTGGAGCAGAAGATCGCCGCCATCGGCGAAGTGACCCTGGACTCCGAGGAGGCCATCCAGACCGCCCGGACCGCCTACGATGCCCTGCGCCAGGAGCGCAAGGAGCAGGTCAGCAATTATGATGTGCTGGTGGCCGCCGAGGCCCGGCTGGCGGAGCTTCAGGACGAGGCCGTGGCCAACGTGGAGACCCTCATCAACGCCATCGGCCAGCCTGTGACCCCCGCCTCCCGCGCCGCCGTGGAGGCCGCCCGGGCCGCTTATGACGCCCTGGCCCAGAAGCTCCAGGCCCGGGTGGGCAACTATGACGTGCTCCTGGCCGCCGAGGCCCGGCTGGCGGAGCTGAACGCCGAGAACATCTATAAGACCACCGGCGACTATATCGCCGCCAAGGGCGCCCCCGTCACCGGCTCCATCGGCGGCGAGTGGGCGGTTCTGGGCCTGGCCCGTTCCGGCCGGGACATCCCCGGCGCTGACGACTACTACGCCTCCGTGGAGGAGTATGTGCGCAAGGCCATGGACGAGGACGGCCGCCTGAACCGCTCCCGCTCCACCGAGAACTCCCGCCTGATCCTGGCCCTGACGGCTATGGGTAAGGACGTGACCCATGTGGCCGGGCGGAACCTGCTGGACGGCCTGGATTCCATGAGCTTCATCACCAAGCAGAGCGTCAACGGTCCCGTGTGGGCTCTGCTGGCTCTGGACAGCCATGACTATCCCGTCTCCGGCGACGTGACCCGGGAGAAGCTGGTCCGGGCCATCCTGGATACCCAGCGGGAGGACGGCAGCTGGCCTGTCATCGCCTCTTCCCAGGTCCCCGATGTGGATATGACCGCCATGGCCATCCAGGCCCTGGCCCCCTACTATGAAAACGCCCAGGTGAAGGCGGCTGTGGACGCGGCCCTGACCTTCCTGGCCGGTGTGCAGAACGCCGACGGCACCTTCAGCGAGATCCCCGGCACCGATGCCTCCGCCGAGTCCACCGCCCAGGTCATCGTGGCCCTGACGGCCCTGGGCATTGATCCCACCGCCGACAGCCGGTTCGTAAAGAGCGGCGTCAGCGTCGTGGACGCGCTGTGCGGCTTCTATGTCACCGGTGGCGGCTTCCGCCACCTGATGGACGACGCCGACGTGGACGGCATGGCCACCGAGCAGGGCTACTACGCCCTGGCGGCCTACTATCGCCTGACTGCCGGCAAGACCAGCCTGTATGACATGAGCGACGTCACCATCACCGTGACGCCCGATCAGCCTGCGACCCCCGATCAGCCCGCAAAGCCCGATGCCCCCCGTACCGGCGATGAAAGCCCGGTGCTGGTGTGGATGGGTATGGCGGCTCTGGCCGGTGCGGCCGTGCTGCTGATGCAGAACAAGAAAAAGCGCGCGTAAACCGCCGCAAATACACCCGCGCAGGGGCGTCTTCGGGCGTCCCTGCGCATGGTGCTATAATACTGATTCCTGATTGATCAATTCAATCAGGAATCCTGTGCGTGTCAAAAAAGGGCGAAGCCCTTTTTTGACAAAAGGCTTGCAGTCTGCCGCGCGTATAATTTGTTCGCTGAAAGCGAACAAATTCCACACTTGCAGACTGAGAAGTGTTTTTTGCGACGTACACGCCGCCGCAAAAAACGGATTAAACTTGCTTTGCCGCCTGTGGGCGGCAAACTCTGCGAGGCTTTTTTTGACAAGCTGAGCGTGTGAAAACACGCTGTGACGTCTTATACAAAACCTGACGCAGCTTCGGTGCTATAAATGGAGGGGTTCCCCTATGCGGAAAAGATACGGAAAATTCCTGCTGGCCCTGGTGCTGGCCCTGACATTGCTGATGGCGGGGTGCGGCAGCCAGACCCCGGACACGCCGGTAACGCCGGTGAACCCCGGCACGGAGCAGACGGATCCCCAGGACAAGCCCGAGACGCCGGATACCCCGGATACCCCTGACGAGCCGGACACCCCGGACACGTCCGAGCCGTCCGGCCAGGATCAGTACCACACGGACCCGGTGCCCCAGGGGAAGCCCCAGCCGGTGGAGCCGGAGGAGACCAAGCCCGACACCTCTCAGCAAGCCACCTGCACCATCTCCATCTCCTGCGCCACCATCCTGGATAATATGGACAAGTGCGATGAGTCCAAGCGGGCGCTGATCCCCGCCGACGGCACCATTCTGTCGGCTTCCACGGTGACGTTCTCCCCGGGGGAGAGCGTGTTCGACGTGCTGCAGCGGGTGTGCCGGGAGCGGAAGATCCCCATGGAGTTCAGCTTCACACCTATCTACAACTCCGCCTATATCGAGGGGATCTATAACCTGTATGAGTTCGACGTAGGCGACGGCTCCGGCTGGATGTACAAGGTCAATGACTGGTTCCCCAACTACGGCTGCTCCCGGTATCAGGTGCAGCAGGGGGACGTGATCTGCTGGGTCTATACCTGTGACCTGGGCTATGATGTAGGCGGCGGCTACGCCGCCGGGTAAGGCCCCGAAAACCGCAAAAACCCGCAGGGCGGGGCCTGTGCGCCCCGCCCTGCGCAGAACCGTATGACGAAAGGAGGCCGGAGCCGTGGGCGACGCCTTTTCCCGCTATCATCCCCTGGTGAATTTCCTTTTTTTCGCCCTGGTGCTGGCCTATTCCATGGTGCTGATGCACCCGGTGTGCCTGGCGGTGTCCCTGACGGGGGCGCTGGTGTACGCCGGTGAGCTGGGAGGCCGCCGGGCCCTGGCGGGGCACCTGAAATTCGCCCTGCCGGTGCTTCTGCTGGCGGCCATCGTGAACCCGGCCTTCAACCACGCCGGAGTCACCATCCTGACGTATCTGCCCTCCGGCAATCCCCTGACCCTGGAGAGCATTCTCTACGGCCTGGCGGCGGGGGCCATGCTGTGCGCCGTGGTGCTGTGGTTCGTGTGCTTCAACGCCGTGATCACGTCAGACAAGTTCGTGTATCTGTTCGGCCGGGTCATCCCGGCCCTGTCCCTGGTGCTGAGCATGACATTGCGGTTCGTGCCCCTGTTCCGGCGGCAGCTGGAGGTGGTGCGCCAGGCCCAGTTCTGCATCGGCCGGGACGCCTCCTGCGGCAGCGTGTGGCAACGGGTCAGAAGGGCCGTGACCATCTTTTCCATCATGGTCACCTGGGCCCTGGAAAACGCCATCGAAACCGCCGACAGCATGAAAAGCCGGGGCTACGGCCTGCGGGGCCGGACGGCCTTTTCCATCTACCGCATGGAGGCCCGGGACCGGTACGCCCTGGCGTGGCTGGGCTTCTGCGGGCTGTATCTGCTGTGCGGATGCCTGGCCGGGGGACTGAAGTGGTGGTACTTCCCCTTGCTGCAGGGGGTCATGACCCAGCCGTTTTCCATCAGCTTTTATCTGGCGTATCTGGCCCTGTGCCTGACGCCGGTGATCCTGGACCGAAGGGAGGCCCGCGCATGGCGCTGTTCACCGTCGAAAACCTGAGCTTTACCTATCCGGGGCAGACCGCCCCGGCCATTGACCGCCTGACCCTGACGGTGCCGGAGGGGGCCTTTCTGGTGCTGTGCGGCCCGTCGGGCTGCGGCAAGTCCACCCTGCTGCGGCAGCTGAAGCCCGCCCTGGCCCCCCACGGGGTCCGGCAGGGGCGCATCCTGTTCCGGGACGCCCCCCTGGAGCAGGTGGACCAGCGGACCCAGGCGGCCCGCATCGGCTTTGTCCAGCAGTCGCCGGAAAACCAGATCGTCACCGACAAGGTGTGGCACGAGCTGGCCTTCGGGCTGGAGAGCCTGGGGACGGACACCCCCACCATCCGCCGCCGGGTGGCGGAGATGGCGGCCTTCTTCGGCATCGAGGACTGGTTTTACCGGGACGTGGCGGAGCTGTCCGGAGGCCAGAAGCAGCTGCTGAACCTGGCCTCTGTCATGGCCATGCAGCCGGACGTGCTGATCCTGGACGAGCCCACCAGCCAGCTGGACCCCATCGCCGCCTCGGACTTCCTGGCGGTGCTGGGAAAGATCAACCGGGAGCTGGGCACCGCCGTGGTGCTGACGGAGCACCGGCTGGAAGAAGCCTTTCCCCTGGCCACCGCCGTGGCGGTGATGGACCGGGGCAGGCTCCTGTGCACCGGCACCCCCCAGCAGGTGGGCCGTCAGCTGAAAACCCTGGGTCACGGGATGTTCCTGGCCATGCCCGCCGCCATGCGCATCTGGGCCTCGGTGGACACGGAGGCCCCCTGCCCCGTCACCGTCCGGGAGGGGCGGGACTTTCTGCGCCGATATGCCGCGGAGCGTCCGCTGGGCCCCCTGCCCCGGGAGGAGGCGCACCCCCGGCGGGAGCCGGTGATAACGGCCAGGGGGGTGTGGTTCCGGTATGAGCCGGACAGCCCGGACGTTGTAAAGGGGCTGGACCTGACCCTGGGCCGGGGGGAGTTCCTGGCCCTGCTGGGCGGCAACGGCGCGGGAAAAAGCACCACCCTGCGGCTGCTGTCCGGCATGAAAAAGCCCCAGCGGGGCGAAATTTCCCTTCGGGGACGCATGGGGATGCTGCCCCAGAATCCCCAGACCCTGTTTGTGAAGAAAACGGTCCGGGAGGACCTGTTCGAGATATTCTCCGGCACGAAAATGCCCCGCCCCCGGCAGGAGGAGCGGGTGGCCCGGATGACGGCTCTGTGCCGCCTGGAGGACCTGCTGGACCGGCACCCCTACGACCTGTCCGGCGGCGAGCAGCAGCGGGCGGCCCTGGCCAAGGTGCTGCTGCTGGAGCCGGAGATCCTGCTGCTGGACGAGCCCACCAAGGGCCTGGACGCGGAGTTCAAGCAGACCTTCGCCCTGATCCTGCGGACTCTGCTGCGGCAGGGGGTGTCCCTGCTGATGGTCAGCCACGATGTGGAGTTCTGCGCTCGGTACGCCCACCGTTGCGCCCTGTTTTTCGATGGCGGCGTGGTGACGGAGGCGGCGCCCCGGGACTTCTTCAGCGGCAACAGCTTCTATACCACCGCCGCCAACCGCATGGCCCGCAGTCTGGAGCCCCGGGCGGTGACGCCGGAGGACGTGATGGCCGCCTGCGGCGGCACGGCGCCGCCGGAGCCGCCTCTGCCGGAGGATATCCCTCCTCTGCCGGAGGCCCGGGAGGAGACGCCGGACTGGAAGCCGCCGCGCCTGCCCCTGTGGCGCAAGGCCCTGGCCGCCGTGTCCGGGGCGGGGGCCATGGCCATCTTCCTGTATGCCGCCAATGTCACGGACCTGTCCGCCGTGGTGGACAAGGGCGGGCTGACGGCTCTGGGGCAGAAGCAGCTGGCGCTGTATCTGGTGTTCTGCGGACTGCTGCTGATCCTGGCCCTGGCCATCGGGCGGCGGTCCAGGCCCCCGGCGCAGGTGCAGCTTCCGGTGGAAAAGCGCAGGCTGTCCCGCCGGACGACGGCGGCTGCGGCGTCCATCCTGCTGCTGATCCCCGTGACCCTGTTCGTGGGGGTGTATTACCTGAACAACCAGCGATACGGCCTGGTGTCGGTGCTGGTGCTGCTGGAGTGCATGGCCCCGTTTTTCCTGGTGTTCGAGGGGCGGCGGCCCCAGGCCCGGGAGCTGGTGGTCATCGCGGTGCTGTGCGCCATCTCCGTGGCGGGCCGGGCGACGTTTTTCATGCTGCCCCAGTTCAAGCCCGTGATGGCCATGACCATCATTTCCGGCGTGGCCCTGGGCGGCGAAAGCGGCTTCCTGGTGGGGGCCTTGTCCATGCTGGTGTCCAATATGCTGTTTTCCCAGGGGGTGTGGACCCCCTGGCAGATGTTCTGCATGGGGATCATCGGCTTTCTGGCGGGGGTCCTGTTCCGGAAGGGCCTGCTGCGGCGGACCCGGGGGAGCCTGTGCACCTTCGGCGCCTTCTGCGCCATCGTGATCTACGGCGGTATCATGAACCCGGCGTCGGTGCTGATGTGGGCCGGGGCGGAGACCCTGACCTGGAAAACCCTGCTGACCTATTACGTCACCGGCTTCCCGGTGGACTGCGTCCACGCCGCGGCCACGGTGTTCTTCCTGTGGATCGCCGCGGAGCCTATGCTGGAGAAGCTGGACCGCATCAAGGAGAAATACGGCCTGCTGCTGTGAGGGCTGCCGGGGGGTTGCAATTTCCGGAAAAGTGTGGTATACTGATCTACCAACCAAAAGAGAGGAGGTCCGCCATGGAAAAGCGGGGTATCAAGATCGCGGCCCAGAACCGCAAGGCCCACCACGACTATTTCGTGGAGGACCGATACGAGGCGGGCATCGAGCTGGCCGGAACGGAGGTCAAGTCCATCCGGCAGGGCCGGGTGAACCTGAAGGATTCCTACTGCGTGGCCAAGGACGGCGAGATCTACGCCCACAGCATGCACATCTCCCCCTATGAGCAGGGCAACATCTTCAACAAGGACCCGGACCGGCCCAAGCGGCTGCTGATGCACAAGCGGGAGATCCGCAAGCTCCACGACCTGCAGAAGCAGGACGGCTATGCCCTGATCCCCCTGAGCCTGTATTTCAAGGACAGCCGGGTAAAGGTGGAGCTGGGCCTGTGCAAGGGCAAAAAGACCTATGACAAGCGGGACGCCATCGCCAAGCGCGACGCCAAGCGCGAAATGGAGCGGGCCGTCCGCGAGAAAAACCGGTAAAAAAGGAGCGTATCCATGAGCAATCCCATTGTTACCATCGAAATGGAGAACGGCAAGAAAATCACCGCCGAGCTGTATCCCGATATTGCGCCGCAGTCCGTGCGGAATTTCATCTCCCTGGCCAACTCCGGCTTCTATAACGGGCTGATTTTCCACCGCTGCATCTATGGCTTCATGATCCAGGGCGGCTGCCCCGACGGCACCGGCATGGGCGGCCCCGGCTACTGCATCAAGGGCGAGTTCGCCGCCAACGGCGTGCCCAACGACCTGCGCCATACCCGGGGCGTTCTCAGCATGGCCCGGGCTCAGGCTATGGACTCCGCCGGCAGCCAGTTCTTCATCATGCATAAGGACGCTCCCCATCTGGACGGGCAGTACGCCGCCTTCGGCATGGTCATCGACGGCATGGACGTGGTGGACGAGATCGTCTCCCAGCCCAGAAACATGATCACCAACAAGCCTAAGAAGCCCCAGGTGATGAAGTCCGTCACCGTGGACACCCAGGGCGTGGAGTACCCGGAGCCTGGCAAGCTGCCGGACCCCTTCCACAAGTAAAAATGTTTTCAAGGTATCCGGGCCGGTTTCCCGGCCCGGACGCCTCCTATCCCATATACGGGGCTGTACCGGTTTCGACGGGGGTGTGGAGGCAGGATAAGCGGGCGGCGGCGCCTGACCGCCTTAAAACGGGCAACTTTAAAATTAACTGACAACAATCGTATTGCTGTCGCTGCCTAACTAAAGGCAGCCGTCTGAACCGGAGAGGCCACAGGCCGGGGAAGGCGTCGTTGATGTGGCGGACGTGCGGCGGGTAAGAGTTGCCCCGCCCATGCATCATGACTCTACTGAACTGTGCAGTCTGGCCAGTGCCTGCCCAGGGAGGGAATGCTGAAACTGTCCTGCGCCCGGAGAAGGTCCTGTCAAAGTGCTTTCGGACAGGGGTTCGACTCCCCTCAGCTCCACCAAAACAATATAATCCGAACCTTGTACCGATTGGTCATGGGTTCGGATTTATTGTTTTTATAGAAGAAGTTGAAGACTGGTAATAAAGAAACCGGGAGGACTGCCGATCAGGGCAATCCTCCCGGTTTCTTTATGTAGGTGCACTGTCTGAAATCTCCTTCTTTGCTTTCCATTCGGCAAATGCCTTTTTGCCACATTCGCTTTCGTAGTACTTCTGAATTACCGGAAGCAGACTCCGTGCCAGCGATTCAAAGACGTATTCCGGAATTTCGGCTGCATCAACACCAGTCTGGATATTGGCTTTTTCTGCGTTCACGTAGTACCTCCTTTATCGCTTCTGTAGAACATTTAGGCGCATTCGGGGACGATCATAAGAAAAGATATTCCCCTGTGTTTTCTCGGCGCTTGTGGGGCGGAAAACACCTTGTTTTCGACCTTTATTCATGCAATATTGCGCCATCCTCTCTTGGCTGAATCAGCTTTGCGTCCGCTGGGTAGTTCAGCGTAATAAGCGCAGGCCTTCCCAAACCCTGCTTGCGCCGAACGATCAAGCCGCTGTACTCCAGCTCGCGGAAGATCCGCGTGGCGCTCTGGCGGCTGCGGTGGAGTTTGGTTTGTGCCTGCTCTAAGGTGAAGTACAGCCGGATCGTGCCGTCCGGCTCGACGTAGCCATTCTGGCGGGAAATGCTGGCTCTGTCCAGCAGCAGCGCATAGAGCACCTTCGCGTCGTTGCTGATGTCCCGCAGGGCTTCGTCTTGGAGAAGGAACCTCGGAAGCGGCACATAGGACGCCGCCGGGCTCTGCGCCGTGAGTTTGCAAAAAGTTTTCATCTGACCTCCTATCCCATCCATCAATCCATCCATTTTTGTGTTGATTGATTGATAGATTGATTCTCTTGTATCTTGATTTATTTCTTATTAGTTAGAGCATGAATTTCAGTCCCGATGAGCGTCATGGAAACCGTCGTCCTGAAATCCGGTTGCGGTACGCTCCGGAGCGTCAGCTTGTCCACCGTCCGAAAAACCGGTGACGGAAAACCCACGTATGGAAAATCCCGTTGTGGTCAAAGCTCATCCTTTTGCCGTATCTTCAACAGCTCCCAGATTTCGGCCTGCCGTGCTTTCAGCTCGGCAACATCGTCTTCATAGCAGCGCCCGGTACTGTTGATGCGGCGGCAAATCTGGTTGATGTTCGAGGCGGCTCGGCTGACGGCGGCAGCCAACTTTTTCTGTTCGGTGTAATCCACCTTGATGATGTACCCGTCGATGAGCATTTTCCGGGCATACGCGCCGAAGTTGCGGGTGCCGAGTTGATTCATCTTGTGGCGAACTACGCTCAATTCCTGCTCGTTCAGGCAGATTTCCTTGCGGATGGGTCGTGTGCGGTCTGGCATATTGAAACACTCCTTTCACAATACAACGGACATTTTTTCGGCGGATTAGAGGGTCTCCACAGAGAAAATTTTTGAGGACGCGGGCATTGGCGATTCGCTGCCCCTCACTTTACAACAGACATTTCTTTGTCGAAACGCAGGTATCGAAATGAAAAATTTTCAAAAAATATGCGCCCCTGCTTTTGCGAAAGCGGGAGCGCGGTGTATCTGCGGATATGAGATTTGAGAGAGTTGCAAGCACATCCGGTGTCCGTACACACCGGAAAAATGAGCGGTTCAGCCCTGCGTCCGAACTGCTCATTTTGTTGTTGGGGAATCCCCACACCCCTTTCATGTCGAATTTGAAAATACTTCCTGAACTTTTCGGGAAATCTCTTGCTTTTATTCGCTTTGACGATTATAATTATACTGTGATTTTATAAGCAGACGCAGAAATGAGCTGCGACAGGAGTACCGATTATGAAATACTTATCCATCACGCAAACCGCCGAACGCTGGGGCATCTCCACCCGACGTATTCAGATTTTGTGCGGCGAGGGGCGCGTTCCCGGTGCTATCCGCATTGGCTCGGTCTGGGGGATTCCAGAGGACGCAGAGAAGCCGGCGGACGCAAGAATCAAGAACGGCAAGTACATCAAGAAGCCCGCCGAAAATGAAAAATGAGCCGCAGATTATATCAGCGACTCTAACTCGAAATAATGGGGGCTATTCCACCTCGCGGGTGCGAATGGGCGCACTGACCCCTTGGTTACGACTCTACCTAAATCGTCGATTCGACAAACGATGACAGCGTTGGACAAAGATTTAGTCCCTCCGACACAGGATAGGTCTTTGTCCAATATAAGAATTTACATGTACGGAGGATTACGCAATGTCAACTTTTGAAATCATTATGGCTATTATCAATTTTGCTGCGATTATCACAGTTCCTATTGCCGCTGTATTTGTCGGTCAAAAGCTACAAGACCGCAATCAGAAACGCAAAGACAAGATGGCGATATTTCAATGTCTAATGACCCACCGGGCGACCGGCTGGGCACATCAAGATACCGTAAATGCGCTAAACACGATTGACATTATTTTCGTGGATGATGAATCAGTTCGTAAATGCTGGGCAGATTTATTTTCTAAATACAAACCGAATTACTCTACACAAGAGATAACCACCGCGCAGTGTAAGTTGCTCGAAGCTATGGCTGAGACTTTGGGCTATGAGAAGAAGATTACTTGGGAAACAATACAAAACCCCTATCTCCCAGACGGACTCGTTCAGCGCATGGAGAAAACTGCCAAATTTGAGCAGGGCCAGTTGGCGATGGCTGAGTTCATGACGAATATGGCTGGCAACCCTGCTCCTCTCGGAAATGCTATGCTAAAACAGGCCGCAAAACAGGAGGATACCCATGCCAACACTTGAATGGATTGGAAAGAGCAAGGTGATCAATCACCATCAGGACGTGCCGTTTCGGGTGTTGGAGCGCAAGTATAGCTTTGATGAAAACGGGCAGCACAGCGAGGACAACGGCAATATTTCATAATAGTGCCTATACATCTAAAAGTGAAGCCTATCAATCGCTGAGCAACATTACTGAACTTTATGTGGAGATACAAATATGACTTACGAATCTAAATCATTCAAAGAACATCACCTAACGCGACTGCCAGTGTTAGAAAGACTTCTTTTGCTGGGATGGGAACGAGAACAGATTATTTGTCCTTCGCCTAATTCTGATGATACCGAATGGCATGTTCCCAAAACTCCCTCTGAGGCGACTAATCGTGAATCAAAAAGGAGTTTTAAAGGATACCCTGTGGATATTGCCTTATTTGATGATGTTGAGTTTGTAAATGACTACGAACACATTGTGGCAATTATCGAATGTAAAGAACCTAACAAGAATGAGGGCATTAGCCAACTGAAGATTTACTTAGGACTTGAACCTCACGCGAGGCTTGGAATTTGGACAAACGGAACAGAATTTGTTCGTGTTTATAAACTTCCTTCTGCGGGAGACTTCAAGGTTGTGGAAGGTGCAGGATTACCAAAACCTACCGAGAATTTTATTTTAGCCGGTGATAAGAGAATCACATATTCTGATTTGCAAATTCCTTCCACGCGGGAGCTAAAAAGTGCATTTTCCTCTTTGCTTGGTGTACTCACTTCTCGTGATACTCGTTCTACCCGTCGAGAAGATCAGCTGAATCAAATGTCCAACATTCTGCTGATCAAGTTAGAATCTGACCATGATGGTCAATGGGATAAAAATGAATCGCTGTTGTTTCAATTAAGTGATTCTCCTGCTCAAACGCATAAGTCTGTTAATAATGCGTTTGCAGATTATAAAAGAAGACATCCCGTCCTATTTGCTACTGACGAACCAGATAGTATTGTACTTGATTCCGATACTATACAGGAAATCGTTCTAAGATTGCAGGGAATGAACATTGGCGAAATGGCCCCCACGGCGTTGTCGATGGCGTTTCAGGTTTTTAGAGATGCAACACTCAAGCTTGGAGATGGACAATACTACACGCCCCTCCGTGTTATAGAGGCAGGAACTGAATTGATGTGCATAACGCACAAAGATATAGTTATCGATCCAGCCTGCGGCACAGGTGGTTTTTTGTCAGCTGCTTTAATGAGAATTATTTCTACTGGCATTAGCGAAAAAGCCTCTACACAATGGGCTCATTACAACTTATTCGGTGTTGATCGCGACAAAACTAACATCAAGTTAACTCGAGCTTTAATGGTTGGCATGGGTGATGGATCAACAAATGCGCATCACGGTGATTCTCTCAGAGAAAGCAAATGGAAGGGTGACACAAAGGGGATTCAATCCGTACTAGGAGAAGAAAGATATACTGCGGTTTTGACAAATCCACCGTTTGGGAAAGATCTCGTTATCAATGCAGCTGATGCTAGAAGTTCTCATCTTGAAATATGCAAACACACTAAAGGCGGTCTAATGTCAGATACTTATGCTCCGACAACGGAGCTAGGTATAGCATTTGTTGAACGCGCATGGAAAATCCTCCAAAATGGAGGGCGGTTAGGTATTGTTCTTCCTGAAACGTATTTTTTCTCAAAATCATATCGATGGTTTAGAGAATGGATGGATACACACTTTATTCTCCGTGGAGCGCTTAACGTTCCTATGGAAGCTTTTCAGGGGTTCTGTCGAGCAAAGACCAATTTCTATGTTTTTGAGAAAATTGGAAAAGGAGAAAAAGCTGATACGCCAACATGGTTTAAAGATGGATATGTCTGGGTTTCTAACGCTCCCACAATTGGCTTAAACAAGGACGGATTAGATCTGTTTGTTGTTGACGAGAATGGTAGTCGGACAGATGTTATCGATAATAAAGCAATTATTGATGTACAAGCCTTAATGAGAGGAGAAAGTACCTTTACATCCGGCTATATCAAATCCGAAACAATGTCGAAATCTTACATCGCAGTTCCTACATTTTCTGGGAACAAATCAGAATCCGTGTTAGAGGAAAAGGTTAAGAAAAGCCTACCAGGATTTAAAATGCGTTCTCTTGGAGACTTAATCGATGACGGTATAATTTCAGTTCGCGGAGGACATGGAAGTCCCTCTTCGGATATAAGGATAGGAGATATACCATACATCAAGGTAGTTGACCTTCGAGCCGGAAGAGTTAATCCTAATAGTACAAATATGGTTCCAGAGGCTGTTGCAAGAGAATTCTGGCACGGTGAGTCAAGTGGCATTTCAGCATGGGAGATAGCCACTCCATCACGCGCATCTAAGAATATTGGCGAACCTTGCATGATTTTACCCGGACAAGAAAGAATGGTTTTGACAAAAGAAATTTTATTGTTCTCAGTATCACCAAATGCACCAATCGATCCATTTTATTTGTTTTGGGCAATGCGACTGCGTGACGTTCAGAATCAATGGCAGCGTGTCATTTTTATGCAAACTAATCGAGAGGACCTAGGGAATCGCTATCGCTTGATTGAAATCCCATATACAGACGATAAAATAGCTGCTAAAAATGTATCCCAATGTTATAGAGATTATTTTCTTGGATTATATGAGTTGCAAAGAAAATTTGATCACATGAGCGATGATTTCTGATTCCATCGAAACATCTATGCAGAGCGCATCTAATGCCATTTACCAAAGCAGCAATAATCTGGTGCTGGACAAGGAAATGCTGGCAGAGGGCTTTACCCTCAAGGGCAAGGCATACGATATTGACTTTGCCGCCGCAGACGATGAAATCCGCGAAATTGACGTGCGGGAGCAGGACGGCGGTTTGCCGAAGGTGTTCAAGATGGAGAGCGCCGAGCAGCGGTACTTCAAGGAGTGGTTCAACAATCTGCCGCCGGAAAGCCGGGTACGTCAATGCAATGAAATGATGTTCAATCAGCTTAACAAGCTGAACATGGTAGACGCTGCCGAACTGAAAGCCTACATAAACCGCATTGTGGACGATATGGATAAGGCGCAGCTTGCCGCTATGGAGAAAGCCCCGCTGGGCTACGCGGCGAAGATCCGCGCCAAGATCGAAACACTGTTGGAAACCCACTATCGGGAAACCTTTGATAAGTGGCTGGAAACGGAGCGTGTTGTCTGTATGCCCTCGTTCCGTCTGCCCACATCTATTCATCCCGCCAGCAATACCGCCATATACGCCCGCTCGCTGTATACGGCTGAGGATGGCGACATGAACAAGCTGGAACAAAAGCTGATTGTGGAGTTGACCGCCCTGCCGAATGTCCGCTGGTGGCACAGGAATATTGCCCGTCAGGGTTTTGCAATCAACAGCTTTATCAAGCACTACCCCGATATTCTGATTATGACCCAAAGCGGCAAGCTCATCTGCGCGGAAACCAAGGGCGAACACCTGAAAAACGACGATAGCCGGGAGAAAATCGCGCTGGGTCAAGCGTGGCGCACAGCAGCGGGCAAGGATTTCCGCTATTACATGGTATTTGAGAATGAGGAAAACCTCTTGCCGGGTACGGTGAGCATGAGCCAGTTTATCGACACGGTTAAGGCGCTGTAAGGGAGGTGCGTGTTTTGAAACTGCCATATGAAAACGAACTGTATGAGCTGCGAAAGTGGATAGACTTTACAAACGCAAACTTGCAGATGCAGTTTCTCCACACACCTCAGGAAATTCAGCGCGTCCACCAATGGATCAATGCAATTACGAGAGGAATACAAGCGGACTATCCTTTTTATGCGACTACGCTCACCTGTGTTGCAAATATACTCTTTCAGCAGAACGAGATGGGTGCTATTTTCCTGAATCCTGCGGCATTTGGCGAGTTGGTAGTAATTGTTCGCCATATCGAAGCAGAACCCGTTGTTGTCCAGTTCTGGGCTGAGATTCACCCGCGAATTGTGAATGTCTCCCATGAGTTATATGTAGATGGTCACTACTCAACCGCAGCAGAAAAGGCGGTCAAAGAAGTAGAATCTCGTCTGCGTGAAAAGTTTTCAGAGCTAAAACCCGGTACAGCAGTTCTGCCGAAGATTGGTGATGTGATTGGCGCACTTATGAGCGAGAACGGCGCTTTCAAATTCTGTGACACAACTACTACCAGCGGCAAGGACTACCGACGCGGAATCCACTCTCTGTTTGAAGGAATCGTGGCAGCCTATCGCAACCCTGCAGCTCATGCTAATCTTCAATATGAAAAACGTGAGGCTATGGAGCAAATCATGCTGGCAAGCCAGTTGATGTATGTGTTAGACAAGCCACAATTATAAAGAGACTGATTCAAAGGAGAAGCAGATATGGATAAGATGACTCAGATTTTAGACATTCCCTCCATTAAAAATGATACAAACTTCTGGATGGTAAGAGCTAAGCGAGGCTTTTTCTTTGACGAGTTCATAAGGAATGAGTTTATTGCGATAGGTTGGAACTCAGTGACAAAGGCTATGATTAGTCAAAATCTTACTCGAAGTCAGTCAGACAGATTAAAAGCCTCGATAAAAGCTACATATGATGAAAGTAAGCCCGGAACGTCACTCAATAAGTGTATTCGTTTTTGCTACGAACTCAAAGCGGGAGACATTGCAGTTATTGTAGATAACAACAGGGTTGCTTTTGCATACATTGGAGAGTATTACGAAGAACAATCTCCAACCCTTACAGTCGAATTAGAAAAAGAGGTTCATCAGCAGATCGAAAAGGCAAATCCAAATACTGATACATTTACCTGCCCGTATATTAAACGAAGGAAAATCACACTGATTAAGGTGCTGACTGCTGATGATACAATAAGTCCGTATTTACAGAGTGCTATTGCGAGAAACTGGCATAGTTTAAGTGATTTGAACGAATACGCAGAACTGGTGTTGAGCGGATGCTTCGATACAGTTCTATTTAAGGATAAGCTTACTGTTACTTTTCGTGTAAAGCGAAAAGAAGAAATTAACGTTCTTGACCTCGCTAATTTTGTTCTGTGTGCTGCGCGATTATTATCGGACGATAAGCCGGAAACAGTTCAGGTCAAAACCACTCTTCATTCCCCTGGTGACGTAATTCTTCAAATATGGAATTTTGCACAGGAAAATGCGTTTCCTCTTTTAATATGCTATATGGCTATTTTTGGTGGAAAAGCGAGAGATTATGAATTTCACTCTATAATCGGCGTCATCAAAGGAATTATCAATCATAAATATGACGAAGACAAGAAAAAAATCGAACTGAGAAAGCTGTCCGCAGAGGCTGATTTGGCAGAGCAACAGGCATTGAAGCAGAAACTCGAGAATATCGAAACTATGCGAAGACTTCAACTTTCCTCTGTGGACGCTTACGCGGAGCCTCTTGCTACTGCTGCAAAAAATCTTGCAGTTCAGCCAAGTTCTGCGACTATTATAGATATAACAAAAATTCTTAAGTCTCAGCAGGAGGATCAGCCGCCGCAGTAATCTATATAATAGCCACTCAGTCAATGCTTACACAAACTCTTCAAAATCCGGGTTGACATCTGCTCGGATTTTGATTATACTATACTTAACCCGAATTGGAGGTTGAACAGCATGAAACAACTGGGTATGCGTCTTCGCGCATTGCGGGAAGGAATTGGCTTATCCCAATCAAAATTTGCCGACGTGATCGGCTCTACGCAGTCCAGCATCAACCGCTATGAAAACGGTCAGGCAACGCCGACTGTTGAGCTTCTGCGCAAGTATGCGGACTATTTTGACGTTTCAATGGACTATATTTTTGCCCGCTGCGATGATCCGCATGGCAAGCTGTATGAAGCGAAACCTCCGGTTGACGCGAACAATCCTGAACTGAGGAAGTTTGTTGAGATGTGTTTCGACCCGGAATCACCGATGAACGAAAAGCTGAAAGAAGCAATGCTGAAAATGCTGGGGGAGGCGAAGATATGAGCAATGAATTAACCCATAATCCGGGACAGTTCGATGAAGTCATCCATATCATCGACAACGCCCGCAGCCGCGCCATGAAAGCAGTCAATGCAGAGCTTATTCAGATGTATTGGAGCGTCGGTGCGTATTTGTCAGAGCTTTGTTCTGCATCAAGCTTTGGCGATAAGATCATTGACGAAGTTGCCGCATACATTGCGCAAGAGAACCCCAACATCAAAGGTTTCAATCGTCGCGGTCTCTATCGTATGAAGCAATTCTACGAGACCTACAAGGACGATGAATTTGTGACACCACTGGTGACACAAATCAGCTGGACAAACCATCTGCTTATTATGTCTGGCTCCAAGACGGCAGATGAACGGCATTTTTACATGGCGCTCTGTGCGAAGGAACATTATTCCAAACGCGAGTTGGAGCGTCAGATCGGCACATCGTACTATGAGCGTTCAATGATTTCTGCCAAGAAGCCGATGCCTGAATCCGTTTCGCATGATGTGCGTGAAAGCATCCTCGATACCTATGTGCTTGAGTTTCTGGACTTGCCGGAGCAATTTTCTGAAAAGAATCTCCGTAAAGCAATCATCGAAAATCTGAAGCAGTTTATACTTGAATTTGGTCGGGACTTTACCTTTATCGGTGAGGAGTACCGTGTTCAGGTCGGCAATACAGATTTCTTCATCGACTTGCTGTTTTATAACCGTGCGCTTTCCTGCCTTGTCCCGATTGAACTGAAAATCGGAAAATTCAAGCCGGAACACATCGGGCAGATCAATTTTTATCTCGAAGCACTTGACCGCGATGTGAAGAAGCCAAATGAAAATCCAAGTGTAGGCGTTATTCTTTGCGCCAGCAAGGATGACGCGGTTGTCGAATATGCTTTAAGCCGCAGTATGTCGCCCACACTTGTCGCAGATTATCGGCTTTGTCTTCCCGACAAGACGCTTCTACAAAACAAGCTGCGTGAATTGACAGAACTTGCTTTGGAAAGTGGCGAAGGCAACGAGGGTGATGAAGAATGAACGCTGTCATCTATGCCCGCTATTCCTCAGACAGCCAGCGCGAGGAATCCATTGAAGGTCAGCTCCGCGAGTGCCGGGAATATGCTGAACGCAATAATATGACCATCGTTGGAACGTATATTGACCGGGCATTATCTGCAAAAACAGCAGATCGACCGGAGTTCCAGCACATGATCAAGGACAGCGCAAAAGAGTTGTTCGAGATTGTGCTTGTATGGAAACTCGACCGCTTTTCCCGCGACCGTTACGACAGCGCACACTACAAGCACATTTTGAAAAAGAATGGTGTAAAGGTTGTTTCTGCGAAAGAGCATATCTCCGAAGGTCCGGAAGGAATCATTCTGGAAGCGATGCTGGAAGGCTATGCCGAGTTCTATTCTGCTGAGTTATCAGAGAAAATCCATCGCGGACAGAAAGAGAATGCTCTGAAAGGGAAAAACAACGGCGGTGGCGTTCCTCTCGGCTATCTGTTGGACAAGAAAGCACAGAAGCTTGTGATTGATCCCGTGACTGCACCATTAGTGGTTGAGATATTTGAAAAGTATGCTGATGGCAAATCGGTTCGTTCCATTGTTGAGGATTTCAATGCCCGCGGACTTAAAACGAAAAGGGGACAGCCCTTCAATATCAATAGTTTCAGCTCTCTACTGAAAAACCGCAAATACATTGGCGAGTATCGCTATCAGGATGTTGTAATTGAGGGCGGCGTTCCTGCTATCGTTCCGGAAGACCTGTTCAACCGTGTGCAGGAACGCATGGAGAAGAACCGCCATGCTCCCGCAATGGTAAAAGCAAAAGAGGACTATCTGCTGACAACAAAGCTGTTCTGCGGTAAGTGTGAGCGCATGATGGTTGGTGAAAGCGGCAAGAGCCATACCGGCGCTATGCACTATTATTACAAATGCAGCTATTACAAATGCAGCGGTGCGAAGCGCCTGAAGGATTGCGACAAGAAGGCTGTTCGCAAAGACTGGATTGAGCGTGTTGTTGTTCGCCTGATCATGCAGCGCGTCATGGATGAAGAAAAGATCAACAGGCTCATTGACGCAATTCTTGTTATGCAGGAGCAGGAAGACACAACAATCCCTGCGCTTCGCTCACAGCTTGCGGAAACCGAGTCCTCCATTGGAAACATTCTGAAAGCAATCGAGCAGGGCATTTTCACGCCGTCCACCAAACAGCGGCTTGATGAGCTGGAAGCACGAAAAGAAGAAATCCTTATGAATATCCAGACTGCTGAACTGCAAAAGCCAAAGCTTACCCGCGAACAGATGACGGCATGGTTTGAGCAGTTCCGTCATGGCGATCCAGCAAACCGTGAGTTTCAGAAACGCTTGATTGATACATTTGTAAACGCCGTGTATGTGTTCGATGATAAACTGGTCTTGACCTACAACTATCAACATGGGACGCAGACAATTTCGCTTGACGAGATCGAATCGGCGCTGAGTTCGGATTTTGATGGGGCTACTCCACCATTGGACGTATATCCGAACCCTACATTGCGTGGGGAACGGTATTTGTCCAAACAAAAAGACACTCCTTACCGTAATGGTAGGGAGTGTTTTCTTTGTATCTAAGGCACTTAGGTGAGTTAGGTGAGTAATCGGGCTAAAATCCCTATAACTTCTTCTTAGTACGCGCGTATATAGAAATAGTTATAGGGAAATGTACCCGATTACTCACCTTCCTCACCTAAACTTTTTAAATTTAGGGGCAATTATAGTCTTACTTCTTCCCTTTCACCACGAACCCGGCAAACCCCGCCGCTTTCAGCTTTTCCAGCATCCTGTCGGCGTTGGCGCGGACGGCGAAGGCTCCCACCTGGACCCGGTACAGCACCTGTTCGGCGTCGGCCTTGGGTTCTTCGGCAGGCTTCTGCGTCTGAGCCGGGACGAAGGCCACGCCCAGGTACTTGCACAGGCCCTTGGCGATGGCCTCGCCGATCTCCGTGGTGTGCTCCACGATCCACTTGGCACCCTCCACCGTGTCGTGGAATTCGCACTCACAGTACACCGTGGGAGCCGCCGGAGTCCGCACCTCGTAAAGGTTGGGGTTCTTCTGCACGTTCTCGGACGTTCCCGGCGTCAGCGGGGCCAGCTCGTTGAACACCGCCTTGCAGGCGTCGTACCCCTTGCCGGGGATGGCGTAGCAGAACAGCCGGGTGCCCATGACCTGCTTGTTGCAGGCGTTGGTGTGGACGCAGTTGTGAATGTCCGCCTTGAAAGCGTTGGACTGGGCGCAGCGCTGGGCCATGGTGGAGCCCAGAGCCGCCACCTGCACCTCCACGCCGCTGCGGCGCAGGGCCGCCGCCTCCGCCTCGGCGATCTTCTGGCACTGGGCGTGCTCGTTGGTGTTGCCCCAGGCGTAAGCGTTGCTCACCTGGTCGCTGGGGCTGATGTAGACCTTCTTACTCATCGCTATTCTCCTCTCCCGGCAGGTTCTCCTCTGCCGTGTCCTCGGTGTGTACCTTCAGCTTTTTTAGCAGGGCCTGCATAAAGCCCGGCACCGGTGCGCCAATGGCCGAAACGTTCTCCAGAATGGACAGCAGCTCGTTGATGACCAGCCAGATGATGACGATGCTGGCAAACAGGAAGTCCACCGGCCAGCTCCAGCCCAGGCTGTCCGCCCCGTAGCGCAGAAGCCAGTCCACCACGCAGGCCACCCCGACGATGACCAGGTAGCCCACCTTTTTCAGGATGCCCCACAGGCCCACCCGGGAGGACAGCTCCCCGGCGTGCCAGGCTTTGGCCATGCCGGTGATGTAGTCCAGGACCATCACCACCAGCAGCACCAGCACCGGCACCAGCAGCTGGATGCCGTAAGCGCACAGCGCCCCCAGCGCAGCCGCCAGCGCGGCCTTGATTGTGTTTTCTTTCATGTAAAATCTCCTTTCCTGCCGCCTTGGGCGGCGTGATTACTGCGTGAATGCCTTGGCCGACAGATTGCCGCTGTTGTCCACGGCGATGGTGTACAGGGTGCCGTTGGGGGCCTGCACAAATACGTTGGCCATGTTCTGCTTGACCTCATCACCGAACTGCATGGGGGTGCCCACCCACACCTGCTTATAGGCGATCTCCTGGTTCTTGGTGATGATGGCCCCGGCGGCATCACCGTTGCCCACGATACGAATGAACCTCGCGCTGAGATCGTTAATGGTAATACTAAAGCCCTTGCCGTCGCTGTCGAATACTGCATCGTAGGAGGTCCCGGAGGTGGCTTTGTATGTCGCAGCGCCAGTAGACTCCTTCAGGTCATTGTACTGTACAGCAATGGGCCAGATGGAGCCGCCGCCGCTCTCAAAGGTGCCATCCGGGCAGCGCACCCGGATCACGTCCCCGGCCTTGCACCCGATATAACCGCTTGTCCACATGGTGTAGTTCCGCACGTCGGTACTTTCTGTACCGCTCCCGTTCAGGCGGGTTTGAGATTTAAAATTCGAACTCGATTGGTTCAACTGGTTCGTAAAATTCGGCTGCTGCTGGTATTCACCCTCGGCGGCCTGGACGAACGAGGTATCCGCCGGGGTGATGGGCGCGGCGACAGGCTGCCACCATCCGGAGCCGGTCCACCACTTGGACTTGCCCAGGCTGCTGTCCCAGACGGACATACCCGGGTAATACTTATCTGCGTCCAGAGACCCGCCCTGACCGGGCAGGGCAACGGTATCCGCCAGATACTGCCGGTTTCCGCTGGCGTAGCCATTGTAGGGCACCAGCCCGGAAGGGGTAGGATAGAAGTAGCCGTTAAGCCCATCTGTCGCAAGAAAAATCTTGCTGTCTGCGCTGGGGATCGTGGCCAGCAGGTCGGGCAGCTGCCCGGTGCGCCCGGCGGACCGGATGATGGAAAACCCGATCAGCGACAGCGCAATCTGCGCGGTGGGGCCGGTTACGTCCACAAGCGCTGTGTTGGTGTAGGTGTCGGCGCTGCGCTCATAGAGCTGGAGCCCGCACACGGTGACCGTTGCGCGGTTGGCCATCATGATGGGCACGCCTGCCGTCTGCCGCCAGCCGTAAAAGCCGTTAATGGTGAGATTGCTGTCCACCCCGGCGGAGACATACACCGCCGCGTCCTTGGACTCGGCCCCGCACCCGTTGAGCACCACGCCATTGCCGGTTATGCTGAAAATCGTCCCTGTGCCGCCGTCGCAGCACACCTGTGACAGGGAGCTGTAGGCGGACTGGATGATATACGGGTTGGCCGCGCCGCTGCAATAGACCCGTTCCAGGACGGTACTGGTGCCGTAGTCGATGTGGACGGCATTGGAGGCGCACACAAGATACAGGTCCGCCAGCCGCCGGGCCAGCTGTCCACCGTGGGCATGGCTTTGGCGGCATTGCCGGTTTTCTTGATGATGGCGGTGGACGGATTCTCGCCGATCAGCGCCGGACTGCGGCCCTCCCACCATTTGACGCCGTCGATGGTGGTCACCGCATCGCTGTAGGTCTGGATGACCAGCGGCGCGGTGATGATGTAGGTGCCCGCCGGGACATACACGGCCATGGCCAGCGTCGACACAGCCCTGTCAATGGCCGCCTGAATGGCTGCCGTGTCATCCGTGCTGCCGTCGCCCTTGGCCCCGAAATCCCTGACGTTCAGGATGCCTCCGGCTTTTTTCTTCCAGCTGGCAGGGCGTCCGTCCGCCCCGACGGTATCCACCGCAATCTGGTCGCCTGCGGACAGCCCCGACAGGCCCATTGCGCCGGCAATGGAGGAAGCCGTCACGCTGGCGTCGGACCCGGCGGGGCCTCGCGGGCCGGTCGCGCCGGTGTCGCCCTTGGGTCCCTTCAGATTGGCCAGAGCCACCACATTGTCCCAGTTTTTCCCATCGCCGGAAAACTGGATGTATCCGCCCTCCACCCGCATGGACGAGACCGCCGGGTGCTCCGTCAGATAATCCGCCACCGCCTGGGCGACGCTCTCCGGCTGCACCGCAATCAGCCGATTGAGCTTTTCCGTGAGCTGATCGTACACATCCTCCGCCGGGTCTGCCGGAGCGCCGCCGGGGGTGGTGACAGACGGCAGCACCCGCAGGTCCGCCGCCCGGCTGGTGTGCAGGTCCCCGGCGTACAGGCCCACGGACGCCCACCCCGGTGTGCTGAGCACCGGCAGAGCCGCCGTACTACCGGTGAACACCACGTCCTGATAGCTCCCGTCCGCCAGGTTTACCCGCATGGTTTTGGCGCCATAGGGGGTCCACTCATCGTCCAGGGCCCACACCACCGTGTAGTCGCTGTTGCCGCGGATCACGGTCCCTGTGCCTCCGGCCCGCTTGTCCCGAGTTTTGATCTTGATTTCAGGCATTTGCATCATCTCCCTTCGGATACGCCTGTACGCGGCGGAAAAGTTGCCCCCGCTGTTGCCGTCTCCGTTTTCGCTGACAGTTGACAGCATGGCCCTGCGATGCTACGGCTTCGCCCGCACCGGCGAGGACGCCGCCTATCTGGCCTCTGACATCCCCCTGGAGCAGGTGGAGCAGGGCCTGGCTGCACTGAAAACCCTGGGCGTTGGCGGCTTCAACGTCACCATGCCCTGCAGGACCGCCGTGGCGGGGCTGGTGGACGAGCTGCCCCCCGCCGCCAGACTCATCGGCGCCTGCAACACCGTTACCGTCAGCCAGGACGGCAGACTCACCGGTCACAACACCGACGGCATCGGCTTTGTCCGCAATCTCCACGAAAACGGCGTGGAGGTCCGGGGCAAGCGTCTGGTGGTGCTGAGCGCAGGCGGCGCGGTTACCGCCATCTGCGTGCAGGCCGCTTTGGACGGCGCGGCGGAGATCGCCATCTTCAACCGTGACGACGAGTTTTTCGCCAACGGACGGCACACTGTGGAGAAGCTGGCCCAGGCCGTGCCCGGCTGCAAGGCATCCATCACCCCGCTGGAGGACGGCGCAGCCCTGGCCGATGCGGTGCGTCACTGCGACATCCTGGTGAACGCCACCCGTGTGGGCATGAAGCCCCTGGACGGCGAGACGTTGGTCGATCCCGCCCTGTTCCGCGCCGATCTGGTGGTGGCGGACACGGTGTATAATCCCCGTGAGACCCGGATGATCCGGGAAGCCAGGGCCGCAGGCTGCCAGGCCGCCGTGGGCGGCATCGGTATGCTGCTGTGGCAGGGCGTGGCCGCCTTCAAGCTGTTCACCGGCAAGGATATGCCCACCCAGGAAGTGCTGGAGAAGTTCCTCTCCTGACAACGAGAAAGTGAGGTGCGACGATGAAATTCCCCAACATGTTTTCCCCCGTGCAGATCGGCACAGTGACGGTTCCCAATCGCTTTGTGGTGCCCCCCATGGGCAACGATCTGGCCAACACCGACGGCTCCCTCAGTGAGCGCTCCCTCTCCTATTACCAGGCCCGGGCCAAGGGCGGCTTCGGCCTGATCACCATCGAGTCTACGGTGGAGAAGGACAGCGAGCTGGGCGGCAACTTCCGCATCGCCTCCTATCCCACCGGCAAGGGGCAGATCTCCGAGGCCATCCGCTCCATGATCGTCCGGGCGAAGCAGGCCGGGGTGAACATCCGGCTGAACACCGAGGCCACGGAGGAGCCCCTGCGGGCCCTGGCTCCCAACGCCGTGATCCTGGCCACCGGCTCCGTGCCGCTGGTACTGCCCATTCCGGGGCTGGCCGACTGCGGCTATGTCACCGCTCAGGACCTGCTGCTGGGCAAGACCGCCGCAGGCAGGCGCGCCCTGGTGGTGGGCGGCGGCATGGTGGGCTGTGAGGCCGCCGAGTATCTGGCCGAGCGGGGCCATCAGGTGGCCATCGTGGAGATGAAGGACGTCATCGCCGCCGACGTGACTCCGGAAAACCGCCGCTATATGTTCCGGAACTTCGAGGAGGACCATGTGCTGCTGCAGCCCGGCGCCAAGGCCCCCGGCAATGCCGTTCTGGCCACCGGCGACGCCCTGGAGGCGGCGCTGGCCATCTGAGGCCCACAGAACCGGCAAATTATGACGTGCTGTGTCTTGGAGTGCAGCGGAAAGGAGTCGTCCAAAATGGTGAAAATCCCAACAGAAAAGTGGAGAAGCTGCTGCCGGAGGAGCGGCTGGGAGGCAATGGTCTCTTTGCCCGCATTACTGTTTTCCCCGGCAGGGAGATCGACTATCATGAGCACCACGGCGAAACCGAAACCTATCCCATCATCGCCGGCGAGGGCGTATACAGCGACAACGGCGCGGAGCGTGCCATTCACGCCGGTGACACGTTTTTCTGTGACGATGGCGGCGGACACGGCATCCGCAACACCGGGGCGGATGATCTGGTGTTCATCGCGCTCATTATCAGGAAGTGAAATTTGATATGGCAGGCATAAAAGGCACGCTTTTGCGTGCCTTTTATGCTGAGACTGGCTCTTTGACAGACAGAAAAAAGTCCGCGAAATCCTATGATTTCGCGGACTTTTTGGTACGCCCGACTGGATTCGAACCAGCGGCCTTTAGAGTCGGAGTTATCAGACCGTCAAGCCGGAAAGCCCTGCGGCGCAAGGGTTTGGTTGGTGTCGCACAAATTTCCGGCATTTTGGAGAAAAACCTCGGAAGCCTTGCAAGGCAGGGCTTCCGAGGTTTTTTGCGGTAGTAGTCAAACAGTAGTCTGAGCGCCCCACAGGTCATGCATCTCAGATGCAGCGGCTCCCGTTTTCAGCATAGCCCCGCCTTTCCATCATCTTTCGGAAAAGCTCCGTGATCTGCTCCGGCGTTTCATAAAAGCCACGCTTGATCCATTCGTCCAGGAAACCGAACAGGCCGTAGGAATAGAACCTCGCTTCGTAGCACTCGGCAGGATCTGCTCCATACTGTGGCATCATTACCTGATAAAAGGCGTTATAAACGCAGGTCTGGAGTTCTTCCCTGTAAATTTCGGAAAGAAGCTCTTTGATGGAGTAGTTAAAAGCAAAGAAGTCCTCCGCATTGTCAAGCGTATAACGACGCCGCTCTTTCATGCCGTGCTCATCCGCCCAGCGATGCCATAGTTGTATCAGCTTATGGAGATTATTTCAAGCGATCTGATTTACGCATAACAAGCTATCGGAAAGGCTGCTGTCAAACGACGGCGGCTTTTCTTTTTCGGGAAGTATTCAAGAAGTCATAAAGTTCCGTGAGTAATGGAAGAAGGCAGCGTTTACGAAAATGTCACAATTCAACGCAGAAAAACCTCAAATATTTTAGATAGCCCCACCATCAGAACGGATTGACAATTCGACAAAATGTGATATAATCCCACTGTCTGGAAAAATATAAAGTTGTAGCACAGAGGTATCTGCTCAAAAGCAGATGAGAAGGGAATCCGGTGGGAATCCGGAGCGATGCAGTCACTGTGTACGGGAGCGGCCTTGCAATCCACTGGGAAACTGGGAAGGGCAATGCCGTGACGAACGAAGTCAGGAGACCTGCCTCTGTGTGGAATCTCAAACCTGCTGCCAACGGGTTGGTTTTCCTACAAACTTATGATCCGTCGCGGAGCGCCGCACGGATGTATATGTAGTAAGAAGCTCCGAGGGCGGCTGTGTGAAACACAGCCGCTTTTATATTTCTTTCAGAACAAATATTTGGAAAGAGGTAGATCAACCATGAAGAAAGCACTTGCCTTTCTGATGGCGGCTGTGATGCTGATGAGCATGCTGACCGCCTGCGGCAACAAGGACAATGCCGGCAACAAGGACAACAACGACGTGAACACCGAGGAGACCGACAAGGCCGCCGCCGATAAGGTCGCCGCCCTCATTGACGCCATCTACGTGCAGGAGCGCACCGAGGAGACCGATGCCCAGTGCGAGGCCGCCAAGGCCGCTTGGGACGCCCTGACCGATGCCCAGAAGGCACTGGTGGAGGGTGAGGAAGCCAGCCCCGACTACTTCGGTCTGGACACCGGTGACGCGTCCAAGGACGATCCCCGCAACCAGGACGAGATCGGCGAGAAGGAGCTGCTGGTGGTGTCCTTCGGCACCTCCTTCAACGACAGCCGCGTAGCCGACATCAAGAGCATTGAGGACGCCCTGCAGGCGGCCAACCCCGATTGGTCCGTGCGCCGCGCCTTCACCGCTCAGATCATCATCAACCACATCCAGGCCCGTGACGGCGAGAAGATCGACAACATGGAGCAGGCTCTGGAGCGCGCTGTCGCCAACGGCGTGAAGCAGCTGGTGGTGCAGCCCACCCATCTGATGCACGGTGCTGAGTACGACGAGATGTGCGCCGCCATTGACAAGGTTCGTGACAAGTTCGAGTCCGTTGAGATCGCCGAGCCCATGCTGGGTGAGGTGGGAAGCGACGCCACCGTCATCAACACCGATAAGGAAGCCGTTGCCAAGGCCGTCGTCGCCGCTGCTCTGAGCGAGAGCGGTTACGAGTCCACCGCCGCCGCCAAGGAGGCCGGTGTGGCTTATGTGCTGATGGGTCACGGTACGGCGCATGTGGCGAAGGTCACTTACAGCCAGATGGCCACCCAGATGGACAAGCTGGGCTATGAGAACGTGTTCATCGGCACCGTGGAGGGCGAGCCTGAGAATACCTCCTGCGAGGCCGTGATCGCAGCTGTCAAGGAAGCCGGTTACACCACCGTGGTGCTGCGTCCCCTGATGGTCGTGGCGGGCGACCACGCCAACAACGATATGGCTGGTGCGGACGAGGATTCCTGGAAGACCATGTTTGAGGCCGCCGGTCTCACCGTGAACTGCCAGATCTCCGGCCTGGGCCGTATCGATGCCATCCACGCGCTGTATGTCGCCCACACCAAGGCGGCTATCGACGCCATTGCGTAACAAGGACTGAACGGGCTCCGGGGCGGTATACCATCGCCTCGGAGCCTTTTTCAAAGCAAGGAGGACTTTACCATGAAAAAAATTCTTTCGTTTCTGCTGGCCACTCTGATGATGACAGCGCTGCTGGTGGGCTGCGGGCAGCAGCAGACCGATGCCCCCGGCAACGATGAGCCCGACCAGCCCGCTCTGGCGGACGGCGTATACACCGCCGACTTCAACACCGACAGCAGTATGTTCCACGCCAACGAGACCTGCGACGGCAAGGGCGTGCTGACCGTGAAGGACGGCCAGATGACCATTCACGTCAGTCTCGCCTCCACCAGCATCGTGAATCTGTTCCCCGGTTTGAAGGAGGACGCCCAGAAGGACGGCGCCGTGCTGCTGCAGCCCACCAAGGATACCGTCACCTATCCCGATGGCCTGACCGAGACGGTCAACGGCTTTGATATCCCCGTGCCCGCACTGGACGAGGAGTTCGACGTGGCCCTCATCGGCAAGAAGGGCGTGTGGTATGACCACAAGGTTTCCGTCTCCAACCCTGTTCTGAAGGAGGATGACGGCGTGGACGCTGCCGCCATTACGCTGGCGGACGGCACTTACACCATTGAGGTGGGCTTCGAGGGCGGCTCCGGTAAGTCCCATGTGCTGACCCCCTGCACCCTGAAGGTGGAGAACGGCGCTGCCACCGCCACCATCGTGTGGAGCAGCCAGAAGTACGACTATATGCTGGTGGACGGCCAGCGCTATGACGTTCTCACCACCGAGGGCGGCTCCACCTTCGAGATCCCCGTGCGGGCGCTGGATACCCCGCTGACGGTGATCGGCGACACCACCGCTATGAGCACCCCCCACGAGATCGAGTACACCCTGACCTTTGATTCCACCACGGTGGCGGAGGCAGCCCAGTGAAACGGCTGACCGCCGCGGTACTGGCGCTGCTGCTGATGCTGTCCCTCTGTGGCTGCGGCACGGCAGACGCCCCTGCCAAAACAGATGGACAAACTGTCTCCGTATCGTGGGATGAGTTGGTCTTTGACCGTACCATGCCCCTGCGCTATGCCCAGCAGTTTACCGTAGAGTATGCCGGAGAGAGCTACAAGCGCATTACCATCAACAACGACCGGGTGTACCTGCTGGTAGCGGAGGGCGCGGCGGTACCGGAGGGCGTACCCGTCGGCGTCACCGTTTTGCACCAGCCGCTGGACCAGATCTATCTGGTAGCCGCCGCCGCCATGGACTACTTCGACAAGCTGGACGCCGTCGGGTGCATCACCCTCAGCGGCAAAAAGCAGTCGGACTGGTATATCCAACGTGCCAAGGACGCCATGGACAGCGGAGCGCTGGTATACGCCGGCAAGTACTCCGAGCCGGATTATGAGCTGATCTTGTCACAGGGTTGCGATCTGGCGGTGGAAAACACCATGATCTATCACTCTCCGGCGGTGCTGGAGCAACTGGAGCGGCTGGGCATCCCCGTGCTGGTGGAGACATCCAGCTACGAGACCCAGCCCATGGGCCGGATGGAGTGGATCAAGCTGTACGCGGCGCTGCTGGACAAGGAGGACGAGGCCGAGGCGCTGTTTAATGAGAAGATGGACAGCGTGGCGGACGTACTGGAGCAGCAGCCCACCGGCAAGACTGTGGCGTTTTTCTACATCACCAGCAGCGGCGCTGTAAACGTCCGCAAGTCCACGGACTATGTGGCGAAGTGCGTTGCCATCGCAGGCGGAGACTATGTCTCCTTCGACGAATCGGCGGAGGACAACGCCCAGTCCACCGTCAACATTCAGATGGAATCCTTCTACCACGGTGCAGTGGACGCCGATGTGCTGATCTACAACAGCATCATCGATGGCGAGCTGCACACGCTGGACGAATTGGTGGCACTGGATCCACTGATGGCCGACTTCAAGGCCGTCAAGAGCGGTAATGTGTGGTGCCTGACCAAAAACTTCTATCAGGAGTCGCTGGAGCTGAGCGATCTCATTCTGGACGTGAACCATGCGTTGAACGACGCGCCGGATACGGCTTTTCACTTTCTGACACGGATGAAGTGAGCATTTTTTACATCATAAGGAGGAGCGGCATGAAGAGAAACCGAACACTTCGCATCTGGGGAGGCTTCTTGCTGCTCCTCCTGCTTTTATTCACATTTTTGATTTGGAATATCTTCGCGGGAAGCGTTTCTCTTTCCGCGTCTGAGATATGGCGGATCCTGCTGGGGGGCGATGTTGGCTTTACCCAGAGCCAGATCATCGTAAAGATCCGTCTGCCCCGGCTCCTGTCGGCGCTGATCCTGGGCGGGGCGCTGTCCCTGTCCGGCTATCTGCTGCAAACCTTCTTCCACAACCCCATCGCAGGCCCCTTCGTGCTGGGCATCTCCTCCGGCGCAAAGATGACGGTGTGCGTGGCCATGCTGGTGCTGCTGAGCCGTGGCAAGACCACCTCCTCCGCCATTCTCATCGCAGCGGCCTTCGTGGGAGCTATGGTATCCATGGGCTTCGTGCTGCTGATCTCCCAGCGGGTCAAGCGCATGAGCCTGCTGGTAGTCTGCGGCGTGATGATCGGCTATATCTGCTCGGCACTGACGGATTTTCTCGTGACCTTTGCCGACGATTCCAGCATCGTGAATCTGCACAACTGGTCTCTCGGCTCCTTCTCCGGCATGAGCTGGGACAACGTAAAGACTATGGCCGTTGTCTGCGGCATCACGCTGCTGCTGACCTTCCTGCTTTCCAAGCCCATCCGGGCGTACCAGTTGGGCGAGGTCTATGCCCAGAATATGGGCGTCCCCCTGCGGGCCTTCCGGACGGCGCTGATCCTGTTGTCCAGTGTGCTGTCCGCCTGCGTCACGGCCTTTGCCGGCCCCATCTCCTTTGTTGGCATCGCAGTGCCGCACCTGATGAAGTCCCTGTTCAAATCGGCGGAGCCGCTGTGTATGATCCCAGCCTGCTTCCTGGGCGGCGGCGTGTTCTGCCTGTTCTGCGACCTCATCGCCCGCACCGCCTTTGCCCCCACAGAGGTGAGCATCAGCTCCGTCACGGCGGTATTCGGCGCACCCATCGTCATCTACATGATGATCCACAGAAAGGCGGCGTGAGTATGGCAGCATATCTGGAAACCAAGGCGCTTGCCGTGGGCTACCACGGCAAGCCGCTGATTGAAGATGTCGCCCTCCATGTGCAGCGGGGCAAGATCGTGACGCTCATCGGCCCCAACGGGTCGGGAAAATCCACCATCTTAAAAACCATTATCGGCCAGCTCTCCAAGGTGTCCGGCACAGTGTTTCTGGACGGCAAGGCCATGGAGGAGCGCAGCCGCAATGAGATCGCCCGGCGCATGGCCATTTTGATGACGGCCCGCATGGAGCCGGAGCTGATGACCTGCCGGGACGTGGTGAGCAGCGGCCGCTACCCCTATACCGGGCGGCTGGGCATTTTGCAGCCGGAGGATCAAGCCATCGTGGAGCGCTCGCTGGAGCAGGTAGGCGGCATGGAGTTTGCTGACCGGCCCTTCTCCGCCATCAGTGACGGACAGCGCCAGCGCATCCTGTTGGCCCGGGCCCTGTGTCAGGAGCCGGAGATCATCGTGCTGGACGAGCCCACCAGCTTTCTGGATATTCGCTACAAGTTGGAGCTTTTGACGGTGCTCAAGCGCATGGTGCGGGAGAACGATCTGGCGGTGCTGCTGTCCCTCCACGAGCTGGAGCTGGCGGAGCGCATTTCCGACACGGTGGTGTGCGTGGCGGGCGACCGCATCGACCGCATCGGCACCCCGGAGGAGATTTTCACCCGCGAGTATATCGCAAAGCTGTACCGGATGGAGCACGGGAAGTACGACCCCTGCTTCGACAGCCTGGAATTTGTGCCGTAAGGAGTGCTATCATGGAAAAACAAGGTGTTTTTTACGCCGTCAGCGTGGGTCCCGGCGACCCGGAGCTGCTGACCCGGCAGGCGTGCCGGGTCTTGACGGACTGCGGCGTGGTGGCCGCTCCCCGGATGAAGTCCGGGCGGATGCTGGCGCTGGACATCGCCGCCGGTGCTGTGGATATGCAGGGCAAGACCATATTGCCGTTGGATTTCACCATGGCGCGTGACGCGGCGGTACGGGAGGACAGCTACCGCACGGCGGCTGCCGCCATCGAAACGGCACTGGCGGCCGGGCAGGACGTGGCCATGGTCAATCTGGGCGACGTGTCCGTGTACGCCACGGCCTACTATATTCTGGAGCGCATCCGCTCTGACGGGTTTAAAACGGTGATGTGTTCCGGCGTCACCAGCTTCTGCGCCGTGGCGGCGCGGCTGGGGCGCAGCCTCACCCGCATGGAGGAGCCCCTCCACATCCTGCCGGGCAGCGCCGATCTGGACAGTGCGCTGACGCTGCCGGGAACGAAGGTTATCATGAAGTCCGGCAAGGCCATCCACGAGACGGCGGCGGCGCTGGAGCGCCGCGGCCTGCTGGCAAATGCCGGGATGGTGGCAGATTGCGGACTGGAAACAGAGCAGGTCTACACCGACCTGCGGCAGCTGCCGGAGGAGATCAGCTATTTTGCCACCATCGTGGCGGATTGAGAGGTCGCTATGGAGCAAAAAGTCCCCCGCTTGGTGCTGGCCGGTACCAACAGCGGCTGCGGCAAGACCACCGTCACCTGCGCCGTTTTGCAGGCGCTGGTATCGCGGGGTCTGCGGGTAGGCGCGGCAAAATGCGGCCCGGATTACATTGACCCCATGTTCCACAGCCGGGTTATCGGCGCGAAAAGCTCCAATTTGGACAGCTTCTTTTTTGACCGCGACACCATGCGCTATCTGCTGGCTCACAACGGTCAGGACTGCGATATCACGGTGATTGAAGGGGTCATGGGCTATTATGACGGTCTGGGGCTGACATCCACCCGCGCCAGCACCTACGAGGCGGCGCGCTCGACCGACAGCCCCGTGGTGCTGGTGGTCAACGCACGGGGGGCGGCGTTGTCCGTTGTGGCGGCGGTGCAGGGCTTTCTGGACTTCGCGCCGGACAACAACGTGCAGGGCGTCATTCTCAACGGGTGCAGTGCCATGAGCTACGGTGCGCTGGCGCGGGAGCTGGAAAGCCGGCTGGGCGTCCGCGCCTGCGGCTATCTGCCCAGGCTGCCAGAGTGTACGCTGGAGAGCCGCCACCTGGGGCTCATCACTGCGGACGAGGTAGCCGACCTGCAAGAGAAGCTGCGCAAGCTGGCGGCCGAGGCAGAAAAAACGCTGGACATAGCCGCCCTGCTGGAAATTGCGGCTGCCGCGCCGCCGCTTCGCTTTACGCCGCCGGTATTGCCGGAAAAGGGCGCGCCGGTGCGGATCGGCGTGGCCCGTGACCGGGCGTTCTGCTTTTACTACGAGGACAGCCTCGACCTTTTGCGGCAGCTGGGCGCGGAGCTGGTGCCCTTCAGCCCCCTGACGGATGAACGGCTTCCCAACGGTGTACAGGGGCTGTACTTAGGCGGCGGCTACCCGGAACTTTACGCGACGCAGTTGGAGGAAAACCGTACCCTGCGCGGGCAGCTTCGGGAGGCCGCACACGCGGGAATGCCCTGTATCGCCGAGTGCGGCGGCTTCATGTATCTGACGCAGTCCATCGCAGGCCGCGCCATGGTGGGTGCGCTGCCGGGGGACTGCTTTGATACGGGGAGGCTGACCCGGTTCGGCTACATCACCGCCACGGCGCAGGCGGACAGCCTCCTCTGCCGCGCCGGAGAGCAGGTACCCATGCATGAATTCCACCACTGGGATACCCCCCAGCCCGGCGGCGCTTTTCTGGCGGTAAAGCCCTCCGGTAAGCAGTGGCGCTGTGCGTATGCCACGGACACTCTGTACGCGGGCTTCCCCCACTTCCATTTTTACGCCAAGCCCGTCATGGCACAGCGCTTTTTGGCGGCTTGCAGAAAGGAGACGCTATGATGGAGCAAATGAAGCCTATGGACATTGAGAAGCGCAGTTTCGCCATCATCACCGAGCTGCTGGGCGACCGGCGGCTGGACCCGGAAAACGAGCTGGTCATCAAACGGGTCATCCACACCACGGCGGATTTTGACTATGTGGACAATCTGGCCTTTTCCGGCCACGCGGTGCAAAAGGCCATCGCCGCTCTACGGGCGGGCTGCGACATCGTCACCGATACCCAGATGGTCAAGGCCGGGATCAATAAGACGATCCTCGCCTCGCTGGGCGGAGAGGTACACTGCTTCATGTCGGACGCGGACGTGGCGGCGGAGGCTAAGGAGCGGGGCGTGACCCGTGCCTTTGTATCCATGGAGCGGGCGGCAGCCCTGCCTAAGCCCTGCATCTTCGCCATCGGCAACGCCCCTACGGCACTTTTTTCGCTGGAGGAGCTGATGGAGGCCGGCAAGCTCCGTCCCGCCCTCATCATCGGGGTACCGGTGGGCTTTGTGAATGTGGTGGAAAGCAAGGAGCGCATCATCGAGGCCGCTGCCGCGCCCTACATCGTGTCCCGGGGCCGCAAGGGCGGCAGCAACGTGGCGGCGGCCATCTGCAACGCCATGCTCTACCAGATCAGGCGGTAGGTTATGAAGGAATTTATCATACGGGACGGAAAAAAGCTCCGTCTGGGCTACACCACCGGCTCCTGTGCCGCGGCGGCGGCCAAGGCCGCCGCATGGATGCTGCTGAGCGGCAGCAAAAAGGAGTCCATCCGCCTGCTGACACCCAAGGGCATGGAGCTGGCATTGGCGGTGGAGGACATCTATCTGTCCCCGGACTGTGTGCGCTGCGCCATCCGGAAGGACAGCGGCGATGACCCGGATATCACCCGTGACACCCTGATCTATGCCGAGGTGCGGAAAACAGAGACTGTTGGCATTGTCATCGACGGCGGACAGGGCGTGGGCCGGGTAACCAAGCCGGGTCTTGACCAGCCGGTGGGCGCGGCGGCCATCAACTCTGTACCCCGCCGGATGATCCAGGAGACCGTGGAGGAGGTCTGCGGCCTGTTCGGATACACCGGCGGCCTGCGGGTGGTGATCTCCGCTCCCGATGGCGAGACGCTGGCGAAAAAGACCTTCAATCCCCGGCTGGGCATTGAGGGCGGCATCTCCATCTTAGGCACCACGGGGATCGTAGAGCCTATGAGCGAGCAGGCGCTGGTGGACACCATCCATGTAGAGCTGCGGCAGCGGCGGGAGGGCGGCGCGGATTATGTACTGCTGGCCCCCGGCAACTACGGCGCGGACTATATCAAGAGTGCCATGGGCATCGACCCCGCCACGGCGGTGATGACCTCCAACTTCATCGGCGACGCGCTGGAGATATGCCGGGAGCTGGGCTTCAGAGGGGCGCTGCTCATCGGTCATATCGGCAAGCTGGTAAAGCTGGCGGGCGGTATGTGGAACACCCACTCCCGCTACGGCGACTGCCGCATGGACATCCTGACGGCCTGTGCCGCCGCAGAGGGGCTGCAAGGCGGTGCGGCGGCGGAGATGCTCTGCTGCGCCACCTGTGACGACGCCCTGCGGCTGTTGAAGGAGCAGGGACTTTATGACGCAGTGCTGCACCGGCTGGCCGGGCGCATTGACGACATGATGCACTATAAATGCAGTGATATAGAGACGGGAGCCATCCTCTTTTCCAAGGAATATGGCTATCTTTGTGAGACGAAGGGCGCATCCAAGCTGCTGCGCCGGATAAAGGAGGACTGACAATGGTACATTTTGTGGGAGCGGGCAGCGGCGCTGCCGACCTCATCACCGTCCGAGGCGCCAAGCTGCTGGGCGAGGCCGACGTGGTGATCTACGCCGGCTCACTGGTGAATCCGGCGCTGCTGGACTACACCAGGGAGGGCTGCGAGATCCACGACAGCGCCAAGCTGACGCTGGAGGAGGTTATCGCCCTCATCGAGAAAGCGGAGGCGGAGGGAAAGACCACGGTGCGTCTGCACACGGGGGATTCCAGCATCTATGGTGCGGTGCGGGAGCAGTTCGACGAGCTGGAAAAGCGGGACATTGTCTACGATGTCTGCCCCGGCGTAAGCGCCTTCTGCGGCGCAGCGTCCGCGCTGCGGGCGGAGTACACCCTGCCCGATGTGAGCCAGACCGTCATCATCACCCGCGCCCCGGGCCGCACCCCGGTGCCGGAGCGGGAGTCCATCCGCTCGCTGGCGGCCCATCAGGCCACCATGGTGCTGTTTCTCAGCACCTCACTGACAGAGCTTCTGCAAGCCCAGCTGCTGGCGGGAGGCTATACCGCTGACACCCCGGCGGCGGTGGTCTACAAGGCCACTTGGCCGGAGGAGAAGATCTTCCGCTGCACGGTGGGGACGCTCCACGAGACGGTGACGGGCAACGGTCTGACCAAGACCTCGCTGATCGTGGTGGGCAACTGTCTGGGTGACACCTATCTGCGCTCGCTGCTGTATCACCCCAACTTTACAACAGAGTTCCGCAAGGGGGCGCAATGAGAGCCGCCCTGTTTGCCTTCAGCCGGGGCGGCTGCGCCACGGCGCGGCGGGTGATGACAGCGCTCCCGGAGGCAGTGTTCGTGTGCTACACCATGGAGCGGTTTGAGGAACCGGAGTTTCTGCCGCTGGACAAGGCGGTGTACGGCGCGTGCTTTTCCTCCATGGACGCACTGATCTTCGTGGGGGCCTGCGGCATCGCCGTGCGGGAGATCGCCCCCTATGTACAGAGTAAAAAGACCGACCCGGCGGTGCTGTGCATCGACGAGGCGGGGCGGTTTGTGATCCCCCTGCTCTCCGGCCACATCGGCGGCGCCAACGCGCTGGCGGTGGAGCTGGCGGAAAAGCTGGGGGCCACGGCGGTAGTCACCACCGCCACCGATGTCCGCGGCAAATTTTCCGTGGACGCATGGGCTGCCCGGCACGGCTGCGTCATCTCCGACATGGGGCTTGCCAAGGCGGTTTCGGCGGCGATCTTAGAGGAGGATATCCCCCTTTGCAGCCAGTTTTCTCTGCCCGCCCCCCTGCCGGAGGGTACGTTTGCCGGGGAGAGCGGCCCGCTGGGCGTTTTCATTGGCTGGCGCACAAAGGCACACTTCGCCCGCACCCTGCGGCTTATCCCTCGCGTACTGCGGGTAGGTGTAGGCTGCCGGCGGGGCATCTCCGCCGGGGCGGTGGTGCGTGCGGTGCAGACAGTGTTCGCGGAAAATGGGCTGGACACGGCGGCCATCTGCGGCGTCTGTTCCATCGACCTGAAGCAGGACGAGGCAGGCCTGCTGGCCGCCTGTGAGAAAAACAACTGGCCGGTGCATTTTTACACGGCGCAGCAGCTGCGGGATGTGGCGGGTGACTTCACTCCCTCCGACTTCGTCTGCTCCGTTACCGGCGTGGACAATGTCTGTGAGCGGGCGGCGCTGCTGGATGCCGAAAAACTGATCGTACAAAAAACAGCGCGGGACGGCGTGACCGTCGCCGTTGCGGCGGAGCATTGGGAGGTGCGCTTTGGGTAAGGTAACTGTAGTAGGTATCGGGCCGGGCAGCTATGAGGATATGACCATTCGGGCGGATACCGCCCTGCGGGCGTGTGACGCCATCGTAGGCTACCCGGTGTATGTGGATCTGGTGCGGGATCGCTACCCCGGCAAGGAGCTTCACTCCACCCCCATGACACGGGAGGCCGAGCGCTGCCAGCTGGCGCTGGAGCTGGCGCGCAGCGGTAAGACCGTTGCCATGGTCTGCTCCGGTGACAGCGGCATCTACGGCATGGCGGCGCTGGTCTATGAGCTGCGGGGCGAGGCGCAGGAGCCTGAAATTCAGGTGGTGCCTGGTCTGACGGCGGCTTGCAGCGCCGCAGCGGTGCTGGGTGCGCCGCTGACCCACGACTTTGCGGTCATCAGCCTCAGCGATCGGCTGACGCCGTGGGAAACCATCGAAAAGCGGCTGGACTGCGCGGCGGCGGCGGATCTGACCATCGCCCTGTACAACCCCGCCAGCCACGGCAGACCCGACCACCTGAAGCGGGCCTGCGATATCCTGCTGCGCCGTCTGCCGGGAGAGCGGCTGTGCGGCATCGTGCGCAATATTGGCCGTGAGGGGCAGAGCAGCCGCATCCTGACGCTGGCAGAGCTGCGGGAGGCGGAGGTGGATATGTTCTGCACCGTGCTGATCGGCAGCGCCGTCGTCAAAACGGTGGCCGGTCAACTGGTCACACCCAGAGGATACCGCAATGTGTAATATCTGCGTGTTTGCCGGCACCACGGAGGGCCGGGAGCTGGTGGAATTCCTGGCCGGACAGCCGGTGCAGGCTACGGTATGCGTGGCCATGGAGTACGGTGAAACGCTGCTGCCGGAGGCGGAAAACATTACGATTCTGGCGGGACGCATCCCGGTAGAGGACATCATCCGGATGCTGCAAAGGATGCGGTTCGATCTGGTCATCGACGCTACCCACCCCTATGCCACCTCCATCACCGAGAGCATCTGCACAGCCTGTCGGGAAACGGAGACGGAGTATCTGCGCCTGCTGCGGCAATCCTCCGAACAGACGGAGGATGTGGTCTGCGTGGAGAATGCGGCGGCGGCCGCCGCATTTCTGGAGAGTACGCGAGGCAATATCCTGCTGACCACCGGCAGTAAGGAGCTGGCGGCGTATAGCGGCATCCCCGATTTTACCCAGCGGGTATACGCCCGGGTGCTGCCCATGGATGCCTCGCTGGAGGCCTGCCGCGCAGCAGGGCTGAAGGCCGCCCATATCATCGCCATGCAGGGCCCTTTCTCCGAGGAGATGGATCTGGCCACACTGCGGTTTGCCGACGCCGCATGGATGGTGACCAAGGACGGCGGCGAAGCCGGCGGCTTTCCCGCTAAGGCATCCGCCGCCCGGAAGACGGGCGCAGGTCTGGTGGTCATTGGCCGTCCGCCTCAGCGGGAGGGGCTTCCCTTTGCGGCGGTGCTGGATGTGCTGTGTAAGCGGTTTGGCTGCACCGTCCGGCCGCAGGTGCGGATCGTCGGCATCGGCCCCGGCAGCCGGGAGGCTATGACCCGTGAGGTCAGTGAAACCATTGAGGCGGCGGACTGTCTCATCGGTGCAAAACGGATGCTGGAGGCTGTGGCGCGGCCGGGACAGCACACCTGCGACGCCATTGCGCCGCAGGATATTGCGGACTTTATCCGCACCCACTGGGAGTACCGCCGCTTCGCGGTGGTCATGTCCGGCGATACCGGCTTCTTCAGCGGCACGAAAAAGCTGCTGCCCCTGCTGGAGGGCTGCGACACGGCGGTGCTGCCGGGTTTGAGCTCGTTGTCCTATCTGTGCGCCCGGCTCCGGACCTCCTATGAGAATGTCCGGGTGGTGAGTCTCCACGGGCGGCAGCACAACATTCTGCCGGAGGTGCGGGCAACCAGCCGCCTCTTTGCGCTGGTAGGCGGCGAGCGCGGCATCAACGATCTGTGCCGTACGCTGACAGAGGGTGATCTGGGCCATGTCTCTGTGTATGTGGGCCAGCGGCTGGGCTACCCAGATGAGCGCATCGTGCGCGGCACGGCGGCGGAACTGACGGATGGTGTCTATGCCCCTCTGAGCGTGGCGCTTATCGAAAACCCCCATCCCGACGCGGTGGTCACACCGGGTCTGCCGGATGACGCCTTTCTCCGCAGTGCGGAGGGAATGCCCGTGGTTCCCATGACCAAAAGTGAGGTGCGGGCGGTGTGCCTTTCCAAGCTGCGGCTGACGGAGCGGAGCGTCTGCTGGGACATCGGTGCCGGTACCGGCTCAGTGTCGGTGGAAATGGCCTTACAGGCAAAGCAAGGGCTTGTCTGCGCCGTAGAGCGGCGAGAGGATGCCGCAGCGCTGCTGGGGCAAAACTGTAATCGGTTTGCATTGGAAAACTTACAGGTGGTCTGCGGCAGCGCGCCGGAGGCCTGCGTCGGTCTGCCAGCCCCCACTCACGCATTCATCGGCGGCAGTGCCGGCAATATGCACGAGATCGTGGCGCTGCTGCTGGCAAAAAATCCTCATGTCCGCATCGTGGCCACGGCCGTTTCGCTGGAGTCCGTGGCTGAACTGACGGACTGCCTGCCGGCGTTCCCCTTTGCGGAGACGGAGGTGGTGTCCCTGCAAGCAGCGCGGGACAGAAAAGCCGGAAGCTACCACCTGATGAGCGGACAAAATCCCATTTATATTTTTACGATGCAGGGCGGAGGAGAAACGGCATGATGTGGTCGCTTGCGGCACTTGTTATCGGCTTTTGCATAGACCTTCTGGTGGGCGACCCCCACGGCTTTCCCCATCCGGTAGTTCTGATTGGAAAATGTATCAGTGTGTTGGAGCGGGGGCTGCGGTGCATATGCCCCAAAACGCCCTCCGGTGAGCGGGCGGCGGGCGCCATCCTGTGGGGAGCGGTGGTCATCGTATCCACCGCCGTCCCGGCTCTGCTGCTGTGGCTGAGCGGTCTGGTCAGCCCGTGGCTGCGTCTGGCGCTGGAAAGCGTGATGTGCTGGCAGATCTTGGCCGTCAAGTCCCTGCGGGACGAGAGCATGAAGGTCTATGACGCGCTGGAAAGCGGGGATTTGGCCGCCTCCCGCCATGCTGTTTCCATGATCGTGGGGCGGGATACCGACCGGCTGGACGATGCCGCCGTGACCCGTGCCGCCGTGGAAACGGTGGCGGAGAACACCTCCGACGGCGTGGTGGCGCCGCTGCTGTTTCTGGCCATCGGCGGCGCGCCGCTGGGATTTTTCTACAAGGCAGTGAACACCATGGACTCCATGCTGGGGTATGTGGAGCCGCCCTATAAGAACATCGGTCTTGTACCCGCCAAGGCGGACGATGTGGTGAATTATATCCCGGCGCGGCTGTCCGCCCTGCTGATGCTGACGGCGGGCGGCCTGATGGGACTGGATATTTCAGCGGGCTGGCGGATCTTCCGCCGCGACCACCGGAAGCACGCCAGTCCCAACTCGGCGCAGACGGAATCTGTCTGCGCCGGGCTTCTGGGCCTGCGTCTGGCCGGGGATGCGTGGTACCACGGTGTACTGCACAAAAAGGAGTATATCGGCGACGCATCGCGGGAGATCACCCACGAGGACATCCCCCGTGTGTGCCGCCTGATGACCGTCACAGCGATCCTCACCCTGCTTTTAAGCTGCGGGGTCAAGCTGTCCTTTGCGCTATAAAGGAGACATAGATGCTGTATCAAACAGAAAACCAACACGGCGGCGATGTATACGGCGGCGGTATCACGCTGGATTTTTCCGCCAACACCAACCCCCTGGGTACGCCTCCCGGCGTACTGGAGGCGGTGTGCCGGGCTCTGCCCCGGCTGCACCGCTACCCCGACCCCTACTGCCGCCGACTGGTGCAGGCTATCGCGGGCCATGAGCAGGTGCCGGCGTCCTATATTCTCTGCGGAAACGGCGCGGCAGACCTGATCTACACATACTGCGCCGCCCTGCGGCCCCGGACGGCGGTGGAGCTGGCCCCCACCTTTGTGGAATATGGGGCGGGACTGGCGCAGGTGGGTTGCCGCGTAGAGCGGTATTTCCTGCATCAGGCGCAGAATTTCGATTTGGACGAGAGGTTTCTGTCCTTCTTAGAGGGAAAAAAACCGGAGGTGGTATTCCTCTGTAACCCCAACAACCCCACCGGGCGGCTGATCCCGCTCCCTCTGCTGGAGCAGATCCTGCAATACTGCGCGGCACAAGGGGCGCGGCTGTTTCTGGATGAGTGCTTTCTCGATCTCACGGAGGACGGCGTCAGCGCCAAGTCCCTTCTGGCAGCGCACCCGGAGCTGCTGATCCTGAAGGCATTCACCAAGAGCTACGGCATGGCGGGCATCCGGCTGGGGTACTGCCTGTGCGCCGACAATGCGTTACTGCGCCGCATGGCGGCCGCGTCCCCGCCGTGGAACGTGTCCTCGCCGGCCCAGAGTGCCGGTGTGGCGGCGCTGGCGGAGCGGGACTTCCTGCAAAGGACGCTGTCCCTCGTCCACACGGAGCGGCGGTGGCTCACGGATAACCTGACGGCGCTGGGCTTCTGGGTATGCCCGTCCCATGCCAATTACCTGCTGTTCCGTGGGCCGCTGGGGCTGCGGGAGGGCCTGCTGCAGCAGGGTATCGCCATCCGTGGCTGTGGGAATTACAACGGGCTGGGTGACGGGTGGTATCGCATTGCGGTGAGGCCTCACGGGGAAAATGAAGCATTGATAACGGCCATCCGGCAATTCTGCAAGGAGAAATCACTATGGCAATGAATATTATGATTCAGGGGACCATGTCCAATGCGGGAAAGAGCCTGCTGGCGGCGGGACTCTGCCGCGTTTTGAAGCAGGACGGCTACCGCGTGGCACCGTTCAAGAGCCAGAACATGGCGCTGAACTCCTTCATCACCAAGGACGGCGGCGAGATGGGCCGGGCGCAGGTAGTGCAGGCAGAAGCCGCCGGGATCGAGCCGGACACCCGCATGAATCCCATCCTGCTCAAGCCCACCACCGACGTGGGCAGTCAGGTCATCGTCAACGGACAGGTGCGGGGCAATATGCAGGCCATGGAGTACTTCCACCGCAAGCGGGACTACATCCCCGCTGTGCTGGAAGCCTACAACAGTCTGACCTCAGAGTATGACGTGATCGTCATTGAGGGGGCAGGCAGCCCTGCGGAGATCAACCTCAAGCAGGATGATATCGTCAATATGGGCCTTGCCAAGCTGGTGGACGCGCCGGTGCTGCTGGTAGGCGACATCGACCGGGGCGGCGTGTTCGCCCAGCTCTACGGTACGGTGGCACTGCTGGAGGAGGACGAGCGCCGCCGCATCAAGGGCGTGGTGGTCAACAAATTCCGGGGTGACCGGGCCATTCTGGAGCCGGGACTGAAGACGCTGGAGCAGCTGTGCGGCATCCCGGTGGCGGGGGTCATCCCCTACGCCCACGTAGACATCGACGATGAAGACAGCCTGACCGAGCGGTTTGACCGCTCCAAAGAGCGAAAGCTCTTGGATATCGCGGTAATCCGTGTGCCGCGCATCTCCAATTTCACGGATTTCAGCCCCTTCGAGCATTACGGAAACGTGTCGCTGCGCTATGTGGATCAGGTGAGTGACCTGCACCAGCCGGACATGATCCTGCTGCCGGGTACCAAGAGCACCATTGCCGACCTGCGGTGGCTGCGGCAGTCCGGTCTGGAGGCGGCCATTTTGAAGGCGGCTGACGCCGGCACGCTGGTTTTTGGCATCTGCGGCGGCTATCAGATGCTGGGGCGCACCGTGTCCGACCCGGAGCATGTGGAGGCCGCCGGTGTCACGGAGATCAACGGTTTGGGTCTGCTGGAGATGGACACCGAATTTCGGGGTGAAAAGGTGCAGACCCAGACGCGAGGCGTCTTTTACGGTGTGGAGGGAATGCTCTCCGGCCTGAACGGACTCGCCTACGAGGGGTATGAGATCCACATGGGCCGCAGTCAGCAGCAGATGCCCGCCCTCACCGGCAGCAGAAACGTATACGGCAGCTATGTCCACGGCATTTTTGGCGCGCCGGGCATCACGGATACGATCCTGAAAGCACTGTGCGCCAGAAAGGGCGTGTCCTTTGACGCGCTGGCAACCTTTGACGCCTGCGGCTACAAGGAACGGCAGTACGACCTGCTGGCGGACGTGGTACGCGGCGGACTGGATATGTCCTTTGTCTACCGGGTGCTGCGCCGGGAAGTATAACGAAACAAGTTCCAATGGAAAAAGGGGGAGAGAGTTGAGCAGGATATTATGCGTGATTGACGGCATGACGGATCCCCACTTTCAGGTGGAGCGATATGGCCATCTAGCGTCCATGGGTTCGGTGCGGTATGTGGATACCTGCGGCGGCTTCCCACCGGAAACACTGCACTGCGTACTGCGCCTGTTGGGGGTAACGGATCTGCCGGTACATCTCCGAGGCTATGTAGAGGCGCTGGGGGCCGGAATCCCCGTCCGGCCCGATGACCTGCTACTGCGGGGCAGCTGCTACACGCTGGATGGAGAGGGCTGCTGTACCATGCCTTGCTGTGCCCCGGCAAAGGTAGAGGATCCTGCATTTACCTATTACCGGCTGGGCGGCTATCAGGCACTGCTGGTATTTCCCCACATGGCGCATACTGTGAATAACATTGTAACGCAGATTCCTTCCGGCGGGCAGCGGGCACTGTGCCCGCAGGGAAGCTTGGTACTGCGCCATGCCTTTGAAAGACTGCTGACGAAAGAACGATGTATGCTTCTGTGGGGACAGTCTGTTCCGGTAGCACTGCCGCCATTTCCCCAGAAGAGCGCCGTGATCTGCGGCAAGGAGTTGGTAAAGGGGATTGCCCGGCTGCTGCACATGGAGCTTTTCCCGGTAAAGGGGGCTACTGGCGATGTGGATACGGATCTGGACGCCAAGACAGAGGCAGCCCTGCGAGCGGCGGAACGCTGCCCCTTTGTGCTGCTGCATATCAACGGGGCGGATGAAGCGGCCCATCGCCACGATTCGGCGGAAAAGGAGACTTTCCTGCGCCGGGTCGATGATAGAGTGCTCTCCCGGCTGTTGGCGTCTGAGCATGAGATTGTGGTGGCCTCCGACCACGGAGCTGATCCAGAAAGCGGAGCCCATCTGGGTGGCCCACAGCCTTTTTTTACCAGCCGTTAAATGGTAATAGTCAAGATATGAAGACTGCATAACGGCGGCAAGGCTTAAAATCAAAACCTCTGGCTTATGACTACAACGGCAAGCGCATCAAGCCCCAGCAGAAAACCGTCCACCCACCGGAGGAACTGACGCCCAAGCAGGTCGAAAAGTGGCTCAACGAACAGGCTGTCCTCTTTGAACGTGACTGCCGCCACACGCCGCAGCCCGTCCAGCAGCTCACGCTGGCAAAATACATCGACCTGTGGCTGACGGACATCGCGCCCGGCAAGCTGGCGAAGTCCACCATCCGCCGCGACCGGCAGGACATCGAGCGTATTCTCCCAGCGCTGGGTCACTACAAGCTCACCGAGCTGCGGCCGGAGCACTTCCGGAATTTCTACGCAGAACTGCGAAAAGTCATCCGTCCCGATACAAAAAAGCCACTCTCCGAGTACACCATTGAGGGCGTGCACGCTACGCTGTGCAGCATCCTCTCTGATGCCGTGGAGGGTGGCTTTCTTTCGCATAATCCGGCGTGGCGCACCTACCGCTACGCCGGGCGCAAGTGTGAAAAGAAGATCGCGGACGAGGAAACGGCACAGAAGATCATCGCCGCGCTGGAGGGCGAGAGCATTAAGTACGAAACCTACTTCAAGCTCATCATCGCCACGGGAATGCGGCGGGGTGAGTGCTGCGGACTGAAGTGGTGCGACATTGATTGGGAGCAGCGTTCCATCCACATCTGCCGCAACGCGGTCAAGGTGACAGACGAGGAGATCTTCGTTAAGGAACCCAAGACCCGCGCAGGTGATCGCTATGTGTACTTCTCAGCCGAGATGGGAAGTCTCCTGCGGGAGTACCGGCAGGAATGTGCATGCATTATCGAAACCTATGACCAGCGGGAGCTGACCGCCGATGACTTCCTGTTCCGCCGTCAGGGAGCGCAGCTCCCTATGACGCCCACCACCTTCACCTACCGCTTCAAGCTGATCCTCAAGAAGAACGGCCTACCGCAGGAGCTGAACGTCCACTCCCTCCGGCACACCGCCGCCAGTCTGATGATCGCAGGCGGCACGGATGTGGCAACGGTGGCGGGCATCCTCGGCCACAGCCAGCCCTCCACCACGCTGGATATCTACAACCACGCCTTCGACAAGAACAAAAAAGCCGCCAGCGCGGGATTGCAAGGGATGTTGGAGATATGACATAGCGTAATAGCTCAGTTGGATCGCAAAATGTGCAGTAGTGGTCAAATCAGGTTTCAATTCCCCTAACTTTCTGCATATAAAAACCGTCTCAAGCATATTGCTTGAGACGGTTTTTGGTACGCCCGACTGGATTCGAACCAGCGGCCTTTAGAGTCGGAGTTATCAGGCCGTCAAGCCGCGAACCGTTGTGGCACAATGGTTTGGTGGGAATTGCACAAATTTCCACCATTTTTAAGAAAAACCTCGGAAGCCTTGTGGGGCAGGGCTTTCGAGATTTTTCGCGGTAGTAGTCAAATAGTAGTCTGGATAAAATGCGGGTTCAGCAGCCCAGTTCAGCTGAATATCTTTACCCTCTATCCCTGAATCAGATCAGCGGCATCGCATCCAAGTACTTTGGCAAGGTCAAGCACAATACCGGCCTGCGCTTTTGCAAGTTCGTACTGCTTCTGCTCGTAGAGCTGGATCATTCGCAAGGAGACTCCGGATGCTTCACTGAGCTGCTGCTGTGTCAGCCCTCTCGCCTTCCGTATAAGCTGTAGCTTAGACTTACGGCTATCCTTGTTCCTTTGAATGATCTCATCTGCACTCTCCACGAATTTGCTTACATCCGCTTCGTGCAGGATATATAGAGACATCACTACCGATAGTGTCAATCCGTATTCTACCATATCGCTGAAGCGTCGGTTTGTTTCCCACTGGTAATAGGCAAGGATCCATCCGGCCCAGTACTCTCTCCCCTTTGAGGATAGATAAGGCTGATGACGACGCTCACTCTGCATATTCACGGCAGCAAGCACAGCGTCTGCCAGTTCAACCCCCGACATTCCTGCAACATACTTTGGATTTCCATTCTCGAATTTTGAGGCAATTCCGGAGGAAATGAACCAGCCAAAGAAGTCATCCGGTGCATAGCCGAGTGTACACACGGCATACTCGACCATATCTCCGAGATTGGCCATCGCATCATCCAAGTATAATTCGTTGTAGGCGTTCATCTTCATTCCCCCATTCTTCCCGAATGATGTCCAGCACATATTTTTCAGACAAAACCGTTTCACGATCCTTCTCTTTTGCAAAATCCTCGCGCGCTTTACTGTCTCGTGCCAGCTTCTTCGGATAATACATATCACACGGTGCAGGAATGGCTTCCTCAAATGTAAATCGAGCAAACGCTTTTCCCGACATCGCAACGATCTGTTCGCCCAGCTTCCCAAGTAACATCGCTTTTTCAAGCTGTTGGAGAGAAATCGTATTATTCAGAAACGCACTTGCGAATGAGAAATAAGAATCGTCCGCCCGATATCCTTTGATGACATCATACTGCTTATACTCTACCGCAAAATGCTCGTCAATATACTGCTTGGCTTGCCTTGCGACTGCCCCGCCAATACGGAACTTCCGATTATTCAGCAGCACATAAAGCCAATTGAGAATATGATAATTACCTCCTGTAAGCGAGAGGATAGACAGGCCGTTTAAATCAAAGGCATATCGATTTGCAAAGCCATCCGCTTCAGCGGAACAAGCCCACTCCTTTGCAAGCTCCACACTCTCAGTACAGTAGAACCCCAGTCCGTAATCGTTGTTTGGGTTTCCTTTTCCAATAACAGGCTGTTGGATAATTTGACTGGAACCATGATAAACGCAGATTATTTTATTCATAGCTGTGCCTCTTTCACGAGCCTATCGCTCCACTGATAGTTTTAACCCGAATTGATTATATCGCTATGGCGATAGTTTGTCAACAAGAAAACTTGTGGTGTTTCTCTGTCTGCAACGATATCTGTTGTTTCGACGTAACCGCCACAGCAAATGACGCATAGACACACATGAGACAATTAGTAAGGTCTCTCATACCAAGTATATTTTTCGTTTCCTGACCGATACTTTAACTATAAAAACGAAAGATAAGGATGGTCAGCATATGAATAATATGGATTTAGGATACGAAATGTTTTGCTATCAATGTGAGCAAACAGCGAACGGAAAGGGCTGCACAAAGCTTGGGGTTTGCGGAAAGACACCGGAAATCGCCAATCTGCAGGATTTGCTGATCTTTCAAATCAAAGGGATCAGCTGTTACGGAAAAGTTCTGCAAGATGAGGGACAGCATATCGATAAAAATATCATACGGTTTATCGAAAATGTTCTTTTCACAACGCTGACGAATGTTAATTTTGATTCGAAAGTACACGTGGAATTATTGAACGAATTACAACGGATAAAAGAAAATTTGAGAACAATCACAGGAGAGCTTCACAATCAGACATCATACGCCACTTATGATCTTCCCGAAACAAAAACACAAATGCTAAAGGATGCTCAATTCGCGGGAATTATGTATGATAAATCCCTTGACCCGGATATTCGCTCATTGAGGCAAACCATTTTATACGGACTGAAAGGTATCAGCGCCTATGGGCATCAGGCAAGAGAACTGGACTATTACAGTGATGAGGTAGATGAATTTTATATTCAGGCATTGGAAGCTCTCACAGACGATAACCTTACAGTGGAAGAACTGATCCGAATGACCATGCGCACCGGAGAAGCGGCAATTGAGGTTATGAAAAAATTGGATGAAGCCAATACTGCAGTTTACGGAAATCCGGCACCCCATAGGGTCAATATCCATATGAGGAAAGGACCCTTTATCGTTGTTTCGGGACATGATTTGAAGGATTTGGAAATGCTGCTGGAACAAACAAAGGGAACGGGGGTCAATGTGTATACACACGGTGAAATGCTGCCGTGCCACGGATATGAGGGATTAAAAAAGTATCCCCACCTTGTCGGAAATTTCGGTGGTGCGTGGCAAGATCAACAAAAACAATTTGATGATCTTCCGGGATGTATTCTAATGACGACGAATTGCCTTATGCGGCCGAGAGAGAGCTATAAAGGCCGAATCTACAGCACGAATGTAGTGGGCTGGGAAGGGGTAAAACACATTGGGAAAAGAGAAAACGGTGAAAAGGATTTCAGTGAAATCATTCAGCAGGCAATAGAATTGGGCGGCTATCCGGAGGATCAGGAGCCCCACGAGATACTTGTCGGATTCGGGCATCATTCGGTATTAAGCGATTCTGACAAAATCGTAGCGGCAGTAAAAGCAGGAAAAATCAGACATTTCTTTCTTATTGGCGGCTGTGACGGAGCAAGACCCGGTCGAAACTATTATACAGAGTTTGCTAAGATGGTCCCGAAAGACTGCGTGATATTAACGCTCGCATGTGGAAAATACAGATTTAACAAACTGGATTTCGGTGAAGTAGCGGGTCTGCCGAGACTTTTGGATGTCGGGCAATGCAATGATGTATATTCTGCCATACGGATCGCAACAGGTTTAGCAGATGCTTTTGGTACCGATGTAAACGGATTGCCTTTGTCGTTGATCGTATCATGGTACGAACAAAAGGCTGTTGCTGATTTGCTGGCATTATTGAGTCTGGGAATTAAAGGCATATATTTAGGCCCTACCCTGCCGGCATTTTTGAGCCCGAATGTGCTTCAGTATTTAGTGGACACATTCGACTTGCGGCTTATTACCAATGCTGAGGATGACATTAAGACCTGCCTGAAACAGAATATTTGAGAAATCAGGAACCGTCAATGCACTTTGATAGTAACCGTAGAACCTGACAGCGCACAGTATAAGAGAGCTGGCACGAGCCAGCTCTCTTTAATCTTTTGACATCCTGCATTTATCCAGTGCGTGGACGGCGTGAGGTGTTCCTCCCATGTTGTGTCCATCTCGCTCAACTTGGGTGCGCTTTGCAACCCCCACAAAAGATATCGTACGGATCCAGACCGTTTTCCCTTGTTGTTTCAATCAGACTATAGGGAAATTGTTTCAAACGATCTGATTTACGCATAACAAGCTATCGGAAAGACTGCTGTCAAGCGACGGCGGCTTTTCTTTTTCGGGAAGTATTCAAGAAGTCATAAAGTTCCGTGAGTAATGGAAGAAGGCAGCGTTTACGAAAATGCCACAATTTAACGCAGAAAGCCTCAAATACCACTTGCTTTTTCATTCTCAATATGATATTATTAGTACGGATACTAACACTTTTATAGAGAGGTGATTTGTTTGCGAAGAAGCAGCAGCGAAACAAGGAAGAAAATCCTGACCGCCTGTGTCCGGCTTTTTTTGGAGCAGGGGTATAAAAACACCTCTGTCAGTCAGATTGTTGACGAAGCGGGCGTTGCAAGAGGAAGCTATTTGAATCTGTTTCCCACCAAGGATAAAATTTTGCTGGACTTGACCGAGACGATGTTCGGCGGTCAGTTCGGTGTGGCAAGGAGCATTGCGGGCAGCAAGCTGCCGTCGGTGTATGCCTATGCGGTGGATACGGCGATCCAGCTCACCCTCACCGAGCTGAACGAGAATCTGCGAGAGATTTATATCGAAGCCTATACCGCTCCGGACACGGCGGAATATATCTATGTGCAAACCACGGCGGAATTAAAAGAGATTTTCGGCGGGAATTTCCCCGATTACAGCGACAGCGATTTTTATGAAATGGACATCGGCACGGCGGGGCTGATGCGCAGTTATATGGCACGCAAATGTGACATCCATTTCCCACTGGAACGCAAGCTCAGCCGCTTTTTGACGGCGGCACTTCGGGTGTATAAGGTGCCGGAGGAGGAGCAGGAAAAGGTGCTTGCCTTTATTCAGACACTGGATATCAAGGCGATTGCCACAGAGGTTATGTATAAGCTCTTTGCTATGCTGGAAATGAAATACGATTTTAAGCTGTCGATGGACGGCGAAACGGAGGAAACAAGATGAGAAAACGAATTTTAAGTCTTATGCTCTGCTGCGTGATGCTGCTGGGGCTTATGCCCACAACGGCATTTGCGGCGGACACCGGCAAGGGCATCCAGCTCGGCGCAAGCGGGATTTCGGGCTATGACAGCACAACTGGCTATGCAAGCGATTTTGTAGACATCGATCTCACCGTTGGGTATCACGAACAGTTTTCCCTCACACCGGGCGGCAGATATTATTTTGACCTTTCGGCGATGGGCATTCCCGGAACGGCAAACGGCAGTCTGCCGGACACGACGCTCCACTATGTTCCCTTTACTTATGCCGGAACGATAGAAGCCTACAAGCTCACGTCTGCGATGGCAACCACCGAGGAGTATGCACAGCGGGAAAAATATCCCCACAGCCTGTTTATAGCGGACTATGCCGTAACGAATGATGTAAGCTGGGATGCCCTGAATACCGCAGATCTGATTTTCAGCAAAAATTATGCCAGCGGCGGCGTGGGCTATACGCTGCGTGCGCCGTCTGTGGGAAGTCGTTATACAGGCTCAGGTGATTCAATACGCGGCACGCCCCTAAGCAACGAATGGGATAAGATACTGGACAAGGACAGCGGATATATCAAAAACTGGAGCGAGATGTCTTCGTGGGGGCAAGACACCAAACCCGATAATTCGTTCCCAATCTGTGCGTTTCGCGGGTACCGTTCGGCCCGCTTCTGGAACCTCAGCAATGCTGCGTACTCCAGCCCGAGCCTCGGTTTCCGCCCCGTCCTTGAAGTCCTGAACTCTGACACACTGGGTTCTGACGGACTGAAGGTCGTTACCCTTGACCTGAACGGCGGCAAGCTGGGCGGCAGCTCCGATGCTATTCAGATCATCGTGAAAAACGGCAGCACATTTACCGCGCCTGCGTCCGACGGTCTGAACCGCCCGGACGAAAATACGGGCAGTTACTTTATGTGGCTTGGCAGCGATGGCAAGCTCTACGCGCCCGGTGCCAACGTTCCGGCGGAAGTTACCAAGCTCACGGCGCAGTTTGCTTTATCAGAACAGTTTTCCCTCAAGCCCGGCGGCACCTATTACTTTGACCTATCGGCAATGGGTATTCCCGGCACGGTGAACACCGGGAACGAAGACGGCGCAGTTTCTTTGCCGGATACGTCGCTGCACTATGTTCCCTTTACCTATGCGGGAACAATAGAAGCCTACAAACTCACGTCTGCGACGGCAACCACCGAGGAGTATGCACAGCAGAACAAATATCCCCACAGCCTGTTTGTGGCGGACTATGCCGTAACGCATACGATTAGCTGGGGTGGCCTGAATGACGAAGGTCTGATTTTCGGCAAAAATTATGCCAGCGGCGGCGTGGACTATACCCTGCGCGCACCGTCTGTGGGAAGTATCTCTACAGGTTCGGGCGATTCCCAACGCGGCGTGCCCCAAAGCAACGAATGGGACACGATGCTGAACAAGAACAGCGGATATATCCAAAACTGGAATAAAATGTATTCGTGGGGACAGGATACTTCTTCTGCCGCCGAGTCGTTCCGGGCGTACCGTGGGTACAACTCGGCCCGCTTCTGGTATTACACCTCGTCCTCGTTTCGGAACGTCTACCTCGGTTTCCGCCCCGTCCTTGAAGTCCTGAACCCTGGCACACTGGGTTCTGACGGACTGAAGGTCGTTACCCTTGACCTTGGCGGCGGCAAGCTGGGTAATAGCTCCGAGGATATTCAAATCATCGTGAAAACCGGCAGCGAGTTTACCGCGCCTGCGTCCGACGGCCTGACCCGCCCGGACGGAGATACAGGCAGCTACTTCATGTGGCTCGGAAGCAACGGTAAGCTCTACGCGCCCGGCGGCAGTGTTCCTGCTGATGTGACGGAACTGACGGTACAGTGGACAGCCCCGACCTATGCCGTAACCCTGCACACAAACGGCGGCACGATCAACAGCGGCAATGTCACCGGATACACCTACGGCGTGGGCGCAACACTCCCGACAGCCGACGATATGACCTATACGGGATATACGTTCAAGGGATGGTATGACAACGAAGGCTTGACTGGCTCTCCTGTTACGGCAATCGGCGACACCGAAACGGGCAATAAGGAATATTGGGCGAAGTGGGAAGCAAATGCCTACACCGTCACGCTGAACACGAACGGCGGAACGATCAACAACGGCAATGTCACCGAATATACCTACGGCGTGGGCGCAACACTCCCGACAGATGTGACGCGCACCGGGTACACCTTCAAGGGCTGGTATGACAACGAAAATCTGACCGGCTCTCCTGTTACGGCGATCAGCAACACCGAAACGGGCAATAAGGAATACTGGGCGAAGTGGGAGATCAATCAATATACCATCACAGTCAAACCCGAAAACGGCAAAGCGGATATTACCATAACGCAGGATTACGGCACACCAATTACCGCTCCGACCCTGACAAGAGAGGGCTATCAGTTCAACGGCTGGGATAAAGCATTCCCGACAACCATGCCTGCGGAGAATCTGACAATCACGGCTCAGTGGCGTGATATTGCAGTGCCTACAGGCGAAATCAAGATTGCCGAAAACGGCTGGAAGTCTTTCTTCAACACCATCACCTTCGGTTTGTTCTTTAAGGATACGCAGATGGTAACCGTTACCGCTGCGGACAACAGCGGCGAAGCGGTTAAGATCGAATACCTGCTGAGCGATAAGGCGCTTACCGAATCGGAACTTGCGGGAATGACCTTTACGGCATATTCCGCACCGTTCAGTATCAATCCCGATAACGAGTATGTTATTTATGCAAAACTGACCGATACCAGCGGAAACGTTGCCTACATTAACACAAACGGCATCGTGCTGGACGCAACAGTCCCCGTTATCTCCGGCATTGAGAACGGCAAAACCTATTGCGCAGCACAGACTATTACCGTTGACGAAAAGTATATCGGCACAGTGAAGGTGAACGGCACGGAAGTCATCCTTGATGAAAACGGTCAATTTATTCTCTCTCCCGCAAGCGGCGAGCAAACGATTGTTGTGACCGATAAGGCAGGCAACGAGACAAGGGTTACCGTGACCGTGAACGACGGACACACCTACGAGTGGCAGAGCGAAAACGGACAGTATTGGCAGAAGTGCAAATTCTGCAATCACGAAACTGCGAAAAAGGATATTCCGACCATTAACATCAGTGGCTCCGACAAGGTTTGCCGGACGCAGGATTACAAGTTCAGCTTTACCCTGCCGGAAGGAGCGACGGATGCAGCCTATGGGTATGAGTTTATCGGACTTGGCGACGGTCCTCTTACGCCGACCGTTGAGAATGGTTTGTACAGCGGTATCATAAAAGCATCCACATATCCGGCGAAAGAAAACAGCTTTAAGCTGATCGTAAGTGCAAAGACCGCTGACGGGTTTGAGTTCTCTGCCGAAAAGACTGTAGCCATTCAGAACGCACATTCCGGCGGAACGGCAACCTGCAAGGACAAGGCGATTTGCGAGGTCTGCGGCGAAAGCTACGGAGAGCTTGACCCGAACAACCACGCCAACCTCAAGCATATAGATGCAAAGGCGGCAACAAAGACTTCTGAGGGCAATATCGAATACTGGTACTGCGACGGCTGCAAGAAGTATTACAAGGACGCCAAAGCAACACAGGAAATCAAGCAGGTCGATACCGTAACGGCAAAACGGCCGGATGACAGCAAATCCCCTCAGACCGGAGACAATAGCAACCTTGCTTTGTGGATCGCGCTGCTCTTTGTCAGCGACGGTGCGGTAACGGCAACAACCGTTTACGGCAGGAAGAAAAAGCGTTTGACAAAATAAAATTTAATATCTTTCCGAGCAAGGAAAAAGCGTCGTAGCAATACGGCGCTTTTTTGTTACCCGGAAGCGACAAACAGCGGCAAGCAGTAAACGGCGGTAAGAATACCGCCGCCGTCTTGAAAGCCGCTCATATCAAAATTAAACGCCCGAAATCACCCCGAAACTGTACAGCGGGAAACGGTTTTGGGCGTTTCTGCGTTTCGGGAGCAAATCGGCAATTCGGCAGTGAAAAGGAGGTGTCCGCTATGCCCTGTATGCCGAACTATCTCAAGGAAGAATGGGCGTTCTTTCTTGATGAGCGTGGCAGGAAGAAATATAACGAGCTTTGCAGAAAATGCGAAAGGAGCTGCAAGCAAAGCTTCCGTGCCACCGTTATCCAATGCCCGCACTATCTATCGAAAAGGAGAATCAAAGAATGACCGACAATCAGATTATTTCAAACACAAAGCTGGAAATCATTAAGGCAAGCGACATTATTATCAGCTTTATACCGGCACATTTGAGCTGGAATGATCTTGAGGAGTCTTGAAAACGTACAGTTTTCAAGACTCCTCAAAAATTTTTGCAGCAATATTCTCCAATGCGTCACTGAAAATCTCATGAACACGGATCAGCGAAACGACCTCGCAGATAAACCGCTCCATCAGTTCCTTTTCATCCAACCATGTGGTCTGAGGAGTTGTGTAATGCCCAGGATCAGCCTCCGCTTCTGCTCTGGCCTTGTTAATAGCTTTCTGTGCGGAGAGCCACCGGCCGTAGGCGCCGCCGTACAAGTCCTTTTTCAGCTTCCGGAGCGCGGCTTTGTACGCCTTCTCCACACCGCTGGGACCGTTGTAGTTGAGCCGAATGGCCAGCTCCTGAAAAGTCATGCCGACCTCATCCGGCTGGCCGATGCCAAGGTAGCTTCGCACCAGATTCAGTTCTCTGGGCGTCAGCACCTCCTCCATCCGCTGCATCAGCAGCGTTCGGCGCATGAGGCGGTCATAGGCCACAGCGGGATCGCCGCCGCAGCTGACAGAGAACACATCGTCACCTAACTGCCGCGCACAGCACAGCGTGCGGTATTCCTTCAACAGTGCCTCGGCCGACTTGGAGGATACCTTCAGCTTTTCGCATACCGCCTTGGTCAGTTCCGATTCAGATGTATCCTGCGCCTCGGCGCAAAGGTGCGCCACAGTGCGGAGTTGGCTGCCGCGGCTGGTTGGGACGGACAGAGGAAAGGCGTATCGCGAGGCATAGTCGGACAGCGCCGCTTCTATCGCGGGTGTCGCATAAGTCAGCAGTTTTGTTCCATGGGCGGGATCAAAGCGCCTCGCCGCGTCCAGCAGTGCCAGCGCTGCTTCCTGCTTCAAGTCCTCCGCCTCACACCACGGCGTGTACGCCCGCGCCAGTTCGGTGAGGTAACCCTCGTTCTGTGAGACGAGCCGCTCCGCAGCGTTTTTGTCTCCGGCTTGTATCCGCAAAGCCAGCTCTTCGTTGCAGGGGCCGTTCCCGGCAACGGTGTACATATTTTTCAGCACAGGAACGCCCCCCCTTCCTCATTTCAGCCGCTTTTCTGCCTCCGCGTAAATGTGCTCCAATTCCATGTCCCGCGCATATCCGTCAGCGGCATAGTCATTGTCCATCAGCGCCTTATCCCGGTAGCTCTCCGCCAGATACAGCGCCTCCCGCCGCAGGTCATCGGAGATTTTCCCTCTCTGGTGATGCTTGCGGATGGTGTCGGTGCGGGTATTGAACAGGCGGTAGACCGGGTGCTGTTTGTTCTGCTCCTTCTGGTGCATCATCGCGCCGTACTGCCGGCAGGTATAGCGGCTGTCCTGCGGGGCGACACCGTCGCAGTATTTGGGGATGTGACCGTTGGTGGTCAGAAAGTATCTCCCGCAGCCCTGGCACTGGCTGGGCGCGTGGCCGTGGTGCAACCCGTTCATCAGGTCATAGGTGTATTCTTGATGGCCTTGCGGTTGATAAAGTCCTGCCGGAAGGTCTTCTGCATCAACACATCACCGCAGTATTTTTCATTCTGCAGGATGCTACGGATGCGGGAAATGGTCCACTCCGGAGAATCCTCGAAGCACTTGACGCCTTACTGTTCCAGTTCATCTTTGATCATCCGCAGGCTGGCTCCGGTGAGATAGCGCTCATAGAGCCATCGGACGATTTCGGCCTGTTCCGGAATGATCTCCGGCTGACCATCCTCACCTTTGCGGTAGCCGTACAGCTTTTTATATTGGATGCTGACCTTTCCGGCTTCCATGGCGCGGCGTTTACCCCATGTGACATTGGCGGAGATAGATTCACTTTCAGACTGGGCGAAGGCACCGGAGAGGGTGATTCGCAGCTCACTGTCCTCCTCCAGAGAATTGATGTTTTCCTTCTCGAAGATGACTGCGATGCCGAGCTGCTTGAGCGCCCGGATATAGTAGAGGCAGTCCACCGTGTTGCGGGAGAAGCGGGAAACCGACTTGGTCAGGATCACATCGATTTTCTTCTGGCGGCAGTGCCGGATCATCCGCATGAAGTCCTCACGCTTCTTGGCCGAGGTACCGGTGATGCCCTTGTCCGCAAAGATGCCGGCCATCGTCCAGGCGGTGTTGGACATGATCTTATCGGTATAGTACTCTTTCTGCACCTCATAGCTGTTTGCCTGGTCCTCCTCTTTGGTGGAAACTCGGCAGTAAGCTGCCACCCGGAGCTGTCTGCGGGCTTCTGCCTGACGGGTGGCTTCCGGCTTGGCAGGGATCTTAATTACTCTTGGGGCATCCTCTTTCATTGCAGGTCACTCCTTTCTATGACTTGCCCATTTTTTAATCGAAGTTTGACATTTTGGCGGGTCACCAGCACCTCGGATACGGTGCTTTTCAGAAGATCTGCGTTCAGTTCCGCCACACATTCGAAGGCGGAGAAGAGCCGTCGGAGACGGTTTGTTTCATATTCTTCATTCCCCAGCGCAGCATATTGCTCCGTCGCAAGCTGGAGGATCAGCGCTTTGGCGTTGTCCTCGTCGATTGGCTGCTGCTTCAGAGCGTTATCCAACGCCTCCTGCGTTTTAGGATGTGTGGCTGGCGTGGAACTGCGCTGATGCCGTATGCGGTCCGGGCAATTTGCAAGGCCGTTGAGCAGGTCGGTGACACTTTGCTCCACCTGTTCAGATGGCGGTGTGCCACAGAGCCTGCGCAGCACCTTTTGGGCTTCTGTCTTTTTCGGAAGTTGGGGCTTGTTTGAGCGTTTTTCATTTGTTGCAATGAGCTGTTCCTTATCTATGAGCTTGGGATATTCTTTTTCTCCGGTGTAGCGTGCGTCCGCCAGAATACGGGCGACCATATTTTTGTTCCAGAGCCGTCCCTCGTCGTATGGGATATCCTGCTGGCGAAGCGACTCCGTCAACTCATTCAAGGATTCTCCTGCAATATATCGGAGGAAGATTTCCTGCACAAGTTTCGCCTCTGATTCCTGTATGACGATCTCACCCAGAGCCATCTTGTAACCGAAGGGCTGCTTCCGGTTTCCCATCACCGCACCGTCCTCTCTATGGACTCCCGCAGCTCCAGCCCATTTTTCAGGCAGAAGCGGACGGAGTCGTTGCTCTCTATGATAATTTTTTCAACGAGTTCACCAAACAGTTCCGTGTCAAAGCTGTCGAGGAATTCCGGCCCATCTTCCAGGATGTCTATCAAGTCTCGTGTTTGCAGGGCGGTCATGTCGCTCTCGGCATCCATCAGCTTTTCTTTTTCCAGCTTGGCCTGCCGGAGCTGCTTGGTCAGCTCATTGGTTTTGGCTATAAAAATGTCAGGATCAACAAGGCCCTGCTGCTTGAGGAAGGCCAATGTCTGATTCTGATTGGATAGATCTGATATTCTTTTATTCAGGGCAACGATGTCAGGACTCCAAAGCATAGCTACACAACATAGCACATATCGGCTGTAATAGCTACTGAAACATTTGCTGCCCCTGCGTCTGCTCCGGAAAGGGCGGGTCCAATCGCCGCAGCCGGCCAAACTCCGTCTCTATCACATGGTCATTTTCCATACAGTCAGTACCATACTTTTCAAAGTCCATGTAGCCTTCCAGTTCGCAGACGGCCTCATCGTCCAGCCCCAGCGTTTCCTGTAAGCGCCGTTGTCCGTAACCGTAGGTATCTACAATGCGCTGGTAGTTATTCAGATTTCGCAGGAGTTCACAGGCACGGTGCAGGGTTTCCGGCTTCTCAGCCTCCAGCACAGCAGCATAGGTCAGGAGCGCACCGTCCTGCTGCCAGATACCTTCCAACGCTTCCGCAAAGTCGTTGTAATCCTCCACAGCGGGGCAATCCGTGTCGCAGATAAGTTCTCCAATGTAAGGCACCTTGAAGCGTATATCACAGAGCATGGCATCCGCGAAAACATCGATATCAAGATAAGCCTTCACCGCGTCGAGGTATTCCTCATCAGCGGGGAGGATGAGGGTGTAGTCCGGCTTTCCATTGACGCGCAGCGTTATGCGGAGCATTTCATCCCTGCTCTCATCCCGCCAAGGCTCTGCCGGCGAAAGATAGCTGCGGTCGATCCCCATATCCGGTGTCAGCAAACTGCGGGCGTTAGGGACAAAGGCGCTGTACCGGGCGTAGTTGTGCCCCTGTGGGTCAACAAGGAAACCGTCCTTTCCCTCCGCGTCGAGGATGAGCAGGCAGTACCTGGCGTCATCATCGTGTCGGATGGCATTTTTGTTCTCTGCGATGAAATCATAGTCAGCCAGCAGTGCGCGGCTGAACTGTTGAAACCGCTGGCTTGGCAGCTCAATGACCTTACCGCTTTCGATGAGCTGCCGTGCGGTTTTCTTGCCGTCCAGCGCGTTCAGCTCATCCACGCTTGCGCTGCCGCCGTGCAGGTTCATGTAGTGGTCGCGGCCGATGGCGGCGAGGTCGGAAAAGTCGGTGATGACCGTAGCCTGCTGGCAGCAGAAGGTCAGGTTGATGAGATCCTTTAACTCGAACAGCTCCAGCTTGTGGGCCATCGCCTGAAACTGTGCGGCTTCGCCGGTGTCGAAGCTGTCCAGCCGCTTGGCGAGGTAGTTCAGCTCCTCCACATTGACCGTGAGCATTTCCACTCGCTTGAGAACGGTGTAGAAGCTGTCGATCTTCTCCACCTTGCAGTCCGCCTTGACCGCGTCACCGATTTCCAACGCCTCCAGCAGCTCCATGCAGTGTGCGTGCTGGTCGCGGGGAATAGGAAACGGAATGGTCGCCACGCCGTATTCCGGGTGATGCGGATTGCCAAGCACCGCTTGTATCATCATGTTTCGTCAACTCCTTTTTCCAAATTCAAAACCGCATCTCCGTATTTGGCCATCAGCAGTGCGCCAGTGATCAGGTGGAACGCCTCATCTGTGACCAATTCCGGAGACGCAAGGTCCGCAAGAGTAATATTACAGCAGCCGACCGCAATGGCCTTCGCCGCCTGGTAGACGCTGCATAGCTCCGGCTCGATTCCTCCGAGCCGGACGCTTTGGAAGTCAAAGCCGTCATTCCCGCATTTCCAGACCATCCTGCGCCAAAGGCTCTCGTATGCCGTGAGCAGGAAGAGGGCCGCTTTGTTCCGGTCGGACAAACGCCAGCAGCGCTCTCGCCAATGTGTCCATCTTCGCCGGTGGGCATCGGACAGGAAGAATTGGAAGAATTGAGGTTTCCTCTCTCTGAATTGCTGATGCATCCTTTTTCGAAACTGCGGCCCCATAGAGGGGGTGAAGCAGTCCCACATGAACGCATTCAGCTCCAGCACACCTGCCTCGATCCGCTCCTCCAGGCAGGTACATTCACATAGGCGGCACGGATGCTTGCGGACATAGTTCTGGCAGTATTCGCACGCCACATCTTTGGGCGTGTAACGAAATGGGCTGCGGTATATTCCACCACCTCTGGGCTTTTGACCGGGCTGAGACATCATCAACTGCTCCAACGCCTGCAGCGGCGTGTCTCGCATGAAATAGTACGGCATAAGTGAACTCCTCTCTGAAATGAAAAAAGGGCCGGAATCTTATTGCTAAGACTCCGGCCCGTTCCGTTTGATATTACATTGTCTGTTGCTGCGCGACTTGTTCCAAGGCTTCTTCCTGCTGCCGGATTCGCTCGTCCAAATCCGGCACACACTCCTCAATCTGCTGCTGAACACTGCGGATCATTTTTTCCTGCTCTCCCGTGAGTTCAAAGAAATCTCCGTCTACAGAGTCCGCACAGCAGCGATAAATCTCGGTCATCTGCTCTGGGGTGAAAAGCCGTTTCTTTTGAATCAGCCCGGAGCGGATAGCAAAGTCCTGTTTGGCTCCTGCATAGTTCTCCATGAAATAGTGCCCATGACATACTCCTGTGTGCCCATAGGCCCAATCCCATGTGACGAAGTGGACTCCGTGTTTGCTCTGAACTCCAGCCAGCACAGTGCCGTTGAAATCCGCCAGCACCTTGTAGCCGTCCTCCAGACCGTCAGCTTTCAAAAAGGGTGCCATCTCCATCTGCTGCATATACTCCGCTGTGGTCCTGACAATCTCATACACCTTGTCCTTGGCAGCGATCCGTTCTGGCTCGTCAATATCCTCATTGCGGTAGGCAACACCACCGCTCCCAGTTACTTCACAAAGCGGCGAACCGTCAAGCAGGATACACAGCCTGTCAGTGTGAACTTCGTCCAACTGGAAACCCTCCTTGGCAAGGACGATTGCTGCTTCTCTGAGGTAACAGACCTTTTCTTCTGCGCTGATGCTCATATAGCTCCTCCCATGCATAAAAAATAAGGCCGGAGCGATCATGCTCCGACCTACAAATGCAGGCGCTGCGACCAGCGCCCTTTTTGAAATGAAAAAGGGCACCGCTTTCTTAGTCCGTCAGGACCAACAAAACAACGCCCAAATCTTTGTGATTCTTTTTTGAGAAAAATACCGCTGCCAGCCGGAAAAATCGCCGCTGAAAAAGGGCGCTGGCTGAACGCATCTGCATGAAACAGGAAAACACCCGGTTCGAATCGGGGCAGACGCTCTGAAACAGCGATTTGCATCTATGGTTTGAAAGAAAAAATCCGGGCCTGAAAAAGCCCGGAAACGGTTGATGCGCCTGGCTTTTCGCCAGACGCATCTATACCGTTTCGTTAATATGGTACGCCCGACTGGATTCGAACCAGCGGCCTTTAGAGTCGGAGTCTAACGCTCTATCCAGCTGAGCTACGGGCGCATACTCACTTTCGACTCAAAGGATTATAACAGGTTTTTCCCGAATTGTAAAGGAAAATTTTAAAAAAAGATTGTTAAAAAAGTTGACAAGTATAGGCGTTTGTTGTACAATACCCATAGGCTATATGGAGAGGACCCGGCGGAGGGGATAAACCGCCGGTTGTTCTGGTAAGAAGAGGAAGATTCTATGAAAAAGCAAAAAATTTCTGACGCAGTCATCCACCGGCTGCCCCGGTATTACCGGTATCTGGATGACCTGTACAACAAGGGCGTGGTGCGCATCTCGTCCAGCTCCCTGGGGGACAAGATGGACATCACCGCCTCCCAGATCCGCCAGGATCTCAGCTGCTTCGGCGAGTTCGGCCAACAGGGGTATGGCTACAACGTGGCGGAGCTGCGGGCCGAGATCGGCCACATTCTGGGCATCGACAACGGCCACCGGCTTATCATCATCGGCGTGGGCCATCTGGGTCATGCGCTGCTGCAGAACTTCGATTTCGAAAAGGTGGGCTTCCAGGTGGACTCCGCCTTCGACGTGTCCCCCGCGCTGATCGACACCCAGATCCGGGGCGTCACCATCCGCCCCATGGACCAGCTGGCGGAGTATGTGGCCCGCTACCGGCCCAACGTGGCGGTGCTGACGGTGCCCCAGAACGTGGCCCAGCCCCTGGCGGACCAGCTTATCGACCTGGGCATCCGGGGCTTCTGGAACTTCACCAACGTGGAGCTGTCCACGGAGGTTCCCGGCGTGTTCTTTGAGGACGTCCACTTTGTGGACACCCTGCTGACCCTGAGCTACCGCATTTCCCGCGGCTGACCGCACCTTTCCCCGGCCCCGGCATACTATGGGAATGAGACCCCACCACGGGTCCACATTCTTCATAGGAGGCTATCATTTATGTGCAATCAGGGTTCTTCTTGCTGCTGGTGGATCATCATCGCCATCATCATCCTGTTCCTGCTGTGCGGCAACTGCGGCAGCTGGGGCTGCGGCTGCGGCAATAATAACAACAACAACGGCTGCGGCTGCGGCTGCTGACCCTTGGCCCCCGGCCGGGGGATAAAATCTGCACTTTCATCAGAGGCGGCAGGCCCCCGCCTCTGAAACTTTTTCTTGACAATGGGCTATTTTGCACTATAATAAGAAACATCTGTTGCGCAACGTTAGTTATTTAACAGGAAGGGGAGGGGATACGCCTATGCCGCCGAAAGTCCGATTCACCCGGGAGGAGATCATCCGGGCCGCCCTGGACATCACCCGGGAGTCCGGCCCCGAGGCCCTGACGGCCCGGAGTCTGGCCGCACGGCTGGACTGCTCCGCCAAGCCCATTTTCGGCCTGTTCCGGAGCATGGACGAGGTGCAGCAGGAGGTGCTGAAGGCCGGGTACCAATTCTATGGCGAGGCCATCGCCCGGGCCATGGAAAGCGGGGAGTATCCCCCCTACAAGGCCTCCGGCATGGCCTATATCGACTTTGCCCGCCGGGAAAAGCACCTGTTCCGCCTGCTGTTCATGCGGAACCGCAGCCAGGAGGAGGTCACCCGGCAGCTGGGGGACGACGCCGAGCCGCTGCTGGACCTGATCCAGCGGGCCGCCGGCATCAGCCGGGAGAGCGCCCGAATGTTCCACCTGGAGATGTGGATCTATGTCCACGGCATCGCCTCCATGGCGGCCACGTCGTTTCTGGACTGGGACACGGAGCTGATCAGCGCGTCGCTGACCGACGTATACATGGGCGTGTTGGCCCGATTCAAGGAAAAGGAGGCGCAGAAATGAACGCCATCGAAATACAGGGCCTGACCAAGCGCTACGGGCCCATCACTGCCGTGGACGGCCTGGACCTGACGGTCCGGCAGGGGGAGCTGTTCGCCCTGCTGGGGGTCAACGGCGCCGGAAAGACCACCACCATCAAAATGCTGTCCTGCCTGACCCGGCCCGACAGCGGTGACGCCCGCCTGCTGGGCCGCAGCGTGGTCACCGATACCGCCGCCGTCAAGAACTGCATCGGCGTGTCCCCTCAGGAGACCGCCGTGGCCCCCAACCTCACCGCCCGGGAGAATCTCCTGCTGATGTGCGGCGTTCACGGTCTGCCCCGGCAGGAGTCCCTGGCCCGGGTGGAGGAGCTGGCCCGGACTCTGGGCCTGGAGCCGGTGCTGGCCCGCCGGGCCGGGAAGCTGTCCGGCGGCTGGCAGCGCCGCCTGAGCATCGCCATGGCCCTGGTTGCCCGGCCTGAAATTCTGTTTCTGGATGAGCCCACCCTGGGGCTGGACGTGCTGGCCCGGGCGGAGCTGTGGGACGTGATCCGGGCGCTGAAGGGGCGGATCACCGTGATCCTCACCACCCACTATATGGAGGAGGCCGAGGCCCTGTCCGACCGGGTGGGGGTCATGAAGGACGGCCGTCTCCTGGCCCTGGGCACTCCGGAGGAGCTGAAGGTCCGGACCGGCTGCGAAAAATTCGAGGACGCGTTCATCGCCATTATAAAGGGGGCGGGGAAATGAAGCTGCAGGCACTTTGCCGCCGCACCACATGGGAGATCGTGCGGGACCCGCTGAACCTGGCCTTCGGCCTGGGCTTCCCCCTGGTGCTGCTGCTTCTGCTCAGCGCCATCCAGACCAATGTCCCGGTGGACCTGTTTGCCATCGACCGGCTGACCCCGGGCATATCCGTGTTCGGCCTGGCCTTCATCGCCCTGTTTTCCGCCACCTTAGTGGCCCGGGACCGGGAGAGCGCCCTGCTGCAGCGGCTGTATACCGCGCCCCTGACCGCCGGGGACTTCATCTTCGGCTATGTGCTGCCTCTGGCGCCTATGGCGGCGGTGCAGGCGGCCGTCTGCTACCTGGCGGCGATCCCCCTGGGGCTGACGGTGTCGGTGCGGATGATCTGGGCGGTGCTGCTGGACCTGCCTGCGGCGCTGCTGTTTATCGGCCTGGGCCTGCTGTGCGGCAGCGTGATGAACGTCAAGCAGGTGGGCGGCATCTGCGGGGCGCTGCTGACCAACCTGACGGCCTGGCTGTCGGGTACCTGGTTCGACCTGGAGCTGGTGGGCGGGGCCTTCCAGCGCATCGCCTATGCGCTGCCCTTTGTCCACGCCGTGGAGCTGGACCGGGCGGCTCTGTCCGGCGATTGGGCCAGCGTCATGCCCCACCTGTGGTGGGTGCTGGCCTACGCCGCAGCGGCTCTGGCCGCCGCCGTGCTGCTGTTCCTGCGGCAGATGAAGCGGCAATAATATGGATAGAAAAAACCGGTGCCGGGCGTGATGCCCGGCACCGGTTTTGCAGCAATTTGATGCAATAGGGATCTCAGCACTTCTCCGTGATGATGCCGAAGCGGTCCCGGATGGCGTGACGGGGACACACGTCGCCGCAGGCCCCGCAGCTCAGGCACCGGTCATAGTCGATGACCGCCCGGAACTCCACCACATGGATGGCGTCGGCGGGACACTTCTTCACGCACAGGCCGCAGCCGATGCAGCTGACATCGCACACGGTCCGGGCCCCGGTTTTGGTGGCCGGGTCGAAGCCCTTGTCCCGGTTGGAGCACAGCACCGCTATGCGGTACTCTGTCCGCCGCAGGTCGATGAGCCCCCGGGGACACTTCCGGGCGCAGGCCCCGCAGCCGATGCACTTCTCCTCGTCCACCTCGGCGCAGCCCAGGTCATTGATCTGCACAGCGCCGAACCGGCAGGCCTCCACGCAGGCCCCGCAGGCCACGCAGCCATAGGCGCAGAGCAGGCCGCCGTTTTCATCCCGCTTGGCCCGGCAGCCGCCGCTGCAATGGACCGTCGCCGTCCTGGCCGGGAATTTCCACTTGATTGCCATGGCTTTTCTCCCTCATTTTTGTTGATTTCTCCCATCAGTATACCACAAATCACGCCCCTTGCCAAGAGAGAACCGGCAATTCCCGCGCCTACACTGCCGCCGACGAAAAAAATCTGCGCCGGGGGGTTGACAGGGGAGGGGAAACTGTATATAATAAGCATCAGATTAGAAAACAAACTTTTGCTTAGGAGGTGAGCCCGTGACCCAGCGAGAGCGCCAGCTGCTGGAGTGGATCCGCGAAAACCCCATGATCTCCCAGCAGGAGCTGGCGGACAAGGCCGGTATCACCCGCTCCAGCGTGGCGGTACACATATCCAATCTCATGAAAAAGGGCTGCATCACCGGCAAGGGCTACATCGTCCGCACCGACCCGTATGTGGCGGTGGTGGGCGGCGTGAACATGGACATCGGCGCGGTATCCGCCGGGGCCCTGGTGGCCCGGGACTCCAATCCCGGCCATGTGACCACCTCCCTGGGCGGCGTGGGCCGGAACATTGCCCACAACCTGTGCCTTCTGGGCCAGCGCACCGCCATGGTGACGGTGATGGGCGACGACGACTTCGGTCGACGGGTCCAGGAGAATGCCAAGGACATCGGCCTGGACCTGAGCGCCGGGGCGGTGCTGCCGGACTGCCGCACCGGCACCTATCTGTATATCTGCGGGCCCGACGGGGACATGGCCCTGGCCGTCAACGACATGGCCATCTATGACCGCATGACCCCGGATTTCCTGCGGCAGCGGCTGGACTTCATCAACGGGGCGGACCTGGTGGTGCTGGAGACCAACCTGCCGGAGGAGTCCATCCGGTGGCTGTGCGACAACTGCAAGGCCCCCATTCTGGCGGACCCCGTGTCCACCATCAAGGCCGAAAAGCTCCGGCCGGTGCTGGGGAAGTTGGCCGCCCTGAAGCCCAACCGCCTGGAGGCGGAGCTGCTGTCCAGCATGTCCATCCGCACCCGGGAGGATGCGGCCCAGGCGGCCCGGAAGCTGCTGGACACCGGCCTGGGGACGGTGTTCATCTCCCTGGGGGCGGAGGGCATCTATGCCGCCGACCGGTCCGGGGACACCGCATGGGTTCCCTGCGCCCGGTGCACCGTGGCCAATGCCACCGGCGGCGGCGACGCCGTGGCGGCGGCTCTGGCCGCTCGGATGGTCCGGGGCGACTCCCTGGCCGAAACCGCCCGCTGGGCCGTGGGCGCAGGCGCTCTGGCCTGCGAGGCTGAAACCACCATCAACCCGGCCATGAGCTGGGATAACATTGAAACAATTCTCAACAGGAGGTAAATGACTTATGAATCGTTATCTGGATGTAGCGCCCGAGGTGCAGCAGGCTGTGGCAGAGGGCCGTCCCGTGGTGGCTCTGGAGAGCACCATCATCTCCCACGGCATGCCCTATCCCCAGAATGTGGAGACCGCTCTGAACGTGGAGAAGATCATCCGCGAAAACGGCGCCGTGCCCGCCACTATCGCCATCATCGGCGGCCGCCTGAAGGCTGGTCTGACCCCCCAGGAGATTGACTATCTGGGCAAGAGCGGCCACGCCGTCACCAAGGCCAGCCGCCGCGATCTGCCCATTCTGGTGGCTGAGGGCCGCGATGGCGCCACCACCGTTACCACCACCATGATGATCGCCCACATGGCCGGTATCCGCATCTTCGCCACCGGCGGCATCGGCGGCGTGCACCGGGGCGCCGAGACCACCATGGACATCTCCGCCGACCTGGAGGAGCTGGCCCAGACGCCTGTGATGGTGGTCTGCGCCGGCGCCAAGTCCATCCTGGACCTGGGCCTGACCCTGGAGTACCTGGAGACCAAGGGTGTGCCCGTCATCGGCTACGGCACCAAGGAGCTGCCCGCCTTCTATACCCGCAAGTCCGGCTTCGCCGTGGACTACGAGATCGACACCCCCGAGGATCTGGCCAAGGCCTTCCATGTGGCCCGCCAGCTGGAGATGAAGGGCGGCATGCTGGTCACCAATCCCATCCCCGAGGAGTATTCCATGGACCACAAGGTCATCGACGCCGCCATCGAGCAGGCTCTGGCCGACGCCAAGGCCCAGGGCATCCACGGCAAGGAGACCACCCCCTTCCTGCTGGCCCGGGTCAAGGACCTCACCGGCGGCGACAGCCTGGACAGCAACATCCAGCTGGTGTATAACAACGCCCGCCTGGCTGCCAAGACTGCCTGCGCCCTCCAGACCCTGGAGCAGGCGTAACAAATGCCGCAGCTGCTGACCCGTCCGGCCTTTTGGCTGGCGGCGTACCTAGTGCTGATGAACCTGGTCACCTTCTGGGTATACGGCGCGGATAAGCGCCGGGCCCGGCGGGGCAGGTGGCGCGTGCCGGAAAAGACGCTGTTTCTGCTGCCCCTGCTGGGCGGCAGCATCGGGGCCCTGGCCGGTATGCGGGTGTTTCACCACAAAACCCGGCACTGGTACTTCCGCTGGGGCATTCCCGCCATTTTCCTTCTCCAACTGGCTGCCTGCGGCGCCGTATGGTACCTGAGCAGGTGATTTACCCTCCCTTTTCTCCCGCAGGGCGCTGCGTCCTCCCATTCGCAGCGCCCTGCAAATTTTTCCCTATTGACAAAGCGTATCACTTCTGCTAATATTAGATACTGCAGAGTGACCCCTACAAGTTCATACCTTATCAAGAGTGGTTGAGGGATCGGCCCGATGAAACCACGGCAACCTGCAAGGCAAGGTGCCAAATCCGACGTATGCTGAGTGCGGAAGTGATAGTCCCGCGCTCGTCCTTCGACAGATGAGGAGCAATTTTCCAGCACGATCCGTCGAAAGTCGGAGCGTGCATTTTTCATGCTCCGGGTCGGTAGGGGGGACTCTGACAACACAAATTTTTTTCACAAAGGAGCACGAAAAATCATGGCAAGAAGACTGTTTACCTCCGAATCCGTCACCGAGGGGCATCCCGACAAAATCTGCGACCAGATCAGCGACGCCGTTCTGGACGCCATCCTGGAGCAGGACCCCAATGGCCGCGTGGCCTGCGAGACCTGCGCCTCCACGGGCCTGATCCACATCATGGGCGAGATCACCACCCACTGCTATGTGGATATCCCCAAGATCGCCCGCCAGGTGGTGCTGGACATCGGCTATGACCGGGCCAAGTACGGCTTCGACGGCCACACCTGCGCCGTGATCACCAACATCGACGAGCAGTCCGGCGACATCGCCATGGGCGTGGACAAGAGCCTGGAGGCCAAGGAGACTGCCAACGAGCAGCTGGACAACGGCGCCGGCGACCAGGGCATGATGTTCGGCTATGCCTGCGACGAGACCCCGGAGCTGATGCCCCTGGCCATCTCCCTGGCCCAGAAGATGGCCATGCGCCTGACCCAGGTCCGCAAGCAGGGCCTGGTAGACTATCTGCGCCCCGACGGCAAGACCCAGGTCACCGTGGAGTATGACGAGAACGGCAAGCCCGTCCGTGTGGACACCGTGGTGGTCTCCACCCAGCACGCCGCCGAGGCCACCCTGGACCAGATCCGCCGGGACATGATCGAGCTGGTCATCAAGCCCACCGTTCCCGCCCACCTGATGGACGAGAACACCAAGTTCTATGTCAACCCCACCGGCCGCTTCGTCATCGGCGGTCCCCAGGCCGACAGCGGCCTCACCGGCCGCAAGATCATCGTGGATACCTACGGCGGCAGCGCCCCCCACGGCGGCGGCGCCTTCTCCGGCAAGGACCCCACCAAGGTGGACCGTTCCGCCGCCTATGCCGCCCGTTGGGTGGCCAAGAACGTGGTGGCCGCAGGGCTTGCCCGCCGCTGCCAGGTGCAGCTGGCCTATGCCATCGGCGTGGCCCGTCCCGTCAGCGTCCTGGTGGAGACCTTCGGCACCGGCGTGGTGTCCGACGAGGCCCTGGAGCAGGCCGTGGAGCAGGTGTTTGACCTGCGGCCCACCGCCATCATCCGGGATCTGGACCTGCGCCGTCCCATCTATCGCCAGCTGGCGGCCTACGGCCACATGGGCCGGGAGGACCTGGGCGTCACCTGGGAGCGCACCGACCGGGTGGACCAGCTGAAGGCCGCTCTGAATCTCCGGTAAAAAAGTCGGAAATCCGGCGGAAAGTCCTTGACTTTCCCGGAAAAACCAGTATAATATATGAGTCTGCTTATGCGGACATATCCTTGCTCTCACAGGAAGTGAGGGCCATAAGTCCAAAAGGAGGTGCAAAAGTATGGCTAAGATTTCCGCCAACTACGAGGTCGTTTACATCATTGACCCGGCACAGAGTGAGGAGGCTATTGCCGCTACCGTGGCAAAGTTCCAGACCCTGGCCGAGCAGAACGGCTCCGACGTGGTCGTGGACGAGTGGGGCAAGCGCCGTCTTGCTTACGCCATCGACTACAAGACCGAAGGCTACTATGTGCTGATGAGCTTCACCAGCGGCCCGGAATTCCCCAAGGAACTGGATCGTATCCTGGGCATTACCGAGGGCATCATGCGTTCCATGATCGTCTGCAAGGGCGAGTAAGGGAGGCAGTTTTATGCTCAACAAGATTTTCATCATGGGTCGTCTGACCCGGGACCCTGAGCTGCGCCGCACCCAGAGCGGTACCGCCGTCACCAGCTTCTCCCTGGCCGTGGACCGGGACTTCAAGTCCCAGAGCGGCGAGAAGGAGACCGATTTCATCGACGTGGTGGCCTGGCGCAGCACAGCCGAGTTCGTGGCCAAATACTTCACCAAGGGCCGTATGGCCGTGGTGGAGGGCCGGCTTCAGATCCGTGACTGGAAAGACCGCGAAGGCAACAACCGCAGAAGTGCGGAAGTGGTTGCCGACAACGTCTATTTCGGCGACTCCAAGCGGGACGGCGCTCCCGCCGGCGGCAGCTTCTCCGCTCCTCCGGCCTATGGCGCACCCACCGGCGGCTATACCGCCCCTGTGGGCGGCAGCTCCGAATTTGCCGAGATCGACGAGGAGGACGGCGACCTGCCGTTCTGATCACCCCCAGGTTACACCTAATTCTATAAAGGAGGAATTCTTCCATGGCTATGGAACGCGAAAATAGAGCCCCCCGGGGCGCCGGCCGCAAGCGCAAGAAGGTCTGCCAGTTCTGCGTGGACAAGTGCGAGCACATCGACTACAAGGATGCCGCCAAGCTGCGCCGCTTCATTTCCGAGCGGTCCAAGATTCTGCCCCGCAGAACCACCGGCACCTGCGCCATGCATCAGCGTCAGCTGACCGAGGCCATCAAGCGGGCCCGTCAGATCGCTCTGCTGCCCTTCGTCACCGAGTAAAATATTGCTCCTGCAAGGGCCCCGCAAGTTGAATCAAAAATCCCTCCGCCGTAACGGCGGAGGGATTTTTCGTCATAATGCCGTTGCTCTTTTGGCCGGATTCAAAGACCCGCTGCCGGTTCAGCCGGCAGCGGGTCTCAGCTTGTCAAAAAAGCCTTTTTTGACAAGCTGAGTGCGGTTTTTCAGAACTAAAAAGTTCTGAAAAACCTGTGATTGCAAACGAAAGACACCCCTGATGGGTTATCTCCGCGCTAAGAGCCGCCTGCGGCGGTTGCGCTACGAAACGCGCCTGCGGGCGCAGTCTTTCGTAACTATCTTCCTTTCCGATGGCGGAAGATTTCTGAGTTTTTCGACAGTCTCAGACCCGCTGCCGCTTCAGCCGGCAGCGGGTCTTTTCCAATATAGGAGGATAAGAGCATTAACTCACAGCAAATAATGCTCCAACTCGCGAAGAAAGCGCCGGATGTTGTCCGCGTCCAGCTCGTAATAGAAGCTGAAGCTCCGGCGGCTGGGTCAGGCTGAAATTGCTGAACAGCTGCACCGGGTCGTCGCCGATCATGGCCGGGGGCTGGCTGATTTTTTCCGGTGGTTGCATTTTGGATCAAGTTATGCTACAATGCACCTAATCATACACACCGGGCTTTACCTATTAAATATAGAAGCCCGGGAAAGAGCCGGAAAGGAGCCGGAAGCATGGAGACCATTACCAGCCGCCAGAATCCGCTGATGACCCATATCCGCAGGCTGGCCGGGTCCGCCGCCTATCGCCGCCAGACGGGGCAGTGCCTGTGCGACAGCCCCAAGCTGCTGCGGGAGGCCGCCCAGTGGGGGGCGGAGGTGCAGACCGTGGTGTCGGTGGAGCCGTGGCCGGAGCCGCTGCCGGAAAAGGTCCGGCAGGTGCTGGTGCCGCCGGAGGTCATGGCCTCCATCAGCCCCGCCAAGACCCCCCAGGGGGTGCTATTCACCTGCCGCGCGCCGGTTTTGCCGGTGCCGGAAACGCTTCCGGGCCGGCGCTATGTGGTGCTGGACGGGGTCCAGGACCCCGGCAACGTGGGAACGGTGCTGCGGACGCTGGACGCCTTTGACGCCGATGGGCTGCTGCTGACCGGCGGGTGCGCGGACCCCTTCGGGCCGAAAACCGTCCGGGCCTCCATGGGGGCGGTGTTCCGCCGCCCGGTGTGGAGCGTGACGCCGGAGGAGCTGGGGGACCTGCTGCGCCGCAGCGGCATCCCCCTGTACGGCGCGGCCCTGCGGCCGGACGCCATGGACGCCCGGCAGGCGGACTATTCCCGCTGCGCCTTGGCCATCGGCTCCGAGGGGCGGGGCCTGAGCCGGGAGGTGCTGGACCTGTGCGACAAAACCGTGCTGATTCCCATGTCCCCCCGCTGCGAGTCGCTGAACGCGGCCATCGCGGCGGCGGTGCTGCTGTGGGAAAGCTGGCGGTAAACGGAAGGAGGGGACTGCCGTGGCGGCGCTGAAATACTGGGTATGGCTGACGGCCCTGCCGGGGCTCAGCAACCGCAGCAGGCTTCTGCTGCTGGAGCGCTATGGCTCCCCGGAGGACGTATACTATGCCGACGCCGAGGAGCTGGCCCTGACCGAGGGGCTGACGCCGGGACAGGCCCAGCTGCTTTCGGACAAGAGCCTCACCCGGGCGGACCGCATCCTGGCGGACTGCGCCCGGGGCGATATTTTCCTGCTGACCATGCAGGATGCTGCCTATCCCGCCCGGCTGCGGGACATTTTCGACCCGCCGGTGCTGCTGTACGGCAAGGGGTCGCTGCCGCTGTTTGACGAGGAGGCGGCCATCGCCGTGGTGGGCACCCGGTCCTGCACCCCCTATGGCCTGCGGTGCGCCCACCGGATGGGCTATGAGCTGGCCCGGCAGGGTGCGGTGGTGGTGTCCGGCATGGCCAAGGGCATCGACGGCGCCGCCATGCGGGGCGCTTTGCAGGCGGGGGGCTTCACCGCCGCCGTGCTGGGCGGCGGGGTGGACGTGGTATATCCCGCGGAAAACCGCAGATTATATGAAGATATCGCCGCCACCGGCGTGCTGCTGTCGGAGTATCCGCCGGGAACGGAGCCTCTGCCGGGGCATTTTCCCGTGCGCAACCGCATCATCAGCGGACTGAGCCTGGCGTCCTTGGTGGTGGAGGCCCCGGTGCGCTCCGGGGCGCTGATCACCGCCCACGCCGCCCTGGACCAGGGGCGGGACGTGTTCGCCGTGCCGGGACCCATCGACGCGGCGGCCAGCGTGGGCTGCAACCGGCTGATCCGGGACGGCGCGGGACTGGCCGCGTCGGGCTGGGACATTCTGTCGGTGTATCACAGCCGGTTCCCTCACCGGCTGCATCCGGCCCAGATGACCGTTCCCGAGCCGGGGGAGACACCCAGGCAGGAGGAAAGCCCCCCACCGGCCCAGAAACCGGAGCCGGAAGCCCCTGCCGCGCCGGAGCTGCCGGTGCTGGACCTGGACCGCAACCGGGAGGGGCTTACCGACGATCAGCTGGCGCTGATCCGGGTGCTGGATACAGAGACGCCTCTGCTGACGGATGAGGCGGCGGAGCAGACGGGCCTGCCGGTGCGGCGGGTGCTGTCGGCGCTGACGGTGCTGGAGATCGACGGCTATGCCCAACGGTCCGGCCCCCGCAGCTATGTGCGCACAGTCAGGTTACATTCGGAAAAGGAAGGATCATAAATATGGCAAAAAAGGCTGAAAAATACCTGGTGATCGTGGAGTCCCCGGCCAAGGCCAAGACCATCGGCAAATACCTGGGCCCCGCATATCAGGTGAAGGCCTGTATGGGACATCTGCGGGACCTGCCCAAAAGCAAGCTGGGCGTGGACGTGGAAAACGATTTTGAGCCCAATTACCGGCCCATCAAGGGCAAGGAGGACATCATCCGGGACCTGAAGCAGGCGGCCAAGGAAAGCGACGCCGTGTATCTGGCCACCGACCCGGACCGGGAGGGAGAGGCCATCAGCTGGCATCTGAAGCAGCTGCTGGACCTGCCGGAGGATAAAACCTTCCGGGTCACCTTCAACGAGATCACCCGCAAGGTGGTCACCGAGAGCATCCGCCAGCCCCGGGACATTGACCAGGACCTGGTGGACGCCCAGCAGGCCCGGCGTATCCTGGACCGCATCGTGGGCTATGAGCTGTCCCCGCTGCTGTGGAAAAAGATCCGCCGGGGCCTGTCCGCCGGGCGGGTCCAGTCCGTGGCCATGCGCCTGGTGGCGGACCGGGAAAAGGAGATCGCCGATTTCGTGCCCCAGGAGTACTGGACCCTGGACGCCCTGCTGCAAAATGACCAGGGGGCCCGGTTCAAGGCACACTACTATGGCCGCGGCGGCAAGAAATATGAGCCGTCCTCCCAGCAGGAGGTGGACGACATCCGCGCCCAGCTTCAGGACACGCCCTTTGCCGTGTCCAACGTGAAGCGCACGGACAAGCGGCGCTCCCCGTCGCCTCCCTTCACCACCTCCACCATGCAGCAGGAGGCCTCCCGGAAGCTGAACATGACTCCCCGGCGGACCATGGCCATCGCCCAGCAGCTGTATGAGGGCGTGGACATCAGCGGCGAGGGCACCGTGGGTCTGATCACCTATATGCGTACCGACTCCCTGCGGATCTCCGACGAGGCCCAGGCGGCGGCCCGCAGCTTTATCGAAAGCCGCTACGGCGCGGCCTATCGCCCGGAGACCCCCAAGCAGTACAAGGCCAAGGCCGGGGCCCAGGACGCCCACGAGGCCATCCGCCCCAGCAGCGTCACCCTGACCCCGGAGCAGGTGAAGGGCGACCTGACCGGCGAGCAGTATCGCCTGTACCGGCTGATCTGGAGCCGGTTTCTGGCCAGCCAGATGGCAAACGCCGTGTATGACAGCGTCAGCGTGGACATTGCCGCCGGGGAGCACATCTTCCGCGCCAGCGCCAGCAGCCTGAAATTTGCCGGCTACACCGCCGTGTATGAGGAGAGCCGGGACGACGATAAGGAGGACAGGGAGCCTGCCCTGCCGGAGCTGCAGCCCGGCGAGGTGGTGACCCTGGAGGGCTTCGAGCCCGGCCAGCACTTCACCCAGCCCCCCGCCCGGTATACGGACGCCACCCTGATCCGCACCATGGAGGAAAACGGCATCGGCCGCCCCTCTACCTATGCCCCCACCGTGTCCACTATTCTGGACCGGGAATATGTGGTGAAGGAGGGCAAGGCCCTGCGGATCACGCCTCTGGGCCAGGTGGTGACGGACCTGATGTGCCAGCGGTTCCCGGACATTGTGGACGTGAAGTTCACCGCCCGGATGGAGGACGAGCTGGACGAGGTGGAAAGCGGCAAGATCCCCTGGAAGCAGCTGCTGCGCCAGTTTTACGGCGGCTTTGAAGGCAACCTCCGCCAGGTGGAGAAGGACATGGAGGGCGTATATCTGAAGGTTCCCGACGAGGTCACCGAGGAGAAATGCGACGTGTGCGGCCGCAATATGGTAGTCAAGTCCGGCCGGTTCGGCCGGTTCCTGGCCTGCCCCGGATATCCGGAGTGTACGTTTACCAAGCCCCTGGTGGTGGAGATGCCGGGCCGCTGCCCCAAGTGCGGCGGGCGGCTGATGAAGCGCACCGGCGTCAGCAAAAAGACCGGCAAGCAGTACACCTATTACTGCTGTGAGCGGCTCAACGCCGCCGACGAAAGCGCCCGGTGCGATTTCATGACCTGGGACGTGCCGGTGAAGGACGACTGTCCCGTGTGCGGCCACACCATGTTCAAAAAGGCGGGCAAGGGCTTCCGCAAGCCCTTCTGCATCAATCCCGAGTGCGCCAACTTCCTGCCGGAGGACAAGCGCGGCTATGTGAAAAAAGCCAAAACGGAGGAGCCTGCGGAGGGCGCTGCCGAGACCCCGGCGGAGCCTGTCCAGGAGGAGAAAAAGCCCGCCAAAAAGACTGCCAAGACCACCAAAACTACCAAGACTGCGAAAACTACCAAGACAACCAAGACTACGAAAACCACCCGGAAAAAGGCGGAGGAAGCATGAACCATGTTACAGTGATCGGCGCAGGGCTGGCCGGCAGCGAGTGCGCCTGGCAGCTGGCCCAGCGGGGCATTCCCGTGACCCTGCGGGAGATGAAGCCGGAAAAAATGACCCCCGCCCACCAGACCGCCGATTTTGCGGAGCTGTGCTGCTCCAATTCCCTGCGGGCGGCGGGGCTGGAAAACGCCGTGGGCCTTCTGAAGGAGGAGCTGCGGCAGCTGGGCAGCCTTATCGTCCGCTGCGCGGACGAAACCGCTGTTCCCGCCGGAGGCGCTCTGGCGGTGGACCGCCACGGCTTTTCCCGGCTGGTGACGGAGCGGGTGAAAAGTCACCCCCTGATCACCGTGGTCCCCGGTGAGGTGACGGACCTGCCGGAGGGGGAGGTGGTGGTGGCCTCCGGGCCGCTGACCTCCGACGCTCTGGCGGACAGGCTCCTCTCCATGCTGGGGGGCGAGGATTCCGCCCTGCACTTTTTCGACGCGGCGGCCCCGCTGGTGAGCTTCGACAGCGTGGACATGGACAGCGGCTTTTTCGCGTCCCGGTACGACAAGGGGACGCCGGACTATATCAACTGCCCCATGGAGAAGGAGGAGTATCTGGCCTTCTGGCAGGAGCTGACCCACGCCCAGGAGGCGGAGGTCCACGGCTTCGAGGACAGGAACGTCTTTGAGGGCTGCATGCCCGTGGAGGTCATGGCCCGGCGGGGAGAGGACACCCTGCGCTACGGGCCCCTGAAGCCCCGGGGCCTCAAGGACCCCCGCACCGGGCGGGAGCCCTATGCCGTGGTGCAGCTGCGCAAGGACAACGCCGACGGCACCATCTATAACCTGGTGGGGTTCCAGACCCACCTGCGCTTCCCGGAGCAGAAGCGGGTGTTCTCCATGATCCCCGCCCTGCATGATGCGAAATTCCTGCGCTACGGCGTCATGCACCGGAACACCTATCTGGATTCCCCCCGGCTGCTGGACCGGTATTACCGGCTGAAGGCCCGGCCCCGCATCTCCTTTGCCGGGCAGATGACCGGCGTGGAGGGATATGTGGAGTCCTGCGCCTCCGGGTTTCTGGTAGGCGTGGAGACGGCCCGGCGGCTGCTGGGCCAGGCCCCCATGGACTTCCCCCGGGAGACGGCCATCGGCGCTCTGGGGCTGTATGTCAGCAACGAGTCCGTGACCCAGTTCCAGCCCATGAACATCAATTTCGGCATCATGCCGCCTCTGGACCACCGGGTCAAGGGCAAGCGCAACAAAAACGCCGAGCTGTCCCAGCGGTCGCTGGCCATTATCGAGCAGCTGAAGCAGGAGGTTCTGAACTATGAAGATCATCATTGACGCCATGGGCGGCGACAACGCCCCGCTGGAAATCGTGAAGGGCGCCCTGCTGGGCATGGAGCACTGGGGCGTGGAGGTGCTGCTGACCGGCGACACCGAGGCCATTCTCCGGGCGCTGCGGGACTGCGGCCACGACACCATCCCCCGGGGGATGGAGATCGTCCACACCACGGAGACGGTGGAGATGTGCGACGACCCCTCCAAGGTGTTCCGGCACAAGAAGGACACTTCCATGGGCGTGGGCCTGACCCTGCTGCGGGACGGCAAGGCCGACGCCCTGGTTTCCGCCGGGTCCACCGGGGCTTTGCTGGCCGGGGCCACCCTGATCACCAAGCGCATCCGGGGCATCCGCCGGGCGGCGATGGCCCCGGTGATCCCCACCACCGGCGGCAAGGCCGTGCTCATCGACTGCGGGGCCAACGCCGAGTGCACCCCGGAGTATCTGATGCAGTTTGCGTATCTGGGCAGCTTCTATGCCAGCCGGGTGCTGGGACTGGAGCGTCCCCGGGTGGGCCTGCTGAACATCGGCGCGGAGGACAGCAAGGGCACGGACCTGCAAAAGCAGACTCTGGCCCTGCTGCGCAAGGCCGGGGAGGAGGGCCACCTGAACTTCATCGGCAACATCGAGGCCAAGGAGGCCATCAAGGGCGGCTGCGACGTCATCGTCACCGACGGCTTCTCCGGCAACATCCTGCTCAAGACCATGGAGGGCGTGGGCTCCTTTGCCGGTCACGCCCTGGGGGATATTTTCCGGAAGAACCTGCTGACCAAGCTGGCCGCCGCCATGGTGATGCCGGGGCTGCGGGCATTCAAGGCCCAGCTGGACCCCAACAAGGTGGGGGGCACCGCTTTCATCGGCATCTCCAGGCCCGTCATCAAGGCCCACGGCTCCTCCAACGCCGAGGCCATCGACAACGCCATCGGCCAGGCCAGGCAGGTGGCCGAAAGCGGCATCATTGGACAGATTCAGGAAAATGTGCATCTGATGCAGGTGCAGCCGGAATAATTCACAAAAAGGGTATTGACAGACCTGACCAATTGCCGTATTATTTTCCAAGACAAAGCCCGAAAGGAGGGATCATCTCATGACGATGGACGAGATCTTCAAGACCATGCAGGATCTGATCGCTGAGCAGTTTGCCATTGATACCGACGAGATCGGCATGGATAGTTCTTTTGTGGACGATCTGGGCGCCGACTCCGTGGACCTGGTGGAGCTGGTCATGGCCATGGAGGAGGAATTCGACGTGGGCGAGATCGACGAAGAGGACCTCACCGGTCTGAAGACCGTGGGCGACTGCGTGCGCTATCTGTATAATAAGCTGAACTGAATCAATCAAGCAGCTGAAAAAGAAGGCCCCGTTGGTTGCAACGGGGTTTCCTTTTTCCGCTGCGGAAGGGAGAAAAACATCATGCATACCCTGCAAGTACTGGAAAAAAAACTGGGCTATACCTTCCGCTGCAAGGAGCAGCTTCAAGCGGCCCTGTACCACAGCTCCTATGCCAACGAGCACCGGTGCTGCGGCGTCAGCAGCAACGAGCGGCTGGAGTTTCTGGGGGACGCCGTGCTGGGCCTGGTAACGGCGGACTATCTGTACCACAAGCACCCGGATTTGCCGGAGGGGGACCTGACCCGGATGCGGGCGGCCCTGGTGTGCGAGGAGAGCCTGTACGAGGTGGCCCAGAGCCTGGGGCTGGGCAACGAGCTGCGGCTGGGCAAGGGCGAGGAGGCCGGAGGCGGCCGGTGCCGCCCCTCCATCCTGGCCGACGCCACGGAGTCCATGTTCGCGGCGGTGTATCTGGACGGCGGCATGGAGGCCGCCCGGGCGCTGATCCACCGGGTCCTGCTGGACAAGGAGCAGGAGGAGGCCGTGGAGGAGCGCCGCCGGGACTATAAAACGGAGCTGCAGGAGCTGGTCCAGCGCCGCAGCAACCAGACCCTGCACTATGAGATGATCGGGGCCACCGGCCCGGATCACGCCAAGCTGTTCACCTGCGCGGTGCTGCTCAACGGCCAGATGGCCGGCACCGGCACCGGCAAGAGCAAGAAGGAGGCCGAGCAGGCCGCCGCCCGGGCGGCGCTGCAGGCCCTGCAATAAGGCAAAGCGCAAGCCCCGCAGTCTGCCGGTTCCGGCGGGCTGCGGGGCTGTTTCGTTGGAGGGGGGGCTATCTTTTCTTCGCCCGGGCCAGCCGGAAGCCGAACACGATGCCGCTCACGCCGCCCACAATGTGGGTCAGGTGGGACACGTTGTCCGTTCTGGTAAGGCCGTCGGCGATTTCGCTGCCTAAGTAAAGGGCCGCCACCAGCAGCATGGTCAGAGGAATGCCGCCCTTCTTCATCTCCGTAAAGGACGAGAGAACGATCATCATAAACACCACGCCGCTGGCGCCAAGCAGAGCGGAGTGGGGAAACAGCAGGAACTGCACCAGCCCCGTGGCAAAGGCGGTGATGACGATGGTCAGCAGCAGATTCCGGCTGCCGTACTTCTCCTCCAGCCCCGGCCCCACCAGCAGCAGAAGCAGCATATTGCCCATATAGTGGCTGTAGCCCGAGTGGCCCAGAACGTGGGTAAAAAACCGCACATACGTCAGTGGGTCCGTCAGGGGCGCCCGGTATACGCAGAACAGCCGGGCCGTGGAGGCCCCGCCGGTGGCGGAGTCCAGCACCAGCACCAGCAGACTGAGGATGGCGAAGCTCAGCACCACCGGCGCGTTGAATCGGATGGCAAATCGTTTCACGAAAAAACCTCTTTCCAAATGTTCTGACTTCGATTATAATGGATGCATGGACTTTTGTAAACAAGGAGGCGCGTTTCGTGAACAAACCGCTGAAAATCATCCTGCTGGTGCTGGCGGCCCTGGTGCTGCTGGTGGTGGGATACCTGGCCTATGTGCTCATCGACTATCACCGGCTGGGGGACATGGACCTGGAGGTGGACCGGCAGGTGCTTCAGCCCGCCGAGACCGGCCGGGAATATCACCTGCTGTCCTATAACATCGGCTTCGGCGCCTATGAGCCGGATTACGGCTTCTTTATGGACGGCGGAACGGAGTCCTGGGCCTGGTCCCAGGAGCGGCTGACGGACAACATAGGAAACATCGGGTCGTTCCTGTCCCAGCAGCATGCGGACTTCTATCTCATCCAGGAGGTGGACCGGGATTCCACCCGCAGCTATCATGTGGACGAGGCCGCCCTGCTGCGGGAGGCCCTGCCGGAGTATGACGGGACCTGGGCCCAGAACTACGACTCCCCCTTCCTGATGTATCCCCTGCGCCACCCCCACGGGGCGTCGGTGTCGGGGCTGATGACCCTGTCGGCCATGACGGTGGACAGCGCCCGGCGGGTGGAGCTGCCCATCGAAAACAGCCTGATGAAGCTGGTGGACCTGGACCGGTGCTACAGCGTGCACCGGATCCCGGTGGCCGGCGGCGGCGAGCTGGTGCTGTATAACCTGCACCTGTCGGCCTACACCTCCGACGGCACCATCGCCATGGAGCAGCTGAAGCTGCTGCTGGAGGATATGCAGCGGGAGTATGACGCAGGCAACTGGTGCGTGGCCGGCGGCGACTTCAACAAGGACCTGCTGGGCGACTCCGCCGCCTACTTCGGCGAGGCGGACCAGGAGTACACCTGGGCCCAGCCCATTCCGGAGGACACCTTCGACGGGTTCAACGTGTCCCTGATCGCGCCGCTGGATGAGGGGAACCCTGTGCCCAGCTGCCGCAACGCCGACGGACCCTATCACCAGGGGCAGTATGTGCTGACGGTGGACGGGTTCCTGGTGTCCGAAAACGTGACGGTGACCTCCAGCGACGTGGTGGACCTGGGCTTTGCCTATTCCGACCACAACCCCGTGGAAATGCGGTTCGTGCTGGAGAAATAAGATGGGCAAGTATGAAGGCTCATGGAGCGGCATGCGCCGATATCTGGAGCATGATATGCTGGCACCCTGTCTCTATGGCCGGGTGCGTTACGGCTGCACTGCCTATGTGGGGATGGACGGCTCCCGGATATTTGAAATATGCATCGACGGAAGGCCAGTAAAGCACTTTTCTCTGGAGACCGTCAACACCTGGTTCCTGGATAACGGCTATCGGCCCGGTCCCCGGCCTGTGGGCCTGGGGGAATACTGGGACGGCCTGTGGATGCTGCTGGACGAGGTGCCCCGTTCCCGCCGGACGGCGTACACCGATGATGAATTCTGCGATGCGTTAGCCGCCTACCGAACACAGGACATTGCGGCCAGCCTTCACTCAGAAGACCCCCTGGTCCGGATGCTGGCGATTCTGGATCGCCGGGTGGGCAAGCGAACCCTGTCCGCTCTGCGGGACACTGTTTCCCAACAGCCGGAGTGGCTCCAGAACTTTTACCGGCTGCGGATGGATGCCGAGGATTTCCAGCACAAATTGTAAAAAAAAGTGTCGCCCTTTTTTGACAAGCCAAAAAAGCAGTGCTACGGCGCAGTGCCGCGGCACTGCTTTTCTTCATATCACGCCTTTCGCCCCCAGCGGGCCATATAGCGGAAGGCTGCGGGCCAGACGGCTCCGGCGAACAGCACCATGATGCCGTATCGCACGGCCCCGGCCACCCCGGCGCTGCCGAACAGGGCCAGCAGCGGACCCTTCAGCCCCGCCCGGATGCCCATCAGCAGGGCAAGGCCCAGCACCACCTTCAGCAGCTGCACCCACCAGACGGCCCGGGTGTCGAAATGGATATACCGCCGGTCCAGCCACCAGGCGATGCCGAAGCCCACGGTGGCCCCCAGCAGCTTCCAGCCGTTTTCCTGCCCGTGGGCCAGGTTGGCCGCGTCCACGTCCGCCGGGAAGGGATAGACATACGCAAACACCAGATACGCGATGCCCACCAGCAGCATCCCGGCGATGAGCCCCGCCATCAGGCTGGGCTTGCGGTCGGCCTGGCGGATCAGGGGATACAGGGTCAGCACCATCACCCCGGCCACCGCAAAGGACACCCCCACGTCCAGGGGCGTGTGGACCCCCAGGTACAGCCGGGAGAAGGACACCAGCAGCAGCACTGCCACGCAGGCCCACCGGACCCAGGGCCGCCGGGTGGACCGGGCAATGCCGCCGAAGGTGGCCACGGCGTTCTGGGTGTGGCCGCTGGGGAAGGAGTAGCCCGTGGCCTGGGCCCGGGCGCTTTCCACAATGGTGAAGTCAGGGTCCCGGACCCAGGGCCGGGGAATCCGGAACAGCAGCTTCAGAAACTGGTTCACCACCGTGCCGAAAAAACCCATCAGCAGCAGATAGTACCCCTCCTGCTTGCTGACGCACCAGAAGATCAGAATGGCCGCCACCATGAAAACGGTCTCCTCGCCCAGGTGGGTCACGGCGGAGAACACCGCGTCCCAGAACGGGGTGCGCACGCTCTCCAGCGCATATAACAGGTTCATATCCGTCCCTCCTTTTGGGGATTATTGTACCGTACTTTTCCTCCCGGCGCAAGAGGGAGCTTTCCGGCATATACTGAGGCAGAGGAGGGAGAGAGCCATGAGACGGGGAAATTGCGGCGCGGTCATCGGCGTGTGCGCCCTGGGCCTGGGGCTGGGGATCCTGATCGCCGCCATCTTCCCGGTGGGCGCGCTGATGTTCCTGGTGGCGTTTCTGCTGATCGCCTGCGGGATCATATGCTTGAAGGACGGGAGGTAATGTGCATGAAGATCGTGATCTGGAAGGCGCCCCGGTGTCTGCGGGGCCTGCTGCGGCGGATGTTCGGCATCCAGGAATAACCCGGTGTGTTCCCGCATAGCCTTGGGACAGTGAAAACAAGGAGAGGACGGGAAACGCATGGAACTGGAGCTGAAATTTGCGGAGCTGGCCTGCTGTGAGCCGGTAGGCGACCTGATCACCACTCAGGAGGAGTCCATGGAGACGGCGATCCCGGAGTATTGCCCGGACATTGCCCGGATCGTGGATACCGTGGGGCAGCTGCGGCTGCGGGAGAAGCATCCGGCGGGCCAGCAGCTGACCATGGGCGGCAGCGTGGTGCTGACGGTGCTGTATACCTCGGAGGAGAGCGCGGGTTTGCGGAGCCTGTCGATGGAGGTGCCGTTTTCCTGCCAGGTGGAGGATAAGCGGCTGGCGGACTGCGACGCCGTGTGCGTCACCGGGCGGCTGCTGCTGGCGGAGGCTAAGGCCGTCACCGCCCGGAAGCTGTATCTGCGGGTGATGCCGGAGTTCACCGTGTCCGGCTATGCCCGGCGGCGGCAGCGGCTGTGCTGCGGCACGGAGGAGGATCCTGCCCTGCGGGTGCGGCGGCAGGAGGCGGAGCTGGAGCTGCTGACAGCGGTGGAGGAGCGGGAATTTTCCTTCGCCCAGGAGGTGGCGCCCGACGGTCCGCCGCCGGAGGATGTGCTGATGGAGCGCACCGCCGCCCGGGTGGAGGAGTGCCGCCGGGTGGGCAGCCGCCTGGTGCTGAAGGGCCAGGCGGAGGTGTGCGTGCTGTACCGGGGAGAAAACCAGGAGCTGGCGGCATACCGGACGGCGCTGCCCTTCTCCCAGCTGCTGGACGGGGTGGAGCTGCCGGAGGGGGCCGAAACGGAGGCCCGCATCCAGTGGGCCAGCAGCGAGATCCGGGTGCTGCGGACGGAAAACGGCCCGGCCTTCGGCATCACCGTGACGGTGTGCGCGGTGCTGCTGGTTCGCCGGAAGCAGCAGGTATCGTACATAGAGGACCTGTACAGCCTGCACCATGCGGCCCAGGTCCGGCGGCAGGAGACGCCGCTGCCGGTGGCCTGGCAGCGGGATATCCCCAGCCAAGAGGCGGTGCAGCAGCTGGAGTTCGGCCAGGGGAGACCCTTTGCCTATCTGACGGCGGCGGAATGCAGCGGCGTCAGCACGGTGCAGGAGGGCGGCGGCCCGGCCCTGCGGTGCACGGTGCGGCTGCGGGTGCTGTATCTGGACGAGAGCGGGACGCCGGTGTGCGCCGAGCGGTCGGCGGAGGTGACGGCCCCGGCGGCCTGGGAGCCGCAGACCGTCCGGGCCGCCTGCGGCCTGCCGCAGATGCAGATCACCGGCAGCACCTGCCGGCTGTCAGTGCCGGTGCGGTTCGAGGCACGGCGGTGTCTGCGCCGGCCGGTGGCGGCGGTGACGGCGGTGGAGCTGCAGGACCCGCCGGAGGGGCCGCAGCCCTCCCTGATCCTGCGCCGCATGGCGGAAGGGGAGACCCTGTGGGACATCGCCCGGCAGTACCGCACCGATGAGGAGGCCATCCGGGCCGCCAACGAGCTGACGGAGGACCGCCCGGAGGGGATGCTGCTGATCCCCCGGGTGCGATAAGAAAGACCAGCGGGAACAAGTGAAACCGGTGGGGCGGGGCCTGCGGCCCCCGCCCCACATTTTTTATTTCCCGGGGCCTGACGATAAATTTTCTGTGACGGGAGCAAAACAGGGCTACACAACCGGCGAAACCTGTGATATGATAGATGAGTGAAAAAATCGGACCGGGGGAGGGATCGTTCTAATGAAACATTTGCCGCAGCGCGTGGCGGCGCTGCTTCTGGCGGCGGTTATGTCGCTGACCCTGACCGGGTGTATGTTCCGCTCGTCGGTGGAGGATCTGTTCACCCTGCCCCGGGTGTCGGCGGAATACGAGGGGCTGTCCCAGGAGCTGGACGACCTGCAGAAGCAGGGCTATGAGCTGGTGGGCCCCAGCACCGGGCAGAACATCCAGCCGGTGCAGATGGTGGACCTGGACAACGACGGCCTGTCGGAGGCCCTGGTATTCATGCGGCTGCAGGACGACGAAAAGCCCCTGAAAATCTTCGTTTTCCGGCCGGAGGACGACACCTATCACCGCCTGTGCGTCATCGAAAGCAGCGGCACCGCCATCGACAGTGTCCAGTATGAGGACCTCACCGGCAACGGCCGGCTGGAGATCATCGTGGGCTGGCGCATCAGCGCCGACGTGCAGACCGTGGCCGTGTATGTGCCCCAGCCGGACCCCTATGTGCTGCTGCAAAGCGGCTATACCCGCTTCACCGTCACGGACCTGGACGGCGACGGCGTCAAGAGCCTGCTGCTGTTCCGCTCGGATAACGATGGCCAGCCGGTGGCGGGGCTGTATATCCGCAAGGACGACGTGATCTCCGCCAGCTACAGCAGCGTGCTATCCTACACCATGGCGGAGCTGAGCCGGGGCAGCGTGGTGGTGGGCAAGCTCTCCGACGGCACCCCCGCCGTATTTGCCACCGGCGTCAACAGCCAGGGTATGGCCATGACGGATATCCTGGTGTGGCAGGAGAGCGGCGGACTGACCAACATCGCCCAGGACCGGACCACCGGCCTCACCGCCGCCGTGTACCCCTATATGCAGCTCAAGCCCCAGGACATCGACGGCGACGGCAGCGTGGAGATCCCCGCGCCGGAGACTGCCGCCGCCGACGCGGGAAGCGGCGCTGCCGCCAACACCGCCGCGGCGGTGCGGGGGCTGGTCCGCTGGATCAGCTACTGCGGCGACGAAAGCCCGGAGGTCCACTGCGTGACCTATCACGATCTGTCCGCCGGGTGGTATTTCCGCCTGCCGGATACCTGGCAGGGGGAGGCCACCTTCACCACCGCCGAAAACGGCGCGTACGAGAGCCAGGTGGTGCTGCTGTCCAACGGACAGCCGGTGGCGGCCCTGTACGCCCTTACCGGCGACAACCGGGAAAAGCGGGCCATGATGGGCAGCCGCATGGCCCTCAAGCGCCAGAACGGCGTCACCTACGGCGGGGAGCTGCTGGCCGGGGCCAACTACTGCGGCCTGGACGAGGAGAGCCTGCGCCTGGGCTTCAACCTGGTGATGGCCGAGTGGGCCGCATGAAAATCCGAGGAAAGGAACGTCGAATCCATGAGAAAGGTAATGGTTCTGGAGGATGAATCCAGCATCCGTAGCTTTATTGTGATCAACCTGCGCCGGGCAGGATACGAGGTGGTGGAGGCCGAGACCGGCGAGGAGGCCCTGGACAAGCTCCACGAGAATCCGGACACGCTGGTGGCCCTGCTGGACGTGATGCTGCCGGGCATCGACGGGTTCGAGGTGTGCCGCCGCATCCGGGCCACCAACCCCCGCATCGGCATCATCATGCTGACGGCCCGGTCCCAGGAGATGGACAAGGTCACGGGCCTGATGAACGGGGCCGACGACTATGTGACCAAGCCCTTCTCCCCGGTGGAGCTTACTGCCCGGGTGGACGCCCTGATCCGCCGCAGCAGCGGCGGCACCCAGGAGCTGCCGCCGGGCACCATCAGCCAGCCCCCCTTCCTGCTGAACACCCGCAACCGCACCCTGGAGAAAAACGGCCAGCGCATCAAGCTGACCCAGGTGGAGTATTCCATCATGCGGATGTTCATGGAAAATCCCGGCAAGGCCCTGTCCCGGGAGGAGATCCTGGACCTGGTGTGGGGCCGGGACTATTTCGGCGAGCTGAAGATCGTGGACGTCAACGTCCGGCGTCTGCGGCTGAAAATCGAGGACAGCCCCACCAGCCCCACCTATATCAACACCGTGTGGGGCTACGGATACAAGTGGGGCTTTTAAGCCATGGATACCAACACGGATAACAAGCTGCGGCTGTTCACCCGGGGACAGGGGAAGCGGCTGAAGCTGCGGGGTCTGCGCCGCCGCTGGCTGGCCAGCAGCGTGGGACCCATTATCGTCATTCTGGTGCTGGTGGGCGTGCTCTCCGCCGCCACCATCAGCTCCAGCCTGGATGCCCGGGCCAGGTCCTCTCTGGAGGCCAAGGCCAAGTCCGGCTCCGACTATTTCAGCGCCTACAGCATGGGCAGCTACAGCGAGTATTACCGCCGGGCCGCCCAATACGTCACGGATTACAGCATGAACGACAGCCTGGCCAAGAACGTGGAGCTGCAATTCATCAACGGCAAGCGCCAGGTGGAGCTGTCCTCCCGGGGCGCCGTGGCCGGCAGCACCCCCGCCACCCCGGAGGTGGGCCGGGCCGTGGAAACCGGCAAGACCGCCTCCTTCTCCGGCCGGGACCCCCTGACCGGCGAGAGCATCCTGGCGGTGTCCAGCCCGGTGTTCTACAACGGAACGGTGGTGGCCGTGATGCGGTTCGTCACCTCTACCCGGCTGCTGGATCAGCAGCTGTGGCTGACGGTGCTGGTGATGGCCGCCGTCATCGCGGCGGTGATCTTCCTGATCTTCGTGTCCAACCTGATCTTCATCAACAACGTGGTGCAGCCGGTGGCGGAGGTGTCCGAGGCCGCCAAGCGCATCTCCTCCGGCAGCTACGGCATCCAGATCGCCAACAAATATACCGACGAGCTGGGGCAGCTGGTGGACAACATCAACAACATGTCCCTGAAAATCAGCCAGAGCGAGAAAATGCAGACGGAGTTCATCTCCTCCGTGTCCCACGAGCTGCGCACCCCCCTGACGGCCATCAGCGGCTGGGGCGAGACCCTGCTGGGGGATGAGACCGGCGACCCACGCCAGCTGCGCCGGGGCCTGCGCATCATCGTCAAGGAGGCCCGCCGCCTGACGGGCATGGTGGAGGAGCTGCTGGAATTTTCCAAAATGCAGGACGGCCGCTTCACCCTGCAGGTGGAGGAAATGGACCTGCAGGCGGAGCTGGAGGACGCCATCTATACCTATCGGGAGCTGTTCCGCCAGGACGGCATCCAGCTGAACTATCACAGCGATCAGGAGCTGTATGCCGAGCCCATCTCCGGGGATCCCCAGCGGCTGAAGCAGGTGTTCTGCAACGTGCTGGACAACGCCGCCAAGCACGGCGGCGCAGGCAAGCGCATCGACGTGGACATGACCCAGGAGGGGGACAGCTATGTGGTGCGTATCCGGGACTACGGCCCCGGCATCCCTCCGGCGGAGGTCCCCTTTGTGAAGCAGAAGTTTTATAAGGGCTCCTCCAAGGCCCGGGGCAGCGGCATCGGCCTGGCGGTGTGCGACGAGATCGTCCAGCGCCACGGCGGCGTGTTCGACATCGGCAACGCCGACGGCGGCGGGGCCATCGTCACCATCCGGCTGCCCATCTCCGGCCAGGAGCTGTAAAAATCGAACGCCTGTTGCATTTTTGCGGCGGGTGTGTTATGATACTGGAAAGGAACCCATTCCCCATGGAAAAAAACAACAAGCAATTCCGCACCTCCATCGGCGGTCAGGCCCTGATCGAGGGCATTCTCATGCGCGGGCCGGAAAAGCAGGCCATCGTGGTCCGCTCGCCGGAGGGCCTGGTGACCAAGGTGGAGGAGCTGACCCTGATCAAGGACAAGTATCCCATTCTGGGCTGGCCCATCATCCGGGGGGCCGTCACGTTTCTGGACTCCATGGTCCGGGGCGTCAAGGCCCTGATGTTCTCCGCCGACTATTACCCCGAGGACGAAAACGTCCAGCCCTCCAAGCTGGATAAGTGGCTGGAGGAGCACGTTCCGGCGGAGAAGCTGCAGTCGGTGCTGGTGTGGGTGTCGGTGATCCTGTCCCTGGGGCTGACCCTGCTGCTGTTTATGCTGCTGCCCACCTTCATCGCCGGGCTGTTCCACGCCCGGCACGCCGCCGTCCACAACCTCATCGAGGGGGCGGTGAAGATCGCCATTTTCCTGGGATACCTGATCCTCTGCTCCAGGCAGAAGGACGTGCGCCGGGTGTTCTGCTATCACGGGGCGGAGCATAAGACCATCTTCTGCTATGAGGCGGGCCTGCCGCTGACGGTGGAAAACGCCCGCATCCAGCCCAAGCACCATCCTCGCTGCGGCACCAGCTTCCTGTTCGTGGTCATCGTGGTGTCCATTCTGTGCAGCAGCATCGTGTTCAGCTATGTGAACTGGCAGAATCTGTGGGTCCGGGTGGCCATGCATCTGCTGCTGCTGATCCCGGTGGTGGGCGTCACCTATGAATTCAACCGCTTTGTGGGCCGTCACGACAACGCCGTGACCCGGGTCCTGTCCGCCCCGGGCATGTGGCTTCAGAATTTCACCACCAACGAGCCGGACGACTCCATGCTGGAGGTGGCCATCGAGGCCTTGAAGCTGGTGCTGCCGGAGGAGCAGGGAAAGGACGCCTGGTAATGGCTGTTACATACAACGATCTGACCCTGGATATCCGGCGGTCCCTGCGGCAGGCGGGGATCGAGGCCGCCACCCTGGAGGCCCGGGAGCTGGTGTGCTTTGCCGCCGGAAAGGACCGGGCCGCCCTGCTGCGGGACGGCGCACTGTACGCGTCCCCGGAGGTGGAGGAGGCGGCCTGGGCGCTGGCCCGCCGGCGTCTGGCCGGGGAGCCGGTGGCTTATCTCATCGGCGAGTGGGAGTTTTACGGCCTGCCCCTGGACATCAGCGAAAGCGTGCTGATCCCCCGGCCCGACACGGAAACCCTGGCCGAGGCCGCCATCGGCTGGCTGCGGCAGCAGGAGGCCCCCCGGGTCCTGGACCTGTGCGCCGGTTCCGGGTGCCTGGGGCTGGCCATCGCCAGCCAGGTGAAGGACGCCCGGGTGGTGCTGGGGGAGCTCAGCGACGGGGCTTTGCGGGTCTGCCGCCAGAATATCCGCCGCTGCGGCCTTACCGGCCGGGTGACGGCCATGCAGCTGGACGCCCTGCGCCCGCCGGTGCAGCGGCTGGGGGACTTCGACTGCATCGTCAGCAATCCCCCCTATATTCCCACCGGCGACCTGCCGGGGCTGGACCCCTCCGTCCGGGATTACGAGCCCCATATGGCCCTGGACGGCGGGGCCGACGGCCTGGACTTTTACCGGGCCATCTGCGCCCACTGGCGCTCGGTGCTGCATCCCGGGTCCCGGCTATGCTTCGAGGTGGGCATCGGCCAGGCCGACGACGTGCTGCGGCTGATGCGCAGCGTGGGCTTCGGCGACCTGGAAATTCTCCCGGACCCGGCGGGCATCCCCCGGGTGGTGCTGGGGGACCTGTATCAGGAGATCTGACTGTCCGCTTTTCCGGACAGGCTTTTTGATACCATCACGGCAATATAAATTAGAGGAGGAGACGAAAATGGCAGCGAAAAAGGATACCTCTGCCGCAGTCCCTGCGGGCTCCGACAAGAAAAAGGCGCTGGAGACCGCCATGCAGCAGATCGAAAAAATGTATGGCAAGGGCTCCATCATGCGCTATGGCGAAAACGCCGAAACCAACGTGGAGGCCATCCCCACGGGCTCCCTGGCCCTGGACCTGGCTCTGGGCATCGGCGGCGTGCCCCGGGGGCGCATCATCGAGATCTACGGGCCGGAGTCCTCCGGTAAGACCACCCTGGCCCTGCACATTCTGGCCCAGGCCCAGAAGCTGGGCGGCGAGGTGGCCTTTGTGGACGCCGAGCACGCCCTGGATCCCACCTATGCCCGGGCCCTGGGCGTGCGGATCGAGGATATGCTGATCTCCCAGCCGGACACCGGCGAGCAGGCCCTGGAAATCACCGAGGCCCTGGTCCGCTCCGGCGCCATCGACGTGGTGGTGGTGGACTCCGTGGCCGCCCTGGTGCCCCGGGCGGAGATCGAGGGCGAGATGGGCGACAGCTTCGTGGGCCTGCACGCCCGGCTTATGAGCCAGGCCCTGCGCAAGCTCACCGGCGTCATCGCCAAAACCAACAGCATCGTCATCTTCATCAACCAGCTGCGGGAAAAGGTGGGCGTCATGTACGGAAATCCCGAGGTCACCACCGGCGGCCGGGCTCTGAAGTTCTATGCCTCCGTCCGCATCGACGTGCGCCGCATCGAGGCTTTGAAGTCCGGCGGCGAGATCATCGGCAACCGCACCCGGGCCAAGGTGGTGAAAAACAAGGTGGCGCCCCCCTTCCGGGAGGCGGAGTTTGACATCATGTATGGCGAGGGCATCAGCCGCCTGGGCGAGATGCTGGATCTGGGCGTGAAGCTGGACCTGGTCCAGAAAAGCGGCTCCTGGTTCAACATGGGGGATATCCGCCTGGGCCAGGGCCGGGACGCCGCCAAGCAGTATTTCCGGGATCACCCCGACGAGGCCGACAAGCTGGAGGCCGCCATCCGCCGGGACTTCCACAAGCTGATGAGCAGCCAGTCCAAGATCGCCGCCAAGGCGGCGGGCCGGGCGGTGGACGTGTCCGCCGACGACTTCGATGACGAGGATTGAGCGCATCCAGCCGTCCCTGCACAAAAAGGACCGGGTGCTGGTGTATCTCACCGGCGGCCGGCTGCTGCGGATCACGCCGGAGGAGCTGCTGCGGTTTGACCTGCGCCCGGGCATGGACCTGGCGGAGGACGTGCTGGAGGAGCTGAACCGGGCCGCCGCCCGGTCCCTGACCCGGCAGCAGGCGGCGGAGATGGCCGGACGGCGGATGCTGTCCCGGAAGGAGCTGTCCGACCGGCTGGTGAAAAAGGGCACGGACCCCCAGGAGGCCCAGGAGACCGCCCGGTGGCTGGCGGACCTGGGGGCGGTGGACGACGCCGCCTATGCCGGGGTCATCGTGCGGCACTATGCCGCCATGGGCTACGGCCCCGGCCGGGTGCGCCAGGAGCTGCAGCACCGGGGGGTGCCCCGGGAGCTGTGGGACGACGCCCTGGCCCGGATGCCGGACCCGGAGGAAGCCATTGACCGGTTTCTGACCGCCAAGCTCCGGGGCAAGACCCCGGACCGGGCCACGCTCCAGCGGCTGTCCGCCGCCCTGCAGCGCCGGGGCTTCTCCTGGCAGGATATCCGCCCCGCCCTGGCCCGGCTGGACCGGGAGCCGGAGGATTGACCGGCACATTTACAACTTCACGCAAAGGAAACACAACCATGAACGTATCATTCGTATCCCTGGGCTGCGACAAGAACCGGGTCAACACCGAGCAGATGATGGCCCTGTGCCTGCAGGCGGGCATCACCGTCCAGGAGGACTGCCCCGGCAGCGACGTGGTGGTCATCAACACCTGCGGCTTCATCGACAGCGCCAAAAGCGAGGCCATCGACACCATTCTCTCCGCCGCCCAGCTGAAGGACGCCGGGGAAATTCAGAAGATTCTCGTCACCGGCTGCCTGAGCCAGCGCTATCAGGCGGACATTCTGGAGGAGCTGCCGGAAATCGACGGCATCATGGGCACCGGCTGCTTCGGCGACATCGTGCCTGCCCTGGAGCAGGTGATGAACGGCCAGGAGTGCCGCCACTTTGCGGATATCAACGGCCCTGTGGAGGAGCTGCCCCGGGTGCTGTCCACCCCCCGGCACTATGCCTATCTGCGGATTGCGGAGGGGTGCAGCAACCGCTGCGCCTATTGCGTGATCCCCTCCCTGCGGGGCAACTACCGCTCCCGCCGGATGGAGGACATCCTGGCAGAGGCCCGGGCCCTGGCGGACGACGGCGTCCGGGAGTGCATCGTCATCGCCCAGGATATTACCCGCTACGGCATGGACCTGTACGGGGAGCGGAAGCTGCCGGAGCTGCTGCGGGCTCTGTGCAGGCTGCCCTTCCACTGGATCCGGCTGCACTATCTCTACCCCGACAACCTGTCCGACGAGCTTATCGACACCATCGCCGGGGAGGAGAAGATCTGCAACTACCTGGACATCCCCATCCAGCACTGCAACGACGCGGTGCTCAAGGCCATGCGCCGCCGGGAGACCAAGGCGGGGCTGGAGGCCCTGTTTGCCCGGCTGCGGGACCGCATCCCAGGCGTGGTGCTGCGCACCAGCCTCATCACCGGCCTGCCCTATGAGGACGAGGCCGCCTTCGAGGAGCTGTGCGGCTTTTTGGGGGAGCAGAAGCTCCAGCGGGTGGGGGCCTTTGCCTACTCCCCGGAGGAGGGCACCCCTGCGGCGAAGATGCTCAACCGGGTGGACACCGAGGAGGCCAAGCGCCGGGCGGAGCTGGTGATGGAGGTGCAGTCCCAGGTCATGGACCAGTTCAACGACAGCCGCATGGGCGACACCGTGGAGGTGCTGTGCGACGGGTGGGACGGCCAGTCCATGAGCTATGTGGGCCGCAGCTACGCCGAAAGCCCCGGCATCGACGGCAATATTTATTTCACATCCGATCAGCCCGTGGAAGCGGGAGATTTTGTCCGTGTGCGCATCACCGGGGCCATGGACGGCGAGCTTACCGGTGAACGAACGGAGGAATGAACCATGCCCATGAATACCGCCAACAAACTGACCCTGGCCCGGGTGTTTCTGATCCCGGTGTTCCTGGTCATTGCCTACTGGGGCTTCCCCGGCAGCCGCTATGTGGCCCTGGCCGTTTACATCGTGGCCTGCCTGACGGACCTGCTGGACGGGTACATTGCCCGGCATTATAACCAGGTGTCGGACTTCGGCAAGTTTGCCGATCCCCTGGCGGACAAGTGCCTGGTGATGGCGGCCCTGTGCTGGTTCGTGGAAACCGGCGATATGGTGGGCTGGGTGCTGGCCGCAGTGCTGCTGCGGGAGTTCGCCGTGTCCGGCATGCGGCTCATCGCCGTGGAGAAGGGCCGGGTCATCGCCGCAGGCTGGTCCGGCAAGGTAAAGACCGCCAGCACCATGGTGTGCATCTGCCTGATGCTGTTCGGCATTCCCCACTGGCTGAACCTGGCGTGCCAAGGGGTGATCCTGGTGACCACCGTCTACTCCGGCGTGGAGTATTTCGTGAAAAACTGGGACGTGTTCTCCGAAAAGTGAAAAACAGATTCCCGGGCCCAATGGACCCGGGAATTTTCTGCGCCAAAATTTTACATAGATTTTACTTACTCATTACAACGGATTTGACAAAGGCCCTGTATACTGAGAAGTGTAAAAGAGCGTGTGTCAAAATGTAAAAACGACGAATAGAGGGAGTAACATCTATGACTATTTTCAATGCGCTGACGCTGGTGGGCGGGCTGTGTCTGTTCCTGTTCGGCATGAACCTGATGGGCCAGGCCCTGGAACGCCGGGCCGGCGGCAAGCTGCGGACCCTGCTGGATAAGATGACCAGCCGGGTGTTCGTGGGCTTCCTGACGGGCCTGGGCATCACCGCCATTATCCAGAGCTCCTCCGCCACCACGGTGATGGTGGTGGGCTTCGTGAACTCGGGGCTGATGACCCTGCGCCAGGCCATCAACGTCATCATGGGCGCCAATGTGGGCACCACCGTCACCGCGTGGCTGCTGAGCCTGGCGGGCATCGACAGCGGCAGCACCTGGGTGCAGCTGCTGAAGCCCTCGTCCTTTACCCCGGTGCTGGCCTTGATCGGCATCATCTTCTATATGTTCTGCAAGTCCGACAAGAAAAAGGACACCGGCACCATCCTGCTGGGCTTCGCCACCCTGATGTTCGGCATGGAGACCATGAGCGGGGCCGTGTCCGGCCTGAAGGACGTGCCGGAGTTCACCCAGCTGTTCCTGATGTTCCGCAATCCCATTCTGGGCGTGCTGGTGGGCGCGGTGCTGACGGGCATCATCCAGTCCTCCTCCGCCTCCGTGGGCATTCTGCAGGCCCTGTCCGTTACCGGCGGCGTCAGCTACGCCGCTGCCATCCCCATCATCATGGGCCAGAACATCGGCACCTGCGTCACGGCCATGCTGTCCTCCGTGGGCACCAACAAAAACGCCCGCCGGGCCGCCGTGGTGCACCTGATGTTCAACGTCATCGGCGTGGTGGTGCTGCTGACCCTGTTCTGCATCGTCAAGGCCGTCTTTGCCCCGGCGATTCTGGACCGGCCCGCCACCATGTACGGCATCGCCATCGCCCACTCGGTGTTCAACATCCTGTGCACCGCCATGCTGCTGCCTGCCGGAAACCTGCTGGAAAAGCTGGCCATCCGGCTGGTGCCCGACGCCCAGCGCCGGGAGGAGACGTCCGAGCTGGACGCCCGCCTGCTGGCCACCCCCGCCCTGGCCCTGGGCCAGGCCCGGAACGTGGCCGGGGAGATGGCCGCCTGCGCCGTCCGCGCCCTGGAAAACGCCCTGACCTCCCTGACTGGCTACACCCCGGAGCTGGCCCGGTCCATCCGGGAGGACGAGGAGCGCTGCGACCACTATGAGGACATCATCGGCACCTATCTGGTGCAGCTGAGCAGCCACTCCCTGTCGGACAGCGAGAGCCAGGAGTCCACGGAGCTGCTGAAAACCATCGGCGATTTCGAGCGCATATCCGACCACGCCGTCAACGTGCTGGAGTCGGCGGAGGAGCTGCAGAGCAAGGGACTGTCCTTCTCTCCGGCGGCCATGGCGGAGTATGAGACCCTGGCCCGGGCCATCCGGGAGATCCTGCACCTGTCCCTGGACAGCTTCCGCCAGAACGACGCCGCCCGGGCCGCCCGGGTGGAGCCCCTGGAGCAGGTCATCGACAAGCTGAAGGAGGAAATGCGCACCCGCCACATCCTCCGCATGCGGCAGGGACAGTGCAGCATCGAGGCGGGCTTCGTGTGGGCGGACCTGCTGACGGACCTGGAGCGCACCTCGGACCACTGCTCCAACATCGCGGGCTGCGTCATCGACGCCGCCCGCCACAACCTGAACCTTCACGAGACCCTCCGGGCCGCCCAGACCCAGGACCCGGACTTCGCGGGCCGCTTCCGGGACTATGCCCAGACCTACCGCCTGCCGGAGGGAGAATAAGAAAAAACACCCAAGCGTAAAGCAAGGCCCCCGGCAGCGCCGGGGGCCTTGTCTGCGCAAAAAAAGCTTTCTATTTGGGGGCTTTTCCTGTATAATATATATTTGCGGGCCTTTTGACAGGCCATATGAAGGGAGAGACCCATGAAACGATATCGCGTGCAGGCCCTGTGCCTGCTGCTGGCGGCGGCGCTGGCCCTGACCGGGTGCGCCGCCCGCCGGGGGGAGGAGGACACCGGCAAATTGCAGGTGGTGTGCACCCTGTTTCCCTATTACGACTTCGTCCGGGCCATCGGCGGCGACCGGGTGGAGCCATACCTGCTGGTAACGGCGGGCCGTGAGGCCCACAGCTTTGAGCCCACGCCCCTGGACGTGATCCGCATTTCCCAGGCGGACGTGTTCATCTGCAACGGCGGCGAAAGCGAGACCTGGGTGGACGACATCCTGGACGCCGCCGGGGAGAGCATCGGCTCCGTGGTGCACATGATGGACCACGCCCACGTCCTGGGGGAGGAGTTCTCCGAGGGCATGCAGGGCGGTCACGATCACGACGAACACGCCCATGACGAGCATGACGGCCACGACCACGACGGCCATGAGGAGGAGATTGAGTACGACGAGCACATCTGGACCTCCCCCCGCATCGCCATGGACCTGTGCCGGGTCATCGCCGACACCCTGGCCCAGGCGGACCCCGCCCACGCCCAGGAGTATCAGGACCGGCTCGCGGCCTATCTCCGGGAGCTGACGGACCTGGACCGGGCCTTCCGGGACACGGTGGAGGCCGGGCAGCGGCATCTGCTGGTGTTCGGCGACCGGTTCCCGCTGCTGTATTTCTGCCGGGAGTACGGCCTGGACTACCGGGCGGCCTTCCACGGCTGCTCCGGGGACACGGAGCCGTCCCTGGCTACGCTGAAATACCTCATCGACAAGGTGCGGGCAGAGAACATCCCGGTGGTGTACACCATCGAGCTCAGCAGCCAAAAGGTGGCCAACGCCATTGCCGAGACCACCGGGGCCCGGGTGCTGACCTTTCACTCCTGCCAGACCCTGACCCGGCAGGAGTTCGACGGGGGCGAGACGTATCTGTCCCTGATGTGGAAAAATGTGGACGTACTGAAGGAGGGGTTGGCATGAGCGAACAGAAGGTGCTCATAGACTGCCGTGACGCGGCCCTGGGCTACGAGGGCCGCCCCATCTGGGAGCATCTGACCTTTCAGGTGCGCCGGGGGGATTATCTGTGCATCGTGGGGGACAACGGCTCCGGCAAGTCCACCCTGCTCAAGAGCATGCTGGGCCTGCTGCGGCCCCTGTCCGGGGAGATCCGCCTGGACGAAAGCCTCCGCCGGGGGGCCATCGGCTATCTGCCCCAGCAGACCCGGGCACAGAAGGACTTTCCCGCCACCGTCAGCGAGGTGGTGCTGTCCGGCTTTCTCAGCGCCCGGGGGTGGAAATTCTTCTATACCCCGGCCCAGAAGTCTCAGGCCCTGCAGCACATGGGCAAGCTGGGCATTCTGGAGCTGAAGGACAAGTGCTATCGGGAGCTGTCCGGCGGCCAGCAGCAGCGGGTGCTGCTGGCCCGGGCCCTGTGCGCGGCAGGGGACCTGCTGGTGCTGGACGAACCGGTGACGGGCCTGGACCCCGCCGCCGCCGACGACCTGTACCGCACCCTGCGCTATCTCAACCGCACCGAGGGCATGGCCGTGGTGATGGTGACCCACGACATCCGCAGCGCCCTGCGGGACGCCGCCGCCATCCTCCACGCCGGGCGGGACCAGTGGTTCCTGGGCACTCCCGGGGAGTATCTGGCCTCCCCCTACGGAAAACGCTTCGGAGGTGACCTGTCATGAGCCTGCTGCTGGAAATGTTTACCTATCCCTTCATCGTCCGTGCCTTCGTGGTGGGCATCCTGGTGTCCCTGTGCGCGGCGCTGCTGGGGGTGCCGCTGGTGCTCAAGCGGTATTCCATGATCGGCGACGGATTGAGCCATGTGTCCTTCGGAGCGCTGTCCATTGCCGTGGCCTGCGGATGGGCTCCGCTGCCGGTGTCCATCCCGGTGGTGATCCTGGCGGCTCTGGGCCTGCTGCGGCTGACGGAGCGAAGCCGCATGGGGGCCGATGCCGCCATTGCGGTGGTGTCCGCCTCGTCCCTGGCCGCAGGCGTCATCGTCACCAGTCTCACCACCGGCATGACCACGGACGTGGACAGCTATATGTTCGGCTCCATCCTGGCCATGGACCGGGCGGACGTGGCCCTCAGCGCCGGGCTGTCGGCGGCGGTACTGCTGCTGTTCGTGCTGTTTTACCACAAGCTGTTTGCCATCACCTTTGACGAGAGCTTTTCCCGGGCCACCGGCGTCCGGGTGGGGCTGTACAACACGTTCCTCTCCGTGCTGACGGCCCTGACCATTGTGCTGGGTATGCGGATGATGGGCGCCATGCTCATCTCCAGCCTGGTGATCTTCCCGGCTCTTTCCGCCATGCGGGTGAGAAAGAGCTTTCGGGGTGTGGTGATCCTGGCGGGCATTCTGGCGGTGGCCTGCTTCTGCCTGGGGCTTACGGCGTCGTACCTGCTGAGCACCCCCGTAGGGGCCACCGTGGTCATCGCCGACCTGCTGGCATTTCTGATCTGCTGCGTCATCGGGAAAAAATAAAAAACAACATCCGGACCCTCGCATGGGTGCTCATAAGACAGTAATTCTAAAAATTACGATTATGGCATCTGTCAGGCGGGATTGGCAACGGAATAACGGGTATCTGGTGAAATCCGGATACCCGTTATTTTTTTGCCGTCACGAAAAGCAATGGATTTATTCACAGCTTTCAGGTATAATTGCCTTAAATCAATCCTATCCCATTCATTCCGAGATTTTTTCAAAAAAATCTCAAAAAAGTTTGAAGGTATTGGAACAATTCAGCCCTTCTCGTGCCATATATAGTAGAGGGCTGAATACAGAAGCGATTGGAGGTGACGCTGATGGACAAGCAGACAGGCCCGAAAGGTTTTCTTGTGGTGCTGCCCGGTGAGATCATCGAGATACCGCAGGACAGCGACAAATCATGGCTGACGCTGTTTTACAGCTTGCCGCGAGAGCTTGCGGAGAAGTGGAATCCAGCCTATGAACTGCCCCGCTGTCCGTATGAGGTTTTGTGGACGGACAAATATGACCACATCGTATGTGACGATATGTTCAAGCTGCTTGTGTGGGACTGCTACGCATGGTGCGCATGGCAGTTCTTTCAAGTCAAAGACCGCAAAGGCAACTACCGCGACATTCCCGGCAACTGGAATCAGTACGCAGGATACTTCCCCCTGTGGCGGCTATCGTACAGTATCATCCCCTACATCCGCATGAAATTTGAGCAGAACGGACTGGGCTTTCAAAACCTATATAACATCCCGCAGGGCGTGGAAGTGCCGTGGCTGACCTATCAGCAGTTCAGCAATCTGGTCGGTAATGTCACCGACATGGTGATTGCAGAACAGAACTGGCAGCTGATGATCGACGCGATCTGGGAAAACCGCACCATGGAGGACTATGAAACCACCAGCAGCACCGTCAAGACGGATTTCATGCGGAAGTGGAATCACAACCGCTCCGGCAAGCCGATTTCTCTGGATGAAATGATGGAGAATGAGGACGGCGATATTTTCGAGGTCGCTGACCCTCGCGGCGAGTTTGAACAGAATGTTATCTCCGAAATGCAGATCACCGCCTTTGCCGAGCGGAGCATCAGCGAGAAAGACCGGGAAATATTGAAGCTGCGCATGGACGGCTTGACCGAACAGGAGATTGCAGACAAGGTTGGCTACAAGACCGCCAGCGCAGTCCATAAGCGGATCGCCAAAATCGCCGGAGCTTATGAGGACTATGTGACAGCGGAGTATCAGAAGTATTTGGACAAGTAAACAGACGCAGAAGCGGCAGCAGTTACCGAAATGGTAGCTGCTGCCTTTTCATGCAGGAAAGGAGAGTTTATGAGCAGAGAACCGTTTGAAGCCATGCCCGATGTGATGGACGCAAAGCAGCTTGCCGAAGCGTTGCAGATTTCCAAAGCGGGGGCATACAACCTTTTGAGCAGCCCGGACTTCCCGACCTTGCGGATCGGAGGGCGCAAATTGGTGATGAAAAATGAGCTGATGGAGTGGCTGAAAAGCCGCACAAACAAAACATCGTGAAAATGCAGTCAAGAGCTGGAAAAGTGGCAAATCAGCCGATAGGACAATGCGAAACGTACTGCGCATCGTTTGGGGTGCTTCCATCGAAAAATCGCAGCACTTTGCCAATTCAAGAGCTGAGAAAAAATCGTGAAAATCAGGAGGTTTTATGAGAACAGGGCTTACCAAGAAGCAAAAGACAACGGTGATCTATTTTGACGAGCATAGCCGCATCATTGAGGTGCAAACTCACAATACCGATCTCAAAAAGCGGCTGACAGCATTTGCGGCAAAGTACCCGCAATGCTGCCGCCAGACCGACGATGACGAGCAAGGCGGGCTGACCTTTGAGATTGAGAAAGGGCGGCTGAGTTTTCGACTGACTGCGCCGTATAGTGAGGAACGGCGGAAGGCGGCAAGTAAACAGGCAAAGCAAAACGGCGTTCATAAAAAGGTCGCTGATTTACCATAAAGAAGGCGTTGATGTAAGTCGCTTTATATGCTATGCTTATCAGTGAGAAGTCGTTGGCAAACCGTGAGTTGTGGAGGTGAAAACAAATGAAGTATTTAGTTCTATTAGCAGGCTGTGGCCTCGGTGATGGTTCATGTATAGAAGAAGTAATTCTGACGTATGTAGCGCTTGATAAATATGGGTGTGATTACACTCCTGTCGCAGAAGATGTTTCCATTCAGCCTGTTAACCACTTGACAGAAGAGATGGCAGAAAAGCGGAATATCCTTATAGAAGCAGCCCGCATCGGTAGGGGACGCATTAAAGATATTCGTGAGGTTGATTTTGCAGAATACGATGCATTGATCATACCCGGTGGAATCGGTTTATTGAACAATTATAGAGATTCCAATGTGATAAAAACGTGCGTCACACATTTTATTAGCGAAAAGAAACCTGTCGCTGCCATGTGTGCGGGAATCGACTTTCTCCGCCGCTTCTATGGAAGTAATCTATTGGCACGTGAGATGGAAGAACTAACTGCTGAAAAATTCTGCTTTGATGCTGAAAATAATGTTTATTACACGCCTGCTTTCAGAAAAACCAACAATAGCTATACGGCGCTATTGGGCGTCGATTCTATGATTTGTGCGTTGAAACAGGGTAATTCAACCCCACCGCAAAGCGGGCATTGATCCTCTGCATTGCGCTGGACAAGTAATTTGAAGAACTGTTTTATTTCTAAGGAGGAAGCGAATGGATCATATCGCTCTTTTGATTTTAGGCATATTCATCGCCATCATTGGAATCGTGAACATAATGGGGAATATCAGCACAATACATTCCTACAACCGAAGAAAGGTCAGGGAAGAGGATGTACCGAAGTATGGGAGAGCCGTCGGCACAGGTACACTGATCATCGGTGTATCTTTGATAGCGGCATTTGTCACAACTTTCTGGGGTGAAACGGCAATGTCTTTCATTGTTATTCCGGCGCTCGTCATCGGCTTGGGCTTTATCTTGTATGCACAGTTCAAGTACAATAAGGGAATCTTCTAACTCATTCTTTGAAAAACCTATTGACTGTCACCTTGGGGGATAGCTTATCCTGTATGTGGAGGTGAGTACAATGCTCATAAATGAAGTATGCAAAGAATGTAACCTGACCAAAAAAGCAGTTGAGTATTACGCAGAGCAGGGACTAATCCAACCAAGGATAACAGAAAACGGGTATCGGCAGTTCTCCGAGACAGATGCTTTGAAGCTCAAGCAAATTGCAGTTTTGCGCGGGCTTGGCTTTTCCGTTCCAGAGATTCGCACAATTCTTGAGAATGATAGCCGTACAGCAATTTACGATGTCCTCAACAGGAAAGAGTTTGAAATCGTCGAGCTGCAAACAAAGCAGGCATTGATAAAACAACTTGCGGAAAGCGGCGATTGGGAGCATATTGAAGGACAAGTGGAGGCGCTTCAAAACAAGCAATCCATATTGAACCGTATCCTTGATAAGTTTCCGGGCTTCTATGGAAAATTCGTATGCTTGCACTTCGCTCCGTTTTTGAGCGAAGCAATCACAACGAATGAGCAGAGGGAAGCGTTTGAAACGATCATCCGATACTTGGACGGCATTTCAATAGCTGTTCCCAGCGATGTGCAGCAGTATCTTGATGAGATTAGAGAAAATGCTGATGCTGCTGTGACGCAAAGCGCATCTGCTGCACTTGCGGCAGCTATGGCAGACCCGGAAAAGTATATTCACGACAACAAGGAAATGCTCAAACAATATCGAACAGTTGCGGAATCAGAGGAATATAAGGCATCTCCCGCCTACCGACTGCAAGAATATCTAAAGCAATTCCAAAAGGAGAGCGGCTATAACGATGTATTCATCTCCGCAATGCAGAGGCTTAGCCCCGCTTACCGCGAGTATCACAAATCCCTGCAAGCGGCGAATGAGGTTTTCTTGCGGCATTTCCAGCAGGAGTGATTTTGCAAAAAAGTTCATAGAACAATTCCCACCCAGCAAAGCGCAATCGGCGAAAAGCGGTTGCGCTTTTTCACTGACCGCCCCATACAGCGAGAAACGCCGGAGAGCAGCCAGCGAAGCGGCGAAAGCACATACCGATAACTTGTCACGCACTATTCAAAAAGATGTGGTATAATTTTTTTGAAAAAGTTTGAGATTTGATGTAGTATTTGCAGCTAAAACCGTAGTATATAGGTGTAGCCGGAAAGGAGGCGATGTGATGATAACAGATGAAAATATCATTGAATTGTTTTTCGCGCGTTCAGAACAAGGCATGCGGGAACTGGACATAAAATACGGAAAAGTCTTCCACAATCTTTCCTACCATATCGTAGGGAGCAGGCAAGATGCGGAAGAATGTGTAAACGATGCCTATTTAGGCGCATGGAATGCGATTCCCCCGGCGCGCCCCAATCCACTGCTGACTTATATCTGTAAAATAGTTCGGAACATTTCATTGAAGGTTTATTACAGAAAGGAAGCAGCAAAACGAAGCAGCCATTACACGATTGCTATGGAGGAAATCGAAGCCTGCATAGCAGCCCCTAACACAGTAGAAGCAGAGATTGAGACCAGAGAGTTAGCCCGTATCATTGAGGACTTTTTGAACACGCTGACGGTCGAAAACCGTGTTATCTTCATGCGCCGCTATTGGTTCTCTGACAGCTACAAGGATATAGCCGAGTTTGTAGGGCTTTCAGAGAAAAATATCTCTGTCCGGCTGACCCGTATCCGAGAGAAGATGAAACAATACTTGATTGAAAGAGAGGTATTCGTATGAACGCAAAGAAGTTTTCCGACGCTATGAGTGAACTTGATACGAAATATGTTGATGAAGCTCTTAACTACAAAAAGAAAGCAAAGAAACCCGGTTGGGTTAAGTGGGGAGCTATGGCGGCTTGCTTTGCAGTAATTGCTGTTTTAGGCGTAGGCGTATTTCAAAGCGGATTGTTCGGGAACAAAACTGACATTGCCACTTTGGACAACGGAAATGAAATCATCTTTGTAAAATCGGAAACTGCTGGCTCAAGCATTGACATTGACGGGACTATAACAACAAGGCAACTTACGGAAACGGAAGCTGCATCTCTTTTTCCAAACTTGACCGTTACAGCTCATGCAGTTTTTCGTGTTGATGATACTGTTTCCGACAGCAACAAAGAATTGATTGGTTTTGAGGGAAAAATCGAAAATGCCAAAGTGGTAATATCTACAACGGATATAGCACTACTTGATACGAAGATTGTAGGAAGTAAAGAAAGTAGCGAAGTAAATGGCACAAGCGTGACGGCAGGATATTTTGTAACAGACCGGAACAGCGTGGGAGAACAGAATGTAATTTACTATGCGACCTTTAAGTTGGGAGATAGCACCGTATATGTTGAAAATGCGGGTGCAAAAACTGAAAGCGAAAGTGTGAAAAACGATTTGGCTACCATTATCCAAGAACTGATAAATAATGGTGCGCTTGACCTAAGTTCTTTCAACGGATAACCCCATGAAAATTTAATACTACCATCAGGACAGCCGAGCAAATCGACTGTCCTTTTTCTATGTCTACGGACAGAAAGGAGTGACCACCCATGACGAAACCGAGAGAGAAAACCCGCGAGGAATTGCAAGCCGAGATTGAGGACGGAAAGAAGAAAATCCGGCAGTTTGAGAACCGGGAAAAAATGTTGCGTCAGAAGCTATCCAAAGAGGAACGCAGAACACGCAGCCACCGCCTTATCGTCCGGGGCGCAGTCTTTGAAAGCATTGTGCCGGAAGCAAAGAACATGACCGACGAGGAAGCCACAGCACTTCTCCGGCTTGCCTTGACGAGTGAACCAGCGCGGGAATATCTGAAAAAACGAGCCGAGGGAGCGACAAGCTGAAAATCCCTTAGGAAATAAGGGCGCACTTATACACCCTTGCGGGCGTGTGCGCTCTGCCGAGGGCTTATCTCCGCACAGGGAGATTTCCCCGCGCTCCGATATGGCGGCTTTGCCGCAACAAGGGGCTGCACCCCTTGCGCCGCTTTGCGGCTATCTCTGCACACCTACAAAAACAGTACACCCGCCGTTGGCGTCTGTACCATTTTTGTGGGTTTTATTATCCTATCCGGGAGGTGATACCCATAGCCATTTACCATTGCCTCAAAGAGCTCTGTAAGAAACACTTTGCTATCAACTTCATCCACCAGCAGCATTTCTTTCGCTCCCTCATACGGGAGCTCACAGATTGCCGCAGGCATAAGTTCCAGAGCGGATCTTGTTTTCTTTACAAGCAGTCGATCATCATAGATTCCACCGACGATTTTACCTCGGTAATAGAGGATAAATTCTCCCATCATAGGACGGTAAGAAATATCGTCCAGATTGGATAGCTGTTCCAGAATGAAATGAAGATACTCTTTACCGGATGCCATTTTTTCCTCCTGTTCAGAACAGTTGCCCCGTCAGCTTCCGCTTTTCCTTCTTCGGAAAAGTCGCTTCAAATCGTTCAAAGCCCTCCGGGTCTTTCTCACAGACAAAATATCCCACTGGGTCTTTGTAGGTGCCGGAGATACCGTCCAAAAAACCGGGCGTCAGCTCCTTGATGAGAAAATAATCCGCTTCAGGGTCGTCGGCATAGCGGATACCCTTTATTTTGGCAGGCACAAAGCCGGACTTGCCGTAAAAGTCAATATTGCCGGTGATGGCAAGTGCTCCTGCACCCATTTCCTTGGCTTTTTCCATGGAATAGTCCAGCAGCTTCTTTCCGTAGCCCTGCCGCTTGTATGCGGGCGCAATGCCGATGGGGCCGAAGGTCATGATCGGCACCTTTCTTCCGTCATCGCAGTCGATTTCCGACCACACATAGATGACCTGCCCGATCAGCTCACCGTCCAGCTCCATGACGAAGTCCAGCTCCGGCACAAATGCCGGGTCATCCCGATAGCAGTGCAGCACATAGTACTCCATGCAGCCGGGGCGGTAGACATTCCAAAAGGCCTCGCGGGTCAGGTTTTCAACATTGCGATAGTCATCTTTGGTTTCCAAACGAATGGTGATCTTCTTTTCTGACATGGCGTTTCTCCTTATCTCTTGTCAATAATTTTGTCGATCAGCCCGTAAGCAAGGGCTTCCTGCGCCGACATGTAGTTGTCGCGCTCCGTATCGGCGGCAACCTGTGCAAAGGTTTTTCCCGTATTCTCGGAAAGAATGCGGGTCAGCCGCTGTTTGGTTTTCTGCATTTGTTCGGTCACGATCTGAATATCCGTGACCGGGCCGTGTACGCCGTTCCCAGCGATCAGCGGCTGGTGGATCATGTTTTCCGCATTCGGCAGTGCGATCCGCTTGCCCTTTGCGCCGCCTGCTAACAGGAAAGCGCCGAAGCTCGCGGCCAGACCGATGCAGATGGTGGACACGTCGCACTTGAGATACTGCATGGTGTCGTAAATCGCAAACCCGGCCGTGACCGAGCCTCCGGGGCTGTTGATGTAGAACTGAATATCCTTGTCTGGGTCTTGTGCTTCCAGAAACAGCATCTGCTCGACGATGGAACTGGCGGATGCGTCCGTTACTTCCTCACCGAGAAAAACAATTCGGTCGGAGAGGAGCCGGGAAAAAATGTCGTAGCTACGTTCGCCGCGACTGGTTTGTTCGATCACATAGGGAATGATGCTCATATATGTTTACTCCTTGATTTCTTTTGGTTTCATACAAAACAGGTGAATGCCAAGCGCCGCATTGAAGCCTGTTGCAGCAAACACGCTGAAACGCTCGACCACGCCGAAATACTCGGCAGGGACGATTTTCATACCCATTGCGCCCACAAGCATCATGGCCAATGCGACAGCGGCGCAGACACCATAAGAACGACAGTTTTTGCTCTTGGCTCCTGCGACGATGATCATGGTCAGTGATACGATGGACAGCAGCACCACCAAAGCGGTTGTGACCATGTGCATCACATCCTGAAAGGCCCCGGCATAGCCGCTGCTACTGAGCGGGAACATCCGATACCCGACCGCCGAGATCCACTCCATGATGGCGAACAGATAAATGCCCGAACGGAGCAGCTTGGTTTTCTGTCCTTGGATGCCGATACAGACGACGGTCGCGCAAACGACCTCGCACGCATTGTAAAGGGCGCTCAGCTGATTCCAGAGTGCCAGCGATGGCGCATTGGCGGCACTCAGGTCGCTGACAGCCTGTGCCATCCAGTTATAGCCGGGATAGGTCAGCGGCGCAAACACGACCGCCGCCGTGTACGAAAGAAAGCTGACAACGCCCAGCAGCCCTAATTTTTGAGTCAAAGATCGCTTCATTTTATCGCTCCCTGTGCTTATCAAGTTTGGCTTTCCCAAAAGCACCGATAGGGCTGAAAGCCTGCTGCCGCATAGAATTTCTGCGCCGACTCATTGAATGTCCAGACATCCAGTGTCACCTGATCAAAATCTCGATGTTTTGCTTGCGCTTTGCAAATGTCAGCAAAAGGATTGAATCGACACGGTGAGATGTGCCGCATGGGCAGCGCAAAGATCACAAGCCCGATCCACGAAAAGGATACCTTCAGATTCATAAAGCAACACCGGCTTTCACAGCAAATTCAGGCAGCTTTGCGGGCTTTCCATAAATGGCAATCAGTGCGCGGAACTCCCGGCGGAACGCCTCACGCAGCTCTGCCTCCGTCAGGTGCAGGTGATCCGTATTGGCGAGGATTGCCAGTCCGTAGGTAAAGTAGATCATATCCTGATGAAAGCGGCGGGCCGTATCCTCCGCATATCCAAATTCATCGACGATCACGCCGATGACCTCCTGCATCAGAACATCGCTTTGATATGCCCCTGGCTGTTCGCCCTCCAGATAGAGCCAGCGGAACAGCTGCTTTTCCTCGGCAGCGAATTTAACGAAGCCCATGCCGTAGCTGCTGTAGCGGCTGTCGTTTCCCTCGTGGGCGCGCAGAGAATCCCGCACGCGCTGTGTGTGCAGTTCGATCGCACGCTGCGTCAGCGCGGCCTTCAGTTCGTCCATGTTCTTGAATGAAAAGTAGATCGGCTGCGTGGAGCAGCCCAGTTTTTTGGCGACGCTGCGGGCATTGATGGCGGAAAAGCCATCGTCACGCAATACCTCCACCGCAGCGTCGATGATCTGTTCCTTTGAAACTTTTCTGACTGCCGGCATAAGCACCATCCTTGTATAATAACACTGCGTTATATATAACGCAGTGTTATTATATCTTGTGGGACGTGATTTGTCAAGCGGCATGTTATTCTCCTGTTTCAATGGAGAAAACCCGGAAGTTCCACCCGGCATAGCTTGACACCGCCGCGGTAAAGTGCTATAATAACGACAGTCATCCCATGACCATAGAACATTCATTGTCCTATAAAGAATGCAGAACATGGGAGTTCAACACAAGGGAGGAATGTATAACATGAAACGAGTGATCGCACTGCTGCTGACGCTGGTCATGCTGCTGGGCCTGGTGCCCACGGCTCTGGCCGCCGAAGCCGCCGCCCCCGACGGGACCGTGGTGAAGGCGGAGGAGGTCAGCGGCACCCCCCGGCTGGACGCCATGGCGGAGAACGACTCTGCGGCGGAAACCACCCAGCCCACCGGGCATCAGCCCGATGATATGGTGACCATCCTCGTGGAGCTGGAGCGCGCTCCCGTGCTGGAGGGCTTTGCCGCGAAGAAAACGGCTTCCACCAGCTCTGCCGGTGCGGAGATCGCCGCCTATCTTGCCGGCGGCCGCGCGGAGAAACAGGATGCCGCCATTCGCCGGGATCAGAAAAAGGTCTTTGCCGAGATCCAGGCGGCCCAGCCCGCCGCTCTCCAGGCGGAGGGCACCTCCACTGCCGGCGCCCCTGAGCTGATGGAGCAGTGGACGGTGCTCTTTAACGGCATGGCCGTCCGCGCCCCCTATGGCATGCTGGATACCATCCGCAGTCTGAAGGGCGTGAAGTCCGCCCATGTGCAGCATGTTTACAGTCAGCCCGCCTCTCCGGCCACCAATGCCGGTGTGGCAGGCTACAGCTATGACATGGTCCACCTGCAGGAGGTCTGGAACAAGGGCTACACCGGCAAGGGAATGCTGGTGGCCGTGGTGGATTCCGGCCTGGACATGGAGTATTCCAGCTGGTGGAGCGATGAGGAGGGCGCCAACGTCACCGGTCTGCGCCGGGTCCACGAGGCCTTCCGGGACGACTCCTTCTACTCCCAGCTCAGCAACAGCGACCTGCGCTATACCAAGGAGTCCCTGCTGGCCTTCCTGAACGGCCGCCAGCTCAATGCCAATAGGCTGAGCCCCGCCTCCAACGAGGCCATGTACAAGACCCGCAAGGTCCCCTTCGCCTTTGACTACGCCGGAGACGCCGACCCCTATACCGGCGAGATCATCAGCGGCGACGTCAACGTCCGCAACAGCGGCAGCAACCACGGCACCCACGTCTCCGGCACCGTGGCGGGCTTTGTCCAGAGCCAGGAGGGCGAGGTCCTCTTTTCCGGCGTAGCCCCCGATGCCCAGCTGATGATGATGAAGGTCTTTGCCGACGGCGGCAACTCCGGCGCCACGGAAAGCGCCATTCTCAACGCCCTGGAGGACGCCATGACCCTGGGCGCCGACGCCGTGAACCTGTCTCTGGGCTCCGACAACGGCTTTGCCTATGACGACACCGCCATCCACGGCGTTTATGCCCGGCTGGAGCAGGCCGGCGTCATCCTGATGACCGCCGCCGGCAACAGCGAAAACTCCCCCGCCCAGGGCAATGAGCGGGGCGGCCTGAACCTGGCGGAGGACCCGGATATCTCCATGATGTCCTCTCCCGCCGTCTACCCCTCCAACCTGGCGGTGGCCTCCATCAACAGCACCATCAACATGCAGAGTGTGCTGAGCTGGACCGACGCCCAGGGCCAGAGCCATACCGTGCCCTTCTCCGACCCCAACGAAGTGGCCATGAAGGGGAAGTTCCCCGAGAGCCAGAGCTTCGTTGTGTATGACGCGGGCTACGGCACCTACATGGACTACTACAACGCCGGATTCAGCAACGGCTACAACGGCGGCAAGACGGGTATTGCCCTGGTCAAGCGCGGCAGCGCAGACGGCAGCACCCTCTCCTTCGCCGACAAGATCAACAATGCCAGCAGCTTCTCCGGCACCAACTACATGGGCGAGAGCTACGGCGTGCTGGCTGTGCTGGTTTATGACAGCGACCCCGCCGCCACCACGCTTATCAACATGAACACGGACAACACCTCGCTGACCTCCGCCTTTATTTCCGGCGTGGACGGCGCGGCCATGATCGATGCGCTGAACGCCGGGCAGGAGGTCCGCATCACCGTTCACCAGCAGGACCAGCTGTCCGACTGGGAGGAGGGCGGCCAGATGTCCTCCTTCACCTCCTGGGGCAGCGGCTCCGGACTGGAGCTGAAGCCCGAGATCACCGCCCCCGGCGGCAACATCTGGTCCACCGTGATGGACAGCAGCTATGTGGAGGGCGCCGGGAAGTACGATGACTATACCGGGTCCTACAGTCTGATGAGCGGCACCTCCATGGCGACGCCCCATATGGCGGGCCTGGCCGCGCTGGTGGAGCAGTATGTCAAGTCCCGGCATCCCCAGCAGGACGCCGCCGCCAGCGCCGACCTGACCAACCATCTGCTGGTGAGCACCGCCGTGCCCCAGCAGGAGAACGGCGTATACGTCTCTCCCCGCCGCCAGGGCGCCGGCCTTGTGAACGCAGCCGCGGCCATTTCCACCCCTGCCTACATCGATGTGGACGGCAAGCTGGTGGGCAAGCTGGAGCTGGGCGACGATCCCGGCTGGAGCGGCAGCTATGATCTGGACTTCCGGGTGGAGAACCTGGGCAGCGACACCCTGAGCTACAGCATGAAGGCCGTGCTTCTGCGGCCGGATACCGCAGAGCAGGACGGCAAGACCATGGTCCTTGCCAGCGATGTGCTGATCCGTGAGGTGGATCTGGGCAGCGTCAGCGTGCCCGCCGGCGGCACACAGGTCAGCCGGACCGTTTCCCTCACCGCTTCCGACATCGCCGCCATCCGCGACCTGTTCCCCAACGGCAGCTATGTGGAGGGCTTTGTGATCCTCACCGCCGCCGACGGCTCCGCGCCTCAGATCGGCATGCCCCTGCTGGCCTTCCTGGGCGACTGGACCTCTGCCCCCATCCTGGACCGCGCCAACTGGTTCGACGAGCCCCAGGACGGCGAAAACGTGATGAACAACGACTGTACCCTGGGCGTCAACGTGGTGGGCAGTACCATCCGCAGCGCCGGGGAAGTGGTGAACTTCCTGAACCTGGGCCAGAACATCTTTGATACCGACATTGCCGCCGAGAGCAAGCAGACAGTTTTCCACCAGGAGAACTTTGCCATCTCCCCGGACGGCAGCGGCTATTTCGACGCCATTGACGACCTTGAGCTCTATCAGCTGCGGGATGCCAAGCTCTTTGTCACCGAGGTCCGGAACAAGAACACCAACGAGCTCTATTTCCGCACCTTCAACACCTATGTGCCCCGCAGCGTCTATCAGGCCGGCTACGGCGTGGTCCTGCCCATGTCCCTTTACTACTTCACGGATGCCTGGGACGGAACGGACCTGAACGGCGACGTCCTGCCCAACGGCACCCAGTGCGTTTACACCATTACCGCCTATGGCGAGGGTGACTACGGCGACACCGTGGACAATGAGGAGCTGGGCCGCCCGGTGACGGACTTCGAGTCCTTCGTGGACGGCAAGGAGCCCACCTTCAACGGCCACAAAATGGACAAGACCGGCGACGTGCTCTCCTTCGACGTGCTGGTGGACACCCAGGCCCCCAAGCTGGAGAACAACGCCGTGACCTTCTATCAGAAGGATGGCCGCACCTACATGCAGGGCACCGTCTATGACGAGGACGGCTCCCTGGCCTCCGTGGCGGTCCACGCCCAGGTGAGCCGGACCTATACCGACTCCACCGGCCGGGAAATCACCGAGTACAACATCGATCTGCTGAATCCCCTGTATTCCCAGAGCATTTATGACGCCGATACCCACACCTTCACCTTCACCGCAGATGTGACGGAGTATCGCGGCAGCTACAACTGGACCGGCAACGTGTATCTCTCCTGCGGCGACTATGCGGCCAATGACCGCACCTATGCCATCAAGGTGGACGCCTCCCAGGGCCTGACCCTGTCCCAGACCTCCGCCCGCCTGCACCCTGGCCAGAGCTTTGACCTCAGCGTGAACAACAACACCGGCTCCACGGCGCCCATCACCCGCACCTCCAGCAACCCCGAGGTGGCCACGGTGGATGAGTTCGGTCATGTGGTGGCTGTGGCTCCCGGCCAGGCCATCATCACCGTGTCCAACGGCACCTACTCCGCCCTGTGCGTCATAGCGGTGGAGGCATCCTCCACGGAGGTGAAGGACTTCAAGCTGTCCATGGACCACTTCTCCGGCCTGAAGCCCAACGGCGCCATCACCGTCCGGGTGGTGGACCTGCAGCCCGCCGATGTGGAGATCTATCAGAATCAGTGGCTGGTATATGAGGACGACGAGGACTGGGCGGGCCTGGTCAGCGTCTCCCAGAACAGCAGCGACGCGCTGGAGGGCCTTATCGACCTGAACTATCAGGCCTCCGCGGACAAGATCCCCTCCGGAACCGGCCATCTGGACGTCACCATCAACGGTGTTACCCGGACCATGACCTTTGACTGGGAGGACGTCTATCAGACCTCCGACCAGGAGGACCTGCAGTCCGACGCCTACTACAACGAGCAGACCTATTACGTCACCGCCGGTGAGACCGCCAGCCTCATCGCCCGGTACCGCCAGACCCACTCCTTCTCCGATGTGAAGCTGTACACGGCCCAGGGGTATGTTTCCGGCGGCAGCGACAATCCCACCACCGCCGCCACCGGCCTGGTGCTGGACGGCCCGGACTTTGTCCTCTCCGGCAGCGAGCCCTGGCGCGGCAGACTGGTGAACACCGAGGGCTATGCCCTGCCGGAGTCCATCCATGTGGTTTACCGCTATGATTACGGCTATGAGTATGAGCTGACGGAAAACGCCATGTACAATGGCTATACCTATGACCGTACCACCGGCGATATCGTCGTGTCCGCCCCCTACGGCTCCTCCACCACGGTGGTGATCCGGGCAGACGGCACGGAGAAGGCCGGTAATCCGGCGGGTGCCCTCTCCGGCGTCCCCTATGACCGTCCCGACAGCACCTACGGTCCCTTCAACTGGACGGTGACAGAGGGCGGCGGCAAGCTGGAGACCGCCGAGGACGTCAACGTTAACGGCACCCGCAAGAACGTTGCCTATTACACCCCCTCGGAGCCCGGCGTCAGCTATCTGACTGCCACCACCAAGGACGGGCAGTATCATGTGAACTTCGCCGTGGTCTGCCTGCCGGTGCAGGCCAATACCCTGCGCCTGGATGATACCCGGGCCACCCTGCATCCCCTGGAGACTCTGGCGCTGAACGCGACGCTGACTCCTACCCCCACCCGGGCGGAGGACGCCGCGCTGACCTGGACCTCCTTCAACCCCGAGGTAGCCACCGTGGATGAAAACGGCGTTGTCACCGCCCACAAGCCCGGCTACGCTTACATCAAGGTGTCCACCGATATCAACACCAGCGTCACCGCCTACTGCGTGGTGGAGGTATTGCCTGGTCAGGGCTATACCGTGACTCTGGACGCCAACGGCGGCATGGTGAAGCCCGACTCCGTCAGCGTCCAGTACGGCATAGCTGTGGGCCAGCTGCCTGTGCCCGTCCGTGAGGGCTATACCTTCGACGGCTGGTATGACGAAAACGGTGCGCAGTACACCGAGGACACCATATATGCCATCGCCGGAGACGCCACCCTCACTGCCCGCTGGACCGCCAATATCTACGAGATCACCCTGGACGCCAACGGCGGCGTCACCGACGTGGCCCTGGTCCAGGTGACCTTCGGCCAGGCCGTGGGCGCCCTGCCCACACCTACCCGGGAGGGCTATGTGTTCCTGGGCTGGTTCGACGAGGTGGGCAGCCGCTATGATGCTTCCACCGTCTACAGCACAGCCGATGGTGTGACCCTCACCGCCCGCTGGGGTCAGGAGGACAGCACCTTCACCATTACCCTGAACGCCAATGGCGGCAAGGTGGAGCCCTCTGCTCTGGCGGTGGTATACGGTCAGGCTGTGGGCACCCTGCCCGTACCCACCCGGGAGGGCTATACCTTCGGCGGCTGGTACGACAAGGACGGCAACCGCTACGACGCCTCCAGCGTGTACAGCGTCAAGGGTGACACGACCCTGACGGCCCGCTGGATCGAAAACAGTGTCCAGACCGGCGACGGGTTCCCCATCTTCCTGCTGAGCGGCGCGATGATGGCGGCTGCCGCAGGCGCTGTGATGCTCCTGCTGAAGCGGCGGAAGCTCATGGGCGAATAAACAGACCGGAAGTGCTTCTGCACAGGCTGTTATAAAAGGCTCTCCGGCACATGTGCGCCGGAGAGCCGGGAAACGAAACAAGCCAAGGCCGGCAGGTCAATGACCTGCCGGCCTTGGCTTGTCAAAAATCCTTAATGGGACATTCTCCGCTGGGGAGCGGCTCCATCAAAGCGCTGCGGACACGGGCGGAGTGAATCCGCCCTTCGGCAAGGTTTTGCTGGGCAAAACGCTTGGGACGCGGCTGCGCCGCGGGGGAAAAGCAGCAGGGGAGCCGACTCAGGAACCGGCAGCTTACCGTTCCTCGCGGAAGTAGCTCAGACCCAGGTTTGCAGGCGGCTGCTTTGATCCCCTGTCCGGCCAAGGCCGGACAGGGGACCCGGATTTCATTTTCCTCCGGGCGGAATGAATCCGCCCTGCGGCAAGGTTTTGCTGCGCAAAACGCTTGGGACGCAGCTGCGCTGCGGGGGAAAAGCAGCAGACAGACGCCGGATGACGAAAGCCTTACCGTTCCTCTCGGAAATAGCTCAAGCCCAGACTTGCAGGCGGCTGCTTTGATTCCCTGTCCGGCCAAGGCCGGACAGGGAACCCGGATTTCATTTTCCTCCGGGCGGAGTGAATCCGCCCTGCGGCAAGGTTTTGCTGCGCAAAACGCTTGGGACGCAGCTGCGCTGTGGGGGAAAAGCAGCGGACAAACGCCGGATGGCGAAAGTTTTACCGCTCCTCTCGGAAGTAGCTGAGGCCCAGACTTGCAGGCGGCTGCTTTTCCATGTTGTTGCGCAGGCTGGAGATCACCAGCACCACCACGGTGACCACATACGGCAGCATCTTGTACAGCTCCTTCACGGCCATCTGGCTGCCGGTGGGGATGTACAGATACAGGATGTACAGGCCGCCGAACAGGATGGAGGCCAGGACACTGACATTGGGACGCCAGATGGTGAAGATCACCAGGGCGATGGCCAGCCAGCCGCGGTCGCCGAAGGCGTTGTTGGACCACACGCCGCTGGCGTAGTCCATCACGTAGTACAGGCCGCCGAGACCGGCGATCATGCTGCCCACGCAGGTGGCCAGGTACTTATACCGGGTGACGTTGATGCCGGCGGCGTCGGCGGTGGAGGCGCTTTCACCCACGGAGCGCAGGTGCAGGCCGGGGCGGGTGTGCTTCAGGAAATAGGAGGACAGCAGGGCCAGGATAATGGCCAGATACGCCAGGAAGCCATAGGACAGGAAGATCTGGCCGAACCAGCCCAGACTCTTGGCAAAGGGCAGGGACTTGGCAAAATAGCCGCTGGTGGCGGACAGGGCAATGGAGGGGACCTCACTGCCGGTGAGCTTGATCAGGGAGCCGCCGAAGAAGTTGCCGATGCCCACGCCGAAGGTGGTCATGGTCAGACCGGTAACGTTCTGGTTGGCCCGCAGGGTCACCGTCAGGAAGCAGTACAGCAGGCCCATCAGCAGAGAGCCCAGCAGGGAGCACAGCATGGGGATCAGAATGGCCAGAAAGCCGCTCATCTGGTCGGCGGGCACGGCCTGCTCATAGAAGAACGCGCCGATGACGCCGCAGATACCGCCCACATACATGATGCCGGGGATACCCAGGTTCAGATTGCCGGACTTCTCGGTGAGGATCTCGCCGGTGCTGCCGTACAGCAGGGGGATACCCTGCATGACCGCGCGGGGGATGAAGGATACAATATCAAAATTCATTTCCTCACGCCTCCTTCTTTCCGGAAGAACGGAACTGGACCTTGTAGTTGATGAAGAACTCGCAGCCGATGATGAAGAACAGGATGATGCCCGTCAGGATATCGGAGAAGGAGCGGTTCAGGCCGAAGGCCGTGGAGATCTCGCTGGCGCCGCGGCTGAGGACCACCAGCAGCAGGGACACGAAGATCATGATAACGGGGTTGAACTTGGCCATCCAGGACACCATGACGGCGGTGAAGCCCCGGCCGTCCACGATGGTGGTGGTCATGGTGTGGTCGGTGCTGGAGGTCAGCAGCAGGCCGATCAGGCCGCACAGAGCGCCGGACAGGGCCATGGTCCGGATGATGACCCGGTCCACCTTGATGCCGGCATAGCTGGCGGTGCGGCGGCTTTCGCCCACCACGGCGATCTCATAGCCGTGCTTGCTGTAGTTCAGATAGATGTACATCAGGCCCGTGAGAATGGCCACCACCAGAATGGCCAGCAGGTACTTCTGGTTGCCGATGGTGGGCAGCCAGCCGGCCTGGGTGTCCTGGTTGATGATGCCGATCATACTGAATCATGGTGCTCATGCCTGATCATCTCCCTTCATTAAAATATAGACATACCACAGCAGCATTGCTGCCGCACATACACCTATGAGTGCAATTAGCATTTGCATAAGATTCATCCTCCTTTTTTGCTGTCCCCAATATCATAAAACCTTTCCTCTAAAAATGGCATTAGTCATCTTTTGTGCGTTTAAAGATGAAATAAAGATTACAACCAACCCAAAAGCCATGCCATAGGAAAGGCGATAACGATCGTACTGATACAGACACACGCCAAAACCAGTAAGGGCATTCCAACAAAGATGGAGATGAAGCCAAGTAGCGGATGATGCCAAATAAAGCGCTCCGCTTTTGCGTCAAATCTCTGTTCAAATCTTCTCGCCGCATTTGTAATGCTCATAATTGTTCACCTCATTTCTTTCTTGCAAGGCCATAATACCGCTTAAAGTATTAAGTGGGGAAAAGGGTCCTGCAATCGAAACTAAGACTGTATAAGTCTTTAAGAAAAAAGAGTCAGACCCGGAAGAGGACTGACTCATTCATATAATGATTTTGAAATTGTATTTTCGAGAAGAGAATACCCTTGACAAATCTCGTCTCAAAAGGCGATTCTCAAAAAATACGCACAAGAACAAGGTTTCCGAAACATCCAATTTTTCGTCGACGATGGTTACTCTGGTGCAAACTATGACCGCCCCGGCTTCCAAGCCATGCTTGCGGAGATCGAAGCGGGACGGGTGGCAGTCTGTATTACCAAAGACCTATCCAGACTGGGACGAAATTCTTCGCTGACCGGACTGTATATCAACTTCACTTTCCCGAAGTACAATGTGCGGTATATTGCCATCAACGACCACTTTGACACCATCGACCCCAACAGCACAGACAGCGATATTGCCGGTATCAAAAACTGGTTTAACGAATTTTTTGCCAAAGATACCAGCCGCAAAATCCGAGCGGTGCAAAAAGCAAAGGGCGAGCGTGGTGTACCGCTGACAACCAATGTTCCCTTTGGCTACCGCAAAGATCCGGAGGACAAGACAAAGTGGGTCGTGGATGAAGCGGCTGCATTGGTAGTCAAGCGCATTTTCAAGCTGTGCATGGAAGGGCGAGGCCCGATGCAGATCGCAAAGCTCTTGCAGGAGGAAAAGGTACTTAACCCCACCGCCTACAAGAAGCGCGAGGGCATCAAGACACCCAGCCCGGAAACCGCTGATCCGTACCATTGGAACACCAACACGGTTGTTCACATTCTGGAACGGCGGGAATACACGGGCTGTACGGTAAACTTCAAGACCTATACCAATTCCATCTGGGACAAGAAACAGAGGGAAACGCCCCTTGATAAACAGGCGATCTTCTACAACACCCATCCGGCGATCATCGAGCAGGAAGTCTTTGACAAGGTGCAGGAGATCCGGCAGCAGCGTCACCGCAGGGCGAAAACAGGCAAAAGCAGTTTGTTCTCCGGCATGGTTTACTGTGACGACTGCGGAGCGAAAATGCGGTATTGCACCACCAATTACTTTGAGAAACGGCAGGATCACTTTGTATGCGCCAACTACCGAAGCAATACGGGAAGCTGTTCGGCGCACTTTATCCGGGCGGTTGTTCTGGAAGATTTGGTCTGGATGCACATGAGAACTGTGATTTCCTATGTCAGTCGATATGAAGATCATTTCCGTGCTGTTATGGAGCAGAAACTCCGACTGTCCAGCGAAGCCGCGATCCGTGGACACAAGAAGCGGCTGGCACAGGCTGAAAAGCGGCTGGGAGAGCTTGACCGTCTGTTTATCCGCATTTACGAGGATAATGTGGCGGGGCGTATCACAGATGAAAAGTTTTCTATGATGAGCAAGACTTATGAGGATGAGCAGACGCAGCTCAAAGTGGAAATTCAGAGCTTACAGCAGGAAATTGAAGTACAGGAACGACAGATTGAAAACTTGGAGCAGTTTATCCAGCGGGTACGCAAATATGAGGATTTGGACGAGCTTACCCCGTATGCGCTGCGGGAACTTGTCAAGGAGATCTACATTGAAGCCCCGGACAAGTCCAGCGGCAAGCGGCATCAGGGCATCCGCATTTCCTATGACCTTGTGGGCTTTATCCCCGTGGAAGAACTGCTAAAACAAGAAACGGCGTGACCAAAGCCACGCCGTTCCTGAGAAAATACGATATTACTTTCTTATGACCCCCGCCTCTCTGGCCCGGATGTTGTTTTTTTCAGATGTTCATATACCGGTAATCCCTCCGCAGGATGTTCCGGAAGAAGGGGATGGCCAGAACGATGTCGGCGGCGATCCAGGCCATGGGGTCCGCCGCGCACAGGGCGTAAAACGCCAGAGGATTTGCCTGGGCGCTGACGACGCCTCCGGCCACGGCGGCGGGAAGGGTCAGGCACACGGCGATCCGGGCCACCAGCTCCGCCGCACCGGCCCCCAGCACGAACCGGGACCGGCCGATGCCCTGGATGCAGTTGCGCACCACGAAAATGAAGCCCAGGAACAGGTACATGGCGTAATCCACATACAGGAAGGTGTTGCCGTATCGCACGGTGTCCGCCGTGATCTTGTCGGCGGACAGGAAAATCCGCAGATAGGCGTTGCCCAGGGTCAGCAGCAGGCCGATGCCCACGGCCATCGCCGCCAGCATCGACACCATCACCAGGGACTGCAGGGCCCCTTTGCGGATGCGGTCGTGGTTTCCGGCTCCCAGGTTCTGGGCGGTGAAGCTGGTCATGGCCGTGCCCAGGGCGTTCATAGGCGTTGCTGTCAGATTGAACAGCTTGTTGGCCGCACCGAAGCCCATCTGGGCGGAGGAGGACACCATGACGCCGTCCAGCATGTCGAACTGCACCACCACGCTCTGCATGACGATGATGCCAATGGCCAGCACCGAGAATTGCAGCCCCAGGGGCACGCCCTGCACCACATGGCGGCGGATATCGCCCCGGGTGATCTGCATGTCCTCCCGGTGCAGCCGCAGCTGGGGATACTTGGCAAAGGCATAGATGAAGCATGCTACCGTGCTGATGAGCTGAGCCGCCACCGTGGCAATGGCCGCCCCGGCCACGCCCCACCGGAACACCATGATGAACAGCAGGTCCAGCCCCACGTTCAGCACCGTGGAAAACAGCAGGAACAGCAGCGGCGTCAGGGAGTCACCCATGCTGCGCAGAAAGGCGCAGATGAAGTTATAGAACAGCTGGGCCCCGATGCCCGCGAAGATGATGAAGCAGTAGGTATAGGCCGCCTGATACACCTCGGCATTGTCCGGGGTCACGTTGATCCAGGCCAGCATGGGATTCAGCAGAGCCAGGGCCAGGGCCGTCAGCAGCACCGTCAGCGCCGCCGACAGGACGATCTGGGTGGCCAGGGACCGGCGCACCCCCGCCTGGTTCCGGGCCCCCACCTGGCAGGACGTCACCACGCAGAAGCCCGCGCTGACGCCGAAGGCGAACTGCAGAAAGATGAACACCAGCGACGTGGTGTCGTTGACCCCGGCCACCTCCTGGGCCGTCAGGGTCTGGCCCACAATGGCTGCGTCACTGATGGAGTATACCTGCTGCAGCAGATACGACAAAATCACCGGCAGCGAAAAGATCAGGATCGTTTTCCAGCACGTCCCTTTTGTCAGGTCCATGGGCCCGAACAGGGACTTTTTCGTCTTTTCCATATCAAAAACCTCCGATTCAAAGGAACAAATGATTATAGCCCCGCCGCGGCCCCGCCGTCAAGCGGCAGAACCCACAAGAATTTTGTCATTTTCGCTGAAAAAACAGACACTTTTATGGTGTATATCCACAATAAATATTAGGCATGCTAATATCAGATATGTGAGATTCATTCTTTACTTCTGACCGCCCATTGGGTATAATAAGAGGCTGTTGGCGGTGGAAACCCGCCAAAAATTCTGTTATGATGTAGATGAGGAGACGAAGACATGTCAAATTGCGCGATCGTGGGTATCAACTGGGGCGACGAGGGCAAGGGCCGCATGGTGGACTACCTCACCCAACAATATGACGTGGTGGTGCGCTATCAGGGCGGCGGCAACGCCGGGCACACGGTCATCAACGAAAAGGGCAAGTTCGCCCTGCATCTGCTGCCCTCCGGCATTTTCCGCTCCGGTGTCATGAACATCCTCGGCAACGGCGTGGCCCTGGACTGCGAGAATCTGCTCAAGGAGATCGACACCGTCCGCCAGGGCGGCGTGGACATCATCCCCGAGAACCTGATGGTCAGCGAACGGGCCAGTCTGCTGCTGCCCTGGCACCGGGAGCTGGACGCCCTGGAGGAGCAGCGTCTGAAGGATAAGAAGTACGGCTCCACCAAGCAGGGCATCGCCCCCTTCTATTCCGACAAGTACCAGAAGAAGACGGTTCTGGCCGGCGAGCTGCTGTACCCCGACCATCTGCGGGCCCATCTCCAGGACCTGCTGGAGTGGAAGAACCTGATCCTCCGGGAGGTCTACGGGGCCAAGGGCTACACCATGGACGAGATGATGGCCTGGGTGGAGCAGTACGGCCAGCGGGTGAAGCCCTATGTGGCCGACACCAGCCGCTATCTCCACCAGGCCCAGGCCGACGGCAAGTCTATCCTGTTCGAGGGCCAGCTGGGCGCTCTGCGGGACCTGGACTACGGCATCTATCCCTACACCACCTCCTCCAACACCATCGCCTCCTATGCCCCGGTAGGCTCCGGCCTGCCCGGCGCATCTATCGACGAGGTGGTGGGCGTGGTGAAGGCCTATTCCTCCTGCGTGGGCGAGGGTCCCTTTGTCTGCGAGTGGTTCGGCGCCGATGCCGAGAAGCTCCGGGACGCCGGTGACGAATACGGCGCCAAGACCGGCCGTCCCCGCCGGGTGGGTCCCATCGACCTGGTGGCCACCCGCTACGGCGTCCGGATGCAGAACGCCACCAACATCGCCCTGACCAAGCTGGATATCCTCAGCTACATGGACCGGATCCCCGTCTGCGCCCATTATGAGATCGACGGTCAACAGACCGACGAATTCCCCTTCCCGGTGCTGCTGGACCAGGCCAAGCCCGTCACCGAGTACGTCCCCGGCTGGAACTGCGACATCTCCGGGGTCCGCACCTGGGAGGATCTGCCCCAGGCCGCCCGGGACTATGTGGAGTATGTGGAGCGGGCCATCGGCTGCCGCATCGGCTATGTCTCCGTGGGCGCGGAGCGGGACAGCCTCATCGTCCGCTGAAAATCACAGAAACGGAGGACTGTTATGTCCCACGACGTTTATGAATCCCCCCTGGCCGGGCGCTACGCCTCGCCGTATATGCTGCACCTGTTCTCCCCGGATATGCGCTTCCAGACCTGGCGGCGGCTGTGGACGGCCCTGGCCCGGGCCCAGCACCAGCTGGGCCTGCCGGTAACGGAGGAGCAGGTCCGCCAGCTGGAGCAGCACATCACCGATATCGACTACGATACCGCCCGACAGCGGGAGCGGGAGGTCCGCCACGATGTCATGGCCCATGTCTATACCTACGGCAAGGCCGCGCCTCTGGCGGCGGGCATCATCCACCTGGGGGCCACCAGCTGCTATGTCACCGACAACGCCGACCTGATCCTGTACCGGGACGGGCTGGTGTATCTGCGGGGCCAGCTGCTGGCGGTGATGAAGAACCTCTCCGCCTTTGCGGAAAAATACGCCGCCACCCCCACCCTGGGCTATACCCACTATCAACCGGCCCAGCCGGTGACCGTGGGCAAGCGGGCCGCCCTGTGGCTCCAGGACCTGCTGTCGGACCTGGAGGAGCTGGACTTTGTCCTGGGCAGCCTGCGCTTTCTGGGCTGCCGGGGCACCACCGGCACCGAGGCCAGCTTCATGGACCTCTTTGACGGGGACGAGGCGAAAATCGACGAGATGAACCGCCGCATTGCCGCCGAGTTCGGCTTCGACGCCTGCTTCACCGTCTGCGGCCAGACCTATCCCCGGAAGGTAGACGCCCGGATCCTGAACTGCCTGTCCTCCATGGCCCAGAGCGTCTACCGCATGGCCAACGACATCCGCCTGCTGCAGCACGACCGCCAGCTGGAGGAGCCCTTCGAGGAGCATCAGATTGGCTCCTCCGCCATGGCCTACAAGCGCAATCCCATGCGCTGCGAGCGCATCTGCTCCCTGAGCCGCTATCTCATGGCCGACGCCATGAACGCCCCCATGACCGCCTCCGTCCAGTGGATGGAGCGCACCCTGGACGACTCTGCCAACCGCCGCCTGTCCATGCCCGAGGGCTTTTTGTGCGCCGACGCCATTCTGCGCCTGGCCCAGAACGTTACAGACGGCCTGCGGGTCAACGAAAAGGTGGTGGACAAGACCATCCGGGAGTATATGCCCTTCCTGGCCACGGAGAACCTGATGATGGAGGCCGTCAAGCGCGGCGGTGACCGGCAGGAGCTCCATGAGCGGGTGCGGGTACACTCCATGGCCGCCACCGCCCGGATGAAGGACGGCGAGCCCTGCGATCTGCTGGACCGCCTGGCATCGGACCCGGCCTTTGGCATGACCCGGCCGGAGCTGGACCGGCTGATGGACCCCGCCCGCTACATCGGTCGCTGCCCCCAGCAGGTCCGCGCCCTGCTGGACCGCATCGCCCCCCTGCTGGAGGGCGCATCCTCCGCCGACGGCGGCGTCAGCCTGTAAAAAGCAAAACAAAGCCAGGGATACCGCCGTATCCCTGGCTTTTGTGCTGGCCCTATAACACAGAGTGCCCCGGCGAAAGCCGGGGCACTCTGTGTTATATCAGTTTCTTCTGTTTCTCTTAATAGGAGCCCAGGTCGGCGGACTTGTCGCCCTGGGGGTCCACACCGAACTGATAGTCGTTGCCGGGCAGGATGGCGTTGAGGATCACGCCCGCCAGGGCGGCGATGGCCAGGCCGGTCAGGGTGACGTCTGCGCCGCCCACGGTGAAGGTGATGCCGCCGGTGGAGCTGAAGCCCAGGCCGCTGACGAAGATCACCGCCGCGATGATGAGGTTCCGGGACTTGGTCAGGTCCACCTTGTTTTCCACCACGTTCCGCACGCCCACCGCGGAGATCATACCGTACAGGATGAAGCTGACGCCGCCCACGATGGCGGTGGGGATGGAGTTCACCAGGGCGTCGAACTTGGGGGAGAAGGACAGGATGATGGCGTACAGGGCGGCCAGGCGGATGACCCGGGGGTCATAGACCCGGGACAGGGCCAGCACGCCGGTGTTCTCGCCGTAGGTGGTGTTGGCGGGGCCGCCGAACATACCGGCCACCATGGTGGCCAGGCCGTCGCCCAGCAGGGTGCGGTGCAGGCCGGGGTCAGCGATGAAGTTCTTGCCGGTGGTGGAGGAGATGGCGGACATGTCGCCGATGTGCTCCATCATGGCGGCGATGGCGATGGGGGCCATCACCAGGATGGCGGTCAGGTCAAACTTTGCCAGGACGAAGTGCTGCAGGCCCACGAAGTTGGCGCCGCCGACCTCGGTGAAGTCCACCTTTCCGGCGATCAGGGCCACGATGTAGCTGCCTACCACACCCAGCAGGATGGGGATGATCTTGACCATGCCCTTGCCCCAGATGTTGGCCACCACGATGATGGCGATGGCCACCAGAGCCAGCCACCAGCAGGTGGAGGCGTTGGCGATGGCGGAGCCGGACAGGTTCAGGCCGATGAGGATGATGATGGGTCCGGTGACGATGGGGGGGAAGAAGCGCATGACCTTCTGGGGACCCACCAGCTTGAACAGCAGGGCCAGGATCAGATACAGGGCGCCGGCCACCACGATGCCGCCCAGGGCGTAGGGCAGCTTTTCCTCGCCGCTCATGCCGGCGAACTTGCCCACATCCAGGCTGGCCACCGCCTCAAAGCCGCCCAGGAAGGCGAAGGAGGAGCCCAGGAAGGCGGGAACCTTCAGCTTGGTGCACAGATGGAACAGCAGGGTGCCGAGACCGGCAAACAGCAGGGTGGTCTGGATGGACAGGGGCAGACCGTACTTGGTGACCAGGATGGGCACCAGCACGGTGGCGCCGAACATGGCGAACAGGTGCTGCAGGCCCAGCACCAGCATCCGGGGAACACCCAGCTCCCGGGCGTCGTAGATGGCGTCTTGTCCAAGGTTTTTCTTCATGTGACAGTTCCTCTCTTTCTTTTGCGCTGATCTATGTGATGTTTATTGCTGACGGAAGGGTGGATAATGGCCAAAAAAAATGACCGGTAAAAATACCGGTCAGAAGGGAAAAACGGAAATAAAAACAGCGGGAGCGGAGATTTTGCTGCGCAGAACGTTGAACTTCATCCCGATCACTCCCCTCAGAATTTTCTTGCCTATTATACGGGACCGGAGGGCAAATTGCAATGCATTCTTTTCCCAAGAAAACGGCGCATAAGCGCCGTCTTACTTGTCTATTCTGCATAATAAAGGCCCCGCAGCAGCCGCCCGGCCATGCGGCGGCCCAGCTGCGGCAGGTCGAACCCGCCCTGATAGATGCGCCACTCGAACAGGGCTCCCCGGTGCAGCACCACCAGCTCCTCCACCACCTGATCCGGGTCGTGGGAGGGGTGGATGCTGCCCTCCTGCTGGCACAGCGTCACCAGCTCCAGCAGTACCCGGAAGTATACCCGCCCGGCGTTTTTCTGCAGCACCCGCTGCTCCGGATACCGCAGCCCGTGGATAAACGCCTTATACAGCACCGGGTCCGACACGCTGATCTCCAGGGACCGGCCCACAAAGTCCAGCAGCTTCTCCCGGGCGGGCCGGGCGGTGTCCGCCAGATATGCCTCCTCCAGCTCGCTGTATGCATCGTCCACATGGCTGGTCACCTGAATGGCCAGCTCGTCCTTGCTTTTGAAATAGTGATAGATGTTGCCCACGGAGCATCCGGCGGTCTGGGCGATCTCCTCCACGGAGACGTTTTCAAAGCCCTCCCGGTCAAACAGGTCCAGGGCGGCGCTCTGGATGCGGCTGCGCATCTCCAGGGCCTGGCGTTTTCTTGCGGTCATTCTCTCGGACATAGTCGTTCCTCTTGCAAATCCTGTGATACATCTATATTATCGCTTTGAACAGGCAAAGTCAAGCCCCCGGGGCCACCGGGCGGTAAGCGCGGCGGCCCCGGGAAAAGGAGCTTTGCCTTTGCTTGGCGGACTATTCCATCTCCGCCAGGGCGGCGTTATACAGGTCGTTGCGGGGCAAACCGGTGTCCTCCGCCACCCGGCGAACGGCGTCCTTCATCCGGACCCCCTCCTGCCGCAGGCGCAGCACCTGCCGCACCCCCTGATCCAGAGTCACTGCCGGGGCGGCGGCTTTTTCGGCCCCGGCCACCACCAGGACGTACTCCCCTCTTGGCTCCTTCTCCTGATACAGCTCCACCGCCTGGGCCAGGGTGGTGCGCACCGTCTCCTCGTGGAGCTTGGTCAGCTCCCGGCACAGGGCCACGGGCCGGTCCCCCAGCACCTCCAGCATATCCGCCAGGGTGGGCCGCAGCTTGTGGGGAGCCTCGTGGAACACCATGGTCCGCTCCTCGCGGGACAGCTCCTCCAGCCGGGTGCGGCGCTCCTTTTTGTTGGCGGACAAAAATCCCTCGAAGCAGAAGCGCCCCGTGGGCAGGCCCGACACCGCCAGGGCGCACACGGCGGCGCAGCAGCCGGGGATGGCCTGCACGGTGATGCCCTGCTGGCCGCACAGGCGCACCAGGTCCTCTCCGGGGTCGCTGATGGCCGGGGTGCCGGCGTCCGTCACCAGGGCGCAGCTCTCCCCGCCCAGCAGGCGCTCCGCAATGGCGGGGCCGGCGGCGGCCCGGTTGTGCTCATGATAGCTGACCAGGGGCTTCCGGATGTCAAAATGGTTCAGCAGCCGCAGGGACACCCGGGTGTCCTCGGCGGCGATAAAATCGGCCTGGGCCAAAGTCTCCACCGCCCGGGGAGACAGGTCCCCCAGGTTGCCGATGGGCGTGGCCACCAGATATAGGATTCCGGCCATGATTCATTCCTCCTTGTCTCGAAAATACGCCCGGCGGACGTCCTCGGTTTCGCCGCCGTCGGGGCCATGCAGCAGCAGGGGCGGCTCCACGGTGAGGCCCACGCCGCCGCCCAGCCGGGCCTCCAGCAGAAACAGCGACGGTGGGGCCGCCGCCGTGTGGTGCACGAAGCGCAGGCGCTTGGGTTCCAGCCGCACCCGCCGCAGCTCCCCCAGCACGTCCGCCAGCCGGTCCGGCCGGTGCACCAGACAGAAGCTACCGCCCCAGGTCAGGGCCCGGGCCGCTGCGGCGCACAGCTGGGAAAGGGTGCAGTCCGTCTCCGCCCGGGCGGTGCGCCGGGCGGCATCGGGGGCCACGGCCCCGGCACCGGGCGGGAAATACGGCGGATTGGCCACCGCCAGCCGGAAGCGCCCCGGGGGCAGCAGTCCCTGCCGCAGGTCCCCCTCCAGGCAATGCATCCGGCCCTGAAGACCGTTTTCCTCCGCCGTCCGCCGGAACAGGGCGCAGGCCTGCGGCTGAAGCTCCACCCCGGTGACCGTCAGCTCCGGCTCCCGGGCCAGCAGCAAAAGGCTCAGAAGCCCCGTTCCGGCCCCCAGCTCGCACACGGTCGTGCCCCGCCGCAGCCTTGGGAAGGACCCCAGCAGGAACGTGTCCGTGGAGGGGCGGAACAGCCCGTCGTCGTATAGAAATGTGTACCCTCCCGGCCAGAGCCGGTCCCGGTGCTCCATGGCGTCGCCCTCCCCGGTGTTTTCTCCTATTGTAATATACTTTTTCACAGGACGCAAGGCCATCCCTGGCCCCGGGACTGTAAACCGCCACGAAAAATGAAAGATTCCGGATATTTCCCACCGGCAGGGGGTTGCAATTTTGGATTTTCATGATACAATATGCTCATAATCTAAATGGAGGTGCTACTATGGCTTATCAGATCGGCTCTGCTTGTGTCAGCTGCGGCGCTTGCGCTGACGTCTGTCCCGTGGGTGCTATTTCCCAGGGTGACGGTCGTTATGTGATCGATGCTAACGCCTGCCTGGACTGCGGTACCTGCAGTGATACCTGCCCCAACGGCGCTATCAATCCTGCTGACTAATTACATCAGTCTGAAAAAAATCCCCGGTGCGTCTGCACCGGGGATTTTTTTACCCCGCCGGGGGAGTGCCGCGCTTGGAGATGGAGCCCAGCTCAGCGGATTCAAGGTACGCGCTGACGGTGCCGTCCGCCTGCTGATACACGATGAATAGTCCCGGCTCAAAGTTCTGGGTGGCATACGGAATGCTCCGCTGGTCCAGGGCCGTGGCATAGGGATAGTGCCATTTCATTTGCCGGTGCAGATACGGCTGATCCATCATCTGCACCGGATTCTTCTCCATGGGCGGCACGGTCTCCCGCCAGTACAGCAGATAGCCCCGGATATTTTCCCCCTTCCGGGGCAGGGACCACTCGGCAAAAAGGTACAAGCTGGCGCTGGACGGAATATCCGGCCACAGCCAGTCGGTATACTGGGCCTGTTCCTGCCGGACCAGGCTCTGCATGGGCGCGGCCATCGCGCCCTCCGGCCCGTCATACAGGATATACCCGCTGAGGGCTTCCTCCACATAGGCATCATAAGGGTAGTGGGGCACCAGCCACAGTCCGTCGGTGTCCCCGGACCAGTCCTCCCCGTCCTCGTATTGGAAATAGGTCAGGATGGCCCAGCGGTCCGGCCCGTTATCGCCGGGCGTCAGCAGGGCCGCCCGCCAGAACTGGATGGTCCGGCCGCTGAGAGGCTTCTTCACCGGCTCCTGCATCCACACCGTCTGGGTCACTCCGGACAGGGACAGCACATCCTCGTCCGACAGGTCGTCCAGCAGCTCCCGGGGCAGGTTCAGCCCCTCCAGCCGGTCCCGGACGGCCTGGGCCGTCTGAGACGGCTCCTGCCGCGGCCTATAGTCCATGGGAAGCCTTTGACCCAGGGCCTGGCCCAGCAGCACCGCCGCCAGCACCAGCACCAGATATCCCCCCGCCAGCCACCGGCCGTCCAGCCGCACCGGCGCGGCCTCCACCGCATAGCCGCAGTTGTCCAGGGCCCGGGTCAGCCGGGTCAGCTGCCGCAGAATGATGATATACAGCGCCAGCAGCAGCCATAGCACCGCTCCCTGCAAGGTCTGGCCCAGCAGGCCGGTGAGGATCAGCACCCCATACCACAGCACCAGGGCCCCCGCCGCCTTGGCGGAGGGCTTTTCCTGCCCGGCCTTGCGGCCGATCTCCTTCATGCCCCACCACAGGCCCAGGCATACCAGCCAGAACAGGATGCTCAGAGTCCAGGCTATGGCCGTCTCCAGCCAGGGGACCAGCCGGGACAGGACGGTGCCCATGACGACGGCATAGCCCCCCCGCAGCGCCGCCAGGGCTATGGACAGCCGCCAGCAGCTGCGCAGGCAGCCGTTCTCCTGCCGCAGGGTCCGGAACCCCAGCATCAGCAGGATGCTGCCCACCATAGGCAGAAGATGCTGCAGATTCCAGAAGTTCAGGGTGATGCTGGTCAGTCCGATGCCCCACAGGACGCAGCGCATGGCCTGCCGCCAGGGGGTCACCCGGGCCGCCGGCAGCTGCTCCTCCGGCAGCTGCTCCAGCAGGGTCTGCATATCCCGGTCAAAGCGGATGTCGTCCGTCACAGCAGGTCACCTCCCAACAGATTCCGCAGTCTCTGCCGCAGGCGGTACAGCCGCCCCTCGGCGGCCCGCTCCGTGATGCCCAGCTCTGCGGCGATCTGGGCGGTGGATTGGCAGTAGTAATACTTCCGGAAGAACAGCTGCTGTTCCTCGCGGCCCAGGGACCGGATGGCCGTCTGAAGCTGTTCCCGCCGGTCCTTTTGCAGCAGGGCCTCCTCGGCGCTGCCGTCTCCGTGGGGCATGGCCTCGTCCAGGGGCTCCTCCCTCCGCAGCCGCCTGGCCCGGTTCAGGGCCATGTTCCGGGCCAGCACCGTCAGCCACGGCACGAACTGCCCCCGCTCCGGCGCATAGTCCCCGGCCCGCTGCCACAGGCGCAGGGAGATATCCGCCAGGCACTCCTCCCGCTCCCGGTGGTCTGTCAGAATGGGTTTCAGGATATATTGCAGCAGCGGTCCGTGCCGCCGCAGCAGGGTCTGCAGGGCCGCCTGGTCCCCGGCGGCGATCTGCGCCATCAGCTGCTTGTCGTCCATGTCCGTCGCCTCCCTGTTTCTCTCTACTCTATAGTACACACCGCAGGGCCAAAACCCACGGCAATTTTTCTCGCTTTTGAACACATATTAACACAAAACACCGCCTTGCGCCAGGGGGGGCGGTGTGTTATACTATTCATAACAACACACTGGGTAATTGTGCCCATTTTTTCAGAAAGAGAGAGACCATGACCACCAAAGATTACCAGACCCGCAGACCGCTGCGCATTTTCCTGTCCTATTTCCGCCCCCACCGGGGCCTGTTCCTGCTGGATATCAGCTGCGCCTTCTTCATCGCCGTCATCGACCTGGCCTTTCCCCTGATCTCCCGCACCGCCATGTACCACTGGCTGCCGGATAAGCGGTTTTCCATTTTCTTCACGGTCATGGCCCTGGTGGTGGCGGCCTTTGTCCTCCGGGCGGGGCTTTACTTCATCGTGGGCTACTGGGGCCACACCTTCGGCATCCTGGTGGAGGCCGATATCCGCCGGGACCTGTTCGCCCATATGCAGGACCTGGGCTTTGACTTTTACGATAAAAACCGCACCGGCCAGCTGATGAGCCGCCTGACCACGGACCTGTTTGAGCTGACGGAGCTGGCCCACCACGGGCCGGAGGACCTGTTCATCTCGCTTGTCACCATTGTGGGGGCGCTGGCGGTGATGTTCTCCATCCAGTGGCGGCTGGCCCTGGTGGTGTGCTGCATCATCCCCGTGTTCCTGCTGGTGGTGCTGTACCGCCGCCGCCAGATGTCCCAGGCCTCCCGGGCCGCCAAGCAAAAAACCGGCGCCATCAATGCCGAGATCGAGTCCGGCCTCTCCGGCGTCCGCACCACCAAGGCCTTCGCCAACGAGGCTCAGCAGCAGCGCCGCTTCGATGGGGCCAACGAGGTGTTCAAAACCTCCAAGCGCAATTTCCACAAGGAGATGGGCTTTTTCAACGCCAGCATGGAGCTGTTTATCAGCCTGCTGTCCGTGGCGGTGATCGCCGCAGGCGGCTGGCTGATTATGAAGGACCGGCTGAACTACATCGACCTGATTACCTTCAGCCTGTATATCACCACCTTCATCAGCCCCGTCCGGAAGCTGGCCAACTTCGCCGAGATGTTCTCCAACGGCTTTGCGGGCCTGCACCGGTTCATCGAGCTGATGGCCACGGAGCCCACCATTCAGGACGCCCCCAACGCCGTGGAGCTGACGCAGGTGCAGGGCCGGGTGGCCCTGGAGAACGTGCACTTCTCCTATGACGACGGCAGCCCCGAGGTGCTCCACGGGGTGGACCTGACGGTGCAGCCCGGGGAGACGGTGGCCATCGTCGGCCCCTCCGGCGGCGGCAAAAGCACCCTGTGCCAGCTGGTCCCCCGGTTTTACGACCCCGACAGCGGCGTGGTATCCGTGGACGGGACCGACGTGCGCCGCCTGACCCAGCACTCTCTGCGCCGGTCCATCGGCATCGTGCAGCAGGATGTGTTCCTGTTTGCCGACACCATTCGGGAGAACATCCGCTACGGTAAGCCCGACGCCTCCGACCGGGAGGTGGAGGAGGCCGCCCGCCGGGCGGAGCTGTATGACGACATCGCCGCTATGCCCGACGGGTTCGACACCTATGTGGGCGAGCGGGGCACCCTGCTCTCCGGCGGACAGAAGCAGCGGGTGGCCATTGCCCGGATCTTCCTGAAGGACCCGCCCATCCTGATCCTGGACGAGGCCACCTCGGCTCTGGACAGCATCACCGAGGCGAAAATTCAGCACGCCTTCGACGAGCTGAGCCGGGGCCGCACCACCCTCATCATCGCCCACCGGCTCTCCACCATCCGGGCCGCCCACCGCATCCTGGTGATCCGGGACGGCCGCATCGCCGAGCAGGGCACCCATCAGCAGCTGCTGGCGGCAAACGGGGCCTATGCCGGACTCTATCACACCCAGAATCTGGGGGAATACCATGGATAAACGGGAAATGCTGGACCGGCTGGCGGCAAACGGCGATGAGCGATTGCTGCTGGGCCGGGTCTGGGACAAATATGAACAGTGCCGGCGGCGGAATCTGCCGGAGGGGACGGGCTTTCTGTCCCCGGCGGAGCAGGCGGCGGCCCAGCGGCTGCTGAACGCCCTGTCCGTAACGGAGGGCTACGCCTTCTGGGGCGGGTACGACGGCGCCCAGCGGCGGCAGCTGTGGTTCCTGCCGGAGTGGCAGGAGGCCCCGGAGGAGGACGCCGTCCGGGTGGTCCGGGCCTCGTTTTACGAGGAGGACGCCCTGACCCACCGGGACCTTCTGGGCAGTCTCATGGCCCTGGGCCTGACCCGGGAGACCCTGGGGGATATCCTGGTGTTTCCCCGCTGGGCCGACGTACTGGCCACGGCCCCGGCGGCGGAGCTGCTGCTGTCGGACTGGACGGACGCCGGACGGGTGCGGCTCCATACGGCCCCGCTGCCCCTGGCCCAGTTGACGCCGCCCCAGGAGAAAACCAAGGAGATCCGCGACACGGTGTCCTCCCTGCGGCTGGACAGCGTGCTGGCCGTTGGCTTTTCCCTGAGCCGGGGAAAGGCCGCCGAGGCGGTGACCTCCGGCCGGGTCCAGGTGAACTGGACCGACTGCCAGAAGCCGGACCGCCCGGTGGCCCAGGGCGACACCCTGACCCTGCGGGGGCTGGGGAAATGCGTCCTGGAGGAGGTCGGCCATCAGACCAAAAAGGGCAGGGTGTTCGTCACCCTGAAGCGTTATCTATAAAAGAGGGAGAGATCACATCATGGACGAAAAGAAAATCGCCCGCATCAACCAGCTGGCCGCCAAGGCGAAAACGCCGGAGGGCCTGACCCAGGAGGAACGGGAGGAGCAGCTGCGCCTGCGCCGGGAGTATATCGACTCGGTGGTGGGCAACCTGGCCCGGGAGCTGGACAATACCTATGTGGTGGATGAGCACGGCAACAAGCGCAAGCTCCGCCCGAAAGGAGAGCAGTGATGGCCTATTCCTATGACGACCGGGACCGGGAGTTCCGGCAGTCGCCTCCTCCCAGACCGCCCCGGAAAGAGGACAACGATCTGGGGTCCTGGATCCTGATCATCTTTCTGTTCATCGTGGCATGGCCGGCGGGGCTGGCGGTGCTGCTGTCGAAGGTGCTGGGGAACGACTCCCGGCGGAAAAATGCCGCTCGAAGCACCCGGTCGACTGTGTCCCGCAGTGACCCGGCCGTGTCCCGGGCAAATCCCAACCCGTCCCAGGCCCGTCCCGGGACGGCTCCCGCCGCCGGGCGGAAGGTCACCAAAACCCCCCAGTATTCCGCAAAAGCCGCCCGGAACATGAAGATCGTGGGCCTGGTGCTGCTGTTTGCGGGGCTGGTGTCCATGGTGGAGGGCATCGGCGCTGCCACCGGCGGCCTGAGCTGGGCCCTGCTGGCCAGCCTGTTTCCCACCATGGGCCTGGCCGCCGGAGGTCTGGGCCTGCTGCTGGCCGGAGGCGTCATGACCCGCCGGGCCCGGCGTTTCGGCAAGTATCTGGCCTGTGCCCACGGGCAGGAGGCGGTGTCCCTGAAAAAGCTGGCGGAGGCGGCGGACGTGTCCTCCCGGAAGGTGGAAAACGACCTGGAGATCATGATCGAAAAGGGCCTGTGGGGCGAAAATGCCTACCTGGACCTGGGAAGCGATATGCTGTTCCGCTCTCCGGAGGCGGCTGACGCCTTCTTCGGCAAAAAGAAGCAGGAGCAGGAGGTTCAGGAGCCGCCCCAGGCGGAGCAGGGCTATTCCGGCGTCCTGCGGGACATCCGCCGGGCCAACGACCGCATCGCCGACCCCGTTCTCAGCCAGAAAATTGACCGGCTGGAGGAGGTGGCGGGGAAAATCTTCCGCATCATCGAGAAGGAGCCCGCCAAAAAGGCCAAGGCCAGCACCTTCCTGAATTACTATCTGCCCACCACCCAGAAGCTGCTGGACTCCTATGCCGAGTTTGAGGAGGCAGGCGTCAGCGGCGAGAATCTGAACCAGGCCAAGGCCAAAATTCAGAGCACCATGGACAGCATCGTGGCGGGGTTCGAGCGGCAGCTGGATGAGCTGTACCGGGCCGACGCCATGGACATCGACAGCGACATCCGGGTCATGGAGACCATGCTCCGCCGGGACAGCGCCACCGTGGCCGACGATTTCGGCCTGGGCGGCAGCACGGCGGTGCAGCAGGAGGAAGAATAATATCACGGAAATAAGGAGGAAAAGCCCCATGAAGCGCGTTTTTGCCCTAATTTTGGCCCTGTGCATGGCCTGCGCCCTGTTTGCCTGCGGAAAGAAGCAGACGGAGGTGGCCCCCGGCGGAGATAGTCCCACGGTGACCCCCGGGGCCACGGACCCGGGAAGCGGCACGGCGGAAAATCCCGGCGGCAGTACCGGTGTGCCCGGCGGTGCAGGCAGTACCGGAAATGCCGGAAACGGCGGAAATACCACCGGCAGTACCGGCAGCGGCTGGGCCGGCACCCGGGTGGCGGTGATCTATTTCTCCTGCACCGGCAACACCCGGACGGCGGCGGAGCGCATCCGGGACATGACCGGGGCGGACCTGTATGAGCTGACCCCGGAGCAGCCCTACACCAGCCAGGACCTGAGCTATAACAACGATGCCTGCCGGGCCAGCCAGGAGCAGAAGGACCCCGCCGCCCGGCCCCGGATCGCGGGCCAGCCCCTGGACCTGTCCCAGTATGGCACCATCTATCTGGGCTATCCCATCTGGTGGGGGACCGCGCCCCGGATCATCAACACCTTCCTGGACAGCTATGACCTGACCGGGAAAACCATCCGGCCCTTCTGCACCAGCGGCAGCAGCGGCATCGAGACGTCGGTGGCGGATATCCGGGCGGCGGCGCCGGAGGTCAACGTGACGGCGGGCCTGCGGGTGGACGACCCCGACGGCAGCGCCCTGAAGGCCTGGGTCCTGGGATAATAAGAGCTTGTCAAAAAAGGGCATTGCCTTTTTTGACAAAAGAGATTTCGCTCCGACCCGTGTGTTTTCACGCAAAAATGCGCGAAAACACACGGGTCGAAGCGCAAAGTATTTTTCGCGACGTACACGCCCAACGGAAGTCCCCTTGGGGGGCGCCGCCGCGAAAAATGGATTGAACACTTATTCGCGGCCTGCGGGCCGCGAACTCTGCGAGGCGTTTTTGACAGCCTGGAATAAGAGGAGTCCGGCGCGTGCCGGGCTCCTTTAACCTGTAGCCTGTAAAAAACCCACCTGCCGGAGGTCCGGCGGGCGGGTGCTTTTTTTCGGCGGGATGGGGCGCGATCGCCATCAAGCCTTATTGCTTTGCCAGATCGGAGAAATAGTCCTCCAGGGCGGATTCCGCGTAAGCGCAGCAGCCGCTGTCGCAGTCCTCGGCCTGGGAGGAAATCGCCTCGGCCAGCACCGGATCGGCATCCGCCGTCATATCCGCAAGCTGTGCGCTGTCCAGCGTGGTCCTGCCGGGAACGCAGGTGTCCTGGGCGCTCATGGTGCCGAAGCTGTCCAGGAAATACCGGTCTCCGGCTTCGTCATACACGACATACAGCACCGTGTTATAGTCGGTGATGGGGTGATATTTTTCCCCGCTGCCGTCATAGTCCCGCAGGAAAACCAGAAGCTCGGTTCCGCTGGTAAACAGGGGATAGTCGGGAGAGGTTGCCTCGGAACAGCCGCCCTGCACCAGGGTGAAGCTCCGGGGAAGGTCGCCCTTGTAGGACTCCTGAACGGACGCGTCAAAGAACGTGACCCAATTGCGCAGGTCCTCCCCCTGCCAGTCGCCTACCTTGACCCGAGCCACGGCGTCCGCCTCTTGGAAGGCGTCGGACACGGAATAGCAGCGCTCAAACATGGAATTGATCTGCATCTCGCCCCACCGGCTGGGGGGCAGGACGGGCTCGTGGGCCGCGCAGGCCGTTACGGACAGCAGCATCAGGGCCGCTAAAAGCGCGGACAGATTTTTCTTCATGCTCGTGATTCTCCTTTTTTACGTTTAGCCGGCGGACAGGCGCGCGAAATAGTCCTCCAGGTCGGTCAGACGATAGAGGTCGCCGGAGGACGCAGCCGGCCGGTCCGGGTCGGCCTGGGAGGGCGCAATGGCAGCCAGAACCGGGTCCTGCTTTGTCAGATTGTCCCTGATCTGAAGAAGCTGCTCCTGCCCCGGATGGGCAACGGCCGGGCAATCGGCGGGCTGATTGATCTGACTCCATTGGGTCATCATGCCCAGGGCGTCCAGAACGTAGGACATGCCGCTGTCGTCCCGGGTTACATACATCACCGTGGAATACGTGTTTATCAGCTCATAGGCGTCCGGATACTCCACCAGGTCGTAGGTATCCCGGTACATGGACACATCGTATTTGATCAAGAACAGCAGCAGCTGATTGCCATAGGTGAATACGGGATAGTTTCGGTAGGTCCAGGTGGAGCAGCCCTCCTGGGCCAGGACAAACTCATGGGGGATATCCCCCTTGTACACTTTTTGGACCGTTGTCCGGAAAAAGGTTCGCCCGGTGATCAGCTCCTCCTCCAGCCAATCCCCCACCGTAACAAGGGCCACCACCTCTGCGGCGTCATAGGCCTCCGACAGGGAGTAGGTGTGGGGCAGCATTCCTTGGGACTCTCCCTCCCCCCACCGGCTGGGGGGCAGGACGGGCTCGTGGGCCGCGCAGGCCGTTGCGGACAGCAGCATCAGGGCCGCCAGAAGCGCGGATAGAATTTTCTTCATATTCGTTACCTCCTGCATGATATGGGGGCGTATGGGTCAGGCGCACAAGCGGAATACGGCGAAGCTGCCTATGCGCCGGGGAAAAGTGCGTGGGTGCGTCTTGCCCAAATAACGGGGGCTTTGCTTGCGGAGCTATCCGCAAAATCACGGAATATCATACGCATAAATCGTTTCCTTTCTGCAAAACGCACTATTTTACAATTATCCTGTTACATTATATATAACATATTTCCCGGGAGAAGTCAACGGCTTCCGGGGGAGACTGGAAATCCCCGGGGAAGTGTGGTAAAATAGCAGAAAACAAGCGTGGAAAGGGTATGTGCAATGCGTATACTGGTTTTATCCGATTCCCATGGGTGCGTGGAGCCTATGGAGCGGTGCGTGGAGCGGGTGCAGCCCCAGGTGATCCTGCATCTGGGGGACTGCGTGCGGGACGCCCAGCGGCTGGAGGAGCGGTATCCGGATATCCCGCTGCTGGGAGTGCCCGGCAACTGCGACTATGGCGGCCTGGACCAGCCGGAGCGGCTGACGGAGCTGGGCGGGGTGCGGATCCTGATGATGCATGGCCACACCCGGCGCGTGAAGTCCGGCCCCATGGCGGCCATATACGCCGCCCGGGAGTGCGGGGCGGACATCCTGCTGTTCGGCCACACCCACCAGCCGGTGGTGGACCGCAGCGGCGATTTCTGGGTGATGAATCCCGGGTGCATCGGCCCCAGCGTCCGGCGGACCTATGGGGTCATCACCTTAGAGGACGGGAAGGTGGACTGTGCCGCCTTCCGCCTGTGAGAGGAGGCGGCGGACATGGGACTGCGGCTTTCGGCGGCGGGCATTTTCCTGCTGGGGGCGGTGGGTCTGCTGCTGCACTCCACCCTGCTGGAGACGGGACACATCCGGCCGGGGATGTTCTGCTTTTATACCAATCTCAGCAATCTGCTGGTGCTGGTGTATGAGCTGGCCCTGGCGGTGGCGCCGGAGGGGGCGGTGCGGCGGCTGCTGACCGGCAGCGGCGTGGCCCTGGCCATGACCCTGTGCATCTATGTGACGCACCTGATCTATCACTTTGTGCTGGTGCCGGACGCTAAGCGCCGGGGGAAGAAATTCGCCGACTTCGGCGGCAGCTTCGGGAACCTGTGCGTCCACTACGGGACGCCGTGGCTGGTGGTGGGGCAGTGGCTTCTGTGGGGGAACAAGGCGGGGCTGACCGCGGCCTCCGCCGCCCGGTGGCTGGTGCTGCCCCTGGCGTACTTCGTGTATGCCATGCTGCGGGCCAGGACGGGGCGGCCCATCGGCCACACGAAGCTGCTGTACCCCTACACCTTCATGGACCCGGAGAAGCTGGGACCCAAAAGGTTCTGCCTCAGCGTCGCGGCGGTGCTGGCGGGGTTCTTCCTGCTGGGCTGCCTGTTCGTGGCCCTGGGGCGGTGGATGGGATAAAACAAAAAATGCGCCCCCGGGGCGCGTTTTTGACAAGCTGACAGGACCTCCTGCTGCGGCAGGAGGTCCTGTTTTATAGGGGTCACAGCCACACGGTCCGGCGGCACAGGGCGTCCAGGGCCTCCAGGGCCCGGTCCACCTGGCCGGGGGTGTTGTAAGGCCCGAAGGAGAAGCGGATGGCCCCGGTGGGGAAGGTGCCCAGGGTCCTGTGGGCGTTGGGGGCGCAGTGCAGCCCCACCCGCACCTGGATGCCGAACTCCCGGCCCAGGGCGTCGGCCACAAAGGCCGGGTCCGTGTTCTCCGGCACCACCGGCACCACGGCGGCCCGGTTTTCCGCCCCGGCCAGACCCACCAGCCGCAGATTGGGGATGGACGCCGCCCCCCGGAGGAACCGGTCCGTCAGGGCCTGCTCATGGGCTCGGATGGCGTCGATGCCGGCTTCCTCCAGCCAGGTCAGGGCTGCGTGAAGGCCCATGATCCCCGGCAGGTTCAGGGTCCCGGCCTCGAACCGGTCCGGCAGGAAGGACGGCACCTCCTCGGAGTGGCTGGCGCTGCCGGTGCCGCCGGACAGCAGCGGCTCCAGCTCCGCGGCCAGCTCCGGCCGCAGCAGGAAGCCCCCGGTGCCCTGGGGACCCATCAGCCCCTTGTGGCCGGTGAAGGCCAGGGCGTCCGCCCCTATGGCCTCCATGTCGATGGGGAAGGCTCCGGCGGTCTGGGCGGTGTCCAGCAGGAACAGCAGGCCGTTTTCCCGGCAGAAGGCCCCCACCTCCGCCGCCGGAAGCAGGGTGCCGCAGACGTTGCTGGCGTGGAGCATCACCACCGCCCGGGTGTTCTCCCGCAGCAGGCCGGGAAGGCGCTCCGTCATCAGCGTGCCGTCCGGGCGGCAGGGGATCCGGTCGAAGGTGACGCCCCGGCGGGTCAATTGGGTCAGGGGACGCATGACGGCGTTGTGCTCCATGGCGGACACCAGCACATGGTCCCCGGGCCGCAGCAGGCCCTTCAGCAGGACGTTCAGGCTTTCGGTGATGTTCTTGGTGAACGCCACGCATCGGCTGTCCGGCCCGTGGAACAGGCGGCACAGCTGCTGGCGGGTGCGCAGCACCGTCTCCTCCGCCTGATACGCCCCCTCATAGCCGCCCCGGCCGATGTTGCAGCCGCAGCCGGTGACATAGTCGAACATGGCCTGGGCCACCTGGGGCGGCTTGGGGAAGCTGGTGCTGGCGTTGTCCAGATAAATCGGCTCCATATGGGTCCCTCCCGAAACAATACGTTGTATTTTCAAAAAAATAATGGTAGACATAAACTATTATTATATGATACAATGTCTGTTGGAATTTTTCAAGAGAGAGAGGTATTTTTCCAAATGAACATCAAACGTGAGCGCCTGCATATCGTCATTGCTGGCCTGATCATCGGCGTCATTGCGTCGCTGCTGGTCTTTTTCGGCAACCCTGCCAACATGGGCTTCTGCATCGCCTGCTTCCTGCGGGATACCGCAGGCGGTCTGGGCCTGCACCGGGCCGCCGCCGTGCAGTATATCCGGCCGGAGATCATCGGCCTGGTGCTGGGCAGTTTCGGCATCGCCCTGTTCAAGGGTGAGTTCTCCGCCAAGGGCGGCAGCGCGCCCCTGACCCGCTTCGTGCTGGGCTTTTTCGTGATGATCGGCTGCCTGATGTTCCTGGGCTGCCCCTTCCGCATGATCCTGCGCCTGGCCGGCGGCGACCTGAACGCTCTGCTGGGCGGGCTTGGCTTCGTGCTGGGCATTCTGGCGGGCGTGTTCTTCCTGAAGAAGGGCTATTCCCTGAAGCGCTCCTATTCCATGGCCAGGCTGGAGGGCTTCCTGTTCCCGGCCATCCAGGTGGTGGTGTTTATCCTGCTGGTGGCGGCTCCCGCCTTCATCTACTTCACCGAGGCCGGCGGCGGCCCCGGCGCCAAGCACGCTGCCGTGCTCATCAGCCTGGCGGCGGGCCTGATCGTGGGCGCTCTGGCCCAGCGGACCCGCCTGTGCATGGTGGGCGGCATCCGTGACGTGGTGCTGTTCCGGGAGCCCAAGCTGCTGATGGGCTTCGGCGCCATCCTGATCAGCGCCCTAGTGTGCAACCTGATCCTCACCGGCGTCACCGACGGCACCTATTTCCACCTAGCCTTTGAGGGCCAGCCCATCGCCCATACCGACGGCCTGTGGAACTGCCTGGGCATGGTGCTGGTGGGCTTTGGCTGCGTGCTGCTGGGCGGCTGCCCCCTGCGCCAGCTGGTGCTCTCCGGCGAGGGCAGCTCCGACAGCGCCGTGACGGTGCTGGGCCTGATCGTGGGCGCTGCCTTTGCCCATAACTTCGGCCTGGCCTCCAGCGCGGAGGGCCCCACCGCCAACGGCAAGATCGCCGTGGTCATCGGTCTGGCCGTGGTGGCCGCCATCGGCTGCCTGAACACCTTCCGGAAGAAAGCATAAGGAGGAGACAACATGAAAGTCATCGACGCACGGGGGCTGTCCTGCCCCGAGCCCGTGGTGCTGCTGCGGGCGGCTATGCAGAGCGGCGAGGCCGCCTATCAGATCCTGGTGGACAACCACGCCTCCCGGGAGAACACCACCCGCTATGCCCAGCACCAGGGCTATCAGGTCCAGGTGCAGGAAAACGGCGGCGAATGGACGCTGACCTTTACCAAATGACCTATTTCGCAACGTTTTTTTCTCACTTCGGCGCCATGCGGTATCAGCAGCTGTGCCGGGAGCAGGGGATCGAGTGCCGGGTGATGCCGGTGCCCCGGAATCTCAGCAGCAGCTGCGGCACCTGCGTGCGGTGTGAGGGGCGGTGGCTGGAGCCCCAGGGCGAGGCCGCCGGAGATGTGGAGCGCATTGCCGCCTGGGACGGGCGGAGCTATACGCCGGTTTATCAACGGACGGAGGAATGACCATGGAAACAGAAGTGAAGCTGACCAAGCTGGCCTCCTGCGCCGGATGCGGGGCCAAGGTGGGGGCCGGGACCCTGGTGAAGCTGCTGGACGGGTTCCGGACCCATTCGGACCCCCGGCTGCTGGTGGGGTACGACAAATCCGACGACGCCAGCGTGTATTACCTGGACGAGAACACGGCCCTGGTGCAGACCACGGACTTTTTTCCCCCCATTGTGGACGACCCCTTCCTGTATGGGCAGATCGCCGCGGCCAACGCCATCAGCGACGTGTATGCCATGGGCGGGGAGCCGAAGCTGGCCCTGAACATCCTGTGCCTGCCGGAGTCCATGACCCGGGAGATGGTCCAGGAGCTGCTGCGGGGCGGATACGACAAGGCCTATGAGGCCGGGGCCATCATCACCGGGGGACACACCATCCACGGCGCGGAGCCGATTTACGGCCTGGCCGTGTCCGGCTTCGTGCACCCCAGGCGGGTGCTGACCAACAGCGGCGCAAAGCCCGGGGACGTCCTGCTGCTGACCAAGCCCTTGGGCGTGGGCGTGCTGACCACCGCCGCCAAGGCGGGGCTGGCGGAGCCTGCGGTGATGGACCGGATCTATCGCCAGATGGCCGCCCTGAACCGGACCGCCCGGGATATCATGGTGAAATACCGGGTCCACAGCTGCACCGATGTGACGGGCTTCGCCCTGCTGGGCCACGGCTTCGAGATGGCCCAGGGCAGCGGCTGCACCGTGCACATCCAGAGCGGCAACGTGCCCTTCCACCCGGAGGCCTGGGACCTGGCCGCCATGGGCCTGATCCCCGCCGGGGCCTACCGCAACCGGGATTACGCCGAAAAGGGCGTCACCGTCCGGGGGAACGTCAGCCGCACCATGCAGGACCTGCTGTATGATCCCCAGACCAGCGGCGGCCTGCTGATGGCGGTGGACCCCGCCGACGCCGAAGCCTGCCTGCGGGAGCTGCGGGACAGCATCCCTGCCGCGGCCCAGGTGGGCTACGTCACGGAGCGGCAGGACAACTGGCTGATTCTGGAATAAACGAACCCCCTCCGGCAATGCCGGAGGGGGCGTATTATATCAGAGGGTGCGCGGATGGTTAGTGGAGCAGCCACGGCATATAGCGCTTCAGGTACTTGAGATTGAACTCCCTGGATTCCTCCGCGAAGTCCGCCAAGGGCTGTAGACTCCCCTTGGCCAGGCAGTCCTGGGCTACGAAGGCCGTCTTAGGTTTCCACACCCGCCAATAGTCCCGTTTCAGCTTTTCCGGAGGAACATCCTGATCATAGTCACGTTTATTGATATAGGTTGAATTTTTCAGAGCAGCCCATGTCATGGCCTCATCGCCGATTTCATACCGAAGGCAGGGACGCTCCGGACGATCGACCTCAGCGGGAGATACTTTCAGGATGTCTGCCGGTGTCCGCACTTCGTTCAGGGCGTTAAGAGCACATTCCATCTGCCAGTAGAGGTCCTGGGATTTCATCCAGACCCGCGTGCCGCCATAGGGACCCGCTATGCGGCACATCTCCGGATCGCCCAGCTTGTATCTGCCCATCATGTCGCAAAAATAGCCGGCAATATAGCCCCGTATATTGGGCTGACGGTAATTGCACCACAGGTATTCCGACAGCGGCTGGGCGTAATACTCCACCCGCAGGTCGATGGTCAGGTACTCATAAAACAGCACCGTCTGAAGGATGTTTCCATCCACCAGGCGCAGCCACTCCGTGTGGTCCTTATAAGGGTGGAACCCATTGTCCCACATTTTCTGCGCGAAGGTGCGCTGCACCAGCGCATCAATTTGCGGTATGTTTTTTCGTGACATCTGCTTTCCTCCTATATCTTCCCAGCGGTAAAAACTCACCCATCGCGGCTTAAAGCCCGGATAAGAAATCTTTTTGTCTTTGAGCCGATTTCGTGCTCGCCCTCAAAATAAGCCAGGTTGGCCTCATTGAAAACCATCAGCGCAGGGCCGTTTCCAATGGTCGATTGGATCGCATCCTCAACGGGAGCGTAGGTCCCGTCGATGGATTCTTCGATTGAAATCACATAGCACAACCTGCCGCACCCCTGTCTTTTCAGCTCCGAACGGATATCACTTCCGGGAGAGAACTCCTGGCGGCCGGTGCGCCTGAAAAACGACTCGTCCAGCTTCCAGATGTATGAATGCCTTTTTGATGATTGCAGAGCGTATAAAGCGCGGTCCTGGCGCGCCTTTGAGAAGTACCTCCGTACAATTTCCTTTTCCACAGCCGCGTCCATGCCAAAGCCACCTTTTACAATGATCAGGTGTATGCTGTTTCTATTTCAGCAGCCACGGCATATAGCGCTTTAGGTACTTGAGGTTGAACTCCCTGGATTCCTCCGCGAAGTCCGTCAAGGGCTGTAGACTCCCCGTGGCCAGGCAGTCCTGGGCTACGAAGGCCGTCATGGGTTTCCATACCCGCCAATAGTCCCGTTTCAGCTTTTCCGGAGGAACATCTCCCTGAAAGTAATAGGAAGTAGGGCACTTGACATTCTCCAAGGCTTTCCACACGCCATCCATATCACCAGCATCATACCAAAGGCAAGGCCGCCTATGAAAAACGAGTTCTCTTTCATGGGGATAAGATAGAATATCCTGGGCCGTATGGATCGTGTTCAATGTTTCAATAGTGTACTGCAACTGCATATTTAAATCATTATTTGTGCATATATAACGACAGTTCTCATCATATTGTGCACTGGCATTCCGATAAAAATTTAACGAATAGGATGTCATGTCTGTCTGGTTGCGATAATTGCACCACATGTACTCTGACAGAGTCTGGGAGTAAAAGAGAATTTCTGGCAGTGTATATCCAGAACAAAGGATGATCTGCATGACATTTCTATTCACCACGCGAACCCATTCAGTGAAGTCACGAAGGGCAAAAAAACCGTTAGCTTCCAATGTATCCTTCCAGTGCAGTGCCATGAAAGTATTCATTTTCTTCAAATACGGATTTCTCATACATGTATCTCCCTTCAAATTCATTCACTGCGCTATGGGAAGAATGAAATTATCAGAAAATTCCAATTTTCGGGTATATTGACGTATCTGTTGGAATTATAGCAAAAAAACACAGAGTTGGCAACTCTATATTTTACAAATCCACACAGAAAAAAGGCGTATTTTTCCCGGGCCGGGGGCATATACTGAGGGGAAGTTTCCAGGAAAGGATGTATGTCTATGTCCGATTTTTCCCAGCATGTGCCCCTGTCCACGTTTTTGCAGGCCCACCCCGACCAGGGGAGTCTGCGGGTGCAGGTGGCCTCCGGCGGCGGGACGTTTCCGGTAGCCGGGGCAAGGGTGGAGGTATACCGGCGGTTCGGGGGCCAGACCCACACGTTTTACCGGGGGCTGACCGATGAATCGGGTATCGTTCAGGGCATCGCCCTGCCGGCCCTGCCCGCCGCCTGGTCCCAGGCGCCGGACACCGCCTCCATCAGCGGCACCGGCTACCTGGTGTCGGTGCGGCACCCCTTGTTCGTGCCCCAGGAGGACCGGGAGGTCACGGTGTATGCCCGCATCGAATCCATTCTGCCGGTGATGCTGGAGCCGGTGATATAAGGGGGGAGCGCTATGCCTGCAACGCCTGTGGTCCCGGAGACCATTACCGTACACCTGGGCCCGCCGGGGTCCTCGGCCCGGAACGTGGAGGTGCCCTTTGCCGCCTATATCAAGAACGTGGCCTCCCACGAAATTTACCCCACCTGGCCGGAGAACGCCATCCGGGCCAACATCCTGGCCCAGATCTCCTATGCCCTGAACCGGGTGTATACCGAGTATTACCGCACCCGGGGGTACGACTATGACATCACCAGCACCACCCAGTATGACCAGGCCTATGTGGACGGCGGCGACGTTTTCGAGAACATCAGCCAGATCGTGGACGACAGCTTCAACAACTATATCGTCCGGCAGGGCAGCGTGGAGCCGCTGTTTGCCCAGTTCTGCGACGGAGTGCGGACCCAGTGCGGGGGGCTGTCCCAGTGGGGCAGCGTGGACCTGGCCCGGGACGGCATGAACCCCTATGAGATTCTGCAATACTACTACGGAGGGGACATCAGCATTGTGTTCAACGCTCCGGTAGGGGGGAACGTGCCCTCCTATCCCGGGCGGCCTCTGCGCCGGGGGGACGTGGGCAACGACGTGCTGCTTCTCCAGCGGCAATTGAGCCGCATCCGCCGGAACTATCCGGCCATTCCGGAGATCCCGGAGCCGTCCACGGTGTTCGACGTGCCCATGGAGGAGGCGGTGAAGTCCTTCCAGCAGATCTTCAACCTGACCCCGGACGGCATCGTGGGCAAGGCCACCTGGTACAAGATCAAGCAGATCTATAACGGCGTCAAGGGCCTGTCGGAGCTGTCCGGCGAGGGGCTGACCATCTCCGAGGTGCAGAGGCAGTATACCGAGGCCCTGCGGCTGGGGGACAGCGGCCTGGCGGTGCGGACGGTGCGGTTTTTCCTGGCTTTTCTGGGGTATTTCCTGCCGGAGCTGCCGCCCATCCGGCTCAGCGATGTCTTTGACCAGGAGATGCTGGACGCCGTGTATGCCTTCCAGAGCTATGCGGGCCTTCCCACCGACGGCGTGGTGGGCCGGGACACCTGGAACGCCCTGCGGCGGGCCTATGAGGACGTGCTGGAGGACCTGCCGGAGGACTATCAGCAGTTTGCCCGGGAGATTTATCCGGGGCGGTTCATCGTCCTGGGGGACCGGGGCGACACGGTACTGTTTTTGCAGCAGCAGCTGAACCGCATCGCGGCCCAGGACCCGGATATTCCCGCCGTGGCGGAGGACGGCATTTTCGGCCGGGGTACCCAGGCCGCTGTGCTGGCCTTGCAGCGAAAGCTGGGCATCGACCCCACCGGGGCCGTGGGCCCCGTGCTGTGGGCGAAGATCGTCACCCAGGGAGCGGGGTACTGATAATAAAACAGAGGCGGCAGACGATTTCGTCTGCCGCCTCTGCGGCGTTATGGGATCAGAACAGCCGGTCCAGAAATTTGTCCACCAGGGCCATGGTGTCCCGGTTGACGCCGGACTGTCCGGCCTGGCGGATGACGGTCATATGCTGATTGCTGGCGGGGTCCGTGATCAGCCGGAAGTCCGCGCCGGGCAGTTCCGCCCGGCGGGCATACAGGGAGCAGCCGCCGCAGGGGACCTCCCGGTCTTCGCTGCCCTGGAGAAGCAGGGCCGGTACGCCGCTCTGGAGGCCCCGGACGGCGGACAGGTCCGCATATTTTCCGAATAGGAGCCGCTGCCCTCGGCGGCCCGGGAATCCCTATGACAGAACCATGGCAAAAAGAAAAGACCCTCAGCTTTTGCTGAGAGTCTTTTTGGCAGCGGGAGAAGGATTCGAACCCCCGGCGCAAGCGCCGGGAGCTGCGCCCGGATTGAATTTGTGTGAGGGTCCGAATCCCTATGACAGAACCATGGCAAAAAGAAAAGACCCTCAGCTTTCGCTGAGAGTCTTTTGGCAGCGGGAGAAGGATTCGAACCCTCACATACGGAGTCAGAGTCCGCTGTGCTACCTTTACACAATCCCGCTATGTTCCTGACGAACAAAACTTATTATACTCGTTTTCCGGCGTTTGTCAACACTTTTTTCCCGGCTTTTGAAAAAATTTTCCGGGGGCGGTTTGGCCCGCCCCCGGAGAGGGTAAGAGGCGTTACGCCGCCAGCAGGTCTGCCGACGTGAAATACTTCCGCAGCGGCTTATACAGCAGGGCAAACACCACCAGGCACAGAACGATGCTGGGCAGCATGTAGCTTCCGTTATAGATCAGGGAGTAGATCCAGGGGCTGGTCATGGGCTTGCCGAGGAACGTGTCGGGCATCCACTTGCCCCACACAAAGACGCCGATGAGGAAATGCGCCAAAAAGCGCAGCACGCCGCCGATGAGCGTGCCATAGTAAACGCTCCACTTGCGGCGGGACAGCAGGCCCGCGCCAAAGCCCAGTGCCACAAAGGCGATGAAGTAGTCGCAGATGATGGTGGTCCAGTCAACGGAGAACTTGTTGCCGATGAGGTAGGTGATGGTGCCGTACACCAGGCCCGCCAGAGAGCCCCAGCCGCAGCCGTACCTGGCGGCGAACAGGATGATGGGCAGCATCTCCAGGGTGATGGAGCCGCCGTTGGGGAACTCATAGAGCTTGATCAGGCTCAGAATCTCCGCCATGGCGATGAAGATGGCGGCCTCGCAGATCATGCGGGTCTTGTTGATTTTCATGTGTGATTTCTCCTCTTTGAAAAAAATAACCGCATCGCGGGCCCTGGAGGCGTGGCAATGCGGAAACAAAAGCCATATAGTCGCATTCCTACGCCGGCATTACCCGGATCAGGTTCGAGGGACCGGACGGCAATACGTCACATCTCAGCCGGCTTGCGCCAGCACCCCTTGGATTGTGAGGATATTCTATCACGGCTGTCGTTTTTTGTCAATCCCTCAGCATACCTGCGCGGTATATGCGTCTATTCTACGCCGGTATGCCCTTCGGGGATAGGCGGGTTTTCTATCCGGATGTGTCCGTTTTATAGGTCCGGGTTTCCGGCTGTCTCCCGCAGACGCACACCGGCTGGCAAAATCCCCGAAAATCCAACGTCCGCCCCTTGTCAAGTCATTCGGTGTTTGCTATAATAAAATATTATTTGCAGTACCGGGAAAGGGGTGTCCTGTCATGAAATATCAGCAGTGGAGCATACCGGAGCTGCCCGCCGGGGCAGTGGACCGGCTCACCGGGGCCGGGTACCCCTATCTGGTGTCCTCGGTGCTGGCCTCCCGGGGGATCACCACCCCGGAGGAGGCCGCCGCTTTCCTGGAGCGGGACCGGGACCTGCCCTATTCCCCCTTTTTGATGAAGGACATGGACAAGGCCGCCCAGCGGGTGAGCCGCGCCCTGGCCGACGGGGAAAAGATCGCCGTTTTCGGCGACTATGACGTGGACGGCATCACCGCCACGGTGATCCTGGTGGACTATCTCCTGTCCCGGGGCGGCGACGTGGTGCACTATATCCCCCGCCGCATCGAGGATGGCTACGGCCTGGGAAGGGACGCCATCCTGTCCCTGCACGGGCAGGGGGTCCGCCTGCTGGTAACGGTGGACTGCGGCATCACCGGTGTGGAGGAGGTGGCCTACGCCAACTCCCTGGGCATGGACGTGGTGGTGACGGACCACCATGAGTGCAAGGAGGAGCTGCCCCCGGCCTGCGCCGTGGTGGACCCCCACCGGCCCGACTGCGGCTATCCCTTCAAGCACCTGGCCGGCTGCGGCGTGGCGCTGAAGCTGGTGCTGGCCCTGGGGGGCGAGAGCCGGGAGGAGGCCCTGCTGTCCCGCTACTGCACCCTGGCCGCCATCGGCACCGTGGCCGACGTGATGCAGATGTCCGACGAAAACCGCACCATCGTGTCCCGGGGCCTGGCGTCCATCAGCCGGTCGGACTTCATCGGCCTCCACGCCCTGCTGCATGAGGCGGGCCTGTCCGACAAAACCGTCACCTCCGTGCAGATTGGCTTCGTCCTGGCCCCCCGCATCAACGCCGCCGGGCGCATGGGCGCGGCGGACATGGCGGCGGACCTGCTGCTGTGCACCGATCCCCACCGGGCGGAGCACCTGGCCCGGGAGCTGTGCGCCCTGAACCGGGAGCGCCAGGCCGTGGAGCAGGAGATCTACTCCCAGGCCGTGGAACAGATCGAGGAGACCCCGCCCCAGGAGCGCAGCGCCCTGGTGCTGGCCTCCGACACCTGGCACCAGGGGGTGGTAGGCATCGTGGCCTCCCGCCTTTCGGAAAAATACGCCTGTCCCAGCTTTATGATCCACCTGTCCGGCGGCACCGGCAAGGGCTCCTGCCGCAGCTGGGGCGGGTTCAATCTGTTCGCCGCGCTGGAGTCCTGCTCCGACCTGCTGCTGGGCTTCGGCGGCCATGAGCTGGCGGCGGGCTTTACCATTGAAGAAAAGAACATCCCCGCCTTCCGGCAGCGGATGAACCAATACGCCAGCCGGTTCCGGGGCGGCAAGGCCCCGGTGTCCTGCCTGCAGGTGGACGTGCCCATCGGCCAGGCGGGCCGGGTGAACCTGGCGGAGGTGGAGGCCCTGGACGCCTTAGAGCCCTACGGGGCGGGCAACGCCCGGCCGGTGTTCTGCCTGCGGGGCGCCACGTTGGACCGGCTTCAGAACGTGGGCCAGAACCGGCACCTGAAGCTGCGCCTGACCAAGGGCAGCGCCCAGTTTGACGGCATCTTCTTCTCCGCCGTGGCCCAGACCTGTGGCGTGGCCCCCGGCGACCGGGTGGACGCCGCCTTCTATCTTCAGATCAACGAGTTCCGCAGCAGCCGCACCGTCCAGATGCAGATGGTGGATATCCGTCCCTCCCTTACCGGCAGCACCCGGGAGGAGGAGTCCCTGGAGCTGGTGGACCGCTGCCTGCGGGGGGACGAACTGCGTCCCCGGGACGCCGTGCGCCTGCTGCCCTCCCGGGACCAGTGCGTGAGCCTGTGGCGGGCCCTGCAGCACGCGGTGCCCCCCGACGGACTGGAAACGGACTATCTGCCGCTGCTGCGGCGGCTGTCCGGGGCGCTGCAGGGGGCGGAGCCCTTTTTGCGGACGGTGCTGTGCCTGGAGGTGTTCCGGGAACGGGGCCTGCTGCAGTGCTGCCGCCTGGGCGACAGCATAAGCCTGCATCTCACCAGCCAGGGCAAGAAGGTAGCCCTGGACCGTTCGGAATATCTGCTGCGCCTGCATCAGGCGCTGGACGCATCGAAAGGAGGGGCACGCTGATGACAGTGGATGAACGATACCAACGCCTGGAGGACACGGTGCGGGCCTATAACCCCACCGCCAGCTTCGACAAGATCCGGGCCGCTTATGAATTTGCCGCCGCCGCCCACCAGGGCCAGCTGCGCAAGGATGGCTCACCCTTTGTGACCCACCCCCTGGCCGTGGCCCAGATCGTGGCCGAGGAGCTGCACCTGGACTCCGAGTCCATCGAGGCCGCCCTGCTCCACGACACCATTGAGGACACCGCCGCCACCCATGAGGACATCGCCAAGCAGTTCTCCCCTACGGTGGCGGACCTGGTGGAGGGGGTCAGCAAGCTGACCCGGGTCCACTATACCTCCAAGGCCCAGGAGCAGATGGAAAACCTCCGGAAAATGCTGCTGGCCATGTCCAAGGACATCCGGGTGATCCTCATCAAGGTCTCCGACCGGCTCCACAATATGCGCACCATGGAGTACCAGACCCCGGAGAAGCAGAAGCAGAAGTCTTTCGAGACCCTGGAGATCTACGCCCCCATCGCCCACCGCCTGGGCATGCAGAAGATGAAGTGGGAGCTGGAGGACCTGTCCCTGAAATACCTGGACCCCATCAGCTATCGGGAGATCGTGGACGCCCTGGACGAGAAGGCCACGGAGTACGACGGCTTCATGTCCTCCATCCACGACCAGATCACCCAGCGCCTGGAGGAGGCCCATATCGACGGCTATGTCTATGGCCGCATGAAGCACCCCTACTCCATCTATCGCAAGATGTACACCCAGAACAAGTCCCTGGACGACGTGTATGACCTGTTCGCCTTCCGGGTCATCGTGGACACGGTGTCCGACTGCTATTACGTTCTGGGCATCATCCACGACCTGTACAAACCCGTGCTGGGCCGGTTCAAGGACTATATCGGCACTCCCAAGCCCAACATGTACCAGAGTCTCCACACCACCGTCATGGGCCAGAACGGCGTTCCCTTCGAGGTGCAGATCCGCACCAAGGAGATGCATGAGGTGGCCGAATACGGCATCGCCGCCCATTGGAAGTATAAGCAGAACGGCCAGGGCGGCGGCGACGAGGGCCGGTATGAGTGGGTCCGCCGCTTGCTGGAGAATCAGGAGGGGGCCGACGCCGAGGAGTTCATCCACTCCCTGAAGGTGGACATGTTCGCCGACGAGGTATTTGTGTTCACCCCCCGGGGCGACGTCATCAACCTGCCTGCCGGGGCCACCCCCATCGACTTTGCCTATAACATCCATTCCGCCGTGGGCAACCACATGGTGGCCGCCAAGGTCAACGGTCGCATCGTGCCCTTCGACTGCCGCCTGAAAAACGGCGACATTGTGGAGGTGGTCACCTCCCAGTCGGCCCACGGGCCCAGCCGGGACTGGGTGAAGATCGCCCGGTCCAGCAACGCCCGGTCCAAGATCCGCCAGTGGCTCAAGCGGGAGCGCCGGGACGAAAACGTGGTCACGGGCCGGGCCTCCTTCGAGTCGGAGCTCAAGCGCTGCGGCGTGTCTTTGAAGGAGCTTACCAACGACGAAAACCTCCCCGGCATCCTGAAAAAGCTCACCTATAAGAGCCTGGACGACCTGTACGCCGCCATCGGCTACGGGGGCATCAGCAGCCTGAAGGTCATCGGCCGCATCCGGGAGGATATCCAGCGCATTCTCCACCAGCACCAGGAGGAGCGCCAGGCGGAGGTGCCGCTGGAAGGCCGCCCCGATGCCACCCGCCCCGCCGTGCCCAAGCGCACCCACAGCGAAAAGGGCATCATTGTGGAGGGCCTCAGCAACTGCCTGGTGAAGTTCTCCAAGTGCTGCACCCCCGTCCCCGGGGACGACATCGTGGGCTTCATCACCAAGGGCTACGGGGTGTCCGTCCACCGGAGGGACTGTCCCAACGCCGACCCGGCCCGCCGCCGTCCCGACGAGGAGGGCCGCTGGATCAAGGTGTCCTGGGCCGAGGACGTGGAGGGCACCTTCCGCACCACCCTCCAGGTGGTGGCCAAGGACCGCATCAACCTCATCGTGGATATCTCCACGGTGCTCTCCTCCACCAAGACCCATGTGGCCTCCATGAACGCCCGCTCCACCCCCGACGGCTTCGCCCTGATCACCCTGGATACCGATGTGTCCAGCAGCCAGCAGCTGAAAACCGTCATGCGCCGCATCGAGCAGATTTCCGGCGTTATGCGGGTCACCCGCCCGGCGGGCTGAGAAAAAACACAATATATTAACCGAAAAGGAGACTATATTACCATGAGAGCAGTGCTGACCCGCGTGAAAAGCGCCTCCGTATCCGTGGACGGCAAAACCATCGGCAGCATCGGCCCCGGCTTCCTGATCCTGCTGGGCATCACCCATGACGACACCGAGGCCCAGGCCGTGAAGCTGGCGGACAAACTGACGGGACTGCGGATCTTCGAGGACGAGGACGGCAAGATGAACCGTGGTCTGGAAACCGTCAACGGTGAAATCCTGGTGATATCCCAGTTCACCCTGTACGGCAACTGCCGCAAGGGCCGCCGCCCGGACTTCCTGGCCGCCGCCCGGCCGGAGGTGGCTATCCCCCTGTATGAAAAGTTCGTGTCCCTGTGCCGGGAAAAGGGCATCCACACCGAAACCGGCGAGTTCGGTGCCGAGATGCTGGTGGAATCCGTCAACGACGGACCTCTGACCCTGGTGGTGGACACGGACCAGCTGAATGCGTAACGTATTCCACATTCTTCCGGGCGGACGCCGCTGTCCGCCCGCTTTTATCCTGAACAGGAGGTTGAACCCATGAAAATTGATTCCATTATGGTGGGCCCCATTATGACCAACTGCTACCTGCTGAGCGACGAGACGGCAGGGGTCTGCGCCCTGATCGACCCCGGCGACGAGGCCCCCCGGGTGCTGGACATGGTGGCCAGGTCCGGCTGCCAATTGCAGTATATCCTGCTGACCCACGGTCACTTTGACCACACCACCGCCGTGCGCCCCATCTTAGAGCAGTACCCGGACCTGCCGGTGTACATCAACGAAAAGGACGTGGTGGACGGCCGCCGGGGCGACATGGAGCTGGTGTTCTCCCGGCTGCCGGAGCATAACCAGCGCTACTATCACGACGGCGACACCCTGACCCTGGGGAGCCTGACTGTCACCGTGCTGGAGACCCCGGGCCACTCCAAGGGCTCCGTGTGCCTGGTGGCGGAGGATGTGATCTTCTCCGGCGACACCCTGTTCCGCTGCTCCTGCGGCCGGACGGACTTCGCCGGCGGCGACTATCGGGAGATGCTGCAATCCCTGGCCCGCCTGGGGAATCTGCCCGGGTCCTACCGGGTCTACCCCGGCCACGACCAGCCCACCACCCTGGACTATGAGCGCCGGGTGAATCCCTATGTCCGCCAGGGCATGAAGTAAGGGGCGGGGCTATGAAACTGGTTTTTCGCGGTCATGACGACCGCTACGCGGTGGAGCAGAGTCTGCTGGCCTTTTTCCCGGAGGAGCGGCCCGTGTATCAGGAGCCGGAGCCGGGGGAGGACAACTGGGCCCGGGTGGACCTGCACCAGGGTCCGGTATACGCCACCGCCGTCACCGAGATCGCCCACGGCGGCAGGCTGGGCCGGGGGACCTCCCGGGCCCTGCTGCGGGACGTGACGGACGAGTATGAGCGGGAGCGCCTGCGGCAGAAGGCCGTGAAGCTCAGCTTCTTCAAGGCCGCCCGAAGCATCACCGGCGTCACCCCGGCCTGGGGCGCATTGACGGGCATCCGCCCCGGCAAGCTGGCGGCCCGGCTGCTGGAGCAGGGAAAGACTCCCGCCCAGGTCAGCCGCATTTTAGGGGACACCTACTATGTCTCCCCCTCCCGCCGCCGCCTGGCGGTGGAGACCGCCCAGGAGGGCCTGCGGGCCAAGGCGGACCTGCGCCCGGAGGACATCTCCCTGTATATCGGCATCCCCTTCTGCCCCACCCGCTGCGCCTATTGCAGCTTCGTGTCCCAGTCGGTGGAAAAGTCCCTGGGGCTGATGGAGCCGTATTTAGAGGTGCTGTGCCGGGAGATCACCGACGCCGCCCAAATGGTGCGGGAGACGGGCCTGCGCATCAAGTCCTTCTATATGGGCGGCGGCACCCCCACCACCCTGTCCGCCCGGCAGATGGACCGGCTGCTGACCCACCTGAACCGCAGCTTTGACCTGTCCGGCTGCGTGGAATACTGCATCGAGGCCGGACGGCCCGACACCATCACCCGGGAAAAGCTCCAGGTGCTGCTGGACCACGGGGCCGACCGCATCAGCGTCAATCCCCAGTCCCTGGAGGATGAAGTGCTCCGGGCCATCGGCCGCCGCCACACCGCCCGGGACATTGAGGACACCATGGCCCTGGCCGCCTCCATGGGCTTTCCCCATGTGAACATGGACCTGATCGCCGGGCTGCCTGCCGACACGCCGGAGGGCTTCCGCCGGACCCTGGACAAGTGCCTGACCTTCGGGGCCGACAACATCACCGTCCATACCCTGAGCCTGAAAAAGGGCAGCCGCATCCTGCTGGAGGGGCTGCCCATCCCCACGGCGGCGGACGTGGCCCGGATGCTGGACTATGCCGACCCCACCCTCCGCGCCGCCGGATTCTCCCCGTACTATCTCTATCGCCAGAAGTATATGTCCGGCAGCTTTGAAAACGTGGGCTGGTGCATATCCGGAGCCCAGGGGCTGTATAATATTTACATCATGGAGGAGCTGCACAGCATCCTCTCCCTGGGGGCAGGCGGCTCCACCAAGATGGTGGACCCGGTCCGAGGCCGCATCCAGCGGGTGTTCCACGCCAAATACCCCACGGAGTATATCCAGCGGCCCGAAAAGATCGCCGAGAACCTGTCGGCCTTCCGGGCATTCCATGAAAATATGAAGAAGTGAAATGAGGAGGGTCCATGACCAGGGGGAAGCAGTCATTTTTAGGGGGCGCCGCCCTGCTGACGGTCACCATGCTTGTTACCAAGGCCATCGGCGCCCTGTACAAGATCCCTCTGGGGAACCTGCTGGACGAGCAGGGCATGAACTATTTCTACGCCGCCTATAACATCTATAACCTGCTGCTGATGGTGTCCACCGCCGGGCTTCCTCTGGCCCTTTCCCGGCTGGTGTCCCAGGCGGAGGCTCTGGGCTGGGTAAACCGGCGGCGGCGCATCGTCTCCGTGGCCTTCTGGCTGTTTCTGCTGCTGGGGCTTCTCAGCAGCGGCCTGATGTTCTTCCTGGCCGGTGACCTGGCCGGGTGGATGCACAACACCCGGGCGGAGGACGCCATCCGGGTGCTGTCTCCGGCGGTGCTGTGCGTGTGTCTGGTGTCGGTGATCCGGGGCTATACCCAGGGCATGGGCGATATGCGGCCCACCGCCGCCAGCGAGGTCATCGAATCCGCCAGCAAGCTGATGGTGGGCCTGGGTCTTGCCTGGTGGCTGCTGCGGCAGGGGTACCCCTCCCACATAGCCGCCGCCGGTGCCATCGCCGGGGTCACGGCGGGGGTGATTCTGTCCCTGCTGGCCCTGACCGTGTGGACAGCGACCCATTTGTCCCGGGACAAGGGCCGGGACGACCCGGGACAGAGCCGGGATATCCTGCGCCAGCTGCTGGCCATCGGGGTGCCCATCACCGTGGGCTCCGTGAGCCTGTCGGTGATCAACCTGCTGGACCAGTCCATCACCATGGGCATCCTGCAGACCTCCTGGGGCCTGACGGAGGCCGAGGCCGGGAGCCTTTATGGGGTGTACAGCTACGCCGGGAACCTGTTCGCCCTTCCGGCGGCGTTTATCTATCCCCTGACCATCAGCCTGATCCCCGCCATCGGGGCGGCCCTGGCCCGGGGGGACCGGGCCTCCGCCGGGCGGCACACCGCCGCCGCCTTCCGGCTGACGGCCCTGCTGGCCCTGCCGGCGGGGGTGGGACTCAGCGTTCTGGCCCGGCCCATTCTGGAGCTGCTGTACCCCGCCAAGGGGGCGGCCACCCTGGAGGCCGCGGCGTATCACCTGGAAATTCTGGGCGTCGGCAGCATTTTTGTGTGCCTGATGGCCCTATCCAACGGGATTTTGCAGGCCTATGGCCGGGAAAAAGTCCCCCTTTGGACCCTGCTGGCCGGAGGCGGGCTGAAGATCGCCCTGAACTATCTGATGATCTCCAACCCTGATTACGGCATCCGGGGCCTGCCGGTAAGCACCCTGTGCTGCTATGCCCTGATCACGGTGCTGAACCTGGGGGCCATCGCCCGGTATGTGCCGGAAAGGCCCGATTATTTCCGGGTGTTCTCCCGGCCGGGGCTGGCGGCCCTGGGGATGGGCGCGGCGGCATGGTGGCTCCACCGGCTGCTGGCAGACCTGCTGCCCGGGGGGCTGGCCACCCTGCTGGCGGTGGCTCTGGCGGCGGTGATCTACGCCGGGGCGGCGCTGCTGCTGGGGGCCGTGGGCCGGGAGGAGGCCATGGCCCTGCCCGGCGGGGAGCGTCTTGTCCGCTGGCTGCGGCTGAAATAGACGAAAATTCCGTACATTTTTCACGAAAAACAGCCTCATCAGGCTATTTTGCCGATAAGAGGACTTGCAATAGGAGCGGGAATATGGTACATTTTAAGGAGAAAGCGCGATACAACTACGACGACCTGCTGGAGATCATCCGGGTGCTCCGCTCGCCGGAGGGCTGCCCCTGGGACCAGGTGCAGACCCACCAATCCATCCGCCGGGGACTGCTGGAGGAGGCCTATGAGGCCGCCGAGGGCATCGACCGGGACGACGCGGACCTGCTGCGGGAGGAGCTGGGGGACGTGCTGATGCAGGTGGTGTTCCACGCGGACATCGAGCGCCAGCGGGGCCGGTTCACCATGGAGGACGTGGTGGACGGCGTGGTGAAGAAGCTGATCTTCCGCCACCCCCATGTGTTCGGCGGCGCGGAGCCGGAAAAGGACGCGGAGTCGGTGCTGGTCAGCTGGGATGCCATCAAGCGCCGGGAGAAGCACCAGCGCACCACCACCCAGGCCATGGACAGCGTGGCCCGGTCCCTGCCTGCCCTGTGGCGGGCGGAAAAGCTCCAGAAAAAGGCCGCAGACGATGGCTTCGACTGGCCGGATATCCAGGGGGCCCTGTCCAAGCTGGACGAGGAGGTGGGCGAGCTGCACCAGGCGGTGCAGGACGGCGCCAACGTGGCCGAGGAGCTGGGGGACGTGCTGTTTGCCGCCGTGAAGGCCGCCCGCTTTGCCGGAGTGGACCCGGAGGACGCCCTGAACGCCGCCTGTGAAAAGTTCATCCGCCGCTATGGGGCGGTGGAGCAGGGGGCCCGGGACCGGGGCGTCAGCGTGTCGGACCTGACCCTGGAGGAAATGACCGGCCTGTGGAACGCCGCCAAGTAAGGCGGCCCCCATCTGACCCAGGTTTCTGATGCGATATTCATCGCTTTGGGATAGATTTTGACCAAGGAAAATTTTTAGGAGGACTATCATGAATAAGACCGAACTGATCGCCGCCGTGGCGGAAGAGACCGGCATGTCCAAGAAGGACACCGAGGCTGTCATCGCCGCCACCCTGGGCACCATCACCGCCGCCCTGCACGAGGAGGAGAAGGTGCAGCTCATGGGCTTCGGCTCCTTCGAGGTGAAGAAGCGCGCTGCCCGCACCGGCCGCAACCCCAGAAGCAAGGAGACCATCGAGATCCCCGCTTCCCAGACCCCCGTTTTCAAGGCCGGCAAGGCCCTGAAGGACGCCGTGGCCAAGTAAAAAAACAGACCATTCCGGCGGCGCGGGGTTTTCCCGCGCCGCCGCGTTTGTCGGCAGAGAATCGCCGAAGCGCCGCCGGTGGCGGATGAAGCGAGGCGATTTCGAGGAAGTGCTCCGACTGTCGGCCGCGACAGCGGCCGAGAGTCGGCTGGCACGATGGTGGGCAGACATGGGCCCCGCCCTACGGAGTGTTTAACGATAGAATGTCTTTTAGGGCAGGGCCCATGTGCCCTGCCGCGTAGGAACGGGATGGTTCCCAGAACCCCCCCGAACCCATTACCCATAAAAGGAGACGCAATATGGCAAAAATGACCTGGCTGGAACGGCGGTATCGCCGCAGCCGCCTGGACTATGTGCGCCACATCACCATCGACCCTCGGGGCCCCGGCGTGGTGCGCATCCACATGATCCCGCCCCGGACGGAGGACCCCGCCGACCCGTTTCTTCTGCTGCTGAACGGGGCGCAGCTGGTGCCCCTGAACCTGAGCTGGGCCATCCTGCTGGCCAATTTCATGGACCAGCTGGAGCCCTGGAGCGGCCGGGAGATCGGAGAGCAGGACTGGCAGTCCATGCTTTTGGCGGCGGTGAAGGCCACCCGCCGCACCTATCCCGGCACCGGGAAAGCCGTTCTGCTGGGGGACCTGGAGCTGATGCTCCGGAGCATCGTGGCCATCGCCCGGGGGCAGGAGCCTCCGGCGGAGGTGGGAGCCCTCTCCCTGGGCGAATACGCCGGGCGGATGTCCGCCCCCCACCGGATGGACCTGATGATCAGTGCCATGACCCGGGAGGGCCGGTGGCACTGCAACCAGAAGTGCCTGCACTGCTACGCCGCCGGGCAGACCCTGGGGGAAACGCCGGAGCTGACCACGGACCAGTGGCGGGAGCTTTTAGAGAAGCTGCGCCGGGCCAACATCCCCCAGGTGACCTTCACCGGCGGGGAGCCCACCCTGCGGCCGGACCTGCCGGAGCTGGTGGAGGCGGCCCAGTGGTTCGTTACCCGGCTGAACACCAACGGACGCCTGCTGACGCCGGAGCTGTGCCGCAGGCTGTTTGAGGCCAGTCTGGACAGCGTGCAGGTGACGCTGTACGACGCCCGGCGGGAGGTCCACAACGCCCTGGTGGGGGCGGAGGGCTTCGATGACACGGTGCAGGGCATCCGCAATGCCGCGGCGGCGGGGCTGATCGTGTCGGTGAACACGCCCCTGTGCAGCCTGAACCGGGACTATGCCGAAACCCTGCGGTTCGTCCACGGCCTGGGGGTGCGGTACGTCACCTGTTCGGGGCTGATCCCCACCGGCTCCGCCGCCGGGGGGGAGAGCCGGGCCACCCGGCTGAGCCAGGAGGAGCTGACGGACATCCTCCGCCGGGCGGCGGAAACGGCCCACGGCCTGGGCATGGAGCTGGACTTCACCAGCCCCGGCTGGCTGCCGGAGGAGGCCCTCCGGGACATGGGCCTGCACCTGATCCCCAGCTGCGGGGCGTGCCTGTCCAACATGGCCCTGGCCCCGGACGGCACGGTGCTGCCCTGCCAGAGCTGGCTGGAGGGGCCGGGCCTGGGGAACCTGCTGACCGACGACTGGAGCGGTATCTGGGACGGCGAGCCATGCCGCCGCATCCGGGCGGAAAGCGCCAAAATGGAGCACATCTGCCAGCTGCGGCAGGAAGGGGGCTGCTGACCATGCGTAAAATTCTGTGCCGGGCGCTGCTGTGCCTGTGTCTGGTGCTGGCCCTGGGGCCGGTACATACGGCCTTCGCCCAGGACCTGGACCGCATCGAGTCCTATGACGTGGACGTGACCCCCAACACCGAGGACGGCAGCCTGCGGATCCAGGTGACCTTGGAGTGGACGGTGCTGGCGGAGGGGCCGGTGAGCTGGGTGAAGATCGGCGTGCCCAACGGCAGCATCCGCCAGGAGCAGGCCCTGACGGACAACATCGACCGCCTGAGCTTCGACAACAGCTATATGTATGTGTACTTCAACCGGGACTATGACGACGGGGAGACCTTCCGGTTCTCTTACAGCTGGATCCAGGAGTATATGTACACCCTGGGGGCCGACGGCTCCGTGGAGTATGTCTATACCCCCGGCTGGTTCAACGAGGCCCGGGTGGGGCAGATGACCCTGACCTGGCACGATCCGGCGGGGGTGGACGGCGTGGACTCCCTGGGAAATACCGGCGGGGACCATGCGGCGGTCCTGACGGACCTGGACCACGGCCAGCAGCTGGACTTTACCGTCCGGTACGACAGCTGGCCCGCCCAGCTGGCCCAGGAGGGCAGCCGGGACAACCTGCCCCAGGACAACGACCCGGGGTACGACCCGGGATATGACCCGGATTACCAGGACGACGGCGGCCTGGGTCTGGTGGGGCTGGTGATCCTGCTGGTGGTGGTGTTCCTTATCGTCAGGGTGGCGGCGGCCTCCGACGGATATCGGGGCGGCTTCGGCACCCACTATGTGTTCGTCAGCGGCCTATGGTATCCGGCAGGGCCGGACGGACGGCCCCGGCCCGGCTCCCACGGTACCCGGGAAAAACCGAAACCGCCCCGCAGCGGCGGCTTCGGCGGCGGCAGCCGGGGAGGCGGCTTCGGAGGGGGCGGCTTCGGCGGCGGGGGACACTGCGCCTGCGCCAGCAGCTGCGCCTGTGCGTGCGCCTGCGCCTGTGCCGGCGGCGGCCGGGCCGGATGCAGCGCCAAGAACCTCTATGGCGCGGTGCATCTGGACCAGGAGCTTACCCGGGAAATGGAGAAATAAAGAAATGGCGTGCGCCCCGGCGCACGCCATTTTTGCGATATTTATGCCGCCAGCACCACGCAGCCCACGTCGAAGGCGATCTTCACGTTGCCGAAGTTATGGCCGGTGCGGTCGGACACCGCTGGCAAGCACTTTCTTGTTCATGCGATGCTCCATCCTTCTTTAACGTGCTTCTTTCGTATGGTTGACGTGCTTCGGCCGCACCCCGGAGGGTGCGGCCGTTTTTCGCATATGGTGGGTTCAGATACCCAGCTTTTCCAGGGCCGCCATGCGCAGGCAGTCGCACAGAATGGCGATGGCCTGCTCCAGCTCGTGGACCGACGGCAGGGAGGGGGCAATGCGGATGTTGCTGTCCTGGGGGTCCACGCCGTAGGGGAAGGTGGCCCCGGCGGCGGTCATGGTGACCCCGGCGTCCCGGCACAGCTCCAGCGCCCGCCTGGCGGTTCCGGGCATGGCGTCCAGACTGACGAAATAGCCGCCTTTGGGATGGCTCCAGCTGGCGATGCCCCAGGGGGCCAGGTGGCGGTCCAGCTCGTCCTCCACGGCCCGGAACTTGGGCCCCAGAATGGCCGCATGACGCCGCATCAGGGCCAGGGTGGTCTCCTTGTCCTTCAGATACCGCACATGGCGCAGCTGGTTCATTTTATCGTAGCTGATGATCTGGATGTTCAGCAGATTCTTGAAGTATTCCACGTTGGCCTCGCTGACGGCCCCGCAGGCGATGCCCGCCCCGGGGAAGGTGATCTTGCTGGTGGAGGCAAACTCATACACCATGTCGCCATTGCCGTACTCCGCGCACAGGGACAGAATGTCCGGGAAGGGCACGAAATCCCCCTCCAGCTCGTGGACGCAGTAGGCATTGTCCCACATGAGCATGAAGTCCGGCGCGGCGGGCTTCATGGCGGCCAGCCGGTGGATGGTCTCAAGGGAATAGGTGATGCCCGTGGGGTTGGAGTATTTGGGCACGTTCCACATACCCCGGACCTCCGGGTCCCGGATCAGCTGCTCCACCCGGTCCATGTCGGGGCCGGTTTCCGTCATGGGGACGGACAGCAGCTCCATGCCGAAGGATTCCGTGACATTGAAGTGCCGGTCATACCCCGGTACCGGGCAGATCCATTTCACCCTGTCCAGCTTGCCCCAGGGCTTTTCGCTGTGCAGCAGGCCGTGGGTATACGCCTTGGACACGGCGTCGAACATCATCTCCAGGGAGGAGTTGCCTCCGGCGATGACCTGGCCGGGCTTGCAGCCCAGAAGGTCCGCAAACAGCCTCCGGGCGATGGGAATACCCGCCACATAGCCATAGTTCCGGGCGTCGATGCCGTCGGTGATGAAGTCGTCGGCGGTCAGGGGGATGTTGTACATCTCCATGACCATGTCCAGCTGCTCCCGGCCGGGCTTTCCCCGGGCCATATTCAGGTCCAGGCCCAGGGCCTTCTGCTCCTGGTGGGTCCTGCACAGGGCGGCGTATTCCGCCTGCCGTTCCGCAAGGGTCATTTCCTGATAGGTTTTCATATGCGCTCTCCCTCTTTTCCCATAGTGCCGTGTCCGGACGGACCGGCAGGCATCAGCATACCACACAATCCCGGAAAAGGCAAATATTAGTTTGCGTTTGTATTCAGCTGCCGATGGCGGCACGGATACCCCCAGCAATTGCCTTTGGCATTGAGATGCTGGTATTCTTATCCTCTCATAAATCCACAGCAACCGATTTCGGACAATTCATAGAATCCCATTGACTTGTAAAAAGCAATGGTTTTCGGCGTGTGATCCGTTGCCAGCTCAATCTGACGAACATGGCTGTATCGGTTCAGAACGGCTTGTAAGAGCGCAGAGCCGAAGCCTTTTCGCTGATGCTCCGGAAACACCAATATGTCCTGCACAAACACGATGGTATGCCTATCGCCCACGGTGCGAATGATGCCAAGAAGCTGATCGCCCTCATAAGCGGCAAGGGTCAGCATAGAGCCCTCAAAGCCTTTACGCAGTACCTCCGGCTGATCGGTGTAGGCCGTCCAGCCAACACTCGTGTATAAGCGCAGAATCTCTGATTCGTTGTATGTTTTGTATTCTCTGATTTCCATATTAAGTAACCTCCATTCAAATTTTATGGAAACTGTTACTTATCTCTGCGCAATCTCATGGTTTATCCTCCTTACTGCTGCGTTTTGGCGGAATACTGCCGGCCATCACAGCTCCGTCAGCCGGTACACGTCCTCCCGGCGGGCGATTCAGCCCAGATGTGCAAACGCCTTGCCCAGATGGGTATCGAAGCCGAGCACTTGATACATCCCCTCGTCGCAGGGGGCGCAGGTGACGGTCAGGCTGGCAAGGGCGTTTTCCTTGCTCCATTCTTGCGCTGCTTGTGCCAGCAGCCGGGCAGCGCCCTTTTTCCGGAACACAGGCTCCATGTAAAAGTCATCGAATATCCCGACATCTGTGCAGGTGAAGGTGGAAAAGCAACGGGAAACGCTGCACATCCCCACTGCCCGATAGCCCCGCCTTGCCACAAAGAACGTGATCTTCCCATCCCGGATGGCCTGCGCCAGCCGTTCCTGCTTTTCCTCCGTTGACGGTGCTTCGCCGATCTCTTTGAGAAAGCCGTTTTCCAGTTTTTTCAGCTGCCAGTCCTCCGGGTCGGCGAGAAGCTCTGCGGTAATCGGAAGATTTTCCTCCGGGGGCAGGAGCATCAGCGGTTCGCCCCATTGGTCCGCGCCGTTCTCGATAAAACCCACCGATTCCCAAAAGCGGCGCCGCCGCTCGTTGCCGCCATAGTTCAGCTCCGCATAACGCGCGCCGTGTTTTTTTGCCCAGTCCAGAAGCGCTGCTGCACACGCTTTTCCCGTGCCGCTGCCCCGGAACTCCGGGTAGACGCAGAACTCCATGATAAAGCACTTGCCGTCCTCCGTGGTGAAGATTACCGGCATAGCAAAGCCGATATCCTGTCCGCCCCGATGGAAGAACAGGAAGAAGCAGCGATCCTGCGGCCTGCCGTTGATCTTCATCATGTGGTCACGATACGCTTGACCAAGGAAATATTCCAGTTCTTCCTTGTCGGAGTCTGTGAAAATATCCCGCTTGTGATAGGCGTGCAGCTGCTCCCAGAAGGCAGCAGCATCGTTTTCCGTGACGGCTTCACGGATGGTGATTTGGTTTTTCATTTTGTTTCCTCCAAAATTTTATTCGGAGGGTTAGGAAGCGTGAACCCTCCATACACGATTCATCTTCATAAAAACCACACCTTTCTTAATCAAATTTGTATGAGACGTCACAGCGTGTTTTCACACGCTGTGCGTGCGCACGGCGCACGGGATTCTTGATTAAATTTTTTAATCAAGAATCAGTATCAGATGCCGATTGCGGCACGGATACCTCAGCTGCGTTTTGGCGGAATACTGCCTGCCATCACAGCTCCGTCAGCCGGTACACGTCCTCCCGGCGGGCGGAGAGAATGGGCAGCTGCCGCCGGACGCTGTCCACCATGGACAGATCCAGCTCCGTAACGGCCACCGCCTCTCTTGACGGGCACTGGCGGATCACCCGGCTCCAGGGGTCGCAGACAATGGAGTGTCCCCAGGCCACATAGGAGGCGCTTTTGTCCCGGGCCGGGGAGGTGCCCACGGTGAAGCACTGCTGGTCCACGGCCCTCTGCCGGAAGAGGATTTTCCAGTGGGCGGGGCCGGTGGTCATGTTGAAGGCCGCCGGGGCGAAGATCACCCTGGCACCCCGCAGGGCCATCAGGCGGCACAGCTCCTGAAACCGCATATCGAAGCAGATGCAAAGGCCCATGGTCCCCCAGGGGGTGTCGAAGGTGGTGACCTCCCGGCCCGGGGACAGGACCTCCGACTCCATGAACCGCTGGCCGCCCTCCACGTCGATGTCGAACAGGTGGATCTTCCGGTGCCGGGCGATGCAGGTGCCGTCGGGAGCATAGACAAAGGAGGTGTTGTATACCCGGTGCCCCTCCAGCTCCGGCAGGGACCCGGCGATCAGGTAGATGCCCCGCTCCCGGGCCAGCTGGGACATGGCCCGCTGGGCGGGCCCGGCAAAGGGCTCGCCGTAATCCCGGAAGCATGCGTTGTCATAGGGGCAGCAGAACATCTCCGGCAGCACCGCCAGGTCGATGTCCCCGGCGGAGCGCACCAGTTCGCAGGCATGGCGGATGTTCTCCGCCTTATCGGCGGAAACGTGCATCTGGATCTGTGCGATTTTCATAAAGACCCTCCTTCAGAACTCCCGCAGCACCAGGTCCGTGGATCCGGGGCTGGCGACCAGCCGCAGCACCCGGGGGTGCCCGGCGTATTCCCGGCACAGGTCCCGCAGGGCCGTTCCGCCGTGATAGCCGTGGATCAGCCGCAGACGGTACACCCCGCCGCCGCAGCGGCGCAGGGCGGCGTCAATGGCCACCCGGGCCTGGTACGCGTTTTTCCCATGCAGGTCCAGCTCTATGATCCCCGGCTGCATACCGATCACCCCTTTCCTGTTCCATTGTACCCCGGGACATCCCGGTTTGCAAGCCCTATGACCCGGGACAAAGCCGGGACGTCCCAGGGGGAGCTTATTTCTTGCGGAAAAAGGCCACCGCCACGGCCCCAGGCCCGGCGTGGGTGCCGATGACGCCGCCGATGAGGGTGGAATCCAGCCGGTCTGTTCCGTTTTCCCACAGGGCCCGGCTGTCCTCCACGTATTTTTTCAGGAACACGTCCGTCAGCCCCGTGTAGCCCAGGAGGATGGGCAGGGAAAAGTCGATGCCGCCGCAGGCGTGGATTTTTTCCACCAGCAGGTTGTTGCCCTGGCGGGAGCCCCGGGCCTTGCCCACCAGAAGGATTTCACCGTTTTCAATGGTCAGCACAGGCTTGATGTTCAGCAGTCCCCCGGCCAGGGCGGTGGTTTTGGAGATGCGGCCGCCCCGCTTCAGGTACTCCAGGGTGTCCACCAGGGCCAGGACGCACACGTCCTGCCGCTTCTGCTCCAGGGCCCGGGCCAGCCCGGCGGCGTCCATGCCCCGGTCCAGACAGGCCAGGGCGTACTCCGCCAGAATGCCCGCGCCGATGGCGGCGGTGCCGCTGTCCACCACATAGATGTTGTCATACTCCGCCGCGGCGATGCAGGCGCTCTGATAGGTGCCGGAGAGCCCGGCAGCGATGGTCAGCACCACGGCACTGCCGCCGCTGCGCCGCACCCGCCGGAACTCCCGGTCAAAGGCGGCGGGGCTGGCCTGGCTGGTGGTGGGCAGCACGTCGCTTTCCACCAGACGTTCATAAAAACGGTGTTTATCCATGGTGACGCCGTCCAGATACTCCTCCTGGCCAAAGTGAATGGTCAGAGGTACCACCGTCAACCGGCTGCGGATGTGCTCCGGCACGTCCACCGTGGAATCCACGATCAATTCAACGTTCATAGGACCTCCTGTTTTTGAAAAAGTGGTCCTGAGTATAGCATGAAACTGTCCGTTTGTCAACAAAATAAGCGAATAGTGTCAAAAAATGCGCCTCCCTTGGGAGGCGCATTTTTCGTTACAGGTCCAGGGCCAGGTCCCCGTCCTTGATCCAGCCCCACTTGCGCAGGGGGACCGCCAACAGCCAGGTAAGGACTGCCGGCAGCACAAAGGAGATCAGCACCAGGTCCAGCCAGTCCATCCCGGTGACGGCGGCTTTGATCCCGGCGGCCACGTCGCTGACCCAGCCGGTATACACGCCGATCTGGCCCACCAGGCCGCAGGTGCCCATGCCGCTGGACACCGCCGCGCCGTTCATCTCCAGCCGGAACAGGCAGGTGGCGATGGGGCCGGTGATGGCGGAGGCCAGGGTGGGGGGGATCCAGACCCGGGGGTTGCGGACGATGTTGCCCATCTGCAGCATACTGGTGCCCAGGCCCTGGGCCACCAGGCCGCCCCAGCGGTTTTCCCGGAAGCTCATCACCGCGAAGCCAATCATCTGGGCGCAGCACCCCGCCACGGCGGCGCCGCCGGCCAGACCCGTCAGACCCAGGGCCGCGCAGATGGCGGCGGAGGAGATGGGCAGGGTCAGGGCCACGCCGATGACCACGGACACGATGATGCCCATGAAGAAGGGCTGCAGCTCCGTGGCCCACATGATGAACCGGCCCACGGCGCTGGCCGCCGCGCCGATGGGGGCGGCGATCAGGGCGGCGATGCCGATGCCGGAGAGCACCGTGACAATGGGCGTTACCAGAATGTCGATCTTCGTCTCCTTGCTGACGGCCTTGCCGATCTCGCTGGCCAGGATCGCCACGAACAGCACCGCCAGAGGCCCTCCGGCCCCGCCCATGAAGTTGGTGGCGAAGCCCACGGGAATCAGGGAATACAGCACCAGAGGCGGCGCCTCCAGCGCCCGGCCGATGGCCACCGCCATGCCCGGCCCCACCATGGCCGAGCACAGGCCGCCGATGGTGTAGGTCACGGCGCCCTCCCCCTTGCCCAGGGTGACGATCACCTCCGTCAGAAATCCGATATGAAGCTGCTGACCGATGGTGTTGAGGATGGTCCCCACCAGCAGGGTGCAGAACAGGCCCTGGGCCATAGCGCCCATGGCGTCGATGAAATACCGCTTGGCCGAGAAAACGATGTTCTTCCGGGCCAGGAACTTGCGAACTGCTTCCATAGCTTTGACCTCGCATATGTAAAAAGAATGTTATACAGGTGTCATGACACCTGTATAACATTCTATCACGTCTTTTCCGTTTGTCAACCGGAACTTTACTCCGCCAGGAAGCCCAGCTCCCGCAGGCGGGCCTTCAGATGCTCATAGGACGCCTCATCGGGGCAGGACAGACTGTGCAGATGGATGCCGTCTGTCAGCTGGGACAGGGGGGCGGCCCCCTCCATGCGGGCCATGAACTGCTCCACGTCCAGGCGGCTGCGCAGGTGCAGCGGGGCGGACAGCTGGCCATAGACCGGGTGGTCCACAATGACGTCCACAACGGTGCAGCCGCAGTCCACCATGGCATTAAGCTCGTCCCGGGTGCCGGTGCCGTCGTGGCGGCAGGCCACCTGGCGCGGCAGGCCCGTCTCCCCGGCGTCGGGGATCACATAGCCCCGGGCGGTGGCGGTGATGGCCTGGCCCGCGGCCCGCAGCAGGGCCACGTCTCCCACGATGATCTGGCGGCTGACGCCAAGCTCCTTGGCCAGGGCGGTGGCGCTGATGGGCTGATGGGCTTCATGGAGCCGGGCGCTGATCCGGCTCCGGCGTTGTTCGGCGGTCATGAGGAGGACTCCCTTCGGTTTTTCTTCTATCATACACGATTCCCCGGCCCATGGCAAGTTTTTTTCATGAATTTCGCTGCCCTCTTGACAGATGGGCCGCCGGATGGTACACTGTGGACAGAAAAAGAGAATACATCGCGCAAGTGCCTGCGCCGCCGGGTGGGCGGCACGGGAGAATAGTGAATCAGGTGAGAATCCTGAACGGTACCGCCGCTGTATACGGGGAGGCCGCGCACAGGGACGAAAGTCCGTCACTGGGAAACCGGGAAGACCGTGCGCCTGCTGCTGATCCGTCAGTCAGAAGACCTGCTTGCCGCCATGTTGCCCCCGCTGCGCGCCATACGGCGGAGGATAGCTTCAATCGCGGGAAACCGGCCGCGCCAATTTGACTATTGGCGCGGTTTTTTTGCAAGCCTGAGCGCGGCACTGCCGCAGCTTTCCATGGGGGCGGGCAGGAGCAGCCACTCCCGCCCGCCCCCTTACCTTATGTGAAATTTGCCGGTAAACGCCTGTAGAGGCCGGGTTCTACCCGGCCCGAAAGCGCCGGAATAGCGGGCGGGGCAGAGCCACCGCCCTTACAGGCCCTCTCAGTCACCTTCGGTGACAGCTCTCCCAAAGGGAGAGCCAAGGCGTGGGGGAACGGATTGCAGCCGAACGCATAAGGAACGTGCGTTCGGCAGACCCGACGGTTGATGTCGGGCCCACAACCAGTCTGCGGACTGGTTTCGCAATGACACCACAAGAAGATTTCCGATAACCGGCCGCACACACGGGATGGCCGAATCAATATTTCCATCAAGAATCCGTATGATCTATCAGGAGGACGACATATGCTCATCAATTGGTTCCGGGACCAGGACCACCTGGTCTATATCAACGGCGAGACCCAGCTGGCCCAGCTGGAAAAGACCCTGCGCTTCCCGGGCTTGCAGGAGGCGGCGGAGGCTCTGCGGGACAATCCCAACCCGGAGGGCTACACCATCAAGGGGCCCAAGCGCACCTGCGGGCGGCTGTTCGTGCCGGATCTGACCTTCGGCAAGCACATCGAAATGGGAGAAAACGTCTTTTTCTACATGGGCGAGATGGCGGAGTGCTATGTCATCTACTGGCCCGGAAAGCCGGTTACGGAGGTGCACCATGGAGAAATGTGAAGCCCTGTCCACCAAGCCCGAGGAGTGCCGCTACTCCTTCTTCCAGCACACGGCCTGCGAGTTTTTCCCCTGCCATGAGACCGCCCATCCGGAGGACTTCAACTGCCTGTTCTGCTACTGTCCCCTGTACGCCTTAGGGGACCGGTGCGGCGGCAATTTCCGGTATATCGGCGACGGCATCAAGGATTGCAGCGGCTGTCTGCTGCCCCATGGCCGGAAAAGCTACAGCTATGTCACCGGGAAGTTCGGCGAGATCGCGGAGCTGGCCAAAAAGAACCGCCACACGGAGGAATAATAAATACCGTCTGTAGTTTTCTTCAAGAAAACTACAGACGGTATTTTCTTATCGCCCCAGGATGGTCTCGGCGAAGCCTTTGGCAAACAGCCGGGCGGCCCGGAGGGCCTCGTCCAGCGAGTTCCCGGCGGCCCCTACCTCCACCAGCAGGCTGCCCGGGGCGGCAAACTGGTTATAGCGGTAGTTCAGCAGGGTGATGGGCCGCATCAGGGTGGGGGACTGGCTTTCCAGCTTCTCCTGAACGGCGATGGCCAGGCGCAGGTTGTCCTGCCAGCCGTCGTGGGCCACGCCCATGATCAGGCTCACCTGGGCGGCGGCGGGGTCCTCCGCCGTCACCAGCTTATACTGGGTGCCGTTGGCGTCCTGCACCGCGTCCCGGTGCAGGTCCAGCACATAGACGATGGAGGGGTACTTGGCCAGGTAGCTCTGGATAGACGCCAGACTGTTTTCATAGGCGTCGTTGTACGATTCCCCGTCGTGGAGGGTGCGGTCGTGGACCACGGAGATGCCGTAGGACGACAGCTCCGCCGCCAGCTCGTCCCCCACCCGGACCATGTTGCAGGAGCGGTCCGCCGTGCGGAAGGTGCCGGAGGGGACGTACTCCTGCCCCGGGGGCATGGTATAGGACTCGCTGGCGTGGCTGTGGACGATGAGGACCTGGGGTCCCTGCTGGGGACAGGCCGCGAACTGCCGGTCCCCCAGCACCGCCGGGTCCAGGGTCCGGCTGGATTTGTTTTTGATGTACACCCCGTTGATGATGCTGTAGCCGTCGGTGGAGCGGGGGTCCACCGTCTGGGCCGGGACGCCGTTGTCCGCCCCGGGCTGGGGGGCCGGGTCCTCCGACGGAGCGGGGGCGGGGTTTTCCGGTTCCGGTTCCGGTTCCGGGTCCGGCTGGGGGGCGTCGTCCTCCTGCACCGCAAGGGACCGGCCCGCCAGCAGCACCGGCGACTGGCCCAGGGCCAGCACCGTGGCGGCGGACAGTCCGTCCAGCCCCAGAAGGTCCCCCAGCTCCCACCGCAGCAGTCCCCGGGACAGATGGGGGCGGCGGGACACGGACTGCCACAGGGCGGCGGCGCTGTCCGCCCCGGCTCCGGCCAGCACCGTGCCCAGGGCTGCCGCCGCCAGCAAGAGCGCCAGCCCCCGCCGCAAAATTGCCTGTTTCAAAGCGTTCACCTCTTTGAGACAAGCCTATGCGGCGGCGGCCGGGATTATGTCACGGTTCCATCACCGGGGGGATGTCCACGATCTGCAGGCCCCGGCGCATGGCGTATTCCATGGTGCGGCGGGTGCCGCCGGGCTGGCCGTTGTGGACCGCCAGCAGCAGGGCGGCGTGGTCCACCATATAGCGGTTGCGCCGCTGCATGCAGCCGGGACTGTAGGACGACTGCACCAGGGTCTCGTAGTCGCAGGCCGCCACCAGGCGGCGGTAGCGCTCCTGCTGGGTCCGGGGCCAGCCGTCGGCCTGGGTGGGGCAGGGGATGGCCGCCTCCACGCTGACGTCCCCGTGCCGCTGCCGCAGGGCCAGGGCCAGCTCACAGAAATACAGGTCGCAGCCCTGGGCCATACCGCAGATGAAGTGCCGGTATCCCGCCTCATAGGCGGCGTCCAGCGCGTCCCGAAGCCGGACCTTCAGGGCCCGGCACCGGGGATCGTCTTCGTTTTCCCCCCAGGGGAGCTTGGACGGACGGTGGCCGGAAAAGCAGCAGCTGACAGGCCGTGCGCGCATGGCATCGCCCTCCCTTCAAAGATACTGCCACCATTATAGAACATACTTTCTATTTTGTAAAGAGGAATTTCCCTTGCAAGCGGGGTGCAAATCCGGTATACTGGGGAAAAAGGGAGGTGCATCTGATGAAGCTGTATTTCAAGCAACGGTTCTTTTCGTGGTTTGACAGCTACGACATCTATTATGAGGGCGGCGATGTGGCCTATACCGTGGAGGGAAAGCTCTCCTGGGGTCATTGCCTGCACATTCTGGACCCCTATGGGCAGCACATTGCCACAGTAAAGCAGCAGGTGCTGACGTTTCTGCCGAAGTTTGATCTGTATGTGGGGGAGCGGTGCATCGGCACCATCCGCAAGGAGTTCACGTTTTTCCACCCGTCCTTCACCATGGATTTCTGCGGCTGGACGGTGGAGGGCAGCTTCATGGAGTGGGACTATACCATCCAGGACGGGCCCCGGACGGTGGCTTCTATCAGCAAGGAGCTGTTTAACTGGACAGACACCTATACCATCGACGTGGCGGACCCGGGGGATGCCCTGTATGCCCTGATGGTGGTGCTGGCCATCGACGCGGAAAAGTGCTCACGGAGCGATTGATACGGAATAAAAAAAGTGCCCCCGCGGGGGCACTTTTTTTGTTCGTGGAAACGAGCTGTCAGGGGTTTTCCCGGCTGTCGGCGACGGACACATTTTCAGCCACCCGGGCGGCGGCCTTGGCGTCCTCCTGGCCGGCGGCATAGGCCCGGGTCCTAGCATCCTCCAGTTCCTTCTGCCGGGTCTTTTCGTCCCGCTCTGCCTGGCGGGCGGACCGGCGGGCCGACACGCTGCGGCGGGTGGCCTTGATGACCTGCCACGCCGTCAGCAGCACCACCGCCGCCAGACCGATCCATCCGGCGGTGCGGATCTGCCAGAAGTCCCGGATGGTGAAGGCGTCGTTATACATGCCCAGATAATACAGGGCCACGCCGCCCACGATGCACAGAAGCCCCAGCACCAGGTCCAGCACCGCCCGGACCCGATGGGCCCCACGGCGCACAAAGAAACACACGATCAGCGCCAGGGCGCACCAGAACAGCGCCGGGGACTGACAATACAGAACGCTCATACGGCTGCCTTCTTTCTCATTTCCCGGTTACAGGCTGCACTTGCCCCGGGGGATATATTTGCCGTCGGGTCCGGCCAGGACGAAGCCGTCCTCCACCGCCAGACGGCCCCGCAGCCACACCTGGTGGATGCCGCCCCGGATGGCGAAGCCCTCATAGGGGGAATAACCGGCCAGGCTGGCCATATCCTCGGCCCGGAGCACATGGTCCGCCTGGGGATCGTATACCACGATGTCCGCGTCGGCCCCGTCCTGGAGCACGCCCTTCCGGGGGAACATCCCGTAGAGCTTGGCGGGGTTTTCCGCCAGCACCCGGCACATGGTGGCCAGGCTGATCTTCCGGGTGGTGACGCCGTAGGTATACAGCAGCTCGCCCCGGTTCTCCACCCCCGGCAGACCGCCGGGAATCCTGGTGAAGTCCCCCCGTCCGGCGTCCTTCTGCTCCAGGGTGAAGCTGCAGTGGTCCGTGGACACGGTCTGAATCTCCCCCTTGCGCAGGGCCGTCCAAAGGGCCTGCTGGTCCCGCTCCTTCCGGATGGGCGGGGCGCAGACATACCGGGCGGCCCGGGAATAGTCGGGGTCGTCATACACGCTGTCCTCCAGCACCAGATACTGGGGGCAGGTCTCCACATACACCCGCTGGCCCCGCTTGCGGGCGGCCTCCACCTCCCGCAGGGCGGCCTCGTTGGTCAGGTGGACGATGACCACCGGGATATCCACCGCCTGGGCGATGCGCAGGAGCCGGGACACGGCCTCGGCCTCCAGGAAATCGGGCCGGGTCCGGGGATGGGAGCCCACGCCCATCTGGCCCGCCGCCTTCTTTTCGGCGATCAGCGCGTCGATGACGCCGCTGTTTTCGCAGTGCACGCCGCAGATGCCGCCCTTTTCCTTCAGCTTCTTCAGGGCGTGATACATGGCCTCGTCGCCGATCATCATGGCGGGATAGGTCATGTACATTTTGAAGGAGGAGATACCGGCGGCGTACATATCGTCGATCTCCGCCTCGATGCCGGGATTCCAGTCGTCGATGGTCATATGGAAGCCGTAGTCACAGCAGCAATTGCCGTCGGCCTTCTTGTGCCACAGCTCCAGCCCCTGGTGCAGAGTCTCGCCCTTGTTGGGGCAGGCGAAGTCCACCACCGTGGTGGTGCCGCCCCGCAGAGCCGCCCGGCTGCCGGAGAAAAAGTCGTCCACCGTGGTGGTGCTGCACACGTCCAGGTCGAAGTGGGTGTGGGCGTCGATGAAGCCCGGCAGCAGAAGCTGCCCCTCCACGTCGATGACGGCGGCCTCCGGCGCGGTGATGCTGCGGGCCACCCGGAGGATCTTCTCGTCCTCCACCAGCACGTCCGCCCGGCGGGTCCCCCGTCCGGACACCACCGTGCCCCCGCGAAACAGATATTTCATGGAAATGCCCTCCTTTTCCGGATCATATGGCTTGATTTTTTATTATACCACGGAACGGGCAGAAAAACATACTGTTTTTCCCGGTTTTTCCCTGAGAAAATCCAACAAAAAAGGGGGAATATTTTTGTATACCTTGCAGAAGGAAAAAGAATTTCCTTTTCCGGAAAAATCATGTATGATAGAAGTACCACAGAACGCATACTGCGCTCTGAAAATGAAGGAGGAAAGATACCATGCGGAAATTCTTAGCGACTCTGCTGGCGCTGGTCATGACGCTGGCGCTGATGGTCCCGGCTTCCTGGGGCGAGAACAAGGAGACGTATCAGCTCCCTGACTCCCTGGAGGGCAAGACCGTCATCCTGCACACCAACGACGTTCACGGCGCCATCGACAAGTACGCCAAGGTGGCTGCTCTGCGGGACGAGTGCTACGACAAGGGCGCTCACCAGGTGATCCTGCTGGACGCCGGTGACTACAGCCAGGGCTCTCCCTACGTCAGCCTCAGCAAGGGCGCAACCGCCCTGGACCTGATGGCCCTGGTGGGCTATGACGTCATCACCCTGGGCAACCACGAGTTTGACTATGGCTTCCCCCAGCTGATGGAGAACCTGAAAAAGCACCAGGGCGATTTCATGGTGGCCTGCAACAACCTGGTGGACGATGAGGGCGAGCTGATCTTCGCCCCCGGCGGCACCGCTCCCATCTATGCCGACGACACCTATGAGACCGAGCTGTTCCGCATCGCCATTGTGGGCATGGCCACCCCCGAGACCCAGACCAAGGCCAACCCCGCCCTGATGAAGGGCCTGAGCTTCATCGGCGGCAAGGATCTGTACAAGGTCACCCAGGAGGATGTGGACATGGCCCGCAGCGAGGGGAATGCCGATATCGTCATCGCTCTGGGCCACCTGGGCGTGGATAAGTCCTCCGAGCCCAACTGCTCCTATAATGTGATGCAGAACGTCAAAGGCATCGACCTGTTCATCGACGGCCACTCCCACACGGTGATGACCGCCAGCAAGGACAACAGCATGGTCCAGTCCACCGGCACGGGCCTTGCCTATGTGGGCGCCATCGTCATTGACAACGCCACCAAGAGCATCGAGAGCAACGGCCTCATCGACCTGTCCGCCTACACCAAGGAGGACGCCACCGTGAAGGCTGCCGCCGACAAGATCATCAGCGACATCAACGCCGAGTACGGCAAGGTTTTTGCCAGAACCGACGTGGAGCTCAACGGCGACAAGGATCCCGGCAACCGCACCCAGGAGACCAACCTGGGCGACCTGATCACCGACTCCATGCTGTGGGCCATCCGCAAGGACGCTGAGCTCACCGTGCCCGCCGAGAACGTGGTGGCCATCACCAACGGCGGCGGCATCCGGGCCTGGATCCACAAGGGCGACATCTCCAAGCTGGACGTGAACACCGTGCTGCCCTTCGGCAACACCGTGGCCGTGGTGTACGTCACCGGCGCCGAGCTGCTGGAGGCCCTGGAGGCTTCTACCTTTGCTCTGCCCGACTCCCTGGGCGGCTTCCCCCAGATTGCCGGCATGAACATCTCCATTGACGCCACCAAGAAATACGATCCGCAGACCACTCCCTATCCCAGCGGCAGCGGTAAGGCCACCTACTATGGTCCCGCTTCCATCAACCGTGTCACCATCAACAGCGTCAACGGCAAGGCCTTTGACCCCAACAAGACCTATGCCGTGGTCACCAACAACTTCTGCGCCGCCGGCGGCGACACCTACTATGCCTTCGCTGCCGCCTCCAGCCAGTTCGACACCGGTCTGCCTCTGGACGAGGTGCTGATGGACTACATCACCACCGAGCTCAAGGGCGTGGTGGGCGAGCAGTATGCCCAGCCCCAGGGCCGCATCACCATCACCCTGCCTGCCGAGGAGCCCACTACTCCCACCAAGCCCGAAAGCCCCAAGACCGCCGATACCGGCGTGGTGGTGTACGGTCTGGTGGCCGTCATGGCAGCCGGCGCTGCCGTGGTGGTGACCTCCAAGAAGCGCAAGGCCATCTGAGCGATCTCCTTTCGCTGACACAGCATTTCCCCTGCCCCGGCGGACAAGCCCCGCCGGGGCTTTTTCTGTCATGGCGCTATTCTGCAACTAAAATTACGAAAACCGCTTTTCAAATCCGGCGAGATATGCTATGATATAATGTAATAAAGAAGAATTACGAGGGCTTATGCCAGATATCGCGGCTTCTTATTTTGCTGAGGAGGACACCATTCATGGCTGAGGTTGGAAAACGGGAGGTCCGGGTGGACGCCTTTGACAAGGCCACCGGACGCACCAAATATTACGAGGATCTGATGCCCCGGGACGCGCTGTATGTGCGCATCAAGCACTCCACCATTGCCCACGGCTTCGTGAAGTCTGTGGATAAGTCCGCTGCGGAGGCCATCCCCGGCGTGGTAAAGGTCCTGACCTGCTTCGACGTGCCGGAGCATCCCTTCCCCACCGCCGGTCACCCCTGGTCCATGGACCCGGGACACCAGGACGTGGCGGACCGGCATCTTCTGAACCGGCACGTCCGCTACTACGGCGACGACGTGGCCGTGGTCATCGCGGAAAACGAGGTGGCCGCCATGCAGGGCGTCCGGGCTTTGCAGGTGGAGTATGAGGAGCTTCCCCTGGTGCTGGACGCCCAGGAGGCCATGAAGCCCGGTGCGCCCCAGCTCCACGAGGCCTTTCCCAACAACATCCTCAAGCACACCGACATGAAGAAGGGCGACTATCAGGCCGCCATCCGGGAGCCGGGCCTCATCAAGGTAGAGGGCTGGTACGACACCCCCACGGTGCAGCACTGCCACATTGAGAATCACGGGTGCTTCGCCTATGAGGAAAACGGCCGCATCACCGTGGTGGCCTCCACCCAGATTCCCCACATCATCCGCCGGGTGGTGGGCCAGGCCCTGGGCTGCCCCTGGAGCGATATCCGGGTGGTAAAGCCCTATATCGGCGGCGGCTTCGGCAACAAGCAGGACGCCCTGTATGAGCCCCTGTGCGCCTGGTGCTCCACCCAGGTCCAGGGCCGCTGCGTCCGCATCGACTGCTCCCGGGAGGAAACCTTCGTCTCCAACCGGGTGCGCCACGCCATCCGGTTCCACATTGTGTCCTGGCTCCGGCCGGACGGCACCTTTGCCGCCCGAAAGGTGGAGCTGTTCTCCAACCAGGGGGCCTACGCCTCCCACGGACACAGCATCGTGGCCAAGGCCATGGGCTCCTTCCCCCAGCACTATCCCTGCGACAACATGGAGTGCGACGCCTGGACCGTGTTCACCAACCGGCCCGCCGCCGGCGCCATGCGGGGCTACGGTATGCCCCAGGCCTCCTTTGCCGATGAGTCCAACGTGGACGACTGCGCCAAGGCCGTGGGCATGGACCCCCTGGCCTTCCGGATGCAGAACATCATGCCCCAGGGGTACGAGGACGGCTTCTCCCACAACGTGAACTATGACGATTCCTTCCGCCAGTGTCTGGAGGCAGGCAAGAAGTACATCGACTATGACCGCAAGGTGGCGGAGTTCGCCAAGGACACCGGCCCCGTCCGCCGGGGCATCGGTGTGGCCACCTTCTGGTACAACACCGCCGTGTATCCCATCTCTCTGGAGACGTCCTCCAACCGGATGCAGCTGAACCTGGACGGCAGCGTCACCATGCAGTGCGGCGAGACGGAGATCGGCCAGGGTGCCGACACCGTCTATGCCCAGATGGCCGCTGATGTGGTGGGCCTGGGGGACTATCGCAGGGTCCACGTGGTGTCCTGCCAGGACACGGACATCACCCCCACGGGCCTGGGCGCCTACGCCTCCCGGCAGACCTATGTGGCGGGCTTCTCCATCCGCCAGACGGGCCTGCTGCTGAAGGAGAAAATTCTGGACTACGCCGGAAAGCTCACCCGCCAGGCGGTGTACAACATGGACATCGTGGACGGCAGCATCGTCCGCACCACCGACGGCAAGGTGCTGATGAGCCTGTCGGAGCTGGCCATGCACGCCCAGTATAACCCCAACGACTCCCAGCATATCACCGCCGAGAGCACCTATACCATCCGCAACAACGCCTATTCCTTCGGCTGCACCTTCGCCGAGGTGGAGGTGGACATCCCCATGTGCAAGGTGACGCTGAAGGACATCATCAATGTCCACGACTGCGGCAAGCTGGTGAATCCGGCCCTGGCGGAGGCCCAGGTCCACGGCGGTATGTCCATGGCCATCGGCTACGGTCTGTCCGAGCAGCTGCTGTTCGACGAAAAGACCGGCCGTCCCCTGAACAACAACCTGCTGGACTATAAGCTCTCCACCATCATGGACCACCCCCATCTGGAGGCGCAGTTCGTGGAAAATGCCGAGCCCACCAGCGCCTTCGGCACCAAGGCCCTGGGCGAGCCCCCGGCCTGCTCCGGCGCTCCCGCCATTCGCAACGCCATCTACAACGCCACCGGCGTGGCCATCGACCAGGATCCCATCACCCCCCACGTCCTTTTCCGGCGCTTCACGGAAGAGGGCCTGATCCGGGACTAAGGAGGAAATACCGCTATGTATGATATGTCAGCGCTCTACCAGGCCCAAAGCGTCCAGGACGCCATCCGCCTGCGGCTGGAGCATCCCGAGGCCCAGATCATCGCCGGAGGCACCGACGTGCTGGTGCAGATGCGGGAGGGCAAGCGGGCCGGAAAGGCCCTCATCAGCATCCAGGGATGCCGGGAAATGCGGGGCGTGTCCCTGGACGAGGAGGAGAACCTCCGCATCGGCAGTCTCACTACCTTCAGCCACATCACCGCCGATCCTCTGATCCAGCGGTATATCAACGTCCTGGGCGAGGCCGTGGACATGGTGGGCGGCCCCCAGATCCGCAACGCCGGAACCATCGGCGGCAACACCTGCAACGGCGTCACCTCCGCCGACTCCGCCTCCACCCTCCACGCCTGGGAGGCCATCATCGAGATCACCGGCAAAAACGGCGTCCGCCGGGTGCCCATCAAGGATTTCTACATCAAGGCCGGCACCGTGGACCTGCGGATCGAGGACGGCGAGATCCAGACCGCCATTCTCATCCCCAAGGCGTCCTATGACCGGACCTTCGGTCACTATATCAAGTATGCCATGCGCAACGCCATGGACATCGCCACCCTGGGCACCTCCGTCAACGCCCGGCTGAGCCCGGACAAAAAGACCTTTGAGCGGGTGCGCATCGCCTTCGGCGTGGCGGGCCCCGTGCCTCTGCGGGCGCTGAACGCCGAGGCTTTCATCAACGGCAGGGAAGTCACCCTGGAGAACATTCAGCAGTTCGGCCGCACGGTGCTGGAGGACATCCGCCCCCGGGATTCCTGGCGGGCCAGCAAGGCTTTCCGGTCCCACATCGCCGTGGAAAGCGCCAAGCGCTGCCTGATGGAGTCCGTGAAGCTGGCGGGAGGTGAGCTGTAATGGCAAAGAATCAGTATCAGCTGGTGACGTTCTTCCTCAACGGCAAGGAAGTGGAAAAAATGGTGGACGTTCGGGCATCTCTGACGGATATGCTCCGCAACGACTTCTCCATGACCTCCGTGAAGAAGGGCTGCGAGGTAGGCGAATGCGGCGCCTGCAACGTCCTCATCGACGGCGAGTGCTACAACTCCTGCCTGTACCTGGCCGTGTGGGCCGAGGGCAAGCACATCACCACCCTGGAGGGGCTTATGGGCCCCAACGGTGAGCTGTCCGACATCCAGCAGGCCTTCATGGAGGAGACGGCCATTCAGTGCGGCTTCTGCACCCCGGGCTTTATCATGACGGCGGTGGAGATCCTGGACCGGGGCGTGTACTACACCGACGACCAGCTGCGCAAGCTGCTGTCCGGCCATCTGTGCCGCTGCACCGGGTATGAGAACATCTTCAAGGCCGTGAAAAAGACCATGCTGCGCCGTCTGGGCCGCCTGGACGACCCGTATCTGAATACCTGACCCCCAAAAATCCCCTTATGCCCCCGCATAAGGGGATTTTTTTTGAAATTTTCTGTCAGATTCCGCTGCACCGCGCGTCTAATAAACAGAAAGGAGGGAGGACATGGCCCAGGATATGGAGTAGCTGTACCGCCGCCACTATCAGACGGTGTACCGCTACGCTCTGCGGCTCACCGGCAGCGAACACGCCGCCGAGGAGCTGGCGGCGGAGACCTTTTACCGGGCCATGGTGGCCCTGCCGGATTTCCGGGGCGAGTGCGCCGCCTCCACCTGGCTGTGCCAGATCGCCCGGAACACCTGGACCTCCCTGCGGCGGAAGGAGGGCCGGTGCCAGCCCCTGGACGACACCGCCGCCCTGCCGGACAGCCGGGACTTTGCCGCCGCCTTTGAGGACAAGGACCTGGCCCTGCGCATCCACCGGCTGCTGCACCGGCTGCCGGAGCCGTACCGGGAGGTATTTCTGCTGCGGGTGCTGGGGGAGCTGTCCTTCCGCGACATCGGCAGCCTGTTTGAAAAGGGTGAAAATTGGGCCTGCGTCACCTATCACCGGGCCCGGAAGAAAATCATGGAGCAAATGGAGGGAACGCCATGAAAACCATCGACTGTGCCTTGGCCCAGGATCTGATGCCCCTGTACACCGAGGGGATGCTGAGCCCGGAATCCCGGGAGGCTCTGGAGGAGCACCTGGCCGGGTGCGAAGCCTGCCGCCGGACGGCGGACGAAATGTGCCACCCCCTGCTGGAGCCGCAGTTTCAGGAGGAGGCCCGGCTGCTGCGCCGTCTGCGGCGGCGGCGGAAGGCCCTGTGGGCGGCGGTGATCGTCCTGGCGGCGCTGCTGGTGCTGTCCGGCATTCTGTGGTACGCCGAAGCCCGGTACACCGCCCAGGCCCTGACGCCCCGCCTGACCAGGCTGAGCATTCCCGGCCAGGCCGTCCAGGAGAGCTATACGGCTGAGGACGGCAGCGTAGTCATCCAGAAGGTCCCCAACCAGAAATATCTTTACTACTTTCTCCTGCGTTCCAGCAGCAAGGACATCCCCCTGAAGCTGACGGAGGGAAAGGTCTACGGGTTCTATGACGGGCAGCTTTATCAGCTGAACGCCCAATTCTACATCCACGACACCTCCAAGGGCGTCCTGCCCCTGGGGTATGAGTCCGGCGTGGAGTTCAGCGATCAGGTGGTAAACGGCTGGCTGAACCCGCTGCCCGCTCAGGGGCAGCAGCTGGAGCTGGTGATGGTGCTGGACGAGTACCCGGACTATCTGGATCAGCCCGATCAATTCCTGCTGGAGCTGACGTATCAGCCCGCGGGCTTCGCGGCGTCGCTGCTGCCAGACGGCGACACCGCCCCACGGACGGTGCGGCTGTGGAGCGAATGAAATAGACAAAGCCCCGGGCGGCCATATCTGCCTTCCGCCGTCCGGGGCTCTGTCATGCCCAAAATGGCATTTTCCCGCCCTGCCGTATTGACAATCCCGGCGGATTTTGCTATACTGAATAAAAATCCGTCTGGTTATCTAAATTTTTTTGAGATTCGTTATTCTATTTTGAAAATATCGCTATGGGAGGACGCCATGATCTTCTATACCGCCGACCTGCATTTTCACTATGAACCCTTTCTGCCCTCCCGGCCCTTCGACACCGTGGAGGACATGGACCGCCAGCTCATCCACCGGTGGAACGAGGCCGTTTCGGAGGAGGACACCGTGTATGTGGTGGGGGACGTGGGCTATAACCGGGGCCTGGTGCCCGGGGACGCCCTGTCCCGGCTCCGGGGCCATAAGCACCTGATCCGGGGCAACCACGACACCGGCTTTGAAAACGCCGGGGAGCTGTACCGCTATTTTGAAACCGTCACCGACTTCAACGAGATCGACGACGGCGACACGCACATTATCCTCTGCCACTATCCCATTCTGTACCGCAAGCGGGGCTATATGGTCCACGACCACCTGCACCAGACCCGTGGCCCGGAATACGACATCCTGCGCCAGATGCCCCGGGTGCTCAACGCCGGGGTGGACGTGAATTTCTACCGCCCCGTGACCCTTCCCCAGCTCATCGAAAACAACCGCGCCTTTTACAGCGGGGAGAATGATGCCCTGATCCCCCCTCCCCCGCCGCCCCAGCGGCGGGTCGGTGACGGCTGGCTGCCGGGCCAGCCGGATTTCCGACCCCTTCCGTCCCGGCCTGATTCTGATAAGGAGTGACCTATGAAACAGCGTATTCTCGCCCTATTCCTGGCCCTGTGCCTGTGTCTGCCCCTGGCCGCCTGCGGCAAAAAGCAGGGCTATGACCCCCTGGAGGGGGTGGAGACCCGGGTCATCACCGACTCCGCCGGACGGCAGGTGGAGATACCCGCCGATATCCAGCGGGTGGCACCCAGCGGCTCCACGGCCCAGATGATCCTGATGCCCATTGCCTATGACCTGCTGGCGGGGCTTTCCAGCAGTCCCAGCACGGCCCAGATGCCCTATTTCCCGGAGGAGGTCCGCTATCTGCCCACCTTCGGCCAGTTTTACGGCAGCAAGGCCAACCTGAATATGGAGTTCCTCATCGACGCCCGGCCCCAGATCATCATCGACCTGGGCGACGCCAAGGACACCATCGCCGACGATATGGACCGCATCCAGAAGCAGACCGGCATCCCCACGGTGTTCATCGAGGCGGACCTGGACGATATGGCCGCCGCCTACCGGACCCTGGGGGATATCCTGAACCGGGCCGGCATGGCGGAGCCTCTGGCCCAATTCATTGAGAAAAGCGTGACCATGGCCCAGGAGAATTCTGCAAAAATTTCGGAGAGCCAGCGGCTTTCCGTGCTGTTCGGCACCGGGTCCACGGGCCTTGCCTGCAACGCCGCCGGGTCCGTCCAGGCGGACGTCATCGACCTGGTGGGGGCCGTCAACGCCATCATCCCGGAGGAGGTCAGCAACCGGGGCGGCGGCACCACCGTCAGTCTGGAGGAGGTATACGCCGTGGAGCCGGACGTGATTCTGCTGTCCACCGGCGGCCCCTACGACACCCTGACCCAGGGGGAATGGGCGGGCCTCACCGCCGTTCAGAACGGGCGGTATTACGAGATTCCCGGCCTGCCCTATGACTGGATGAGCTCCCCGCCGTCGGTGAACCGGGTGCTGGGCATCTGGTGGCTGGGGAACCTGCTGTATCCGGAGCTGTACGACTATGACATGGTGCAGGTGGCCCAGGAGTATTACCGGCTGTTCTGGCACTATGACCTGACGGCGGAGGAGGCCGAGCGTATGCTCAGCCGCTCCACCCTGAAATGAGGAACGCTATGAGGAAAATCTGCCGCGCCCTGGTTCTGTGTATGCTGCTGCTGGCGGCCTTTGACACCACCATCGCCGGACTGATCGCCGCGGTGGATAAGGACCACGCCGTGACCATGACCGACGCCGAGACCGGCACCTATTACATCGTCCGGGACAGCCGAAGCAACGGGGGCAGCAGATGACCGCGGCGGATAAGCGCTATGCCCGGCGGTTCGCGGTGCTGGGGGCTGTTTTCCTGGCGGTGCTGCTGGGGTCGCTGCTGTTGGGGCGGTATGCCCTGTCCCCGGGGCAGCTGCTGCATATGCTGTGGACAAAGGTCACCGGCGGCGCGGCGGACTGGCCCCTCAGCGACGATAAAGTGGTGTTCGCCGTGCGGCTGCCCCGGGTGGCGGCGGCTGCCCTGGTGGGAGCGGCGCTGGCGGTGTCCGGCGCGGCGTATCAGGGGATGTTCCGCAACCCCATGGTGTCGCCGGACATTCTGGGGGCCTCCACCGGCGCAGGCTTCGGCGCGGCGGTGGCCATCCTGCTGGGGGCGGGCTATTTCGGCATTTCCGCCGCCGCCTTCTGCTGCGGTCTGCTGGCCGTGGCGGCGGCGTGGCTGGTGAGCCGCCTGTCCAGAACAAACCAGACGGTGGCCCTGATTTTAGCGGGCATGATGATCTCGTCCCTGTTTTCGGCGGGGACGTCCTTTGTGAAGCTGGTGGCAGATACCCAGCAGCAGCTGCCCGCCATCACCTATTGGCTGATGGGGTCCCTGTCCTCCATCAAGGACAAGGACGTGCTGTTTCTGTCCATTCCGGTGACCCTGGGGATGGTGCCGCTGCTGGTGCTCCGGTGGCGGATGAACCTGCTGACCCTGGGGGAGGAGGAGGCCCAGTCCATGGGCGTGAACACCCGGCGGCTGCGGGGCGCGGTGATCGTGTGCGCCACGCTGCTGACCTCCGCCAGTGTGGCGGTGTCCGGCATGATCGGCTGGGTGGGCCTGGTGATCCCCCACTTCTGCCGGATGCTGTTCGGCTATGACTACCGGCGGCTGATCCCCGCCGGGGCCCTGTTCGGGGCGGCATTTCTGCTGGCAGTGGACGACATTGCCCGGCTGGTGACCACCGGAGAACTGCCGCTGGGCATTCTCACGGCCTTTGTGGGCGCGCCGCTGTTTGTGTATCTGATCGTGACGGGAGGTGGCCGCCGTGTCCATTGACGTGAGGGACCTGTCCTTTGCCTACGGGAAGCGGCAGGTGCTGCGGCAGGTGAGCTTCCGGACCAGGCCCGGGCAGCTGGTGGCGGTGCTGGGCCCCAACGGGGCGGGAAAGAGTACCCTGTTCCGGTGCATCCTGGGCTTTCTGCCCCGGTACCGGGGGGAGATCGCCCTGTGCGGACACGATCTGCGCTCCCTGGACCGCCGCAGCCTGGCCCGGCTGGCGGCGTATATCCCCCAGTCCAGCGCCCCGGTGTATAATTACACCGTCCGGGACACGGTGCTGATGGGAGCGGACCCCTTCCACGGGCCGGGGCCGTCCCAGCAGGAGACGGCGGACCGGGTGCTGGAGACCCTGGGCATCCGGGACCTGGCGGCCCGGGGCATTAACGAAATTTCCGGCGGCGAGCGGCAGCTGGCCCTGATCGCCCGGGCCATGGCCCAGCAGGCGAAAATTCTGCTGATGGACGAGCCCACCGCCAGCCTGGATTACGGCAACCAGTTCCGCCTGCTGCGGCAGGTGCGTCAGCTGGCCGACAGCGGGTACACGGTGCTGCTGTCCACCCACAACCCCGAGCACGCCTTCCGGTTTGCCACGGATGTTCTGGTGCTGCGGGAGGGCGGCGTGCGGGCCTTCGGCCCGGCGGCGGAGACCCTGACGGAGGAGCTGCTGCGGGAGATTTACCGCATTCCCCTGACGGTGGCGGACATCCCCGTCCCCGGCGGCAGCGTGAAGGGCTGCGTATACGACGCGTGACCGGGCGGTGGCTTTTGGGCGGACAGAGTCGTCCGCCCCTACGGATTGTGCACCGACAGAATATCCTGTAGGGCAGGGCCCGCGTGCCCTGCCGCATATACCGTCGCACCCAATGGCGGGGCTATGCCCCGCTTTTGCGGGGATGCGTTATCCTCAATTGAGGTGCACGAGGGACGGAAATCCGGGTTTATCAACGTATAAAATCCGGATGAAGGCTTTTATAAATTACAAGAAGCGAAGCAAATCTCCAAGCGCGTTTCGGCGGCCTTGCTGGCGGTTCTGATGGTGCTGAGTCTGCTGCCGCAGACGGTACTGGCTCTGGACCCCGACCAGCGGCAGGCGGAGCGCCGGGAGGGCTATGACGTGGCCACCGTCTCCGGCGGTCACAGCACCTATGCCAACGGCGGCGTCGGCGGCGTCGTGGGTCAGTTCGGCGATGGCAGCATCGCAAACAGCTATAACTATGGCAATGTGACCCTGGGCGAGGGCCTGGTGTGCAATAATCTGGGCGGCGTCATCGGCCGGGATATGAAGAAAAGCGGCTCCCAGGTGGAGAACGTCTACTGCCTGGACAGCAGCTGCGCCTATGCCTCCGCCAGCGGGGCGGATGAGCGCGTCACCGCCGTCAGCGCGGCGAACTGCTGGCCCGGGGTCAGGTGATCCCCGCCAAGGACCACGACTATCAGGACGGCAAGTGCACCGCCTGCGGCGCGGAGGACCCGAACTATCAGCCCGAGCAGCCCACTCAGCCCGAAAATCCCGGCGTCAAGACCGGCGACGAGAGCTATGTGGTTCTGTGGAGCGCGGCTTTGCTGCTGGGCGGCGCAGCGTTGGTGCTGCTGCCCCGGAAAAAGCGGAGCTGACACAGGGCGGAAATAGAATAAGCGCAAAAAAATGGCGTGCACTGCGGCGCACGCCATTTTTTGCGGGGCGGCTTTCCGGCGGGGTGGAAATCCGCGAAAGAGTGTGATATACTGGGAAAAATCAGCAACCCACTGCCGCGGTATGTCATGGCCGGGGGATATAAGGAGATCACCATGGAACACAGATTTTTACGGACGGAAATGGTCCTGGGGGACCGGGCGCTGGAGAAGCTCTCCCGCTGCCATGTGGCGGTGTTCGGCCTGGGCGGCGTGGGCAGCTATGCCGCCGAGATACTGGCCCGATCCGGGGTGGGGGAGCTGACCCTGGTGGATCAGGACACCTTGAGCCTCACCAACATCAACCGCCAGCTGTACGCCCTGTCCTCCACCGTGGGGGAGTATAAGGCGGAAGTCGCAGCCCGGCGGTGCCGGGACATCAACCCGGACATCCGGGTCCACCCCCTGTGCGCCACCTATGACGCCGCCCACCGGGAGGACTTTTTCGCCGGGAAATTCGACTATATCGCCGACTGCATCGACCTGGTGACCTGCAAGCTGGACCTGATCCAGCAGGCGGGGGAGAGGGGTATCCCCATCATCTCCGCCCTGGGCACCGGCAACAAGCTGGACCCCACCCTTTTGCAGGTGACGGACATTTCCAAGACCTCCGTCTGCCCCCTGGCCCGGGTCATGCGCCGGGAGCTGCGGGACCGGGGCATCCGGCATCTGCAGGTGGTGTACAGTCCGGAGCCTGCCGCCGAGACCCGGCAGCTGGAGGCCCCCTCCCCCGGGCGGCGCAGCGTTCCGGCCAGCGTGCCCTGGGTACCCTCCACGGCGGGGATCCTGATGGCCTCCGCCATCGCCCGGAACCTGATAGCGAATGAGAGTGAATAATATGGATATCATACAGGAAATCAAAAACTTTGTCCCGCTTTGTCCCCAGGAACAGCGGGACAAGGCCGGGATACTGCGGTTTTTGGCGGGAAATCCAGACGCATTTGAACGGGAAAATCTCACCGCCCACATGACCGCCTCCGCCTGGGTTTTAAGCCCGGACCGGCGGCAGGTGGTGATGGTGTATCACAACCTCTATCACTCCTGGTCCTGGACCGGCGGACACGCCGACGGGGACCGGGACCTGCTGGCGGTGGCCATGCGGGAGGTGACGGAGGAGACGGGGCTGCAGCGGCTGGAGCTGCTGCATCCGGGGATCTTCTCCCTGGAGTGCCTGACCGTGGACGGCCACGAAAAGCGGGGGCAGTATGTCCCCAGCCACATTCACATGAACGTTACCTATCTGCTGGGGGCCGCGGACCACGAGCTGCGGCAGAAGCCCGATGAAAACAGCGGCGTGGCCTGGTTCACGCCGGAGGAGGCTCTGAAGGCCTCCACGGAGCCGTGGATGGTCCAGCGGGTATACAGCAAGCTGACCCAGCGGGCCGCGGCCTATATGGCCCGGTAAGGAGGCAATTTTTCATGGCAAAACGGAAGCCGGACACCGGTGCGATCTATATTTCCCCAAGACTCCGGGCCAGCCTGGAGCCGGTGGGCCGCTGCGCCCTGACGGTGGTAACGGCCCCCATGGGCTACGGCAAGACCACGGCGGTGAACTGGTTCCTGGGGACCCAGCCCCCGGGCTGCGCCATCCGTATCAGCATCTATTCTGACAGCCTGCCCGCCCTGTGGCAAAGCGGCCGCCGGGCCTTCCGGGACGCGGGACTGACGGCGCTGGAGGGCTTCGAGTGCCCCGGGGATCCGGCGTCCGCCGGTCTGCTGGCCGACACCCTGTGCCGGGAGCTGCGGCGGCAGGAGCCATGGTATGTGTTTCTGGACGACCTGCACCTGATGCCGGACCGGCGGGTGGCCCGCTTCTTGTGCGAATTGGCGGCAAGACTGCCGGATAATGTGCATCTGATCGCCGCCAGCCGGGACAAGGCCCTGTCCGGGGACCAGGTGCTGCGGCTGGGCGGGCGTCTGCACCGCATCGGGGCCGGGCAGCTGCGGCTGGAGGGCGATGAGCTGGCGGCCTATGCCCACCGGTTCGGCGCGGCCCTGGACCGGGAGCAGCTGGCGGAGCTGCAGCAGGCCACCGAGGGGTGGATGGCCGCCGTGTATCTGCATTTGCAGGCTCTGGCGGACCGGGGGACCGCCCCGGCGGAGACGGCGGACATCTATGATATGTTCACCGCCGCCATGCTGCGGCCTCTGCCGCCCCGGCGGCAGAAGTTCCTGGCGGTGATGGGCCTGGCGGACGAGTTCACCGGGGAGATGGCCCAGTTTATCACGAAGGAACCGGACACGGCGGAGATTTTGTCCGATCTGACGGCCAAAAACGCCTTTGTCACCCGCCTGCCCGGCGGGGGATACCGGTTCCACCACATGATGAAAGCCTGCGCCCAGCGGGACTTCGATGCCCTGCCGCCGCAGGAGCAGGCGACGTATCAGGCCCGGTACGGCCACTGGTACGCGGAAAACGGACAATATTTGCAGGCCCTGGCGGCCTATAGTAAGGCAGGCCGGTGGGACGACGCCCTGGAGGTGGTGCAGCAGGACGCGGGCATTCTGCTGGCGGCCCTGCGGCCCCAGCAGGTGCTGGAGCTGCTGGACCGCTGCGGCGACCAGGTGCTGATGGAGCACCCCACGGCCCTGCTGGTGCTGATGCGGCGGATGTTCACCTGGGGGCAGATCCCCCGGATGCAGCAGCTGAAGGCGCTGCTGCTGGAATCCGTCCGGAATCACCCGGACATGACGCCCCGGCAGCGGGGCAATCTGCTGGGAGAGTGCGACCTGATCGAGAGCTTCCTGCATTACAACGACATCACGGAGATGAGCCGCCTGCACCGCAGCGCCAGCCGCCAGATGACCGACCAGGCCGTCAGCATCCAGAGCCGCGGCAGCTGGACCTTCGGGTCGCCGTCGGTGCTGATGATGTTCCACCGAACCCCGGGGCAGCTTTCCCGGGAGCTGGCGGAGATGGACGACTGCATGCCCCACTATTACAAGATCACCGGCGGCCACGGCATGGGCGCCCAGCGGATCATGGAGGGCGAGGCGGCCCTGGCCCAGGGGCGCCTCAACGACGCGGCCATTGCTCTGGAGCGGGCCCGGGCGGCCATCAGCGGCAGCGGACAGGAGAATATGGCCCTGTGCTGCGACTTTCTGGAGATGCGGCTGCACATGGCCGCCGGGGAGGCGGTGGGGGTGGACCTGCGCCGCCGCCGGCAGCTGTTGCAGCAGCACAATGCCATGTGGCTGCATATTTTCGACAGCACCGCCGCCTATTGTCAGGCGGTGCTGGGCCGGGCGGACGATATTCCGGAGCTGTTCCGGGAGCATCGGCTGGATACCGTGAATTTCCTGGGGCCGTGCCTGCCTATGATGCAGATGATCGAAAATCAGGTGTATCTGGCCCAGGGAGCCTATGCCCGGGTCATCGGCGGTAGCGAGGGGCTGCTGGCCCTGTGCCGGGGGATGCACTATGCCCTGGTGGAGCTCTATGTGCTGGTGCAGACCGCCGCGGCCTATGAGAAGCTGGGCAAGCGCCGGGAGGCGGCGGAGCTGCTGCGTCAGGCGGCGGCCCTGGCCCAGCCGGACGGCCTGGTGACGCCCCTTGCGGAAAATGGCCGCTATCTGCGGGAGCTGCTGCCGGAGTATGGGACTCTGGGCCGGGAGGCGGCGGAGCTGAGCCGGGTGCTGGAGCAGGGGACCCAGCAGGAGCAGCGGCCGGAGGCCTTGGCCCCCCTGACGGAGCGGGAGTGGGCCGTGGCCCAGCGGATGGCCCGGCGGCTCAGCAACCGGGAGATCGCGGGGCAGCTGTTCCTGACCGAGGGCACCGTGAAGCAGTACATCAACCAGATCTATTCCAAGCTGCACCTGACCGGCGACGTCCGCACCAAGCGCCGCCGTTTGGAGGAGCTGATGGGGGAGTAGGAATTTCAGGGGCGGACAGGCTTGTCCGCCCCTTCGGACCCTCTCAGTCGGCTGCGCCGACAGCTCTCCCAGAGGGTGAGCCAAGCTCATAGGGGCCGACGTCCCCGGCGGGCCGGGCAACGGCAGGCGGAGGCGGCGGGAAATGGTAGGGATGAAATACAATTTTCTCTTGCAAATGGGGAAAAATGTGGTATACTGTCAGCTGTCACATTTGTGTGAAAAGTATGAATTTGCGAGGTGGGCGCATGGCCGGAGGAAAGCACATTCTGGGCAAGCCGAAAAGTCACCGGATCTTTGGCACGGCCCGGGTGGGAGAGCGGGGACAGATCGTGATTCCCAAGGAGGCCCGGCAGTTTTACGACATACGGCCCGGGGACACGGTGCTGGTGCTGGGCAGCGGCGAAAGCGGCCTGGTGCTGTCCAAGCCCGAGGTGCTGGACCGGGTGGCCCGGCAGATTTTAGAAGATATGGGAAGGAATGAGGAGAAATGACGGATACCAATTCCATTTATAACCGGCTGGGCGTCAGCGATCAGGTGCTGCGCTTCGGCCAGGAGGTGCTGGAGGGGCTGACGGACCAGTTCCGGCACATTGACCAGGTGGCGGAGTTCAACCAGGCCAAGGTCATCGCCGCCATGCAGAAAAACCGGGTGAACGCTACCCATTTCAACCTCTCCACAGGCTACGGCTATGACGACGAGGGCCGGGACAACCTGGAGCGGGTATATGCCGACTGCTTCGGCGCCGAGGCGGCCCTGGTGCGGCCCCAGATCACCTGCGGCACCCATGCCCTGGCCCTGGCCCTGGGGGCCAATCTGCTGCCCGGGGACGAGCTGCTCAGCCCGGTGGGCGGACCCTATGACACCCTGGAGGAGGTCATCGGCATCCGGCCCTCCCCCTGCTCCCTGAAGGAGTACGGCGTTTCGTACCGGCAGGTGGATCTGCTGCCGGACGGCGGGTTCGACTATGACGGCATCCGGGCGGCCATCAACGAAAAGACCAGGCTCATCACCATCCAGCGCTCCAAGGGCTACGCCACCCGGCCATCCTATTCCGTGGAGGAGATCGGAAAGCTCATTGCCTTCTGCAAGGAGTGCAAGCCCGACGTGCTGTGCATGGTGGACAACTGCTACGGCGAGTTTGTGGAGACCCAGGAGCCCACCAACGTGGGGGCCGACATGGTGGTGGGCAGCCTCATCAAGAACCTGGGCGGCGGTCTGGCTCCCACCGGCGGCTATGTCTGCGGCAGGAAGGAGTGCATCGAGCGGTGCGCCTATCGTCTCAGCGCCCCGGGCCTGGGCCGGGAGGTAGGGGCCAATCTGGGGCTTCTGACCAGCTTTTACCAGGGACTGTTCCTGGCCCCCACGGTGGTGTCCTCGGCGGTGCGGGGCGCGGTGTTTGCCGCCGCCTGCTATGAAAAGCTGGGCTTCCGGGTAGTGCCCGGCAGCGGCGAAACACGCCGGGATATCATCCAGGCGGTGGAGCTGGGCAGCCGGGAGGCCATGGTGGCCTTCTGCAAGGGCATCCAGTCCGCCGCGCCGGTGGACAGCTATGTGACCCCGGAGCCCTGGGCCATGCCCGGGTATGAGTCGGAGGTCATTATGGCCGCCGGGGCCTTTGTGCAGGGGGCGTCCATCGAGCTGTCCGCCGACGGGCCCATCCGCCCGCCCTACGCGGTGTATTTCCAGGGGGGGCTCACCTGGTTCCACGCCAAGCTGGGCATTCTCATGAGCATCCAGAAGCTGCTGGATGCAGGAATCATCGAAATGTAATTGTAAAATGTAATTGTAAAAGGAGAAAAAATCACATGTGGTTCTGGCTTTCCCTAATCGCTCTGCTGTGCTGGAGCGGATCGGACCTGTTTTCCAAAATCGGCTGCCAGTCGGAGACCGATAAATACAGCCACCTGAAAATGGTCACGGCTGTGGGTGTGGTCATGGGTCTGCACGCGGCGTATGAGATCTTCATCGGCGGCACCCAGGTGACCTGGGAGATCATCTGGACGTATCTGCCGGTGTCGCTGCTGTACATCTCGTCCATGGCCATGGGGTACATCGGCCTGCGGTACATTGAGCTGTCCATCTCGTCCCCCATCTGCAACTCCTCCGGCGCGCTGGTGGCGGTGCTGTGCCTGCTTACCGGCGGCATAGGCGAGCTGGTTCCGGCCCAGCTGGTGGCCACGGCCCTGGTGTGCGTGGGCGTGATCGGCCTGGGTGTGGTGGAGGCCCACGAGGACGAGGACCTGCGCCGGAGGCGGCAGGAGGCGGCCAACCGCCGCTATGCCAAGTCTGCCCTGGCTCTGCTGCTGCCCATTGCTTACTGCGTGCTGGACGCGGCGGGGACCTTTGCCGACTCCCGGGTGCTGGACAAGCTGTCCGGCGAGGCGATGGCGCAGGGGCTGTTCGCCACGGCGGATGAGTGCTCCGACTACGCCGCCAGCGCCGCCAACTGCGCCTATGAGCTGACCTTCCTGCTGGCGGGCATCGTGTGCTTTATCTATGTGGTGCTGATCCGGAAGCAGAAGCTCATCGCCCGGCAGGAGGCCCCAAAGTATGCCGGCGCGGCCTTCGAGACGGCGGGCCAGTTCGCCTACATCTTCGCCCTGTCCGATACGGCCCATGTGGCCATCTCCGCCCCCATCATCTCCGCCTACTGCGTGGCGTCGGTGGTGTGGAGCCGGATCTTCCTGAAGGAGAAGCTGTCCCTGAAGCACTATCTCATGATCGCCCTGGTGGTGGCGGGTATCGTCATCCTGGGCGTGTACGATGGATAAAACGAGTGGTGAAAAAGGACGATGTCCTTTTTCACCAAAAGAGTTCTCGCTCCGAACCGCGCGTCCCGCCGGGCATGAAACCCGGCGGGACACACTCTCTCCGCGCAAAGAGTTTTTTGCGACGTACACGCCGCCGCAAAAAACGGATTGAATTTGATTCACGGCCTGCGGGCCGTGAACTCTGCGAGGCCTTTGATACGATGATATGCCGCCCAAGAGCGGCATATTTTTTATCCGGGGCGGGCGGCGAAATTTTATTGAACCATTCGGCGTTTTTGCATTGACGGGTCCGGGGCGGCGCTGTATAATATGGTCAGAATATCACAAGGGACAGACGCATTTTTTATGGAGGAATACAAGGAGGAAAGCAGTATGATCAAGACCATTGACGGCATCATCGAGGCTGCCCGGGGCGGGGAGCCCGGGATCATCGCCGTGGCCGCCGCCCATGACCGGCCGGTGATCGAGGCGGTGGCGGAGGCCCGGCGGGAGGGCATTGCCGTTCCTGTGCTGGTGGGCCACGCGGACGAGATCGCCGCCATGCTCAGGGAGCTGGGGGAGGACCCCGCCGCCTATGAGATCATCCCCGGCGACACGGACACCGACTGCGCCGCCAAGGCCGTGGCCCTGTGCGCGGAGGGCCGGGCCAATTTCCTGATGAAGGGCATCCTGGGCACTGCCGACCTGATGCGGGCGGTGTTCAATAAGGAGCACGGCCTGCGCACCGGCCGCCTGACCACTCACTGCATGTTCTATGAGATCCCCGCCCTGGGGCGGATGATTATCCTCACCGACGGCGGCGTGAACACCTTCCCGGACCTGGAGAAAAAGGCGGACATTCTGGAAAACGCCGCCATGTGCTTCCAGGCTCTGGGGTACGAGACCATCAACGCCGCCTGCATCTGCGGCGCGGAGCAGGTGAATCCGAAAATTCAGTCCACCGTGGACGCCGACGCCCTGGCCCATATGACGGACCGCTGGGCCAAGTATCACATGAACGTCTGCGGGCCGGTGGCCCTGGACCTGGCTGTCAGCCCGGAGGCCTGCCGCCACAAGCACTACAGTGCCCCCGGCGCGGGCATGGCGGACATCCTGCTGGTGCCCAACTATGAGGTGGGCAACGGCATCGGCAAGGCCGCCACCCTGTTCGGCGGGGCCAAGAACGCCGGGGTCATCCTGGGGGCTAAGGTGCCCATCGTGCTGGTGTCCCGGTCCGACAGCGCCTATTCCAAGCTGGCTTCCATCGCCGCCGGCAGCGTCCTGTCCCGGCGGATGCACCTGTCCTGACCAAACCACGTACATAGAGGAGAGTATGTTATGGTAAACCAGAAATTCTATCAGCTGGGCACCGCGCCCTCCGTGATCCGGGAGCTGTTTGCCTATGGCCTGGAGCAGGCGCAGGTGGTGGGGCCGGAGAACGTGTTCGACTATTCCCTGGGAAATCCCAGCATCCCTGCTCCGGCCAAGGTCAACCAGTCCATCCACGACATTCTCAACGACACCGATTCCATCAAGGTCCACGGGTACTCCATGGCCTGCGGCTTCGACGCGGCCCGGGAGGCCATTGCCGCCAACCTGAACCGCCGGTTCGGCATGGAGCTGAAGCCCGGGAACCTGTTTCTCACCTGCGGCGCGGCCCCGGGGCTGATTGCCGTCATCAAGGCGCTGCTGGCGGAGGAGGACTCCGAGATCATGGCGGTGGCGCCGTTTTTCCCGGAGTACCGGCCCTTTACCGAGTCCAACGGCGGTCATCTGGTGGTGGTGCCGGCAGACACCGATGCGTTCCAGATCGACCTGGACCAGGTGGAGCGCCGCCTGACCCCCCGTACCCAGGCCATCATCATCAACTCCCCCAATAACCCCTCCGGCGTGGTGTATACCCGGCAGACCTTAGAGGGCCTGGCCCGGCTGCTGGAGCGCAAGGGGGCGGAGTACGGCCACCCCATCTACATCATCGCCGACGAGCCGTACCGGGAACTGGTATACGGCGGCGTGGAGGTGCCCTTCATCCCCACGGTGTACCGCAATACCATCGTGTGCTACTCCTATTCCAAGTCCCTGTCCCTGCCCGGCGAGCGCATCGGCTATATCTGCGTGCCGGACTTTGTGGAGGACCACCAGGCGGTGTACAACGCCATCGCCGGGGCGGCCCGGTCCTGCGGCCATGTGTGCCCGCCCACGCTGATCCAGCTGACCATTGCCCGCTGCGCCGACGAGCTGCCGGACCTGGCGGCCTATGACGAGAACCGGCAGCTGCTGTACCGGGAGCTGACGGAGATGGGCTATCAGTGCGCCAAGCCAGACGGGGCCTTCTATCTGTTCGTCAAGGCCCCCGGCGGCGACGACGAGGCCTTCTGCGAAAAGGCCAAGCGGGAGCACAACCTGCTGGTGGTGCCCGGCACGGGCTTCGAGTGCCCGGGCTTCGTGCGGCTGAGCTACTGCGTGTCCAACGACATGATCCACCGGAGCCTTCCGGCCTTCCGGGCCTTGATTCAGGCATACGAAAACTGAAAAACAAGCAAAACAGCGGCCCGGACGCATGCGTCCGGGCCGCTGTTTTGTGATAGGGGAAGGTTACTTGACGATCTTGCGGGCCTCGATGTAGTAGCGCTTGTCCTGGGCGTGGCCCATGGAGAAGGTCTTGCGGGGCAGCACGCCGTCGGCCATGACGGTCTTGAACAGCTGCTCCTTGCCCATGGCGGGCAGCAGGAAGCCCATGTTGCCGGGCTTGGAGCCCAGCTCACGGGTCACGTCGTCGCCGTGGATATAGTCCACCTCGCCGCCGTTGTCCTTGAGGTACTGGTCGATGACGCCCTGGAGGGTGCCCACGGCCAGCTGGACCTTGGGATCGGGGACGGTGATGAAGTGGCTTTCGCCGTTCCAGACGAACTCGATGGTGTGGCCGTTGCCCTGGCCCTCGTAGGCGTTGGGATAGGCGGCACGGAAGGCGTTCATGAACTTCTCGTGGTCCACGCCGAACAGCACCCGGTGGATGGGCTCAAACTGCAGGGCGTCGTCGTGGTTGTTCACCACCTCCACCAGGGCGAAACGGGAGGGCAGGGCCAGGTACTCCTGGGGGGTCTTGCCCTTCTTCTGCTCCTCGTAGCAGGCCTTGGCGGTGGCCAGGGAGTGGTTGCCGTCGCCCACGGCGAACAGCAGGGGAGCCACGCCGGAGACGCCGTACTTCTTCTGCATGGCCTGGTCGGTGGTGAGGCCCTCCAGGGCGTCGGCCACGGCGTTTACCTGGCGGTCGGTGAGCTTGTAGCCGCGGATGTGGCCGCCGTTCTGCATCAGGTCGAAGTCATACAGCTTGTCCATCTCGCCGGAGGCGGCGGTCAGGGGCTCGATGACGGTCTTTTCGGGGTCGTCGATCAGCAGCATCACATGGGGCAGCTCGATGGGGGCGTTGCGGCGCACCCGGGCCCGGGGCGGGATGCGGTCCAGCACGGTGCCCTCGGTGGCGCGGATCAGGGCGCCGGAGCCGGGGGTGAAGTCGTAGGCGTCCAGGTCCACCATGCCGATGAGGCCGTGACGGATGCGGCCGTCGGACTGCTGGCGCTCGATATACACCAGGGACTCGGGCAGCACCTGGAACACGCCGCCAGCCAGGTACTTATCCATGGAGGCGTTGATGTCGGCGATGTACTCGTCCACATTGGGGGCCTTCAGGTTGGCCTCCGGCAGGATCAGACGCAGGGTGGACGGGGCGTCGCCCACGGTCTGCTCCACGGCCTGCCAGTATTCCGGCTCGGACGTGAACTGGTCGCAGGCCACCACGGCCCACTTGCGCATGTCCTGATCCTTGGGCAGCAGGATGTCAGCCGGGTAGAAGCCCAGCTTCTCGAATTTCTTGTTCATGAAAAAACTCCTCCTCTTTTGTTCCGAAAGGTTCGGTAGGTTTCGCTCATATGCCCTATTATACATATTCCCGCCCCGGATTGCAATCCGAAACGGCAGAAATTAGAAAAATCTTCAGCCTGGCAAAAATTTTTTGTATATCCCGGCCCGGGGCGGGCATGATAAGGCATATATTCCGGGAAAAAGGGAGGGAGTCTCTTTGAAGATCATAGACCGCATTGCGCTGATCCTGGTGATCGTGGGCGCGCTGAACTGGGGAAGCGTGGGCTTTTTCGCCTTCGACTGCGTGGCGTGGCTGCTCGGCGGCCAGCTGGCGGCCGTGAGCCGGGTCATCTATGCCCTGGTGGGGCTGGCGGGCCTGTGGTGCATCACGCTGCTGTTCCGGGAGCGGGACGGCGAGGAATAAAAACAGCAAAAGCCCCCGGCCCCGGCCGGGGGCTTTTGCTGTCATACGCCGGGACGAGCCTGCATACATTGGACCATCACACAAGAAGGAGCGTGGAACATGGACGAGAGCTATGCCATCCGGCGCTATGAGCAGGCGGCGGCACTGCTGCCGCTGCGGTGGCAGCAGCAGGCCCGGCAGCTGCCGCCCCGGCAGATGGCCCGGGCGGAGGAGCTGCGCCTGCGGGCGGGAGGCCCCATGACGGTGCTGCTGCCGGAGGGGGAGATAACGCCGGGACAGGGGGGACAGAGCCCCACCGTGACCCAGACGGACCTGGAGCAGCTGTGCGACGCGGTGACGGATTATTCCCGCTATGCCGCCGGGGAGACCCTGAGCCGGGGCTATCTCACCGCCCGGGGCGGCTTCCGGGTGGGCGTGTGCGGCACGGCGGTGCTGCGGGAGGGGGTCAACACCAACCTGCGGGACATCTCGTCGGTGACGGTGCGCATCGGCCGGGAGCAGCCGGGCCTGGGGGATGCCGTCCTGCCGCAGCTGTTTCGGGACGGGCGGTTCCGCAGCACGGTGCTGCTGTCTCCCCCGGGGCTGGGGAAAACCACCCTGCTGCGGGACCTGATCCGAGGTCTGTCCGACGGCGTGGGAGGACTGCCGGAGCACCGGGTCTCCGTGGTGGACGAGCGGGGGGAGATCGCCGTCATGTATCAGGGGGTGCCCCAGATGGCGGTGGGGCGGCACACGGACGTGCTGGACGCCTGCCCCAAGGCGGTGGGGATCCCCATTCTGCTGCGGGCGGCCAATCCCCAGGTCATCGCCGTGGACGAGATCACCGTCCGGGAGGACATCGCCGCCATGGCGGCGGCGGCCCACTGCGGGGTGCGGTTTCTGGCCACCATCCACGCCGACGGCCGCCAGGAGCTGGGGCGCAAGCCTCTGTTTTCCCAGCTGCTGAAGGCCAGGGTATTTGAAAAGGCCGTTACCATCCGCCGGGAGGGGGAGCAGCGGCAGTACATCGTGGAGGAATTGTGGTAGGGAAGCTCCTGGGCGGGGGGCTGGTGCTGCTGGGGACGGCCCTGTGGTGCCGGGGCGAGATACAGGCCCGGCGGCGGGAGACGGACCGGGCGGCGGAGCTGGCGGCGGCCCTGGGGGAGATGGCGGCGGAAATCCGCAGCCTGCGGCGGCCCATGCCCCGGCTGCTGGAGCGGCAGGCCCGGCGGTTCCTGTGCGGCGGGTGCTTTGCCCGGGTGCTTTCGGGCCTGGAAAGGGGACAGCCCCTTCAGGACGCCTGGGAGGACGGCTTCCGGGAGCTGACGCCGCCGGAGGCCGCCGGGATCCTCCGGGACACGGAGCTTACCGGCGACGAGGAGCGGATCGTCTCCGCCCTGACGGCGGCGGTCCACCGGCTGGAGGAGCTGGCGGACCGCCGCCGTCGGGACAGCCGCCAGCGGGAGCGGCTTTTGTGGGCGGCGGCCCTGTCCGGGGCGGGGCTGTTCATCATCTTACTGATATAGAGGACGACACATGGATGTGGATCTGATTTTCAAAATAGCCGCCGTGGGCATTCTGGTGGCGGTGCTGAACCAGCTGCTGGTGCGCAGCGGCCGGGAGGAGCAGGCCATGATGACCACCCTGGCGGGGCTGGTGGTGGTCATGATGATGCTGGTGCGGCAGATCAGCGACCTGTTCCAGCTGGTGAAGTCCCTGTTCGGACTGTAGCCATGGAGACGGTGGTGCAGATAGCCGCCGTGTGCCTGGCGGCGGCGATACTGGGAGCGGTGCTGCGGCAGCACAGCCCGGAAACGGCGGCGGTGCTGGGACTGGCGGTGTGCGCGGTGGTGGGGGTCCTGCTGCTGCGGGGGCTGGCGGAGGTGCTGGACATGCTGGAGGAGCTGGCTGCCGCCGGAGGACTGCCGGAGGGGCTGTTCACGCCCCTGGTAAAGACCCTGGGCATCGCCCTGGTGTCCCGGTTGGGCGGCGAGATATGCCGGGACGCGGGACAGGGGGCCATGGCGGCGGTGCTGGATACGGCGGGGGCCTTCGGGGCGGTGCTGGTGTCCCTGCCCCTGGTCCGGGCGGCATGGGAGCTGTTGAGGACGCTGGTATGAGAAAGAGCATGCTGATTTTGCTGCTGGCATGGTGGCTGGTGGCGCCGACCTGGGGGGCGGAGCTTCCCCGGGAGGTGCGGGACGCCCTGCCGGCTGCGGCGGAGGAGATCACGGAGGAGCTGGAGGACCCGGCGTCCCTGTCGGAGGGGCTGTCCCGTCTGTGGGACCGGGCCTTGGGCTATGTGGAGGAGGCGGTCCGGCAGAGCATCGGCGGCGGGGTGGTGCTGCTGGCGGCGGCGGTGCTGTGCGCCCTGACGGAGGAGTGCATGGACGCCGCCGGGGGCAAGGTGCACTTTGTGCCCATGGCCGGGGCGCTGGCCATTACCCTGGCGGCGGCGGGCAGCGTGAAAACCATGATGGGCCTGGGCCAGGAGACGGTGGAGGAGCTGAACACCTTTTCCAAGGCGCTGCTGCCCACCCTGTCCGCCGCCGTGGCCGCCAGCGGGGGTATCGTCTCCGCCAGCGTCCGGCAGGTGGCCACCATCTTCTTTGTGGACCTGCTGCTGTCGCTGATCCGGGGGCTGCTGCTGCCGCTGGTGTATTTCTATGTGGCTGCGGCGGCGGCGGACGCCATGCTGCCGGGGCGGCGGCTGGCGGGGATCAGCACCGCCATCCGCAAGGGCACCGTCTGGCTGCTGACCGGGGCGCTGGCCCTGTTCACCCTGTATCTGACGGTGTCCGGGGCGGCGGCAGGCTCCGCCGACACCGTGACGGCCCGGTTGGCCCGCAGCGCCGTGGGGGTGCTGCCGGTGGTGGGCAGCATCCTGGCCGACGCGGCGGACAGCGTTCTGGCCGGGGCCGGGGCGGTGAAAAATACCGTGGGCGCGGCGGGACTGCTGGCGGTGCTGGCGGTGTGCCTGCTGCCGCTGGTGCGGCTGGGGGTGCAATATCTGGTGTATAAGGCGGCGGCGTTTCTGGCGGGTATTTTAGGGGCGGAGCAGCTGACGGGGCTTATCGACGCCTTAGGCGGGGCCTTTGGCCTGATCTTCGGCATGACCGGGGCCTGCGGCCTGTTGCTGCTGATCTCCATTTCGTCGGCACTGGGGGTGGTTACCGGATGATGGACGGGATCCGGCAGTGGCTGCTGGGGATTCTGGCGGCGGCCATGGGGCTGAGCCTTCTGTATGCGCTTTTGCCCAAGGGGGCGGTGCGGGCCGCCGCCAAGGCCACCGGGGGGCTGATCCTGCTGCTGGCGGTGCTGGGTCCGGCGGCGGGGCTGGACCTGTCAGACCTGGCGGTGCGGTATGAGGACCTGAGCCGGGACATGGAGCAGCAAGCCGAAACCTACCGCCGGGAGGGCCAGGCCCAGCTGGAGCTTGGCATACGGCAGCGGACGGCTGCATATATATCGGAAAAAGCGGCGCAGCTGGGGCTGAGCTGCCATCCCCGGGTGGAGGTCACCTGGCGCGGCGGCGTCCCGTATCCCGGCAGCGTGACGCTGGACATGGCGGAAAACCGGGCCTTGTCCGCCATCCTGGAGGAGGACCTGGGCATTCCGCCGTCAGAGCAGCACTGGCTGGGGTAAGGAGCGTATGAAAAAGTGGAACATTGGAAATTTATGGAAGAAGTACAAATATGTGGGCCTGGTGGTGCTGGCGGGGATTCTGCTGATGCTGCTGCCGGGGAAGAAAACCGACGCCCAGACCCAGGAGGGCGGCGGGAGCTTTTCCCTGGAGGACACGGAGCGGCGGATGGAGGAGCTGCTGGGCCGGATGGACGGCGTGGGCCGGGTGCAGGTGATGCTGACGCTGAAAAACGGGCCGGAGCTGGAGCTGGCGGAGGACGCGGACGACACGGACCGGGACGGCGAGCTGCGCCGCCAGCGGGAGCCGGTGACGCTGAACCGGGGCAGCGGGTATCAGGACGTGGTGGTGACCCGGGAGACGTATCCGGTGTATCTGGGGGCCGTGGTGGTGTGCCAGGGGGCAGGCAGCGGCGGCGTCCGGCTGGCAGTGACGGAGGCGGTGGCGGCGCTGACGGGCCTTCCCGCAGACCGCATCACGGTGGTGCAATGGGATTCATGACAGGAGGGACGGACATGAAGAAACGATGGAAGAAGCCTGCGGTGGCGGCGGCTGTGCTGCTGCTGGTGTGCGCGGCGGTGTACATGAACTGGCGCTATACCGACAATATCCAGAAAAATGCCGGAAAGACCCTGGGTCAGACCACTCTGGTCAGCTCCCAGGACGGGGAGAAGGGGCAGGAGCCAACCGCCGCCCCGGCGGAGGACGACTATTTCGCCACGGCCCGGCTCAGCCGCAAGCAGGCCCGGGACAACGCCATCAGCATGCTCAAGGAGGCGGAGAGTGATGAAAACGCCCAGCAGAGCGTCCTCAACGAGGCATCCCAGACCCTGCAGGTGCTGGCTGCCTACACCGTGGCGGAGTCCCAGATCGAGAGCCTGGTGACGGCCAAGGGCTATGCCGACTGCGTGGTGTTCATGGGAGCCGAAAGCGTCAGCGTGGTGGTGGCCCCGCCGGAGGGCGGCCTGACTGCCACTGATGCCGCCCGCATCAAGGACATCGTCATCAGCGAAACGGACTATACCGCCGAACAGATCAAGATCATGGAGGCAAATTAACAGTTGTAATTCCCAGGGAGAAATGGTATACTACTCTTATATTGGGACTCTATTGAGAATACAAATGAGGAGTTTTGCAAGCTATGGCTGATAATAAAGAATACATGACCCATCAGGAGAGCATGGGCACCATCCAGATCTCTGAGGACGTGGTGGCCTCCATCGCCACCTCCGCCTGTCTGGAGGTGGAGGGCGTGGGCGGCCTGATGAACGCCAACGTCACCGACTATGTCACCGGCAAGAAGATGACCGCCAAGGGCATCCGGGTGGAGATGGACGGCGAGGGCATCGTGGTGAATCTGTTCATCCTGCTGCGGTACGGCTGCGCCGTGTCCGAGGTGGCACAGAAGGTCCAGAGCAGCGTGTTCGCCGCCCTGGAGGGCATGACCGGCTTCCAGGTCAACGCGGTGAACGTTCACGTGGGCGGCATCAGCTTCGACTGAGCCGGCCAAATCCAGAGAGAAAAAAGGAATTTACGACTATGACGCGGAATACGGCACGGGAGATCGCCACCCATCTGGCATATGAGCTGAGCTTTACGGACCTGCCCGTTCAGGAGTTCCTGGACCGGCAGCTTTCCCGGGAGAATTTTGCCGCCCGGGCGGAGGAGTGCGGCCTGTATGCCGATACCCCCAACGACAAGCAGGAGAAATACATCCGCCGCCTGGTGTCCGGCGTGGCCGAGCACGCGGCGGAGCTGGATGCCTACATCGAGCAGTACGCCAAGGGCTGGCGCTTTGAGCGCATCTCCCTGGTGGCCTCCGCCATCATGCGGGTGGCCATGTTCGAGATCCTCTATATGCCCGATATCCCCCACGGGGTGGCCATCAGCGAGGCGGTGAACATCGCCAAGGGCTATGAGTCCCCGGAGGTGGTGAAGTTCATCAACGGCATCCTGGGCAGCTTCCTGCGGGCGGAAGTGAAGGAATGACCCACACCAGGCAGGGCGCGGCAGCCCTGCCTTGTTTTTGATGCCGTGCGAAAGGAGGGGAGCCGCCGGTGGACCATATTTACGCCGTGTCCGAGGTCAACGGACTGATCAAGGACCTGATCGACGGCACGCCCCAGCTGTCGGGACTTTACATCCGGGGCGAGCTGTCCAACTATAAGATCTATCCCTCCGGCCACCACTACTTCACCCTGAAGGACGGACAGAGCGCCCTGCGGTGCGTGATGTTCAAAAGCAGCGCCATGAAGCTGCGGTTCCGGCCGGAAAACGGCATGCAGGCCGTGGTATTCGGCCGGATCAGCGTGTTCCCCCGGGACGGTGCGTATCAGCTGTACTGCACCCAGCTGTCCCCGGACGGGGTGGGGGACCTGTATGTGGCCTTTGAGCAGCTGAAGCAGAAGCTCCAGCAGGAGGGGCTGTTTGACCCCGCCCACAAGAAGCCCCTGCCGCCGTATCCCCAGCGGATCGCCATCGTTACCAGCGGCGCCGGGGCGGCGGTCCACGACATGATCCGCATTCTGCGGCGGCGCTATCCCATCGCCAAGGTGCTGCTGCTGCCGGTGCGGGTCCAGGGGGCGGAGGCCCCGCCGGAGATCGTGGGGGCCATCCGGTACGCCAACCGCTGGAAGCTGGGGGACGTGCTCATCACCGGCCGGGGCGGCGGCTCCATGGAGGACCTGTGGGCCTTCAACGACGAGCGGGTTGCCCGGGCCATCTATGCCTCGGAGATCCCGGTGATCTCCGCCGTGGGCCACGAGCCGGACGTGACCATCTCCGACTATGTGGCCGACCGGCGGGCGTCCACCCCCAGCAACGCCGCGGAGATCGCCGTGCCGGATATGGCGGAGCTGCTGCGGTATCTGCGGGGGACGGAGAACGGCATGGCCCAGAGCGTGCTGCACCGCCTGGAGCGGGAGGATCGGCGGCTGAAAGCCCTGGCGGAAAAGCGGGTGCTGACGGACCCCCTGGCCTTTGTTCAGGACCGGCGGCTCCAGCTGGATTATATGCAGGACAAGATGACATCGGCGGCCCGGACCCACTGGGACCGGGAGGCCCGGCGGTTTGCCGGGACCGTGGCCAAGCTGGACGCCCTGAGCCCCCTGAAGGTGCTGGGCCGGGGCTATGCCATGGCCCGGACGGAGGAGGGCGGCATTCTGCGCAGCAGTGCGCAGGTGCGGCCCGGCGACAGAATCGAGCTTCGCCTGGCTCAGGGGTCCCTGGGCTGCCGGGTGGAGGAGGTAGAAGGGGAGGAGACCCATGGCAAAGAAAACCTTTGAGGAGAACATGGCCCGGCTGGAGGAGATCGTGGCGCTGCTGGAAAAGGGCGACGCCCAGCTGAGCCAGTCCCTGTCCCTGTTCGAGGAGGGGACGAAGCTGGCGGCGGCCTGCCGCACGGAGCTGGACAAGGCCGAGCAGCAGGTGGTGCGGCTGATGAAGGGCCCCGACGGCGCGCCCATCGAAAATGAATTTGCAAGCGAGGAATGACCATGGAATTCAAGCAGCAATATGCGGCCTATCAGCAGGCCATTGAGCAGTATCTGGAGGGGCTTTTCAGCCAGGACAAGCCCTATGGCCGCCTGCAGGAGGCCATGCGGTACAGCATTCTGGGCGGCGGCAAGCGCATCCGCCCGGTGCTGACCCTGGAGTTTGCCCGGCTGGGGGGCATCGACTGGCATCTGGCTCTGCCCTATGCCTGCGCCCTGGAGCTGGTGCACAACTATTCCCTGATCCATGACGATCTGCCCTGCATGGACGACGACGACCTGCGCCGGGGCCAGCCCACCACCCACAAGAAGTTCGGCGAGACCCTGGCGGTGCTGGCAGGCGACGCTTTGCAGCCGGAGGCCTTCCGGCTGATCGCGGAGGCTCCCTGTATGTCCGACGGCAGCCGGGTGGAGGCGGTGCGGGTGCTGGCCCGGGCCTGCGGCGCCGACGGCATGGTGGCCGGTCAGGTGCTGGACACCCTGTACGGCATCCAGACGGAGGAGCAGCTGAAGGCTATGTACCGGCTGAAAACCGGGGTGATGATCTCCGGCGCGGCGGAGCTTGGCTGCGTGGCGGCGGATATGCCCGCCGACATGCGGGCCCAGGCGGTGGAATTTGCCGACCAGCTGGGCCTGGCCTTCCAGATCCGGGACGATATGCTGGACGTGGTAGGTGATGAGCAGGTGTTCGGCAAGCCCATCGGCTCCGACAAGGAGGAGGGCAAGATCACCTATGTGGACGTAGACGGCTTGGAGGGCTGCGCCCGGGCGGTGGAAGCCTGCACCCGGAGGGCCAAGGACGCCGTGGCCCAGTGGCCGGACCATGATTTCCTGTTCGCCCTGGCGGACCAGCTGGTGGACCGGAACAAGTGAGGAAAGACAAATAGAAAAACTCAGGAGCACGGTGAAAGCCGTGCTCCTGGGTTTTTATGCGGGCCTGTTTAATCGCGGCTTATTTCGCCCGGATGCGCTTTTGCTTTCTGCCGCAGACGGCCATTCCCAGCATGGCTGCGCCGGTGGGGAGGATCACCGCAGTCCACAGCACGGGACTGGCTTCATCGCCGGTTTTCGGCGAAGCGGGTTCGTCCTGATTCGGCTCATCCCCGGAGGGCTGAGACGGCTCGTCCTTGGGAGGCTGCGGCTGGTCGGGATCGTCCTCCGCCGGGGCGTCCATATCCGGGGCGGTTACGCTGACCGTGCCGGAAACCTCGTTGGAGGCGATGACAAGCGGCGCTCCGGAGTTGTTCTGCTCCGACGCCACGAAGATCACGCCCTCGGGGGATACGTCGTCATAGATATCCGCCGAATAATTGCGGCTGTTCACATAGTTCCGGAATGTGACGGCGGAGGGATCAGTGATGTCGTAGATCATCACGCCGCCGATGCGCTCCAGGCCGACAAAGGCATAGGTGCGGCCGTTTACCGTTCCCACGGTGACGTTCTCCGGCTCCGGTCCCTTTGTAGGGAAGGAATGTAAAGTCAGCCAGCAGGATTGCGTGAAATGTGTGTGAAGCGGGGCGCGTGAATTCCCCAATGCAGCACAAAACCTCCGGCCCCGCCGGAGGTTTTGCGTGATGCGTTCGTTTTTACTTGACCAGGTCGCAGAACAGGTCGATCTCGTCGGCCAGGGACTGCAGGCCCTGACGCCAGAAGGCCTTGTCGGTCAGGTCGATGCCGGCGATCTTAGCGGTGTCCTCCACGTCGTTGACGGAGGTGGCGTGGAGCATCTCCTTATACAGAGGCACGAACTTTTCGCCCTCCTGCTGGTACTTGGCGTACAGGCCCCGGGCGAACAGGCCGCCGAAGGCATAGGGGAAGTTGTAGAAGCTCAGGCTGCCGCTGTAGTAGTGGCCCTTGCACAGCCACATATAGGGGTGCAGGCAGGTCTGGTCCAGACCATCGCCATAGGCCTTCTTCTGGGCCTCCAGCATCAGCTGGCACAGGCGGTCGGCGTCCAGGAACTCCTGGGGACGGGCCTCAAACACCGAGGACTCGAACAGGAACCGGGAGTAGATGTCGCAGATGATCTGGCAGGCGTCGGACAGCTGGCTTTCGATCAGGGCCAGCTTCTCGTCCTTGTCCTGGGCGGCCTGGATGGCGGCGGTGACGGTGAGGACCTCGTTGAAGGTGGAAGCGGTCTCCGCCACGGGCATGGAGTACTCCTGGCAGATCAGGGGGTGGGTGAACACCTGCTGATCGTGGAAGGCGTGGCCCAGCTCGTGGGCCAGGGTGACGATGTCGCCGAAGGCACCGTCGAAATTGGTGAGGACGCGGCTCTGTCTGGCGCTGGGCACGCCGCAGTCGAAGGCGCCGCCCACCTTGCCATTGCGGGGATAGAAGTCAATCCACGCCTCGTCAAAGGCCCGCTCCACCATGTCGTGCAGCTGGCTGTCGAAGCCGCCGAAGATGTTCAGCAGATAGTCCTTGGCGTCCTGGGTGGTGTACTTCTTGTCGCTCTTGCCCATGGGGGCGAACAGCTCGTACCAGGGCAGACCGTTTTCATAGCCCAGGGCCTTGGCCTTGGCCCGCAGATACTGCCAGAACTTGGGCATATACTCGTCCATGGCGCCCAGCAGGGCCTCCAGGGTCTCCCGCTTCATGCGGCTCTGGTACAGGGCCTTGTCCAGGGGGGAGGCGTAGCCCCGGACCTGGCACTCGTTGATGACCTGCAGCTTGATGCTGTTGAGGGCGAAGGCCACGGAGTCCTTGATCTTGTCATAGCAGGCCAGCTCCGCCTCATAGGCGCTCTTGCGCACGGCGGGATCGGGGTCGTAGGCCAGGTTCCGGATGGCGGACAGGTTGGTGACGCCGCCGTTATACTCCACCTTCACGCTGCTGGTGAGGTTATCCCGCAGGCTTTCCCAGGCGGAAGCGCCGGAGATGTTCATCCGGGCGAACAGCTCCTCCTCCTTGTCGGACAGGAGGTACTTGCTGTCCCGGCGGATGTTCCGCAGCAGATAGCGATACTCCGCCAGGGCGGGGTCGGCGTCGATGATGGCGTCCAGATCGTCGAAGGCGGCCAGGGTGTGGCGCAGGGAGGCATCGGCGGCGGCGCAGCCGCTGATCTTGGCGCTGATCTGGTCGCTCAGGCTGTTGGCCTGGTTGTCGGCGGTGTTGGCGCTGGTGCGCAGGCTGCAGAAGATGAACAGCTTGCTGATCAGAGTCGTCAGCTGCAGCTGGCCGTCCACATAGCGGTGCACCAGGTCGGCGTGGGGCAGGGCGGCGGCCTGGGCCGCCAGGTCGTTCATACTCCGGATGGCCGCGTCCAGAGCCGCCATGTCGCCGGTAAAGGCGGGGTCGTCAAACCCCTTATAGAGAATACTCAGATCCCAGGTATCGTTCATGGTTCCTTCCTCCTGTTGTTGAATTCTTTTCCCATCATACCACGTTTTACCGGGGGGCACAATAGGGAAATCTCATTTTGGTTCAGGGACTTTAATTGCCGGAGGCTGCTTCAGAAGGGCGATGCGCTGCCGGTAGTCCGGCAGGGTTTTCTCCACGAAGCGGTAGAAGTCCGGGCCGTGGTTTTTGTGGCGGATATGGGCCAGCTCATGGACCACCACGGCGTCGATGGCCTCCGGGGGATAGCGCATGAGAAACAGGGAAAAGCAGAGGCTGTTTTTTCCGGAGCAGCTGCCCCAGCGGGTCCGTGCGGCGGTGATCTGCAGGCCGGTGGGCATCACGTCCATCCGGGCGGCCCAATAGGCCACCCGGCGGGGCAGATATTCCCGACCCTGACGGGCCAGCTCCTCCATCTCCCGGGCGGTGGGCTCCGGAGGGGAGGCTGCCAGCTGCTCCTGCTGGCGGCGGACGGTTTTCTCTACCCAGTCCCGGTGGCTGTCCACCACCCGGCGGATATCCTCCGCCGTGGCGGCATAGGGGGCACGGACCACCACCCGGCCGTCCCGCTGGATCTGGATGGCGATGGTCCGGCGGCCGGAGTGCACCACGGCATAGTCCATGGCTCAGTCCCCGATCCGCACGAAGCGGGGGCCGCGATACCCGTCCCGGTCCACGGCTTCCAGCCACATGGACGCGGGCCGCACCCACAGGCCGCCGTCACCGTACAGGGCGCGGTATACCACCATGTCCTCCAGCGTCTCCGAGTGCCGGGCCAGGCCCAGCACCTGATATTCATTGCCCTTGAAATGCCGCCACCGGCCGGGGCGGATGGTTTCCTGCGTCATAGGGGTCACCTCCTTGTGTGATGGGTCCAGTATACAGGAAATCCGGCGAAAAAGGAAGTCCCTGAGACTGTCAAAAAACCCGGAAATCTTCCGCCATCGGAAAGGAAGATAGTTACGAAAGAAACCCATCAGGGGTGTCTTTCGTTTGCAATCACAGGTTTTTCAGAACTTTCTAAGTTCTGAAAAACCTCACTCAGCTTGTCAAAATTACTTTTTTGACAAGCTGATTCCCTGTGGAAAAATGCGGCGGCGTGTGATAAAATGGAGAAAACGCAACGGGAGGGCACTATGATGCAGCATGAGATCACCACGTCGGGGCCCCTGCTGGACGGCAGCGGCAATCTGCGGGAGCCGGGCTATGCCAAGCGGCTTCTGCCCATCTATCGCCGGGCGGATATCAAGGCCCCGGCGTCCCGGATCAAGGAGTGGGACTATTACCTGGTGGCCAACGACCACTTCGCCGTGGCCCTGACCATCGACGACAACGGGTACATGGGCCTGGACTCCATTTCGTTCCTGCACTTCAATGAGGGCTGGGAACGCACCAAAAGCCCCATGCGGGCCTTTCCCATGGGGAAAACCGGCCTGCCGGAGTCGTCGGACAGGGGCACCACCGCTATCTCCGGAAGGGGCTATGCCCTGGTGTTCCGGCATGTGCCGGAGGGCCGGGAGCTGACCTTTCACATGGAGAAATTTCTGGACGGCCAGACCATAGACGGGTCCATTGTCCTGACGGAGGAGCCGGAGGAGTCCATGGTCATCTGCACGCCCTTTGACAGGCCCGGGTGCTTCTACTTCAACCAGAAGATCAACTGTATGCGGGCCCGGGGCCAGGTGCAGCTGGGGGAGAAAACCTACGTCTTTGACCCGGCGGACTCCTTCGGCGTGCTGGACTGGGGCCGGGGGGTGTGGACCTATCACAACACCTGGTATTGGGGCAGCGCCTCCGGTCAGGTGGACGGCGTGCCCTTCGGGTGGAACATCGGCTATGGCTTCGGCGACACCTCCGCTGCCAGCGAGAACATGCTGTTTTACGGCGGCAAGGCCCACAAGCTCAGCCAGGTGTGCTTCCACATCCCCCAGAGGGACGGGAGGGACGACTTCCTGTCCCCCTGGCGCTTTACCTCCGACGACGGGCGGTTCGAGATGAAATTTGTCCCCATTCTGGACCGGGCCGCCTGCACGGACGTGAAGCTCATCAAATCCGACCAGCACCAGGTGTTCGGCCACTTCACCGGAACGGCCACCCTGGACGACGGAACCGTGATCCGGGTCCGGGATATGATCGGATTTGCGGAAAAAGTGGAGAACAAGTGGTGAAAAACAGCGCCCGCTCCGGAACGGAGTGGGCGCTGTGGTTATTATGGATTATTTGTCCTTGGAGAAAATCCGGAAGATATCCTCATAGGCCCGGTCGATGCTTTCCCGGGCGGCTCTGGCCTCCTGGTCCACGGACTCGTTGAGCTGCTGGGCCTGCTGGGAGACGGCGGGCTGAGGGGCGGGCTGCTGGGCGGCGGCAGGCTGGGAAGCCTGTGCGGGCTGGGCAGTGGTCTGAGCGCCGGGCTGAGACTCCTCGGGCTTGTTCTCCGCGAAGCCGGTGGCGATGACGGTGACCCGGATCTCGTCCTCCAGGCTTTCGTCGAAGGTGGCGCCGAAGATGGTGACGGCGTCGGGATGGACGGCATCCTGGACCAGGCTGGCGGCCTGCTCCACCTCCTCCAGGCCGATGTCCATGGAGCCGGTGACGTTGATGAGCACGCCGTGAGCGCCGTTGATGGAGGTTTCCAGCAGGGGGCTGGAGATGGCCATCTTGGCGGCCTCCTCGGCCTTGCCCTTGCCGGCGGCGCGGCCCACGCCCATGTGGGCCAGACCCGCGTCCTTCATCACGGTGGTGACGTCGGCAAAGTCCAGGTTGATGAAGCCGGTGTCGCGGATCAGGTCGGAGATGGACTGCACCGCCTGGCGCAGCACATCATCGGCGATTTCGAAGGCATTGGCGAAGGTGATCTTCTGGTCGGTGGCGTATTTCAGACGCTCGTTGGGGATGATGACCAGGGAGTCCACCCGCTTGCGCAGCTCCTCGATGCCCTTTTCCGCCTGCATCATCCGGCGGCGGCCCTCGAAGGAGAAGGGCTTGGTGACCACGCCCACGGTGAGAACGCCCAGCTCGCGGGCGATCTCCGCCACCACGGGGGCAGCGCCGGTGCCGGTGCCGCCGCCCATACCGGCGGTGATGAACACCATGTCGGTGCCCTCCAGGGACTTGGTCAGCTGGTTGCGGCTTTCCTCGGCGGCCTTCTGGCCCACCTCGGGATTGGAGCCGGCCCCCTTGCCGTGGGTCAGCTTCTCGCCGATCTGGATTTTATAGGTGGCGCTGGAGGCGTTCAGCACCTGCTTGTCCGTGTTGACGGCCACAAAGTCCACGCCCTTGGTGCCGGAGCGTACCATGCGGTTGACCACGTTGTTGCCGCCGCCGCCGACGCCGACGACCTTGATATTGACCACATTCTCGGGGCCGGTTTCCATTTCAAATGCCATGATGGTTCCTCCTGCCAGTATATATCGAAAGATAGCTGTATGCAATATAACGCGCTTTTTCTATTGTATAACGGTTTTGGTGAACCGTCAAGGGGCGGGGGATGATTTCCCGGGAAAAGTTGCGGTTTAGCCGGGAATGAACCGGGCCTTGCCGTCCTTGTCCCACTGAATGGTGCCCTGATCGCTGCCGTCCAGCCGCTGGATCACCGCCGCCAGATAGTTCAGGCGATAGTCCAGATCGTCGTCGGATTTCAGGACCACATCAAACCGGTCCAGATAGCGCAGGGTGATGCGGCCGGTGTCCGTCAGGTCGATGGACTGGACATCCCCGGCCATGTCCTTGCCGCGCAGCAGCCGCCAAAGCTGCTGCAGCAGGTCCCACTTGTCCTGGTTTTCCGGGACGGCCAGCTGGCCCAGCTGGGGGGAGGTTAAGGTCAGGCCCGTGACCAGGGGGCAGGACTCCCCCTGGCCGGGCTGGAGCTTGTCAATGAGCTTACCGTTGCCGTTGAGCAGCCACAGGGCCCCATCCTGCTCCAGGGCCAGGGGATGGGTGCACTCGGTGATCTCGATGCGCAGGGCGTTGGGCAGCTGGCGGCGGATGCGGACGGACTCCACATAGGGCAGCTGGTCGGTGATGGCGGCGGCGGCCTGGTGCTTGTTCAGCAGGAACAGGTTCCCGCCCTGGCGGATGCCGCTGGCCTGGAGCACCTGCTGCTGGGAATAGCGGGAGGTGCCGGTGACGAAAATCTGGTCCGCCTTGAAAAACAGGGACAGGGCCGCCACAATGGCGCCGCATATCATCACGAAGGTGAGCAATCTATAAAGAAACGCAAAGTTGCCCTGCCGTTTCCGGCGGCTGCGTCTGTGTCTGCGGGGTTGGGTCATCGGAAGCGCCTCCCTCTGTGTTCTCTGTGTGTATGTGGGCCCCCAGAAGGGCCAGGTCCCCGGGCAGGTCGCTGTAGCCCCGGCGGATGTGGTGGAGGTGCTCCACCGTGGTGACGCCGTGGGCCTGAAGCCCGGCGATCACAAGAGCGGCTCCGCCCCGAAGGTCCATGGCCCGGACCCGGGCGGCCTGGAGCCGGTCAACGCCGCATACCACCGCCACCCGGCCCTCCAGCCGGATGTCGGCCCCCATGCGCACCAGCTCCGGCACATGGTGATAGCGGCTCTCGAAAATGTTTTCCACGAATACGGTGGTGCCGCTGCTGCGCAGCAGAGACGCCATCAGCACTGCCTGGGCGTCGGTGGGGAAGCCCGGATACGGTGCGGTGCGAATGGGACTGACGGCCCGCAGATGCCCGTCGGAGGTCAGTCGGATGCCGTCGTCCCGGCAGACCAGACCGCAGCCGGCCTGGCGCAGCACGCCGGTGACGGTGGACAGGTGGCGGTAGTCGATGTCCCGGAGGAACACGTCTCCGCCGGTGGCGGCGGCTGCCGCCAGGTATGTAGCCGCCGCGATGCGGTCCCCTAAAATCCGGTGGCAGCAGCTGTGAAGGGGCTGCTCCGCGCCCTCCACTACCACGGTGGAGGTGCCTGCGCCGTGAACGCTGGCCCCCAGCTTCCGCAGGAAGGTCTGCAGGTCCACGATCTCCGGCTCCCGGGCGGCGTTGGAGATGGTGGTGACGCCGGAGGCTCCTACGGCGGCCAGCATGGCGTTTTCCGTGGCCCCCACGCTGGGGATGCTCAGAACGATCTCGGCCCCGGTGAGGCACGGGGCGGTGCAGTTCAGGCTGCCGCCCTCCTCCCGGATGCAGGCCCCCAGGGTCCGCAGGGCGGACAGATGCAGGTCGATGGGCCGGGCCCCAATGGCGCAGCCGCCGGGGTACGACAGCTCCGCCTGGCCGCACCGGGCCAGAATGGCTCCCAGAAACACCACGGACGAGCGCATGCGGCGCATGAGCCGGTCCGGAATGTCCCAGCGGGTCAGGGTGGAGGAATCCACCTCCAGGTCCGGGCCGTTCCAGCGAACGGCGCAGCCCAGGTGCCGCAGGATGTCGATGGATGTGTCCACGTCCTCCAGATGGGGACAGCGCTGCAAAACACAGACGTCCCCGCTGAGAATACACGCTGCCAGAATGGGCAGCACACTGTTTTTTGCCCCCTGTACCGTCAGATCGCCGGACAGGCGGCGTCCCCCTTCTATCATCAGGCTCATATGCCCCCGCCTTTCATAGCTTTTTCCCGCTATCCTATGCAGGGGGTGGGGCAGGGGGTTACTTGCGGATGCTCATGACGGTGTCATAGAGACGCCTTGTGGCGTCCCGGATGCCCAGCTCCGCCATGCCGCGGCTCATATCCGCCTGGCGCTGGGGGTCACGGAGAATACCGGAGGCGGCCCGGTACAGAGCCTCGCCGGAGGCGTCCGCCTCCAGCAGCACCACGGCTCCGCCGTGCTGCTCCAGGATGCGGGCGTTCTTCTCCTGGTGGTTGTTGGTGACGTAAGGAGAGGGGACCAGGATGGCCGGAGTGGCCAGAGCCGTGATCTCGCTGATGGTGGAGGCACCGGCCCGGCAGATCACCAGGTCCGCCGCCCGCATGACGGGAGCCATGTCGTAGATGTACTCCCGGACGTCCAGGACGGCCAGGTTCTCCAGGCCGTCCTGCCGCAGACGCTGGGTCATGGCGGGATAGCCGCTTTTGCCCACGCCGTGGATATGGTGGAAGGGCATACCCTCCGCCGCCTCCAGGCGGAAGAAATCCTCCATGTGGGCGTTCATGTGGCTGGCCCCCAGGCTGCCCCAGAAGGACACGATCAGGGGACGGCCGTCGGTGAGGCCCAGCTTTTCCCGGGCCTGGGAGCGGGTCAGGTCAAAGAAGTCGCCCCGCACCGGGGTGCCGGTGACGACGATTTTGTCGGGATGGCGATAGTGCCGGCGGCATTCCTCGAAGCCCACCATGATGCGGTCGGCGCTGCCCTCCAGCATTTTGGTGGTGAGGCCGGGGACCATGTTGGACTCGTGGACCGCCGTGGGAATGCCCATACCGGCGGCGCACTTGACCACCGGATAGCTGGCATAGCCGCCGGTGCCCACCACCAGATCGGGACGGAAGTCCCGGAGGATGGCCCGGGCCCGGCTGTGGGATTTGGTCAGCATGGACAGGGAGCGCAGGTTGTGGGCCAGGCCCCCATGGCCCAGGGAGCGCTGGAAGCCTCCCATGGGGATGCCCCGGAAGGCGTAGCCGGCCTTTTCCACCAGGTCCCGCTCCATGCCGTCGGGAGTGCCAACAAACAGCACCTGCACCTGGGGATCCTGTTTCTGCATATAGCCTGCCAGGGCCAGGGCGGGGTTCACATGGCCCGCCGTGCCGCCGCAGGTAAAAATCACATTCATGAGAGGGCCTCCTATCCGTTTTCCGGGGCAGGCATCTGCCGCGAGACGCTGAGTACAATGCCCATTTCCGCCAGCTGGCACAGCAGAGCCGTGCCGCCATAGCTGAAGAAGGGCAGGGAAATGCCGGTGGCGGGCACCAGGCCCGTGACCACGGCGATGTTCAGAAAGGTCTGGAGCCCGGTGAGGGTCATGAAGCCCACCACCAGCAGGGCGCCGAACCGGTCCCGGGCGTGGAGGGCAATCCAGAAGCCCCGGAGGATCAGCAGGGCGAACACCAGCATGATGACGCAGGCTCCCACTAGGCCCAGCTCCTCGCAGATCACGGCGAAGATACAGTCGTTGTGCTCCTCGGGCAGGTACAGGAACTTCTGGCGGCCCTTGCCCAGGCCCACGCCCAGCAGGCCGCCGGAGCCGATGGCAATGAGGCACTGGGCAATCTGCCAGCCGTCGCCCCGGTACCACTCGGCGTTGAAGGGGTCCCGCCAGGTGTTGATGCGGTTTTCCCCGTAGTGCAGGATGCCCTTTTGCACCAGGATCACATACAGGGTGCCCACCAGGCCCACGCCGCCGATGCCCAGGGGGATCAGCCAGCCCTTGATGCCGCCCACGATCATCAGCACGATGCCCGTGCAGACGATGAGGATGGTGCCGGACAGGTGGGGCTCCCGCATCATCAGAAGGGCGATGACGCCCAGAATCAGCACATAGGGCCAGATGCCCTGGCTCCAGGTCTGCATTTTTTCGCGTTTTTTGGAAATGGTGGCGGAGAAATAGATGACCACGGCCATTTTGGCCAGCTCCGAGGGCTGGAACCGCAGGAAGGTGCCCCGGATGCCCAGCCAGCGAGTGGCGTTGTTTTCCGTGATGGCGATGGGGTTGCCGGGGACGATGACCAGCACCAGCAGCAGGATGGAGCCCCACAGCAGCAGACGGCCCACGCCCCGCAGGCGCTGATAGTTCATTTTGCTGAGGCCGAACATGGCGGCCAGGCCCAGCACGGCGAAAATGCCCTGGCGGACGAAGTAGTACGCGCCGTTGCCGTTGTTTTCATAGTAGGCGGAGGGGAAGCTGGCGGACAGCACCATGACCATGCCCATAGCCGTCAGCAGCAGGGTCAGCAGCAGAAACGGCAGGTCCACAGGGCCCCGGGCCGCTTCCCTGGACTGCTCCATGGCCTCCCGGCGCTGCTGGGTGCTCCAGGTGCCTACCAGGCGTTTTTTACTCTTGGTGCGGGCCATACGGTTCCCTCCTTTCCGGCAGGTTTCAGGTTATGCGCCGAAGCGGTCCATGACGCCCAGATAGGCCAGGACGCAGAAAATGGTGCTGACGGCGGCGAACACCGCCACCACCTTGGTCTCCTTCCAGCCGCACATTTCGAAGTGGTGGTGGAGGGGGGCCATTTTGAAGATACGCTTGCCGTGGGTCAGCTTGAAATAGGTCACCTGGATGATGTCGGACAGGGTCTCGCACAGATAGACGAAGCCCACCAGCAGCAGGATCAGGGGCATGTCATAGGCAAAGGCCAGGGCCGCCACCGCGCCGCCCAGAAACAGGGAGCCGGTGTCGCCCATGAACACCTTGGCAGGGTAGTGGTTATAGAACAGGAAGCCCAGCAGACCGCCCACCAGAGCGCCGGCGAACACGCCCAGCTGGCCGAAGCCCTGCCACAGGCCGCCCAGCACCGCGAAGAACACGGCCACAGGCACCGTGACGCTGGAGGACAGGCCGTCCACGCCGTCGGTGATGTTCACGGCGTTGACGGTGCCGATGATGACGAAGGCGGCGAAGATCATATACACCACCCACGGCAGCACCAGATGGGTGTTGAAGAAGGGGATATACAGGTTGGGACTCAGCATGCCCTCGTAGCGCATCAGGCACAGGAAGGCCACGGCAGCCGCCAGCTGCAGCAGGAACTTCTGGGGAGCGGTGAGGCCGGTGTTCTGGTGGTGCTTCACCTTCTGATAGTCGTCGATATAGCCGATGACGCCGAACACCAGGGCGAACACATAGACATACAGGTGGGTGAAGTTCCCCTCCAGCATGCCCTTCCAGCCCAGGATCAGAATGGCAATGCCGATGCCGATGATGAACATCAGGCCGCCCATGGTGGGAGTGCCCTGCTTGCCCTTGTGCCAGGTGGGGCCCACCTCTTTGATGCTCTGCCCGGCCTTCAGCCGGATCAGTGCGGGGATCAGCAGCTTGCCTGCTGCCAGGGTGATGACCAGGCTCACAACGCCTGCCAGAATGATTTCCATCATGTTCTCTCCTTCCCGTCCCGCAGGGGACGCGGGTCAGCTTCCGTTTATATATTCTGCAATGATCTGTCTTTCATCCATAGGCAGCCGGTGGCCGCCTGTCTCCTGGGTGGTCTCGTGGCCCTTGCCGCAGAGGATCACCGTGTCGCCGGGGCGGGCCAGGTCCAGAGCCCGGAAAATGGCCTCCCGGCGGTCCGGGATCACCAGATGGGGACCGCTGAGCCCCGGGAGGATATCCCGGATGATGGCCAGGGGGTCCTCGGTGCGGGGGTTATCGGAGGTGAGCACCGTCAGGTCGGCGTATTGCCCGGCGGCGGCCCCCATCAGGGGGCGCTTGCCCTTATCCCGGCAGCCGCCGCAGCCGAACACCGCGATGATGCGGCCCGGGGTCGTAGGCCGGAGGGCCTCCAGGGCCTTGGCCAGGGCCTCCGGCGTGTGGGCAAAGTCGATGAAGATGCGGCAGCCCAGCCCCGGGGCCGATACCGGCTCCATGCGGCCGGGAACGGCGGGCACCTTGGCCAGAGCACCGGCGGCGTCCGGCAGGGAAATGCCGGACAGGCGGGCCATGGACAGCGCTGCCAGGGCGTTGTACACGGTGAAAAGTCCGGGGATGGACACGGACACGGGACAGGAGACTTCGCCCTCCCGGGCGGTGAACCGGACGCCGGTAGGGGAGAGGTCCATGTCCTCTGCCAGCAGGCGGCCTCCGTGAAGCCCGTAGTCATATACGGGACAGGCGCAGTCCCGGAGAATGCGCTCCGTCCAGGGATCGTCGCGGTTTACCGCGGCGGCGCGGCACTGGCGGAACAGGGCCGCCTTGGCGGCGGCGTAGTCCTCCATGGCGCCGTGAAAGTCCAGGTGGTCCCGGCTGAGATTGGTGAAAGCGGCTATAGTATACGCCAAGCCGTGGACCCGGTCAAGTGCCAATGCGTGGGAGGAGACCTCCATCACGGCGTGGGTGCAGCCGGAATCGGCCATCTGCCGCAGCAGACCCTGCACCTCCCAGGACTCCGGGGTGGTGCGGCGGCTGGGCAGGACCGCGCCGCCTATGCGGCAGCCGTTGGTGCCCATCAGGCCCGTGGGGATGCCCAGGGCCTGAAACAGCCCCGCCGTCAGCCAGGCCACGGAGGTTTTGCCGTTGGTGCCGGTGACGCCGATCAGGGACAGCTCCCGGTCCGGGTGGCGGAAGAAATTTCCTGCCATAAGGGCCAGGGCCCTGCGGGGGTCCGGAACAAGGACATAGGGCAGCCCCTCCACCGGGTGGGCGGACACGGCGCATGCCGCGCCCCGCTGCCGGGCCTGGGCCGTGTAATCGTGGCCGTCGGCGTTGGCTCCGTGGATGGCCACGAACACCTGGCCGGGCCGTATCGTGTGTGAATCATAGCCTGCGCCGGTGACGTCCCGGGGCAGGTCCGCCGAGGCGTACCGGATGGGCACGCCGGTCAGCAGGTCCCACAGATTCACAAAAGGGCGCTCCTTTCCGCGTCAGTCTGTCATGTTGGCGTCGCCCAGCTGCACGGTGATCACCGTACCGGCAGGCACCTGCTGCCCGGCCTCCAGGCTCTGGCTGAGGACCCGGATGTTGCCGGAGGTGGTCTGCGTGGCGCCGCTGAACCGCACCAGGAGCCCGGCGTTGGTAGCGGCCACGTTGGCCTCCGCCGCCGTCTTGCCCACCAGCTGGGGAACGGTGTACATGGTGTTGGGCTTTTCGGCCCCGGCGTAGAGGATGACGGTGGACTTGCCGGGGATCACCGCGCCTCCGGCGGGGGTCTGGTCCGTGATGGTGTCGCCGGCGCCCACCACCTTGCAGGTGAAGCCCCGGGATTCCATGCGGCTCTTGGCGTCGGCCACGGAGCTGCCGATGACATAGGGAACGGTGGTATCCGCGCCCAGCAGCTCCTCGGCGCTGTAGGTGGGCTCAATGCCCAGATAGGGCAGGATATCCGCCATGATCTTGCTGTTGACGGGGGCCACCATGCTGCCGCCGGACACGGAGGTACCGGCGCTGCGGCTGGGGGTGTCCATGGTCACCAGGATGATGACCTGGGGATCGTCCGCCGGGGCGAAGCTGACAAAGGAGACCACCAGGTCGCCGGTCTGGCCCTTGTCGGCGGTGCCGGTTTTGCCGCCCACGCGGTAGCCCTTCACCTGGCCGTTGCGGCCGGTGCCGTCGGACACCACGTATTCCAGGCATTCCCGGACGTGGGCGCTGGTTTCCTCGCTGACCACCTGGCGCACGGGGGTGTTGTCGTGCTGATAGGTGATGTTGCCGTCGCTGTCCACGATCTGCTCCACCAGATAGGGGGTGTGCAGATAGCCGCCGTTGACGCAGGCGGCCTGGGCCGCGATCAGGGCCAGAGGCGTGACGTTGAAGTTCTGGCCGAAGGCGTAGCAGGCCAGGTCCAGCTGGGTGAAGTTCTCGGGGCTGGCGAAAACGCCGGTGGCCTCGCCGTCCAGGTCCACGCCGGTGCCGTTCATCAGGCCGAAGTCGTTCATGTATTCATAGAACTTCTCGTTGCCCAATTGCAGGCCGAAGGTGATGAAGGCGGGGTTGCAGGAGTGGGCCGCCGCCTCCTTCAGGGTCTGGGTGCCGTGGGTGCCGGTGCAGTGGATGGTGGCATCGGACACGTGGATGCCGCCGGTGCAGGTGTAGGTGGTGTTCATATTGATGAGCCCCTCCTCCATGGCGGCGGACATGGTGAGGATCTTGAAGGTGGAGCCGGGCTCGTAGGTATCGTTCAGGGCCTTGTTGCGCCACTGCTTGAGCAGCTGGTCGGAGGTGTCGGTGAGGTTCTTCTTGAACAGGTCGTTCTGAACGGTGAAGGCGTCGTTGACATCGTAGGTGGGATAGGACACCATGCCCAGGATGCCGCCGGTTTTCACGTCTATGACGATGCCGGTGGCGCCGTGCTCCGCGCCGTATTTGTCAGCCATTTCACCTACATATTTTTCCAGGTAATACTGGACGTTGGCGTCCAGGGTCAGGACCAGGTCCTGGCCGTTTTCGGCGGCGAAATACTGCTCATACTCATAGGGCAGGGGATTGCCCCGCTCGTCCTTGGCGGTGACCACCAGGCCGGTCTGACCCTGGAGGTACTTGTCGTAACGGGATTCCAGGCCATACAGGCCGGTGTTGTCGGTGCCCACAAAGCCCAGGACATGGGAGGCCAGGGAGCCGTAGGGGTACACCCGCTTGGCGTCGGCCACCATGTAAACGCCGTGGACATCGGTGTCGTTGATGAGCTGGCGGATCTGGTCCGCCATGTCCTCGTCCACCTTCTTGGCCAGGACCTCATACTGGGAGTCCGTGCGGTCCATGCAGGAGCGGATGGTGTCCTGGGACACGCCCAGAATCCCGGAGAGACTGGCGGCCAGGGAATCATAGGTCCAGTGGACCTGGGATTCCTCGGACAGGGGCGTTTCCCCCTCCGCCAGGGAGGCATTCTTCTGACGGATCTCCGCCAGGCGCTCCTCCTCGGCGTCCAGCTGCTCCTTCAGGTCCTTGGGGGACAGGAACACCGTCTCCGTGGACACGGACACCGCCAGCTGGCTGCCGTTGCGGTCGTAGATGGTGCCGCGGAAGGCGGAGACCACCGTCTGGCGGGTCTGCTGGTCCAGGGCCCGGGTCTGCATCTCCTGGTGCCGGGTGATCTGGAGATGGTACAGCTGGAAAAACAGGATCACGAACAGCAGGATGCCCATGACCAGCATCAGCCAGAAGGTGCGGCTGCGGACGGTGCGGGTGGCCTGCCGGGCATAAAATTCCGGTGAACGCTGCTTTTTTTCGCTGGGTTTTCTCTTTCTGGGTCTGAACATGGGCTGCTCCTTTCGCCGGAATACCAAGGCAAGGAGCAAGAAGTATTCCTTCTCACTCCTTGCGCGTCTTAACTATATGGCGGCGCTCAGCGGAAATATTCCACCACTGCGTCCACGCCGTTCTTTACCCAGTTCCAGGCCTGGGCCAGGGGTCCCGTGGACTCGGGACGACAGATCTCGGCCATGTCCGCCCCGCCCAGCTCGATGTACTCAATCTGGTCGGTGGTGGGCTTGGTCATGCCCGCGGCCTGGGCCGCCGCCTTGACGGCGGACTGGTCAAAGGCCTTTTCGTATGCCACGCCCAGGGCCACGTTGTCCTCCTGGGCCTGCTGCAGCTGGGCCTGCTTGACGGTGACGTCGTGGCTGGCCTGCATCAGGCGGATATAGCCCATCATCAGCACCACGGCCATCATCAGCAGCACGGCCACACCGGCCAGCATAACCGGGGAGGCATGCTCCCGGGGACGGGCTGCCGGACGGCGGCGGGGCTCCTGCCGGGGACGCTCCCGGCGCTCCGGACGGCGCAGAGGTTCCTGGGGCTGTTCCTGGGGTTGGCGGACGGCATTGCCGTCGAACTCGCCCCAGTTCAGGGTATTCAGATCATAGGCAAGGCTGCCGAAAACCGGCTCGTTGTTCATCCTTCTCGTATTCTCCGCCATGGTCGGGCAGCTCCTTTCGTATGTTGAAATCGTTTCCAAAAACAGGAAAATTTACAGCTTTTCCGCCACACGCAGCTTGGCACTGCGGGCGCGGGGGTTATAGGTCAGCTCTGCGGGGCCGCAGACGATGGGCTTGCGGTTCACCAGGCGCACCGTGGGCTTTTTGCCGCAGACGCAGACCGGGAAATTGGGGGGACAGGTGCAGCCGGTGGCCAGCTCCTGCATGGTTTTTTTGACGATGCGGTCCTCCAGCGAGTGGAAGGTGATCACCGCCAGGCGTCCGCCGGGGGCCAGACGGCTGGCCGCGCCCCGCAGCATGGCGGTGAGCTCCTCCAGCTCGCCGTTGACGGCGATGCGCAGGGCCTGGAAGCTCCGCTTGGCCGGGTGCTGCTTTTCCCGCAGGGCCTGGGGCGGCATGGCGCTTTTGATCAGGTCCACCAGCTGGCCGGTGGTTTCGATGGGAGCTTCCTCCCGGGCGGCGACAATGCGCCGGGCAATGGCGGGGGCGTAGCGCTCCTCGCCGTATTCATACAGGATCCGCCGCAGCTCCTCATAGGACCATTCGTTGACCACGGTGCGGGCGGTAAGGTCGGCGGTGCGGTCCATGCGCATGTCCAGGGGGGCGTCGTGCATATAGGAGAAGCCCCGCTGGGCGTCGTCCAGCTGCGGGGAGGACACCCCCAGGTCAAAGAGCATGCCGTCCACCGCCGGAATCCCCAGCTCATCCAGCACCTCCGCCACCCGGCTGAAGTTGCTGTGGACCAGGGTGACACGATCGGCGTAGGGGGCCAGCCGCTGACGGGCGGCCTCCAGGGCGGTTTCGTCCCGGTCCAGGCCGATCAGGCGGCCGCCGGCGATCAGGCGGCGGACGATCTCCCAGGAGTGGCCCGCCCGGCCCAGAGTGCCGTCCAGGTATATGCCGCCGGGGCGGATGGCCAGGCCCTCCATGCACTCGTCCAGCAGAACGGGGCGGTGGCCGAAGGCCACATCGGCGGCTTCATTTCTGTCAAATGCCATGGCTCACATCCCCATTTCTTCCATCGCCTTCTCCAGCTCACCGGAGCTGAAGGCCTCGTCCTCCATTTTTTGCCAAAGAGCGGCGTTCCAGATCTCGGCCCGGTCGAAGATGCCGATGATGACCACTTCTTTTTCCAGGTTGGCATACTGCCGCAGCTTGGCGGGCAGGAGAATGCGGCCCTGGGCATCGGGGACACAGTCGGTCATATAGGCGTACATCATCCGCAGGCGCTTGATCTCGGTGAAGCTCTTGCCCTTCAGACTTTCGTTGAACCGGGCCCAGCCCTCGTCGGAGTAGACGGACAGGCAGTGATCCTGGCCAATGGTGACGTGGAGGGTGCCGCCCAGCTCGTCCCGGAGCTTGGTGGGGATAAACAGACGGCCCTTGGCGTCAATGTTGTGCGCATATTGACCGTTCATGCCTGCTCTCCCTCCCCTCGGCGCTGTTTTGTGGGAAAACTGTGGGCTATCGCCACACAATCATGGGTTTTGCCACCATTTTGTCCCACATCGAAATCAAAAAAAAGACACCATCAGATATGTGTCTTTATTATATAACGCTATATAAAATTTTTCAAGGGGTATTTTAACCCACTTTTTCGCTCAAAATCCCGGAATTATGGGTTTTTCCAGGGATTTCCTGCACTTTTTCAAACGGCTGTTCTATTTTGCCGCCAAAAACCCGCATCCCGGAGGCTGACAAGACACCAGCATGCGGGCTTTTGGCAGAATAACCAGTAAATTTCAGCGAAAAGCACAAAAATGAACAGGGAAATTTGTCACTCCTCGGAGGAGGGCTTGACGGGGTCGGCCTTGAGCTTCTCCTGGCAGGCCTGCATCTGTTCGGCGGAGGCGCTGCGATAGCGGACGCGGGACTCCCGCACCTCGTCCAGGGCGGCCTGGATAGCTTCCTCCGTCCGGCGCAGGGCGTCCTCGGTGTAGGTGTTGGCCACCTGGTACAGCTGGCGGCTGCGGTCCTCGGCCTGGCGGATGATCTCGCTGCTGCGGCGCTGGGCCCGCTGGATGGTCTCGCTTTCGGAGACGATGGTCTTGGCGTCCTCCTGGGCCTTTTCCAACATGCGCTTGGCCTCGGCCTGGGCCTGCTCCCGAAGGCGCTTGGCCTCATCCTGGGCCTGGTCCAGCATGCGGCGGACCTCGTGATTGGCCTTGTCCACATACTGCTCCTTGGACTTCATCAGCTCCTGAGCCTTGGTGAGCTCGCCGGGCAGCTTGTTGCGGATCTCGTCCAGCAGGTCCAGCGCCTCATCGCGATTGATGACGCACTTTTCGGAGCTGAAGGTGGCGCCCTTGGCCTCGTCGATCATGCCGAACAGCATGTCCAGAAGCTTCTGCACATTTTTGTCTTCCATTTATGACCGTCCTTTCCACTGCTCGGCCACCGGGGCCGGCACATATTGTTCCATAGGCTGTCCGTAGCGGATCATTTCCCGGACCATGGTGCTGCTGAAATGCTGATAGGCGGGACTGGCCGGAAGGAAAACCGTTTCCAGCCCCGGGCAGATGCCCCGGTTGATGCTGGCCATCTGATACTCCTGGTCGAAATCCGTGGCGTTGCGCAGGCCCTTCACCAGGACGCAGGCCCCCTTTTCCCGGGCATAGGAGGCCAGCAGGCCGCTGTAGTGCTCCGCCGTCACATTGGGCAGGTCCGCCACGGAGCGGCGGATCATGTCCACCCGCTCGTCGGCGGAGAACATGGGCTTTTTGTCGCAGTTGACCAGCACGCAGACATACACCTGGTCAAAGCACTGGGCCGCCCGACGGATGATATCCATATGCCCCAGGGTGATGGGGTCGAAGCTGCCGGGGTAGATCGCAATTTTCATGGGGTTATTCCTCGTTTCCCTGGCGGTGGTAGACAGTCAGCTTGATCCGGCCGTAGCGGTACTCCCGATAAAGGCGGTAAGGGGCCGCCAAGGGGGGCAAAACGGCGTCTGCCGGACTTTCCGCCATTATTATACCATGCTCGCGGCAAATGTCAAACCCTGCGATATCCTGCAGAGCCTGCTCCAGCAGACCGGTGTCATAGGGGGGATCCAGGAACACCAGGTCGAACTTCTCGCCGCTGCGCAGATAGGCCAGGGAGTCGCCGTTCCGGACCCGGGCCCGGTCCGAAAGTCCGCACAGCTCCAGGTTCTCCCGGATCAGCTTCAGGGCGGCGGCGCTTTTGTCCACAAAAACCACCTCCGACGCGCCCCGGCTCAGGGCCTCGATGCCCAGCTGGCCGGTGCCGCCGAACAGGTCCAGCACCCGGCGGCCCTCGATGTCGAATTGCAGGATGGAGAACATGCTCTCCTTGACCTTGTCGGTGGTGGGACGGATGTCCATGCCCTGGGGCTCCTTCAGGCGGCGGCCCCGGGCGGTTCCGGTGATGACTCTCATATCATTATCCCTTCGGATCGAAGCACTCGAAGATCACCAGGTTCCCCTGGGCCTCGGCGGCTTCCATCTCCTCTTTCGTTCGGATGGTCCAGTTGATCTCCTGGACATGGTAGAATTTCCGGCACCAGCGCAGACACAGGTTGTCCCGGTCGGAGAACCGGTAGGCGATGAAGTCGGGCTTGGCGGCAATATTGGAGAACAGATTTCCCAGCAGCCACATGGTGGCCTTGCCGTGACCGGCGGTCTCCCCGTGGCGCAGGAACTGCTCGGACAGCTGGCCCCGGACGATCTCCGGGAGGTTTTTCTTCAGCCAGATCAGGCAGCGGGGATCAAAGGACTCAATGCAGTAGTGGACCCGATAGCGGTCCAGCATGCGGCAGGTGGCCTCGGCCAGGGCGGCATGGTTGCCCCGCTCGGCCTTCAGCTCGATGATCAGGGGCGTGCGGTCCTGGAACAGCTCCAGCACCTCCTCCAGCAGGGGGATCTGTTCATCGGTGCCCTCCAGGCGGTAGGTTTTCAGCTCCTCCGCTGTCAGGTCCTCCACCAGCACGTCGGCCCCGGCGGTGCGCTTCAGGCTGGCGTCGTGGATCACGGCCAGGCGGCCGTCCTTCATCAGGTGAACGTCCAACTCCGCGCCGAAGCCGTTTTCGATGGCCCGGCGGAAGGCGGCCATGGAGTTTTCGGGGACCCGGGGCTTATCGTGATAGCCCCGGTGAGCGTAGCGGAACAGACGCAGCAGGCCCCAGGCGCTGTGGCCCCGGCGGCACTGGAGCGTCAGGGTGAACAGCTCCCCCAGGATCAGCAGCACCAGCAGAATGATAACAGCAACCATCCGGCGTCAGTCCTCCATTTCGTCCAGGGCCTCCAGGCCCCGCTTGGCCTGGGGCTTGCTGTCGCCGTGGCGGACGAACAGCATGGTGACGAAGGCCAGAGCCGTGAACACGGCGGCGTAGGGGAACAGCACATGCATACCGAAGCGGTCCATCAGCAGGCCGGACAGCATGGGCGTGGCCACCTGGGCGGCCATGGAGGCGGTGTAGTAAAACCCGGTGTATTTGCCCACATCGCCGCCGGAGCACATCTCCACCACCATGGGGAAGGAGTTGACGTTGATGGTGGCCCAGGCGATGCCCGCCAGGGCGAACATGGCGTTCATCAGCATGGTGGGGCTTTCGGCGTTGAGGAAGGCGGCCACGGTGAAGGCGGTGGTCAGCATGACCACACCGGCCAGAATGGTCTTTTTCCGGCCTGCCTTGGAGGCGATGAAGCCTACCGGCAGATAGGAGACGATGGCCGCCGCCTGGGCGATGATCAGGGTCAGGTTATAGTCCTTGTGCAGGATGTTGCTGGCATATACGGAATACTTGGAGGTGACGGCGTTGTAGCCGAAGAACCACAGGACGATGGACAGAAGAAGGAGAATCAGGGACCTTACCTCGTCCACGGACAGCTTGCGGCCGCCTGCGGCCTCCTCCTGCTCCTGAGTTTCCTCCTCAATGCCCAGGGCCACGGCCTGCTGCTGCATCTCATAGGCCCACTCCTTCTCCCGGACGGTGAGCATGAAGATTACCAGCGCCACCAGCATGATGGCGGCGATGACGGCGAAATAGCCGGTGTAGCTCATCAGGGAGTTGCGGACGGCGGAGGTGGCGAACACCATGCCCAGGGCCAGCACCAGAATGCCTCCGGCGGAGCCCATCAGGTTGATGACGGCGTTGGCCTTGGAGCGCAGAGGCTTCAGGGTCACGTCCGGCATCAGGGCCACCGCCGGGGACCGGAACACGGCCATGGACACCAGCACGATCAGTAGCAGTACGATGAAGAACACCAGGGTCACCGGACTTTTGGCGGTGGCGTCCCAGGCGCAGGCCTGGCGGGCGGGGACCACATAGTTGGTATAATCGGGGTTGGTGACGGTGCTGCCGTTCTGCTCCACCTGGCTGCGGATCTGGCAGAATTCCTCCTGGGTGAACCTCTGGCTCAGGACGAACTTGTCGCCGCCGGGGGTCAGCAGGGTCTCATCAGCCTGGCGGTCATAGATCTGCTCCAGGGCGGCGGGATCGTCAATGGCGGAGACATCGGACAGGTGCTTCAGTTGGGCATTGTCCACGAAGGACAGGGCGATGAGCATCACGGCGGCCACCAGCGTGCCCACCACGATAAAGGGGGTCCGGCGGCCCCACTTGCTGTGGTGCTTGTCGGAGATGGCGCCGAACAGGGGCAGCATGAACAGGGCCAGCACATTGTCCAGAGCCATGATGACGCCGGACCAGGCCTGGCTCATGCCGAACTTGTTGGTGAGGATCAGGGGGATGGTGTTGTCATAGGCCTGCCAGAACGAGCAGATCAGGAAGAAGGCAAAGCCCACGAAAACGGTCCGCTTATAGTTGAGTTTCATACGGTTTCCTCCAGTTCACGGTACAGAGTACCGATATCGGGATACACCCAGGTGGGATGGATCCGGTAGGTGTCGATGTCCGCCATGGTGCCCTCGCCGGACAGGACGAACACGGTGTCGATGCCGGCGTTGACGCCGCAGGCCACGTCGGTGTACAGCCGGTCCCCCAGCAGCACCGTCTGCTCCGGGGAAAAGCCCGTGCGCTCCATGGCCAGCAGGGCCATCTCCGGCTGGGGCTTGCCGATGACCACCGGCTCCCGGCCGGTGGCGGTGGTGAGCATACGGCAGACGCTGCCGCAGTCGGGCACGGAGCCGTACCAGGTGGGGCACACCCAGTCGGGATTGGTGGCCACAAAGGGGACGCCCCGGTTCAGCAGGATGCAGGCGTCCTCCAGCTTCTGAAAGGTCAGCTCCGTGTCGAAGCCGCACAAAAGCACCTCCGCCTGCTCCCGGTCCCGGGTGACGGGGATCCCGGCCCGGTCCAGCTGGGACAGGAAGGAGTCCGTGCCGAATATATAGCAGGTTTTCCCGGGCAGGGCCGCCTTCAGATACCGGATGGTGGCGTCCACGGAGGTGAGATAGTCGCCGGGGGCGGACTCGATGCCCAGGCGGCGGAGCTTTTCGATGTACCCCTCCACGCCCCGGGAGGAGTTGTTGGTGAGAAACAGGTAACGGCCGCCCATGGAGCGCACATGGCGCAGAAACTCCGGCACGCCGTCAAACAGGCGGTCGCCGATGTAGAGGGTGCCGTCCATATCCAGCAGAAACAGCCGCTTGTCCCGCAGCTTGGTCACGGAATCGTCTCCTTTATACAAAAAATACAGCACAAGGATACCACAAAGCGGCGGGGCTTTCAAGCACGTTATGCCTGGTCCTCCTGCTCCTGGCGAAGCTCGTCCTTGGCCTGCTGCAGGACCTTGCGGTCGTGCTTGGTGGTCAGCTGGGTCTCGTCAAACCGGGCGAACATATCCGGGCGGCGGACCATGGTGCGCTTGTAGCTCTCCTTTTTCCGCCAGTCGTCCACGTTGCCGTGGTGGCCGGACAGCAGCACCGGGGGCACGGCCCGGCCATGCCAAACCTCCGGGCGGGAATACTGGGGGTATTCCAGCAGGCCGTTCCAGTGGCTCTCGTCGGTGTAGCAGCTTTCCTCCGGCAGAACGCCCGGCACCATGCGGCACAGGCAGTCTGCCACGGCCATGGCGGGAATCTCGCCGCCGGTGAGCACGAAGTCTCCCATGGAGATCTCCTCGTCCACGCACTCGTCCAGAAAGCGCTGGTCCACCCCCTCGTAGTGGCCGCAGACCAGGATCAGGTGGTCATACCGGGCCTTCAGCTCCTTGGCTACCTCCTGGTTGAATACCCGGCCGCAGGGGGAGAGGTAGATGGTGTGGACCCGCTGGCCCGCCTCCTGGCAGATGTGGTCCCAGCAGCGGTACAGGGGGTCCGCCTGCATAACGGCCCCCCGGCCCCCGCCATAGGGGTAGTCGTCCACCTGCATCTGCTTGTTGGTGGTGTAATCCCGGATCTGGTGGGCGGTGATCCGGATATAGCCCCGCTCCTGGGCCCGGCCCATGATGGACTGGCCCATCATGGCATCGATGGCGTCGGGGAACAGGGTCATGATGTCAATTTTCATCGGTGGCCAATCCTTTCATCAGGTGCACCCGCATTTCACCGGCGTCGGGGTCCGTGCTCTCGATGAACACGCCGGGAACGGCGGGGATGAGATACTCCCGCTGGCCCTTGACCTGATAGATCCGGTGGGCGGGGTAGATCAGGACCCGGTCGATGACACCGATCTCGCCGCCGGTGGCGCAGTCGATGACCCGCAGGCCCACCAGCTCCTGGTCGAAATACTGCCCCTGGGGCAGATGGGCGTCGGTGCGGCGGATGGACACGGTTTTGCCCTTCAGGGCCAGGGCGGCGTCCATGTCATCCACCCCGGGCAGGGCCATCAGCACCGTGGACTTGTGGACCCGGGCGCTGCGGACCCGGACGGGCTGGCCGTCTATATAAATGGTGTCAAATTCCGTGAGAAACTCCGGGTCAAAGCCGTGGGGGTTCACCTTGACCTCCCCCCGGATGCCGTGGGCGTTGACGATCTGCCCCACGGGGATAAATGCAGGACGCATGGCGGTTCTCCTTTATGATACAAGTTCTTTCAGCATACCACATTTGTCTGCCATTTTCAACGGTTCGATTTTGTTTCTATTCGTAACTTTTTGTAACCGAATTTCCCAATTGACAGCTGACCCGGGTGTGTCATATGGAGCAAAAGTGGCGGCTTTGTGGTGAACGAAATCCGGGAAATGGCATAAAACTTGACAAAAGTGGGTATAAGTGCTATACTCCTACCATATTTTGAAAAAGTAACAAAAGTTACAAACCGGTACACATGCCGGAAATCTACCTCTTGGGAGGGCATATGAAAGACATGAAAGACAGAGTCCGGCGGGCCATTTCCGCCGTGGCCGTGCGGGAGCACTGGCGGATGCGCCGGGTGCTGCTGCTGGTCATGGTGGCGGTGACCGTGCTGGGCATGGTGACGGTGAGCAGTATGGCCGACGCGGTGCAGCCGCGGCGGGTGTATGTGGTGCTTACCGCAGACGGCGGAACGGAGATCATCTCCGGCCGTCCCAGCCGGAGCATGAGCTTCGGCATTCTGGAGACCCGGGTGGACTACAACGCCAAGGAGGCCCAGCTGCTGCTGCAGCATGGTCACAACGTCACCGTGACCGGTGAGGAGGAGACCCGCACCGTGCAGACCCGCAGCGAAACGGTGGACCATCTGCTCCACCGGCTGCATATGGAGCCCGTCGAGGACGAGATGGTGTTCATCGACCTGACGGGGGATCAGCCATCCATCTATTTCCGGGCGGAGATGACCCGCCAGCGGACGGTGCAGCTGTCCGTGGGCTACAGCAGCCGCCGGGTGGTGAACCACTCCCTGGCCAAGGGCACCGAGCGGGTGATGCAGCAGGGTGTGCCCGGCACCATCACCAACACCTACACCGATACCTATCGCATGGGCCGCGTGGTGTCCACGGAGTTGACGGACACCGTTACCGACGGCGCCGTGGAGGAGATCGTGGAATACGGCACCCGGGTGTCCTCGGTGGAGCGGTCCGACCGGCTGGTGTCCGTGCACAGCAACGGCGACGGCTCCGGCTATCTGCTGTTCGCCTCCGGCGACACCATGACCTTCTCCCGGACCCTGGTGTGCAGCGCCACTGCGTACTCCATTGGCACCCGCACGGCCTCCGGCCGTCCCACGGCGGTGGGCAACATCGCGGTGGATACGTCCGTGTTCCCCTACGGCACCCGGATGTACGTCCAGACGGTGAAGGGCTCCTGGCACTACGGCATGGCCACCGCCGCCGACTGCGGCACGGCCATCAAGGGCAACAAGATCGACCTCTGGTTCAGGACCTATTCCGAGGCATGCGACTGGGGCCGGCGGGACTGCACCGTATACGTCCTGGACTGACGGCGTGAAAGCTGGAGAAAAGCATCAATATCGTGTTTGCGCAAAAACGGCTGTGCCCGAAGGGGCACAGCCGTTCAGCTTGTCGGAGAAAATAAAGTCAGAAAAACAGCCGTCTGCAGTATGCGCACCTGCTGCTGCCTTGTATGGCACGGCTGTGAATGAGAATGACATCCTCTGCTGATATCCAGATCATTCTGCCATCCTCTTATAGTCGGAAGCAAATTCCGCCAGCATTTGCTCGCGGGAAATTTTTGCGGGCTCCTCCGCGATCTGCGGCTTCGCCTGGGAATCCATGAGAAAAGTCATATCTGTATCCATCGTGCTCTCCTCGTTGCAGCTGGAATTATAGTGCATGTCATGCGCAAAGTCAACGGACTCCGCAGGGGAAACGCCACGCCTTATGGATGCTCCCTTGTCTCCGCATATTCATCCAGAATATACCCCGCATATCTGGCGGCCTGTCTTTCCTCTCCGATCGGAGTCAGCTGCAGGGAATTGATCCATTGAAAATAATGTGTCAATTCATGTGCTATGGTGTTTAGTATCGCCGCCAGAGCGTTGTCCCTTCCCCATTTCCGGCACAGGTCGTCATAGTCGCCGGCGGCAATGCGTATATACGGCTCGACTGTATAATCATCCTCTATGCTCCAGAAGGTACCGGTCACTTTTTCTCCATCCATGGCAGTGAGGCGAACAGCATTTTTTACGTAAACGGTAACTCTTAACGGAAAGAAATATTCTTTCCTCAAAAATACGGCGAACTCCTTACAGGCCCTCCGCACCTCGTCGTCTGTGCCTTTATCAAACCGCAGTCTCAGCCCGCTTCTATGGCCTTCTCTTGTTAAATCCATGTTCTTTTCCCAATTATCTAACGTCCATATATGATACATTGTCAATTTATCCCATCCTGATCAAAGTGATGCTTAAAGGCGATGCCTGCTGATACGAATCAGCCGGTCATACGCCTCCTGGACAGCCGCACACATATCCCGGTCTGCAAGCTCCTGGCAGAATCGCCGGATTCTCCCTTGTGATGAACGGCTGATTTCCGGATACACGTCCGACAGGCTGTTCAGGATGGCACATTGGTTCCGGTAATTGCACCGGCCGAACATACGGATCAACCCGGCCGCCGGCGTTTCATCTCCCAGATGGATCAGGCTTTCAAGCAGGCAGATTTTCGCGAATGTATCGGTTTCCCGTATGGCAGACAGCCGGTTTCGCAGGCCTGCGCGTTCCTCATCGCCCAACAAACGCCCTGCCGTTCCCACGCAGATATAGGCATACCCCCGCACCAACGGGTGCCTCGAGGCGGACAGCCGCATGGCCGCCGCCAGCGTATCGTCTCCCGGAAATGCGGACAGGGAATCTATGGCGCTGGTCTGTACCAGATAGGAGGCGTCCTCCCGTAGCGCGTCCCGTTTCGCGTCCCATGGCATGATTATAACTTATCCGCAGGCAAATGACAACGCAACTCCGCCTACAACGGCGAAATTTTGCCATGGGCCCGAAAAAAACAGCCGTTTTCGATAAGAAAACGGCTGTTTTGGTGGCTCGTAGCACCGAAAAAGATATCACCGGATTTTAGAAAAATCCGCTTGTGACAAGGCTTTTTCGGATTTTTTATATTCTTTGCCTTCAGCCGTTGTGGTCGGATGTCTTTCTTGCCCTTTCAATTGCGAACCGAAAAAGATATACGTTTTTTTCGTAGGGAGGCTTCCGCTGATCTGGCTCAGTTTTTGGGATGGCTCTCTCTTCGGTACAGTTTGATGATCTGCTTGTAAAAAAGAAGAAAATCCAATATAATATTCCTGTATCAAGAAAGGCGGTGAATTCCATGGCTTTTGAATCCAATACATATTCCGGAATATGTAAATATAAGGATATTGACTTTACTTTCATATTTAGTGGTGAGGAGCTGCGATTGGTTCCCCCGGCCGATAAAAGGGAAATCATTCAGATGGACTGGGTACTGACTCCTTTGGCGAAAGGTGTCTACACAAGAGGAGACCCATTAACCATGGATGAGCCGTACCTAACCGGAAAATGCAATGAAACTGGAACTACTTTCGTATTCATAACCAAGCAAGGGGGACATGTTGGAAGCCAAAATTCTGTTTTATTTGTCCCCATTGTAGCCTACATCAGATGTAGGTACGGACGTGGCAGTATCGCCAGAATGTCATTTACCAGTCCTGTGGTTAACTGTATCCATCCAGTCACCCAAGGTTTTGGCTATGCAATAGATGTGGAAAGTTTTAATGAGACGGGAGTATTTACTGTTACAACCCAGAGTTTTGATGAAACTACAACGGAACCCCAAACCTTTATGGTTGACAACATACAGGTTTCTGTAGAATTTAGTATTTCCAGAAAGCTAAGCACAAAGTTGAATGAACCTCCCATTACTCTCAGCTCGTCCATGCTTTTTGAATTTGCGCCCACCAATGATTACCGTTTTATTTTTAGGTTGTGGTCTGTTGCAAAACAATTCCTGCAGTATCTTTGCTACAGGAAAAACACTTTTCTTCCCGAAGTTGCATTGTCTGCGCCTGCGGATGGTGGCAAATATGAGGAATTTGCGACTATGTATGTACTTAATGAAGCTGGCGATGATGAACCAGAAATACTGAAATCCGGTCGATATATCAAGCAGGAGTACATTGCAGGGGCTGAAGGAAAAATTCTGGCTGATATAGCAAATGGAACACTTTACCTTCGCCACCTGCCCCAAAGCTACCGAAGCGGAAGATCTATTGATGCCTCCAGGTTTGTAATGATTATGGCTGCGTTTGAGTGGGAGTTCCGCCGCCGCTCTCCCAGTGGGATTACAAAGAGTGATGCTACACTTAAAGCGGAAGATGCTGTGGCTGGGCAGATTCAAAGGCTACTGAATGAGGCCAACGGCAGGAAGCAGCGTAGTATTTATAAATTTCTGCAACGGCGGGTGAGGTCGGATAGTCTTGAGTCCGAAATCGTTCATACTGGGAAGATAATTGACGATATTATAGGTATTTTTGGTAAACACCTATATCAAAGAAATGGTCAGGAATTAAAATATTCCGAAATGGGAAATCGGCTATCCTCCCAACGGAATAATTTTGCCCACGGTAACTTGGACAAGGAATTTATAGGCCTATCCCTTCTGGATTTGATGTATATGGAATATATACTCTATGCTATGCAGTTGAATTACTACGGCGTAGATGCTGTCAACATTCGTCACGCCATAAATGACTTGTTTCATCTGAATTATTCCATAAAATAGAAATGAACCTACCCGTAGCTGAGTATTCCTATTCAGTCACGGGTAGGTTTACTATTGTTACTATGCGTTAGTTCCTATTCTCTGTCAATTTCATCATCAGATGCGCCCCTAGTTTCAGCCCCCGGCAATGGCATATGGATGAGAACATTGAGTAAATGAATCTGTGAATAAGCCTTTGCCGCTTATTCGCTGTTCACCTTTTTACTTTTCCAAGTATTCTTCAAGTTCGTATCCACCGCCGAGGATGATCTGGAGCCTGCCGTCATGGTAGACCTTGATACATTCTACCATCTGCCTTACGATGGAGTCATCATAGATATCTTTATTCTCTCTCCGCTTGTCGATGATGTCCTGGATTTCCTTGAGCCTTGCTTGAAAATCGCCATTCTCACTCTCGCTCTCACGGATTGCTGTGATGCGTTTGGTTAGCTGCTCGATTTGTGTGGATATGTTCTTGAAGTCATCCTCATGGTTTTCCGCATCGTCACCCTCCTGGACACTCAGGGATACCAGGTCAAGCATTCGCTTATTCAGGGCATCAATCCGCCGTTCCAGCAGGTCGATTTCATCGGAGCTTCCGTTGATCCCAACGGCTTCTCCTATGGTGGATTTCATCAGCAAGAGGTAGGTCGCTTCATCCTCCACGTTAAATCGGTTCAATGCTCTTACGATGGCTCTTTGGAGGGCTTGCTCGTCCACTGTGATGGATTCGGTACAGTATTTCTTTCCGTAGTCCAGGCGGCTGATGCATCGCCACACGATTCTACGCTTTCCGCGGATGTTCCATGTGACCCTCTTATACCGGCTGCCGCACTCCCCGCAGATCATGACTTCTGTGAGTGCGTACTTGGAATATTTGCCAGAGGCCGTCATGGCTGATTTCTGTGACACGGGCGCTTTCGCCTTTCTTCTGGCGGATTCTTCCTGGGCTTTATTGAATATCTCACGAGTAACGATGGCCGGATGGCTGTTCTCCACAAGCCACATGGGTGCCTCGCCTTCGTTTGCCTTTCGCTTCTTGGAGATCGGGTCGATGGTGACGGTCTTTTGCAGAATGGCATCTCCACAGTATTTCTCGTTTTTCAACATTCGGATAATCATGGATTTACTGAAGGTCAGCTTCTTTCCGGGTATGACAATCTTCTCAGCTTGCAGGATTTCTGATATTTCATCGGTGGACTTGCCCGAGAGGTACATATCGAAGACTCTCTGCACGATGGCAGCTTCCTCGGGAACTATCTCGGGATTACCGTCCTCGCCCTTCCGATAGCCCAGCATACGGCTGTACATGAAGATGGGCTTGCCGTCTTCGAAGTTCTTGCGGTGTGTCCATGTGATGTTTTTACTGATGCTTTCGGATTCAGACTGGGCGAAGCCTGCGTAGATGACCAGGTACAGCTCGCTGTCGCTTTTTAGCGTGTCGATGTTCTGTTCCTCGAAGTAGATGCCTACACCGATCTCCTTGAGTGATCTAACATAGTCGAGACAGTCTACCGTGTTTCGTGCGAATCGGGAGACCGATTTTGTGATGATCATATCGATCTTCCCTTTGTGGCAGTCCTCGATCATCTTTTGAAACTGAGGCCGTTTGTCAGCTCTCGTGCCGGAGATGCCCTCATCGGCATACAGACCTGCGAATTCCCACTCTTTGTTGGAGGCAATCATTTCCGTATAGACCTTCATCTGATTGGTGTAGGATGTGAGCTGTTCTTCACTGTCGGTAGACACCCGGCAGTAAGCTGCCACACGCTTTTGGCGATGCTGTGCCTTATCTACAATGAAGGATCGCTTTGGCTCGATGAGGGTAACGGTTTTCTTTGGTATCTTTGTTACAGCCATAGTTCATTCTCTCCTTCGGTGATTTCAGTCCCCACTTTGGCTTCGTTGTATTGAGAGCATCGGGCGACATCGCCCATGGTGAACATATAGTTATCTTCCAGTTTCTTTGAGATCCCTCTGCCCACCATCCAAAAGTCAGTCAGCGGTCTGTGTGTCCACAATTCCCGCCGGTAGGACATTTCATCCAGTTCCGCAATCCGGACGCCATTCTCATCTGCTGGCATCTTTTTGGCGGTGATGTCCATGGCCACCTTTGCAAGGTACATATTCGTGCCGATCCCCGCTGTAGCAGTGATGCCGGTGGTGGTGAGGACTTCCTTGATGAGCATTTCTGCCATCTCACGCGGTGTCTTCTGATAGGTCTTGAGATAGGGAGTCAGGTCAATGAACACCTCATCAATAGAGTACACATGAATATCTTCCGGGGCTATGAATTTCAAATACACATCATAGATCCTGGCACTGGTTTCCATGTAGTAAGACATCCGGGGCGGGGCCACGATATAACTGAGCGCCAAAGATGGATTGCGCTTCAGTTCGGGGTCATCGTAGGATTCTCCATCCAGTTTCCGACCCGGCGCTTTGCTTCTGCGGTACCGGTTGATTTCCTCCACACGCTGGACAACTTCAAATAGTCTTGCCCTGCCGGAAATACCATAGGCTTTCAGAGAGGGTGTAACCGCCAGACAGATGGTTTTATCCGTCCGTTCTTTATCTGCCACCACAAGGTTGGTAGTCAGCGGATCTAATTCCCGTGCGACACACTCGACAGAGGCATAAAAGCTCTTGAGGTCGATGCAAAGGTATATCCGATTCACTTTTATGCCTCCATTCTGATCTGATTATCTGCGAATGCTCCCGATATGAAACGGGTTGATTTGCTCTTGGTTTCTGTATATTCTCCTGAAATAAGCGAGGTTCAGCGGTTCCTCCAGCTTGCACTTGCGGCATTTCACTTGGACAATGCCCATGGTAATACCGTAGATTTCCTCAATACGGAAACCGCAGACGGGACACTTTAGCGCTCGTCCTTTCAGCTTTTTTACTTCTTCACGGGATTTGCGAATCTTCTCTGCAACTTCCGGTGTGAGGTTCCCATACCTGCTGTCGTACAGGATTTCTTGGCTCTGGATCATTGCGCACCTCCAAGCTGCAGTCCTTTCTCCAAATACTCGGTCAGGTCATGGGGTATCAACAGCTTCAGTGTTTTGAGCCGAATCACAAGTGCTTGGTGAGAGACTCCCATACAGTCCGCCATTTTACGGAGCGTGATCTTATCTTCCGGGGCAAAGACATTCCAGCCGTATACGGGAATTCCGTTTTCGCACTTGTATTTCTTCATAACCTTTTCCAGTATGAATCGGGGCATTAAGAATACAGAGGAGAGTCTGTCCGCTTGCGCTTCTGAGAAGGAAAGCAGTTCTCTGCGTTCTTCCAGAGTGTATTGTCTCTCTGGATCGAATGTGTTATGAAAGCATCCCACATCCTGCATGGGGTTCTGCTTGGCGATGATGCTGTGTGCGCCTTCGTGACCAAGCGTAAATCTACGGCGGCTGCTCTCTTTTTCGTTGAGCAGCACCTTGTCGAGCACCACTGTGTTTTTGGGGAATATGACCTCCACTCGTTTACCGTCACGGACAACGCGCAGGGGCCTTTTGCCATTGGAAAGGAATGCAATCTTGTTCAGATCGTCTTCGACGATGGTTTCGTAAACTACGGTCAAGCCCAGATAATCCGTAACCAAGCCTTCAATATCAACGCACAGGGCATTATAGCGCCGTGTTTTGTTGATATACGCTCTTACGATGGTTTCACCGAGTTCTTCCAACTCATCGTATGAAATGTAGCTTCTCAACCTGTGTCCACCTCCGGGTGAATTGACTCCACATACCACTGGTCATCAATTCGATATAGATATTTTTCCGCACTACCGATCAATACCGTGTAGCGAATTCCTTTAAAGTCACACTCAGAGGTGCAGGCGTGCAGTGTTTTGTCGATATTCCAGATACGGCCATCATGCCAATGAATTCGGGTCGGTCTGATTGCGCCACCGGCGAGGACCTGGTAATCAACTTTTACAAACACCTTATCCATTGCAACCTCCAAAAATGCTCTGCCAAATATGGCGGTATCATATTTATGTGTCAAAGTTCCTTCCTTATGGAACGCTTACCCTGGGGTATTTCTTCTGAATCCGTCACTTTCTTGACAGCGGAAGAAGAACATTACATTGGTCTGGGGCATAAACAGAATGATAGTTTTCTTCCAGATGAATTACTTGAACAACTGCACCGCATGAAATGCATTCCATCCAGCCGTCTGTTTCTTCCAGGTTGAGGCTGCGATTGACTGCACTGCAAACGGGGCAGATTACATCTCCGGTTGTCATAGGATGGTCATCTCCGTTTTAATGATTTGATAACATGGCAGGCAACGCCCTGCACTTCGAAAGCTGGCACCTTAATAACCCTGCCAGGGTAAACTGCTTCATTCTCATACTGGAGCAGGAAGCATTCTTCTTCAGGATCATACCCGCCAAAACGCTTGAGGGTGTTCTCACCGCAGTCATCCAGGGCAACGACAATATCTCCTTCAGAAACATCGCAGTTACGCTCGACAACGATGAGATCATCTTCTTCGATACCGGCATCCACCATAGAATCGCCCTTGGCTCTTAGAATGTAGTAGTCGCCTTTGCCAAAAATGGAGACAGGGAGACTAACATATTCTTCGACCATTTCTTCTTCCTGTTCCGGACTACCGCATTGGATGGAACCAACTACCGGGGCGGAGATATAGCTGGTTTTGACCTTTGCGCTTTTGGGAGCGGAAGAAATGCCTCTGTTGTATTCAAAAATCCCGCGCTCTTTCATGTCCACAACACATCGCTGCGTTTTTGATTTTGATACACCAGTTGCCTCGGAAATCTGCCGAATGGTAGGCGAAGTATGGTTCTCGCGGTAATAGTCATTGACATACCGCAAAATGGCATCCATTGCATTCTGGTCAATTGGTCTCATAGAAGCACCTCTTTCTATTTAGTGGGTTTTTGTGTCCCACTAACGGCATTATACAACATTTGTTCGAAAATGCAATAGGCAAAGCCTCAGTTTCTTGCCTTCCCGCTCAAGAGTAATGATTTTGTTACGGTTGGAAAAGAAAAGCTCCGGCAACTCGCAAAATGAGTTGCCGGAGGAGATTTGTTTATTCGATTTTTTCAAGAATCCAGTTATCGTCCTTAAACATATTAGGCTTTCCTAAAGCCACACCACTCCCACAGTAATACTTTAGGCCAAGCTCAATATCTGCATTGTTTCGAATCTCAACTGTGCCATCACGCTTATCACGGATTTCCCACGCAAAAGATGGATTTTCTGTTTTGCGGGCGATGCATTGCAGAGAGGTACTGATGATTTCCGCGTTCTGTGGCAATCCTAAAGTACTTATGAGCCAAAGAGGAAAAATAGTTTTTGTGTATTGGCTGTGCCTCAAGAAGTTCTCCTAAATCTAAGGCGGCGAGTCCGTGTGGATCCCCGTTTTCAACGGATTGCTGTAAATAATATACCGCAGGTTCAAAATATTCGGGGTAATATGCAAGCTCGCTACCCATAATATATGCTCCGTCAGGATCCTTGGATGCAGCGTAAATATCACCTGTTTTAAGGATGTTTTGCATTTCAGCAGAAACACCAGGGTTTATTGCAGCACCAAGCCGCTTTGCACGCAATAAGTATCCATATGCGGACACGGGACGATTGAGAAGCCGATAGATCTCCATAAGCTCTAAGCATATCATAGGATCATCCCTCTGAGATGCCGCGTCAAGCAGTAGTTGAATATATGCGTTCAATGCGCGCAGATTTCTGCAACTGGATTCCATATGAGCCACCTCACTTTGTTTTCTCTTTTAATTCAACGTGGCAAAATCCTTTTTCTCCAAAGTCGAGAACTTCTTTGTGACTACAGTCCTTGTACAGAAGATGCTTCGGTAAGAATAGCAAACCTTGACATAAGTAACTTCCCTCTTACGATGGTAGTTATTATACGACCGCCTCACGAAGACAGTAATATGAGGTTTAACGCTGGAGAAGGAGAAAAACCATTTTTCATTGCGAGGTTCCCTTCCTGCTTTTTGAGTAAAATGAGGAAACGTTATCTATTGCTTATTCTTCGGCTTGCTGATACCTCAAAAGCTTTTCAAGCAAAGGAAGATCACCTTGTTTTCTTGCCTCCTGCACAAGGTCAAAGGTGCGATCCACAAACTGGCAGGAGCCCGGTTCAGTTTCAACTTTCAAGTGAGTTTTCAAAACGGGTTTTTCATATGAAATCACATGTTCCAGAGTTGCACTGCTAATTCTTCCAGTCGCTAGATAATTCACCACAACATCGACGAGATAATCATTCTGCCTCATATCTCCGGTTGGGTTAACAAAGAATGTACGGCAAGAGTTGATCTGCGCTGATGGTTGTTCATCCAGGAGTTTCGGGATTTCATCGTTCCACGTTCTCATTGATATCACTTTTTCTTTGCTCTGTTGTATCGTGGAAATCTCAAGGTCCAGTGTTCCGTTGCCGAATATGAATGTGCTGACTTCTTTGTGGGTAATCGCGTTAGGATATCTAATTTCATCGACAAAAATCTGATTGGCACCAAGTTTCCCTGAAAAATCTATGGGAATGTCCAATTCGTCGTATGTTAACACAATCAAGTCAGTGAAGACCGGCTCCGTAAAAATGGAATAAGGGATGCTCTCTTGATGATCAGGTTGGAATCCCGTGGCAAGCGCTTGCATTAAGTCATTTGAGCGAATGCACGCTGATAGTCCGGTAACCGTCAGATGATTCTGTTTGATACAGCATTGAACAAAACTGGGTTTTAAGACTGGCGAAATGGGTACACATTCAACATTCCCTATTATGGTAGGCAGAACGAGATGATTGATTGTATCATCTCGCAGATAGTAATAGAGTCCATTATATTGAAATTTTCCAAAATGCATTTCAGAATATTGCACAAAAACACCTCCCCATGGCGTAAATTAAGCATATCACGACGGCTTTAGTATTTCAATACGCATGTACTTCAAACAACCAACCTCGTAGAGGAAAAACTTCCTGCCATATATGGATAATCGTTTCTGGTATTGCAGATACTTAACGAGAATTTCTGTGACATATTTCCAGTTTTCCTTCCATGTGGAAACCTGGTGAGGGAGGCAACATATTAAGGTCAATATAGGTTACCTCATTGAAAAACAAGTGGGATTCTATTTGCTCGATAATCTGCTGCGCTGCATAACTGCCATAATGGACTTTTCGAAAGACATACTGATAGTTCGGTGTTTCAAGGAAAACATCAGAATACTCAAATGTATCTCCTCTAATCTGATCCTCCACCAGATTTCCATCCTCATCCAGCTGATAAGTGTTCCAATGGATTGCAAACTCTGTTTGCTGATCCGGAATGGATATATAAAAATCCTGATGTTTTAACACAATCATATTACTCTCTCCTTTGTAACATGGCAGAGGATCGCTATCTTCGGCCATATTCTTTACATAGTATATCTTTGCTTGTCGTCAGTCGCCACAATCTCTTCCAGAAGCGCCATATCGAGGGGATGCGTCTTGCTTACTCCGCGAATGAGTTTCCCTGCATTTGCCCAGCCGTTCTTATCCAAGCGGATACCGGTAGCCTCTGGTTTATGACGAAGGATCAAACTGATGTACCGGCTGGTTTTGATAATGGCATTATCCCGCCAGTCTTTAATTAACTCCAGCTCGATGGCGACAACGCCCCACTGGGCTTGTTCTGTTTTAGAATAATATCGCTCCATATCGCTTGGATTTGCATCGGCAACATTCTGTGCAGTATAGCCACACTTTAGGAGAGGAATCGTGGCATATAATTCTGAAAAAGAATCAAACATGTGTAAGCCAACTACACGGGCGCGGATCTTGTCTCTTTTGTTCTTTAGATTTAGAAACTCTATTGTGTCGCCGACAGAAACCTTTTGCCTTTTAGTGTCCAAAAGCCTTAGCTCATATGTCTTTTGCCCGCACTTAATCATTTCAAACGGTTCCGGTTGAAGTTTCATGTTGTGTAGCATCGTTTTCCTCCTGATCAAGAAGATCATCAATCAATAGATTTAACGGATTGACCAGCAGAGGGCCACTGGGATCCGCAGAATAATCTACATTGATTTCATATTCACCTGTGCCCATGGCATGTAGATTATTGATGCCAAACTTTTCAACCCAGGTCATAAGTTGATTAACCCCATCGGTAAACTTAGCAGAAAATACACGCTTCGTATACAGAGGAGACACGGCAGGAACACGCTCTTCCATAGTTAACATTTGATAAGATCCAAAGACCATATAGACTTTATTTGGACCAGGATAATCAATGTCAAGATTGATTGGTTCAACTCGACATGCTGATGGTAAATTAGTCGGAATATAATTGGAAATTCCCGTGATCTGATCGTCACAGTTATAGACAGTATACAGTATCATTTGTTCAAACTCCTCTGCGATAAAGATAGCCTAAGATCGAGCGTTACTGCATATTATTCGCTCGCTTTAAAGTTATAGACAGGCCGGATAATCTTAACAATATCAACAGTGGGGCCGATGTTGTTGACAATGCTGTCAATGGGCTTATATGCCATAGGACATTCATCCAGAGTGTCCTGGCCCACAGATGTAGTATAGATGCCTTCCATTTCGTTAGCAAACGCTTCTACAGTAAACATCTTGCGTGCAACACCCCGACTGAAAAGACGGCCGGCTCCGTGAGGAGCGGAATAGTTCCATTCGGGATTGCCCTTGCCCACGCAGATGAGACTGCCGTCGCGCATATTGATAGGAATCAGAAGCTTTTCATTCTTCTGGGCGGATACGGCGCCTTTACGGATAATGTTGTTCTGCAGATCAATGTAGTTATGGATGGTCTCGAAGTGCTCGTAATTATCCACAGTGTGACCCAAAAGGTTCTGCAGGATGATGTTGGCAATGGTTCTGCGGTTCAGAACTGCATAGTCCTGGCAGATCTGCATATCGTGGAGATACATCTTACGGTTTTCGCCGGTCAGATAGCACAGCTCCCGGGGAACGTCTGCATGATTTGCATGGAATGCTTTCAGTGCGTCCTGAAGCTCATGAGATCTTCCGGATGCCTTGTACTCCTCAATCAGAGCTTTACGTTGTGCCTCAACATTATGCTTGCCAATCAGTGTGTCGTAAGCAAGCTGCTGATAATGCTCGGCTACCTGCTTTCCAAGATTCCGACTGCCAGTATGAATGACCAGATACTGATTTCCGTCGTCGACATCAACTTCGATGAAGTGATTTCCTCCGCCCAGCGTACCAAGGCTGCACTCGATTCTGGATACATTCTTGAGGTCGTTGTAACAATGAAGGTCCCGAAGGGCAGGATAACTAACGGCAGCCACATCATGAGTATTCATACCTGCGGGAACGTGATTGTGGATAATATTGTCCAATTCCCTGTTGTCCATCTCAGTCTTACCGAGACAAACAACGAGCATACCACATCCAATATCCACACCGATCAGATTAGGAATAACGAGGTCGCCGAGATTAGCAGTAAAACCAATGACACAACCCGCTCCGGCGTGAACATCGGGCATGATTGCAATCCTGCAGTCTTTCGTAAAAGGCTGATCACAAAGTTGCTTGATTTGAACTTCTGCGGATTCTTCAATGAGGTCAGTATAAACATCGGCAGAGTTGTACTTACCAATGATTGTTTTCATAATAATCCCCTCTTTCTGTTGATCATTTTATCCTTACTCATCTTCGTTGTCCTCTTCTTCGAAGGTGGAAACATCCGTAAAGCATCCCTCCTGTGTATACAACCGGCGTAGATACTCGCTACCTCCGTCTACGGCACAACCGCCACAGGAACACCAACGAAAGTCATGGGAATACTTGGATTCAATCTCGTCACCGCACAGATTGCACCGGATAGCATTTCGGGTAATCTTCTTCATAATGATGCCCTCTTTCTGTTGATTGGCTGTTTCTATAAAAGACAACGTAGCAAAAATGAAAATCTCTATGCCAATGGGGATTTTTTCAGATATCAGGAAAAGTAGCACTCCGACTTTCATGCGCCCTGCACGTCCAAAATGAGAATCATCCTCTATGCCAATTATTATGATAACCAATATGAGAAAGCAACTTTCCCTGCAGTTAAAAGCCGATAGTCCATGGACCATCGGCTTTTAAGAGTATGCTTAGATATATTCCTTTATAGTGCTAATAAAAACTGTATTCAGCTCGTCCCAATTTTTTGCTTTCGCGGAAATCTGTTGTATAGTTTTCTGTTTTATCTCTGCTATACTGGCATCCAAATAGTGGTTGATGCATTCTATTCTCGGAATCAATTTGATTGCAGGAGAGTGGATTTTTAAATCGAGCAGGCGATTCACATCGTCTGTAAGTTCATATGGCAGTTGGCTGGAAGCGAGATCTGTAAACAAAATGGGAGGGGGAGTGCCGTGCTGGCAGTCTGTCAGATGTTCCCATTGTCAGTAATACTTTGTGCCGGTGAATCCTGCATTGCCGGGATGGCCAAAAACCTTGATTAAACGGCCGTTGGAGTCCAAATACAGGTCGTAGGTGTCATGACCCTTAGCGGCAGAAGATGGAAACATCAGCCGAATATAGTCGCCGTGATTTTTCATTACGGTGTAACCATCCCAGTGAATGTCGCATCCGTAATTTACCATCTCTTTCACACTGGGTACATAGTTTCTGGGGTCTAAATATGCCATTATCAAGTTCTCCTTTCGGTTTGTTAATCTATAAGCAATAGGTACGTCGAATGCATGCCGTTGCACCGATTTTTTCGAACATTCCAATCAAATCCTCAGCTTCCTTCAAAGGAATATCGGTTGCGATAATCGAGGGACAATTATCAACGCATCGCTTTGCTTCCAGTAAACTCATATCAAAGCGTTCATGCAAAACGAATAATGTCTTGAGCCTCGATGGGCCGATGTTGCTTAGGGCAATCTCTGCCAAAACAATTGGCGTTCTTTTGGCGGGGATCCGAGGATACTGTTTCCCGCAATGAGGACAAATAGTGTCTAAAATAAACAGCTTGCGGCAGGCACTGTTAGTGCAACGTTTCTTCATGATATCAACTCCCTGGCTAAATCAAATATAGACTTATCGAATACTTGAATCATGACTGCGGCCCGGCCTTCGCCGTACATAGATATTCTTCACCAATATTCAGTCAACAGGAAGACTAGTCTGAGCCTACAGCCCGTCGGCCGTAAACTTCTAGCCCCAGCTTGCGCCCTTGCCTGTACAGGATTGATTGCCTGCAAATTCACCGACCATTCAGAAATGGTTGTAGAGTAGTAACTGCCATTCGGCTACTTTTTCTGCTAGCTTCCGTTATACACGGATTTCTCCGTCTCAAGGCAATGTGCATTCTTGGCTTCCCTCCGTCATGTTGGTTGCCACACCAACACCCCTTAGGGTTATTCTCACACAGTGAGCGTCTATTGCTGCACCCGGAAGCTCCAAACTTTTTGATGCGAATACTTCTGCGATACACGTTTTTGTTGGCAGTTTCTGCCTCCTCTCAAGATATCGCTATCTTGAGACAGACCTCATAAATTAGCATCCCAACTTAATCAACCTGAAAGTACCGTGCACCTCGAAGCACTGGCGTGCTTTGTTCATCGAGTTGACCGCAGTGATGATTCAAATATTCGGTTGTCAATGTGCTGTTTAGAAGCAAATACTTCAATCAAACTTATGACCCGGCCTTCGCCGTACATAGCTGTTTTTCATCAATATTCAGTCAACAGGAAGACTAGTCTGAGCCTACGGCCCGTCGGCCGTAAACTTCTAGCCCCAGCTTGCGCCCTTGCCTGTACAGGGTTGATTACCTGCAAATTCACCGTCCATTCAGATCATCATTCTGTCCCGTTAAGGATGCCATTCGGCTACTACTACCGGCCACTTCCGTTATACACAGGATTTCTCCCGGCTCAAGGCAAGGCGTATTATTGGCATCCCTCTGTCGTACCGATCGCCAAATCGGCATCCCTTAGGGTTATTCTCACACAGTGAGCGTCTATTGCTACGCCCGGAAGGACCGTACTTTTTGATGCAAACAATTCTGCGACGCATGTTTTTGTTGGCGGTTTCCGCCTTCTGGATGTCCATCACTGAACACACACAGATTCACTTACAAAGTATCCTTAGTAAGAAAAGCTGAAAATACCATACGCCTCGAAGCACTGGCGTACTTTGTTCATCGAGTTGGTCATAAGCTTGATTCAAGTATTTAGTTTTCAAGGTTCAATCGATGTGTTGAGTTTCGAAAAGCTGTGATGCTGTGATAAAGGAACTTGTAACAATACCCTCAGAGATCTCAGCTTTCCGATCCTTTCATACATATCAACGACAGAAGATTGAGTTTATCCATAATTAATAGTCATTTTTTGAGACTATAGATGTAATTTCTGCCCAATCAGCTATAAACTCGTTTTTGTTGGTTTGCCATAAGCCTCCAACGGGGCGTACAACATATACAACTGGATTTCCGCCAAACTTTGAACATGCCTTTTTAGCGTACTTTTGTGCAGAATACAAAGAGTCAGTTAAAAACACTTTATCTGTTAATTTTTTTCTCCAGTCTTCCCTCAGGAAACCTGTTTCGGCCGCAGGTAAGATGCAGGAAATATCAAGTGCATCGGATGTTCCATGATAAAAAGTGAGTGCTGAATAGTCCTCATTACTTTCAACATCAGCCCAATATTCGTTCCAACATTCGTATGCTTTGCTGGCCATAAAACTCACACCTTTCGAATAAACGGGATTTAACCTATTCGATCAAATGAAAATGAATATTCTCCCCGTCTGAATAATTGGTTCTTTACCAATATCAACGGTGTGATGTCTCATATCTCCGCAGGGGAAATGATGTTTTAGGAAACATTATAATCTTTTATCACTTTAATTCTTGTGGGATGACGTAATTTCCGTAAAGCTTTGGCTTCAATTTGTCTGACTCGCTCTCTGGTTACGCCGAGGATTGCTCCTATCTCATCCAAGGTATGCAGTCGCCCATCTACAAAGCCATTGCGCATGCGTAATACATACTCCTCTCGCTCTGTGAGAGTAGAGAGCAACTGTGCAACGGTTTCGGTGAGTGTGATTGATGAGACAACTTCTTCGGGATTGGCAGAATCATCTGAGATAAACGATCCAAGCGGACAGTCTTCGTCATAGCCGGATGGAGTTGCATCTAAACTAATTGCATCCTCTGCCACAAGTTTTGTCTCAACTACCTTTTCTGGTGTCAGTCCGATTCCCAACCCAATTTCTTCAGGAGTAGGTTCCCGTCCATTATTTTGGATAAAACTCCTGGAGTATTTGCAAATTTTGTGGTAGCGGTCAACTACATGTACAGGCAACCGCTTAATTCGGCCATATACAGCCAAGGCTCGGGTGATAGCCTGCCTGATCCACCAAGTTGCATAAGTAGACAGTTTGCTTTTAGTATGATCGTACTTCTCAATAGCTTTAATCAGGCCAAGGGTTCCCTCCTGGATTAGATCTAATAATTCTAGGCCCTTACCGCAATGCTTTTTAGCTATGGAGATCGCTAAACGGAGATTGGATTCTACCAGTCTGTCTTTGGCTGCGAGATCTCCGTTTGAATATCGGATTGCCAGATTTCTTTCTTCCTCTGGTGTCAAAAGCGGGTATTGTGCTATTTCTTTTAGATAGAGTGCAACTGGATCGTCCAGGCAAAACTCAGACGCTAGAGCCAGTGGATCTTCCAATTGTTCTTCCTCGGACATGCATTCTGGCAAAGCTGGAAATGTGCAGGAAGAGAATTCATGTGGATTGTTGAAATTTGTCTTCATGGTGCTCCTTTCTCTTTATGGTGATCGTTGTTAACTAGACAATGTGAGAAGGCAGTGTGCACATTCTCGCCTTTAAACTGGTGCACCCATCAAAAACAGACCGATCATAAGATACACAGCCTCGCGGAACAACCCTTTCTAAACTGCGACAGCAATAGAAGGCATGATCTTCAAGCCGATTGAAGCAACTGGTGCAAAAATCGATTAAGGAACTACAATATGCGAATGCATAGCTCGAAACACAACTAGATGCAAATTGGGCAGAAAAAGATGTGAGTCCGCTTCTCATATAAGCTCCGTCGCCTAAAATGAGCGATTTGCAGTTGGGCATGGACACATTCTTCAGACTGTAACAATCGGAAAAGGCATATTCACAGACCTCTAATTCGTCATCAGTTTGGAATTCAACAGAAACAAGGGCAGTTCCTGAAAATGCGCGGTACTCAATCCTGCGGACGCTCTTCGGGAAGACAGAATGTGTAGCGTCGGTGTTTCCCGGAAGGATAGAGTTCACATATCTCAGTTGATATGCCCCATCAAAGCAACCGCATCCGATGGTTGTACAGCTCTCGGGAATGATTACAACTTGAATTGTTCGATTGAAGGAGAATGCATTGCTTCCTAGTTCGGTTACAGGTTTTCCCTGCGGGGAAAACGCGGGGATAACAGCCGTTTCGTCAGATCCTAGATATTTGTGAAGTACGGCGTGAGTGCCGTACTCATAGAAAACAAAGTCTTCGTTCTTGTGTTTCACGGTTTATCCTTCCTTTGCTAGAGATGCATGGTGCCCTCTTTCGAGGGCACCAAGGTGTTAATCTCAGTCCCAGCGGTCCAGAGTGTAGATGGCAGTGCCGACATCGGAAGTCACACGGAAACGGGCATTCCAGGCGTGACCGTTCTGGAGCAGAAGGCCGCAGGCGGAAGCCTCATCGTAGCCGGACAGCTTGGCATCCTTGGAGAACGCTTCGATAGTGGGGCGGACAATGTGGAGGTCGCTCTTCAGAATTTCAGGGAACAGTGCAATACCATTGTGCTTCTGATCCTTTGCGCCCTTGAGAATGAACATTACGCCTTCACCCTGATGTTCAAAGCCACCATGCCACATGTTGGGCTGGTAAGAGATGCCGGTCACTTCGCAGAAACCGCTCTCCAGTCCCCACTGAGAAGGCTTGGAACCGTTGTTATACAGATACCAAGAGAAGGGGTTGCGCTGGTTTTCTCTGTCCCACTGAATGATGGGAGGTGCAGTTTCATCTGCAGCGGTCAGAATGGCTGCGAAGCTCTGATTACGATACTCAACATAGTACTCTACCTTGACTGCATTAGGCAGGACCTTACGCATGAACTTCTCCCAAGTCATGGTAATACCAGGGGTCATTACACCGGAAGGAGCAGACGCACGGTCTTCCTTGGTGATTACGGAGGAGAACACGCCGTTACGACGAGTCTCAGATGCCTTGTTTACAGGAGCCCATACCTTTTCAATTTCATCGATACGAGCAAAGCGCCGCTTCAGAGATTCGGTGAGGCCCAAATCTTCGATGAGCTTTTCCGCCATCCGAACATTGGTAGCGCTAGGAGCTGCGGTGGGGCGCTGGTACTTCATGGGATTCATCTTATCGGCAAACCGAGCCTTTACGGCAGTGATAGACATGCCTGCAGCAATGTCGTCCAGCAGGGTGCCGATCATACCACTGCGAACATGGCAATAACCCGTGGGGGCAGTTGCGGCATAGCGCCACAGCAAGTTAGTGCGGTGCTGGGTGTTAGTTGCTTCAATCTCGCGGCGAATCTTCATCAGCCACTCGGCACAACCCAGCACCTTTTCGGACCGGTAAAGGTCGTCGGAACGAAGCAGATTGACAGCCTGTTCGATAGTGCTCTTGCTGTAATGGTTCATGGCCTCACAGAGCAGCCGGTGTTCTTCATCCTTTGCGGCAGAAGCCTGCTGTGCAGTTTCAATCTTGCTGTTGTGAATCATCTTTGCAGGAACGCGGACGGCCAGATGCTCCCAGGGACCGGTCTCAAAAACACCCAGTTCAGCGGTGTCGGGAATGAACACACCAGTCACCTTTGCACTGGCAACAGCCCGGTATACGCGACTGACTGCTTCCTTGAAGAATTCAGGGACATGCTTAGTCCACATCACGGGAACAATGCGGCCAATTTCAGAAATGGTCACGATACCACCGAAGCGATTAACAAAACGGCGGCAGCAACGGCAATTGTAGTGCTGCTTGGCCTCCTCGGGCAAACCAGAAAGGAAAATTTCGTAGAGATCATCAACATTGGTAGTAAACAGAGGGGTATTGCCATCACTGACCATCTTGTTAAAATTACTGCGGATGTCGGACAGGAAGCCCTGGTAGTTATCGCAATCCCGCTGGTCGATTTCGTTAATCAAAGTAGTGATAGTCTTCATAATGATTTCTCCTTTGTGTTTTCTGTTTTTCTTGATCTGTACCTATACCAACGCGCTAATCTATGGTTTATCCAAGTAAAAAGGAAATTTTTAGGATAAATTTTTCTCAGCCGTTATTCTTGAGGAACGAGTCCTGAGTTGCCGGGGCCATAAAGCACGGACAAGCGTTCCAATCATAATCTGCTCGATGCTGGTTAATATGCCCATAATTACAATTGACCACAGAACGCCTGACAGCCAAAATGGATCTCCAAGAAACTCATTGGCCCAAAGATAGGTAATAACGCGGATGTTGACGGGGAATCCCATTGCTGTGAGGATGAGAAAAGTGAAGAGAGATTCTCTCCCCCTGCATATTGGTGTTACACAAAGAAGTACTAGCAATGCAACAATTGCGAACAACGCAAGCCATATAGAACAATCTCTGACGGCACTAGCGCAGAGCCAGATTGGTATTCCGCACATGAAATATTGCGGAATTAAGATCAGACGATAAGTATTAGCCATAAAACAACCTCCATAACATTCAGCGTTAACAAAACTGGATATACCAGTTGCATAGCTTTCAGTATGTAACATATGGATAGTTCCAGCTTTCCTGGAAGTCCCTCCCTTACAAGAGCATCTCGCATTGCTTTGCTTTTTATCATTTCTAATGGCTTATATCCAAGAAGGGTTTCGATTATGTGCATTCCATCTAAGGAATCAATGAATGTGAGGTTGATTAAGCCAAGAAGCAGATTATTAAGGGCGACTCCAAAGAAAAATCCATAGAAGGATGAGCAGATTGTCGCCAGCATAAGTGCAATTCCTGCGATTAGGAAGTTTACCTCGACACCTCCGGCATGTATTTGGACCTTTGGTAGACGTTTAACGTGAGAATCGTCCAGCAGAACATACGCCCCAGGCAGACCGTGTTGGATAAGTACACCCGCCTCCATAAAGCCGGCGCCATAAGCCAAAGCAACGATGGTATGACCGCTTTCGTGCCCGACACATCCGACCAGTAAACCGACCAGCTGGCCTAAGAACATGTAAGAACTATCGAACAAGGATAAACTGTTGGTAAAATAATGGATGCCAATGACGAGAACTGGAAACCAGAACACCAGAAGAAGATAGTTAAAAAGTACAGGTAAGCAACTACGTCGAGTATGGCGAGCAGGGACAATCAATGAGTAGGTGATGCTTCCTTTTGACTTATCTAGGATCCTGCTGTGCCGAATCAATTCCTCTTTTTCCAGGGAATCCATCATAGCGGAGACTTCGTACTGTGAACAATTTGGCAGAATTGTTCCAGGATCTGTTCGTCCGTCAAGGTTACGCCAAAGGAAACCAATAGTGGGACCAAGAGTATATTCGCAACCGCAAAGGCAGTCTTTCAGAGTATAAGTACCGTCGCGATTTCGTTTGTGTAAAATCCAGTTGCATGCTCTCGGATATAAGAATCTCATACTGTGACATCTCTCCTTTCGGTGGAATCTTGATATGAGACGCGTTGCTGTATGTGATTACCATGCTTCTTTGGCTGATATGCACGCTGATATCTAACGGATGCCAGCGTGCATATTGGTCATGTGTACTATTTATGTTCCTGGATGAGGGCGATTCCTCCTGCGTCGGAGATGGCTTTTTCTGCTGCTACGGCTTCCTTCTTGGTCTTGAACTGCAAAGAAGCAGGGAGCGACTCGAGCTTTCTCATTGCATCTACCACACTGATCTTGCAGGCGGTACTTACTGCTTTGACAACCCAAGGCTTGCTGCTGCCACCGACACTTACAACCAATACTTCGTATTTGAAAGTAGATTCACCAGATGTCGGCTTCATAGCAACCTGCTGTTCAGCTTCTCGCTGTTTTTGTTCTTCTGCCTTTTCTTCCTCTTCTAACTCACGAATTCGCTTGTCGATCTTGGCGATAAGACTGTCAACAGAGCTAGACATAGAGGTGGTTGTATCAGAAGAAGTACGCGTTGAGGCCTCTTCTGAAGCCTCGAGAAGCTTCTTCTTGCGAGCTTCATTCACGAATTTCGCAATATCGAAGATGCTGGTTTTGCTATGGGTAGAACGAATGTGTCTTTCGGGTGCATGCCAGTTGCTGCAATCGAACATCTCCTCGTAGTCTGGGAGCCACGTAATAAAACGAAGGGAACCGGAAACGGTAACGAGGGCCTGTCCAGTCGTCATTGCGCCGAGCTGAGATGGGGTAATCAGGGGTTCACGAGATACATGGTTACCACGATCTACTTCACGCTCGCCACACATCCGGGAAAGCTCAGAAAGGGTATCCCAGTTGTTGGTTCTATACGCAATTACAACATCAGTGTTACTAATGATTGTGGTTGCGTCTGCAGAAGAGTAGATGTTGTTCAGCTGACTCAGAGACTGGAGTACGTACTGGACTCTAACGTTACGAGATCGTCCAGCAGAAAGCATATGAGGAAGATTTCTCAAAGCAGATCCTACATTTCCGAGTTCCTCAATTACAAAATTATGGCGAACTGGCAAGCGACCACCATGTGTATCTTCTGCAACACGGATGTAATGAGACATTAACTGGCTACATAAAACACCGCAAAGCTTATCGAAGATCGGCGTCTCATCAGGAATGATGATGTAGATGGCCGTTTTTCTATCACCACGTAAGCTGTTAATGTGAAGGTCATCACCGCTAAGCATTTCAATCAAACCTTCGCTTCTGGCAAACATGGACAAGCCCTCCAAAAAGGTCGACCTGATACCTGCCTTGGTGTCGCTGGCTGTGTTGACATAGCTCTGTAAGAGCATGGATGCGATGGAGTCAGAAGGCAGAATGTCCACGAAACTCTTGAGGTAGTTACTGGGGCCCATTCGTCCTTCACCTTTTGCTACCAGCTGGTAAACACTGGCCATATTAACCTGGTCTGCGTCTGCATATTCAAACAGAGCATACACAGCTGCCACAAAGAGAGAGCGTGCACTCTCGGGCCAGAAGGGATCGGCTTTGTCGTGTACAGGATAGAGTGTATATGCCAGTTCATCAACCATTTCCATGGCAAGCTGTTTCTTTACAGGATCTCCAGTCTTGAACAGCTCATAAGGTGCAGCCAAGGGATTGAACCTGGCACTTTCGAAGATGCGCCGGAAGTCAATTGTAATCACTTCATATCCCTCTGCGACCGCAAAAGGTACGGTGGCGCGGTGCAATTCGCCTTTGGGGTCTACGGCACAATAGGATTCTCCGCCTTTTAAAAATGTACGGATCAGTGGAAGTGTGCCCCTGCGTGACTTGCCACTACCGCTTGTACCCAGGTACATCGTATGCCCCTCGCCACCGTAGTGCCAAATGCGGCCCCGATTGTGGTACAATACTGGACCGCCAGTTTTTGCGGGAGGAGAAAAAGTTTTTCTCAGAGATGGCGTTGTGCATACATTGCTTCTGAGGGACATCCCTCCAGAAGACTCGCTACTAAGCGTAGCTTTAATTTCCTCGGGCGTTGCCCAACGATCACTTCGCATTCACATTCCCCCTTTCATCAACAAATGCAACGGGGAAGGCATCGCGAAGTCTGTCAGTATTAATTGTTGCAACAAAGTGACTGTAGTCAGCTCGCTTGATAATCTCTTCTGCCAGATCCTCGGCTTCGCGGGCAAGTTTTGGTGTGTGGTAGGCAACGATAGTTTCCATAGCGTCCATGAAGTGTCCATCATCTTCAATCGCGACCCCGCGGTCATCAATGTTGTACGCCACCATTTCAGCGAATTCAGCATGTGTGTAGGGCTTAACCTCGATGAGCTGGATTTTGTAGTTGAAGGCAGACATGACTTTTTCTACGAGCTGGTCCACCTCTTTGCGATTTCGAGCAGCCTCCGGGGAAATATAGAAGATGATCGTTGCATACTGTGCGACCTTGAGAATCTCACTGAGGAAATAACGCATCTGCTTCTCTGTGATAACTCTTCCGAGGGCTGTGATGTCGATCGCTACAACACCCTCGTAAAAGTTGGTGTATACCGCGGCAGAACGAATATCTGCAAACATCTCCTTGAGCTGTTCCAAAGTGCCGTCAGTGACAAATTCGAGGTAATGATCGAGACCTCCGAAATGACGAATCTTATGCGCCTTCAACATGTCAGTGACATAACGAAGGAATACAGTCTGGCCATTTCCGGCGCCAAGTTCCAGCATTATCGGCTGGACTCGAACTCCGCCATGTGCGTATGCGGCACGGTTGTTACACATTTCTTCGATCGCCTGTACTGCATCGCTAAGGCCGATTGGCTTCCGTACGGAAGCAATATTGTCCATGATTAGTCACACTCCCTTCTCTGAGCACCATAATCGATTTCGTCAGCAAGGCCGTATGCAACAGCCTCTTCTGCAGACATCCAGTGATCTCGCTCAGAATCCTTTTTTATTTGTTTTTCGCTTTTGCCGGTATGCTTTGCCAGAGTAGCATTGATGCGTCGTTTTACTCTCTGGAAATGCTCAATATTGATCTCCATGTCCGTGACCATACCCTGCGTACCAGCAGAAGGCTGATGGATCATTACCTCGCTGTTAGGGGTTACGATTCGTTTTCCCTTAGTTCCGGATGCCAACAGGAAGGCCCCCATAGAGGCACACATACCCATGCAGACAGTAGATACCTCGCAAGCAACATTCTGAATCGCATCATAGATAGCCCAGCCTGCAGTCACGGATCCTCCAGGGCAATCTACAAAAATTATCGTGATTGGATCGTCGGATATGTCAGAAAGGTAGTAAAGTTTGGCTACAGCCAAGAGTGCGGTTGCGGAATCAATCGGACCGCTGATGTAGATTGTGCGGTTTTTTACCAACTCGCGATCAAAGAGGCTTGTCATTTGATCGCTTCCATTGATATTTTCTGCTACGTGAGGAACGAGACCCATACTCACAGTTTTCGACCTCCCTTCAAGGAAAAGACGCTGTCAGTGAGAATAATACTGTTTGTGTTTCCCCAAACCATATCGTGGCTCTGATCCAGCATAAGGATCCCCTTCTCGGGAAGTAAAATCTGCTTTTCCGCGATCAGAATACCGGTGTCCTTGTGCTCGCTGATAGCGTAGCCACACAGAATATCATTGATGTTAGAATTGATCATGTGCTGTACCTCCTTGTTTGTTATCTGCAATAGACAACGGCTGAAACTGTCGGATATCCATGTTCGGCGCGGTTTTTTAATGTGAATTAATGATTGCAGAATCAAAAAGGCTAAGCTGAACGTATCGATTTGTCTCTTGCATAAGCCTGTGCTGTTGCTTTCTTGCCAACACATCGATTTGATATAAGCGTGACATGAGATCTTCATAATTCTCGTGAATATCTCTACGTTCGTTTATAAGGGTGAGCAGAGCTTCTCTAATTAGTTCATGATCTGCAGATGTCTGGTTTTTCAGTGGATTGTCCAGTGCGTCTTGAATGGCAGATAGTTCATAACATGAGCTTTTTAAATCAATATCCAAGGAAGAATAATATCCCATGAGAGTCACCTCGCTGTAATGTTCTAGCAACTAGAACAACGTATGAGATAACAGTCTATCCAATAAAAATGCTGCACTTAGTGCAGCATTTTCAGGATATGAGAGTGTTTTTTGAAATCAACACAGCAAGGGATTGTGCATTGATTGTTAAAATCGATGCAGTTCCGTCGCGATATGTTATTTTTGCGGTATAGGTAGTATTGCGTTTGGCGGACAACACAGATGACAGCCAGAGTGTTTGGCTGGGGATTAATCTTGAAAAGAACCCCCGCCAAAAACCACTCAGAACATTAGGGGAAGAGACGGCGTCAATAACTTGAATGTGAGAAATAATCCCTGGAGTGAGAAGTAAGCAATCTTTCCATCCCAAATGTATACGTAGCCATTCTTTTTTAACGGATACACGCTTATTCTTGAAGCGGCCTGCTTGTACTTTATTCATCTTCTCCTCCTAACCGGATTTTGATTCCTTGATCAGAAAACGAATAGGATATGGGGAGTGCATTTAGAATTCGAATATCAAAGGTTCCGTCTTCATTCATAAATGCTGAGGCACTATCGATATATGCCTGCTTATCATAGAGAACAAAGTGGAGACGATCCCTATCGGGGATATATTCTGCACCTCCTCCAACCATCCGAAATAAGAAAACTAAGTCAATTGAGTAGCCCTCACCATCAGTCCGGAGCACTTGTCTTCCAGCAGAAACAGTAATGCCGTCCATCGAGAATATTTGTTTATTGGGGCGTATGGTGAAAGCTGTCGCGTTGATTTCCGTTATGCGGGACAGGGCATGTTCAAGCGATTCCTCCGAGTGACGGTCTGTGTCCCATTTGTGATTCTTAAGAAATCGTTTACTGGCGGTCTTGTTGATTGTTGATGGCGGGAAAAGGATAGAATTTAACCCGAATGTGAAATCGATATAGATCCATTGGCCTTCAGGCATTTTAACTGCGTTCCAACCATGCGGACCCCACTCGGAACCGCTAAATCCTTCGCCAGATATATATAGACATGGAACTTCTAGAAAAGGCAGTAAGATTGTTGCCATGGTCGCTATTGCTTGGCAAACGCCACTTCCTGAGCGCAGAAGATCTGTTGCGGAATGAGCTTTGCTCTGTCCGGAATCACGGTATTCAAACTGCCTTCTAAAGAAATTCTGTGTTGCAAAAAGCTTGTCTGTAAAGGTTGCAGAAGGGCCCATCTGGTTTAGCAAATCTCTGGCAATTACAGAACAAGTGCATCTTAGATCGTTTATTGCTTTGGGTCCTGCCATAAAATTAACATTAAACTCTACGCCCACTTTGTTCGCAAGAGGGTATGAAGCAACAGCAACAGTATAGGAGTTGATTTGGTTGCCACCGAACAAGTGTTTCCCGGCAGAAAAAGTATTCATCGCCCAAGAGGAAAGCTGATTGCGATTAAGTAACATTGTAGTATCGTTCGGCTTGCTGACAATTACAAATTCCGAGGAAACAGCGGCATTTTGCAGTTGGGTAATGCAACGACTTGCTTCGTCCAAGTCGGCAGTGTAACACCTGATTTTGCCCACAGTTTTCCTCCTTTCTTAGATCACGCGTATTCTTACTTCTGCACCGTCAGGAATACCGCGGAGTTGCCAACCGACATAGGATCCTGCACCGCGGTTATCAGCGCCTTCCAGGTGTGCAACATCTGCTCCTGAACCGCCTTCGCTGAACAGGGCCATCGGGTATTCATCTCGATCGAATTCTCTTCTTGTAAGTGTGTTTTGCAGAGACTCCATACGTCGCTGTGAAGCTCCGCTTCTGTCGATGGTCAATCTTGCCGGATGTCCGATGTTTTGGGCGACACGAATATGCTCTGCGGTTGCTGGATACAGTGCAGAGTCCACCACACAGACGTAATAACCAGTGGCAGAACGATAAGTTCCAAGGCAATGTGCTTCTCTGTTGGAGATCAAATTAATGTCATGAATGTATTGACCCATAAAGCGAATGGCATCCTCAGAGTGATTGTTACAAGTCGTGTGAATTTCGAGGAACTGATTGAGGAGGTTAGCGCCATAATCAGAACAGTGAATCATTACTTGCTCCAGCTCCTGCAGAACCCCTTGCATCAGCCACAGTTTGTTGTATAACTCTTCCAACCCAATTTCTGTGGTGCAATCCGACCTGCCTTCGTGCATATCTGCTTCTATGAAGGCCTGAGCAGAGTCTATTCGATCCTGAATACCCTCAATTTCATTTCTGGTGAGTATAATCTCTTGATTCAATTTATCAAATAGAGAGCGCATATCGAAAGAGATATGCGCTTTCAAATCGGACAACTCTCGCTGGTAGTGTTCGATGGCATCCATTGCCAAATCAATAGCCACAATTTTTGCATTAAAATCAGACATAGGACACCTCCGATCCTCGGGTGTTAGATTGCTCTCAACTTTTCGATAAGACTTGTGATGTATGCGGTGGAGTCCTCCAGCTGAGCAAGTTGCGTCTTGCTGAGCTGATAGTACTCATCAATACATTCTTTTAGATATGTATACTGGGGATCGTTCCAATTCTCGCCCTGCAGTGTGCATTCAGAGTTTAAAGTATCGTAAACCACCTCCAACTCGTCATGCTGTTGCTGTAAAACATCCCGGAAGTTTTCCAATAGATCGACGCTATGCACTACGACGCTTTCGTAAGCCATTTGATCGTCCTCCTATTCATCGTAATGATTTGTGATTGCGCTTATTTTGCGCTCAATGTCAAGAATGAATGCCGAGATTTCATCGGACAGTTCTTCTGCACGAAGCGTGTTTTGCTGCAATGGAATCAGATAGTCACATTCGAGCTGGGCCGACTTTTTGTCGACCCAGCCGTCAACGTTGGAAGCTCTGCTCAGTGATGATTTGGCTCCAGTGAAATCGTAAGACATGCGGCATCTCCCTTTTCTCTCAGCCAGATACTGTGGCGTCTGTCGGTGATGTACAGGGGCGTGGGGAACAGAGTGGCCCGCTCGCCGCCCAGTTCGGGCTTGTTGGTGTTACAGATCAGGGTATAGTTGGTTAAGTGATCGTAAACACGGGTTGTGTATTGATCTTCGTGAAGATTCATCATATCCAACGCCAGCTTGATGCCAATCTCCGTTACAAAGGTAATGTCTTCCCAAATGCCGGGTTCAAAGCGAATCGTAGTAGCATCCGCTTCTTCGCCGAAATATGCCCGGTGGGCGACGTCTCTGTCGTCGGAGATCAAACCGTCGAATGCGTCTGCATAGGTAGGGAGACCTGTTTCTTTATGCCAGGTGAATACCTCACCGCTACTTGCGCGTACCCAGCATCCAATTGCCACAAAGGGAAGATCTAGTTGCTGTGCTACTGCGTTGGCCTGCGCTGCACACATTCGGTTGTCGCCGGTTGCAATCACAATGCCCTCTTCAGGTGTAACAACGCCAAACAGCGACTTGGGAGCATCCTGGATTAAGCCACGGAATGTAGTTACCTCGGCGAAGGGATTCACACGCTTAATCTCCTGTGCCATTGCATCCACTTTGTATTCGCCCAGATGTTCCAGACTGAGCCAATGCCGGGACAGATTGTGAATCTCCAAGGTGTCGCCATCGCACAAAATGAACTTGGGAACACCTGCCTTGACAAGTTGCATAGCTACGAAAGAGCCAACGCTTCCCAGACCGGCAAGAATGGCGGTCTTGTTCTGAAGAATGTCTGTTTCCAAGAGTCCTGCGTTACGTGAGAAGATTTTGGCGACAAAAGAGAAGCGTTCCGTGACAGTGATGGTACTGCGTCTTTCATCTGTCTTGTGGAAGAACCAGTTGCCGTCAATATAGGAACCAAACCAGTCGTATCCTTCAAAGACAACATCAGAATCCATGATTCGCCAGTATAGATCATCGGGAACGATAACTCCCACAGAAACACGGCCCAAAACTGGATGTGTACCCTCAAATGAGGAATTTTTGAACAATGCGTGGTAATGTCCGTTTTCTTCGTTGCAACGGCCAAAAACCTCACCGATATAGGCAGTATCTTGGATGATGTCTTCGTTGATAATCATAGACAGCGCTTTATCGTTCTCGAGGTCATCAATTGCAGAACCATCATCGTCTGCAAGGAAAATTGACTGAATGTCATAGGTACAGGAAGTTGCCCGGTCGATTGCACCGACAATGTCTTCGGCAGAGAACTCTAGTTCTTCACCTGCTGTGGTTTCATCGTCTCCCTTAGGAAGTGTGGCATCCAGTTTTGCGAGAAAGATTCGCTGCTTATCGGCGGTTGCCATGCCGGGGAGCATGGCAACCAGAATATCAGAACGGTTAATGCTAATCATATTGTATCCCTCCTCAAGCGATGCCTTCCATAGCCTCCTGCATATCCTCAGCGCGTTCGGCGAGCTCTGCAGGCGCGGCATAGTTTAGGAAGCCTTTCTTGGCAAGTGTTTTACTGTCGACGATCAGCTTTGCACGATGGTAACAGCCATCATCAGGGTCCAGGTAATAGCAGGTGAGTTGGGGGCCGGCAGATGTAAAGTTTAGCAGGATACTGACAGTTCCAAAGCCGATGACCTTGGCATAGGCCGTGTTCACGTTATCATCCAGACCGGAAAAACGATTAAAGTTACCAGGGTGACGGTGCCAAAAGCCCACTAATGTAAGCTCGTTGGAATAAATGCGGGACAGGGCCCGGTATTGATAGTTCACGAACCGGTTGTTCATTTCATGCCGTGTGGGAGTATGATATGCACCATAGCCGGGTCCCGTGGCTTCAATGATGTACCAATTGCCGTCACTTTCAATATGACCAAAGAAAGTACCGCCGGTCTCGTTGTGCCCGTTAGCGTAGGCCTCTGCAAGGATGGTTGTCAGAGCACGCTTGCTCATGATGATGGATTTGCACTTTTCACTGGGGGTGTCTACATATCCGTATGTATAAGGGGAGGTATCATCATTAGTGCGCGGTGCAGGGCGACTTGCCTGAGGGGTACGTTTTGCGTGCTCTGTATACTCTGTCTCATTGGTCACAGGCACAAAGAAGGGTTCCGCGCAACTTCTGACGGCTCTAATAATGTTTTCGATGAGAATAGCCAGATTTTCATCATTCATAGTGGTTACCTCCTGCTTGCTGTTACAGTCTGCCATGTTGCTGGAACAGGTTCCAGTGTTCCTGGCTCAAGAGACCGCATTCAAAATTGTGGAGCCACTTGATAGCGCACAGCAGTGCTGTCTTTGCCGTGGGAACTCCCCGGGGATCATTGTAGCTGGTTCCGAAGTCGTTGTAATGAGCAGTACACAAATACTTATTGCCTTCATTATCCGTGAGGACATGCGGGATATTCTTGGGCGTTCGCGGGCTTCTGTTCACTCGGCTCTGCAGCCATGTGAGGTCATTGGGAGCCTTTAAGTATGCATGTACAGAGGTTCCCCATTTACCTTTGGGGTGATCAGGTTCATATACGAGCATAATGTCGTACACGCTGTTGTAGAGCGTTCCTCTCCCATTAGCACGCTCGGCCTTAATAGGCTGGCGGATTTTCCAGTACATTCTGCCATCAGGAAGTGTTCCTACGTTTACACCCCATTTAATTTCTCCAACATGAGGCTTCATTACCTCCATTTCAAGTTGCAGCTGTTGCTGCATTTCGGGCTGGGAGTACCACTGCTGGGTGCCCAGCATACCGCTGGGCACCATATCGTTCACTTTAAGACCAATAGACATTTTGAGTATCCTCCTGTTTATCTAGAGTCGGTTGTGCATCACCGCCGTGTATGGAATGAGGCGGGGTTATGCGTTAGGCATGCCCAAGACACCGCCCGGAACGTCGCCGAGCTTCTTAGCATCCTTGTTTGCCTTGGCGGGAGTGGAGGTATCTTCGTCGGATCTGAATTCATTGATCATTGCTGCAACTTCGGGAGAGACAGGGTTTTCTTCGAAAGAATCGGCACCCAGCACGCCGGAAGGCACATTGCCCATGGCTTTCTTCTGGTCTTTGGGCTTTCCTGCGTCCTGTACAGGCTGCGCATTGTTTACGAGAGTCTCCTCAGCTTCCTCAGCCCGTGCAAGAATGTCGCGCAGGCTTTCGGCACCCAGCACACCGCCGGGCACGTCTCCCAGCTTTTTCTTGGTTGCATTAGCCTTACTCTGGGCAATCGTGGGCTTAGTAACCTTGGAATCCTTGGTGCTTACGGTTCCGTCTTCGTTTGCCTCCAAACTTCCGCCTTCCAGCTGACGGCGCAGAGCTTCCACATCTGCATCAGCGGCAAAGGGCAGTGCGGGGATATTGTGGTAAGTAGTTTTCATAATGATCTATCCTTTCTGTTTGTGTTTGGGATCTTGCTGATAATACCAACGTAGGGCACTGGGATTTATCCAACGAAAAAACAGGTTTTTACAGGGTGCGCCGGAACAGGATCACCTTGCCTGTCTTGCCGGAGGTTTTGTTGTGATAATATGCTTTGATGGCAGTTTGAGACGGAGTATCAAAATTGGACCGAGCCAATACAGTATTTTCACCGATGGCCAATCTCAAATTCTCGTTATCCCCGGTTCCGACAATGCGCAGGGGCACCTTGGCGGCTACATAGGGAAGGTTGGTCTTGAACATTTTGAAGCTACTGGTGAAAATAACGTTCATCACGTTACCTCCCTCAGGTAAGTCCAGAATTCGATCGAAGTGTTCGATTGTTGTTGTACGACGCAGAGAGGTTGCCTGAGAGTATTCTGATACTCTTTCGGGTTCGATAATCAAATTAATGATATACTCTTCACATGGCTCGCATGTGAGTTCGGCAATCCGTTCTATATGAGTGATACTTTCCCCAGATTCTTGAAGGAACAACTCCGTGAGAGGATTGTCTCTAGAGCCACACAGATTAATTTTCGCGTTTGTGGGAGTCGCATCAAGGATAGCTTTGAAACTTGAAAAATGAACGCGGACATCAGTGCTTGCGACTACAATATTGGACCGAAGTTTGTTGATATCGACGCCAACCAGAGAGTTGTCGCGAAATACATCCTCGTTGGGGTTTGAATAGTCGTGCTTCAAGCGAACAGAATCGCCAAGCAGAATATATCTGTCAACTTTGCCGGGAGCAGTAACAGAAGGCGCTTCTTGTGCCAGAAGAACACCGTGTTTCGACACTCCGTTCAAATGCTTCAAAACCCGGATGACTTTCTCGATAGCGCTGTCGCTTGCATAGAAACACTGAATCGTGCTGTTGTCTCTCTCGTTTTGGCCCATGTATGTATTCACAATGCAATGTCCCTTTTTTAGCAACGCAGCTCCTGGAATTCCAGAATTCTCTCGTCCAGTGTCGGCGCAACGTTCAGAAAGCATAGACCGAGCGGCTTGCTGAGGGCATCGAAATACCATTCGCGTTGTAAAGTAATTTTTGAGTTCAGATGAGAAACCGTTGCGCGGATTATCCGATACGGCACGCTGAGAAGCCATAATGATATGAATGCCAAAAGTTCTTCCTTTCCGAACAAGCTCAGATAACAGCGCAGACGTTCCTGCAACAGGAGAATCGAATAACGACTGGAACTCATCAATGATTAAGCAGATGCGCGGAACATGGGGCAATCCATGGTCGCTGCATGCCTCACGGTAAGTTTCGTATTTGCGAATGATTCTTCCACACTGTTCTGCCGTTGTATTGAACAATACTTGTCGCCGATGCATTTCCGCCACATAGAAACCAAGGAACGAGGACATGGTATCAGGATCCTGACTGTTAACAACAGCATCCACCGAAAGAACGCCGCTTCTAACATAGGTGTTGAATTCACATCCATCTTTAAAATCTCCGATTGCAATACGCACCTCCGATGGTGCATAATTTGCCATCATCTGAAGTGTGAGACAGTGTAAAGCGCTGGACTTGCCGACATCCACGTCTCCTACGATCAGTGCATAAGGCTTCTCCTCTGTGAGGCTGAAATAGGAAGGTGATCCGGTCTGCACATCGATACCAATGGGAACGGAGATGCCATTAGCAGAGCTGTGTGTCTGCCATCGGGTTGCATCCGGGAACGTTTTCCAAAGCGGGATAACATCGGCAGATTTTGAGACGTGTTCTAGGCGAGTTGCAATAAGGCTAACACGGGACGCAGAATTGGCAGAAGATGCCAATGTAATGAAGCCGGAACCGATGAGGAGTCTATTGGAGCTTACGTTGAACTTACTGGCATCGATTCCACCTAATATGGAGTTCCAACGACGGTCCGCTGAGACCGTTTCTTTTACAGAAGCAATGACATACACTCCGCAGGCAGAGCCGTTGGCGATAATTCTAGCCAAAGACTCAACACATCTGTCCGGGATGTTGCAAACACAGTCGTCGACGAAAATGTATGTCTTGCCAGCAAGTTCTCTGCCTGCATATACTTCCGAAATGCTACGTTCTGCGGTTTCGAGATAGGATTGAACCTGGTCTGCGGTACTCATCACACTGAAGTGGGAGACACCGGATAATTCTGCCAAGGCATAATAGTTCCTGCCTAGTCCTGCAATGTCGATCATTGCGATGTTGGTACTAGGATCATTGGAAAGAATGTCGAGAGCGAGCTGAGAATAAAATTCAGCTAGACAGCTTTGACCGCTTGTGCGGAATACTATGCTTTTCTCAAAGCCAGAACAGGTAACAGGGATTGTGAACAAAGGCTGAGACGATTCATCGGAAGCATCAGATTGTTCACGAATGATCGATTCTGGTGTGCTAGGGTAGGTATACTGTCCGATCTGCAGTGGCATTTGAGTTTGAAGCGTGTTGCAAGAAACGGATGTGTGAAGCTGATTAGAGTAGTATTCTGCATAATAAGCAAGACTTTCGTTGGTACTCTCACGAATCTGTTGGATATTAAGGGCATGATTTTCTTCGAGATTGCCCTGAGCTGTTGCCAAAGCTTCATCTAGCTGTGTCTGACGAGAGCATAAATCACTGCAATCACATAAGGCAACTGCGATACCCAGTAATTTATTCCGAAGCGATGCAATACGGGTGTATTTAGCTTTACGGAACGGAGGAACAACAAATCCAACAGCGTTGGATACAGCAGGCGGCATGAAGGCGTTACAGAGCTGGAGAACCTCTTCATGTAGTTGCGAGAAGATGTTTTCAAGCAAAGAGATCAATTCTTCGGGGGTGGTTGAAAGATACCTATCTGGACTGGCATGCCCGATTGTTGCGTCATAGTAGTGTTGTCTCATCCGGAACCAGTGCGGATCGTTGATGCTGTCCAAAAGTCTGCGGGTAGCGTCAAGGTACTCGTGTGTCTTGGAATACCGTAAGTTCTTTTTGCGGTTATTCTCATTTGTAAGATCATTGTGCTCGGTGGAGTACCCAGAACGGGAAGCATAGTAAGTGTTGTTTTCACTATGTTCCCTTGTATGTGCCGTATTGAGTGCTTGTTGCAATTTTGAACGATATGCATCAAGAAGAGAAGAAATCTCGTTACAGTGCATAACAGCCTTTTCAAATGTTGCCATAGTTTAGTCACCTCCCGAGATGATTCCTGCGATTACTCCGATAACCAGTGCAATTACAAAAACATACCAAATGCAAATAAGAATAAACGGAACGATGCAGATAATAAGACCAATCCCGATGACGCCAGCGATCGAGCACAAGGGAGAAAGAATAAAAGCCCCCATGTTATAAGAAAGACTGTCGGCACCATTACATCCATATAGGATAGAGCCGAGAACGGAACCTCCAATCACTCCGTAAGGTAGAATCATTTCGAAAAATTCCAGAAAGCTACCACTGCCAAGATCAATTGCGCTACAGATCGATGCCAAACCGGTTCCAATAAGAAATGCAGAAATAATGGAATATAGCCAGAACCACAGTTTGCGCGCTGTGCTAACTTCATAAAAGGAGGTTTCATTGGCATAGGAGTGGTACGTTGCTGAAGAAGAGGTGTTTGTGGATGTGGTGGAAGAGTTGCCACGAGTGCGGATGGTGCCGTCTTCTGCAATGTAAATATCATTCATATATAGATCTCCCTTCGGATGAGCAATTAGCTGTTGATTTCACCATTATCAACGTATAAACACAAAAAAAATCCACCAAGGAATCCTCTTTTAGGATTTCTTGATGGATTTTTTCTATGAGCTGAGTTTACCGGCAGAATTCGTCAACAAAGTCATTCATTGCGTCAATTGTACCTTTAATTTCCTGAAGATAGTTTACAGGCTCACTCAATTGTCTGCTAGTAGCCGACGAAGAGGCATTATTCTGGGAAAATGGGAATCCTATTGTGTCAAACTCTACGTCATACTTTATTGCGAAGGAAAGAGCACGTACCTGCTGATAAGTACAATAGATTTGTGAAGTGCAATTGATAATCTTCGCATGTGGCGGAATAGCAAATTTTTCGAAGAAATACATGAAGCAGTCTGCGCTATTTGCTCTCCGGGTTGCGACGGTAGACGGGGCAGCTACTGCATATAGTTCAGTTCCGCTGAACTTCTCATTGAAGTGACGAATGGTTGCACAGAAATTGGGATTTGGGGAATTGATTATCTCGTCGGCATAGCCTTCATTTAAGTGAAAAGCAATATGCATACCAGCACTAATTGCATCAAACTCTGTTATTGCATCGGGGGCATAAGTATCAACATATCCGATTCGTTCTGATTCAGATATTGGGCGCATACCCGACAGTGCAACTACTGTTGTTTTTCCGCGGATGCAATCCACAGTATCACGAGCCAGCTGGCAACGTCTAAGATTTGACAATCTAGCTCCACCTAAAGGCAGAACATAGTCAGCGTGATTAAATACAGATTGCTTGGTACCTATTAGACCTAGTTTCTTTGCTGCTGTATAAATGAGTTCCTCATTGCACGCAACGATTTCGTCATTTTTGAGCAACCATCTTGCGGCCTCACCCTCTTTTGTCAAGGCTGAGGATTGCTTTTTTCTGTAGTCCCACACAGAAACAAAAGACTTCATCCATTTGATTTTCTCAATGGGAGAACATGAAATTAACGATGCAGTATCGCCACCAAAAGTACCGACAAGCTGGATTAGCTCACTTGTGGAAATCCAACGATTGAATTCATTCACAATCGCATCGATTCTTTCAGATCTTGACAGATCTGATGGGGGACAATTAATTCGTTGAGCATCTTTCATATGTGGTTTCCTCCTGAATATGGGACAATGTAATTCGGCGGATAGTAGAGATGGAATTAATCCATTCGGATTTCTTTTCTGAGACAATGCTAAAAATCAAGTTTGCTATGCTTTCCAGTTTACAAAGATAATCCATGTCATAACGCTTTATACTATCCAGATAATTTGCCAACCTTTCTGCATTGGATATGCAGATTGAGATTTCAGAAACAATAGGTTCTATTGAACACAGATACCGAGCGACGGAAAGTGTTTTGTCAATATACGTTGCTATTATTGCTTGAGAATCTACAGGCTGAGACAGCATGGTAGCAACTGTGAGCCAAGTAATTCCTGTACTAATAAGACGGTTGTTTGCAATACAGGCCTCTAAACTGTTAACAGACAATACTTCTTCATATAGGGCCACAGAAAGCCGATGATTCTCCAAAGATGACTGCAATAAAAGCAGTGCCCTGTGTTGATTTTGCTGTTTGGAGAGATAAAAATAATCTGTTGCAATGCCTTTATATGCGGCGGCTAAAAGGAGTTTCGTACGAGGTGAGGGAGAATCCTTAACCAATTGCAACCGCAAGTCCAATGCTGATGCATGCATATCTAATGCTACATCGTAGGCCTTTTGGGTTATGTAGAGCGCGGCTAAGTTTCCTTGAATCTTTGTGCGCAAGAAAATAGGACGATCATTATTCTGATTGGTGATAAACAGATCGTCCGCTATTGCTTTAGCAGCGAGGAGGGCTTGCTCTGCAATCTCTTTTGAGTCAGGTTGAGCATATGCGTGAAGAATTGCATAGCCAACCATATTGTAGCATGTTGCAAGTGCTAAATTCTCATCAAAAGAGTTGGTTGAAGGAGCTGTCTGCAATTGATACATCGCTCGTTTGGAATAGTAGTACGTCGCATCTGAGTTTTTAACCAAATCATAAGTGGAGGCAATATTGGAGATAAGCATTGTCATGTCCAGATTAGTGACTGTTAATTTTTTACACACCTCATACGCAGATACTGCGAACTCCAGATCACAACACGTATGGTCTGTGTAATTCTCAGTAAACATTCTGCTGTTGAGAGACTGAATGTACTGCTGAATATATGAATAATCAAAGCAGTTCACAGCACTAACAATTATTTCTCTGATTAGGGGATGGATGCAAACATGTCTGCGCCGGAGAAATACCCAAAAACTGTCTCGTAATTGTGAAAACGCCAGTTTCATCGATCCTTGCTCTTCTGGAGAGAATGACGTTGAAAAGAATTCACTATATGGCATTCCGTCGATGGGTAATAGCGATAGGTTATATAGTAAGCGAGTTTTATGGTCGTCGTGCTGTACAGAAGAAAGGTTAAACAAAATTTTATACTGAGAAAGAAGACTTGCAGAGGGTTGCTTTGTTCCGTCTTTTTCTACGGATACAGGGTCTGCCATCTGGGCAACAGAAAGTTTCTTAAATGCGTTTAGTATATCATCAAGTGAGGCTGTTTCAGTAAGCTTTGCAGCGAGAATAACCAAGTATGTGTTGCGGTCAAGATATTTTTCAATTAACTCAGTTGCTTTTTCCTGATTGCTCTTGGTTTCCTCTTCTTCGCTTAATGTCCAGAACAAAGAATAAAGATGGCTTTCAGGCAAGGGGAGTATTTCTGTTTGCCGAACAGCATAGCAGTCACTTAGATTTACTTTAGAGGTTAATAGAATATGGCATCCGCACCGCAGCAAATCCATGTATACAGAGGAGTTGCTGGATAATTCTTCTGCAAATGAGGTTTCATTATCGAAATTATCAACAACAAGAAGACAAGGCTTTTTTGTCTCAAATAATAAGCGAATTTTTTCGCTATACAGTTGACTATCAACAGCGTCTCCCGAGTAATTCAACTTAGATATTGTATCCTTAAGCCCTTTTTCGGAGTAAGTGGTCCAGATCACTGTATTGTATTTAAGCTCATCACGACAGCTTGAATCACCGCAGCATACCCGAGAAAAGCAACGTGCTAATTCACTTTTTCCCATGCCACGCTGTCCAGAAATGACATGAATATTAGAGTCTAAAAAAGCTGAGTCTAAGAGATGTTGCAGCGGAAGGCGCGGGACGATAAAATGACTGGGAAGTACAAACACATCACTCGGGTTATCTCGGCCCCGCAAGAATACGCACGAAAGCGAAGGAGCGGTCGCTTCTTGGTGTGTGCTTTTAGGAGTGGGTTTGGTAACCAGTGTATACGTGCGCAGTCCATAATTGGTATCAATGCGCTTTTTGCCAAGACCGTTTTCTATCTTATCTAACTTTTTACGAATGCGAGTAATCTGACTTTTTATGCTATCAGGGTCTTTGGCATCAGCACGATAGTTCTTTCCCCAAATATGCTGTGCGATTTCTTCGAGGGAGACAGGAGCATCCTGATTATCAATGAAAAACGAAAGAATGTTGTATTCAGTCACACTTAAAGACACACGTTTTTTGTTGTCTGCGCTTACAAGTTCTGTTTTTGAAGAACGGTAAATGTAGCATTCTTCGCCTATTGCACGAATTTCATCGGTCATAATGCACTGTCACCCCCGCCAGTTGTATAGGAAGAAATATTGTTGCCGAAAGATTAATTGCTGTTCCCAGTAAAAAGAATGGTTATGGTCTGTCTCTTATTCACACAGGCCCCAGATCTCTAATAACCAAGATGCGATATTCTTCGTGCTTTTGCTTGAATTTGCGCCCGTTCATCCTCGCTTAGAAAGTCCATATACTCAGTGAATATTGCGTCGTACAACTCGGGCTCATCGAAAGAATCAGTTAACGAAATCAAGGTCAGAGCAGACTTCCGGTCAGCGGGTAAGGAATGTATTGTGTCCTTCAGCCGGTCATTATTGTCTGACGCTGTTTCACACAGCCTCCAAAGCTGTAACACTTCAGGATGAAACACTTTTTTGCCCTTTCCAAAACAGGGAACAACTCTTCTTCGGTTAGGAAGCGCATACTCTGTGAATATTACTTCGTACAACTCGAACATATCAAATGAATCGGTTAGAGAAACCAGTGCAAGTGCTGTATTTCTATCGGAAGGCAACTTACTAATTATTGCGTACTGAACAAAGCCGGAAACCTTGAAAGCCTTGGCTTTCAAGGTTCATTGGTTTTGTTCAGGCGCATTGTAACAATGGCTGAATTCCATAAAAACGGCTCAAAGCAGCCGTTTTTATGGAATTACGCGGTCGCTGCCGCGCGAATAAACCGCAAAGCGGTTTATTCAGTAGACATTAATTATTTCCTGCAATTCGTCATCGTCAATTGCTCCGCTAATATATTCGCAGATTAGTTCGTCGATTTCGATTGCAAGCGAATTTACTTTTGCTTGCATTTCAGGCACAAAACTTGTTAGGTCCTGAACTTCATGGAGCATGGACATAGCATACGCAGGTATACAGGCAATAGTATTGGGAGCCCGATCTGGTTGCTTTGGAGAAGCTTCGCAACTGAATGCCAGTGAATTCTTAATACGTTGTACGCTGGCTCTTTTTTCTGCTAACGCATCTTTGATATGGACAAAGTTGAAGTACAAGGAGTCGAACTGGGCGCCATAGATTCCTTCCCATATTTGATTTTTTGAAGCTTTTGCAAAATCCAGCTTCTGCTGTATAGCTTCTAAATCCGTGACCAGCGAATCCATTTGTTTGCCCAAACGCATCACTTCATCAACAAGGCTCGCGTATGACTCAACAACATCTGTGCAATTTGATAGTTTGCAGTCCTCCTTGTGGGAGGTTAATACCGCTTGGGTAATTTTGTATGTGTAAGAACCATATCCATAGTTTGTTTCCAGGCTTTCTTTTAAAGCAGGATGTAACTTAGTTAACTTGTTGCGAATACGCGTAATATGGCTCTTTATGCTCTCAGGATCTTTTTTGTCCGAATCATAATTGGAACCCCAAAGATATGAAGCGATAGCATCTAGTTGAACTGGCGAGTTTGCATTATTAACTAAATAACAAATTATTTTATATTCCGTTCGCGTTAGCATAATATGGGTGTTTGAATCCGGACATATGAGTTCCGCTTTGGAATCGCAAGCGATATAGCAAGCATGGCCAATATCAATCCTTTTATACATACTTTATCCCTCCCGATAGGCTTCATGCTCTGCTTTCTCTGGCCTACTGAAGCCACCTTGTTGCGTACTGCTTCAATTATTTTAACTGTGATTGCAGATAAAATCTTCATCTGCAATACTGATTATATCATTGTCATTAATAGGGAATTCAATCATTGGAGGGATTCTTTGTCCGTTGATAAAAGTGCCATAGGACGAATTCATATCTTGAACAACTATCTCTTGAGAAGCACTCTTATGCACAGCTGTGTGTATTCGGCTGATCAACGGATTATCTAGAATGCAATATGCGCATTTTATCCGGTCTGTTCCAAACAATGTCACTCCTTCTGCAAGAAGAATCCTTTCACTTGTTTGAACTCTTTGCAAAGAAACATCATGTTTGGCTTTAAGGTCCGCCTCTATGTTTTGATTATCATATGAGTAATCTTGCTGAGTATTAACGTTCATTCCATTGATTTTCAGCGTGTAAGAATTTAATCCATAATTTGTTTCAATACAATTCCCGAAGCCATGGGAAACATTATCCATTTTGCTGCGCAATCTAGATATTTGACTTTTCAAACTATTGGGATCTTTCTCGTATGCATAAATTCCCCAAACATGTTTTGCCAACTCTTCAAGTGATATCGGCACATTCATATGGTCAACAAAAAACGAAAGAATTTTGTATTCAGTTAAAGATAGTGGAATATGCAAATTATCCTCTATGCGTACCAGCTCGGCTTTTGAAAATAGTTGTGCATAGCATACATTGCCGATATACTTTCGTGTTATCATTGTTGCCTCCTTAATAATGAATGGCGTTGGTTGAAGTTATCGCAACCTAGTTGCAACAACTTCAACCTTATTTCACTTTCGTTACAACCTCTCTTTTGTACCCTTTAATTAGAGGGTAGGCAAAACATAAGCTTTCCCTCAATTACAAAGGGAGGGCTAAAAAATGGCTGAGAATAAGAAGAGAGAGAACGTTGCGGAAATCACTGGATACGAAGCTGCGCTGGTAAAGGCGCTGGAGGCTGCAGTCCGGATTGGTCTGACCTCCGACAATTTGTATGATAACATCAGCGTGTATAATGACCTGTATGAAGCTGGATACAACTTTATCGAGAAGATGGTTCTCTGCAAATACCGCACGAAGCTGGATGGCCGTAAAATCGATCCTGCAGAAGTAGCTAACATCCTTGCAACGGAACTTTTCTGGAAGAAATTGGACTATATTATGTCTTCCAAAGATCCGGTCGGATGCCGTGGCCTGATTAATGAAACTGCAAAGTGGCGTGTGTATGATTTTATCCGCAGCGACAAGCGTGCTCAGAACGATGTTGATATCCAGGAAGATGACATCGAGTCGGAGCTGAAAGAGGACGCACATAATGATCTTCAGAATGATAAGCATTACAATACAGCCAATGTTCACTTCACTACTGAGGTCGGCTGGAACCTGGTTGCATCTGATGTTAATCTTGAAGAGGATGCGATTACTTACGATTCCTGCATGGAAGTATTGGATGCGTTGAAGGAAAACCGCAACGGCTTCGAGGTTATTTCTTTTCTTGGCACCAAAGTTGTGGGTTATAAGGCTAGTGAACTGGCTGAGGATTTCATTAGCTTGGGTAAGTCTAGTGTGAGCAATGCTGTCTTAAAGCAGACCGCCTCTCTTTTCAGACTGGATCGCACGTTCTTTGATGATGCTGCGTTCGATATTGATGCTATGGTCGTGAAGTATAGCGAAGTGAAGAAGCTTGCAAGCGAAATCAGCCACTGCTCCGATCGCGCCAAGAATAAGGTGGCGCGTAAGACGCTTTCGAGAATTAAGTAATCCAACCTTGTGCCCGGCATGGATATGTAATGAGTCCATGTCGGGCGCAATTAATTAGGTTCTTGCTTTAAGATCAACTTGTTATTCCCACTCATCATTGTCATCTAGCGTATCTATCTGTCCTGTCACGATGTCCAATCTGACCCTCGCATAGGTTGATCCCATCCGAACAGCCTTTTCAAAAAGCTCTATTGCAAGTTCCCTGTTTTTTTCAACACCTTTTCCATCACAATAATAATTAGCAACGCTCGCTTGTGCGTCAGCATGCCCTTGGCTTGCAGCTAAGCTGGCATACTCAAATGCTTTGCGGTAATCTTGAGGAACTGCTTGGCCCATGTAATAGCATATTCCTAAATAATACTGTGCATTAGCATTCCCTTGTTCAGCACTTTTTCGAAACCATTTGACTGCCTGCCAATGGTCTTGCGCTGTGCCTTTTCCAAAGCGATAACAATATCCTAGCCAATATTGCGCTTCAGAATCACCTTTGATTGCAGCTTGTCTAAAAATAGCGATTGCTTCGTCATATCGACTTTGCTCAAACAGCGCATAGGCTTCTTCAATTGAAGCGGCAGAGGATAACTCGGGCGAGTCTTCTGGTGTAAATACATTAGGTATTTCAGGGGAATTTATATTCTCGACTTTTAGCGTGTAAGAATTTAACCCGTAATTTGTATCTATACAATGCCTCATACCCTCACGGATTTGCTCGAGTTTATTTCTTACTCGAGATATTTGGCTTTTGAGACTGTTTGGGTCTTTTTCGTCAGCGTGTGTGCCCCACACAAACCGTGCGAGTTCGTCCAATTGAATTGGTACATTAGCGTGGTCTATAAAGAATGATAAGACTTTATATTCTGTAACACTTAATGGAATTCGTGTAGAATTGTCAGTACTCACCAATTCTGCTTTCGAAGAGAGACTAATATAGCAGGTGTTTCCTATATACTTTTTTTCATACATCATTGCTGGCAGCCTCCCTGGTTTCGTTAATGACTAAATTTGTACGCATTTACCTGCAACTGGGATACAAGGTTGTTTATTCGGTTAGCCATTGCGCAATCAAAAAGTAGTTTGGGCTACGTCAATGAATCATACAACTGGCGGATTGCCCGGCGTGGATCTCTGTGGGCCACGCCGGGTGTGCATCAATTAGAATACGGGCTTGCCGGGGTCATCAGCTGAGTCTTCGTTTTCATCGTCATCATCAGCGAAGAGATGCGCAATATCAAGACCACTCAGGATATCCTCATCTTCATCAAGACTAAAAGGAAGTCTCGGTGCGCTTCTGCCCTCGAGCATTCTTGCAAAGTCTCTCAACTTCATCCTATGCAGTTCTGCTTTGAAGTGAGCAATCACTCGGGCGAGAAATACAGTGCGCTCCTCAAAAGTCCTGAGAGAATCCATCATTGCGACGATTAAGGACGACTGTTCCGTTTTCTGATCGAAATCTGCATTTAGAATATATTCCATACGGCCAAGCTTTTTTTCGCCGATAGAGGTGAGATGTGCTTCAAACTCCTCCTGGTCCATAGAGAGAGAGGCACTACGGTTTATTGCGTAATATGGAAGGCGTTTATCAATCACACAATTATAGAGTCCGATAACACGAGCTTCGAACGTAGGTAAAAACGGAGTGGTGCTGAGGTATCTCCATAGTTTGTCATAAAAGTCCTTTTCAGGAAGCTCCATATTCTGCAGTGCCATCATCCTTTTGTCAACCTGGCGCCCATATTTCTTCAACATGAGATCTTTCTTCTTATCATCCATAAAGCATGGGAGATCTAAAGAGTGGTTGGTGGGAGTGTTCCTGTAACCGATGATGAACGCTTCTAAAAGTGTTGCCTTCTCCTCCTCGGGAGCGTTGTCGATGACAGTGTACGCAACCCGGCAAAGGTTGATATCTGCAGATGCAGAGGAGCACAGTTCCTTGATTTTCTCTTCGTTACGGGTCATTGAATATCCTCCTTTAATAGTTGATTAGGTTGTTGCCATCCTAAACAACGGTAAAAAGGATAGTATATCCCGCACCAATGCATTCAAAGAATTTAGTTTCTAGCTTTTTATTAATATCATAGCAGAATACTCGGGATAATTCAACATTTTTACAAAGATGCACAGAGAACACTTGGTGTCTTGCCACGTTCTCACTCAATTTGCTGTGGCAAGCTTGCGTTAAGAAAACAATTTGTCAAAGGTGTTTCCAAGTTTAGAATGTGAAAAGGGCCGATGCACCTCAGTTAAAATGTTGGGGAATGATGCACAAATACACAATACGGTTGTGTTTTGTGATACGATATAATATACACTGGTCAGTGAAGTATTAACCTCTCTGATAAGCGTCATATTAGTGATGTCAGCGATATTAGAGGAACACCGCTCCTCTTGCATTTTACGAATCAAGGACAGAATGGAATTGCACTCAGCAGGTTCATTGGTAACAGCAGATACTTCATACTGCCTGCGATTGTTAGCTTCGAGTTTGATTACACCAAGATTGGCAGAGCCAATAATTGCTGATGCAACCTGCCCATCTTTGAGGAATGCATACAGCTTGCCGTGATACTTGAATACTTTTGTGAGACGAATCTCACCGATACCGGCATCACGCCACTTCTGATTGAGGGATACTGCAGCATGATAGGAGCTCTCAGGCATGCCCTCAACATAATACATTCCAATTACAAGGTTGATATGAGGGATATGGTACTGCTCAACTAAGGCATCCAACTGCTCCAACGATGCCTTAGAAACATAACCTACGGCAATCTCAACACCGTCACAGTTAGCTATCTGATCAGCAAAGCAGTCTTGAATTGTTTTCTGGTTTTCCTCCAGACCTACTGGCAAGATGTTGGAATAAAGCAGTTCCATACTATTTCTCCTTCTCTTATTGACTTCCGAAAGCAAGTTGATTTTCAAAATGTAATTGACAAATCTTCGAGTAGATACAATAAATCACAATAAATTATAACATACTGCAAGACAAATTTCAATTGCACGAATCAGTATAGCTGAATGAAATGAGGAAAGAGTAACAGAATACTTACGGTGTATTTCCAGAGATTAACCTGAGAGGGAATCTATAGATTGTCTTTTCTGCTGTAAATATCTTCAGGTGGGTAGTTCCCTTCACCTGCCATATTCTCCCTTTCGAAACCTGCCCAACGGCGGGGCAAACAGCTCCTGTTGCCCTGATGCGGGCTGGTTGTCCACTCGCTTTGGAAAAGCCCACACAGGGCGACACGGTGGCTCACAGCGGGGCTACATCTGCATGACCGGAGCATCCTCGCTCTCGTCTGTTTCCATCCCACCCATCTCGATTTCTTTATCCTCCAAGGCGGCATCGAAAAGGTATTCCCGCTCACGGGAAGTCCGGTACTCACCTCTGAACGCTTTGAAGGCAGCGACAGACACATCATGGAGATCGTAGTGCTTCATCTCTCTGTGTCCCAGCTTACAGGCAGAGACCGTTCCCTCGTCCAGATCGAAATCGATCAGCGCCAGGATACGGTGATCATCCGGCATCTGTTCTTTCATAACCCGGTACTGATCTTCAGAGATTGCTTCCGATCCGGCAAAGGCATCCGCAAGATTCTGAGGCTGGGAGCTGAGATCGCCACGGGCGTACAGGCGGTAACGATATCCGGCCGCATGGAAGGAGGTGAAGTGCTGACTGGTGAAATAGGAATTTTCCCCATTCTCACGCACATGGAATACGGCGAAGCGTTTCCGGGCTTCGGCTTCCTGCCGTTCCTGTTCCTCCTGTGCTTTGATCAGCGCATCAATCGCAGACTGCTGTTCAACAGGGACGAGCTGCTCATAAAGAAACCGGAGGGACTCTTGCAGCTTGGATTCGATGGTCGATCCTTCCTGCGCCAGCACTGCTTTCAGAGCTGCCGCTTTCGCTTCCTCGAAATAGATCGTGATCTCAGTGCTGTTCATTTTCATGTCCCTCCACAATCGCAGGCGCGGCTTTCTCTGCCCTGGGCTTTTTCACCTTCGGCTGCACAGGCTCTGGAGTGCCGGATCGCAGATTGAAATAATCCCGCACCCCGGCAGGAACATTTTTGCAGTACAGCGCATCCAGCGCCTTGGTCAGCTCATCCTCCACCTGCATCTGCTTCTGATCCAGATACAGCTTGAGGGCAGATAACTTTTCCTCATCGTAGGAAATACTGATGGTTACTTTTTTCATAATGGATTGCCTCCTTACATGGTCATTCCCATACCCGCCGTATCCACATAGGCAAGGCTGGGATCGTTGAGGATGGTCAGACCGTCGTTATAGTCCTGCACCATCTTCTCAGCTTCGGTTTGCTGATGAGAAGAATCATACCAGCGGGACTCCATCTCATCGATGGTCTTGTCCACGCTGTCAGGGTGAACATGGTCGGAATAGTAAGCGGCCGCATCGAGGAAGTCGGTGCGGCCGTGCTTCTTATAGATTCCGTGAATGGATTTCATTTTTCCTTGTGCCATAGCTTCCTCACATAGATTGAACAGGGCCGTGATCGAAGTGATCTTCTGTCAGGTTGCAGCCCAGCACCGACAGCAGAGAAGCAGGATCATCCTGACAGTTCTCGCAGTATTCCAGATGATAGGTCATTTCGATACAGTCCTCCGTCATAATCAGTTCGTTGATTTCTTCCCGCTGCCGTAATTCTTCTTCCAGCAGCTTGCCATTCTCATTGATGTCGGAAACATCTACCCCGAAATGATAGAGCAGTTCCTCATAAGAAACTGCCCACCGTCCATCTTCGGAATGTTCCAACCCTTCTGTCACGGCATAATCCGCAAGCTGCTTCAGCTTTTTCTTATCCATAGATTTTCCTCTCACTTTCTTCCGTATTTTATTCTGTTGGGGTCTGGCCGTAGCGGGAATAATACACGCTGCCATACCCGGTACGCTTCACCTTCACAGATTCGCTCTGATCATATGGCGCTTCAAAATGAACCAGCACATAATCGGATGCCTCCCGTATGGAGGATGCAGTTTTCAGCTTTGCAAGGACATCCGGGAACTTCGTTTCCAGCTCCTTGCAAAGAAACGCCAACTGCATATCCAGGTCAGAGATGGAACACCCACGTTCATTGGCAAAAGCCAGAAGCTCTGATTTCCTGTTCTGAACCGTCCACTGCGCCAAACCGTATCCCGCCTGGTCGGAAGTGAAATTGGCATAACGCCCATCGTCGACTGCCTGGGTGTAGGTCACATCGGTATAGCCGAGACCAGCCTCGTAGCTGTCCTGCAAATTGTTCGAGCGCAGACTGCTTTCCGCAAAGAGATTTCCCATCAAAGCGGCTGTGCCATAGGGATTGCCGATTTCCGCATAGAGCGTATCCCAGATCCGCTGTTCATTTACGGCGGTAGGCACATTGCTGTCCAGGTAAGTGATATACGGAATTTTCAGCCAGTGCGTCCATCCGGTTTCACCGAGAGGAGACTGAATCACACCGATCATCGTGCCGCTGGCGTGGATCACCTGACCGTTGCCGATATAAATGCCGATGTGACCGGATTTCCAAACAGCCAACCCCGGGATTTCCGGAATGGTAGAAATAGATCCTTTTTCAGAAGCATTGTAATACATAGCGTCAGCTCCGATATCCGGCATCCCATTTGTTCCGTAATGAACTTCATGGTCATCCGGGTCGAGCCAACCGTAGCCCTTGATCAGTCCAACACAGTCTGCCGTTCTGCCGCCCAGCCAATGGGACTTGATAAAGTCTGCATACCCGCCGACTTCATCGGGATACTGTTCCTCTTTTGCGTTGTATAGACCTCGCGTCAGAACAGAGCCATAGGTTCCCCACACATAACCCCAGCCCTTTTCCTTGGCATTCTTTGCCCAGGTGACCAGGTCGAGATTGTTCTTGGTATAGGGGTCGACATAGCCGGAGGTGGAGATATACACAGCCCGGATCGTATTCATGATCTTTGAAAATTCATCCGCATCGATCTCTTTTCCGAAAGCTACGTTCACTGCGGCAATGAGCTGGCTGTCAGACTGACCTTCCGCAAAGCATCCCACCAGCTTCTGAACGAAACCACTTCTACCAGAGCAGTCAGAAAGCGCAAGCACATAAAGCACTTGCGCTTCTTTTACTCTCTGTGCATCAAAGCCCCGATCTCTCATTGCCGTGTCGATGGCATACATCGTATCTTCAACCGCTTGAAGCCGGATCTGTTCCTCTGCGGAAAGGTTCTGCACCACAATCTGCTGGAGACGGGCTTCATCAAATTGGATGTCACCGTTGAGGATGCTGATGATAGAGACCACCGGCAGGCAGATAATAATCAGGATACCAAGGATGATGCCGCCAACGGTTTTCAATGCTTTTTTGTCTGTCAGAATGGCAACGGCAATTTTCTTCAGGGCGGCGGCTACCGTTGCACTCATCAGCGGCCTCCTGCTTTGCCAAACATCGCCGCCTTGTACTCAGGGGCAATGACCTGCAAGAGATATCGCTCATTGCCGCAGCGATACAGACAGGTACCTCTTTCGGGATACTTGATCAGTTCAAATTCGGACGGCTCCACCTGCAAGGCATCCATATACTCCTTGGGGTTAATCTGACCGGCATTGAACAGGAACTGATGGGTCGGGATGCTGAACAGGGGCTTTGTGAATTCCCGAATGGACGGAATCAAAAAATCCTCGATATTCTGAGAAGCCAGAATGATCGAGGAATCCTTTTTGCGCACACGCTTCATAGCGTTGCGGATATATTCAATTGCCGTCATATTGGTCAGGAACAAATACAGCTCATCAATGGATGCCGCCGTATTTCCCTTGCCCAGCAGTTCGTTGCTCATGAAGGACAGCACATTGAAGAGCATGGCATCCTTCAGCCGCTTATTGGTGTCCATCAGCCCTTTCACGCCAAACACCAGAAAATTGGAATCGGTGATATTGGTATGTCCGTTAAAATACTTGGACTCCGCACCGACACACATGGAGTGAATGCCGAGGCACACCTCCTGGAGAATTTCTTCCGTGTACAGGTACTTTCTCTGCTTATCGTAGCCGTAGAATTCTTCCTCACACAGCTTATAGAAATCCTCCATGATGGGAAAGTCCGTGGGGCGCTTGGTGCTGTAATCGGTGGAATCGGTAATTCCGAACCGGGCGTACAGTTTGGACAGCAGAATCTCAATGGTATCGATCTGTGCGTCGTTGAAATCCTTGTAGGCCCGGAAGAAATCTTTGAGGAACGCAATGTGCTGGCTCAGGCGGGTTACTTTCTTGAAAGCGTCCGGGGCAGTCAAATCCATTTCCTCTGTTCCGTCCGACCATGTTTTCGGCTCCAAAGGATTGATGGTGTACTGACCGGACATAAAGTCAATATAGCAGCCGCCCAGAGCTTGGCTCAGTTCCTCATACTCACTTTCGGGATCAAGGCAAATAACACGCTTGCCGGACTCCCGGATGTTGGTCAGAATCAGCTTGAGCAGATAGCTCTTGCCTTGACCGGAATTGCCCAGGATCAGGATGTTGGATGTGGTCTTATCTTCCGCGCGGCGGTCGAAGTCCACGAGGATATTGGTGCCATACTTATGAGTTTCGATTCTTCATTCCCCACAAGAATTGTGTCATCCTCATTGTAGATGGGTTCAATGAGACCGCCCACCGCTTTCTGCTCTGCCTGCAAGGTGTGGAGAATCTCGGCGGTGTAGGGCTTTTCTCCGGGTTCCACATACACCACCCGCATAAGGTTTTCCGGCTTCTGCGTCTTGGACTCGTCAAAGGAGATCTTATTGAAGCCGATGCTGTCGCAGAAGAAAGCACCCTGGTCTGTGACCACCACATCCGAAACCGAGAGCGAATGTCCCCGATGGAGTGGGTGACCTTCCGTATTGAACCGCCGGTATATTTCTTCCGGATCGGTTTCTTTGATCTCTGCGTTGAATACTTCATCGTAGATACTGGGATCGACAGCTTCCTTCAGGTGGAGAGATTTCCGGGCATCCGTCCCCATGAATTTGACGTTATCCGCATCCCGATCCATATTGATCTGATAGATTTTGACTCTCAAGTTACATTCCTCCCATCGTCATTCCGGCAGATTCCTCTGCCGGGTTTTCCAATTCGTCAAGTTTTTCCGCAGCCCACTCCGGCAGAAATTCCTCCTTGAGAACGCCCAAAATCTCGTCCCGATTGTAGTATGTCTTTTCTCCGTCTTTCAGGAAACAGCCATACACCTTTCGCCCACGGGAGTTGGGACTGGCTCCAAACCCGCCTTCTGCCAGGAACAATTGATCCTCCAGGGTTTTGTATTTGTCCTTGGGGATATTGGGGTCAATGACGACCACCTTTCCGGTGTAGTCCTGGTCGCTGTCATCCGGCAGGCAGTGGGACGCATCGAACAAGCCAAGGGACTGCCAGGCATCCCGCACCTGTTCTACAAACAGATTGGTCAGTCCGGGATGGGATTCTACCGTGAAGTGCCATCGGATATCATCGTTGGGGATATAAAACTGCTTTGCCCACCGCTTATTGCCCTCGGAGAACCTGCCGTCGTAGAATTTCTGCTGCATGGTATTGGCAAGTACCCAATTGACACGGGTAAATCCATAGCGATCCAGGATGCTGCCAGCACAGTTCCCCAGGCAGTTATCACGATAGTTCTCGGCAATTGCACGCTCAATGGCTCTGGCACAGTCACAGTTCTCCCGATAGCTGTCACGCCATTGATCTCTCTCACCATGCCGAAGGGCTTCTTCCCGGGAGTAGAGATACAGAGGTTTATGCTCCTGCATGGCTGCCGCCTTTCTGTGCCGACCACTTGGCAGAAAGATGATACAGAGCCGCGCACTGCTGCTCATCGGACAGGCTGTTGAGAAAATCAAAGAGCGTAACAGAATCGGTTTCTTCCTTCCTCTGCTGCGCTCTTTCCGGCTTGCAGTTATCATCACAGAGCTTCTCCCGCTTCACCAGAACAGTTCTGCCATCCGGCGATTCGGTGAAGGACAGCACATCGTTCTGCGAGAAACCTACCCGCTGGCGGATTTCGAAGGGGATGGTAATGCGGCCCCGCTTGCCGAGAATACGATACATCTGTGCCATAGATATGATACTCCTTTTCTTTATGATTGATTTCGTTGATTACATTTCACACTGTTGACACGAGTCCTGTGATTCATCTGTTTCCAATTCTTCCAACCGATTGGGGATATAATCAGACAGCCAGGTTCCTCCAAACTGCTCATGGGTGGCAAGCCGCCAGATCGCAAGTCTGCCAACATCGATATCCACTCTATCCTCGAAAGGAAACAGCAGGTTGGTCAGACCATCATGGGAGAAGGCATACGCTTCTGTGAATACCGTGCCGTTTCGCAGGATTCCGCTCTCTGTCAGCAGCCCGTTGATGCCGTCCACCCATTCCTTCAGATCACCGCCGCAGCCTTGCAGGACAAGACCTTCCTGACCTGCCATTGCGCGCAACTCCTGTTCGGAGATATGCCGGATGCCTTGCTGCTCACACGCAGGCGGTTCCGCACCCGGAAGATGAATGCCGTCATACACATGGGGCATTTCAAACGCACCGGCAACCACATAGCAGTTCCCAACGAAAACACCGCCGTCTACATCACGCTGGAGCCTGCCGATCCGTTCCAGATCCAGCAGATACAGAGAAGTCTCCGGGATGGCATTGACATCCTCGTTCAGTTCGTTGTCGATTACGAACTGCCCAAGCTGCCTGTCGGTACCCACATTGGAGGCAATCATCACGCCGTCCAGACCGTAGGTCATATTGATGAGATCAGTCATGGAGACAAGCTCGTCTGCGAAGCCCTTTTCGCTGCACAGATATTGAAGAACGCCGTTCATAATGGTGCGCTCACCGCCGTCCATAGCATCCAGCCGCTGGGCAAGGAAGTTCAGCTCATCCAGAGTGGGGCTGTCCAGCCGGAAACTCGCCAGCTTGGGAAGGGTGCTGCAATGCTCAATGCTGATATCACGGATACCATTAGAATCCGAATTCCAATTGGCCCGTTCCTTTGCTTCCGCGATTTCTTCTGCACTGGCAGGCAGGTAAAGGTCTGCATAACAATAGCCGGTTTCATTTTCTCCAACCAGCTCAATCAGAATTTGTTTGCTCATGCACACACCTCCCTACATCGTCATTCCGAAGTCCTCGGATTCTTCCATAGGAGGCTCTGCCATAATGAAAAAGCGGTTTTCATCTGACCGTTCCTGCGCACAGGTACCAATCTGCATATCCAGGAGTATATCGGCATCCACCCCACAGGCAAATCCGGAAACACCGGACGAAATCTGTGCAGGCTTTCCATCCAGCAGGGCTTTGCCGTCCTCCGGGGTCAACCGAAGATAACCCTCCGGCGTGACAAGATCGACTGTCGCTTTGGGATGCTCCATCAGGAATCCTCTTACGGTACTGCGAAGCTGCTCTAATTCCGCTTCCCGCTGTTCACCCTCCGGGACAGCCTTGCAGATCAGCTCGGTGAGGGAATCCGTGTCATTCAGAATCTGCCGGAATCGGCGGCCGAAGTCTGCCATCATATCCACGCTCTCGCCGTAGCAGAAGAAGCCGCCTGCCTCGCAGTCGAAGGACACCTTTCCGATGTTGGGATCATTCTCAAATGCCTTTCGGAACACATACTCCCATTCATACCCGCTGCCGTGGGTGAACAAGCCGTATTCGTCTTTTACTGGATCACCGATGCGCTCAGCGTAGCGGTTGAAGGCTTCCTGCCCCAGCGAGAAAACACTGTCGGGCATTGGGTGGAACACGCAGCACAGGCTGACCTCATCCGTGTGATCCACCAGATAAAAGGGGGCATTGCTCTCATTGAAGGCTCGAATCTTCTGAGCCCTGGTCATCTCTCTCATGCATTTCCTCCGTGATGTGGTATTTTTCATTTACATATCGGATTTTCCTCCCGATAGCAGAAATGACAGGCACAGATACACTGTTGCCTGCCATTTTATAGAGGTGACCGTCTGCGTGGATGCAGGCGGCAGCCTTATTGAATTGTTCGTCGGTGAAGCCCTGCAACCGCCAGCATTCTCTCGGGGTCAGCTTTCGGATTCTGCCCCGGTGGTAGACACCGTGCCTGTCCTGAGCGGTCAGGGTGAACATGGGTTCCTCCGGTTCCTTCATTCTTCTTCCGTTCTGACGGGTCTTTTCCCGGTCGGGACGGAGAATTGCTCTGGGGCCTTCTTCTACCAGTACACCGGAATGCTCCCCACGGTGCTTGCTGACACCGGAATCCTGCCGTGCCGTCACGCATCGGGCGGCATCCGTAATCTTGGGATCAGAATTCAGGTCTATGAAGTACAGTCCTGTTTTTCCACCCCATCCTCCGGCTCCGGCGGTTTGGGTGCAGGCAACTCCGCTGACATCGTAAACCCGCTGTCCCTGGGGACCTGGGATAAGCTGCTTAAGATCCGAGCCATCGCCGCAGGCGAGAGGAAATATTTCTCCGACACACCTTCCTCCAAGATATCCGACAATATACAGCCGCTTTCGGCTTTGGGGGACTCCGAAAAATTTGCTGTTATGCACACACCATTCCAGAGTATACCCCAAGTCCGCAAACGTGGAGAGGATGGTTTCAAATGTCCTGCCGCCGTCATGCGACAGCAGCCCTGGGACATTTTCCAGAAGAAGAAATGCAGGCCGTTTTTCTCCAACGATTCGGGCAACTTCAAAGATAAGAGTGCCTCGCATATCAGAGAATCCTCGCCGCTTTCCCGAAACGGAGAAACTCTGACAAGGAAATCCCGCACAGATAAGGTCAAAGTCGGGCATTCTTTTGGGGTCAATTTTTCTTGCGTCATCACAAAAATACTCTCCTTCCGTATCATAGATTGCACAGTAAGCTGTGTTCGCTTTCTTGTCGATCTCGCAATGTCCGATGCATTCAAAACCGCCCACAGCTTCCAGCCCAGAACGGAAGCCCCCGATTCCCGCGAACATATCAAAAAATCGGATTGCCATAAGGCATCCGACCACGCATCTATTCGCTATGCACCTCACATTCCCATGACCATGCCGGTGGATTCTTCCTCGTCCTCGGATTCATCCTCCAGTTCATCGTCATCATAGTCACCGTATTCCTCAGAAGCGTTTTCTTCTTCCGCTTCGCTCTCACAGGCGGTTTCCTCACCCTCGCTCAGCACCGTGTCCTCCTGCTCCTGATCATCTGACACAGCCTCGACAGCGGCCTCACGCTCGGTCAAATCCTGATCCAGCTCGGCCTCGATGAGCCCCAGCAGGAACTGGCGCTGGGTCATGTTGTTGCGCTGCAGATAGTCTTTGATCCGCTGGAACAGACTCTCCGGCACCTGAAAGGCTACCGTTCTCATGTTTTCCATTTTCTTATCCTCCTTCTCCGTAATTTTGGGATGCAGCAGATCATCACAGGCGGCGGTGATGAATTCTGCCATGGTCATGCCGCGGGACTCGATATATTCCTTGACCTGGGCATGAAGGGCGGCATCAATCTTGACAGTGATGCCTTTCTTGTTTTCATCTGCCATTGCCAAGCCTTCCTTCCATATAGTTTCTCATTACTGATTCCACGATTTCTTCCACCGACAGTTCCTGCTCAGCAGCGAACCGCAGAAGGGCATCTGTGAGCGGTGCCGGAATCCGGACTTCAATTCGGTCATTCATGGCGGACACCTCACATACCCATGACAGGGCCGGTTTCTTCCTCGGAGATATCGGCATCCTGTTCTTCCGCCAGTTCCGCATCGGTGAGCTTGCGGAAGCTGTCCTCTCCCGGAATCAGCCCGAGCCTTCTTCCGTTGTCGAAATCACAGTGAACCGTGCCCATATCATCGACAATCCGGACGGTTCCTCGTGTTCCGTTTTCTACCGGACGAGGATCATCTCCCATTTGCAGTACCGTGATTCTTGTACCGGCAGGGTATTCACACTTGTATCGTTCTGCCTGCCGGTGCAGGCGTTCCCATTCGTTCATAACAAACGACTCCATTCCATACGACATTTCCGGTGACCATGTGAACTGGAAATCGCTGTGACCGGCATGGCTGCAATGATCACAGAGAAAACTGTCGTCCTCTTTTGCCCGAAGGGTGAAATAGGCGATTTCCTCGGGCGATGCAAGGAACGGCTGTCCTTCTCCGTAGAGACAAGCTGCCACATGCACACGGATTTCCTGCTCATGGTCAATACTTGCGATAAAGTTTTCATAGGCAGTCCAGCCACGAAGATCATTGGATTCCTTTGGAATGCCGGGAACAAGTAGTTCCACCTGATTGTCATCGCCGGTAAGCGTTACTGCCGAAAAGAGCAAGGCCATATATTACATTCCCCCCATCTTCATGCCTTGGCTTTCTATATACGCATCCAACTCATCCTGAGTCATGATGGCGTAATCATCTCCGCAGTTCCAGAAAGAGACATACAGGTCGCCATCCTCAGTATCAATGGGCTGCTGCTCAAAGTGTTCACCCCAGCCGTCAGAATTCTGACCGGTAATATAGTCCTTGAGAATTTCTTCCTCGGCGGGGGTCATTTCTTCTTTCAGGCTGCATTCGATCTTTCCGAAGAGTTCACCCCTGTAAACTTCCACACCCCACACCATAGAAGCCAGCTTGTCTTTGAGACCGGCATCTTCATGGAAATACTGCGCCATGTCCTGATCGTCCAGACGGCGATCCTTTTCGATGGCGTCCTCAATCGCCCAGGCATAGTCACGGAGGAAGGAACTGCCCACGGTAAAGGTATCGTCATAGCCATCCTCAATGTTTCCTACGAGAGGGCAGTAGAAGGTTCGCTTGATGGGGCCAGCATCATAGGTCATCTGCCGGATGTCCGTCACGATCTCCGGGATCGAGTCGTACTGATCCTTGACGATCTTTTCGCCAAGCTTCAGCTTGATGTCATCACTGGCGTTCAGCACAACAGAAGCCAGTGCGTTGGCATCTGCCAGGGTGTTTTGTTCCGAAAGTATCCGGATCAGATGATTGCCCATTTCAATGCGTCCGTACAGCTTCACCCGGAGGGCATCATCCTCGTTGTCTGTCAGAGGAATCCTGCCGGGTGCGGTCGGACAGCCGATGGACATCAGCTTCTCATGGATGTCGTAAATGTTGCGAGGCAAATCCATAATGAGCGTTGAGTCTTGGTAATGGATAATTGCTTCAATCATCGAACGCATCCTCCAGGCCGGCGAGTATTGCACTTTCCACTTCTTCCTCATCCAGAGTCCTCACTCTGAGGCAGTTACCGTCAAAATAAGTCTCGAACAAGGTATCTTCGGTGATTCCAAGTGCGGCTGCCAGCATAGGCGGCAATGATATCGTAATCTCAGTTTTGATTTCCACTTATTTTTCCTCCTTCTCAATAATCGTATTGGTAATCGAACAGGGTCATTTGCCGGGATTGCTCAAGCAGGAAATGATTATTGATCTCTGCCTGTTTCACGAGATCATAGTTTCCGATCAGGAGTTCCTCAAACATATCACCCGGCTTTGTGGCTTGGCGCATATTGTGAAGACGCTCCTGCACGAAAGAATCGAATCCATAGTGATCCGCCAATTCCCGGATATATGGATCGTTGTTGTAGGTGATGAGGAACTTGCAGGAGCCATGGAATTGCTCATGCACTTCATTCATAAACCCAAACAATTTAGCGTGTTCATCGCTGCCGAAGCTCGACTTCTGATAGTAATCCTCTGTACCCTTGTACGGAGGGTCCAGCAGAATGAACGCATCTTCACCGGCACCGTAGGAAATACAATCCTTGTAGTCCCTGTGCATTATGGTAGCGTTACGAAGCCGAGCGCACGCTGCAATCAGCCTGCCGAATCTCTTGGTCATATCCTTTTTGGTGATGGCGAAGTTCTTCCCGGTGGAAGAGAAACTGAACACCTGATTCTCATAGAAAGCAACAGCCAGATCAAAGTCATTCCACTGCGTGTTCTCTATGATCACCGATGTCTCGGTCAGATCATCCAGAATATTCGGGACTTCCGCAAGCAGTGCTTTATTGGCTCTGAAGATCTGCTCCGAATTGAATGACAGGAACAGCCGACCGATCAGTCTTTCCAGATTTTCATTTCTCTGGAGGACTCGGAAGAGCCGAACCAGATCGCCGTTGTAGTCATTGATGATTTCTTTTTCAACCGGCTTTTTCCGCAGGAACACCTCTGCGCTGCCCATGCAGGCTTCCACATAGGTTCTGTGGGGAGGCATGAACGCATCGATGGTCGTATAGATACAGCCCTTGTTTCCAGTCCAGGGGAGCGGACTCACGGAACCGGACATAACGAACCTCCTTCCAGGGAGGCTGTTCGCATAAAACAAAAACAGGCCGTTCTTGTGTTTACACACGCGAACGGCCTCCAATCACATTTCTTCTTTTGCTTTACGGATCTCAGAACTCGCAGTCATATATCTCACCAACTCCTTCTTTATCTTATCTATTTACTCATCCCCGGTTTGAAGGGAGGGAGTACAAAACAAAAAAGGAGGTTGCGCATACTTTTTATGCGCAACCTCCAAGACACAAACATTTAACAAATTCGGAAACGAAAAAAGGGGCAGATCTTGCGAAATGTTCCGCAAAATCTGCCCCCGAAAGCCTGGGTCGGTAGTTCAAGTCCTCCCCAAAGGCCGTTTTTAGGAGATGATATCTTTTGAATTCCACCTTGAAAAATGGCACGAAAAAACCCAAGAACCGTTGCGGCTCTTGGGTTTTTGGCACCGATATCTTTTTCGGTGCTACTTGTTGGTTGCGGAGGGAGGACTTGAACCTCCGACCTCCGGGTTATGAGCCCGACGAGCTACCAACTGCTCTACTCCGCGATATTGAATTGGGTCCGGTTGGTGCCGGTGACCGGACTCGAACCGGTACGGTATTGCTACCGGGAGATTTTAAGTCTCCTGTGTCTACCATTCCACCACACCGGCGGATATCGGCAAGAAGTATAATACCACACCCCTCCCTCCCTGTCAACCCCTTTTTTGAAATTTTTAGTCATGGCCGGGACAGGCACGTTTTCCGGAAGGGACACATATATTGGGCTATGCAGCAACGGATGGAGGTTTTTCTATGGATCAGAAGGAAATGATGGAGCGGCTGAAGCGGGACCCGGCGGCCCTGCAGGCGGTGATGGGGTCCCGGGACGGCCAGATGCTGCTGGGACTGCTGTCCGGCAGCGACGGGGGCCGCACCCTGCAGCAGGCCGTCCGCCAGGCGGCGGCGGGGGACGCCTCCGCCATCAGCGGGATGCTTCAGGGCATCATGAGCACGCCCCAGGGGGCGGCCCTGGTGCAGCGGATCGGCGAAAGCCTGCAAAAATAGGGAGGAGGGGCGGCAGTGTCGGAGCTGGAGGAAAAACTGAACGCGCTGCTGTCCGATCCCAACAGCATGGCCCAGGTCATGCAGATGGCCCAGCAGCTGTCCGGAGCCATGGGGGAGCAGAAGGCGGCCCCGCCGCCCCCTGCCCCGCCGCCGGGGCCTGACCTGGGAGCGGCCCTGGGCGGACTGGACCCGAAGCTCCTGGGGAAGCTGCTGCCTCTGGCCGGTGAGCTGGGGACGGAGAACAGCGCCGCTTTGCAGCTGCTCCAGGCCCTGCGCCCGTTCCTGAAGGAAGAAAAGCAAGGGAAGATCGAGCGGGCGGCCCGGCTGGCGCGGCTGATCCATGTGGGGAAAAAGCTGCTGGCGGATTGGGAGGGGTAGCCATGTATAACCGCTATATCCGCAACGACAACGGGGTATATGACCGGGTGCCCCAGCAGGAGACGGCCCCGCCGTCTCCGCCCCGTCCCCAGCCGCCCCGCCCAGGCCGGGGCCTCCTCCGCCCGGGCCGGAACCGGCACCGCCTTCGGCACCTGCCCCGGAGCGGCAGTTTCTGAACCGGCTGCTGGCGAAGCTGCACCTGGGAGACATGGACGCCGGGGATCTGCTGCTGCTTCTAATCCTGTTTTTCCTGTTCTATCAGAAGGCGGACGAGGAGGTCCTCATCGCCATCGGCCTGCTGCTGATTCTGTAAGAGACTGTCCCAAAAGGGCAAAGTCCTTTTGGGACAAAAGGCTTGCAGGCTGCTGCACGCATAATTGGTTCGCTGATGGCGAACCAATTCCACACTTGCAGCCTGAGAAGTATTTTCGGTCAGGTACACGCCCTGGCCGAAAATGATCCCATTTGCTTTGCCGCCTGCGGGCGGCAAACTCTGCGAGGCTTTTTTAGCACTCAAAAACTGCGCTGCCGTGAGGCAGCGCAGTTTTTTATGGGGCGTTTTACGCGTTATAGACGGCCATGCAGCCCAGATAGTTCATGTAGCAATCCAGCTTGCCCACGGTTTCAAAGGGGGAGTGCATGCTCAGAACCGGCACACCGGCGTCGATGGTGGTGATGTTGCGGTTGGCCATATACTGGGCCACGGTGCCGCCGCCGCCGGCGTCGATCTTGCCCATCTCGCCGATCTGCCACACCACACCGGCGTTGTCCAGCACGCGGCGGACATAGGCCACAGTTTCGGCATCGGCGTCGGAGGAGCCGTTCTTGCCCCGGGCGCCGGTATACTTGCAGATGCCCAGACCATAGTTCACCCGGGACTCGTTGCGCTTCTCATACACCTCGGCAAAGTTGGGGTCATAGGCGGCGGTGACGTCGGAGGACAGGCAGAAGGAGCTTTCATAGCACACCCGCAGGCTGACGCCCTGGCTCTGGCACAGGTCCTCCATGAAGGTGTCGAAGAAGGCGGACTGCATACCAGTGACGCCCATGGAGCCAACCTCTTCCTTGTCGGCCAGCATGCACACGGCGGTCTTTTCGGGAACGTCGATGTCGAACAGGCCCTTCAGGGCGGCGTAGCCGCACACCCGGTCGTCGTGGCCGTATGCGCCGATGAGGCTGCGGTCCAGGCCCAGGTCCGTGGCGTTGAAGGCGGGGACCACCTCCAGCTCGGCGGAGGTGAAGTCATCCTCGCAGATGCCGTATTTCTCGTGGAGCATATCCAGCACCCGCAGCTTCACGCGGTCGCTGTCGCCCTCCTCGCCCAGGGGGCGGCTGCCCATCAGCAGGTTCAGGTTCTCGCCGGGAATGGCCTCGTTAAGGGGCTTTTTGCCCTGCTCTGCGCCCAGGTGGGGCAGCAGATCGGTGATGACGAACTTGGGCTCGCTGCCCTGGCCCAGGACCACCTTCACCACGGTGCCGTCCCGCAGGACCACCACGCCCCGCAGCTCCAGGGGGATGGCCACCCACTGATACTTGCGGATGCCGCCGTAATAGTGAGTCTTGCCATAGGCAAAGTCGCTGTCCTCATACAGGGGATGGGGCTTGAAGTCCAGACGGGGGGAGTCAATGTGGCAGGCCACGATCTGCGCGCCGTGGGACAGGTCCTGGCGGCCGATCTTGGCCAGCATCACGCTCTTGCCCCGGTTCACGCGGTACACCTTGTCGCCGGGCTTCAGGCTCATGCCCCGCTGATAGGGGACATAGCCCTGGGCCTGGGCCAGCTCCACGGTATAGGCGGCGCACTCCCGCTCGGTCTTGCCGTTGTCCAGGTACTGCTTATAGGTCTCGCAATAGGCCTCCATGGCCTCCAGGGCCGCCTGGTCCACCAGGTCATAGCCGTTTTTGGGGCTGGAGAAGAGCTTTTCGCGCTTGGCCTTCATTTCGTCTGTCATGGTTTTGATTCCTCCTCAAATATGTTCGATTTCCCGGAGTATTTTCCGGAAGAAAATCCGTGCCTGATCCCGGAACTGCGCCGGACCGGCGCAGGTGTTTTCCAGGATATGGGAGCAGTGCTCCCGGTAAAAGCCGTCGGACGGCTGGGCGGAGATCCGCAGCCGGGCATAGTCCCGGCTGATGCCGTCCCGGGCCATGATGCGGCGGACCCGATCCTCCGCTGGGGCCAGCACCGCCACGGTGCAGGCGCACAGCCGGTCCAGGCCGCTTTCCACCAGGTTGATGGCGTCCAGCCCCACCAGGGACTGTCCCGCCGCCCGGCGCATCAGCTCCGGCGGCAGGAATTCGTACACGATGGCGTTGAGCCGCTCCAGGGCGGCGGGGTCGGAAAACACGATGTTCCCCAGCTTCTGCCGGTCCAGGGTCCCGTCGGGGCCGAACACCGGGCCGAAGGCCCCTTCGATGGCCCCCCGCAGGGCGGGGTCTGTGCGGAGCATCTCGTGATACACGGCGTCGCAGTCCAGCACCGTGCCGCCCAGGTCCTCCAGGGCCGCCAGAGCGCTGGTTTTTCCCGCGCCGGTGCCGCCGGTGAGGCCGATGAGAATGGGCCGGTCGGCGTCCACCAGGTGGAAGCCTGCCGCCTTTTTCAGGCGGTTGGCCACCGCCAGACCCAGGCCCCCGTCATCGGGGCACTGGGCGAAAATTTCCGTGACGTCCGTGCCGTCGAAGGTGCGCAGGGCGTCGAAAACGTGCCGGGCCTGGGCGGATTTGTCCGCCGCCGGACCCAGACGATGGATGATGTGCCCGGCATACAGCGGGGCATACTCGTCGAAGCAGATGACCCCCGCCTGGTCCGACAGCAGGCCCAGGATGCGGCGGGCGCTGCGGTCCGGCGTGCCGGTAGCCACAGTGACCGGCGCGTGGGGGGCATAGTGCCGGTATTTCATCCCCGGGGCCCTGGGATGCTCTCCGGCGGCCAGCAGGCCGGTGACGGCCTTGTCCACGGCTACCTCCCCCAGCACCTCCTCCAGGGCCTCCAGAGGCAGACCGCCGGGGCGCAGCAGCCGGGGCGGCGTCACCGTCAGGTCGATGATGGTGGACTCCACCCCCACGGTGCAGGGGCCGCCGTCCACGATGCCGTCGATTTTGCCGTCCATGTCCTCAATCATGTGGGCGGCGGTGGTGGGACTGGGACGGCCGGAGGTGTTGCCGCTGGGGGCGGCAATGGGCACCCCGGCGGCCCGGATGATGGCCAGGGTCACCGGGTGGTCCGGGCAGCGGACGCCCACCGTCTCCAGCCCCCCGGTGGTTTGCAGGGGGACAATGTCCCGCCGGGGCAGGATCATGGTCAGGGGGCCAGGCCAGAACCGCTCCGCCAGACGATAGGCCTCCGGCGGTACGTCCCGGCAGTATTGCTCCAGCCAGGAGGCGTCGGGAACGTGGATGATCAGCGGGTTATCCTGAGGTCTGCCCTTGGCCAGGAAGATTTGGACCACGGCCTCCTCGTTCAGGGCGTCGGCCCCCAGGCCGTATACGGTTTCCGTGGGGATGCCTACCAGGCCCCCCCGGCGCAGAATGGCCGCGGCCTCCTGTATGGCGGCCGGGTCCGATTCCGGGTGAAAAACAATGGTGTTCAAGTGAATCCCTCTTTTGGCTCAGAAGCCCAGATCCTCGCCCACCAGAATGACCTTGATGCGGCCGGCGGGGCGACAGGCCCGGGTGATGACCATCTGGCAGCAGATGCAGTCGGAGCTGGTGCAGTCGCCGCAGCTTCCGGTAACGGCGCAGGGAGTCTTGATGTCGAAGCGCTGGGCGTTGGCGGGGGCCGCCACCTGGCGGGCCCGGGCGATGGCGCTGTCCAGGTCGGCCATGACCTTGTTCATTCCAGCGATGACCAGGACGCTCTCCGGCCCGTAGCACAGGGCCGCCACCCGATTGGCGTTGCCGTCGATGTTCACCAGCTGGCCGTCGGCGGAGATGGCGTTGCTGCTCATGATGAAGGTGCCGCAGGTCAGGGCCTGGCGCATCAGGGCCTGCTTTTCTTCGGGGGTCTTGCCGGTGTCCCGGTCGATGAGTTGATAGTCCCCCTGGTGCAGGCGGTCCATCAGGCCGATCTGGGCGGCGGTGGCGGTGCCGCCCCAGGATACGGTGCGGTCCTTGGGGATCAGGGTCAGGGCCAGCTCCAGGGCCTCCTGGGCGGTGGAGACATAGTGGGCCTCAAAATGGCGGCGGCGCAGGGCCTCGGCCACCTGGGGTCCGGCCTTGTCGTAGCGGGTCTTGATGGGAGCTTCCATGATTCATTCTCCTTTCTCGGTCCCCTCCTGAAGCCGCTGGGCCTGGTTGGCCAGGGTCAGCGCGTCAATGAGGGGGTCCAGGTCGCCGTTGATCACGGCGGCAATGTTGAAATTTTTCACGTCCCCGGTAAGCCGGTGGTCGGTGACCCGGTTCTGGGGGAAGTTATAGGTGCGGATCTTGCCGGACCGGTCGCCGGTGCCCACCTGGCTTTTCCGCTGGGCGGCGATGGCGGCGTTCTGCTTCTCCTGCTGGGCCTCGTAGAGCTTGGAGCGCAGGATTTTCATGGCCCGGTCCTTGTTTTTATACTGGCTGCGCTCGTCCTGGCACTCCACCACCGTGCCGGTGGGCAGGTGGGTGATGCGGATGGCAGACTCGGTCTTGTTGACGTGCTGTCCGCCTGCGCCGGAGGAGCGGAAGGTGTCGATCTGCAGGTCCTTGGGGTCGATGGTGAACTCCACCTCCTCCGCCTCAGGCATCACGGCCACGGTGGCGGCGGAGGTCTGGATGCGGCCGGAGGACTCGGTTTCCGGCACCCGCTGGACCCGGTGGGTCCCGGCCTCGAATTTCAGGCGGGACCAGGCCCCCTGTCCCTCGATAGTGGCGCTGGCCTCCTTGACGCCGCCCAGCTCCGTGGTGTTTTCATACACCAGCTCCATGTTCCAGCCCCGGCGCTCGGCATACAGGGCGTACATCCGCAGCAGGTCCGCCGCAAACAGGGCCCCCTCCTCGCCGCCGATGCCGGCCCGGACCTCCAGGATGACGTTCCGGTCGTCGTTGGGGTCCCGGGGCAGCAGCAGGCGTTTAAGCTCCTCCGACAGGCGGTCCCGCTCCTGGCGGGCCCGATGCAGCTCCTCCTGGGCCAGCTCACGCATTTCCGGGTCCGACAGCAGCTCCTGGGCCCCGGCGCAGTCCGTCTCCGCCTGCTGCCAGGCCCGGAAGGCGTCCACGATGGGGGTCAGCTCCTTCTGCTCCCGGCTCAGGCGGGTCAGGGACTCCCGGTCGGCGTACACCGCCGGGTCCGACAGCTGCCGCTCCACCTGGTCCAGCCGCCGGGCGATGGCTTGTAATTTCTCCAGCATACGGACTCCTTACTGGGCGTCCAGATAGCGGCGCACCTCGCCCACCAGCTTGTCCCGCCAGAACTCATACCCCACGGCTCCCGGCCGCAGGGATACCTCCAGCAGGTGAGGCCGGGCGGTGTACTGGTCCATCTGCTCATAAATCTCCTCATACTTCCGGGAGCTTTTCCGGGTCAGCACATAGGCTACCCTTTCCAGCTCCAGCCCCCGGCGCTTCAGCAGCGCCCGGACCGGGGAGGCGCAGCGGCCCGCCCACACGGGGGTGCCCAGGATCACCAGCCGGTATTCGGACAGGGGGCGCTCCGTTTCATAGGGGGCCAGCGGCAGGGTGGCCCGGCGCATGGCGTCCATGCCGGAGCGGAGATAGCCCCGGGCGCCCTGGCGGTCCACGCCGTCGGTAAGCTCCACCAGCTCCGCATCCAGGGCCTGGGCGATCTCCGTCATGGCCTGGCGGGTGGCGCCGGTGCGAGAGTAGTACATACACAAAATATCACGCATAATGGTCCTCCTGATTATTCCTCCAATTGCAGAGACAGCTCCTCCCAGCGGGCCATCTCCTGCTCCAGTTGGGCCTCCAGATCCTGCTTCTCCCGAAACAGCTCCTGGAGCTTTTCCGCGTCGCAGGCATTCTGTTCCATTTCGGCGTCCAGCTGGCGGCAGCGCTCCTCCAGCTTGGAGATGCCGGTTTCGCAGATGGTCAGCTGGCGGCGGGCGGCCTGCTTTTCCCGTCCGGCCCGAGGGGGCCGGGTGTCCTGCTTTTTCTTCTGGACCGGGGCGGGGGCGGGCTTTTTCTCCTCCGCCTTGGCAGCCCGGTACTGGGCAAAGCCCATGGGATAGTCGTTGATGGTACCCTCCGCCAGCTCCCAGACCCGTGTGGCGAAGCGGTTGATGAAATACCGGTCGTGGGACACGAACAGCAGGGTGCCGTCGAAGGCCTCCACCGCCTCCTCGATCCACTCCCGGGAGGCGATATCCAGGTGGTTGGTGGGCTCGTCCAGGATCAGGAAGTTGATCTCCTCGTCCATGAGCATGCACAGCCGCAGGCGGCTGAGCTCGCCGCCGGAGAGGACCGACACGCTTTTGAACACGTCCTCCCCCTGGAACTGATAGGCCGCCAGGCGGTTGCGGGCGGTCTGGGGCGTCATGCCCTTCTTTTCATAGAGCATGGTGTCAAGCAAGGAGCGCTCCGGGTGCTCAAAGTGGATGATCTGAGGCAGATAGGCCGCCCGGATGGCGGGCCCCATGCGGATGATGCCGCTGTCCACGGGCTCGGCCCCGGTGATCATGTTCAGCAGGGTGGTTTTCCCTGCGCCGTTTTCTCCCAGAAAGGCGATGCGCTCGCCGCCCTCCACCCGCAGGTACACGTCGGAAAACAGGGTGCGGTCACCGAAGGACTTGGACACGCCCTTCAGCTGCAGTACCTCGTCGCCCCGGAACTCCCGGCTGGCGAAGCGGGCGTCCATCTTCTTGGCCCGGGTGGGCTTGGACACGGTGCGCATGCGCTCGATGCGCTTTTCCATGGAAAAGGCCCGCTTGTGCAGGGCGTCGTTGCCCATAAAGGCCCACAGGTGCATCTGCTCCGCCGCCTTCTCCAGCTGTTGGATCTTGGCCTGCTCCTTCAGATACTGCTTCATGCGCTCCTGATAGCGGCGCTCCTTTTCAATGGCATAAAAGCTGTAGTTCCCGCTGTAAAACTCCGCCTTGCCGTCCAGAATTTCAATGATGCGGGTGACGGTGCGGTCCAGGAAATAGCGGTCGTGGGAGATGGTGACCACGGTGCCCCGGAAGGAGCGGATATAGTCCTCCAGCCACTCGGTGGCCTGCAGGTCCAGGTGGTTGGTGGGCTCGTCCAGCAGGAGAATGTCCGTGTCCTCCAGGATCAGGCGGCCCAGGTTCACCCGGGTTTTCTCCCCGCCGGACAGCTGGTCAAACAGCCGCTGCCGCATATCGCCGTCGATGGACAGGCCGTTGGAGACCTTGTTGACAGCGGTGTCGGTGTCATAGCCGCCCAGGCCCTCGAACCGGGCGGTAAGCTCGCCGTAGCGCCGCAGGGTCTGGGGATCGCTGTCCCCCTGCTCCATCTGCCGGGTCAGGCGGTCCATCTCCTCCTTCAGGGCGGTGGTGCGCTGAAAGGCGGAGCGCAGAACGTCTTCCACGGTGTAGCCCTCAGGATACACCGGGATCTGGGAGATCAGGCCCACCCGGCGGCCGGGGGCGATGAGCACCTGGCCGGAGTCATAGTCCAGCTCCCCGGTGAGGATGTTGAACAGCGTGGATTTCCCCGCGCCGTTTTTGCCCAGCAGGCCCACCCGCTCACCGGTGTCAATCTGGAAGGACACACCGTCCAGTATTTTCTTTTCCAGGTCAAAGGACTTGACCAGGTCGGTTACGCTGATATCTATCATATGGTCGATTCGTTACATTTTTTCCAATTCAATGACAATTTTGCCGAATTCCATGGCGTGGGACGCCTTCACCAGCACGGCGGTGCCGGGGGTGAATTCCCGGCGCAGGGCCGGAAGGGCCTCCTCAATGGCGGCGAAATGCTGTGCCCGGGGACCGGCAGTCTGGGCGATGGCGGCGGCCTTGGGGCCGATGGCGATCACCGCGTCCAGCCCCAGCCGGGCAGTGGTGCGGCCCACCTGCAGGTGGGCGTCCCGGCTGATGGGGCCCAGCTCCCCCATGTCGCCCAGCACCGCCACCCGGCGGCGGCAGGCGGTGTCTGCCAGAATCTCCAGCGCCGCTTCCATGGCCTGGGGATTGGCGTTGTAGCAGTCGTCGATGATGAGCCGGTCCTCCGGCAGGCGGATGCGCCGCATACGGGAGCCGGTGGACACATACCCGGCCACGCCCTCGACGATCTCCTGCTCCGACAGGCCCAGATATTCGCCGATGGCCACGGCCATGGAGGTGGAGTAGATCATGTAGTCCCCGGGGGAGGGGATGGACAGCCGGTAGCTGCGGCGGGGGGTGGTGACGGTGCAGTCCAGGCCGTCGATGCCCCGGCGGACGATGTCCGTGACCCGGACATTGCAGTGTTCGCTCCTGCCGCAGCGGAGGGTCTCAAAGGGCAGGTCCAGGCCGTTGAGCAATGCATCGTCGCCGCACAGCACTGCCAGGCCGCCGGGGCGCAGGTGGTCGAAAATCTCGCACTTGGCCCGCAGGGTCCCCTGACGGGTGCCGCCCAGGTTTTCAATGTGGGCGTCGCCGACGTTGGTGATCACGGCGATGGTGGGCTGCACTAAGCTGCCCATATAGCGGATCTGGCCGAAGTGGTCCATGCCCGTTTCGATCACCGCCGCCTGATGGCAGGGCTCCAGCCGCAGCAGGGTCTGGGGCGTGCCGATGTGATTGTTGAGATTGGCCTGGGTTTTCAGGGTCCGGAAATGCCGGGACAGCACCGAGGCGATCATCTCCTTGGTGGTGGTCTTTCCGGCGGAGCCGGTGACCTGTACCACGGGGATGTCATACAGCCCCCGGTACCAGGCTGCCAGAGCGCCCAGAGCCAGGGTAGTGTCCTGCACCCGGATATAGAACCGGCCGGGCAGCAGGGTCTTCGGCACACGGTTGCACAGGCAGCCGGCAGCCCCGGAGGACAGGGCCGTGTCGATGTAGTCATGCCCGTCGAACCGGGCTCCTACCAAGGGGATGAACAGGTCGCCGGAGGCGATATGGCGGCTGTCGCTGGTGACGCCGGTGACGGTGTCGCCGCCGGTCTGAAGGAAGGTCCCGCCTACGGCACGGCAGATGTCCGCCGCCGGCAGGGGCCTCATGCCCGGCCTCCCTTGCGCAGGGCCAGGGACTCGTCCACAATGCGCTGGCACAGGTCGCCGTAGCTCAGGCCCACCTGGGCCGCCTCCTGGGGCACCAGGCTGGTGGGGGTCATGCCCGGGAGGGTGTTGATCTCCAGGCACCAGAAGCTCCCCTCCTCATCCAGGATGAAGTCCGCCCGGGAATAGACGCCCAGGTCCAGGGCCCGGTGCAGGCGCAGGGCCAGCTCGCCCACGGTGCGCCACTGCTCCTGGGTGATGGGGGCGGGGCAGATCTCCTGGGCACCGTCCTTCTGATACTTGCAGAAATAGTCGAAATAGGCCCCCCGGGGGATGATCTCCACGGCGGGGAGATAGGTGTCGCCCAGAACGGCCACCTGGATCTCCCGACCCTTGATCTTCTTCTCCACGATGACGTGGTTTCCGTAGGCCAGCATCCGCTCCAGGGTCTGGGCCAGCTCCTCCCGGGTGTCCGGCAGCTCCACGCCGATGGAGCTGCCGCCGTTGATGATCTTCACGGCGCAGGGCACCGGCAGCTCCCGGGCCAGACGGGGAATGTCCTCCCGGGTATAGCGCACGTCGTGCCAGGGGGCGGTGGGTACACCGGCGGCGTCCATGATGCGCTTGGTGACGGATTTGTCCATGGCCATGCCGCTGCCCAGATAGCCGCTGCCGGTATAGGGCACGCCCAGCAGGTCCAGGGTGGCCTGGATCCGTCCGTCCTCGCCGCAGGAGCCGTGGAGAGCCAGGAACACCAGGTCTGCCATGGCGCACACCGCCAGCACGTCCTTTCCCAGCATGGAAGGGCCCTGATCCCGGCGGCTGCGGCGCACGGCCTCCAGGTCCGGCTCGGTGGAGTGGACCCGGTTGTCGCCGCACAGGCCGTCCGGCGCGTCGAAGATATCCGCCAGGCTGCCGTTGTAATCCTCCAGCCCCAGGAACATATCCACCAGGATGGCCTGGTGGCCCCGCTCCCGCAGGGCGCGGCACACGCCGGTGCCGCTGGTCAGAGATACCTGCCGCTCGGTGCTGAGGCCGCCGGCCAACACTACGATTTTCATATACAATCCCTCATTTCTCACGGGGGTACACGCCCCCGGAATGCTATCATATCAATATAGCAGTATATCACACCAACCGGGCAAATACAACTGTTTCCTGCGCAAACAAAAGAGCTGCCGCGAGGCTGCGGCAGCTCTTTTGCAATCAGAAAACGTACAGCAGGATGCACACCAGGACAATGCACAATCCCAGGCAGGCCATCAGCAGGGCATAGGACAGGCTGCCCTCCATCCGGCGGATGGTGTCCAGGATGGTGCCCAGCCGGTCGGCGGCCTCCTGCTCCGTGCGCTGTCCGCCGTGGGTCATGGCGTGGAGCACGGCGCTGCGGGGGGATTTCCGGCGGCGGGGACGGGAGTCCCGCAGGAAGGTCCGCCGGGCCAGCAGCACCAGGAAGTCCAGCGCATCGCACACGGCCCGCAGCACCACGTTCAGCAGCCGGTACAGCCCCCGGATAGCCGGGCGGTATACCCGGTCCTCCAGGCTCAGCCAGCGGGGCCAGCGCTCCAGGTACACCACCTGGCCCTCCCGGCGGTCCATAAGCACCAGGCGGATGAACAGGAAGTACACCGCCATGCCGATGGTCAGGGAGATGGCCACGCCCTTGAGATTTTCCCAGGCCAGATAATGGACGGCGTGGCCGAAGGGGTGCCCGCCCACAAAGGGCAGGGCCAGGGCGGCCACCGGCTCCGCCAGCACATGGGGCAGCAGTCCCAGCACCGGCAGCGGCAGGGCCGCCAGGATCAGCGCCGCCGTGGTGGCGGGGGTGCCCCAGGTCCTGCCGGTGGAGGCGGCGGGCTTCTGCCAGAACAGCGCCGCGTAGATTTTCGTCAGATACGCCGCCGTCAGGCCGCCGGAGAACAGGAACAGCCATTCCACCGCCGTGACGCCCAGACTGCCGCTTTCGGCGGCCAGCTCCACCAGGGATTCGTGGACCAGGGTCTTGCTGATATACCCCAGGAAGCCCGGGATACCCGCCAGGGAGCAGGCCCCGCACAGAAACAGGATATGCAGCAGGGGCTTGCCCCGGCCGAAGCCCCGGATCTGGTTCAGGTCCAGGGCGTGGGTGTTGCAGTACACCACGCCGGCCAGCAGAAACAGGGTCAGCTTCACCAGGGAGTGGTTCATCATATACAGCACCGTGCCGTGGGCGGCCAGGGCGTTGTGCTGCCCCAGTAGGGACAGGGCCGCCGTGCCCACCAGGATAAAGCCGATTTGGGACAGGGAGGAGCAGGCCAGAATATACTTGAGGTTGTTGGAGAACACGGCGATGACCGCGCCCAGCACCATGGTCACCGCCCCCAGCGCCAGCAGCAGGACGCCCCACCGGTGCTCGCCGGGGAGAAGGTCCGCCGTGATGATCAGGGCACCGAAGATGCCCGCCTTGGTGAGGACGCCGGACAGCAGGGCGCTGGCCGGGGCCGGGGCCACCGGGTGGGCCTTGGGCAGCCAGATGTGCAGCGGGAACACGCCCGCCTTGGCCGCAAAGCCGAAGAAGATGCACAGCGCCGCCGCCCACAGCTGGGAGCGGTCCGTCACCCCGGCGCAGGGGCCGGGCAGGTCGGCGATGACCAGGGTGCCGGTAAGGCGGTACAGCAGGAACAGGCCCATCAGGGTCACAAGGCCGCCCAGCACCGCGATGGTCAGATAGGTCTTTCCCGCGTCCAGGGCGTCGGGGGACTCCTCCTGCACCACCCAGGCATAGGAGCTGAGGCTCATCAGTTCGAAGAACAGGAAGGTGGTGTACAGGTCCGCCGACAGGAACACGCCCATGGTGAAGCTCAGGCACAGCAGGAAGAAGAAGTGGTAGCGCCGCAGATGGTGGTGGCCCCGGAAATACTGGGGCGTCAGCAGGGCCGACACGAACCACATGAAGCTCACCACCAGCCCATAGATGCACCGGAAGCCGTCCAGGGTGAAGTGGATGCCGCACAGGGGGATATCCAGGGATTCGCCGGACCGGGTGCACACCGCCAGCACCATCACAAGAAGCGTCAGCCCCGTGACGGCGCAGGACCAGCGGCCCAGCCCGGATTCGCTTTCGCTGCGGGTCAGCAGCAGGGGAAGGGCCCCCGCCAGGGGCAGCAGGATCAGAAGAAGCAGCATCACAGGCCCACCGCCTTTCCGATCACGTCCAGCAGCCACTGGGGGAACAGGCCCATCAGCAGGCAGGCTGCCGCCAGGATGGCGGTGGGGACGGTCATCATCCAGCCCGCCTCATGGGCGGAGCCCTCCGGAATGGCCGGGGCCTCCGTCCGGGGGAACCAGGCCTTCAGCACCACCTGGAACATGTAGACCGCCGTCAGCAGGGCCGACACCAGCAGAGCTGCGAAGCCCACCAGCGGCAGCCAACCGCCGATATCCACCGCCGCCCGGGCGATGTACCACTTGCTGACAAAGCCGTTGAAGGGGGGGATGCCCGTCAGGGCGCAGGCCGCCGCCGTGAAGCAGGCGAAGGTCACCGGCATATACCGGCCCAGGCCCTCCAGCTGGGGCACGTACTCCCGGTGGGCGTAGTGCAGCACCGCACCGGCGGTGAAGAAGGCCATGATCTTCACCACCGAGTGGACGATCAGGTGCAGGAACGAGGCGGCCAGGGCCTGGGTGGTCATCAGGGCGGCGGCAAACAGAATGTACGACAGGTTCGACACCGTGGAATAGGCCAGCCGCAGCTTGAAATGCCGCTGCTTCAGGGACATACAGGAGCCGTATACGATGGTGATGATGGGCAGCAGCAGCGCCAGCTGCTGGGCCCAGGTACCGGCCAGCACCTCCGTGCCGAAGCTGTAATAGATCAGGCGGATGCAGGCGAAGGCGCCGGCCTTTACCACGGCCACCGCGTGGAGCAGGGCCGTGACGGGGGTGGGGGCCACCGCCGCCGAGGGGAGCCAGCCGTGCAGCGGCCAGATGGCGGCCTTGACCCCGAAGCCCACAAAGGACAGGGCAAACACCGCCAGCAGCATGGACAGATCTCCGTCATAGCCTGCCAGATGGCCGCCCAGGGTGAAGTCCACCGCATCGTGGATGGCCAGGAACACCAGGCCGATAAACGCCAGGGCCGCGCCGGAGATGGAGTAGACCAGGTACTTGATGCCCGCCTTTTTGGCGGCCTTGGTCATGGGCTGCATCACCAGCGGCAGGGTGGCCAGGGTCAGCAGCTCATAGAACAGGTACATGGTCATCATATTGGCGGAGAAGGCGATGCCCAGGGTCACGCCGAAGGAGGCGGTGAAGAAGGCCCAGAACATATGCAGATGCTTCTCGTGGCGCATGTAGTCAAAGCCATAGAGCATGGTGAAGGGCCAGAGGGTGGCAGACAACCCCGCAAACAGACGGGCGGCCCCGTCCATGCGGAAGGCGATGGTCAGCCGGTGGGAAAAGTGCAGCAGGGTGAAGGCACCGTCATCGCACAGGAGGATGGCCGCCCAGGCCAGGGCCGTGGTGCCCAGGATCAGGAGGCTGTATACCAGGCGGCGGCAGCTCTCGCTGCGGATGGGCAGGAAATAGGACAGCAGGCCCAGCACCAGCGGCAGGAACACCGGCAGAAGGAGAAGAATTCCATTCATATGGCGTACCTCCTTACAGAATGGACCCGGTGATGTGCTCCATCACGGGGACAGTGATGCCGGACAGCAGGCCCAGGATCAGGCTGGCTGCGGCGAACAGTGCCAGGGACAGCACCAGCAGCAGCGGCTCCCGGACCCGGCTCTGGGCCGGGAAATCCTGCCCCGGAAAGAAGGCGCGGCACAGCGGCGGAAACAGATAGGCTGCCGTCAAGAGCGCCGAGATCAGCAGCACCGCCGGGATGATATAGCACAGGGGGGCGGACATGCCGCCCAGGGCGCCCAGAGCCAGATACCATTTGCTGAAGAAGCCGCCGAAGGGGGGGATGCCCACCAGGGACAGAGCCAGGGCGGCGAAGCAGCCCATGGTGACGGGGATCCGGCGGCCCAGACCCGGGAAGCCGTCGATGGTTTCCGTGCCCGTCAGGAAAATGATGGAGCCGGCGGACTGGAACACGCCGATCTTGGCCAGGGCGTGGAACAGCAGCTGCAAAAGCCCCCCCAGCAGACCCACCGGAGTCATGAGGAATACGCCCAGCAGCACGTAGGAGATCTGGGAAATGCTGGAATAGGCCAGACGCTTTTTCAGGCCGTTTTCCGTGCAGCCCATAAACGAGCCCATGAAAATGGTCACCAGGGTCAGAACGATGCACACGGTCTGGACCCAGGTGCCCCGCAGGGCCTCCGCGCCCACGGTGAAGTAAATAACCCGGATGGCGGCGATGGCCCCCACCTTGGCGATGATGCCGGAGAGCAGAGCATGGGCCGGAGCCGGGGCCACGGGATGGGCCGAGGGCAGCCAGTTGTGCAGGGGGTACAGACCCGCCTTGGCGCCGAAGCCCAGCAGCATCAGAAATGACGCAGCCAGCAGGGTAGGAGAGAGAGTCTGGAAATATCCGCCACGGACGAAGGCCAGGGAGGATTGCTGGGCCAGCAGCACCACGCCGAACAGGGCGATGAAGCCGCCGCAGACGGAGTAGTACAGGTATTTTACCGCGCCCAGCAGGGCCTTGGGACGCTGGGTGTGCAGCACCAGGGGGAACGACAGCAGGGTGGTTAGCTCATAAAACAGGTATAGAGTCACAAGGTCTGCCGCCAGAGCGGCGCCCAGCACCGCCGCCTCCGTCAGCATCAGGAACACATAGAAACGGGGATGGTGCCCCTCGTGGGTCATGTAGACGGCAGCGTAGGGGATGGTCAGCAGCCAGCACACGGCGGTCAGCAGACAGAAGAACCGGCCCAGGCCGTCCAGCCGCAGGGAAAACGTCAGGTCGGCGGTCATGCGCCACACCGGTGTGGCCGTGTCGCCCAGGGTGCAGGCACCAATCAGCAGCGCAAGCAGCAGGGCCTGGCCCACGGCTAGGATCACCGTGCGGGCCCGGTCATTCCGGATCAGGCTCAGGGCCGCCATAGCCAGCGGCAGCAGGAGGATCAGATATAACATATTTCTCCCCTCCCTTTCACTGGCAGAACAGGTCCATGCCCTGCCGGAACAGGTCCATGAGCCCATAGGACCGCAGGCCAACAGCGATGTTCAGGGCCGCGAACACCAGGCCCGGCACGGCGGCCCATTTCAGGCGGCGGTCCCGCTTTTCTCCGGCCTCCGGCACCCACAGAAGCAACGTGGTATACAGGAAATACAGCACGTTCAGCAGGGTGGACAGGGCCAGCGCCAGCAGCACCGCCCAGGTCCGCCAGCCCATATGGAAGGCCGCGGCGGCAAAGTACAGCTTGGGGATGAAGCCCGCGAAGATGGGAATGCCCACCATGGACAGGGCTCCCACGGTGAATACGCAGCCGGCGGTGGGGTCCCGGTGGGCAGCGGCCCGGAGGCTGTTGAAGTCCTGATGCCCGCTGGAGACGGCCATCAGGTCCGCGCCGGACAGGAACAGCATGGGCTTGGTCAGGGCGTGGGACACGATCTGGAACAGCACCGCCCCCAGGGCGGCCTGGGTCCCCATGCCCAGGCCCATATAGATGTAGCCGATCTGGGCGGCGGAGGAGAAGGCGATCATGGTGGTCAGCCGCCGGGCGAAAATGGCGGAGACGGACCCGGCGATCATGCCGCCGATGCCGAACAGCAGCAGCACCGTCTGGATGCCGGAGGCGGCGAACACGTCAATGCCGATGACCTGGTAGATGACCTTGATGAGAAACACGATATACCCCTTGGACACCACGCCGGACAGGATGCCCGAGGAGGCCGGGGTGGCCTGGCCGTAGGTATCCGGCATCCACAGGTGGAAGGGGAACAGGCCGCTTTTGATGGCCAGTCCCGCCGTTATCAGGCCCAGGGACATGGTCACGGAGAACCGGTGCCCGCCGGTGCTCCACAGTTCCGCGATGGCGGTGTGCAGCTGGGGGAACAGCAGGTGGCCGGTGACGGAATAGGTGAAGATGACGCCGATCAGGAACAGGCCGGAGCCCATCAGGGCGAAAATCATATAGCGGGCGGAGGCGATCAGGACACGTCCGCCCCGGCGCACCGACAGCAGGGCGCAGGAGGCGATGGTCAGCACCTCGATGAACACATAGCCGGTGAAAATGTCGTTGGTGTAGCACAGGGCCATCAGCGCCACATGGGCCAGGTCCACCATGACCCAATAGAGCTTCTGCTTGTCGGCGGGGACATCCCGCAGGATGCGGCCCATGCCGCCCAGGACGCACAGGAGCATCACCCCGGCAAACAGCATGGCCAGGAAGGACTCCAGAATACCCGCCGTCAGCTCGTTGCCCCAGGGGGCGGGATAGTGGCCCATCATATAATAGTAGCGGACGTGGTGCACCGCGCAGTATACCAGCACAGAGCCCTGGAGCACCACGCTGGCAGACAGCAGGAAAATGCTCAGCCGCCGGGCCCAGCGGGCGTTGGCGGCAAAGGACACCACGGCGCACACCAGGGACAGAATGATGGAGAAGAAGGGGAAATTCTGCACAAAGCTCATTGCTCGCCGTCCTCCTTCTGCCGCTTTTTGTGGGACATCATCATATACAGCTTGTCCATGTCCAGGGTGCGGTAGGTCTGGTAAATGCGGACGGTCAGGGACAGCATCACAGCCGACACACTGACGGACACCACGATGCCCGTCAGCACCAGGCCCGCGGGGATGGGGTTGACGTAGTGCTCCATAGAGGTGACGCCGTCCACGATGATGGGAACGGTGCGGCCGGTGATATAGCCCCGGTCCGCCAGCAGCAGGAACACGCCGGAATCCATAATGTCCAGGCCGATGACCTTTTTCAGCAGGTTCCGGTCAAACAGCAGCATGCAGAAGCCGATGACGAACAGCAGAATGGCTACCACCAGCTCGTAATTGGAAGCAAGGGCCTTCAGCATCATAGCTCCCCCCTTCTGAAGTACATATAAAGGCTGTACATGGTGCAGCACACCACGAAGCCCACCGCCACGTTCAGGGGCAGAATCAGCCCGGCGGACAGGATGCGCCCGGGGGTGCCGGGGGAGATGATGGAGTGCAGGTGGTTGGCGCCGGTATAGAAGGAGTAGCTCTTGGCCAGGCAGTAAAAGCCCAGGGAGCACAGAACCACCGTCTGTAGCCGCCGGGGGCGCAGCACGGCGGAGGCCGCACCGTCGCCCCACACCATGGCAAACAGCATCAGTCCGGCTGCCAGAATGGAGCCGCCGGAGAAGCCGCCGCCGGGGGACAGGTGACCGTTGAGCAGGATGTAAATGCCGAACACCAGGATCACCGGGATCAGGAACCTGCACATGGGGGCCACAATGGGGTCCGAGGCATAGTCCACCATGTCGGGCTGCCGGAGCCAGCGCCTTTTGCCGGAGCGGTTGAGCAGGATGGTCACGGCACACATGGCGGTGAACAGCACAAAGGATTCGCCCAGGGTATCGAAGGCACGGTAGTCCAGGATCATGCCCGCCACGGTGTTTACCGCGCCGGTCTCCTGGGTGCCCTGCTCCACATAGCGCTGGGCTACCTCGTTGACGGTAGGGGCGGTATCGGAGCCGTAGGGGGGCAGGTCCGCTGCCGTCAGCAGCATGAGGGCCGACAGCACCACGCACAGAAGGCCTGCCAGCACGTTGTACAGCCGCAGGGACCGGTGGACTCCCTGCTCCACCAGCGTCCGGTCCCGGCGGGGGGTCGGATGAGCGGAGACGTTTTCAGCCGGACACTCCGGAGGCTCCTTTTGCAGCTGCTCGGACAGGTCTAGGCCGCCGTGGAGCCAGAGCTGCACCAGGGAGGGCTCAGAGGGTGTCGTCATGGTGGTCCTCCTCTCTGCGGGCCTCGTGCTCCGCGTCCTTGTCAATGAGGTTGATACGCCGCAGGGTCAGGAAGAACAGGATGCCTGTGATCCCCGCGCCCACGGCGGCCTCGGTGATGGCCAGGTCCGGGGATTCCAGCAGCAGCCACACCACGGACATGATAATGGAATAGGCCATATAGATGATAACAGCCCGCATGGGCTTTCGCACCAGCGCCGTGGCCACGGCGCAGATCACCAGCCCCGCCAGCAGGAGAATGCGGAAGGTCGTGCTCATGCTCTGTCCTCCTGTTCTCCGTCGGGCAGCTCCAGGTGCTGCTCCAGATTCTGGTTCACCCGGTACTCAAACTGCGCCAGCATATGGCCAGACAGGGGAGAGGTGCACCACTGGAGGATCACCATCAGCAGCAGCTTCCAAAGCACCGGGCGCAGGCCCACCGCCAGCATCACCGCCAGCACCAGCAGGGAAAGACCCAGGGTGTCGGCTATGGAGGCGGCATGGAGCCGGTTCAGGGAAAAGTCGAAGCGGAACAGGCCCACCATGGCGGTCAGCAGGGCGAAGCACCCGGCCAGCACGCACAGAGCTGCCAGGCCGAAGCGGATCCATTCACCGATCATGCGATTCGTCCTCCCTCTCGTCCTGCCGCTTGTACTGGTACAGGTTGATGTAAATGCGGCACAGCAGCATCACCGCGATAAACGACAGCACCACATACACGATGGCCACGTCCACCAGGTAGTCCTCCCCCAGCAGATAGGCCAGGATGGCGATGATAATGGCCACCAGCGTGCCGATGAGGTTGATGCCGATGATGCGGTCCACCGTCAGCCGGGCCCGGATGATATACACCATCACTGCCAGCAGGCCCAGACCCAGAAGCACCAGAGCGCCCCAGAACAGATCGTGATAGCACTGTTGGATCAGTTCCATTCCGGGCCCTCCATTTTCCGCAGGAGTCGGGTCAGACTCCAATCCGGGATGTCGGCGGCATGAGCCTTATTCAGGCACAGCACCAGGTAGTCCTCTCCTTCCTGGCGCACCGTCACAGTGCCGGGGGTCAGGGTGATGGAGTTGGACAGCAGCATCCGGGAGACGGGCTTTTCCAGGGGCGCGTGGACCCGGACGATGGCAGGGTGATAGTCCGGCTTCCGGGACCAGATCACCCGCATCACAGCCAGGTTGGCCCGGATGATCTCCCGCACAAGGATCGCACCGTAGACAACATAGCCGCCCAGGCGCTTCAGAAAACGCCGCTCCGTCTGAGGCCGGCAGCCCAGGGCAGCCACGCAGAACGCGTAGACCGCCCCGGTGATGACCACGCCGAACAGGCAGATCTCCAGCGTGACTTTTCCGTTCAGGATCAGCCACAGCAGGAACAAAAAGATACACATGACCATGGGGGTTCCTCATTCCTCTCTCACACACATAGCGTGAATGTTAAGATTTTTTCGCACACGGCGCAAAAAACTTCATACAAAAGTTATTTTACCATGTATGCAGAAATAAAGTCAATAAAAACCGGGAATTTGCCGGGAAAAGATGAAAAAGCCGTCAATTGGCGTGCATAATTTCCCAAACGTGTCCCGCGCCGCAGCGCCTGCCCGGTCAGATATTTCCAATCCGAAAAATGTAGCAATTGCAACAGACAAATACCGGATTCCGGCGTATACTGCCGGATGTACCATAAAATAAGGAGGAATCATTTCATGATTCGCAGGATCGTTCACATAGACCAGGACAAGTGCAACGGCTGCGGGGCCTGCGCCAGGGCCTGCCACGAGGGCGCCATCGACATGGTGGACGGCAAGGCTAAGCTCATGCGGGAGCACTACTGCGACGGGCTGGGGGACTGCCTGCCGGCCTGTCCCACCGGGGCCATTACCTTTGAGGAGCGGGAGGCCCCCGCCTATGACGAGGCGGCGGTGAAGGCGGCTCAGGCCGCCAGGAACCGGCCCCATACCGGCTGCCCCGGCGCGGCCATCCGCCAGCTGGCCCACAAAAAGCCCGCCGCCCCGGCACCCGGCCGGGAGACGGAGAGCCAGCTGACCAACTGGCCGGTGCAGATCAAGCTGGTCCCCACCCGCGCCCCGTATTTCGAGGGGGCGGAGCTGCTGATCGCGGCGGACTGCACAGCCTTCACCTATGCCGACTTCCACAGCCGGTTCCTGGCGGGCCGGGTATGCCTCATCGGCTGCCCCAAGCTGGACGGCGTGGACTACACCGAGAAGCTGGCGGAGATCCTCCGCAGCAACAACATCCGCTCCGTGACGGTGCTGCGGATGGAGGTGCCCTGCTGCGGCGGGCTGGAGATGGCCGCCCGGCGGGCCCTGGAGCAGTGCGGCCGGGACCTGCCCTGGCAGGTGTGCACCGTCCACATCGACGGTACGGTGACGAAAAACTGAAAAGCCGCAACAAGTGCGCCCCGGTTCTGCCGGGGCGCTTTTATGCACCTGCGGGGCGCGGCGGGCATAGACTGCCCTGTGAGGAGGTATATGCATGGACCATGAACTTTTGCTGGCCCGCTCCATCACACAGGCCCAGCACATGGTGCGCTCCCTTGGCGGCTGCGGCATCCGGAGCGCGCTGATGCGCGCCCCTGTGGGACTGACGGACCGGGGCTGCGCCTACGGGGTGCGGCTGCGGCCCGGGACGCTGGAGGCGGCTCTGACCTGTCTGCAGGCGGCGGGGATCAAGCCCCTGGCCGTTTATCATCATACCCGGGAGGGCTATCGGGAGGCGGCGCAATGATCTATTTCGACGCCGGGGCCACTACCCTGGAAAAACCCGCCGCTGTGGGCCGGGCCATGGCCCGGGCGGCACACACCATGAGTTCCCCGGGCCGGGGGAGCTATCCGGCCTCCCACCTGGCCGGGGAGACGGCCTATCTGTGCCGCCAGGAGGCGGCGGAGCTGCTGGGGGTCCCCCAGCCGGAAAACGTCGTCATCACCGGAAGCGCCACCCATGGCCTGAACCTGGCCATCCGGTCTTTGCTGGGTCCCGGGGACCGGGTGGTGATCTCCGGATATGAGCACAACGCCGTCACCCGGCCCCTGCACGCCATCCCGGGGCTTTCCGTGACGGTGATCGACACGCCGCCCTTCCGGCCGGACCTGGCGGCGGAGGAATTTTGCCGGGCCATCCGGCAGAAGCGGCCCCGGGCCGTGATCTGCACCCACGTTTCCAACGTCTTCGGGGCGGTGCTGCCGGTGGAGGACATCGCCCGATGCTGCCGGGAGACGGATACGCCCCTGATCGTGGACGCCTCCCAGTCGGCGGGGGTGCTGCCGGTGGACCTGGCCGGGTGGGGGGCGGCCTTTGTGGCCATGCCCGGCCACAAGGGCCTGTACGGCCCCCAGGGCACGGGACTGCTGCTGTGCGGGGCGGAGGGGAAGCCCCTGCTCTACGGCGGCACCGGCAGCATGTCCCGCCTGCAGGATATGCCCCCGGACCTGCCGGACCGGCTGGAGCCCGGGACCCACAATATGCCGGGTATCGCGGGACTGCTGGAGGGCATCCGGTTCGTCCGGCGGCAGGGGGTGGAGACCATCGCCGCCCGGGAGCGGCAGGTGGCCCTGCGGGCCGCCCGGGGCCTGGAGAGTCTGCCGGGGGTGCGGGTATTCTGGGATCGGGAGCTTCGGCATCAGACCGGCGTGGTGTCCTTCGTGACGGAGGGCCGGGACTGCGAGGCGGTGGGGGAGGCCCTGGCCCGGCGGGGCATCGCCCTGCGGGCGGGGCTTCACTGCGCGCCCCTGGCCCATCGCACGGCGGGGACGCTGGAAACCGGAACCCTGCGGCTGAGCACGTCGTTTTTCAATACGCCGGACCAGGCGGACCGCCTGGTGTGGGCCGTGTCCCGGGTGCTTCGTGAAAATGTAGAGCTTTGACAGACGTTTTTGTTGCATTTTCCCAATAAATTTTATATAATGTAAAATACGTATTGGTATGTGCAAGGAAGGGACGCCTGAAATGGAAGCAATTGTATCTGTATTGGAGCGGGCCGGGCGGTATTTGTCGCTGATCCGGCCCATGGACGTGCTGGACGTGGCCATTATCGCCTATCTGGTGTATAAGATCCTCTGTCTGGTGCGCAGCACCCGGGCGGAGAATATCCTCAAGGGCGTGGCGATCTTTCTGGTGGCCCTGTGGCTGTCGTCCCCGGCGGCCCTGAATCTGCGGGGCGTGAACTATATCCTCAGCCACATGGTGGAATGGGGCGTTCTGGCCCTGATCATCCTGTTCCAGCCGGAGATCCGGCAGCTGCTGGAGAAGGTGGGCAGCCGGAACATCCGCCTGCTGCGCATTTTCCAGCCGGAGCAGCAGTCCTCCGAGCTGGAGCGGGCCATCGACCAGACCGTGGCGGCCTGCACCGACATGGCCAAGACCCGCACGGGGGTGCTGATCGTGTTCGAGCGGAAGCTGCTGCTGGACGAGATCGTCCGCAGCGGCACCACCCTGGACGCGGCGGTGTCCAGCGAACTGCTGAAGAACATCTTCTTCGTGAAGGCCCCCATGCACGACGGCGCCGTTATCATCCGGCAGGGCCGGATCCTGGGTGCCGGGTGCATGCTGCCGCTGTCCAAGAATGTGAATCTCAGCCGGGACCTGGGTATGCGCCACCGGGCGGGCATCGGCATGAGCGAAAATTCCGACGCGGTGGTGGTCATCGTGTCGGAGGAGACAGGCTCCATCTCCGTGGCCATCGGCGGCATGCTGAAGCGGCACCTGATGCCGGAGACGCTCCGGCAGCTGCTGCGCAACGAGCTGATGCCCCAGCCGGAGGAGGAGCCGGACAAGCCCCGCCTGTCCCTGCGGGAGCTGCTGCACGCCCATAGAAAGGGGGAGCAGAATGGAAACCAAGACTAACACCAACCAGAATCCCGACAAGAGCCGCAAGGTCATCCGCATCGTCATCTCCATCCTGGTGGCCATCGCCCTGTGGGTCTATGTAGACCGGGGGCTTTCCGTGGAGGTGACCATGAAGGTCAACAACGTCCCCGTGGAGTTTTCCGGCGAGGACACCAGCCTGGCCGAAAAGAACCTGATGCTGCTGTCGGGCTATGACACCACCATCGACCTGGTGCTCAAGGGTCCCCGCAGCGAGCTGTTCAAGCTGGACAAGAGCAAGGTCCGCATCGTGGCGGACACCAGCACCATTCAGGAGACCGGGCAGCAGACCCTGTCGTACCAGGTGTACTTCCAGGACGACATCCAGCGCAGCAAAATTTCCGTGGATCACGCCAGCGCCTACAGCGTCACCGTTACCGTGGGCGAGATGGACAGCAAGACCGTGCCCATCCGCTGCGACATCGTGGGCAGCACCGCCAAGGGCTTCACCGCCGGGGAGCTGACCCTGGATCCGGCGGAGCTGAACCTGCGGGGCCAGCGGGACGATCTGCTGAACATCGCCTATGCCAAGGTGACCCTGGACATTTCCGGCGCCGACCGCACCGTGGTCCAGGCCCTGGAGTGGGAGCTGTATGACTATAACGACATCAAGATCGACAACCCCGCCGTCCGATCCAAGGTGAAGACCGTGCAGGCTACCCTGCCGGTAAAGACCTCCAAGGAGGTGGATCTGGTGGTCAACTTCGTCCCTGCCGCCGGGTCCACTCTGGACACGATGCAGTATACCGTGTCTCCGGACAAGGTGACCCTGGTGGGCGAGAAGGATGTGCTGGACACCATCGACGCCATCGTGCTGGACACCCTGTACCTGCAGGACCTCCAGCCCTCCCAGAGCCTGACCTACAGCGTCACCGCCCCGGAGGGTACTACCCTGGCGGAGAACGTGGGCCCGGTCACCGTGACCATCGTGGTCACGGGGGTCACGGAGCGCAATGTCACCGTGACGGCCTTCAACTGCGAAAACGTGCCGGAGGGCTTCTCCGCCGTGCCGGTAACCGAGAGCCTGAACATCCTCCTACGGGGCCTGGAGAGCGAGATGGCCCAGATCACCGCAGAGGACCTGCGCATTACCGTGGACCTCAGCGGTATCACGGAGCCGGGGGTCCACACGGTGCCGGTGACGGTGCAGGTGGCCAACTACGCCAACGTGGGCGTCAAGGGCTCGTATCAGATCGTGGTGGACGTGGAGCGTCTGCCGTAACAGAGATTTTCCCCAAGCGAAAGGACTGAGCAAAATGACACAAGTGGCAACTGTTGAAAAAATCCTTCGGGACGGATATGTGCAGATTTCCGTGCCCCGCAAGTCCGCCTGCGGACACGACTGCGAGGAGTGCGCCGGCTGCGGCATGACCGGGGCTTCCGTCTATGCCGAGGCCCGGGATCCCGTGGGGGTCCGCCCCGGAGACAAGGTGGTGGTGGAAAGCTCCACCCGGGCTATCCTGGCGGTGACCTGGCTGGTGTATATGCTGCCGGTGGTGTTTTTCCTGCTGGGCTACTTCCTGTCGGCAGGGCTGACGGAGGGCTGGCGCTATGCCGTGGCCATTGCGGCGGCGGCGGTGTCGTTTATCCCCATCAAGCTGTATGACGGCTATGCCCGGAAGCGGGACACCCTGACCTATACCATCGTCCGGGAGTTCTGATGTTCGGTTATGTGCGGCCGTCGGACGGCCACCTGACGGCGGAGGACAAGCAGCGGTTCCAGGCGGCCTACTGCGGCCTGTGCCGCAGTCTGGGCCGGAGATACGGCCTGGCGGCCCGGATGATCCTGAACTATGACCTGGCCTTTCTGGCCATGCTGCTGTCCCGGGAGCCGGAGTGCCCCACGGCGCACTGCCGGTGCCCGGCCCACCCCATCCGGGGCTGCGACGCCCTGGAGCCTCAGCCCGCCTTCGACACGGCGGCGGACCTGAGCGTGATCCTCACCTGGTGGCAGCTGACCGACGGCGTGGCGGACCACGGCTTTTTCCGGGGGCTGCCGTACCGCGCGGCGCTGCTGGCCCTGGGCCGGGCGTATCGGAAGGCCCGGGCCAGGCGGCCCGGCTTCGATGAGCGGACCCGGGCCCACCTGGAGGAGCTGGCCCGGCTGGAAGGGGAGAGGTGCCCCTCCATGGACCGGGCGGCGGACGCCTTTGCGGCGCTGCTGGCCGGTGCGGCGGAGGAGGAACCGGACCCGGTGCGCCGCCGGGTGCTGGAGCAGCTGCTGTACCACCTGGGCCGCTGGATCTATCTGGTGGACGCGGCGGACGATCTGAAAAAGGATGTAAAGTCCGGTAGCTATAACCCGCTGGTCTACCGATTTCACGCCGAAGGCGGCACGCTGACGGCGGAGGACCGGGCGGCCCTGGCCGCCACCCTGGACAGCTCCGTCCGGGCCATGGCCGCCGCCTTTGAACTGGCGGATTTCGGCCCCTGGCGGGCCATTATCGAGAGTGTTGTATACGAGGGCCTGTACGCGGTGGGCGCGGCGGTGCTGAACGGCACTTTCCGCAAAGGACACAGAAGAAAACAACGAAAGGCAGGCGCCTGATATGCGCGATCCCTATCAGGTGCTGGGCATCCCCAGCACCGCCACAGACGAAGAAGTGAAGAAAGCCTACCGGAACCTGGCCCGGAAATACCACCCCGACAACTACCACGACAATCCCTTAGAGGACCTGGCCCAGGAGCGGATGAAGGAGATCAACGAGGCCTACGAGACCATCCGCAATCAGCGCAAGGCCGCCCAGTCCGGCGGCCAGAGCGGCTACGGCGCGGGGTACAATCCCGGCTACGGCGCGGGGTACAATCCCGGCTACAGCGGCGCCTACGGCGCTGCGTGGCAGCGGATCCGCCTGGCTATCTCCCAGGGGAACCTGAACCTGGCGGAGGAGCTGCTCAACGCCCAGACGGATCACAACGGGGAGTGGAACTTCCTGAAGGGGGCCGTGTGCTATAAGCGGGGCTGGATGGACGAGGCCCGGCGCTATTACGAGACGGCGGTGCAGATGGACCCGGGCAACGCGGAATATCAGCGGGCCCTGGATATGATAAACGGAAACGGCGCGGCGTACCGCCCCAACGGCTACGGGCACGTTACCACCGGCAGCTGCGCCGGGGACAACTGCACCAGCCTCTGCGCTGCCTGCGCCTGCATGAACTGCCTTTTTGGCGGCGGCGGATACTATTTCTGCTGCTGAGGGACGATAGATAGGAGGAGTTTACATTGGTCAAAAGCATGACCGGCTACGGCCGGGCCAGAGAGACCCTGCACCAGCGGGACATCACCGTGGAGGTGCGGTCTGTCAACAACCGCTTTCTGGACTGCACGGTGAAAATGCCCCGTGCTTACGTATTTGCCGAGGACGCCGTGAAGGCCCGTGTCCGGGCTGCCGTGTCCCGGGGCAAGGTGGACGTGTTCGTCACCATCGACGCCAGCGCCGCGGACGTGTCCGTGGTGACGGTGAACCAGCCCCTGGCCCGGGGCTATTACCAGGCCCTGACCCAGCTGCGGGATATGTTCTCCCTGGAGGGGGAGATCACGCCCATGGCCCTGGCCAAGCTGCCGGATGTGCTGACGGTGTCCAAGGCCGAGGAGGACCTGGAAACCGTGGCCGCCGATATCTGCCGGGTGCTGGACCAGGCCCTGGCCGCCTATAACGATATGCGGGCCGTGGAGGGCTGCCGCCTGGCGGAGGACATCGCGGGCCGCCTGGTGACCATTGAGACCGCCGTGGGCCGGGTGGAGCGGCAGTCGCCCCAGACCGTGTCCGCCTATCGGGAGCGGCTGGAGAAGAAAATGCGGGAGGTGCTGGCCTCCACCACCATGGACGAGGGGCGCATCCTCACCGAGGCCGCCATCTTCGCCGACAAGGTGGCCGTGGACGAGGAGACCGTCCGCCTGCGCAGCCATGTGGCCCAGCTGCGGACCATGCTGCAGGCCCAGCGGCCCACCGGCAAGGACATGGACTTCCTGATGCAGGAGTTCAACCGCGAGTGCAACACCATCGGCTCCAAGTGCAACGACCTGGCCGTGACCCAGGACGTGGTGGCCATGAAGGCCGAGGTGGAGAAGATCCGCGAGCAGGTGCAGAACATCGAGTAAGGGAGGGACTGCTGTGCAGCTGGTGAATATCGGCTTCGGCAATCTGGTGTCTGTGGGACGCCTGATCGCCGTGGTGAGCCCGGATTCCGCCCCCATCAAGCGGCTGATCCAGGAGTCCCGGGACCGGGGCATGCTCATTGACGCCACCTACGGCCGCAAAACGGCGGCGGTGCTGGTGATGGACAGCGACCATGTGGTGCTCTCCGCCCTGCCGGCGGAGAAGCTGGGCCCCCGCCTGGGCCTGTCGGCGGAGGATTTCATGCAGGAGGAGATCTGATTTTGGAAAAGCAAGGCAAAATATTCATCCTTTCCGGCCCGTCCGGGTCTGGAAAGGGCACGGTGCTCAAAAGCGCCATGAGGGAGCATCCGGACATGTTTCTGTCTGTGTCCGCCACCACCCGCGGACCCCGCCAGGGTGAGATTGACGGCGTACACTATCACTTCATCGACGACGACGCGTTTTTGAAGATGGTGGACCGGGATCAGCTGCTGGAGCACGCGGGCTATGCCGGGAATTTTTACGGCACCCCCCGCATCCCCGTGGACGAGGCCCTGGATCAGGGCCGGGACGTGATGCTGGAGATCGACGTGCAGGGGGCCCAGCAGATTTATGCCAAGCGGCCCGACGCCGTGCGCATCTTCCTGGCTCCGCCCTCCTGGTCGGAGCTGGAGCGCCGGCTGGTGAACCGGGGCACCGACTCCGCCGACAAGATTCGCCAGCGGCTGACCCGGGCCCGGGACGAGATGGCCCTGGCCGTGGATTACGACTATTTCATCATCAACGACGACGTGGAGCGCGCCGCCGCTGAGCTCAATGATATCTTCCGCGTGGAGCACTTCAAGCCCGCCGAGCGGATGCATTTGGTAAAGGACTAAAAATTTTTTCTGATAAAGGACGGTAATGCTATTATGATGCTCTATCCCGCTATGAACAAGCTGACCCAGTACATTCCCAACCGCTATATGATGGTGAACGTGGTGGCCCGCCGGGCCCGCCAGATCGCCATCGAGGCCCAGCGCCGCGACGAGCCCCTGGACGAGAAGCCCGTGACCCTGGCCATCAACGAGGTGGCCGAGGGCCGCTTCGATGCCAAGTCCATCGACACCGCCATTTCCGACGAGGCGTGACGGGACAGAAGGGGGAATCGCCATGCCGCAGATCGCCAAGGTGGCTGTGGCGGCGGCAACCTATGCCATTGACAAGCCTTACGACTATCTGATCCCCCAGGGGACGGACATCGCCGTGGGCATGCGGGTGCTGGCGCCCTTCGGGCGGGGCAACCGCGTCAGCGAGGGGGTCGTGCTGGCCCTGGGGCAGGGGGTGCCGGACAAACCCATCAAGCCCATCCGGTCCGTGGTGGACCGGGAGCCCGTCATCACGGACCGGGAGATCCGCCTGGCCCTGTGGATGCGGGAGCGGTATTTCTGCACGTTTTACGACGCCATCCGCACCATCCTGCCCGCCGCTGTGTGGTACAGCTATCGGGAGATGTGGTCCCTGACCGGGGAGCCCCTGCCGGAGGACCTATCGGAGCGGGAGGCGGCGGCCTGCCGCCTGCTGCAGGACGGCCCCATGGAGCGGGACGACCTGTGCGCCGCCCTGGGGGAAACCGGAAGCCGGGTGCTGTCGGCCCTGAAAAAGCGCGGACTGCTGCAGATGGAGCCCCAGGGCTCCCGGAAGGTCCAGGACCGGGTGGTGCAGATCGCCTGCCTGGCCCTGGAGCCGGAGGAGGCCCTGGAGCGGATGGAGCGGAAGAAAAAATCCGCCGCCCGGCAGTATGACGCCGTGGCCTTCCTGGCCAAATACGGCGACGCCGTGGTGCAGGAGTTGTGCTACTACACCGGCGTGTCCCGGCAGGGCATCAGGAGCCTGGAGCGGGCGGGGCTGGTGTCCCTGCGCAGCCAGGAGGAGTATCGCATCTCCCGCCGGGATTATGACGCGGCGGCGGAGGAGATCACCCTCAACGATGAGCAGCAGCGGGCCTATGACGAGATCCTGGCCCAGTGCCGCGATGGCCGCCCCGGCGTCACCCTTTTGCAGGGGGTCACCGGCAGCGGCAAGACCCTGGTATATATCCGCCTGGCCCAGACTCTGCTGGCCCAGGGCCGGTCCGTGATGATCCTGGTGCCGGAAATCGCCCTGACGCCCCAGATGATGGCGCGGTTTTCCGCCTACTTCGGGGACCAGGTGGCCCTGCTGCACAGCGGCCTGCGGCTGACGGAGCGGTACGACCAGTGGAAGCGCATCCGCCGGGGAGAGGCACACATCGTGCTGGGTACCCGGTCGGCGGTGTTCGCCCCGCTGGAAAATCTGGGGCTGATCATCCTGGACGAGGAGCAGGAGAGCTCCTACGAATCCGAAAATCCCCCCTGCTATCACGCAAGGGATATCGCCAAATACCGCTGTTTCCGGGAAAATGCCCGGCTCTTGCTGGGTTCGGCCACCCCCACGGTGGAAACGGCGTATTACGCCCGCCGGGGGGACTATCAGCTGGCGCTGCTGCGGCGGCGCTACAACGCCCACCGGATGCCCCGGGTGATCCTGGCGGATATGCGCCGGGAGCTGCGGGACGGCAACGCCGGCTGCATCAGCCGGGAGCTGGCCCGGGAGCTGGAGAAGAATCTGGAGGCCGGGGAGCAGAGCATCCTGTTTCTCAACCGCCGGGGCAGCAGCCGGGAGCTGCTGTGCCCCCAGTGCGGCTATGTGCCCCAGTGCCCCCGGTGCAGCGTGTATCTGACCTATCACTCCGCCAACGGGCGGATGATGTGCCACTACTGCGGCTATTCCGAAAAAAGCAGCGAAGCCTGCCCGGAGTGCGGCGGCGCCATGAAGCACATCGGCGTGGGCACCCAGCGGGCGGAGGAGGAGCTGCACGCCCTGTTCCCGGAGGCGGAAATCCTCCGCATGGACGCCGACACCGTCAGCCAGGGACATGAGAAGATCCTCCGGGATTTCCAGGTGCGGCGGGTGCCCATCCTGCTGGGGACCCAGATGGTGGCCAAGGGGCTGGACTTTGCCAATGTGACGCTGGTAGGCGTCCTGGCGGCGGATATGTCTCTGTATGTGGACCACTACCGGGCCTCGGAGCGGACCTTCAGCCTGCTGACCCAGGTGGTGGGCCGGGCCGGACGGGGGGACAAGCCCGGCCGGGCGGTGATCCAGACCTACACCCCCCAGAACGACGTGATCCTGGCCGCAGCGGACCAGGACTATGACCGGTTTTACGACGGCGAGATCCGCCTGCGGCAGCTGCGGCGGGACCCGCCCTTTGCCGACCAGTTTTTCATCACCGTCACCGGCCCCGAGGAGGGTCCGGTGCGCCGGGCCGCCGCCGGTCTGCGGGACGGACTGCGTTCCGCCGCCGGGCAGGAGCCCTATCGCGGCATGGCCCTGGATATTCTGGGCCCGGCCCCGGCTCCCGTGGTGAAGGTCAACAATCGCTACCGCTACCGGGTAACGGTGATCGGCCGCAACGACAAGACCCTGCGGGGCCTGCTGTCGGCGTTTATGAAGGAGTTTTCCCGGCGGCCGGAGCACAAAGCGCTGCATATTTACACCGATTGTAATCTGATGGACTGATAAAAGAGGTATACGACCATGGCATTGAGAAAAATCGTATTGCAGGGGGAGCCCTGCCTGACCAAGGTGTGCCGCCCGGTGACGGAGTTCAACGGCCGGCTTCACACCCTGCTGGACGACCTGAAGGACACGCTGCTGGACTCCGGCGGCGTGGGCCTGGCCGCGCCCCAGGTGGGCATTCTGCGCCGGGTGTGCGTGGTGATGAACGAGGATGACGAGATCATCGAGCTGGTGAACCCCGAGATCATCGCCACCGACGGCGAACAGACCGGGTTGGAGGGCTGCCTCAGCGTGCCCGGAAAGTTCGGTATTGTGACCCGTCCTTACACGGTGCGGGTCCGGGCCCAGGACCGGGACGGCGCATTTTTCGAGGTGGAGGACGAGGCCCTGACGGCCCGGTGCTTCTGCCACGAGATCGAGCATCTGGACGGTCATCTGTTCGTGGAGCGCACGGACCATCTGCTGACCGAGGAGGAGCTGGAGGAGTATATCCAGCAGGAAGAGGGAGACGACGAGGAGTGAGGATCCTGTTTATGGGCACGCCGGATTTCGCGGTGGCGTCCCTGAAGCGGCTGGTGGAGGACGGGCACGAGATCTGCGGCGTATTCACCCAGCCGGACCGCCCCAAAAACCGGGGGCATAAGCTGGCTTTTTCGCCGGTGAAGGAATACGCCCTGTCCCAGGGGCTGTCCGTGTATCAGCCCACGAAAATGCGGGACGGCACGGCCCTGGCCCTGGTGCGGGAGCTGCATCCGGAGCTGATCGTGGTGGCGGCCTATGGCCGCATCCTGCCGGAGGACATTCTGAACACCCCACCTTACGGCTCCATCAACGTCCATTCGTCCCTGCTGCCCAAATACCGGGGGGCGGCTCCCATCAACTGGGCCATCCTCAACGGCGAGAGGGAGACCGGCGTGACCATCATGTACATGGCCAAGGAGCTGGATGCCGGGGACATTCTGCATGTGCTGAAAACCGATATCGACCCCCAGGAGGACGCCCAGACGCTGACGGCGCGGCTGGCGGAGCTGGGGGCCCAGGCGCTGTCCGAAACTGTGGAACAGCTTCGTGCCGGAACCGCTCACCGCACGGTTCAGGACCACAGCGCCTATACCTACGCCCCCATGCTCACCAAGGACATGGGCATCATCGACTGGACAAAGCCCGCCGGGCATATCCATAACCAGGTCCGGGGCCTGATTCCCTGGCCCTGCGCCTCCACGGAGCTGGGCGGGGCTACGGTGAAGATATTCCGCACGGAGGTCCTGGGCGAGACCGGAAAAGCCCCCGGCGCCGTGGCGGCCGCCGGAAAGGCGGGCATCGACGTGGCCTGCGGCGACGGACATCTGCTGCGGATTCTGGAGCTGCAGCCCCAGGGGGGCCGCCGGATGGCGGCGGCGGACTATCTGCGGGGCCATCCCCTGCAGGTGGAGGCATGAGCCCCCGGGAGAAGCGCAGCGCCCGGGACGTGGCTCTGGATGCGCTGATGCAGGTGGACAAGGCCAACGCCTGGTCCGATGAGGCCCTGCGCCGTCTGATCGCCCAAAACGGGCTGGACAGCCGGGACGCGGCCTTTGCCACCCGCCTGTGCTATGGGGTGATGCAGAACCGGATGCTGCTGGACTACTACATCGGCTGCTGGTGCGCCCAGAAGCCGGAGCGGCTGGAGCCGGTGATCCGCAGCATCCTGCGCATCGGCGGCTATCAGATATTGTTTATGGACCGGGTGCCCCACCGGGCCGCCGTCAACGAGGCGGTGGAGATGACCCGCCGCCACGGGCGGCCCAAGGCCGCCGGTATGGTCAACGCCGTGCTGCGGCGGTTTGTGGAGCACTGGATGGATATGCCGGACCTGCCCAAGGGGTCCACGGCGGACTATCTCTCCCTGCGGTACAGCCATCCCAAGTGGCTGGTGCTGCGGCTGCTGGACCTGATCGGCCCCGACGAGACCCAGGAGTTCCTGCGGCTGGACAACGACGCCGTTCCCACCTGCATCCAGGTGAACCCCCTGAAAACCACGGCGGAGGACCTGGAGCGGGAGCTGCGGGGCGACGGCGTCACCGTGCAGCCCCACCCCTGGCTGGAGGGCTGCCTGGAGATCACCGGCACCGGGGACCTGCGCAGCCTGCCCGCCTTCCGGGAGGGACGGTTCCTGGTCCAGGACGCGGCGGCCCGTCTGGCCGCTATGGCGGCCTCCGCCGCCCCGGGGGACCGGGTGCTGGACGTGTGCGCCGCACCGGGAGGGAAATCCTTCTCCATGGCCATGGACATGGGCGACCGGGGGCAGATCCTGTCCTGCGACGTTCACCCCTACAAGGTGAAGCTCATCGAAAGCGGTGCCCAGCGCCTGGGGCTGACCTGCATCCGCGCGGCCGCCGCCGACGCCCGGGAGAGGCACGCCGCCTGGGAGGGGCAGGCCGACGTGGTCATGGCCGACGTGCCCTGTTCGGGGCTGGGGATCATCCGGAAAAAGCCGGATATCCGCTATAAGAACCCCAAGGAGCTGGCCCAGCTGCCGCTGGTGCAGCGGGCCATCCTGGAAAACGCCTCCGGCTATGTGCGCCCCGGCGGCACGCTGGTGTATTCCACCTGCACGGTGCTGCCGGAGGAGAACGAGGACGTCACCGGGGATTTCCTGGACAAGCACCCGGAGTTTGAGCCGGTGCGGACGGCGTTTCCCCTGCCGGTGGGACCCTGCCCGGGGCAGGTGACCCTGTGGCCCCAGCGCCACGGCACCGACGGGTTTTATATCTGCCGGATGCGCAGAAAGGACTGAGCAAATTGACGGACATGCGATGCATGACGGAGGAGGAGATCACCCGGGTGCTGGCGGACATGGGCCAGCCCGCCTTCCGGGGCAAGCAGGTGTTCACCTGGCTGCACCGGGGGGTGCGCTCCTTCGACGAAATGAGCAATCTATCCAAACCCCTGCGCCAGCAGCTGGCCCAGGCGTACACCATCTCCGTGCCCACCGTGGCCCGGAAGCAAGAATCCCGGCTGGACGGCACCATAAAATACCTGTGGGAGCTGCCGGACGGCAACTGCATCGAAACGGTGCTGATGCAGTATCACCACGGCAATACCGTGTGCATCTCCTCCCAGGTGGGCTGCCGCATGGGCTGCGCCTTCTGCGCCAGCACCGTGGCCGGAAAGGTCCGGGACCTGACCGCCGGGGAGATGCTGGACCAGGTGCTGTTTACCCAGCTGGATTCCGGCCGGGAGATCTCCAATATCGTGCTGATGGGTATTGGAGAGCCCCTGGACAACCGGGACAACGTGCTGCGCTTTCTGCGGCTGGTGAACCATCCCGACGGGCTGAACATCGGCATGCGCCATATCAGCCTGTCCACCTGCGGCGTGGTGCCGGGCATCGACGCCCTGGCGGAGGAGGACCTGCAGCTGACGCTGTCGGTGTCCCTCCACGCGCCGGACAGCGAGACCCGGTCCCGGATCATGCCGGTGAACCGGGCCTGGGACGTGGAGGAGCTGTTTGCCGCCTGCCACCGGTATTTCCGCCGGACCGGGCGGCGCATATCCTTTGAATACGCCATGATCGACGGGGTCAACGATCACGACTGGCAGGCGGACCTGATCGCCCGGCGCATCGCCGGTATGCCGGGCCATGTGAACCTGATCCCTCTCAACGACGTGGTGGAAAGCCCCTTCAAGCCCAGCCGCCGCATTGCGGCCTTCCAGAAGCGGCTGGAGTCCCACGGCATCACCGCCACCGTGCGGCGGAGCCTGGGCGGGGATATCGACGCCTCCTGCGGCCAGCTGCGCCGCCGCGCCATGGAGGAGAGAAAGGGGGAGGACCCTGAATGAAGCATTGGGAGATCACCGACACCGGCCTGATACGCCATGAAAATCAGGACGCCTTCGGCTTTGCCCAGCTGCCCGGCGGCTACGCGGTGGCCGTGGTGTGCGACGGCATGGGCGGCGTGGCCGGGGGCAGCATCGCCAGCACCGTGGCGGTGGAGACCTTTATCCGCACCCTGACGGAAACGGGGCACTCCGGCCACCTGGACCGGGCGGTGCAGGAGGCCGTCACGGCGGCCAACGCTGCCATACGCCAGCGGGCCGCCGGTCATCCGGAGCTGAAAAGCATGGGCACCACCCTGGTGTCCGCCCTGGTGAAGGGGGACAAGGTCCTCATCAGCAACGTAGGCGACAGCCGGGCCTATCTGGCCGGAGCCGATGGCCTGCGCCAGATCAGCCGGGACCACTCCCTGGTGGAGGACATGGTGGAAAAGGGAGACCTGACCCCGGGACAGGCCCGCAGCCACCCCCGCCGCAACCTGATCACCCGGGCCCTGGGTCCGGACCCCGCCGTGGAGGCAGACGGCTTCCCCCTGCAATGGAAGCCCGGGGATTTCCTGCTGCTGTGCTCCGACGGCCTGGTGAACACCGTCACGGACCAGGAAATTATGTTTGAAATTCTGCATAACGGACAGCCGGAGGACTGCTTGCAGCGGCTGATGGCCATTTCCAAGCAGCGGGGCGCGCCGGACAACGTGACGGCCATCCTGCTGATGAACGACTGAAGGAGGAATTGACGATATGGATCCTTACATTGGTAAAATGCTGGATAATCGCTACGAAATACTGGAGCTGATCGGCAGGGGAGGCATGGCCAACGTCTACAAGGCCAAGTGTCACCGGCTGGACCGGCTGGTAGCGGTGAAAATCCTGCACAGCGACCTGGCCCAGAACGCCGACTTCCGCCGCCGGTTCATGGATGAGTCCCGGGCCGTGGCCCAGCTGTCCCACCCCAACATTGTGTCGGTATACGACGTGTCGTGCAGCGATGACGTGGACTACATCGTCATGGAGCTGATCGACGGCGTGACCCTGAAGCAGTATATGGAGCGCCGGGGCCAGATGGACTGGCGGGAGGCGCTGCACTTCATCACCCAGATCATGTGGGGCCTGAGCCATGCCCACAGCCGGGGCGTGATCCATCGGGACATCAAGCCCCAGAACATCATGGTCCTGCGGGACGGCAGCGTCCGGGTGGCCGACTTCGGCATCGCGTGCCTGGCGGACCAGGGGCAGACCCTGACCCAGGAGACCCTGGGCTCCGTGCACTATATCTCGCCGGAGCAGGCCCGGGGCGACCGGGTGGACGCCCGGTCCGACATCTATTCCGCCGGCGTGGTGCTGTATGAGATGCTCACCGGCAAGCTGCCCTTCCAGGGGGACTCCGCCGTGTCCGTGGCCATCCAGCACCTGAGCGCCGTGCCCAAGACCCCCCGGGAGCTGAATCCCGATATCCCCGAGGCCCTGGAGCTGATCTGCATGAAGGCCATGTGCCCGGACATCTCCAAGCGCTACCAGACCGCCGACGCCATGCTGGACGATCTGGAGAAATTCCGCAAGGACCCCGCCGTGGACATGGACTATATCCGGGAGGACCTGAAGGCCGCCGTGGTGTGCCAGGAGCCCACCCAGCCCCTGCCTACCAACCAGGTGGCGGCGGTGAGCCGGGCCAACAGCGCCGTGGCCCAGGAAGAGGAGGACAAGAAGCACAGCCGCAAGGTGGTGGGCCTGGTCATCGGCGGGTTCGCCCTGGCCCTGGTGCTGATTTTCGTGGTGTTCAAGCTGGTGGCCGGCGGCTTTGACGCCGGCAATGGCACGGCGTCCCACCAGGTGCCGAACCTTCTGGGCAAGACCCTGGAGGAGGCCGAGGCCCTGCCCGAGGTGAAGGACGTCTTCCGCATCGAGGTGCTGGGCACCAAGCCCAGCGACAAGTATGAGCCCGGCCAGATCGTGGAGCAGGACCCCGCCAGCGGCCGCAGCCGCAAGAACAACCTGGTCATCAAGGTCTATCTCTGCGCCCAGGAGGACGACACGCTGATGCCCACCGTGGTGGGCAAGGAGTTCCTGATGGCCAAGACGGAGCTGGGCAACCTGCATCTGGACCTGGATGTCCAGCGGGCGGAGGCCTATTCCCCCGACGTGCCGGAGGGCCAGGTGATGCAGAGCTCCCCCGCCGCCGGTGAGCCCCTGAACAAGGGCGACACCGTGGTGCTGACCGTCAGCAAGGGGCCGGAGACCAAGCCCCTCACCGTGCCCAATTTCGTGACCATGCACATTGACGACGCCGCCCAGCAGGCGGAGGCCCTGGGCCTGACCGTGGGCGAGCATCAGTATGAGTTCAGCGATAAGCCCGAGGGCACCGTCATCGGCCAGAGCATCCAGCAGGGCACCGAGGTGCAGTCCGGCACGGAGATCGTGTTCACCGTCAGCAAGGGCGCCAGCTCCGCTGAGCGGGTGGTGGTGTTCGACATCCCCGAGCAGTACCGCAGCGACAGCAATATGAAGATCGAGGTCATGCAGGACGGCAGCATCATCCACTCCACCTATGTGGACGGCGGCACCGCCTCCTTTACCTACACCTTCCACGGCAGCGCCGGTTCCACCTCCACCATCAAGCTGTATATCAACGGAACCGAGGCCGTGGCCCAGGAGATCACGTTTTGATCCGGGGACGCATTGAAAAGGCTCTCAGCGGGTTTTACTATGTGAACACCGGGGCGGAGACCCTGCAATGCCGGGCCCGGGGCAAGTTCCGCCGGGAGGGGCTGTCCCCCCTGGTGGGGGACTGGGTCCAGGTCCGGGAGCTGGGCGGCGGCGAGGGCTTTGTGGAGGCGGTGGAGCCCCGCCGCAACGCCTTCGACCGCCCGGCGGCGGCCAACATCGACCAGCTGGTGATCATCGCCTCCGCCGCCCTGCCGGTGACGGATCCGTATCTCATCGACCGCATCAGCGCCATTGCCGCCCTGAAGGACTGCCGGGTGCTGCTGTGCCTGAACAAGTGCGACCTGGACCCGGCGGAGGAGCTGTACGGGATATACAGCGGCTCTGCCATCCGGGTGCTGCGGGTCAGCGCCGTCACCGGCCAGGGGATCGACGAGCTGCGCCGGGAGCTGGCCGGAAAGCTCAGCGCCTTCACCGGCAACTCCGGCGTGGGAAAGTCCAGCATTCTCAACGCCCTGGACCCCCGTTTTTCCCTGGCGGTGGGGGAGGTCAGCAAGGCCCTGGGCCGGGGACGGCACACCACCCGCCATGTGGAGCTGTTTTCCCTGGGGCAGGACACCTATGTCATCGACACCCCGGGCTTTGCGTCCTTTGATACCCAGGAGCTGGACCTGGAGCTGAAGGAGCACCTGCCGGAGACCTTCCCGGAGTTTGCCCCTTATGTAGGCGGCTGCCGCTTTGTGGGGTGCAGCCACACCAAGGAGAAGGGCTGCGCCGTGCTGGAGGCCGTCCATCAAGGGAAGATCCCTCGCAGCCGCCACGCCAGCTATCTGCGGCTGTATAACGAGCTGAAGGACCTGAAGGCCTGGGATAAGAAATAAAAAAATTCCTCTGCATGCTTGCAGAGGAATTTTTTTTCTTACAGGCTTCCCTCCCGGGTATAGTGCTCGTACCGCTCCTGCAGCCAGGCTTTCAGCTGCTCCACGCCCTGGTCGTCCCAGGGGAAGTCCTGCTGCTGCACGTCCTTGGCCACCTCGAAGCAGTACACGGTGTAGACCGCCGTGTGCAGAAGGCCGTTGTCCTTGTCCATTTCAAAGCGATACCGGAAGTCGTCGATGTTCCCGGTATACACGAAGGCCCGCTTGAACCACCGGGGCGTCAGCTGGGAAAAGTTCGGATGCATCTGAATCACTCCTTATAAAGTCTTTCACACCAGGTCGTATAGCTGCCGCAGATCCAGAATCTCGTAGTCGATCCGCAGGTCCTCCGGCCGGGCGGCTTCCTTGGGGTTGTACCAGCAGCAGGGGAGGCCGTAGTTATTGGCTCCCCGGATGTCGCTGGACAGGGAGTCCCCCACCAGCAGGCAGTTCTCCCGGGTGATGCCATCAATGCGGGAGAAAACGTAGTCGAAGTATGCGGCACTGGGCTTGCTGGCCCCGGCCTCCTCCGAAATAAAGGCCCCGGTGATATAGGGCGCAATGGCGCTGCCCGCCAGCCGGGACCGCTGCACCGCCGCCACGGCGTTGGTGACGATGTACAGCCGGTGCTCCCGGGACAGGCCCCGGCAGACCTCCAAGGCGTGGGGCAGCAGCAGGGTGTTCTGTCCCAGCACCTGTAGGTGCAGTTCGTTGCACCGGGCCGCATCCCGATCCAGGCCCATTTCCTTCAGAAAACGCCGGAACCGCTCCACCACCAGAAAGTCCTTGGTGCACTCGCCCCGGTCAAAGGCCGCCCACATGGCGTTGTTGCACCGCTTATAGCACTGAAAGCTCTCCTCCGTGTCCGGGATGTCATATCGGGCGCACACCTCATGAAAAGCGTGCCGGTTTCCCGCGTCAAAATCAAACAATGTGTTGTCTGCGTCCAGCAGCAGATAGGGGTATTTCATGTCGTTGCTCCTGTTATTATATGGTAATAGGGAGTATATCATAACTGCGGCAAGGATGCAATAGCGGATTCATAACCCCACCTTCTGGCAGGGATAAAAAAGTTGAAAAATGCGGGAAAAAGGTGTTGACAAATGGGGAATGGGGTGGTATTCTAACAAAGCTGTCGGCGAGAGCCGCGGCGGAGACACGGAGAACCGAAAAAAACAAGACTTCCCGAAAAAAGTTCTTGACAAAGCGAGCTCGATGTGGTATCCTAAATAAGTCGTCTGCAAAGACGGTGAACGACAAACGGTTTCAAAAAATGTGAAGAATGTCGAAAAAAGTTCTTGACAAACGAAACTGCTTGTGGTAAAATGCCAACTGTTCCGCGGGTGCGGGGCGTGTATCTTGTAAATTAAACAATGAACGAACAAAGCACCAGACGGGAGCGCATCGGAAGATGCGCGACTGAAAAGCTCGGACGCTGGGGTTTAGTCAATTACCCGGTGTTTGAGCAGAGTTTATGAAGCTATGGAAATAGCTCTGTAAAATGATTAGCTCAGCGGAAACGCTGTGTTGATACGATTTATAGAGAGTTTGATCCTGGCTCAGGACGAACGCTGGCGGCGTGCTTAACACATGCAAGTCGAACGAGAATCACTGGAAGGAGTTTTCGGACAACGGAAGGTGAGGACAGTGGCGGACGGGTGAGTAACGCGTGAGGAACCTGCCTTTCAGAGGGGGACAACAGTTGGAAACGACTGCTAATACCGCATGACACATAGAGATCGCATGGTTTTTATGTCAAAGATTTATCGCTGAAAGATGGCCTCGCGTCTGATTAGCTAGTTGGTGAGGTAACGGCCCACCAAGGCGACGATCAGTAGCCGGACTGAGAGGTTGACCGGCCACATTGGGACTGAGATACGGCCCAGACTCCTACGGGAGGCAGCAGTGGGGAATATTGGGCAATGGGCGCAAGCCTGACCCAGCAACGCCGCGTGAAGGAAGAAGGCTTTCGGGTTGTAAACTTCTTTTGTCGGGGACGAGTAGAAGACGGTACCTGGCGAATAAGCCACGGCTAACTACGTGCCAGCAGCCGCGGTAATACGTAGGTGGCAAGCGTTGTCCGGATTTACTGGGTGTAAAGGGCGTGTAGCCGGGAAGGCAAGTCAGATGTGAAATCCACGGGCTTAACTCGTGAACTGCATTTGAAACTACTTTTCTTGAGTATCGGAGAGGCAATCGGAATTCCTAGTGTAGCGGTGAAATGCGTAGATATTAGGAGGAACACCAGTGGCGAAGGCGGATTGCTGGACGACAACTGACGGTGAGGCGCGAAAGCGTGGGGAGCAAACAGGATTAGATACCCTGGTAGTCCACGCTGTAAACGATGAATACTAGGTGTGCGGGGACTGACCCCCTGCGTGCCGCAGTTAACACAATAAGTATTCCACCTGGGGAGTACGATCGCAAGGTTGAAACTCAAAGGAATTGACGGGGGCCCGCACAAGCGGTGGATTATGTGGTTTAATTCGACGCAACGCGAAGAACCTTACCAGGGCTTGACATCCTACTAACGAAGTAGAGATACATCAGGTGCCCTTCGGGGAAAGTAGAGACAGGTGGTGCATGGTTGTCGTCAGCTCGTGTCGTGAGATGTTGGGTTAAGTCCCGCAACGAGCGCAACCCCTATTGTTAGTTGCTACGCAAGAGCACTCTAGCGAGACTGCCGTTGACAAAACGGAGGAAGGTGGGGACGACGTCAAATCATCATGCCCCTTATGTCCTGGGCTACACACGTAATACAATGGCGGTCAACAGAGGGATGCAAAACCGTAAGGTGGAGCGAACCCCTAAAAGCCGTCTCAGTTCAGATTGTGGGCTGCAACCCGCCCACATGAAGTCGGAATCGCTAGTAATCGCGGATCAGCATGCCGCGGTGAATACGTTCCCGGGCCTTGTACACACCGCCCGTCACACCATGAGAGTCGGGAACACCCGAAGTCCGTAGCCTAACCGTAAGGAGGGCGCGGCCGAAGGTGGGTTCGATAATTGGGGTGAAGTCGTAACAAGGTAGCCGTTCGAGAACGAGCGGCTGGATCACCTCCTTTCTAAGGAGACCTCAAGTAAGCCAAGGCTTGCTTGTAACATCCTGGTCAGACGTTTGGGATTTCAGTAGTTCATTGTTTAATTTAGAGGATACAGGCTCTGCGGAAGCGGAGAAGATAGACGGGGATATAGCTCAGCTGGGAGAGCGCCTGCCTTGCAAGCAGGAGGTCGCCGGTTCGATCCCGACTATCTCCACCAAGTTCATATTCTCGTTTAACTCGAATCGCAAACCAGCGAAGCGTTTGTGATTCGAAGAGGAGATGCGACGGAATGAGCGAGTTGCAGCGCTTGCGGTGCAATGAGCGATATGAAGTCCGCATCGACGACGGGCCCGTAGCTCAGCTGGCTAGAGCGTACGACTGATAATCGTAAGGTCGGTGGTTCGAGCCCACTCGGGCCCACCAAGATTCCAATTTGGCGTTGGATCTCAAAACCCAAGGAATTGGATTTTGAGATCTGGCTTCAAAAGAAGCTGGAAGCTGCACCTTGAAAACTGAACAACGTAACATGTGATGAAGAAGCAAGGCAACAGAGAGGTCTTTCAAGGAGACTTGAAAGAAAAGTTGTGAATTTTTAATTGTGGAACACTTCTGTTAAAAGAAGAGGGTAACAATTACAATTTTGCGAAGAAAACCTGTTGATTGCCTGCATAATTCAACTATAGAGAACCAAAATATCTCTAATAGGTCAAGCTATAAAGAGCGCAAGGGGAATGCCTTGGCATCAGGAGCCGACGAAGGACGTGACAAGCTGCGATAAGCTTCGGGGAGGAGCAAATATCCTATGATCCGGAGATTTCCGAATGGGGAAACCCACTGGAGCAATACTCCAGTAACGTGCATTGAATCAAATAGGTGTACGTGGGGAACCGCCTGAACTGAAACATCTAAGTAGGGCGAGGAAAAGACATCAACCGAGATTCCGCTAGTAGTGGCGAGCGAACGCGGAGGAGGCCAAACCGGAGGATTTATTCTCCGGGGTTCGGACTTGCATCAAGATCAGAGGAGCCTAAAAGAACGGCATGGGAAGGCCGGCCACAGAGGGTGAGAGCCCCGTATTTGAAAGGTGAAACTGACAGCGAGTATCCAGAGTACCGCGGGACACGAGGAACCCCGTGGGAAAACGGGTGGACCACCATCCAAGCCTAAATACTACCTGATGACCGATAGAGGAGCAGTACCGTGAGGGAAAGGTGAAAAGGACCCCGGGAGGGGAGTGAAAGAGAACCTGAAACCTTGTGCTTACAAGCACTCAAAGCACGTTAAAGTGTGATGAGGTACTTTTTGTAGAACGGTCCGGCGAGTTATAGTAACGAGCAAGCTTAAGGTATTCAGTACCGGAGGCGAAGCGAGAGCGAGTCTGAATAGGGCGTAAAAAGTTCGTTGCCATAGACCCGAAACCGGGTGACCTAACCATGAGCAGGCTGAAGTGAGAGTAAAATCTCATGGAGGGCCGAACGCACGTTCGTTGCAATGACCGGCGATGACTTGTGGTTAGCGGAGAAATTCCAATCGAACTCGGAGATAGCTGGTTCTCCCCGAAATAGCTTTAGGGCTAGCGTTATCTTAGATTACCGGAGGTAAAGCACTGAATGGGCTAGGGGGCGATAAGCTTACTGAACCCTATCAAACTCAGAATGCCGGCTAATTGATGGATAGCAGTCAGACAGTGTGAGATAAGTTTCATTGTCAAAAGGGAAACAGCCCAGACCCACAGCTAAGGTCCCTAATGCATGCTAAGTGGAAAACGATGTGGAATTGCGAAAACAACCAGGATGTTGGCTTAGAAGCAGCCACTCATTAAAAGAGTGCGTAATAGCTCACTGGTCGAGTGACTCTGCGCGGAAAATATAACGGGGCTAAGCATGCAACCGAAGCTTGGGATTGTCTAAAGACAGTGGTAGGGGAGCGTCGTGTACGGGGTGAAGTCGCATCGGAAGGAGCGGTGGACTGTACACGAGTGAGAATGCCGGAATGAGTAGCGAGAATTATGTGGGAATCATAATGGCCGAAAATCTAAGGTTTCTTGGGGAAGGTTCGTCCGCCCAAGGTAAGCCGGGAGCTAAGGCGAGGCCGCAAGGCGTAGTCGATGCACATACGGTAAAGATTCCGTAGCCGCCGAACTTTAAGTCAGAGGGACACTTGCAGATAGCGGAACCCAGCCGTTGGTTGAGCTGGGCGAAAGGGACTGAAATTAGTAGGGAAGTCCGCGATGCTGAAAGGCGAGAAAAGCTCTGATGAATACTAAGGCGCCCGTACCGCAAACCGACACAGGTAGATGAGGAGAGAATCCTAAGGCCAACGGGAGAAGGGTTGTTAAGGAACTCGGCAAATTGACCCCGTAACTTCGGAAGAAGGGGAGCCCCGAAAGGGGCCGCAGTGAATAGGCCCAAGCAACTGTTTACCAAAAACACAGGTTTATGCTAAATCGAAAGATGACGTATATGAGCTGACGCCTGCCCGGTGCCGGAAGGTTAAGAGGAGAGCTTAGAGCAATCGAAGGTTTGAATTGAAGCCCCGGTAAACGGCGGCCGTAACTATAACGGTCCTAAGGTAGCGAAATTCCTTGTCAGGTAAGTTCTGACCCGCACGAATGGCGTAATGATTTGGGCACTGTCTCGACAGCCCGCCCGGCGAAATTGTAGTACTGGTGAAGATGCCAGTTACCCGCAACTAGACGGAAAGACCCCATGGAGCTTTACTGCAGTTTAATACTGGGAATCGGTAATGCATGTACAGGATAGGTGGGAGACTAGGAAGCATGGTCGTCAGGTCATGTGGAGTCACCGGTGGGATACCACTCTTGTATTGCTGATTTCCTAACCTGCGGCCGTGAATCCGGTCGGGGGACACTGTTAGACGGGCAGTTTGACTGGGGCGGTCGCCTCCAAAAGAGTAACGGAGGCGCTCAAAGGTTCGTTCAGCACGGACGGAAATCGTGCATTGAGTGTAAACGCATAAACGAGCCTAACTGCGAGACCGACGGGTCGAGCAGTAACGAAAGTTGGAGTTAGTGATCCGGTGGTATGTGAGTGGAAATGCCATCGCTCAACGGATAAAAGCTACCCTGGGGATAACAGGCTGATCTCCCCCAAGCGTCCACAGCGACGGGGAGGTTTGGCACCTCGATGTCGGCTCGTCGCATCCTGGGGCTGTATTCGGTCCCAAGGGTTTGGCTGTTCGCCAATTAAAGCGGCACGCGAGCTGGGTTCAGAACGTCGTGAGACAGTTCGGTCCCTATCTGTTGCGGGCGTAAGAGATTTGAAGGGAGCTGTCCTTAGTACGAGAGGACCGGGATGGACGTACCTCTGGTGCACCAGTTGTCCTGCCAAGGGCATAGCTGGGTAGCTATGTACGGACGAGATAAACGCTGAAAGCATCTAAGCGTGAAACTCCCCCTAAGATGAGATCTCTCATCCATTATGGAGTAAGGGCCCAGAAAGACGATCTGGTTGATAGGCCGGAGGTGGAAGTGCAGTAATGTATGGAGCTGACCGGTACTAATAGCCCGAGGGCTTGACCTACGATTATGCAGGCAATCCAAGCCTTACTCACGGTCGCGGTTACGTTGTTCGGTTTTGAGGGTGCAGCCCCCAATATAGTTGGTGCTTATTAGGGCGAGGGTCCACCCGTTCCCATCCCGAACACGGAAGTTAAGCTCGCTTCTGCCCACGATACTTGGCTGGAGACGGCCCGGAAAAATAGGTAGCGCCAACACAAGCGGACATCTTCGGATGTCCGCTTTTTTTCGCGCGTTTATGTAATTTTTTTTCGGATTTCATAATTTGTTCAAAGTTTTTTCACCATTCCCAGAGATGGATCTGTATAATAGATAACTATGAAAAGTGTGCCTATCAGAGCTCTATCAAAACCGGGCATACTGCATCATGAGCGAATACAAATTACCAGACCGCTCAAATAGCGCGGAAAAGGTTGATTTTTTGTGCTGAACCTGCTATAATGAACGGACTTGTCAAAGGATAACCGGAAAAGGATTTTTGTTATGCTGAGAAGATTCAAATCGTCTGTTACCTTTTTAATGAAGCTGCTGGCCTTTCTGCTGTGTGCCGCCTGCTTTTTCGGCCTGTTCGGACTGGAATATTTCTTCCTTCTGCGCCCCAGCCGCACCCTGGGCGTCACGGCGGTGGCCTTTGTGGTGGTCTACATCCTGATGACCAAGGTCTACGGCGGCTTCGACATCGGAAAGCGTAAAAGCAAGCCCATCGTGTTCTCCATGGCCCTGACGCTGCTGCTGACGGACCTGGTGACGCACTTCCTGCTGTGCATCATGAATACCACCGTCATCCACGGGGGACGCTTTGTGTATGAGTGCCCGCTGCTGCTGCTGGCGGTCTATATGCTGCAGGTGGCCCTGGTGATCATCATGGCCTACGGCGGCAACGACCTGTACTTCAAGGTCAACAAGCCCCAGCGCTGCCTGATGGTGGCCCGCCGAGGCGAGTGCATCGAGGACCTGATCAAAAAAGTGGGCCGCTACAAAAAGCAGTACAACATCCAGCAGGTGGCCTGGCTGGACCAGCCGGACCTGCTGACCTGCGTGGACCACGCCGACGCCGTGTTCCTGTATGAGCTTTCCGTCCGGGAGCGCACCGACCTGGTGGAATACTGCTACCAGACCCGCAAGGACCTGTACTACAGCCTGGAGATGTCCGACGTGGTGGCCATGGCCGGGGAGCGGGTCATGTTCGACGACAAGACCATGATGTACTGCCCGGTCCGGGAGCTGCGGTTCGAGGAGCGCATCGTCAAGCGTCTGGGGGATATCCTGGTGTCCGTGGTGGGCCTGGTGCTGACCTCCCCCATCCTGCTGGCAACGGCCCTGGCCATCCGCCTGGAGGACGGCGGCCCGGTGTTCTACCGCCAGAAGCGCGCCACCTACGGCGGCCGGGTGTTCGAGGTGTACAAATTCCGCTCCATGCGGGCCCAGGACGGCAGCATCCACGTCTCCGCCAAGAAGGATGACGACCGCATCACCAAGGTGGGCCACATCATCCGCAAATTCCGCATCGACGAGCTGCCCCAGCTGATCAACGTCCTGAAAAGCGACATGAGCATCGTGGGCCCCCGGCCCGAGATGCTGGAAAACGTGGAAAAATATACCGACGACCTGCCGGAGTTCCGCTATCGCCTGCGGGCGAAGGCGGGGCTCACCGGCCTTGCCCAGATTTACGGCAAATACAACACCTCTCCCCGGGATAAGCTCATCATGGACCTGGCCTATATCCAGCAGTACAGCGTCTGGCTGGACCTGAAGCTGATTCTGCGGACGGCTCTGGTGCTGCTGACGCCGGAGGAGAGCACCGAGGCCTTCGAGGACAAGAAAACGGAGGAAAAAGCGTAATGCATACCACAAAGCGCGCTGTGCTGCTCAGCTGCTCCGACCACTATAACCACCGCCTCTATGTCATCGACGGCTACCTCAGGTCCCTGGGCTACGAGACGGTGTACTACACCAGCGACTTTGACCACACCTCCAAAAAGGTGTTCCGCTGCACGGTCCCCGGCTGCCGCCAGATCCATGTGCGGCCCTATCAGAAAAACCTGTCCCTGTCCCGGATTTTGTCCCATCGGGACTTTGCCCGCCTGGTGTTCCAGGAGCTGGAGCAGGACCCCCCGGATGTGGTGGTGGCCCAGCTGCCCCCCAACTACCTGGCCCATTATGCCGCCCGCTTCAAGGCCCGGTACCCGGAAACCAGGCTGATCTTCGAGATTTTCGACATGTGGCCGGAGACCTTCCCCTCCGGCTCCATGAAGCGCCTGCTGGCCCTGCCCTTTTCCGTGTGGGCCGGTCTGCGGGATAAGAACCTCTCCGCCGCGGACCGGGTGATCCCCGAGTGCAGGCTGTTCTGCCGCAAGCTGGGTCTGCCGGAGGAAAACGCCATCTACCTGGCCTCCCGCCGCGACCCGGACCAGACGCCGGAGGCCCATCTGCGCTCCGACGGGCTGGACCTGTGCTACCTGGGGGCCATCAACAACGTGGTGAACGTCGACGCCATCGCCGATCTGACGGCCCAATTGGCCCGGCTGAAGCCCGTCACCGTCCATGTCATCGGCGACGGCGAGAAGTGCCCTCAGCTGCTCCAGGCCCTGCGTGACGCCGGGGCGGAGGTGGACTGGCTGGGCGTGGTGTTTGACGAGAGCCGGAAGCACGAGGTCATGAGCCGCTGCCACTTCGGCTTCAACCTGATGAAGCCCGACGTGTGCGTGGGCCTGACCATGAAGTCCGTGGACTATTTCCGCCACGACCTGCCCATTCTCAACAACATTCCCGCCGACACCGCCGAGCTGGTGGACCGGGAACAGGTGGGTCTCAACGTGGGGGAGGACACGGCGGCCCGGGTGGCCGCCATGACGGTGGAGGACTGCCTGCGCATGCGTAAGAACGTCCGCCGGGTCTTTGACGAGAATTTTGACCTGCCGGTGGTGCAGGCCCGATATGCCGCCCTGCTGCAGGGCATTGTGTGAGGATACGACCGTGGAAAAACAGATATTGATCCTGCTGGCTGCCTACAAGGGCGGCCGGTTTATCCGGCCCATGGTGGACTCCATCCTGGCGCAGGACGTGGGGGGTTGGAGGCTGATCCTGTCGGACGACGGGGAGGATACCGCCCCCATTTTGCAGGAATACGCCGATAAATATCCGGATAAAATAACGCATTATCGTTCCGGCCGCCGGTTCGGCAGCGCCCAGAAGCACTTCATGCACCTGCTGGAGCAGTTCGGGGGCCAGGCCGACTACATCATGTTCAGCGACCAGGACGACGTGTGGCACCCGGACAAGGTGCGCCTGACCCTCCGGCTCATGGAGCAGGCGGAGACGGACCCGGCCCTGCCGGTGCTGGTCCACACGGACCTGCGGGTGGTGGACGGCCAGCTGCATGAGATGGACCCCTCCTTCCAGCACTATTCCGGCCTGGACGGCCATCGTCTGGCGCTGGAGCAGCTGCTGGTGCAGAACGTGGTCACCGGCTGCACCATGATGATCAACCGCTCCCTGGCCCGGCTTGCCTGCCGCCCGGTGGGGGAGGGGGACATGCTGATGCACGACTGGTGGCTGGCGCTGATCGCCGCCGCCATGGGCCGTGCCGTGTTCCTGGACCGCGCCACCATTGACTACCGCCAGCACGGCGGCAACGTGGTGGGGGCCAAGGATCCCCGCTCGGCGGGCTATGTGCTGCAGAAGCTCAAGGGCGGCGCGGTGCGCCGTTCCCTGGTGGATACGGCCCGGCAGGCCGGGGCCTTCCTCTCCTGCTATCGTCAGGAGCTGACCCCGGACCAGCAGGCCCTGCTGGCGGACTATGCCGCCGCCCCTGAAAAGGGAAAACTGGCCCGGCTGACTCTTTACCGGCGGCGGGGCCTGTGGAAGTACGGCCTGAACCGCCGTATCGGACAAATTCTTTGGTGGTGAATCTTTTGCAAAATCGAATCCGTAACATAACGGAGGAGTTCCGGCGGGGTACCTTTACCCAGCGGTGCAGCCAGCTCTCCTTCGGAATCTTGTGCCTGTTCCTGCTGGAGTGCAGCATCACCGGCGGCGGCCGCTATTGGGAGGTCGGGCCTGTCAGCATCCGCATTCTGCTGGGGGGCCTGGCCGCTGTGCTGGCCCTGCCGGAGCTTTTCCGGCATTTGGGCGCATACCTGAAAAAGCCCGCCGTCTGGCTGACCCTGGCCTTCGTGGCCTGGCTGGCCTTCTGCGCCTGGCGGGGCGTCCGGGCGGAAAACCGCATGGACGTGCTGCTGACGGACATCAAGGGCTTCATGTGGCTGTTCCTGGTGCCTGTGCTGGTGGCCACGGTCCGGTCGCGGCAGCGCCTGCGGGTGCTTTTGAGCTGGGTCCTGGCGGGTGCGCTGATCCAGGCGGCCCTGATCCTGGCGGTGAACGCCGCCGTGGTGCTGATGGACGACCCTGCCCCTCTGTGCCGGTGGCTGAACGAGCACACCGTAGGCATCGTGGACGTGGTGTCGGCGCGGCTGGTCCGTGTGTTCTTTAAAAGCAGCCCCTATATGATCGTGGGCTGTGTGGTGGCCCTGTTCCGTCAGGCCCGGGCCCCCAAGCTCCGCTGGCGCTATGTGCTGGCAGTGGGCCTGCTGTTCAACGCCCTGCTTTTAAGCTATACCCGCTCCCTGTACGGAGCTTTGGGGCTGACGGCCCTGATCAGCATCATCGCGGTGCTGGTGCTGTGCCCGGAGGGCCGCAAGCGGACGCTGGCGTTTCTGCTGGCTGCCGTGGTGTGCTTCGGCGTGCTGGTCACGGTGCAGGAGTTTGCCCTGGAGGGCAGCTATCTGAGCTTTGCCGTGTCCCGCACCATCGGCAGGGAGGTTCCCACCTCCTGGGCCTCCCAGCTGCGGTCCCAGCTTCGGGGCGAGGACCCCGGCGATTCCCCCGACGACGGCGAGATGGACAGCCAGCGCTCCTATATCGAGGTCACCGAGAAGTCCGACCAGCTGCGGCAGGAGACCAAGGACAGCCTGAATGTCTACATTCAGCGCAGTCCCATCATCGGCTGCGGCCTGGGCGCGTCGGCGGCCAACCGCGACAAGGGCGTGGACGAGTATTTCTATCTGGACATGCTGGCCCGGACGGGTGTCGTGGGTCTGCTGCTGTACATGCTGCCTTTTGGCTATGTGGTGGTCTGGTGCCTGCGGCGGCGGGAGCTGCTGCGGGAGTGCCCGGAGGGGGCGGCCGTGGTCTGCGGCCTGTGCACCTTCTGGATCGTCACCTGGTTCAACCCCTGGATGAATGCTGTGCTGGGCATCGCCTGGTACGCCGTCACCCTGTCGGTGCCCACGGCTTTAGAGGAGCACAGCATCTGAATCCCACGCAACAGGAGATGTTTTCCCCATGGCGAATGAATCAAGCGGAAAAAAAGCCCTGAAGGCCGGACTTGGCTACACGGTGGGCAATATGCTGGTGAAGGGCCTGTCCTTCCTGGCCATCCCCCTGTTTGCCCGGCTGATGACGGTGGAGGACTTCGGCATTTACAGCACCTTCAGCTCCTATGTGATGATCATGACGGTGCTGGCGGGCTTCACTCTGCACACCAGCGTCCGCAACGCAAAGCTGGATTATGTGGACCTCACCGGTTCCTACTGCTCCTCCGTGACCCTGCTGGTCATCGGCAACTCCCTGCTGCTGCTGGGCCTGAGCCTGGTGTTTGCCTCACCGCTGGCCCGGTCCCTGAGCCTGGAGCAGCCGTATCTTCCGGCGCTGATCGTGCTGGAGAGCTTCGGCATGGCCATGCTGACCTTCTACAACTCCGTCCTTTCGGTGGACTATAAGTATAAGGAGTACCTGGTACTGAGCCTGGTGTATGCCGTGGCCGGCATCGGCGGCTCCGTGCTGCTGATCCTGACCCTCTGCCGGGGCCAGGGATACCTGGGCCGCATCCTGGGCACCCTGATCCCCGCGGTGCTGGTGGGCATCTATGTGGTGATTCGCCTGTGGCGGAAGGACCGCCCCCGCATCAGCCGGGAATACTGGCGCTACGGCATGGCCATCAGCCTGCCCACGGTGCCCCACGGCCTGAGCCAGCTGCTGCTGAACCAGTTTGACCGCATCATGATCAAGTCCATCATCGGCAGCACCGAGGCCGGGCTTTACAGCTTTGCCTACAACGTGGGCATGATCTTCCAGGTGATCACCAATTCCATGGACACCGCCTGGGCGCCCTGGTTCTTTGAAAAGATGAAGGCCAAGGAGTATCCGGCCATTCGCCGGGCGGCCTCGGCGTATGTGGTGTTTGTGTCCATCGGGGCCATGGCCCTGGCACTGATCTCTCCGGAGGTCATCCTCATTGCCGGCGGCTCCAAATACAGCGACAGCCGCTACGTGACCATGCCCATCGTGCTGTCCATGTACTACGCGTTTTTGTATACCCTGCCCTCCTCGGTGGAGTATTACTATAAGAAAACCAAGCTCATCGCCCTGGGCACCATGCTGGCGGCGGGCATGAACATCCTGCTCAACGCCGTGTTCATTCCGGCCTTCGGCTATGTGGCGGCGGCCTATACCACCGTGGCCTGCTACCTGCTGTATTACCTGCTGCATGTGGCATTTTCCTGGTGGGTCCACAAGGGCATGGTGTATGACATTCTCCAGCAGTTCCTCTGGCTGGGGGTCGTGTCGGTGGTGTCGCTGGTGACGGTGGCCCTGACGGACCTGTTCTGGGTCCGGATGGGACTGCTGGCGGCCCTTCTGGGCGTGTGCGCACTGTGGGCCCTCCGCCACCGGGACCAGGTGGCCCGGACCCTTGCGGTGTTCCGCCGGAAATCGGCCTGAAATCGGGACAAAACCCCGGGTTTTGCGGGACATCCCGCCCTGTCCCGGGACGGAAATATAAGAGAAGTTACGAAATAACGGATAGGAGTGAGATAAGTGGAGGAACTGACGCTTCGGCAAATGCAGGAGGGAGCTCTGAACATTCTCAAGAAATTGGACGGCATCTGCCGGGAGCAGGGACTGCGGTATTTCCTGTTTTACGGCACGCTGATCGGGGCCATCCGCCACAAGGGCTTCATTCCCTGGGATGACGACCTGGACGTGGCCATGCCCCGGCCGGACTTTGATAAGCTGGTGGCATACTGCCGCCGGCACCGGCAGGAGCTTCAGCCCATGCAGCTGATGACCGTGGACGACAACCCCCAGTATGTGTACCCCATCGCCCGGTTCAGCGACACCCGCTACCGGGTGAAGTACCAGGGCATCCGGGATTACGGCCTGGGCCTGTTTGTGGACATTTATCCGCTGGACGGCTGCGGAAACACCGAGGAGGAGGCCAGGGCCTGGGTGCAGCAGCCCATGCGGGACGTGAAATTCATCAACTGCTGCGCCGCCGAAAAGTTCACCCCCAGCCGCCGGGGCTGGCTTCACACCCCCGCCAAGCTGGCGGGCTTTGCCTGGGCCCGGCTCCACGGAAGCGCCCATTACATCCACCGCATCGAGGCCTGGGCCCGGCAGAAGGACTATGAAAACTGCCGGTATGTGGGCTGCACCATGTGGGATACCAACTGGAACATCGTGTACCCGCGGGAGGACCTGGAAAAAACGCTGTACGTCCCCTTTGAGGACGGGGAGTTCCCCATTCCCGCCGGATATGACCGGGTGCTGCGCCATACCTATGGCGATTACATGACGCCCCCGCCGCCGGAACAGCGGATCGGGCAGCATTTTTACACCGTATGGCCCAAGGAACAAGGGCCGTCGGAGGAACATAAGGAAGGAGCCATTTCATGAAAGGTATCGTTTTGGCCGGCGGAGCCGGTACGCGCCTGTATCCCCTGACCATGGTCACCAGCAAGCAGCTGCTGCCGGTGTATGACAAGCCCATGATCTATTACCCCCTGTCCACCCTGATGATGGCGGGGATCCGGGACATTCTCATCATCTCCACCCCCACGGATCTGCCCAATTTCGAGCGTTTGCTGGGGGACGGAAGCCAGTTCGGCATCCGGCTGAGCTATAAGGTGCAGCCCTCCCCCGACGGGCTGGCCCAGGCGTTCCTGCTGGGCGAGGAGTTCATCGGCGACGACTGCTGTGCTATGGTGCTGGGAGACAACATTTTCTACGGCAGCGGCTTCCGGGCCCGCCTGAAGCAGGCGGCGGCGGACGCACAGCAGGGCCGGGCCAGTATTTTCGGCTACTACGTCAACGACCCCGAGCGCTTCGGCATCGTGGAGTTCGACGAAACCGGAAAGGTCATCTCCGTGGAGGAGAAGCCCCAGCATCCCAAGAGCAACTACTGCATCACGGGGCTGTATTTCTACGACAACCGGGTGGTGGACATGGCCAAGCGGGTGAAGCCCAGCGCCCGGGGCGAGCTGGAGATCACCGACCTGAACCGCTTCTATCTGGAGGACGGCACCCTGAACGTGCAGCTGCTGGGGCGGGGCTATGCCTGGCTGGACACCGGCACCATGGACTCCCTGGTGGATGCGGCGGACTTTGTGCGCACCATCGAGACCCGCCAGGGCTCCCAGATCGCGGCCCTGGAGGAGATCGCCTTCAACGAGGGCTGGATCGACCGGGAGACGCTGCTCCAGTCCGCCCAGCGCTATGGCAAGTCCCCCTACGGCCAGCACCTGATGCATGTGGCTGAGGGCAAAATTCGATATTGATAGGTGATTTGCATGAAAATTCTGGACACAAAAATTCCCGAGGTAAAGATCATCGAGCCGGACGTGTTCGGCGATCACCGGGGCTGGTTCATGGAAACCTGGTCCCAGCCCAAGTATGAATCCCTGCATTTTGCGCCCATGCAGGACAACGAGAGCTTCACCGCCAAGAAGGGGACCCTGCGGGGCATCCACTTCCAGCAGGACCCCATGGCCCAGGCCAAGATCGTCCGGGTGGTGCGGGGCGCCGTGATGGACGTGGCGGTGGACCTGCGGAAGGGGTCCCCCACCTATTTGCAGTGGGTATCCGTGGAGCTCAGCGCCGAGAACAAGCGCCAGTTCTACATTCCCCGGGGCTTCGGCCACGGGTTCGTGACCCTGACGGACGACGTGGACTTCTGCTATAAGGCGGACAACCTGTACGACCACCCCAGCGACCGGTCCATCCGCTTCGACGACCCCGCCATCGGCGTGGACTGGGGCGTGACGGACCCCATTCTGTCCGACAAGGACAAGAACGCCCCCCTGCTGGCGGACAGCGACTGCAACTTCGTTTACGGAAAGGGAGAATGAGCCATGACCATTATCGTTACCGGCGGCGCCGGCTTTATCGGCAGCAACTTTGTGTTCCATATGCTCAAGGAGCACCCCGACTACCGCATCGTGTGCCTGGACAAGCTGACCTACGCGGGGAACCTGTCCACCCTGGCCCCTGTGATGGACAACCCCAATTTCCGCTTTGTGAAGGCGGATATCTGCGACCGGGAGGCCGTTTACAAGCTGTTTGAGGAGGAGCATCCGGACATGGTGGTGAACTTCGCCGCCGAGAGCCATGTGGACCGCTCCATCGAAGACCCCGGCGTGTTCCTGCAGACCAACATCATCGGCACCGCCACCATGATGGACGCCTGCCGCAAATACGGCATCCAGCGCTATCACCAGGTGTCCACCGACGAGGTGTACGGCGACCTGCCCCTGGACCGGCCCGACCTGTTCTTCACCGAGGAGACCCCCATCCACACCTCCAGCCCCTACTCCAGCTCCAAGGCTGCCGCCGACCTGCTGGTGCAGGCGTATCACCGGACCTATGGTCTGCCTGTTACCATCAGCCGCTGCTCCAACAACTACGGGCCCTACCACTTCCCCGAGAAGCTGATCCCCCTGATGATCGCCAACGCCCTGAACGACAAGCCCCTGCCGGTGTACGGCGAGGGCCTCAACGTCCGGGACTGGCTGTATGTGGAGGATCACTGCCGGGCCATCGACCTGATCATCCATAAGGGCCGGGTAGGCGAGGTGTACAACGTGGGCGGCCACAACGAGATGCGCAACATCGACATTGTGAAGCTGATCTGCAAGGAGCTGGGCAAGCCCGAGAGCCTCATCGTCCATGTGGCGGACCGGAAGGGCCACGATATGCGCTATGCCATCGACCCCACCAAGATCCACAACGAGCTGGGCTGGCTGCCGGAGACCAAGTTCGCCGACGGCATCAAAAAGACCATCGACTGGTATCTGAATCACCGGGAGTGGTGGGAGACCATCATCTCCGGCGAGTATCAGGACTATTACGAGAAAATGTACGGCAATCGCTGAGCCATGGAGCAGCAGGCAGTAGAAGTCCGGATGGGGCAGACGCACCTGGGCTTTGTGGACGCGGCAAAGGGCCTGGGCATGCTGGCCATCATCTGGGGCCACATGGACTACCTGTGGAGCACCAGCTCCGTATGGTTTTCCTCCTTCAAGATCGCTGTGTTCTATGTGGTGGTGGGCCTGCTGAAGGCATACCGCTATGGGGAGCGGGGCCAGAGGGATTCCTGTGCACAGGTGATGAAAAAACGCTGGTATTCCCTGGTGATCCCCTATGGCGTGTTTTCGGCTCTGGCGATTCTGGCGCACCTGGCTTTTCTCACCATACACGGTGGTAGCAGACTGGCGGCCCTGAAGGGGGACGTGATCCTGACGGTGACGCTGCGGGGTGTTGCCACCCTGTGGTTTCTGCCTACGCTGCTGATCGCCGAGCTGCTGTTTGCGGCGGTGCGGCCGGAGGGCTGGTCTGCCGCCAAGCGCATACTGGTGTGTGTCCTGGCGCCGGCTATCCTGTGCGTCATCGGCTATTTCTATCAGGGAATGGATATTCCCGGGGCGGATCGCCTGTGGGTGCAGGTGGTGCGCAACCTGTTTATTGTTCTGGCCAAGAGCGTCAGCGGCTTTTGGTTCATGCTGTGCGGGTATCTGCTTTACCGGCGGGGGAAGCCGCAGCGGCTGGGAAGGCTGCCGGTGCTGGCGGTCCTGCTGGCGGTGAATCTGGGCCTGTCGCTGCTGAGTCCGGACCTGGATTTCAACTCCTTTAAGCTGGGGTCCTTTGCTCCGGTGTTCTATCTCAACGGTGTGTTGGGTTCCGTGGCCGTTCTGGAGCTGCTGCGCTGGCTGGAGGCCCGCATATCCCTGAGGCCCCTGATCTGGTGCGGCAGGCACTCCATGTTCCTGATGGCCACGCATCTGCCCTGGCAGATCGCGCCGGAGCTGCTGATGCTGGGCAAGCGTTTTTACCTGGCACAGACGCCGATGGCGCCGTATTTCCTGATGATGCTGGCGGAGTTCGCGGTGCTGATGCTTATTGAGGCTGCACTGGTCTGGTGCAAAGAGAAGGTCAAAGCCGCCATGACCGGGCGCTGGGGAAAAGAGCGGCCCATCTGCAAGGCGGTCAAGTATCTGTAACGAGGAGGTTACAAGCAATGAAGGTATTGGTAACGGGCGTGGGCGGTCAGCTGGGCCACGACGTCATGAACGAGCTGGCCCGCCGGGGCCATCAGGGCGTGGGCAGCGACATTGCCCCGGTATACAGCGGCATCGCCGACGGCTCCGCCGTGACGGGGATGCCCTATGTGGCCATGGACATCACCAATGAGCAGCAGGTGCGGCAGGTGATGGACCAGGTGCGGCCCGACGCCGTGATCCACTGCGCCGCCTGGACGGCGGTGGACCTGGCCGAGGACGCCGACAAGCAGCCCAAGGTCCGGGCCATCAACGTGGACGGCACCGCTCATCTGGCGGCGGCGTGCAAGGCCCAGGACTGCAAGATGATGTACATTTCCACGGACTATGTGTTCAATGGGCAGGGCCAGACGCCCTGGCAGCCGGACTGCAAGGACTATCAGCCCCTGAATTTCTACGGCGAGACCAAGCTGGGCGGCGAGCTGGCCGTCAGCTCCCGGCTGGAGAAGTATTTCATCGTGCGGATCGCCTGGGTGTTCGGCCTGAACGGCAAGAACTTCATCAAGACCATGCTCCAGCTGGGCAAGACCCACGACAAGCTGCGGGTGGTGTGCGACCAGATCGGCACGCCCACCTATACCCTGGACCTGGCCCGGCTGCTGGCGGATATGATCGAGTCCGACAAGTACGGGTATTACCACGCCACCAACGAGGGCGGGTATATCTCCTGGTACGACTTCGCCTGCGAGATCTTCCGCCAGGCGGGGCTGCCGGTGCAGGTGGACGCCGTGACCACGGCGGAATACGGCGCGTCCAAGGCGGCCCGGCCCTTCAACAGCCGCCTGGACAAGAGCAAGCTGGCGGAGAACGGCTTCACGCCGCTGCCGGAGTGGAAGGACGCCCTGAGCCGGTATCTCCGGGAGCTGGGCGACAATCAGTAAGCGAAAAAATACCGGCTGCGCAGCAGCCGGTGTTTTTTTGTCCTTTTCAGCGGAAGAAAAATGCGCTATACTGTCAGATGAGAGTTTTTCGGGACAGCGGAGGTGGTATCCTGCTGTCGGAAAGGAGGCGCGGCGAATGCTTCATATATGGGTGGGCCGGGCCGGTTCCGGGAAATCCCGGCGGGTGCTGGAGGCCATGGAAAAGAACCGCCGTCTGCGGCGGCAGGTGCTGCTGGTGCCGGAGCATATCTCCCACGAGGCGGAGGTGGACCTGTGCCGGGCCCTGGGGCCCACGGCGTCCCGGGACGCGGAGGTGCTGAGCTTCCGGAGCCTGTCGTCCCGGGTGCTGGCGGAAACCGGCGGTCTGGCGGAGTTTACCTTGGACAACGGGGGAAAGCTGCTGACCATGCGGCGGGTGCTGCAGGAGCTGGCCCCGGAGCTGCGGGTATTCGGACGGCCCAGCCAGCGGGCGTCGTTCCTGCGGCAGCTGACAGACCTGACGGAGGAGTTCTACGCCTACGAGATCGGCCCCCAGGCCCTGTACCGGCAGGTAGAGAACCTGGACGGGGCCATGGGCGGCAAGCTGCGGGACATCGCCCTGATATACGCCGCCTATGACGCCCGGCTGCGCAGCGGCGATTTCGATGCCCGCTCCCGGCTCCAGAAGCTCCGGGAGCACCTGGAGGGAAGCGGCTATCTCCGGGGCTGCGACGTGTATCTGGACGGTTTTTCATACTTCAACCGCCAGGAGGAGAGCATTCTGGAGCTGGTGCTGCGGCAGGCCGAAAGCGTCACGGTGACGCTGCTGGGAGACCGGAGCAGCGACCGGCTGTTCCAGAACGCCCTGCGCCAGCGGATGCGCCTGGAGCGCATGGCCCGCCGGGCGGGGCAGGAGATGGACGTGCTGTGGTGCGAAAGCCGGGGGCAGGGCCCCCTGGGGCACCTGGAAGCCCACTTTTTCGGCCAGGAGGTCCCCTACGACGGGGAACCGGAGGGCCTGGAGCTGTACCAGGCGGCCACGGCCTTTACCGAGGTGGAATGGGTGTCCCAGCAGCTGCGGCAGCTGGCGGCGGAGGGCTATCGCTGGCGGGACATGGGTGTGTGCGCCCGGAATATGGAGGTCTACGGCCCGCTGCTGGAGAGTGTGTTCCGCCGGGACGGCATCCCGGCCTATATCAGCCGCCGCAGCGACCTGCTGGAAAAGCCCCCCATCACCATGCTGCTGGGGGCACTGGACGCCGTCACCGGCGGCTTCGACCGGGAGGACGTGTTCCGCTGCCTGAAAACCGGCCTGGGCGGCATCACCCCGGACGAGTGCGACATTCTGGAAAATTACGTCATCCTGTGGGACATCCGGGGCAGTTCCATGTGGCTACGGGAGGGGGACTGGACGGCAAGCCCCGACGGATACGGCCGGGAGCCGACGGAGCGCAGCGCCGCCCGGCTGGAGCGAGTCAACGGCATCCGGCGGCGGGTGCGCCTGCTGCTGGAGCCTCTGTACCGGGGGATGCGCACCGCCGGGGCGGCCCGGCAGAAGGCGGAGTGCCTGTATGGGTTTTTGCAGGAGGCCGGTGTGCCGCAGACCCTGGAGGACACGGCGAAAAAGCTCCTGGAGGAGGACCGGCCCCAGCTGGCGGAGGAATATGTCCAGCTGTGGGCGATCTTCTGCGGGGTGCTGGACCAGTTTGCGGAAATCCTGGGGGATACGGAGCTGTCCGGCGAGGAGTTCGCCCGGCTCCTGCGGCTGGTGCTGACCCAGTACAGCGTGGGTACCATCCCGGCCACCCTGGACCAGGTGAAGGTCAGCGAGATCACCCGCAATGACCGGCACCGGGTGAAGTGCCTGTTCCTGCTGGGAGCCAACGACCATGTGCTGCCCATGCCCCCCAGCGGCCACGGCCTGCTGGACCCGGAGGACCGGGCCGCCCTGCAGCAGCGGGAAATTTTGCTGTCGGACGCCAGCTTCGACCCGCTGGACAACGAATTGCAGAATATTTACGCCTGCCTGGCCCAGCCCACGGAGCGGCTCACCGTCAGCTGGCCGGTGGGGGACGTCAACGGCAGCCAGCTGCGCCCCTCCTTTGTGGTGCAGCGGATGGAAAAGCTGTTTCCCCGGCTGCGTGTGACCCGGGAGGACGGCAGCTACCGCCGCAGACTCCCCGCCACGGCCCTGGAGCTGGCGGGAGAGGACCCCGCCCTGCGGCAGTATTTCCGCGGGCGGGGGGACTATGACCGGGTGCTGGACGCCATGGACCGGGGACGGGCCCTGGGCCGGGGACGGCTGTCCGGCCCGGCGGTGGAGGCCCTGTATGGCCGCTCCCTGCATATGTCCGCCTCCCGGATGGACCAGGTAAAGCGGTGCCATTTCGGGTACTTCATGCAGTACGGCCTGCGGGCCAGGGACCGCCGCCCGGCAGGGTTCGAGGCCCCGGAGATCGGCACGTTTATCCACTATCTGCTGGAAAACGTGGCCCGGGAGGTCAAGACCCGGGGCGGCTGGGCCGCGGTGCAGCAGCCGGAGCTGCGGCAGCTGGTCCGGGAATATACGGACCGCTACGCCCGGGAGGAGATCGACGGGTATCAGGAGAAAAGCGCCCGGTTCCGGTATCTGTTTTCCCGGCTGCGGACGGCGGCCTATGCCATTGTGGAGGACATGGCCGGGGAGCTGGCCCAGTCGGACTTTTCCCCGGTGGCCTTTGAGCTGGGCTTTGGCGGAAAGGACGGGCAGCTGCCTGCCGTGACCATCACCGAGGGGGATCAGCGCCTGTCCGTCAGCGGCAAGGTGGACCGGGTGGACGGCTGGCTCCACGACGGCAGGCTGTATCTGCGGGTGGTGGACTACAAAACCGGGAAAAAGTCCTTTGACCTGTCGGACCTGCGGTACGGCCTGGGGATCCAGATGCTGCTGTACCTGTTCACCCTGGAGCAGGAGGGCCGCAGCTATTTCGGCTATCCCATCGTCCCGGCGGGGGTGCTGTACCACCCGGCCCGGGAGGTGATCCTGAAAGCGGACCGGGGCATCCAGCCGGAGAAGCTGCAGCTGGCCCTGCAGAGCGCCCTGCGCCGCAGCGGCATGGTGCTCTCCGACCCCCAGGTGCTGCGGGCCATGGAGCACAGCGCCCTGGAATCGCCCCATTACCTGCCCATCAAGGTGAAAAAGGACGGCTCCATCGCCGACGGCGTCGCCTCGGCGGAGCAGCTGGGCAAGCTGGGCCGCTATGTGGACCGCCTGCTGCACCAGATCGCCCGGGAGATCGGCTCCGGCAGCATCGACGCCGACCCGGTGGCCCACGGCCCCCAGGACCGGGCCTGCCAGCACTGCGACTTTGCCGCCGCCTGCGGATTCCAGGAGGGCCGGGGCGGCGACCGGGTGCGGTACATCAGAAGCGTAGACCCGGGAGAATTCTGGAAATTTGTGGAGGAAGAAAGCCGAGAGGAGGAATCGCCATGCCGCTGACGCCGCAGCAGGAAACGGCCGTATATAACCGGGGCGGAAGCCTGCTGGTGTCCGCCGCCGCAGGCTCCGGCAAAACCAAGGTCCTGGTGGAGCGCCTGTTTTCCTATATGGAGCAGGAGGGCTGCCAGGTGGACGACTTCCTGATCATCACCTATACCAAGGCCGCCGCGGCGGAGCTGCGGGGCAAGATCGCCCAGGAGCTGACCCGCCGGGTGGCGGAGCGCCCCGGGGACGGTCACCTGCGGCGGCAGATGCTGCGGGTGTATCAGGCGGACATCAAAACGGTGGACGCCTTCTGCGCCGGGCTTCTGCGGGAGAACGTCCACCTGCTGCCGCCGGTGGAGGAGCACAGCCTGACCCCGGATTTCCGGGTGCTGGACGAGCAGGAGGCCGCCCTGCTGCGGCGGCGGGTGCTGGACCGGGTATTGGAGGATTTTTACGCCGGCATTGAGGAGGACGAAAACGCCCGCCTGCTGGCGGAGACCCTGGGAGCCGGCCGGGACGACCGGGCCCTGGAGGCCCTGGTGCTGGACCTGCACCAGAAGACCCAGAGCCACCCCCACCCCCTGCGGTGGCTGGAGGAGCTGAAGCGGGACTGGGCCAGAACGCCGGAGCACCTGCCGGACACCGGCTGCGGCCGGTATCTCATGGAGGACGCCCTGCGGAAGGCGGACTTCTGGTCCCGGCGGCTGAACCAGGCCGTGGAGGACATGGAGGACTACCCCGCCGTGTACAAAGCCTACGGCGACCGGTTCCTGGAGGCAGCCCAGGCCCTGGAACACCTGCGGGACAAGGCGGAACAGGGCTGGGACAGCCTGGGACAGGCGGTCCCCGTATTCCGCCGGATGGGAGCCGTCCGGGGCGACGAAAACGCCGCCTGCCGGGACCGGTCCAAGGCGGTGCTGGAGCAGTGCAAAAAGGCATTGAAGGACATCCGGGCCACCTTTTCCGTGCCGGAGGAGGAGCTGCTGGAGGACCTGCGCCAGATGGCCCCGGCCATGCTGGCCCTGCTGAGCCTGACGGCCCGGTTCACCCTGCGCTACCAGGCGGAGAAGGTCCGGCGGAACGTGATGGACTTTTCCGACCAGGAGCACTATGCCATCGACCTGCTGACCGACGGCCAGGGCCAGCCCACGGACCTGGCCCGGCAGGTGGCCTCCCGCTACCGGGAGGTGATGGTGGACGAATATCAGGACAGCAACCAGGTGCAGAACTGCATTTTCCGGGCGCTGTCCGACCGGGAGCGGCGGCTGTTCGCCGTGGGCGACGTGAAGCAGAGCATCTATCGCTTCCGGCTGGCGGACCCCACCATCTTTCTGGAAAAATACCTGTCCTATGTCCCGGCATCGGAAGCGGAGGAGGGCCAGCCCCGGAAGGTGCTGCTGAGCCGGAATTTCCGCTCCCGCCGGGAGGTGCTGGACGGCACCAACTTCGTGTTCCGGTCTGTTATGTCCCGGGAAATGGGAGAAATGGACTACGGCGACGACGAGCAGCTGTACTTCGGCGCGGAGGCGGCGTACCCGCCCCGGCCGGGCATGGAGCCGGAGCTGCACTTCATCAGCGTGGAAAACACCCAGGAGGAGAGCTTCGACCGGACGGAGATGGAGGCCCGGTTCACGGCCCGCCGCATCCGGCAGCTGCTGGACGAGAAATTCCAGGTGCAGGGGGAGGACGGCCGGCCCCGGCCGGTGGAGCCGGAGGACATCGTCATTCTCATGCGCTCCCCCCGGGCCAGGCTGGCGGCCTATACGGCGGCTCTGCGCCGGGAGAACATCCCCTGCACCAGCGGGGAAAGCGAGGCCTTCTTCAGCACCCCGGAGGCGGCGGTGATGGTGTCTTTTCTGCAGATCATCGACAATCCCCGGCAGGATGTGCCGCTGATCGCCGTGCTGCGGTCGCCGCTGTTCGGCTTTTCGGCGGACCGCCTGGCCCTGATCCGGGCGCTGCAGCCGGAGGGGGACTATTACGACGCCCTATGCCTGGACGACGGCGCGGACACGGCGGACTTCCGGCGGCTGCTGGAGGAGCTGCGGCTGGCGGCCCGGGACATGACGGCGGACCGCCTGCTGTGGAAGCTCTATACGGAGTGCCACGCCCTGGCGGTGTTCGGGGCCATGGAGGGCGGAGCCGCCCGGAAGGAGAACCTCATCGCCCTGTATACCTACGCCGGTCAGCAGGCGGCGGCTGGCCGGGGCGGCCTGTTCGACTTTGTGACCCAGCTCCACGACCTGCTGGAGGAGGGGCGGCAGCCCCCCATCACCACCCGGACCGCCGGCAGCGGGGTGCAGATCATGAGCGTGCACCGGTCCAAGGGACTGGAGTTCCCGGTGGTGATCCTGACGGACCTGCACAAGGCCTTCAACGCCGACGACTTCCGCCGTCCGGTGCTGGTGCACCCCCGGCTGGGCCTGGGCACCGAGCGTGTGGACCGGGAAAAGCGCATCCGGTACGACACCGTCACCAAAACCGCCGTGGCGGCGGCCCTGACCCGGGAGAGCAAGTCCGAGGAAATGCGGATCCTGTATGTGGCCCTGACCCGGGCCAAGGAGAAGCTCATCTGCGTGCAGTGCATGGCCCACGGCCGCAAGCGGCTGGCGGACCTGTCGGTGCTGGCGGATATGCCCACGCCGCCGGAGGCGGTGGCCGGGGCCAAATGCCCCGGAGACTGGCTGCTGCTGCCGCTGCTGTGCGCCCCAGAGGGGGAGCCTCTGCGCCGATGGGCGGAGGCGGAGCCCCAGACCCGGGTGGGCCTGGGCGGCGGCTGGCAGGTGCAGGTGTGGGAAAATCCCACGGCCGCGGCGGCCCGGGAGCGGGAGGACGCACCGCAGGAGGTCCCGCCGGAGAGCGCCGTGGAGGTCCAGGAGCTGGACTATCCCCATCAGGCGGCCTGCCGCATCCCCACCAAGGTCACGGCCACCCAGCTGAAGGGCCGGGAGCTGGACGAGGAGATCGCCCAGGGCACGGTCCGGCGGGTGCGGCAGGTGCAGGTGGACACCCCCCGGTTCCTGCTGGGGGAGCGGCCCCTGTCCGCCGCTCAGCGGGGCACGGCCATGCACCTGCTGATGCAGTACCTGGACCTGAACGGCCCGGACCCGGAGGAGCAGGCGGCGTCCCTGACGGCGCGGCATCTGCTGACCCCGGAGCAGGCGGCGTCCCTGGACCTGGAGCAGGTGCGGCGGTTCCTGGCCTCGCCTCTGGCCCAGCGCATCCGCCGGGCGGAGCAGGTGTACCGGGAGTACCGCTTTTCCCTGCTGCTGCCGGCGGCGCTGTATGACCCGGCGGCGGAGCCGGAGGACGAGCTGATGCTCCAGGGCGTGGTGGACTGCGCCTTCCGGACGGAGGAGGGCCTGGTCATCGTGGACTTCAAAACCGACCGCATCAGGCCGGAGGAGGCCCCCGCCCGGGCGGAGCTGTACCGCCCCCAGCTGACGGCGTACAGCCAGGCCCTGAGCCGGGTGCTGGAAACGCCGGTGGCGGAAATGGTGCTGTACTTCTTCGCCCCCGGCTGTCAGGTGACGCTGTAATGGCTTCGCCTCCGCTATTTCCGCCGGTGTGTTCGTGGTGGGCCTGATCCTGGAGCTGTGCCTGCCCAAGGACCCCAAGCGCTACGAGACCCGGTAAAAATTGGAAATTTCTTCCGCCTTTGCGCCGCAGACAGCCGTCTGCGGCGCTTTTTTCGCGTCCGGCGGAAAAGCATCCTTTATTTAGCGGACATGAAACGCCGTCCGGCGGCGCAAAGTAACTCTGTCGCCGGCGACAAAATTCAAAAACAGGGGTGATCGCATGTATGAAACGCAAAAAAAGCGACGCATACGCAGGCCGGCCGCATGGCTGCTGGCCGTGCTGCTCACCGGGGTCCTGTGCTGCCAGGCGGTATGGGCCGATCAGCGCACCTTGATCCCTGTGGGGAAGGCGGTGGGCATCAAGCTCTTTGCCGACGGCGTGCTGGTGGTGTCCACCTCGGAAACGGACCCCTGCCCGGCCCGGGACTGCGGCATCCGGGAGGGGGACCTGATCGTCAGCTGCAACGGCGAAAAGGTCACCTCCACGGAGGACCTGCAGGCCCTGCTGCAGGCCACCGGGGGACAGCCCGCCGCCATCGGCCTGCGGCGTGAGGGCAAGACCCTGGACGTCACCGCCGTGCCGGTGCAGGCGGAGGACGGCTCCTGGCGGCTGGGCGCCTGGACCCGGGACAGCATGGCCGGCGTGGGGACCCTGACCTTCTATGACCCGGACACCGGGGCCTACGGCGCTCTGGGCCACGGCATCACCGACACGGACACGGCCCAGCTGATGCCTCTGGCCAGCGGCTCCATTATGGAGACCTCCGTGAAGGCCGTGAAAAAGGGCGAAAAGGGTGAGCCGGGCCAGCTGAAGGGGGACTTCACGGCCCAGCACGACGTGGGCACCGTGTCCGCCAACACCACCGGCGGCATTTTCGGCACCGTGGCGGAGGGGGACTTCGTCTCCGGCACGGCCCTGCCGGTGGCCCAGCGCAGCCAGGTGACCACGGGCCCTGCTACCATTCTGTCCACCGTCTCCGGAGATGATACCCGGGCCTATCAGGTGGAGATTGTGCGGCTTTGTCCCATGAACCGGGACGGCCGGGACCTGCTGCTGAAGGTCACGGACCCCCAGCTGCTGGAGACCACCGGCGGCATCGTCCAGGGGATGAGCGGCAGCCCCATCATCCAGAACGGGCGCTTTGTGGGGGCTGTGACCCATGTGCTGGTGAACGACCCCTCCCAGGGCTACGGCATCCTGCTGGAGCATATGCTGGAGGCGGTGGGATAACAGAACCGGCCAATTTGATGGCGGTAAAACGCGTATTGCGATTATAGAAAAGAACATGCGTGCCGGGATATCCGAAGAAATGCCTGCATTTCCTCCGGGTATCCCGGTTTTTCGGGGGAAAAACCATATTTTCTTATACAAATTTTGAGTGATGTCCAAATAGCTGCGGCGGCCTGTGGAACGCATGGTCGACTGTCTGAAAGTTCACAATATGAATAACGGAATGCATGAGAGGAAAACATAACAGCACATTGCACAAAAATATACAAATATTTTTCTGTCGCGCCGCATATGCCTGTACAGATTGACGAAGCTGTACAGCCGTGTTAATCTAAAATCAACGATCCAACAGACGGCCCGGCGGCCCCGTCGGACGACCCAAGGACCACCATGGAAAAGAAAGAGAAGAAAAGGAGAAAACTATGCAGCACAAAAGATCCCGTCTTTCGACGAAGATCCTGGCGTTTGTCCTGATCCTCGCTCTCGTATTCCCTGCATCTGCGTTCGCAAGCGTCGCAGACGTGGCGAAGGACACTCGTTCCCCCGGTAAGTCCCTGGCAAATACCTATCCCGCATACACCGACATCGACTGGCAGATCTCCCTGGCGGAGGACGCCACCGCCACCGTCACCCTGCCCACCAACCTGACGGAGAATGAGCTGGCCGCCGCCATGGACGCGGGCCTGTCCCTGTCTCTGGACCGCGACACCCAGCGCGGCTATCTGAACCCCGAGAAGTTCCCCAACCCCTATCAGGGCGGCCCTCTGGACAGCTGGAAGACCCAGAGAGACACCCAGATGTTCCAGGTGGATGACTACGGCTTTGCGTTCGACGACGACGGCAAGGTCTCTCTGGTCCTGTACCTGAACATCTCCTGCTACTTTGCCAACCGCTCCGGCAGCGTGGATTACAGCGCCCCCCACAGCAACGGCGGCGCATACCTGGACCTGTGCGGCTATTACACCCTGCGTGTGACCGCCGACGGTAAGGACATCGCCTCCTGCCACGCCAAGGTCGTTCCTTACGACAGCTTCCGCACCGTGTACGAGCTGTATGACGATCTGGAAGCCCTGGCCGCCATGGACACCGACCTGTATGTGTCCAAGGAGTCCATGGGCCAGACCACCACCGACGGCTATGATATGCCCTACCTGATCGTTGCCGACTCCAAGGAGTCCGTTGACAAGTGGCTGGCATACACCGACCTGGTGGAATCCGACCCCGACCTGGCGCTGACCAAGCTGGCCAACGGCGACTTCGATGACCTGCGGGTGCCTATGTTCGCCTCCAACGTCCACTCCAACGAGAATGCCGCCGTCAACGGCATCCTGGAGTTCGCCCACCTGCTGCTGGAGAACGAGACCATCAACGTCAACACCCTGGAGGGCTTCACCGACGCCGGTAAGGAGCTTCTGGCCCAGGAGATGGCCAAGCAGAACGTGGCCGTTCCCGAGCAGATCAAGAATTTCGCCTCCTACATCGGCTTCATCCGCGGTGAAAACGGCTACAAGGCCAACGGCAGCCTGTACTCCGGTCAGCTGGACCTGGCCGCCTATTATAATGTGCAGGAGAACCGGGTCAACGTCAAGGAGCTGCTGGGCGACGTGTTTATGGTCATCGTCCCCGAGCAGAACATCGAGGGCTATGAGCACATGACCCGCACCACCGGTCAGGGCTATGACCCCAACCGCGACGAGGCCAACCAGACCCTGTTTGAGGATGCCAACGCCATGGCCCTGGTGAATAAGTTCAACCCCATGGTGTTCACCGAGATCCACGGCCGCGTGGAGGCCATGCTCATCGAGCCCTGCACGCCTCCCCACGAGCCCAACTATGAGTACGACCTGATCGCCAAGCAGTTCATCCAGCTGGGCGAGGCCGTGGGTATGGGCGCCATCGCCAACAACCCCGAGCACAACAGCTTCGAGATGCCCTACCGCGATTACCTGCGTGTGGACAACGATTCTCCCTCCGGCGTGGCCTGGACCGAGCCCTGGGATGATATGACCACCGCCTACGGTTCCCAGTTCCCCGTCCTGATCGGCACCGCCGGCATCACCTGGGAGCTGCCTGTGTACAGTGACGTCGCCTCCGAGCTGGTGGTGCCTTACGGCCTGATGACCCAGGCCATGTACATCCAGGCCAACAAGATCACCATGCTGGAGAACCAGGCCAAGCTGTTCTCCCGCGGCGTGAACAACACCAATTCCAACGAGCTGGTGGCTCCCTGGTACGTGGACCAATATGACCGGCCCGGCACCCAGACTGAGCTGATGCGCCCCGTGTACGATGGCGAGGGCCAGAACGGCAACTTCTATCCCGAGTGCTATATCATCCCCATGGACAGCGCCAACCAGAAGAATCTGTATGACGCCGCCGCCGAGATGAAGTACCTGACCCGCAACGATGTGAAGGTCAACGTGGCCAGCAAGGAATTCACCTATGACGGCGTGACCTATCCCGCCGGTACCATGGTGGTGTCCATGTATCAGGCCAAGCGCTCCCTGGCCAACAGCCAGCTGTTCGACGGCACCTTCATCAACGTCTGGCAGGGCCTGTACTCCGAGAGCTTCGCCCAGCGCAGCAATGCCCGGGGCTATGACCGCGTCATCGTGGCGGAGCCCGCTGCCTACAAGACCATCATGGCCGCCTGCCCCGAGACCATCAACTATACCCAGGCTCTGACCTATCTGGCCGCCTTCGCCACCCAGTTTGAGGGCGTGGAGAACGCCGACGTCATCATCGACAACGTGTCCAACGACTCCGCCGCTGCCGTCAACGCGCTGCTGCGGGCCGGCAAGACCGTGGCCATAATCACCGAGGGCAGCGAGAAGGGCAACTTCATCTGTTCCTATGAGGACTTCATGACCGTGGCCAAGGACTATGTCCTCACCGCCACCGGCGTGTACGGCACCGGCATCAAGGCCGCCGTCATCCTCAATCCCCAGGTGTATCTGCCCGGCAAGCCCGCCGACAACACCTCCGGCTACGTGGAGACCACCCTGCGCTCCGGCTCCTATAACTACCGCTTCGACTGGCTGGCTCTGACCGCCATGGGCTTCACCATGACCGATGACCTGACCAAGGCCAACGTCATCGTGGGCTCCCGCGTCCTCAGCGACGATGCCCTGGCCGCCGTGAAGGCCGGTACGCCTTACATGGGCTACAGCAACGACGCCATCACCGGCAGTTCTGCCTTCATGCAGGAGCTGGGCGTGGAGATCTCCTCCTGTGACATGGGTACCGACTTCCTGGGCCGGGTGGTATATCCCAACAACACCCTGGTCAACGCCACCTATATCAACGAAGCTGACGACGTGATGTACGAGTACGGCACCTATTGGTTCACCAAGCTCCCCGAGGGCGCTACCGTTCTGATGCAGAACGCCGGCAAGGATCCCCTGCAGGGCTGCATCTGCCTGACGGACGATGAGCTGACCGAGCAGTTCAACCAGTACAACAACGGCGTGGTGGGCTTCGAGTATCAGAACGGCGACCTGGACATGGCCCTGTTTGCCAACGTCCTGAACCACAAGATCCACCAGACCGACGAGTACACCTTCATCAGCAACTTCATCTTCTCCCGCAGCCTCACTGAGATGGCCTACGAGGGCGTTGCCCAGCCCGAGAATCCCGATCCCGTGAACCCCGGCAAGCCCGAGGAGCCCGGCAAGCCCGACGCCCCCAAGACCGGCGACTCCTCCAACATCATCGTCTGGGTGCTGGCCGCTTCCTTCAGCTGCGTGATGATCCCCGCCGCTGTGACCCTGAAGCGCAAGGCCCGCTGACCCACCTATAAGGAAGGGGCCGCAGCCCTGCCCAACCGGCTGTGACAGCCTTCCTCATACGCCAACTGCATAAGCAAAGGCCCCGGACGAAAGTCCGGGGCCTTTGCCGTGACTGTCAAAAAAGCAAAGCTCTTTTTATCAGTGATTCTTCTGATAGATGTCCCACAGCCCCTCCATCAGCAGATACTTGTCATAGAGCACCTTGTTGCGGCAGTAGCGCACGATCACCGGGGCATTGCTGCCGGTGGCCACGATGGTGGGGGTCTCCCCCTGGGGCAGGACCTCCCGGATGCGGTCGATGACGCCGTCCAGCATCCCGGCGGTGCCGTAGACAATGCCGGAGCGCATGCAGTCCTCGGTGTTTTTGCCGATGAGGCTCTTGGGGTGCTGCAGGGAGATGTCCGGCAGCTGGGCGGTGTGGTCCGACAGGGCGTCCAGGCTCAGCCGCACCCCGGGGAACATCAGGCCGCCCTCATAGCTGCGCCTGCTGGAGATATAGGAGATGGTGGTGGCGGTGCCCATGTCGATCATGATGATGGGGGTGGGGTACTTGTCCAGGGCGGCCACGGCGCCTGCCACCAGGTCCGCCCCCAGCTGGTTGTGGATCTCCATGCGGATGTTGAGCCCGGTTTTGACCCCGGGGCCCACGATCATGGGGGGCTTTCCCAGCAGGCGGGTCAGGGCTTTGGCCATCATGAAGTTGATGGGCGGCACCACGCTGGAGAAAATGGCGCCGCTGACGTCACGCAGGTCGTATTGATACAGGGAGAAGATGTTCATCAGGTCGATGCTGATCTGATCTGCCGTTTTCCGGCTGTCGGTGTCGATGGAGGACAGAAATTTCAGGTCCCGTTTCTGGTCGAACAGCCCCACGGAGATGTTGGAATTGCCGATATCAATGGCCAAAAGCATGGCAGAAGCCCCCTTTCCATTCCTGTCTATTCTACCACGCATGGCCCGCTTTGGCAACCGGGAACGCAAAAAACGCCCGGGTCAGTCTTCCACCAGGCCTATGAGCAGGCTGCCATCCCGAACAGACACCGTAATGGGCTGTCCCACAAAGTGGTTGCTGACGCCCAGGGGAAACTCCGCCGTCAGCACCGCGTGGTGCAGGGGATACTGGCCTCCCTGGATGCTGACGTCCCTAGCGTCGGCTCCCAGGCAGAACACCGACAGAATGCCCCGGTCCCGGGCGGGGAAGGTGACGGTGCCGCCGCATACGGCGGTGTACCGCTCCCCCTGGCCATACAGCCAGCCCTGAGCCCCCCGCCGGGCCAGGTACAGCAGGGCCTGGAAATTGGCGATGGTGTGGTCCGTCCGGCGGCCCCCCATGCCGCCGTAGATGTGGAACTCCGTTTCCCCGCGCTCCAGGCCGGTTTTCACCGCCAGCATGGTGTCGGTGTCGTCCTTCTCCACCGGCACCCGGAGGATGTTGGGGAAGTCGGGCTGGGTGCTGAGGGAGTCGAAATCCCCCAGCAGCAGGTCCGGAGTGATGCCGGTCTTGCGGCAGGCCAGCCAGCCGCCATCGGCGGCGATGATAAAGTCGTCGGCCCGGGGACAGCGGTCCAGGCCGTAAAAGCTGCCTGCACCGAAAATATAGCATGCCATAGTGTTTCCTCAGTCGTGATGATGGTGGGGCGCTTCGGCGGCGGTGTTTTCCTTGCCGGTAAGCTCCCGGGGGGTGATCCGGATCACCTTTGTGGCGGGGCCGTATTTTTCCACGGACTCCGTGAAGCGGCCCATGCCCTTGGGATCAAAGGCGGAGCACAGCAGAAGCAGGGCCCGGGTCCACTCGCCCTGGTCCGTCACCACCTCCGCCCGGCCCCGCAGAACGGCGCTGGCATAGGCCATGGTGAAGGCGTTGGGCACCGCCGTGGCGTGGGACACCGCCGACAGGCACACCTCGGCCCCGTCCTTCAGAAGCTCCCACTTTTCTCCGGCTCCGGCGCAGTGGAAATAGACCACGTGGTACTCCTCGTCCACGGCCTGGTTCACCGGCACGGCATAGGGGCGGCCCTGGCTGTCCGTCAGGGACAGGGTGGCATAGGGGGCCTTTTTCAGCACCTCCCAGGCAAAGCTCCGGTCCCGTTCTCTGTCTTTTCTTCGCATGTTTCTTCCTCCTTTGCCGCCGGGCGGCTGTTTACAGTTTGCACCAAAAGGCATGGTTTGTCAACGGCGGCATACCATGGAAGCAGGAAATTTTTTCGGAAAGGAACTGCCTGCCATGACTTATCCCTATATCCTGCCGCCGCTGCCCTATGCCCCGGCGGCTCTGGAGCCAAACCTGGGGCGCTCGTCGGTGCGGCTGCACCACGACGCGTTCTTTGCCGCCTATGTGGACCGGCTCAACGGGGCGTTGGTGCCCTGGACCCAATATCAGGACTGGCCGCTGGAGCGGCTGCTGCTGCACTGGTGCCAGCTGCCCCGGACCCTGGGCCAGGCAGTGCGCCGCTATGGCGGGGGCGTGTATAACCACGGGCTGTATTTTTCCTCCCTGGCCCCGGCCCGGACCACCAAGCCCTCCGGGGAGCTGCTGGCGGAGGTGGAGCACAGCTTCGGCTCCGTGGAGGGGCTGCACCGCAGCCTGAAGAACGCCGCCATGAGCGTGTTCGGCAGCGGATGGGTGTGGCTGGTGTGCTGCTCCGGGGGGCTGCAGGTCACCTGCACCGCCAACCAGGACACGCCGCTGCCTCTGTGGCCGCTGTTCAACGTGGACCTGTGGGAGCACGCATTTATCCCGGACTATGAAAACCGGCGGGAGGACTATGTGGAGGCAGCGCTGGCCATCATCGACTGGGATGCGGCCTCCCGCCGGTTCCGGGAGCGGACGGCAGGGAAGGGGGAGTGAAGCGCAAAACGGGCGGGGCCGAAGCCCCGCCCGTCAGAGATTATCCAAAAAGGGCGTTGCCCTTTTTGAACAAAAGGCTTGCAGTCTGCCGCGTGCATAATTTGTCCGCCACGGGCGACCAAATTCCACACTTGCAGACTGAGAAGTATTTTTTGCCAGGTACACGCCCCGGCAAAAAATGATTCCATTTTATTTGCCGCCTGCGGACGGCAAACTCTGCGAGGCCTTTTTGACAAGCTGAGATGCAGGCACCCGTTTCACGGATGCCTGCATCGGGAGCATGATGTATCAGTCCATTGCCGGGCGCTCGTCGCCCATGAAGAACACCGCCACGGTGCCGGGGCCGCTGTGGGACCCGATGATGGTGCCGATGTCGCACAGGCGGATCTTGCCCCGGAGCCTGGGGAACCGCTCCTCCAGAGCGTCGATGAGCATCTGCGCGTCCTCCGGGCACTGGGAGTGGCACACGAAGCAGCGCTGGTCATAGTCCCGGCCGCCCTGGGCGTGCTCCTCCATGGCGTTTACCGTGGCCTCCACGGCCTTCTTCTTGCCCCGGACCTTGCTGTAGGCCTTGATGGCCCCCTTGTCGTCCAGCCGCATAATGGGGCAGATGTTCATGATGGTGGCCACCATGGCCGCCGCACCGGACACCCGGCCCGTGCGCCGGAACTGGGTCATATCGGAAGAGAAGAACTGGTGGTGCACCTTGTTGCGGTTCCGCAGCACCCACTGGGCCGTCTCCTCCAGGGTGGCCCCGGCGTCCCGCATATCCGCCGCCGTATCCACCAGCAGACCGTAGCCGGAGGAGGAGCACAGGGAGTCGATGACCACGATCTTCTTGTCGGGATACTTCTCCTGCAGCAGCTTTCCGGCGGCCTGGGCGTTGTGCACCGAGCCGGACTGGCCGGAGGTGAAGGCGATGTGCAGCAGGTCGCCCTTTTGCAGCTGCTCCTCAAAGAAATCCAGATAATCGGCCACGTTGATCTGGGACGTCTGGGGAAGCTGGCCCGCCTTCAGGAACCCGTAAAACCGGGGCAGAGCCGCCGGATCCCGGCCCATATCGTCCACATACTCCTGGTCACCCACCACATAGTGGTAAAACAGCACCGGGATGTCCCGCTGGGCCATGTACGCATAGGGCAGGTCTACCGTGGAGCAGCAGCTCAGTACAAATTTCCGTTCCATATCCTTTCTCCCTTTCGATTGAATAGAACTTACTGCACATATTATACCAAAATTGGATGAAAAGTCAAACCTTCCGCCCTATACATCCGGGGCGCATTGTCCAGACGGCAAAAACCGGGAGCGGACTTTCGTCCGCCCCCTTTTTTTTACTGCGCTCAGTCGTCCCGCTCCACCTCGTGGTCCAGCACGGCTCCGGTGGCGGCGTCGATGACATATTCATATTCCATGCCGCCGGACTTGAACTCCACCTCATACACGGCCCGGCCGTTTTCGTTGTCCCATTCCGCCTGCAGCTCCCAGACCTGGCTCTCGGACAGGCCCGCGTGCTTCAGGGTCGCGGCCTTGGCGGCCTGGGCGCCGATATCGGTGCTGCCGGTGCCGCCGCGAAGGTTCTCCTTCTCATAGTCCAGCACGCGGCCGGTGGCGGCGTCCACGGTGACCTCATAGGCGGCGCTGTCGGTGTGGAACTCCAGCTCATACTCCAGTCGCCCGTCGTCATAGTCCCGCTCCGCCTTGGTAAAGACGGCGGTGGACAGACCCGCGTGCTTCAAAGCAGCGCTCTTGGCGGCCTCCATGCCAATGTCACCGGAGGGGTTCACGGGAGTGGAGGGCTGCACATTGGCCGGGCCGCTGAGCACCTGGCCGGTATACGCCTCCACCTTATACTCCAGCTCGCCCTTGCCGGGCACCTGGAACTCCACCTCATAGTGGGCGGGATTCTCGTCCAGCTCCGGGTCCACGTCCGCGTCGGTGATGTCCGCCGTGGTCAGGCCCGCATACCGGGCCGCCGCCTCCAGAGCCGCCGTCATGCCGATGGGCATCCCCGGGGCCCCGGCCTCGATCAGGTCCCGCAGCTCCTCCACGGACAGCTTTGCCAGCCCCTCGAAGGTCAGGCTGCCGTTCAGGGCCATGGCCTGGCGGATCAGGGCCGCCTTGCCGGTGGAGATGTTGTTGGCCTTGGCCTGCTTTTCCAGCTCCTTGTCCTGCTGCACCGTCTGGCTCAGGACAGCGGCCTGGGAGTCGCCCAAAGCGCCGCCCGCAACACTGGTCAGCTCCTGCTGAAGACGCTGAGCCCGGGCCTGGTCCTTATCCTCCACGGAGATGAGGATGGCGGAGGACAGACTGTCCAGATACCCGCACCGCACCAGGCTGCCCACGATGGCGTTCACCGCCACGTCCGCCTTGACGCCCTTCAGGTCCCGGCCTCCGTCCATATCCTCCAGCACGGCCTGGGCCTCCTGGTTCAGGGCCTGGCAGGACACCACCTTTTCCCGGCTGTTCACCCGCAGCTCGATGCTGGGATTCACGTCCAGGGACACCACCGAGGTCACGGCGTGGGCCTGCTGCACCAGCAGACCGCCGCCGCCCAGCAGCAGCACCGCCAGGCAGGCTGCCACCGTCTGCATCCATTTCTTCATTCGGTTATTCTTCTTTTTCATAGGGACTACCGTTCCTTTCCGCTCTGTACAGCGGGAGAGCACGCCGTCCACGTCGTCCGGCGCGGTCTTGTCCAGTGCGGCGGAAAGCCTGCGTTCCATCTGATCGTTGGTCATCGGGCGTCATCTCCTTCCATGTAAGCTCGCATCTTTTTCAATGCTCTGTGATATTTTGACAGGACGGTTGCCAGGGGCAGGCCCAGCGCCTGACCGATTTCCCGGTGCCTCAGGCCCGCCGTGTGCAGCAGGACGATCCGCCGCTCCTCCTCTCCCAGCACCGCCAGGGCGTCCTGCAGAAGCAGCCGCTCCTGGCTGTCCAGCCCCGGGCAGTTGTCGGGGATGGCGTGCCACTCCCGGTCCTCCATGGTCACCTGGCGGCTCTCCCGCCGCAGGTGCATCAGGCACAGATTCCGGCACACCGCCAGGATCCACCCAACAGGCGAGCCTGTGGGCCGGTACTGTCCCGCCGTGTCCCAGATGTGAACGAACACGTCCTGGGTCAGGTCCTGAGCGTCGTGGGCATTGCGGAGATAGGACAGGGCCAGACCGTACACCGCCGTTCGGGTGCGGCGATATAGTTCGGCCAGATCGTCTTGGCTTCCTGCGGCCACTCCCGAAAGCAGCCGCCGAAGCTCCTGGACCTCCTCCGCAGGGAGGGATGAAGTTGTGTTGTCAATCCTGTGCAGCATCTCTTTTGTCTCCTGTCATCTGGATAATGCACGGCAAGGCGGTTTTATTGCGTCCCCCGAAAAAATTTTCCCAAAATTTTTCTTTTATTTTATCATGCCGCCTCACGGATTTCCAGCTTGTCAAAAAATTCTTTTTTGACAAGCCGCGTGCGTCTCTTTCTGCTCCTTGTACAAAAGAATAAAAAGAGGTATAATAAAACGGATCAAACGAATTAGGAGGTCCCTTCCATGAAGCTCATGGTCCTGGACGGCAACAGTATATTGAACCGCGCCTATTACGGCATCCGCCCCCTGTCCACCCGGGAGGGGCTGTATACCCACGCGGTATACGGCTTCATCACCACCCTCCAGCGCCTGCTGGACGAGGAAAACCCGGAGGCCCTATGCGTCACCTTTGACCGCCGGGAGCCCACCTTCCGCCACCGGGCGGACGCGGATTACAAGGCCCAGCGCAAGCCCATGCCCCCGGAGCTGGCCATGCAGCTGCCGGTGATGAAGCAGGTGCTTTCGGCCATGTCCGTGCCCTGCTATGAGCTGGCGGGGTACGAGGCCGACGACCTCATCGGCACCATCAGCCGCAAATGCCAGGCGGCGGGGTGGGACTGCGTCATCGTCACCGGCGACAAGGACAGCCTCCAGCTGATCACCGACCGCACCAAGGTGAAGCTGGTGTCCACCCGTATGGGCCAGACCACCACCAAGGATATGACCCCGGAGACCTTCCGGGAGCAGTACGGCTTCGACCCCATCCACATGATCGACCTGAAGGCCCTGATGGGCGACACTTCGGACAACATTCCCGGCGTGCCGGGGGTAGGGGAGAAGACTGCCATGGCCTTGGTGCAGGAATACGGCGCCATTGACGAGATCTATCGCCTGCTGCCGGACCTGCACGCCAAGCCCGCCGCCATCCGCAAGCTGACGGAGGGGGAGGAGTCCGCCCGCCACAGCTATTGGCTGGCCACCATCGTCACCGACGCCCCCCTGGACTTTGACCCGGCGGAAAATCTCCGCCGGCCCTTCCGCCCGGAGCTGTACGACCTGTTCCTGCGGCTGGAATTTCAGAAGCTCATCGACAAATACCACCTGCGCCCCCACCAGGAGACGGCGGAGAGGCCGGAGGTTACCGCCGCGGTGGTCCCCGTCCGGACGGAGGACCAGGCCCGGGACCTGCTGGCCCAGTGGCGGCAGGCGGAGGCTGTCACCGTATATGCGATGCCGGACCTGTCCGCCCTTTCCGTCCAGTGGGACGCCGGGGAGAATGCCTCCTGGGCGGCGGAGCTGTGGACCGGGGACTATCAGGGGGACTGGCAGGCCCTGCTGGCGGCGCTGTTTGCCGCCGATATCCCCAAGGTGTCCCACAACGTCAAGGACCTGATGCGCGCCCTGCTGGACGCGGGCCTTCCGGCGGAGGGCTTCGTGTTCGACACCGCCCTGGCGGCCTATCTGCTGGACGCCACCGCCGGGAAATACGACCTGCCCCGGCTGTTTGTGTCGTATTTCAACCAGGAGCTGGAAAAGCCCGTCCATCTGGAGCCGGACGCCTTCTCTCATCTGGGGGACCGGTCCGCCGCCTGGGCGTCGCTGCACAGCTATGGCGCGGCGATAGAGGCCCTGCATGGTGTGCTGCTGCCCCGGCTCCGGGAACAGGGCATGGAAAAGCTGTACTTCGATGTGGAGCTTCCTCTGTGCCGGGTGCTGGCGGATATGGAGCGCAGCGGCTTTCTGGTGGACGGCGGGGCCCTGGCCCGGTTCGGCGCGGACCTGTCCGACACCATCGACCGGCTGGAGCAGCGGATTTACGCCGCCGCCGGGCAGCAGTTCAACATCAATTCCCCCAAGCAGCTGGGAAAGGTCCTGTTTGAGGACCTGGGCCTGCCCCACGGGAAAAAGACCAAAACCGGCTGGTCCACCAACGCCGACGTGCTGGAGAAGCTGAAGGACCACCCCCTGGTGGCGGACGTGCTGACCTACCGGCAGTATGCCAAGCTGAAAAGCACCTATGCCGACGGCCTGCTGAAGGTCATCGACCCCGACGGCCGCATCCGCACCAGCTTCCAGATGACGGTAACGGCCACCGGCCGCCTGTCCTCCACGGAGCCGAATCTTCAGAATATCCCCACCCGCACGGAGCTGGGCAGCAAAATGCGGGAGATGTTCGTGGCGGCCCCGGGCCATGTGCTGGTGGACGCCGACTATTCCCAGATCGAGCTGCGGCTGCTGGCCCACATCTCCGGCGACACCGCCATGCAGCAGGCCTTCCTGTCCGGTGCGGACTTCCACACCGTCACCGCCGCCCGGGTGTTCCATGTGCCCCAGGACCAGGTGACCCACCAGATGCGCTCCCGGGCCAAGGCCGTGAACTTCGGCATTGTCTATGGCATTTCCGCCTTCTCCCTGTCCCAGGATATTGGCGTCACGGTGCAGGAGGCCAAGGAGTATATGGACCGGTATTTCGCCACCTATACCGGGGTGAAGCAGTATATGACGGACGTGGTGGACAAGGCCCGGGAGCAGGGCTATGTGGAGACCCTGTGGCACCGCCGCCGGGCTTTGCCGGAGCTGAAAAGCTCCAACTTCAATATGCGGTCCTTCGGCGAGCGGGTGGCCCTGAATATGCCCATCCAGGGCACGGCGGCGGACATCATCAAGCTGGCCATGGTCCGGGTCCACAGCCGCCTGGCCCGGGAGGGCCTGGCCGCCCGGCTGATTATGCAGGTCCACGATGAGCTGATCGTGGAGTGTCCGGAGGAGGAGGCCCCCCGGGTGGAGGCCCTTTTGCAGCAGGAGATGCAGGGCGTGGCGGAGCTGTCCGTCCCCCTGCTGGCGGAGGCCCACACCGGCCGCAACTGGCTGGCCGCCAAGGGCTGATATTGCGTAACGAAACCATTAAGGAGCAAATACCATGACTGATTATTTTGCCGTGCAGCTGCCGCCGGAGCAGATCCGCAGCATCAGCTCCATCGGCCTGGCCCATATAGGCGACGCGGTGTATGAGCTGCTGGTGCGCACCTGGCTGTGCGCCGGGGGCAAGGCCACGGGAAAGGGGCTGCACCGGGCCGCGGTGGCCCTGGTGTGCGCCCCCCGGCAGGCGGAGCTGGCGGAGAAAATTCTCCCCCTGCTGACCCAGGAGGAGCAGGACGTGTTCCGCCGGGGCCGCAACGCCAACGTCCATTCCATCCCGGCCCATGCCAGCCGGGCCCAGTATCAGCAGGCCACGGCCCTGGAGGCTCTGCTGGGCTATCTGTATCTCCAGGGGCGGCGGGACCGGGTCAACGAGCTGTTCTGCCGGATGATGGAGGGGGAGTAATATGCCGCTGGACGCCATTTGCCTGAGCGCCGTGGTCCGGGAGACCGCCGCCCAGGCGGAAAACACCCGCATTGAAAAGATCCAGCAGCCCGCCCGGGACCAGGTGGTGCTGCTGCTGCGGGGCGGGCGGCGGCTGCTGCTGTGCGCCGGAGCCACCCAGCCCCGGCTGCACCTGACGGAGCAGCTGCGGGACAATCCCTCCCAGCCGCCGATGTTCTGTATGCTGCTGCGCAAGCACCTGGCAGGAGGGCGCATTTTGTCCGTTGTCCAGGAGCCCCTGGAGCGGGTGGTGACCCTGACCATCCAGGCCGCCGACGAGCTGGGGGAGCAGCGCCAGTGGCGTCTGATCCTGGAGGCCATGCCCCGGCACGCCAATCTCATCCTGGTGGATCACCAGGGCCGGATCACCGACTGCCTGCGGCGGGTGGACTTCGAGATGTCCCAGCAGCGGCAGGTGCTGCCGGGCCTGTTCTATCATCTGCCGCCCCGGCAGGAAAAGCGCTCGCCGCTGGAGATCACACGGGAGGAATTTCTGGAACTGCTTTCCGCCCTGCCGGAAGATATGCCCCTGGACGGGTGGCTGCTGGATACCTTCACGGCCCTGCCGCCGCTGATGGCCCGGGAGCTGGTCTGCGCCGCATACGGTGAGACAGACGCCCATTTGTCCCGGGACAAGGGCGAAAAATTGTGGGACAGCCTTGGGACATGGCGGGACAGAATCGTCGTCGGCGGCTTTGTGCCCACCCTGCTGCGCCGGGCCGGCCGGCCGGCGGATTTTACCTATTGTCCCATCACCCAATACGGCCCGGCCATGGAGCAGGAGACCTTCGACTCCTTCGGCCGGCTGCTGGACGAATTTTATGAGGGCCGGGACCAGGCGGACCGGGTCCGGCAGAAGGGCCAGGACCTGATGAAGTCCGCTACCGCCGCCCGGGACCGGGTGCGCCGGAAGCTGGCGGCCCAGGAGAAGGAGCTGGCTGCCACCCGGGACCGGGAACGGCTGCGCATCTGCGGCGAGCTGATCACCGCCAACCTCTACCGCATGGAGCGGGGTATGAACCGCCTGACGGCAGAAAATTACTATGAGGACGGTTGCCCGCCAATGGACATCCCGCTGGATGTGCGCCTGGGGCCCCAGGAGAACGCCGCCCGGTATTTCAAGCAGTACGCCAAGGCCAAGACCGCCGAGAAAATTCTGACGGAGCAGCTGGAAAAGGGCCGGGAGGAGCTGACGTACCTGGAAAGCGTGGTGCAGGAGCTGTCCCAGGCGGAGGCGGAGCAGGATTTCAACGACATCCGGGCGGAGCTGGAAAGCGGGGGGTACCTGAAAAACCGGGGGAAAAAGCAGCCGGGCTTTCAGCGGGCCTCCAGGCCCAGGCAGTTTGTGTCCTCCGCCGGGCTGCGGATCCTGGTGGGCCGCAGCAACCGGCAGAACGACCGGCTCACCGCCAAGGAGGCCGACCGGAGGGATATCTGGCTCCATACCCAGAAGATCCACGGCTCCCATGTGATCCTGTGCACCGGGGGCCAGGAGCCGGACGAGACCAGCCTGTATGAGGCGGCGTGCCTGGCGGCGTACTATTCCCAGGGCCGGGAGGCTGGGAAGGTGCCGGTGGATTACACCCCGGTGCGGTATGTGAAAAAGCCCGCCGGGGCCAGGCCGGGCATGGTGGTGTACACCACCTATCAGACCATGCTGGCCGTTCCGGACGGCCAGCTGGTGAAGAAGCTGGCAGGAAAATAAAATGTGAGATAAAGCTCAGCCCCCGCAGGCATTTGCCTGCGGGGGCTGGTTTTGCCTATGGGGTTAAGGGGGGAACCGTCCTTACCGGTTGGGCAGGGACTTCACGGTGACGGTGGTGTGGGCCACCAGCTTGTTCCCGGAATAGATGTGGATGAAGTAGGTGCCGGTGGTGTTGTGGCGGGTCAGGTCAGCCGCAGCCACCCAGGCGCCGCCGATGTTCTCACCCTTGTACCAGACCAGATCATCCTGGCCGCCGGCGCTGCTCCACACGGCGAAGCGGATATTGCTGTAGCCGGTGGCGCTGTAGAGCCGCAGCTTTATCCAGGCGAAGTCGTCGGTGACGATGGCCTGGGCGCTCTGCTGAGGCGGCATACCGTAGACATTGGCGGTGGTGTGGGCCACCAGCTTGCCGTCGGCATAGACGTGGATGAAGTAGCCGCCCAGGGTCTTGTGGTTCAACAGCTTCACACCGGCGGACCAGGTGCTGCCGGTGAGGCCGCCGTCGTACCAGACCAGGTCGTCCTGACCGTTGGCATTGCTCCACACGGCGAAGCGGACCTTGCCATACTTGGCGGTGGTGGTCAGGGCCAGCTCCATGGCGGCGTTATCGGCGGAGACGGTGGCCGTCAGGCCGGGCTTGACGCCGGGGGCGGGAGCGGGCAGGCTCTTGACCTGGGCAGTGGTGTGAGCCACCAGCTTGTTCCCGGCATACACATGGATGAAGTAGGTGCCGGTGGTGTTGTGGCGGGCCAGATCCACGTCATAGGTCCAGCTGCCGCTGCCGCCGTTCTTGGCGGTGTACCAAACCAGGTCGTCCTGGCCGCCGGCGCTGCTCCACACGGCGAAGCGGACGCCGCTGTAGCTGTGGGCGGTATCCAGCCGGATGGACATGGTGCGGCAGTTGTCGGACACCTGGGCCGTGACGGTGTCGGGAGCCGGGAGCTTCGCCACCTGGGCGGTGGTGTGGGCCACCAGCTTATTGCCGCTGTAGACATGGATGAAGTAGGTGCCGGTGCTGTTGTGGTTCACCAGGGGCACGTCATAGGTCCAGCTGCCGCTGCCGCCGTTCTTGGCGGTGTACCAGACCAGGTCGTCCTGGCCGCCGGCGCTGCTCCACACGGCGAAGCGGATGCCGCTGTAGCTGCGGGCGGTATCCAGCCGGATGGACATGGTGCGGCAGTTGTCGGACACCTGGGCCGTGACGGTGTCGGGAGCCGGGAGCTTCGCCACCTGGGCGGTGGTGTTGCCGATGAGCCGGTTCTGGCCGGAGTCGGAGGAGTAGGCGTGGATGAAGTAGGTGCCGGTGCTGTTGTGGTTCACCAGAGGCACGGTGTAGGTCCACTGGCCGGAGGAATTCTTCTTGGCGGTGTACCAGGTCAGGTCATCCTGGCCGTTTACGCTGCTCCACACGGCGAAGCGGACGTTGGAGTGGTTATGGCCGTTGCCGGCGTCCATGGTCACCGTCATGGTGCGGCATTCGCTGTCCACCACGGCGGAGACGGTGTGGCGCTTGGCGGGGGTGCTGGAGGTGTGGGACGCGCCGCAGTAGCGGCAGACGTACTTCACCTGACCGGCGCTGACGCAGGTGCTGGAATCACTGGCCACGGTGTCGGTGTGGCCCACCACGTGGGTGTTCTGGAAGGTCAGACCGTCCAGCAGCTGGCCGTGGATGCCGTGGTTATACACATGGACCAGATACCGGCCCACCACGTTGTATTTGCACATGGGGACCCGGATGGTGTAGGTGCCGTCGCCGTTGGCGGTGGCATTGTACCAGACCAGGTCGTCCTGGCCATCCTGCTGGCTCCAGGCGGCGGCCGGTGTACATGACGCCGAAGTCATCGCCCAGGTCGGAGGTCTCGAAGTAATAGGTGGCGTCGCCGATGTCCTTCCAGCCGGAGGCGATGCGGCCATTCTCGAAGTACAGGGTCTTGCCGTCGTCCCGCTTGACGAAGCCCGTGGGGCCGCTGACCACCACGCCGTCGTCAAAGACGAACTGCTTGCCGTACAGGGTGACCCGGCCATCGTAGGCGATGCCGCTCTTGTCGAAGCAATACACCTCGGGGTCGATGATGAACCAGCCGGTGTGCCAGGCGTTGTTATAGCTGTACATCCGCAGGCCGGTGGCCTCGTCCCGGGCCCAGCCGGTGTAGCCGGAGTCCTTCAGCTCCACGGTCTGGCCGCAGAAGGAGCAGACCAGCTTGCCGTCACGGACGTACACGGTGTCGCCGGAGAAGTCGTGGCCCTTGTCGCGGCACACGGAGGCGGGCACCCGCATGGTGTAGGTATCCAGCAAGGACTGGGCGCCCTCGGCGCTGACGGAGTAGGTGCGGACGGTCATGGCGTCGGCGGTGGCCTCCACGGCCAGGTACAGGGAGTCATACTCCTGGGACACCTGGGCAAAGTGGAAGTCGGGGTTGTTGACGGCCTTGTACTCGGTGCTGCGGGACTTTTCGCCCAGGTCGCCGCAGATGTAGTACAGCACGCCCTTGCCGTAGGTGGCGGGCAGGCGGCCATTCTGGGCGGCCTCGGACACGGGCTGGCCGTTCTTGAGGACCATGGTGCGGGCATAGCTGTGGTCATGGCCGGAGAACACCACATTGATGCCGGCGGCCTCAGCGGCGGCGGGGATATAGCGGTTGAAGGCCTCGCTGCTGCCGTTGGGATTGGTGTAATACGCGGGCTGGTGGACCGCCAGCACCTTCCAGGTGCAGTCGGACTTGGCGGCGTCCTGAATCAGCCACTGGCAGGCATCCTCCAGATTGGCGGCGAAGTTGATGACCGCCACGTACACGTCGCCGTATTCCACGGAGTAGTATAGCCGGTCGGGCAGGGTCCACAGGCTGGCGGCGTTGCCGCCGGACAGGTCGCCGTAGTACTCATGGTTGCCCATGACCTGCACCACGGGGAGGTCGGCGTAGTTCCGGGAGAACACGTCCAGGATCTCGCTCCACTGGCCCAGGTTGCCGCCGTTGTCCACAAAGTCGCCGGTCTGGATGCCGAAGTTCATGGACTGGCCGTTGATATTGGCGGCAATGGCGTTCATCAGCCGGATCTCCTCCTGATCGCTTTCGGCATTGCCGGAGAGCTGGGTATCGCCGATGACGAAGAAGCGGGTGGTGTCCGCGCCGGGCTGGCTGGTGGTGAAGGTCATGTTTTCAGACCACTTGCTGCCGTCGCCCACCCGATAGACGTAGGTGGTGCCGGGCTTCAGGCCGGTCAGGGACACGGAGCTGACATAGGCCGCGTCGCCGGAGGTGGTGAACTCCCGGAGGGTCACCTGACCCTGGGCGCTGGAGGGGAAGCTGCCCTTGAAGCTGCTCTGCTGGCAGTACTGCACGGTGGCCTTGGCCTGGGCCGTCAGGGGATTGGTGACCCAGGTGATGTTCTGGCAGCTCTGGGCATTGGGGGTGGCGTTGAGCTGCACGAAGCTGGGCATACCATCGGTGCTGCCGCCGGCCCGGCGGGTGACGATGACCGTCTCAAAGGAGCGGTGATTGTCCTTCCGGGCGGTGACGCCGGTACGGGAGCCGGCGGAGAGCTTGTTGAAGTAGTCGGTGCTGACCTGGCCGGAGGCGTTGGTGGTTCCGATGCGGGTGTCGCCCACATACAGGTCCACGCCGGAGGCGGCCTTGCCGTTGATGTCTTTCACATACAGCCGGGCCGCTGCCGCGCCCTCCACCATGATGTCGGAGGTGACGGTGTAGTAGCCCTGCATGGGCAGACGCAGGCTGCCGGTGGAGGTGGTGTAGGTGACGCCGTCACAGGTGTAGGTCACGGTGACGGAGATGGGCAGGCTGTCCAGCGCCGTGGCCCCGGCGGGCATGGGCATGGTGAAGGTGAACAGGTCCTTCCCGGCAGAGCCCGTGCGGGTCATATTCACGGTGACGGTCTTTTCGGTGGTGGTGCGGCGGGCGGCAGAGCTGGAGCCCTGGAAGCCGGAGCCGTAGGCCAGGGAGGCGCAGGTGTTGAAGGCACCCTTGCCGCCGTTTTCGTCGGTGTCGAACAGGTCCACGTTGCCGTACACGATCTGGGCGGTGACGGAGTCGATCTTACCGGCGTTGGGGGAGGTGACGGACACCACGTAGTTCTCGCCCACCAGGGCATAGGACGGGGTGTCCAGGGTCACGGTGGGGATATTGGCGGTGCCCTTCACGGTGAAGGAGCGGGTGACGCTGGCCCGGTTGCCGAAGCCGTCCATGATCTCCACCTTAATGCTGTGGCGGCCATTGGGCAGTGTCACGGTGCCGGTAACGGCCTGGTCGGTGTTGGCGAAGTTCTTGATGTCCTGGCCATCGATGGTGATGACGGTGTTCTCGGCGGACACGCCGGTGCGGTTCTCACCCTGGGGATCATAATACCCGGTAAAGAATTGCAGCTCATTATCCGTCAGGACGGTGGAACCGTCCTCGGCCAGCTCCGTCAGGTCGGAATAGCCGGTGAGGGAGGAGCTGCCGCCCCGGACGGAGGTGATGACGGGGTTCTCCAGGTCATCGGCGGTGGTACCATACACCGCGCGGATGTTGTCCACATACAGGCTGCCGGCGGCCCGGGAGCCGCAGGTGATCTTGTTGCCGTCCACGTCGCCGGTGCCGCCCTCGATGATGATGGTCCACAGCAGCACCTGACCGGCAGTAATCTTCAGGGGATGATTCTCCACATCCTGGGCCTTGTCATACACGCTGCTGAGGTCTGCCTCCACATACTTCCAGCCGGTCCAGTTGATGCCGGTATACTGGGTGGTGGTGTCCACGGTCTGGCCGGCGGCGTTGACGGTGGTGGTCTTCAGGTGCAGCAGGCTGGTGGTGACATACTTTTCCCCGTTCCAGTAGGACACGCTGGTGGACAGCCAGTAGTTGGGCGTGCCCTCGGGGGCGTAGACCCACATACCCAGGGCGGTGGGCTTGCCCTCGATGACCACGTCCTCGCCGCTGTAGCGGAGATACTCGTTGGTGTTGTTGGTACCGGAGATCTTGGTATAGTCGTAATGATACTCCAGGGACTTCTGGCCGAAGCGCACGGGGCCTTCATCGGAGCCTACCCGGCGGGCGTACATATCCCACGCGCCCTCCTGGGCGGTGGCGATGGCGCCCACATAGTATTCATAGCCCATGGAGCGGAACAGGGTGGCGGGGTCCTGGGCGCAGTCCCAGCTGTAGGGTGCGCCGGCGGAGTTGCAGTCCCATTCCGCGTTGCTGCTGATAAAGTCGGGGCATGCCAGGCCGAAATCGGTAATGGGCCCGTAAGGGATGTCCAGACCGTTGGGATCCTTGCTGACCTGACCGGCCACGCCGAAGCCCGCGTCGCTGACGCCGGGCAGATTATGGGCGCTGTGACCGGAAAAGCTATTCAGGTTGCCCCACACGGCGTTGGCACCCACGCTGACGCCGGACTTGGAGCTTTCATCCTCGAAATCCAGGAGGATGGTGGGCATTTTGCCGATCTCCACGGTGACGGTGTCGGTGAGCTTCTGGCCGTTGGCCTTGGTGTAGGTGACGGTGATCTCCGCCTTGCGGGTCTGGCTGGCCTTGGCCGCCGTGTGGAGCCGATTGTCCACGATGGTGCCGATGCCGTCGGCGGAGACGCCCTCGGTCAGGGAGCGGATGCTCCAGGTGAAGTCGCCGTCGTGATAATGGATATCCCGCAGGCTGCTCTTGACGGTGAGGCCCAGGTCGCTGGTCTTTTCATAGTCCAGGGACAGGCTCTTGCCGGCGAAATACACCTGGTCGGGCTCGGCGATGGTGACGGAGGCGGAGCCAACGTCCTGCCCCTGATAGGTCAGGCGGACCCGGACCTCGCCCACATAGCCCTTGGCGGCGGTGAACACGCCGGTGGAGGCGTCGATCCGCCCGGCGGCGGGGGTGTCCAGCACCCAGGTCAGGCCGCTTTCCGGCAGGTCGGCCGCGCCGCCTGCGGAGTCAGCGCCCAGGGCCGTGAAGGCCACCTGGCTGCCGGGGGTATAAAGCTCATTCTGGGGGCTGACGGAGGCGTGGTCGAAGTCGCCGTCAAAGCGGGCGGTGGACACCACCAGCAGGGCATCGGACACGGTGCGCTCCAGACCGTCGCTGGGGCTGTTGCGCACCAGCAGCTCGTCGGTGCCCTCATAGCGGGCGGCCACGGTGGCGGAGCCGCCGCCGTCCAGATAGATGGCGGTGACGCAGCCGGCGTCCTTCAGGAAGCTGGCCACCTCATACATGCTCATGCCGATGGACATGGGCTCCTGGCGGCCGTCGGCCTCGAAGAACACCACGGAGCCGTCGGCACGGATGCCCACGCTGTTGCGGGGCATGCGGTCGCCCTGGTCCAGGCCGGGGACGATCTGGCCGTTTTCCACCAGCATATAGGGGCCGGAAACGGCCTCCACCACGTCGGAGGTATCGCTGCCGGCGGGACGAATGACGGCGGAGCCGTCCTTCAGAATGGCGAAGAAGGGCTCGGCGCCGGTTTTCACCAGGTTGCCCTCCATGATCAGATAGCCGGTGGGGGCGCCGGTCTGCATATTGTAGTAGTCGGCGTTGGTGGCCAGGACCACGCGGCCCTCGGTATCCGAGGCCCGTCCGTAGGCAGCGGCCTGGGCGGTGGTCTGGGACATCTCCCATTTCAGCTTTCCGCCGTCCACCATGGCCTTGCGCTGGGCGGCGGTGCTGCCGTCATAGTAATATCCGGTGTAGCTGGCCTTCAGGGTCACGTCCTTGGACAGGTCGATCTCCGAAAGGTAGCCCACCACCTGGCTGCCGTTGACGTTGCGCATGACCACCTTTTCCAGGGTCACGCCGCTGGCCACGGCATTCTTGGTGCGGGTAATGGGGGTGAGCCCCGCGGCGTTGCCGGCCAGGGTATCCGCCTGGGGCAGCTGGGCATCGGGTTCGGCGGTGTCGGGCTGGGTCTGCTGGACGACAGCATCCGGCTCCGGCTCCTGGAGCCCGGCGGCCCAGGCCTGGGGCATGACCAGGCTGGCGGCCATCAGCAGCGCCAGAAGCAGTGATAGTGCTCTTTTCATCTTTTTCCTCCGTTACAGTTTGATTTCCAACACTTGATCGGGGTGATCTCTCCGGGGTGCGGTCCCTCCTTTCAGCTTACATAGGCGGTGGTGTGGGCCACCAGGTTCTGTCTGGTATTGCCGTAGACATGGATGAAGTAAGTGCCCTTGTCCCGGTGCTGGGACAGGTTCACGGTATAGGACCAGTCGCCGTTGGACTGCCTGACCGCCTGGTACCACTGCAGGTCGTCCTGGCCGTTGGCTGCGCCCCAGGTGGGGAACCAGACCTTCGTCAGATCGCTGCGGCCCGTCAGGGTCACGGTCATATAGCGGCCGCCGTCGTGGAGGCGGGTCCATACCTGGGGGGACACCACCTGGGACACGGAGGCGGTGGTGTGGGCCACCAGGTTCTTCTTGTTGTTGCCGTAGGCGTGGAGGAAGAAGCCTCCCGCGCTCTTGTGGTTGGCCAGAGGCACCCGGCAGGTCCAGGAGCCGTCCGGCTGCTTGGTGGCCTCGTACCAGCGCAGATCGTCCTGGCCGTTCACGGAGCTCCAGGTGGGGAACCAGACCTTCGTCAGGTCGCTGCGGCCCGCCAGGGTCACATCCAGGTACCGCCCATCGGCGGACAGCACCGCCTGCATGCCGGAGCGGACCGGCTGGGGGGGCTGTTCGGGCTGGGAAGGCTGGGAAGCCTGAGGTACGGTAACGGTGGTGTGGGCCACCAGATTCTTCTTGTTGTTGCCGTAAGCGTGGATGAAGTAGACGCCGGTGCCGGAGTGGTCCGACAGGGCGATGCGGCAGGTCCAGGAGCCGTCGGTCTGCCTGGCGGCCTCATGCCAGCGCAGGTCGTCCTGGCCGTTCACGGCGCTCCAGGTGGGGAACCAGACCTTCGTCAGGTCGCTGCGGCCCGCCAGGGTCACATCCAGGTACCGCCCATCGGCGGACAGCACCGCCTGCATGCCGGAGCGGACCGGCTGGGGGGGCTGTTCGGGCTGGGAAGGCTGGGAAGCCTGAGGTACGGTAACGGTGGTGTGGGCCACCAGATTCTTCTTGTTGTTGCCGTAAGCGTGGATGAAGTAGACGCCGGTGCCGGAGTGGTCCGACAGGGCGATGCGGCAGGTCCAGGAGCCGTCGGTCTGCCTGGCGGCCTCATGCCAGCGCAGGTCGTCCTGGCCGTTGACCTGGCTCCAGGTGGGGAACCAGACCTGGGTCAGGTCGCCGCGGCCCGTCAGGGTCACGTCCAGATAGCGCCCGTCGGCGGACAGGGCGGCCTTCATCTCCGGCCCAGGGATCTTCTCCACATAGGCGGTGGTGTGGGCCACCAGGTTCTTCTTGTTGTTGCCGTAGGCGTGGATGAAATAGGTGCCGGTGGTGTTGTGGCGGGACAGGGCCACGGAATAGGTCCAGGAGCCGTCGGCCTGCTTCTTGGCCTCGTACCACTGGAGGTCATCCTGGCCGTTCTTCTCGCTCCAGGTGGGGAACCAAACCTGGGTCAGGTCGCTGCCGCCGGTGAGGGTCAGGTTCAGATACCGTCCGTCAGCGGACAGGGCCGCCTTCAGGGCGGGCTTTTCCGGCTGCACCAGGTTGTCCACCACCACGGTGCCGTGGTCCAGCAGACCCTGGGGCAGGCCGTTCTGATTGTAGACATGGACCATATAGGTGCCGGTTTCCTGGTGGTTGGTCAGGGGCACCTCGGCCACCCAGCGGCCATTCTGCTGCTTGGCCTGATACCAGTGCAGGTCGTTCTGGCCGTCCTGCTGGCCCCAGACGGCGAAGCGCAGGGAGGTCTGGCTGGGAGCGGAGTAGGTCAGGTACATCACCGTGCGGCTGGCGTTGAAGTAGTACCCCAGCTGCTGGGGACGCACGGTGGGGGTAAAGGCATTGGCCCGGCCGGCGAGCCAGGTGCGCACCCGGCTGAGGGCCTCGTCATAGGTGGGGGCGAAGGGGGTGCCGCCGGGCTTGGGATTGGCGGCGCCCAGGGTGCTCCAGCGCAGGTAATTCAGGTCGGCGGAGACGCCGATCTCGTCCCGCAGACCGTCCACCTGACCGGCCATGCCGGTGAGCACCGGCTTATACCGGGTGTACAGCTCCTGCACCCGCTGATAAAACGCCGGGATGTTCAGCATCTTCTTCATCAGCACAGAGGTGCTGCTGGCGTTGTAGTCGGTGACCTTTTCGTTCTTGTTGCCCATGCAGGTATCAAAGTCCCACAGGGGGCCCACATGGAGCACGTCGGACGCGCCGTCCTGATACCAGAAGAAGCTGGTGAAGAAGGACTCGCCGTTGAGAACGTACTCGTTCATCAGATAGTAGCGGGCCAGGGAGTCCACGTCGATCATTTCATTGAGCTGGCTCAGGGACAGATTTTCCCAGCCCTGGGAGGTCAGCGCCGTGGTCAGGCGGGTCATGGCCGTCTGGAAATTGGTCATGGCCTGCTGAATGTGTTCGTCGTCCTCCTCCACGATCTCCTTCAGGGCGAAGTAGCTGTTCAGCCGACCCTCGAAGAAATAGTGGTCCTCGTCCGTGGCGAAGCCGTTGTCCAGCTCGAACATGGCCCCGGCGGGGTCCTGCAGGTTCAGGCGGCCCTTGCCGATCTCGGCCTTTTCGCCCAGCAGGTACACGCCCAGGTACTGGCCGTCTATCCACAGGTCCACATATTGATATTCCGTCACGAAGGGAAAGCCCATCTGCTCCGCCGCGTCATACACCAGCCGGGTGCGGATCATGCTGTCGTCGGAGGCGTTGGCCAGCAGAATCCACTTCTTGGCGGCGGGCATACCCAGCACGGAGGTCTTTTTGCTGAACTTGATCTGGTAGGGCTTTTTGGCGTATTCCCGCCAGGTGGAGTTGCCCCGGCCCTTGATCTCCACGGCGCCGGTGAGGACGTCGTCCCCGTCCGTCAGCACCAGGTCGTTGCCGGGATACTTCACGTCCTTGTCCTGGTGGATCTGGTCCAGGGTGGTACCGTTGAGGGTCAGCCGCAGGCTGGGCAGACTGCTCTGCCGCAGGCACACCGTCTCGGTTCTGCCGCCCTCCAGGGTCAGGGTCACCCGGTCACGGTCGGCGAAGGCCCCGGTCAGGGTGCCGCCCTCCCGGTCCAGGGCGCCGGCGGAGGCCGCCGTTACCCTGCCGCTGAAGGACAGGACCGTGTCCGCCGGGCTTTCGTCCCTGGGCAGGAACAGGTACCACACCCCGTCCTGCTCGGACCGGCAGCCCTGGTTGGTCCACTGCCGGGCATCCACGGTCCAGCAGCGGAAATCGTTGTCTCCGGCGAAGGCCGTGGCTGTCAGCAGCACCGTCAGCAGGAGGGCCGCCAGCAGCGCCCACAGCCAGGCGCCGGATTTTTGGATCACTTTCATGCATCTTTCTCCCATCTGAAAGGATAGAGCGGCTGCGGGCAATTTTACACGATAATGCGCCGCTGTTCCGCTAATTACACTCTATTATAACAGGCACACTGCGAAATATCAACCGCTTTTTGCTGCGTGCCCGCCAAAAATCAGGTAAATTTTTGGATGAAACGCATAAAATAAGAGCTCCCGGCGCGGCCGGAAGCTCTCATTTTATGCAATTATGGGGATCCACTCAGTCCTCGCGGCTAGCCAGCACGTTCATGGAAACGGGCTCGTCGTTGGCAACGGGGGCAGACAGATTGACGCTGGAATAGCCGCCCCGCAGGTCGGAGCCATCCTCAAACGTCTTGGTGCAGCGGTCATACTCCACCTGTATCACGGAGGCGATGGTGTGGCGGCCATAGTCGTCCAGCTTGGCGTACTGGTCCAGGATCCGCTGGGTGTCCTCCGTCAGGTGGATGTTCTCCTCGCCCAGGGCGCAGATGCCCAGTGTGCGGCAAATCTGGACCACCGTGTCAAACGAAGAACCGCCGATGCCGTTGTGCAGTGCGCTGTTGATGGTGGACAGAGGAATGCCAACTGCAAAAGCAAACTGCCGGACGCTCTTGTACTGGCGGGAAATTTCGTCCCGTACGATGTTGGTAAGTTTGTCCATAATTCGACCCTCTTTACTGTAGATTCCAGAAGCAGCTTTGCTTCCGGATAAACTAATTATAACAAGCCGTACGAGAAATCGCAATAGGGAAACGTGAAAAATAATAATTTTTTTACAATCTGCCGCTATAAATAAATCCGTATGGGGGCAATTTCCTCTTTTCATTTGGGCACCTGTGTGATACACTGTACAGGATAGGGGGGAGGGCTCCTGTGAAGAAAAAGTGGTCGCCCCGGACGGCTGCGGGGCAAATCACGGTGCAGCTGGTGCGCCGGTATTATCTGCATGACGTGGGCCGGGACAGCGCGGCCCTGACCTATTATCTGCTGTTTGCGCTGTTTCCGCTGCTGGTGTTCATCAGCACCCTGCTGGGCATCCTGAAGCTGGACGTGGACAGCGTGACCCAGATGCTGTCCCAGATCGTTCCGGCGGACGTGATGTCGGTGCTGGAGTCGTATCTTGAATATGTGTCCGCCAACGCCAGCCGCCAGCTGCTGTGGTTCAGCCTGATTTTCTCCGTCTGGTTCCCCATGCGGGCCACCAGCTGTCTGCTGCACTCCCTGCGCAAGGCCTTCGGCCTGGGTCCGCCCCGGAAAATGCTGGTCAATCAGCTGGGGATCCTGCTGTTCACCGTGTGGCTGATCCTGACCATCGGACTGACGCTGCTGCTGGTCACGGTGGGCCGCCGGGCGCTGGAGTTTCTCTCCGGCCTCATCGAGCTGCCGGCGGGGTTCATCGACCTGTGGAGCTATCTGCGGTTTATCGTTCTGGGCGTGGTGATGTTCCTGATGCTGACGGTGCTGTATATGCTGGCACGGGGGCAGCGGCGGCCTTTGAAGGAAGTGGCTCCCGGGGTGGGCATCTCCCTGGCGGCGTGGATGGTCCTGTCCCTGGCCTTTTCGTATTATGTGGAGAATTTTGCCAATTATTCCGTGCTGTACGGCTCCATTGCCACGATTGTGGTGGTGCTGCTGTGGCTCTATATGAGCGGCACGGTGCTGATTATGGGCGCGGAGTACAGCGCCGTGATACTGCGCCGTAGGCGCAGTCGGCTGCCGGAGAGCAGCGGAGAGGAGCAAGCATGAAGATCATCATTGTGGGCAACGGCAAGGTGGGCTATGCCATTGCCCGGCAGCTGGCGGTGGAGGATCACGACATCACCATCGTGGACGACGACGCCGCGGCCCTGCACCGGGCCGACAGCACCCTGGACGTGATGTGCGTGGAGGGCAACGGCGCCAGCATCAGCGTGCTGGACGCGGCGGGGGTCCGCGGCGCGGACCTGGTCATCGCCGTCACCAATCTGGACGAGACGAACCTGGTGTGCTGCCTGATCGCCAAAAAGCTGGGGGCACAGCACACCATCGCCCGGGTCCGGAACCCGGAGTACCGCCGGGACGCCGGGATGCTGAAGCGGGAGATCGGCCTGGATATGCTCATCAATCCCGACCTGGGAGCGGCCCGGGAGATCGCCCGGATCCTGAGCTTCCCGGCGGCCTTCTCGGTGGAGCCCTTCGCTGGAGGGCGCATCGACATGATCGGCTTCCGGGTGACGGAGGAGGACTCCCTGGCGGGGGTGTCCCTGAACGATTTCCATCGCAACCGCCTGGCGGAGGTGCTGATCTGCGCCGCTCACCGGGGGGACGACATCATCATCCCAGACGGCTCCTTTGTGCCCCGCAGCGGGGACAAGCTGTACATGGTGGGCACCAAGGCGGAGCTGCAGAAGATGCTGCGGGGCATCGGACGCACCCTGCAGAAGGTGAAGAACGTGTCCATCCTGGGCGGCAGCCGCATCACCATGTACCTGACCTGGGAGCTGGCCCGCAGCAATACCAAGGTCCGGATCGTGGAGATGAAGCACGACAAGTGCCTGCGTCTGTCCGCCGAGCTGCCCGGGGCCATGATCATCGAGGGCGACGGCACCGACGCCGACCTGATCGAAAGCGAGAACATTTTCGAGACCGACGCCTTTGTGGCGCTGACGGACCGGGACGAGGAGAACCTGCTGATGGCGCTGACGGCCCAGCGGGCCGGGGTGCCCAAGGTGCTGACCAAGATGACCCGTCCCAACTACATGGACCTGGTGCAGGAGACGAAGCTGGGCAGCATCATCAGCCCCAAGGACCTGACCTCCAACCAGATCACCCGCTATGTCCGGGCCCTGGCCAACTCCCAGGGCAGCACCGTGGAGAGCCTTTACAAAATGCTGGACGGCTCCGTGGAGGCGTTGGAATTTACCGCCACGGCCTCCAGCCGGTCGGTGCTGGACAAGCCCCTGAAGGATCTGACCCTGAAAAAGGGCGTGCTGCTGGCGGCCATTGCCCGGGAAAACAAGATCATCATCCCCGGCGGTCTCACCACCATCCAGGAGGGGGACCATGTGGTGGTGGTCACCAAGTCCCAGGTGTTCGACGACCTGACAGACATCCTGCTGTAAGTAAATAAAACGAGCAAGCAAAAACCTCCGGCCTGGCCGGAGGTTTTTGCTTGCCGGATAGCCGAAGCATGGTCAGGGCCGCGTCTGTCTGGCGCGCCGGAGTGCCGCCAGACGGTCCCATGCCCCCATGCCCGGGCGGTAGACCAGCTCGCCGATGGCCACGCCGAGAACCGCCGCCGTTATCAGGGGGATCGTCAGCATGGCGATGTTGGACCGGGCCAATCGTTTTTGGATGGTCATGAGAACCACTCCTCCCTTATAGTCAGGCTGATTATACCACAGAATGCGGCGGCTGTGGTTAAATAATCCTTAAACAAGGTTGCTTTTCCGGACAAAAATGGTATGATAGACATGACGCGAAAGACAACGGACCGAAGTGGAGCGTAAACTATGACGGCATTTCTGCAACAATATATTTCCCCGGCGCTGCCGGTGATCCTGTGGCTGTTCCGGGGCGTGACCGCCGGGCTGGCGGTGTGGCTGCTGGTGCGGTGCTGCAAGTCCCTGTTCCGGGGCCGGGACCGGGAGAGCTGGGGCTTTGTGACCCTGTCCAACGGCGCGCGGTACGAGCTGTATCACTGGGAGAACGTCATCGGCCGGGCCCGGCGGGCGGATATCCGGGTGAATTTTCCCTCCGTGTCCCGGACACACGCCATTTTGCAGCGGGACGACGGCGGGATATGGCGGGTCGACCCCATCAACCGCAGCAGCGGGGTGCTGCTGAACGGAAAGCGGACGCTGGTGCCTGCCAGTCTGAACCCCGGGGACTCCATCGCCCTGGGCGGGGTGGAGCTGTTCTTCTTCCCGTCGGAGCAGCCCCAGCACACCGGGCAGCCTAAAAAGCGGCCCAGCCCCGTGGGCAGTCTGTGGCTGCTGACGTTTATCCAGCTGCTGCTGTGGGGGCAGTTTGCCCCGGGCTTCGGAGCGGAGAACATCTATCCCGTCAGCGCGGGCTTTTTCGGCCTGTGCGGCCTGGGATGGGTGCTGTACGGCGTCAGCCGGAGGCTGCACCGGCGGCAGTTTGACCTGGAGACCCTGGCGCTGCTGCTGGCCACGGTGGGCTTTGCCATCACCGCCGCCTGGGACCCGGGCGCTTTGTACAAGCAGCTGGCGGCGGTGGCCCTGGGCATGGGCATCTACTGCGTGCTGGTGTGGCTGCTGGGGCGGCTGCAGCTGGCGGTGAAGCTGCGGTGGCCGGCGGCGGGACTGGCGGCGGCGCTGCTGGCCTTCAACGTGGTGATGGGCGAGCGGATCTTCGGAGCCAAAAACTGGATCTCCGTGGGGCCCATCTCCTTCCAGCCGTCGGAGCTGGTGAAGCTGGCGTTTATCCTGGCGGGGGCCGCCACCCTGGACCGGCTGTTTGCCAAGCGGAACCTGATCTTCACGGTGCTGTTCTCCGCCTATTGCGTGGGATGCCTGGCGCTGATGAGCGATTTCGGCACGGCGCTGGTATTCTTTGTGGCATTCCTGTGCATCGCCTTTCTGCGGACCGGTGACCTGGCCTCCATCGTGATGATGACGGCGGCGGCGGGCTTCGCCGGGGGCCTGGTGCTGCACTTCAAGCCGTATGTGGCCCAGCGGTTCACCGTCTGGCGGCACGCCTGGGAATTTACCCAGACCACCGGCTATCAGCAGAGCCGCACCATGTCCGCCGCCGCCTCCGGGGGACTGTTCGGCACGGGGCCGGAGGATGCGTGGCTGAAATATGTGGGGGCGGCCAACACGGACCTGGTATTCGGCGTGGTAAGCGAGGAGTTCGGGCTGCTGCTGGCCCTGGTGTGCGTGGGGGCGGTGATGGCCCTGGCGGTGTTTGCCCTGCGGTCCGGCGACAGTGCCCGGTCCGGCTTCTATGCCATCGCCGCCTGCGCCGCGGCGTCCATGCTGATCTTCCAGACCACCCTGAACGTGCTGGGTGCGGTGGACATTCTGCCCCTGACCGGCGTTACGTTTCCCTTTGTGTCCATGGGCGGGTCCAGCATGCTGTCCTGCTGGGGGCTGCTGGCCTATCTGAAGGCCGCCGACGTGCGCCGTCCGCCGGAGGAGAGGTCACCGGAGGACAAGCCGGAGAAGCCCGCCCCGAAGCGGGAGGGGTTTTTTGAGGATATGCCGGAGATCCCGGTGGACGAGATATTCGGGAAGGAGGGGCGGTCTTGAAACAGGTAAAGCTGCGGTCCATGCTGCTGGCGGCGCTGGTGGCGGTGCTGGCGGCGGGAGTGGTGCTGTTCTGCGTGCGGTATGTGGTGCAGGGCGGACAGTGGGCCGCCTTCTCCGCCAATGACCATGCCTATCGGAATGGGCGGCTGGCCCTGGGTCAGGTGCTGGACCGCAACGGGGTGCTTTTGTATGACGGGGCCTCCGGCAGCTGGGCAGAGGACGGCGTCATTCGCCGGGCGACGCTCCATGTGGTGGGCGACCGGGACGACAACATTTCCACCTCTGCCAAGGCGGCTATGCGGCGGCGCCTGGTGGGCTTTGACCCGCTGACGGGTACCTCCGCCGGAGGACACAAGGTATATCTGACCATTGACGCAGAGCTGAACGCTGCGGCCCTGGAGGCCCTGAACGGCCGGAAGGGGGCCGTGGCGGTGTACAACTACCGCACCGGCGACGTGCTGTGCATGGTGTCCAGCCCCACCTTTGATCCGGCGGACCCGCCGGAGATCCGGGACGGGGACAGCCGGTATGACGGCGTGTATCTGAACCGGGTGCTGTCCTCCACCTTCGCGCCGGGCTCCGTGTTCAAGCTGGTGACCACCGCCGCGGCCCTGGAGCAGCTGGACGGGACCCTGGACCGGCACTTCACCTGCACCGGGCGGCTGGAGCTGGAGGGCGGCGTTATCACCTGTCCCTATGCCCACGGGGAGATGGACCTGTACGACGCCCTGGCCCGGTCCTGCAACTGCGCCTATGCCCAGATGGCGGTGGAGCTGGGGGGCGATACCCTGGCCCAATACGCGGAAAAGGCCGGGCTGACCCAGAGCTTTTCCGTCAGCGGCATCAGCGCGGCAGCGGGACAGTTCACCGCAGGGCAGGGGGCGGACCTGGGCTGGTCCGGCGTGGGCCAGTATGACGACCTGGTGAACCCCTGCGCGTTCCTGAGGCTTTTGGGCTCCCTGGCCGGGGGCAAAACAGTGGGGCCCCGGCTGGTGTATCAGGAGACCACCATGCATGGCATTCCCCTGCCGGGGGACGGCGCGCCGTCGCTGAAGGCCCCCTTTGACGCGGACACCTGCCGGGTGCTGCGGGATATGATGCGCAACAACGTGCAGCAGACCTATGGCCAGAGCATGTTCGGCTCCCTGGCGGTGTGCGCCAAGTCCGGCACTGCCGAGGCCGCGCCGGGGCAGTCCCCCCATGCGTGGTTCGCCGGGTTCGTGGCGGATGAGGATCTGCCCCTGGCCTTTGTGGTGCTGGTGGAAAACGGCGGCGGCGGCGCGGATGCCGCCGGTCCCATTGCCGCCCGGCTGCTGGCACAGGCGGCGGAAACAGCGGAATAAGAAAACGAGGAGAGCGCCGCTCTCCTCGTTTCTTTTGCTTATTGCTCTGCGGGGGGGTACAGGGCCGACAGCAGGCGGGTATAGACGCCCTCCGGGTCCTGCCGGAACCGGTCCGCCAGGTCCCGGGCCATGGCCTCGGTGGCGGCGGTAAGCTCCAGGTGCAGGATGCTGTCCACATCGTCCCGCAGCCGCAGCTCCACCACATAGGAGCCGTTTTCCCGGGCAGTGACTTGGCTTTGCACCTGGTTTCGCCGCAGCAGGCGGCGGTTGTATTCCGCCACGTTCTTATCCGTCCGCAGGCGCACGGAGTAGGGGAGGCTGGACTCGCAGATCTCGCTGTTTTTCAGCCCCTTGGGGGTGATGGCGTAGCAGCCCTCCTCCGTCAGGCGCAGGTGCTCCGTCTGCACCAGATCGTTCAGGCACTCGGCATAGGCAAAGTAGTCGATGCCGTCGTCGCACATGGTCAACTCCTGCATCCCCTCCGGCGGCAGAGGCTCCGACACCCGGGCGGCGATATACAGGATCAGAAACTTGATCTCCAGCTTGTCGTGAATGAATCCGGCGGCCATATGCACCCCATCCTCTCGTCTTGTTTCCTTTATTATACCGGAAATCCCCGGATTTGTACAGGCTTTTTTCCGCACCACCGCCGCCCGGCGGCCATACACTGGAGTGAAGGGCGCAGCCAGCCCCTTCATTACTTAATGGGAGGTTTATTTCATGCCTGAAAACGGAATGCCGGGCCCGGTCTGCGATCTGAGCAGCGTTCGCGAGTCCGTTTGTATCCATACACGGAAGATCTTCGACTCCTGCCGCGACAAGGACTGCGTGGAGGACCTGCGGTTCTATCCCACGGCGTCGGCCATGGAGCTGCTGTCCGGGTGCCAGATGGTCCGGGGCGGCACGGCGGAGCTGCTGTATGTGTACACCGACGTGGAGCCGGTGACCTTCAACCGGGGCTTCTACTCCATCGATATGCGGTTTTTCTATCGGGTGACGTTGCAGGTGGGCACCGGGACGCCCCGGTGCGCCGGGGCCGAGGGCCTGTGCGTGTTCGACAAGCGCTGCATCCTGTTCGGCAGCGAGGGCAGCGCCAAGATCTTCTCCTCCGACACCGTCATCGACGAGCTGGATATCCCCGGCCGGATGCGCACCAATCTGCCCACCGCCGTGGTGGAGGCCGTGGACCCCATCGTGCTGGACACCCGGGTGGACGACGGCTGCAAGCCCCGGTGCTGCGAGTGCGGCCTGACGGAGATCCCGGCCTTCATCGCCCGCAGCTTCGGCGAGGAGCTGGTGTTTGACGACGGCGGCCGCCGCCGGTTCTATGTGACCCTGGGTCAGTTCACCCTGGTGCGGCTGGAGCGGGACACCCAGCTGCTGATCCCGGTGTACGACTACTGCATCCCCCAGGCGGAGTGCAGCTGCGGCGATCAGGAGGACCCCTGCGGCCTGTTCCGCAACGTGGCCTTCCCCATCGGGGAGTTCTTCCCGCCCAGCACCCTGGAGATGCCCAAGGACTACGCCGCCACCCGCAGCTACTGCGCCTGCCACTGACCGGGAATAGCAAAGCCCCCGCCATCCGGCGGGGGCTTTTCAGGCGTCATGCCTTCTCCTTTACCACCACGTTTTCCTCTCCCAGCCATTCCCGGCACTCCTGCAGCAGGGCCGGATGATTCAGGCAGTGGGTGCCCAGGAGCTTCCCGGTGTCCGCCAGGCGGATCTTCACCGGGGTGGAGCCCTCAAACATGGTCATCACCAGCTTGATATGCCGGAAGGCAGGGCTGTCGGCGCTGGGGAAGCGGAGATAGATGGTGCTCTCCCGCTGAGTCGGTCGGCGGGAGGGCTGCTCCGCTGCAGGCGGCAGTCCGCTTTCCAGAGGGTACAGGGAGTCGCACATGATCTGGGGGGGCTTCTCGTCCCGGACGGACAGGCGTCCCTTTACCAGCACCGGGGTGTTCACCTGCATATAGCTGCCGCACTGGTCAATGACCCGGCTGAAGCACAGCAGCTCCATGGAGGCCAGCTCATCCTCGATGGTCACATAGGCCATGAGGGTGTTGTTTTTGGTGGTGCGGGTGCGGCTGGCGGTGATGACCCCTGCCACGGTGACGTTCTGGCCATCGGCAAAGCGCTTGGGGCCGTCCTGGCCCTCGAAATCGGACATGATGGCGTGGATGGGCACGGCCCCGGCCCGCTTGGCCAGGGGACGGTAGTCCTCCATAGGGTGACCGGACAGGTACAGGCCCGTGGTGTCCTTCTCCATGCTCATCCGCTCCACGGCGGTGAACTCCGGGATATCCGGCAGGGGGACGCTGGACACAGAGGACCCGGAGGAGGCGGACATGCCGAACAGGTCCATCTGCCCCTCCACATTCTTCCGGCGGGAGGAGGCAATGCCGTCCAGTACCCGCTCGTACACTGCTACCAGCTGGGAGCGTCTGGCTCCCAGACTGTCGAAGGCACCGCAGCGGATGAGGTTCTCCACAGCCCGCTTGTTCATGTCCGTGCAGTCGAACATCCGCTGGCAGAAATCCTGGAAGGAGGCAAAGGGCCCGTCCTGCTGCCGCTGGCGCACCACGGCCTGGATAAAGCCCCGGCCGATGTTCTTCACGGCCACCAGGCCGAAGCGGATGCCGCCCTCCTCCACGGTGAACCGGTCATAGGAGCGGTTCACATCCGGCGGCAGCAGGGCGATGCCGCAGTCCTTGCACTCGGCGATGTATTCGGCCACCTTGTCGGAGTTGTCCAGCACCGAGGTCAGCAGGGCGGCCATATACTCCCGGGTGAAGTGGCACTTGAAATACGCCGTCTGATAGGCCACCACCGCATAGCTGACAGCGTGTGCCTTGTTGAAGGCGTAGTTGGCGAAGTCGTAAATTTCGTCGAAAATGGCCTGGGCCGTGGCCTCGGGGATGCCGCTGGCCACGCAGCCCCGGATGTTCCGGGCGGGGTCGCCATGGAGGAAGGCCTCCCGCTCCCGCTCCACGTCCTTGGCCTTCTTCTTGGACATGGCCCGGCGCACCATGTCCGCCTGGCCCAGGGAATAGCCCGCCAGCTCCTGGAAGATCTTGATGACCTGCTCCTGGTACACGATGCAGCCGTAGGTGCCGGAGAGGATCGGCTCCAGCTTGGGGTGCTTATAGGTCACCAGGGAGGGATCGTGCTTGCAGGCCACAAACCGGGGGATGGAATCCATGGGGCCGGGGCGGTACAGGGCGATGATGGCGGTGATGTCCTCGATGTTCTGGGGCTTCAGTCCCAGGCACACGCCGGTCATGCCGGAGGACTCCATCTGGAACACGCCGCCGGTTTTGCCCTGGGTCAGCATATCGAAGGTGGCCTTGTCGTCCATGGGAATGTCCGCCAGGCGGAAATCCGGGTGGTCCTTCTGGACCATTTTCACCGCGTCGTCCAGCACCGTCAGGTTCCGCAGGCCCAGAAAGTCCATTTTCAGCAGACCCAGCTCCTCCAGGGTCACCATGGTATACTGGCACACGATGGACTCGTCGTTCCGGGCCAGGGGAACGTATTCGTACACCGGCCGCTTGGTGATGACCACGCCGGCGGCGTGGGTGGAGGCGTGGCGGGGCATACCCTCCAGGGCCCGGGCGGTGTCGATGAGCTTGTGGACCCGGGGGTCCTGCTGGTACAGGTCCGACAGCTGCTTGGACAGCTTCAGGGCATCGTTCAGGGTAATGTGGGGGCCGGTGGGCACCAGCTTGGCCACGGTGTCCGTCTCGGCATACGTCATGTTCAGCACCCGGCCCACATCCCGGATAGCGGCCCGGGCCGCCATGGTGCCGAAGGTGACGATCTGGGCCACATGGTCATCGCCATACTTGCGCCGGACATAGTCTACCACCTCGCCCCGGCGGGTGTCGCCGAAATCCATGTCGATATCCGGCATGGAGACACGCTCCGGGTTCAGGAAGCGCTCAAAATACAGGCTGTACTGCATGGGGTCGATGTCCGTGATGCGCAGGCAGTAGGACACCATGCTGCCGGCGGCGGAGCCGCGGCCCGGCCCCACAGGGATCCCCGCGCCCTTGGCATAGTTGACGAAGTCCTGGACGATGAGGAAATAGTCCGTGAAGCCCATTTTCCCGATCATGTCCAGCTCATAGTCCAGCTGCCTGTGATAGGCGGGGTTTTCGCCGTAGCGTGCCCGGAAGCCACGCTGGCACAGCTCCCGCAGATAGGTGGGGGAGTCGTACCCCTCCGGCAGCTGGAACTCCGGCAGGTGATACTTGCCGAAGGTAAAGTCAAACTGGCACCGGTCGGCAATGCGCTGGGTGTTCTCCACGGCGTCGGGATAACCGGCGAACAGCTCCTCCATCTCCTCCGTGGAGCGGATGTAGAAATTCCGCGGCTCATAGCGCATGCGGTTCTCATCGTCCACGGTTTTTCCGGTCTGGATGCACAGCAGCACGTCGTGGCTCTCGGCGTCCTCCTTCCGGAGATAGTGGGCGTCGTTGGTGCAGACCAGGGGGATGCCCGTCTCCTGGTGCAGGCGCAGCAGGCCCCGGTTCACCGTGGTCTGCTGGGGAATGCCGTGATCCTGAAGCTCCAGATAGAAGTTGCCCTCGCCCAGAATGTCCTGCATGGTCAGGGCATATTCCTTGGCCCCGTCATAGTCGCCGCCGACCAGGCGGCGGGGAATTTCACCGGCCAGGCACGCCGACAGGCCGATGAGGCCCTCGGAATGCCGGCGCAGCAGGTCCAGGTCAATGCGGGGCTTGATATAGAACCCGTCTACAAAGGCCTGGCTCACCAGGTACGACAGATTCCGGTATCCCGTTTCGTTTTCGCACAGCAGCACCAGGTGCCGGGACTCCGCGTCCAGCTCATAGGTCTTATCCAGCCGGGTGCGCCGGGCCACATACACCTCACAGCCGATGACCGGATGGATGCCCTGGGCTTTGCAGGCTCGATAGAAGTCGATGGCGCCGTACATAACGCCGTGGTCCGTGATGGCCACCGCCGTCTGGCCCAGCTCCTTCACCAGCTTCGGCAGGTCCCGGATGCGGCAGGCGCCGTCCAGCAGGCTGTACTCCGTGTGGACGTGCAGATGGGCAAAGGCCATATCACGCCTCCTCCAGCATATCGGTGAGGAGCTCCGCCGCCGTGACGATCAGGCGGCCGCAGTGGTCGCCGCCTGCCAGCTCCAGGGCCAGCTCCGACGGCTCCAGATCCTGGGCCCGCAGCAGCTCCCGGCAGTCCATCCGGTGAAAGTGCTCCAGAAAACGCCGCTGGTACTCCTTCACCACGGCGGTGACGGCAGGGCGGTCGGTGGGGTCGGGGCACGCGGTCCCCAGCAGCATCACCGGTGCGGACACTGCGCCGCAGATACTGCCGCAGCGGACGCCTCCGCCCATGCCGGCCCCCAGGGCCATGGCCTGGTCCACCGTCAGGCCCGCCCGGTCCCGGAAGGCGGCCAGCAGGCACTGGCTGCAATTGAGTCCTTGCCGCCGGTAGTCCATGGCGGCGTGGCAACGTTCGGCTTTATTCATGGGATTCCCTCGCTTCCTCCATCAGTCTGCGCATACGATGATTCATGCAGGATTTGCTCACCGGCGGGTCGCTGCGCTCCGCTAATTGCTGCAATGACATTTCGGGGTTTTCCAGCCGCAGCCGGGCCGCCTGACGCAGCTTCTCCGGCATTTGGGCCAGCCGCCCGCTGCTCTCCAGCCGCCGGATCCCGGCGATCTGCTCCAGGGCGGCGTCCACGGTTTTGTTGACGTTGGCCATGTCGCAGTTCATGGCCCGGTTGGCGCCGTTGCGGATTTCCTTGTCCACCTTGGCGGTCATGATGTCCATGGCCGCCACCGGGGCGCCGATGGTGGTCAGCAGGTCCTCGATGTGCTCGGACTGCTTGAAATAGATGACGCTGCTGCCGCTGCGGCGGACGCTGTGGGGCAGAAAGCCCATCTCCGTCAGCAGGGCCGAAACCTCCCGGCTGGCCTGGGTGTGGGAGGTGGCCAGCTCCAGGTGATAGCGCTTTTCCGGGTCCGTGACGCTGCCCCCGGCCAGAAAGGCCCCCCGCATAAAGGCGGTGCGGCAGCAGTCGTCCTCCAGCAGGCCGAAATTCACGTGCAGCACCAGGCTGGGGTCATAGCCCAGCAGGTCCACGATCCGGGCCAGCTTGTGGCGCTGGGTGATGCGGAAGATCAGCTTGTCCCGGGTGCCGTCCGGCAGACTGTCGAATTTCAGGGAAAAGGCCCGCTGGAACAGCCGGGGCAGCCGGGCGGCAAACTCGGGATTCTCCGTGATGATGCGCACCTCGGCGGCGGTGAAGGTGTTGCAGAACAGCAGCACCCCATAGGCCTCCGCCCGGGCGCAGCACTGCCGGGACACCGGCTGGCGGCACAGCTCGCTTTTGACTTTATATGCAAAGGACTGCATGGATGGTTCTCCTCTTACGTTTCTACGCGGTTGCAGGTGGTGCGGTGGGAGTCCCGGCAGACCAGGCGGATATTCCGCTGGTTGTGCAGCTGCACCAGCTCCCAGGCCAGATGGCCGGGATTGTGGCGTACCAGGCCGTTTTCCACCGTGGCCACCGGGCGGCTGATGATCTCCACCCCCAGGGCCTCCACGGCCTCCCGGTCGCAGAAGATGGGCTCCGCCCCCTCCAGGGCGTAGCGCTGCACCACCGCCGGGGGAATGGGGGAGGAATTGGTCAGGCACAGGTCGAACAGGCCCGGGCAGGAGTGCTTGAACAGGGCCCGGATGTGGTCCGACACCGTGTAGCCCTCGGTTTCGCCGTCCTGGGTCATGACGTTGCACACATAGACCTTCAGCGCCCGGGAGCGCCGGATGGCGTCCACAATACCGTCCACCAGCAGGTTGGGGATGATGCTGGTATACAGGCTTCCGGGGGCCAGAACGATGACCTCCGCCTGCTCCAGAGCCTCCACAGCCGCCGGAAGGGCACGGGGGTGCTCCGGGATCAGCCGCACCCGGCGGATGCGGCAGTCCTGCTCCTTCTTGCAGCGGAAGATGTGGCTCTCGCCCACCACGCTGGCTCCGTTTTCAAAGGTGGCCTCCAGCTGCACGTCCGCCGTGGTCACCGGCAGCACCCGGCCGGTGATGGCCAGCACCTGGCTCATACTCTCCACGGCCCGGTCAAAGCTGGGCATGATGCCGTTCAGGGCCGCCAGAAACAGGTTGCCGAAGCTCTGCCCGGCCAGGGTCCCCTCCGGGAAGCGATAGTGCATCAGCTGGGCCATCAGAGGCTCGGCGTTGGCCAGAGCCTCCAGACAGCTGCGGATGTCTCCCGGCGGCAGCATTCCCAGGTCCTGCCGCAGCCGGCCGGAGCCGCCGCCGTCGTCCGCCACCGTGACGATGGCGGTGAGATTTTTCGTATACAGCTTCAGTCCCCGCAGCAGCGTGGACAGCCCTGTGCCGCCGCCGACGGCGGCGATGCGGGGGCCGTGCTCCGGGGCCACAGAATAGCAGCCGCCCATACGCGCACCTCCTTACCGGGAGATATCCCGGTGGTTTTCCGTCACCTGATAGCCCATCCGGGTGATATACTCCGCCAGTTCATGGGCCACGGCCACGGAGCGGTGGTGGCCGCCGGTGCAGCCGATGCCGATGACCAGAACGGTTTTGCCCTCCTCGCTGTACAGCGGCAACAGGAAGGTGATCATTTTCTCCAGCTGGGCCATGAACTCGTGGGTCTGGCGGAAGGAGAACACGAAGTCCCGGACCTCCTGGTCCAGGCCGGTTTTGTTTTTCAGCTCCGCCACATAGTAGGGGTTGGGCATGAACCGCACGTCGAACACCAGGTCCGACTCGATGGGGATGCCGTGCTTGAAGCCGAAGGACAGGACGATGACGTTGAGCCCGCCCCGGTCCGACGGGGTGCCGAACAGGTTCAGCATCTCACTGCGGAGCTTGGCCGTGGACAGGGAGGAGGTGTCCAGCACGAAATCCGCGTGATCCCGCACCGGCTGCATCAGCGCCCGTTCCCGCCGCACAGCCTCCTCCACGCTGAGGCCCTTGGCCTGCAGGGGGTGCATGCGCCGGGTCTCCTTATAGCGGTTGATGATGGTGGGGGTGTCCGCCTCCAGAAACAGCATCCGGCAGTTGACGCCGCTGGCCTTCAGCTGCTCCAGGGTGTCGATGAGCATATCCGTGGGCTCGCCGGAGCGCACGTCATACACCAGGGCCACCCGGTCATACCGCCCGCTGGAGGCAGCGCAGAACCCGGCGAACTTCATCATCATCTCCGCCGGAAGATTGTCCACGGTATAGTAGCCGATGTCCTCCAGAAACGAGGCGGCCTTGCTCTTGCCGCCGCCGGACAGACCGGATATGATCAGAATTTCCATTGTATTTCCTCTTTTCCCGGGGTTATTCGCCGACAAAACGGACCTCCGGCTCCAGCCGGACGCCGTGGGCCTTGTAAACGGCCTCCTGCACCCGGCGGATCAGCTCCCGCACGTCGGCGCAGGTGGCGCTGCCGGTGTTGATGACGAAGCCCGCGTGCTTTTCCGACACCTGGGCTCCGCCCACCGTCAGGCCCTTCAGGCCCGTCTGGTCGATGAGGGTCCCGGCATAGTAGCCCTCCGGCCGCTTGAAGGTGCTGCCGGCGCTGGGCCATTCCAGGGGCTGGGAGGCCCTGCGCCGGGCCATCAGGTCATCCATCCGCTGCCGGATGGCGGCGGGATCGTCCGGGGTCAGGCGCACCGCGGCCCCCAGCACCACGGCTCCGTCCTCCAGAAACCGGCTGTGCCGGTAGGCAAATTCTGCCTGGTCCCCGGTGAAGCGGCGGATGCCGTCGGGGTACAGGGCGGTGACCTCCGTCACCACCTGGCGCATCTCGCCGCCGTAGGCCCCGGCGTTCATGCAAACCGCGCCGCCCATGCTTCCGGGGATGCCGTGGGCAAATTCCAGCCCGGCCAGGCCCGCCTGCTGGGCGTATACCGCCAGGCGGCTGAGCAGGACGCCGACGTCGGCCTCCAAGGTCACGTCGTCCAGGCGGCGGATGCTCGTCATGCGTTCCGCCGTTTTGATGACCAGGGTGTCCAGCCCCCGGTCCGACACCAGCAGATTGGTGCCCCGGCCCAGCAGAAACGGCCGGATGCCGCACTCCTCCGCCAGGCCCAGCAGGATCACCAGCTGCTCCCGGCTTTCCGGAAAGGCCATGCGCCGGGCGGGGCCGCCGATGCGGAAGGAGGTGTGGCGGCTCATGGGCACGTCCCGCTCCACCGTCATGTCCGGCAGGTAATCCCGGATCTTTTCGTCCAAACGTTCATACCACTGCATAGTGATCTCCCTTATATCCGTTTTTTCTTCCCCAGCAGGGCCGCGCCGATGATGCCCGCCTGATTGCCCAGCTGGGCCTTGACAATGCGGGTCTTTTTCCCGGCGCTGCAGGGGATGGTCTCCCGCTCCACCAGCTGCTGCAGGGGGTGGAGCAGCTGCTCATCGGACTCGTTGCTGACGCCGCCGCCGATGGCCAGGGTATCCGGCTGGAAAATATTCACCACGTTGGCGATGCCCGCCGCCAGATAGCCCACATACATGTCGCAGACCTGCTGGCCCACCGGGTCCCCCAGCCGGGCGGCCATAAACGCCGACTGGCCAGACACATGGCCGTCATGCTCCCGGATGACCCGGGCCAGGATGCTGTCGGGGTTGCCCAGCTGGGCCTGGGCGGTGAAGCGCTTCAGGGCGCTGGCGGAGGCGTACTGCTCCCAGCAGCCTCGCCGGCCGCAGGGGCAGGGGAGACCCTGATAGTCGATGCAGGTGTGGCCCACCTCACCGGCCATGCCGTTGCCGCCGTGGAAAATCTTTCCGTTGTGAATGATCCCGGCGCCGATGCCGGTGCCCAGGGTGATGGTGACAAAGCGCTTGCTGCCCTGGCCCGCTCCGGCATAGTACTCTGCCAGGGCGGCGCAGTTGGCGTCATTTTCCACATACAGGTGCAGCCCCAGCCGCCGCTTGAACAGCTTGCGCAGGGGAATGTTCCGCAGGGGCAGGTTGCAGGTGTATACGATGGACCCGGTGCGGATGTCCACCACTCCCGGGACGCCTGCCCCCACGGAGGCGATCTCCTCCATGGGTACGCCGCCCTCCTGGGCCAGCTCCCGGGTCAGGGCCACCAGGGTGTCCGTCAGGGCGTCGGGGTCCGATACCTCACGGATCTTCATGGTTTTCACGGCCAGCAGAAGGCCGTCCTCGTCCACAAGACCGGCCTTCAGGTTGGTGCCGCCGATGTCGATGCCGATATAGTTCATTGCTTCTCCTTGGCCTGTTGGGCCAGTTCATCCATTTTCTTGTCAAACTGGGTCATGAAATCCCGGGCGGAGTTGTAGCCGTACCGCATCTGGCGGTTTTTCATGGCGGCGATCTCCACGATACCGGCCAGGTTCCGCCCCGGCCGCACGGGGATGGTCACATAGGGCAGCTGCACCCCCAGAATGGTGTAGGTGTCGCCCTCCAGGCCCAGCCGGTCATAGAACTTACCGTCCTGCCAGGGCTCCAGATGGATCACGATCTCGATGTCGGAGTCAAACTGCACCGCGCCCATACCGAACAGCTGCTGCACGTCGATGATGCCGATACCCCGGATCTCAATGTAGTGGCGGATGATCTCCGGGGCCGAGCCGTACAGGGAGTCGGAAATGCGGCGAATCTCCACCGCGTCGTCGGCCACCAGCCGGTGGCCGCGCTTGAGCAGCTCGATGGCGGTTTCGCTTTTGCCGATGCCGGAATCGCCGATCATCAGCACCCCCTGGCCATAGATGTTCATCAGCACGCCGTGGCGGGTGATCTGGGGGGCCAGGGCCCGGTTCAGATAGTCGATGATGTGGCTGGTCAGCTCCACGGTGGTCTTTTCCGTCCGCAGCAGGGTGCGCCCGTGCTTGCGGGCAATCTCCATCAGCTCGGGAAAAATCTCCATATTCCGGGCCACGATCAGCGCCGGAATCTCGCAGCGCAGCAGATCCTCGAATACCTTTCTCCGCTGCTCCAGGGGCATGGCCTTCAGGAAGGTGAACTCCGCCTTGCCCAGAATCTGCAGGCGTTTTGGCTCGAAGTAGTCATAAAAGCCCACCAGCTGCAGGGCCGGGCGGTTCACGTCGGGGATGGTGATCATCCGGGTGTCATAGTCCAGGCCCTTGTAGACCACCTCCAGATCAAAATCCTTCACCAGTTGGCTGAGGCTGGCTGGGTCGCGTCTTACTTTTTCCATATATGGGTCCTCCATCCGGTGCGTTGTCCCGCACCTGCACATACCTATAATTATATGTCATTATACCGTATATGTGCCTTTTTCGCAAGTCCTATGGGGAGGGTCGAATTTTTTTCGGTGTAGGACTACAATACATCTTGGACAATTGAATAAAAAGGGTATGAGGAATAGGGCCTCATGTGTTAAAGTTAAACTACCACACAAAACTTTCCGAAAGGAGACCATATTCCTCATGAGTAAGAGTATAACACAGGACATGGCTTACAGACAATCCCTAATGAAGTACGCAGAAAAGTACGGCGTCAGCCGCGCCAGCCGGAAATACAACAAAAGCCGGTCGTACATCTACTTCTGGAAGCAGCGCTGGGACGGGAGTGTGGCGTCCCTGGCCTGCCAGTCCAGACGGCCTCACAGCCACCCCAACCAGCACACGGAGGCCGAGCTAAAGCTCATCCGCGATATGCGCCGCCGCAATCCGTCGCTGGGCATGATCGAGCTGTGGCACCGTCTGCGGAAGCGCGGCTACACCCGTTGCCCGGAGAGTCTGTTCCGTGTCATGCGTAAAATGGGGTTGTTTCCTGCCGAAAAGCCGAAAAATACATACAAACCCAAGCCTTACGAGCAGATGACCCGTCCCGGAGAGCGCGTGCAGGTAGATGTGAAGGTCGTGCCGCGCAAGTGCATCGCGGATCCGGAGCTTCGGCTGTTCCAGTACACCGCCATCGACGAGTTCACGCGCCTGCGCTTCCTCGCCGCCTATCCGGAGCAGTCCACCTATTCCTCGGCGGACTTCCTGCGCAGGCTGCGAGCGTGGTACGCCCGCAGAGGCATAGAAGTGGAGTGTGTCCAGACGGACAACGGCTTCGAGTTCACCAACCGTTTCTCCAACAGCAAGCGCGATCTGCCCACACTGTTCGAGAAAACTGCCGCCGAGCTGGGCATCCGTCACAAGCTGATCCGGCCCCACACGCCGCGCCACAACGGCAAGGTGGAGCGCAGCCATCGTGAGGATCAGAAACGCTTCTATTCCTGCCATTCGTTCTATTCACTCAACGACTTTGCCAAGCAGCTTGCCGTCCATAACCGCCGCGCCAACAACTTGCCCATGAGACCCCTCCGCTGGCTCTCGCCTAATGAGTTCGCTGTCCAATATGTTTGACAAACCTACATATGGGGAGGGTCGAATTTTTTTCGGGTTTTTGTCAAATAATGCATACCCACACCGGAAAACAGTGTACCCGCACTGCAAAAATGTGTACCCGCACTGCAAAATGCATCTTGACATTCGGACCGAAAAAACGTATAATAGACGGGCTGACGGGGTGTAGCGCAGTTGGTAGCGCGCTTGGTTCGGGACCAAGAGGCCCGGGGTTCAAATCCCCGCACTCCGACCATAATGTGGAGACAAAAAAGATGTCTCCCGCGAAAAGCCCGATTATATCGGGCTTTTTTGCTACCCAAACGGCGATTTTTCTCTGTACCAAAACGCAGATGTAAAATCGCCGTTTTCCCTTTGTGGATAGACTTGAACTCCCGAAAAGTAAATATCAGATACACAGGCAGATAGAAAGCAAAAATCTATCTGCCTTTTTTATTACCCTCAAAAAAGGAGAAATCAAATATGCTACAGAAAGAATTAGCCAAACGCCTCAAAGCTCGGTATGACACCAAGATGGACGGTAACGAATGGCTGGAGGTGTCATCGGACGGCATCCCCCTCTGCCGGATAAAATACAACGGTCAATTTCTAAGCAACGCCGACAAAAATCCCTCGGATGAATACCGCAATAAAATTTTAGATATTCAGGAAGAGATTTCTACGGTGCGTGAATATGTAGGACTGTACGAACACGCACCACAAATGCAAGCTGCCGATGTCTCCGATTACAGACAGCTTGCCGCCTTCGGGGATACCGTGTTGGCGGCAACCTACAGTGAAAAGAACGGCTTTATGTTCTGCACATGGAAACAGAATGCAGACGGCGACTCGGTGTTCTGGGGAGATTACTCGCCGAACTATGAATATCTGCTCCAAGTCATTGCACCCGAATACAAGGCGGCTATCTTCGGAAAGGCAGGCGGTCGGTGAGCCACCGCAGGCAAACGCACAATTCAGTTACAACAAGGCGTATGCTGAACGGCATTACAGAGCTGCTTAACGAAGTCATTGCCGATCCCGAAAGTATTCAGATACCGAAGTCCGACCATGAGGAAAGCCAAGAGATAAAACGGCTGAACGCAGAGATCTCAAAGGCACTCAACACTGTCAGCTTCGATAAGGAAGCCATAAAGCAAAAAATGTTCACTTGCGTGAGCGAAAAATTCACGAGCCTTGGAACGGAAGAAATCACGGCTCAAAGCCTAAAAGATATATTCAAGACTGTGCCGCCGCTGACAGCCTATGACAGCGACTTAACAGACCAGGCAGTCAGCGAGATCCAACTGAAAGGAAACGGCACGATAAGCCTTATACTTATAAACGGTCAGAGGATCGGAAAGGAGAAATCAGCATGATGCAAGCGACAAGTGTACAGCCCCCAAAAACCGTCCGCATTATCCCTGCAACGATAGACACCAAAGCGGCTATCACGCAGAGCTACCGACAGCTTCGAGTTGCCGCCTACTGCCGAGTATCCACCAAACAGGATGAGCAGCTAAACAGCTACGAAGTACAGCGTACCCATTACGAGGAGCGCATACGCACCGAGCCGAAATGGTCACTTGTGGGTATATTCGCTGACAAGGGTATTACGGGAACAAGCATGAAAAAGCGTGACGAATTCAACAAAATGCTCCGTCTCTGCTACAAGGGCAAGATTGACATGATTATCGTAAAATCAATCAGCCGATTCGCCCGAAACACCCTCGATGTTATCAAGATAACAAGAAAGCTCCGAGAGATCAATGTGGATGTCTTCTTCGAGGAACAAGGCATTCACAGCATCGATCCCGCCTCGGAATTTTACATCACCATCTACGGCTCAATAGCCCAAAGCGAATCAGAGAACATCAGTGCCAATCAAACAGCAGCAGTCCCTGTTGGCAGCAACAAAAGCCTCCAAATACAATCCGGAGGACATCCATATTAATTTCTTTGGCGGCATGGAGATTATCAGCTCCAAAGGGACATTGACCGGAGAAGATATTAAAGCGGACCAGTGCTACTTGCTCCTGGCATATCTCATTCTGAATCACAAAAAGAATTTCTCTGTTGACACACTGGCAGAGATCATCTGCCCATACGACGAACTCGATTCGCCATATAAGGTCGTCAATAATATCGTTTACCGCCTGCGGCGTACTCTTTCCGTCATCGGGCTCGACAAGCTGGTCATCGGGAAGAATGGTACATTCCAGATCAATCCCAACTTCAATATCCATACGGATTTCGACCGCTTTGAGGATGCCTGCATTCAGTTGAAAACAGAAGAAAACCCGGATATGCGGCATTCCCTCTACCACAGCGCAGTCGATATATATAAAGGACAGTTACTCCCAAGATGTGAACATGAACTGTGGCTGATGCAGTTGTCCATGTACTATCAGTCCCTGTACCTGCAGATCACCAAGGGATATGTTCGCCTGAAGATGGAGTGCAAGGATTATATTCTGGCGCAAAAGACGACCATTGATGCTCTGCGCTTCGATCCGAAGGACAGCGAACTGAACATGTATGCGATTCTCGCCATGGGATTCCAAGGAAATCTCTCTATGGCTCAGACATACTATACGGCGGCAAAGCCCTATCTGGCGTTAGAGCATGCCGAGGTCATTAAAAAGTATTTGCACATAAAATGAGAGCTGCTTGAGGTCGCTCCGGAGGTTGTAGCAGAGGTTACGCAGTAGGTTGCTCCAGAGGTTACGGAGAAGGTCGTACAGGAGGCTGCGTAGCAGGCTGCAGCAGAGGTCATAGAAAAGTCATACAGGAGGTTGTCCAGCAGGTCACGGTTGAGGTTGCCCGCCCGTTATCATTGGTTATCGGATGCGTCCGATAGATGATGCGGGCGGGTGATTTTTTTGCTGTGCAGGAGACGATATTACGCCGTTGGTCACCACAAGGCCGGTTTGCGCCCCTTGTGTACGGATCTGTACGGTCCTCCTGCGCCGCAGACAGTCTATCATTCTAATATTGCGTCCTGCTCCCGGAGCCATTGCGCTCCGGGAGCTTTTTTGCATTTTGGGGCGCTTTTGCCACGCTGCCGTGACCCTCCGTTTTCGAGATTTGCTTCACCACAAAATCTCAAAAACGGAGGACAGAAAATGTCGTATCACAATGACCCGTATCGGGTTGATTATTTGAAGATATATCTGCGGCGGCGACTATGTCGGCAAGATGTCCCTCCTGATGGATCACACCGCCCATCCCGGCAATGTGGCAGACCCATGGTACACCGAGGACTTCGAGGCGACCTGGCAGGATGTGCTGGATGGCTGCCAAGGACTTTTGAAAGAATTCATGACAGAACGAGGTGATTCAAATGGCACAAAACGATAATATCCAACTGTTCGAAGACAAGCGTATTCGAACCGCATGGGATGAGGAAAAGGAAGAATGGTACTTTTCCGTCGTTGATGTGGTAGCTGTGCTGACTGATCAGCCAGATTATCAGGCAGCTCGTAACTACTGGAAGGTAACGAAGAAACGCCTGAAGGATGAGGGAAATGAAACGGTTACAGCTTGTAACCAGTTGAAAATGACCGCTTCGGATGGCAAAAAACGATTGACTGATGTAGCCGATACCGAGCAGCTTCTCCGAATCATCCAGTCTATTCCTTCCCCGAAGGCAGAACCGTTCAAGTTGTGGCTGGCACAGGTCGGTCGAGAGCGTATCGAGGAGACCATCGACCCGGAGCTGACCATTGACCGCGCTCTGGAAACCTATCTCAAGAAGGGTTACAGCCGTGAGTGGATCAATCAGCGGCTGCAGGCCATCCAGGTCCGTAAAGAACTGACGGATGAATGGGATGCCCGCGGTGTGCAGAAAGGCGTAGAGTACGCCATCCTCACGGACGAGATTTCCCGAGCCTGGTCTGGCATGTCCACCCGGCAGTACAAAAATCTGAAGGGCTTGAAAAAGGAAAACCTTCGTGATAACATGACTACGCTGGAACTGGTACTGAATATGCTGGCGGAGGCCACTACGACTCAGTTTTCAAGAGATCGCAAACCAACGACCTTCCAAGAGAATTTGGCAGTTGCCAAGGCGGGCGGTCAGGTGGCTGGACGAACCAGAAAAGACATTGAGTCCCAGTCAGACACGCCGGTCATTACTGCTAAGAATGCCGCACAGCTTAATCAGGTAGTGACAGATCTGCTGGAAGGAGCAGTCTCTGACACAACTGAAGAATCAAAAGACAAGTGAGTTCTGTGCATCAAGTTTTTCTTGCTGTCATACGACGTTTTTTTAAAGCAAATTTCAAAAAATCTATAGTGTTGAGTTATGACAAATAAGCCCGATGGTTTTGATACGAGACCATCGGGCTTTTTTAGTATGGAAATTAGTGCAAGAATGTGATACAATCAATTCCGCAAAGGAAAATTGTCAGGTCTGTAAATTTAGGAGGTACAACATGGAAAGAGAATACCCCCAGAAAATGTTTTGGCTATTTGTTCTAACGAATTTCCTATTTCACTTTTTCTACTTATCTGTTCCGGGGATCATCCTCTGCATCGTTGGGATTTGGATAAAGACCTGTCTTTACATTGGATGTGCGGTTCTTGGCCTGAATCTGATCCTTTCGATTGTTGAACAGTCACGCATCCGAAATGCTGCCGTGTCTCATAGCGAAAACCCTGAGTTCAACGAACTGATGGACGCATTTTGCAGCCCTGACGGGCTACAGGCAGTCGGGAAAGTACTGGATGAAAAGATCAAATCCACCCCTGATGATGAATCTGAAAAAGGAAAAGACCAATAAGGTATCTTTTGATTCATCTCTCGTCTCATTATGGTTTCACCTTTCACCGCTATGGTTTCATTTTTGAGTGAAACCATTTGAAACCAAATGAAACCGTATCATTTTTATCAACTGTTGCCATAAAGAGTTACCGGTATAGATGCGTCTGGCGAAAAGTCAGGCGCATCAACCGTTTCCGGGCTTTTTCAAGCCCGGATTTCTTCTCTCAAACCATAGATGCAAATCGCTGTTTCAGGGCGTCTGCCCCGATTCGAACCGGGCGTTTTCCTGTTTCATGCAGATGCGTTCAGCCAGCGCCCTTTTTCAATTTCTAAAAGGGCGCTGGCTGCAGCGTCTGAAACGGCAGGCCGGAGAAAACCTCTCCGGCCTTATTTTTTACAACAGGAGGATCGTTCACATGGGCACCCAAAACACAAGCCGTCAGCTCCGCTACCTTGAAGAAATCCGTATTTCCCTGCACCGTGCTGGCTTTGGAACCTTGCCGTTGGAGGGAGCGCAGTTGCCTGTCCTTTGGAACGGCGCACCCCTCTGCCGCATCACCGGCAAGGGCAGCGTGTTCTATCGGCGGGAGGACGCGGACACGTCCCAGGCAGAGGACGCCCTGTATCGCGTCGAGGACATCGCTGCGAAGACGCTGGAGTATATGATCGCTATGGAAGCCGCCCCGCAGCTCAAAGCCAGCGGACTGGATGAAGACTACCGCATCCTCGCTGACTTTGGCGGCACGGTGCTGGCAGGTGCTCCGAGCAAATACGGCGTTCAATTCGTCACATGGGATTGGGACTACCATACATTGGGGAACTGATCCGTGATACGGATTGCCCCGCCGTGGAGGAGTATAACGACTTTGCCGAAGCCTTGGAGGACATCTGGCAACAGGACGGGATGATTCTGACCTACGTTGCCGTGCTGGACGCCGAGCGGCCGGATACCCTGCGCGGAGCCTGTGAACTCCTGCGAAATCTGGACAACTACCAGCGCATCGTAGAAGGTGCCTACGGTTACGGTCAGCAGCGATTGCAGGAAACGCCGGGGCTGGATGATGAAGCCATCTATGAGCTGGATGGCTACATGGATTTTGAGCAATACGGTCGGGACTGCATGAAAAATGACGGTGTGACAAAAACGGAGTTCGGCCTTCTGCGCCGCTCGGACCCGCCGTTTCCAGAGCAACGGCAGGGGCAGAGGATGATGTAAGTAAAAGCGGCTCGATCCATTTGGATCAAGCCGCTTGATAAGCAGACAAATTGGAAGTTGTTATTATCTTATATATCTTTTATTTATATTTAAAATTAGTATTGATACTATTATTGTTACAATTAAAGTTATACAACAACTTAACAAAGCAACGGTGTACAAGGGGCTACAAGCGATAAAAAGAAACAAGTGGTTTGATAGAGTGGAAAAAGTATCAGATTTTCCACTCTATTTTTACATAGTCGCTGGTTGCGCTGATTGATGAAATCAGGCTGTCAGCGGCTTTCCGCTTGTCCTCAAAGCTGATATGCTCCCAATCGTCCAGATACCCGGACAGTAATTCAATCTGCTGGGAGGACAGCGTTTCAACGGACAGGTCTGCAATCGCCTTGGACAGTGTTTTGCGGCGGTTGTCCAAATCCTCGATTTTTTTGTTGGCGTAGGCAAGCAAGGTGGCGTTGGCCCCGGTCAGCGTATCAAGCAGTTTTTCAATCTCGGCTTCTACCTGTGCAAGCTCCACCTGATAGGCGGTAATCTTGGGATTGACTTTTCCCTCGCCGCCCCGAAGCAGTTTGAACTCCCGGAACTTTTCTCCCATAGCGGCGAAAATGAACTGTTCAAACTCATTCTTGCGGAGTGTGCCGCACCCCGGACAGCCGTATTATAGCCTGACATCAGCCGCCCTCCAATCTGCGAACCATTCGCAGATATTATAGCATTTCCCCCTTTGTCAATATCATCCCGCGATACCGGCGTCCTTCCGACAGTTCAAGATCCGTCAGCGTCAAAGAAAACAGCGTCACATCAAAGGCTTCGAACCGGTGGGCTCTTACGCGGTCAAAGCAGTCTGCGTTTCACGGCACCATCCACCGGCTCCAGTTCTTTTTCCAGCGTACAGGATGGATCCCATAGCAGCTGACGTTCCTCGTCATCCTCTGTGGTCAAGCTGCCCAATTCATCCCACCGCAGAATGATTCGATACAGCGCCAGAGCCTCCTGCTCCGTGAGTCTTAATTCCATAAGCGACGTCTCCCTCTCAGTTGCTTTTCAATGGAAAATCAGTGGTAAACGATACCGTACATTTCATCGCGTCAGCCGCATCTCATTCTCAAACTGCTCCATCGCCTCCTGTCGGCTGGGGACTTGTGCAAGCGTGCAGGAAAACGGCTGGCCGAACAGGGGTTGGGACAGTGTCTCCGCCCAATGCGTCAGCACCTCCGGAGTGAGGGGGCGCTCCTCCCGGAGAAAGATCACCCCGTAATAGGGCGGTACAGACGGGGAAAGCAGCTGTGTCAGCGGGACGCCGCTCCGGACGGAGGCGTTGCAGAAATGCATCTCCGGCGAAAAAAGCGGATAGTACAGCGCCCCGACGAACCAGTCCTGTTCGCCGCTTCTGAGCTTCCTTGCCTGCTCCAGAAAGTGCGGATGATCCGGGTTATCCGGCTCCACAAACTCACCCTCCCGAATGGTCTGGTGAAGTGCGGGGAGGTTATGGAAATCAAAGTGGAAAAAGGGCACCTCTCCCGCCTCGTCCTCAGAAAGAGAAAACTCCGCCGCATGGAAAGGTTCCAGGTCCTTACAGCAGCGGTAATAGCCCCACCAGTAGTTCCAGTCATAAATATGCAGATATTTTTTTGCTTTACAACCCATAGATGTACTCCATTCTAACAATGTCGGCACAAGAGAAAATCACAGGAAACTCTCCACCCGGCACCGGCAAAAGCCCGTTCCAAGCCCGTCCTTTTTGCAAGAGGGGCGCTCACAGGCGGCGCGGTGCTCTTCTTATCTGCTCACCGGAATGGAAATCTCAAACACGGCGCCACTATCCCCATTGTAGGCACGGATCGTTCCCTTATGCAGGTGGATGATCTCCTTGGCCAGGGCAAGGCCGATGCCGGATTTTCCGTTTTTTCCCATGTAGAAGCGGTCAAAGATATGGGGCAGATCTTCCGCGGCAATGCCGTCCCCGTCATCCTGTATCCGTATCGTCACATGACGCTTCTCCGTGCGGCAGGTCAGGTGCAGCTGGCTGCGGGCATAGCGCACGCCGTTGGATAGGATATTGGTGACGGCTCTGCGCAGCCGGGTATCGTCACAGCTAACCATAACGGGCGTTTCGGGGAAGTCCGGCGTGATGGTGATACCGCCGCAGGCGGCTATCGGCTCCACGGCGCGCATGCTGTCGTAGAGCAGCTCCCGAACATCCATCTCGGAAAGGGTAAGCGGCTGCCGTCCCATGTCGATTTTCGAGATGTCCAGAAGCTCGTCCACAAGTTCCGTCATGCGGTCGCTCTCCGCCAGGATCACCTCCGCCGCGCTGCCTGTGTCCATGACGCCCGCCTGTATGCCCTCCGCGTATCCCTGTATCGCCATAAGCGGCGTTTTCAGCTCATGAGATGCATTCTGGAAGAAGGTCTGCTGACGCTCGGCCTCCTTCTCAATATCCCGGCCAAAGCGGAAGCCCAGCAGGCACATGACGGAGGAGATCGCCAGCAGCACCGCAAAGAACGCCCAGTTCAGCGTTACGATATAGCGGGTGATTGGGCCGATGTCTATATACATGATGTAGGCGTATGGCTTTTCCCAATCGTCCTGCTCCTCCTGCACGGACATGAAGATCAGGTGATGTTTGTCCGTTTTGAAGGTATAGCATTGATTGAGTGCAATATCCCGCCCGGCGCAGTATTCCAGCAGCTTTTTCTCCAGGCGATAGGTATCCCGGTTCCATGTGTTAGGTCGGTATCCGTCATCCAGTTCCAAAAAGACGATGCTGGGGGTAAAGAAATTCCCCTCCTCCTCGCCCTCGTCATAGATCGGCTCTTCGTCGGTATAGGGGATGGTGCGGTTCTGGTACTGTGCCTCGCTGATGAGCGCCTTTTTTGCCTCACGCACAAAGTGGGCAGGTATGATGAGGTTCACCGCCAGCATGAACAGTGCAAAGAGCAGCAGAGCCGCACCGAGGATCAGATACACGATCCGCAGCTTGATGTTTTTCATGTGCGCTCCGCTCCTTTCAGCTTATAGCCAAAGCCCCATATGGTGCTTACGCTGACGGTGCTGCCCGCTTGCAGCAGCTTTTTTCGGATACGGCGCAGCGTTTCATCGGTTACGCGGGTCTCCACCTCCGAGTCAAAGCCCCACACCGCGCTGAGCAGCTCCTCGCGGGAATATGCCTTTTCCGGCTGCTTCATCATATAGCTGAGCAGCCGCAGCTCGGTCTGGGTGAGCGACACTGGCGCAGTCCCATAAAAGATGGCGTTTTCCGTGGCGGAATAGCGGATATCCCCGTAATGAAGCTCGTCCTCCGCCGCCGCCGTTTTTCCTCGGTCCATCTCCACACGGCGCAGCAGCGCCTTCACCTTCATCAGAAGAATGGTCGGGCGAAAGGGCTTGGTGAGATAATCGTCGCTGCCCTGACTGATGCCCATGACGTAGTCCAGCTCGCTGTCTTTGGCCGTAAGCAGGATGATGGGAATATCGGAAACAGCGCGAAGCTCCCGGCACACGGTAAGGCCGTCCGTGCCGGGCATCATGATATCCAGTATCACCAGCTCCGTCGGCTCCTGACGGAATGCCTCCAGCAGCGCGTCACCGCTTTCAAAGGAGCGCACAGTATAGCCGTCGCTTGCCAAAAAACTATGGAGCAGCTCCCGTATGCTCTTTTCATCGTCCGCCAAATAGATGGAATGTCCCATGCGTCCTCCTTGAAAGCAGCGCCAAATGCTGCGCGTGGGCGCAGCATCGGCATCGTATTTAGTTAATCATATCAGAAAACCTCTTTGCCGTCAAAGGGGGCAGCTGCCGCTTTCACAGCCGGTATCGCCCCAAATGGTATCGTACAGCTTGCACAGCTGGTTATCAAGCTCTACCAGACGGTTATAGTCGGCGATCAGCGCGTCCTTTTCCGCGTCGGACAGGAAGCTCAGGCTGCGGATGAAGGCGACCTCATCGTAGTTGTCGAAGTCATAGTCATCCGGCAGATCGAAGTACGCTTCATCTACCTTGTCCCACAGGTCGGCGTTCTTCTCGCAGACGCGGTCATACTCCTGCTCCAGGGTGTCGATCTCATCCAGTACCTTGGGGTCGGCCTTTTCCAGCGCCTTCTCGTAAAGCGGCATATTGTCGCAGTCGGGCAGCTGAGCGTACAGTGCCTCCATCTCGGTGTCAAGGCCGTTCAATTCCTCGATGTCCGCCAGAAGCGTTTCCTTCTCCGCTTCGGTCAGGGCGTTGGTACTGCGGATAAACGCCGCCTCATCAAAGTTTGTAAAGTCGTAGTCGTCAGGCAGGGCGTTGCAGATTTCGTCCAGCTTTTCCCACAGCGCCGCGTTTCTCTGGAAGATTGCGTCGCTCTTCTCTTCCACCGCCTCGATCTGCTCCCAGATGGCGTCCTCATTCTCGGTGGCAATTTTAGTAACAGGCTCCATTGGTGCGGATGTGGCGGCAAAGGCGGAGGTTGCCGTGCCGATGGCCGATACCATCAATGCCAGTGCCAGTGCAAAGCTCAAAATCGTTTTCTTTTTCATGGTATGTTACGCTCCTTTTTGAAGTATTTTTGGTTGAGTTTCAACCTTGTCTGTAGCATACCAGAAGCTGCATTGAAATTCCCCCGCGAAAGTGCGGGGAAAGTGTCACAAAAGTGCAACGAGACCAGCCCGGAAAATGAACGAAAGCCCTCTCCACGCCTCAAGGGCAGAAACGGGCGGACGTTCTTAAGCAAGAAATCTTTGAGGCGATTGGAACAGCAAAAGGCTGGCTTTTACTACCCGGTTGACAAAGCGGATCATTTCCTCCTTGCTGTACTTGTCGTAACCCTCCACGACGACGTGCATCAAACCGTTTGACAGATGGGTATACATCATTTCCAGCTCTGTCTCACTGGCATTGGGCAGCTCCTTCCGCCAATAGGCAATACTGTCCTTCTTGGCCAGGGCAATCATCCGCATGAGGACTGTTGAGCTTGTATTCCCCAGAATCAGAACCCGGCAGGCTGCCTGATTCCGATCGACCATATCGTAGATGGCTTCGATCAGAGCCGTCACATCAAACGAATTGACATAGCGAAGGGATTTTTCGAATGCATCGATGAGTTCGTTCTCAATGCTCTCCATCAGGGCAAAGCAATCGCTGTAATGGGCATAGAAGGTGGCACGGTTAAGCTGTGCCAGGGCACAAACCTCCTTCACCGTAATTTTGTTTACAGGTTTTTCCTTCAGCAGCTTCAGAAAAGACTGCTTGAGCACCATTTGCGTATAGCGTTTCCTTGCATCCAGCTTCTCCATATAGAGCCCCTCCAAAAAAAGTTTACAAAGATTATCAACACTTCAACAGGCAGTGTTGCTTTTCTTTCAGTCGCATGGCAAATGCTGATTGTTTCTGTATTCCCCCTCAAGTATACTGTACTTGTGAAAGATAATCAACACTTGTATACTTATTTGAGAGGAGGCTCTTTGAATGTTTGATAAATATCTTGTTACAGGCGCTACCGGCTTCCTTGGTAGGGTTGTTGCGGAGGAGCTGGTACGCCGCAAGGCGCAGGTGCATGCGCTTGTGCTGCATGATGACCCCTATACCGATTTGCTCCCGAAGGAGGTACGCACCGTCATTGGTGATGTGTGCGATAAAAGCTCACTGTCAGACTTCTTCGCGGATGCCGACAGCCGTACCTGTGTGATTCACTGTGCTGGTATTGTCTCCGTCGCATCCAGACCCGGTCCGAGGCTCTATCAGGTCAATGTAGGCGGGACATGGAAGGTTCTCCGGCAATGTATGGAGCATGATGTGGGCAAAATGGTCTATGTCAGCTCCGTCCATGCCATACCGGAAAAGCCAAAGGGCTGCATCATTTCGGAGGATTGCGAATTCTCTCCGGGGCTTGTGGACGGAGATTACGCCAAGAGCAAGGCAGCTGCAACCGAGCTGGTATTTGATGCAGCGGAGCGCGGGTTGAATGCCAGCATTGTATTCCCCTCCGGCATCATCGGACCGGGCGATTTGCAGGGCGGGAGCTTCACCTCTATGGCGAAATCTTTCCTTTCTGGAAAGCTGCCCTTTGCCGTTCGCGGCGGATATGACTTTGTAGATGTGCGGGATGTGGCAAATGGCATTCTCGCCTGTTCCGAAAGCGGAGAGCCCGGCAAAGGCTACATTTTGTCCGGCTGCTATGTCACGATTCGCAGGATGCTTCAGCTGGTGGGAAAGGCTGCAAAGCTGAAGTATCGGTCCATCTGCCTGCCGCTGGGGCTTGCAAGGTTGGCGGCTCCATACTATGAACGTCGAAGCCTGAGGGAGCGAAAGCCGCTGTTCTTCACCCCGTATTCCGTTTCCGTCCTTGCCTCAAACGGGCAATTCAGTCATGCTGCTGCGTCGGAACGCTTTGCATACCAGCCGCGCCCGATTGAGGAGACCTTGGGGGATATGACAGCCTGGCTTCTGAATCAGAAGTGAAGGGGCAATGTGTGCTCCGCTATCAGCCAAAAGCGCCTCAGGCAAATTGCACACGCTATTGATATGCCCCGCAATCAGTGAAAGAAATGGCTCCGAATCTAAACCACTTTTCATTCTTATTTTTAAAAGAGTAAATCAAATTGAAGCCTGTAAAAATCATCGCAGAAATTCCTAAAAACAGCCACATATATATGATCTCCTTAATCTCACATACCCTGCGCTCTTTTGAGGCAAGGCTCGCAATTGTATCGCTTACGGACAGGAACTGCCAATGAGAGGATCGCTCGCAGCCTCCTTTATCGATTCTCCGCCAGATATTCCTCCGCATAGTGGACGGCTACCGCGCCGTCCGATACGGCGGTGACCACCTGCCGCAGCGCCTTGGTGCGCACGTCCCCCGCGGCGAACACGCCGGGAAGATTCGTGCGGGTGGATTCGTCCGCGATGATGTAGCCGGATTTGTCCAGTGCCAGCTCGCTTCGGAACAGCTCCGTCGCCGGGGCGCGTCCCACGCTGACGAACACTCCGTCACAGGCAAGGTCGTGTTCCGCGCCGGTGTTGACGTCTTTTAGCCGAAGCCCCGTCAGGCGGCTGTCGTGCAGCAGAGCGGAAACGGTGCTGTTCCAGCAAAATTCTACGTTGGGCGCGTTCATCAGCGGTGCATGGTATACCTTGGTGGCCCGTAGGCTGTCGCGGCGGTGGATGAGGTAGACCTTTTTTGCAATGCGGGACAGGGTCAGGGCATCCGCCGCGGCAGAGTTGCCGCCGCCCACCACCGCCACGGTCTTGCCCCGATAGGGCGCGCCGTCGCAGGCGGCGCAGTAGTGAACGCCCTTGCCAACGAGCGTTTCCTCGCCGGGAACGCCCAAGGGACGGGGCGACGCGCCGGTGGCGATGACCACCGTGCGGCTCTGAAAGACGCCCTCGCTGGTCTCCAATGTCTTGGCTTTTCCAGACAGGTTGGCTTTGTACACCTCTGCCAGCTCCGTCACCGCGCCGAAGCATTCCGCGCTCTGCTGCATCTTTTCACCCAACGTAAAGCCGTCGATGCCGTCCTCGAAGCCGGGATAGTTATCGATCTGCTCCGTCAGCGCCATCTGCCCGCCGGCGGAGAGCTTTTCCAGCACCAGTACAGAAAGCCCGCTTCTGGCGGCGTACAGGGCGGCGGTGTATCCGGCGGGACCGCCGCCGATGACGATCATATCATAGATCTGCTCCATAATCGTGTCCTCACTGCTCCAGCGTTTCCTTGATGAATGCCTCGATGGCCGCCTTGGAGCCGAGCGCCTCGCCGTCCTTGAAGAGCATCAGCGTGGGGATGGTGTCGATGCCGAAACGCTGGATGAGCTGCGGCTCCTCGTCGTAGTTGATCTTGCCGGCGATAAGCGTGTCTGCGAACTGCTCGCCCACCTTGTCAAAGGCCGGGGCAATACGGCGGCAGTAGGGGCACCACTGTGCCCAGAAATCCACCAGCACGGGCTTGTCCGCGCGGAGAACGTCGTTTTCAAAGCGGTTGGTCGTAATGGTAAGCATCGTAAAATCCTCCTATTTGTGTGCAAAAAGTTGTGTTTCAATATCTGTAATCGTAATGCGCGAGAGATACGCGGCGCACTGCTCGTTCATGCTCCGGTACAGCGCGTCCATCACGCCCGCCATGCCGGAGCAGATGGCGCAGTCCCGGTCAATGTCGCCGCTGTGCCACGCGCAGTCCACAAAGCGGGCGTTTACCGCCTCCGCCACCTGCCGCAGAGTCAGGCTCGCAGGGTCGGCCGTCAGGCGGTAGCCGCCGTCCAAGCCCTCCCGGGTCTCCACCATTCCCGCCTTTTTCAGCCCCGCCAGCACCCGGCGGACGCGGGTGGGATTGGTGCAGATGTTCTCCGCCAGCGCCTCGCTGCTGAGAGAGCGTCCGCTGTGGCTCAGGCAGACCAGCGCGTGGACTGCCAGATTAAAGGAGCTGTCCACAATTATCCCTCCTTCACAAGCTCGTAGGGCCAGTCGATGACGCCGCCGAAGTCGTAGACGCGCTGATACCCAAGCGATAGCAGCTTTTGGGCTGCCTCCTTGCTGCGGCGGCCGCTGCGGCAGTAGATCAGCGGCGTGGCTTCCTTGTCGGGCAGAGCCTCAGGCATTTCGCTCCCGATGCTCTCGCTGGGCACAAGAACGGCGTTTTCAATATGCCCGCCGTCGTATTCCTTCCGGGTGCGGACGTCCACCACCACGACCTCCTGCGAGGCCATCATCTCATAGGCTTCCTCAGCGCTGATCTTATGAAGCGCCGCCTTGCCGGGCGCGTCCTCCGCCGTGTCCGCTTTTGTCTTGGACAGCGCGCGGCCGCTCAGCAGTGCCAGCGAGGCGGCAAGTGCCGCAAAAAGTAATATCTGACGCATAATCAACCTCCAATACAACTGTGTTCATTACTGATACAGTTTATACTGTAACTATAACAGATACAGTTTAGGCTGTCAAGGTTTTTTGAGCAATTTGGGGGCGTAAGACCCTTGTGGCTGTTGACAAAGAGAGAAATATGGGTATAATAAAGACGAAAGAATAAGACTTATTCTTGTATTTAGGAGGTTGGCAGTATGCCGAAATACGCAGAGGAGATATTGGCCGCCGTAACGGAACTGCAGCAGCATCCCACGGCGGAGCAGGTGTTCCTGGAGATGAAAAAGGAGCATCCCAGCATCGCTTTGGGTACGGTATATAAGCACCTGAACGGTTTGGCGGAGGAGGGGCTTTTGCTCCGCATCACCGAGCCGGGTTCGCCGGACCGGTACGACCGGACGGAACGGCACGATCACCTGATTTGCAGCCGGTGCGGGAAAATTGCGGACGTTCACCTGCCGGATATGCAGAGTCAAATCGAACGGGCACTGGGGCAGGAGATCCTCTCCTACGACCTTAGAATCCGGTACATCTGCCCCGCTTGCCGGGAGCAGGGAAAAAACAACATTATGGAGGAGAAGCATCATGAACGCTAACGTATCCAAGCTGCTCAACGAGCAGATCAACAAGGAGTTCTACTCCGCCTATTTGTATCTGGACTTTGCTAACTACTACGCCGCCGTCGGACTGGACGGCTTTGAGAACTGGTACCGGGTGCAGGCGCAGGAGGAGCGGGATCACGCCATGCTGTTTTATCAGTATTTGCAGAATAACGGCGAGGGTGTCACCTTTGAGGCCGTCGCAAAGCCGGAGTGGGAACGCGGCGACCACATGACCCCGCTGAAAAAGGCGCTGGAGCATGAGAAGCTCGTCACCGCCAGCATCGATGCCATCTACGCCGCCGCATACGAGGCCAAGGACTTCCGCGCCATGCAGATGCTGGACTGGTTCATTAAGGAGCAGGGCGAGGAAGAGAAGAACGCCGCCGACCTTATCACCAAGATGGAGCTGTTCGGCGGAGACAGCAAGGGGCTGTATATGCTCAACAGCGAGCTGAAGACACGGGTCTACACCGCGCCCTCGCTGGTGCTGTAAGCCCCGCGCGTCTGCGGGCTTTCGCATCAGGCAAAAGGCAGACTGCATACAGGTGGCCTACCTTTTCTTCCAGCAGACGGTTAGAGGAGACTAACTATTTATAAAACAGAAAGGACTTCAGAACTTGAACAAGGAAAAGGAGATCGAAACCGTTACCCTCATGGTGCGCCGGTATTGTTGGGGCGTGCATGGGACAAGGGGCGAGGCGCTTTGTCCGGCGTGCAATGCACTGCTGGAATACGCCAGGCAGCGGCGGGACAGATGCCCGCACGGGGAGATTTAGCGGCACTTTGAATCCTTTCCGAGAGGCACAATGCGGCAAAAAATAAAGAAGAGATAAGGGCAACGGCTATGAAAGAACGAAAGACCTTCTGGGACAGAAATGCTGGTCGCTACGACCGCTTTATGCGAAGGGATTGCGCGGCGTATGAGGAGATGTATGAGCTCATTCGGCCGGTGGTGAAAGCCAAAACGGTGCTGGAGCTGGCAAGCGGCACGGGGCTGATCGCCAAAAACATCGTGAACGCGGCGGCGCACATCGAGGCGACGGATGTCTCCGCGGAGATGATTCTTGAAGCAAAGCGGGGTAATCAATCTGCGAAGCTGCACTTTTCCGTGCAGGATATGTTCCGCCTGCCGTATGTAGACAAATCCTTTGATGTGGTGATCGTGTCCAACGCGCTGCACATTGTGCCGCAGCCGGAGAAAGCCCTTGCCGAGATCCGCCGGGTGCTGAAAGACGATGGCGTGTTGATTGCGCCGACCTTTACCCACGCAGGGAACTCGTTTACCGGTAAGGTCAGGGCATTTTTCATGAAGCTGGCAGGCTTCCCTCTCCACAGCAAGTGGGCGAGCGAGGAATACCTGCGCTTCCTAAGGCAGAACGGCTGGATGGTACGGAAAAGCACTGTGCTGAAAGCCTCGTTCCCATTGACTTATGCGGAATGCATGAAATCGGAGGTGTGATATGTCATTCTTTGAAAACACCCGCAAGCCCGAGGGCTTTGGCGGGAAGCTCATGGTCGCCATGATGAACGTCGGGCACGGTGCCGTTGCTCGGTGGGGACTTCAATTTTTAGAGCTTGTGCCGGACGCCAAGGTGCTGGACTGCGGCTGCGGCGGCGGGGCGAACATGAAAAGGCTGCTGAAAAAATGCCCGCAGGGCGTCGTCAAGGGTATCGACTATTCGCCCGTCAGCGCGGAGAAGTCGAAAAAGGTCAACAAGGCCGCCATCATGGAGGGACGCTGCACCGTTCTGCAAGGCAGCGTGGCGGATATGATGTTTGCTGACAACTGGTTCGACGCGGTCACGGCCTTTGAAACCGTCTATTTTTGGCCTGACCTGCCCCGATGCTTCCGGGAGGTTTATCGAGTGCTGAAGCCCGGTGCGACATTTCTCATCTGCAACGAGAGCAACGGCGACTCGGACAGGGACGAAAAGTGGACGGAGATCATCGGCGGCATGACCATCTATAAGGACATTGAATTAAAGGCGTATCTGGAACAGGCGGGTTTTCACGAGGTGCAAATACACAAAAGGAAAAGCTGGCTCTGCATCACGGCGCGGAAATGAGGGAGAAGCAGGAAGATGAAGGACAAGAAGCTCCCATTCGACCGCAAATGCCATGTGCTGTATTCCAATCCCTGCAAGAAGGAGATACGGGCGAAGATCGCCCTGCACTACCCGGAAGCGGAGCGGGAGGCGATATGGGAACAGGTACAGCGGTAGTATGCGGAGTTTCTCTCCGACTGGCGTACCGACTTGGGTGGCAAACGGAACTTCCACAACGGCGTAGGCGGCACCTACGACTGCATCGCCATTATGAGCTATTACACGGCCTGCAAGGCCATTACATCGTTCCGTGAGATCGAGGAGATGGAGGAAAATCTGATCCTGCCGATCTTCCGCAGGCTACGGTTCGTGGACTGCAACAAGCCGTTCTGGAGGAAACTGATGCATAGAGTATTTGCGCCTCGTCGCAGAAAGGCTGAGAGGCGAAGCGCGGAACGGCAGAACCATTCTCGTGATCACCCACGACAGGGAGCTGATCGAGAGCTGCTGCGATAACGTTGTGGAGGTTGAAAAACGATCGCCATGAATCAGCCGAGGACTGTTATGTGATATCCGCGCCGGAGGGATCACTTTCTGTCCCTGCCGGCAGCTCTACCGCGATGGTCGTGCCCTTGTCCGAGCTTTCCTCCACCCAAACGGAGCCGCCGTGGAGGTCGGCGATCTCCCACACCAGAGAAAGTCCCAGTCCCGCGCCGCCGTACTCGCGGCTGCGGGATTTGTCCACCCGGAAGAAGGGCTGGAAGATACTGCGCTGATACTCCTCCGGAATGCCGCAGCCGGTGTCGGAAACGCGAATGATGCACTTTTCCTGCCCCTGCGCAAGCTCGACCCGTACCGAGCCGCCCGGCCGGTTGTATTTGACGGCGTTCTCCGTCAGGTTAAAGAGCAGACGATAGATCAGCGCGTCGCTGCCGGTGAGAGCGGCGTCGCCCTCCGCTTCCAGCGAGATGCTTCGCTGCTCCGCCAGCGGCGCGAGATCTGTGAAGATCTCCTCGACCATGGGGGCGAGCTGGAGCTGCTCGTTCCGCGCCACCTGCTGCAAATTGCTCATCTCCAGCAGCGTCTTGGTCATCTGTGTCAGCCGCTCCGTCTGCTCGCGCAAAAGCGTGAGGAACTCCGCAGTCTCCGGCCGCACATCGGGATGCTCTGCGGAGAAAAGCTCCAGCTGCGCCTGCATCAGCGCCAGCGGCGTGCGCAGCTCGTGGGCGGCATTGCCGGTGAACTGCCGCTGGGCGGCAAAGGCGTTGTTCAGCCGCTCCAGCATCTGGTTGAACGAGCGGCTCAGCTGCCGGAACTCCGGAAGCACATCTTCGTCGATTCTCATATCCGCCAGATTGTTCAGCTGCACCTGCTCCACCTGCGATGCAAAGCTGCGCAGGGGCTTGAGGGCGCGTCCACTGACGAAGTAAGCGAGAATGCCGCTTAGAATCGTCACCGCCGCCGTGATGTACCAGTTGGTGGTGCGGAAGCGCCCCTGTGCCCCATCGACGACGATGGTCAACTCCTCGGTGGGCGCTATGAGCTGCGGGTCAAAGCTCGCCGCTCCGTCCTCATTCAGGATCACCGTGCTGCCGCCCTGTAAGCTGTCCGCAATGGTGTCCATATAGTACACACCGGAGGAGCACAGCAGCAAATTCATGGCCACGCAGGTGATGCCGATGAGCAGGACGGTCATCAGCGTGATGCGCCACTGCAAAGAAAGACGCTTCATGCTTCCTCGCCTCCCATCAGATAGCCCTCGCCGATGCGGTTGCGGATGGGGTCATAGCCCAGCGCGGCGCGGAGCTTTTTGCGCAGGGCGGAGATGTGGACGCGAATGGAATTGCTGAAGCTGTCCACGCTGTTGTCCCAGACGTGCTCCATCAGCTCCTCCTGACTCACCGGCCGCCCCTGATGCACCATCAGGTATTCGAGTATCCCCGTTTCCTTGCGGGTCAGCGTCAGCGTCTGCCCGTTGACGGCGGCGGTGCGGGAGCGGGTGTCAAAGCTCAGGTCTCCGCAGGTCAGCAGTACATCCTGCTGGGTGAACTGCCGCAATGTCAGGCTGCGGATGCGGGCCTCCAGCTCGGCCAAGTGGAAGGGCTTTGCCAGATAGTCGTTGGCCCCGGCGTCCAGCCCCTCGACCTTGTCCTCCACCTCGCTGCGGGCGGAGAGGATCAGCACCCGCGTCTCCCGGTCGGTCTGCCGCAGGGTGCGCAGCACCGTCATGCCGTCCTTTTTCGGCAGGTTCAGATCCAGAAGTACCAGATCGTAGCGCTCCACGCCCAGAAGTGCCAGCGCCATTTCCCCGTCATAACAGTAGTCCACGCTGTAGGCCAGCCGCCGCAGGCTGCGGACGATGGTCTCGCACAGGGCGCGTTCATCTTCAATTACTAAAAGGTGCATGAGAGCCCTCCTTTTTATTTCTTCGTTTTTGTGTTGCTTTCATTATAGCAAAAACAGATAAGGTTTGCGTTAAATTTTTCTTCTTAACAGAGACTTTAACTCCCCTGCGCTATGATAGGGGCAGAAAATCGGAAAGGGTGAGAAAAATGAGCCATGTAAAAAAGGCGGCGACCCAGGTGATCCTGCTGGCAGCGGGAGCCGCCATGCTGTGCTTCGGCGTCTGGCGGGGCGAGGCAGCGACGGTGCTGAGCAAAGCAATCAAATTATGTCTGGAGTGTGTGGGCATTGGATAAGAAAAAAAGTGGCGTATCTCAGGTGCTGTCCCGCTTCCGGGGCTGGATCCAGGCGGGAGCGACGCTGCTGACCAACCTGCATCTGCCGAATTTCCTCAAGGGCGGACTGTATCAGGGGGCGGGGAAGACCGTCTGCGTGCCGGGGCTGAACTGCTACTCCTGTCCGGCGGCCTCCGGAGCCTGTCCCATCGGGGCGTTTCAGGCGGTGGTGGGCTCGTCCAAGTTCAGCTTCTCCTATTATATCACAGGTTTCCTCATTTTGCTGGGAGTCCTGCTGGGGCGCTTTATCTGCGGCTTCCTCTGTCCCTTCGGCTGGTTTCAGGAGCTGCTGCATAAGATTCCTACGAAGAAGCTCTCCACAAAGAAGCTCAAGCCTCTGACATACCTGAAATACGCCGTGCTGCTGGTGATGGTTTTCCTGCTGCCGGCGCTTCTGGTGAACGATGTTGGCATGGGAGACCCGTTCTTCTGCAAATACCTCTGCCCACAGGGTGTGCTGGAGGGGGCCATCCCGCTGTCCCTTGCCAATTCCGGCATCCGGGCGGCGCTGGGCAAGCTGTTTACATGGAAATTCGGCATTCTGCTGTCGGTGATCGTGCTGAGCGTACTGTTCTACCGTCCCTTCTGCAAGTGGCTCTGCCCGCTGGGAGCGTTCTATGCACTGCTCAACAGGGTATCCCTCTTCCAGATGAAGGTGGATAAAAACAAGTGCGTCTCCTGCGGGAAATGCGCCAGAGCCTGCAAGATGGATGTGGACGTGACAAAGACGCCCAACCACACCGAGTGCATCCGCTGTGGGATGTGTATACGCGCCTGTCCCACAAACGCCGTGTGTTTCCGCTATGGCTTCGGAGACGGTAAAGATAAGACAAAAGCAGCGGAAACGCTGCAGACAAACAACAATATCAAGGAGGAAACAAACAAATGAAAATGAATAGGACGAATACTGCCGGCAGAATTCTGGTGCTGCTGCTTACTGCACTGCTGGTGCTCTCTCTGGCCGCCTGCGGCAAAAAGGGCAACGACGACATGACAAAGCCCGGCGGTGAGCCCAAGAACGCCCAGGAGGCGGCCGCTATGTACAAGGCCCTGATGGACCAGGAGAATGCCATTCTGATGGAAAACCAGTCCCTTTGGGAGAAGGTGTTCATGTCCGCCGACAAGGGCATGACCATGCAGGAGGACGGTAAGAACTACGGTGATTTCCTGCTGGACACCATTGAGTCCGCCAAGGACAAGTTTACCGCCGACGAGCTGAAGCTGCTGCGCCAGGGAGGCGAGAAGATCCGGGAGATCGAGCGCACCCTGACCGCCATTGAGGCCAAGTTCCCCGAGGCGGCTCCCAAGGCCCCGGGCAAAGGTGACAGCATCCCTGCCGACAGCCCCACGACCCCCGGCAACGGCGACAAGATGCAGAAGTTCCCTGCCTTCGAGGGCAAGGACCTCAACGGCAACCCCGTCAAGAGCGATGACCTGTTCTCCAAGAACGCCGTCACCGTGGTGAATTTCTGGTTCACCACCTGCAATCCCTGCGTGGGCGAGCTTTCCGAGCTGGAGTCCCTGCATCAGGAGCTGACCAAGAAGGGCGGCGGTGTCGTCGGCATCAATTCCTTCACCCTGGGCGGCGATGAGGCTGCCATCTCCGAGGCCAAGTCCGTTCTGTCCAAGAAGGGCGTCACCTATCCCAATGTCTACTTCCCCGCCCAGGGCGAGGCCGGCAAGTTTGTGGAGAACGTGTTCGCCTACCCCACCACCTATGTGGTGGACCGCAGCGGCAACATCGTGGGCGATCCCATTGTGGGCGCCATCACCGACAAGACGCAGGCGGCGACGCTGCAAAAGCTCATCGACCAGGCTCTTGCCGCCGATATGGGCTGACCCGAGATTTAAAAAGTGCCTGCTGCGCGCCATTGTATTGCCCATGGCGCACGAAGGGGCAGAGTGAGCCCAGCTTCCCCTGAAAGGAGGAAACGCGATGCATCGAAGCGTATTGGCCCTGCTTTTCGCAGCAGTGCTGCTGCTGGGCGGCTGCGCCGCCGGGCAGCAGACTGTGCCGAAAGAAAAGAGCGGACAGGAAACAAACATGGACGGAGCGGCTTTTGACCGGTCCGACGAGGAGATCACCTATATGGATACCACGGAAAATGTCATCTATCTGGCGGGCGGCTGCTTCTGGGGTATGGAACAGCTGATGCAGTCCATCCCCGGCGTTATCGACGCCGAGAGCGGCTACGCCAACGGCACCTGCGAGGCGGACGCCGATTACAAGACCGTCTGCAAGGGAGAGGCCGGCTTTCGGGAGACCGTGCGGGTGGAATACGACCCCGAGCAGGTGAGTCTTGACGCGCTGCTGCTGGCGTACTTCTATGTCATCGACCCCACGGTACAAAACCGGCAGGGCAACGACCGGGGCAGCCAGTACCAGACCGGCGTTTACTTCACCAATGAAAGCGCGAGAGAAACGGTGAAGCGCATCGCGGAGATCGAGCGCGGCCGCAGCGAGAAATTCTTCGTGGAGATCGGCCCGCTCAAGAACTACTATCCCGCCGAGGAATACCACCAGAACTACCTCGAAAAGAATCCGAACGGCTACTGCCACATCCCGCGCGCGGAGATGGAGCTTTTCTCCCGGCTGCGCATCGACCCGGGCGACTACCAGAAGCCCGCGGCGGAGTCCATCCGGGACAAGCTGACGGAGGAACAGTACCGCGTCACGCAGGAGAGCGGCACGGAGCGCGCCTTCACGGGCGAGTTCTGGGACAAGTTTGAAAAGGGCATCTATGTGGATGTCGTCACCGGTGAGCCGCTCTTTTCCTCCACGGATAAGTACGAAAGCGGCTGCGGCTGGCCGGCGTTCACAAAGCCCATCGAGGGTCCTGCCGTGGTGGAGAAGGAGGATCTGAGCCACGGAATGCGCCGCACGGAGGTCAGAAGCCGCGCCGGAGACTCCCACCTCGGTCATGTGTTCACCGGCGACCAGGAGTCGCCCAACGGCGTGCGCTACTGCATCAACAGCGCGGCCCTGCGCTTCGTCCCCTATGAAAAAATGGAGGCCGAGGGCTACGGATACCTCCTGTATCTGTTTGAGAAATAGGACGCAAGCGGTCGGCAATTCTCATGCAAGGAACTATCAGCACATCACAGCATATCGGACTGCCCGGTGGCAGTCCGATATGCTGTGAATGGCTTGGTTCACAAAGTCAACCCCCGGCTCTGCGGGGGGCAAAAGAAAAACCTGAAAGGTTTGAAAAAGGAAAACCTTCGTGATAGCATGACCACGCTGGAGCTGGTGCTGAATATGCTGGCGGAGGCAACCACTACGGAAATTCCCAAGCAGAAAGCACCAAGCACATTTTCAGAGAATATAGCGGTTGCCCGCGAGGGCGGTGAGGCCGCCGGAATCGCACGGAAGGCGGTTGAGGAACGCACAGACGTTCCCGTCATCACCTCCAAGAACGCCGCGCAGCTCAATCAGGTCGTGACCGACCTTCTGGAAGGGGCAGCCGCGGATATGAGCGAGATGCCAGAGAAAAAATGAGTGTTTTCGCATAACGGTTTTTCATGTGGCTAATTGGCAGCTCTTGAAAGCACCCATCAAAAAAGTTTGAGAAAAGTTGAAAAATTCGGAGAATTCCGACTTGCACATGGCATTTTTGAGCCGGGGGTTCAAAAATCTACAGTGGTACAGCATGCCATGCGGAGTGTCCTTATAGGATCTGAGTATCCTGTAACGGCCACTCCGCATTTTTTATTTCCCGAAAAGTTCATACTGCAGACTCACATTTGCGTACAATATCAAAAAAATCCCTTCTATTTTGTGATATATTCCAATTCTTACAAAATTGCAAAAAAGTGGTTGCAAAACTGCCGCAGTGGTGTTGTAAATAGTAAAGACGCAGGACTGCGTCCACTTTGCGAAAGGAACGCAACTATGAAAAGACGTAGCAATCCCAGCAAGATATTCTATATTCCGGCCTGGCAATCTGGCGTTGTGGAGCGGAAGCTGGCGGAATATGCCCGATGCGGATATAAGCCGATGGATTTTCAGGAGTTGCCATGCTCCATATGGCGGATCACATTTCGGAAATCGGAGCCGCATTCCACCGACTATTATCTGTTCGGACGGTTTCAGGGGGGACGGGGACAGACGCTGGGATACTTTAGCCCCTGCGGTAAGGAGGAGCGAAAGATATCCGATATATCCCGACGGACCCTTGTTATAGGGGCAAATCTTCGACAGACGGCGAGGGGACGAAACACAGGCCCGGTAAGGATGACGGTATGAAAAAATCAGAAACAAATACTTTGCGTATTGAGCCCCGCAAGGTTCATGCCGCCGCGGTAGGAATGGCGATGGTGCTCATATACTTTGATTATCATTACTTTGTTGAGACTTTTTACTGGGTTTTTCAGCCGCCTTTTCGCATAGCAATTGACACGGTCACGATTGTTGCTATAGGCTTAATACTCAATGTCGTATTCCTTAGTGAGATACTTGCTACCAGCCGAACATATATTGTGTCTGCTAAAGGAATTACGGTCATTTTTTTGGGTATCATCCGCCGTCTATATCCATGGCAGCGGTTCCAGAGTATTAACGTGTACCCTATGGACATAGGTGATCCCCCATGGGGAGGCCAGCCGTTTTTAATGGTTTGCAGCACCGTGCCGATTCGGACAATGGAGGGAGGAAAAATTGATCTGGAGCGCGCGCTCCTTCGATGGCCTCATATTCTGGTGTTTCCTCTACTGCCGGGCGAGGAACGCATGCAATTTGAAAGCCTGCGGCGGGGGGAAATACCTCCCGATCAGGGGGACCGGGAACCCGACGAGGAGGAATAATTGTCCCGGCTGACGGACGTGGCCGTTAATAGACGGCCACGTCCGGACAGCAAGCAGCACCTATACCTACGGCAACGCTGATTGGCCGGACCTGCTGACGGCGTATAACGGGAAATCCATCACCTACGACGCCATAGGCAACCCCCTGAACGACGGCACGTGGACCTATGCCTGGCAGCACGGCCGCCAGCTGGCGTCCATGAGCAAGAGCGGCAGCAGCATCGCCTATGGCTACAATGCCGATGGCAAGCGCATTTCCAAGACGGTCAACGGGACGACGTATAATTACGCCTATCTGGGCGACGCCCTGACGGACCTGTCCTGGGGCAGCAACCGGATGCACTTCACCTACGACTCCATTGGCCCGGCGTCCGTGACGTACAACGGGACCACATATCTGTACGTCAAGAATGCGCAGGGCGATGTGGTTCAGATCGTGGACGGCAACGGGAACACGGTTGTGACTTATATCTACGACGCATGGGGCAATATGCTGTATCATTACGGCTCCCATGTGGACGATATCGGAAAGTACAATCCTTTCCGCTATCGCGGGTATGTCTATGACACCGAGACGGGCTTGTACTACCTCAGCAGCCGGTATTATAACCCGGCCTGGGGAAGGTTTATCAATGCGGACACGGCTGCGGTGGTGGCCGCTTCTCCCAACAAGGCCAACTGGGATAAGAACCTCTTTGCTTACTGCGACAATAACCCGATCAGCCGAAAAGATGACGGCGGGGAGTTTTGGCACCTAGTTGTTGGGGCAGCCATCGGAGGAATTATTGGAGCCGTCTCTGCGGCAGCAAGCGGAGGAGACGCAATAGACATGGCAATCGGTTTTCTTGCTGGCGCAGGAGGAGGTGCATTGGCGGCAAGTGGCGCGGGTGTTTTTGTACAAGCTGTTGGTGGTGCAGCCATAGCTATGACATCTAATGCTGCTCAGCAAGCAAATAAAATGTATATTTCAAAAAAACAGGAGTCTTTTGACGTTGGAGATATGTTAATTGATGGTGCTGTTGGTTTAGTATGCGGTGCTTGGGGCGGCAATGGTGCCAGTTATGGAAATTCAGGTGGCATTATGGCGGCGGGAAAGCAACTTTTCAAACGAGGTTTTTTTAATCCGCAGGCACGAAGCTATTACGCAAAAACAGCACATAGACTTGGAGGAGATTATGTTTTTAAACCACTTCTTGAATCTTTGGGGAAATCCTCTGTAGGTACAACAGCTGTAACCATCAAAAACATAGTCAGAGCATGTCTCAAGTAAAAAGGGTGACGTTCAATGACCAAAGTTGTAGTTTTGTATATCGTTCTTTTGGCTCTTTTAGATACGATTGCCATTAGCTCCCTGCGTAGATTTTTATATGATTTTTTAATTGGCGCAAGAAATCGGAAAAACGCAAGGAATATATACAGGCAACGATCCTTAAAAGATCGTGTTTTCTTGGGCTTTATTAGATCCTTCCTAAAAAGCCACAGATCGGCGTTTGATGTGTATCATTGGATCTATTTGATGGAGTTGGTGTCACTTGTTCCACAATATGCAATCTTGCTTGCAGTTTATATGCTGAATGTCGTGCAAAACAACATCCTCATTTTTTCCGTGATTGCAGTAAAAGGCCTGCTCTGTCTGATTATCCGTTTTCAGGTTGATTCTCTGATGAGATCAAGATACAGGAATGGAAAATAACGATATGCACAGCATCCCTTAAAGGTTTCAGAATTCCTCTCGACAAGCTCCGCAGTATCACAACGGCGATTGTAGTACACCTTTTCAGCCGCTAATCCCTGAAACTTGTCCCCGGAGGGGCTTCATCCTCTCCGGGGGCGGCTGCGGCAACGCTGATTGGCCGGACCTGCTGACGGCGTTCAATGGGAAGTCCATCACCTACGACGCCATAGGCAATCCCCTGTCCGACGGCACATGGACCTATGCCTGGCAGCACGGCCGCCAGCTGGCGTCCATGAGCAAGACCGGCAGCAGCATCACCTACGGCTACAATGCCGACGGCAAGCGCATTTCCAAGACGGTCAACGGCACAACGTACAACTACTCTTACCTGGGCGACCAGCTGACGGAGATGACATGGGGCAGCAACAAGCTGCATTTTATCCGTCCATGTGCGTCTTCGCGCCCAGCAGCGCGGCGTAGGCCGCATTGTGTGCAGACAGCAAAACGCAGCCCCGTTTCAGACGGGACTGCGTTTTGGCCTGTATGGGTTTATATTTGCTTTCGTAAGTCGCGGCGGCTGAAAACCTCGTCCTCCGTGTAGCGCACGCTGTCTGCTGCTGCGGCCTTATCCGCTTCATCGAGCTTCATCTCAATCTCATCCGTCAGCGCGGCCTCAATCTTCTGCTTAGCGTCAGCCTTGGGAGTGATCCCGAGGTGGATACGCCGGACGTCAAGATGCTTTTTATTCATTACAAATTCTTTGAAAAGTTATAAAAGTGACCGTATTCAGAAGAATACGGTCACTTTTGGAGCTTGTGGCCGGATTCGAACCGGCGACCTGCTCATTACGAGTGAGCTGCTCTGCCAGCTGAGCCACACAAGCGCATGTGCTTCCGAGGGGAAGTCACAAGCTGTATTGTACCATGTTTTGCCCTGCCCGTCAACCATAAATTTTGTGCTCCGGCAGGGAATACGGCGCGTAATCATGAAGCCCCAGGTGCAGAAAATTTCCTCCGGAGAAACAATTCCTTGCTGCGGGAAGCCAGTTTGAGGGTCTTGACCGGTGAGCCAGAAATGCGTGGCTTTTGTCGAAACGGGGAATTTTCGTGACTTTTCTGACGGGATCGTGAAAGAATTATCCGTTTACATAATGCTTGTTCCGGAAACGCTTTACAAGGAGTTATCCACATTTTCCACAGGGTTTTCCACAAAGGCAAAAACCGGTACAGCGCAATCATTTTCGACGATTTTACCAGTTATTTACCAGACCGCAAAACAGGGAAGTGCACAGGGAGAAATCCGGCAAATCAGTTTACATAATCACATAATTTCCGGATTTGGGTCAAAAGCTGTCCTTCTTGCAGATATGACAGAGGTTGATGCAGGGCCTCAGCCAAAATACTTGTCACGGAAGGGGACATGGTCCACCTGGAAGCTACGGCCCCGGAGATATTCCAGCAGGCCGGCGTCCGTGGGGAAGTCGAAGGTCAGGCGATAGGAGTACAGAGCCTGCCGGGTCTCGCCGTACCGGCGGTTGGCGGCGCCGTTGCCGTACTTGCCGTCTCCCAGCAGGGGACAGCCCAGGTCGGCCATGGTGGCCCGGATCTGGTGGGTGCGGCCCGTCAGCAGCTGGACCTCCAGCAGGGACAGCTCCCCCCGGGTTTCTAAGGTCCGGTAGCGGGTGACGGCGGTTTTTCCGCCGGGCACCGGCCGGTGATAGACAGACACCTGCTTTTTCTGCTCGTCCTTCAGCAGGAAGCAGGACACCTCGCCCTCCGGGGGACGGGGGCGGCCCAGGGTGACGCACAGGTACCGCTTGTCGATCTCCCGATCCCGGATCTTCTCATTGATGATGCGCAGGGTCTCGGCGTTTTTGGCGGCGATGACGATGCCGCCGGTGTTGCGGTCGATGCGGTTGCACAGGGCCGGGGTGAAGGCGTTCTCCCACCGGGGATTCCACTCCCGCTTCTGATACAGATACGCCTGGATGTGGTTGATGAGGGTGTTGACCTTCTCTGTCTCGTCGGCGTGGACCACCAGGCCGGGGCGCTTGTTCAGCAGCAGCAGATTCTCGTCCTCATACACGATGTCCAGGCTGGGCTTGAACAGGGTCAGGAAAAGATTGTCCTCCCGGGGCTTGTCAAAGAACTCGTCGTTGATGTATAATTGCAGAATGTCCCCCTCCTGGAGCCGCTGGTCCCGCTGGGCCCGGGCTCCGTTGCACTTGATGCGCTTGAGGCGGATGTATTTTTGCAGCAGCGCCGGGGGCAGCAGGGGCAGACTCTTGGACACGAAGCGGTCCAGCCGCTGCCCGGCGTCGTTTTTTCCGATGGTGATCTCCCGCATAGAGGGGCCTCCCTTACCGATAGAATTCCAGTCTGCTCTTATTCTACCTTGTTTTTCAAAAAAGTCAAAATATTTGTGAGAAAATGTTTGACAAAGAGAGTGAAATTCAGTATAATACTACTCGTGTCATTGCGAGGTGTACTATGATTCTGAATGTGAACCGGATTCTGCATACCCCCGGCGCCAGCCAGGATTTCCATTTTGAGATGGACCTGTCCGACTTGGAGTTCGGTGGGGAGAGACCCGTGGTTCACCCGGTTGCTGTGGACGGCAGGGTGTATAACCAGGCGGGTGTGTTGCTGTGTGAGCTTCAGGCCAGTACAACGCTTCGCTGCGTATGCGACCGGTGCATGGAGGAGTTCGACTCTCCCAAAACTGCGTCCTTCTCCTGCATTCTGGCGGAGGAGAAGCAGGATCAGGAGAATGACGACATTGTTCTGCTGGACCACGACGAGGTGGATCTGGCGGATCTGGCCAGCACCGCGTTTATCCTCGATATGGACACAAAGACTCTCTGCTCGGAGGACTGCAAGGGCTTGTGCCCAGGCTGCGGCGTGAACCTCAACCGTGAGGCATGCCGCTGCAAAAAGCAGGCCGATCCCAGACTTGCCAAGCTGGCTCAGTTGCTTGCACAGGACGACGAGTGAGAATATGAAAATACATTACTGCTCAGGCAGTTAAGACCAAGGAGGTGTCAACATGGCAGTACCTAAGGGAAAAGTATCCAAGCAAAGACGCAATAAGAGACGCAGCTCCGTCTGGAAGCTGGCGGCTCCCGGTCTCGTGGCATGCCCCAAGTGCGGCGCGCTGCATCTGCCTCACAGAATGTGCCAGGAGTGCGGTACCTATAACGGCCGCGAGGTCAAGCACGTTGAGTCTGTGGCAGCAGGCAAGTAAAATACCGTGTGTCCTTGTCAGGAGGGAAGATTTTCATCTTCCCTCCTTGCTTTTTGCCCAATTTTCGAATAAAATGGTTGTATATAAATGAGACTGTCGAAAAAACCGGAATTCTTCCGCCATCAGAAAGGAAGATAGTTACGAAAGAAACCCATCAGGGGTGTCTTTCGTTTGCAATCACAGGTTTTCCAGAACTTTTTAAGTTCTGGAAAACCGCACACAGCTTGTCGAAAAAGACTTTTTTGACAAGCTGATATAGATGAATGGGAGAGATCCATATGATGCGTCTGACCTTCCTGATGCTGTTTGGAAATGCCATATTTTACCTGATCCAGGCGGTTTCCTGCTGCCGGATCCTGACCCGGCGCTTTTCCTGGCCGGTGATGGTCCTGGGCTTCGCCGTCGGCTATCTGCTGTTTGTGCTCCCGGCGATCCCGTTTCCGGAGACGGGGATGATACGGGGTATGATTGCACTGGTGAGCTTTCCGCTGGTGGATATGGTGCTGTTCCGGGATAAATGGTACAGGTGTCTGTTCTGCGGCGTGGCGGCGGTGCTGATCATGTCGGCTGCGGATATGATATCGGCGGCCGTTCTGCTGACGCCGGAGCAGCTGCGCCAGGGGCTGACCTTTCAGCCCATTCCGGTGCAGTTGACGTCCTATGCCATCTTCCTGTCGGCATCGGCATTTTTCCTGTGGATGTTCACCCTGCTGATGAACCGCTATAAATATCGCCTGTCCGGAAGGGAGTGGACTCTGTACCTGCTGTTTCCCGTCAGCCAGTGCCTGCTGCTGTATGGCTGGATGATGCTGTGCCGGCTGGATTTCAGCGCCAACCGCATGTGGATTCTGCTGGCGGGGCTGGTTACCTGCGTGGCGGCGGACGCCGCCTTGTTCACGGCGGTTCGCGGTATGGCTCAGCGGGTGGAGCTGCAGGCGGAAAACGACCTGCTGGCCCAGCAGATCGACCACCAGAAGGAGCACTACGCGGCCATTACGGCCCAGTATGAGAACATCCGCCGGATCCGTCACGACATCGCCAATCATCTGTACACCATGGACCTGCTGCTGAAGGAGGGGCAGTATGCGAAGGCCCAGGACTACTTTGCGGAGGTGTCCCAGGTCAGCCGCTACAAGTCCGACCTGGGCAGCTGCGAAAATCCGGTGGTGGACGCCTTCCTGTATGCCCGGGCGGAGGATCTGAAGGCCCAGGGCTTTGACGTAGAGTTCCAGGTCGCTGTCCCGGCGGAGTGCGGCATCCGGAACGCGGATATGGTGGTGGCCTTCGGCAACCTGCTGGACAACGCGGCGGAGGCCTGCCGGAATGCCGGGGAGAAGCGAATCGCCCTCTCTGCTGGTATGGAGCGGGGGTATCTGCACATCCGGGAGCAGAACCCGGCTCCGGTGGGACCTGTTTCCCATGACCGGCGAATCCCGGAGCTGGAGCGGGGAATCGGGCACCATATCCTCCGGGAACTGGCCGAGAGGTATGACGGCAGTTTCACCTGCCATGTGGAGCACAATGAATTCCTGGTGGACCTGTTCCTGCGGGAGCCGGAAATGTGACAGGTATATAGATCGCCCCCGCCCGGCATTGCGCCGGGCGGGGGCTGCAGCTATCTATGACAGGATTCAGTTTTTCAGGCTCTGCTCCACGGCAACGGCCACAGCCACGGTGGCGCCCACCATGGGGTTGTTGCCCATGCCCAAAAAGCCCATCATTTCCACGTGGGCGGGCACGGAGGAGGAACCGGCGAACTGGGCGTCGGAGTGCATACGGCCCATGGTGTCGGTCATGCCGTAGCTGGCGGGACCGGCGGCCATGTTGTCCGGGTGCAGGGTGCGGCCGGTGCCGCCGCCGGAGGCCACGGAGAAGTACTTCTTGCCCTGCTCGATGCATTCCTTCTTATAGGTGCCGGCCACAGGGTGCTGGAAGCGGGTGGGGTTGGTGGAGTTGCCGGTGATGGACACGTCCACGCCCTCGTGGTGCATGATGGCCACGCCCTCCCGGACATCGTCGGCGCCGTAGCAGCGGACGTCGGCCCGCTCGCCCTCGGAATAGCGGATCTCGCGGACGATGTTCAGCTTGCCGGTGTAGTAGTCGAACTGGGTCTGCACATAGGTGAAGCCGTTGATGCGGCTGATGATCTGGGCGGCGTCCTTGCCCAGGCCGTTGAGGATTACCCGCAGGGGCTGCTTGCGGGCCTTATTGGCGTTCTTCACGATGCCGATAGCGCCCTCGGCGGCGGCGAAGGACTCGTGGCCCGCCAGGAAGGCGAAGCACTTGCTCTCGTCGCTGAGGAGCATAGCGCCCAGGTTGCCGTGGCCCAGACCCACCTTGCGGTCGTCGGCCACGGAGCCGTCGATGCAGAAGGACTGCAGGCCCACGCCGATCATCTTGGCGGCCTCGGCGGCGGTCTTGACGCCGGACTTCAGGGCGATGGCTGCGCCCACGGTGTACGCCCAGCAGGCGTTTTCAAAGCAGATGGGCTGGATCTCCTTGACGATCTCATAGGGGTCGAAGCCCCGGGCCTTGCAGATGTCCCGGCACTCCTCCACGGAGCCGATGCCGTACTGAGCGAGGACGCCATTGATCTTGTCGATTCTTCTTTCGTAGCTTTCAAACAGTGCCATTTTTCCGTCCTCCTCTTATTCCTGCCGGGGGTCAATATACTTGGCGGCATTGTCGAACTGACCATAGTGCCCCTTGGACTTTTCCAGAGCCGTGGCGGCGTCGTCGCCCTTCTTGATGAAGTCCATCATCTTGCCCAGGCTGATGAACTCATAGCCCACGATCTCGTCCTCCTTGTTTAGGGCCACGCGGGTGACATAGCCCTCGGCCATCTCCAGATAGCGGGGGCCCTTGGCCTTGGTGGCGAACATGGTGCCCACCTGGCTGCGCAGACCCTTGCCCAGGTCCTCCAGGGAAGCGCCCACGGACAGTCCGCCCTCGGAGAAGGCGGACTGGGACCGGCCATAGACGATCTGCAGGAACAGCTCCCGCATGGCGGTGTTGATGGCGTCGCACACCAGGTCGGTGTTCAGAGCCTCCAGAATGGTCTTGCCGATGAGAATCTCGGAGGCCATGGCGGCGGAGTGGGTCATGCCGGAGCAGCCGATGGTCTCCACCAGCGCCTCCTCAATGATGCCGTTTTTGATGTTCAGCGTCAGCTTGCAGGCGCCCTGCTGGGGAGCGCACCAGCCGATGCCGTGGGTAAACCCGGAAATATCGGAAATCTCCTTGGCCTGGACCCACTTGCCCTCCTCGGGAATGGGAGCCGGACCGTGATAAGCGCCCTTGGCAACGGGACACATATGCTGTACCTCGGTGGTATAGATCATAGCGAATTCCTTCCTTCTAAATAATGAGGGATGTCCTCTTGTACCCCATTATAGCAAGTCTTCCGTGAATTTGCAAGTAATATTCCGAACGTTCCATGCAGCGAAAAAGCGGGCATCCACGCTCCGGATGCCCGCTTTGGCCCAAAAGGGCGTTATTCCGTTGTGTGCTTCTCCTTGCCGAAGTGCAGCTCGCGCATACCCTCCACCTCGTCGCAGATGGGCTTGAGGTTGCAGGAGCCGCAGTCGGTGGGCATACCCTCCAGGATCTTGCTGAGACTCATGGTGATATCCCGGACCGTTTTGGCTTCCTGCTCCAGAGCGGCATAGTCCGCGTCCGGGGCGGTGATGAAAATCAGCTTCACCGCCAGAATGTTGGGATTCTGCTTATACTGGCGGATGAAATCGTTGCCCACGGCCCGGAAGCTGATGCCCTTTTTTAGGGCGGCGCTGCTCAGGCGCACCTGCTCCCGGTTGGACTCGGAGGAGGTGCGGATCATGTATCCCTTGGGGAACACATGGTATTTCACGAAGTCCATGTCTTGGATGGCCCGGAAGGCCTGCTCCGTGTCGTCCTCGTCGTCGGACTCGATGTCCCCCACCCGCAGCAGGGCGATGCGGGCATAGGCGCTGTCGCCCCGGAGCTCCGTGAGGTCGGGGCCGAAAACCAGAATTTCGTCCTGCTCCACCAGCTGGGCGCTGGTGGTGACGCAGATGAAATTCACGGCGGGCTTGCTGCTGCCGCCCAGCTCATAGGCGGCGTCCCGCAGCATCACCAGCTCAAAGGAGCCGGTGTCCTCCCAGGCCCCCTGGGGGTCATAGGGGCAGCGCCGGGGGGTGGAGGAGCCCGCCAGCTCCTCCACCTTGCGGATGATCGAATTATACAGCTCCATCAGAACTTGATGTCCACTTTCTTCCGGTCAAAGATCTTGTTCACCTGCACATAGGCCCAGCCCAACAGCTTCTGGTCCAGGTTCCAGAAGTACACCACGAACAGGACGCCGATGATGGCGGAGAAAATGGCCGCGATCTTGCCCAATACCTTTAAAAACTTACACATAGTTGTCTCCTTTCCTCTGCCGCCTGCGGCAGATGAGGCCTAATTCCCTCAGCGGGCCATGCCCTTCTGGCGGGCGTACTCGGCGGCGCCCAGAGCGCCCATCAGCTGGGGGTCGGTCTTCAGGTCGATGACCTTCAGCTTCAGCACCCGCTCGATGGCCTGCTTCAGACCGGCGTTCTTGGCGCAGCCGCCGGTGAGGGTGATGGCGTCGGTGGCGCCGGCCTTCTTGGCCATGACGAAGCAGCGCTTGGCCACGGCCATCTGGATGCCCGCGGCGATCTCGTCCATGGGCTTGCCCTCGCCCACCAGGGTGATGACCTCGGACTCGGCGAACACCGTGCACTGGGCGGTGATGGGGATCACGTTCCTGGCCGTTAGGGACAGGTTGGAGAACTCCGGCAGGCTCATCTCAAAGCTGCGGGCCATGGCCTCGTAGAAGCGGCCGGTACCGGCGGCGCACTTGTCGTTCATGGCGAAGTTTTTCACGGTGCCGTCGGTGTCGATGGAGATGCCCTTGACGTCCTGGCCGCCGATGTCGATGATGGCCTTGACGCTGGGGTCGGTGACGTGGACGCCCATGGCGTGGCAGGAGATTTCGGAGATGTTCTCGTCGGCGAAGGGCACCTTATTGCGGCCGTAGCCGGTGCCGATCAGGTAAGCCAGGTCCTGGGAGGACTTCAGGCCCACCTTGTTCAGGACCTCCTCCATGGTCAGCTTTGCGGAGGTTTCGGAATTGATCTTGCTGCGGATGGTGGTATCGGCGCAGATTTTGCCGGTCTCGTCCAGGATCACTGCCTTGGTGTAGGTGGACCCTACGTCGCAGCCGCCGTAATATTTCATAGTCAATTACTCCTTATTTATGTAGTATGGTCCGAAATTACATACAAATTTCGTCATCAAAGTCCAGCAGGGTGGGGTCCACAGGCTCGGCCCGCATCACCGTGCGCATATACTCGTTGACCTTGTCGCGCATGGTCTTGCGGGAGACGGTGCGGGGATCCATCAGATCGTGCTCGATCCAGATCAGGTGATAGCCCCGCTCGCGGCCCTGTTCGTCCAGGATGCCCTGGACGGTGGCCATGTTCTTGCAGGCCACGTTCTGATACATGATGATGATGTTGGCGTTCCACGCCTCGCACTGACGCCACAGCTCGTCCACCACGTTCTGGTAGCCGCCGTTGGTGTGACGGCGCATGACCATGCGCTCGTACAGACGGGCCAGATCCAGCAGGGCCAGCTCGGGATCCTCGGTCTCCAGGGGCTTGGTGAAGTTCAGACTTTCCATCTCCACCAGGATGTTGATGCCCCAGCAGTTAGCCAGCCAGTTGGAGAAGTTGGCATAGTAGTGGGCCGGGCAGGACCACACGATGCCGCGATAGCGCATCTTGCCCACCCACGCCTCGTCGCGGCGCTCGTAGGCCTGGAGCAGGAGCTTGTTGACCTTCTTGCAGGTCTTCATGACACGGGGATCAATACCGCCGTCCATCTCGTAGTTCCACTTGCGGAACAGCTCGTAGCAGGGACCCAGCAGCTGAGGATAGGCGGTCTTGTTGACCTCCCACTTCTCCAGCTCGTACTTGGTCTCCTCGTTGAAGCGCTTCATGGCGGAGAAGTAGGCGTCCCAGCTCCACTGGGCGCCGGTCTTTTCCTCGATGAACTTGATGCAGGCCCGGATGTCCTCCGCGCCCATCTTCAGCGTGGCCTCGTCCTCATACCGGACGGGGAAGCACAGATGGAACACCGGCAGGTCGGGGAACCGGCGGGCCATATAGGACGAGGCCATGGTGGACCCGTCGCAGGGCATGGAGGAGGAGATGAAGCAGTTGCCCATATGAGGCAGAGCGTCGATGACCAGAGCGCCGCACTCGGAGGAGGGCACGGGGCAGGTGTCGGCGGGCAGGCCGAAGGATTCCACCGCGTCAATATACGGCACGCAGGTCAGCTGGTCGATCTCGGACACCAGGAATACGGGCATCAGCTGATAGGGGATGCCCAGCAGATCCGGGAAGCCCGCCATGATCTGGCCCATGGTCATCTCGTCGAACAGGACCACCTTCTTGTTCAGCTCGGCGCTGTTGCCGTTCTTCTTGTCGCACTTGGCCAGGAACACCAGGTTCTCGGCCACATAGCGGAAGATATCGTAGATCAGCAGGTGGCTCATTTTCAGGGCGTTGCTCCGCTGGCCCATGGTGTTCTTGTCCATGAAGCTGACGCAGCACACATAGGAGATCATCCACCGGTAATAGAACGTCATGTTCAGGGCCGGGACCAGGTCCTTGGAGAAGGTGCCCAGCAGCATGCCCCACGTCCGCAGCCACTCCTTGAAGTCATAGGCGGTGTCGGCCACGCCGCGCCACTCGCGGCGCACGGTGACCATGTCGCCCTTGCGGTACAGGGTGCCCAGGTGCTTTTCACCGGTTTTCAGCAGGTCCAGCCGTTCGGCGGGGGTCATGGCGGCGATGGTCCTGGCCTCGCGGACCACCCGGCGGACATTGTCCTGGACGTTGGCCTTCTGCTTGGCGGCGAAGGCCTTCCAGTCGGTCTCCTTCAGCATATCCCAGATGATGCCGCCCACTTCCTGCAGGTTCCGGCCCTGTGCCTTCCAGTCCACGTTGTCCTTGGCCCGGAAGAACTTGGGGTTGGGGAATTTCATCTTTGCCATTACTTGGTCCCTCCGTTCTTTTGGATGCGCTTGATCTCCAGGGATTCCACAAAGGCCTGGACGCGGGTGCGCAGCTGGCCGGAATTGCCGTTGTTGTACAGGCGGTCGATGGACAGCACCGGCCAGTTGTACTCCTCGTGCATGATATAGCTGACCAGAGCCCGCTCAAAGCCCCAGTAGTCGCAGTATTTCATCTGCTCATAGATGATGCCGTCGGCCTTGAACTCCCGGGCCAGACGGTCGGCAGTATCCCGGCGCTGCTGGACCTTCTCGTCGGCGATATACCGGGCGCACTCGGAGTGCTGCATCACGTGCAGGCACAGCTGGCGCAGGGGATCCTCGTCGTCCTTCAGCTCGATGACCTCGCGGCCGGGGGTGGAGCCGAAGCAGTAGCGGTCGGACACCACCAGGGCGCCGCAGCCCTCGATGAGCTTGGTCAGCTGGGGATCGTCGATCTCGCTGCCCACGATGGCGACTCTGGCCCGGAAGGCGGGCTTCTCGTCGGGCTGGCGGGTCTTCAGCTCCTCCAGGGTCTCCCGCAGATAGGGGAGAATCAGGTCCTTGGGACAGGTATAGGTCACCAGGTTCAGCACATGGAACTCGTACCCGGTGATGACGGGGTTATCGGCCTTGCGCATTTCGCCGATCTCGCTGATGATGCGGCAGACCTCGTTATGCTGGGCCACGGCGGCGCGGATGGCGTCGTCGGAGGTGTCCACACCGTAGCGGTTTTTCAGCTCGTCCAGCACATGGATGCGCATCTGGGACACGTAGGAATCCAGGGTGTAGTCGGTGATCTTATAGGGGATGTCGCAGTGGCTCACGAAGAAATTGGGCTTGGAGTTCAGCTGGAGAATCTCAAAATGCTCCATGGCGCGGTTCATCATGGAACAGGCGTCCACACCGGCCAAAGCGTCCAGGAACTGGAAGCCGCCCTCCATGCCCCGCTCCACCAGGGCACGGGCGAACTCGCAGGTATAGTTGGACATGTAATAGGTGGCGATGTCCAAAGAGCCGGTCCGGGGCGCCCGCAGGCGCACGGAAAAGCAGTTGCCGACGTTGAGCAGCGCCTCGGGCACGTGGTAGCAGGTATAGCCGACGGCCAGCTTGCCGTCCGCCTGAGCCTGCTTGACCAGCTCATTGTCGGCGTTTTCCAGCAGATTTTCGAAGTAGATCAAATGCTTCAGATCTCTCAAGAATTACACCTCTCTCCTAAAAGTTTACAGGATCTGCAGTTTTGTCAGGGCTTCGCGGGCGCCTGCGATCACCGGAGCGCCGTCAGGCAGATCAAAAACACTCAGTCCCCGAATATCGTTGGCGGCGTGCTTGGCGTCGCTGCCGATATAGGCGAGAACATCAATGCCTTCAATATGAATGTAGGGGATCATGGCCGGGTCCGTCACCCGGTTCACCACCGCGCCACAGCGGTCGTACATCACCAGGTCGTCGGCCACGCGCTTGATGGTCTGGATCACCTGGGTGCCCTTGCGGCTGGGGTCCGTCACCAGCACCAGATGGGTGACCTTCTCCATGACGCGGCGGTTGATCTGTTCAATGCCGGCCTCGCCGTCGATGACCACATAGTCGAAGTCGCCGGCCAGAAGATTGATGATCTCCTTGAGGTAGGCGTTGACCTTGCAGTAGCACCCGGCGGTCTCCGGCCGGCCGATGGCCAGGAAGGAGAATTTCTGCTGCTCCACCATGGTGTCGAAGATGCGGTACCGGGCCTCGCTGAGCAGCTCGATGGCCTCCCGCGGCTCGCCATCCTCCACCGAGGACACGATCTGCTTACGGATATCATCCAGGGTCTGCCGTACCTCCACCCCCAGGGCGGTGGACAGACCCACGGCGGGGTCCGCGTCGATGGCTAAGATCCGGGCGTCCGGGTGCGTCTCGGTCAAAAGCCGCACGAAGGCAGCCGACAGCGACGTCTTGCCCACGCCGCCCTTACCGGCCACGGCCAGGATCTTGGGGTTTCTGTTCAACCGTACTTCACGTCCTTTCTGGGCTGTGTGCATATACATGCACGCGGTTCTGTACAAAGTCAGTGGCCGTTAATCCACATAAATGCCATACTCTGTACATTATTTGCTTTTTACCACTATCATTTTACCATGAAATCAGGCAAGTTGCAACGAATTTATTCGAATTTTTGAATTTTTTTGTTGATTCTGGCGGCGAGATGTGGTATGCTTGTCTCATCAATCGATACGCAAACTTTTACCATTTCAGGAAAGTGAGGGCATACCCTTGAAGAAAGACATTTTGGTACAGCAGCTGGTCAACAGCTTCGGCAACTGGGTGCGCACCGACTGCGAAAACCGCGCAGGCGGCACGGCACGCATGACCCGGGACCTCTATCCCTACACCTCTTTGTTCTCTCCCATCCGGATCAACAAGCTGACGGTGAAGAACCGGTTGGTCATGGCCCCCATGGGCAACTGTCAGATGGCCGAGGAGACCGGCCGTCCCAACGACAAGATGCTCCAGTATTTCTTTGCCCGGGCCGAGGGCGGCGTGGGCCTGCTGACCACGGGCCTGATCCCCATCAGCCACCACATTGACTCCTCCGTCACGGAGAAGGGCAACTACTCTTACTTCCCCCGTATCGACGGCACCCGCACCAACTTCATGGGCTGGCGCGACCTGGCCCAGGGCGTTCACGCCCGGGGCAGCCGCATCTTCATCCAGCTGACGCCGGGCCTGGGCCGTGTGGGCAATCCCCAGTGCCTGCTGACCAAGCTCCAGCTGCCGGTTTCCGCCTCCTGGAACCCCAACTTCTATCTGCCTGACGTGCCCTGCCGTCCCCTGACGGACCTGGAGTGCGACAAGATCATCCGCAATGCCGCCCAGGCGTCCATGGACGCCAAGGTCATGGGCATGGACGGCGTGTATCTGCACGGCCACGAGGGCTATCTGCTGGATCAGCTGACCTCCCCCGCCTTCAACCACCGCAAGATCGGCAAGTATGCCGACTGGCAGCGCTTCGGCGTGGACATGATCAAGGCCATCCGCAGGAAGGTGGGCCCCAATTATCCCATTATGTACCGCATCGACCTGTCCCTGGCCCTGAACGAGACCTACGGCGACCGCATGGATACCGTCAAGAGCCTGAAGGGCTTCAAGAACGGCCGCTCCATCGCCGATACCCTGAACTATATGGAGAACCTGGTGAAGGCCGGCGTCGATATGTTCGATGTGGACCTGGGCTGCTATGACAACTGGTGGCTGCCCCATCCCCCGGCCGGTATGCCCGCCGGTTGCTTCCTGGACGTGTCCAAGGTGGCCAAGGAATACTTCGCCGCCCGGGGCGTCAAGTCCAACGTGGGCGTGGAGGTCCCCATTGTGGCCGTGGGCAAGCTGGGCTATCCCGACCTGGCCGAGCAGGCCCTGCGGGACGGCAAGTGCGACATGATCATGCTGGGCCGCCCGGTGCTGGCCGATGCCGACTGGTGCAACAAGGCCTACGCCGGTAAGGTGGAGGACATCCGTCCCTGCATCGGCTGCCAGGAGGGCTGCGTCAACGAGTTCATCGAGGGCGGCCATCCCCAGTGCGCCGTGAATCCCCGCACCGGCTTCGAGGAGCTGCTGCCTGCCGTTCCCACCCCGGCCAAGGTGCGCAAGCGCATCGCCGTTATCGGCGCAGGCTGCGCGGGCCTGAACTTCGCCATCACCGCCGCACAGCGGGGCCATACCGTGGACGTATTTGAAAAGTCCGACCATATGGGCGGCAAGATGCACGCCGCCGGTGCTCCTCTGAGCAAGTATGAGCTGCACAACTATATGGAATGGCTGTTCCGCCAGGTGGAGAAGCAGGACGGCGTCACCGTGCACCTGAACACCACCATGACCAACCAGCAGCTGAAGGAAGCCGGATACGACGCCGTGGTGTTTGCCAACGGCAGCAAGGAGGGTCTGCCTCCCATTCCCGGCCTGAAGGAGACCCGCCACATCGAGGCCACCTGGCTGCTGACCCATCCCGAGGAGCTGGCCGACACCGATCGCAAGATCGTGGTGGTGGGCGGCGGTGCCGTGGGCCTGGAGACCGCTTATTGGCTGGCCACCGAGCACCAGCGCAAGGTCACCTGCGTGGAGATGCTGGAGCACTTCGAGGAGGGCGCCTGCACCGCCAACCGCGGCCATCTGATCCACTATTTCGAGGCCGAGGGCGGCCAGCTCATCAACTGCGCCCGGGTCACCCGGTTCGAGAATGGCCATGTGGTCATCGCCCGCAACCGCGCCAAGGCCGTGCCGGATCCCTACTGCACCTGGGCTCCCATCATCCCCAAGAACGTGGAGAATCCTCTGGCCCCCAAGATGACCAACGAGGAGTATATCGAGCAGCTGGAGGCCGACCTGGTGGTCATGGCCATCGGCAACAAGGGCGACGACCAGCCCTTCCTGTCCGCTCAGCAGGAGATGGTTGCCGCCGAGGTCCACAACATCGGAGACAGCTACAACACCGAGAAGCCCGGCAATATGTGGCAGGCCACCAAGGCCGCTTATAACCTGGCCATCCGCATCTGACAGCTATCTGAAAATGCCCCTGCCTTCTGAAACGAAGGCAGGGGCATTTTTGCGCTTATTGATCGAAGGACGGGTTGACGAAGTAGAGATTTTTCTGGTCCATCTTCTCCTTGGCCAGGCGCAGGCCCTCGCCGAAGCGCTGGAAATGCACGATCTCCCGGGCCCGCAGGAACTTGATGACGTCGTTGACGTCCGGGTCGTCGGACAGGCGCAGGATGTTGTCATAGGTGACCCGGGCCTTCTGCTCGGCGGCCAGGTCCTCCGTCAGGTCGGCGATCAGGTCGCCCTTGACGGCCATGGACGCCGCGTTCCACGGGGAGCCGGAGGCGGCGGTGGGATACACCCCGGCGGTGTGATCCACAAAATACGTCTCGTATCCCGCCTTTTTGACCTCCTCCGGCGTCATGTTCCGGGTCAGCTGGTGGACGATGGCGCCGATGATCTCCAGGTGTCCCAGCTCCTCGGTGCCCAGAGAAGCATCGGAAATGTTCCAATGTATCAAATACGAGGACAAGCGCGAGGTCTTCGGCTTAAAGATACATAGCTTTTCGACACTCGACAGAATTAAAAAATACGACGACTCTGACAACGAGAAAAATGCCGAAAAGCCTTATTCTATCAAGGTTGGCGAAACAAAGAGGACGATAAATCTGTACGCCATCGCTACTACGAAATTTCAAATTGCGGTCTAAATCAATGCTAAACCGTGTGCGCCCTTTGTGGACAAGCAAGTGCCTGTAACCACACCATTTTATAATTTGAATGGTGTGGTTTGCTACACATTTGACTTGGCAATACGAGCTAAATATAATGAGCTAAAACAACCTAACGAGATGTTTTTACGGCACAATTTGGTGCAGAGGTAAGAGTATGGTTTCAATAAAAGACAGGAAAATTCTTAGGCAGATGTTCTCGCATTATGATTATGTAATGACCACGGCTCAGTTGAGCAAAGAAAAGCTATATTACAGGGATATTCAAAGAATGTTGAAAGCTGGCTTGATAGAAAAAGTCAAGCGTGGCTATTATCATTGGACTATGGGGTCTGGCAAAGGCGATGTGGTGATAATCAGCCGTTTATTCCCCGATGGTATTCTATATATGGAAACGGCTTTATTCTATTATGGGTACAGCGATAGAAATCCTGCCGAATGGAACATCGCTATTGACAAAAACGCCTCCAGACAGCGCACAAGAATAGATTATCCATCTATAAAGGCTTATCGGTTAGAGCCAGCCCTGCTCTCTATCGGAGTAACCAGAGGAGAAATAAATTTTACCGATGTTCGCATTTATGACCGTGACCGTACCATCTGCGATGTTCTGCGTAATATGAACAAGATGGACAAGGAAATCTTCAACAAAGCAATTCAAGGCCAGGTATTGCGGTTGCAAAAAATCCGCAGGCGTGGCAGAGCTTTTTAGCTGCTGCTTGCCGCAACTATAAATGCCGCTTTGATGAACAGCTTTTAATCTATGCACAACGCCCCGACGCTATCGCCGTCGCAGAGCTTGACACTTGGAACAAGCGCTTTAAGCGTTGGGTAAACAAAGACAGTAAGGGTATTGCCGTTTTCGACCCGAAGGGTCGCAGGAATACCCTTAAATACTATTTTGATGTTTCGGACACGCACGACGGATATTACGGCAGCCGCCCCGTCCCGATATGGCAGATGAACGGACGATACGAGCAGGCTGTTATCGAAAGGCTATCCGACAGGTTTGGTAATACGGAAAGCACCGACCTTGCTTCTGCCCTAATGGAAACGGCAAAGAACGCCGTTGAGGATAATCTGCAAGACTATTTCTCTCAGCTCAAAGGCTTCACAAGGGACAGCTTCTTGGAGGAATTGGACGACCTTAATGTAGAGGTCTGTTACAGGCGTTTGGTAACAAACAGCGTTGCATTTATGCTGATGAGCCGCTGCGGTCTGGATAGAAACGAGCATTTTGACCGAGAGGATTTTGAGGGCATTATCAATTTCAATACGCCTGCGACTATTAACGCCCTCGGCATTGCCACAAGCGATATTTCCGAAATGGCTCTCAAGGAAATTTCTCTTGCGATACAAAATCTGCAAATCGCAGAGAAAGGCACAAATCGTACCTTTGTACCAGAAAGCAAAAGCCAATATAATAAAGGCAGAATACAACCCGAAAGGAGCGAAAATAATGAACGCAATCACTTACAGCAGGCAGGGCGACTATCTTATTCCCGACCTGACATTACCGACCGAGCAAGAAATTCCGCTTGGCAGATACGCTCAGATGCACAGGCGCTATCTGGAACAGCACAAGCGAGTGACCTATCTCAATCTGGTGACATCGGGCAAACTGAACGAGTATCTGTATCAGACCGAACAGACGGCTCTCCACAGGTTGGAGCTTCTGACGAAGCAGCTTTCAGCCGAACAGGGCGTGACGGAGGAGCTGAAAGAGAAAGCCCCGATGCAGTGGGTACAGAGAATGAACAACATCCGCAGTCAAGCGGAGGAAGTGATTATGACCGAGCTGATTTACAAGTAAGCGTTGCCAACGCAGATGAGGTCAAGGTCAATCTTCCTACCGTAGAGGAACAAATCGAAATGATAGCCGAAGCAGAGGACGAAAAATCCTCTGCTTTTGCTGTTTCACAGGAAGATATTGACTCTGTTCTGACAAGAGGAAGCGGTTTTCAAGACGGGAAATACCGTATCTACCGTCAGTTTCAGAAATATGATGACAGCAAAAGTAATATCGCTTTTCTCAAAAAGGAATACGGCATAGGCGGCGGAACGCACCTTTACCCCGATGGAACAAAAGGCGGCGAATGGCACGACGGCAAAGGCATTGGCATTGGAAAGCACGGGTCATATACAAACCCAGACTTGCGGCTCAGTTGGTCTAAGGTTGAAAAGCGGCTGCGTGAGCTGATAAAGGCAAACCGCTATCTCAATCCGAAAGAAAAAGACCATTATGCCGATTATCTGGAGAGCGTGTCAGCTCCCCAATATGAGGTTGACGCCCAGAGAAAAATGGCAAGGCAGCGTTTTATCGACGCTCATCGTGACCTGCCGCCTACCGACAAACGGGATACCCTTGCTATGCGACTGTCGGACTTTATCTGTGACTTGGACGGGTACGAAAAAGACCTGTTATCCAATGTAGAGCGTTCCGACCTTGCCGATGTTACGGCTGAGCAAATGGAACAGCACTTGTCCGACCCCGCTACCGTTCAACAGTTACTTGATTTTCTTGCCCAGATACAATGGAAAACGACATCGGTTTTCAGCCGCAGCAATGCGTGGAAATTTTCCGAAGAATTGCGGGAGTTGCATCCGCTTTGCTATCTCTACAACGAGGGCGATGTGGTGTATATCGGCGCAGATAAGTACGAAATCGCAGATTTTGATGAAAACGCCGTGTCGCTCCGAAATGCAGAGTTTCCGTTATTCGGCAGGGAATACAGCCGAGAGGATTTTGAGGAAAAGCTCAAGGAAAATCCTGCAAATGACCATCTGAAAGTTGTCGTGACCGAGAAGCAGCAGGCAGAAACACCGTCCGAGAAAAAACCAGACAGAATACAGTTTTCTATCGGCTTTTCCGAACACCCTGCTTTTTACGACAGGCAGCTTAATGACCGTTATACGGATTTGAGCTTTGCCTGCGGCGTGGCGGTCGGGCTGTATTTTATTCTCCGTCCACACTTCGGAACGGAAACTCTCAGTTGGGTATGTATCCTTGGTGCTGCGCCCTTTGCGCTGATGGGCTTTGTTAAATACAACGGTATGAACGCCGAGCAGTTCGTTTGGGCGTGGATTAAATCGGAGTTCCTTATGCCGAAAAAGCTGATGTTTCAGCCCGATAATCTCTACTATGAAACGCTGAAAGCAGCAATCCAAAATCACGAAAAGGAGGCGTTGAAGAACAATGCTTAAAACACTCAAAAACCTGTTCAAGCAGGATAAGGAGAAGTTTGTCGTGCCGAAATCGGTACAGAGCGTTATCCCGATTAAAACTATCTGGGAGGACGGTATCTTCCTTGTCGGCAAGAACAAGTACGCTAAGACATTCAAATTTGAGGACATCAATTACGCCGTAGCAAGCCGTGAGGATAAGGAAGCAATGTTCCTTGAATACTCGGAGCTGCTTAATTCGCTTGACAGCGGAGCTACCACGAAAATCACAATCAACAACCGCCGCTTGAACAAAGCGGACTTTGAACAGACGATACTCATTCCTATGGCTGATGACGGTCTGGATAAGTACCGCAAGGAATATAACAAAATGCTCCTTGAAAAAGCAACGGGAGCAAACTCCATTGTGCAGGACAAGTATGTGACGGTATCTGTCAGCAAGAAAAACATCGAGGAAGCCCGAAACTACTTTGCCCGTGTGGGTGCTGACCTTATTGCCCATTTTTCCCGTCTGGGGTCACGCTGCGTGGAGCTTGAAGCCGAGGAAAAGCTCCGCATTTTTCACGACTTTTACCGCACAGGCGAAGAAACGGCGTTCCGCTTCGATATTTCCCAGACGATGCGAAAGGGTCACGACTTCAAGGACTTTATCTGCCCTGACACCTTTGAATTTGAAAATGACTGTTTCAGAATGGGCGACAGATACGGGCGTGTGATTTTCCTCAGAGAATATGCCGCCTATATCAAGGACAGTATGGTAGCGGAGCTTTGTGAGCTGAACAGAAATATGATGCTCTCCGTTGACATTATCCCCGTTCCCACAGATGAAGCCGTGCGAGAGGTGGAAAACCGACTGCTCGGCGTGGAAACTAACATCACGAATTGGCAGAGAAAGCAAAACCAGAACAACAACTTTTCTGCCGTTGTACCGTATGACTTGGAACAGCAGCGAAAAGAAAGCAAGGAGTTCCTTGATGACCTTACGACCCGTGACCAGAGAATGATGTTCGCCGTGCTGACTATGGTGCATACGGCTGACAGCAAGGAGCAGCTTGACAGCGACACAGAAGCGTTGCTCACGACTGCCAGAAAGCACCTGTGTCAGTTTGCCGTGCTGAAATATCAGCAGATGGACGGACTGAATACGGTGCTGCCTTTCGGTGTGCGAAAGATTGACGCCTTGCGTACCCTTACTACGGAAAGCCTTGCGGTGTTTATTCCGTTTCGGGTGCAGGAAATCTATCACGAAAACGGCGTTTATTACGGGCAGAATGTAATCAGCAAGAATATGATTATCGCTAACCGCCGCCACCTGCTCAACGGTAATTCCTTTATCCTCGGCGTGTCGGGTGCGGGCAAATCCTTTACGGCAAAGGAAGAAATGACGAACATCATTCTGACCGACCCCAACGCCGATATTATCATTATTGACCCAGAGCGAGAGTATTCGCCGCTTGTAAAGGCAATGCAGGGCGAGGTCATTCACATCTCGGCAACGAGCGAAAACCATATCAACGCTATGGATATGAACTCCGATTACGGTGACGGCGCAAACCCCGTTATCTTGAAATCGGAGTTTATTTTGTCCCTTTGCGAACAGCTCATCGGCGGCAGCAGTCTTGGCGCAAAGCAGAAATCCATCATTGACCGCTGTACCGCTTCGGTGTATCGGTATTATCAGCAAGGCAACTATATGGGAACGCCGCCGACCTTGCAGGACTTCCGTGAGGAGCTGCTAAAGCAGGACGAGCCAGAAGCGCAAGAAATCGCCCTTGCCATTGAGCTTTTCACGGACGGCTCTTTGAACACCTTTGCCAAGCATACAAATGTGGATACTCACAGCCGCCTTATCTGCTATGACATTCTGGATTTGGGCAAGCAGTTACAGCCAATCGGTATGCTTGTTGTCCTTGACAGCATCTTGAACCGTATTACCCAGAACAGAGCCAAAGGCAGGAACACATTCATTTTCATTGATGAGATTTATCTGCTCTTTCAGCACGAATACTCCGCAAACTTCCTATTTACGCTTTGGAAAAGAGTAAGAAAATACGGTGCGTACTGCACGGGTATCACGCAGAATGTGGACGACCTTTTGCAGAGCCACACGGCAAGGACAATGCTTGCCAACAGCGAGTTTATCATTATGCTCAACCAAGCGTCCACAGACCGTATCGAGCTTGCCAAGCTCCTTAATATCTCCGACCTTCAGCTCAGTTATATTACGAATGTCGGCGCAGGACAGGGGCTTCTCAAGGTCGGCAGTTCTCTTGTGCCGTTTGTCAACAAGTTCCCCCGCAATACCGAGCTTTACAAGCTGATGACGACCAAGTTCGGAGAAGTATAAAACGCAGAAATTGCGGTGTTCGTGTCGTATCGTGAGAGGTTAGAGAAAATAATCGTGTTAATTAGTGCGAAAATTCAAGGAAATTTCATTGATTTTTACGCGAATATCTGCTATACTATGGTCAGTACCTTTAAGGAGGACTGCTTATGTATAGAAAGATTATGGGCTTCTTGGAAGCGTGGAAAGAAAGCGAACACCGCAAGCCCCTTATTTTACAGGGCGCAAGACAGGTCGGAAAGACCTATTCCATTCTGGAGTTTGGGCGCACCCATTACGAAAATGTGGCATACTTCAACTTTGAAACCAATCCAAAGCTGAACGAAACCTTTGATGAAAACATCAGCCCCGATTATCTGATACCGATTTTGTCCCATATCGCAGGTCAGACTATCGTAAAGGAAAAAACGCTGATAGTCTTTGATGAGGTGCAGCTCTGCGAAAGGGCTTTGACCTCGCTCAAATACTTTTGCGAGAACGCTCCAGATTATCACATCATTGTCGCAGGCAGCTTGCTCGGCGTTGCGGTCAACAGGGCGAAATTCTCTTTTCCCGTAGGAAAGGTCGATATGAAAACGCTTTATCCTATGGATATGGAGGAATTTATGTTGGCTCTCGGTGAGGACGATTTGGTAGAGCAGATTAAAAAATGCTTCCAAACCGATACGCCGCTGCCGTCTGCCTTGCACGACGCCGCAATGCAGCTTTACCGTCAGTACCTTGTGGTCGGCGGTATGCCAGAGTGCGTGATGCAATTCGCTGAAACAAAGGATTATATCCTTGTCCGCCATACGCAGGATACGATACTTGCAAGCTATCTCAACGATATGAGCAAGTATAACAACTTGAATGAAATCAAGAAAACCAGACTTGCCTACGACAATATAACTGTTCAGCTCTCAAAGAAGAATACCCGTTTCCAATATAAACTGATTAAGAAAGGCGGACGGGCATCTGAATTTGAAAATGCGATTGAATGGCTTTGCCTGTCTGGTATCGTGTCACAGGTTTACAAGGTCGAGCAAATCAAAAAGCCACTTGAAAACTACCGTGATATTGATGCGTTCAAGATTTATGTGTCCGACTTAGGGCTGCTTTGCGCCAAGAAAGATTTAGCCGCCAATGACATTCTCTATATGGTCGAGGAAATCAACGATTTCAAGGGCGGTATGGCTGAGAACTATGTCAATGTACAGCTCTCCATTAACGGCTACCACACCTACTATTGGGAGTCCGAGCGTGGAGCTGAAATTGATTTTATCATTCAGCGTGACGGTCAACTCATTCCCATTGAGGTCAAGTCTGCCGACAACACCAGAGCCAAGAGCTTAAAGGTCTATATGGACACCTACAAGCCTGCTTATGCAATCAAGCTCTCTGCCAAGAACTTCGGCTTTGAGGACAATAAAAAAATCGTTCCTCTCTATGCCGCATTTTGTATCTGAAATCAATATTTTGGCGATAACGCTCACAGAAAATGTGGGCGTTATTTTTTGCCCCTAAAACAGAATAAGAAAGGACAACGCTTATGAAGAAATACACAAAAATCATTTGTATGATTGCCGCCGTGTGCCTGCTTGGCACGGCGGCTTTTTGCAGCTTTCATATTTACAGCCACTATGCGCACGAAAGCGAGCAGGAAGAAGTCTTTGAGAAAATTGCCGAGGTTGTGGAACAGGCGCAGACGGGCGAAAGCGAAACGACCGATGTTCTGCGCACAGAGGAAGAAACCGTGCTTGCAGAGTACGGCGAGCTGTATCTGCAAAATACGGATATGGTCGGCTGGCTTTCGATTGCCGGCACGAATATCAACTATCCCGTAATGCAAACCCCGAACAACCCCAATTATTATCTGAAGCACAATTTTGAAAAGGAGTACAGCGATTTAGGCACTCCGTATGTGCAGGAAAATTGCGACCTATTCACGAGTGATAACCTTCGCTGTTTGTGGGGAAGAGTTTTTGCGAAAGCCGTGCTATACTTTTCTTCGGAGGTACACAAAAATGGATCAAATAAAGATTGGAAAATTTATTGCCGCCCTGCGAAAAGATAAAGGCTTGACGCAGGAGCAGCTCGGAGAAAAGCTTGGTGTGACCAACAAAACCATTTCCCGTTGGGAGAACGGCAATTATATGCCCGATGTTGAAATGCTGTCGCTGCTTTCAAAGGAATTCGGCGTAAGTATTAACGAACTTATAAGCGGCGAACGGCTTTGGGCGGAGGACTTTAAGAAAGCCGCCGACGATAACCTTGTTACGGCGCTGAACAACAGCACCTTTACGCTGAAAGAAAAGATAGTATTTTTTAAGAAGAAATGGCTGCACGAACATATTTCAACTATCGTCCTGTGCGTTGTAGCGTGGATAGGTATTATAATATGGACTGCGCTGAAATTACGAGGCAGCGACTCTTATGCGCTTTTGGGTGCAATAGGCAGTATGCTTGCTATACTTTTCTATGTGGTACTGTATAACCGTATGATGGTATATGTGGAGAACCACGCATATCGGGCAACGCCAGACAAGGAAACCGAAACGAAAAACTAACCTTGATAAATCCAAAGTAGTTGAATGCTGTCTGAGTATTGGCAGCAAAGAGTTTGTGAACTTTTTGTTTTCCTCTTGACAAAACGGGTCTACAAGTATTAGACTATAAGCAAAGGTCTAATGCTTGTAGATCCGCAAGGAGGATTATAATGAAAAATTACAAACTTGGAGATATGGAACTGGAGTTTGCCAACTTAATTTGGGAGAATGAGCCTATTTCCTCTGGAGGCTTGGTTCAGCTTTGTGAGCAGAAATTCTCTTGGAAGAAATCCACCACATATACGATGCTGAAGCGTCTTTGTGATAAGGGCATTTTTCAAAACAATTCGGGCAATGTCGTTTCTGTCCTTTCAAAGCAGGAGTGGTTTACGAAGCAAAGTGAGGGCTTCGTGGAAGAAACATTCAACGGTTCTCTGCCACAATTCTTAGTGGCGTTTACCCGCCGCAAAAAGCTCTCAAAGCAGGAAATCGCTGAGATACAGAAAATCATCGACCAAAATGCAGAGGAATGACTATGAGCGACAAAGTATTTCTCGATATTGTAAATATGAGTATTACGGGCAGCTTTGCTATTTTAATTATTATGTTGGCACGGTTGCTGCTGAAAAAAGCTCCAAAGGTTTTCTCCTACGCATTATGGTTTGTTGCCTTTTTCCGTCTGCTTGTACCCGTTTCCTTTGAAAGCGTTTTGAGCATATTGCCGTTCAACACCACGCCGCTTTCTACGGATATGCTTTATATTGAAACCCCTTATGTGGAAACGGGTATAAAAGCAATAGACAGCGTAATCAACCCTGTTGTAGCAACTGAGGTTTTCGATTCTACCGCAAATGTATATCAGATATTTACCTTTTGGGGGAAGATTATATGGTTCATCGGCGTTTGTGCGTTTTGCCTGTATAGCATACGCTCATATTCCAAACTCAAAAAGAAATTACAGAGTGCCGTCCTTCTTCGGGATAATATTTATATTTCGCAAGTAGTCGGCACGCCCTTTGCGCTTGGATTGCGAAATCCAAAAATATACTTGCCGAGCAATTTGGCTGACGCACAGGAATATGTAATTGCCCACGAACAGACGCATCTCGCTCGGCGTGATAACCTTGCGAAGATATTAGGATATGTTGTTCTTATCCTGCATTGGTTTAACCCTCTTGTGTGGCTTGCGTTCAAGCTGTTCGTTACCGATATGGAAATGTCCTGCGATGAAAGCGTAATCAGAAATTCAAAGGAGGATATTCGCAAAGAATACAGCCGGTCGCTTTTAGAGCTTTCTATTGAAAAAAGCACACTTGGCATACCGATGGCGTTTGCCGAGGGAAATCCCAAAGAAAGGATAAAGAATGTTATGAAATCAAACACGAAAAAAATAATTGGATTTGCAGGTTTAGGGGCGGTAATTTTAATTGTGGTCATTGCAATATGCCTTATTCCTAACCGTCCGCAGTATGCGACGGCAAAGCAAACTATTACTGAAATCAACGCAATTGCAACTCCGTCTGCAACGCACGCCGAAATTAAAACTGCCGACGGGAACAAAACCATTACAGACAGCGCATATTTCAATGAACTGTTGACCTTTGTTGAAGGTATTGAGATCAACACGAAAGAAGTTAAGAGAGGCTCTTGGATTGACAGCGAGGAAAATAACAAGATTACATTTTACCGAGCAGACAATTCTATGGACTCCATAATCAGTTTCACTTCCGATTATTCTAAGATTTGGATTGAAACAAGCGCAACGATTTCTTTCACATATAGTGTCAAAGACCCAGCAGAAGTGCAAAAGGGACTTGCAGCTTTCCTTGGCAACAATAGCTAAGGCAATCTTGCGTTTGTGACTCGGAGGAAATATGCCTAATGCAAAAAGAAAAATTTATACTATGCCCCGTCTGCGGCAACAAAAACAAGAGTACAGATACGGGAGGATACAGAGCTAAAGAATTTTCCCCTGTTCTGTCCCAAGTGCCATAAGCAGACCTTGATAAATGCAAAGCAACTGAATATCACAACAGCAGAAGTGCCAGACGCTAAGACGCAGAGCCGATGAACCTGTGAGATACCTCACAGCTCGTCGGCTCTTTTGTTATCAATATATATTTGGCAGCACAGCCCACCAAATAAAAAAAACGGTGCTTTGGTGGGCTGCTCTGTCACGCCCAAACAAAATTAGTGCAGCCCTCCAAGCCCGTTTAAGGTTTGGAGGGATTTTTTATGTGTTGGTCTAATATGACCGCAACGCTGCTCATCAGAAGCAGCGGATACATATAGAGTGTCACGCAGGAACGAGGATAGTCTGTTAAAAAAATCCTCGCCTGCTCGTGGCACTCTTATGGTTTTCAAATAGAGATTTCATTTCTATGCCATAGGTATAGTTATGCTTATTGCCGCAGAGGTCTTTATACCTTTGCGGCTTTTTGTTTGTCTTGCTTCTCTTTGATACAGGACAAGCCCGTATCTGGCGTTGGCTGCCGCAGTCCGCCTGCCAATCTGAGTTTTCAAAAAATTCAGATTGGAGGAAACAGTATGGCGTACAACAAAGCCAGAGAAGAAAAGAAATGGCGGCTCTGGAAAGAAGCCGAGGAAAAACAGCTACGGAGTTTAGGGGTCAGCGAAAGCGACATAGAAACGCTCCGTGTTCACGATTGGGCGATTTTTAATTCCGACAGGCGTTACTATCAGCGTATGCAAGAAACAGGTACATACCTTGAAGAAGTCGCAACGGATATGACACAGCCCGAAATAAAAACGGTTGAGGACTTTCTGGATAACATCGAAAATCAGCAGCTCTATCAAGTGCTGATTAAGGTGGACAGGCTTACTCTGCGTATCGCTTTTATGAAGGTACAGGGATATTCTACCCGTGAAATTGCATCGTATCTGCGTATCACGGAGAAAGCCGTTTACAGGCGATTGGATAGGCTCAAAGAAAAAATCCAAAAAATTTTTGAGTAGAGGGGAAAATTGAGCGTTCCCACGGGCTACAGGGTGAGAGGACAAAACCTCTCGCCCTGTTTTCCTTTGTGTGGCGAAAACGGGATTGCTCTTTGAAAACCGAATACCCATTCGCCAAATACCTTCTCTTTGTGATTGTGATGAGCATAAGCGTGTCGAGAGGTACGCCATAACCTGCTGTAAAGCAGAGAGCGATAACTACCTACTCAAAATATCGGGCAGCTCCCGATTTCGCCATAACCCACAAAGAGGACAATGATACTCCCGTCCAGTCACAGTCCGAGCGTGATAAAACCGTCGCAGGCAATGAGGGCGGCTCTGTCAGAACGACAGTTGGGGTGAAACTCCCGTGGCGTCAGTTCGCTGCTGACCGTTTGGCGACTTCCCAATAGCATTTCGGGGTGTCGAGGACAAATTGAAATGCTTTCTCATAGCAGCCAGACGCAAGGCGGTCAAAAGAACAGAGATATTGTTTATGCTCTCCCGACCTTAAATACTTCCTTGTGTTTGGCTGCCTACATAGGCAGAAAACCTCTGCCTAAATCATATTGGGAGGTCAAACATAATGGAATTGACTATCAAGCGTGGCGACATTTATTATGCAGAGCTAAACCCCGTTATCGGCTCTGAACAGGGCGGCACAAGACCCGTACTTATCATTTCCAACGATATAGGCAACAAGCATAGCCCTACGGTCATTATCGCCCCTATCACAAGTCGGGTACACACAAAAGCAAAAATACCTACGCACACCTTAATTAAAGACTTCGACGGTCTGGATAAGAACTCAATTATATTGTTTGAACAAATCCGCACCATAGACAAGCAACGCCTGCGAGAGTACTTAGGAACTCTTGACAGGCGTTTTATTCATTGCGCAGACAAAGCCCTTGCCATCAGCATCGGGCTTGCAAAAAAGGATTAGCTCTCTCGTTATACGGTACAAGCGGTAGCTCATATACATTAGAAACGAGGGAGGTGTTGCGGCTGTTGCATAGAGAATTTGTTTATGTTGGCGACCCTGTTCCAGAATTAAACGAGCAGGAACACGCTGCGTTCCTTATGAATATCCATAAGTCGATACTCCTTTCTTTGGAGAAAAGAAAGCTGCTGACACATTCTCAGCGGGAACGCTGTTTGGTCGAGCTTGAAAAGCAATATAGTAGGGAGCAAAAAAGCAGACGCCGAGCATAACGCTTGGCGTTTTTACATAGCCGAGTAAAAAAACAAATTTGCACATTCGACACCGCACTCTCTTTTTTCTATAATTAAATACAGTAACAAAGTTTACTGAGAAAGGAGCTTCGCTATGATAAATAGATATGAACGCCTAAACCAAGAGCTGAAGATGGTTGAAACGAAAAGAAAGGTAGCTGCATACTGCCGAGTTTCAACGGACAATGAAGACCAAGCCAATTCGTTTGAAAGCCAACAGCGGTATTTCAGACAGTATATTGAGCGCAATCCCGATTGGGAGCTTTATGAGATTTTTGCCGATGAGGGCATTTCTGGCACGAATACAAAGAAGCGTAAAGAGTTTAACCGTATGATAGCGTGTGCCAAGAATGGCGACTTTGATTTGATTATCACCAAGGAGATTTCCCGTTTTGCGAGAAACACCCTTGATAGTATATATTACACCCGTGAATTGAAAAAGCACGGCGTCGGTGTTATATTTATGAATGACAATATCAACACCTTAGACGGCGATGCAGAGCTTCGTCTGGCGATTATGTCCTCTATTGCACAGGAAGAAAGCCGCAAGACTTCCGAGCGTGTGAAGTGGGGACAAAAACGCCAGATGGAACAAGGCGTTGTGTTCGGCAGAAGTATGTTGGGCTACGATGTCGATGGCGGCAAAATGACTATCAACGAGGAAGGCGCAAAGGTTGTACGCCTTATCTTCCATAAGTTTGTCAATGAGGGCAAAGGAACGCACGTCATCGCCCGTGAGCTTCGTGAGGAAGGTATCAGCCCTATGCGGGTCAAGGAATGGAGCAACACGGTTATTCTGCGAGTGATACGCAATGAGAAATACTGCGGCGACTTGGTGCAGAAAAAGACCTATACGCCCGACTTCCTATCTCACGAAAAGAAGTACAACCGTGGGCAAGAGGAATTTGTTATCATTAAAGACCATCACGAGCCGATTATCTCCCGTGAGTTATTCGATGAAGCAAACCGCATTTTAGATGCAAAGTCACTTTCGCAGGAGGGCAAGGCAAAGCACTCTAACCGCTATCCGTTCTCTGGCAAAATCAAATGCGGCTGCTGCGGCTCAAGCTATGTGGCAAGGTATAAAACCAGAAAAGACGGCAGCCGATATAAGGCGTGGCGCTGCAACGAAGCCGCAAAGCACGGAAGCCCCCATATCGACAAGGCAGGAAATCAAGTCGGCTGTACGGGCTTGTCTATCCGCAATGAGGATGCGACCCACATTATGTATCTCGTAACCAAGAGCCTTAAATACAACAGAAACAAAATCATAAATAACCTAACTGCCGTTATTCAATCTATCATTGCTATGGATACGACGGGTACGGATGTCCTAAAGCTGCAAGAGCAGATTAAGAAGATTGAGGGCAAACGGGCTAATCTGATTGACCTGTATATGTCCAATCTAATCAACAAGGATGAATTTACCGCCACCCGTGCAAGCTGCGATGCGGAAATCGAGGAGCTTCAATCTATCATTGAAAGCGTGGATAAACAACGGGAAATGATAGAGCAGCAACAGCAACTCCTAAAGGAGATTGAGGACGCAATCAAAGAGATTGTCAGCGGCGTGGAGTACGAAGATGAGTTCTATAAGCACATTTTAGACAAGATGGTAGTTCAAGATAAGGACAACATAGATGTATATCTGAATTTGCTTCCTATGAAGTGGAGCTATACGGTTGCAAAAGCATCAAAAAAAGCCGTAGCCTCTGAATGGAACATTTCAGAGGCTTCTCTACCGATGTCCGTCAGCAGGGCCTTCAGTTCCGGATAGGGCATGGAGTACCGCTGGCTCAGATAGCGCAGAGACGCTCCCAGCTCGCCGTCCGGACCACCGTACTGGCTGATGATAAACGCCGCCAGCTTGGGGTTGGGATTGGCGATGCGCACGGGGTACTGCAGCTTCTTTTCATATACAAACATCAGTCCGAACCTCCTTCATCCCAGGGCCACGGATCGTTGAGCCACCGATAGCCGCCCTCCGTGACGGTGGTCTGGGTCAGGGGGCCGTACTGCTCCTGATACCGGGCGCGGCCCTCCCTGGCCAGGGCGATATACTTCCAGTACAGGTTCAGGACCTCCTGGTCGTCGGCGTGGGTCACCAGATACAGCCCCAGCTCGTCAATGGCAAAATCCAGGGCCATCAGCTCCGACAGGGCGTTGTTGGCCGCCGGGAACCGGCTGCGCAGCTCCTTATGAAACGGCAGGTCCAGCCCTGGAAACAACGTTCCCTGCTGCAGGGCCTCCCGCTGGTCATACCGGGGCGGGTCCTGCTGCTGCATGGCCACAAAGGGAAAGGCCAGCGCCCCGCAGCCGCCGGGGAGACTGCCCTGGTTCTGCGGACACCCATTGGCAGGGGTGCAGCTGCTTGTTTCTGTGTACAAGGGGATTCCTCCTTCACAAATCGTGGGTATGGCCCCCGCGCGGGGGCTCACTCCAGTATATGTGCCCCTCCCCCGGCGGGAAACGGGGGATTCCCTTTTATCGGAAAATGTGGTATGGTATAGAAAACGCATCCCCTGCATACGGTGAGCCGAAGGGGGTGCGGAGATGATCGTTATACTTCGCCGCCGGTATCTTGCGGCGGCTGCGGCGGTGCTGCTGCTGGCGGGAGCCGCCGCCGTCCTGCGGCCGGGACGGCCTGCCGCTGTAAACGCTGCCGGAGCGGGCTGCCGGACCATCGTTCTGGACGCTGGACATGGCGGCGAGGACGGCGGCGCGGTGTCCCCGGACGGGGTGGTGGAAAGCGACCTGAACCTGGCCATCACCCGGCGGCTGCGGGATGTGCTGCTGTTTCTGGGCCGGGATACCGTGCTGACCCGGACGGGGGGGGACGCGATTTATTCGCCGGAGGCCGTCACCCTGCGGGAGAAGAAGGTGTCGGACCTGAAAAACCGGGTGGACCTGATCAACAGCCAGCCGGAGGCGGTGCTCATCAGCATCCACCAGAACAGTATGCCCGACCACCCGTCGGTCCATGGGGCTCAGGTGTTTTATAACGGCGCGGCCTCCGGCCCACGGCTGGGCGAGACGGTCCAGGCGGCCCTGAACGGCGCCGTCAACGCCGGAAACGGGAAAAACGCCAAGGCCATCGACAGCACCATCTATCTGATGAAAAATGTACAATGTCCCGCCATTTTAGTGGAGTGTGGCTTTCTGTCCAACCGGACGGAAACCGGGCAGCTACTGACCGGCGGGTATCAGCTGAAGCTGGCGGTGTGCATCGCCGCCGGATTTCTCCAGCACGACACGGAGGGAGCAAGCGCATGAAAACCAAAACCATATTTTACTGCACCGAGTGCGGCAACGAGACCCCCAAGTGGGCGGGACGCTGCCCGGCCTGCGGCGCATGGAACAGCATCGTGGAGCAGGCGGATAAGCCGGTGAAATCCGGCAGAAAGCCAGCGTCGGCGAGGGCTGTAAAGCCTGTTCCCATTACAGAGATCGGCACGGCGGACGAGATCCGCTTTTCCACCGGTATGGGGGAGTTGGACCGGGTTTTGGGCGGCGGCGCGGTGAAAGGCTCCCTGGTGCTGGTGGGCGGCGCGCCGGGTATCGGCAAATCCACCCTGATGCTCCAGATCTGCAAGAAGCTGGGGGAGTTCGCCCGGGTGCTGTATGTGTCCGGTGAGGAGTCGGCCCACCAGCTGAAGCTGCGGGCCCAGCGCCTGGACGCGGAGAGCGATAATCTGTACGTTCTGTCGGAGACCTGCCTGGGCAATATCTTAGAGTGCGTCCGCAGCGAGCAGCCGGACGTGCTGATCGTGGACTCCATCCAGACCCTGTATAACGAGGACCTGGATTCCCCCGCCGGAGGGGTGGGACAGGTGAAGGACTGCACCATGGCCCTGATGCAGCTGGCCAAGGGCCAGGGGGTCACCGTGTTTGTCATCGGCCATGTGAACAAGGAGGGCTCCATCGCCGGGCCTAAGGTCCTGGAGCACATGGTGGACTGCGTGCTGTATTTCGAGGGGGACCAGCATATGACCTATCGGATCCTCCGGGCGGCCAAGAACCGTTTCGGCGCCACCAACGAGATCGGCGTGTTCGAGATGATGGACCGCGGCCTGCGGGAGGTGGAAAACCCCTCGGAGATGCTGCTGTCCGGGCGGCCCAAGGACGCCCCCGGCACCTGCGTCACCTGCGCCATGGAGGGGGCCAGGCCCGTTCTGGCGGAGGTGCAGGCCCTGATCGCCCCGGCCAGCGCCTCCAACCCCCGGCGCATGAGCAACGGCTTCGACTATAACCGGGCGGCCATGCTGCTGGCGGTGCTGGAGAAGCGGGGCGGGCTGAAGGTGTCCCAGTGCGACGCCTATCTGAACATCATCGGCGGGCTGACCCTGGAGGAACCGGCGGCGGACCTGGCGGCGGTGGTGGCCATCGCCTCCAGCTATCTGGACAAGCCCGTGCCGGACCATATGGCGGCCATCGGCGAGGTGGGCCTCTCCGGGGAGATCCGCTCCATCAGCCACCTGGAGCAGCGGCTGACCGAGGTGCACCGTCTGGGCTTCACCCAGTGCATGATCCCGGCCCGCCGGGCCCGGGAGCTCAAGCCCCTGCCGGGGCTGGAGCTGCTGCCGGTGCAGAACATCGCCCAGGCCCTGCGCCTGCTGGTCCGGGAGAAATAATCCGGGCAGGGGAGGCACTCTTTGGCACATAAAGGGCACATTTTGGGAGAAAATGGAATAATTGTCTTGACAGTGGGGCTGTAAGGGTTTATCCTGTTACCGTGAGAAACGCCCGGCGGACTGGGCCGGGTATGCGGAAAGGAGCATCCCCGTCGTGATTGAGTTGACGGATCTGCCGGATGGCGCACTGGAAGACATGAAACGTTATGTGTCCTATGCCTGGCCGCCGGGGCGCATCGCTCAGCTGCTGAACCGCGCGTATGATCTGAACCTGACTCGCGAGACCGTCATTGGCATGCTCCGCCGGTTGAAGCACGAATGTGAATAAAAATTTGAGCATCCCCTCCGGGCGCGGAAGGGATGCTCTGTTTTTGATTTTTGAGGAATCAGGCGTTGTTCTTTTCCTGCTCCCTGCGGTCCTGCTCCTCCAGCTGGCGCTTGGTGCGGCGCAGGTCCACGATCATCAGAACCGCCGACAGCACGCAGGCCACAAACAGGATATAATACACCGCCTGGCCCAGATAGATCCCGGCCAGCAGGAACAGCACAGCCAGAGCCGCCAGAATAAAGGTGATGTCCACCTGCTTGCGGCGCTTTTTCGTGCGGCGGAGAATTTCCAGTCTCTTTTCGTTGTCGTCCATGTTGCGTCTCCCTTTCTGTAATCTATCAGATGTCCTCCCGGGGACCCGGGCGCAGCTCCGTTCCGGACAGTTCCAGCCGCAGCCGTCCGGCGGACAGCTCTGTCAGCCGGTCCTGCAGCCGCCGGGGGGCGTCCTCCGGCAGGGACAGGGTCAAAGCCACCTCCGCCCCGTAGTCCACGGCGTCCACGGTGCCGCCGACGGCCTGCACCTCCAGCTTCACCCGCTCCAGCAGGGGATAGGGACAGGTGCAGCGGGCCGCGGTCCACAGGCCCATGGCCGCCACGCCCGCGGCGGCCAGCGCATCCCGGGCGCTTTTGCTGTAGGCCCGGGTAAGCCCTCCGGCCCCCAGCAGGATGCCGCCGAAATAGCGGGTCACCACGCACAGAACGTTGGTGACGTGCTCCCGCTGGAACACCGCCAGCATAGGCTGACCGGCGGTGCCCTGAGGCTCGCCGTCGTCGCTGTAGCGGACCACGCTGCCGCCCAGCAGATAGCACCAGCAGTTGTGCCGGGCGTCGTAGTGCTGCTTCTTCACCCGGCGCAGCAGCTCCTGGGCCTGGTCCTCGCTGTCCACCGGCCACACATGGCCAATGAAGCGGGAGCGCTTTTCCACAAATTCGCTTTCCGCCTCCTGATAGGGAACGTAAATTTTATCCCCCATGGCGGACCTCCCATTCCTGTCTTGTGATGGCCTGGCACACATGGGGGCGCTCCGTTCCGTCGGGCCACGGCGACGGCGGCGTATCGCAGACATGGCGGAAGCCGCACTTCTCCTGCACCCGCCGGGACTTCTCATTTTCCGGGGAATGGGCGCACCATACGCGCTGGACTCCCATCTCCTGAAACTGCCAGCGCAGCAGCTCCTCCACGGCCTCGGGAACAAGCCCCTGCCCCCAATAGGGGTGGGCAATCCAGTAGCCGATCTCCGGCTCTCCCTTCCCCACCGGTATCGCCGTGGGAAACACACCCACGGAGCCGATGGGACCGCCGTCGCCGCCCTTGAGCAGCACCGCAAAGGTGCCCTCCTCGGACAGCACGGTACGGATGATCTCCCGGCTGTTTTCCACGGAGGTGTGAGGCGCCCAACCGGCGGAGGGGCCCACCTCCGGGTCCCTGGCCCAGCGGTACAGGGCCTGGGCGTCGCTGTCGCACCACGGGCGCAGAATCAGCCGCGAGGTTTCCAGCTGCGTCATAGCTCCCAGTCCTCCTTCGGCTCCTGCCAGTTTTCGATATAGTCCTTCACCTGGCCCAGCACCTTAGGCGGGCACACGGCCGCCACGTCGATGGTGGCGGCGTAGTCCACAGACTCCACCCTGGCCTCCCGGTACAGGCCGTCCAGAAGTCCGGCCTTGTCATAGGGCAGGTGCAGGGTCACCCGGCGGGTACCCTTGTCCAGCTTTTTGTCGATGCACGCCAGCAGCTCCGGCACCCCCTCGCCGGTCTTGGCGGAGATGGACACGGTGTCCTCCCCGGCGGTACGCTGACCGGAAAAGGCCAGGTCACACTTGTTGTATACCCGCAGACAGGGGATGTGGTCCGCCTTCAGCTCCCGGATCAGGCTCTCTACAATGGCGGCCTGCTGCTGCCACTGGGGGTTGGACACGTCGATGACGTGGAGCAGCAGGTCCGCGTACTCCAGCTCCTCCAGGGTGGCCTTGAAGGCCTCCACCAGCTGGTGGGGCAGCTTGCGGATGAAGCCCACGGTGTCGGAGATCACCACGTCCAGGGTATCGCTGACGGTCAGCAGCCGGGTGGTGGTGTCCAGGGTATCGAACAGGCGGTTGTTGGCGGGGATCCCGGCCCCGGTGATGGCGTTTAAGAGGGTGGACTTCCCGGCGTTGGTATAGCCTACGATGGCCACCACGGGGATCTCGTTTTTCATGCGGCGCTGGCGCTGGGTGCCCCGTACCCGGCGCACCTCCTCCAGCTCCGCCTTCAGCTTGTCGATTTTGCGGTGGATGTGGCGGCGGTCGGTCTCCAGCTGGGTCTCGCCGGGGCCCTTGGAGCCAATGGGGCCCTTGCCGCTGGTGCCGCCCTGGCGCTCCAGATGGGTCCACATACCGATCAGCCGGGGCAGCAGATACTGATACTGAGCCAGCTCCACCTGCAAGCGGCCCTCACGGGTGCGGGCCCGCTGGGCGAAAATGTCCAGGATCAGGCCGCTGCGGTCCAGCACCTGGACCCCGGTCATCTCTGTCAGCACCCGCAGCTGGGAGGGGGACAGGTCGTTGTCGAAGATGACCATGGTGGCCTTCTCCTCCTGCACCATGCGGCGGACCTCCTCCACCTTGCCCTCGCCGATGAAGCTGTGGGGGTCCGGCTTGTCCCGGCTCTGCAGGATCATGCCCACGGCCTGGCCTCCGGCGGTGTCCACCAGGGCGGACAGCTCCGCCAGGCTCTCCTCGTCGGCGCTGTCGTCTCCCAGCACCGGGGACCGCAGGCCCACCAGCACCGCATAGTCGCGCTTTTCTTCCTGTAAGGTCGTTTGTTCCATATTTGCCCTCGTTTCCGGTGTTTTTTACCAAAGATTTTCGCATACCCGGCGGCAAATGCAAACAGGACCCGCAGCCAAAACGGGTGCGGGTCCTGTAAAAGTGTCTTTACTTGTCCAGACCGAAACGCTTGTTGAACTTGGCCACGCGTCCGCCGGTATCCACCAGCTTCTGCTTGCCGGTGAAGAAGGGGTGACACTTAGAGCAGACTTCTACGCGAATATCCTTCTTCGTAGAACCTGTCTCAATTACATTACCGCAGGCGCATTTAATAGTAGTCTGCTGATAATTGGGATGGATTCCTTCCTTCATTGCTCTGGTTCACCTCTTTCTGGTACAAAAGTCCTTTTCACAAAGGCAACTGTGATTTTACCACTTTTCCCGGACAATTGCAAGCATTTTTTGAAGAAAATTCTGGAACCGGGATTTTTGGCGTCTGACAGGCAAAAAGTCAAGGATTGGGCCGTATTTCCCCTGCGATTTGTGAGAAAATGCAGGAATTTTTGATTGACTTTTTTCCGGAACAAAATATAATTAATGAGTGTATTTTGGATTTAGCTGTTTAGTTATCTAAATTTGGGAGGAAGAAAGCATGTCGTTGGATAAGACCTATTTCGAGCAGATGGAGGCCAAAATCCCCCACGGGCGGGTCCGGACCCGGTTTGCCCCGTCCCCCACGGGCTATATGCACGTGGGTAACCTGCGGACGGCGCTGTATACCTGGCTGATCGCCCGGTCTCATGGCGGGGATTTCATCCTGCGCATTGAGGACACGGACCAGGGCCGCTATGTGGACGGCGCGGTGGACGTGATCTACCGCACCATGGCCGAGTGCGGCCTGACCCATGACGAGGGCCCCGATGTGGGCGGCCCTGTGGCCCCGTATATCCAGTCCCAGCGGCGGGATACCTACGGAAAGTATGCCCGTCTGCTGGTGGAAAAAGGCGGCGCGTACTACTGCTTCTGCGAAAAGACCGAGTCCGAGGAGGACTCCGGCGACTTTGACCGGGCGGCGGACCCCTGCCGTGACCTGCCTCTGGAGGAGGCGGAGCGCCGGGCAGCCGCCGGGGAGCCCTATGTCATCCGTCAGCGCATTCCGGCGGAGGGCGTCACCACCTTCCATGATGCCATTTTCGGCGACATCACCGTGGAAAATAGCACCCTGGACGACCAGGTGCTGATGAAGCGGGACGGCCTGCCCACCTATAACTTCGCCAACGTCATCGACGACCATCTCATGGGCATCACCCATGTGGTCCGGGGCAGTGAGTACCTGTCCTCGGCCCCCAAGTATGACCTGCTGTATCACGCCTTCGGCTGGGAGGTGCCCACCTATGTGCACTGCTCCCCGGTGATGCGGGACGCCCAGAACAAGATGTCCAAGCGCCATGGGGACCCCTCCTATGAGGACCTGAAGGCCCAGGGCTATCTGACGGAGGCCATCCTCAATTATGTAGCCCTGCTGGGCTGGAGCCCCAAGGGCGACCTGGCGGAGCAGGAGATTTTCGACCTGGAGGGCCTGACCCGGGCCTTCGACATCACTGGCATTTCCAAGTCCCCGGCCATTTTCGACCGGGCCAAGCTGGACCACTTCAACGCCGTGTATCTGCGGAGCATGGAGCCTGCGGCCTTTGCCAGGGCGGCGGAGCCCTACATCCGCCAGAGCGTCCAGAATCCTGCCTATGACCCGGCGGCCATCGCCGCCCTGCTGCAGGCCCGGTGCGAGCGGCTGATGGAGATTCCCGAGAAGGTGGACTTCTTCGACGCCCTGCCGGAGTACCCGGTGGATTTCTATACCAACAAAAAGTCCAAGACCAACCCCGAGGTGTGCGCCCGGATGCTGGAGGCCGCCATTCCCATGCTGGAGGCCCTGCCGGACTGGACCGACGAGAGCATCCATGACGGCCTGGTGAATCTGGCCGCGTCCCTGGAGGTGAAGAACGCCACCCTCATGTGGCCCGTGCGCATTGCGGCGGCGGGCAAGCTGGTGACCCCCGGCGGCGCGGTGGAGATCTGCCGCATTCTGGGCCGGGAGGAGACCCTGCGCAGGCTTCGCCAGGGGCTCTCCATGCTGACGGCATGCTGAAATGGCTGGCGCGGCAGCGGCAGCAGCTGCACGGGTTTTACCGGGACGGCTTCGGCCGTGCCTTCGGCATGACGGCCCTGGCCTTTGCCGTGGTCATGGTGGTCAGCTATCTGGTGACCCTGCGCTATCCCGCCCCCATTGAGCGGCTGATTGAGCTGTTCCGGGAGCAGATCGCGGACCGGGGCATCGTGGACGCGGAGGGGAATTTCAGCGCACCGGCCCTGTTTCTCAACAATCTCCAGGCCTGCGTCCTGGCTATGGGCTATGGATTCATCCCGTTTCTGTATCTGCCTGCGGTGTCCCTGGGCATCAACGCCATGATGTTCGGCGGCTTTGCCTCGTACTATGTGCAGCTGGGTCTGCCCCTGTGGTACTACGGCGCGGGGACGCTGCCCCACGGCGTTTTCGAGCTGCCGGCCCTGTTTCTGGCCATGGCCGGGGGCCTGTACCTGTGCCGGACCCTGGTGCGCTATGTGCGCCGCAACGAGAAGGGCCTGGTGGGCCCCGCAGTGCTGAATCTGGTGCGGCTGCTGGTGATGCACATCACGCCCCTGCTGATGGCGGCGGCCGCTATCGAAGCGTATGTCACCCCCGTTGTTATGGAGGCGCTGGCGCGGTATATCTGATGTTGTTCCTGCGGGAGTGTCCCGCTGAAAGATAGAACTACAGACCGCAAGTGCGGCGAAAGGAGCCTTACAATGAACGAAAAAGTCACAAGTATCCCTGAACTGTTCGGAAGCATGGTGTTCACACAGGAGCAGATGCGACAGCGTCTGCCGGCCCACATCTACGATGCTTGGCAGCAGTGCCTGGTGCAGGGAACGTCATTGGACCGCTCCATCGCCGACGAGATTGCCGCCGCCATGAAGGAATGGGCCATTGAAAAGGGGGCCACCCACTATACCCACTGGTTCCAGCCCATGACCGGCTTCACCGCCGAGAAGCACGACAGCTTCATCGCCCCCCAGGGGCCCACCGGCGTGCTGATGGAGCTGTCCGGCAAGGAGCTGTCCCGGGGCGAGGCGGACGCCTCCAGCTTCCCCTCCGGCGGCCTGCGGGCCACCTTCGAGGCCCGGGGCTACACCGCCTGGGACCCCACGTCCTATGCTTTTGTGAAGGACAAGACCCTGTATATCCCCACCATTTTCTGTTCCTACGGCGGCGAGACTCTGGACAAAAAGACCCCCCTGCTGCGTTCCATGAAGCTGCTGGACACCCAGAGCATCCGCATCCTGCGGCTGTTCGGCAACACCCAGGCCCAGCACGTCACCGCCCAGGTGGGTCCGGAGCAGGAGTATTTCCTTATCGACAAGGAGATGTACCGCCGCCGGGAGGACCTGGTCCTCTGCGGCCGGACCCTGTTCGGCGCCAGGCCCCCCAAGGGTCAGGAGCTGGACGACCACTACTACGGGGCCATCAAGCCCCGGGTGGCGGAATTCATGCACGAGCTGGATCAGGAGCTGTGGAAGGTGGGCGTTCCCGCCAAGACGGAGCACAACGAGGTGGCTCCCGCCCAGCACGAGGTGGCCCAGGTGTATTCCGATGCCAACAGCACCTGCGACCACAACCAGCTGACCATGGAGTTTCTGAAGAAGGTGGCCGACCGCCACGGTCTGGTGTGCCTGCTGCACGAGAAGCCCTTTGCCGGCATCAACGGCAGCGGCAAGCATGACAACTGGTCCCTGGCCACGGACACCGGTGAGAATCTGCTCAAGCCCGGCAAGACCCCCAGCCAGAACGCCCAGTTCCTGCTGTTCCTGGCGGCGTTTATCAAGGGCGTGGACGAGTATCAGGATATGCTGCGCTGCTGCGTGTCCTACCCCGGCAACGACCACCGGCTGGGCGGCAACGAGGCCCCTCCGGCCATCATCTCCGTGTTCCTGGGCGATGAGCTGACGGCCATCCTGGATTCCATCATCAACGGCCAGGCCTATGTGGACAAGGCCAAGCGGAAGCTGGAGATCGGCGTGGACACCCTGCCGGAGATTCCCCAGGACACCACGGACCGCAACCGCACCTCGCCCCTGGCCTTCACCGGCAACAAGTTCGAGTTCCGTATGCTGGGCTCCTCCCAGTCCATCGCCAGCCCCAACGTGGTGCTCAACACCATCATGGCCCAGGAGCTAGAGGAGTTCGCGGACATTCTGGAGCAGTCCAACGACTTCCGGGCGGACCTGCAGAACCTGCTGCACGACACCTTCAAGGCCCACCAGCGTATCATCTTCGACGGCAACGGCTACGGCGAGGACTGGGTCCGGGAGGCCCAGCGCCGGGGCCTCAGCAACCTGCGGGACACCGTGGACTGTATGCCCGCCTATATCGACCCCAAGAACATCCGCCTGTTCTCCAGCCACAACATCCTCAGCGAGACGGAGATGCGGGCCCGGTACGAGATTCACCTGGAGAATTACTGCAAGGTCACGTCCATCGAGGCGGCTACCCTGCGGGATATGGTCATGCGGGGCATTCTCCCGGCGGTGAACCGCTACACGGCGGACCTGACCCAGGCCATCCTGCGCAAGCGGGAGCTGGTGGTCCCCTGCCGAGTGGAGGAGGACCTGCTGTCCAAGCTCTCCGGCCTGACCGCCAGCCTGTACGACACCATGGCGGCTATGGAGCAGGCCATGGACCAGGCCCCCGACGCCGAAGGCGGCATCGAGGCCGCCCGGTACTACCGGGAGGAGATCGGCCGCCGCATGGAGGAGGCCCGCCAGTCCATCGACCGGCTGGAATCCCTGACCGCCGCAGAATACTGGCCCTATCCCACCTACGCCGACATCCTGTTCTCTGTGTAAAATCAATCAACCAGCCCCGGGGGCCTCCCATTCAGGAGGCCCCCGTTTTTTCTGCCCGGCAGTTTATAATTAATTTAAAAAGCATTAATGTTCCTCTAATATTTCCGCCGTAAGATAGCACCAGAACGAAGGGGAACGACACCCCGGAACACAGAATATCAAGGAGGAACAACTTATGAAAAAGACCATCCGTAATCATATCGACACCATCACCACCTGCCGCCTGGCTGAGGGACTGATCCTGGAGCGCCGGGTCACCGAGAACGGCATCGACCTGCGGGTGATGCTCCAGCGCCCCCTGGAGGAGTATGACGGTCTGCAGACCGCCGCCGAGGCTGCCTACATCGAGCAGTACCTGGTGGAGAAGTACCGGGGCGTGGCGGATGTTGCCACCATTCTCCAGCTGGCCTCTTGAAAAACCGGCCAAAATCTGTTGCGCTGATACCGAGACCCGGCGACGCCGCCTATCCCATCCTGCGGGCGGCGCCGCCATGCTTTATAAAAGAGGAGGGATCCCCCTATGCGCCTTCTGTTTGCCGAGAATCAGCCCCAGCTGCGCCGCTCCGCCCGGGAATACGCCCTGCTGGAGTATCTGATCCGCAACAAGGGCATCATCCTCTCCCGGGAGCAGATCGAAAACAACCTCTGGAACTATGACTACGCCGGAGACACCAATGTGGTGGACGTATACATCAGCTATCTGCGCAAAAAGCTGGACGGCGGCCACGAGAAAAAGCTGCTGCACATCACCCGGCTGGAGCAGGGTACGCAGAAGCTCCAGCTGGAAACGGCGGACCTGAGCCAGCTGGTGGAGGTCCTCTGTGAGGAGCAGGCCCATCTGGCCCCGGAGGGCACCACGCTGGCGGTGCATACCCAGCCGGACCTGCTGGTAAACGGGGACGTGACCCTGCTGTCCCGGCTGCTGACGAACCTGATCTCCAACGCCTATCGCTACGGGAAGCCCAACGGCCATGTGTGGGTGGACCTGCGCCGGGAGGGCCAATGGGCCGTGCTGTCCGTCCGGGACGACGGCAGCGGCATCGCCCCGTAGGACCGGGAGCGCATCTTCCAGCGCTTTTACCAGGTGGACGCCGCCCGGGGCAAGGACGGCAGCGGCCTGGGCCTGTTCATGGTGCAGCAGGCGGCCCGGCTCCACGGCGGCTCCGTCACCGTGGACAGCCGGATAGGGGAGGGGAGCACCTTCACCGTCCGTCTGCCGCTGGCAGAATAAAACAAAACGCCGGACCCCGATAGGGTCCGGCGTTTGTGCGTATTCAGATGCTTTCGTTTACCTTCCGGGCAAATTCCGCCGCCAAGCGGGCCTTTTCCGGGTCCATGAACACCGTGTCATAGCCCTGGTGCCGCTGGGCCAGCATACCCAGCAGCCGCAGACGGGAGTGCTTGCAGTAACGCTGCATCCCGGCCTCCCAAAGGTCCGCGCCCTTTTCCACGGGATAGCCGCAGGTGGCGATCAGGGCCACGGGCTTGTCCTCCCACAGGGACGGCCCCTTCTCCCGGCCATAATACTTGTTCATTCCGTATACCAGCCGGTCCAGGACCGCCTTCATGGGCGGGGTGCAGTACCAGGAGTAGATGGGCGTGGCCAGCACCAACAGGTCGCAGGCCAGCACGCTGTCAAAAATCTCCTGCATGTCGTCTTCCTGGGGGTAGCCGAACACCGTCCAATCCTGCTGACACACCCGGCAGGCCCGGCAGGGCCGGACCTCCAGGTCATATAGCCAGACCGTCCGGCAGGACCAGCCCAGCTTTTCCAGCTCCGCCGCAAAGGGCGCCGTCAGCGCGGCGGTGTTGCCCTGCTTCCGGGGACTGGCCAGCAGGATACAGGCCTTTTTCATGTTCCTTAGCCCGGAGGCCAGGTCATATCCCGGCCGGACAGCACATGGAAGTGCAGGTGATGCACACTCTGACCGGCCTGCTCACCGATGTTGGACACCACGCGGTAGCTCTCCAGCCCCTGCTCCCGGCACAGCCGGGCGATGACCTCGAAGATGTGGGCCACCACGGCGCTGTTGCCGCCGTTTACCTCCGCCACGGAGCCGATGTGCTCCTTGGGGATCACCAGGAAGTGCGTGGGGGCCTGAGGCGCGATGTCGTAAAAGGCGTAGCACAGCTCGTCTTCATACAGCTTGTTGGAGGGGATATCCCCGCCGACAATTTTGCAGAACAGGCAGTTGTCGTCTCGCATAGTCATGCTCCTTTCGTTATTTCCACTCTCCCGGCTTCAGGAGAGCTTTTCCGACACAAAATCGTCCACGGAAGCCAGGGCGTCGTCCACCTTCAGCAATTCGGTGCCGCCGCCCATAGCGGAATCTGGCTTGCCTCCGCCCTTGCCGCCGCACACGGCGGACACGGCCCGGACCAGGTCGCCGGCCTTGATGCCCCGGGCCACGGCCTCCTTGCCGCACACGGCCAGGAAGGATACCTTTTCGCCGTTGATGCTGGCGATGACCGCCACAACGCTGGGGTCCTTATCCCGCAGGAAGTCGCCCATGGTACGCATGGCGGCCACGTCCATGCCGGTGCGGGTGGTGGTGATCACATGCAGGCCCCTCACGGTCTTGGCGGAGGCCAGGAACTGCTTGGCCTCGCCCAGGGACGCCTCGGCCTTCAGCTTATCCAGTGCCTGGCGCAGCTGCTTCATCTCGTTGGCCTGCTGCTCCATGCGCTCCAACAGTCCGGCAGGTGCGGTTTTCAGAAACTGCGCCGCCTTGTGCAGAACGCCCTGGCTGCGCTCCATGCCCTGCAGGCTCAGCTTGCCGCAGGTGGCCTCGATCCGACGCACGCCGGAGGCCACGCTGGTCTCGGACTTCACCCGGAAGGGACCGGCCTTGGCGGTGTTGTCCACATGGGTGCCGCCGCAGAACTCGATGGACACATCGCCCATCTCCACCACTCGGACGGTTTCGCCGTATTTTTCGCCGAACATAGCCACGGCGCCCTTTTTCTTGGCCTCCTCGATGGGCAGGACCTCCGTCACCACGGGATAGCCCTCCAGAATGGCGTCATTGACCAGCTCCTCCACCTGATGCAGCTCCTCCGGGGTGATGGCCTCGAAGTGAGTGAAGTCGAAGCGCAGACGGTCCGGCTCCACCAGGGAACCCGCCTGGTGCACGTGCTCGCCCAGCACCTTCTTCAGGGCCGCATCCAGCAGGTGGGTGGTGCTGTGGGCCCGGCGGATGGCCTTGCGGCGCTCGGTATCAATGGCGGCGTGGACGGTGTCGCCCACATGGAGGGTGCCCTCCGTCAGGCGGCCATAGTGCATGAACTTGCCGCCCTTGTTCTTCTGCACGTCGGACACGGTGAACAGAATGCCGTCTGCGCTGATGGTGCCGTGGTCGGCCGCCTGGCCGCCCATCTCCGCATAGAACGGGGACCGGTCCAGCACCACCACAGCGTCGGACCCGGCGGGGATCTCGCCCCGCAGCTCGTCGTCGGCCACCAAAGCCACCACCGTGGCGTCGAACTCGTCGTGGTCATAGCCCACAAACTCCGTGGCGGGGATGTCCTTGCCGAACTCCACACCGGCCCAGCCCAGGTCGCCCAGAGCCTTCCGGGCCTCACGGGCCCGCTGCTTCTGCTCCTGCATCAGCTGGCGGAAGCTCTCCTCGTCCACGGTCATGCCCTGCTCGGCCACCATTTCCGCCGTCAGGTCGATGGGGAAGCCGAAGGTGTCATACAGGCGGAAGGCGTCGGCGCCGGAGAAAATCTTCTCCCCCTTGGCCTGATGCTCCGCCAGCAGGTCGGAGAAGATCTTCATGCCGCCGTCGATGGTGCGGCCGAAGTTCTCCTCCTCGGTGCGGATGACCTTGGTGATATAGGTCTGCTTTTCCCGCAGGTCGGGATACTGTCCCTGGTTTTCATGGATCACGGTATCCACCACCTGATACAGGAAGGGATCGTTGACGCCCAGCAGCTTGCCGTGGCGGGCGGCCCGGCGCAGCAGACGCCGCAGCACATAGCCCCGGCCCTCGTTGGAGGGCAGGATGCCGTCGCAGATCATAAACGTGGCGGAGCGGATGTGGTCGGTGATGACCCGCAGGGACACGTCCCGCTTCTCCGTCTCGCCGTAGTGGGCCCCGGTCAGCTGGGACACCTTGTGGGTGATGTTCATCACGGTATCCACGTCGAACAGGCTCTCCACATTCTGGCACACGCAGGCCAGACGCTCCAGCCCCATGCCGGTGTCGATGTTCTTCTGCTTCAGCTCGGTATAGTGGCCCTGGCCATCGTTGTCGAACTGGGAGAACACGTTGTTCCAGATCTCGATATACCGGTCGCAGTCGCAGCCCACGGTGCACCCGGGCTTGCCGCAGCCGAACTCCGGCCCGCGGTCATAGTAGATCTCGGAGCAGGGGCCGCAGGGGCCGGAGCCGTGCTCCCAGAAGTTGTCCTCCTTGCCGAAGCGGAAGATCCGCTCCTTGGGGATGCCGATCTCCTTGTTCCAGATGTTGAAGGCCTCGTCGTCGTCCAGATAGATGGAGGGATACAGCCGGTCGGCCTCCAGGCCCACCCACTGGGGGCTGGTCAGAAATTCCCAGCTCCAGGCAATGGCCTCGTGCTTGAAATAGTCGCCGAAGGAGAAGTTGCCCAGCATCTCGAAGTAGGTGCCGTGGCGGGCGGTTTTGCCCACGTTGTCGATATCGCCGGTGCGGATGCACTTCTGACAGGTGCACACCCGGTGGCAGGGGGGCTCCTCCTCGCCCTTGAACCAGGGCTTCATGGGGGTCATACCGGCGTTGATCAGCAGGATGGACTTGTCGTTCTGAGGCACCAGGGAAAAGCTGGGCAGACGCAGGTGGCCTTTGGTTTCAAAGAACTTCAGGAACATTTCCCGCAGCTCGTTCAGGCCGTGATAGGGATGGGACATGGTTCATTACTCCTTTATCTCAAATTGTTTTTATTGATTATCTTTCGTGGGGCACAGGGCGGCGATCTCCTCCTCCAGGGCCCGGTAAAACTGCGCGATGTGCCATCCGTCCGCCAGGGCGTGGTGGACCTGGATGGATACAGACAGCTGGGTCATGCCACAGCGCATGAACAGCTGCCCCCAGCTGACCCGGACGTTGCTGTCCGCCGGAGTGCAGGCCGGGTGGGTCAGGGACGTGTAGTTCAGCCACGGCAGGCAGGAGGCAAAGATGCTGGGGCTTTCCGCCCGGCGGTCCGTTTCGATGGTGCCGCCCTGCCGGGCCGCCGCCTGCTGCACGCGTCCCATGGCGATGTAGTCCTCATAGGGCACCTGGGCCGACTCCATCCGGCAATAGGCATAGCTGCCGTCTGGCTTCAGCTCGGTGAAGGAAACCGGACATTCGTCGTACTCTACCACCTGGCCGTCCTCAATGCGCCGCCGTAGCTCCGGCACCCGGTTTACCGCCCGGTGAATGACATACAGCATGGTCAGGAAGATAGGCTTGTGCTCCGCCCGCAGCCGCAGCTCCAGGGCCGTCACATCCAGCTGCACCGTTACCCCGGCATAGGGGAAGGAATACCCGCTGAACAGCTGAAACTGCCCCCGCCGCGGGTCCTTTTCCATATCAATTACACGCCGCTCCATAATCGCCTCCTGATAAACAAAAACGCCCCGCCCCACATAGGGGCGAAGCGATGCTTCACGGTACCACCCTAATTAACGGCCGCAGCCGTCGTCTCAGTCATCCGGTAACGGGGATGGGGCGTGCGGCTCGTCGCCGCCGGCTCGGAGATGGCCCTCTGCCCTGTGACCCGGCGGGCTCGCACCCTTTCCCGCCTCGCTTGCGGCGCACTCCGCGGCAGATTCTTCTCGTCATTGCCTTTGACGTTCTGTATTTTACCACAGATCCGGCCGTTGTCAAGGGTTCCGCCCGCTTCCGGTCACAATTTTTTCACAATTTGCGCCCCAAAGCCGCACTTGACGCTGGGACGGGTCTATTGTATAATGGGTTGATTTAATGTGCGGAGGTATACCCATTATGTGGATCGCGGATGGCTGGAAGGATTATGAGCTGCTGGACTGCGGCGGCGGAGAAAAGCTGGAGCGCTGGGGCGACCAGATTCTGGTGCGGCCGGACCCCCAGGCCATCTGGGAGTCGGACCGGAAGAACCGGGGCTGGCGCACGGCCAACGCCCGCTACAGCCGCTCCAGCACCGGCGGCGGCCACTGGGACAAGAACAAGCTGCCGGAGAACTGGCCCATCGCCTATAAAAACCTCCGCTTCCAGGTCAAGCCCATGAACTTCAAGCACACGGGCCTGTTCCCGGAGCAGGCCGCCAACTGGGACTTTGCCATGGACCAGATTCGCCGGGCGGGCCGCCCCATCCGGGTGCTGAACCTGTTCGCCTATACCGGCGGGGCCACGGTGGCCTGCGCCGCCGCCGGGGCCAGCGTCTGCCATGTGGACGCCGCCAAGGGCATGGTGGCCTGGGCCAAGGAAAACGCCCGGATCTCCGGGTTGGAGGAGGCGCCTATCCGCTGGATCGTGGACGACTGCGCCAAGTTCGTGGAGCGTGAGATTCGCCGGGGCAAGACCTACGACGCCATCATCATGGACCCCCCCAGCTATGGCCGGGGACCCGGCGGTGAGGTGTGGAAGCTGGAGGAGAATCTCTATCCCTTCGTGAAGCTCTGCGCCCGGGTCCTGTCCGACAAGCCCCTGTTTGTGATCCTGAACTCCTACACCACGGGCCTGGCCCCGTCGGTGCTGGGCTACATCCTGCAGATGCTGGTGGGCCGCCGCTTCGGCGGACACGTCACCTGGGACGAGCTGGGCCTGCCGTGCACGGATTCCGGCATGGCGCTGCCCTGCGGAGCCACCGGCCGCTGGATGAGCAAATAAAATTTCGCAGAAAAGAGACAAAGCAATGCAGCCAATGATTCAGACCGACGCCCTCTCCTTCTCCTACCCGGTGGAGGAGGGCCAGCGCCGGACCACCGCCCTGGACAATGTGACCTTGTCCATCGAAAAGGGCAGCTTTGTGGTGGTGCTGGGCCACAACGGCTCCGGCAAATCCACCCTGGCCAAGCATATGAACGCCGTGCTGCTGCCCTCCGGCGGCGCGGTGTATGTGGAGGGCATGGACACGAAAAAGGAGGAGCTCCTGCTGGAGATCCGCCGCCGGGTGGGCATGGTGTTCCAGAACCCGGATAACCAGATCGTGGCCAACGTGGTGGAGGAGGATGTTGCCTTCGCCCCGGAGAACCTGGGGGTCCCCACGGCGGAGATCCGCCGTCGGGTGGACGACGCCCTGGCGGCGGTGGGCATGACGGAGTTCACACGCCACGCCCCGCACCTGCTGTCCGGCGGACAGAAGCAGCGGGTGGCCATCGCCAGCGTCATCGCCATGGAGCCGGAGTGCATCGTCCTGGACGAGGCCACGGCCATGCTGGACCCCTCCGGCCGCCGGGAGGTGCTGGACACCGTTCACCGGCTGAACCGGGAGCGGGGCATCACGGTGGTGCACATCACCCACCATATGTCCGAGGCGGAGGACGCCGACCGGGTCATCGTCATGAACGACGGCGTGGTGGCCATGGACGGCGCGCCCCGGGAAATTTTCTCCCGGGTGGAGGAGCTGCAGGCCCTGGGCCTGGCGGCCCCGGATACGGTGGAGCTGCTGCGGCGGCTGAACCGGCACGGCATGGATCTGCCCTTGACGGCGATTACGGTTGACGAGTGTGCCCGCGCCATATTCCAGGCGCTCCATGGCGCGGAAGGGAAGTAAGCAGAGTTGGAACCGATCATTCGTATAGAACACCTGACCCACACCTACAGCGCCGGGACTCCGTTCCAGCGCAGCGCGGTGGAGGATGTCAGCCTCGATATCATGCCCGGCGAGTTCCTGGGCATCATTGGCCACACCGGCTCCGGCAAGTCTACCCTGATCCAGCACCTCAACGGACTGCTGCGCCCCACCCAGGGCCGCGTCCTGCTGAACGGGAAGGACATCTGGGCCGAGCCCAAGAAAATCCGACAGGTCCGCTTCCAAGTGGGCCTGGTGTTCCAGTACCCGGAGTACCAGCTGTTTGAGGAAACGGTGTACAAGGACATTGCCTACGGTCCCGGCAACATGGGCCTGGACCGGGACGAGATCGACCGCCGGGTCCGGGAATCCGCCGCCCTGGTGGGCCTGACGGAGGACCAGCTGGAAAAGTCCCCCTTTGAGCTGTCCGGCGGACAGAAGCGCCGGGTGGCCATCGCCGGGGTCATCGCCATGGAGCCCAAGGTCCTGATCCTGGACGAGCCCACGGCGGGTCTGGACCCCCGGGGTCGGGAGGCCATTCTGGCCCAGATCCGGGCCTATCACCGCAAGCGGGGCACCACCGTTATCCTGGTGAGCCACAGCATGGAGGAGATCGCCTGCAACGTGGACCGCATCCTGGTGCTGCGGGGCAGTCATGTGTATATGGACGGCGCCCCCCGCCAGGTATTCCGGCGGGCCTCCGACCTGGAGGAAGTGGGCCTGGACGTGCCCCAGGCCACCAAGATCGCCCTGGCCCTGCGCCGCATGGGCCTGAACATCGACACCGCGGTCTACACCGTGGACGAGCTGGAGCAGGCCCTGCTCTCCATAAGAGGGGAGGCGGGCGTATGCTGAGAGATATCACCCTGGGCCAGTTTTTCCCGGGCAATACCTTCATCCACCGGCTGGACCCCCGCACCAAGCTCCTGGCGGTGATCCTGTACATTGTGGCCCTGTTCAACGCCCAGGGAGTGGTGACCTACGCCATCGTGGCGGCGCTGCTGGCCCTGTGCATCATCGTCTCCCGGGTGCCCTTCCGATCCCTGACCCGGGGCCTGAAGCCCATCTGGGTCATCGTGGCCTTCACGGCCATTATGAACCTGTTCTTCACCAGCGGTACCCCCCTGGGCGCCGGCTGGCTGCTGAGCCATATCTCCCAGGAGGGTCTGCGCTCCGCCATCTTCATGGTGCTGCGGATCGTGATGCTCATCATGGGCACCTTCCTGCTGACCTACACCACCAGCCCCATCTCCCTGACGGACGGACTGGAGAGCCTGCTGTCCCCCCTGAAGAAGCTGCGTCTGCCCGTCCACGAGCTGGCCATGATGATGTCCATCGCCCTGCGCTTTATCCCTACCCTCATCGAGGAGACGGACAAGATCATGTCCGCCCAGAAGGCCCGGGGCGCGGACTTTGAATCCGGCAATATCTTCCAGCGGGCCAAGGCCCTGGTGCCTATCCTGGTGCCCCTGTTCATCAGCGCCTTCCGCCGGGCCGACGAGCTGGCCACGGCCATGGAGTGCCGCTGCTACCACGGCGGCGAAGGCCGCACCGCCCTGCATGTGCTGCGCTTCCGCCCGGCGGACCTGTGGGTCCTGACGGGCTTTGCGGCCCTGACGGCGGGGGTCATCGCCCTGGGGCGGCTGGGAATCTGAAAGAGGTACGCTATGCGCAACATCGCACTGATCCTGATGTACAACGGCACCGCCTACCATGGGTGGCAGGTGCAGAAAACCGAGGTCACCGTGGCCCAGACCCTGGAGCGGGGTCTGTCCATGGTGTGCGGCGAGCCCATCAAGTGCACCGGCTGCGGCCGCACCGACGCCGGGGTCCACGCCGAGCACTATGTGGCCAATTTTCGCACCAATTCCCGTATTCCCGTGGACCGGCTGCCCTTCGCCGTCAACACCCATATTCCCGAGGACATCGTGGTGAAGGCGGCCTATGAGGTGGCGGAGGATTTCAACGCCATCGGCTCCTGCATCCGCAAGGAGTATACCTATCGCATCTACAATTCCCGGGTGAAGAACCCGTTTTATGTGAACAGGGCGTATTTTTACCCCAAGCGCCTGGACGAGGAGGTCATGGACCGGGCGGCCCGGATGTTCGAGGGGACCCACGATTTCGCCGCCGTGCGCAGCGTGGGCACCAACGTCCGCAGCACCGTCCGCACCATCCACTACTGCCGGGTCCGGCGGCAGGGGGACCTTTTGGAATTGAAGGTCTGCGCCAACGGCTTTTTGTATAATATGGTACGGGCCATCACCGGCACAGTGCTCTACGCGGCGGAGGGGAAGCTGACGCCGGAGGAGATCCCTGTGATCCTGGACAGCGGCAACCGTACCCTGGCCGGGCCCACCGCCCCGCCGGGAGGTCTGTACCTGACAAGGGTGTGGTATGAAGATGAAAGACTCAATGGACCGGATGGAATTTGACCAGGGCAACCTCCAGGAGGAGGCGCCCCGCCGGGTGCAGCGCCGGAAGCGGCCGGAGCTGAAGCCCATATGGTTTGCGGCGGTGGCCGTGGTGCTTCTGGCGGTGGTGCTCATCGCCGCCCTGACGGATACCACCGCCTTCGACGGGCTGCGGCGCAGCGTGACCTATGCCCGGGCCAAAAAGGACGAGACCGGCTGCGCCCAGCTGTACCACTACGCCGCCGACCGCACCAGCTGCTTTGCCTCTCTGGACGGCAGCCTGGCCATCGTCACCAACAGCCAGCTGCTGGTGATGCAGGAGGACGGCCAGGTGGTCTGCAACGAGACTGTAAAGTGGACCTCCTGTACAGTGGCCGGAACCGGCAGCCTGGCCGCCGCCTACGACATCGGCGGCAGCGACGTGTATGTCCTCAATGCCCAGGGCCTGGTCCGCAAAATCACCTGCGGCGGCGAGATTCTGTCCGTTACCCTGACCCGGGAGGGCCGCCTGGCGGTAACCCTCAACGAGCGGGGCTACAAGGCCGCCGTGGAGGTCTACGACGAGGACGGTGTAAAGGAATTTGCCTTTCATTCTGCCGACAGCTTTCTGATGACCTCCTCCGTGTCCCGGAACGGCAAGGAGATGGCCGCCGTCACCATGGGCCAGTCCCAGGGCTCCTTCACCAGCAGCATCGTCCTGTATAAGCTGGACCGGCAGGAGGCCTACGCCACCTGCGACCTGGCCGGCGTGGCGGTGTATGACCTGGGGCTGGTAGGGAAGCGCTACTGCGCCGTGGCGGAGGACAGCCTGCATTTCATCGACCAGAAGGGCCGGGCCGCCGCGTCCTACAGCTATGACGGCGGCGTTCTGCGCCGGTGCAGCCTGGGCGGCGACGGCTATGCCGCCGTGCTGCTGGGCCGTTACAAGGTGGGCAGCCAGCTGCGCCTGGTGACGGTGAACAGCGACGGCAAGGAGCTGGGGTCCCTGGACCTGGACGGCGATGTGCTGAGCATGTCCGCCTGCGGCCGGTATGTGGCGGTTCTGTTTGCCGACCGGCTGGTGATCTATAACAAAAACCTCAAGGAATACGCCACCCTGCAGGGCGTCAGCAGCGCCGGGGATGTGCTCATGCGCAGCGACGGCTCTGCGGTGCTGGCGGGCTCTGCCGCTGCCAGCGTGTTCCTGCCCTGACCCCGAAAGGAGAGTGTCCATGTCCGTATTTGCCGATATTCTGGTGCTGGCGGCCCTGATCGCCGCCGCCTGGCTGGGAGCCAAGCGGGGCCTGCTGAAAAGTCTGGCGGGCCTGCTGATCGTCGTGGTGGCCCTGCTGGGGGCCTCCTGGGCCGCCGACCACCTGTCCGAGCCTGTCATGCGGTGGGTGGAACCCCGGGTGACCCAGCGGGTGGAGCAGAAAATTGAGGAGAGCCACGCCGCCGACGCGGGCCAGATGCTCCAGGCTCTCAGCTTCCGGGGCGACAGCCTCCAGAAGCTACTGGACACCGTTTCGCAGCGGGTGCAGGAAACAGGGGAGAGCCTGATCCGGGCGGTGAGCCTCAGCGTGGCCCGCTCCGTGGCCAGCACGGCGGTGTATGTGGTGTCGTTCCTGGTGCTGCTGGCGCTGCTGTGGCTGCTGATGAAGCCCCTGAACGCCATTGTCACCAGGCTTCCCCTGGTCAGCACCGTCAACGGCCTGGGCGGCGCGGCTCTGGGTCTTGTGTGCGGCGGCCTTACGCTGTTTGTGGCCGTGTGGGCCATGCAGCGCTTCGGCTGGCTCCTGACCCCAGAGCTCATCGACGGCACCACCCTGCTGAAATTCTTTGCAACCCAGACGCCGCTGGGCCTTCTGGCGGCGCTATGAACAATTTACCCAGATAACGGAGGGAAACCATGCAACCGACTCTTTGTTCCAAATGTAAGAAAAATGTGGCCGTGGTCTTTATTTCCCGGCAGAATGAAAAGGGCGAGATGGTCAACGAGGGCCTGTGCCTGAAATGCGCCGCCCAGCTGGGCCTGCCCCAGGTGGAGGAGATGATGAAGCGAATGGGCATCTCTCCGGAGGACCTGGAGAACATCAACAACGAGATGATGCAGGCCTTCGGCGGGGCCGAGGAGCTCAGCGACATACCTGCCCCCCAGGATGAGGACGACGAGGACGACGGCGAAAGCGGCAAGACCGCCACCTTCCCCTTCCTGAACCGCCTGTTCGGCGGCAGCAATCCCCCGGCGGAGAAGTCCGACGCCCCCTCCGGCCGGGAGGAGGCCCCCAAGGGCCGCAAGGCCGATAAAAAGCACAAGTACCTGGACAGCTACTGCATCAATCTCAGCCAGCGGGCCCGGGACGGCAAGCTGGACGCGGTCATCGGCCGGGAGGAGGAGATTCAGCGGGTGGTGCAGATTCTGAACCGCCGCCAGAAGAACAACCCCTGCCTCATCGGCGAGCCCGGCGTGGGCAAAACTGCCATTGCCGAGGGCCTGGCCCAGCGCATCGCCGCCGGGGACGTGCCCTTCAAGCTGCGGGATAAGCAGGTGTACCTGCTGGACCTGACGGCGCTGGTGGCGGGCACCCAGTTCCGGGGCCAGTTTGAAAGCCGCATGAAGGGCCTCATCGAGGAGATCCGCAAGCTGGGCAACATCATCCTGGTCATCGACGAGGTCCACAACATCGTGGGCGCCGGCGACGCCGAGGGCAGCATGAACGCCGCCAATATCCTCAAGCCCGCCCTGTCCCGGGGCGAGATTCAGGTCATCGGCGCCACCACCTTCAACGAATACCGCAAGCACATCGAAAAGGACACTGCCCTGGAGCGCCGCTTCCAGCCGGTGACCGTCAACGAGCCCAGCCTGGAGGATACCCTGAAAATTCTCCAGGGCATCGCCCATTACTATGAGAATTACCACGGCGTCTCCATCCCCCAGGGGGTGCTGCGCCAGGCAGTGGTGCTGTCCGAGCGGTACATCACCGACCGTTTCCTGCCGGACAAGGCCATCGACCTGATCGACGAGGCCTGCTCCGATATGAACCTTCACGACCCGGACATCAACCGCCGGATGGAGGTCAAGCGGGACCTGGAGAACGTCACCTTCGAGCGGGAGAACCTCATGTCCGCCCAGCCGGCGGAGGGCCAGGAGTTCACCCAGGAGGAGCTGGACGCCCGCTATGCCCGCATTGCCCAGCTCCGCAGCCAGGAGCTGCGGCTGCAGCAGGAGCTTTCCGCCCTGGAGGCCAAGGGTATGCCCCAGCTGACCATGGACAACATCGCCCGGGTCATTGAGATGTGGACCAAGATCCCCGCCAGCAAGATCAAGGAAGAGGAGTTCAAGCGCCTGTCCCAGCTGGAGGACCGGCTGAAGCAGCACATTGTGGGCCAGGACGAGGCGGTTTCCGCCGTGTCCGCCGCCATCCGCCGCAGCCGCGTGGGCATTTCCCCCAAGCATAAGCCCGTCAGCTTCATTTTCGTGGGCAGCACCGGCGTTGGCAAGACGGAGCTGGTGAAGCAGCTGGCCGCCGACCTGTTCAATACTCCGGACGCCCTGATCCGCCTGGATATGTCGGAGTTTATGGAGAAGCACTCGGTGTCCCGCCTGGTGGGCTCCCCTCCGGGCTATGTGGGCTATGACGAGGCTGGCCAGCTGACGGAGAAGATCCGCCGCAAGCCCTATTCCGTCATCCTGTTTGACGAGATCGAGAAGGCCCACCCGGACGTGCTGAACATCCTGCTGCAGATTCTGGACGACGGCGAGGTCACCGACGCCCACGGCCGCAAGGTGAACTTTGAAAACACCGTCATCGTCATGACCTCCAACGCCGGGTCCGACAAGGCCGCCGGGTCCGTGGGCTTCGGCCGCAGCGCCGATGACCAGGGCCGGGAGCGCACCATGAAGGCTCTGCGGGAATTTCTGCGTCCGGAATTTATCAACCGCGTGGACGAGATCGTCTATTTCCACCAGCTGACGGAGGAGAATTTTGCCGCCATCGCCCGGATTATGCTGGATGAGCTCCAGGCCTCCCTGAAGGAGAAGGGCTACAGCTTTAGCTATGACGACGCGCTGGTTTCCCACCTGGTGCACTCCTCCTATTCCGCCGCCTACGGGGCCAGGAATCTGCGCCGCTGCATCCAGAAGGAGCTGGAGGACCCCATGGCGGTTCAGATCATCGACAGCTTCGAGCACCCCATCACCCAGCTGCGGGCCACGGCAGAGGACGGCAAGGTGCGGCTGGATACGCTGTAAGGAGGGCGGTTTCATGCTGTTTCGCAAAGATATCGAGCCCCGCTGCGCCTACTGCGCCCAGGGGGTCCGCATCAACGAGACCCAGGTGGCCTGCGTGAAAAAGGGCATCGTGTCGGCGGAGAATCACTGCTTCCGTTTCCGGTATGACCCCCTGAAGCGGGTGCCGCCCCGTCCGGCCCAGCTTTCCACTGACGGGCTGAAAGAGGAAGATTTCAGTCTATAAAACCCACAAAAATACACAAAAGAGGGGAAATATCATGACAACCGTTTGGGCCGTGTATTTCAGCGGCACCGGAACCACGGAGCGCACGGTAACGCACATCGCCGGGGAGCTTGCCCGGCTGCTGGCGGCGCCCTGCCGCAGTCTGGACTTCACCCGGCCCCAGGCCCGGCAGCAGGAGCTGAATTTCTGCCAATCGGACCTGGTGGTGCTGGGAACGCCGGTATACGCCGGGCGGGTGCCCAATGTGCTGCTGCCGTTCCTGCGGGAAAAGGTCCGGGGCGGGGGAGCGCTGGCGGTGCCGGTGGTGCTGTTCGGCAACCGGAACTATGACGACGCCCTCATAGAGCTGCGGGACATCCTCCAGCAGGACGGCTTCCGCTGCGTGGCGGCCGGAGCCTTCGTGGGGGAGCACAGTTTTTCCCGCACCCTGGGGGCGGGCCGTCCGGACGATGGGGACATGGCGGGACAAGCCGCTTTTGCCCGGGAAATCTGCGAGAAATTGGCGGGACAAGCCGGGACAGAAATGGCCCCCGTATCGGTCCGGGGCGAAACGCCCATCCGCCCCTATTACACCCCCCGGGACCGCCACGGAAACCCCATCAACATCCTGAAGGTGAAGCCGAAAACGGACCCGGACAAGTGCGGCGGCTGCGGCCTGTGCGCGGAGCTGTGTCCCATGGGCTCCATCGACCCGGCGGACGTGTCCCAAGTCAGGGGCATTTGCATCAAGTGCTGCGCCTGCGTCAAAAAATGCCCCTCCGGGGCCAAGTACTTTGATGACCCGGGGTATCTGTTCCACCAGCATGAGCTGGAGGACGTCTATACCCGCCGGGCGGAAAACGAGTGGTTTGTGTAATCGAATCAGGCAGCCCCCTGCTTTCACTTTCGGAAAGCAGGGGGCTGCACATGATGTTGCCCCTCTTTGGGCAATCGGACTCTTTACGTCCGGGGAAATCCATGTTACCATGGGAAAAAACGAAGGGAGGCAGTACGGATGGAGCAGCCAAGGATTTTCCGCTATGACACGGTGGACTCCACCAACACCGTGTGCAAGAGCCTGGCGGCCCAGGGCGCGCCCAGCGGCACGGCGGTGATCGCCCGGCGGCAGACGGCGGGCCGGGGCCGCATGGGCCGGAGCTTTGAATCGCCGGAGGGGCTGGGCCTGTACCTCTCGGTGCTGTGGCGGCCGGAGGGGACGCCGGAGGACCTGCTGCCCCTGACCCCCATGGCGGCGGTCTCCGCCGCCGGGGCCATCCGACGCGTCACCGGCGCACCGGTGCGGATCAAATGGCCCAATGACCTGGTGCTGGAGGGACGGAAGCTGGCGGGCATCCTGACGGAGGCGTCGCTGTCCGGCAGGGGAGTGGACTATGTGGTCATCGGTATCGGCGTCAACCTGCGGCAGCGGCCCGATGACTTTTCGCCGGAGGTGGCCCGGATCGCCACGTCCCTGGAGGCCCAGGGCTATCCCGCAGACCGGGCTGCCCTGGAAACGGCCCTGGCAGAGGCTCTGTGCCAGGCCTTTGGACACTTGCACACCCCGGCGGTCTACGCCGCCGATTATCGCCGCCTGTGCCTGAATCTGGGGCAGACGCTGCGCATCCCGGACACCGGGGAGACGGTGACGGCCCTGGATATCGACCGGCAGTACGGCCTTGTGGTGCGCCGCCGGGACGGCACGGTGGACACGCTGCGCTGCGGTGAGGTCTCCGTGCGGGGCCTGTACGGCTATGTATAACAGATGACGGATCGGCGCATCTCCCCTGTGGGAGGTGCGCTTTTTCTGTGGTTTTGTACAAGCATCCCGTTGGGCACATTCGTCATTCTGCACAAATTGTTAAAATTGTGACGGATTACTGTTGACAGATTCGCCATCTGTGTGTATAATGGAGCAACATATCAAAGAAATTTGTCCACGTCTTGTCCGCGCAGACAGCAGACAAAGGACAAATCTTCCGGGATATGCACCGTCTGCGCAGTAAGAGTATGAGGGAGGAAGAAATGGACTATTCCAACTTATTTGTCGTGCTGATGGGCCTGGGAACGGTGTTTGCGGGACTTCTGTGCATCATTCTGCTGGTTTCGCTGATGAGCTGGGTGTGCACGCGCACTGCCGGCGCTCAGACGCCGCCCAAGGCTGCGGTTCCCGCCGCCCCGGCGGCTGCGGAGGCCGTAAGCCCCGCCATGATCGCGGCTGTGGCTGCTGCCATCGCCGAGGACCTGGGGACCGACGTCTCCGCCATCCGTATCGTATCCATGAAGAAAGTGTAAGGAGGAACGCACCATGAAAAAGTACAGAGTCAACGTCAACGGCACCGCGTTCGAGGTGGAGATCGAGGAAATGACCGGTGCGCCCGCCGCTCCTGCGGTTGCTGCGGCTGCCCCCGCTGCACCTGCCGCCCCCGCCGGAGACGAAAAGATCACCGCCCCCATGCCCGGCACCATCCTGGCCGTCAATGTGACGAGCGGCAGCGCCGTGAAGAAGGGCGACGTGCTGATGATCCTGGAGGCCATGAAGATGGAAAACGAGATCATGGCGCCATGCGACGGCACCGTCACCTCTGTGTCCGTCACCAAGGGGGCCGCCGTGGAGTCCGGCACCCTGCTGTGCACCATCGGTTGACCCCGGAGGGCCGCATATGGAAGCAATTGCCAATTTTCTGACCAGTACCGGCTTCTATCAGTTCTTCCAGGGGGAGAACTGGAAAAGCGCCATTATGCTGGTGATTGCCTGTGTCCTGCTGTTTCTGGGCATTGTGAAGAAGTTTGAGCCCCTGCTGCTGGTGCCCATCGCCATCGGCATGCTGGTGACCAATCTGCCCGGGGCGGGGATGTTCCACGAGATCCTCTTTGCCGGGGGCCACGTCCACTGGGAGCTGTTCGGCGGCCAGCCCATCACGGCCAGCTTTCTGTCTGAAATGCTGAACAGCGGCGTATCCGCCGATGTGCTACAGCCTTATGTGGACTCCCTGTGGACCGCCGCCCAGAGCATGTTTGGCGCGGATGCACTGAGTCAGGTGGCCGCTCAGGTGGCCGCCGCCACCGGCGACGCTGTGAATTCCATCGCCGTACAGATCCAGACCCTGGCCAGCGCAGAGCAGTTCGCTGCCGCCAGCGGTCTGACCATGAGCAATGTCACCGTTTCCGTGGGCCTGGTGGATGTGCTGTATCTGGGCATCAAGCTGGGCATCTATCCCTGCCTGATCTTCATGGGCGTGGGCGCCATGACCGACTTCGGCCCCCTGATCGCCAACCCCAAGAGCCTGCTGCTGGGCGCTGCCGCTCAGCTGGGCATTTTCCTGACCTATCTGGGCTGCCGCCTGCTGGGCTTCACCGGCGCGGAGTCCTCCTCCGTGGGCATCATCGGCGGCGCGGACGGCCCCACGGCCATCTTCGTCACCGCCATGCTGGCCCCGGCGCTGCTGGGCCCCATCGCCGTGTCGGCCTACTCCTACATGGCCCTGGTGCCCGTCATCCAGCCGCCCATCATGAAGGCCCTGACCACCGAGAAGGAGCGGCAGATCGTTATGAAGCCCCTGCGGGAGGTCAGCAAGCGGGAGAAGATTCTGTTCCCCGTTGTGGTCACGGTGTTTGTGGCCCTGCTGGTGCCCTCCGCCGCGCCGCTGATCGCCTGCCTGATGTTCGGCAACCTGGCCAAGGAGTGCGGCGTGCTGGATCGGCTCAGCAAGACCATGCAGAACGAGCTGATGAACATCGTCACCATCTTCCTGGGCATCAGCGTGGGCGCTACCGCCACCGGCACCACCTTCCTCAGCCCCAAGACCCTGGCCATTATGGGCATGGGCGTGGTGGCCTTCGGCTTCGGCACCGCAGGCGGCGTGCTGCTGGCCAAGTTCATGAACCTGTTCCTGAAGGAGAAGATCAATCCCCTCATCGGCTCCGCCGGCGTGTCCGCCGTGCCTATGGCGGCCCGGGTCAGCCAGAAGGTGGGCCAGGAGGCCAATCCCGGCAACTTCCTGCTGATGCACGCCATGGGCCCCAATGTGGCGGGCGTCATCGGCTCCGCCATCGCCGCAGGCGTGCTGATCTCCCTGTTCGGCTGATAGGAGGTAAATTATGGAATTTTTATCGAATAAGCCCCTGCTGATTACCGATACCATCCTCCGGGACGCCCACCAGTCCCAGGCGGCCACCCGCATGACCATCGAGGATATGCTGCCCGCCCTGGAAACCCTGGACTCCATCGGGTACTACTCCCTGGAGTGCTGGGGCGGCGCAACCTTTGACGCATGTATGCGCTTTCTGGGGGAGGACCCCTGGGAGCGCCTGCGCACCATCCGCAAGCACGTGAAGAACACAAAATTGCAGATGCTGTTCCGGGGCCAGAACATCCTGGGCTATAAGCATTACGCCGACGACGTGGTGGACGCCTTCTGCGCCAAGTCCATCGAAAACGGCATCGACATCATCCGCATTTTCGACGCTCTCAACGACGTGCGCAATCTGGAGCAGGCCATCAAGTCCACCAAGAAATACGGCGGACAGGTGGAGGCCACCCTCAGCTATACCATGTCCCCCATCCACAACGAGGCCTACTTCGTGAAGCTGGCCAAGGAGCTGGAGGAGATGGGCGCGGACATGATCTGCATCAAGGACATGGCAAACCTCCTGCTGCCTATGGACGCCTATTCCCTGGTGAAGGCTCTGAAGGAGACCGTCAGCGTCCCCATCCACCTGCACACCCACAACACCTCCGGCACCGGCGATATGACGCTGCTGATGGCGGCCTATGCCGGGGTGGACATCGTGGACACCGCCCTGTCGCCCATGGCCAACGGCACCAGCCAGCCCGCCACCGAGTCCCTGGTGGCCACGTTGAAGGGAACCGTCCGCGACACCGGCCTGGACCTGGGCAAGATGTCCGATGCCGCTGTCCATTTCCGCCAGGTGGCCCAGCGGCTTCAGGACGCGGGCATTCTGGACCCCAAGGTCCTGCGGGTGGACACCAACACCCTGCTGTATCAGGTCCCCGGCGGTATGCTCTCTAACCTCATTTCCCAGCTGAAGCAGGCCGGGAAGGAGGACAAATACTACGACGTGCTGGCGGAAATTCCCCGGGTCCGCAAGGACTTCGGCTATCCTCCCCTGGTGACCCCCTCCAGCCAGATCGTGGGCACCCAGGCGGTGATGAACATCATCATGGGGGAGCGGTACAAGGTGTTCCCCAAGGAGTCCAAGGCCATGCTCAAGGGCGAGTACGGCCAGCTCCCCGGCCAGGTGAACCCGGAGGTCCGGGCCAAGGCGGGCATCGCCCCTGAGGACGTGGTCACCTGCCGTCCCGCCGACCTGCTGGAGCCGGAGCTGGAGAAGTACCGCCAGGAGTTCCGGGGCCTTGCCAAGTCCGACGAGGACGTGCTGAGCCTGGCCCTGTTCCCCCAGGTAGCCCCCAAGTTCATCGAGAAGCGGGACCATCAGCCGGAGCCCGTCAGCGACGATGCACCGGCGGTCCGGGAGCTTTATGTGGACGCCAAGTCCATCCTGTGACAACGACATAATAAAGGGCTTCCACCGGTCGGGTGGAAGCCCTTTATTTATCCAAAGAATTGATTCAGTTCAGACCCAGCAGCTGCATGGCCCGGCCATTCAGATAGGGCTGCAGCAGACTGTAGGGAATCAGGTACGACAGCTCTCCCGTGGCATAGGGAGCAATGGTATAGGGGTTGAACACCACGGTCAGGCCATTGTCATCGAATACCAGGCACTGATCCGCCCAGTTGCCCACGGTGTCCTCATAGTCTTCGAAGAAGGCCTCGGCTCCGTATTCCGTCCAGATGTCGCTCTCTCGAATCTGGTACAGCAGATTCTCCTTGACGGCGGCCCGCAGGCCCTCGCTGTCCTCGGCCAGCTCCATGATCTTGACGGCCTCGCCGGTGTTCAGGTCGAAGCTCACCGCCACGCGCCAGGAGTTGGGGTGGGCCCCGCCGGAATAGGAGCTGTAGTGCATCTCCACGCACAGGAGCTCCGGCCCCACCCAATAGTCGGTGGTAACGGTATCGGAGTACACATACTCCGGCTGCTCCCAGCGGGAATCCTCCCCGTTGACACCGGCGTAAGCATCCCGGGCCAGGTTGGTCACGTCTCCCAGAAATTGCAGCTGGTCCTTGCGCCACTGCTCAAAATACGCGTTGATGCCCTCGGCGGCCGCGGCGGCGGCGGTCAGAGTGTCCCCTGAGCCTTCCTGGTTCAGCTGGAACACCTGATAGCTGCCCTTGGCCAGCAGCCGGTCGTCCTCGGCGAAGTTCTCCTTATCTACCTGCTCCAGGGTGATGTTCCAGTCCTGGCCCCCGTCCGTGACCTTCAGCGCGTCATTAGTCGGGCCGGGCAGATTGGGCGCTTCGGTGCCCCGCAGGGACACGGGCTTGGCGCTGCAGGCTGTCAGGCACGCCGCCAGCGTCAGGGCCGCTATCAGAATGATGTACAGTTTCTTCATAGGCATTTCCTTACATGATCCATGGGGTGGCCCGCCAGTCCGCGCCGCAGGCGCTCTGAGACAGGTCGGGATACGCCAGAGTATATAAATCGGTCCAACCGGCCTCCCGGGTGAACAGGTCCTGGGCCGTCTGCCCCAGGCGGGATACGTCGGCGGGCTTGGTCAGCACCGGCGCCCCGCGCATCTGCCGCAACAGGGTGCAGCCCCGGGAGCTGGCGGCCAGCAGCCGCAGATAGGGAATGTGCTCCGGCTCCGGCAGCTCCAGATACGCCACCAGCAGCATCCGCCGCAGCCGGGCCAGGGGATAGCGCCGGGTCTTGGCGGCCTCCAGCAGGCCGTCTATGTCCGCGGCCTGCCGCACCGCCCGGTAAAACCGGCGGTACAGCCCCTCGCCGCCGCCGTCATAGGGGAGAAAGTCCTCCTGGGACATGGTCCGCAGCCGGGCCAGAATGGCCCGCTGGCAGGTGTGCATATCCACCGGCCCCCGGCCTGCGGCCATTTCCCGCCGCAGCACCTCCGCCGATTCCCGGGGCAGGAAGGCCATGGCCTCCTCCGTGTGCCCCGCCCGCAGAAGCCTGCGGATGTGGGACGCGGAGGCGATCCCATCCGCCGCGCCGCCGTCGTGGGGTCCGCCCCGGCGCGGGAACGTTATCGGTTCCATGGAAAAATCCGCCCGGCGCAGGGCCTTCAGATACTCGATGGCCAGGATGTTGTTGGGCTGGGACAGCAGCGCCGCGTCCCGGGGGTCCAGCAGCTCCTCCACCGCCGCCTGGCGGCAGCGGGCAAAGGTCTCGCCGCCCTCCAATCTTCGCCGGAGGGTCTCCTGAAAGCTCTCGCCGGAGAGGCAGGCTTCCACCCGTTGCAGGGCCTCCAGGTCGCCGCACTCGCTGCCGAAGGCCAGGTGGGTCACCAGGCCGGTTTTCTTCAGCAGCTCCACGCCGCCCCGGGCAAAGCGCTCCGCTCCGGACACCGCCCAGGGCGTGGGCAGCTCCAGCACCAGGTCCGCCCCGTTCCGAACGGCCATCTCCGCCCGGGCGAACTTGTTCACGGCGGCAAATTCCCCCCGCTGGGTGAAGCAGCCGCTCATGGCGCACACCACCGGTCCCTGCCGGTGCAGCTGCTCCAGCATCCACCGGTGCCCCAGATGGAAGGGGTCATATTCGCAGATCACGCCGAAAACGGGCATGCGATCACCCCTTCCCAGAAAATTACAAATAGTTACAAACCGGTTACAATTCTGCGACAGTCTTCCCGGCATTTTGTACAGGTTATAGGATATTAATCACCACACTGTTTAAAAATGCACTTTTGGTTCATTTCTCAGCTCATTATACCGCATTTTGGGAAATTTTGCAATCCTCTTGACAATCCACCCGGTGAATCCTTACAATATAGGGTGAAAATCGAATTTATCGGGAGGAAACCAACCATGAAGATCGGACTTGTATACGCCATGACCGGCGAGATTGAAAGCCTGCTGACCCAGGAGAATGCCCAGCCTTTGCAGACCGTGGCCGGGGTGCCGTTTTATCAGATCCGGCCAGACGTCATCGCCTGCGCCGGGGGCGTCAGCAAGGTCAACGCCGCCATGGCCACCCAGCTGCTGATCAGCCTGTATCAGCCGGACCTGGTGCTCAACGCCGGGGTGGCCGGGTGCTTTGAGGATATGCCCATTGGCTCCATCGTTCTGGCGGAGGGCTTTTTGCAGCACGATGTGGATACCAGCGCCCTGGGCGACCCTGTGGGACTGGTGTCCACGGTGAACCGGGTGCAGTTCCCCACCAGCGATCTGGACCGGGCCAGGGCTGCCATGGACCGGGTGGGCGTCCCTTACCGCACTGGCTGGGTGGCCACCGGCGACTGGTTTGCCACCGACACCCCCCGGGCCCACTGGATCGCCGACACCTTCCACCCCCTGCTGTGCGACATGGAGGGCTGCGCCGACGCCCAGGTGTGCCTGCGCAACAACGTGCCCTTCATGTCCGTCAAGTCCGTGTCCGACTGCTTGTTTGAGCACCACGACTTCGTTTTCAATTTCCCCACGGCCATGCGGGACCTGAACCGGGTGGTCATGGCCTTTGTGGACCAGCTGGAGGCGTGACATGGAACGGATCGCCAGCTTCACGGTGAACCACGACGTGCTGGTTCCCGGCCTGTACCTGTCCCGCCGGGACGGGGACGTCACCACCTTCGACCTGCGCTTCAAAAAGCCCAACACCGGCGACCTGCTGACCAATGCCCAGATGCACTCGGTGGAGCACATCATCGCCACCCTTCTGCGCAACAGCCCGGAAAAGGACGCCGTGATCTACTTCGGCCCCATGGGCTGCCAGACGGGGTTTTACTTCCTGTTCGACAGCCGCCGGCTGACGGATGAGGCGGCCATCCGCCTGGTGCAGCAGGTGTTCGCCGCCGGGGCGGTCTATGATGGTCCCATGCCCGGCAAAAGCGCCGCAGAATGCGGTAATTACCGCAACCTGGACGCAGCCCTGGCCCGGGACTGCTGCGCCTGGTACGCAGACCGGATCCGCAATTGGACGCCGGAAAGCCTGGTCTATCCCCAGGCGGAGGCAGAATGAAAAACGGCCCCTGGTTGTCAATTCGTTGACAACTAGGGGCCGCTATGGTATCATGGCCCCAATCTATTCCAAATCAGGAGGGGGCCATGTCCGCACGAAAGCTGGTATATACCGCGCTGCTGGCCGCATTGACGGCGGCAGGCGCGTTTATTCGTATTCCGATAGGGATTTCCGTTATCACCCTGCAGTTCCTGTTCACCGCCATGGCGGGGGTGCTGCTGGGGCCGGGCGGCGGAGCCCTGAGCCAGGGGGTCTATGTGGCTCTGGGGCTTGTGGGGCTGCCGATCTTCACCGCCGGAGGCGGCTTCGGCTATGTGCTTCAGCCCTCTTTCGGGTTCCTGCTGGGGCTGATTCCCGCCGCCGCCGTCATCGGCGGTCTGAGCCGCCGCAGCAGCTCGCCGGTGAGGCTGGCCCTGGCCTGCGGGGCGGGGCTGGCGGTTCTCTATGCCGTGGGGGTGCCCTATATGGCGCTGATCCTCAACGGCTATCTGGGCAAGGGCATCAGCGCACCGGCCTTGCTTTGGTCGGGGATGCTGATCTATCTGCCGGGGGACGCCGCGAAAATCGCCGTGACGGCCCTGCTGTGCCCGGTGCTGCGCAGGCGCATTCCCGGGCTGCGGTAGGGGAGAGGACGCCGGATAAGGCGGGTTCAAATCTACCATACCACGCCGGTAGGCGGATTGCAAGAAAAAGTTTCGCAAATTCCGCAATTTCGGCTGATTGTGCAGGGAAGCGCCGGAGGGGATTCTTTATTTTGATAAATATTCCGTCTTGACGGGGGAGAGCGGCGGCAGTAGAATTTGAAAGTATTTTTAATATGGTATTCTGCGGGTAAGGAGTGGTCACGATGAAGCATATTTTTGTTACCGGCGGCGTGGTGTCCGGGCTGGGAAAGGGCATCTGCGCGGCGTCCCTGGGGCGGCTGCTGAAGCAGCGGGGCTTCCGGGTGAAAAACCAGAAGTTCGACCCCTATTTCAATGTGGACCCCGGCACCATGAGCCCCTTTCAGCACGGCGAGGTGTTCGTCACCGATGACGGCGCGGAGACGGACCTGGACCTGGGGCACTATGAGCGGTTTGTGGACGAGTCCCTGACGGGGAACGCGTCCGTGTCCTCGGGCAAGGTGTTCTGGAACGTGCTGAACCGGGAACGCCAGGGCGGCTATCTGGGCGGCACCGTCCAGATCATCCCCCACGTTACCGACGAGATCAAGCGGCGCATTTACGCCATGGACGACGGCGAAACGGACATCATCATCACCGAGGTAGGCGGCACCGTGGGCGACATCGAGAGCCAGCCCTATCTGGAGGCCATCCGCCAGGTGGCGGCGGAGAAGGGCCGGGAAAACGTGCTGTATATCCATGTGCCCCTGGTGGTGTCCATCCCCGGCACCGGGGAGCTGAAAAGCAAGCCCACCCAGCACTCCGTGAAGGAGCTGCTGTCCGTGGGCATTCAGCCGGATATTCTGGTGTGCCGCACCGACAGTCCCCTGCCGGAGGACCTGCGGCGGAAGATCGCCCTGTTCTGCAACATGGAGGAGGACTGCGTTATCCAGAATCTGACGGCCTCCACCCTGTATGAGGTGCCCCTGCTGCTGGAGCGGGAGGGCCTGTGCCGGGTGGCCTGCCGGAAGCTGGGACTGCCCCAGCGGGAGCCGGACCTGGCCGAGTGGACGGCCCTGGTGCAGCGCATCAACGGGGTGCATAAAACCGTGCAGATCGCCCTGGTGGGCAAATATACCGGCCTGCATGACGCGTATCTCAGCGTGGTCGAGTCCCTGTTCCATGCGGGGACGGCCTGCGACGCCAAGGTGAATATCAAATGGGTGGACTCCGAGGGCCTGACGGCGGAAAACGTTGGCCGGGTGCTGGGAGATTGCTCCGGCGTTCTGGTGCCCGGCGGCTTCGGCGACCGGGGCATCGAGGGGATGGTCCTGGCGGCGCAATACGCCCGGGAGAAGGACGTGCCGTATTTCGGCATCTGCCTGGGGATGCAGATCGCCGTCATCGAATATGCCCGGCACGTGGCCGGGTGGGCCGACGCCCACAGCGCGGAGTTCTCCGGCCTGACCGCCCATCCGGTGATCGCTCTGATGCCGGATCAGGTGGGCATTACCGCCAAGGGCGGCACCATGCGGCTGGGCAAGTACCCCTGCGTGCTGGCGGAGGGTACCCTGGCCCGGGCCGCCTACGGCGCCGCCGACATCTCCGAGCGGCACCGGCACCGGTATGAGTTCAACAACCAGTTCCGACAGGAGCTGCAGGACGCCGGGCTGCGGCTGGCGGGGCTGTCCCCGGACGGGCATCTGGTGGAGATCGTGGAGGAGCCCGCCAATACCTGGTTTGTGGGGGTGCAGTTCCACCCGGAGTTCAAGAGCCGTCCCAACCGGCCCCACCCGCTGTTTGTGGGCTTTGTGCAGGCGTCTCTGGACAGGCAGGGATGACGGCGGCGGGCCATGGCGCATACACTGGAATGCGGAAACGGCTCCTGCCCCCAGGGGGCGGGAAAACCCATCCGTTTTCCGGGAGGAGTTCTATGGCTTCCTTTACCAACATGGCTACCTTGTCCTACAACGGCAGCCAGATCAATTCCAACGTGGTCACCGGCGAGCTGCAGGACGCCCTGACCATCACCAAGACGGCGGTATCCGGCGGCTACCGGCCCGGCGACACGGTGACCTATGTGGTGACCCTCAGCAATACCGGCACGGCGGCCCTGACGGGGCTGACCCTGACCGACGATCTGGGCGGCAGTACCGTGGCCGCCGGCACCGTGTATCCCCTGGCCTATGTGCCGGGCAGCGTCCTCTATTATAACGGCGGCACGGCCCAGCCCGCCCCCACGGTGACGGCGGGGCCGCCTATGACCGTCACCGGCGTTACGGTGCCCGCCGGGGGCAACGCCACCCTGGTGTATCAGGCCCGGGTCACGGAGTTTGCCGCGCCGGGGGTAGAGGGCGAGATCCGGAACACCGTCACCGCCAGCGGCGGCGGTCTGGCCACGCCGCTGACGGCCACGGCCACCACGGCGGCCCGGCTGGAGCCGGAGCTGACCATCAGCAAGGCCCTGTCTCCCGCGGTGGTCACCGGCAACGGACCCCTGACCTATACCTTTACCATCCGCAACACCGGCAACACCGCCCTGACCGGCCAGGAGGGGGCCGTGATTACCGACACCTTCGACCCCATCCTGAACATCACCGGCGTTACTTTCAACGGCACGGCCTGGACGTCGCCGGAGGACTACACCTATGACGCCGCCACCGGCGCTTTTGCCACGGTGGCCGGTAAGCTGACGGTGCCGGAGGCCGCGTTCACCCAAAACGCCGACGGCTCCTGGACCGTCACCCCGGGACAGAGCGTCCTGACGGTAACGGGCACCGTGTAACAGCCCGGGGCATAAGGCGATAAGCGCCCGCCTGCCGCTTTCGCGGCAGGCGGGCAAATTTTGCTTTGGAAAACGGCGAAAAGTGATTGACAAAGGTGAATTTCTCTGTTATACTCTATAAGCCGCTTTGAATGGGTCAAAAGTTCCGGCCTTGCCGGACGCCCCCGACAGCGAGTCCGTAATAAAGGAAAGGCAGGTGCAACAAGTATGCAGGCTATTATCGTGACCGGTGGTAAGCAGTACAACGTCTCCGAGGGTGACACTCTGTTTATCGAGAAGCTGGACGTCAACGCGGGTGATTCCGTGGTGTTCGACCAGGTCCTGGCCATCGTCGACGGCGAAAACACCAAGTTCGGCACTCCCGTGGTGGAGGGCGCTAAGGTGGACGCCACCGTCGTCAAGAACGGCAAGGGCAAGAAGATCCGTATCTTCAAGTATACCCCCAAGAAGGGTTATCGCAAACGGCAGGGTCATCGTCAGCCCTACACCAAGGTGGAAATCGGCAAGATCTCCTTCTGAGTGACAGCATGACGACCGTTACATTCCTGACAGAGGAAGCCCGCATCGTCGGTTTCGATGCGCAGGGACACAGCGGCTTCGCCGCAGAGGGTGAGGACATCGTCTGCGCCGCCGTTACCAGCGCAGTGCGCCTGGTAGAAGCCACCATCAATGACGTGATGGGTCTGTGTGCCGCGGTGAAAGTCCGGGAGCAGGACGCCGCCATCTCCTTTCGTCTGCCCGGGGGCCTGGCTCCCATGGCGGAGAACACCTGCCAGAATCTTCTGACGGGGCTGATGGTGTATCTGGCCCAGCTTCACGACGAGTATCCGGAAAACATTGAAGTGATGGAGGCGTGAAACCCTCCTGTTCCCCCGCAATCATCTCATAGAAAGGATGGTACTGCATTATGCTGAACATTGGTCTGCAGTTCTTTGCCCATAAAAAAGGTATGGGCTCCACCAAGAACGGCCGTGATTCCGAGTCCAAGCGCCTTGGCCCCAAGCGCGCTGATGGTCAGTTCGTTCTGGCCGGCAACATCCTGGTCCGCCAGCGCGGCACCCACATCCACGCCGGCACCAACGTCGGTATCGGCAGCGATGACACGCTGTTTGCCAAGGCCGACGGTGTTGTCCGCTTCGAGCGTCTGGGCAAGGATCGTAAGCAGGTTTCTGTTTACCCCGCCGAGTAAAAGAACCATATGAAAAGCACCGCCTGCGGGCGGTGCTTTTTTGTATCAAAATATGTGCGGCGGTCAGTCCTGCTCCTGAAATGCCCGGATATACGCCTCCAGGGCTTCGGCGGTTTTCTCCACCCCCAGGACGCTGGTGTTCACCGTCAGGTCATAGCAGGAGCTGTGGCCCCAGAACTTGCCGGTGTGGTGGTGGTAGTAGACCCGGCGGTGCCGGTCGGTTTTGGCCACCAGCAGCGCGGCCTTTTCCGGGGAAAGATTGTGCCGCTGCCGGATGCGCTTGATCCGATGGGTCAGGTCCGCCCGGCAGAAGATCCGCAGCAGGCCCGGCCGCCCGGCCAGGGCATAGTCGGCACAGCGGCCCACGAAGATGGCGGATTCGCCGCTGTCGGCGAACTGGCGGATCATGTCGAACTGCCGCTGGGCCACGTTGTGGGGGATGGAGTTGTCAAATTCGTTGATCTTGCGGCTGAGAATGCGGTTCACCGGCCGCTCGTCGTACTCCTGGGCCAGCCGCTGCATTTCCGGGTCATTTTTCCAGAGCTCGTCAATAAGCTCCCGGTCCAGCATCCGGATGCCCAGCCGCTGGCTCAGCAGGACCGCCAGGTCATGCCCGCCGCTGCCGTATTCGCGGCCAATGGTGATAAGAATCTGCTTTTTCATGCGAAAACATCCTTTCTGCACCCCGTCAATGGTGATGATTTGTCTATATTATACTGCCTTTGTCCGGATTTGTCACCTGATTTTTACGGATTCTGTACAGGAAAATGAAAATGTATAGATGAGGCCTCCGGATGGGGCGGAAAACTTTTTCATGGACAAAAGGGCCGGGCCGTGGTAGAATAACCTGAATGCATATGTCGAGCCGGGGGAGGAAACATAGGATGAGCGGAAAACTGATCGTATTCGAGGGCACCGACGGCTCCGGAAAGGCCACTCAGACGGCGCTTCTGTGCCGGGAGCTGGAGAGCCGGGGCGTGCCCTTCCGCAAGCTGGAGTTTCCCCGGTACAAGGAGGAGTCCTCGGCGCTGCTGCGGCTGTATCTCAGCGGGGCCTTCGGCACCGACCCGGCGGACGTCAATGCCTATGCCGCCGCCACGTTCTTCTCCGTGGACCGCTATGCCTCCTTCAAGCAGGACTGGGGCGGCTGGTACCGGCAGGGGGGGCTGGTCATCGCCGACCGGTACACCACCAGCAACGCCGTGCACCAGACCTCCAAGCTGCCGCCTCAGGAGCGGCAGACGTTTCTGGATTGGCTGTTTGACTTTGAATACCGGAAGCTGGGGCTGCCGGAGCCGGACCGGGTGCTGTATCTGGACGTGCCCACGGAGCTGTCGGAGCAGATGATGCGCCGCCGGGAGCAGCTGACCCACACCACCGCCGACATCCACGAGCGGGACGAGGCATACCTGCGGTCCTGCCGGGAGAGCGCCGCCATGGTGGTGGACTACGGCGGGTGGACCCGCATTGACTGCGCCCGGGACGGACAGGTCCGCTCCGTGGACGACATCCACCGGGAGGTCATGGAGCGGCTCCGTGACCTGCTGGAGGGCATAAAATAGGGAGGGAACGCCTGCGCGTCCCCTCCGGGCGAAGGTATGTACGGCCCTCAGCAGGAGCAGCAGCCGTCGCCTCCGTTGCCGCAGCCGCAGCGGGATCCGGTTCCGCTGCCGCAGCAGCAGAACACCAGCAGTAAGATCACGATCAGCCAGATGCAGGAGCAATTGTTGTTGTCAAAGCACATGCGATTCACCTCACTTGTTTCCTGTATGGGCTATTCTATGCCGGAGATGGCTCCGGCGTATCTTGTCCGGGTGTGCCCGGCGGAAAAAATAGAGAAAGGAACCGATCATATGTCCGATTATCAGAACTCCGATACGGCCAAATGGGATGCCCAGGAGGTCCGTAAGCAGGCTTCCGCCCAGGGGCCGAAGCCCAAGAAAAATCGCCGCCTGGGGTGGCTGGGCTATCTGGCGGGGGTCATCGTGGCCTCGTTCCTGCTGGCCGGTATCGGCTGGCTGGCTGTCAACGATGTGTGCGCCCTGAATAAGGCTCCTCTGACCGCCACCATCGAGGTGGAAAGCGGCGACTCCGTGGGGACGGTGGCCACCAAGCTGAAGAAGGCGGGGCTCATCAACTCCAAGCTGCTGTTCATGATCACCAGCCCCGTGTTCCACGCCAGCCGCTATATTCAGCCCGGCGTGTATGAGCTGAACACCGACATGGACTTCAACTGTCTCATCAAGTCCATGCAGCCCACCGGCGGCGTGGCGGCCACCGTTACCGTCACCATCCCCGAGGGCTACACCGTGGAGCAGATCATCCAGCTGCTGGCGGAGAACGACGTGTCCGACGCCGCCGCCCTGGAGGAGTCCGCCAAGAACCATGTGTTCGACAAGTTCGACTTCGTGGACAACGAGAATCTGGGCAGCATCAGCCGCCTGGAGGGCTATCTGTTCCCGGATACCTACGAATTCTATGTGAAGGAAAACGCCGACTCGGCCCTGAGCCGCCTGCTGGCCAACTTCCAGGACCGTATTGTGGACGATCCGGACCTGGCGCCGCTGATTGCCAACTCCTCCTACAGCCTGAAGGAGATCGTCATCATGGCCTCCCTGATTGAGAAGGAGACCGACGGCACCGACCGCACGCTGATCTCCTCCGTGATCCACAACCGCCTGGAGAACGTGGGCGAGACGGCCCACCTGCTGCAGATCGACGCCTCCCTGGTGTATGCCGCCGGGCGGGAGATCACCGAGGACGACTATCAGACCCTGGACAGCCCCTATAACCTGTATACCCACCAGGGCCTGCCCCCCACGGCCATCGCCAACGCCGGTAAGGCCTCCATCCAGGCCGCCCTGCAGCCGGACGATACCAACTACTATTTCTATGTGCTCAATCCCGATACCCAGCGGCATGTGTTCAGCCGCACCCTGTCTGAGCACAACGCCAATCTGCGGAAGTTCGGATGACGGCGGAGCGAAAAAAACCGGAGCTGCTGGCTCCGGCAGGGGACTGGGAAAAGCTGCAGATGGCCGTGCTGTACGGGGCGGACGCCGTGTATCTGGCGGGGACGTCCTTCGGCATGCGGTCCTTTGCGGGAAATTTCAGTGATGAGGAGCTGCCCCGGGCGGTGGACTTTGCCCACCGGCACGGGGTGAAGGTCCACGCCACCGTGAACACCATGCCCCGCAGCGGCGAGGTGGACCGACTGCCGGAGCACCTGGAAAAGCTCAACGACGCCGGGGTGGACGCCCTGATTCTGGCGGACCTGGGGGCCTTTATCCTGGCCGGGAAATATGCCCCCCGGTGCCAGCGGCACATCAGCACCCAGCAGTCCATTGCCAACTATGCCTGCGCCCAGGCGTGGTTCGACCTGGGGGCCCAGCGGGTGGTGCTGGCCCGGGAGCTGGGGATGGACGAGATCCGGGAGATCCGCCGCCGGGTGGACCCGGCCCTGGAGCTGGAAACCTTCTGCCACGGGGCCATGTGCGTGTCCTATTCCGGGCGGTGCCTGCTGTCCAACTATATGACCGGGCGGGACTCCAACCGGGGCGCCTGCGCCCAGCCCTGCCGCTATCAGTACGCCCTGATGGAGGAGAAGCGGCCCGGGGAGTATTTCCCGGTGTTCGAGGACGAGAAGGGCACCTACATCATGAACTCCCGGGATATGTGCATGATCGACCACCTGGACGACTTGATGGACGCCGGGGTGGACTGCCTGAAGATCGAGGGGCGGGCTAAGTCCGCCTATTACGCCGCCATTGTCACCGGGGCCTATCGTCATGTGCTGGACGATGTGGCCGCCGGGCGGCCGGTGGACCCGGTGTGGCGGGACGAGGTGGAGCATGTCAGCCACCGGCACTATTCCACCGGATTTTTTTATGGCCAGCCGGGGCAGTTCTATGAGGACGCCCGGTACATCCGTGATTGGCAGATCTGCGCCGTGGTGACGGACTGTACGCCGGAGGGCCTGGCCACCCTGAGCCTGCGCAACAAGTTTGCCTGCGGGGATCAGGTGGAGGTGGTGGGGCCGGACACCAAGCCCTTTACCATGACGGCCCCCATGATGACCGACAGCCAGGGGCTGCCGCTGACGGAGCCGAAAACGCCGCAGATGGTGTTTACCATGCAGCTGCCCCATCCGGTGCCGTCTATGAGCTTTGTCCGCCACGCGGTGGACCTGGGCGGAAGATAAATGTGTTGAAGCGGGAATCCGACTTGCCGGATTCCCGCTTTTGATATAAATTCCAGAGCCTGGATTGCCGTGATGGTTCGGCCATAGCCCGATCACGCAAAAAGGATGGCCATCAAAGCTCGGAATGGAAACCTGGCCGACTTTTTCCCTTCTTGGTTCAGTTTATCACAACAGCATCCTGGTTGATATACACGGTGTAACCTTCAGAGAATTCGGGAATGTAGGCAAAAAAGCAATACATTCGAGCTACCCCATTTTCAATTTCGTAGGAGTAAAATGTAGAAAATGCGGAGTCTGACACGGATGGGAGCGGATCCTGATCTGTCGACATGTAAGTAATGAGAATGTAGTGCTCCCCATAGTCCGGGACGAAGCACTCTGTTATGTGGCACAAGTTGTCCTCTATTTGTGCCACTTTATCGGTGTAACGCAAAGAAATAGGGGCGACCTGTCCATTGTCGAGGATCTGAAAAACATTCCATTCGTAGTCGCCGTTTGATGCATCGTACCAATACAGTAGGGCAGTTTCCGTTCCATCTACCCGCAGGATGACATCCTTTTTTGATATATCAACGAATGAAGGCCAAACGGTAACTGAAGACATGCAGGCCGTCAGCATACAAAGCAAGGAACACACGCAGAACGCGATGGCGAAGTGTCGGAACGGTTTCATATGTTTTCTCTCTTTCCTCTTATATGGCGGTGGGAAGCTCTCACCCCTACTATATACAACACCGTTGCAGCCGTTTTGCAACGGACTTTTTGTATTTTTGGAAAGATTGTGGTATATGCCAAAAAGCACACGTATTTTTTGGCCGTTATGCCCGGGGAACGGAGCCTCTGTCGGGATAAATGCCGCAAAAGAGAACGGCGCGACCGAAGCCGTGCCGCTCTCTGAAAACGAAAGGTTCTTATCGCTTTTTAATTATCCGGCGTTGTGATTATCTGGCTGCATTGTGCCCGGCCTTATTGATCCTCGGCCCGGCGCTTATAGGACTCGTATTTGGCCTTGGCGGCGTCCTCCGCCTCGGCGAACAGGACCTTGGCGTTCTCCGGGAAACTCAGCTCCAGGGAGGAGTAGCGCACCTCGCCCTTCATGAAGTCGTACAGGGCCATGCTGGGCTCTTTGCTGTCCAGGGTGAACTTGTGGGTCTCGGGACTGTAGCGGTACAGGTTCCAGTAGCCGGAGGCCACGGCGTCCTTCATCTCCTGCTGGACGCAGCCCATGCCCTTCTTGATGCCGTGGTTGATGCAGGGCGCGTAGCAGATGACGATGGAGGGACCCTTGTGGGCCTCGGCCTCCCGGATGGCCTTGATGAGCTGGGCCGGGTCCGCGCCCATGGAGCACTGGGCCACATAGACGTTGTCGTAGGTCATCATCAGCATGCCCAGGTCCTTCTTCTTGGTCTTCTTGCCGCTGGCCTGGAACTGGGCCACGGCGCCCACGGGAGTGGCCTTGGAGGACTGTCCGCCGGTGTTGGAGTACACCTCGGTGTCCACCAGCAGGACGTTGACGTCCTCGCCCATGGCGAACACATGGTCCAGACCGCCGTAGCCGATGTCGTAGGCCCAGCCGTCGCCGCCGTACATCCACATGGTCTTTTTGGACATATCCTTGCGGCGCTTGAGGATCTCGTCCACCACGGCCTGCTCCTGAGCGGAGAAGCTCTGGCTCTCCAGCAGGTGCAGCAGCTCCCGGGTGGCGGGGGTGGAGGCGTCCAGGTCGTCATAGGTCTCCAGCCACTTGGCGATGGCGGCCTTGACGGCGGCGTTTTCGGTCATGTCGTCCAGCTGATGGACGTAGTCCGTGACGGCGGCGCGCAGCTGCTTCACCGCTAGGCACATACCATAGGAGAACTCGGCGTTGTTTTCAAACAGGGAGTTGGACCAGGCGGGACCCTTGCCCTCCTTATTCTTGCAGTAGGGCACGCAGGGCATGGCAGCGCCCCAGGCCTGGGTGCAGCCGGTGGCGTTGGCCAGGAACATCTTGTCGCCGAACAGCTGGGTCAGCAGCTTCACATACGGGGTCTCGCCGCAGCCGGCGCAGGCGCCGTTGAACTCCACCAGGGGCTGGCGGAACTGGCTGCCCTTCAGGGTGAACTTGTCGAAGCGGTCGTTCTTCTCGGGGATGGTCTGCAGGTAGTTCCAGTTGGTCTGGTCCAGGGATACCTCGTGGGCCGGGACCATGCGCAGGGCCTTGCCGCTCTTGGGACAGGAGGCCACGCAGCTGCCGCAGCTGGTGCAGTCCAGGGTGGACACGCCCATGGTGTACCGCAGGCCGGCCAGTTGGGGACCCTTGGCGTCGGTAAGCTCCAGACCGGCGGGGGCGTTCTTCACCTCGTCCTCGTTCAGCAGGTAGGGACGGATCACCGCATGGGGACACACGAAGGAGCAGCGGTTGCACTGGATGCACTCGCTCTTGTCCCACACCGGCAGATGGGTGGCGATGCCGCGCTTTTCATACTGGGAGGTGCCCAGAGGCATGGTGCCGTCCTCCATGCCCCGGAAGGCGGAAACCGGCAGATCGTCGCCCTTCTGGGCGTTGATGGGCACCAGGATATTCTTGATGACGTCGGGCACATCGGCGCGGGGCGGCTGGATGGCGGCGCCGGACAGGTTCTTCCACTCGGGCTTCACCTGCACCTGCACCAGGGCGTTGATGCCGGCGTCCACGGCGGCGATGTTCATGTTGACCACCTTTTCGCCCTTGAGACCGTAGGTCTTTTTCACGGCGGCCTTCATGTGCTCCACGGCGTCCTCCACGGGGATGACATTAGCCAGCTTGAAGAACGCCGCCTGCAGCACCATGTTGGACCGGTTGCCCAGACCCAGGGCCTGGGATTCCTTATTGGCGTCGATGATGTAGAAATGAATGTCGTTTTCCGCGATATAGCGCAGGATGTCGCCGGGGATGTGCTGCTCCAGCTGGTCCTCGGTCCACTCGCAGTTCAGCAGGAAGCTGCCGTGGGGCTTCAGCTCGGAGATGATGTCGTACTTGGTCAGATAGGTCTGGTTGTGGCAGGCCACAAAGTCGGCTCGGCTGACATAGTAGGTGGAGCTGATGGGGTGCTTGCCGAAGCGCAGATGGCTCTTGGTGATGCCGAAGGACTTCTTGGTGTCGTACTCAAAGTACGCCTGGCAGTACATATCCGTGGTTTCGCCGATGATCTTGATGGAGTTCTTGTTGGCGCCCACGGTGCCGTCGGAGCCCAGGCCCCAGAACTTGCAGCTGATGGTGCCCTCGGGCTCGGTGAGCAGGGGGGCGCCCACGGGCAGGGACAGGTGGGTCACGTCATCCTCGATGCCGATGGTGAAGTGGTTCTTGGGCTCCTCCAGCAGCAGATTGTCGAACACGGCCTTCAGCTGGGCGGGGGTAGTGTCCTTGCTGGACAGGCCATAGCGTCCGGCGAAGATCAGGGGGCGGTCCGCCTCGTTGATATAGGCGGCGCAGATGTCCTCATACAGGGGCTCGCCGATGGAACCGGCTTCCTTCACACGGTCCAGCACAGCGATGCGCTTCACGGTCTTGGGCATGGCGGCCATCAGGTGCTTGCGGGAGAAGGGACGGAACAGGTGCACCTGCAGGAAGCCCACCTTTTCGCCCTTGGCGTTCAGATAGTTGACGACCTCCTGGGCACAGCCGGACACGCTGCCCATGGCCACGATGACGCGCTCTGCGTCAGGCGCGCCGTAATAGTTGAACAGGTGATATTCCCGGCCCGTCAGGCGGCTGATCTGGGCCATGTAGTCCTCCACCACGTCGGGGAGGTTGGCATAGTCGGTGTTGTTGGATTCACGCAGCTGGAAGTAGATATCGGGGTTATCCACCAGGGAGCGCATCCGGGGATCCTCGGGGTTCAGGGCGTTGGCGCGGAAGCGGGCCAGGGCCTCGTAATCCACCAGCTTGGCGTATTCGTCATAGCTCAGCACGTCGATCTTCTGGATCTCGTGGCTGGTGCGGAAGCCGTCAAAGAAGTGCAGGAAGGGGATCCGGGCCCGGATGGCGGACAGATGGGCCACGGCGGCCAGGTCTGCGGCCTGCTGGACGCTGCCGCTGGAGAGCATGGCAAAGCCCGTCTGGCGGCAGTTCATCACGTCGCTGTGGTCGCCGAAGATGGAGAAGGCGTGGGTGCCCACGGTGCGGGACGCCACATGCAGCACGCCGGGCAGACGCTCGCCGGAGATGCGGTGCATGGTGGGGATCATCAGCATCAGGCCCTGGGAGGCGGTGAAGCTGGTGGCCAGAGCACCGGCCTCCAGTGCGCCGTGACATGCGCCGCAGGCGCCGGCCTCGGACTGCATCTCCACCAGGCGGACGGTCTGGCCGAAGATGTTCTTTTTTCCGTTGGCGGCCCATTCGTCGGTTTTCTCCGCCATGGGGGACGACGGGGTGATGGGATAGATGCCCGCTACCTCGGAAAAGGCATAGGCAACATAGGCGGCGGCTTCGTTGCCGTCACAGATTTTCAGGAGCTTGCTCATATAGGTTCCTCCTCACACATTTTTGCGGCGGCCCCACACAGACCGCCGTCCGACCTATACATACATTTTTCATTTTAGCACTTTGAATTGAGATGTCAATGATTTAACAAATGATTTCATTGAATTTTTCCGTAAAATCTAATCGGGAGTCGTGGAAAGAAACAAAAAGCCATGGAGCCGGTAACTGGCTCCATGACTTTTACATAAAAATTATTATATCGGTGAGAATTATTTATTTCAGCAGCTCCAAGAACTCGTCCTCCGTCAGGACGGGGATGTTCAGCTCCTGGGCGCGGCGCAGCTTGGACCCCGCGCCGGGCCCGGCCACCACATAGCTGGTCTTTTTGGACACCGAGGAGGCGGACTTGCCGCCCCGCTGCTCGATCATCTGACCGGCCTCCTCCCGGGTGAAGCGCTCCAGGCTTCCGGTGAGGACGAAAGTCATTCCGGCAAAACGATTGTCAACCAATTCCTCTTTACAGCTCATATTGACCCCGGCGTCCTCCAGACGCCGCAGCAGGTCCCGGGATTGGGGGCTTTCCATCCACTGGCGGATGTAGGCGGCGGTGATGGGGCCCACATCGTCGATGGAGGTCAGCTCCTCCTCCGTGGCCTGGGACAGGGCCTGCATGGTGCCGAAGCGGCGGGCCAGGACCTTAGCGGCCTTTTCGCCCACCTGCCGGATGCCCAGGGCGAAGATCAGACGCCACAGGTCGTTGTCCCGGCTTTTATAGATGGCGGCCACGGCGTTAGCGGCGGACTTCTCGCCCATGCGCTCCAGGGGGGCGATGTCGGCGGCGGTCAGGTCGTACAGGTCGGCGGCGGTTTTCACCAGGCCGCTTTCGATGAGCTGATTCAGCACCGCCGGGCCCAGACCGTCAATATCCATGGCGTTCCGGCTGGCGAAATGGGTGAGATTCCGCAGGCGCTGGGCCGGGCATTCCGCGCCGGTGCAGCGCAGGGCCGCGCCGTCCGGGTCCCGCTCCACCGGTGCGCCGCACACGGGACAGGTCTGAGGGAGGTAGTAGGGGACCGCCTCGGCGGGGCGGTGCTCCGGCGCCACCTCCACGATCTCGGGGATGATCTCTCCCGCCTTCTGCACCACCACGGTGTCGCCGATGCGGATGTCCTTCTGGTTGATATAGTCCTGGTTGTGGAGGGTGGCAAAGGTGACGGTGGTCCCGGCCAGGCGCACCGGCTCCAGCTGGGCCTTGGGCGTCAGCACCCCGGTGCGGCCCACCTGGACCACGATGTCCAGAATGCGGGAGGTCTTGCGCTCCGGGGGATATTTATAGGCGATGGCCCAGCGGGGAAACTTGGCGGTGCTGCCCAGGGTTTCCCGGTCCGCCAGGTCATTGAGCTTCACCACCGCGCCGTCCATGTCGAAGGGACGCTCCATCCGGGTGTCGTTGAGGCGGTCGATTTCCGCCATGATATCGGCATGAGTACGCAACAGGCGATAGGGGATGACCTTGAAGTGCTGGGAGCGGAGATAGTCCAGGGTTTCCGTGTGGGTGGTGAAGCTGCGGCCTTGGGCCAGCTGGAGGTTGAACACGGCGATATCCAGCTGCCGCTGGGCGGCGATCTTGGGGTCCAGCTGCCGCAGAGAGCCTGCCGCCGCATTGCGGGGATTGGCCAACAGGGGCTTGCCCTCGATCTCCCGGCGGGCGTTGAGCTTTTCAAACACGCTGCGGGACATATACACCTCACCCCGGACGATGAGACGGGGCAGCTTCTCCGGCAGGGTCATGGGGATGGAGCGGATGGTGCGCAGATTTTCCGTCACGTCCTCGCCTACCTGGCCGTCACCCCGGGTGGCCCCCCGGACGAACACGCCGTCCCGGTATTCCAGGGCCACGGACAGGCCGTCCACCTTGGGCTCCACGCTGTATTCCGCCTGGGGCATGGTCTCCGCCACCCGCAGCAGGAAATCCCGGACCTCCTCGCCGTCAAAGACGTCCTGAAGGCTCTCCAGTGGCACGTCGTGGCGGACCTGTTCAAACTGGGACAGGGCCGGGCCGCCCACCCGCTGGGTGGGGGAGTCCGGGGTCACCTCCTCCGGGTGCTCCCGCTCCAGGTCCTCCAGGCGGCGGAGCATATGGTCGTACTCATAGTCGCTGATGGTGGGGGCGTCCAGCACATAATAGCGGTAGCCGTGGGCGTTGAGGGTGTCCCGCAGCTCCCTCATTTCGGTTTTATAGTCCATGTTTCACTTATCCTTTGTTCATGATGTTGTCCCGGGCGGTATCCTCCAGCTCATCGGGCGTGGTACTGAAGTAGGTGTACGTCTCCGGCACGGAGCCGACGATGACGGTCTCTGCCACGGCGATCTCGTTGCTGACCTTGGTGGAGGCGGTGAAGCCCGGCAGGAGAATGCTGGTGTACACGTCCACGCTCAGCAGGATCTGGTGCCGGGTCTGGTTGATACCGGCGGCGGAAAAGGCGTTGCGGAGGCTGGCGTCGGTGGAGCCCACCGCCTGCATCCGCACCCGGATGCAGGGCCCCCGGCCCGCCAGCAGGGTGGAGCCGGTGAGGGTTCCCACGGGGATGGACAGCTCGCTGGTGGATACCTCCGACAGCCGCCGGAGAATCTCGTCGGCGATCTGGGACCGCAGACGGTTAAAGGCTGCCATGTTGCTCTCCAGAGCCGCCACCCGGCCGGTTTCGTCCTTTTCCAGGTGAATCAGCACGTTATAGTCCACCTGGCCGCTGTCGATGGCGTCCCGGACGGCGTCCACCACGATGCGGTTGACGGCGTTGGACACCCGCGCGGTGGCCAGGCTGACGATGATGGGCCGCATATGCAGCACCGCCGCGCAGCCCAGGCCCGCCGTCAGCAGGACCGCCAGCACCAGCCAGGTCAGCCGCCGCTGCCGTCCGGTGAGACGCAGATAACGCATTCTTCTCACGGCACATACCCCCTATGGGTCAATATATGCCGCAGGGGGAGCGGCCGTTACTCCTGCCAGGAGTTGACGATGGCCTTGAAGGTCTTGCCCCGCTCCATGAAATTCTTGAACTGGTCAAAAGCGGCGCAGGCAGGGGAGAGGGTCACCACGTCCCCGGGGACGGCCCGGTCCCGGGCGGTCTCCACGGCGCGCTGGAACGGCGTCACATCCAGTATTTCCGGATGGCCCGGCCGGTAACCGGGGGCCTGCTCCACGGCGGCCCGGATCTTGTCTGCCGTGGCGCCGCACAGAATCAGCAGCTTCACGTGCTCCACCACCTCGGGGCCCAGCACATCGAAGGGAATGTGCTTGTCATAGCCCCCGGCGATGAGGATCACCTTCTCCTTGAAGGAGCGCAGGCCCGCGATGGTGCGGGAGGGGCTGGAGGCGATGGAGTCGTTGTAAAACCGGACGCCGCGCCAGGTGCGCACCAGCTCGATGCGGTGCTCCACGCCGTTGAAGGTCCGGGCAAAGGTGCGAATCACGTCGTCCGGCACCAGACCGTCCACCGCCGCAATGGCGGCCATGTAGTTCTCCACGTTGTGGACGCCGGGCAGGCGGATGTCCTCCGTGGTCATGATCTGGCGTTCATGACCGTCCCGGCGGGAGATCACGGCGTCGCCCCGCAGGAACACGCCGTTTTCCGGCTCTGCCTGGCGGCTGAAATACAGGGCGCGGCCCGGGGCATGGGCGGACAGCTCCCGGGTGATGGCGTTGTCCAGGTTGAACACGGCGATGTCGCCGGGCTGCTGGTGGCGGAAGATGTTCTCCTTGGCCCAGACATATTCCTCCATGCTCTTGTGAACGTCCAGGTGGTTGGGGGCCAGATTGGTCACCACGGCGATGTGAGGGCTGTGGGTCATGGTCATCAGCTGGAAGCTGGACAGCTCCAGCACGGCCCAGTCCGTGGGCCGGATGGTATCGGCCTCCGCCAGCAGGGGATGGCCGATGTTGCCGCCCACATGGACGGTGTGTCCCGCCGCCCGCAGAAGCTCGGCAATAATGGTGGTGGTAGTGGTCTTGCCGTCGGAGCCGGTGACGGCGATGATGGGGCAGGGGCAGACCTGGAAAAAGACCTCCATCTCGGAGGTGATGACGCTGCCCCCGGCCCGGGCGGCCTCCAGCTCTGGCACGTCGGGCCGCAGGCCCGGGGTGCGGAAGATCACGTCCTGGGAAAGATTCTGAAGATACCCGTCGCCCAGCCGCAGCACGGCCCCGGCGGCCTCCAGCTCCTCCGCCAGAGCGCCCAGCTTCGCCCGGTCGCTGCGGTCGCAGGCGGTGACGGCGATGCCCTCCCGCAGCAGCAGGCGCAGCAGCGGCGTGTTGCTGACGCCGATGCCGATAACGGCCACGGTCCTGCCTCGCAGAGAGGCGATATATTCCTGCAAAGTCATAGGATGAACCTCCTTATCGTATCTGACCCGGTTATTATACCGCATTCCGGGACGGGGTTCAATCAATTTCCGCGAAAATCGGTTGACTTTCCGAAGCGGGTCGGGTACAATATTTGTGCGAGTAAGCCAGACAGTCGCGGGGACAAGGCGAAAGCCTGTTCATGAGGAAAGTCCGGGCTCCACAGGGCAAGGATAACGGGTAACGCCCGCCGAAGGCGACTTCAGGAAAAGTGCAACAGAGATATACCGCCTCCGTTGGAGGTAAGGGTGGAAAGGCGAGGTAAGAGCTCACCCATCGGCTCGAGAGTGTCCGATGCTGTAAACTCTATCCGGAGCAACACCGGTATGGGAGCAATAGGGCGGCCCGTCCGCTCCCGAGGTGGCTGAAGCGCACCGGCAACGGCGCGCTTAGATAGATGACTGTCAAATACAGAACCCGGCTTACAGACTTGCTCGCGCACACCATATGGGCCCGCCGGCGGAGATCGCCTGGCGGGCCCCTTTTTATGCCCGCAGCGAGGCGAAAGCCGACTTTTTTCGGGAATCTCTGTTAATCTATTGACAAACTATGGAAAAGGTGATTTAATTAACAATACCAAAACAGAGAAAGAGGCGGAGAGGCTATGGCGATACCGTTTGACTATACGTCGGAATACAAACGCAAGCTGCGCACCCCGGAGGAGGCGGCCCGGGTGGTCAAAAGCGGCGACTGGCTGGATATCTCCATGGGCGGGGCTTTCCCGTCCCTGATGGACGAGGCCATTGCCAAGCGGAAGGACGAGCTGCGGGGCGTGAAGATCCGGGGCTATCTGATCCAGCAGCCCATTCAGATGGTGGAGTGCGACCCCAGCCGGGAGCACTTTATCTATAACAGCTGGCACATGTCCGGCTATGAGCGGAAGCTCTGCGACCGGGGCCTGTGCAACTTCAACCCTATGGTGTTCCGGAATCTGGGGGCCTACTATGACCATTTCCTCACGGTAAACGTGGCTATCACCTGCGTGACCCCCATGAACGAGCACGGGTATTTCAATTTCTCCGTGTCCAACGCCTCCGCCCGGGCGGTGCTGGATAAGGCCGACGTGGTGATCCTGGAGGTCAACGAGAATCTGCCCTGGGTCTATGGCGGGCTGGACGAGTGCATCCACATCGACGATGTGGATATGATCGTGGAGGGCCCCCACGGCCCCCTGCCGGGCATCAAGACTCCCGCCGCCAGCGAGACGGAGATGAAGATCGCCGAGTATGTGGTGCAGAACATGGTGGACGGCTCCACCCTGCAGCTGGGCATCGGGTCCCTGCCCAACGCCGTGGGCCAGATGATCGCCCGGTCCGACCTGCGGGACCTGGGCATCCACACGGAGATGCTGTGCGACTCGTACCTGGATATGTACAAGGCCGGAAAGATCAACAACAAGAGAAAGACCCTGGACCGCTATAAGAGCGTGTTCGGCTTTGCCATTGGTTCGCCGGACCTGTACGACTGGATCCGGGAGAACCCCGGTGTGGTGACCTATCCCATCAGCTACTGCAATGATCCCTCTATCGTGGGGAAGATCGACAACTTTGTGTCCATCAACAACTGCATCTCCGTGGACCTGTACGGCCAGATATGCGCCGAAAGCGCCGGCACCCGGCAGATCAGCGGCACCGGCGGCCAGCTGGACTTCCTGGAGAGCGCCGCCGTGTCCAAGGGCGGTAAGGCGTTCATCTGTCTCACATCCTCCTTTACCAACAAGGAGGGGGAGATGGTGTCCCGCATCAACCCGCTGCTGACTCCCGGCGATATCGTCACCGATCCCCGGAGTCTGGCCTACTACATCGTCACCGAATACGGCGGCGTGAACCTGGTGGGCTGCAGCACCTGGGAGCGGGCGGAGAAGCTCATCTCCATCGCCCACCCCAAGTTCCGGGACGAGCTGATCGCCAACGCCGAAAAGCAGGGCATCTGGCTGCGGTCCAACAAGCGGTAAAGGGAATACATACATAAGAACACCCGCTGCGGCGTAATGCCGCAGCGGGTGCTTGAATATAGCCGGTTACTGGATAGGCTCCAGAACGCCCAGGACCACATAGCGGACGTTCTTGAACTCATAGGTGCAGGTGGACAGGGTGACGATATGACTGTCCGCCGAGGGGACGCCGATGGTGGAGCGGAAGGTGGAGTGGTTTACCATCTGCTGCAGGAACTCCTGGGTCAGCTGGAACTGATAGACGCTGCAGTCGGAATAGGCCACCTGGCCATTGCCGTCGAGGATATAGCCCGAGGCGTCCACAATGACCCCGGCAAACAGGTGCAGCTTGTAGCTCTGCTGGGGGGTCAGCATATAGAGGTAGGGATGCTGGTCATAGTAGGCCTGCTGCTTGTACTTCACCAGGTTGGAGAACATGGCCCCGGACGTCATATTGTGGCCGTAGATCAGGCTGTTCTGGTCGGAGAAGTCGGCGCTGTTGGCGCAGTCCATGAAGATGCTGCCGTTGTCGTTCCAGGTGCCGTCCAGCAGGTGGCGCAGGTAGTAGTCATTGTCGCTGCCCTGGACCACCGGGTAATTGATATGGGTATTGGCCCCGTAGATCCAAGCGATGACGTCGCCGTTGGTTTTCAGCAGCTCGTCAAACTGCACCGTGGGGCACTCCGGGTCGCCGCTGGGGTCCTGGGTCGGGTCGTTGTTATCGCTGTCGCCGGGAAGGGTCACAAAGCGGTTGGCCTCGGAAATGACCTTATCGCTGCGGTATTTTTCCAGATAGTAGCTGCCCACCTTGTAGGCGGCAAACAGGAACACGCCCACAAGCAGGGCGAGGATCACATAGTATACGGGCTTTTTCATGGCGGCGTCTCCTTTTGTGGGATGGCTCTATTTTATCAGCTTTTCCCCGGTATTGCAAGGACTTTGCATTTTTGGTATAATAACGCAAAAAACCAAGGGGAGGCACAGCGATGCTGATTTTTGACATGGACGGCACCCTCATTGATTCCAACGGGATCTGGCGGCAGGTGGACGAGGCGTTCCTGGCCAAGCGGGGGTATCCGTATACCCGGGAGTATTACGAGGGCGTGGCCCACACCATTTTTCCCATGGCCGCGAAATTCACCAAAGCCTATTGCCATCTGGAGGAGTCCGAGGAAGAGATCATGGCCGAGTGGATGCAGATGGCCGGGGACGCCTACGCCGTGCGGGTGCCCATCAAGCCCGGGGTCCGGGAATATCTGGACCGGTGCCGGACGGCAGGGGAGAGGATGATCGTGCTGACCTCCAGCGTGCCGGAGCACTGCCGGGCCGCCTTGGGACGGCTGGGGCTGACGGAGTATTTCGAGCGCATCCTCTTTGCTCACGACCTGGGCATGGACAAGAAGGACCCGGAGACCTTCCGCCACGCGGCGGCGCTGATGGGCGTGACGCCGGAGTACTGCACCATGTATGACGACTCCGTGGCCGCCTGCCGGGCGGCCCGGGAGGCCGGAATGCAGGTGGTGGGGGTGTATGACGCCTTTTTCCACGTTTCCTGGCCGGAGATGCAGCAGGTGTGTCACCGGGTCATCCGCAGCTTTGAGGAGCTGTTATAACAAAAGGACCTCCGCCGCTGGCGGAGGTTTCTTTTGAGACTGTCCAAAAAGGGCAGCGCCCTTTTTGGACAAAAGGCTTGCAGTCTGCTGCGCGCATAATTTGTTCGCTGAAAGCGAACAAATTCCACACTTGCAGACTGAGAAGTGTTTTTTGCGACGTACACGCCGCCGCAAAAAACGGATTGCAATTTATTTGCCGCCTGCGGGCGGCAAACTCTGCGAGGCTTTTTTCAGAAGCTGCCGATGGGGATGGAGCCGTCGTCGCTGCCCTTTTCGATGGAAAGAATTTGCAGCCAGTAGCCCCGGCCGCCGCCCATGTCCACCTGGACCCGGTCGCCGCTGCGCCTGCCCAGCACAGCCTTCCCCACCGGGGACTCCTTGCTGATGAGGCCCTTCAGGGCGTCCTGCCGCAGGGTGGTCACCAGCTGGATTTTCCTGGTCTTGCCGGTGTTCTCCATGAGGATTTCCACGGTGTCGTACAGGCCCGCCGTGTCGGCCCGGGAGTGGTCCTCAATGACCCGGGCGGTTTTGATCATCCGCTGGAGATAGCGGATGCGGCTGTCGTTGCGGTTTTTCTCCTGCTTGGCGCACTTGTACTCGAAGTTTTCGCTGAGATCGCCGAAGGCCCGGGCGGTCTGCACGTCCTCGATGAGCTTGGGGCGCAGAGTCTGGACCCGGTAGTCGATCTCCTCCTGCATTTTCTGGATGTCCTGTCTGGTCAATTCGTCATACATGATGGTTCCTCCCATAGCTGCGCCAGGCGGCGCAGTCCCTCCGGCAAGCGGTCCATGTCGATGCCGGCATAGTTGACAACTAATATGTGCTGGGGCGCGGCGGCGGGCTGACTGTAGTAATCCGACAGCAGGGCCAGCCGCAGGCCCATGGCCTCCGCCCGGCGGCGGAGGGAACGGTCGTCCAGGTCCGTGAGCAGCACCATAAGAAAGTGCAGCCCCGCGTCCTGCTCCAATATCTCTGCCCGGTCCGACAGGGGACTGCGGCGGATGGCGTCAATCACGGCGTCCCGCTTCTGACGATAGCGGGTTCTCATGCGATTGAGATGCTGCTCATACCGTCCCTGCTCCAGAAACCGGGCCAGGGTATACTGCTCGAAGCTGGACACGGTGCAGGCGTAAAAGCCCAGCCTTTCCCGGTACCGGGCCAGCAGCTGCGGCGGCAGGATCATATAGCTGATGCGAATGGACGGGGCGATGGTCTTGGAAAAGGTGTTCAGATAGATGACCCGCTGATTTTCGCTGACGGAGAACAGCGTGGGGATCGGCCGCCCCACAAAGCGGAACTCACTGTCATAGTCGTCCTCCAGAATGTACCGCTCCGGCTGCTCCGCCGCCCAGCGCAGCAGCTCCCGGCGGCGGGTTATGGGCATGACGATACCCGTGGGATAGTGATGGGACGGCGAGATGTGTACCACGTCCGCCGGCTGGCGGCGCAGCAGCGTGATGTCCAGCCCCCCGCCGTCCAGGCCAACCCGGCACAGGGGCACCTGGTGGGCCTGATAGATCTTGGCGATCTTGCCGTAACCCGGGTCCTCCACGGCGTACCGCTTGTCCCGGCCCAGCAGCTGGATGATGAGGGTGTATAAAAGCTCCGTTCCCGCTCCGATGATGATCTGCTCCGGGTCCACGTCCATGGCCCGTAACTGACGCAGGTGAGCAGCGATGGCCCGGCGCAGGGCCGGTGCGCCGTTGTATGGCGTGGAGCGCAGCAGCTCCGTGTCCTCCTCCAGAATGGTCTGCCGCATCAGCCGGGACCATACGGTGAAGGGGAAATACGACCGGTCCAGAGACCCGGTGGCCAGGTCCAGAAACACCGGCTCCGCAGGGCGCTCCGGCACCAGGGGCGGCGGAGCCGCCGGGGGCAGGGGACTCTCCAGCGGGCTTACATAATAGCCCTTTTTCTCCACGGTGTAAATATACCCCTCTGCCGCCAGCTGCTCATAGGCGTTCTTCACGGTGATGACGCTGACCTCCAGGTGCTGGGCCAGTGCCCGCTTGGAGGGCAGCTTCTGCCGGGGCGACAGGGTGCCGGACAGAATATCCCGGCGAATACAGGCGTACAGCTGGGTGTACAGACTCTCGCCTCCGTCCTTTTCCAGGGAATAGGTCAGCATGGGAACCTCCAATCTGGTATTATCAAATAATATCGATATGGATATTTTAATAATACCAGTTCTTACTATAATACAGACAGAATCAAAACGCAAGGAGATTTTTCCCATGAGAGACATGAAAATCAGAAAAATGGTACTGGCCGCTCTGATGGCGGCACTGACGTATGTGGCCACCATGGTGGTGAAGATTCCCTCTCCCATGCAGGGCTATGTGAATCTGGGCGACTGCTGCGTGCTGCTGTCCGGCTGGATCCTGGGGCCCTGGTGGGGCGGCGCTGCCGCCGGTATCGGCTCCATGCTGACGGACCTGCTCAACGGCTATGCCCACTACGCCCCCGGCACCCTGGTCATCAAGGCCCTGGATGCCATCGTGGCGGCGCTGATCGTGAAGGCCCTGGGCCGCAAGCCCTATGCCTATGCGGTGGGCGGCCTGGTGGGTGAAATCATCATGGTGGTGGGCTACTTCGGCTATGCGGCGCTGCTGCTGGGCAAGGGCATCGGCGCGGCGGCCAGCATCCCCGGCAACCTGGTGCAGGGGGCCATGGGCCTGGTCATCGGCCTGGTGCTGTTTGTACTGCTCAAGCGCAGCAAGGCTCTGGACAAGCTGAACATTCAGTGGTAAAATAGCTTCAAACGGGAGGATTCCCGCAGAAAGGAAGTTTTATCATGGCAGGAATCGTTCATGAGGTAGAAAATACCGATCTGCTGGCCCAGGTGCGGCAGGAGTCCGCCGCCGCCGCCCGGCAGTTGGCGGAGGCCGCCCGTCTGCACAAGGGGCAGATCGTGGTGGTGGGCTGCAGCACCAGCGAGGTGGTGGGCCACCGGGTGGGCAGCTGGTCCACGCCGGAGGTGGGCCAGGCTATTTTCGACGGGCTGCACAGCGTGTTCGGCCCCATGGGTGTGTATATCGCCGCCCAGTGCTGTGAGCACCTGAACCGGGCGCTGATCGTGGAGCACGAGGCGGTGCCCCAGCTGGACATCGTCAACGTGGTGCCCCAGCCCAAGGCGGGCAGCTCCTTTGCCACCGCCGCCTATCACACCTTCCGCCACCCGGTGGCGGTGGAGGAGATCCGGGCCGACGCCGGTCTGGACGTAGGCGGCACGCTGATCGGCATGCACCTGAAAAAGGTGGCGGTGCCGGTGCGGCTGGAGCAGGACCGCATCGGAAGCGCCATTCTGCTGGCGGCCCGGGTGCGGCCCAAGTTCATCGGCGGCGAGCGCGCCGTGTACGATGAGTCCCTGAAGGACGGATACCCGGAATTCTGAAAAAGCAATCCCTCCGGCTAATGCCGGAGGGATTGTTCTCTATTTACATACCCGTCATAACGGTCATGACCTTGAACTCCTCGGAGTTCAGGGTCTTTTTCATGGCCAGACCCTCGTCAATGTCCAGGTCGATGATCTGATCGTCCTTGGTGCAGATGACCCGGTTGGTCTTGCCCTCGGCCAGGATCCGGACGGCCTCATAGCCCATGCGGGTGGCCATGACCCGGTCCTTGGCGGTGGGGCTGCCGCCCCGCTGGATGTGGCCCAGGATGGTGACCCGGGGATCCAGGGCCAGCTCCTCCTGAATCTGGCGGCCCACGTCCACGGCGCTGGCTGCGCCCTCGGCCACCACGATCATGAAGTTGGTCTTGCCGTTCAGGCGGGCGTGGCGGATCTTTTCGGCCACCTGGGAATGGAAATCATAGGGGCGTTCCGGCACCAGCACCGCCGTGGCCCCCACGGCTACGCCCACATACAGGGCCAGATATCCGGCGTGGCGGCCCATGACCTCCACCACGGCGCAGCGTTCATGGGACTGCATGGTGTCCCGCAGCTTGTCGATGCACTCCACCGCCGTGTTGGCGGCGGTGTCGAAGCCGATGGTGTATTCGGTGCAGACGATGTCGTTGTCGATGGTGCCGGGGATGCCCACCACGGATACGCCGCATTTGCTGAGCTCCTGGGCGCCCCGGAAGGTGCCGTCGCCGCCGATGGCCACGATGCCGTCCAGCCCCAGCAGCTTGCACACGCCGGCGGCCTTGGCCTGGCCCTCCGCCGTGCGGAACTCCTCGCTGCGGGCGGTATAAAGAATGGTGCCGCCGCGGTTGATGATGCGGCTGACGCTGCCGGAATCCATGCGGTAAAAATCCCCGTTGATGAGGCCGGACCAGCCCCGGCGGATGCCGATGCACTCGATGCCCCGATCCAGAGCCGAGCGCACCACGGACCGCACCGCCGCATTCATGCCCGGTGCGTCGCCGCCGCTGGTCAGCACGCCGATTCGTTTCACTGCGCTTTCTGCCATAAATGATTCCCCCCAATAGAATGTTAGAATGTTCCGAATATACCGTACATCATTTTACGACATTGTAGCACGATTTTCCTCCGGATGCAACAGGAAGTTTTCCCGGAGCGGCTGACGGATCAGCGGGGATGGTCAGGCAAATCGGGACATGTCCAGCCCCTCCAAGGCCAGCAGACGGCGCTTTTTGTCCACCCCTCCGGCATAGCCGGTGAGGCTGCCGTCGGCGCCTATCACCCGGTGGCAGGGCACGATCAGGGAAATGGGGTTGTGTCCCACCGCGCCGCCCACCGCCTGAGCGGACATATGGGGCACCTCCAGCCGCTGAGCCAGCTGCCGGGCCAGTTCACCGTAGGTGGTGACCTCTCCGTAGGGAATCTCCTGCAGCAAGGACCACACCGCCATGCGGAATTCCGTGCCCGTCAGGTGCAGCGGCGGGATAAAATGGGGCCGCCGTCCGGCAAAATACAGGTCCAGCCAGCGGCCCGCCGCCGCCAGCACCGGGGTCTCCTGTTCCTGGGCCTGGGTCAGTCCCGGGGCAAAGTGCTTCTGTCCCGCGAACCACAGACCTACCAGGCCCGCGTCATCTGCCGCCATGAGAATCTCCCCCAGGGGAGAGCGATATCGCTGGATATAGAGCATGGCCATTCTCCTTCGCTTTGTCGATATTCATATGCTCAGTTTATGGTAGAAATTTCTGCCTGTCAAGCCTGCTGCGGGCAACGAAAAAGCCATTCCGCCGCAGCGGAATGACTTTTTGCGAAATTCGGTGCTCAGTGACGGGCCACGGGGTCCCAGTTCTCCTCATCCTCACGGATGATCTGCAGATACTCGGTATAGTCCGACTCCACGGGGTTGCTCTTGGGGGCCTGGGCCTTATACTGCTCCAGCAGACGGCGGGACTTCTCCGGCGGCTGGACGGTACCGGCGCCGGCGATGCAGCCGCCGGGGCAGGCCATGCCCTCCAGCAGATAGCCGTCGTATTTCCCGGTGCGGGCCATGCGCAGCATCTGGCGGCACTCCCGCAGGCCCTCGGCATACACGGTCTTGACCTGGCGATCCGGCTCCAGCTTCTCAATGACCTTCTCCACCGCCTTGGCCACGCCGCCGCTGGCGGCAAAGCCCACGCCGGGGGCGGAAGCCTCATACTGGGCCTGCTCGTCGGGGATCTGGGAGAAGTCGATGTTCTTGGCCTCGAACATGCCCCGCAGCTCCTCAAAGGTTAGGACAAAGTCCACATCGCTGCGGACGCTGCGGCGGCTGGCTTCCAGCTTCTTGGCGGCGCAGGGGCCGATGAAAGCAATCTTGCAGTCGGGGTTCCGGCGCTTCTGGAGCCGGGCCGTCAGCACCATGGGGGTCATGGTCATGGAGATATACGGTGCAAAGCCCGGGAACTCCTTCTTGGCCATCACGGACCAGGCCGGGCAGCAGGACGTGGCCATAAAGGGCTGCTTTTCCGGCACCACCCGTAGGAACTCCTCCGCTTCCTCAATGGCGCACAGGTCCGCGCCCACGGCCACCTCCTCCAGGCCCGCAAAGCCCAGCTCCTTCATGGCGGCCTTGATCTGGCCGGGGGTGACCTTTTCGCCGAACTGGCCCCAGAAGGCCGGGGCGATGATGGCGATGACCTTTGCTCCGCCCCGGATGGCGTGGATCAGCTGGAACAGCTGGCCCTTGTCCACAATGGCGCCGAAGGGGCAGTTCACCAGGCACATGCCGCAGTTGACGCACTTGTCATAGTTGATCTGGGCCCGGCCGTGGTCGTCCTTGCCGATGGCGTCCATGCCGCAGGCCTCCTGGCAGGGGCGGAAGAACTTGATGATGGCCTGATAGGAGCAGGCGGCCTTGCACTTGCCGCACTTGATGCACTTGGTCTGGTCGATCTGGGCCTGGCCGTGCTCAAAGTGGATGGCCCCCTTGGGACAGGCGTGGGAGCAGTGCCGGGCCAGACAGCCCTGGCAGGCGTTGGTGACCTCATAGTGGGTGTCGGGACAGGCATGGCAGGCGTATTTGATGATGTTGATCAGCGGGGGATCGTAGTATTTCTCGGCAATGGCGCTTTCCTCCACACCGTCAGACAGCAGCGTATGCTCGGACACATCTCGCAGGGGAAGGCCCATGGCCAGGCGGATCCGCTCGCCCACAATGGCCCGCTCCAGGAAAATAGACTCCCGGACGGTGCCCACCTCGCCGGGCATCAGCTCATAGGGCAGCTTCTCCAGCCGGGTATAATAGTCCCCGCCCTCATAGGCCAGCTTCGCCACCTCGGCGAACACCTTCTTGCGCATGTCGGTGATGGTGCACTGTAAGTTTCTCATGTTTTTGTTCCCTTTATCCTCATTCAGAATCTGTTAAGAGCCGTTGCCGTTGGGGCAACAGCTTTTTTTCAAACTTATTATAATCGAAAGTGAAAAAAAAGACAATACCCCGGGAACATATTTTTTTCGCACGCTGACAATTTTTTATCGCGGCAGCGCAAAAAGCCCCCCGGCGAGATTTCTCGCCGGGGGGCCGATTCATTTACGAGTCCCGGCACGTTACCGGGGCGTCGGAGGGTCACTGGATCTGGATGGTGGAGTTCTTGGGCAGCTGCTTGTGCTCCTTCTTGGGGATGGACAGCTGCAGGATGCCGTTTTCAAACCTGGCGGCTACCTCGCCGGCCTCCACGTCCTCGCCCACATAGAAGCTGCGGCTGCAGGACCCGGCGTAGCGCTCCTGACGGATATACTTGCCCTTCTTGTCGGTTTCGTCCTTGTCCAGGCCCTTGGCTGCCTGGATGGTCAGATAACCGTTCTTCAGCTCCACATTGACCTCGTCCTTCTTGAAGCCCGGCAGGTCCACGTCCAGCTCATAGCTGTCCTCCGTCTCCCGCACGTCGGTCTTCATCAGGTTCTTGCTGTGCTTGCCGTACAGCGGATCGTGACGCTGGGGCATTACCATCATACCGAAAGGATCCGTAAAGAAATCATCAAACAGGTTCTCACCAAAAATGCTAGGCAACATAAGTCATACCTCCATTCAATTTCCGGGCGGCCTATGGGCCGCACCGCCGAACTTTTGTTACCGTTACATACAACGTTTTTCAGTTCCTCTGGGGGGCCTCTCGCGGTCCCTCTCTCAAGGAACAACTGTATCATAGCACAAATTTTAGCACTGTCAAGCGTCGAGTGCTAATGTTCACAAAGCATCTTATGTTTGTTCATAAAATATACGATTTTGCCCCGTCCGGGCCGGACGGGGCAAAAATTATCGGCATTTTTCTCCGGTGAGGACCTCCAGCGCCTGGGGGGTGTCCACGTCGGTAAGCTCCTGGGGCGGGGCCTCCACCAGCAGCAACAGGTCCGGATGACGGCGGATCACGGCGCTGCCGCCGTGGTCCCCCTCCAGAGCCGTCAGCTCCGGAAACAGGCTGGCCGGAAACAGGCAGGGATTTCCCCGGACGCCGTCATGGGCCAGGGCCGCCAGCCGGTCCGGGTGGCGGCGGAACGCCTCCACCAGCCGCTCCACGCTGTCCCGCCGCAGCAGCGGCTGGTCCGACACCTGGAACATCACCCCGTCCATGTCCTGCATATGGGCCATGCCCAGGGCGATGGTGTGGCTGAGCCCCAGGTCCGGCCGGGGATTCTCCACCGGCAGGAAGCCCATCTCCCGGGCCAGGTCCATGCCCCGGGGATACTGGGTCACCACCGCTACCCGGTCAAAGCACGCCGCCGGAACGGCCTCCAGCGCCCGGCGCAGCAGGGTCTTTCCCTCCACCCGGGCGTCCAGCTTGTTGCTGCCGAAGCGGCGGGCGTTTCCCGCCGCCATAACGATGCAGCCGATCTTCATGGGCATTTCCCCCTTATCTTATCGTTCCTTCCAGGTCCCCGGCGACAGCATCACCAGGATGGGCATCAGCTCCAGGCGGCCCAGCAGCATCCACAGGATCATCATCAGCTTGCTGACCTCCGTCAGGCTGCTGAAATCGCCCACCGGGCCGATGCTGCCCATGGCGGGGCCGATGTTGCTGAGGCAGGCCAGCGAGATGGTAAAGGCCTCGGCAAAGTCGTTCTGCCCCCAGGCCACCACCGCCGCCCCCACCAGAAGCAGCAGCAGATACGCCACCAGATAGGCCCCTGCCGAGGCCACCACCCGCTTATTTTTGATGGGGCCCGGCTGCTCTGCCCGCATCGGACATACCGCACCTGCCCCGGAGGACCGTGGCAGCAGCGCCAGAAACAGCAGCGGCAGCACCATGCACCCGGCCTCTACCCACAGGGTATAGCCCAGGACCTTAATGACCAACGGGTAATTCATGCCCTCTCTCCTTCACATTCTGCACCATTTTACGGCACAAAATACCAATTTATTATATGCTCCCCCTAAAATCCTGTCAAGCACGATGAGCAAATTTGCGGTTCTGTGGACCGCATTTCATGCTGCCGGAGAGAAAGCAGGCCCACCTGATGTGCTGTGCGAAGCGTTTGGGATGGCGGGGCTTCCGCAGGTGCAGCTGCTAAGCTACGCAAATAATTCAAAAAGAATTGCCGTCTTTGCTTGCTATTTTTGAAAAATATGCTATACTGAATGCGTGTGCGAATTGATACTTCCTGCGGATCGCCGTATGAAGTTTTCCACCCGTGGGCATGATAGACTCACGGACATATTTCTACACTACCTAAGAGAGGGTGCCTGTTTTGAATAAGTATATCATTCATGGCGGCCGTCCGCTGATGGGCGAGGTCACCATCAGCGGCGCAAAAAATGCCGCCGTTGCCATCATCCCCGCCGCCCTGCTGGTGGACGGGGTCTGCCGCATTGAAAACATCCCCCAGATCAGCGACGTGACGCTGCTGTTCTCCATTCTGGAGGAGCTGGGGGCCCGCGTCCGGGTGCTGAACCGACACACGGTGGAGATCGACAGCCGCCATGTGCACTCCACCCAGCCGTCCTTCGAGCTGGTGCGCCGGATCCGGGCCAGCTATTACCTGCTGGGCGCGCTGCTGGGCCGCTTCGGCAAGGCTACTGTGGCCATGCCCGGCGGCTGCAATTTCGGCGTCCGGCCCATCGACCAGCACGTCAAGGGCTTCCGGGCCATGGGCGCGGAGGTCACCGAGGGCAACCTGGTCCAGGCCGTGGCCAAGGGCGGCCGCCTGACCGGCGCTGCCGTGTATCTGGACATGGTCAGCGTGGGCGCTACCATGAACATCATGATGGCTGCGGCCCTGGCCGAGGGCACCACCACCATCGAAAATGCCGCCAAGGAGCCGCACATCGTGGACCTGGCCAACTTCCTGAACTCCATGGGTGCCGACATCAAGGGCGCGGGCACCGATTCCATCCGCATCCGGGGCGTGGAGAAGCTCAACGGCGGCACCTACTGCATCATTCCCGACCAGATTGAGGCCGGTACCTATATGGCCGCCGTGGCCGCCGCAGGCGGACGGCTGCTGATCCGCAACGTGATCCCCAAGCACATGGACTGCATCTCCGCCAAGCTGACGGAGATGGGCGTCACCGTGGAGGAGGAGGACGACACCCTGCTGGTGTCCCGGTCCGGGCCTCTGCAGCGCACCAACGTCAAGACCCAGCCCTATCCCGGCTTCCCCACGGATATGCAGCCCCAGATCGCGGTGGTGCTGTCCCTGGCCCAGGGGACCAGCCTGGTCACCGAGGGCGTATACGGGGCCAACCGCTTCAAGTATATGGACGAGCTGCGCCGCATGGGCGGACAGGTTCAGGTGGACGGTCGGGTGGCCGTGATCGAGGGCGTGGAGTACCTTACCGGCGCGCCGGTTCAGGCCTGCGACCTGCGGGCCGGTGCGGCCCTGGTGATCGCGGGTCTGGCGGCCCGGGGCGTCACCGAGCTGACCCAGGTGCAGTTCATCGAGCGGGGCTATGAGGACCTGGTGGGCAAGCTCCGCTCTGTGGGGGCGGATATCCGCGTGGAGGAGATCCCCGAGGCCCAGGAGGCCGAGGCCCACATCGGCTGATACGGCATTTTTCACGGCGTCCGCCGCCATCCGCGGCGGATGCCGAATTTTTCTGTGAGGTAAGCGCATTTTGATGACCCTACATACCCTGTCCAGCGGCTCCCAGGGCAACTGCCTGCTGCTGTCCGACGGCGGCACCCATATCCTGGTGGACGCCGGGATCTCCACCCGCCGCATCAAGGCGGGTCTGGCCCGGCTGGGCCTCAGCATGGACGACCTGGACGGCATTCTGATTACCCACGAGCACACGGACCATATCTCCGGCCTGGCCACCCTGATCAAACACCATACCGTCCCCCTGTACGCAAGTCCCGGCACCGCCCGGCAGCTGGCGTATCGCCTGGCGGGGGTGGAGCCGCTGCTGCGGCCCCGGGACCCCGGAACCGAATTCTGCATCGGCTCCTGCCGGGTCACGGCCTTTGCCACGTCCCACGACGCCGCCCAGAGCATGGATTACCGCATCGACGGCTCCGGCTCCGTTGGCATTCTGACGGACACCGGCTATGTGACCCCGGAGGCGGAGGAGACTCTGCCGGGGGTGGGACTGCTGGTGCTGGAGAGCAACCACGACGTGGACCGCCTGCGGTCCGGGCCGTACCCCTATCCCCTGAAGCAGCGGGTCCTGGGAAGCCAGGGCCACCTGTCCAACAAAGATGCGGCGGCTTTTGCCGCCCGGATGGCCACCTGCGGCACCGAGTGCATCGTTCTGGCCCATCTCAGCAAGGAGAACAACACGCCCCATCTGGCCTATGACGCGGTGGACCGCGCTTTGCGGGCCGGTGGGGCCCAGGTGCGGCTGTATGTGGCCCCCCGGGACGAGCTGAGTCCTGCCTATGAGACGGAGGGGACGCCGTGCAGAAGATAACCGTCCTCTGCGTGGGGAAGCTGAAGGAGAAGTTCTATCAGGAGGCCGCCGCCGAATATGCCAAGCGCCTGGGGCGGCACTGCAAGCTGGAGATCATCGAGCTGCCGGAGAGCCGCCTGCCGGAGGACCCCTCGGCGGCGGAGATTCAGCGGGCTCTGGCGGCGGAGGCCGCCGCCATCCGGGAAAGGCTGCCCCGGGGCGGGGCCGTTATCGCCCTGTGCATCGAGGGCAAGCCCTGCTCCAGCGTGGAGCTGAGCCGCCGGATGCAGGAGCTGGCCGTGTCCGGAAAGAGCCAGCTGACCTTTCTCATCGGCGGCAGCGTGGGCCTTTCGGAGGACCTGAAGCGCCAGGCCGACTGGCGGCTGTCCATGTCGCCTATGACGTTTCCCCATCACCTGGCCCGCATCATGCTGCTGGAGCAGATCTACCGGGCCTGTCAGATCGCCGCCGGTACGAAATATCACAAATAAACTTTCATTTCAGGAGGTATCGCATATGGACAATTCCAAGTGGGCCTTTGCGCCGGATGCGCCGGAGTGGCCCGTCAATGCCAGGGGAGAGAAGGAGAAGGCGGTTCTGCTGACCAGCACCTTCGATTCCACCGCCGATGCGGATATGCTCATCTCGCTTCTGGCGGCCTATCGCATCCCCTGCTTCAAGTATTTTGACTATGAGGGCGGCGCGGGGAAGGTCATCAACGGCTTTTCCGGCTACGGCGCCAGCCTGTATGTTCCGGCCTCCCTGCTGGAGGACGCCAAGGAAATTCTGGAGGCTGAGCCGGTGGAGGAACCGGAGCAGCCCCAGGCGTAATAGAAGGGAAGGAGATTTTCTGATGGACTACATGCGGGAATATGAGAAGTGGCTGGCCTCCCCGGCGCTGACGCCGGAGGAGCACGCGGAGCTGGAAAGCATCCGCGGCGACGAGAAGGAGATTCGGGAACGGTTCTACGGGCCTCTGGAGTTTGGCACCGCCGGTCTGCGGGGCACCATGAAGGCGGGCCTGCACCAGATGAACGTCCATGTCATCCGCTGGGCCACCCAGGGCTTTGCCAACGTCATCTGCGCCGAAGGGGAGGAGGCCAAGCGCCGGGGCGTGGCCCTGTGCATGGACTGCCGCAACCACTCCATGGGGTTTGCCCGGGCCGCCGCCGAGGTCTGCGCCGCCAACGGCATCCATGTGCGGATCTTCGAGTCTCTGCGTCCCACGCCGGAGCTGAGCTTCGCCGTCCGGGAATACGGCTGCCAGGCGGGTATCAACGTCACCGCCAGCCACAACCCCAAGGAGTATAACGGCTACAAGGTCTATTGGTCCGACGGCGCCCAGCTGCCGCCTCAGCACGCTGCCGCCATCGCCCGGGAGCTGGAGCACATCGACATTTTCACCGGCGTGCGCCGGATGGCCTATGACGACGCGGCGGCCCAGGGCCTGATCCAGGTCATGGGCCGGGAGACCGACGACCGCTTTATGGCTCATGTCATGGCCATGGTCAACGACCGGCAGTCCATGGCCCAGGTGGCCGACACCTTCAAGATGGTGTACACCCCCTTCCACGGCTGCGGCTGGCAGCTGGTGCCGGAGGCCCTGCGGGGCCTGGGCGTGAAGCACCTGTACTGCGTCAAGGAGCAGATGGTGCTGGACGGCAATTTCCCCACGGTGGCCTCCCCCAATCCGGAGAACCCCGAGGGCTTCTATCTGGCCATTGACCTGGCCAACCAGGTGGGGGCGGACTTCATCCTGGGCACCGACCCGGACAGCGACCGGGTGGGCATCATGGTCCGCAGCCACGACGGCTCCTTTGTGCCCGTTACCGGCAACCAGACCGGCGTGCTGATGCTGGACTACCTCATCGGGGCCATGCGCCGGGCGGGCAAGCTGCCGGAGCACCCCTATTTCCTGAAGACCATCGTCACCACCGAGATGGCCCGGAAGGTGGCCGAGGCCAACGGCGTCACCTGCTGCGATACCTTTACCGGCTTCAAGTTCATGGCCGAGAAGAAGAACGAGCTGGAGAGCCAGGGTAAGGGCCAGGTCATCATGAGCTACGAGGAGAGCTACGGCTACATGCTGGGTGACTATGTCCGGGATAAGGACGCCGTCACCGCCTCGTTGATCCTGACGGAGATGGCCGCCTGGTACGCCGCCCAGGGCATGACCCTGTTTGACGCGCTGAACGCCCTGTACGAAAAGTACGGCTATTACGGCGAAAAGACCCACAATCTGGTGATGCCCGGCCTGGACGGCCTGGAGAAGATGGCTCAGCTGATGCGGGATCTGCGGGCAGATCCCCCGGCCGCTATTGCCGGGGTGGAGGTCCTGCGCCGCAAGGACTATACCGATGGCAGCGTCATCGACTGCCGCACCGGCGAAAAATCCGCCATGGAGCTGTCCGGCAGCAACGTGCTGCGCTATGAGCTGGCGGACGGCACCACCATCCTGGTACGGCCCAGCGGCACCGAGCCCAAGATCAAGGTCTATGTCCTGACCATCGGCGAAACTCCCGCCGCCCGGGACGAGAACCTCCGCAAATACGGCGAGTGGGTCAAGACCCTGCAGCGGTAATACGACCACTATAACGAAATACCCTCTCGTGCAGGACGATAAACCTGCATGAGAGGGTATTATTGCAAGCAAAAAGGCTGCCAAAATCGGTTGCTGATTAGCCTATCGCACGCTGCTGACCAGAATGATGATCAGCGCCATATATGCGCCGCTGACGACGGCCAGAAGGCCGCACACGATCATGCACGCCGCCCGCAGGCCACGGCGCTGCCGCAGCCGCAGCGCACCAATGACGAACCCGGCCACAGCCAGGACGAATATCACTGCCGCACCCCAGAAGGGCATACCATCACCCCTTCAGCGCGTCCAGCAGGTCCGTGAACACACGGAGCTGGCCCACAAAGCGCTGGGTCAGGCTGTCCGCCCGACCCTTTCCGGCGCCGAACAGCAGATCAACCGTCTGGATGGCCGCAAACACGCGGCCGTCGGCCTTGACGCTGAGATAGACGCTGCCCATTTTCAGCAGCTGGTCCATGACCCGGGGAGACAACACAGACTGCACCGCAGCGGGGTTGTCATATTGAATGCTGAACCGCCGGTCAAACTCCGGATTCTCTGAGTTAAAGCTATCCCGGCCAAGCAGGCGGGCCAGCTTGCCCTTGGGCGCTACCTGCACGTTGCAGGAGATGCTTCGCCCCAGGTCTGCCGCCATCCACTGGCCCTTGAAGATGGGAAGCTCACGATCCTCCCAGACCTCCGTCTCGGGATTCTGGTACGCCAGGGTGTTGGAAAGCTCCAGATTGCTGATCTCCAGCGGACGGCCATGGTATTTGCCGCAGACCAGGCCGCTGCTGCCCATGTTGTCGGCTTTTGGCAGTCCCAGCCCAGACTCTGCGTATTTTTCGTTGGAGATATGCGCACCGGGGCGGTACTCCGCCTCCTCCAGCACCTGCTCCATAGCCGCCTGGGCCAGACCGCCCTGGGCCGCATCCTGCAGCTTTTTGCCGCCAGCGGAGCCCATCAGCCCGCCGATGAGCAGAATGACAACACCTGCGACAATGACGGGCACCGCGCCGCCAAATCCTGCGCCGATGGCCGCAATCACCAGGCCCAGACCGGAAAAGAATTTGCCGAAGCCCGCCAGGGCACGGCCCTTTTGAATATTCTGTGTGCTGTTATCCATGCGCTTGCTCCTCTCCTTCTGCCCCAAACAGGGCTTCGCACCGGCACAGGGCTTCGATGATCCCCTGCAAATACCGCAGCGATAGCCGGTAGGCGTATCGCAGGCCATTCAAATCCCTGACGGCCAGGTTGCCCTCCGGCAGGTCCATCACCGGCAGCGTGGATTCCAGCGCCAATTCCAGGCGGTTTTCCTCCCAGCGGACAGCCGCCGGACGGCCCAGGGTTTCCAGCAGGGGCAGCAGCCCCAGACCGTCCCGGTCATATGCCGCATCCTCCCGCCGGTACAAATATCCGCCGGCAGGGGCGCAGTGTGCCGTTTCACACACCAGCCATACGCCGCCGAACTGGCGGACGCTGCGGGACATGCTGTCGCTGACGTCCCGGCCCACGTGCTCCTCAAAATTGTGGGTCAGCTCCACGTTGGCCGCGCCGAACCGGACGCCCTGGTGGACACCCTGGCGGTAATTCTTCACTTGACACTTTTCCCAGGGCTGAGGAATCATGTCGCCCCGGCGGATGTGTGCCTCATCAATCACCAGCCCCGGCACGTTCAGGGGCGGGCCAAAGGCGTTCTCCGTTTCCATGCGGAAATAGTCGCCCATCTGCTCCCAGACCAGCTTTCGCTGGCGGCTCTGGCCCCAGAAGATACACCCGGCCCCGGAGAACAGAAACGCGAACAGAGCCAACAGGCCCCACCGGATGTCGCCTGACCGCCACCACACAACGGCTCCCACAAGGAAGCCCAGCACCAGCAGCACCGTGCCCAGGGTCTGGACCCGGCTCCACACCGCCAGCCGCCGCAGAAGCCCCTGCTCCGCCAGGGACTCCTTGTAGCCGCAGGAGCACGCAGTGGAGCCTTTTTTCAGCGGTTTCCCGCACAGGGGGCATACATTCTTCTTCATTTTCTCATCCCCAGTTGTTCATCCAGTTATCGCCCCAATCCTCGGCGGGGTCGTAGTCCACCGGGTCAAAACCGGCGGCATACACCGGCCCATCCTGCCGATAGGCCAGGCCGTCCTCGTGCAGGGTGTAGCTGCCGGTGATGTAGAAGGCGTCGTGTCCGTCGCTGTACCAGCGGCACAGGTCGTCCTCGTCCAGCTCAAAGCTGGCCCCCGGCAGGCCGGTATAGGCCGCCACCTGGCCATAGGGGTAGAACACGCCGGAGAAGTCGCCGTCCGTTTCCCTATCCGGCAGCAGGGCAAAGCGGTCCGCCTCCAGGCCGGGGGAGATGTACGCATGGAAGCCGTCCATGGCCAGATAGGGGCCCTTGCCGTCCCCGGCGTCCACAATGGTCCCGCTGCCGGCGGACAGGCGGGTGTAGCTCAGATACTCCATGCGCTGGGAGTCGATGACCAGAGTCTCGCCCAGGGCGTTCTGCCACACGCCGTCCAGCTGGGCAATGTCCCAGATGTCCACCCGGGCGTCGCTGCGGGTGAAGGTGAAGTGGTCGAAGGACTCCGCGTCGCCGCTGCCGTTCTGGTTGGGCAGCAGCACGCCGTCATCCCGCAGGATGAAATCGTACAGGAAGCCGTCGAAGTCGATCATGGGCACGTCGCCGAAGGTGTCATAGCGGCCCTGTCCCGTGCGGCCGGAGAAGGTCTGGTAGTAATAGCACCCCTCGTCGGCCACGAAATACAGGATGCTGCCGGAAGGGGAGGACCACTTGCCCTCCAGCTCGCTGGCGTCCGTCACCTGGTGCTGATCCTCCGGCACGGCAGGGGAGGGGGCCTCCCCGCCGCCGCCGCACGCCGTCAGGGACAGCAGCAGCGCCAGCACAGCCGCCAGCCAAAGCGTTTTTCTCATGAAACAGCCTCCTCAGTCCGCCAGCGTGTCCATGAACTCGCCCCGGACCGTGTTCCAGTACCAGACGTAGGTCACATACTCGCCATCCTGGTCGAAGGACATCTGCAGGTCGCTGTTGCCGTCGCCGTCCAGATCGCTGTAGTCCGTTCCCTGGTAGCGGCTGGCGGCAGAGTCGAGGGGCACCGGGAACTGCACGGTGGTGTAGAGCTCCTGCTCAGCCTTGTCATAGTAGAGGTCGGCGCCGGTGTCGGTGATGCAGATGCACACGTCGATCATCTGGCCGTCGTGAGTCAGGGTGCCGGTGTCCTGAATGGTGCCCCAGGTGCGCCAGTCGTCGCCGGCGATGTCGTCGTCCGTCGTCCCCTGATTTCCGCAGGCGGCCAGGCACAGCACCAGGGTGCACAGAAGCAAGAGAATGCTGAATTTTCGCATGGTTCGTTCCTCCTTGATAAAATGAGTCCACTGTACATCCATTGTACAGTGGACTCAGATAAAATACCATTAACCAAAGGTTAGTTTTTGGCAAAAGATGGCAGAATTGCGGAGGCCCGGATTCACACGCCCAGCCGCTGGGAGATGGCCGACAGCAGTTCGTTTTTCCCGGTGCCCTTTTCGGCGGAGAAGGGCACCAGACAGTCCTGCTCCTCCAGCTCCAGGGTGTCCCGGATCAGCTGCAGATTGGGCTCGATCTCGCTTTTTTTCAGCTTGTCCAGCTTGTTGGCCACGACCACCACCGGGCATCCGGTGCCCCGGAACCACTGGAACATGGTCACGTCGTCCGCCGTGGGCTTGTGCCGGGCGTCCACAATGAGAACACCCAGGGAGATGAGGCCCGGCTCCTGGAAATACGACTCCATCAGCCGTCCCCAGCGGTCCCGCTCCTCCTTGCTGACTTTGGCATAGCCGTAGCCGGGCAGATCGGTCAGATACACCCGGTTGTCGATGAGGAAATAGTTCACCTGGGTGGTCTTGCCGGGGGTGGCGCCCACCCGGGCGAAGTTCTTCCGGTTGAGCAGGCGGTTGATGACGGAGGATTTGCCCACGTTGGATCGCCCGGCAAAGGTCACCTGGGGCCGTCCGTCCCGGATAAAGGCCTCCGGGCGCACCGCCGAGCGGATAAATTCCGCCTTGTTATAGTTGATCGTCATGGCAAGCGCTCCTCCTTTACACTGATAGTGCGGCGGGGGATTCCGCCGATACGCGGCCACGGGGGGCGGCGTGCTCCCCGCGGGAAAGCACCAGCGCCGCCGCAAACACCTGGTCCACGGTGTCCACCGGGATGAAGTGCAGACCGGCCCGGACGGTCTGGTCGATCTCGTCCAGGTCCTTGACGTTTTCCCGGGGAATCAGCACCGTATGTACGCCGTTTCGCAGGGCGGCCATGGTCTTTTCCTTCAGACCGCCGATGGGAAGCACCCGGCCCCGCAGCGTCACCTCGCCGGTCATAGCCACGCTGCCCCGGACAGGCCGTCCGGTCAGCGCCGACAGCATGGCGGTGGTGATGGCGATACCCGCCGAGGGTCCGTCCTTGGGCACGGCCCCCTCCGGGAAGTGGACATGCACGTCCTTGGTCTTATAGAAGTCCCGGGGCAGGCCCAGCTCCTCCCAACGGCTGCGCAGGCAGGTCAGGGCGGCCTTGGCGGATTCCTGCATAACGTTGCCGAGATTGCCGGTAAGCTCCAGCTTTCCGCTGCCGTCCAGGGCCTGGGCCTCCACTTCCAGAATTTCGCCGCCTACCTGGGTCCAGGCCAGGCCGTTTACCACGCCCACCTGGTCCCGGTCGCTGTGGATGGACTCGCTGTACTGCTGGGTTCCCAGCAGTTCTTTCAGGTTATTCTCTGTAATGTCAACTCGCTTTACATCGCCCTCCACCAGCTGCATGGCGGCTTTTCGGCACAGCTTCCCCAGCTGGCGCTCCAGCACCCGGACGCCGGATTCCTTGGTGTAGGCGGCGATGACCCGCCGGATGGCGTCGTCGGTGATGCGCAGCTGGGTTTTCTTCAGACCGTGCTCCTTCAGCTGCTTGGGCAGCAGATGCCGCTTGGCGATCTGCAGCTTCTCCTCGTCGGTATAGCTGGTGAGCTCGATGACCTCCATCCGGTCCAGCAGGGGACGGGGGATGGTGTCCAGGGTGTTGGCGGTGGTGATGAACATCACCCGGCTCAGGTCCACCGGCACCTCCAGGAAGTGATCCCGGAAGGCGTGGTTCTGTTCGCTGTCCAGCACCTCCAGCAGGGCCGACGCCGGGTCGCCCCGCATATCGCTGGCCAGCTTGTCGATCTCGTCCAGCACCAGCAGGGGATTCATGGAGCCGCTGCGGATCACCGCGTCGATGATCCGGCCGGGCATGGCGCCGATGTAGGTTTTCCGGTGTCCCCGGATGTCCGCCTCGTCCCGGACACCGCCCAGACTCAGCCGGGACAGCTTCCGGTGCATGGCCTTGGCCACGGACAGGGCGATGGAGGTTTTGCCCACGCCCGGGGGGCCCACCAGGCAGAGGATCTTGCCCTTGGCCTGGGGGTTCAGCTGCCGCACGGCGATGAATTCCAGGATCCGCTCCTTCACCTTGTCCAGGCCGTAGTGGTCCTTGTCCAGGATCTTCCGGGCCTGTTCCACGTCAGCCCGGTCGTGGGTCTCCACACCCCAGGGCACGTCCAGGCACACATCCAGATAGTTCCGGATGACGGCCCCCTCGGCGCTGCCGAAGGGCTGCTTGGACAGGCGGTGCAGCTCCTTCATGAGCTTCTCCCGCACCTCGTCACCGGCCCGGCAGCGGTTGATCTTCTCCTCGTATTCGTACAGCTCGTCGTCGCCGTCCTCGCCCAGCTCGTGCTGCAGAACGTGCAGCTGCTCCCGCAGGACCATATCCCGCTGGACCTGGCCCACCCGCTGGCGGACCTTCTGGTCGATATCCGACTCCAGGACGGCGATATCCACCTCATGCACCAGAATTTCGTTCATCACCAGCAGCCGCCGGGCGGGATGCAGCTCCTGCAGCACCCGCTGGCGATCCTGGTGCCGGAGGTTGATGTTGGCGGCGATGGTGTCCGCCAGCAGGCCGGGGTCCCGGATGTCCAGCACGGAGGCCACCAGCTGGTCGGACAGATTCCCCACCAGCTCCTGATACTGGCCAAACAGGGCGTATGTCCGCCGGGTCAGAGCCTCGGTGCGGTCCGAGGCCCGCCAGCTCTGGTCCTCCAGCAGCTCCACATTGGCCTGCAGGAAGGGCTTGGTCTGCCACAGGCGGCGCAGGGCCGCCCGGTGCAGGCCCCCGGCGATGACCCGTACCCCGGTATCCGAGGTCTTGACGATCTGGAAAATGCGGCACACGGTGCCGATCTCGTACAGGTCCTCCTCCTGGGGGTCCTGGACGCCGATCTCCCGCTGGGTCACCAGCAGCAGCTCCCGGTCGCCCTCCATGGCGTTTTCCAGGGCCAGGATGGATATCTCACGCTCCGCGTCGAAGCTCAGCGTCTGGCCCGGGAAGGCAGTCAACCCCCGCAGGGCCAGCACCGGCATATTTTGTGTGGTCATAAGGGTATCTCCTTTGCGATAGGGAAAGTACAATAGGGCAAGAGGGGAGAGGCGCACGCGTCTCTCCCCTTTGTGCTTGTTTCAGGACGCCGGCGCGTTCTTGGTGCCGCGGCTGGGATCCCGCAGGATCACAGGTGCTGCGCCGTCGTTGACGGCCCCGGCGGTGATGGTCACCTGTTCGATGGTGTGGTCCGAGGGAATGTCGTACATGATGGGGGTCAGGACTCCCTCCATGACGGCCCGCAGGCCCCGGGCGCCGATGTTGCGCTCGATGGCCTTGTCGGCCACGGCCTCCAGGGCCTCCGGCTCGAACACCAGCTTCACATCGTCATAGGAAAACAGCTTCTGATACTGCTTGACCAGGGCGTTCTTCGGCTCCGTCAGGATCCGGACCAGATCCTCCCGGCCCAGCCCGTCCAGAGCGGCGATCACCGGCAGACGGCCCACCAGCTCGGGAATGATGCCGAATTTCAGCAGGTCGTGGGGCTGGACCTCCTTGAGGAGCTGTCCCGTCCGACGCTCGGCCTTGCTTTCCACCACGGCGTCGAAGCCGATGCCCTTGCGGTCGGTGCGCTGCTCGATGATCTTCTCCAGACCGTCGAAGGCGCCGCCGCAGATGAACAGAATGTTGTGGGTGTCCACCTGGATGAACTCCTGATGGGGGTGCTTCCGGCCGCCCTGAGGCGGCACGTTGGCCACGGTGCCCTCCAGGATCTTCAGCAGTGCCTGCTGCACGCCCTCGCCGGACACGTCCCGGGTGATGGAGGTGTTCTCGCTCTTGCGGGCGATCTTGTCGATCTCGTCCACATAGATGATGCCGTGCTCGGCCAGCTCCACGTCGAAATCCGCCGCCTGCAGCAGCCGCAGCAGGATGTTCTCCACGTCGTCGCCTACATAACCGGCTTCGGTGAGGGTGGTAGCGTCGGCGATGGCGAAGGGGACCTTCAGCACCCGGGCCAGGGTCTGGGCAAACAGGGTCTTGCCGGAGCCGGTGGGGCCGATCATCAGGATGTTGCTCTTCTGCAGCTCCACATCCTCGCCGCCGCCGAAGAAAATGCGCTTATAGTGGTTATAGACCGCCACGGACAGGGCCACCTTGGCGGCGTCCTGGCCGATGACGTACTGATCCAGCACCTCTTTGATCTCCCGGGGAGTGGGCAGCTGGTCCGGGGTCTCGTACCCGGCCTCAGGGCCGGGCTCGTACCCATCGTCCAGAATGGACATGCACAACTGGACGCACTCGTCGCAGATGCGCACGCCAGGGCCCTGGATCATGCGGTGCACCTGGTTCTCCGCCTTGCCACAGAAGGAGCACCGCAGGGATTTCTTATCGTCTGCCATTGGTTACCTCTTGTAAATGACCTTGTCCACCAGGCCGTATTCCCGGGCCTCCTCGGCCAGCATCCAGTGATCCCGCTCGGAGTCCTGCTTCACCTGTTCGGGATCCTTGCCGGTGTTGTCGGCTAGAATCTGGTTCAGGCGCTTTTTCAGCTTCAGGAAATGCTCCACGTCGATCTCCATATCCGTGACCTTACCCTGGGTCCCGGCGGAGGGCTGGTGGATCATGATCTCCGCATTGGGCAGGGCAATGCGCTTGCCCCGGGCGCCGGAGGACAGCAGGAACGCGCCCATGCTGGCAGCCATGCCGATGCAGATGGTGGACACGTCGCACTTGATATACTGCATGGTATCGTAGATGGCCATACCCGCGGTCACAGAACCGCCGGGGCTGTTGATGTACATCTGGATATCCTTGTCGGGGTCCTGGGCCTCCAGATACAGCAACTGGGCCACCACCAGGCTGGCGGTGGTATCATTGACCTCTTCGCCCAGGAAGATGATGCGGTCGTTCAGCAGCCGGGAAAAGATGTCATAGGAACGCTCGCCCCGGTTGGTCTGCTCCACAACATAAGGGACTAAACTCATAGAAATGACCTCCTGTACAAATAGATGAAACTCAACCCCATTATACCCGCCCGGTGGGTATCTCAAGCAGGGGACGAAAAATTATTCCTCGTCCTTCTTTTCCTCTTCCTGCTTGGCTTCTTCCTTGGTCTCCTCAACAACGGGAGCCACGGCTACGGCGGCGTCGGCCACGGCCTTGATAGCCTTGCTGCGCAGGACCTGCTCGCGGACGTCGGCCTCGGGCAGATACTTCTTGATGGTATCCAGGTCCATGCCGTACTTATCGGCCACGGACTTCATCTCGGCCTCGATCTCCTCGGCGGTGGCCTCCAGCTCCTCGGCCTTCACCAGGGCGGCCACGGCCAGATCCATGCGGACCTGCTGCAGGGCGGGCTCATGGGCCTGCTTCTTGAAATCGTCCTCGGTGGTGTTGGTCATCTTCAGATACTGGTCAAAGGGGATGCCCTGGGCGGCCAGCTGCTGCTGGAAGTTCTCCATCATCTGCTGGGCCTGAACGTCCACCATCTCATCGGGGATGTCGGCCTGGATGCCGTCGGCCACCTTCTGCATCAGGGCGTCCTCAAAGGCGCGCTGGGCAGCGGCCTCGCGGTCCTCCACCAGCTTCTTGCGGGTGTCGGCCTTCAGCTCCTCCAGGGTGTCGAATTCGGACACGTCCTTAGCGAACTCGTCGTCAATGGCGGGGACTTCCTTGTGCTTGACCTCGTTGACCTTCACATGGAACACCACGGGCTTGCCGGCCAGCTCAGGGGTGTAGTTCTCGGGGAAGGTGATGTCGATGTCCTTCTCCTCGCCGGCCTTCATGCCCACCAGCTGATCCTCAAATCCGGGGACGAAACTGCCGGAGCCGATCTCCAGGTCGAAGTTCTCGCCCTTGCCGCCGTCGAAGGCCACGCCGTTGTCGAAGCCCTCGAAGTCGATGTCGGCGGTGTCGCCCTTCTGGATCTCGCGCTCCACGCTGACCAGACGGCTGTTGCGGTCGGCCATCTCGTTCAGGCGGTTGTCCACGTCCTCGTCGGTGACGTTGACCTCGGCCTTGGGGGCCTCCAGGCCCTTATACTGGCCCAGGGTCACCTCGGGATACACGGCCACGGTGCACTTGAACACCACGCCGTCCTTGCCGCAGGACTCCAGCTCCACCTCGGGATAGCCGACGACCTTCAGCTCCTGCTCCTTCACGGCGGCCTCATAGGCGTCGGGCAGCAGGATGTTCACTGCTTCTTCATAGAAGACCTCTGCGCCGTACATGCTCTCGATCATCTTGCGGGGAGCCTTGCCGGGGCGGAAGCCGGGAACGCTGATCTTGGACCGCTGCTGCAGGTACGCCTTGTTGATGGCGGCCTCAAAGGCGGCGGCATCTGCTTCGATGGTCAGTGCGACCTTGCTCTTGTCCAGTTTTTCACAGGATTTTACACTCATTTTGATTTTTCCTCCGTTCAGCATTAAATCGTATCAATGCAATTCTATATAATAGCAGAAAACAATTTCAATTTCCACACTTTTTTGCTCTAATCACAAATTTTTTTGGGATGAAAGCTCAAATAGTCCCCGGACACCATGAAAAACGAGGTTCCGCCCCGTTCTCCCTGCAGGGCCCGGCGGTGAGAAGCACCGTGGAGATGGCCATAGCAGCACACCTTCACCTCATATTCCCGCAGCAGCCGCAGAATCTCCGGGCACTGATACCCCTGGTACAGAGGCGGGTAGTGAAGAAAGCACAGCTTCTCGTGATCTCCCGCCGCCTTCAGGGACGTCTCCAGCCGTCCGATCTCCCGCAGCAGGACCTTTTCGTTGTGGGTGCCCTGGTTGTCCAGCTCATAGAACCAGCCCCGGGTACCGCACAGAGCCGTGTCCCCGTAGAACCGGCAGTTGTTGTGGAGGATCTCCATGGTGGTCAGGCCGTTTTCGGCGAAAAAGCGCTCCATTTTGGCGGCGGTGTTCCACCAATAGTCGTGGTTGCCCTTGAGCAGGTACTTCTTCCCCGGCAGGGCGTCGATGAACCGGAAATCCTCCAGCGATTCCACCAGGCTCATGCCCCAGGACAGGTCGCCGCACAGCACGGTGACGTCATCCTCCGTCAGCACGGAGAATCCCTCCCGGATGCGGGCCACATAGTCCTTCCAACCGTCCCCGAAGATCTCCATGGGCTTGTCGGACCCCAGGGACAGATGCAGATCGCCAATGGCATACAGCGCCATACGGCACCTCCTTCCTTATTATAGTATATCGTTATATCATCCTCCGCAGATTGTTCCAGAACAGGTCCTCCAGCAGGGCCTGGGGATAGCCCCGGGCTGCCAGGGCCTGCCACAGGCGGGGCATGTCCTGGACGCCCTGCATTCCGGCGGCCAGGGTCCCGCAGCCATCCAGATCGCCGCCCAGGCACAGAGCTTTCTCCCCACCCAGCTCCAGAAAATGCTCCACATGGGCCACCAGCTCCTCCATGGTGCCCGCCGGACCCACAAACGGCCGGTACAGATTCAGCCCCACCACGCCGCCGCTGTCCCGGATGGCCCGGAACATATCATCGGTAAGGTTGCGTCGGTGGGGGCACAGGGCCCGGCTGTTGGAGTGGGTGGCCACCACCGGCCCCCGGGCCAGGCGCACCACATCCCAGAAGCCGGGATCACTGATGTGGGACACGTCGGGATAAATATGAAACGCCTCCAGCTGCCGCAGGAAGTCGGCACCAAGAGGGGAGAGACCCCGATCCGTGTCCCGGCAGTTGGTACCGGACAGGACATTGGGCCAATTCCACACGGGGTTGAGAAACCGCACACCCCATTCCGCCGCCGTCTCCACCTGTCCCGGGTCGCAGCCTATGAGCTCGGCCCCCTCTATGGAGAGAATCGCCGCCATTTTCCCGTCTGCCGCAGCACGGTCCACCTCTGCGCCGGTGCGGCAGGGGACGATGACGTCCCGGTTCTGCTCCATCTCCTGTAAAAACCGCCGGTGAAGCAGGCGGCCCTCCCGGACCATGGTGCTGCCCCGGGGAAGCTCCTCCGGGTCCTGATACAGGGCGAACACCTGGGCGAACCGCCCGAAGCTCGACGCCCGGTGCAGATCCAGATGACCATCGTTTTCCCGCAGCTGCGCTCCGGTCCGCAGGCACCGGTAAATGGTATCGCAATGCGCGTCAAAATAGGGAATATGTTCCATACGTCACCTCAGAATGCGTTCTCAATGTACTCTATGCGGCTGGCCTTTTGGGGATGCGGACCCTCAGCGTACACCTCCGCCACGTCGAAGCGGGCGGGGCAGTCCAGGTCCTTCACCATCAGGTACCAGGCCGCCGTTTTCCGCAGCCGCTCCTGCTTTTTTGGGGTCACATACTCCCGGGGCAGGCCACAGGACAAATTCGTCCGGGTCTTGACCTCCACGAAGCACAGCACGCCGTCCTTCCGGGCGATCAGGTCGATCTCCCCGAACCGGCAGTGAAACCCGTGGGCCAGCAGGGTGTAGCCCCGGCGGCGCAGATAGTTGGCCACCTCCGCCTCGCCCCAGGTGCCCTCGGCCCGGCTCATGACTGCCGCTCCTTCCACTTTTTCAGAAACGACTGCCGGTGCTCCGGGCAGGGACCGTATTGGTCCAGCATGGCGTAGTGCAGCTTCGTGCCGTAGCCCTTGTGCTGGGCAAACAGATACTGGGGATATTCCCGGTCCAGCACCTGCGTCACGTACCGGTCCCGGGTGACCTTGGCCAGGATGGACGCCGCCGCAATGGATACGCTGCGTCCGTCGCCGCCTACCACCGTCTCATGGGGGAGGTCGATGGAGGCGCACCGCCCATGGTCCCGGTTGCCGTCGATCAGAACGTAGTCCGGGCGGAGGGTCAGGGCCTCGATGGCCAGCGCCATGGCCCGGATCCGGGCGCTTAAAATATCCGTGGCGTCGATCTCCGCCGCGCTGACGGAGGCCACGGCCCAGGCGATGGCCCTTTCGGTGATGACGCCGTACAGGGCCTCGCGCTTCTTCTCCGTCAGCTTCTTGGAGTCGTCCAGCCCCGGGATATTGCAGCCCGGCGGCAAAATCACCGCTCCCGCGCACACGGGACCCATCAGGGGTCCTGCACCGGCCTCGTCACAGCCGCACACAACGGCATAGCCCCGCTGCCGGGCCGCCTGCTCCAGGGATTCATCCGGCTTCATTGCGCATCCTCCACCGTCTCCAGGGTGAACCGGCCCAGCTTGCCGCCCCGGAACTCGTCCAGCAGAACCCGGGCCATGCGCTGGGTGTCCACCTGGGCCCCCCGCATAAGGAAGCCCCGCTTCCGCCCGGCCTTCTCCAGCAGGTCATATCCGCTGTCCTCCGGCTGCACGTCGATCTTGTACCGCTCCTCCAGCACCGGCGCATACCGCCGGCCCAGATAGTCCATGAGATAGCAGGCCAGTTCCTCCATGTCTACCACGTCGTCCTTGATGGCGCCGGTGAAGGCCAGGCGCTTGCCCACCTCCGGGTCGTCAAACCGGGGCCACAGAATGCCCGGGGTGTCCAGCAGCTCCAGAGTGCTGTCCACCGGCACCCACTGCTTGCTGCGGGTAACGCCGGGCCGGTCCTCGGCACGGGCGGTTTTGCGGCGGGCTACCTTATTAATAAAGGTGGACTTGCCCACGTTGGGGATTCCCAGCACCATGACCCGCACGGTGCGGCCCGCCTGGCCCCGCTGGGCCCAGGCGGCCAGCTTGTCCCGCAGCAGCTCCCGGACAGCGGCGGCAAACTGGGCGGTGCCTGCGCCGCCCTTGGCATTGGCCTCCAGCACAGCATAGCCCTTTTCCCGGAAATAAGCCGTCCAGCGCCGGGTCTCGCCGGGGTCCGCCTGGTCCACCCGGTTCAGGACCACCAGCCGGGGCTTGCCCGCCGTCAGCTCGTCCACATCCGGGTTCCGGCTGGACAGGGGAATGCGCGCGTCCAGAATCTCGCACACGGCGTCCATATTTTTGATCTCCGCCGTGATCATCCGCCGGGTCTTGGTCATGTGCCCGGGGAACCAGCTCAGATTATCAACCTGCATGTCGTTCACCTCTCGTATTTCCTTCGTAACTAAGAAATTATATCATATTTTCCGCCGCTTGGCAAAAGAAAAAACGCCCGCTGTCTGCGGGCGTTCGTTCTTTTTTCGGGGGATACAGCTTACAGCTTCTCCTTGACCTTGGCAGCCTTACCAACGCGGTCACGCAGATAGTACAGCTTGGCGCGGCGCACGAAGCCGTGGCGGACCACTTCGATGGTGGCGATGGAGGGGGAGTGCACGGGGAACACCTTTTCCACGCCCACGCCGTAGGAGATACGACGGACGGTGAAGGTCTCCTCAATGCCGCCATGCTTCTTGGCAATGACGGTGCCCTCGAAGACCTGGATACGCTCGCGGGCGCCTTCCTTGACCTTCACGTGCACGCGGACGGTATCGCCCACCTGCACCTGGGGGACTTCCTTCTCCAGCTGCTCTTTGTTCAGTGCTTTGATCAGATCCATGGATATTTCCTCCTGTTTATATAGGCGTTCGTGCCTTCATGTATGCGGCGTCCGACTCGTTCCGGACACCGGCGGCAGAGGACCGCCCTTTTTATGCCATGATAGGGTATCACATCCGAGCCGGTTTTGCAAGCATTTTTTGCGCTTTCCCTGAAAAAGAGTCGTCGTCAGGGAAGCAGGCGTCTTGACGGGGCGGCGTTTTTCCTGTAAAATGGGTAAAATAAAAGCGTATTCTTTCAGATGAGGTAACGATATGGCAAATGGATTCATTGATAAGGCCCGCATCACCGTCCGGGCCGGAAACGGCGGCAACGGAGCCGTTGCCTTTCACCGGGAAAAATACATCGCCGCAGGCGGCCCCGACGGCGGTGACGGCGGCGACGGCGGCAGCATCATCGTCCGGGTGGACGACAATATGTCCACGCTGATGGACTTCCGCTATAAGCGCAAATATGTGGCGGCCAACGGTGTAGACGGCCAGGGCGGCCGCAAAAGCGGCAAGGACGGCCAGAGTCTGACCATCCGCGTGCCCCGGGGCACCCTGATCCGGGACGCCGAAACCGGCGAGATCATCAAGGATATGTCCGACGACCAGCCCTTTGTGCTGTGCAAGGGCGGCCGGGGCGGCTGGGGCAACCAGCATTTCGCCACCCCCACCCGTCAGGTGCCCCGCTTTGCCAAGGCGGGCCTGCCCGGCGAGAGCCACGACGTGGTGCTGGAGCTGAAGCTGCTGGCGGACGTGGGACTGGTGGGCTTCCCCAACGTGGGAAAGAGCACCCTGCTGAGCGTGGTGTCCAAGGCCCACCCCAAAATCGCCAACTACCACTTCACCACCCTGTACCCCAACCTGGGCGTGGTGTATGTGGACGAGGGCGTGTCCTTCGTCATGGCCGATATCCCCGGCATCATCGAGGGGGCCAGCGAGGGCGCGGGCCTGGGCCACGACTTCCTGCGGCACATCGACCGCTGCCGCCTGCTGGTCCACCTGGTGGACGTGTCCGGCAGCGAGGGCCGGGACCCCATCGCCGACTTTGACGCCATCAACCAGGAGCTGCGGCAGTACAGTCCGGAGCTGGCGGACCGGCCCCAGATCGTGGTGGCCAACAAGACGGACCTGCTGGCGGACCCCGCCCAGCTGGACGCCTTCCGTGCCCATGTGGAGGAGGCGGGCTACACGTTCATGGCCATGTCCGCCGCCACCCACCAGGGTACCCGGGAGCTGGTGCAGGCCATTGCCGCCCGGCTGGCGGAGCTGCCGCCGGTGGCGGTGTACGAGCCGGAGTATGTCCCCCGCCCGCCCCAGATCGACACCTCCGAGCCTCTCAACATCCAGCAGGAGGACAACACCTGGCTGGTGGAGGGCCCGTGGCTTCAGCGCCTTATGGCCAACATCAACTTCTCCGACTACGAGAGCCGCATGTACTTCGACAAGATGCTGCGCCAGTCCGGCCTGTTTGACCAGCTGGAGCGCATGGGCATCCAGGACGGCGACATTGTGTCCATGTACAACCTGGAATTTGAGTATCAGCGCTGAAAAAAGCCGCCGGTTCCTGAACCGGCGGCTTTTTTGGGGCCTCTGATGTTATTTTTGCGATGAAGCGGGATCATTATGCGTCATATGAACGAAACGACTTCATCTCGCTACCTTGTGCGAAATGCGGCAAAAGCCGGAAAATCACCGGAGGGGAATTGTTTCGGTTGCACAACGGAGCGGGATATGTTATACTGACAAAACACGGAAAGGGGGGAATTCCATGAAAAAATTGACGGCGCTTCTGCTGGCGCTGGTGATGGCGCTGTCCCTGACGGCGTGCAGCTTTGTGATGCTGCCGGAGGAGCAGGACCCGCCGGCCGACCCGAAGCAGGAGCAGCTGGCGCAGGGGGGTACATACACCACAAAAGAGGATGTGGCGCTGTATATCCACCTGTACGGCCGCCTGCCGGACAATTTCATCACAAAAAAAGAGGCCCAGCAGCTGGGCTGGACCGGAGGCTCCCTGGAGCCTTATGCCCCGGGCTGCTGCATCGGCGGCAGCCGGTTCGGCAACTATGAGGGCCTGCTGCCGGAGGCCAACGGCCGCACCTGGACCGAGTGCGACATCAACACCCTGGGGGCCGATTCCCGGGGAGCTGAGCGCATCGTGTTTTCCAACGACGGCCTGATCTACTACACCGGCGACCACTATAAGACCTTTGAACTGCTGTATGGAGGAGAATGACTATGCAGATCCACCTGAACGGAAATGACATCACCAACCGGGAACAGCTGCACGACGCCCTGTCGGAGGCGCTGGAGCTGCCGGAATGGTACGGCCGCAGCCTGGACGCCCTGTATGACTGCCTGACGGACCTGTCCGTGCCCACCACCATCCATGTGGAGAACTGGCCGGAGGAGGACTATATGCAGCGGGCGCTGGCGGTGCTGCGGGACGCGGCGGAGGAGAACGAGCTGCTTCAGGTGCGCTTGGAGGACTGACCCAGCTTGTGCCGGGTGTACCACAGGGCGCCCAGAATCAGCAGACCGTCCGCAATCAGCAGGGCCCAGAACACCGGATTGCGGAAATCCAGGTTGTTGCCCAGAATGCAGAAGCACACCATGCCCGGCATGATGGCCAGCCACGACGAGGCCAGATACGACCAGTAATTCAGCCGCATCATGCCGAACAGCACCCCCAGCACCTCCATGTTCAGCCCCAGCATATGGATGGCGAAGCAGGAGACAAAGCCGTATTCCTGGGTGGCGGTGAAATATTTCCGGAGCTTGGGGTGCTTGTTCAGCAGGCCCTCCAGGCTCTCGGTGCGGGTGGAGCGTCCGATCCAATAGGAGATGGACAGGCACAGGACCGTGCCCACGGCGTTGATGGCCAGGGCCGCCGGAAGCGGGAAGATCAGCGACACAACCACCACCAGAGCGTTGTATACCACCACGCCGGAGATGCCCTTCACCGCAAACAGCGCCAGGATCACCGCCACCGCCAGACCGGGCCGGTGGTCCACCAGCTGGGGGATGGTGTTCAGGTCCAGCACGCCTGTCAGCAGCAGGATGCCGAAGCCTGCCGTGCACAGCAGCATCAGCAGGATGGGCAGATAGTCCCGCAGGGTCTTTTTCATGGATGGCACAGCCTCCTCGGATAAAATATAGAAGAATTTATACCATAATTTTGTGAACAAATCAAGTATGCGGCGGGATTTTGAACAAATTCTGAATCCCGGGCAAAGGAATGGTTGACAATTTTCCGGGAATGGTGTAAAATGCCCACATATTGAAAGCGGCTGTGATGGGAAGCAGTAGGCGGTCTGCGGATGCCGAGAGAGGGAGCGGTTGGTGGAAGCTCCCGTGACGCGCCGCCCAAGTCGTCCCGGAGCCTTGGGCTGAACTGACAGTAGGCTGCAACGGCATGTCCTCCGTTATCGGGACAGGGCGTTTTCTGCGCCCATGAGTGCGGGATTTCCCGAATACAGGTGGTACCACGGACTTTTTACGGTTCGCCCTGTTTTGCCATGGCAAAACGGAGCGGGCCTTTTTGTTTTGCCAAATACTCAGACAAGGAGAATAGCTATGCGCAAAGAATTACCCAAGGTGTACGATCCCCGGCAGGTGGAGCCCCGGATCTACCAGATGTGGATGGACGGCGGCTGCTTCAAGGCGGAGCCGAATCCCGACAAGAAGCCCTTTTCCATCGTGATGCCGCCCCCCAACGTCACCGGCCAGCTGCACATGGGCCACGCCATGGACGCCACCCTGCAGGACATCCTCATCCGCTTCAAGCGGATGCAGGGGAATGAGGCCCTGTGGCTGCCCGGCACGGACCACGCCGGTATCGCCACCCAGATCAAGGTGGAGGAGAACCTGCGCCAGGAGGGCCTGACCCGCTATGACCTGGGCCGGGAGAAGTTCCTGGAGCGCGTGTGGGCCTGGAAGGAGAAGTACGGCAACCGCATTGTGGAGCAGCAGAAGAAGATGGGCTCCTCCTGCGACTGGGACCGGTCCCGCTTCACCATGGACGAGGGCTGCTCCAGGGCCGTCCGGAAGACCTTCTGCGAGCTGTATGACAAGGGCCTGATCTATAAGGGCAGCCGCATCATCAACTGGTGCCCCCACTGCCTGACGGCTCTGTCCGACGCCGAGGTGGAGTACACCGACAAGCCCGGCCACCTGTGGTATATTCGTTACCCCCTGGCCGACGGCAGCGGCGACATCGTGGTGGCCACCACCCGCCCGGAGACCATGATGGGCGACACCGGCGTGGCCGTGAACCCCGAGGACGAGAAGTTCAAGCACCTCATCGGCAAGACCTGCATCCTGCCCATTATGAACCGGGAGATCCCCATCGTGGGCGACGAATACTGCGAGATCGGCTTCGGCACCGGCGCGGTGAAGATGACCCCGGCCCACGACCCCAACGACTTTGAGGTGGGCCTGCGGCACAACCTGGAGGTGATCCGGGTCATCGCCGACGATGGCACCATCAACGAAAACGGCGGCAAGTACAACGGCATGGACCGCTACGAGTGCCGCAAGGCCATCGTCAAGGACCTGGAGGAGCAGGGCTACCTCATCAAGACCGAGGATTATTCCCACAACGTGGGCACCTGCTACCGCTGCCACAACGACGTGGAGCCGCTGATCTCCGCCCAGTGGTTCGTGAAGATGGAGCCCCTGGCCAAGGAGGCCATCCGGGTGGTGAAGGACGGCACCATCAAGTTCGTGCCGGAGCGCTTTACCAAGACCTATACCAACTGGATGGAGAATGTCCATGACTGGTGCATCTCCCGCCAGCTGTGGTGGGGCCACCAGATCCCCGCCTGGACCTGCGACGACTGCGGCCACATCAACGTCAGCCGGGAGGACCCCACCCGCTGCGAAAAGTGCGGCAGCACCCATCTGACCCGGGAGGAGGACGTGCTGGACACCTGGTTCAGCTCCGCTCTGTGGCCCTTCTCCACCCTGGGCTGGCCCGACAAGGACGCCAAGGACCTGCAGTATTGGTACCCCACCTCCGTGCTGGTCACCGGGTATGACATCATCTTCTTCTGGGTGGCCCGCATGATCTTCTCCGGCATGGAGCAGATGAAGCAGGAGCCCTTCAAGACCGTTCTGATTCACGGTCTGGTCCGGGACGACAAGGGCCGCAAGATGTCCAAGTCCCTGGGCAACGGCATCGACCCCCTGGAGATGGCGGACAAGTTCGGCGCGGACGCCCTGCGCTTCAACCTGATCACCGGCAACAGCCCCGGCAATGATATGCGCTTCTTCGTGGAGAAGTGCGAGGCGATGCGCAACTTCGCCAATAAGATCTGGAACGCCTCCCGCTATGTGATGATGAACCTGACCATCGACCAGGTGGAGCTGCCGGAGAAGCTGGAGCTGGAGGACAAGTGGGTCCTCAGCAAGCTGAACACCCTGATCCGCGAGGTCACCGACAACATGGAGGCCTATGAGCTGGGCGTGGCCTCCGCCAAGATCTACGACTTCATCTGGGACACCTACTGCGACTGGTATATCGAGCTGACCAAGACCCGCCTGTACGGCGAGGACGAGGAGGCCAAGCTGGCCGCCCAGAACGTGCTGTGCTATGTGCTGCTGCGGGTGCTGGAGCTGCTGCATCCCTTCATGCCCTTCATCACCGAGGAGATCTGGCAGGCGCTGCCCCACCAGGGCGACTATCTGATCCGGGCGCAGTGGCCCACCTATCGGGAGGAGTTCGCCTTCGCCCGGGAGGAGCAGGCCATGGAGGCCGTGAAGGACGCCATTTCCGCCGTCCGTGCCCGCCGGGCCGAGATGAATGTGCCGCCGTCCCGGAAGGCCAAGATCATCATCGCCAGCCAGACCCCGGAGATCTACGCCGGCGGCCAGAACTTCATCACCCGTCTGGCCTATGCCAGCGAGGTGGAGGTGGGCAGCCAGGCGCCCCAGGACCTGAACGGTATGGTGACGGTGTCCACTCACGATGCCACCATGTACCTGCCTCTGGCGGAGCTGGTGGATATTGAGAAGGAGCTGGAGCGCATCCAGAAGGAGCTGACCAAGGCCCGGGAGAACCTGGAGCGCATCGAGAAGAAGCTGCAGAACGAGAGCTTCGTGTCCAAGGCCCCCGAGGCGGTGGTCAACGCCGAGCGGGAGAAGGCCGATAAGGCCCGGGCCCTGATCGCCAAGCTGGAGGAATCCGCCCAGGCCATGCGCGGCTGATTTTTCCCGCCCCGGCGGCTTCCGACAGAAAACGAAATCCCCAATATGATACAATCACCGCAGATTGAACGATCTGCGCTGATTGCTGCTATCAAGAGAATCCGGCGGTTTTCGTTTTCGGAAAGGAAGATAGTTACGAAAGAAACCCATCCGGGGTGTCTTTCGTTTGCAATCAGGTTTTTTCAGAACTTTATAAAGTTCTGAAAAAACGTACTCAGCTTGTCAAAAAAATTGACAAGCTGATAATCACCGCAGATCGAATGATCTGCGGTGATTTTTTTCAGGCCCCGAGGGTCTCGGGGCCTGCGGAGAAGATTGTATTCTGAACGCACAAAAACCCTGGAGCACAGGGCGGATGATAAGGGAGTGAATCGGCATGGAAATGACGGTCAGACAGGAAGAACGGTGCCTGGAGATCGCCCTGATCGGGGAGCTGGACCACCACGCCGCCCGGGAGATCGGGGGCCGGCTGGACCGGGCCATCGAGGCGGCGCTGCCGCTGCGGCTGGTGCTGGACTGGTCCGGGGTGACGTTTATGGACAGCTCCGGTATCGCGGTGGTCATGCGGGTCCGGCAGCGCGTGCGGGACCTGGGCGGCGCCGTGACGCTGCGGGGCGTGAGGCCCCAGGCGAGGAAGGTGCTGGACGCCGCGGGCCTGGACCGCTTTGTCACCGTGGAATAGAGAGGAGGTACATAAGATGAAGGCCGAAAACTATGTGACCCTGGAATTTCTCAGCCGCAGCGCCAACGAGGGCTTTGCCCGCATGGCGGCGGCGTCCTTTGCCGCCCAGCTGGACCCGACGCTGGACGAGATCGGGGACATCAAAACCGCCGTCAGCGAGGCGGTGACCAACGCCATCGTCCACGCCTATCCGGACGAGCTGGGGAAAATCGTGATGAAGCTACGCATTCTGGAAGGCGGCGTGCTGGAGCTGACGGTGCGGGACTGGGGCCGGGGCATCGACGACATCCGCCAGGCCCGGCAGCCGCTGTTCACCACCGGCGGCCAGGAGCGCAGCGGCATGGGCTTTACCATTATGGAGAGCTTTATGGACCGGCTGACGGTGAAGTCCGCGCCGGGGAAGGGCACCACCGTGTCCATGCGCAAGCGCATCGCCCCGCGCCTGTCCGGCCGGCGATGAGCGGCGGGCAGCTGTTCACGCTGCTGGACCGGGCCCAAAACGGCGACGACGAGGCCTGCGAGCAGGTGCTGCTGGAAAACAGCGGACTGATCTGGAGCATTGTGCGGCGGTATTATGGCTGTGGGGTGGAGACGGACGACCTGTATCAGCTGGGATGCATTGGATTCATCAAAGCTGTAAAGGGGTTTGACCTGACGTACGGAACGCAGTTTTCCACCTATGCTGTCCCGAAAATCGCTGGGGAGATACGGCGTTTTTTGCGGGACAACGGCGCGATAAAGGTGGGACGGAGCATCCGGGAAAAGGGGCAGGCCCTGGCCGCGGCCCGGGAGCGGCTGCGGCACCGGCTGGGCCGGGATCCACGGCTGTCGGAGCTGGCGGAGGAGACGGGGCTGACGCCGGAGGAGATCGCTAGCGTTGAGCTGGCCACCGGCGCGCCGGAGTCCCTGCAGCAGGAGACGGCGGAGGGGCTGACCCTGGAGTCCACCCTGGGCACCGACAGCCCGGAGGATCGTATGGTGGAGCACATCGCCCTGCGGGAGGCCATCGATCAGCTGCCGGAGCGGGAGAAAATGACCATCCTGCTGCGCTTCTTCAAGGGGCTGACCCAGGAGCAGACGGCCCGGATCCTGGGGGTGTCCCAGGTGCAGATATCCCGGCTGGAGCGCCGGGGGCTGGCAGATCTCCGGCAGCTGCTGGACGGCTGAGGCCCTCGTAGTCCACCGGAAGAAATTCCGTCATGACGCCCCGATACCGTTTGGGGAGAAACGAGTTCTGACAGCGGGGGTTGGTCCGCTCCCGGATGGATACGGTGCGGAAAAACTCCTGCCACAGGGCACGGTACTGAAGCTCCTCCGGGCCGGGCAGCTCCAGCGTCAGGCTTTCCACCGGGACGATGCGGCGCTGGCCCTTGGTGTACAGCAGCAGCTCCCGGTGGGTGCGGTCATACAGGAAGAAGGACTCCCCGGCCATGCGGCTGCAGAAGTGGTTGGCCAGCAGAGGAAGCACCCGGTTCTTTGGCTCGATCTCGCCGCCCAGGATGCCGTTGTAATCGGAAAAACGCACGAAGCCCCGCAGCTTTTCCAGTTCACCGCCCAGGTGACGCAGGGCGCAGGCGATGGGGTAGTACACATCGTCGGCCTTGCTGCGCATAAAGCCAGGCCCCTGGTCGTACAGCTTGCGGATGAAGGCGTACAGGCGAAGCTCCTTGTCCTCCAGACAGGTCAGCCAGGCCCGGCGCAGGACCTTCAGAGCCGGAGGGGACAGGCGCTGCAAACTGTCGTACACCCGCTGGCTATGGTCCCGGCGGGTAACCACCACCCGCACCGGATACAGGGAGACGCATTCCTCATCGCTGTAAAAGGCGATGGGGAATTCTTTATGGGCATAGCTGTCGAACACGCAGCACAGGAAGCCGGGGAAGCTGCCGTCATATTGAAAAATCACATCCTCCATGGCGTCACCCGGCATCGAACAGCGACAGCTGCCGGCATTCCTGGGGCGGCAGCTGGCCCCGCTCCATGGCCTCCAGCTGGCGGGACAGGGTGGCGGCAGAGAAGTGAAGCCCCGGGCGCATACGGCCGCCGCAGGTGACGAAGAACTGCGCCCGCTTCAGCACCACGCCCAGCTTGGGCAGGTCCTCCAGCCGCAGAGGAGTCTGCCGACGGGCGGAGACGATGCGCCGGGCGCTGACCGGTCCGATGCCCGGCACCCGCAGCAGAGTCTCCAGGTCCGCCTTGCGGATCTCCACCGGGAACTGCTCCAGGTGGCACAGGGCCCAATGGCACTTGGGGTCCAGCAGGGGATTGAAGTCCGGGTGGGCCTCGTCCAGCAGCTCTTGGGCCTTAAAGCCGTAAAACCGCAGCAGCCAGTCCGCCTGGTATAGCCGGTGCTCCCGCAGCAGGGGCGGCTTGGTGTCCAGAGAGGGCAGAAGGGCGTTTTCCACCACCGGAACATAGGCGGAGTAGAACACGCGTTTCAATCTGTATTTTTGGTACAGGGATTCTGTCAGGTGCAGAATATGCCGGTCCGTGTCCCGGGTAGCGCCGACGATGAGCTGGGTGCTCTGGCCCGCCGGGGCAAAGACCGGGGCGTGCTTATACTGCACCAGCTCCGCCTTGCTCTGGGCGGTCCGGTCCCGGATGAGGGCCATAGGCCGCAGGATGGCCTGCTTGTTTTTATCCGGGGCCAGGGTCTGCAGCCCCTCCTGGGAGGGAAGCTCGATATTGACGCTGAGCCGGTCCGCCAGCAGGCCCAGCTGCTGCACCAGCTCCGGGGACGTGCCGGGGATGGCTTTGGCGTGGATATATCCGTTGAACCGGTATTCCTGCCGCAGCAGGCGCAGACACTCGATCATCTGTTCGGTGGTGTAGTCGGGGCTGCGCAGGACGCCGGAGGACAGGAACAGGCCCTCGATATAATTGCGCCGGTAGAACCCGATGGTCAGCTCCGCCAGCTCCCGGGGGGTGAAGGCCGCCCGGCGGGTATCGTGGGACCGGCGGTTGACGCAGTATTTGCAGTCGTAGACGCAACGGTTGGTCATCAGCACCTTCAGCAGGGTGATGCAGCGCCCGTCGGCAGAGAAGCTGTGGCAGCAGCCTGCCAGGGAGGAGCTGGTGTTGCCGATCATGCCCGGCCGGGAGCCCCGGCGAACGCCGCTGGAGGTGCAGGCCGCGTCATATTTGGCCGCATCGGCCAGGATGGCCAGCTTATCCAGCAGTTCCATGACCGGCGGCCTCAGGCGGTGCGGCGGCGAGGACGGGGCTGGTCAATCCAGTCCGCCAGACGGATAACCCCGGCGGAGAAAGCACCGGCACCCAGCAGCATCACAATAAATCCAAAAGTCGTCATAGGGAACGCCTCCAAAAACATTTGTTCTATCGGTATTATAAATCGAACAGACGTTCTTGTCAAGAGATAATCGAACAAAAATTCGACAAACTTTGCAGAGCGGTTGACCGGAGGCGAAAATTGTATTAAAATGAGAGACAAGAATACAGACAGGGGAAGGAACACTATGAACGACCTGGAGAAACGATTTATTGAGGCCCGGACAAGGGCCATTGCCACGGATTATGCGCACCTGAATCCCCGGCAGCTGGAGGGGGTTCTGACCACCGAGGGGCCGCTGCTGCTGCTGGCGGGGGCCGGGTCCGGCAAGACCACGGTGCTGATCAACCGGGTGGCGAACCTCCTGCGCTATGGCCGGGGCAGCGACACAGATGAGATACCGCTGCCAATTTCCCGGGACGAGGTGGAATTTCTGGAGCAGTATGCCGCCCGGCCGGACCCGGAGCAGCGGCCGCTGATGCAGTATCTCTGCGCCGTGGAGCCTGCCCGCCCCTGGGAGGTGCTGGCCATCACCTTCACCAACAAGGCCGCCAACGAGCTGAAGGACCGGCTGGAGAAGATGCTGGGGGAGGAGGCCCGGGACGTGTGGGCCGCCACCTTCCACTCGGCCTGTGTCCGCATCCTGCGCCGGGACATCGACAAAATCGGCTTCGACCGCAGCTTTACCATTTACGACACCGACGACAGCAAGCGGGTCATCAAGGACATCCTCAAGGAGATGGGGCTGGAGGAAAAGACCTTCCCGGTGCGGGAGGTGCTGTCGGTGATCTCCAACGCCAAGGACGCCATGATGATGCCCGAGGAGTTCAGCCAGCTGTGGGAACAGCGGGGCGACTGGAGACGGGTGCGGATGGGCCGGGTCTATGCCGCCTATAACCGCCGCCTGCGGGACGCCAATGCCCTGGACTTTGACGACATCATCCTGCTCACGGTGGAGCTTTTGCAGTCGGACCGCCAGACCCTGGAATATTACCGGAACAAGTTCCGCTATGTCCTCATCGACGAGTATCAGGACACCAACCACATGCAGTATATGCTGGCCAGCCTGCTGGCCGGGGGACGGAAGAACATCTGCGTGGTAGGCGACGACGACCAGAGCATCTATCGCTTCCGGGGGGCCAACATCGAGAACATCCTCAGCTTTGAAAAGCAGTACGCCGGGGCCAGGACCATCCGGCTGGAGCAGAACTACCGCTCCACCCAGAATATTCTGGACGCCGCCAACGCCGTGATCCGCCACAACGTGGGCCGCAAGGGCAAGACCCTGTGGACCGAGAACGGGGCGGGGGAGGTGGTCACCGTGAAGACCTGCTTCAATGAGGGAGACGAGGCCAACTATGTGGTGGGGCAAATCATGATGAACTATCGCCGGGGGGTGAACTGGAAGGACAACGCCGTGCTGTACCGCATGAACGCCCAGTCCAACGCCCTGGAGTATGCCTTCAAGCGCAACGGCGTGCCCTATAAGATCATCGGCGGCACCAAGTTCTTCGACCGGGCCGAGGTGAAGGACATGCTGGCGTATCTGTGCGTCATCAACAACCCCACCGACGACCTGCGGCTGCGGCGGATCGTCAACGTACCCGCCCGGAAGATCGGCGCGGCCACCATGGACAAGGCCCAGGTCATCGCCACGGAGGAGAGTCTGCCGCTGATGGAGGTTCTGCGGCGGGCGGGAGACTATCCCCAGCTGAAGGCAAGTGCTGGCAAGCTGACGGCCTTTACAGCAATGATCGACGAAATGCGCCGCCAGGCGGACGATATGGGCCTGGTGGAGTTCTATGAATATGTGTGCCGCCGCAGCGGCTATGTGGGGATGCTCCAGGAGAAGAACGATATGGAGAGCCGGGGCCGCCTGGAAAACGTGGAGGAGCTCAGCTCCAGTATCCAGGCCTTCCTGGAAAACGATCCGGAGAATCCCACCCTGTCGGGCTTCCTGGACGAGGTGGCCCTGTATACGGACCTGGACAGCCAGGAGGCCGGGGACAACTGCGTGACGCTGATGACCATGCACAGCGCCAAGGGGCTGGAATTTCCCAGCGTGTTCGTGGTAGGCATGGAGGACGGGCTTTTCCCGGGGAATCGCGCCATGGGAGAGCCGGAGGAAATGGAGGAGGAGCGGCGGCTGTGCTATGTGGCCATGACCCGGGCCAAGGAGAAGCTGACCCTGACCAACGCCCGGCAGCGGATGCTGTTCGGCCGCACCACTCCCTGCATGCCCTCCCGGTTTCTGAAGGAGATCCCGGAGGAGAACATGGAGTGGCTGGGGAAGCCCGAGCCCCGTCCGACGTCCTCCTGGGACGATTTCGGCGATGGGCCTGCCTATGCGCCGCAGCGGGAGGCGCGGCCCGGGACGGAGCGTCCGGCACACCCGGAGCGCCCGGTGCGTCCGGCGGCGGTCTCCGCACCGCTGCTGCAGCTGCAGCCCGGCGACGGGGTGCGGCACAGCGCCTTCGGCCAGGGGATGGTCCTAAGCGTGCGGCCCATGGGCGGCGATGCCCTGGTAGAGGTGGCCTTCGACCGGGTGGGCACCAAGCGGCTCATGCTGAAGGCCGCAGGCGCGCATCTGACAAAGCTGTAAAGCATTTTCACTTTGCAGAAAAAGTTAAAAATCCCCTGGCGCGTAAGCGCCAGGGGATCGTTGAAACGGGGATTTACTTGGCCAGGATCTTCTTCAGATGGGCAAAGCGGGGCAGGGAGTCCACCTTGGGCAGGTCCGGCTCGCCCTGGATCAGGGGCAGCGCGTACTCCACAAACTGGTGGTTCACGCCGTTGCCGGCCTCGTTGATCCACTCCCGGGGAACCTTCTTTTCGGTGTTGGCCACCTCCATCAGCGGGATGAGCTTGGTCTTGCAGGCGTACTTGCCGTCCCGGATGCCGCGCTCGAAGCCGATCATGCGGCCGTTGATGCCGTTGATGGCGTTTTCCACGGCGGCCTTACCGGCCATGTAGGACTCCTCGATATCGGTTTCGGAGGCCAGATGTGCGCCGCAGCGCTGCAGCAGGTTCAGCTCGATGCCCCGGACCTTGGCGCCGGTTTCCTCCTTCAGCACCTGGGCCAGCATGGCGGCCAGACCGCCCAGCTGGGCATGGCCGAAGCCGTCGTTGGCGGCCACCTTGGCCTCGGAGACGAAGCCGCCGTCCTCATAGTGGATGCCCTCGGACACGGCCACGATGCAGGAGCCCTTTTCGGCGTATACGCGCTTGACATCCTCAATAAACTGGGTCATGCTGAAGTCCACCTCGGGCAGGTAGATCAAGTCGGGGCCTGCGCCGTATTCACCGGCCAGGGCGGCGGCGGCCGTCAGCCAGCCGGCGTGGCGGCCCATGATCTCCATAACCACGATCATGCCGGTGTCGTACACATGGGCGTCCAGGTTCACCTCCATCAGGGAGGTGGCGATGTACTTGGCGGCGGAGGCATAGCCGGGGCAGTGATCCGTGCCGAACAGGTCGTTGTCGATGGTCTTGGGAACGCCCATGACCCGGCATTCGTAGCCCACGGACTGCATATACTGATTGATCTTGTTGCAGGTGTCCATGGAGTCGTTGCCGCCGTTATAGAAGAAGTAGCGGACATTGTGCTTCTTGAACACCTCCAGGATCCGGCGATAATCGGTATCGTCCACCTCAGGATCGGCGATCTTATAGCGGCAGGAGCCCAGGGCGGAGGAGGGGGTGTATTTCAGAAGACGCAGCTCCTCGGGATCCTCCAGACCCATGTCGAACAGACGGTCGCTGAGAACGCCCTTGATGCCGTGCTCCGCGCCCAGCACCTGGGTGATGACACCGGATTTCAGGGCCGTGTCAATGACGCCGTAGGCACTGGCGTTGATCACAGACGTGGGCCCGCCGGACTGACCGATGATACAGGCACCTTTTAATTCTTTCATGATTGACTACCTCCCAGTAGAATTTTCTTGCCGTGCGGAATATTTTATCATAAAAGATTGATAAAGTAAACCATCGGGGCTTGCAAAAAAGAAAAAATGTGGTACAATGCATATGTACATCTTATCCCAATCATTCCATACAAGTCAAGACCAAATTTTCAAAAGGAGCGATTTATTATGCCACTGGTTACAACAAAGGAAATGTTCGAGAAGGCCTATAACGGCGGTTACGCCATCGGCGCCTTCAACGTGAACAACATGGAGATCATTCAGGGCATCACCGAGGCCGCTGCCGAGCTGAAGGCCCCCCTGATCCTGCAGGTGTCCAAGGGCGCCCGGGCCTATGCCAACCGCACCTATCTGAAGAAGCTGGTGGAGGCCGCCGTCATCGAGACCGGCCTGCCCATCGCCCTGCACCTGGACCACGGCGACAGCTTCGAGCTGTGCAAGTCCTGCATTGAGGACGGCTTCACCTCCGTGATGATCGACGCCTCCTCCAAGCCCTTTGCCGAGAACATCGCCCTGACCCGTCAGGTGGTGGAGTATGCCCATGACCACGGCGTGGTGGTGGAGGCCGAGCTGGGTACCCTGGCCGGCATCGAGGATGAGGTCAACGTGTCCGCCGAGGATTCCTCCTATACCCACCCCGAGGAGGTGGAGGAGTTCGTGTCCAAGACCGGGTGCGACTCTCTGGCCATCGCCATCGGCACCAGCCACGGCGCTTATAAGTTCAAGCCCGGCACCAAGCCCCAGCTGCGCTTCGACGTGCTGGAGGAGGTTTCCCGCCGTCTGCCCGGCTTCCCCATCGTGCTGCACGGTTCTTCCTCCGTGCCCCAGGACCTGGTGGCCAAGGTAAACCAGTATGGCGGCAATATGCCCGGCGCCATCGGTGTGCCCGAGGACCAGCTGCGCAAGGCCGCTTCCCTGGCCGTGTGCAAGATCAACATCGACTCCGATCTGCGTCTGGCCATGACCGCCTCCATCCGGGAGCACTTCGCTCTGCATCCGGCGGACTTTGACCCCCGGCAGTATCTGAAGCCCGCACGCCAGGCCATCAAGGAGCTGGTGGCCCACAAGATCGTGGACGTTCTGGGCTGCGACGGCAAGGCATTCTGAGAGATAAGGACCCCATTTGCGTCCCCCCTGTGACCCCACCGGTGCCCAGGGGGGCGCATTTTCAGGATTGCCACCCCAACAGAGCAGAGAGGAAAGACCATGAGAAAGACAAAAATCGTATGCACCCTGGGTCCGGCCACCGACAGGGAGGGGGTGCTGCGGCAGATGCTGCAGGCGGGCATGAACGTGGCCCGGTTCAATTTCTCCCACGGCAGCTATGACGAGCATCAGCGCCGACTGGACCAGCTGGTGACCCTGCGGGAGGAGCTTCATCTGCCGGTGGCCGCCATGCTGGACACCAAGGGGCCGGAGGTGCGGCTGAGGAGCTTTCAGAACGGGCCGGTGCAGCTGAAAACCGGCCAGAGCTTTACCCTGACCACCGACGACGTTCCCGGCGACGAGAGCCGGTGCTCCATCACCTATGCCCAGCTGCCCCAGGACGTGAAGCCCGGGGACACCATCCTGCTGGACGACGGACTGGTGCGGCTGACGGTGCTGGAGACCACCGAACGGGAGATCCGGTGCCGGGTGGAGAACGACGGCGTGATGAAGGACAAGAAGGGCGTCAACGTTCCCGGCGTGTCCCTGTCCATGCCGTATATGAACCAGCGGGACCGGGAGGATATCCTGTTCGGTATCCGGCAGGGGTTCGATTTCATCGCCGCCAGCTTTGTCCGGTCTGCCGCCGATATCCGGGAGATCCGGCACATTCTGGATAAGAATCACTCCAGGATCCGGATCATCGCCAAAATCGAGAACCAGGAGGGCGTCAGCAATCTGGCGGACATCCTGTCCGTGGCTGACGGCATCATGGTGGCCGGGGGGACATGGGCGTGGAGATCGACTTCACGGAGATTCCCGCTATCCAGAAGAACATCATTGCCCAGTGCGTGGCCGCCGGGAAGCCCGTGATCACCGCCACCCAGATGCTGGACTCCATGATTGAGAATCCCCGGCCCACCCGGGCGGAGATCACCGACGTGGCCAACGCCATCTATGACGGCACCAGCGCCATTATGCTCTCCGGCGAGACGGCGGCAGGGAAGTACCCGGTGGAGGCCGTTCAGACCATGGACGCCATCGCCCGGAAAACCGAAAGCAACATCGACCGCATCTGTCCCGCCAAGACGCCCAAGCGCACCCGACTGTCCATCACCGCCGCCGCGGCCCACGCCGCCTGCACCACGGCGGAGGACATCGGCGCGGACGCCATCCTGACCGTCAGCCAGCGGGGCATTACCGCCCAGATGGTCAGCCGCTTCCGGCCTGCCGCCACGGTGGTGGCCCTGCTGCTGGACCCCCAGGTCCAGCGCCAGATGGCCCTGTACTGGGGCCTGGTGCCCATTACCATGCCCCGGGCCAGCAGCACCGATCAGCTGGTAGACCTGGCCATCCAGTCCGCCCAGGAGGCGGGGCTGGTGAAGCATGGGGACCTGGTGGTGGTCACCGCAGGCGTGCCGGTGGGAATTTCCGGCACCACCAATATGATCCGCATCGCCCAGGTGGGCGGCTCCCTGGTCAACGCCATCGGCGTGGGCAGCCAGATCGCCTCCGGTCCGCTGTGCGTCTGCCGGACGCTGGAGGATATTCCGGAGAAGTTCCACCCCGGCGACGTGCTGGTGGTGCCCTATACCAACAACGAGGTACTGCCCTGGCTGCGGCAGGCTGCGGCCATTGTCAGCGAGGAGGCCAGCGCCGACTGTCACACGGCCACCGTGGGACTGCTGCTGAATAAGCCCGTCATCGTGGCGGCCTCGGACGCCACCCGCCGCCTGAAGGACGGCACCTTCGTGTCCGTGGACTGCGCCCGGGGAATCGTGCAGGTCATTCCCCAATAATCATATCAGGACAGAAAAATCGGGAGAAATCAGACGATTTCTCCCGATTTTTGCATCGAATGAGGTTACAGAGTCTCCCGGATGCGGTCGGCGATCTGGTCGGCGGTGAGTCCATACTCCCGCAGAACGTCGGCAGCCTTGCCGGACTGGCCGAACTGATCGTTGACGCCGATCTTGCGGAACTTGCAGCTGACCTTGCCCATGAGCACGTCGGCCACGGCGTCGCCCAGGCCGCCGATGACGCTGTGCTCCTCCACGGTGACCACATTGCCGCACTTTTCGGCCCACTGGGTGACGCAGGCGGCGTCAATGGGCTTGATGGTGTGGACGTTGATGACCGCGATGCGGATGCCCTGGGCCTCCAGCAGCCTGGCAGCCGCCAACGTCTCGCTGACCATCAGGCCGCAGGCAAACACGGCGGCGTCGGTGCCCTCCCGCAGGACGTTGGCCTTGCCGATCTCAAAGGGATAATCCTCCTCGAACACGGGGGTGGCCAGACGGGCCAGACGCATATAGGCCGGACCCCGGAACTCCGCCAGGGCCAGGGTGGCCTTCCGGGCCTCCTTGGCATCGGCGGGAACGATGACGGTCATGCCGGGGATCAGGCGCATAAGACCGATGTCCTCGATGGCCTGGTGGCTGCCGCCGTCCTCGCCCACGGACACGCCGGCGTGGGAGCAGCAGATCTTCACGTTGAACTTGGGATAGGCGATGGAGTTGCGGATCTGTTCATAGGCCCGTCCTGCGCCGAACATAGCAAACGTAGAGCAGAAGGGAACCAGCCCCATGGTAGACAGGCCCGCGGCGATGTTCATCATGTCCGCCTCGGCAATGCCGCAGTCGAAGAAGCGCTGGGGATAGGCGGCCTTGAAATGCTTGGTCATAGTGGCGCCGGCCAGGTCGGCGTCCAGCACCACCACCTGCTCATTGGCGGCGCCCAGCTCTACCAGAGCCTTGCCGTAGGCTTCACGGGTTGCGATTTTTTCACTCATGGTCTCAGTCCTCCAATTCCTTCAAAGCCTGCTGGCGCTGCTCCTCGTTGGGGGCCTTGCCGTGCCAGCCCACCTGGTTCTCCATGAAGGAGACACCCTTGCCCTTGACGGTGTGGGCCAGGATGCACTTGGGCTTGCCGGGGACGGCGGGGGCGCTGAGGGCCGCCTCAATGGTGTCCATGTCGTGGCCGTCGATCTCATGCAGGTCCAGGCCGAAGGCCCGGAGCTTGGCGGGCAGGTCGCCCAGGGACATGACCTCATCGTTGGTGCCGTCGATCTGCAGGCCGTTGTTGTCGATGATGATGGTCAGGTTATCCAGATGATAGTGGGCCGCTGCCATGAAGGACTCCCAAATCTGGCCCTCCTGGCACTCGCCGTCGCCCAGCAGGGTATAGACCTTGCAGTCCTTATGCTGCACCTTGGCACCCAGGGCCATGCCCACGGCGATGGAACAGCCCTGGCCCAGGGAGCCGGTGGCGGCGTCCACGCCGGGGACCTTCTTGCTGTCGGGGTGACCCTGGAGAATGCTGTGGAGCTGGCGGAAATTCTTGAACTCATCCCGGCTGATGAAGCCCATCTCCGCCAGGACCGCATAGTAGCAGGGGGCCGCGTGGCCCTTGCTCAGCACGAAACGGTCCCGATTGGGGTCGTCCGGGTGCTTGGGATCCACATGCATGTGGTTGAAAAACAGGCAAGTCATCAGGTCTGCCGCAGACAGGGAACCACCGGGGTGGCCGCTGCCGGCGTTGGCGGTCATGTTGATGATATCCCGCCGGACCTGCTTGCTCATGCTGGAAAGCTCTGCCGTATTCATGAGAAACCTCCATATAAAATAATTACCTCTCGTTAGGGTATAGCATTCCGGGCAGAATGTCAATGGCCTGGCCGGAAAAATTCCCGGTTCTCCCCGGAAATTGCCGCAAAAAGGGGAGAGGGTCCACACGGACCCTCTCAGTTGTCGTCATCCTTGATTTTCCCTTTGGTCTTCACCTGTGACAAGGGATTTGCCTTTGCAGCCACCCGCAGGGCCTCGTTGTCGATATGGGTGTATATTTCCGTGGTATTCAGGTGCTCGTGGCCCAGGACCTCCTGCACCGCCCGCACGTCCACGCCGTTTTGCAGCATCAGGGTGGCGGCGGTGTGGCGCAGCTTGTGGGAGGAATACTGGGTGCTGTCCAGCCCCGCCTGGGACAGGTGCTTTTTCACCAGGGCGTTGACCATGGAGCGGCTGATCCGTTGGCTGCGGGCCGACAGAAACAGCGCGTCCCGGTCCGGCCCGGTAATGGGCCGCCGCACCGCCAGATAGTCCCGCAGCGTGTCCAGACACGCCTGGTTCAGGTACACCATGCGCACCTTGTTGCCCTTGCCCAGGACCCGCAGGGCGTCCTCGTGAACGTCCGACAGGTTCAGCCCGATGAGCTCCGAAATACGCAGTCCGCAGTTGAGAAACAGCGTCAGGATGCACAGATCCCGCTCCCGGTTGGGCCCGTCCACGGATTCCAGCAGGGAAATGCTCTCATCCAGCGTCAGATAGCGGGGCAGGGTCTTTTTCAGCTTGGGCGCGTCGATGTCCTTCACCGGGTTGCGGTCCAGTTTGTGGACCTTGTTGCACAGATACCCATAAAAGGAGCGGATGGTGGCCAGCTTCCTGGCCCGGGAGGTGGGGTTCAGTCCCTTGGCGGACCGGTCGCTGTTGGGGTGAAGCACCCGGTCCCGGCTGAGGTAGGACATGTAGGCGTAGATTTCCGTCAGGGTCACGGAGCCCACGAAGGTCAGGTCCACGTCCCGGACGTCCACGGACTCCATGGGCTGCTCCTGCAGCGCCGGATCCCGGGTCCACTTCAGATAGCGGAAAAAATTCCGCAGGTCCAGATAATATTCGTCCACTGTCCGCTGGGAGTGGGCCTTGATGGTCTCATGATACGACAGGAAATCCAGCAGAATTTCCGGGGAATCCTCCCGGTAGTCCATGGCTTCGCACCTCGCTTTCTATGGCTTAATCATACCGCAATCCGACCCGGCTGTAAACCCCTACAGGCTCAGCGCCGCCAGCAGAATTGCCAGGAAGCCGAAGCTGACCAGGGTAAACAGGCCCAGGAACCGGCCGGTCTGCTCCGGGCAGCGGCGGGTGTATTCCCGGAAGGTGATGAGGCTGGCCAGGGACGCAATCAGCGTTCCGGCGCCGCCGATGTTGACGCCGATCAGCAGCTCCCGAAAGCGGTCCGTGAACTGGCTCAGCAGAATGGCGGCGGGGACGTTGCTGATCACCTGGCACGTCAGCGCCGATACCGGCAGGACGCCATGGGCCAGCAGTCGGCCGAACAGCTCCCGCACCGGCTGAATCCGGGCCATGTTGCCGGAGAACACGAAAAACGCGGCAAAGGTCACCAGCAGCCCCCAGTCTACGCTTTTCAGCGCCCGAGGATCCATAACGGCCAGCGCCGCCGCGATGACCGCCAGGCCCACAGGGTAGGGGACCGCCCGCAGGACCATCCCCACGGCCAGACAGAACAGCAGTCCGTATGCGATGGCCCGGGGCTTGTCCAGCGTCAGCTCCCGCTGGGGCACCGCCAGCACCTGCCGGGGGATCAGCAGGCAGCACAGCAGGATCAGCCCCGTGGACAGGGCAAACGGCAGCAGCATAATGGACAGGAACTGGCCCACGGGAATGTGATAGTGGTCGAACAGATATAGGTTCTGGGGATTCCCGAAGGGGGTCAGCATACCGCCTAAGTTGGCGGCGCAGTTTTGCAGGATAAAGACATAGGCGGTCAGCTTTTCCTGTCCTGCCTCCTGCAGGACCATCCAGCTCAGAGGCAGAAAGGTCAGCAGGGCCGTGTCGTTGGTCAGCAGCATGGAGCCCACCAGCGTGATGAGCACCAGGGCCGTGCCCACGCTGCGGGCGGTTCCGAACAGCTGCAGCAGCTGCCGGGCGATCACCGGGAACAGGCCCACACTGCGCAGGGCGCACACCACCGCCAGCACGCAGAACAGGCAGGATAGGGTTTTCCAGTCGAAATATCCGGCATAGGCCGCGTCCGGCAGCACAAAACAGGCCGTGACCGCCGCCGTCAGCACAGCAATCAGGGGCATGGCGTTGGCCCGGCACCAGGAAGCGATTTTCATGGGAGTCTCCTTATTGAATGGCATAGCCGGACAACGGCCCGGCGTCTGATACGATACCACAGGCGCGAAAAAATAGCAAGGGCAGGAGCACCGGAGAGAAGATACTCCCGGTGCTTTTGTCATTCACGGGACCAGGCAGGAAGGGGGGCATTTTTCTGGTGCAATCAATATTGAACAAAATGTAAATTTTGTTCAATTTAGAGTAGGCGTAGAGCGCATTTGGGCTGAATGGGCATCCGGATCAAAGATTGCGCTTCCGGGGTCCCCTGTGCGGCCCCGGTGCAGAGTTTGCGGGTTTTAGTCACAGTGTGTTTACGCACGCTGTGCGTGCGCGCTCAGTATGAGTCAGTACTGCACCTATTTGAAAACAATTCCGGCCCGGGTAGCGTGTACCGACTGCGTTTGCAGTCAGCGCACAAGCCACCCGGGCCGCCGTTATTATTGTATCTGGTACCTGAAGCGATCATAGGTGTTTGTCCATTGTTTTTTCCACTCCTGCCGCATGAGCCAGTGTCTCACTTTCCCCATTGCTCCAGATACTGTTCCAGGCAGAGACCCTTCTTGTAGATATCCTGGGCGTACTCCTTACCGACATACCGATAATGCCACGGCTCATACACGATTCCAGTGACATCCGTCTGGTCCGTGGGATAGCGCAGGATGAAGCCATAGCGCCAGCTGTTTTCCAGCAGCCACTTCTGCACGGCGGTGTTCTCCTGGTTGGTGTCCAGCATCTGATAATTGACGTCCACAATATCCACCGCCAGCCCCAGCTGGTGTTCACTGGTGCCGGGGACCGCCACCTGATGCCCGGCCTTCTCCCGGGCCTCCTCCCGGCTATAGCCCTGCTCCATCCACTCGGACACCTTGTTGTCATACAGGGTCTGCTGGAAGTCCTGAGTCCGGTAGGCGGAGCAGATCACCGGCGTCAGACCGGCGTCGTAGCATCCGTCGATCATGTCCATCAGCGCGTCATAGCAGCGCTTGTCGATCTCAAGGCCGTTGGGCAGGGTCACCAGGTCCACCGACCAGTCCTCCGGCACCTGATTCCAGGGGTTCACCAGAGTCAGAAGCTCCGGTATAGGCTCTGGGTCCGGCTCCGGTTCGGGGTCCGGAGTCGTGGGCTGGTCATGGGAAACGGGAGTGGTGTTGGAGCTGTCCGGCAGCACCTGGGGCTGCTTATTCAGCTCCACGATCAGCACCACCGCCAGAATGACGGCGGCGCACAGGGCCGGGATCAGCAGCCAACGGCGGCTGTTTTCTCGCTTTTCCAGTCGCCGGGACGGCTGTTTTCTGCTGCTTTGCATATGAAGTGATTCTCCTTTTCAGTTCCGCAGCGTAGCGGGATATGTACCGTTTTCGTGGAGCCGGGCCAGCTCCTGGGCCACGGCCTGGCGGTCCTCGTGATAGGTCATGCCGAACCAGCGGTCCGCCGAGTGCAGCACGGACACGGACAGCTGCCCCTTCTTCAGCAGGTCCCCTACCATGTTGGGCAGCAGGCACTCGGCTTTCAGCTCCTCCGGCGGCAGGGTGCGGAGGAAGTCCTCCAGATAAGTCTCCATCTGGTCAAAAATCGACGGCATAAAGCCCCAGAAGTTCATAGACACCGGCGTATCCGCCGCCAGCTCACGGCGCTGGCCGTCGGCCACGTCGGCAATGCTGCCGTCGGGGAACAGCTGGATTTTCAGGGCCTCGTGAATCCCGGCCAGATGGCCGTTTTCCACCTGGCACACGCCCCGGGACACGGTACCGTGGGCGCTGACGGTGTTGCGCAGCAGATAGCCCACCATGGTGGCCTTCCCCTGCTGCGGCAGACGGCCCAGCTCCTCATAGATGGCCCGGTAGGCGTCCACGCCGTAATAGTCGTCGGCGTTGATGACGCAGAAAGGCTCCTGCACATAGGGCCGGGCGCACAGCACGGCGTGGGTAGTGCCAAAGGGCTTGCTGCGCCCGGCGGGCACGGTATAGAAGGCCGGCAGGCTGGAATAGTCCTGCACGGCGTAGCATACCTCCACCGGCTCCCCGTCCCGGGCCGTCAGCCCGGCGATCCGGTCGCCGCAGAGGCTGCGCATCAGGTCCTGCATATCGTTTTTGATAATGAACACGATCTTGGTGAAGCCCGCCCGGATGGCGTCATGAATGGAGTATTCCATCAGAATTTCGCCGCCGGGGCCTACGCCGTCCACCTGTTTATTTCCGCCATAGCGGGAGCCAAGCCCGGCCGCCATGATAACAAGAGCTGCCTTCATATCTGTTTTCCTCCTCATATTCCGGACCCGGTGTTCCGCGCCGGGTCCGACAGTGTAGTTCATCATACCACATTTTTTCCGCCGCTTCAACCGTTTTACCGTATGAAACCGGGGACTGGGATGGTAAATATGGGGAAATTCATAAAATTGTTACAATTTGGGATGGAAATTTGCGGCCGCAGGATATATAATAGGAGACTGTTATAATAGGTGTGCTTTGCGAAGCGGCGCACCGGCGACTTATCCCATTGCAAAGGAGACACGCTATGACAACCGAAAAGACCTCCTCCCCCCGCCGCAGCGGGGCGGATTGGTTCGGCCTGGTCGCCTTCGCCGTGCTGGTGATCTGCAGCGCGGTGCTGGTGGTGCGGCTGATATCCACCAAGTTCCTGCCCACCGGCCAGCTGCTGCTGGCAGTTGGGGCGCTTCTGGTGCTCAGCGGTCTGCACGGCTGGGTCCAGCTGCCCCACCGGGAGAAAACCGGCGGAAAGATCGCCTGCGGCATCGTGGCCCTGGTGCTGGCCGCCGCCATGCTCTATGGCGCGGTGGCTCTTGGTTCCGTGCAGCACGCCATCACCGATGTGGCGGACAAGTCCGTGGAGACGGACATCACCTGCGTCATCGTCAACGCCGATGACCCGGCCCAGAGTCTGGACGACGTCAAGGGCTACCGGTTCGGCATTCTGGAGGACCGGGATACCGAGAACACCCAGTCCCTGCTGCAGCAGCTGCAGGAGAAGCTGGGAGCGGCAGAGCACACGGCATACGCCTCCCCTGCCCTGCTGACCGACGCTCTGTACGACGACCAGGTGGGGGCCATCCTGCTGAACAAGGGGTATATCCCCCTGCTGGAGGAGCAGGAGGGCTATGCCGACTTCTCCGACCGGACCCGGATTCTGTATGAATACACCACGACCAAGACCGTGGAGCCCACCCCGGCGGATACCAACGCCCCGGTGGACGTGACCAAGGACCCCTTCGTGGTCTATTGCAGCGGCATCGACGCCCGCAGCAGCAACATCAACATCACCAGCCGCAGCGATGTGAACATTCTGGCGGTGGTGAATCCTACCACCCGGCAGATCCTGCTGGTGAATACCCCCCGGGACTACTATCTGCCCCTGGCCCACAACGGCCAGCTGGACAAGCTGACCCACGCCGGGATCTACGGCACCGGCGAGTCCATGCAGACCCTGGACAATCTCTACGGCACCCACACGTCCTTCTATATGCGGGTGAACTTCGCCGGTCTCACCAAGATCGTGGACGCTCTGGGCGGCGTGGACGTATATTCCACCAAGACCTTCTCCATGGGCGGCTACGATTTCACCGAGGGTGTCAATCACCTGAACGGTGAGGCGGCCCTGTGCTTCTCCCGGGAGCGGTACGCCTTCGCCGACGGCGACAACCAGCGGGGCAAAAACCAGATGGCCGTGATTCAGGCCATTATCAGCAAGGCCTCCTCCCCTGCCGTGCTGAAAAATTATCAGACGCTGCTGTCCTCCCTGTCCGATGCGTTCATCACCAGTCTGAGCTATGACGACATCGCCTCCTTGGTGCAGATGCAGCTGCAGGATATGTCCGGCTGGCACGTCACCAGCTACGCCGTCTCCGGCTCTGGCGATACCTCGTACTGCTACGCCCTGGGCGACGCCGCCTGGGTCATGCGGCCCAATATGGACACCGTCAACACCGCCAAGGAGCTCATCCGCCAGGTCATGTCCGGCGAAACGCCTCAGCTCCCCTGAACGGCACACGCAAAAAGATATAGAGAAAAAACAAGGAGAAAACCCATGAGTTATCGTCGCAGAAATGCCTATTCATCCTATTACGGTTCCCGGGGCGGAAGCCGGGGCCCGGCGGACTGGCTGGGACTGCTGGCCCTGCTGTGCATGCTGGTGTGCAGCGTGATCCTGCTGGTGCGGGTGCTGGACGCCGGTGTGCTGACCACGGTGCTGACCGTCGTGTTCATCCTGGTGCTGGTGCTTCTCAACGGACTGCACGCCTTTGTGCAGCTGCCGGTGCGCCGCAGCGTGGCCGGGAAGCTGGTCTGTTCCGTGGTGGCCCTGGTGCTCTCCGCCGCCATGATCTTCACCTCCACCGCCGCCGGTTCTTTTATGAAGTTCCTGTCCAACATTACCTCCGGCGGCTCCGCCAAGACCACCGTTTCCGTGGTGGTTCGGGCGGATGACAAGGCCGAAACCGTCAACGACACCTTCGGCTATACCTATGGCATCCTGGAGGCCCTGGACCGGGAGAACACCGACGCCCTGCTGTCCCACATTGAGGACGGCCTGGGCCAGGTGCAGACCGAAACCTTCGGCACCCTGCCCCAGCTGGCCGATGCTCTGCTGAATAAGCAGGTGGACGCCATCATCCTCAACAACAGCTATTTCTCTGTTCTGAAGGGCACGGAGGGGTATCAGAGCTTCTCCAAGGACACCAAGGTCATTTACCGGTTCTCCATTGACAACCCGGATGTGGAGCCCATTGCCCCCAACGCCAACATTTCCCGGGAGCCCTTCGTGGTGTATTGCAGCGGCACCGATGAGCGGGTGGATTACATTCCCCTGAACAGCCGCAGCGATACCAATATTCTGGCTGTTGTGAACCCCTCCACCCACCAGATCCTGCTGGTCAGCACCCCCCGGGACTACTATCTGACGCTGCCCTCCAAGGGGCAGAAAGATAAGCTCACCCACTTCGGCCTGTACGGCATCGAGGAGTCCATCAAGGGCCTGGAGCAGCTGTATAACGTGGACGTGAGCTATTACGCCCGGGTCCACTTTGCCGGCCTGGTGGGCGTTATCGACGCCCTGGGCGGCATCGACGTCAATTCGGATGTGGGCTTCAACACTGTGGGCATGGAGGTGCCCGACGAAGACGGCAGCGGCAACTTCCACTTCGCCGCCTACTCCTTCCAGAAGGGTGTGAATCACCTGGATGGCCGCCAGGCCCTGGCCTTTGCCCGGGAGCGGGACGCCTTCGACGATGGCGACATGCAGCGGGGCCGCAACCAGATGCTGGTGATCCAGGGCATCGTCAATAAGGCCGCCTCCCCGGCCATTCTCAAGAGCTATCAGGACGTTCTAACCGCCGCCTCCGACTCCATCGCCACCAATATGCCCAAGGAGGACATCATCTCCCTGGTGAAGATGCAGCTGCAGGATATGTCCGGCTGGAACATCACTACATACGGCCTTGCCGGTGAAAACAGCGCCGACTATTGCTACAGTCTGGGAAATGACGCCCGGTACGCCGTGGTCCTGCCCAATGAACGGATGGTCGCCACTGCCCAGGACCTGATCCAGCAGGTTCTCCGGGGTGAAACGCCCACTGTGAAGCCCTGACGCAGAAAGGATGAAACGCTTATGAACGAACAAGAACAGCCCCGCCGCAGACGGCGCCGGCTACACCGTACCAGCGCTGACTGGTTCGGCCTGGCGGCCATGGGCCTGCTGATGATCTGCAGCCTGGTGCTGCTGGTGCAGCTAATGTCCACCAAGCTGCTGACGGACCTGTATCTGATTCTCATCGAGATCGTGCTGCTTCTGATCAACGCGGGCCATGTGATCATCCAGCTGCCCATCCGCCGGGTCAAGACCAGCAAGGTGGTGTGCGGCCTGCTGGCGGTGCTGCTGTCCGGCCTGATGCTGTACGGCTCCGTGGCTGCTGCCTCCGGCAAAAGTGCCCTGCTGGCCATTGCGGGCCACACCCTGCAAAAGACCACCTCCTATGTGGTGGTCATGGACGACGACCCTGCCCGCAGCATCGGCGACACCGTGGACTACACCTTCGGCATCCTCAGCGAGGACGCCGACATCAGCGCCGACAACACCAGCGCCCTGCTGGAGGACATCAAGGACGGCCTGGGCGGCAAGGTGGACACCACCACCTATTCGGAGCTGACTGCCCTGGCGGACGCCCTGTACGACGGAAACGCAGGGGCCATCATCCTCAATTCCGGCTATCTCACCGCCCTGGATTCACTGGACGATTACAGCACCTTCACCCAGGACACCCGCATCATCTATGAGTTCAGCACCACCAAGGAGCTGGAGCCCATCAAGCCCAACGCTTCCATCACCTCCCAGCCCTTCGTCGTCTATTGCAGCGGCATCGACGCCCGCAGCTCGGACATCAATATCCAGAGCCTCAGCGACGTGAACATTCTGGCGGTGATCCATCCCCGGACCCACCAGATCCTGCTGATCAACACCCCCCGGGACTACTATGTGCCCCTGGCCCGCAACGGCCAGCGGGATAAGCTGACCCATGCCGGTATGTACGGCATCAACGAGTCCGCCGCCGTTCTGGGGAATCTCTACGGGGTCAAGGCGGATTACTACGCCCGGGTGAACTTCGCCGGACTGAAGAAGATCGTGGACGCCCTGGACGGCGTGGACGTGAACTCCGACTATGAGTTTACCACCGTGGGCATGGAGGTGCCCAACGAAAACGGCGACGGCGTCCACATGGCGGGCTACACCTTCACCAAGGGCATCAACCACCTCAACGGCGAGCAGGCCCTGTGCTTCGCCCGGGAGCGCCACGCCTTTGACGACGGCGACAACCAGCGGGGCAAGAATCAGATGGCCGTGATCCGTGCCATCGTGGATAAGGCCTCCTCCCCTGCCATCCTAAAGGGCTATCAGAAGGTGCTGGACGCCGTGTCCACCTCCTTCATCACCAGCCTGACCTATGAGGACATCAGCAGCCTGGTGCAGATGCAGCTGCGGGACAACGTCCACTGGAACATCACCAGCTACTCCGTCAGCGGCGAGGGCGGCATAGAGCCGTGCTACTCCGCCGGAGGCGAGGAGCTGTGGGTCATGTGGCCCGACGCCACCCAGATCAACACCGCCAAGGGCCTGATCCAGCAGATTCTGAACGGCGAGACCCCCACCCTGCCCCAGGATTGACACAGGTAATCTAAACCCAAGCAAAATGCCCGGCAGTGCCGGGCATTTTGCGGGTCCGCAAACCAACGCGAGGATAGAAAGAGGAGAGAAGAATCATGAAAGAGAAAACCCTGGGGCATATTTATGCCCTGTTCACCATCCTGGTCTGGGGCAGCTGCTTCGTGCTGACCAAGGTCATGCTGACGGCCTACACCCCCACCCAGATCATCCCCCTGCGGATGGGGCTTGCATACCTGACCCTGTGGGCCCTGCGGCCCAAAACCATGAAGCTCCCCTGGAAGGACGAGCTGATGTTCATCCTCATCGGCATCACCGGCGGCAGCTTCTACTTCTTCCTGCAGAACACCGCCGCGGCCCACACCTCCGCCGCCAACGTCAGCATTCTGGTATCCATGTCCCCCATCCTGACGGTGATCCTGGCCCAGCTGTTCTCCCGGAAGGGCGAAAAGCTTGGGAAGCTGGTGTACATCGGCGCGGTGGTGGCCATTGCCGGCGTGGTGCTGGTGGTGCTCAACGGCACTCTGTCCTTCCACCTGAGCCCTCTGGGGGACCTGCTGGCCCTGGCCGCCGCCCTGATGTGGGCGGTGTACTCCATCCTGGTGAAGCGGTACACCGAGCGGTATGACAATTTCCTGGTGACCCGCCGGGTGTTCCTGTGGGCCTTCCTGACCTCCCTGCCCCTGGTGCTGCTGACGGACGGTCTGCCCAGCCTGACGCCCCTGTTCACCCAGCCCAATATCCTGATCTCCTGGCTGTTTCTGGGCGTATTCGGCAACGCCGTGTGCTTCGCCATCTGGAACATCGCCTTCAAGCGCCTGGGCGTGGTGGTCACCAACAACTACCTGTATGCCTCCCCCTTTGTCACCGTGGTGGTGGGCTGGCTGCTGCTGGACGAGAAAATCAGCTGGATGAGCATCCTGGGGGCGGTGCTGATCACCCTGGGTGTCGTCTTTGCCAACAAGAGCACGGAGAAATAACGCCATGGAGATCCGAAAGAGTACGACCGATGACGTCCCCGCCATTCTGGAGATCTTCCGGGCCGCCAAGGCGTACATGGCCGCCCACGGCAACCCCACCCAGTGGGGCGGCGACTATCCGGGCCTTCCCGAGCTGCTGCCGGACATTGCCTGGGGCGACAGCTATGTGCTCACGGAGAACGGAACCGTTGTGGGGACCTTTTCCTTCATCATCGGCGACGAGCCCACCTATCAGGTGCTGCTGAACGGACGGTGGCACGCGGACCGGCCCTACGGCACCATCCACCGCCTGGCCTCAAGCGGCACGGTCCGCGGCGTGTCCCGGGCCTGTTTCGACTTTTGCACCGGCCTTTCCGACTATGTGCGGGTGGACACCCACGCGGATAACCGCGCCATGCAGGCCGCCATTGAGGGCTACGGCTTCCGGAAATGCGGGAATATCTACGCCTCCAGCGGCACCCTGCGCACGGCCTATGACTATGTGCGGGAGGGCTGATACCCGACTTGAAGTAAAAAGCGGCTGTCCACCTCGGTGGACAGCCGCTTTTACAATTTACTGAATCAGCGATTAGCCGTTCTCGCGCATCTTGGCGAAGCAGTCGCTGCAATAAACAGGACGGTCGCTCTTGGGCTCGAAGGGCACGCGGGCCTCGCCGCCGCAGGCAGCGCAGGTGGCGGTGAAGAACTCCCGGGGGCCGCGGGCGGCGTTCTTGCGAGCGTCGCGGCAGGCCTTGCAGCGCTGGGGCTCGTTCTGGAAGCCACGCTCAGCATAGAACTCCTGCTCACCGGCGGTGAACACGAACTCCTTACCGCACTCCTTGCAAACCAAAGTCTTGTCTTCGTACATGATTTTACCCTCTCTTTGAGATGAAATATATTGCGTTCAGCTGTTGCTGATATCGCCGGATGAAAGCTGCCGCGCCACTTTGCGGCGAATCCGCTGCACGGCGTTGTCCACCGATTTGATGGGCTTGCCAACGGTTTCCGCGATCTCGCCATAAGCAAGACCGTCCAAAAATAACCCTAAAATCTTTTCCTCGAAAGCGGACAACTGTTTGCGGGTATTCTCCAGCAGACTGGCAGCCTTTTCTCTGTCGATCAGCAAACGCTCGGGATCGACCTGCGCGAAGACGGAATTTGCGTTCAGAAGCGAGGGATTCAAGGGGACGGATTGGTTAAGCGGTGCGTTCTTCTGGCTGGCATCTCGCCGGAGCGCGGAACACACCTGCTGATGGATGCAGAGCCCGGCGAAGGGCCGGAACAGTGGGGAACGCTGGGGATCAAACTCCCGCATGGCCTTGATCAGGCCGAACATCCCCTCCTGCATCAGGTCCTCGCTGTCACCGCCGATGAGAAAATACGGGCGGGCGCAGGAACGGACCAGCCAATGATACCGGGTGGCTAAAACGTCCTCCGCCTGACGCTGCCCTGCACGACTCAAGGAACAAAGTTCCTCGTCGGACAGGTTTTCTAATTGGTCATAGCGAAGTCCAGTATCCAAAACCATAGACATTATACCTTTTCACTAAATAATTTGTCAAGCCTTCTTGGGAAATTTGTGTATCCTGTGATGAAAATCACAGTTTTTTTATGAAATCAGCCAAAACGGAGGCCACCTGATGGGCAATTTCCGTGGTTTTCGCCTCCACCATCACCCGGATCAGGGCCTCGGTGCCGGAGGGACGGATGAGAATGCGGCCCTGGCCGCCCAGCTTTTCCTCCCAGCGGCGGGTCTCCTGCCGCAGGGATTCATCGGCCATGATGCGCTCCTTGACTCCGGGAGTGTGGGGGACCTCCACGTTGATGAGCTCCTGAGGATACTGGGGGCAGCGGGCGGCCAGCTGGGAGGCGGGGACGCCGCTGTGGCGGAGGGTCTGCAAAAATTGCAGAGCCGTCAGCTCGCCGTCGCCGGTGGTGGCATACGCCCGGAAGATGGTGTGGCCCGACTGCTCGCCGCCGATGGCGAAGCCGTCGGCCAGCATCCGCTCCAGCACATGGCGGTCGCCCACGGCGGTGCACACCAGGTCCAGGCCGTTTTCCCGGCAGTACTCGTGCAGGCCAAGGTTGGACATAACGGTGGCCACCACGGTGTTGCCGGAGAGCTTCCCCCGGCGCTTGAGCTCGGAGGCGCAGACGGCCATGACCTTGTCGCCGTCGATGGTATTCCCCTGCTCGTCCACCAGCAGGCAGCGGTCGGCGTCGCCGTCGAAGGCGATGCCCAGATCATACCCGCCGGAGACGACGCCCTGGGCCAGGGACTCCAGGTGGGTAGAGCCGCAGCCGTTGTTGATGTTGACGCCGTCAGGCTCCGTATGGATGAAGTCCGCCTGAAGCGGAAGCGCCCGGAACAGGTCCGGCGCAGTGGCGCTGGCCGCGCCGTTGGCGCAGTCCACCAGCACCCGCAGGCCGGTCAGGTCGCAGTCGATGCTGCCCAGCAGATGCTGCACATAGGCGCTGTGCAGGGCGTGCATACCGTGGTGGCGGCGGCCCACGGCGCCGTCCACGGCGGCCGGAAGCTCCGCATGGTTCAGGATCAGTTCCTCCACCCGCTCCTCCATCTCATCGGAGAGCTTGTAGCCCTGGGCGTTGAAGACCTTGATGCCGTTGTAAGCATAGGGGTTGTGGGAGGCGGAGATGACGATACCGGCGTCCGCCTGCTGCTGCACCGTCAGAAAGGCCACCGCCGGGGTGGGGATGGTGCCCAGGGGCATCACGTCGCCGCCTACGGAGCAGATACCGGCCATCAGGGCCGCCTCCAGCATATCGGAGGAAATGCGGGTGTCCTTGCCGATGGTGATGAGAGGACGGCTGCCCTTCTCCTCCGTCAGGACGGCGGCCACCGCCTGTCCCACATGAAATGCCAGCTCCGCCGTCAGGGTCTGCCCCGCTATGCCGCGGATGCCGTCGGTGCCAAAGAGTTTTCCCATATTCCGATTCTCCTATTCGTTATAATTCCAGCTGTTCCTGGCCCATAAAGTCCATGTGCAGGTGCTCATATGCCTTACGGGTAACGCAACGGCCCCGGGGGGTCCGGGTCAGGAAGCCCAGCTGCATCAGATACGGCTCGTACACGTCCTCCAGGGTCACAGACTCCTCGCCGATGGTGGCGGCCAGGGTATCCAGGCCCACGGGGCCGCCGCCGTAATTCTCGATGATGGCCCGGAGCATCCGGCGGTCCACCGGGTCCAGGCCCAGATAGTCGATCTCCAGAGCCTGAAGGGCGTGGTCCGCCATTTCCCGGGTAATGGTGCCGTCGCCCTTGACCTGGGCAAAGTCCCGGACCCGGCGCAGCATACGGTTGGCGATGCGGGGGGTGCCCCGGGAGCGGCGGGCGATCTCCATGGCCCCCTCCGGCTGGATGGGGACGTTCAGGATCCCGGCGCTGCGGGTGACGATCAGGGCCAGCTCCTCCGGGGTGTACAGCTCCAGCCGCAGGGTGACGCCGAAGCGGTCCCGCAGTGGAGCGGACAGCTGCCCGGCCCGGGTGGTGGCTCCGATGAGGGTAAATTTCGGCAGGTCCAGCCGGATGGAGTTGGCGGAGGGGCCCTTGCCGATGATGATGTCGATGGCGTAGTCCTCCATGGCGGGGTACAGGATCTCCTCCACGGAGCGGTTCAGCCGGTGGATTTCGTCCACAAACAGAATGTCGTTTTCGCTGAGGTTGGTCAGCAGCGCCGCCAGGTCGCCGGGCTTTTCAATGGCGGGGCCGGAGGTGATGCGGATGTTCACCCCCATCTCGGCGGCAATGATGCCGGCCAGGGTGGTTTTGCCCAGGCCCGGGGGGCCGTGGAGCAGCACATGGTCCAGAGGCTCCGTCCGGCGGCGGGCCGCCTCGATGAAAACGGACAGATTCTCCTTGGCCTTCTGCTGGCCGATGTATTCCCGCAGGGTGTGGGGGCGCAGGGACAGCTCGCCGCTGTCCTCCGGCAGGAAGCTCTTGGAAACAAGGGGCTCCTCGTAAATATCCGTTCCGAAGTCGATGCTCATGGGCCTGCCTCCTTACCGTACCATTTTCTTCAGCGCCTGACGGATGATCTCCTCCAGGGGCAGGGCGTCCATGTCGACGCCCTTCAGGGCCAGGCTGATCTCCTGGGACCCGTAGCCCAGCACCGCCAGAGCCGCCGCCGCCTCGTTGCCCTTGTCGCCGGGCAGGGATACGGGTACCACTCCCCCGCCCTGGGCGGAGAAGCTGCTCTGCTCCTTGGCCAGCTTGTCCTTCAGCTCCAGGATGATGCGCTGGGCGATCTTTTTCCCGATGCCCGGGGCGGCGGTCAGGGCCTTCTCGTCGCCGGTGACGATGGACAGGGCCAGATTCTGGGGCGTGGCGGCGGACAGGACGGACAGGGCCGCCTTGGGCCCCACGCCGGAGACGCCGATGAGCATCCGGAAACTGTTCAGCTCCGCCTGGGAGGAGAAGCCGTACAGCTCGAAAATGTCCTCCCGGACGTGGAGATGGGTATACAGCTTGGCCCGCTCCCCTTTTTTCAGCTGGGACAGGGTATAGTTGGTGGTGGCGCAGGCGTATCCCACGCCGCCGCAGTCGATGACGGCCAGATTGGGGCCGGTTTCGGCCACAGTACCGTTTACATAGTAAAACATATCAGACGGTCTCCTTTACATCCGGGTCCTTCCGCCGCAGCAGACTGGTGGCGCTGCGGGCGTGGCACATGGCGATGGCCAGGGCGTCGGCGGCGTCGTCGGGCCGGGGGATGGACCTGAGCTTCAGAAGCCGACGGGTCATGTCCATGACCTGGTGCTTGTCGGCCAGGCCATAGCCCACCACGGCCTGCTTGATCTGCATGGGAGTGTATTCATACACCGGCAGGTGCAGGCGCTCGGCAGTGTACAGAATGACGCCCCGGGCATGGGCCACGGCGATGCCGGTGGTAATGTTCTTGCTGAAAAACAGCTCCTCGATGGACATTTCATCGGGCTGAAACTGGGTGATGAGGGTCTCCATGTCCTGGGCGATCTGCACCAGCCGGGCGGCCAGCGGCTGACCGGCCGGGGTGGTGATGGCCCCGTATTGTATCATTTGCTGGCGGCCTGCCTGGGCCTCGATCACGCCGAAGCCCACGGTGGCCACGCCGGGGTCGATCCCTAAAATGCGCATGGCTGCTCCTCCACCAAGATATCATCTTATTATAACAAATGTTCGGGTGAAATGCAACACAGCGCAGCAGTTTTTTGCTGCGCTGTGGTTCAATCCTATCAGGCCAGGGGGTGCGCCTTGCGGTACACATCCTGCAGGCGCTGCTTGATGATGTGGGCGTAGATCTGTGTGGAGGAGATGTCCGCGTGGCCCAGCATCTCCTGGATGGAGCGCAGGTCCGCCCCGTTTTCCAGCAGATGCACCGCAAAGGAGTGTCGCAGGGTGTGGGGGGTGATGTCCTTGGTGATCTCGGCCTTGGCCTGGTAGTGCTTCACCAGCTTCCAGAAGCCCTGGCGGGTCATGCGCTGGCCGTTCATGTTGACAAACAGCGCCGCCTCCTCCTGGTCCGCCAGGCGGGGACGGATGACCTGGATATAGTCCCGCAGGGCCTTCACCGCCCGGGGATATAGGGGGATGATGCGCTCCCGCTTTTCGTCGCCGCAGCGCAGGAACGCCGCCGGAAGATTCACGTCCTCCACGTTCAGGGCGATGAGTTCCGACACCCGGACGCCGGTGGCGTACATCAGCTCCAGCATGGCGTGGTCCCGATAGCCCTTCTCGTCCACGCACTTGGGCTGCTCCAGAAACAGCTCCACCTCCCGGCCTGTCAGGATCTCTGGGCATTTGCGCTCCACCTTGGCGGCGGCCACGCCCTTGGCAGGGCTGGCCTTCATGGCTCCGGAGAGCACCAGGTAATGGTAAAAGGACTTGATGGAGGCGGCGCTGCGGGTGACGGTGGCCGCCGAGCGGCCCTGGTCCGTCAGGTGGGCCAGATACTCCTCCACGGCCGCGGGCTTGACCCGGCGCAGGTCGCTGCCCTGGGGCAGCCAGGCCCGGAACTGGGTCAGGTCCCGGACGTAGGAGCTGACGGTGTTGGGGGAGGCGTGCTTCTCCTGCTCCAGATAGGCGCGGTACAGGGCGATATAGTCGGGCATACACGTCTCCTCCTCTCTTTCTACAGTGTGCGGGCGATGACCCATTGCAGCAGCCGGGGGCCGAAGGTCAGCTCCAGAGCGGCCCCTATCAGCAGAATCAGGCCGCACAGCCCCACCCGGCGCCAGTAGGCCCCCTCCGTCAGGCGGACCTTCTGGCCGTCCCGGCGGCGGGCGGCGGCGGATAAACCCTGCACCGTCAGAAGCAGGGTGCAGGGCAGAACAAACAGACATCGGGGCCCGAAGGCCGCCAGGGCCAGGTATACGCCGCCCCGGCCCAGAGCCCGGGCAAAGCAGCCGACGGAAAACGACAGAAAAAAGCCCTGGGCCACCGACAGAACCGGCAGCAGCACCAGTCCCGCCGCCGTCAGCCCCAGCAGCGCCGCTGCCAGCGGATAGCGGAAATAGGCGGCGGCCACGCTGAGGGCCGAGGCCGAAGGCCCCCGGCCGTCCGCCGTGGCCTGGGCATATTGATGCAGATAGTCGCTGAGCTCCTGCCGGTCCTGCTGGGGCACGGCCCGGCAAACGGCAAAGCCCAGCACCGCCCCCAGCACCAACAGCAGGCATACCAGTACCAGCGCCGGAAGCCGCAGGGCTTGGGTCCTTACGGGAAACAGCTTCATTTGCACACTCACCTCATCTGATCCTATGAGACAAGCGGGGCAAATAGAAGCCATAAGCCAAACAAAAGGGACGTCCTCTAATATAGGCCAAAACGGCCGCCGGTGCAAGGATTATTTCGGCGGTGGCTGCAAATTTGTGAGTTATGTTAAATTGTTATGTAAACTGCGTTATGTTAACCTCGCAAACCGTGGGATCAGGTCGTCTCTTTTCGGGTCGAAAAAAGCAAGATATGGGGCCGGACGGTCCGGCTTTGGCCCCACATCTTGCCTGTACGCGTGATTACGATTCGTATAGTCTCCTGTCAAGGAAATTTTTGCCGCAGCGGCATTTTCGTGATTTTCACCACGCCGCTCCGGCGGGCCTATTTCCGCCGGACAGGCTTTCGGATCGGCGGTCTGGCGTCCCGGCGCTTTTTTCGGGGTCTGCTCCCCAGCAGCCCCGCCGCACCGGCGCCGCCGAAGATGGCGGCTGTCAGGTATAGCCCGCCGGTACGGAAGGTCGGGTCGCCTATGGCCGCACCCGCCAGCCAGGCCAGCAGGTACGCCGCCGCACCGGCGGTCAGAGCCGCCGTCAGTGTCCCCTCTCCCCTGCCCCAGACGGCCACCCGCCCTCCGGCAAAGGCAGCTAACGCCCAGCAGCCGCAGCCCCAGGCCAGAGCGCCGCCCTCCGGCAAGACGCCCTTCACCACCAGCAGCGCCCCCAGGGCGCAGCCCCCGGCCGCCGCCAGCAGGATAGCGCCCGCCCCCAGCCAGGTCCGCTTTCCCAGAACAGCCCCCAGTGCAGACATAAAAAGACCTCCCCTTGCCGCTTTTTCTAAGCGTATGCAGGGGAGGTTTTTTTATGAAGGAAAATTACTCCTGATCCTCGGCCTTCTCGGTCTCGGCGGGGGTCTCCTCGGCGGGAGCCTCGACAGGCTTCTCGGCCTCGGCGCCCTTCTTGGCCTTGCGGCTGCCCCGCTGCGCGGCGGCGGCCTGCTCATCCAGGGTACCCACGGAGCCGATGGCGGACTTCAGGAACTCGATGCGGACCCGGTCCTCGCTGGTCTCAATGACCACGGTGCGGTCGGTGATGGCCACGACGCGGCCATACACGCCGCCGATGGTGGTCAGCCAGTCGCCCTTCTGCAGGGAGCTGCGCATCTCCTCGGCCTGCTTTTTCCGCTTGCTCTCCGGACGGATCAGCATGAAGTAGAAAATGGCCACCATCAGGACGATCAGCACGATAGAAGACATACCGCCGCCAGCAGCGGGAGTATTGCCGGGCGTGGTGGCGGCATAGGCAAATTCAATCATGGGACAAAAACTCCTTTTTCACGAATATAGTGTTATTATACAATAACTTCTCCCTGTTTGGCAAGGGGGACAGGCAAGTTTTTTCAGAATTCTGGGATAAGCCGTCAGATACGGCGGCTGAGCTTCTCGCTGTACTCCCGGCGGAAGTCCTCAAAGCAGCCGGCGTCCAGGCTGTCGCGGATGCGCTGGGCCAGCTTGTTGTAAAAATACAGATTGTGCATCACCGCCAGGCGCAGGGCCAGGATCTCCTCCGCCGCAAACAGGTGGCGGACATAGGCCCGGCTGAACCGGCGGCACACTGGGCAGTCGCACTCCGGGTCGATGGGCCGGTCGTCCAGCTTGTACTTGGCGTTTTTGATGTTCATGGCCCCCTGCCAGGTAAAGAGCTTGCCGTGGCGGGCGTTGCGGGCGGGCATAACGCAGTCGAAGAAGTCCACGCCCCGGGCCACCCCCTCGATGATGTTGCTGGGAGTGCCCACGCCCATGAGATACCGGGGCTTGTGGGCGGGCATATAGGGCTCCACCGCCTCGATGATGCGGTACATGACCTCGGTAGGCTCCCCCACCGCCAGGCCGCCGATGGCGAAGCCGTCGCAGTCGATTTTGGCGATCTGCTGCATGTGCCAGATCCGCAGATCCTCATAGGTGGCCCCCTGGTTGATGCCGAACAGCATCTGATGGGGGTTCACGGCGTCCGGCAGGGCGTTGAGCCGGTCATGCTCCGCCTTGCACCGCTCCAGCCACCGCAGGGTGCGCTCACAGCTGGCCTTGGCATAGTCGTACTGCGCCGGGTTTTCCACGCACTCGTCAAAGGCCATGGCGATATCGGAGCCAAGGTTGGACTGGATGCGCATACTCTCCTCCGGCCCCATGAAGATGCGGTGGCCGTCCAGATGGCTGGCAAAGGTGACGCCCTCCTCGGTGATCTTCCGCAGGCTGGCCAGGGAGAAAACCTGGAAGCCGCCGGAGTCCGTGAGGATGGGACCGTCCCAGTTCATGAACCGGTGCAGGCCGCCCATCTGCCGCACCACGTCGTCGCCGGGGCGCAGATGCAGGTGATAGGTGTTGGACAGCTCGATCTGGCAGCCCAGATCGTGAAGGTCGAAGGCGTCCACGCCGCCCTTGATGGCGGCCTGGGTGCCCACGTTCATGAATACCGGCGTCTGCACCGTGCCGCCGTGGGCACAGCGGAACTCGCCCCGCCGGGCCCGGCCCTCTTTTTTGATTACTTTGAACATAGCTTCTCCTTAAACAGACAGACATCCGTTTTGCCGGATGCTTCTTATTTCACGGGGCCTATTATAGCAAATCCGGCAGAGTATTTCAACTCCCCGGTTTTTGGGAGAGAATCGGCAAAAAAGTGCGCGGCCCTCTTGACAAGACGCAGCCAGCGGATCATAGTAAAGCTAATGAATATTAGTTAGGCATCCGGAACGATGCACAAAATCAATATAACAGGAGAAGTGATCATGTAGAATCCGGTTTTAGGAGTGCGAAGGTATCAGGCCTCCCAGCGAAAGAATACGAAAATATAAGGAGATATACAATGAATAAGAATCTTTTGCTGCTCGCCGCGGGGCTGGCATTGATCGCCGCCGTGGTGCTTTTTGTGAAAAAACGGGGTGCCGCCGGAAAATGAAGGGGCGCCGGAAAGGCACCGAATGGCCTCCGGAAAATGGACGCCTATGACGGCATGAGTCTGTGCGGCGGGCTGGTATTCTTTGCGCCGGTGGCCCTGCTGGTGCGGACCCAGGCCGGGATCAGCGAAACTTCGTGGCGGAGGCCCTGGTGGAGGGAATCTCCGCCTGTCTGTCCTCCGGAACGGCCAGCGCCTATCTGTACGCTCTGTACGGTGAATCGGACTATCTGCCCAAGGCTGCCCATGCCGCCAATTTAGGCACGGCGGGCTTCCTGCTGAGCACGGCGGCCTATGCCCTGCTGTACCGGTACTTCGGACTGACCGGACTGCTGTCCGCCACGGTACTGGCGGGAGCCGCCGGAGATCGCGTCCCGTTTGCCTCCTCCCTGCTGACCGCCCTGGGGATCGGCTGGCGCTTTGCCCTGTGCGGCGGGCTGCTGCTCCTGGGTGCGCTGGGGTACATGCTGAGCAGCCGGAAAATCACCGGATAAGCCTTCATAACGATTAACGGCCCGTACCGGCCAATATCCGCCGGTACGGGCCTTCAGCATTCAAACCGCACATTTCAAACAGGAAAATGTTGCATTTTTCCGGAACGGATGGTATAAAAGAAGGAGAACTTTGGCAAAGGAGGCGGCGGTATGTCACGCGATTCGGGACCCAATGTATTCCAGCGCGGCGTCATGGCGCTGATCCTGCTGTCGCTGCTGCGAAGGGAAGATATGTACGGCTACCAGCTGGTGCAGGAGACGGAACGGCGCAGCGGCGGACGGCTGAAAACCCAGGAGGGTTCCCTGTACCCGGTGCTGTACCGGCTGCAGGAGCAGGGACTGATCTCCGACCACCGGGTGCTGGTGGGCAAGCGGATGACCCGCGTATACTACCACCTGGAGCCTGCCGGAGAAGCCCGGCTGGAGGAAATGATCCGGGAATATGAATCCATGATGACCGGCGTGACGGCCATCATTCGAGAGGAGGTACCGCCATGCGGAAAAGACAGCGGCAGGTCAACCGATATGTCCGGGCCGTCGGCAGCTATCTGCCCTGTGCCGGAAAACACAAAAAGCAGCTGCTGACGGCTCTGCGCAGCGAGGCGGAGGCCTACTGCGCCGAAACCCGGGACGCAGACCTGGAAGCCCGGTTCGGGACGCCCCAGCAGGTGGCTGCGGCGTATGTGGACGCCATGAGCACCCAGGAGCTGCTGGCCGCCCTGCGGCGGCGGCGTCAGGTGCTGACCATCCTGATCGCGGCGGTGCTGGCGGCGCTGCTGCTGTGGGTGGCGGCCCTCTGCGTCAGCCTGTATGACTATCACCAGGCCTACAACGGCTGGAGCGAAACCAGCATCATCGAGGAACCCTCGCCATACGGCCAATAGGCGGAAATCCCCCCGGAAAGCCCTGCTTTCCGGGGGCTTTGTTTGTCGCGGCCGCATCGTCGGCCCGCAATACGTTTTTTAGAAAAACATTTTCAAGAATATTGACATATTTTGCACAATATGCTACAATCCAGCTTGCAGCTATCCTGTTGATTTGCAACAAAAGCCGCCCGTCTGCCGCACATACTGTGTGATAGATGGGCAAAATTTACGATTCCATCGGGGAGGGACTATCCAATGAAACGCTTCGTACCATGCTTTCTTGCGCTGCTCCTGCTGCTGACCGCCTGCTCCGGGCCTGAAGGCCCCGCCGGGAATCCCTCCGGGGACCCGGAGCCCACCCCCGTCGCCCAAGGGCACGCCCTGCCCAAGGAGAACCGGAGCGCCGCCGGATCGGGCGAGGTGTTCACCGACGACAACGGCTGGTATATTTGCGCCGCCGGGGCGGTGAGCTACTACGACTATGCCTCCGGCCAGACCATGACCCTGTGCGCCCAGCCGGGCTGCTCCCACGGGGACGCCAGCTGCCAGGCGTGGGTGGGGAACGTCAACAGCTTCGCCGTTTTGGACGGGGTGCTCTACGCCACCCTCGATAACGCGGGCAGCGGCGCGCAACTGGTGCGCAAAGAGCTGTCCGGCGGGAAAGTCACCGTCCTGGAGCAGTGGGACAACACCGACGATCATTTCTACACCGCCACCCTGGGGCGTTTCTCCTGCGGCAAGGCCACCCTGTATGTGCAATGCCGCATCACAGAGCAGCAGGCGGACGGGCGGGTCGATAGCCGAACCGAGGGCAGCTCCCTGCTATACGACCTTGCCGCCGGCAGCTATCGGGAGCTGTCTGTCCCCGGGACGCTGATGGGCTTTTCCGCCCGCTGGGGCGCCGTGGTGGAGGAGCCGAAGGAGCAGTCCCTGCTGAGTGCGGAGGAGTTCGCGGCGCAGTACGGGGAGAACGCCAGCTACGGGCGGTATGTCCACCAAAACACCCAGCGGCGGCTTCTGCTGTGGGATATGGAGAGCGGGGACTATACCGTTGTGGCCGATCATAACAAGGACGGATATCTTATGACCGTCGACCCCATGCAGGTCTACGGCATGGAGCATATCTATCAGTGCGGGGACGAGCTGCGCCTTCTGAACCTGGATAGTGGCGAGAGCCGCACCCTGCTGTCCATGGAGGATATCATCAACTACTGGGTCATGGACAGCAAGGCCTTTATCATCACCGATACGGAAGCGGGCTCTCGGGTTTGGGTGGCCGATCTGCAGGACGGTAAGCCCGTGGAGCTGGCGGGTGCCGCAGACGAACACGGCATGGTCATGAGCCCCTCCCAGGAGGGCGGCTCCTTCTTCCGGGCGTTGGGCGACAACGGCCGATGCGTCATCTCCAAGGAGAATTTCTATGCCGGGCGCTATGAAAGCGCCGTGGCAGTGGGGTGACGGGATGGAGCTGCAATTTCACGATGTCGCCAAGCGATACGGTGCAAAGGAAGCCCTGCGGGGCATCGACCTGACCCTTACGGCGGGGGTATATGGGCTGCTTGGCCCCAACGGTGCGGGCAAAAGCACCCTCATGAACATCCTCACCGGCAATCTCCGCCCCACCCGGGGCCGCGTCACCCTGGACGGGGAGGACACCGTCTCCATGGGGGAGGCCTTCCGCCGCCGGCTAGGATACTGCCCCCAGCAGCAGGCGTTATATCCCGGCTTCACCGGGGAGCAATTTCTCTATTACATGGCGTCCCTCCAGGGCATGAGCCGGGAGGACGCCAAAGGGCGCATGGACTGGGCCCTGGCGCGGCTGGACCTCACGGAGGCGGCAGGCCGCCCCATCCGTGGCTGGTCCGGGGGCATGAAGCAGCGGCTGCTGCTGGCCCAGGCCCTGCTCCACGACCCGGATATCCTGGTGCTGGACGAACCCACGGCGGGCCTTGACCCCCGCCAGCGGGTGGCGGTGCGGAATCTCATCGGCGAGATCGCCGGGGAGAAGATCGTGCTGCTGTGTACCCATGTGGTGCAGGACGTGGAGTTCATCGCCCGGGAGCTGATTCTGATGAACCAGGGCCTTATTATCCGCCGGGGCTCCCCCCACGCCCTGGAGCAGGAGCTGGAGGGCCGGATATGGGAGCTGACCGCAGCGGAGGCGCAGCTCCCCGACATGGCGCAATACGGCACGGTGTGCGGCGTGTCCCGGCAGCAGGAGGGCATTTTGGTGCGGCTGCTCAGCGCAGCAAAGCCGCCCCTCCCCTGCGCCCCGGCCCGGCCCGACCTGGAGGATGTGTATCTGTTCCACTTCGGGGAGGGGGCGGCGCTATGACCTGGGAGCTGCGGAAGATCGGCGGCAGCGGGCGTCTGTGCCTGCTGCTGCTTCTGGCGGTGCTGTGCAGCGGGGTGCTGTTCGCCCTCCACGCCACCGGAGATGCCGGCGGCTATACCGTGTCCGCTCTGCGTCAGGCCATGGCCCAGAAGGATCTGCCGGGATATGAGGAGCGCCTGTGGCAGGAGCTGGAGCAGGCCGCATACACCGGCACGCGCAGCGAATACGACGCCCTGCGCCGTGAGCTTTCCGCTGCGGACGCGGCCCTGGCGCGGGTGCGGCAGGCGGAGGAATATCCCTCCTTCCGGGCGGGCTTAGCGGCGGAATCCCGGCTGAAGCTGCGGATGGGCCTGTTTGAAGGCTTTGCCGCCCGCTCCCTGGAACGCGGCGCGGCAGTCTATGAGTCCCTGGCGGACGTGATCCCCCGGGCGGCGTTTCTGGGCGGACCGGAGGTGCTGCTGTCCTTTCATCTGACGGACGCTTTGGCGCTGCTGTTCCCCCTGGCGGCGGGACTGACCCTGCTGACCCACGAGCGGGCGGCGGGGCTTGTGAACCTGACCCGCCCCACCCGCCTGGGCCGGTCCCGGGTCTACGGGCGAAAGCTGGCCGCCGCAGCGACTCTCTCCACGGCGGGCTTCGTGCTGCTCTACGGCGTCAACGCCCTGATCGCCGGGCTTCTGTACGGCTTTGCGGAGCTTGACGCCCCGGTGCAGAGCCTGTACGGCTTCGCCGCCTGCCCCTACCGGATGACGGTGGGCGAACTGCTGGCTCTGGCGGCGGGGCTGAAATACCTATGGCTGCTGTGCTGCGCGGCGCTGATCTTCCTGCTGTGCGCCCGGGCGGCCAATGCCGCTGCGGCGGTTGGCGGCGCGGCGGTCTGCGGGGGCATAGCCGCCCTCATGGCGGGCAGCTCCCAATTATGGCTGCGGAATCTCAGCCTGTGGCAGCTGGCGGACGGGCAAGCCCTGTGCCGGGAGGCGGTGTATCTGAACCTGCTGGGCAGCCCCCAGGACCGGGTCCTCTGCGGCGCGATATTCCTGCTTGTTCTGGCCCTGGCCGCCGGAATCGTCGGCGCGGCGCTGTACGCCCAAACCCCCGGCGGTTCCGGCAAGCGGGTGGCCTTTACACGGTCGCTTCCCCGCCCCCGGCATACCTGCCTGGCGGGACACGAGCTGTATAAGGCGCTGATTTCCCGGTGCGGACTGTGGATCCTTTTAGCATTTTTTGCCGTCATCGCCCTGCTGTACGGCCGATTCACCCCGGAGCGCAGTGAATTTGAGGTGTATTATCGGAACTATTCCGAGTTTTTATCAGGCGCGCCCAGCCAGGAAAAGGACGCCTACCTGGCGTCGGAGCAGGCACGGTTTGACGAGCTGAACGAGCAGCTTCTGGAGCTGGGGCGGCGGTATCCCGACTCTGTGACCTTTGACCGGGAGGCGGAGCCCATACGGAATCAGCTCCACGCAGAGGACGCCTTCCACATGGCGCAGAACCAGTACCGCGCCCTGCGGCCGGGGCAGGTGTACCTGTATCAGACCGGCTATCAGCGGCTGTTGGGGGCGGATGCCCTGCGTCAGGATGTTTTGGAGCTGGGCGGCGCGTTTTTGGCCGTTGCCCTGCTGCTGTGCGGCAGCTTCGCCGGGGAGCGGGAGAGCGGCGTGGATGCCCTGCTGACGGCCAGCCCCCGCCGAAGGATCGTGGTGCGATGGAAATGTGCCATCGCAGGGGGCTATGTCCTGCTGCTGACGCTATCCCTGTGGCTTCCGAGTCTGTTGACGGTGCAGGGAGCCTACGGCCAGCTGAACATGGCCGCTCAGGCCAACAGCGTGCAGTGCCTGTCCATCCTGTCGGACGGCTGGACGGTGGGCGGCGTGGTGCTGGCGCTGCTGGCCATTCGCCTGCTCCTGCTGGCGGCGTCTGCCGCCGCGGTAATGCTGCTTTCCCGCCGGTGCGCCATGGTTCCGGCCCTGCTGCTGTCGCTGCTGCTTCTCCTGCTGCCTGTGGGGGCGGCATACGCCTGGATGTGAAAGATACAAAAAGGGTGCGGACATCGCCGTCCGCACCCTTTTTGGCTTATAACATGTAGGGATGATCCCATATATCGTTCGTATTGGACGCACCTGGCGATAGCTTGCTCCTGCTGGCTATCCTCAGATCAGCACGGCCCGGTGGAACACCTTTTTGCCCTTGCGGATGATCAGACCGTCGCCGGTGAACTCCTGGCAGCCGAAGGACGCGTCGATGGAATCCACCTTCTTGTCCCCCACGGTGATGCCGCCCTGCTGCACCAGCCGCCGGGCCTCGCCCTTGCTGGCGCACAGGCCGCACCGGACCAGCAGATTCAGCACGTTGATCTCGCCGCTGCCCATATCGTCGCCGGTGAGCTCGGTGGTGGGCATATCCTGGGCATTGGCGCCGCCGCCGAACAGAGCCTGGGCCGCCTGGCGGGCCTTCTCGGCCTCGTCCTGGCCGTGGACCAGCTTGGTCAGCTCATAGGCCAGGATGTCCTTGGCCTCGTTGAGCTTGGCGCCCTCCCAGTCGGCCATCTGGTCGATCTGCTCCAGAGGCAGGAAGGTCAGCATCCGGATGCACTTGAGCACGTCCGCATCGCCCACGTTGCGCCAGTACTGATAGAACTCGAAGGGGCTGGTCTTGTTGGGGTCCAGCCACACGGCGTTGCCCGCGGTCTTGCCCATCTTGTTGCCCTGGGAGTCCGTCAGCAGAGTGATGGTCATGGCGTGGGCGTCCTTGCCCAGCTTCCGGCGGATCAGCTCCGTGCCGCCCAGCATGTTGCTCCACTGGTCGTTGCCGCCGAACTGCATGTTGCAGCCGTTGTGCTGGAACATGTAGTAAAAGTCGTAGCTCTGCATGATCATGTAGTTGAACTCCAGGAAGCTCAGGCCCTTCTCCATGCGCTGCTTGTAGCACTCGGCCCGCAGCATGTTATTAACAGAGAAGCAGGCGCCCACCTCCCGCAGCAAGTCCACATAGTTCAGCTTCAGCAGCCAGTCGGCGTTGTTGAGCATGATGGCCTTGCCCTCACCGAAGTCGATGAAGCGCTCCATCTGGCGCTTGAAGCAGGCAGCGTTGTGGTCGATGTCCTCCTTGGTGAGCATCTTGCGCATATCCGTGCGGCCGGAGGGGTCGCCGATCATGGTGGTGCCGCCGCCGATCAGGGCGATGGGCTTGTTGCCCGCCATCTGCAGGCGCTTCATCAGGGTCAGGGCCATGAAATGGCCTGCCGTCAGGGAGTCCGCCGTGCAGTCAAAGCCGATATAGAACGTGGCCTTGCCGTTGTTGATCATCTCGCGGATCTCATCCTCGTTGGTGACCTGGGCGATCAGTCCCCGGGCCACCAGTTCTTCATAAATTCCCATGTTGTTCTGATTCCTTTCCGATATTTTGGGCGTACAGGGGGCAAAAAACGCCCCCTGTCAGATTGACAGAGGGCGACAAAAATCGCGGTACCACCTCAGCTTCGCCGCCGCCTCGCGGCGTGCGGCCTCATCGGGTGCAGCAACACCCTATCGCTGTAACGGGCGAACCCGACACATTCCTAATAGGCCCAAAGCCGTTCAGAAGGCTGCTCCGGGATGTATTCTCCCGCCGCCGCCTCTCCCCTTTTCACCGCACAGGGGCTCTCTTTGCAGGCAGACTGGCCGGATACTTCTTCCCTTCATCGCTGTTGCATATGAAGTTAGGCACATTATAGCGTTTCCGTCCCCGGTTGTCAACGGGTCAGGCCAAGGTTTTCTTGAATTTTTCCGCCTGGTCCAGCAGCTCCCCGGCCCCCTCCAGCATGGTGGCGGAGATGGAGGCCCCGCCGGTGAGACGGGCCAGCTCCTGCTGGCGCCGGGCACGGTCCAGCTGCACCACCCGGGTGAAGGTACGTCCCCCCTGCTCCCCCTTTTCCACGGAGAAGTGGGTGTCGGCCATGGCGGCCAGCTGAGGCAGATGGGTCACGCACAGAACCTGCTTGGTGCGGCTGATGCGGGCCATTTTCTCGGCCACCTTCTGGGCGGCCCGGCCGGACACGCCGGTGTCCACCTCGTCGAACACCATTGTGCCCACCTGATCCTGCTCCGACAGGACGTTCTTCATGGCCAGCATGATGCGGGCCAGCTCGCCGCCGGAGGCGATCTTGTGGATGGGGCGCAGCTCCTCGCCCACGTTGGCGGACATCAGGAACCGCACCTGGTCCATGCCGTTTTCCGCCAGGGCCTGCTCCGTAAAGCGGATGGCAAACCGAATTCTGCCCATGTCTAGCTGTCGCAGCTCTGTGAGGATCTGCTCCTCCAGCCGCTGGGCCGCCTGATGCCGGGCCTGGGACAGGCTCTCCGCCGCCTGACGGGCGGCCTTTTCCGCCTTCTTCAGCTGCTTTTCCAGATGCAGCAGGGTGTCCCCCGCGTCCTGTATGTCGTCCAGCTCCCGGCGGCAGCGGGCCTGGTACTCCAGCATCTCCTCCACCGTGGGGCCGTACTTCTTTTTCAGGCGGTACAGCTGATCCAGCCGTCCCTCCACCCGGTCCAGCTCCTTGGGAGAGAAGTCGAAATCCTCCCGCTTGTCCCGGATGGTGTCCGCCAGGTCGTAAATCTCGCTGTAGGCGGCCTCCAGCCGGTCATACAGCTCCCCCAGCTCCGGGTCCAGCCCCCGTACCGATGCCAGGGATTCCTGGGCCTGACGCACCAGATTGGCCGCGCCATCACTGCCATCGTCGCCGTTGAGGCAGAAATCCGCCCCGGACACGGCGGAAATGAATTTTTCCGCATTGTGCAGCAGGGTCCGGTGGCTTTGCAGCTCCTCTTCCTCGCCGGGGCGCAGCTTGGCCCGCTCCAGCTCCTGGAGCTGATAGGTCAGGGTATCCACCCGGCGGGCCTTCTCCGCCTCGTTCATCTCCAGAGCCTGCATCTGGCGGCGCAAGACGGCCATGGCCTGGTATTTTTCGCGATACTCCGCCAACAGCTGCTCCGTCCGGCCGAAGCTGTCCAGATACAGCAGGTGCTGCTCCTCGTCCAGCAGTTGCTGGCCGTCGTGCTGGCCGTGGATATTCAGCAGGCGGCTGCCCAGGGTGCGGAGCTGGGTAACGGTGACGGGGCGTCCGTTGACCCGGCAGACGTTCTTGCCGTCGCCGTGGATCTCCCGCTGCAAAAGCAGCTCCCCCTCCCAGGCAATGCCCAGGTCCTCCCCCAGCCGGGGCGGAATGTCCGTGAAGCACGCGCTGACAAAGGCCATATTGGCCCCGGTACGGATCAGGTCCCGGGAGGTCCGCTGGCCCAGCACGGCGCTGATGGAGTCGATGACGATGGACTTACCGGCGCCGGTTTCGCCGGTCAGGGCGTTGAAGCCGGGCCGGAACTCGATGTCCGCGCACTCGATGATGGCGATATTCTCAATGTGGAGCAATTGCAGCATCTGCGTATCCCTCCGATGTCTGCGCCATGTCCCGCGTCAGCGCAGCATTTCCTTGATCTCTTCCGTGAAGTCCAGGGCGCTCTCCGTGTCCCGCATGATCAGCAGGGCCGTGTCGTCGCCGGCCAGAGACCCCACCAGATACGGCACGTCCATGCCGTCCACGGCGGAGCCGGCGGCGTTGGCCAGGCCCGGAAGGGTCTTGATGACCACGATATTCTGGGCGTTGTCCACCGTCAGGACGCTCTCCCGGAAGATGGTGCGCAGCTTGTCGGCAAAGTTCAGCTTGGTGCGGTGGGCGGAAACGGCGTAGCGGTACCGGCCCTGCCCGGCGGGCTCCTTGATCAGGTGCAGTTCCTTGATGTCCCGGGAAATAGTGGCCTGGGTGCTCTTGATCCCCTTGGCCTGGAGCCGCTCCAGCAGCTGCTCCTGGGTCTCGATGATCTCCTCGCTGATGATCTGGAGGAGCTGGTTCTGGCGGTCGTTTTTCATTTTTTAGAAGCCTCCGTTCCCATTTTTTTGTCCAGTATTTCGCAAAAGCTCTTTTTGGAGAGCCGCACCAGCCTGGTGGTATATTTTGAGGTGCTTACCCGCACCTGGTCTCCGTTTTTCAGGGAAAACGCCTTGCCGCCGTCCACGGAAAGATAGACGAATTTCCGGTTGGCGTCCGCCGCCTCCACGGTGATTATATGCTCCGGCGAAAGCACATAGGAGGACGAGCGGGTGGAATGGGGGCAGATGGGCGTCAGCAGCAGGTTCTTTGCGGTGGGCTCCACGATAGGCCCTCCGGCGGCCATGGAATAGCCGGTGGAGCCGGTGGGGGTGGAGACGATGATGCCGTCGCCGCCTACCTTGGTCAGGCGGCCCTCCTCCGTGAAGATATCCAGCCGCACCACCCGGGCGATGGAGCCCTTGGACACCACTGCGTCGTTCAGGGCGATGTTGTTATATACCTGCCGCCCCTCCCGCAGCACCGACACGTCCAGCATCATCCGGGATTCCACGGTGAAGCGGCCCTGGGCCAGGTCCCGCAGCCGGTCCAGCTCGTTGACCTCCAGCTCCGACATGAAGCCAAGGCTCCCCAGGTTCACCCCCAGCACCGGCACGCTGTGCAGCGCCACGGTACGGGCCAGGTGCAGGATGGTGCCATCGCCGCCGAAGGCGATCAGCAGGTCCGCCTGGCGGATCTCCTGCTGTAAGGGGCGCATGGACAGGCCCAGCTCCTCGCCGTACCCCTCCCGCTGGAAGGGCAGGCAAACGGAGGTCTGCATCCCCAGGCTTTCCAGCATATCCCGGGATTGTCTACACACTTTCAGTTCACTGTCCCGGTACGGATTGGGACAAAGTATCACGCGTTTTGGTTTCATGCCGCTCACCTCAGTCCTTCAATTGGCTGTGGGACGCCTCCACGATCTCCGGCAGAGAGAAGTCGCCGGGGGTTCCCTGCCCGTGACGAAGATAGCCCAGATATTCGATATTCCCCTCCGGTCCCCGGATGGGGGAATAAGTGATTCCAAGCACTGTAAAGTGATTTTCCTTCGCATGGTGCAGGAACGTCTCCAGCACCTCCAGGTGCACGGCCGGGTCCCGGACCACGCCCTTTTTGCCCACCTTTTCCCGGCCCGCCTCAAACTGAGGCTTCACCAGGCAGACGGCCTCCCCCTCCGGGGACAGCAGCCCGTCCAGGGCCGGAAGGATCAGGCCCAGCGAGATAAAGGACACGTCCACGGAGGCAAAGTCCAGCTCCTGGGGGATCTGCTCATGGGTGAGGTACCGGGCGTTGGTGCGCTCCATGCACACCACCCGGGGGTCCCCCCGGAGCTTCCAGTCCAGCTGGCCATAGCCCACGTCTACGGCATAGACCTTCTGGGCGCCGTTTTGCAGCATACAGTCGGTGAAGCCCCCGGTGGAGGCCCCGATATCGGCGCAGACCTTGCCGGTAAGGGTCAGCGGAAAGGTCTTCATGGCCTTTTCCAGCTTCAGGCCGCCCCGGCTGACGTAGGGCAGGGCGTGTCCCCGCACCTCGATCTGCGCGGTGTTGGGCACCGCCGTGCCGGGCTTGTCCACCCGCTGACCGTCCACAAACACGCTGCCGGTCATGATGACGGCCTGGGCCTTCTGGCGGCTTTCCATATGCCCCTGCTCCACCAGCAGCACGTCCAGTCTTGTTTTATTGCTCATGCAGCATCTCCTCCACACTGTCCGCAACACTCCGGGCGTCCAGACCGAAGGCTTTGTATAACTGGTCCACCGTACCCTGGGGGGCAAACCGGCCGCCCAGATTTTTCAGCGTCAGACAGCGGGGCTCCATCCGCTCCTGGGCCAGAATGGCGGCGATCCGCTGGCCCACGCAGCCGGTGGCCATGCAGTCCTCCAGCACCAGCAGGCGCTCTGTGCCGGAGAGGGCCTCCTTCACCGCGCCGCTGTCCAGAGGACAGATCTGGTTCAGCTTCAGCACCCGGACCCGGATCCCCTTCTGGGCCAGAAGGTCCGCCGCGTCCAGGGCCTGGTTCACCAGAATGCCGTAGGTCAGGATCGCGGCGTCCTCGCCCTCCCGCAGGCAGGCAAAGGCTCCGTCGCCGCCGTCCTCCCGGTAGCGGCCCTGGCCGCCCCGAGGATACCGCACCGCCACGGGGCCGTCGATCTCCTCCACCGCCCGGTGCAGCATCCGCCGCAGCTCAGCAAAGCTGGCGGGACACAGCACCGTCATCCCCGGCACCTGGGACAGGTACATGGGGTCGAAGCAGCCGTGATGGGTCTCGCCGTCGGCTCCCACCAGCCCCGCCCGGTCCACCCCCAGCACCACATGGAGATGATTCAGCGCCACATCGTGCAGCAGCATGTCATAACCCCGCTGCAAGAAGCTGGAATACACTGCAAACACCGGCACCATGCCCTGCTGGGCCATACCGGCGCACATGGCCACCCCGTGGCCCTCGGCAATGCCCACATCGAAAAAGCGCTTGGGCAGGGCGTGGGCAAACTCCGTCAGCCCCGTGCCGTCCACCATGGCGGCGGTAACGGCGCAGATCCGGTCGTCCTTTTGGGCCAGGTCCAGCAGCTCATGGCCGAACACGGTGGAAAAGCTCTCCCCCGACGATTTCAGGGGCTTTCCGGTCTCCACATCGAAGGGGCCCACGCCGTGGTACTTCCCCGGCTCCTGCTGGGCGTAGGGGTATCCCTTTCCCTTGACGGTGTGCACGTGCAGCAACACAGGCCGGCGCATATCCCGGGCCAGCACCAGCATCTGGGTCAGGGTCTCCACATCGTGGCCGTCCACGGGACCCATATAGGTAAAGCCCATGTTTTCAAACACCGTGCTGCCGGGCAGCAGGGATTTTTTCAGGGCCGTTTTCACATCGTGGCTCATGGCGTACACCCGCTTGCCGGTCTGGCTGCCGGTGAGCATCTGGCGATAGCGCCGCTTGAACTCGTAATACTCCGGCGTGCTGCGCAGCCGGGACAGGTGCCGGGACAGGCCGCCCACGTTGGGGTCGATGGACATGCCGTTGTCATTGAGGATCACGATCAGCGGCTCGCCGCTGGCTCCGGCGTCGTTGAGCCCCTCGAAGCTCAGACCGCCGCCCATGGCGCCGTCGCCGATCAGGGCCAGGACGCTGTAATCCTTTCCCTGGAGCGTACGGGCCCGGGCCATACCCAGGGCCACCGACACGGAGTTGGAGGCGTGTCCAGCAATGAACGCATCGTGGACGCTCTCCCAGGGCTTGGGAAAGCCGGACAGGCCCCCGAACTGCCGCAGGGTATCGAACAGCTCCCGCCGCCCGGTCAGGGCCTTGTGGACATAGCACTGGTGGCCCACGTCGAACACCAGCCGGTCCACGGCAGTGTCAAACACCCGGTGGATGGCCACGGTAAGCTCCACCACCCCCAGATTGGAGGCCAGGTGTCCGCCGGTCCGGGATACCTCCCGCACCAGGAAATCCCGCAGCTCCGCACAGAGCTGCCGGGCCTGATTTTCATTGAGCCCCTTCACATCGGCGGGGCTGTCCATATGGTCTAAAATCAACGATATCGCTCCATTTCAGCGTGAGAGATGCAGGGCGTGCATGATCCGGGCCACCCGGTATACCACACTGGTGCACTGGTTGATGGCCACGGTCTTTCCCAAGGCCTTGCCGCCGATGGTAATGCCGGAGATCAGCGCCGTGGCCCCGATGGAGATCAGCACCGAGGTGGTGCTCAGGTCCCTTTGCAGGTGGGTGACGATCACCGCCGCGGTGGAACCGCTGACGATGCCGCAGATGTCACCCACCACGTCGTTGCACACGGAGGACACCTGGTTGGCATTTTGCAGCAGGCGGATGGCCGCCTTGGCGCCCTTTTCCTTGTGGGCGGCCATGGAGTGGAAGGGCTTGGGGTCCGCCGCCGTAACGGCCACGCCGATCATGTCGAACACGATGCCCAGGCCGATGAACACGGCCAGCACCAGCGCCGCCACAACGTATCCCGTGCCCTCCAGGGCGGTGGTGGAGAAAAAACTCAGCAACGCCGACAGCACCACCGCCAGCACAAACACCCGCAGGGCCCAGCCCCGGCCGCTTTTCTTTTTCCCGCCGTTTTTGTCTTTGCTCCTGTCGCGTTCGCTCAAGAGTAGATCCCTCGCTTTATTGTTATAGTACACTGAACAGGGCAACGCCGAAGGTTAATCTTACGGCTTAGGTGCGGGTTGGATTTCCCCGCAGCGCGCCTTCCGTCGCCGGTCAGGCGGTTTCCCGTTAGGCGCTGCGCCATGGTGTTGCCGGCCATGGGACCCGATTGCCACTTAGTCCGCACTGCAATCCCTCCGGCGTCCCGTGAGGACAGCCTAGGTGATTTCCACAGCGGTCAGACCGTCTCTTAGCCTCTTTTGCAGCCAGGGTTTCAAGGGAATCAACACAGCCTCCCTGGCCGGGGAGACCGGTGCTTCCACTTCCCTATCCACCCTGCCCACGCAAGGCAGGCTACTCTGCACACAGCGTTACGGCGGTAAAGCCGGGTAGCACCGCATTGCAGGTTCATCATCTGCCTCGTACACAGGTCGCTTGACCACAGGGGGAGTACGCCTGTGCACAACAGCAGGTCTCCACGGTAGCAGGGTCGGGTCCTCCATGCCATTGGAGGGCGCCCTACCATCGCAGACGCGGGGGCTCCCGCGTCTCCCCCCAGCACCCACCCCAAACTGGGCGTAAGCAGCAGGCACCAGGGACTTCACAGTTGTGCCCTTTAAAGGATTTTTAGGCCCTTCTTACAAGACGGCAGATCCGACTAGGATACTGCGCCGCTGTTCAGTAATTAAGTATATTAGCACACTTTTTCCAAATATTCAAGCATTTTATGCAATATATTCCGTATAAAATGCGGCAGGGACCGCCGCAAAACGGTCCCTGCCGGGAAAAATCACAGAATGATGCAGATCAGGCCGCCGCTGCCGTCGTTGATGATGCGCTCCAGAGCCTCCCGCAGCTTCTTCTGGGAGTCCAGCGGCATCCGCCGGAGCTTTGCCTGCAGGTCGTCTCCCACGATCTCGTGGAAGCTGCGGCCAAAGATGTTGGACTGCCAGAGCTTGCCGGTGTCTCCCTCGAACTCCTGGAGCAGATAGTTCACCATGTCCTCGGACTGCTTTTCATTGCCCACAATGGGCGAAACCGTGGTGGCGATGTCCGCCCGGATCATGTGAACGGAGGGGGCACTGGCCTTCATGCGCACGCTGTATCGCCCGCCCTGGCGGACGATCTCCGGGTCCTCCAGGTTCAGCTCCTCCACGCTGGGCATCACAATGCCGTAGCCCGTGTCCAGCGCCGCCTGCATGGCGGGAGCCAGGCGGTCATACTCCTTCCGGATGGCGGCCAGGCTGGTCAGAAGCTGCATCAGGTCGCCGTCGTCCGTCACGGACAGGCCCGACTGGCGGCTCAGGGTGTCGTAAAACAGGCTCCGGGGCAGGTCCAGGTCCGCCTCGGCAATGCCGATCCCCAGGTTCAGGCTGCGGATGGAGGCGGCGGAGATATCCCCCTCCCCCTGCAGGGCGGACAGGCAGTCCCGCAGCTGCCGCACATGGGCCAGGTCCGCCGCCTCCCGGCGCACCGCCTGGTATACGCCGGTTTTGATGGGGTGGTCCGGCGGCAGAGCCTCCACCCAGGCCGGCAGGAACAGGTCCAGCTCCCGCAGGGGGAATTCATACAGCAGCCCCTGCAGCAGCTCCGTGATCTCCTGCTCCCCCAGCTCCAGGCAGTTCACCGGCAGGCAGCGGACGTCATACCGCCGCTCGATGTCCGCCGCCATGGACTGGGCCCGGGAGCCCTGGGGCTGGGCGGAGTTCAGCAGCACCACAAAGGGCTTGCCAAGTTCCTGCAGCTCCCGGATCACCCGCTCCTCGGCCTCCAGATAGTCCTCCCGGGGGATCTCCGTGACGCTGCCGTCGGTGGTGACCACGATGCCCACGGTGGAGTGGTCGCAGATGACCTTCCGGGTGCCCAGCTCCGCCGCCTCGGTCATGGGGATCTCGTGGTCGTACCAGGGGGTCATCACCATCCGGGGAGACAGGTCCTCATACTGGCCCACAGCGCCGGGCACCATATACCCCACGCAGTCGATGAGCCGCACGGAGAACGTGACCCCCTCCTCCATGCGAACCTCCACCGCCTCCTCCGGCACGAACTTGGGTTCGGCGGTCATGATGGTGCGGCCGGAGCCGCTCTGGGGCAGCTCATCCCGGGCCCGGTCCCGGCGGTAGCCGTCCTGGATATTGGGCAGCACCTGGGTCTCCATAAAGCGCTTGATGAAGGTGGATTTTCCGGTGCGCACCGGCCCCACCACGCCGATGTAAATGCTGCTGCCGGTGCGGGCCGCCATATCCTGATAAATGGATGCGGACTGATTCATGGTCCATTCCTCCTGCTCCATAACATCTTGTCTGGTGCTACTCTATGCGTCCCCGGGCCGGGATAGTCGGAAAATTTTTACAGAAAAAGCCGACAACATGTTGATTAATAGGCAATACCTGTGTTAAAATACAGGACAAACAGGTTCGTTAAAAAACCAACAAAAAGGGGGATGCCCATATGGAACAGTCCAGCACAGACCGCCGGGTGCGAAAAACCAAAAAGCAGCTGCGCCTGGCGCTGATGGAGCTGCTGGCGGAAAAAAGCGCCAAGTCCATCTCCGTGCGGGAGCTGACCGAGCGGGCGGATATCAACCGCGGCACCTTCTATATCCACTATCGGGACGTGGGGGACCTTCTGCAGCGGCTGGAGGATGAGATGGCGGACCGGCTGACGGCTCTGTGCAAGGACCACAAGCCTGAGGACTCCACCTGGGAGCAGTTCCCCTTCCTGAGGGACCTGTACCGCTTTATCCTGGACAACGCCGACCTGTGCCGGGTGCTGCTGGGTCCCAACGGGGACATCGCCTATACCAACCGCATCTGCTGCATTCTGCGGGATTGTTTTCTGTATGACTTCCTGTCCCAGTTCTATCCCGGGGACCGGCAGCGGCTGAACCACTTCTGTTCATTTATCGTGTCGGGCAACCTGAATCTGGCGCTGTCCTGGCTGCGGGACGGGGGGCAGGAGTCGCCGGATGAGATGGCCCGTCTGGCGGGCAGTATCATCATGGGCGGCGTCAGCGCCCTGGGTGCGCCAAGTCTGTAACAGGCCCGGAATCCCCTGCAGCTGCTTATAAACAACACCCCTCATGCAGGCGCATAAACCTGCATGAGGGGTGTTTTTTTCTGTTTCCCGGTTCGATGCAATTGCTTCTGGAAGCTCTGTCTTTGCTTACAGTTCGTTTCCCTCGTCCGGCTGCTGGACCAGCAGGGCCTCTCCGGCCGGGGCGTCGGTGAAGTCCAGCTGCACCACCGCCTGGGCGGTGTTCACGGAGCAGCTGACGCATTTGCCGCGCTCTGCGGCTGCGGCGGCGCAGCGGTTCAGAAGGTCCGTTAGAATTTCCCGGTTCAGCCCGCCGCCCCGCCAGTGGAACACGAAATGGGGCTGCTTTTTCCGCAGGGCCTGGCGGGCGCGGTTCTCCACGTCCTCCGGCTTGGTGAAGGACAGGGGGCGGTAGTAGTACCCCTTGTCCGCCGTGCAGGGCGGCAGCGGAAGCACCAGCGTCTCGTGATCCCGGAAGATGTGCCGGTCGTCCAGGTTGAAATAGTCGTACCGGGGCGTTCCCCGCTGGAGGGAGTTGTCAAAGGTGGCGTCCAGGTGATAGCGCTGGCCGTCCACCGTTATCACGTTCCAGGTGTGGCGGTATTTCACGCCCCGCTCCGGGGCCGCCTCGCTGAGGGCCACGATGCAGGGCAGCTGCACCGCGTCGCACAGGGCCTTCACCGTTTTGGCGATGCCCTCGCACACCCCCACCCCCTGGGTCAGGGGGCCGATGATCTCGTGGGAATAGGGCTTTTTCAGCTTGTCATACCGGACGTTCTCCAGAATGAAGGCGTGGATGGCCAGCTCCTTGTCCCGGTCGCTTTTCCCCTGCAGGGGCCGGGCCAGACGGTCCAGCCGGGCGGTCACCGCCTGGCGGTGCTGGCGGATCTTCCCCTTGTCGAACAGATACTCCGGCAGCAGCTCCACATGGTCCGCCCCGGGCATCCACCGGTACTGAAACCCGGTGACGTAGAACATCAGCGGCGTGTCCAGCTTCAGCCGCAGATAGATGTCCGACAGCTCCGGGCCGTCCAGCCGGGGCACCCGGATCCCCGGGGCCAGGGCCTCCATACCCGCCAGCATGGCGTCGTATACCCCGCGCTTTTCCCGGTCCAGCTGGCGGTAATAATAGCCCGCCATCAGCGGCAGGCGTGGGGCAGCAGCTCCCGCACCTGCCCGGCCAGCCGGTCAAACTGGTCGCAGGACAGGGCCTGTGCCCCGTCGGACAGGGCGCAGGCCGGGCGGTCGTGCACCTCCACCATCAGGCCGTCGGCTCCGGCGGCCACGGCGGCCAGCGCCAGGGGAGCCACCAGCTCCGCCCGCCCGGCAGCGTGGCTGGGGTCCACGATCACCGGCAGGTGGGTCAGCTTTTTCAGCACCGGAATGGCGGCAATGTCCAGAGTGGCGCGGCTGTCGGTCTCGAAGGTCCGGATGCCCCGCTCGCACAGGATCACCTGCCGGTTGCCCCCGGCCAGGATATACTCCGCCGCCTGCAGCAGCTCCGTTACCGTGGAGGACATACCCCGCTTCAGCAGCACGGGCTTCATGATCTGGCCCAGGGCCTGGAGCAGGGCGAAATTCTGCATATTCCGGGCCCCGACCTGCAAAATATCCACCTGATCCAGGTCCTCCAGCTGGCGGGGGTCGGTGATCTCCGTTATGGTCGGCAGTCCGGCCTCATGGCCAGCCTCCGTCAGCATGGAAATGCCCGCCTGGCCCAGTCCCTGGAAGGAATAAGGCGAGGTCCGGGGCTTGAATACCCCGCCCCGCAGCAGCTGCGCTCCGGCAGCCTTGACCCGCCGGGCTACCCCGGCCATCTGCACCTGGGATTCCACGGCGCAGGGTCCGGCGATCAGGCAGAACTCCGCCCCGATCCGGGCGTCGCCCACCTCCACCACGGTGTTCTCCGGGTGGGCGGCACGGCCGACCAGGCGATAGGGCGGCGTGATGCGCCGCACGTCCAGCACATAGGGCAGAGCCGCCAGACCCTCCGGGTCCAGCCGCCAGGTGTCTCCCACCAGGGTCAGCACGTCGGCGTCCCGGCCCGGGGTCCGGCCGATCCGCACCCCCTGATTCATCAGGCGCACCGCCAGCTGCCGCAGGGCGGGCTCCTGGGTGTCTTTTTGGATAATAACGATCATATGATCCTCCATGCGGCTGTGCCGCTGTATATTCCCGGATATTGTACCGCAATGCGCGGGTTTTTGCAACCGGGGAATTTCCCGGGGAATACGAAGAATGCAGTATCCGAAATACAGATAATTTCTATATATATATATATATAGCTTGACGATTGACAATGTGTATGCTATGATAGATGCAGGTCATCAGAATAGACAAAATACAATGCTTTCATGCGGAAATATTTTCTGTTCTGACGGCCTGCATGGCTCATCCCATCCAACCGGACATAAACGGAGGTATCAGATGAAAAGACTGCCGAAAATGCTCTGCGCCCTGATTCTTTGCGCCCTGATGGTGACTGCCGCGGTTTCCTGCGGCCAGAAGCCCGCCCAGCAGCTCCAGGACCCGCCCCAGCAGGAGGACCCCCAGCCTGCTCCGGCGCTGAAGATCGCCGTGGACAGCGAACCGGCCCGTTCCGCCGTCATCCACTGGTTTTATTCGGAGGAGGGGCAGGCCCTGTTCGGGGACAAAGATCTGAATGACGTGCTTTTCTCGGTGGACCCCCGGGATATCGCCCAGGAGCTGAAGCTGGGGAACTATGACGCCGCCGTGTGCGCCCCCGATCAGAAGGCCCTGCAGCTGCTGGGCGGCTACGAGTCCATGCCCCTGCTCAAGGACGCCGTGATCTTTGTCCACGGCAACATCGGGCAGGAGAATGCGGACTATAACCTGTCCTCGGAGACCCTCCGCGGCATATACGCCGGCACCGCCCCCCTTTTCTGGGATGAGGCACAGACTCAGCCGCTGATTCCCGCCTATGGCTATGCCAGCGATGCCCAGGACCCCCTGTGGCAGCTGATGTCGATGCAGTTCGGCTTCACCGCCGACGCGCCGGATATCCTCACGAGGGGGACATGGGACAACCCTGTGATGGCCACTGTCCAGACCGGGCGGGTGGGATCGCCGCTGTTCCCCCTGCATTATAACTGGCTATTCGGTGAGGCGGGAATCAACGGGTCGGTGATCTCCGTGGACGGCGTGCGGCCCACAGACGCGACGCTGGCGGACGGGTCCTATCCCTTCACCCTGTCCTACTACGGCCTGTATTGGCCCAGCCATCCCCAGGCCCGGCAGATCGACGCGATCTTACAGGGCGTGCAGGCTATGCAGACTGCGGACTGACTGCTTCCCGGCGTCGTCCTCTCTTTTTTCGGAAAACAGTTGCCGTAACGGCGAAAATATACTATACTGTTTATTTGACAGTGCCGCTGGCACAATTTACCGAAAACAGGACGATGGATATGAAAACAAGCGACTTTAACTATGAATTACCGCCGGAGCTGATCGCCCAGACGCCCATCCCCCAGCGGGATGCCTCCCGGCTGCTGGTACTGAACAAGAATACCGGCGCATGGCAGCACCGGCATTTTTACGATCTGCCGGAGTATCTCCGGCCCGGCGACTGCCTGATCCTCAATAATTCCCGGGTGCTTCCGGCCCGTCTGCTGGGCCACCGGCTGCCCGGCGGCGGGGCCTGCGAGGTGCTGCTGCTGATCGACCGGGGAAACAAGACCTGGGAGTGCCTGGTGCGGCCCGGCAAGCGCATGCGCACCGGGGCGAAGCTGTCCTTCGGCGACGGGGAACTGACGGCGGAGGTGGTGGAGGAGCTGCCCGGCGGCAACCGCCTGGTGCGCTTCGATTATGAGGGAATTTTCCTGGAGGTGCTGGAGCGTCTGGGGAAAATGCCCCTGCCCCCCTATATCAAGGAGGAGCTTCAGGACCAGGAGCGCTATCAGACGGTGTACTCCAAGGTCAACGGCTCCGCAGCCGCCCCCACGGCGGGCCTGCACTTCACCCAGGAGCTGCTGGATCAAGTATCTACAATGGGTGTAAAGCTTGGATACGTTACACTTCATGTGGGCCTGGGGACCTTCCGCCCGGTGAAGGAGGACGAGATCGAGGGCCACGAAATGCACAGCGAATACTGCGTGATCCCCCAGGAGACGGCGGACCTGATCAATGAGACCAAGAAAAACGGCGGCCGGGTCATCTGCGTGGGCACCACCTCCTGCCGCACCATCGAAAGCTGGGCCGCGGAGGACGGCACCATGACGGCCAGCGCCGGATGGACGGATATCTTCATCTATCCCGGGTATCGGTTCAAGGTACTGGACGGGCTGATTACAAACTTCCATCTGCCGGAGTCCACTCTGATTATGCTGGTGTCCGCCCTGGCGGGCCGGGAGCACGTCCTGGCGGCATATCAGGAGGCGGTGAAGGAGCGCTATCATTTTTTCAGCTTTGGTGATGCAATGCTTATCCTGTAAAGGATGCAGCAATACAATAAGGACCGACAAGCGAAGCGGGAGCCCGGCGTCTGCCGGACTCCCGCTTTTGCAAAAGTTTATACAACTTGCCGCCAGTCCGCCTTTTATGCCAATGTGGCGGAGCAGCGATTTGCGAACTGCCGGTCTGTAGCCCGGCAGAATATTTTGCCGCAAAAACAAAAGAAAGTGCTCAATTCACAAAGAATCAAGCACTTTTCTCTTGTCTATGGGGTACGAAAAAGATGGATTTGCGTTTTTGATAGATGGATTCGAACTCTCGAAGCCTTTTCCTTGAAAAAAGGGATTTCCGCCCCGCCTTATGACAGCAGCCATAAGGCGGGGCGGTATGTGTGAAAGGAGGGTATGAAAGAATCACATTGTCTGAGTTACTTCGAGACCGCCGACGAAGACCACCTTGATCTTCTCCTTAGATTCGACGATCACACTTTCGAGAATCTGCCTCACGATCTGATCGTCATAGCTAATCGGGTGATTCGCCAAGGCTTCAATAATCGTGAAGATCTCATCAAGTCTGGATTTTGCGTTTTTACGCTTTTGCTTCGTATCAGCAATCCGGTCAAGCTGAATTTGGAGTTTTGCTTTCTCATCCATGAGAGCCTTTGCTTTTTCCTCGTCGAAGGCTTCGACATTGTCAGCGGCGATGGCTTTGAGCATCTTCTGGAATTCTGCCTCAATCTCTGCAATTCTGATCTGAAGGTCGAGGCTGTTGTCCTCAGTTGTCTCCGCTGACAATCCCATGCCGATATGGAGTTTCAGCGTTTTAAGCACTTCGGCGTTCTGCCTGGCAGTTTGCATCACCGCTTTCATGATGGCTTCCTGCAGGACACTTTCCTCAATGCTCGGGGAGTCGTGGCAGTATTTCTTACCATAGTCAAGGCGGTTGATGCACCGCCATACCACCTTTTTCTTACCGTTGGCTGCCCAGGTGCATCTGCGATATGGCGTTCCGCATTCTCCGCAGATCAGAAGTTCTGTAAGAGCGTATTTGCTGGAGTACCGGCCTTGCTCGGTCTTCGTGCCAACCTGCTTGACCTTTCTCTTTCCGCTCCGTCTTGCCATTTCCTCCTGCACTCTTCCGAAAGTGCCGGAGTCGATGATTGCTGGATGGTTGTTCTCGACGTAGTATTTCGGACGCTCACCGTTATTGATCATGACCTTCTTTGACAGGCAGTCTCTGATGTAGGTCTTGTTGAGGACGGCGTCGCCTTTGTATTTCTCGTTTGTGAGGATAGATTCTATCGTTCCTCGCTGCCATTGCCCGACGCCGGAAGGTGTCGGAATCCCATCGGCATTGAGGTCGCTGGCTATCGTGGCAAGGCTGTCACCGGCGAGAAATCTTTCGTAGATCCTTTTGACTGTAACCGCTTGCTCGGGATCGATCTCGGGCTTTCCATCCGAACCTCTGCGGTATCCAAGGAATCGTTTGTAATGGAACGGTACGTTTCCTTCTTTTGCACTCTGTGCCTTACCCCAGCGAACATTGGCGCTGATGTTTTCAGACTCGCTTTGGGCGATGGAGCCGTAGATCGTGATATAGAACTCAGCTCCTGGCTGAAGGCTGTGAATTCCTTGTTCCTCGAAGTACACATCCAAAGAACACCATACCGAGCGGAAAAGTAATGAGTGAAGCAAGCGCCATACGCCAGTCGATGACAAAGAGATAAATCAAGGTTGCCAAGGCGACTGCGGCATTGCTGCTCATCTCCGGAATGGCGTGCGCCAGCGTCGGTTCGATGCTGTCCACCCGCTCGACGAGGATGTTTTTCAGTTCGCCGGAGCCTTTGGCCTGCACATCCCCCAGCGGCATTTTGGCCAGCTTCGCAAGCCCCTGCTTTCGGATATTTCCCAGCACGGCGAAAGTTGCCTTGTGGGACTGCGCCGTAGACAGCGAGTGGAACAGTACACGCAAAAGCCAGAACGCCGCCATCACCGCACAATCGATCAAATAGCCTGCAAGGTCTTTGTTTCCGGCCAGCAGCTTGCCGATGACCTGCGCCATCACAAAGAACGGCAGAATCTGAAACGCAGCACCGATGACAGCCAAGATCACACTAGCAATATAGCCGGACTTCTTCTGTCCGGCGAAGCTGAAAATCCAGCTGAATGTGCTTTTTTTCTCTTTCACTTCGTTCGCCTCACATCGAAAATTTCCTTTATCATTGGAATCGATTCTTCCGTCACAGGTAGATTATCCTGTATCCGGCCATCGTCCAAATGCAGCACTCTTTTGCAGGTACGACAAACGAACTCATAATCGTGGGTCACGATAAAAATAATCTTCCCAAGTTTGGAGAGTCTCTGAATCAGTGCCGCCAGCCGAACCATGCTGTCGAAATCCAAGCCGCTGGTTGGCTCATCAAATACCAGCAGATCCTTCCCGCAGACCATTGACGTCGCCGCCGCGAGCCGCTGCTTCTGCCCACCTGAAAGCGTATTCGGATGGCGCGCCCGAAATGGAGCAAGTCCTAATTCTTTCAATGTGGTTTCCGCAAGCGTTGCGTCTGGATGCTTAATGCCAAAAGTACACTCTGCTTCCACGCTTTCAGCAAAGAGTTGATAGTTCACATCCTGCATGACCATATAGGAACTCTTCATGCGCTCCTTCGGCTTCTGCGGATTTCCATTCCACAGATATGAGCCGGACGTTTCCTTGTGCAGACCGCAGAGCGCACGGGAAAAGGTGGTTTTCCCCGCGCCGTTGTGTCCGACAATGGCAATGATATCTCCGGGCGCAGCCTGTAAGGAGAGATTGCGCAGCACGGGCTGCTTTTTATAAGCCAGCGACACATTTTGAAGTTCCAACACCGGCGGCTGTTTTGGCACGGCTGCACATATTGGCTTTTCGTCTTGCAGGTCGAGCGCCCGTAGCCCCATACTCTGCCGCTTTTCAGTAGACAGCAAACGGAACTGTTCCGGTGTCCAATCCCCGGCAATATGTCCGTTATCAAGATAAACGATGCGGTCAGCTACATCCATCAGATAGTAGAGCCGATGTTCCGCAACAACAATCGTTTTTCCCTGTGACTTGATAAGACGCAGATGCGCCCGCAGATCATGAATCGCTGCCATGTCCAGATTGGAGGACGGTTCGTCCAACAGATAGATCTGCGGATTCATCGCATAGACGGAAGCAAAGGCAATTTTCTGCTTCTCCCCGCCGGAGAGAGCAAAGATATTGCGGCCCAACAGGTTTTCGATACGGAGTGCCTTGGCTGTTTCCACCACACGTTGTCCCATCTGTTCCTGCGGCACAGCCTCGTTTTCCATGCCGAATGCGATTTCACTGTCGGTGTCCACATTGAAGAACTGTGTCCGAGGGTTCTGAAATACGCTGCCGACCTTTTCTGCGATGCGGTACATAGGAAGATCAAACAGATTCTCACCGTCCAACAGTACCTTGCCCGTCAACTCTCCTGCGAAAAACTGCGGGATCAGGCCGTTGATGAGCCGCGTTAATGTGGTTTTCCCGCAGCCGCTCCGTCCGCAGAGCAGCACGCACTGCTCATCCGGGATGGTGAGGTTTATATTTTTGAGTCCGCCATCTGCGCTGTCAGGGTAGGAAAACGACACATTCTGCATTTCGATCATATGCCCACCGCCTTCCACACGATCTCAGCGGCAAGAAACGCCGCAAAAAACACCATTGTCAGAAAGTCCGCTGACCTCATTTGAATTTTTACAAGGCAGGTTCTCGGCTTCGGATTTTCGATGCCTCGGGTCACAGAGGCGATGGACAGCTCGTCCGCCGTCTTGCTGGCCGCTGTTAGCAGCGGCACATAGATACAGTTTATTGTCATAGCCGGGGCCTTCAGAAAGCCCCAAGGTGTCGGCGATGCATCCCGCAGGCGCATGGCGTCCTTGATATAATGCCAGTCCTCCCGGATGGTCGGTAGATACCGCAGCATGACAGCGATGGGAATGGTCAGCTTTTTCGGAATGTGCAGGTGCGCCATCGCGGAGAGAAATTCCCCCACCTTGGTGGTGGAGATCACAAGTCCCGCCAGCATCCCGCAGGCATAGACCTTATGTACCAAACCGAGAAACGCTATGAGCATCGTCCGCCAGGTGCCTGTCAGCACACCCATGCACCAAACGGTAAATACGCAGATGAGCGCATAGGCAATCATGCCGCGCAGTGCATACTGCCATTTTCCGCTGAATGCCGCCAGCAGACCGATGAGCGTCACCAGTGCAAACTGAAAATACAGATTCGGCGCAAACATAGCGCTCAGGACGCAGAGCAGGATAAGAAACAGTTTTGTGCGTGGGTCAAGATGCAGCTTCATTTGGTGATACCGGCTTTTTCAAATTGCTTTTTCATCATTTTGCAGCCGATAAAGGCGCTGACTGCGGCGGCCAGAATCGTTCCTGCCAGCATGATAACGAGAATCCACGTTGTGCCGGTATTGCGCATGGTGTCGATATACGACTGCTCCGTGCCGTTGCCGAGCATGGTTTTTGCCCAGCCATCCGGGTCAGCGAAGAACACAAGATAGGAGGCCGTGCCGCCGAGGGAAAGGAGAATGTAGGAAAGCGAGTTGATCTTCTTGCTCCTATACCGACCCGCTCCTGCAACGAGGTCGGCAACGATGCCCATGATCAGATAACCCAGCGCCATGGCCCAGTGCATCCCGGTCACGAACCAGATGATGCACATAATTGCACCCAGAATCGTCGCTGCCCAGCGCTTCTGAACCTTGGCCAGCATGAGGAGATAGACAGGGCCGCACAGCAATGCGCTGCCCACCGGCATATAAAAGGTCAGGACAGGGTTGGGGGCGAAGAATATGCCGCCGACCAGAGCGAACACGAGAAAGAGTGCGGAAAAGATACCAATGGTGACAAGATCCTTTACCGTAAGACCTTTTTTCTGAATGGTTTGCATGATTAAAAACTCCTTTGCAATGATAGTCTGCTTGACGGATGCGCCGCCGTTTGCTATACTTCGGTTAGAGCACGCTAACCGAAGTATAGGCTATCATACCACAGCAATTCTTTCAATCACCGGCAGGCGCTTCTGGCTAATCGTTGCAAAGAATTGCCTGTTCGTTGCAAGGAGCAATATGAAAAACGATATTTTGTCAGAATACTACCGACCGCTTCTGGAACGGAATAACTTTCTCCCGATTCCATGTCCGGAGAAATTCAGTCCTGCGGGACAATGCTGGAAAATTGAACCAGAAGTAGGCGGAGGTTATTACTGGGTCTACGGAAAGCAAGACCTGTATGACATCAAAATTCATGATTTCTTTTTCCACGAGGACTTTGAGCTGGATATGGAGATCCCGGAGTGCATCAGCATTTTGCGCTATGATTCTATTTCCGGCGAAGAACTGAGTCCATACCGAAGACTTTCGGCAGGCGACATTCAGACCATTGTAGGCGGGAACTATCGCTACCGTGCGCTGATTCATAAACGTATCCCTGTTCATTCCGTGGGAATTGAAATTCTTCCGGCCTATTATGAGGACTTTCTGAAAAAGCAGTATCCGGACGATTATTTTAATCTGCCCGCTGCGTTTCAGAGCGTAGATCAGGCAACAGACTTTCCGGCCATGTCCAAACTTCTCTTTGAAGTGGAGAATTATCGCGGCAGCGGGATGGCGGCATCGCTGTTTTTTGACGCCAAGGTGACGGAAGCCATTTCTCTGGTGGTGGATGCGTGGAAAAAACAGAGTCAGAAACGAGAAAGACCCCTATCGGCGGAGGACGCAGAAGGCTTACAGAATGTGACCAGCTATATTGCGGATCACTATGCGTTTGACATTCCGTTAGAACGGCTTGCAAATATCGCCTGCATGAGCGAAAGCAAGCTGAAAAGCTGCTTCAAGCGGCAGTTCGGATGCAGCGTCACGCAGTATATTCAAGGGCGAAGAATGAGTCAGGCAGAGCATCTGCTCATTGATACAGATTTCACCATGGGGCAGATTGCACAGATGATCGGCTATACCACCTCCAGCCGGTTTGCGGAGCTGTTCAAGAAAAGTACGGGCATTTTGCCCATCGAATATCGAAGGATTGCAAGAAGTAATCATTGACGAAAAAGCGTGTTAACATGAAAAAGGCTCGTATCAGCGATTTGGTTGATACGAGCCTTTATTATGCGAGTGTTTACAGCTTCTAGCCTTCAACTTGACAGTGAATCTCGGTAAAGCGCTTATCAAGGCCGTCCTGCGTGGTAAGCTCCTCGCGGGGGGTAGCATGAAGGGCTGCGGAACAGGACGGCATTTACCGCCGCTTCATCGCGGAGCCTCCGCAGACTGCTGCGTGGAAAATGTAACACGGACTTCACACTGTACATGACACTGTATAAGTTGTGGCAGTAGTGGATAGGAATTATATCCAGCAGAACAGCGCTGAAAAAGAGAGGGATCAGCTCAGCGCTGCTCCGCCTCTTGTTCCCGTCGTTCATTCGATTCCTCCTGCTCCTTGTCCAGCTCCAGAATACGGTCGATATTGGCCTTGGCCGTCAACAGCTCTTTCATTTTCTCGCGGGCTTTTCGGTAGTCGGCATAGGCGGCTTTCTTTTCCGCCAGCAGCTCGGCGTACTCGGTATTCAGCGCCTTAATGGTGGGCAGCTTCTTGAGGCCAAGCCCATCAAAATAGTTCTTTGCGGCCTTGTGGATCGTGACCTCACTTTCATGCTCCGCAAGAAATTTCTTGGAGTACCCGGCCTTGCGATAGGCAACGTAGGTGTCGCGGGTCTTGGCATAACCCACGATATGCTCCCGCAGCACAGCGATCTCAGCCATGCGTGTTTCCGCAGCCTTGATTCTTGCGGAAAGCTCGTTAAAGTGAGCGGATGCTGCCGCCGCTTTCTCCGAGAGAATGGCGTAATCTAACAGCTCATGGTCTTGCAGATAGGCCACCGTCTGCGCCATCTGTTTCAGGTTAAATAACGTCGCCCAGCGCGCATAACCGGCACCCTTGCCCGCACGTAATTTGGCCTGAATGTCCACCAGCAGATTCCCGCTGCGCTTTTCCGGTTTGACCGGCACGGCGGCGTTCTTTCTCGGCGTATGCGCCTTTTCACCTGCAATCACCGTGCGGAGATCTGCGGGAGTATAGCCGTCACCGAGGGTATCCATGCGAATGGACTTTTTCTGTTCGCCGCCCAGCAGGGATGGGACTTTTTTGTCCTTGACCTCATACCCGGCCTGCCGCAGCAGCTCCAGTAGCGCTTCAAAGCTGTCGGGCTTTTGCGCCAACGCATCGTCAATGGCCGCGCAGATTCGCTCCCGGTGGGAGGGCTTCTTTTTGTCACCCAGCCACTTGTTGTAGCTCTTGCCGTGGCGCTTCGGATTCTCCACGATGGAGTAGCCGTTCTCGATGCAGATGGTATCGTTGAGCCGCCGCACGGCGCGGCTGCTACCCCAAAAGTTTCTGAATTTCCGGGTCTGGCTGAGTGCGGTGGAGTTCCAGATCACATGATTGTGAATATGGGCTTTGTCGATATGGGTGCAGACGATATAGGCGTGATTGCCCTTGGTGAAGCGCTTGGCCAGCTCACAGCCCAAACGGTTCGCGTCCTCCGGTGTGATCTCTCCGGGGACAAAGGACTGCCGCAGATGGTAGGCAATCACATCATCCTCGCCGCGCACTCTGCCGGTCTTTTGGATGTACTGATTCTTGGTGAAAAGAAACTCGGCGTCGGCGATCCGGCTGTCGCATTGCCAGCTCGTAATCAGCCTGCCGCCGTCCGTCTTTTGCGGATTTTCGGTGTAGTCGATGATGGCGCTGATGGCCTGTCCCACCGTGCGGCCTTTGCCGGTGTGGAGAGGCATCAGGCGCGTGGTTGCCATGGGTGTTCACCTCCAAAATGGGAAAACGGCCTGCCGCAGCAGACCGTTCTGTTCTTTATTGGTTGGATTGATAGCGGATAACCGGAACCTGTTTCACCTTTCCTCCAATGGTTCGCCGCTCCAGAGCAAAGATCATATCAGGTGTGCGCTCAAAAAAGCCCTCGTCCTTTTTCCAGCTTATGCCGCATTTGCAATGCTGCAAGCCAATGAACTGCTGCTTCATTTTTCTGCCGCAGTTCGGGCAGACTTTATTGCTGGCACCCATGGTCAATCTTCCAGCTTCTGAAAATCATCCAGCCGCAGTTCCTTTTTCAATTCTTCTTCCGTGGGCAGATAAGTAAGATACTTGGAGGCAAAAATCTGACGGTTATCTTCCGGCAGGGTGTATTTGACAACGGAATCGCCCTTATCGGCACAGAGGACAATGCCGATAGGCGGTGTGTCGCCCTCGTTCATCAGCTCACGTGTATAGTAGTTGACATACATCTGCATTTGCCCCAAATCCTGATGGGTGAGCTTGCCCATTTTCAGATCAATCAGGACAAAGCATTTCAGAATGTAATTGTAAAACACAAGGTCAATAAAGAAGTTTTGCCCATCCAGCGTGAACTTCTTTTGCCGTGCTACGAAAGAAAAGCCGCGCCCAAGCTCCAACAAGAAGTGCTGCAAATGGTCAATCAGCGCCTGTTCCAATTCACCCTCATACACATGAGTGTCCGGCTGAATCTGCAAAAACTCCATCACATAGGGGTCTTTGACGATCTTCTCATATTCCGGCTTCGGCTCGGTGGTCTGTATCTCGGCTGCAACCATCGCCTTGTCCTGACTGGCTAGAATGCGCTGATAGTACATGGTGTGGATCTGCCGTTCCAACTGGCGAACGCTCCATGCAGATTTCGCGCATTCCTCGGCATAAAATGTTCTCGCTTTTTCATCGGGAACACGCATCAGCAGCCGGTAATGCGACCAGCTCAATTCGCTCCACAGTGTGGAGCGAATTGGGAACGTGCAATAGAACTGCCGCATATTTCGCAAGCCCTGTACGCTGAAGCCCTTTCCAAACTCGGCAGTCAACTGTGAAGAAAGGTACTCCAGCAGGCGCTTGCCGTATTCCGCACGATCATTCTCGCCGCAGGCTTTGTAAATCTGTTCGCCGATTTCCCAATATGTCGTTACCATTGCAGAATTGACTGCGGCGCTCAGCTTGTGCTGCGCTGATACGATAGACTGGCGAATCGTGTGGTAGGTCTGTTCAGCGTTCTGCCCGATTTGCAGTTGATGATCCATGTTGTACCCTCCCTCATTCAGGTGCTTTTTAATAATTATACCATGAAAAGCAAGAAATGAATACCCCCAATAGAGCAGCGGCGGACATGACAGGATTTGTGTCAGTCCGCCGCCGTTGTTATCTGTAGAGGAAGCTCTTTACCGCTGCGTTTGCACCTTGCAGCTTGCCAAGTCCCCACACAGCCAGCATGGGAAGTCCCATTGGGCTGATCAGAAACGCCAGCACAAGGAGGATGATGCCGTTCTTTGCGGAGTAGGTAATCAGCACGGCGAAAGCCAGCAGGGAGAGCAGTCCGCTTGCCAGCTTGAACACGAAGCCGGAACAGGACAGCAGCCCCGCGCACAGCCAAACGAACAGGGACAGGATAAGCGACAGCGGCGCAAAGAGAATTTTCAGGATGAACATTTTGCGGCCTCCTTTTCACAAAGTACGGTCAGCGCGTCACGCTCTTTGGCGAGCTTTGCTTCTTCCTTTTCGGTCAGATCACGATCTCCACCCGTAATCTCCATCATGCGGAAATTCTCATAGGCATCCAGCAGAGAATCCAACAAATCTTCGGGCGTAGGGCAAAAGTCCACGGTGTTCCAGTCCTGACGGTGGTTGTCAAAACCCATGACCGTGTAGCCTCTGCTGGTCAGGACAACTTCAAAATCCGTATCGCGGTTGAGGTAGTCAGAAAATACCTTCAGCACAATTTCGTTTGTCAGCATACGTTCCGCAGCTCCTTTCCAAGCGGTCAAATCTCTTTCTGATATTAGAATACTTTGCTCATTGGTGTTTTGCAAGGATGCAGCAAAGTCATACGAATAGTTTTCGCCTTTTGCCCGACATCTAACCATATCACATAATCCTTCTTTAGTACAGCTACCTGAACTAATTTTCTCCAGATGGGAAATATAATGTTGGTACAGTTACAGGGACGGGAGGTGTGGTACTTGCAGTTGAATGAAGCTGTCAGCAGGCGTTTGGTCGAGCTGATGCAGGAGCGCGGCATGACGCAGTATCAGCTTTATATGAAAAGCGGCGTACCGAAGTCCACCATCGGCAATCTTGTGAACTGCGCATACCCGTCTATGAAGCTGCGGATCATCCACGAGCTTTGTCAGGGATTGGAGATCGACCTGAGCAGCTTTTTTGCCTCGCCGCTGTTTGATGAAAACAATCTGGAACCGTAGAAGCTCCGATGCTGTTTTGCGTCGGGGCTTTTGCTTTGATATAGACAGGGGCGGCGGTCATTCCGCCGCCCCTGCGACTTATTTCAACGCCGCCAGCGAGGAAACGATTTTCTCTGCCGCTGTCCATATCCGTTCCTGACTTTGTTGAATGTCCTCCAGATCGGTTTCGTAGATGCGGCCTGTTTCGTGGGCGCGGCGGGTGAGTTGGTTGAGGTTGTTGCTGGAATACCGAAGCAGCGACACCAGCTCCCGCAGCTCCGGAAGGTCGAGCTTCACCACATATCCGTCAATCGCCATCTTGCGGAGATATGCCGCCATGTTGGTGGTGCCGAACTGCGCCATCTTCGTTTCAATCATTTCCCGTTCCTGCGGCGTGACGCGGAATTTGAGCTGAATGTCCCGTTTGCGCTTTGCCATCGCTCAACGCTCCGGGGCTTTGGACTTCGCCGAAAATTTCGGCGAAGTTGTTTCAGGCAGCTTTTTCAGCATATCCCGGACAGAGGTTTTCTGCCGCTCCTGCGCGTAGGCTTTGCGGGTCTGGCTGAGAAACAGATCGACCAAACCGGGATGGCTGCTGACGGCCAGATAGCAGTTGCGGTCAGTACCCCATGCGTCAGGGTTAGCGGGAATGGACAAGGCGTTTGCCCAAGCCCTGTTGTCGGGAGAATAGCGTCTGTCCCAGTCCGCTTGACAGACGGTGATGGCGAGGATATGAAACGCGCGGTCATAGCCAAACTGCTGCACCACCTGATCGACCGCCGCTGCATCCAGCCGGTTATCCCGGTAGTGGTCACGGATGGCGGCTTCGATAGCTTCCTTGCAGGCTGCGTTTGCCTGATTGGATGCGCGGTAGGCCGCAAGCTCGTCATGCTCTCTGGCGTAGGTTGCCGGGTGCTTGTAAACGGGGAGATTTTTCATTATCGTGCCTCCATTTCTTTCTTGTGGGGCTTTTCCGGTGCGCCATGAACAGGCGGCGCTTTCAGCCTGTCCAGAACGGAAGGCCGCGTCGATTTTGCAATCGCCTGCTCAGGCTGCGGCTGTCCCTTGCCGTCCAGATTCAGCTCCATATCCAACTCAATCAGCCGCGCAGTTTTCACGGCCAGCTCCTGCTCCTGCGGGAATGGCTTACCGACCTCAGCCTTTGCTTATCGCTCGGCAATCGGTTATATCCATAAGGGATTGAACCGCTACAACGCTTTCCGTCTTTCATTCGGGCATCAAATACAGCCTTGATTTTATTGCTCGTGTCTTTGGCATAAAATTCGTTCATAATATTCAAAAACGGAGCAAAATCATTATCCGAAGCATTGTTGCTGTCAATGCTGTTGTTGATTGCAAGAAAACGGACATCTTTCTGCGGAAACAGAATTTCCGTATAAAATCCGACTTGCAGATAGTTTCGCCCTAATCGGCTCATATCCTTAACAATCAATGTTCCGACATTGCCTGCTTCAACTTCTTTTATCAAAGACTGAAAGCCTGGGCGATTGAAAGCTGACGTTAGATAACGATACTTTTGAAAACACTGGAAAATCAAGGTTTTTCGAGCGACGGACAAGCAGGGTATTGTACTAAAAACTGAATACGACGCAGAAGCGGCGTTTCTTACTCTCTACATGGGAGAACAGGAACGCCGCTTTTTTCATGCCCTTTGTTACGCAGTAGGGGCAGAAAAAGCCTTGCTACAAGCGGTTTTGCGGGTGTGTATCTGGCGCGGCAAGGGATTTATACCTTATTCCCCGAAACCGCGCTTCTACTGCGTAACAAATCCAAAGCAAAGGAGCTATGAACTATGGCAGTTTTCAGAGTGGAACGGAACAAGGGCTACACCGTAATGAGCAACCACCACCTACGCAACAAGGAGCTTTCCCTAAAGGCAAAGGGGCTGTTGTCGCAAATGCTGTCACTCCCCGAAGATTGGGACTACACCTTGAAAGGCTTATCCCTTATCAACCGGGAGAAGATAGACGCTATCCGCGAAGCCATTAAGGAGCTTGAACGCGCCGGGTATATCGTCCGTTCAAGGGAGCGCGACGAGAAAGGACGCTTGCGGGGCGCGGACTATGTGATATTCGAGCAGCCGCAGCCGCCTACGCCGGATTTACCAACATTGGAAAATCCAACATTGGATAATCCAACACAGGAAAAACCAACATTGGAAAAACCTACGTTGGAAAATCCAACGCAATTAAATAAAGATATACAAAGAACTGACTTACCAAAAAAAGAAAAAATAATTACTGATGAACAAAGTACCCATTCCATTCCTACGCAATCCAGCACATCAGCATATATTTCAATTATATCGGCAAGTTTGAGAATGAAGTGACATACGCAGCGCAGCCGCCGAGATTATCAATTCCATAGACGAAAATCTTGCGGAGCTGCAAAAGGCACAGGACAAGGAGCAGACCGCCGGACAGGAGCAGCCCACCAGAGAGGAAAAGGCAGCCCCGAAAGAACAGCCGCAGCCGGAAGCCCCGGCAAAGGCAGATACAGCCGGGAAAGAGAAGCCGGAAGCAGCCGCACCGGGAAAATCCGGCGCACAGGAAAAGGCGGGCGCAGCCCCGAAAGAAGCCTTTACCCCGGAAACGATTTACAAGATGCGCCGGAACCCTTACGGCGACAGCCCGGAAAACAGCCACCTCTTGCAAGCCTATGTGACACAGGAGAACGGGCGGGCGAAAATGGGCGACGTGCTTTATACGGGAACGCCGGAGAAATGCCGCGAGCTTATGGGGCAGCTCAAAAGCGGCGGGCTGACCGAGGGCGACGTAAAGCAGCTTTACGCAAAGGCACAGGAAACGGCGCAGACCGCCGGACAGGACAAAGACACCTTTTCCATTTACCAGATAAAAGGCGGGGACGAAACAAGGGATTTCCGCTTTGAGCCATACGACCGCCTGCAGGCGGCGGGAAATGTGGTTGACAGGGCGAACTATGAGCTTGTCTATTCCGCGCCCCTTGCGCCGGAAACTTCCCTTGAAGATATTTACACCCGTTTCAATATCGACCACCCCAAAGATTTTAAGGGACACAGCCTTTCCGTTTCGGACGTGGTAGTGCTTCATCAGGACGGACAGGACGCGGCGCATTTCGTTGACAGTGTAGGTTTCCGGGAAGTGCCGGAGTTTTTACAGGAGCAGAAGCAGCTTACCCCGGACGACTTGGAAACGGGCGAAACTGTCAAAACACCGAGAGGGACTTTCCATGTAACCGCTATGAGCCGGGAGCAGATAGAAGCCGCCGGATATGGCTTTCACCACCAGTCGGACGACGGAAAGTATCTGATTATGGGGAATGGGACGCGGGCGTTTGCCGTTGCCGCAGAACAGGCGCAGCGGGACAATACCTTGCCGTCCTGTTTCAGCGCAACGATGTCGCTGACGGAGAGGCTGTGTCCCACAAAATCGCCGGGGCGCTCGTCGTTGAAAATGTAGTAGAAGTTTTCAAGGATTCTGCCGGTATCATCGTCCGGGTACACCTCGCGGGTATAGATGGCTTCATAGTTGGCCGGGTCAGGCGGCGCGGCCAAACTGCCGAGATTGGCAAAACGCAGCTCCACCGGCGCATCCCGGCGCAGTTGGTAGATCGCCATAGAATCGGTGGGACTGTTCAAAAAACGCTGCTCCACATCGCGGGGCGGGATATGGCCTTTGACCGCATCCCAATCCGGTCTTGTGACGCCGAACATTCCGTCGTGCTTGATGATGTCCTCGGCTTCAAAGACCATTTCCTCGGCGTTGTCGGGATAGAGCATATAAACCGTGATGTCATGCTCCAGCAGCTCCACCGCCCGATCCTTGGAAAGTGGGAGCATATCGCTATCCAGATACCCATAGCTGCGCATATCGTCCACCGTCAGCGTGGGGTCAGGCATCGGGGTGGCCTGTTCCAGCTCCGGGAGCATGGTATCTGTATCATCGGTGGGAACAACGACTGCGCCGGTGATCTGTTCGCTGTCCAAGGGCGGCGTAATCTGCGCCTCCTGCAAGTCCTCCAGAGTTTTCATATCTGCAAATGTCACCTTGGTTGGTGTCATGCCCTGAATGGCAAATACCTCCGTTCGGACAGCCCCGGCAACAGATGCAACCGGCGAATCTTCAATGGCGCTGCTGTCAATAACACCGCCATCCAGCAGCTTTTTGCTTTCCTTGTCGTAGAGCGAATAGTCCCAACCGCCGTCTGTATGCTGCACATGGAGATATACCGAGCCATCCACAAGATAAAGCGCTTCGTCTGTTTGTGTGGCGCTCACTTCTTCACGATTGATGCCGCGCTCCTTGCAAATCTCCGCAAAGTGCCGGTCAATGTCCGTAATCAGCTCGGAGGCAGTCTTGTTGATGGTTTCCAGACTGGCGCGAAGCTCTTTCAACTCCTTGCCCTTTGACCATGTGGCGATATAGCCGAAGCTGTTTTTGCCCGTTTCAATGCCGTAATACTGGCAGACCGCATAGGAGATGCTTTCGGCCTCGACCTCCTCGGTGTTGCGGCTCTTTTCGCCGGGGACAAGGATCGTCTCTCCATCGTCCGCAAGCTCCGTCATGTGTTCATAGTCGTGGAGCTTGGCGTGGGCAATCTCATGGACGGCGGCGCATACCGTCTGCACCTCACTCATACCGGCGCGGATGGTGATGCTCTGCGCCTTAATGCTGAAAAAGCCGTCTGTGTCATGCGCAACGGGCTTTATCTCTATGGGGACGGGAGAGGCGCGGCGCAGCGCCTCCATGAAAACCTCATACTGCTGCACATTGCCGCTCAAATCGGCGGCAAGCTGGGGCAAGGGCTTTCCCGCAGTCTGCGACACATCAAAGACAGATACCACCTTGAACATAGGGATACGGATTTCCTTTTCCTCAATGATGGCCTTGCCGTCCGCATCCAGCACCGGCGCATTGGTTTCCGGGTCGGTCTTGATCTCCTCGACCTTTTTCTTATAGGGAGTAGGAGCGATGATGCGGATACCCTTTTCACCTTTCAGGACGTTCCTGCCGAACTGATCGCGCCACTTGTTGAAGCCCGCCACATGGGTGGCGTCGGGGCGCTGCATATAGATGAGCATGGTATTATTGACCGAGTAGCGGTGAAAGCGGCTCATGGTGGCAAGGTACTTCCGGTACTTATCGCTCTCGAACAGCTCCTTGATGCCATTTTCGATGCTGTCAACGATCTCCCGCATCCGGTCTTTGTTGGTTTGTTTTTCAGCCATGATGATCTCCTTTCAGAAAAAATAGCGCCCCTGCGCAGAAGAAAACATATCCTGCACAGGGGCAATTCTCCACAGATAGAGGCCGTTTTTGCGCTTGCGGATAGAATGACGCAGCCCCTTGTGATTCCGCATGGAAAAAGCCTTGCGGCACGGGGCTTTTACGCCCTCTATCTGCGGAGGTTCCAGTATTGTTCACGCTTCCGTTTGGCGTCCTGCTTTCGGCGCTCCTGCTTGGCGCAGGCAGGACAATACTTGGCACGGTTGGAGGAAGAATAGACCGGCTTGCCGCAGACGGTGCAGCGCTTTCCCGGTCTTTCCCGCATCACGTCGGCCAGCAACTCATGGTCGGCGGGAAGCACCGCGTTTCGGAACCAGTTGCACAGCAGCGAGTAGGAAATGCCCTGTACGCAGACGCAAGGCTCTCCATCGTCCAGCGCGAGGCAGTTGCCATGATCGTAATTACAGCAGAGCTTCCGAATGAGTTTCTTGGCGCGGCGGAGCTGCTTGTGATCCATACGCGGCGCATCAGCCATTGTCGAACACCAGCTTATAGCCCGTGCGCTGCCCATCGTCCTCCAGAAGAACAACGGCATCATAGGTCTTTCCGGTCTTTTCAGAATAACAGCCTTTCAGCGGAGCGCGGCCATTTTTCAAAAGTGCGGCGGCAAGAGATTTCGTCAGCGCCTTTTTCTTGGCGGCGAAGAATCGGCTGTTTTTCCAGAGAACAAAGGAACAGTCACGGTTCTCGCAGAAAAAGCCCTTTTGAGATTCCGTCACCTCGGCTCCACAGCGTGGACACTTACCGACCACCTCGCGCCCGGAGGGGAACAGGACTTCCACGCCGGGGATGGGTTTGTAGGTCTGCACCAGCTCATGTAGCATGGCGGCGATCCCATCCATGAAGCTGTCCGGGGCGATTTCGCCGCGCTCGATCTCTTTCAGGCGGTGCTCCCATTCAGCGGTGAGCTGCGGAGACTGGAGCTGTTCGGGCAGAACGGTGATAAGCGCCGTGCCGGTGGAGGTGGGCAGCAGATTTGTGATCTTCTTGGACTTCCTGCGCTCCACAAAACCGGAGGACACCAGCTTTTCAATGATACCGGAACGGGTCGCCGGGGTGCCAATGCCCTTGCGCTCGGCATCCTCCGGCATATCCTCCTTGCCCGCGTTCTCCATCGCAGCCAGCAGCGTATCCTCGGTGAAAGGCGGTACCATCAGCCGGTGCAGAAGATGCTCATTCATTTCTGCGCCCCTGTCCCTTGACGGTCAGGATGCCGTCCAGCGTGGTGGCGGTGATCCGCAGGCGCTCGGCCACGGCGATGTCATTTTTCACGCTTTCATCTACGGTGCTGCCGCAGACCACCAGCACACGAGCGCGGCGCAGATACTCCCGCGCCATGTCGATGCAGTCCTTGTGCTCCTGCGGAATCTCATCGCGCAGGAACAGCGGCAGAAACAGCGCGGGGCAGATGGGCGAAAAGCCCGCGTCATAGACCGCCCTGCAATACTTGGCGGCATTTTCGGTGTTCTCAAACTCATTCTCGCTCCACGGAGCGGTGATGTAGGCAAGGGGGCGTTTCATCGGTATCAAATCCTTTCTCCCGGAATCGGGCATGAAAAATGACGGCCTTTAGGGGCCGCCGTGAAAATCGTGATTGACCAGCATGGCATAGTGGTTGTCGATGGTGGAAACAGAGTTGAACAGCGCCGCCATGAGATAGGCTTTCGTGTTCCAGACGCGGGTGGTGTTCTCGCGGATACCATCCATGACCTTTTCGATGTGCATGGAGGTAATCTTTTCAAAGCGCTGTTGCACGAAGCCGGTGGGATACTCCGCATCCCGCCCGATCTTGACTGTGGGGCTGCGGTTCATAGCAACCTCCAGCATAATCTCCACCAGCTCATCAAGCTGCATCCGGTCATACTGCTGACAGAGAATGTCGTATTCGATTTGCTCTCTGATCTCCGCTTTTTTCTCAAATCCGTCCGTCATTCCGTCCGCCGCAGGCAGAAAGAATGAATGAGTGCTTGATAGATCAGTATTTGATTTTTGAGTATTAGATTTCTTAGTATTTAATTGCGCGGGATTATCCGTATCCGGTGCCTCCGTATCCGGGTTATCCAGATACGGGTTTTCCGTATCTGGTAAAGTCGTATCCGGTGGAGAGGGCTTTCGGGGCTTCTCGAAGATGGTGTACTCCGTGTCGGAAATGCGCCCGTCCTTGCCGCGAAGCTGACGGCGGATGATGTAGCCCGCCAGCTCCAGCTCCTTGAGCGTTTTCCCGATGGCGTCCACGCCCTCCTTGCAGATCGCAGCCAGCCCCCGCGTGGTGTAATTCCACTCGTCGGGGAGGGAGAGCATCATGGAGAGCAGCCCCTTGGCTTTCAGGGAAAGATTGCTGTCTTTCAGGTGATGGTTGCACATCACCGTGTAATCCCGCGTCCGTTCAACGCGAAATACAGCCATATTGCTTCAATCCTTTCCGCAGGGCAGTCAACCTGTTTGGCCGTCCTCCTCGGCAAACCGCGTATCCAGCCGCTTTACGCTCCAGTTCTGCTTGAACTGTCCCAGCGGGCCGGTGCCGAACTGCGCCAGCGCACGGCGATCCAGCTCCAGCAGCTTTTCCCACAGCTCCGGGTGATGCTTTCGCAGCTTCCGCAGCTCGTCGATACGCTGGAACGGGCAGCACCAGCAGGACGCACGGTGGTAAATCTCATACAGCCCGCCGAAGTCAAAGCCACGGTCGTAACAGGCTTGGAGCGCCTGCGCCTCCGTGATGCCCCATTCCACGAGGGGATACCGCTCATCCTTGCAGCGCCACGCTTCATCGGCGGCGATACCGACATAGTGGATCGCGCCCAGCTCGCCTTTGAGCCGGTTGACCTCCTTGGTGATGAGGTGCGTTTTGAGCTGCCCGGTACACCAGCGGACGCGGATTCCCGGCCAGCCGTTGCCGTAGGGCGGGATGCCCAGTCTTGCGCGGTTTTCCAGACTGCGGGGCTTCTGCTTGGGTTCGTCGAACATCAGGTATTCAAAGCCCTTGGGATGCCGCAGCGTGGTAATATGGATGCCGCGCTCCCGGAAAAGATGCTCGTCCAGTTTGGCAAGGTGTTCGTACATTTCCGGGAACTCCATGCCGGTGTCCGCTGACAGCACCATGTCGATGGGCATATCCCGTTCGATCATCAAAAGCAGCATGGCGGTACTGTCCTTGCCACCGGACAGGCTGACGGCGTGAAACTGCTTGCCGTTTGTATTCTGAATGGTTTCCCGCATGGGGAAGCCGCTCCGTTTTCACTCCTTTCCCACATCACAGCTCATAGATTGGCTGCTCGTGTTCGTAGTAGGGATCGCACAGGGCGGCAAGCTCGGCCACCAAGTCCTCCAAATCCAGAGAAATCTCGCTGTCTGCCCAATCGCTGCCCTTGTAGACGCGATACTCGGTGACGTATTCGCCTTCTCCGGCGTTCACGCTGAATTTGGCAACGACGGCAAAGCCCATATCCTCCAGCAGCCACAGCTCCATCGACCGGGCAGCAAATACCGCGCCGATATAGCTGTCGCCTACGTCCTCATAGAGAAGCGTCGCTCGCTGCTTGAACAGCTCCGAGCTGCGATAGTCCAAGCTCAGCGCATTTTTGCCGTCTGCGCGGTAGGCATAGACCGTTTCGGCCTTGTTCCAAACGGCTTGCAGCAGGGCGTGATAGTCAATGTTTTCCAGAAACTCGTCGATCTCCGTTTCCGTGTAGCCGACCTCCGTACCCTTGCGGAACAGCGTGGTCAGCGCTTTTTCCAGCTCAGTTACTCTGCTCATGGTAATTCCTCCAATCATTTTAGTGACGCCGCTTTTTCCGGTCAGGGAGGATATGCCCCTCAATGACGGTGGCGTGTTTGCGGATTTTGATTTCTCCGCGTTTCTCGGATGCCTGCGCCTTGGCGTATCCCACGTCGGAGAGGAACAGTCGCAGCCGTTCGCCCTTTTCGCCTACGGGGGATTTCCACGACAGGACATCAAAAATAATCATGTGGCGGGTTTCGTCCATAAAGCGCTCCAGCGCAAGGATGCTGTGACCGCCGACAAAATCATCAGCGTTCATATTTGGCACCTCGCGCTCTGATCTGAAAGGCGGCAAGCCCGTAGCGGGCGATCAGAGTGGCATTGACGATCAGGCGCAGCGCCTCCGGGTCAATCACCTCCGGCTCCGCCAAGTCCGCCATCGTGACCGCCTCCATCTTGTCGCAGAGGTCACGCGCCGCCATGAACAGCGCGTAGTTGTGCGGCGAGGTGCTTTTCAGCACCGCATAGCCGAACTCGATCCCGTCCTTGCAGAAGCAATTTGCCGTGCGGCGGTAAATGTCGTCGTTAGAGGTCAGCAGGTACATGGCCGCATAATAGGCGTTGGTATCCCTGCGGCGGCGGTAGCCCTGTGCGGCGCATTGATACTGCATTCGGCGCTCATGCTGCTCGTTGCTCCAAAGGCTTCCGGGATAGTGCTTGATCAGCAGGTTCAGGCGATGGAACAGGCGGCGTTCATGGGGAAATGTCTCTAAGACTGCCTCGCGGTAGCCGACCACACCGGCCTCGATGCGCTCGGCCAGCCACGAGCAGCGCAGGGCGGTACAGCCCAGCTTTTTCACATACTCGGTACAGAGCTGGCAGCTCACATCCTTGGGGGTATATTTGAATGTGTTGATATACATGGCGTCCTCCTTTTGACATGAAAATAGCGGACAAACAAACTGCTTGTCCGCTCATCGGCTCTGATCGCGCTGGCGCTTTTTCTGCCATGCGTCCAGTAATTTGAAGATGGTGTTCTCAATCTGAAATGGGGTATAGGAACGTGGGAAATATTTGCGGAGCTTTTCACCGGAAAGGGTGATGTCGTTCTTCTCCGGTTTCTTCTGCTCCATCATAATGGAGAGCATGGTGTCCTCGTTCAGCTCACCGCTCTGACTGAGCTTTTTCATCCGCTGCGCCTGCGAGAGCGAGGGGGTGGTCTGTTCGCTGTCGATGGTTTCCAGAAGCAGCCCCTGCTCCTTGGGTGTCAGCGCCGCAAGCTGATAGGCGGGACTGAGGGCGATTTTCTTCTCGTCCACCATCTGCTGAAGCTCCGGGACTAACTGCGTCAAGGCGATGTAGTTGCGGATGGTATCTCCGCTCACCCCGGCATCCTGACCAACTTCATCATCGCTGCGGAACTTCGCCGAAATTTTCGGCGAAGTCAGATCCGTTCGTGCGCCCTGCCGCTTGATGGCCTCCATCTTCATCTTGTAGGCTTTGGCGCGTTCGGATGGAAGAATATTCTCTCGTTGGAGGTTGCTGTCCACCATGATGATGGTGGCAGCGTCCCGGTCAATGTCACGGACAATAACCGGCTTGGTGGCCAGTCCTGCCAGCTCGCAGGCGTGTTTGCGGCGGTGGCCAGCAATCAGCTCATAGCCGCCGTCCTCCCGTGGCCGCGCCAGCGCGGGGACGAGGACGCCGTATTCCTTGACGCTTTCGGCGGTTTCCTGCATGGACGCATCCTCTCGCACCTGAAAGGGGTGATCCGGGAACGGATGCAGCTCAGAGAGCGAAATCTGAACAACTACTTCCTGCTGCGGTTTCGGCTTTTTGGATGGCACGGGCTTTTTGCCCGGTTCTTTCTGCGCTGTTTTTTCCGGCATTGTGTTCCTCCTGTCGGCATCTGATTTTGGGTACAAAAAAAGGACATTTCTTCTTTTCAGAGGAAATGTCCTGATTTCTTGGACGGGCTGACAGCCCGCCCAAACGGTATTTTATTTTTGTCGTTACTATAACACCCCCTACGATATAACTACTTCGCGGCTCGATTTTTCGGTTTGGAAAAGGATGAAAAACCTTGCCAGATAACCGAAAACCCTTGATATACGGGGCTTTTCCGGTTTGTCGTAATTATACCGTAAGGGCACACCTTCGCCACCATGGCCCTGCAAAACGGCGTGGATGTAAAAACCGTGTCCTCGATGCTCGGTCACTACTCCGCAGGCTTCACGCTGGACACCTACGCCCACGTCACCACCGACGCACAGCTCAAGGCGGCGCAAACGATGGGCAATATCCTATCCCGTGCTGTCTGATGGTTTCCGCTATCCGCTCCCGTTGGGGTCAGCGTTTGGGTCAGAAAAAAGCAGCGGGAGAAAACAACAACTTATGCAAACAAAAAGACCCGAAGCCTTACGGTTTCGGGTCTTTTTGGCACGCCGTGAGGGATTCGAACCCCCGGCCTTCTGGTCCGTAGCCAGACGCTCTATCCAGCTGAGCTAACGGCGCGTGTCTCTTGACGACTTTGCTATAATACCACGGTCTCCCAGAAAATGCAAGTCTTTTTTTCAAAAAATCCAAAATTTTTTTTGGATGGCCTGTTCAGCGAAAGCTGATGGGATTCTGTGGCGCCGTATAAGGAACTTTTCCCCGGGAATACTGTTTTTATCCAAGTGACGGAGGCAGTAGTGGAATGCAGGGAAAAGTGGAGATCTGCGGCATCAACACCGCCAAGCTGGAGGTTCTGAAAAACGACGAAATGACGGAGCTTCTGCGGCGGACCAAGGAGGGAGACATGGCCGCCCGGGAAAAGCTCATCCGAGGCAACCTGCGGCTGGTGCTGTCGGTGCTTCAGCGATTTGCCAGCCGGGGCGAGAACATGGACGACCTGTTCCAGGTGGGCTGTATCGGCCTCATCAAGGCCGTTGACAACTTCGATATCAACCAGCCGGTGCGCTTTTCTACCTACGGCGTTCCCATGATCGTGGGGGAGATCCGGCGGTATCTCCGGGACAACAGCGCCATCCGGGTGTCCCGAAGCCTGCGGGACACGGCGTATAAGGTCCTCCAGGCCCGGGAGCGTCTGCTGCGCCAGAGTCAGCGGGAGCCTACTGTGGAGCAGCTGGCCCAGGAGCTGGCCATCCCCCGGGAGGAGGTGGTGCTGGCCATGGACGCCATCGTGGACCCGGTGTCCCTGTACGAGCCCATATACTCCGAGGGCGGCGACACGGTATGCGTCATGGACCAGGTCAGCGACCGCCGCTGCACCGACGAGAGCTGGATCCAACGCATTGCCCTGAAGGACGCCATCAGCCGCCTGACGCCCCGGGAGCGCAGCATTCTGATGATGCGCTTCAACCAGGGAAAGACCCAGATGGAGGTTTCGGCGCAGATCGGCATATCCCAGGCCCAGGTGAGCCGCCTGGAAAAGGGTGCCATCCGCGCCATCAAGAAGGAGCTGTAGCGCATACCGTCTCCCCTGCCCTGCCCGGCAGTCCATCTGCCGCAGGAATATCAAAAGGGCCTGCTGCCTGCACTTTGCAGACGGCAAGCCCTTTTGGCTGCTTGAACGATATTATGCCCTTCTGCGGCGCTTGCGGCGGAATTTGTCCAGCACTCCGGTGACGATGCCCCGCTCGTAGCGGTTCATGCCAAACAGCCACAGGCTGGCGGCGTAGACAGCCACGAACACGCAGCCCCAGATGAGAATATCCAGATACCCGGACACCGGAGCCAGCACGGCGATAAGCACCGCCACGATGGCGGGTACCAGCATGGACGGCAGCAGCCGGGCGATGCGGACCCAGAACCAGCGGACATCCAGGCCCACATGGCGGCGGAAATACCAGTTGATGGGAAGGACGTTCCCCACCACCGTGATAAACAGGATGGAACCGGCCACGCCCACCAGGCCGCCGTATTTGCACAGGGGGATCATCAGCCCCACATTAACGGCGGCGGCGGCCAGATAGACCCAGGCCCGGAACCGGTGCATATTCTTGGCCCGGAGGATCTCCAGCCCCACAAACTGGATGGCGGAGACGATGGTGCTGGCAAACAGCAGCAGAGCCACGGGATAGTCCACGGCAAACTGCTCCTTGCCGCCGGCCCACAGGATCACAAAGGGACGGCCCACCGCCACAAAGCCCAGAAACACCGCCATCAGCATGATGAACTGCAGGCGTCCTGCCTTGGTCATCAGCCGGGTCAGCTCCCGGTTGGAGTCGCCCTCCGCCACCATCCGGTGGACCCGGGGGATCAGCACATTGGAGATGGCCATGGCAAAGGACAGATAGTACACGTTCAGCTGGTTGGCGCTGTAGTACACGCCGGACAGCTCCGCGCCATGGATCCAGGTGGTCATCAGGGTGCCGATGCCATAGTTCAGCTGGTCCACCACCACCGCCAGGAAAATGTAGAACGTGAAGCCCATCATGTTCTTCATCAGCGGCAGGTCGTAGGTCCGGAAGGACACCGGCATTTTCAGCACCGCGAAGCAGTAGGCCATATACGTCAGACCGCACACGATGGTCAGCACCAGCGAAAGCGTGGCAATGGCCGGGGAGCGGAAGCCCAACAGCAGCAGGGGAATGGAGATCAGCGGACTGAGCACGGATTTGGCCATGGTGACAGCCTTCAGGAACAGATACCGCTCGTGGATGTTCACATGGGACTCAAAAACGCTGAAGGGGAAGGACAGAGCCGCGTTTAGGGTCATGATCCGCAGGAGCTTTGCGCCCAGGGCCAGTTCCTCCGGGGCCCACTTGGTGCCGAACACCATCTGGGGATGGGCGGCCAGAAAGAAGCCCAGGGCCAGCAGCACCAGTCCCAGCAGCGACAGGGTCACCAGGAACATGCCGTTGAGCTTTGCCATTTCCCGCCGGTCCTTGGCCACCTTGGCCTGGGAATAGTAGCGGATATAGGCGCTGCCCAGGCCCATGCTCAGCAGCAGCAGGTAGGAGATGATGGGCCCCACCGCGCCGTATACACCGTATTCCGTTTCGCCCAGCCGGCCCAGCATAATGGGCGTATAGATCAGCGAGATCAGCGTGCTCAGGCCCATGGACACATAGGACAGCACCGCTCCCAGCCGCACTTGATTCACTTGCAAGGGTCCACCCTCTTTCTGCATATCCGAGTCATTATACCGGGTTTTCCGGGCTATGTAAAGAGTCCGTCAAGTGAATTCATGAAAATGTCACAAACTGGGGCAGGCTGGGACAGGCTGAGACAAGCCGGGACAAACCGGGACAAGCCGGGGTCATGCGCGGAAATAGCCGTACAGCTCGATGATGGCGAAAAGGATGTTCAGCAGGCCGAAGGCGAAGATCAGGGTCACGGCGGCCTTCTGGCCGGAGCGGCTGCGGTCCATGCCGGAGGCCAGCAGGAGCATGGCCCCCGCCAGAGCCAGAGCCGAGACACCGGGGATATACACCACCGCCAGCTGCCGCAGCAGCCAGAAGATCACGGCCACGGCCAGCAGGAGCATGGATAATCTGCGCTTGGTTTCCAGTTTCATGAAAAACCTCCTGATTTTTTCTATTAGTCTACCGAATTTTCCCGGAAAATACAAGAGCCTTCGTTGAATTTGCATAAATTTGCAGAAAAGCGGCACGGCTTACGCCGTGCCGCTATCCGTGCAGCAAGCCGGTTATTCCGGGTCGTAGGCAATGGTTACCATCCGGCAGGCGGCGCACCGCTGGGCCGGAACGTGGTCCGTTTCCGAGTGGGGGGCCTTTCCCAGAAGCAGGAAGCCCGGGCAGCCCACGGCCGCGCCCATGGGACGGTTCTCCGTCACCCAGCACACGCCGCCTCGGCCCATAGCCCGGACGAAGCCGGACTGCATCTCGTTTCCACAGCAGGGACATTTCATGGCAGGTACCTCCTCTTGCTCATTATGCTTTATACTTTCCATCATATGATATATGTTGCTATTATATTACCATAAATACAATATATAAATGTGAACAATGTAAGAACAAACCATAAAAAATATGTGAAAAAATTATAAAATGACAGCCACTTGCAGACAAGCGGCTGTCACTTTTGACGGAATATTACTTTTGGCTGGGCATTTTCCAGGCTTGATGGTCGGTGTGAAGCAGATGGTGGGATACATCGCTGAGGGGCTTTTTCATGAACTCCCGATACAGCTCGTGGACCTCGGGATTCTCGTGGGAGAACCGGGAGGGGGCGGCCTTGTCGATGTTCCACAGGACGCTGCCGCGCTTTTCCGCCAGCTCCACGCCGTCGTGGATGGGCTGACCGCCGCCGCCGGCGCAGCCGCCGGGACAGGCCATGATCTCCACGAAGTCATAGCGTACCTCGCCCCGCTCCAGGGCGGTCATGAGCTTGCGGGTGTTCAGCAGGCCGCTGGCCACCGCCACGGACACCGGTCCGGCTCCGGGGATATCGAACTTGGCTTCCTTCCAGCCGTCCATGCCCCGGACATCCCGGAAGGCGTCGGGGTCGGGATTTCGGCCGGTGACAAGGTAGTAGGCGCTGCGCAGGGCCGCGTCCATGACGCCGCCGGTGGCGCCGAAGATCACCGCCGCGCCGGTGCCGCTGCCCAGAGGACTGTCAAAGGGCATCTCATCCAGAACGGCGGGGTTGATCTGCTCGCCCCGGAACATCCGGACGATCTCACGGGTGGTCAGCACCACGTCCACGTCCGGGTCACCGCAGGCGTCCCGCATGGTGGGCAGGGCCGCCTCGCTCTTTTTGGCGGTGCAGGGCATGATGGACACCACGAAGATGTCGTGGGGGTCCACCCCCAGCTTCTTGGCGAAGTAGCTCTTGGCCACGGCACCGAACATCTGCTGGGGACTCTTGGCGGTGGACAGATGGCTGACATACTTGGGGAACTGGGTCTTGACGAACCGCACCCAGCCGGGACAGCAGGAGGTGAACATGGGCCAGGTGTACTGATCCCGGTGGGTGAAGCGCTCCACAAACTCGCTGCCCTCCTCCATGATGGTCAGGTCGGCGGTGAAATTGGTGTCGAATACATAGTCAAAGCCCATTTGCTTCAGGGCGGTGACCATGCGCTGGGCGGTGGCGTACTCGGGCTTCAGGTGGTAGTATTCCGCCCAGGCGGCCCGGACCGCCGGGGCCATCTGGACCACGGTGATCTTCTTGGGGTTGGCCAGGGCGTCGAACACCCGGCCGGTGTCGTCGTGCTCCTGCAAACCGCCCACGGGACAGTGGGTCATGCACTGGCCGCAGAAGGTGCAGTCGGAGTCTGCCAACGTCCTGGCCCCGGACACGCCGATGGTGGTGCGGGTACCGGTGCCCATCAGGTCCCAGATGTGCATACCCTGGATCTTGTCGCAGACCTGGATGCAGCGCATACAGCGGATGCAGCGGTTTTCAAACCGCACCACGGGGGTGCTGAAATCCGGCTCAATGGGCCGCAGGTCCTTGATATAGTGGTTGCCCAGCAGGTTATAGTCGTTGGTGAGCTGCTGGAGCTTGCAGTTGCCGCTGCGGGTGCACTTGGGACAGCGGATGTCGTGCTGGGCCAGCAGCAGCCGCAGGTTCACCCGGCGGGCCTCACGGACCCGGGGGGAGTTGGTGTGGACCACGATGCCCTCGGCCACCTGGGTGTCGCAGGCGGCCACCAGGCGCTGTTCCCCCTCCACCTCCACCATGCAGATGCGGCAGGCGCCGATCTCGTTGATGTCCTTCAGGTAGCACAGGGTGGGAATATCCAGGCGCACGGAACGGGCGGCCTCCAAAATGGTGGTGCCCTCCGGCACGGTGACGGTTCTGTTGTCGATGGTCAGCGTTACCATTTGATATCTCGACCTCCTCTGAAAATGCCGTAGCCAAAGTGATCGCACCGCAGGCAGCGGGAGGCCTCGGTGACGGCGCCCTCCTCGGTGAGACCGCACTCGATGTCCTCAAAGTCGCACTTGCGCTCACAGGCCTGGCGCTCGGTGGTGTTGATGCGCCCGTGGGGCGGGCGGTTGTTCAGCCGGGGAGCCGGGATGTCCACGTCCACCCGGATCTCATGGTGGAAGCCCAGGTGCTCGTCGATGTTGGCGGCAGCCACCTTTCCGGCGGCAATGGCCCGGATGGCGGTGGCGGGGCCGGTGACGCAGTCGCCGCCGGCAAAGATGTTGTCCATATCGTTGACCTGACCGGACAGGGCGGCCACCAGCCGTCCGCCGCGGGTAATGGGCACGCCGGCCTGGTCAAAGCCCTGGATCTCGATGCCCTGGCCGATGGCCACCACGATGATATCCGCCGGGATGCGCACCTGGTCCAGGGCGGCCTTGTTGGGCTTGGGACGCCCGGAGCTGTCCACATCGCCGATGATCTGGGGCTGGACCCACAGAGCCCGGGCCACGCCGTCCTCGTCGGCTTCAATGCGGACGGGAGCTGCCAGGGTCATCATCTCCGCCCCCTCGGCGGTGGCCCCTGCCACCTCGTCGGGCAGGGCCGTCATGTCCTCCAGGCGGCGGCGATACACACAGGTGACCTTGCTGGCCCCCAGGCGGATGGAGCTGCGGGTGACGTCCATGGCCACATTGCCGCCGCCGATGACCACCACCTGCTTGCCGGTGAAGTCGGGCATCACGTCGTCGCCGATGGCCTTGAGCATCTCCACAGCGGATATGACATTGCAGCTGTCCTCACCGGGGATGCCGGTCTTTTTATCCTGGTGGGCGCCGATGGCGATGTAAATACAGTCGTACTGCTTTTCCAGCTCCTCCAGCCAGATGTCCCGGCCGATGCGGACGTTGGTGCGGACCTCGATGCCCAGGGACAGGATGGAGTCGATCTCGGCGTCCAGCTTCTCCCGGGGGAAGCGGTAGCTGGGGATGCCGTAGCGCAGCATACCGCCCAGCTTGCTGCACTCCTCGAAAATGGTGACCTTATGGCCCATCAGGGCCAGGTAATAGGCGCAGCTGAGGCCGCTGGGGCCGCCGCCCACGATGGCCACGGTCTTGCCGGTGGCCGGGGCGCAGGGGGGATTGGGCACCACGCCTGCGTGGTCCACGGCGTACCGCTTCAGGCCCCGGATGTTGATGGGATCGTCGATCATATTCCGGCGGCAGCGGGCCTCGCAGGGATGCTCACAGATGTAGGCGCAGGCGGTGGGCATGGGGTTGTCCTTGCGGATCAGGCGCACGGCGTCGGCGTAGCGCCCGACCCCCACCAGGGCCATGTAGCCCGGGATATCCACCCCCGCCGGACACAGGGCAACGCAGGGCACGGGATTCTGGAGGCTTGCCAGGCACCGGTGGTGCTGCACGTGCTCCTCATAGTCGTCCCGGAAGCCCTCCAGGCCATCCACCACCAGGCGGGCGGCGTCCCGGCCGATGGCGCAGTCAGCGGTGTCCACGATGCTGCGGGCGGTTTTCTCGATGATGCGGACGGTGTCCATGTTGGCGGTGCCGTCCAGCACCTGGGAAATGAGCTTGGTCAGCTGGCCCAGGCCGATGCGGCAGGGAACGCACTTGCCGCAGGTCTGGGCGTGGCACAGCTGCAGAAACGACAGAGACATTTCCACCGGGCACAGGCCCGGAGGGCTGGCGGCGATCCGGCGCTCCACATCGCGGTAAAGACCCTCTACCACGGTCTGAGCCCTGCTGGGGGTTTTGATGTCAAGTCTGCTCAAAACAGTTCCACTCCTTCCGTCCGCTTGCGGCGTTTGGCTGTGCGCCGCAGACGGACTGATATTGGTTACAGCTACAGAATGCCACAATTGATTTCAAAAGTCAATTGTTTCAGAAAAGTTGTCTATCCGATGAGAAATTTTCATAATTGATGAGAAAACATTGCAGAAAAATTCACGGAACCATAGGGCGGCCTGAAATTTTGAAATCTTCGGAAACGGCGGAAAACCGGGAACGTTTCCCACTCCATTGCCAAGATTGTGACGAAAATTATTTCGTATAAATACAATAAATTTCGGCACATGAAAATCATTCCGGGACAAAGTGTTGCATTTGCATATTGCGGACGGGGCCTGTACATGTTATAGTGAGTGTGCAAATCAGAAAGGAGGCGCGCCATGAAGGTTCGGCTCAACGAGGACCGGCAGGTGGTGGACGCCATCCGGGAGGGGTTAAAGCGCACCGGCGGGTACTGCCCGTGCCGCCTGGCCCGGACGGAGGAAAACCGCTGCATGTGCAAGGAATTCAAAGATCAGATCGCGGACCCCGACTTTGAGGGGTACTGCCACTGCCGTCTGTATTATAAGGAGAAGTAAGGCCTGTCCCCCGGTTCACATTGAACCGGGGGATTTTTTTCGCCCGGCGGAGGAGTGCATCATGCCGGTATAATTCCAGCAAATGGCAGGGATGTTTGTCGATAATGACATAATTTAGCGCAATTCTGCGTTTTTATGCATTATAGGCGATTATAAACGGCATGTTTTGTTGAATTCACAGAAAGCTAACAAGTTGATGAGATTTTTGTTGCATGGTGCAATATTTGCGAGTAAAGTAGTGAAGTACCCGGCAGAAATCCGGGAAAGAAAAGAAGGAGAAAAGCATATGGAAATTCAAATTCTGCCCCTGATTATCGTTGTCGCATATCTGGTGGGCATGCTGACCGTGGGCGCCGTGGTCAGCAAGGTCCAGATCAAGAACGCCAAGGACTACATGGTGGCCGGACGCCGCATGGGCCTGTTTATGGTGGCGTTCTCCCTGTCCGCCAACAACATCGGCGGCGGCTGCACCACGGGCCTGGCCCAGAAGGCCTTCGGCGACTGGGGCCTCAGCGCCGTGTGGTACGTCCTGGCGGCTTCCATTGCCATGATCCCCCTGGCCTACTTCGCTCCCAAGATCCGCAAGACCATGGCCGTGACCATCCCCGAGGTGGTGGGCCGCCGGTTCGGCAAGTTCTCCAGCAACTTCACGGCTATCCTGTCCGTGCTGTCGCTGTTCTGCCTGACCTCCTCCCAGATCGCCGCCTCCGGCGGCGTCATCAACGCCCTGATCCCCTCCATTCCCCTGAATGTGTGCCTGATCTTCGCGGGCATCGTCATCATTCTGTACACCACCATGGGCGGCATGATCGCCGACCAGATCTCCGACCTGGTGCAGTTCGGCATCATCCTGGTGGGCCTGGCCATCGCCACTCCCATCGTGCTGAACCATGCCGGCGGCTGGAGCGCCATCTCTGCGGCTCTGCCCGGTGAGAAGCTGAACCTGACCCAAATCGGCTGGGCTTCCATCATCGGCTACATTTTCAACTACTTCTGCACCTTCCTGGCCGGTCCCGAGATGGTCTCCCGCTTTGAGACCGCCAAGGACGAAAAGACCGCCAAGAACGCTGCGTTTGTCTCCGCTATCCTCATGGCCGCCATGTCCATCTTCCCCACCCTGCTGGGTCTGGCTGCCTTTGCTCTGCAGGATCAGCTGCCCGGCCTGGCCGAGAACGGCAGCAACGCCATGATGATCGTCACCGGTCATTATGCCCCCGGTGTGGTGACGGGCCTGATCTCCGCCGCCATCATCTGCGCCACCATGTCCTCCGCCGACTCCAACCTGCTGTGCATGTCCACCATGATCATCAACGACCTGTACACCGGTCTGGGCGGCAAGAAGCAGCTGACGGACAAGCAGACCATCTTCTATACCCGGGCCTGCAACGTGCTGTCCGCTGTTGTGGCCATGCTGATCTCTCTGTTCGGCGTGTCTATCGTGGCCATGAACACCTTCGCCTTCGGCATTCGCTGCGCCGGTCCCTTCGCCGCATATGGCCTGGGCCTGGCAGTGCCCAAGGCCACCAAGAACTCCGGTATCATCTCCATCATCTGCGGCACCATCGCCTTTGTGGTGTGGCAGATCGTGGGCGGCGGCGGCACCTGGATGTTCCTGATGCCGGTGGTGGCCGGATGCCTGGTGAGCACCATCTCCTTCTTTGTGGTCAACTGGATCGAGTGGGGCCGCGGTGTGGCTCCCGCCCCCAGCGCCTATCTGACTGACGAGGAAGTCGCCAGAAAGATCGCTGAGGAGTCTGCCGGCCGGTAAAGCATCCCAAATCGAACAACAGCCCCTGCGGGAAAATCCCGCAGGGGCTGTCTAACATAAGGGGCAGTTTTTAAATTTCAAGATATCCCTTGAGCACCTTCAGGGTGTTCCACACGCCGTCGATATGGCTGCGCTCATAGCCGTGGCTGGCGTAGACGCCGGCGCCGATAAGCCCGTGGCGCAGGTCGTTTCCGGCAGACAGGGTGGCCTCCACATCAGAGCCGTAGTGGGGGTACACATCCACGGCGTAGTCGGCCTTTTCCCGCCGGGCGGCGTCAATGAGCTTTCCCACCACTTCATAGCTGTAGGGGCCGCCGGAGTCCTTGGCGCAGATGGACACCTGCCGCTCGGTGCAGCGCAGACCGTCGCCCACGCAGCCCATGTCCACGCTGATGGCCTCGGTGACGCCCTGGGGCACGCTGGCGGCTCCGCCGTGGCCCACCTCCTCATACACCGTCACATGGGCGTATACCCGGCGGCGGGGGGTGAGGTCCTTGTCCTTCATGAACTTGGCCAGGCCCAGCAGAATGCCCACGGACAGCTTGTCGTCCAGGAAGCGGCTCTTGATATAGCCGGAGCCGGTGATCCGGGTCCGGGGTTCGAAGCAGACGATGTCGCCCACCTCCACACCCAGAGCGCGGGTATCATCGGCGGACTTCACGTCCTCGTCCAGCACCACCTCGCAGGTGTCATAGCTGCGCTTGGCGTTGGCGTATTCGCCGTTGACGTGGACGGAGGCGTTGCACAGCTGGAAGGTGCCCTCGATGACCCGGCCGGAACGGGTGTAGACCCGGACGTTCTCCGCCTCGCCGTTTTCCGGACGCATACCGCCCAGAGCCGTCAGCTGCAGGCGGCCATTTCCCTTGATCTCCGCCACCATGCCGCCCAGGGTGTCGGCATGGGCCTCCAGCAGCAGGCCGTCATTCTCGTCGCTGCCGCCCAGGTCGATGAGAACGCCGCCCTTGACGGTGGTCCGGGCCTCATAGCCCAGGGACCGGAAGGCGTTCAGCACCCACTCCGCCGCCTGCCGGGTGAAGCCCGTGGGGCTGTCGATGGCCAGCAGCTCCACCGCCTGGTGGGCGGCGTATTCCGCATAGGTACGTTCCATAGTTGAATCCTCCTGTTATTTGATCTTTTCCCAGCAGCCGGACCGCAGGGAACCGGCAGCCACCGGGCAGTCCAGCCGCTCCGCCAGCTGCCGGGCCAGGGGACGTTCCTCCTCCTGGTCCACCTGGTTTACGAAAACCTGGTCATGAAATCCCTCCCGGGCGGCCACCCGGGCCGCGATGGCCGGGGTCACGGGCCGGTTTTCCGGCACACCGGCCAGCCGGGCATACAGGGCCGGACGATGGGCCGCAACGCTGATGGGACGGCCGAAGCCGTCGGCTCCCAGCACCAAAATGGTGGTGTTGCGCCGGGGCGGCAGCACCGGCTCGTGCTTTTCGTGGCCCTTGAAGGGCTTTCCGGCGGAGCCGTCCGCCTCCACCAGGGTATAGTCCGCCAGGGCGTCCCAGCCCTCAAAGCCCGGGGACACCAGCTTGCCCTGGGCCGACGGAACCCCCAGGCACACCAGGCCCTCCCGGGCCAGAATTTCCCGGGCGGTATCCGGGTCCTGGGCCACGGCGATGCCGGTGGGGGGCCAGATCTTGGTGGTGGTGGTCACCGCCACGGTGCCCCGCTCCCGCAGCTCCCGGGCCAGGTGATACATCAGGGTGGTCTTGCCGCCGCCGCCGATCAGGGCGGTGACGCCGGGCCGGATGTCCAGCAGGTCGCATAGCTTATTCACTTTCTCACTCTCCCTTTGCGCCGCGTGTGCGGCAGGGCCATTGTATCACAGGGCGGTGGAAAAATCCACCTATATTTCCGCCTATTGCCGCCGGGCGGTGCGGTATTCGTCGCCGGGCCGCCAGTAGGGGCAGTCCCCCCGTCCGGCCAGGAACCGCACCATCTCGTCCTCGTCCAGGTCCACGTCGCAGATGTATTCGTCGTATTCCTCGTCGTAGTTATAAAAGCAGCAGGCTTCGCACTGGGTCATGTGCCGGGCCTCCTTTCGTCAGGATGATTATACGTCCACCGGGGGTGCTGCGTCAATAACCAGCTTGTCAAAGAAGTTTTTTTGACAAGCTGCGTGCGGTTTTTCAGAACTGAAAAGTTCTGAAAACCTGCGATTACAAACGAAAGACACCCCCTGATGAGTTTCTTTCGTAAGTATCTTCCTTTCCGATGACGGAGGATTTCCGGTTTTTCCGACAGCCTCCAGAATATTTATCAACAGGAGGTTTACAATTATTCGAATTATGCACTTGACGAAAATATGGAAATCAAATATAATCATGAGTGGAGAGGGTCTTACCTCCCGTGCCTATGAAGTGAGCGTGCATCCGGGTAAAGAGGGCGGATGCACGCTCATTTCCTTTATTTTCTCAGCTCCCGCAGCTGAAGCTCCACGTCTCCGATGAGGTACAAGGACCCGTAGCACAGCACCGTGCCGTCAGGCCCTGCCTGCTCCAGGGCCAGGGCCACCCCCTCCCGGATGGTGCCGCAGGCCGTGGCAGAACAGCCCAGCTCCCGGATATAGGCCGCCAGCTCACCGGCAGGCAGGGACCGGGGGTTATCCGGCGTCACCGTGATGAAGGAGTTGGCGTAGGGCGCCACGCCCCGGTACATGCAGTGGTAGTCCTTGTCCTGCATGACCCCGGTCAGCACCGTCAGGGGCCGCCCGGGCAGATAGTCCCGGATGTTCTGCTCCAGGGCCTGGATGCACTGGGGATTGTGGCCGCCGTCGATGATGAACAGCGGGTCCCGGCCGATGATCTGGAACCGGCCGGGCCAGTCGGTGGAGGCCAGCCCCCGGCGGATATGGGAGTCGGTAATGGCCCAGCCCCGGGCCTGAAGCACCCGGATGGCCGTCAGGGCCACGGCGGCGTTGCACAGCTGGTGCCGTCCCAGCAGCGGCAGGCGCAGGCCGGTAAGCTCCTCCCAATCGAAAACCTGGCCCTCCAACCCGGCGCTTTCCAGACGGATGCCGTCGAAATCCGCCAGGTGCAGGGGAACACCCAGACGCTCGCACCGCTGGCGGATGATCTCCTCCGCAGAGGCCGTCTGGCGGTACAGCACCGCGTCACAGCCGGGCTTGATGATCCCGGCCTTGGTGGCGGCGATTTTTTCAATGGTGTCCCCCAGATACTGGGTGTGATCCAGACCGATGTTGCAGAACACGGCGGCCTCCGGGGCGGGGATCACGTTGGTGGCGTCAAATTCGCCGCCCATGCCCACCTCGCACACCACGATATCGCAGTTGTGCCGGGCGAAATAGGCGAAGGCGATGGCCGTGACCATCTCAAACTCCGTAGGGTGAGGGTCCAGGGAGTCCGCCAGAGGGCGAACCTGGGCCGTGATTTCGCACAGCTCGTCGTCGGTGATCTGCTGGCCGTCCACCTGCATGCGCTCGTTGAACCGGATCAGGAAGGGCGAGGTGTACAGGCCCGTGCGATAGCCCGCCGCCTGGAGGATGCTGGCCATCATGGCACAGGTGGAGCCCTTGCCGTTGGTGCCGGTGACGTGGATGAACTCCAGGCCCTTCTGGGGGTCCCCCATCAGCGCCAGCAGCGCCCGGATGCGCTCCAGCCCCGGGATGCTGCTGCGCCAGCAGACGGCGTGGATATAAGACAGGGTTTCGTCAATGTTCACTGTATATCATTTCCTTTCGACTGCACCGGCGGCAGGCCCACGGCCCGCAGAGCGCCGGAACGCTGCAGAAGCCACACCACCAGCACGTCCAGCACGCCGGTAATGGCAAACTGCACGCTGCGGGCCGCCAGCCGGGTGAGAAAGTACGCGGCTTTCGCGCCGCCGCCATAGATCATGGCCAAGGCGAAGCTCTGGTACAGCACCGACCCCAGGACCAGCGGCGGCAGGAACGCCAGAGCCAGCCGCAGGGGGCTGCATCTGCGGGTCAGCCAGGGCCGGAAAAGCCCGGCGCACAGGCCGTACAGGATCGGGGGCACGCAGAAAATCGGGTTGTAGCCATAGGGGGAGAACAGGCAGCCGATGAAATCGGCGGCGAAGCCTGTCAGGGCCCCGGGCAGCGGCCCGAACAGCATCCCGGCCAGGAAGATGGGCACCGCCTCCAGGGAGAAGCGGGTCACCTCGTTGGGGGTGGGGATCAGGAACCGGGCCAGCACCACGCTGACGGCGGTCAGCAGGGCGCAGGTGACCATGGCCCGCACGGGCCACTTGGGTCTGCCGTGGGCAGATGCATGGGTGTGACGTTCAGACATAAAAAATACCTCCTAATTCGGGTAAAAATTGGGAGGAGGTTGGGGAGTATGCACTTGTCAGGGCGCGAACCCCCGGGCCGGCTGCCAAAGCGGATGCGAAGACGGCACCGCGGAGACAGGTCTCCTTCGTCCGGCGGCAACCTCCCATCCGACCGGCACTTAACGCGCCGCTTCTACTCTTGCAGCAAAAGCCAGTCATGATTATACAGAAGCCGCCGGGAAAAAGCAAGGGAAATCGGAAAAAATGCCGAATCCTTCGGGGAAGGAAAGATAGGGGTTGCATTCCCGGGAATATTTGATATAATTACAGCAGATGATACAAACCGTACGCATTATTTTTCTTAATGAGGTGCTGTCATGTCCGTGAAGCTGGAGCTTTATCGTGTGTTCAAGGAGGTAGCGGAGGCCGGAAACATCACCGCCGCCGCCCAGACTCTGTTTATATCCCAGTCCGCCGTCAGCCAGTCCATCAAGCAGCTGGAGGCGGAACTGCAGACCCGGCTGTTCGCCCGGAACTCCCGGGGCGTCACCCTGACCGCCGACGGGCGGATGCTGTATGAATACGTCCGCAGCGCCATGGGCCTGCTGGAAACCGGCGAGGAGAAGCTGTCCCAGAGCCGGGACCTGCAGATGGGCCACCTGACCATCGGCGCCAGCGACACGGTGACCAGCCAGTTCCTGCTGCCGTATCTGGACCGGTTCCACCGGCAGTATCCGGCCATTCATATTCAGATCATCTCCGGCCGGAGCCACAAGGTTCTGGGCCTGCTGCAGTCCGGCAAGGTGGACATTGCCTTTGCCAGCACCCCCCAGGAGGGAGCGTCTCTGGAGACCTTCCCGTGCCTGGCCACCCACTCCATTTTCGTGGCCGGGGCGGAGTATCCCTGCGACTTCGACCATGTATACACCCTGGAGGAGATTGCCCGGTTCCCGCTGATTCTGCTGGAGCGGAAGGCCTCCTCCCGGCTGTATCTGGAAAAATACTTCCTGCAGAACGGGCTGCACCTGAACCCGGAGATCGAGCTGGGCGCCCGGAGCCTGCTGGTGGACCTGGCGGCCATCGGGTTCGGCGTGGCCGGCGTCACGGAGGAGTTTGTCCGCCGGGAGCTGGAAAGCGGCCGCCTGCGGAAGCTGCGCACGTCCTTTGATATCCCGCCCCGCAGCGTGGACCTGTGCGTGCTGCGGGACGTGCCCCTGACGTCTGCGGCCCAGCGCTTCAGCGATTTTATCCGGGAGAGCCTGCGCCGGGGGTGATCCCCGTCATATGTGACAAAAGCCGCCCCGGAAATGCCGGGAACTTCGCCCTTTCGACCCCTTGCTTTTGCGGCGTGAATAGGGCAGAATAGAGTCATTATTCACAGCAATGTGAGATTTATAGGAGGAATTTATGGAACTGCTGAAGGAGCGCATCCGCCGGGAAGGTAAGGTCCTGCCCGGCAACATCATCAAGGTGGACGGTTTCCTGAATCACCGGGTGGACACCGCCCTTATGAGCCAGCTGGCCGATGAGTTCACCAAGTATTTCGATGTGAAGGACATCACCATGGTGCTGACGGCGGAGGCCAGCGGCATCCCTCTGGCCACGGTGTGTGCCCAGAAATACGGCGTTCCCATGGTGTTCGCCAAGAAGGCCAAGAGCGACAATATCGAGGGCGGCCTGTATCAGAGCGAGATCTTCTCCTATACCTATAAGAAAAAAGTGACCCTCATTGTGGCCCAGGAGTGGCTGGGTCCCAAGGACCGGGTGCTGATCATCGACGACTTCATGGCCAAGGGCTATGCCATGCAGGGCCTCATCGACATCGTCAAGGCCGCCGGGGCTGAGCTGGTGGGCATTGGCGTGGCAGTGGAGAAGGGCTTCCAGCACGGCGGCGACGCCCTGCGGGAGAAGGGCTATCCCATCCACTCCCTGGCCGTCATCGAGGAAGCGACCCCCGACCACATCACCTTCCGGGAGGATGATCCCGTATGAAAAAGGTTTTAGTGCTGGATTTCGGCGGCCAGTACAACCTGCTGGTGGCCCGCCGCGTCCGTGAATGCGGCGTATACTGCGAGATCAAATCCTTCCGCATGACCATGGACGAGGTCCGGGCCTTTGCCCCGGACGCCATCATCTTCACCGGCGGCCCGGCCACGGTGTTTGACCCCGGCGCTCCCATGATCGACCCGGAGATGCTGTCCATGGGTGTTCCCGTGCTGGGTATCTGCTACGGTCTGCAGCTGATGATGCACCTGCTGGGCGGTCAGTGCTGCAAGGCGGACACCCGGGAGTACGGCAAGACGGAGCTGACCCATACCGCCTCTCCCCTGTTCGACGGCGTGCCGGAGACGGCTGTGTACTGGATGAGCCACGGGGTGGAGGTGGAGCGCCTGGCCCCCGGCTTCGAGATCATCGCCTCCACCGAGGGCTGCCGCCACGCGGCGGTCCAGTGTCTGGAAAAGAAGCTCTACGGCGTGCAGTTCCACCCGGAGGTGGTGCATACCGAGTATGGCCGCCAAATTCTGGAGAACTTCCTGTATAAGATCTGCGGCTTCCGGCCGGAGTGGACCATGGCGTCCTATCTGGAGGAGGCTGTGGCCCAGTGCCGGGAGAAGATCGGCAATGGCCGGGTGCTGCTGGCTCTGTCCGGCGGCGTGGACAGCTCCGTGGCCGCCGCGCTGCTGCAGCGGGCGGTGGGCCGTCAGCTGACGTGCATCTTTGTGGACCACGGCCTGCTGCGCAAGGACGAGGGCGACCAGGTGGAGCATGTGATGACCAAGCAGTTCAACGTGGACGTCCGCCGGGTCAACGCCGGTCCCCGTTTCCTGAGCAAGCTGGCCGGTGTCACGGACCCCGAGCGTAAGCGGAAGATCATCGGTGAGGAGTTCATCCGCGTGTTCGAGGAGGAAGCCAAGAAGATCGGCGCCGTGGACTTCCTGGCCCAGGGCACCATCTATCCCGATGTGGTGGAGTCCGGCCTGGGCGGCGAGTCCACCGTCATTAAGAGCCACCACAACGTGGGCGGTCTGCCTGACTGCGTGGATTTCAAGGACATCGTGGAGCCTCTGCGCCGCCTGTTCAAGGATGAGGTGCGGCAGCTGGGCCTGGAGCTGGGCCTGCCGGAGCAGCTGGTGTGGCGTCAGCCCTTCCCGGGTCCCGGCCTGGCCATCCGCGTCATCGGCGAGATCACCGAGGAAAAGCTGTCCATCCTTCGGGATGCCGATGCCATCTTCCGGGAGGAAATGGCTCTGGCGGGTCTGGATCGCACCACCAGCCAGTATTTTGCCGTGCTGACGGACCTGCGCAGCGTAGGCGTTATGGGCGATGAGCGCACCTATGACTATACCCTGGCCCTGCGTGCGGTGCAGTCCCAGGACTTCATGACCGCCACCTGGTCCCGCATCCCCTATGATCTGCTGGACAAGATTTCCGGCCGCATCGTCGGCGAGGTGAAGCACATCAACCGGATCGTCTACGATATCACCTCCAAGCCCCCCGCGACGGTGGAGTGGGAATGAATCAGAAAAGCCGAAAAGTGTAGGAATACCAACGGTTTTTGGATTTTACCCGCCCCTTCTGATAAGATTTTGATAAGATTCCGCCGAAGCGCAGTCATTCTGCGTTGCCAGTGGCTTGTGAGTAAAGAGTAATTTCTCCAAGCTCACAAACTTCTCCATATGATTGAAGCCCGTACTGATTGGATGTCAGTACGGGCTTTTTCTATGTTCATTTTTCTTTCTGCTGATCCTTGAACGCTTCCACAAGCAGATCGCTCAGTTCCTGCGACGGTACTTTTGCCCAACGCTGGGTGGTGTCCTCTTCCGGGAAGGTGTAGCGCCAGTGGTCGTACTGCTCTTTGCTGATCTTGCCGCAGCGCAGCTTCTCCGACTGTTCTGCCCATGCGGAAAGCATGGTAAAGATTGATTCATCCATGGTACGTTTGCTGCCGTCAAAGATGAGATGCACCGCATCTCCCTGCTTTTCAGCACGGATGCCGTGAATGTCCTCGATGGCAAAAAGGGTGTGAATAAATCCAAGGTCACTGTCAATGTCGGGAATCTGCAATGCCAAGGGAGAAACCTCCAACACATTGGCGATAGCTTTTACCAAATCCTCTTTCGGCGTTCTGGAACCGGACTCGTACTGAGCCATGCGGACATCAGCCGTTTTAGGCGGAAAGCCAACAGCTTGACCAAGCCATTTCTGCGTCATGCCACGCAAATTACGAATAAAACGGATTCGTTCACCAATCGCCATAAACCTACACTCCTTTGGTATCGTTGCGATGATTATAGCATATATGCTTAGTTCGTGTCAATACAGCCTAAATAAAAAAGTTTAATATTTTTCTCGAAAGCCTCTTGACATAACGGAATATGCTTAGTATAATGCAAGTGTAAACTTAAACATTTGTAGTTAAGTTCGGAAATTTAATACCTGTCGCACATCACAGTCATGGTGTGTCCGCCCGGGCAAATCGGAAGGCGGCCAGAAAGTATCCGACACGAAATAAGGACAAGTATTACCGAAAATCAACAAGGAGGAGTTTTATGGACAACAGATTTATTCGAGCAGAGGAAGTCGCCGCGGAACTGGATGTGTCGAAGCCCTATGCCTACAAGCTCATTCGGCAGCTCAATGAGGAGTTAAAGGCAAAAGGATTTCTGACCATCGCAGGCCGCGTCAACCGACAGTATTTCAATGAACGGTTCTACGGAACAGAAAGGAAGGACGCAGATGCCAGCTTATAAGAACAAGGAAAACGGTTCGTGGTATGTGGTGACGCAGTACACGGACTGGACAGGAGAACGCAAGCCCAAATGCAAGCGCGGATTCGCCACGAGGCGGGAAGCCTTGGAATGGGAGCAGAAGTTTCAACAGCAGAGCGCCGGTGATCTGGATATGAGCTTTGAGGCGTTCTGCGAAATCTACACCAACGATCTCAAGGCGCGGCTGAAAGAAAGCACATGGCAGACCAAGGAGAATATCATCAAAACAAAACTGCTCCCGTATTTCGGCAAGCGGAAAATCAACGAGATTACCACAAAAGATGTGATTGCATGGCAAAACGAGCTGCTCGCTTATCGGGATGAGAAACGCAAGCCCTATTCTCAGACCTATCTCAAGACGCTGCACAATCAGCTCAGCGCCATTTTCAACCACGCTGTCCGGTTTTACGATCTCCACTCCAATCCGGCAGCGAAAGCCGGAAACATGGGGACAGAGGAACGGCGGGAGATGCTGTTCTGGACGAAAGAAGAATATCAGAAATTTGCTGAGGAGATGATGGACAAGCCGGTTTCCTACTACGCCTTTCAGATGCGTCACCGGTAGTCTTGAGCCAGACGGAAATGATCCGGTTGAAGTTCTGTCCAACGCTGGTAGATAACGAGAAAGACCCCCATAAATCTGTTTCTGGAAAATTTCTATATGAAAAGAAACGGAAAAACGATGCCGACTTTCCGAGCGATGACAACGGGTCAGTGGTGAAGATTTCTCGTGGCTCTGTCAAAGTCGGAGATTGGATGGAACTCAATCTGAGCACAAGTGAAACATATGAGCTTTACCAAGGTTTGAAGCGGCTGTATGCGCTGTATGAAGACATGGGCGAAATCCCGTATGGTTCAGCTACTTACACCAGAGTAGACAGCAGTTTTCGCCAATTCCTTTCAATCATCCAGAATGACTCTTCTGCGGCTCGGATGATTGGCAATGAAGAAAACTATGATCTTGTAAAAACACTGCTTCGTCTCATCACTCAGACAAGTTCTTTGGAATCGTTGAAACGGAGTCTGACAGAGTTGCAAGATGAAAATCTGCAACACCTGACAACGTCTTTGAATATCGAAAAACTCCAAAGAGTTGTAAAGCTCATGGAAGACAATCTCGAAAATGATAGTGAGGAATTTTGGCAGACTACTGTTTTCAAAGAACATCAGTGGGTATTGGCTCAAATCTTTGCCTGTCCTTGTACAATATTTGCAGATAAAGCGTATTGGCTCAATCCAGAAATTCTCTTTAGGATAACTCCTGGATAGCAAATACTTAATTGCCTCAACCCTATAAAATTCTTCTGAAGCAGAAAGTCCGTCTTTGCTACGTTTATTGACTTTGAGTTGCCCTCTTATCGGGCATACTATTTGCAAGCTTCCGGTAACTTCCATCTCAAATAACCCTCCAGTCATTGTTTTGTGTAGACCAGTATTCAGTAAACTCTTTTCCCTTTAGAACTGCTGCATATGGCTTTGTCAAAAACACTTTTATTGTTCTCAGCACCGTATCAAAATCATCGGTCTTTGTATCGATCTTCCGGCAAAATGCTTTCCATTTCTTCTGCATCGCATCGTCGCTGCCGAAGGTCATAACCTGCTCAAACTGTTCCATGGTGAAGTGGTGTCCACGATTTCCAAAGGTCTTTTTCAGCGCTTCCGTCAGCGTTGCACCGTTGAAATCGAACTTGTTTGCAAGATAATAGAGATCGTAATAATCCTTCATCCGGCTGGAGAATTCCATCAGACTGAGTATTGCATCTAACTTCTCGGCAACGGTCGTTTCCAGCGAGTAGGTATTGACCGTCGGCGCCTCAAAACCGTCAAGCTGCGTTGGTATCTTCCGCTTTTCCTGTCTCGGCACGATGATGTCCCCCACACCGAAATCAATACCAAAAGGAGTTTTTGTGTTCTTTATCCTTGCTACGAGGGAAGCACCAATACCGGCGTACTTCTTTGCCACAGCAATGGGAGCCACATTTTTGATTTCAAATGTGATAAAATCGTTGCCTGTTTCGGTTGCAATGATCTCCTCCAATATCGCTTGAAGCTGTTCCGGTGTATTGGGCATCTTTCTGAGCAGAAAATCCACATCAGCCGTAACACGGCTATCGAAATCCGTGAGGGAATAGAGGAACAGTCCGCCTTTGAGAACCAGGTTTTCCGCATATTTTGACTTTTCCAGTCGGCGCAGGAACTCTTCCTGGCAGAAAATCTGTAAGCAGAGCTGATAGCTTCTGCCGCTTTTTGCGGCTTTGTTTTTGAGCCGTGCAAGCACGGATGCAGCCATGTCAGCCATTCAGCAGCACCTCCATCACACTCATCATTTTCTTATAAACACCCATTTCCTTTGCGTATTTGGAAAGGTTGGCAAGGTTTTTCTTTTCATCCGCCACATAAGCATTGACGGCTTTGTTGAATATCTCGTTATCCAGCTTCGTGCGGTACTTGAAACAGTCGCAGATGGTACGCTCACGGTCATAGACCGGAAGTGTTACGCCATTGAAGGTGCCAGTTGTTTCCCCCAGGTGATACATATCATTCTGAACATAGTACGCTTTTACCGGCACTTCTTCCTGTATGGCTTTTACGGTTCTGGAATAGGATCGAGGAACGGTAATTGACCATTCTCGGGGTGCAAAGTCACTATAGCCGTAGTAGAACAGAGCCGATTCCACGCAGACGACCCCGTGCGTCATCAGTTTCGAAAGGATAAGCTCCTCTTTGGGCTCGTCTCCGACGGCCAGCTTGTAATACCCCTTTTTCACACGCTCAAGATACCCCTGCCTACAAAGCGCATATACATCCTGGTCTTTGAGTCCGGCAGAAATAAAATCCGATTTCTTTGCAATTTCTCCGATGGCATCAAAAACTTCGTTGACAATATCGTACTTGCTCAACCTGTCACCAACTTTCTGCACGCAATATTTGCATTATGCGTGTTTATATTATAATGTCTAAGCTCCCAAAAATCAATATGTTTTGCACGCTTTTTGAAGATATTGCGTGTAAATTTTGAAAAGCGGTATTGCAATTCAAAGAGCACTGCGCTATAATATCCATACAGATTGGGTCTACACCAACCTATCTGCCCGACAACACAATGACAACAGGAATTATGATACACCGTAATTCTTGGATAATCTAAGCAATCCTGATAATCGGAGACAAACCATCTATACAAAATCGTTTAGGTCACGGTTTCTGGGAGCGAGTGGGAATGAAAAATTAAAGCAGAAAAACTCAGTAATATCAAGGCTTTTCCGACTTCTCCCGCCACTTCTGATAAGGTTTTGATAAGAATGGTCGAGGTCTGTACCTACAACACCGCACGCAAAACAGGTTCACCGAATACGCCGGGAAATATCCCTCTGAGTGTCGGTTGATTGACGATGATGGAAACGGCTGTCTGACCCTTGAGGTCAGTAAGGGAGGCTTCGGCTTCAAGCTGACCGCCCCGTACACAGAAGAACGCCAGAAAGCCGCAAGCGATCTGGTGAAGAAAAATGGAAATAGGTCTGCTGCAAAACATTCATTTTGCGGCAAACCTATCTCCAGATAAACAAATCGAAACTGCTATATGGCACAACCGCAGGATACAGCGTTCACTGTATCCTGCGGCTTTCTTTTATTTAGTCAAAATCGGGAACGACATAATACTGAAGATAGAGTGTGTCGCCGTTTTTCAGAGTAATGTCATCGAAGCTCTTGCCGCTGAGGGCATTCTTGTCTGCATCCATGGGAAGCCAGGTACAGCCATCGTTTTCCACATCAGCAATATGGCCATCGATATTCTGAACAAAGAAAGCGCCAAACTCCTCTTCGGTGATCAGCCCCGCCTCAAACAGAGCTTCCCGAAGCGTGGCACCGTCGGTAATCTCCATTGTGTAGGTGTACTCCTTCTCGTCTTGATCGATGAGAATCAGGGTGGCAGTGGCCTTGTCGCCGTCGGATGTCTTTTTGCTGCCGCAGCCGGCCAGCAATGTCAGTCCCAGACAAAGAACCAGAATCAAAGATACAATGCGATTTTTTTCCATAGTATGTACTCCTTTGTTTATTTTGAGCTAGCAGCGGACAAAACCCCGCTACTATTACTGATATTATTATATGGTATGCACACAGGATTTGTCAATATTTTTCTTATCATGGTAAGAAAAATATTGACAAGGATATCCCCACATGCTATCCTATTTTTAGAAAAACTACGAAAGAAGGGGTCTTCATGCATAAGCTTCTGGAACAATATCAAACAACTGTAGCATTCCTGTCGGAGTCACTGCCTAAGACATGGGAAGTGCTCCTGTTTGACTTAACGCAGAAGAACATGCCTGTAGTTGAAAACAAGCAATCATCGCGTAAGCGCGTGGATTCCCTGCGGAGCTATATCCGGCAAGCGATGAAAAGAAGCACAGTTTTGGAAAACGGAATGCTGGTATGCCGCGGTGATGTAACCATGGGTAAAGGACTCTCCAAAGTTTCCATTCAGTTTCTCCGGGATTCTGAGGGGACTCTGGTTGGTGCTTTGGTACTATACATAGAGCTTACTCCCTTTGTCGCGCTGAGTTCCCATATAGACAATCTGTTACATTTCGATGTTACGAATATTGACGAGATTCAGCCCGTTCAGCCTCCGGCCCCCACAGAGGAACCTACCCTGGACCTGTACGATTCCGGCGTGTTGGATCTGAAAGGCGCCGTGGCAAAAACCGCACAGGCGCTTCGTATGTCCGAACAGAGTATTTACCGGTATGTGGCAAAGGTCAAACGGGGCAGAGGAGAGTAAGGAGCAGAATATGGAAAAACAAATCAATCCCCCTCCGGGAACTTTCACGGGAGAAACCGTCGATCAGCGGGGTATTTGGAAGCGGTTCTTCCATGCCTGCCGGTCGGCACAGCTTCCCTACGGCTTTCTGGCATTTTATGTTGTGCTGGTAATTTTGCAGGGTTTCCTGCTGGTGTCCATTCCGCAGGTCAACGGCAACTTCTTTGCTGGTGATGTCAGCATCGGCAGTGTAGCCATGTTCATCGGTTTGGAGATCGCATCCATGATACTCACCCAAGGTGTACTCTATGTCGATCATATTGTACGCTACCGGACCAACCGGAATCTGCGGAATGTCCTGTGGGGAAAAATTCTGAAACTGAAGCCATCCTATTTCGACCGGGTATCTGCCAGTACGCTCATCAGCCGCATTACAGTGGATGCTGACAGTTTGAACGCCTTTGTGCTGGATGTGGTGCTGGAATCCATAACACGGGTCTATTATCTTGCGGTTACCATTGTGGCAATGAGTGCCATCAGCATCAAGGCCGGTCTGATTCTGCTGGCCTTCATTCCCTTTACACTGTTGATTTCCTTTACCATTGGCCGTCTGAATCTGAAATTTCAGAATGCGGCGAAATTCAGTCTTGCCAATCTGACGGAGTATCTTAGCGAGCTGATCTCAGCCCTGCCTCTGTTGAAGGCCTTCAATATGCAGGCCAGCGAGAGCAAAAGAGGCGACCGGATGATCGACAATTATTATCGGGCAAACCGCCGCCTCATCGGTCTGGATGTGCTCAATACCGTTTTGGGTTCTGTTGTCGGCATTCTGCCGGAGATCGTCATTATTATCATGGGCATTAAGCTCCTTGGAAACGGCACTTTCGATACCGCCGGTTGGTACGCTTTCTACCTCTACGCCGGTACCTTCATCGGCTTTTTCAACACTCTGGGTGGGATCTGGCGGCAGTCCAAATCCATTCAGGGTCAGTTGAATAAGGTGACAGATATTCTTTATGAGAAAGAGGAGTCCACAGATGCCTATGTGGAGAAGATCATTGCGGACGGTGATATCCAGTTTGACCATGTCACCTTCTCCTATGACGAACAGCCTGTTCTGAAGGATGTATCCCTTACCATTCCCGGCGGGAAAATAACTGCTATCGTCGGTTACAGCGGATCGGGCAAGACTACGCTGGTCAAGCTGCTGGAACGGATCTACGAGCCGGATGCCGGACGCATTCTTTGTGGTGCGGATGATATCAGCAAGCAGGATGTGCGGAGCTGGCGCGGCGGAGTCGCCTATGTGATGCAGGAGACACCGCTTCTTTCCGGTACGATTCGTGACAACCTGCTCTACGGCATCCGCCGCCCTGTAAGTGACGAAGAGATCCGTCAGGCGGTGGAGCTGGCAAGCCTTGACAAGTTCATTGCTTCTCTGGACGACGGGCTGGATCACGAGGTTGGTCAGTTTGGAGCCAACCTTTCCGGCGGTCAGCGGCAGAAAATCGCCATCGCGGGGGCGATTCTCAGTCAGGCTAAGCTGCTGATTCTGGACGAACCCACTGCCAGCCTGGACATCATTTCTACCAATGAGATCCTTCACACCGTTTCGCAATTGAAAGGTTCCCGTACCGTTGTGCTCATTACCCATGACAGGGAAGCAGTCCGGGCAGCAGACCATGTGATTGTCGCAGAGGGTGACAGTAAATTCTGCGAGGGCAGTCCGGATCAGGTTGGTGTGATGAGCGAATTCTTCTGCAAGCTTATGGAGGGAGGTCAGATGCAGGAATGAAACAGAAAAAGAAACATAGACCGACGGATGAAACCCTCTCCTGGAAAGAACTGCTCCGCCTTTACAGAAAGATTCGGATCCCCTGGGGCATGTTGATTCTGGTTGGCGGATTCTCCCTTCTTATTAAGCAGGCCCAGCTTTGGCTGGTACCCTATACCAGCAAGATTATGACCGGCGCTATTACAGAGCACGGGTTCATCGCCGGTTTTGTCGGATTCACGTTGCTGTATACATTGGTCGAAGCTCTTCAGGGCGGCATCAACGAACTGACCGGACAGATCACCCAGCGGAATGTGCGCCATACGGTATGGAATCGAATTCTCCGTCTTCCCATGTCCTACTTCGGCGATCAGGACAGACAGGGACTGGTGTCCCGGGTCACCCAGGATACCACTGGTACTTACGCTGCCATTGCGGCTATGATCCAACTTATCTCCGTAGTCTACGGAACGGTAACCGCGTTCCAGAAGATGTACATTGCCTATAGGTCGCTGGCACTCATCATGCTCTCCGGTATCCCCATTACGATTTTCTCCACCTGGCTGCTGGGGAAAATGCAGTACAAGATCAGCTATATCAATAATACTGCCATTTCCAAAATGACCAACTTCTTTGCGGAGCGTCTGCCGGGGATCATGCGTATCAAAACCGCCGGCACGGAGGACGAAGAATACCGCAAAGGCGTACAGGCCAACGAAGAACGTTACCGGGCAGAGCTGCGGCAGGAACGCATCTTTATCTTCACAGGCCCGATTGGTTCTATGGCGCAGTATTTCAATCAGATCGTGCTGCTTCTGGTCGCCAGCGCCCTTGTACGGGCAGGTACCATGAAAATGCACCAGCTCGTAAACCTGTACAATTATTATTTGCTCTTTATGTCCAATGCCTTTATGCTCTCCGCTGTCTGGCAGTCTGTCAAGACTTCCCACGGTTCCAGCACCACCATTGCCAAGCTGGTGGATGCTGCGGAAGAAGATCTGGAATCCGGTACGTCCATGGAGAACTGCAAGGGAAATATTGCGGGCAACGGTATCCACTTTTCCTATGACGGAAAACGCCAGGTGCTTTCCGGTGTCGATTTCACCATTCCCGCAGGAAAGATCACGGCTGTGGTGGGAGAAAACGGCTGCGGAAAATCAACGCTCATTGGTCTGTTGGAACGATTTCAGCATGAGCAGAGCGGACAGCTCCTTGTGGATGGGGGGCCCCTGGACGATATTCGCCTGAAGGATTGGCGGGAAAACGTTGGCTATCTATTCCAGGGCAATCAGATCATTCAGGGCACCATCCGCGAGAACATCACCTACGGTGTCCACCGGGCGTTTACTGAGGAAGAACTGGTAGATGCGGCAAAGAAAGCCAAGGCCTACAATTTCATTCAGGAAAAAGAGAACGGTTTTGACACCCAGATCAGCCGTTTTGACAACAAGTACTCCGGCGGCGAAATGCAGCGTATTGCCATCGCCCGCATGATTCTGAAGCGACCCGAGATTCTGATTATGGACGAGGCCACTTCCGGTATCGATGTGATCAGCGAGCACGAAGTCATGGAAGCGCTGATGAATCTTATGGCAGGAAAAACCGTCATTATGGTCAGTCACGATATGGAAATGATTCGCAGAGCGGATAACCTGATCGTTCTGAACGGAGGACAGGTCGAAGCCAGCGGAGACTTCCATCAGGTTGCGGCGGCAAGTCCCCTGTTTCAGGCGTTTTTGGATAAAGGAGGCTACCTGGTATGATGATTTGCCGGTCAAAAGCGGTATCTGTTTTCGATTACAGAAACATTGACCTGGGTGAGTATGCAGCGCCCTTTGTAATGAATGAGGAAACCCTCCAACAGAAACTTGAAAAACTGCGTACCCGTCATGGAAGGCTGCAGAACGCGGACAGCGTAATGCAGGATGATTTTGTTACCCTGAATACGGAATCCGATATCCCAAAATATCAAAAGACAGGTCTGCAACTGCGGGTCGGTAAGGGACTGTTCAGCCCGGAGTTGGAGCAGGCGATTCTTGGTATGCGCACCGGCGGCGAAGAAACGGTTTCCCTGCCGGAAGGGGAAGTCCGGGTGAAAATTTGCGCGGTACAGCGGCGGGTTCTGCCGGAGCTGACGGATGAAACCGTTTCCGCGTGGGGCATTGACGGTGTTTCTATCGCAGAAGAATTGATCAGGCATCTCACAGCCGAGGCCAAAGCCCAATACGCAGAGGATATGGCAGAATCTCTTACTGCATGGCTATCGGACGAGATTGCGGATCGCAGCACATTTCTTCTTGATCCGGACGAAGTTCGTGCGGAGGAGGAAGAAGGACGGCAGTGGGCAGATGAACTGCTGCGCAATGCAGGGCTTGACCCTGAAGCCGCCGATGATGACGCGGTGATGGCCGTATCCGGGAAAACCAAACAGGAGCACTATGACTTTGTTCGGAGCGTGTATGTCGGCGGGCTGAAAAGTGCCTGCCTTGGTACCGAAATGATGGCGGCAGACGGCGTGGAAATCACCGGTGCCGATTACCAAAAGGCACTGACGGTATGCGCGGAAAGCATGGGGGTTTCTCCGGAAGAAGCGGCGCAGAAGGTGCTGCCCTATGAAAAGTATCTGCGTCAAGCTGCCGCGGATTATCAATTCACGAAACTGGAAAACTATGTGAAAAACTACCTGACTCAGGAGGAATCAAAATGAGTATTTCTATTGCAACTACCGAAGCTTACGCGGAGCTGACCGCAAAGGGCTTTACCATTGTGGATTTCTATTCCACCACCTGCGTTCCCTGCAAAATGCTCTCCCGCATTCTGGAGGATCTGGTGCTGGATTATCCCTTCCTCAACATTGTGAAAGTCAATATTACCGACAACCCCAAGCTGGGGGTAGATCACCAGATCGAGGCTGTGCCCACCGTGCTGTTTCTGAAGGACGGGGAAACTTTGGAGCGGGTGGTAGGTCTGATGGATGAGGATGAGATCACCGAAAAAATCAGCACCTATTACTACGGCTGAGGAGGCAAAGCATGGCAGAGACAATCAAGCTGAAAAGCAAAGCTGTCAGCATCTATGACTATCATCAGGTGGATATTTCCCGGTTTATCACCGGCTTTTCTGTGGACGAGGCCCAGTACCGGAAAGATCTTGACCGCATCCTGCGCAGATTCGGCCGCAGGGAGAGCGTTTCACAGGTAGGAAGCGGCGATGCCATTATCGTGAACAGCCGCAGTACGCTGCCCCGGTTCTGCTGGGACGGTATGACTGTCATGGTGGGAAAAGGAATTCTGAACAGGGAATTTGAAGCCCAACTCATCGGAATGACTGTTGGAGAGAGAAAGACCGTTTTCGTCGACGGCGGAGAGGCATCCGTGGAAATCGTTTCCGTGACTCGTACGGTTCTGCCGGAACTGACCGATGAAATTGTTGCCTCCTTCCAGATGGAGGGGATTTCCACTGTTTCCGATCTGCGCCGGTACTGCGTTGGCAAGCAGGTGGAAACTTTCCTGCTGGAGGATGAAGTACCGGATACGGCTTCCGCCTTTGTCTGGCAGGAAGTCGCAAAAAACAGCAAGATCAACCGCGACGCGGAAGAAGTTGCCCATATTAATTGCAAAGCTGACAGAAAAATCTGGGAAATGACCGCCAACGAGGACGGCGGCGGGATTTCCGATGGGAATGAAGAAATGGTCCGCAGTATTTTTCTGACTGAGCTGGATCTGGCGGCCATCGGCTGCAGCGTCATGGAACGAGATGGCGGCGTGCTGACATACGACGATTATGATGGCTTCATTCAGCGGATGACGGAGGCATATCCCGACCGCAGCAGGGATGATCTGATGCAGGAATATGACGTGGAGAGTTTTGCTATCGAGCGCTATTCCGACTTCCTTTCCCAGAAGATTGATGCCTATGTGGCAGACTGTTACAAGGCCGCCCTCTGCGGCTAAAAGGAGCAGACTATGGTATTCGATACAGCCATCGTGGGGACGGGGCCTGCGGCAATTTCCGCAGCTCTGACTCTGAAGCTTCATAAGAAAAACATTGTGTGGTTTGGCTCCAGGAAGCTAAGTCCCAAAGTAGAAAAATCGGAAATGATCGCCAACTATCCCGGTGCAGCCATGGTTACCGGCCCGGAGCTGAACCGTCTTTATCAGGAGCAGATTGCCCGGGCAGGGCTGGAGATCACCGAACGGCAGGTCACAAATATCCTGGCAAACCGCCGGGGATTCATGCTCCAGGCCGGAGATGAGATCTTCGACGCAAAAACCGTCCTGCTGGCAACCGGTTCCGTCAGTCCTACGGGATTCCCCGGTGAAGCGGAGCTGCTGGGGCACGGTGTCAGCTATTGCGCCACCTGCGACGGTTTCCTGTACCCCGGTAAGGCCATTGCCGTATATTGCGGCTCACGGGAATTTGAACATGAGGTCATTTACCTGGCGGAAATTGCCGCCAAGGTGTACCTGTTCACGCCTTATTCCGATTGTGAGATCATCCGGGAAAACATTACGGTAAATCCCGGAAAGCTGAAATCCATTTGCGGACAGGAAGCCGTGACAGGAGTTACCCTGACAGACGGTACTATCCTGAATTTGGACGGGGTTTTCGTCCTGCGCAACGCCGTTGCCCCGGGCACCCTGCTGCGCGGTCTGGAATTGGACGGCGCCAATATCGCTGTTGATCGGCAAATGCGAACCAACAAGCCCGGCTGTTTTGCCGCCGGGGACTGCACCGGTCGTCCCTATCAGCTTGCCAAGGCGGTGGGCGAAGGAAATATCGCTGCCCACAGCATTGTGGCCTACCTTGCGGAAAAGGATAAGCAATAAGACAAAGCAGGCGGTCACTTTACTTGGAGTGGCTGCCTGCTTTTTGCGTACTGAGCGATGTTCTTTACAGAGGATCATAAAAGAAAAGAGATGACATCATGGGGCATATGAAGAAGACCATAAAAGAATGTGCTGGTACCCTTTTGGGAAATCTGTTGCTGGCCTTTACAGTTGCGGCATTTGTTTTACCCTATAAGGTAATTATGGGAGGTGCCACAGGCATCGGAATTGTTCTCAGCAAGATCTTGCCGATGGACACAGCGTCGATCATTCTGATTGTAAATCTGTTGGCACTGCTCCTTGGCTTGTTTGCCCTTGGCTGGCGATTCGTTGCAAGCACCATTGCCAGTTCCCTGCTATATCCGTTTTTCCTCGGTTTGATGCAGAGAATCCCCGGAATCGACAGCTTAACCACCGATCCTCTCCTGGCAGCAATCCTGGCAGGAGGCATTATGGGTATTTCAATAGGTCTGGTAATGCGGGTCGGATCTTCTACCGGCGGCACCGATGTGGTCAATCTGGTACTGCATAAGTGGACGCATATTCCGGTTTCCGTTGCGGTTTATGTCACAGACTTCGTCATTATGGCCGGACAGGCTGTGTTCTCTGATCCAGAACAGCTTTTGTACGGATTTGTACTGTTGGTTATACAGACAATTGCGCTGGATCGAGTGATGCTGGTAGGAAGTTCTCAAATCCTGATTTTTGTGATTTCCGATCTGTATGAAAAGATCCGTCAGTTGTGTCTGACAGAAATGAGATGCTGTCAAATGATATCAATAACGCATATATAGCGATTCTGAAAGAAGAACTGCGCCCCGCTATGGGCTGTACAGAACCAATCGCCATTGCCTACGCCGCCGCCAAAGCCCGGGAGGTGCTGGGTGCGCTGCCGGATCGGCTGGTGCTGGAGGTCAGCGGTAATATCATCAAAAATGTGAAAAGCGTGGTAGTGCCCCATACCGGCGGCCTGCGGGGCATCCCTGCGGCGGCGGCCGTAGGCACTGTGGCCGGAGATGCGGATGCGGAGCTGGAGGTCATTTCTCGTGTGGCGCAGGCGCAGATTGCGGAAACTGCCGCCTATCTGGACAGCACTCCCATCGCAGTCCACTGCGTGGACACTCCCCACATTTTTGACATTCAGATCACCGCATTTCACGGGGAGGACAGTGCTTTTGTCCGCATTGTGGACTACCACACCAACCTGGTTTGTATCCGCCGGAATGGGGAAACACTGCTGGAAAAGGAATGTGTGACCCGTGAGGACGGCCTGATCGGCCGAAGCTGCCTTTCTGTTGAGGGCATCGTGGCGTTTGCGGATACCGTGAATTTGGGGAATGTGCAGGAAGTGCTGGAGCGGCAGATCGCCTACAATATGGACATTGCCGAAGAAGGTCTGCGGGGCAATTACGGTGCCAACATCGGCTCGACCATCCTGCTGGGGCGGGAAAGCGATATCAACTGCAAAATGCGCGCCTGGGCGGCGGCTGCCAGCGATGCTCGAATGAACGGGTGCGAAAAGCCTGTTGTCATCAATTCCGGCAGCGGCAATCAGGGTATCACCGCCAGTGTGCCGGTCATCGTCTATGCCCGGGAAACCGGGAAAAGCCACGAGGAGCTGCTGCGGGCGCTGTGCGTGTCCAATCTGGTGACTACCCACCTGAAAACAGGGATCGGGCGGCTCTCTGCCTACTGCGGCGCGGTCAGCGCCGGTGTGGGCGCAGGAGCAGGTATCGCCTATCTCAAGGGCGGACGGTTTGAGACCATTGCCCATACAGTGGTCAACGCGATAGCTGTCACCTCCGGCATCATCTGTGACGGGGCCAAAGCGAGCTGTGCGGCCAAAATTGCGGCATCAGTGGATGCGGGACTGCTGGGACTTGCCATGTTTGAGAGCGGCAACCAGTTCTTCGGCGGCGACGGCATCGTGAAAAAGGGCGTGGAGAACACCATCGCCACTGTGGGAAAGCTGGCGCGAATCGGCATGGAGCAGACCGACAAAGAGATTATCCATCTGATGATGGAAGCCTGACAAGGAGGCAAAGCCTATGAAAGTTGGAACTATCCTCCACGGTTTTGCGGTGCAGCGTGTCCGGGAACTGGACGAGCTGCAGGCAAAGCTGTGGGAAATGGAGCATATCAAGTCCGGCGCCCAGCTCTGCTGGCTGGAGCGGGCGGACGAAAACAAGGCATTTTCCATTGCCTTCAAGACATTACCGGAGGACTCCACCGGTGTATTCCACATTCTGGAGCATTCGGTGCTGTGCGGCTCGGACAAATACCCGGTGAAGGAGCCTTTCGTGGAGCTTCTGAAAAGCTCGGTGCAGACCTTCCTGAACGCGATGACTTTCCCGGATAAGACGGTTTATCCCGTATCCAGCCGGAACGATCAGGATTTTTTGAATTTGATGGATGTGTATCTGGATGCCGTATTCCATCCTGCGATCTACCACCGTCCGGAGATCTTCCGCCAGGAGGGCTGGCGCTATGAGGGAGATAAGGACGGACTTTGCTATCAGGGCGTGGTGCTCAACGAGATGAAAGGCACCTTTTCCAACCCGGAAAGCATCCTCCGAAATACGGAAAAAGAACTGCTGTTCCCGGATACCTGTTACCGCTTTGTGTCCGGGGGCGATCCGGATCGCATCCCGGATCTGACCTATGAGGCGTTTATTGCGGCGCATAAGAAATACTATCACCCGTCCAATTCACGCATTAGTCTGGTGGGCAGTGTGGAAATAAACAGTGTCTTACAGAAGCTGGATGATTTCCTGAGAGAGTTTGATGTTAGCAGCGAGAAAACTGCCATTGCTTATCAAAAGCCGGTTGAATCCGTAGAGCGAACTGTTTCTTATGCCATCGGTGAAAACGAATCATCCCATCAGCGCACAATCGTTTCCTGCGCCTCCTTGATGGGTACATACCGCGACCGTGTGCGCAATTACGCGACTGCGGTACTGGCAGATTATTTAACGGGAGATGACGATGCCCCTCTGAAACGGGCTGTTCTGGAACAGGGACTTTGTCAGGATTTTGCAGTTACCGTCCACGACGGTATGCTGCAAAGCTTGGTTTCCTGGGAGGCGTGGTACACCGATCAGGAGCTACTCCCCCACCTGCGCAGCACAATCCACGACACCCTTACGGAGATTGTAAAGAAGGGCCTGGATAAGGAACGTTTGGATGCCAGCTTGTGCCAATTTGCGTTCCGAATGCGGGATCGTGACAGCGGCGGTTCTCCCAGAAGCCTGAACGAAGCGTTGGAGCTGCTGGACACCTGGCTCTACGGCGGAGATCCTGCCGAAGGCGTGACCGTGGAGCAGCCTATTCGGGAGCTTCTGGAAAAGCGTGATAGCGGCTACTTTGAGGAACTGATTCGGAAGCTGTTTCTGGATAATGACCACACGGTCACCGTGATTCTGGTTCCCTCCAACACCTTCAGTCACGAAAAAGCGGAGCGTGAACAGCAGCGAATTACCGTTGCTGCCAACCGTTGGACTTCAGCGGAGTGGGATACCTTTGCCAAAGAAACCGAAGCGCTCAAGCAGTGGCAGCAGACACCGGACAGCGAAGATGCCCTTGCAGCAATCCCTATGCTGCGCCTGGACGATCTGCCCGATGCCCCGGAACCTGTGGAGGTCATGCAGACGCATTGTCAGGATATCCCTATGCTGTGCCACAAACTGCCCAGTGAACTGGCCCACTTCCGAGTACATTTTCTGGCAACGGATCTGGAAACCTGGGAGCTGCCTGCACTGAGCATTTTCTGCCGTTTGCTTGGCAGTATGGCAGCCGGGCGGCACTCCCGCAGCCTGCTGCCGCTTCAGATCAAGCGCACACTGGGGCAGTTGGATATCTATCCCACCATTCTTGCGGGCAACACCCCGGAGCACTGCAAGATTTACTTGAGCGTGTCTGCTGTCTGCCTGCCGGAGCAGAGCGCTGCGGCTGCCGATCTGCTGACAAAAATTCTGACACAAACTCTGTGGGAGGATACCGCATTGCTGCAGGATATCCTTCAGCAGATGAATATGAGCTATCAGATGGCGTTGCCTGAAAACGGACATCAGTTTGCTGCAACCCGTGCCCTCTCCGGGCTGACTGCCCATAATATGGTAAGCGAGTACACAGGCGGCTTGGAGTTTGCCCGCTGGCTGAAAACCATGTCCGAGGCGGATGAGGGCGCATTGCGTGATCTGCTGGTTCTTCTGGACAAGCTGATGAAACGACTGATTGTCCGGGAACGCATGACCCTTTCCTGCTCCTATGGCGCTGGCGAGGATATGGCAAAAGTATTCTGCACCGGCATCCCATCGGGCAGCGCTGCTCCAGAGGAAATGCACTGTACGTTGTCCGGAGCAATGCAGGAAGGCGTTATCATCCCTGCCGCAGTGGGCTTTTCCACCCGGGGAACCAATCTGCGCCTGCATCATCGTGCCTATTCCGGCTGTTTGCCTGTGCTGGAAAAAATATTGAATTTCACCTTCCTATGGGATGAGATCCGGGTGAAGGGCGGTGCCTATGGCTGCGGATTCCGGGGCCGGGACAACGGTGATCTGGTGTTCAGCACCTACCGCGACCCCCAGCCGGGACGCTCGCTGGAAATCATGGTACGTGCGGCGGACTTTCTGCGAGCCTTCTGCGCAGACGATCCCGATCTAACAGGCTTCATTCTCAGTGCCGTGTCTGCGCTGGACCCTCTGCGTACTGCTTCCGAGAGGATGACCGAAGGGGAAATGCGCTGGTTCCGAGGTATTTCCGAGGAGGATGTTTGCAGGCGTTATCAGGAACTGATCCATACGACCCCGGGAGAAATTCTGACGCTTTGCCCTATGTTGGAGGAACTCATTGAGGACAACGCAATCTGTGCCGTCGCGGGGAAGCTTCTGCTGGAACAGTGCCAGGACAGCCTTAACAAAGTGTTCTCATTCGATTCGAAGGATGTGGCAGAACCGTTTTTTGCCTGATCGTGTATGCTCTGCGATTCCATGGCTGAGCATGAGTTTGCCCGGCATATGCTGGGCAAAGGCGTATAGTCGGAGCCAGTACTATGGTTGCAGAGTTGGCAGAAAGATTAGCCAAAATCGAGTGGGCGTGTTTTATGCGTTCGAAAATGCCAGATATTGTCTGGAAAACTTGACACGGATATGCTAAAATGCATACAAGCCACCTGTAATAACTGCTATGTGCTTCCTGCGATAATTTATCACCGATGATAAGATTTTGATAAGCACCCATCGTATAGCTTTGATAATATGGATAGTCAAAATTCTTTGAAGAACTGGAACAAATAATCTCTAAACAAAGTTGTTTAAGAAATAAGTTCCTAGAACGAGTGGGAATAAATATTTCTTGTTTTCTGAATCCTGAAAAGCGTTGGTAATACAGCGTTTTTCAGGATTTTTCTTTTTTAGTGGCTACAAATTGGCTACATTTGCAGCGATTTTTGTAGCCAGAGGCTCACGGCATGATGCCGTCAAGCTGTCTGGCTACCTCCACCTGCTTGTTGGGGTACAGGTGGCTGTACGTGTCCATCGTGGTCTGCACCTTCTCGTGTCCGAGCCGCTCCGCGATCAGCAGCGGAGAGAAGCCCATCTCCACCAGCAGGCTGGCGTGGCTGTGTCGAATGTCATGCACCCGTATCCGCTTCACGCCCGAAGCCTTGCAGCCATACTCCATTTCGTGGTATAGAAAGCTCTTGGTGTAGGGAAAGAGCCTGTCGTCCTTTTGCAGCCCGTAGCAATGGGACATATACTCCTGCAAACAGTTGCAAAGGCCGTCGGGAATGGGGAGGGTACGGTTGCTCTTGGGCGTTTTCGGCGTGGTGATGATGTCTTCTCTGCCGAGACGCTGATAGCTCTTGTTTACCGTCAGGGTCTTCTTCTCGAAGTCGATGTCCGACGGTGTGAGTGCCAGCAGCTCTCCCTCCCGAATCCCCGTGTAGTACATGGTCATGAATACCGTGTAGCTGGCGGGACGGTCTTTCATGCTCTCAATAAATGTCTGGAACTCGTCCTTTGTCCAGAACAGCATTTCATCGGCTTTCTTCTTGCCCATGCTTCCCGCTTTGTGGCATGGGTTCTCTTTCAGTCCATAATACTTGACTGCGTAGTTGAAAATTGCCGTGAGTTGGTTGTTGATGCATTTGAGATAAGTTTGGGAGTAGGGCTTGCCGCTTTCATCGCGGTAGCAGGTCAGAGAGTTCTGCCACTGGCGCACATGGGTAGGCTTGATCTCGTTCAGCGGGATTTTCTTGAAGAAGGGCGTCACCTTCAGGTCGATCAGCCATTTCTTGCTGGCAACGGTTGAGGGCTTGAGGCGGTGCTCCATATCCTTGACATACAGAGAGATGAAGTCACCGAAGGTCATGCCGAGGCTGCCCGTGGATTGGCTGATAAAGTCACGTTCCCATTGCAGGGCTTCCTTCTTGGTGGCAAAGCCACGCTTCTTCTTGTGGATGGTCTTGCCTGTCCAGTCTGTCACGCGGATCTGGGACATCCAGCGACCGGTGTCGCCGTCTTTTGTTACTGACATTTTTACCTCCTTCCCTCAAGAATCAGGCTTTGATGGGGTTATTTACTCATTACTCTCGTTTTTACCATATTCCTTTTCTAAAAGCTCTGTCCGTCTTGCAATCCGTTCGTCACGGTCAAGTTCTTCCGGCTCTGTGCATCTGACTGCGTTCGCGGCATAGTATGCAAGCGTCTGCTCCTTCCAGCGCTTATATGCTGCCTGCGTGGAGTTATAGGCGCGAAGCTCGCTGCGTTCGTCCTCCCACTGCTCAAGGAACAGGCACATATCGGCGTTGAACTCTGCCATGCTCTTGCCGTCAAAGGAAATGGAACATTCCCACTGCTTGCTGCGGGGTGGCTTCTGCACGTCGATCTTGAAGTCGATGCCTTCTACCGTTTCCAGCTTAAAGAGAAAGTCCATCACGTCGGAAAGCGTTCTGATCTGCGTTGTACTGGATTCGTAGCCGAGGATATAGGTCGGCGTTGAATCCAACAGGTCGGCAATCTGATTGACAACGGCAATCGACACTTCGATCTCTCCAGTTTCGTACTTCTGTACGGTGCGGAGAGATACCACTTACCTAAAAAGCACAGACAAAAAACAGAGCCTGCGCTATAATATACTTGCAGCAGGGAGCGAGGTGATACGAGTGAAAGTTGAAATCAAAATGACCGAAACTGCCAAGGAGCCGTATGCCGTTATCTTCACGAATGAAATGACGGAAGCCGTGCGCCAAGCCGCAGCCATTCTTGAGGGCGCAGTTTCCAACAAGGCGATAACCGTAACGGACAACGAAAGGATCTTTGTCCTGCGCCCGGAGGAGCTGTATATGCTTCGGGTAGAAAACGAAAGGGCAGCCGTTTACACCCGAACGAAACGCTTTGACAGCGGCAGACGGCTGTATGAATTTGAGGATATGCTCGGAGTTAGCTTTATGCGTATTTCCAAGTCTGTACTTATCAACTTACAATACCTTGAGTGCGTTGAGCCGACTTTGGGCGGGCTTATGATGGTAACTCTGAAAAACGGCTGCAAGGAATGTATCTCACGGAAGTATCTGCCCGCTTTCAAAAAATATTTAGGATTATAGGGAGGTGTTCCGCATGAAAAAGCTGCTGAAACAGATTTATTCGGGAATCGGCATGGGGTGCTTCACTTTTGTCGCAGCTCTGTTTATCGGACCTGTTTTTGCGGGAGGGGTAGACCGCTTCTTTGCAGGGTACACGGGAGGAGATTTACAGCGGTTTGCAATCTGCTGCATCGTCATATCGCTCGGTTTTTATGTCCCTGCGCTGATTTACTACAACGAAAAACTTGCCCCCTGGCTCAAAACCTTGATCCACACGCTGATTGGTATGCCTGTCTTTCTTCTGACCGCATATTTGGCAGGGTGGATGGAAAACAGCTCCGGCGTTCTTAGGTTTTTCCTGATTGCAGTAGGAACCGCAGCCCTTTGGTGGCTTTGTGCTTTCCTTGGACTTAGAGCGCAGGCGAAGAAGATGAATCAGAAAATAAAAGAGAAGCAGAAAAAGGAATGACCGCTATTACCGCCCATAGCCGCCAAAAGCGCAGCCGACGAAAATCGGTTGCGCTTTTTCGCTTGAACACGCCCCATACAGCGAGGAACGCCGCAGGGCGGCAAGCGAGGCAGCGAAAAAGTGCGGCGTTCATGGAAAAGACGCCGGACGGTAAGATAATTGCGGTTGACAAGTTTACTTGGCAACGATATAATAATGACAAGAAAACTTGGAAAGGGGCGATTCTGTTCAATGAATAAAGAGAAGATTTTAGAAAGCAGCCGCAGAGAAAACAAAAATAGAGATTTAGCAGAAATGGAAGTGACCGCGCAGGCAGGAAACATTGCCGGTCGTGTCGGTGCTACGATCTGCGTTGTTCTCACTCTTATCTTTCGTATCTTCACAAAAACGTACTTTCTAAGTCCGTGGGTTGTTTATTTCAGCATCCTTACCACCCACACTCTTGTAAAGTATGCAAGTCTAAAGAGAAAAACCGACTTGATCCCTGGCATTCTCTATTTAGCGATGTGCCTCACATTTCTTGCCTTTTTTGTCCTGCGGCTTGTGGAGGTCAAGGAATGAATGACGAGCTGAAATTGAAAAACAACCTCAAGGAAGCACGCGCAGAGAAAAAGCTATCCCAAACACAACTGGCGGAAATGATTGGTGTATCGAGAAACACAATCAGTTCCATTGAAACGGGGCAATTCAATCCGACCGCAAAGCTGGCATTGATCCTTTGCATTGCTCTGGACAAGAAATTTGAAGAACTGTTTTACTTTTAAGGAGGAAGCAAATGGATAATATCGCTCTGTTGATCTTAGGCGTGTTCATCTCTTTCCTTGGAATCGTGAACATAATGGGAAATATTAGCACAATACATTCCTACAACCGAAGAAGGGTCAAGGAAGAGGATGTACCGAAGTACGGGAGAGCCGTCGGTACAGGTACACTTATCATCGGTGTATCTTTGATAGTGGCATTTGTCACAGCTTTCTGGAGTGAAAAGGCAATGTCTTTCATTGTTATTCCGGCGCTCGTCATCGGCTTGGGCTTTATCTTGTATGCACAGTTCAAGTACAATAAGGGAATCTTTTAAGAGTAATTTTGCAAAGTAATTCAACAAACTTGAATCTGACGGGCAGGCACAGTCTGTGCTTGCCCGCCTTGTTTGCCAAACAGCGAAACGGGCGGCGGCAGTCAATGGCGCGAAGCGTTCATCTTGACCATTGACAGACGCAACCCGTTGCGCTATATTCTTCCCGTCAGCTATCGAGGGGGGCGTAATCTGTCACGGCGTTCAGGTAGGCTTCGGGATCGCCGTTCAGAACCAAGTCTGCATAAGCAAGCGGGTCGTTGTAGATCAGATAATCCAGCTCTGACCGCTGGAAGCGGTTATCGGCAACTTCGTTTTCAACGGCGGTGCAGTCAATGGAAATCTGGCTTCCATCGTCAAAAACCAATTCCACGTAGGCTGTGTCTATGTTGAATTGACAGGATATAAGTTTGCTCATGGTCATACCTCCAAGATGTTTTTTGAGGTGAATCAGGCGGTCAATTTCCGGGTGATTATTGGCGGGAATCATATCAAAACCTGTCGCAAATCATTCAAAATAAGTCGTTGCGAACGGTTAGTACGTATAAAATAGCTGGCTACAAAACGGCTACAAAATTCGTAAGGAACCTATGTACAGCCCGAAATACGTGGATTATTTGGACAAAAAGCGTATCGAGAGTGCATTTTATAACCCTAAATCAAAGCCTAAGACTTGAGTGGGAATAAATTCATAGCTTAAAAAAAGCCCGTAATACCATGGCTTAATAGTGACAAGTAGCTATTTTGTCCTGCGGTTGGGGCAGAGAACGGTGTGACCGTAAAGGTCACGCCGTTTTTCTGCGTTCAAGGGTAGATTCTGCCAGCGTTGCTTCATTTTCGAGCTTTAACCGTTCCTGCTCCGCTTCATAATCAGCAGTCATCTTCTTGTACTTTTCTTTGCTGATTTCACCGAGGACGTAGTCCTCATAGAGCCGGGACATGACCACATCGAGAGTGGCAAGGGCCTGCTCCATGCGCTTCTGATCTTCCCGGACGTCCTGTTCCTGATCGGTGCGGCGGTAATGCAGCCACTCCTCGGACTTTGAGCAATGCACGCTCTGGGTGCTGGACCGGGACTATAACCTGCTGGGAAAGGCCCCTCAGGAAAAAATCGGTACATGGTTCCCCCAGCCGTATGCCATCACGGCAAACAGCATCTACTTCTGGCTCAACGGAAAGATCACCCACTATATTGACACCAGCGATCTGTCCAATTTGGAGCTCCTTCCGATGCCGGACACCAGCAATGCCAGAGTCCACGGCTAACTCATAGTTGACACCGGATAAATCCTTCTGCTATAATGGGTTTATCCGGTATCGCCCGCCGCAGAAAGGAGATCTTCTTATGAAACGACGCCTTCTCCTCCCCTTAATGCTTCTCGCCCTTGCCCTCACCGCCTGCGCCGCCGAACCCGCCGCCCCCACCGCCGCAGACTTTGAGGTCCAGCCAGGGGAATACCGGTATCAGGACAGAGACGGATTTTTCGTGGAGACGGAAAAGGGAAATTACCGCCTGGAGCCCCTGCTGGATTTCCTGGTCCGCTTTGCTGAGCCAGGCAGTCATGATTTTTATGTCTTGTGCAATAAGCCGGACTGCGGACATGGCAATGCCAATTGCAATGCATACGCGGGATTTGCCCTGGGCTATTTCAATCAGCATCTGTATGGGGTGCAGGACAACGGCACTGACTTTGTCCTGGTACGTATGAATATGGACGGGACGGGCCACACAGAAATTGCCCGACTCCCGGAGCAAAACGCCCTGGACGGGCGTAAGCAGCTGGGCGGCAGCTACTTCTTCGACAACGGCTATCTCATTTATCTGGCTATGCCCATCTCCTCGGGCGATCCCGATTATGCCATGGCCATTTATAAGATTCAGCTGGAGACCGGGGAAATCACCCGACTATTTCAGGAGGACATTCCGGTGCATACGGATTGGCCGTCTGTCGGGGTGTCTATCAGCAACGGATACCTGTATTTTCCGATGTTCAACGGCAAGACCGGCAGTGTCACCTATGCGGAAGGCAATTTGGAAACCGGGCGCATCGAGCATATTTTTGAAGATTGGAACCAATCGAACAGTCCGATGGTGAACTTTGACAATGTACTATACTACCACCGCGTCGGCGTGGGCCTGTGCGAATATGACAAGGCCACCGGCACGGAGACGGTAAAGGTCCCCACAGATTGCAGCCTGGCCCTGCCGCAGTACACCAAAGATTATATCATTGTTCGCACGTCGGACGATGACGCGGATACACACCGCACCATCTACGCATATGACCGGAATTATCATCTGTTGGGGCAGATGGAGTTGGAGCCCTACGGAGTCAAGTTTCCGTCACTTCAGTATATTACTGCAAATGCCATCTACTTCACCTCAGGCGGCAAGCTGATTTCCTACATCGACCCCCATCACCTGGACCGTCTGGAGCTGATCCAGCTGGTGGACCCCACGGCAAGGAGCCACGGCTAACTCGCAGTTGACACCGGATAAATCCATCTGCTATAATGGGTTTATCCGATATCGCCTGCCACAGAAAGGAGTTCTTCTGATGAAACGACGCCTTCTCCCCTCGCTGTTTCTCGCCCTGGCCCTCGCCCTCACCGCCTGCGCCTCCAAACCCGCCGCACCCACTGCCGCAGACTTTGAGGTCCAGCCGGGAGCATACCGGTATCAGGACATAGACGTCTTTTTCATAGAGACTGAAAAAGGGAATTACTGTATGAATCCCCTGCGGGATTACCTGATCCGCTTTGCTGAGCCGGGCAGTCATGATTTCCACATCCTATGCAATAAGCCTGAATGCAAGCATGAGGACACCAATTGCAATGCGTACATGGACATTGCTCTTGGGTACTACAACGGTCACTTGTATGGGGTACAGGATAATAATCAGGAGTTCACCTTGATTCAAATGGATATGGATGCCACCAATCACCGGGAGATTGTTGACCTGCCCAAGCAGTTTGAGCCCAATGGGACCAGTCATTTAGGCGGCAGTTACTTCTTTGATAACGGCTTCTTGATCTACGTGGCCATGCCGCCGCAGGCCGACCCGGACTATGCGCTGCCGGTTTACAAGATCCAGCTGGAAACCGGAGCGACCGCCCAGCTGTTTCAGGAGGATATCCCGCTTCACACAGAGTGGCCATCGGAGGATGTTTCTGTCAGCAACGGGTACCTCTACTTTCCCCTGCCCCAGGCAAACGCCGAAAAGCGCGCCTATGCAGAGGGCAATTTGGAAACCGGGCGCATCGAGCGGGTATTTGAGGACTGGGATGAGATGAGCAGTCAGATCGTGAATCTGGATGGAGTGCTGCACTATTTTCGCGCCGGTGTAGGACTCTGTGAATACGACAAAGCCACCAATCAGGAGTCCGTAAAATTCCCCATGGATGTCTACTGCGCAGAGGTAAGCTACACCAAGGACTATATCTTCATGCGCACCTCGGACTCCAAGGAATTCACGCAGCGCACCCTTTGGGCCCTGGACCGGGATTACCAGCTTCTGGGGAAGGTTGAGCAAGAACGGATAGGGCTATACTTTCCCTTCCTGGAATACACCACCGCCAATGCCATTTACTTCTCCGCCGACGGCGGGACCATCACCCACTACATCGACCCCCATCACCTGGACCGTCTGGAGCTGATCCAGCTGGTGGACCCCACGGCAAGGAGCCACGGATAATTCCGGGCCGTGCGCATACAGGCATTTCCCGCGGACAGAAGTCGCCGCTATAAGGAGAGATGCCATGGTCCACTGCCTGCACCCACAAACACACCGTGAAAAGACCGGAGGTCAAACATGAAAATCAAACGAATTCTCAGCGCGACCCTCGCAGCCGCCATGCTCCTGTGCTGCTGCGCCCTCACCGCCTGCGCCTCCAAGCCCGCCGCACCCACTTCCGCAGACTTTGAGGTCCAGCCGGGAGCATACCGGTATCAGGACATGGGCGACTTTTTTGTGGAGACGGAGCAGGGGCAGTATTACCTGGGCTGGGATCAAATCATTCGCTTCGCCGAGCCGGGCAGCCGGGCCTTCTACCCCCTGTGCAATAAGCCCAACTGCGGACATGGCGGCGAGAACTGCAATGCATACACTGACTATGGATTGGGATACTGGAACGGGCATCTTTACACCACCACCTACGGAGACAACGGTCCGGTAGTACAGCGCATGGATATGGACGGCACCAACCGCCGGGAGGTAGGGCAGCTGCCGGTTTTGACAGCTGTGGATGGCGCACGGTACGCCAGCGGCGAATTGCTGTTCCACAACGGCTCTCTGTTTTATATGTACGACGCCATCGAAACGGACCCGGAATGGGCCATGTCTATCTACCAGTTTGACCTGGAAACCGGAAAGGGCCGGTGGCTGTTTCAGGAGGATATCCCGCCGTTCACTTATTTCTGCGGAAGCTCATATGCGAATATTTGCGGGGATGGTTTCTTCTTTATGATGACCAACGGGGTCACCGGTGAATGCACCTATGCCCTGGGGAACCTGAAAACAGGCCGGGTGGAAGCGACCCTTCCCGACTGGAGCGATCGCAACGGTCGGACAATGGAGCAGGACGGCGTTCTGTATTACTTCAAGGCGGATGCCGGCCTGTGTGAATACGACAGGGCCACAGGCGTGGAAACGGTCCGCTTCCCTATGGAGGCATACACGGCGAACCCCTGCTATACCCGGAACTATATTCTGGTGCAGTCTACGGATACCGAGGACTTTGAGCAATGCACGCTCTGGGTGCTGGACCGGGACTATAACCTGCTGGGAAAGGCCCCGCAGGAAAAGATCGGCAGATGGTTCCCCCAGCCGTATGCCATCACGGCAGACAGCATCTACTTCTGGCTCAACGGAAAGATCACCCACTATATCGACACCAGCGATCTGTCCAATTTGGAGCTCCTTCCGATGCCGGACACCAGCAATGCCAGAGCCCACGGCTAACTCGCAGTTGACACCGGATAAATCCATCTGTTATAATGGGTTTATCCGATATCGCCTGCCGCAGAAAGGAGTTCTTCTTATGAAACGACGCCTTCTCCCCTCGCTGCTTCTCGCTCTCGCCCTGGCCCTCACCGCCTGCGCCACCAAACCCGCCGCACCCACTGCCGCAGACTTCGAGGTCCAGCCGGGAGCGTACCGGTATCAGGACATAGACGTCTTTTTCATAGAGACTGAAAAAGGGAATTACTGTATGAATCCCCTGCGGGATTACCTGATCCGCTTTGCTGAGCCGGGCAGTCATGATTTCCACATCCTATGCAATAAGCCTGAATGCAAGCATGAGGACACCAATTGCAATGCATACATGGACATTGCTCTTGGGTACTACAACGGTCACTTGTATGGGGTACAGGATAATAATCAGGAGTTCACCCTGATTCAAATGGACATGGATGCCACCAATCACCGGGAGATTGTTGACCTGCCCAAGCAGTTTGAGCCCAATGGGACCAATCATTTAGGCGGCAGTTACTTCTTTGATAACGGCTTCTTGATCTACGTGGCCATGCCGCCGCAGGCCGACCCGGACTATGCGCTGCCGGTTTACAAGATCCAGCTGGAAACCGGAGCGACCACCCGGCTGTTTCAGGAGGATATCCCGCTTCACACAGAGTGGCCATCGGAGGATGTGTCTGTCAGCAACGGGTACCTCTACTTTCCCCTGCCCCAGGCAAACGCCGAAAAGCGCGCCTATGCAGAGGGCAATCTGGAAACTGGGCGCATCGAGCGGGTATTTGAGGACTGGGATGAGATGAGCAGTCAGATCGTGAATCTGGATGGAGTGCTGCACTATTTTCGCGCCGGTGTAGGACTCTGTGAATACGACAAAGCCACCAATCAGGAGTCTGTAAAATTTCCCATGGATGTCTACTGCGCAGAGGTAAGCTACACCAAGGACTATATCTTCATGCGCACCTCGGACTCCAAGGAATTCACGCAGCGCACCCTTTGGGCCCTGGACCGGGATTACCAGCTTCTGGGGAAGGTTGAGCAAGAACGGATAGGGCTATACTTCCCCTTCCTGGAATATACCACCGCCAATGCCATTTACCTCTCCGCCGACGGCGGGACCATCACCCACTACATCGACCCCCATCACCTGGACCGTCTGGAGCTGATCCAGCTGGTGGACCCCACGGCAAGGAGCCACGGATAATATGGAACTGACCATTCACGCCCTGTCCCATTCCTACGGGGACAAGAAAGCCCTGACAGGCTTTACCCACACCTTTGCCCCCGGCATCACAGCCCTGCTGGGCCCCAACGGCGCGGGGAAAAGCACCCTCATCCACCTGATCTGCGACCTGCTGCCCCGCCAGACGGGGACCATCGCCTTCGACGGGACGGATATTCTGTCCATGGGACCGGCGTTCCGGCAGGTGCTGGGCTTCATGCCCCAGAGCCAGGGGATGTACGACGACATGACCGCCTGGGAATTTCTGCTGTACATGGCCCAGTTGAAGGGGCTGAGGCCCCGGGCCGCCCGGGAGCAGCTTCGGGAGCTGCTGCAGGTGGTGAATCTGTGGGACGCGGCCCACCGCCGGGTCGGCGGCTTTTCCGGCGGTATGCGCCAGCGGGTGATGCTGGCCCAGGCCCTGCTGGGCGCGCCCAAGGTCCTGCTGCTGGATGAACCCACCGCCGGGCTGGACCCGGAGGAGCGGGTGCGCCTGCGGGAATATATCCGGCAGCTGGGCCGGGACAAAATCGTCCTTATCACCACCCACATCACCGGCGACGTGGAATCCATCGCCAGTGAAATTTTACTGCTGCACCATGGCGTCCTGCTGGCAGACGCCCCGGTGGAGGAATTTATCCGCGGCTGCGGCGCGGCCAACCTGGAGGACGCCTATATCCGGCGGCTGCACCCCCATGCGTGAGTGCAGGCGTGTTTTCTCCCGCAGGAGTCTGCTATGGCTGCTGGTGCTGATGGCGGCGGTGGTGTTTTTCCATCGGGTGGACCATCACAACGCCCCCGGCTTTGCCGCCGCCTATCGGCAGACCGCAGCTCAGCTGGCAGCCAGCCCGGACCCGTCCGCCGCCCTGTCCCAGATGGAGGCGGAGAGCCGCCGCTATATGACGGCCCTGCTCTGGCGCAGCACGGATGACCCGGACCTGCTGGAGCTATACCGGGACCAGGCCCGGCAAGTGCTGGGCGACGATTATGAGACAGCGGCCATGGCATATGATCTCAGTGACCAGGCCCAGGTGGAATTTACCGCCCGGCAGCAGGCCCAGCAGACCCTCCGGCAGCAGCTGGACTACCTGGCGTCGTATCCCGGATATCTGGATACCATCCACGAAAACGCCGCCAATATGCCCACCCTGTCCATTTTCATGGACAGCAGCGCCGGAAAATTCCATGCGGAAAACGTGAAGAAAACGGACCGGGACTTTCCCCGCAGCGCCGATGTGTCCCTGACCCTGACGGAGACTGCCGGACTGGAGAATTTCTTGCAGGACAGTGTGGTGTCCGTGTGCATTCTGCTGTGGATGCTGGTAACGGTACTGCGGCTGACGGAGGAGCGCCGCAGCAGTCTGCGATACCTAGTGTTTGGCAGCCCCCGAGGCCGGACATGGCTGGCCCTGCGCCGGGTGGGGATTCTGGGCCTTTCCGCCGCATTGGGCACAGCCCTTCTGATGCTGACGGGCCTTGTCACCGACAGTCTGCTGTACGGCGGGCTGGGAGACCTGTCCGCCGCCGCCCAGTCCAGCGAAATTTTTCAGAATTTCCCGTACCCGCTGACGCTCCGCCAGGTGCTTTGGGCGTATTGCCTGCTAAAAGCTCTTGGCATGTGGCTGATGGGACTGCTGCTGTGGCTGATTCTTCAGCTGATCCACCATTTGCAGACGGCTATGGTGGCCGCCGCCGCATTTCTGGCGGTGGAATACAGTCTGTTCGCCTTTGTGCCGGACAGCTATGCCATCGTGGCCCTTCGGTACATCAACGTGTTTTCCTTCGTCGGCATGGAAAAGACGTTTCTGCACTATCTGAATATCAACCTGCTGGGTCGGGCGGTAAACGGAGCCATGCTGTGTACCGCCCTTCTGCCGGTGCTTTTGGTGCTGGCTGCGGCAGGAGCCGTGGTCTATGCCGGACATCACCGGCCCATAGCCGGAGCTAACCTGTTCCAGCGTCTGGCGGCCCGGCTGCGTCCCGTGTTTTCCCGGGCCTCCGGCCGGCTGACCCTGACGGGGTTCGAGTTCAAGAAAATCCTATGGTATCATAAGGGACTGCTGGTGCTGCTGGTCTTTGCTCTTTGGTGCTTCCGGGCAGCCGCAGCTCCTACGGCGGACGTGTCCCTGTACGACACAGATACCGCCGCATTTCAGAATGAGTTCCAGGGCCCTGCCACGGAGGACACCCTCCGGGCCATCCGGGCCCGCATAGCGGAGGTGGAAGGCTGGCCGGAGTCCGAGATCCGATCCACCCAGCTGGCGGCCCTGTCCGCCGTGGAGGCCGAGGCCCTGGAAAAGCAGGATACCGGCCTGTGGGTGCTGAATCCTGCGCCCATGTTTACCCTGTGCGGCGGCGATGTGGGCGGCAGTCAGCGCATTCCGTCCATGGCGGCACTGCTGACAGTGGCACTGCTGACGGCAGGCACCTTCGCCGGAGAGCGGCAGCAGCGAATGCTGCCGCTGCTGCAGACCACGCCCCGGGGCCGCCGCCGGGCGCCCCGCTGCAAGCTGACCCTGTCTGCCCTGTTGGCGGCAGCGGTATGGCTGACCCTGACCCTGCGGCAGGTGTACCAGGTTTCGTCGTATTACGGCGGCCTGACGGCCCTGTCCGCCCCGCTGCGCAGTGTGACCTATTTTGCAGACCTGGCCGCAGACTGCACTGTGGGCCAGTGGCTGGCCGGATGCCTGCTGCTGCGGCTGCTGGTGCTGCTGGCCGCCGCCATGACCGGGTGCCTGCTGTCGAGCCTGTGCCGGACGGTGAACGCTGCCGTGGTGGTATGCTGCGCCGGCCTGGTGGGCCCGGCGGCCCTGGAGCTGGTGGGAGTGCGCGCGGCAGGCATCCTGTCCCTGGCCCGCCTGTGGACGCCTGTTACCTGCTCCTTGTACGTCTATCTCATTCCCCTGGCTCTGCTGGTAGTCTGCCCCCTTCTATGCGTGCGGCGCAGGCCCAGGGTCTGATCTGTATAATTCAAGCTGCCCTGCGTACAAAGCAGGGCAGCTTCAGCCTGTCCCACGCCACACTGTCATGGATGTTTCCGGCAGTTACTTCCACTCATCCTCTTCAATGGACTTTTTCCCGAGCTTTTCCCGTTCCGCGTTGACTTCTCTGCGCAGCTGCCCGGAATAAACCTTGGCCGCCTTCGCAACTTGTTCCTTCTGGAGCTTTTTCTTATTCGCGCTGGCCTTGATGTGGGTGCCGTCAATGAAAATCGCGCTGGTGTCCAGCATTCTGTTATTCAATGCCTTAAGCATTGGGGGTAATCGCGAAAAGGAAACCCTAGATTGTAGTTCCAGGTTATAGTATACTATACACATTCCATATCACAAACATCAGCTATTGATAGCGTCTCCTGATAGCTTTTTGATAGCAGAAAGTCGGATACCACATAGGATCGGGATAACAGGTATCAAACAAAGTCAAATGGAATCAAATGCTCTATATAAAAAAGTTTAGAGTGCGTTTCTGCTTGGCGAGCAAGAGGAGGGCACCGATATGTTTGATTTTCTGCAAAAGGGAACAGAAATCAATACAACTCAAATCGTCGACGAAATTGAGGCGGCGGTATATGTTCATGTCAGACCGTATGGGTTCAAAAAGTATGGCAGAACGCTTCACCGCTTCGTCTCGGAGGATATTTCACAGGTGATTCATTTTCAAAGCGGTATGCCCGCGCACGGTATGGGCGGACTGCTGTGTGTAAATGTAGGCATTCGTATTCCGGAATGCTCTGATCGAGTTTTTCAGCCAAAAGCGGAAAAGAAAAAATACTATCACGATTATGACTGCACCATTCGCTCCCGCCTGGGAACAGTCAGCGGTAAACAGGAAACCTGGTCACAACAATGGACTGACGGGGATCTGTCCTGCACAAATCCGATTGCACACCGCAGTTTTACTATTCGGGCATGATGCTCAAAAACTTACCCTGTTTTTGTGATATGTTCCAATTCCTCCCAAATTGCAAAAAAGTGGTTGCAAAACGAACGCTGCGGTGTTGTATATGGTATAAGGTCGAAATATGGGACCAATGAGGAGGATGACCGTATGAAGGAGCCAGATAAAAATGTTTTATACATTTCGGACTACAGAATGCACGTAACTTCGCTAATGGCGGTAGCACTGTTCGTATATATTAACCACAAATACTTTACCGGCTTTTTCCGTGTTTTTCAGCCTCCTATACCCATAGCGATTGACTCCGTCACAGCTATTGGCATAATTGCTGTGACGGACGGAATGCTTTTTGCACATATTATTGCGCTCAGCCGAACATACATCGTGTCTACTAAGGGAATCACAGTCATTTTTCTCGGTATTTTTCGTCACCTTTACCCATGGGAAAAGTTCAAAGTAATAGATGTGTGCCCTGGGTTCGACGAGTGTGAAGGAGGAATTTTCATGTTGATGGTTTGCAGCACCATACCGATTCGGACGGTGGCTGGCGGAGCACTTCAGCTGGAAATGGCAATCTACCGTTGGCCTCACATATTATTTTTCTCCATGCTGTCCCTTGAAGAACGCATGTATTTTGATCGTCTGCGGCGAGGAGATGAGGCTTCGTGCAGTGAGGACTCTGATGACTGCTGAGATGGTGACTCGGAAATAGGGAAGGTGTTTGGCATACGAAAAGTATATCGCGCAGAGCTTCCGTTGACGGCTCCCATGTGGATGGTATCGGAGAAAATACAACCCCTTCCGCTATTGCGGATATGTCCATGATGAGTGCCGCCGCTGTGGCTGCAGTGATTTTCCTTGATTGCGATAAAGGACCTCCGGCCCAGCCGGAGGTCCTTTTGATTCACATGTACCGCACCACAATGCACACCATGGACACCGCCATCACCATGATGGTGGCCGGCGCGCAGTAGCGGCAATACTTGCCCCAGGTGACGGGATGGCCGTTCTTGGCGGCCACGGACGTGCCCACCACATTGGCGGAGGCGCCGATGGGCGTGGCGCTGCCGCCCAGATCCGTGCCCATGGACAGCGCCCAGGCCAGCACGTGCAGGTCCACGCCCTGGGTCTGAGCCATGGCCTGGATCACCGGCACCATGGTGGCGGCAAAGGGAATGTTGTCCACAAAGGCGCTGGCCACGGCGGACACCCACAGGATGATGGCCACCATCGCCACGGCCTTGCCGCCGCTGATGTCGGCAATGCCGTCTGCCAGCACGGCCAGGCAGCCGGTGCGCTCCAGCCCAGCCACCACCACGAACAGGCCCGTGAAGAACAGCAGGGTCTTGTAGTCCACCCGGGAAAACAGTCCCGCAGCCGCCTTCCGGCCGCTGGTCAGCAGCGTCACCAGGCTCATCAGAGCCGCGGCGATGCACCCGATGGTGGCCACCGTCAGCTCCGTCTGGGCGTGGGTGATCAGCAGGACCACCACCACTAAGAAGGATGCTCCGCAGCCGTAGAACCCCGCCCGGTTGGTCACCGCCGACGCTGCGTCGGGGTACACCACGTCTGCCGGGCGATTCTTCTCGCTCTGGGCCAGGGGCTTCCGGAAGCACAGGAAGAAATACACCACCGTGAACACCAGACACACCGCCGCGATAACGCCGGTGTTGCCCAGGAAGTCGAAGAAGCTCAGCCCCAGGGAGGTGCCGATGATGATGTTGGGGGGGTCGCCGCACATAGTAGCTGAACCGCCCAGGTTGGCGCAGAAAATCTCCGCCAGGATCATAGGCACCGGGTCAAAATACAGCGTTTTGGCCAGCTCCGCCGTCACGGCGGCCAGGAACAGGATCACGGTGATGCTGTCGATGAACATGGCCAGAAGCGCCGACATCACCATAAAGCAGATCAGCAGCGGCACCGTTCGGTAATGCACCAGCTTCGCGATTTTTAGGCACAGCCACTGGAAAATTCCCGCATGGCCCATGCCCTCCACCATCACCATCATACCGGCAATGAACACAATGGTGGACCAGTTGATGCCTGTATTGGACTCGGACGAGCCCACCCAGAAGCCCTTCTGGATAAAGCAGCTGAGGTTCAGCGTCTCCCAGATGGCCCCTCCGTCATGCATGCACAAGCCGAACACCAGTACCAGCACCAGAGCTCCGCTGCCCAGCGTTACCCACTGACGAGGAAACCGGTCCCAGATGATGAGGGCAAACATCACAACAAAAATGGCAACCGCCAAAATTTTCTCCATGATAGCTCCTCCCCTTTCTTCAGAAATGATCTTTGAACCGTATGGTATTGTAGCCTCCCCACTCGGGAAAGTCAACCCCAGTGCCTTATACAGTTTCACAAAAATGTCACAACCGGAGTCCGTTTTTCTGCGAATTGCACGGAATTTGCATAGAATTAACAACGTATTCACACATTTTTACTTGGGCATTCCGGAGTCTGTACAAGTGCTTCCCACGTGTAAAAAGAGGCTGTCCCGGGCGGGACAGCCTCTCTTTTATATGGTGTAAAACAAGTTTACTTGGCGGCCTTCTGAGCCTTGATGGACTCGATCAGCTCGGGAACGACCTTGAACAGGTCGCCCACGATGCCGTAGTCCGCCACCTCGAAGATGGGAGCGGACTCGTTCTTGTTCACGGCGATGATGCACTCGGAATCCTGCATACCGGCCTTGTGCTGGATGGCGCCGGAGATGCCCAGTGCGATGTAGACCTTGGGATGCACGGTCTTGCCGGTCTGGCCGACCTGGTGGTCAGCGCTGATCCAGCCGGCGTCCACGCAGGCGCGGGAGGAACCCACGACGCCGCCCAGGACCTCAGCCAGCTCCTCGGCCAGCTTGATGCCGCCTTCCACGTCCTTGGAAATGCCGCGGCCCACGGACACGATGAAGTCCGCACCGATCAGGTCCACCAGCTTCTTGGCGGCCTTCACGGTCTCCACCACCTCGGTGTGGATGTCGGAGGCTTCCAGAGCGAAGGCGGGGTGCAGGATCTCCACGTTCTTCTTGCACAGGCGCTTCTTCATAACGCCGGGACGAACGGTGGCCATGGCGGGACGGAAGCGGGGGCAGATGATGGAGGCCATCAGGTGACCGCCGAAAGCGGGACGGGTCATCTTCAGGTCGCGGTCCACGGGATGGGGCTCGCGATTGATCATCACGGTGCCCAGCTTGTTGATGCGGTCCTCGGGCAGAGTGGAGGCTTCCTTCAGGAAGTTCTTATAGTTGGGCAGGTCGATGTCCAGGTGGGTGCAGTCCGCGCACAGACCGGTGTGCAGACGGGCGGCGCAGCGGGGAGCCAGATCACGGCCGATGTTGGAGGCGCCGAACAGCAGCACCTCGGGCTTGATCTCCTCCACGGCCTCCACGATCACCTTGGTATAGGCGTCGGTGGTGAAGTCCTTCAGCAGGGGGGAGTTGTACACATAAACCTTGTCCGCGCCGTATTCGCCCAGCTCAGCGGCGATGCCGTCCACGTTGTCGCCCAGCAGAATGCCGCACAGCTCAACGCCCAGCTCGTCGGCCAGCTTCCGGCCCTCGGAGATCAGTTCAAAGGTGGTGGGCATCATCACGCCCTGGCGCTGCTCGCAGAAAACCCATACGTTTTTGAAGGCAGCGGTATCAGCACTATTAAAAGCCATTTTCTTATCTCCTTCCTCAGATGATGTGCTTGGCGGCCAGGATGCCGGCCAGCTTGTCGGTAGTCTCCTTACCGGCGCCCTCGAGCATCATGCCGGCGCCCTTCTGGGGAGGCGTAAAGGAGGTCAGAATGTTGGTGGGAGAACCCGCCAGGCCGATGGTGCTCTTGTCGATCAGGGGATGATCCTTCAGAGTCTCATAGGTCATGGTGACCAGGGGCTTGCTGTAGGCTTCGAAAGCGCCGCCCACGGACAGGTAACGGGGCTGATTCAGCTCCTTGATGCAGGTGATCATGCAGGGGGTCTTGACCTTGACGGTCATATAGCCGTCCTCCAGCATGCGCTTGACGGTCAGGGTATTGCCGTCCTTGGTGATCTCGCCAGCGTAGGTCACCTGGGGCAGGTGCAGCTTCTCGGCGATCTGGGGGCCAACCTGGGCGGTATCGCCGTCGATGGCCTGACGGCCGGCCAGGATGATGTCGTCCTCTTCCACGCCGTAGGTGTCGATACCGGCGGCGATGATCTGGGAGGTGGCGTAGGTGTCGGAGCCGCCGAACTCGCGGGCGGTAATCAGGACGCCCTCGTCCACGCCCATGGCCATCAGCTCACGCAGCATGCCTTCTGCGGGAGGGGGGCCCATGGTGAACGCGATGACCTTGCAGCCCAGCTGGTCCTTCAGGGACAGGGCAGCTTCCACGGCGTTCAGGTCGTCGGGGTTGATGATGGTCTGCATGGAGGCACGATCCAGGGTGCCGTCGGGGTTCACTGCCACCTTACCGGAGGTATCGGGAACCTGCTTCACAGTAACAAGAATTTTCATTTTACCTTTTACCTCCTCAATTACTTAACGCCCAGGTGGCTGGAGATGACCATGCGCTGGACCTCGGAAGTGCCCTCGTAGATCTCGGTGATCTTGGCGTCGCGCATCATGCGCTCCACGGGATACTCACGGGTGTAGCCATAGCCGCCGAACAGCTGCACGGCGCGGCGGGTCACATCGGAAGCGGCCTCGGCAGCAAACAGCTTGGCCATAGCGGCATCCATGGAATAGGGCTCATGGTTCTGCTTCTTCATGGCAGCAGCGTACACCACGTACTGAGCGGCCTGCATGCGGGTGTGCATATCGGCCAGCTGGAACTGGGTGTTCTGGAACTGGGAGATGCGCTTGCCGAACTGGACACGCTCCTTGGTATACTTGATGGCCTCCTCAACGGCGCCCTCGCCCAGGCCCAGAGCCTGAGAAGCGATACCGATACGGCCGCCGTCCAGAGTCTTCATGGCGATCTTGAAGCCCTCGCCCTTCTTGCCCAGCATACGATCCTTGGGGATCACGCAGTCCTCGAAGATCAGGTCGCAGGTAGAGCTGCCGCGAATGCCCATCTTCTTCTCGTGCTTGCCCTGGGAGAAGCCCTTGTCGGTCTTCTCGACAATGAAGGCGGAGATCTCCTTCATGGTGCGGCCGCGCTTGTCGGTGGTCTTGCCGGTGACGGCGATGATCACGAAGGTGTCGGCCACGTTGCCGTTGGTGATGAAGCACTTGGAACCGTTGAGGATGTAGTTCTCGCCGGACTCCTCCAGCACGGCGGTGGTCTGCTGACCCTGGGCGTCGGTGCCGGCGCCGGGCTCGGTCAGACCGAAAGCGCCGATCTTGCGGCCGGAGCACAGGTCAGGCAGATACTTTTTCTTCTGCTCCTCGGTGCCGTTCTCAAAAATGGGGGCGGCGCACAGGGAGGTATGAGCAGAGACGATAACGGCAGTGGTGCCGCAAACCTTGGCCAGCTCTTCCACGCACATGGCATAGGACAGGACGTCGCCGCCGGCGCCGCCGTACTCCTTGGGGAAATAAATACCCATCATGCCCAACTTCGCCATCTTCTCGACGGTTTCCATGGGGAAACGCTCTTCTTCGTCGATCTCAGCGGCCAGAGGCTTTACTTCGTTCTCTGCGAATTCGCGGTACATCTTGCGAACGAGCAGCTGTTCCTTCGTCAGATGGAAATCCATACTCTTTTCTCCTTTACAGATTTACTTTTTGTAGTTGAAGAAGCCCTCGCCGGACTTGATGCCCAACTTGCCGGCACGAACCATCTTCCGGATCAGCACGTTTGCGCGATATTTGCTGTCGTGGGTCTCGTTATACAGCACGTCCATGATGTTCAGCACGATGTCCCAGCCGATCAGATCGCCCAGGTGCAGGGGGCCCATGGGGTGGTTGCAGCCCAGCTGCATAGCAATATCGATATCTTCCGCAGAGGCAACGCCCTCCTGCAGAACGCAAACGCCCTCGTTGCAATAGGGGATCAGGATCTTGTTGACCACAAAGCCGGGAGCCTCGTTGACCACAACGGGGGTCTTGCCGATCTCGGTGGACAGGGTCTTGATCTTCTCGACCAGCTCGGCGGGGGTGTTGCCGCCGGCAATGACCTCCACCAGCTTCATGGCGGGCACGGGGTTAAAGAAGTGCATACCGATGAGCTGATGCTTCAGGCCCTGGCCCATCTCGGTGATGGACAGAGAGGAAGTGTTGGAAGCGAAGATGGCATCTTCCTTGCAGATGGCATCCAGGCGGCCCAGCAGTTCCTTCTTGGTGGCCATATTCTCAGCAACGCACTCGATGACCAGGTCGGCATCGGCGGCGGCCTCGAACTCCTCCACCAGGACGCGGCTCATGATATCATCAGCGGCTTCCTGGGTCATCTTGCCGCGGGCGACCTTCTTGTTTAGAGAGGCGGCCAGCTTGTCCTTATGACGCTGAGCGCTGGGGACGCTGGAAGCATACATCAGAGCGGTGTGGCCCTTCGCTGCGAAAACCTGAGCGATACCGCTGCCCATAGTACCTGCACCAAAGATTGCGACTTTCATGATAGTTCCTCCTAAATAAATTTATATTTAAGTAGCCGTTTTAATCACCAGGCCCGGCAGGGGACCTGTTAATTAACGAAATAGGGATTTGCCGGGAGTTACTTGTTCTGATAGGGCTCATGCTTGCGCTTTTCCAGGAAAGCGCCCATGCCCTCCTTCTGGTCGGCAGTCTCGAAGCAGCTGCCGAACAGGCCCTCCTCGATGGTCACAGCCCGGTCGATATCCACCTGCATGCCGTCGTTGATGGCCTTCTTGCAGGCGCGGACGGCGATGGGGGCGTTCTTGGCGATGGTCTCGGCCAGCTTCTCTGCGGCGGGCATCAGCTCCGCCAGGGGATACACGGCGTTCACCAGGCCGATACGCAGAGCCTCGTCGGCCTTGATATTCTTCGCGGTATAGATCAGCTGCTTGGCCATGCCCAGGCCCACCAGGCGGGCCAGACGCTGGGTGCCGCCGAAGCCCGGGGTAATGCCCAGGCCCGCCTCCGGCTGACCGAACACGGCGGTGTCGGCGCAGATGCGGATGTCGCAGCTCATGGACAGCTCACAGCCGCCGCCCAGGGCAAAGCCGTTGACTGCGGCGATGGTGGGGACCGGCAGCGTCTCCAGCTTGCGGAACACGTCGTTGCCCTTCTTGCCGAAGGCCTCGCCCTCCGCCTTGGTCAGGGTGCTCATCTCGCCGATGTCGGCGCCGGCCACAAAGGCCTTCTCGCCGCTGCCGGTGATGACCAGGGCGCGGATCTCGTCGTCCGCCTTCACCTGCTCCACCAGCTGGTCGATATCCTCCAGCACCTGGGAATTCAGGGCATTGAGGGCCTTGGGCCGGTTGATGGTGGCAACGGCGATGTGGCCCTTCTTTTCCAACAGAACGTTCGTCATGATAGTTCCTCCTTGCTTCGATCACCCGCCTGTCCACCGGACCGGCGGGCCCACGGTGAGATGCCGCCCACAGCGGTCCCATCTTGTGTATGATCTTCATACAGTTTGTATTATAGTCCCTCGTCTAAAAATTATCAAGCCCTTGTTGACCGCCTTTCTCTTTTTCAGGATATTCCACAAAAGAAATGAAAATTCTTTGCGCATTTTTCAATATGACATGTTCATAATCCGGTCACAAAACCGTCCCCGGCACCAAATAGAGCATTTTTTTCGTTTACAGAACCGTGTATCTTGTGGTATATATAGAGTTGGTATTTTATTCGCGGCCATGGCCGCACAGGAGGAAATGACCCATGCGCATGAGAAAGAAAAAGAATCTGCTGCCCCGGATGGAAGCCTGCGGCGCCCTGCTGATCGAGGACCCCCGCGCCCTGCGGGGCCGCTGGCGGGAGCTGCTGCCGGAGGCCCGGGAGCTGCGGGTGGAGCTGGGCTGCGGCAAGGGCCGCTTCACCGCGGAGACCGCCGCCGCCGAGCCGGACGTGCTGCTGATCGCCGTGGAAAAGGTCCCCGACGCAATGGTGGTGGCCATGGAGCGGGCCCGGGACGCGGGGCTGCACAACGTGTTCTTTGTGGACGGCGACGCCGCCTGCCTGCCGGACTTCTTCGCCCCCGGCGAGGTGGACCGCATCTATATCAACTTCTGCGATCCCTGGCCCAAAAGCAACCAGAAAAAGCGCCGCCTGACCCACGGCAATTTCCTGCAGCTGTACCGCCGGGTGCTGCCCATGGGCGGCGAGATCCACTTCAAAAGCGACAACGACAAGCTGTTCGAGTGGTCCCTGGAGGAGATCCCCCAATTCGGCTTCCGGCTGTCCCAGGTCACCCGGGACCTCCACGCCAACGGCCCCGTGGGGGTTATGACGGACTACGAGGCCAAATTCTATCAGCAGGGCGTCACCATCAACCGGTGCGTGGCCATCATGGTCCCCTGGGAGGCCCCTGCACAGCCGGAGGAGCCGGAAGAAGCGTAACCCCGGAGAGGAGGACCCGCGCATGATCATCGAAAGCCACGCTCACTACAGCCATAAGCGCTACGACGGCGTATTCCGCTATCTTACAAGTGATCTGAAGGCCCAGGAAGGACAGCGGGAGGACCTGCTGGACCGTCTGCGGGAGAGCGGCGTTGTCCTTTCCATCGAGCCCGGCATCGACTTTGAGTCCAACCGCCGGACCGCTGCCCTGTACCGGCAGCATCCGGACTTCATCCGCCTGGCGGTGGGCGTGCACCCCACCCGGACCCATCAGGCCCCCTGGCGGCAGCGCAGGCAGCTGGAGGCCTGGGCCCGGGAGCCCGGCGTGGCGGCCATCGGCGAGACCGGGCTGGACTATCACCTGCCCCGGAAGCACCGGCTGACCCAGCTGCTGTGGTTCCGGTATCAGCTGGGCCTGGCCCGGCGGCTGGGACTGCCCCTGGTGCTGCACATCCGCATGGCGGACCGGGACGCCCTGGTCATGCTGCGGCGCAGGCGGCGTCAGCTGCCCGGCGGGGTGGTCCACTGCTTCCAGGGGGACTGGGACACGGCCCGGGCCTATCTGGACCTGGGGTTCTGTCTGGGCATCGGCGGGGCGCTGCTGCGCCGGGAATCGGAGGCCCTGCGGGACGCAGTGGCCCGCGCTCCCCTGGACCGGCTGCTGGTGGAGACCGACAGCCCCTATGTGCTGCCGGACGTACCCTGGACGGGCAGCAAAAAATCCCTGAGCCGGGTGCGCAACTCCTCCCTGTTGCTGCCGCGCATCGTGGAGGAGATCGCCCGGCTGAAGCATCTGCCGCCGGAAACTGCGGAGGCAGCCATACTGGAAAATACCCGGCGGGTGTTCCACCTGTCCGGAACGGAGAACGGAGGATAACCATGCAGTACGATTTCGATACCATTCTGGACCGGCGGGGCCGGGACGCCCTGGCCCTGGACATGATCCCCTATGACGGGGTGGAGCCCAAGGAGGGCTTTTCCCGGATCCCCATGTGGGTGGCGGACATGAGCTTCCCCACCGCGCCGCCGGTGCTGGAGGCCATCCGGGCCCGGCTGGACCACCCGAATTTCGGGTATTTTCAGCTGAGCGATGCCTACTTTGACAGCATCATCCGCTGGCAGCAGGCGCGCCACGGCGTCACCGGCCTGGAGCGGCAGCACATCGGCTATGAAAACGGCGTTCTGGGCGGCGTCAGCTCCGTGGTCCAGGCCCTGACCTGCCCCGGCGAGCCGATTCTGGTCCACAGCCCCACCTATGTGGGCTTCACCCACACCCTGGAGCGGCTGGGCCGTCCCATCATCCACACGCCCCTGACGCAGGACGCGGAGGGCATCTGGCGCATGGACTATGCGGATATGGACCGGAAGCTGAGGGAAAACGACATCCACGTGGCCATCCTGTGCTCCCCTCACAATCCCTGCGGCCGGGTATGGGAGCGCTGGGAGCTGGAAAAGGCCATGGAGGTGTACGCCGCCAACGACTGCACCGTCATTTCCGATGAGATCTGGTCCGACCTCATTATGCCGGGATACACCCACATTCCCACCCAGTCCGTCTCCCGGGACGCCCGGGAGCGCACCGTGGCCTTCTATGCCCCCACCAAGACCTTCAGCCTGGCGGGGCTCATCGGCTCTTACCACATCATCTATAATGACCGGCTTCGCTGCCGGGTCCAGCGGCAGGGAAACCTGTCCGGCTACAACGACTGCAACGTGCTGTCCATGCACGCCCTCACCGGGGCCTACAGCGACGAGGGCATGGCGTGGTTGGACCAGCTGTGCGCCGTGCTGGACCGGAACCTGCGGTATATCCGTGACTTCCTGCAAAGCCGCTATCCCGGCGTCACCATGATGCTGCCCCAGGGGACGTATATGCTGTTCGTCAACTGCGGGGCCTGGTGCCGCAGCCACGGCATCACGCCGGATGATCTCCGCCGCCGGGGCGTGGAGCATGGCGTCATCTGGCAGAGCGGCGCGGGCTTCGGCGACGGCGACTGCATCCGCATCAACGCCGCCCTGCCCCATTCCCTGGTGCGGGAGGCCATGGACCGGCTGGAAAAATACGTGTTTGTGGGCTGAGCCGCGCCTGCGGCACGGCCCGGCAATGACCACATAAAAAGCAGGGGAGAGATTTCCAACGAAGTCTCTCCCCTGCCCTGCTTTTATTTCCGCTTTTTCTTGCTGAGCTTGCTCATGGCCCGGCGCTGGGCCGCCTCCTGCTCGTCCTTTTCCGCCTGCTCCACCAGGTCCTGGTATTTCTCCGGATGGCGGGCCCAGTCGATGCGGTAATAGGTCAGACCAACCAGCAGCAGCGCCCCTACGATGATGATGCCGTAAAACAGAATTTTTTCAAATGACATGACAGCCCCTCCTTATTACGGTAAAGTATACAGGAAATTGCCGCCGATGGCAAGATTTTTTCGCCAGACAGGCGGAGAAAAAATCTGCAATTTTGGTTGTTTTTGCTGAAAGAGGGTTGTATAATAATTCTGTTCCCGGAAAATGGGGGCAAAACGTAAAAGTCAAATAGGAGGAACGGATATGTTCACGAATTTCAAAGAACTGGAAGCCTATGTCCTGTCTCATAAAAACAAAAAGCGCATCGTCCTGGCCAACGCCCATGACGAGCCCGCCCTCAGCGCCGTGGTCAACGCCCACCGCCGGGGCGTGGTGGACGGCACCCTGCTGGGTAAGAAGGACGAAATTCTGGCCCTGCTGCGGGAGATGAACGAGGACCCCGCCGAGTATGAGATCGTCGACTTCGACGGCCCGGAGCTGGACGCCGCCAAGGCCGCCGTGCAGCTGGTGCGGGAGGGCAAGGCCGACATCCCCATGAAGGGCATTCTCCAGACCTCCAGCTTTGCCAAGGCCATTCTGAACCGGGAAACCGGTCTGATCCCCGCCAGCGGCCGCCGTCTGGTGAGCCAGTGCGGCATTTTCGAGTATGAGGGTCGCTTCATGATGATCACCGACGCCGCCATCAACATCGCCCCCGACGTGGACACCCAGATCGGCATTGTGGAGAACGCCCTGCCTGTGGCCAACGCCCTGGGGGTGGAGCTTCCCAAGGTGGCGGTGCTGTCCGCCGTGGAGAACGTCACCGAGAAGATGCCCTCCACCGTGTCCGCCGCCGAGATCGCCAAGCGCGGCATCCCCGGCTGCGTGGTGTCCGGCCCCCTGGCGCTGGACGGCGCCATCTCCATGGAGTCCGTCAAGCACAAGGGCATTCACGACCCCGTGGCGGGCCAGGCGGACATTCTGCTGGTGCCCTTTATCGAGATCGGCAACGTGCTGTACAAGTCCATCACCTATATCGCCGGAAAGACCATGGCCAGCACCATCTGCGGTGCCTCCTGCCCGGTGATCATCACCAGCCGGGCCGACACGCCGGACAGCAAGTATTACTCCATCCTGCTGGCGGTCCTCCGCTGCCTGAAGGCGTAAGCACCATAACAATCTGACAAAAGCGGGGCTTCGGCCCCGCTTTTGAGACTGTCGAAAAACTCGGGAATCTTTCGCCATCGAAAAGGAAGATAGTTACGAAAGAAACCCATCAGGGGTGTCTTTCGTTTGCAATCACAGGTTTTTCAGAACTTTTTAAGTTCTGAAAAACCGCACGCAGCTTGTCAAAAAAGACTTTTTTGACAAGCTGAAAAGCGGGGCTTCGGCCCCGCTTTTGCCGGAACAGGCAGAAAAAAGCCCTGTGCCTTGCGGCACAGGGCTCATCTTGTTTGTCCGAGCTTAGATCGCGCGGGTAACTTTACCGGAACGCAGACACCGGGTACAAACGTACACATGGCGAGGCGTACCATTGATCATAGCCTTCACGCGCTTGACATTGGGCTTCCAGGGACGATTGGAGCGTCTATGGGAGTGGGAAACCTTGATACCGAAGGTCACGCCCTTATCGCAGAACTCGCACTTTGCCATCCGTTGCACCTCCTTGCTGTGAGAAACTCGCTTGCCTACATCGCAAGCAATAGATATCTTAGCAGATTGCGGCGCAAAATGCAAGCATTATTTGACAAAAATCTGAAAAAAATCTGTCAGGCCGCAATACATTCTCAGCCAAGCGAATAAAAGCTGAAATACGCCCCCTCGGCGGCGTCTCACAGCTTGGGCACAATAGCCAAGAGATGCCGCCTCATTTTGTGACATATTACGATTCTTCTTAAATTGCAAAAATGTGGTTGCAAAACAGCCCAGGACATAGTGGCAAGTGTCTCATGGGTGATGAGCGCCGCAGCCCCGGCTCGTTCAGGGCTGATAAATCCGGCCGGTCTGCCCGGGCCGGAAATACAGGAAGAACCGCTGTTGGCGGGATATGTCACTTTTTGTATTGACTTTTGCCATATATCCTTTATAATAGAGTCGATAGGACACCCGTCTTTTTCGCCGGAAAAGGCGGGTTGTTCGCTGAAAAACGACAGCCGCAGCGTTTCATTTTTTCCTTGCGGCAGAATGGAGATTTTGTTATGTCCACTTATTCCATGACCGTGGCCGGGCTTCAGCGGGAGCTGCCCATCTGCAAGGTCACAGACGATCTGTATATCGGCGCATTCATCTGTTTCGGCGACGCGGAGCTGACCGAGGCCTGCGGCCGGGAGCTGCTGAAGCTGCTGGAGCCTGGCAGCTATGACTACCTGTTCACCGCAGAGGCCAAGAGCATCCCCCTGATCCACGAAATGGCCCGCCAGTCCGGGGCCAAGAAGTACTTCATCGCTCGGAAGGGTCCCAAGGCCTATATGCCCGACCCCATCCATGTGGAGGATCAGTCCATCACCACCGCCGGCACCCAGAAGCTGTATCTGGGCCGGGATGACGCGGACCTGATCCGGGGCAAGCGCATCGTCCTGATGGACGACGTGATCTCCACCGGCGGCAGCCTGAAGGCCATGGAGGACCTGGTGGCCCTGGCCGGCGGCACCGTGGTGGCACGCATCGCTGTTCTGGCCGAGGGCGACGCCGCCAAGCGCCATGACATCAGGTTCCTGGCTCCCCTGCCCCTGTTCAATCCGGACGGTTCCGTGAAATAAGACATCTGCTTCCAAAAAAGGCAGCCGATCCTGCGATCGGCTGCCTTTTGTTACTCTTTTTCGGCTCAGTCCTGCTGCCAGTTGTGCCACACGTTCTGGACGTCCTCGTTGTCCTCCAGCATATCAATGAGCTTGTTCATGCTCTTGACGTCGTCCTCGCCGGTCATGGTGACGTAGTTCTGGGGCACCATCTCGATCTCGGCGCTTTCAAAGGTGTAGCCCTTGTCCTCCAGGGCCTTGACCACGTCGTTGAAGCTGTCGGGATCGGTGGTAATCTCGAACACGGGGCCGTCGGGGGAGAAATCCTCGGCGCCGGCGTCCAGCGCGTCCATCATGACGGTGTCCTCGTCCAGCTCGCCGTCCTCGTTGTCGATGACGATAACGCCCTTGCGGTCGAAGGACCAGGACACGCAGCCCTGGGCGCCCATGCCCTTGCCGTACTTATCGAAATAGTGCCGGATCTCGGGGGCGGTGCGCTGGCGGTTGTCGGTCAGGGCCTCCACGATAACGGCCACGCCGCAGGGGCCGTAGCCCTCGTAGGTGACGGACTCGTAGTTATCGGTGTTGCCGGAGCCCAGTGCCTTGTCGATGGTGCGCTTGATGTTGTCGTTGGGCATGTTGGCCGCCTTGGCCTTGGCCACCACGGTGGCCAGACGGGAGTTATTGGCGGGGTCACCGCTGCCGCCCTGCTTGACGGCCACGATGATCTCCTTGGCGATCTTGGTGAAGGTGGCGGAGCGCTTGGCATCGGCCGCGCCCTTGGTTTTCTGAATATTGTGCCACTTGGAATGTCCGGACATGTGATTACTCTCCTTCGGTCATGTAGTATTGCACGGCGTCGTGATGGACCGCCGATTTTGAGACGCGGATATCGGGAAACGCTTTTTGCAGGCGGCGCACTACCTCGGCGCACACCACGTCCTCCGTGGGGAAGTGCCCCGCGTCGATGAGGTTGAGGCCCTGGGTGTCCAAAAAGTCGTTATACCGCAGGTCGCTGGTGACAAAGGTATCGCACCCCTGGGCCAGCGCCTGGGGGATATATTCGCCGCAGGCTCCGCCGCCCACGGCCACCCGGCGCACGGGCCGTCCGCCGCTGCGGTATCGCAGGCCCCTGCAACCTAATGATTTTACCACATCATGCAGGAACTGTTCAAGGGGTTTTTCGCAAGAAAGTGTGCCGATGCGGCCAATTTTTTGTTCATTCAGCGGAATCGTGTCCGTCAGCCCCAGGGCCTTGGCCAGCTGATCGTTGACGCCGCCCTCCGCCGCGTCCAGATTGGTGTGCATACAGATGGCGGACAGGTCATGGCGCACCAGGTACGTCAGAAGCCCCCCCAGACGGGTGTCATCCCGGAGAGTCTGCATCTCCTGCTCATGCCAGCGGACGTTCATCACCGGGTGATGTGCCACGATCAGGTCCGCCCCCTGCTCTGCTGCCTCCGCCGCCACGGCGGGGGTTACGTCCAGGGCTGCCAGCACCCGGTGAACCTCCCGGTCCCCCCGGCCCACCAGCAGGCCCACATTGTCCCAGCTCTCCGCCGTTTCCCGGGGAGCCCAGGCATACAGAAAGGTTTCGATGTCCCGTACCGTGGTCATTTCAGCGCCTCCTTCTTCTTTTCCAGGGCGGCGATCAGCTGCGGCAGGGTCCCGCAGTCCTCCCCTTCCCTGCTGTGCCGCAGGCCGTCCAGCTGGCGGCGCAGACGGTGCAGCTGTGCGTCCAGATAATCGCCGTACAGCGGGTCCCCCTCCAGATGCAGGCCACCGTACAGCCGGACCTCATCCGGGGTAAAGGGCTCCCCTGCCGTCATTTGCAGCACCACATAGAGCTTGCCCTTGTCCCACACCAGCCGCTCGTCCCGGCAGACATAGCCGTTTTCCGAAATCCAGCGGCGCAGCAGCTCCACCTTGGTCTGGGGCTGGAGCAGCAGGGTGCAGCCGGAGTCCCGGGGCCAGGGGCTGTCGGTCAGGATATGGATGATGGTCTCGCCGCCCATACCGGCCATGACCACCGTGTCCGCCTCATGGGGGGCAATGCCCCGCAGACCGTCGCACAGGCGCAGGTCCAGGGCCGCGCCGTATTCCTCCGCCGTGCGGCGGGCGTGGGCCAGAGGCTCGGGGCCGATGTCCGCCGCGATGGCGGAGGCAATACGCCCCTGCTGCATGAGCCACACCGGAAGATAGCCGTGGTCCGTGCCGATATCCGCCAGTCTGGCCCCCTGGGGGACCATATCCGCCAGCAGGCGCAGCCGGGGCTGCAATTGTAAGTGTTTCATAGGTTCTCCTGATAACACAGATAAACGCATACGGACGGGCCGTATGCGTTCCTGTTTGCATATGACGGTTACTGGGCGCTCTTGTTGGCCTCCTCGTTGACCAGGGCCAGCAGCTTGTCCACGTCGATGCCGTGAACGGCGCAGGCCTCCTCCACGGTCTCGCCGCGGGAGGAGGGGCAGCCCAGGCAGTGCATGCCGATGGACAGGAAGATGGGAGCGGTCTGGGGCGCGACATCCAGGATATCACCGATGATGGTGTCCTTGGTGATCTCGATCATAGTAAAATACCTCCGTTGTTGAATTTACTGCCCATAGTATACCCCAACCGTGCCGCCGTTTCAACAAAAACTTTCACAAATTCCGAAAATTACCTGTTCAGCGGCGGGCGCAGCTGGTATACTGTTGTCAAAACCGGAAAGGAAGGCGGAACCATGGGGGACAAGAAGCTGAAGCTGCTGTATCTGGCAAAATACCTGGAGGAGGAGACGGACCAGGAGCACCCGGCGGGGATGCCGGAGCTTCTGGCCTATCTGACCGCCAACGGGATCTCCGCCGAGCGCAAGAGCGTCTATGACGACCTGCGGCTGCTGGAGTCCTTCGGCATGGACATAGAGACCGTCAAGGGGCGGCAGTTCGGCTATTACCTGGGGGAGCGGACCTTCCAGTTGCCGGAGGTAAAGCTGCTGGTGGATGCCGTTCAGGCGGCCCCCTTCCTGACGCAGAAAAAGAGCATGGAGCTCATCGGCAAGCTGGAGCAGCTCACCAGCCGCCCCATGGCCCGGCAGCTGCGGCGGCAGGTGTACGTCCTGGGCCGACCCCGGACCACCAACGAGACCCTGTACTACGCCGTGGACGGCATCCACACCGCCATCAGCCGGGACCGGCAGGTGTCCTTCCGTTACTTCGACTGGACGGCGGAGGGGCAGCGGGCCTTCCGCCGGGAGGGGGCTGCCTACGTCACGGACCCGGTGGCCCTGTGCGTGGACCGGTACTATTACCTGGTGGCCTACGACGCCCTGCGGCAGGACTACCGCCACTACCGGGTGGACCGGATGGCGGACCTGACGGTGCTGGACTCGCCCCGCTCTCCCCTGCCCCGGGACTTTGACCTGGGCCGGTATGTCCGGAAAATCTTCGATATGTACGGCGGGGCCTCCGTCACCGTCCGGCTGCGGCTGCACCGGTCGCTGATCAACCCCGCCATGGACCGCTTCGGCTCCGACGCCCACATCCGGCCGGACGGGCCGGACCATGTGTCCCTCACCGCCCCGGTGGAGGCCGGCCCCACCTTCTATGGCTGGCTGTTCCAGTTCGGGGACAAGGCGGAGCTTCTCTCCCCCGCCGACGTCCGCCGGGACTTTGCGGACTACTGCCGCCGGGTACTGGCACGGTATGATGCATGAAACACTGGATCACCTTATAATAACCCAGGGGGCGCTGCTATGCAGCGCCCCCTGGGCCTTATTGGTTCACAAAGAAAACCACCGGCTCTGCCGGTGGGAAAAAATAGCCTATGGCGAGGGGAAGAGTAGACAAGAAAAAGTCTCCGAGTTAAAGTAAGGCAAAGGTTTGCCGGCCAAGACTTACAAAAACAAGGAGACTAATTCATGACAAGTAATAAAACCAACGACAAGCAAAAGCTTGCCTGTGATGGTGATGGCCTGTTTACGGGCGGTAGGGCAGAGAATGCGAACGAAGAAAAATTCGTGCCCCTTGAGGGGCTTGCCAGTAATAGGCCCTTATAGGGCCAGATCAAACCTCCGGCTTAGCCGGAGGTTTTGATTATTATGGGTAAATGAATCAGGCGAACAGATAGCCGTACTGATCCCGGATGGTGAGGATGAAGGTCTCCAGTTCCCGGGGCAGGTCGTTGGCCTCGTCCAGGTTATACTCCTGGGGCGCACCGGCCAGCCGCACCCGGACCTTGCCGTCCTCCAGGAACAGGACGCCGGCGTTGTGGGAGTCCTCCATATCCTCGGCGGTCTGGAACAGAGTGAACTTATCGTGGCAGGGCTCGGAGGCATAGGGGCAGAACTGGGTGCAGTTGCCGCACTCGTTGCACATCTTGTCCACGTGGAGGATCTGGTGGCTGCCGTCGGCCATGGCGATGGCCACGTTTGCACGGTTGGGGCAGGAATCCACGCAGTTTTCGCACACGGTGGAGCACTGAAGGCAGCGGCTGCCCTCCTGGCACACGCAGCCGCTCATGTTCAGGATGCCCTTCTTGGCCTGAGCGTCGGTCTTGGTGATATAGGCCTGCTGGGGAATGTCATAGGCGTAGGCCTGACCGATGACCTCCTGGGCGAAGCGGGCGGCGTCGGCAATGCCCTCCACCACGGTGGCGGGGCCGCGAGTGGCGTCACCGGCGGCATACACGCCGGGCAGGTTGGTCTGGAAGGCGGGGCGGCCCTTCTTGTCCACCTCGATGCCGTTGGCGGCCATCAGGGCGCTGTCCACCTGCTCGCCCACGGCGGAGATCACCAGGTCGCAGGGGATGTCGAAGAACTCGCCGCTGCCCACGGGGCTGCGGCGGCCGGAGGCGTCGGCCTCGCCCAGCACCATCTTCTCGCAGGTCAGCACGCCGTCGGCCTGCTTCACGGGGGCAGCCAGCTCGGCGAAGGTCACGCCGTCCTGGAGGGCCAGGGCCAGCTCGTGCTCGTCGGCGGGCATGTACTTGCGGGTCCGGCGGTATACCAGAGTTACCTGCTTGGCACCGGACCGCTTGGCCAGACGGGCGGCATCCATGGCGGTGTTGCCGCCGCCGACGACGGCAATGCTGCCGCCCACGGCGATGTTGCCGGCCTTGACGCCTTTCATCCACTGGATGGCCCCGGCCACATCACCGGCGATCTCCAGCTTGCCGGGCTTCCAGGCGCCCACGGCGAACAGGATATGGGTGTAGCCCATGGCCTTCAGCTCGGTGACGGAGGGGGCAGGCGCGCCGCAGCGGACGTCCACGCCGTACTTCTCCATCAGGGCGATGTCCTTCTCGATGGTCTCGTTGGCGATGCGGAAGGAGGGGATCACGTGCCGGGGCACGCCGCCCAGGCAGCTCTCCCGCTCGAAAATGGTGGTCTCGATACCGGCCCGGGCCAGGAAATAGGCCGCGGCGATGCCGGTGGGGCCGCCGCCGATGATGGCGGCCTTCTTGCCGGAGACCTTCTCGGTGGGCCGGATGGAGGCCATCAGGGCGTTGTAGCCCTTTTCGGCGGCCAGCAGCTTGGTATCCCGGATGCGGACGGACTCGTCATAGAAGTTCCGGGAGCACTTGGTCTGACACCGGTGGGCGCAGATGGTGCCGGTCAGGAAGGGCAGGGGGTTCTTCTCGGTGATGAGCTTCAGGGCCGGGGCATACAGGCCCTTGCGGCACAGCTCCATATACTCGGGGATATCCTGGTGGATAGGGCAGCCGCCCTGGCAGGGAGCGGTGAAGCAGTCCATCCAGGGCACCTGCTTGTCGCTCTTGCGGCTGGGCAGGGGCTTGATGGGCTTGACGTGGTGAACATCGGTGTGACTGGCGGCGGACAGCTGGCAGATGGCCTGGGTGTCCGTGCCGGAGAAGGGACGGTATGCCATGGGCTCCACCTTCTCCACCATCTGGTGCAGGCGGTTGTATCCGCCGGGCTTGAGGATGGTGGTGGCCACGGTGATGGGCCAGATCCCGGCGGCAAACAGCTTGTCGCAGTTGAAATACTCCGCGCCGCCGGCGAAGGAGATGCGCATCTTACCCTTGAACTGGCGGGAAATGCGGTGGCACATCTCGATGGTCAGGGGGAACAGGCTGCGGCCGGACATATACATCTCGTTGTTGGGCAGCTCGCCACGGGTGGTGTCCACCGGGAAGGTGTTGGACAGCTTCAGGCCAAACTCCAGGCCGCAGCTGTCGGCCAGGGCCTGCAGGCGCTCAAACATGGGCACGGCGTCGGCCCACTGCAGATCCTCGTTGAAATGGTGCTCATCGAAGACGATGTAGTCATAGCCCATGGAGTCCAGGGTGCGGCGGGCGGTCTGGTAGCCCAGGATGGTGGGGTTGCACTTGACGAAGGTGTGCAGGTGCTTTTCGGAGATCAGGTAGCTGGCGATGCGCTCGATCTCATCGGGGGGACAGCCGTGGAGGGTGGACACGGTGACGCTGCGGGACACCCGGGGGGAGATGGCGTCGATGAAGGCGGTCTCCTGGGGGAACAGCTCCTTGAGCACCTCCTTGCACTCGCCGAAGATGGCGGTGCGGCTGGCGTCCATCATACCGTCGATATAGGTGTTGACCTTCTCGCCCTTGATGCCCTCCAGGTCATAGCCCACAGACATATTGAACACGAAGCCGTCGGGGTCGCCGAAGCCGTAGACCTTGCTGAGGACCTTCAGAGCGCACCAGGCCTTGATATACTCGTCCATGGCCTGGGGCACGGTCAGCTCCGTGGACCACTCCTGGTTATAGCCCTCGTCGTTGGCCAGGATGCAGGGGCGGGGCACACAGGCGGCCAGATCAGCGCCGTCCATCTTCTGAACGGTCTTTACCTCGAAGAACCGGGCGCCGGCCGCATAGGCGGCGATGATGTTCTGGGCCAGCTGGCCGTTGGGACCGGCGGCGGGGCCGAAGGGGGTCTCGATGCGCTCGCCGAAGATGGGCAGGCTCTTGCCGGTGGCGTGGTACTGCTTATGCACGCCGAACACGTCGCCGCAGCCGGCGTACTCGGTGATTACCCAATTCATCAGAGATTTGAAGGGAATGGGATACATTTTCTCGGACATGGGGGTTCCTCCTTTTTGAATCGTAAAAAATCAGCGCATCAATACACCCGGTTGTTCAGGCTGCCCCAGAGCTTCTTGGCGGCCTCCAGGATATGAGCGTTTTCGGCCTCCTCGTCGATGCCCACCAGCTGGCGGTCCTGCATCAGGAGCTTGCCGCCTGCGATGGTGGTCTGGCACTGGCGGCCGGTCATGCCGAAGATCATGTGGCCGTCGATGTTCTCGTCGGAGAAGGGGGTGAAGGGCTTATAGTCCATGACGATGATGTCCGCGGCGGCGCCGGCCTTCAGCACGCCCAGCTGCACCGAGAAGTACTTTTCGCCGATCTTGGCGTTGTTGCGGAACAGCATGTCCGTGACCTCGCACCAGCCCACGTTGGGCAGGCAGTTCTGGCTGCGCTGGGAGCACAGGGCCACCTTCAGGGACTCCAGCATATCGTTGGTATAGGCGTCGGTGCCCATGCCCAGCAGGATGCCCCGCTTGTGCAGCTGGAGCACCGGGCAGATGCCGATGGCGTTGCCCATGTTGCTCTCGGGGTTGTTGACCACCATGGTGCCGGTCTCCTTGATGATGTCCATCTCGGCGGTGTTCACATGGATGCAGTGGCCCAGAATGGTCTTGGGGCCCAGGATGCCGTGGTCCTGGAGCCGCTGCACCGGACGGCGGCCATAGTTTTGCAGGGAGTCGTACACGTCGTTCATGCCCTCGGACACATGGATGTGGTAGCCGGTGCGGCCATTGTTGGCGGCCACCATGCGGTCGAAGGTCTTGTCGCTGATGGTGAACAGAGCGTGTCCGCCGAACATGGCGGCCAGCATGGGATCCTGGTTCTTCTGGCACTCGGTGATGAAGTCGGCGTTTTCCTGGATGGCCTGGAGGCACTTCTCCTCGCCGTCCCGGTCGGAGACCTCATAGCACAGGCAGGAGCGGATGCCGAACCTCTTGGCGGACTCGGCAATGGTGTGCAGGGAGCCGGGGATCTCGGCATAGGAAGCGTGGTGATCAAAGATGGTGGTAACGCCCTGCTTGATGCAGTCGATGTACAGGGCGTCGGCGCTGGCCCGGGTCCCCTCCAGGGTCAGCTTCCGGTCGATGGCCCACCAGGTGCCGTCCAGCACCTCATAGAAATTGGTGGGGTTGTTGCCCACAATGGACAGGCCCCGGGCCAGGGCGGAATAGATGTGGGTATGGGCGTTGATGAAGGCGGGCATGATGACGCCGCCCTTGGCGTCGATGATGTGGGCCTGGGGATACTTGGCCCGCAGGGCGCTCTCCTGGCCCACCTCGGTGATGGTGGCGCCCTCATAGGCCACGGCCCCGTGCTCATAATAGCCCTTGCCGCCCTCGTCCCGGGTGATGAGTCTTCCGTTGATGACCAGATTCATGTGTGTTCCTCCTTTTGAATTGTTCCAATGCTTCCGGGTAAAGAAAAATGTTTCAAACCTCCGGATGGAGATCTGAAACACTCAAGCAACAGCCGAGTGATAGTTGCAGCCCGTGCGCGAGGCACTTCCTTACAGCTACCAATCTTGGATTGTTGCCTATATTTTACACGCTTTGGTATAAAAATGCAACAGAAATTTTAGCTCCAGCGGCAAAAAATGTGCAGGATTCCGAAAAAGCCAGCCGGGCCAGGCCGGAATCCCTATGAAAAAAATCTACAAAGTCGGGATACCGGTAATTTTGCGGGCGAAAGAGTCTGTATCGTGAAATTGTGAAATAATCATCAAATAGGCCGGAATCCACAATTTGCGGCGGCTGCCGGGTGCAAAGGAGGGAATGTGCATTTTTACAAAATGCACAAAAAACACCGCGAAGATTTTACGGTCGCGAGGGACGATTTTCGGAATAACCCCCTTGAGTATTTGCCGGAATGGTGTTATTATCAGAACGGATGGGGGTATGAGCAAATTTCATCTACCCATTCGATTTTGAACAATCTTGGAACAATTTTTGAGGAGGCAACTATTATGAATGCTTATCTGGCCAGCGTTCTGGAGAACGTCAGAACCAAGCATGGCAACGAGCCCGAGTTCGTGCAGACCGTGGAGGAGGTCCTGTCCTCTCTGGAGCCTGTCATCGAGAAGCACCCCGAGTATGAGAAGGTCGACCTGCTGAACCGCATGGTCGAGCCCGAGCGTATGTTCACCTTCCGCGTTGTGTGGTGCGACGACAACGGCCAGTGGCACACCAACCGCGGCTGGCGCTGCCAGTTCAACGGCGCCATCGGCCCCTACAAGGGCGGCCTGCGCTTCCAGAAGAACGTGTATGAGGGCATCATCAAGTTCCTGGGCTTCGAGCAGACCTTCAAGAACAGCCTGACCGGCCTCCCCATCGGCGGCGCCAAGGGCGGTTCCGACTTTGATCCCGCCGGCAAGTCCGACGCCGAGGTCATGCGTTTCTGCCAGAGCTTCATGACCGCTCTGTATCGCTACATCGGGCCCGACATCGATGTTCCCGCCGGTGATATGGGCGTGGGCGGCCGCGAGATTGGCTACCTGTATGGCCAGTACCGCCGCCTGAAGGGCGTGTGGGAGAACGGCGTGCTCACCGGCAAGGGCCTGAGCTACGGCGGTTCCCTGATCCGTCCCGAGGCCACCGGCTACGGCGCTATCTACTATCTGCAGGAAGTGCTCAAGCACGAGAATGACACCATCGAGGGCAAGAAGATCGCCATCTCCGGCTACGGCAACGTGGGCTGGGGCATCATGAAGAAGGCCGCTCAGCTGGGCGCTGCCGTCACCTACTTTGCCGGTCCCGACGGTTACGTTCACGATCCCGACGGCGTTATCACCGACGAGAAGCTGAACTACATCCTGGAGATGCGCGCCAAGGATCCTATGCACTGCAAACCCTATGCCGACAAGTTCGGCTGCGAGTTCGTGGCTGGCGAGAAGTGCTGGGGCGTCAAGGATGTTGACGTGTACATGCCCGCCGCCATGCAGACCCGCCGCCATGCAGAACGACGTTCGCATGGAGTCCGCCGAGAAGATTGCTGCCTCCGGCGTGAAGTACTACATCGAAGTGGCCAATATGCCCACCACCAACGACGCTCTGAACTTCCTGCGTCAGCAGAAGGGCATCATTGTGGCTCCCTCCAAGGCCGTTAACGCCGGCGGCGTGGGCGTCTCCGCTCTGGAGATGGCTCAGAACTCCGAGCGTCTGGTCTGGACTGCCGAGGAAGTCGATGCTCAGCTGCACAAGATGATGAAGACCATCCACAAGGAATCCGCCGATGCCGCTGCCGAGTACGGCCTGGGCTATGACCTGGTGGCTGGCGCCAACATCGCCGGCTTCAAGAAGGTCGCTGAGGCTATGATGGAGCAGGGCTGCTTCTAAGCCGAAAGATAGGATATCATCCAAATAGAACCAACAGGGGTCCCGCAGAACTGCGGGACCCCTGTTTCTTGTCAAAAAGCCCCAAAGGTCAAAGCACTTTTAGGGGACACTCAAAGGACTCCTGCCGCCTTGGCAGGAGTCCTTTTTGTCCTCACGAATCCCGGTACACTGTGAACTGATAGACGTTTGTCTCGGGCTGCGTCAGCGAGTAATAGCCGAAGCCCTGCAGCGATACGCCATACTCCTTCAGGAAGCGCTCGGCGCCCTCCCATTTTCCGAAGATCCGGCTCAGTTCATCCACCTGCGCACTCTGCGCAAGCTGGATGGCAAAGCTGCCGCCGTTCTTCTGTATCACCTGTGAAAACTGCTGCGCCAAAATCGGCCCGCAGTCGGCGTCGCTTTCCACCCGCGTATGATTGCGGGCATGATAGCTGCCCGACATGCTGTCGGTACCCGGAATAGTGAAGCAGGACAGATAGCCGTCTCCGATGGGATAGAGGTCCCGAATCAGGTGGTTATCCACATTGAACCGGCCATACAGCAGCTTGTCCCCCTGGTTTCCCAGGTCAGCGGTGGCATCCAGATCATAAAATATGCCGTCAATTTCCGCCACATTCCACTGGTGCCCGTTCCCGCCGTCCAAGGGCGCGCCGGAAATCGACAGGCAAACGATTCCCATCTGCTCCAGGATCCATTGCATGGTTTTTCCGGTTCCGTCACACTTGGCCCGGCCTTCCACCAGCGCGCCGTAGGGCGTCCCGCAATACGGCGTGGACAGGTCGTAGACACAGTGGCCGGTGACGTAGCGATAGGCATGCAGCTCTGCCTCTCGCGCAGAAAGGCCCGCCGCCCCGCTTACCACCTCCTGAACGATCCGGTCGCACTGCTGATAGGCCCGGCGATAGGTATCCTCATCCATATGGTAAGAAAGTTCGCTGATCCCCGTCACCATCTTTTCTCCGTCTCGATCAACGCTGTTGTAGTAATACGTCGCATTGCCATCTATCTGGAACAGCTCCGGGCAGTTCCCATAAATCAGCGTCATCAGCGCCTCCATCTCGTCCATGCTGATGCTGCTTGGAAACTCGACCTCCGTCCGGAAATTCGCCACTGCCTGGTATATAGCCAGGAAGTCTTCCAGCATCCGGTCATCCAGCTGCTGCACCAGATGCCGGCAGCGATAGCCCGGAATGATTTTTTCCGCCTGCTCCCGGATGGCACTCAGCTCCCCGGCGGGTTTCTCCTCGTTGCCTGGTTCCGGTGTCTCAACAGGCGTCGGTTTTGTCTCGGGTAACGGCGCAGATGTCCCGCCCAGTACGCCGCTGAGCAGCAGTATCACCACTGCGGCCACGCACAGGACCGGCACGGCAATCCAGGCAGCTCCGACTCCGCGTCTTTTTTTCGGTGCAGAGCCTCCCGGGTATCCATAGCCGACACCCGGCTGCCAGGTTTCGCCGTATCCCTGTTGGATTCCAGTGCCATTGTGCGGACTCCGCCGGCCAGACGGCCGCTGCCCGCTTGTCTGATCTCTGAATTCCAGCGCCATGATCAATGAAACGTGAATCCGCCGCCGGAGCCTGAGCTCTGCTTCGGCTGCTCATGCCCGCGCATAACCGCAGAGTTGCCTGTGCGGGGTGCAGGCTTCCAGGCCGGGGTAGCTGCCAGCAGTACCCACAGGATCAGCCAGCACCGGCCTGCCGGCACAAACAGCACCCGGCTGCCGATCTCCATCACCAGCGCGCCCGCCAGCGACTGCCCCAATCCCAGGATCACCATCGGCACGGTTTCCTCACCGCCCACGGCAACCGCCCGCAGCGCCGTCACCAGGGCGCCCAGCAAGGTCAGGAAAAGGACCCGCACCACGCCAAGAAACCATCCGGAGCCCATAGCCGGGCGATAATGAAGCATATCCCAGGCCGCAGTGGACTGAAGAGAATCTCCCCTGCTGCCGATTTCAAAGAGCAGCTCAAACAGACCGGCCAGCACCATCAGCGCCACCAGGCCCACAGCCAGCATGGTCATGATCTGACCGATACCCTTGAATTGCATAAATCTCGTGCGCCGCCCCGTTGTAAGGCGCACCACCAGGCAGGTTATCGCCGCCAGCACAAGAAACAACAGCGCCATCAGCAGCGGCGTCCACATGGAATCCGCGTTCTTATTGTAAATCCCCGCGCACAGGTACCAGCTCACAAATCCGGCCACCAGAGACGCGCTCAAGGTCCTGATATCAAGCTTCAAATCTCTCTCCTCCTTATGTCAGAATACCACGCACAGCGCAGCAAGCACCGCAGCCAGCAGCGGCACCACATTGCAGAGCCTGTAAACCGTGCTGTACTCCTCCGGGTAGATCTCCATTGCGTTTGCCGCCCTGTATCGCACGGATAGGAATACCGTCAGCACACACCAGGAAACGCCCAGAAGCGCCAGCGCAACAAGCCAGTTGGCCGGGATCGCTTCCCGGGTGCCCAGCTGCCGCGAAGCCGCCAGAAGCAGCATAGCCGCAGCGCCCCAGAAGCCCTGCATCACCACCTTGTACTTTTCCGGCCAGCGTGCCCAATCGCGCACAGATCCACCAAAGCACGCCCAGGCCCACCAGCAGCAGGATAAAACGCATATCCTGCAGGGCCGCCATAGAAACGGTCAGCAGCGCCAGCAGCGCCAACGGCGCATGATACCATTTGGCAGTGACCTGACCCTTCTGCTCCAGCAGCTCATACACCGCGCCCGCCACCGGAACGCCCAGCACGCTGATCAGCCAGCAATCATCCGCGTCCAGCCGCATGGCGCCGGCGCGCCAGTTCAGCAGCAGGATGTAGGCCGCCCATACCAGAAGCCGGGCCGCCCGATATATACTTTGCTTTTGCGCGCCTTTTTCCAGCGTCAGCGCAGCCAGCAGCACCGCCCCGGCCACCATAGGCCAGCCCAGATGCGTAAGCTTTCCCACGCGGGAGCAAAGGTCGCTCCATCCGGAGGATACCGCAGCCAGGACAACAGGTGTCAGAAAGGCGTAAAGGACGCTAGCCAGCACGCAGATGCGCAGCCGGGACTTTTCCTCACCGTCCCGCAGCTCGCGGGCCAGGAACAGCCCCGAGAACAGCACCGGCGGCACAAACAGCCAGAGCTGTCTTGCCGACTGCGCATCCAGCAGGTATCGGAACATTCCCTCAAATGCCAGCAGCTGCATCAGAGTCAGGATCGCATACCGCAGGACGTTCAAAGCCGCATTCGGGAAATACTTGCGCACGGCGCTCAGTCCCACAAGCAGCAGCAGTCCGATGCAGAATACCGCCAGGTTATCCTTGAAGCTGAAAGAAAGGCCTTCCAGGCTGGCCTCCAGCACGCCGGATATCCGGTCGGATGACAGCTGTGCCGGGGTCAGGGCATAAAGGACGCCCCATGCCAGCCCAAAGGCTGGCCCGGTCTGATAGGTACTCTTCTGAAATCCACCCTTAGACGCCAAGGGGATAAGCAGGATCCCCAGCACCAGCAGTGCCGGAACCAGCGCGCCGGGCTCGGTCAGCACTCCTCCCACAGCCAGACGCGCAGCCGCAAAAATCACCGTGGCCACATACGCGCCGATGTTCATGAAATAAGATGTACTCATACTGTGCCTCCCCTCAGACCAGGCATAGGATGTTCAGCAGCCAGCAGGCAGCCAGGGCGGCATACACAAAGCGGTAGGAGCCGTAGGGGTCCATAACCAGTCCCAGCACGCAGCGAACCCCGCAGCCAAGCTCCAGCACCAGCGCCGGAACCGCCATCGCAAATTCGCGAGGACTGCAAATACCCGCCAGCAGCGTTATCACCAACGTGACCACCACCAGCAGCAGGGTCTGTCTTCCGCTGCGGACGTTCTGCTCCCGATAGGCCAACAGGTCCGCGGCGTTTTTGCTCCACCTTTTGCCGTCCCGGCCCGCCAGGGATGTGGGATACCCAAAATACTGGGCCGCCCGGCGAAGATTCTTTCGCCGCCCGTTCAGTGCATAATCCGCCAGGGCGCCATAGCCCGGGCCATAGCCCTGCTGCGCGGCGCAGTTGAAGAAGTTCTGCGCCACCTGCTGGGTATCCATCCCCTCCATCTCGTGGCTGCTGTAGTACAGGCCCAGCTGGTAGCTGGCATAGGCGTTCCCGGCCTGGGACAGGGTCTGCAGGTCGCTGAGGGCCGTTTCCGTGTCCGTCTCCAGCGACGCAAGAGCCGCCTGCAGGACCTCGCCCTCCCGCTGATCCTCCACCGAGCACGCTCCGCCGTGCCTGCCGTTGGCGAGGATCAGAAACCGCGGCACCGGCGATAGCTTCACCTGCGCGGCATCCAGCAGCTGCTGAACCATCCTTCTCACCAGGGAGGCAGACAGCATGGTGGTCTTGGTCACCGCGCCGATCACCGTGTTGACCTCCGCGCGGGAAAGCTCCGGCTGCACGGCCACATCCGCCACGCTGGGGCAGGCCGTCAGGATAAGCTCCCACAGCAGCGCATCGCTGCGGTCATCGCCTTTTTCTTCCAATTTTGCCCGCAGCATCGCGGGCGTCTGTAAAATCTGTAATCCCTGCTCGTTGACTACTTCTTTCAATATCTCTCTCATGCCTTACCCCTCAGACCAGATGGAATTTTTCCAGCTCCAGCTCGTAGCTTGTGCGGCTCTTATCGTTATCGTTCACGGCTGCATCCTCCAGAAGGCAGCGGACCCAGTTCTCCGTGTCATTCCACGGGGCATTTTCATCGATCTGTCCTGCACACAGCGCCGCAAAGAAATCTGAAAACAGCTGCCGCAGCTCCGGCTGCGCTCTCCACCATTGGGCCGTTATCTCCGCGCCGAATTGATGATGTCCCGTTCCATTGTGCCCTCCGGCGTCAAACAGAAACACCGGGCGACTCTGAAAATACTCCAGATATTGCTCCCGCATCAAGTGGCTGTACTCCTCCCCGATGAAAGGATGGGTATAGAACAGCAGATAAAAGGCAATTACCGCTGCCGAGAATATGTCGCGCACGCGCCCGTCCAGCACGATGCCATTTTTCTCCAGCTGCTGCTCCACCACCTGCGGCACAGACAGAAAGTCGCCGCGAAAGGCCGCGCCGATCTGCGAAACCCGAGAAATTGTTTCACCCGGAACCAGATACACCTGGTTTGTCCCATACTCCACGCGCACCTGATCCCTGCCAAAGCCGTTCAGCGTCAGGCCCTCACGGTGCAGCTGCCCGATCCTGCGGAACAGATGGACGGCAATGGTCCACCTGGGCGTGTCAGAGCTGGGCAAAAACCGGCGGACAGAGGGATACGCATCCATGCTGAAGGGATGCAGCACATATCCCTGCATTTCATCGCTCCGGACCAGATCGAACGGCCAGAAAAAGCCCTCCCGCAGGATTCGTCCCATCTGAATCTGCTCCAGCACGTCGGATACCCGCAGCAACTCCTCCTGCTTGACCCGGAACGGCACCAGCCACAGCGGTTTATTCTCGTTCCGGCATCGCACCTGAATATAGTGGTGCTCCGTCCCTGTTTGCAGAAAGTCCCCGCTATCGTCCAGCAGCAGCTGCTGTGCCTCCTCGGGGGTCGACATAATTTTGTAGGCGTTGGCGCCCACCAGGTAGCTGTTGACCCAGCGGCCGGCTTCCGGATACATCACGCTGTCGCTCATCTTCTCCTATTCCTTCCTCTTTTTCCCGAGTCGCCGTCGTAGTCGTCAAAAATAAAGCCCCGGTCCGACTTCTCCGTCCGCCCGCCTCTGTCGCTGCGGTCGAAAATAGAGAATATCCCCTTCTTTTCCGCGGCCGGCGGATCAGAGCTCAGTCTTTTCCCGTGGCCATTGTCGGGCCTGCGCGCCTTTCCCCACGCCTTCAGCGTCTTTTCCAGCTGCTCACTGAGCAGACTGTCGCCGCGGCCGGCGGCCTTGCGCAGGTCGCTGCGCACCTTCTCGTCCCGCAGTATGACGGAATGCTCCAGCTGGAGAGACTGGCTGCCGGAAACTCCCATTTTCAGCGCCGGAATCCCCTCAATTTTCTTAATCAGACTGCCGCAGTCATAAACGACCCGTCCGGCTTCCACCCGGCTGCAGGACAGAAGCATCAGATCCCATGCGAAAATTGCCTGGTTGGAGGCAGCTTTCAGCTTTGCCGCCAGCGGCAGCAGCTGATTGCAGATCTCCTCCCTGTCCCTGGCAGGCAGGTGTCCGTCCAGCACCAGCTCTGTCATCGGCTCAGTCCGGCTCGGATCCCGGTACAGCTGCCACACGGCATCCAGAAAGTGCAGCTTATTGCCATCCGCTCCGCTGTCCCGGGTCTGAAGCAGCGCCTGCACATTGCTGCTGGGCGCGCCGTCCAACACATAGTCCATCATTGTGCGATAGGTCATGCAGCTCCAGAAATAGGCCCGCTGCCGCCGCTGCAGCTCATGAGCGGCCTCCAGCGAGAATACGCCTCTGGGCAGCGCATCGACTGCGCGTCCCATCTGCGGCACCAGGTTTTTCAGCGGCATCCCCTGATAGACATCCCTGCGCAGGAGCTGCATCCAAAGAGCAACACACTCCTGTTCAAAATCGTCCATGGGGGACGCCCCCTGATAGCTCCGGCGCGCAGCCACAATGTCCTCATAGCATCTGCAATTCTGCAGATGCTTGTGAATCTGATATTTCTTCCACAGGATGCTGCCGCCGCTCTTCAGCGCAGCCGCAACGTCATCATACAGGGCCGGATACTCCCGCTCCAGCCCGGCCAGCAGCGCGCAGCGCTCCTCCACGGGAAGCTCCTGCCGCAGCCGCACCTGCACCATATAGCCCACGCAGGCATCCAGCAGTCTGCCGTTATAAACGCAGGAATTGCGGTCCAGGATCTCGCAGCTCTCTTTTCCCAGCACACCGCCGGACCGGCTCAACTCGTCCAGGATATTGGCCAGAACGTTCTGCTCCATCAGCGTCATCTGGCGGAGCCCCACATGCCGCAGAATGCTCTCTGCCAGCTGCCGGCACTGCCCTGCATCCAGGCAGGTGGTCAGCTCCACGCAATCCCCGGTCAGCATTTCATCGCCGGAGCGCAGCATCTCCGGGATCAGACTGCACGCCGTCTGCGGGTCAATGCTGCATGCCCGGTCCGAAAAGATGCCGCGCAGCAGGGCATGCACAAGCCCGGCATAGCGCACATCGAAGGTTTTCACCGTTTTCTGCAGCAGCTCCAGCTGCTCAGCGCTTCTGCTGTACTGCAAAAGACGGCAAACACAGTCGCAGAGCTCCCGCCCGCCTGCCGCATCCGCCTGCGCCTGTTTGACGCAGCGGTCCACAGACAGCTCCATAATCCGCTTGGGCAGCGCAGCGTTCTGCCTTTTCAGCATCCAGATCAGGAGCTTGTTCACCGTCTCCTGGTTTGCCGACGGAACCCTGCCGCAAAGCAGCAGATTCCCCACCACGCGGTCATACACGTCATTTTCCGGCCGGTTTCCATCGTTCATCTTCCGCATGTGATATGCGGTGGCGATCATCTCCAGTGACGCATACTCCAGCGGCACCAGCTCCCCCAAAATATACTGCATATCCAGCAGCATCTGGCGGCGCTCCTCCGGGGCGGCAGATGCCAGATACCGGAAAAGCTCCGCAACAAACGGGTCCTCCTCCAGCCGCCTGCCGCCATCGTCCAGATCAAAGGTACACAGCGGGATCCCCATGCCGCCTCCGCCGGCCTTGCTGGAAACACAGATGGCCGCCCGGGTATCCGCGGCGCTGCTGCACGTCAGTCTCCAGCGCAGACCGGGAAGCATGCCCATGGCCGCGCAATAGGCCACCTCCCGCACCATATCCTGGGTCTGGCTCAGGGGCAGCTGCGTAAGCAGGGCCAGGGACCCGCCGCCTGCCACCGCCTGATACACGTTATAGAGCAGCAGCGCATATCGCTCGTCCGTCAGGCCGTACTTCTCCCGCAGGACAGACAGCTCAAAGCCGCCACGCAGGACCGTCTCCTTGGGCGGCAGCTGGCTGCCGCTCTGCGCCGTCATCATGTCGCCGGTGTCGATCCCGTAAATAGCGGAGGGATCGGTCTCCATGCAGCGGGCATATTCATCCAACCCCATAAAGTATGCGTGGGTAAAGATCGAGGCCCGCCCCTTGATATCGCTGCGCATGGTAGATTTGGCAATCAGGAAATCCCGCCTGCCGCCGTTCTCCTCGCTGACAGCGTAGCTGAGGATAGACTGACCCATTCTCGGGCCGGATCCGTCCTTTTCAAACAAGGACGTCATGGTACTGTTGAAATAGCCGAGGTTGTTCTCATTATCCGCCGTCAGACCCTGGGATCTGGCGCAGACCATATATCCGGCTTCATCCGTCCGGAACCGACATGCCTGCTCCATTTTCATTGGAGATCCTCCCCGTTATAAAACCGCTCTTGTTTGCACCTTTGTTCGTTCATCCAGTCGTCAAGCCGTCCCTGATATTTCCTTGCAGACTCCAGCAGCGCCTTTTTCGGCTGAGGATCCGCCTGAAAATAGGGGCCGATCCTTCCCAGCCGCCAGAGGATCCATTTCAGCGGGTCCTCCACCCGGCGGGGATTCGGTGCGCCCTTGGGGAAGCCAACCAGATTGATCCCTTCCCAGATTTCCCACATATTCAGATAGATCCGTCCGCTGGCGCAGTCGGCATAAACCTCCGTCCATATGCCGGAGGCAATCTCCTTTGTGATATCCTCATTAATATCTATGTCAATAGAGGTCAGCTCCGGCTCCAGGGTTACCGGATCCACCGCCGGCATACGGGTTTTCGGGTCAAGCGAGGTAATCCGTTGAACAGGGCACGCATAATAAAAGTTCCGCTCTTCAGGTGAACGTTCATTCCAGCCCTTGATCCACGCGCGAAGCTCGTCATACTTCCTGCCGCAGATATCGTCCAGGATGTACCAGTTTTTGTATTTTACAAAGCGCCGTTCCACGCCGCAGGTGATGGCCGACACGCCGCAGAAGGTTTTTCTGACAAACTGGCCCAGCTGCGCCAGGATCATGGCCGCATTGTTGCTCAGATAGTCCTCCAGCTCGTGGCTGATAGCAAAATACTCCTCCCGGTTCAGGCCGCCGGACACAGCTGCCGTAGGCCGGAACATGGGACTCTGGTTTCCTTTGGGATACTGATTCCGGATTTCATCCGTTTTGGTGAGAACCACCGCCACTGGAACATCCGCCCAGGTGTTCTGGCTCATATTCAGGGCGACGCGGATCTGATTCACCACTCCGACCACCTTGTTGACACCGCTCACATCGGGATAGGCCGAAAAGCCGGGGACCTGATTGGGATCCACCAGGAACATCAGGCCGTCTGCCCGGGCAATAAAGCTGGCGATTCCCTCCTTGGCCCGGCTGTTCCGGCTGTCCTGGTCGCCCAGCTTGGCGTAATCATCGTTCCACTTGACGCAGTTCTCACCGGCAATATCATAAAAAACAATGGTAAATGCCTTGCTGCGGTCGTTCTGGTCAACCAGGTTCACCGCCAGAGGACGGCGCATGACGCTGTCATCCGTACTGCCGGGCAGCGGCATATTGGCCTCCACGTTTTCCTTGAAATCTGGCAGATTGTTTTCCGTGATATAGTATCCGGTATTCTGCATGGCCATGGCCAGCCGGGTCAGCAGCTGGTTCAGATAAACCGTTTTGCCGCAGGTGGTAATGCCCACAACACTGATAAAAATGGTGGGATATTTGCCATAATTCGGCAAGGGCAGGGGATTGTGGCAGTGGGGGCACAGCCGCGTCACCGGCGTGGCGCGATCGGAATACCGGTCATACACCCTGATGGCAAAGCCATCCTGATCCCGCACAAGGCCATCCGCGCCCACGCCGTTGGCGTCAGGGTCCAGCATCTCCCAAAACCGGTCGGCATCATTGGGGTCGATGTGCGGCATATTCCAGCGAGGGTCTGCACTGGAATAGCCGGCGGTTCCTCCGCGGCTCGTCCAGTATCGGTCCAACTTTTCGTCCGGATTTCTTTGGGAAAATTTCACAAACAGCCGTTTGTGTTCGTCCACATCGCCGCTGGTGAATTCCTCCCTGTCCAGTTCCTCCTGGGTGAAGCCGGTGTTGGCCCGAAACAAAACCTTGTCGCTTTCAAACTCCTCAAAACAATAGGGGCATTTAATTTTACCCATTCCGCATCCATCCTTTCTGCTATACGCCTTCCCGGAAGAAGCTATTTTCAAAGCCCGGTGCCGGCAGGACCCGGACCTCCTCGCCATCGGACACCCGAAGCGGTATCTTCCGGTTGAGCCAGCCGCCGGGCAGCGGAATGGGATCAGACTCCCCCACCCGATACATTAACGCCCCATCTGTATAGCTTCCGATAAACTGATCGCTCAGAGTCACCTGCAGCACAGTCTGAAGGCCATTGCGCTGCAGCGCGGCGGAATAGCGCAGCGGAATAAAGCATACGGCCTCACGCCCCGGTGTGTAATAAAGATGAACAATCCCGCCCGGAACCGCCATCATACTCCACACCTGGATGGTCTGGGGCGGATCCGCCTCAAATCCCCGGAACACAGGCATGGCATAGAAGGTCCCCTGCGTAACGCCGATGAGCCGATAGCCCCTTTTTCCCATGGATTGGCCATTATGCAGGCGCCGAAGCTCCTCCTCTGTCAGACCCAGCTTCTCCGGATCGGCCAGCGGAAGGTTTTTTCCCAGGCACAGGGTAAAGGCGTCCGCTCTGGGGCATTCCAGGCTTAATCCATACCGCCCTCTGCCCGGATCATAGTCCAACGCCAGATTGTTGATGCTGTACAGGTTCACATTCGGCCTTGTAATGGGCATCGACTCACTCCTCCTCCTTTGCTGCGGCAATTTCGTTGTAAAGAATATTTTCCGGATTCACCGGATAGACATAAAGCCTGTCCACATAGTCCTGCTGCGGGATCCGGAAGGCCGCGCCGGTATTGTTCACGTTCTGGACCTGGGTTGGCTGGCTCAGCATGCAGAACAGCTGTCTGCCGCTGGGGGGAACCGTGGCCATCAGCCGGCCCGCAGTCTGCATATTCAGATCGAACAGACTCTGGACTGCCACCCCATAGGCCGCACCGCCTCCGGCCATTCCCGCCCGGAATTGCAGCTCATCAAACAAGGAAAGCCGGAAATTATCATCCTTATCCGCGATCAACCGGAATCGCTTCACCAACTGATCCAAGAGGCTCTCCACTGTGCTGCACGGCGTCAGGCGCATCATGTCCCGATACTCCGGCTGATTTGCCAGATTGGCAATCTCCTGTGTATAGGCCCTTCTGATGGTCTCATCAACGTTCCCCTGGGATTGCCGCAGCCCGTTCCGGGTCTCCGTCAGTGTGTTTCCGAAGTCCCTCGCATTTCTGCATACATCCTTCATAGCTGCGCAAGGCTGCCCCGCCAGGAAGCCGTACACCTCTGGCAGAACCTGGCTGCATGCATAGCGATGCAGACGCTCTGCAAGCGTTCCCCTTCTCATGTTCATGGGCGCGTGCCAATCCGTGCGGGTCTCCAGATTGACGGCCTCCTGCTGCAATGTGGCGTTCATCGCGCCGTAAGAAACGCGGCTGCACAGAAGCTGCTTGAAATACTCCTGCACCCGTTCCGCATTTTCCTTCAGCTCCTGCACACACCGTCCATAATACTGGTTCACGCAGAGACCCCAGATATCCCCGACAGACGCCACCGCGTTTATCAGCTTGTCCCCGTCGATCGTATCCGACGGTCGGCCGCGGAGTCTTCCCAGGAGTCCACGGGTCGGCGCGTCGGACAGGCTCTGCTCCAGCGCCTCCATCTCCTTGGTGTACGGGAGATACTGCAAAAATGTGGGCAGATCCGGCAGCAGCTCCTTCTCGTCTATGTACTCCCGGAACAGGCTGTCGTAGTCCTGCTGCGCTCCGCAGAGGGTCTCCTGGATGTTGGACTGTCCCCCGGCCGCACCGGCCTGCTCCAGGCACTCCGTGAGGATCTGTTCCATCGCCGCGCAGGCGATTTCATCCGTCTCCTTGACCTTTCTGTCCGCGCTGAGGCTCCACACGGCGGAGGAACCGGCCCCCCAAATAGCTGCCTCCAGCCCCTGGCCCAACCGGTTGTCATCCTGCGAGTTGACGATCACCATCACGTTGGCAGCCGCCTGATATCCCTCGGGGCCGCTGCCGGAGACATTTCCGTTTGTCAGGTCACTCTGCACGATCAGATGCTTCCCGTTTCTTTCGGCCCAGTCAACAACCGCCCGCAGCCGGCCGATCCTCTCCCGGTCCGAATTGAATACCTGCCGCACAAACAGAAAATAATATTCCGCCACGGTGACAGCCTGGCCAAAATCAGGCTGATGCTGCACCGCCTGGAAAAGCTCCGGGAACCTGTCATCCATCACATCCCAGAAATAAGCCATTCTCAGTGTGCTGTTGCTTCCGAAGGCTCCCGGATTGCTGCGCATCGTGTAGAAGGCGTCTCCCACGCGGTTTTCAAACCCCGCCTCATCCATGCAGTCCTCGGTTTTCAGCCAGCACAGCTGGTCCGCCGCAGCGGACCAGCAATCCTGATAGCTCTGTCGGATGGTCTCCAGGCACTCCTCAGCGCCCGCCCCCAAAACAATGTTCAGGAGCGGGGCGCTGATCCGCCTTGCTGCGCCGGAATTGGCCGCGCGGTCGGAAATCATACGGCTGCATGCTTCGATTGCACTTGCGTAAGTCATGTTCTCTCCCTCATTTGCCGCGCGGCGTCCCGGCGGTTTATCCGTTGATGATGTTTCCTGCGGCGTCCAGCTGGATCGGATCCCAGTCGTCGCCGGCTTTGTTCAGCACCCACATACCCGCCGTCAGCGGCACCCAGGTGTTGTTCACCGCATCCCAGGCCATCTGCAGTGACCGGTCGGAATACACGGTATAAATCGTGCTGCCGCCGGGGCTTACCGTCCAGGTTCTGGCAGGAGCCTGCTGCGCGGAAGCAGCAGGAGCCGGATTCGAAGCGGCCTTGCCGGTTCTGGTCCATTGCTCATCCGTAAACACATCCTTATACCCCAGAATGCGGCTGACCAGCTCCTCATAGAACCGGCGAATCTCGGCCTTATCTTCGTCCGTCTCATTGGCCGTGTCGCGCACCAGCTGCTGCAGCGCCTTGGCATTCCACCGCTTCTCCAGGGCGGCCGCAATGAGGTGGTCGTTGGCGCCGCGGGTCTGCTTGCGCAGCTCAGCCTCCCTTTCATCCATCTCCTGCCGGGGCTCCTCATCGGGTTCCATGGCCCGATAGCTGCGGAACATCTCATACAGGGGATATTCCTTGCAGAAGCGGAAGGCCTCGGAATTCTCCACCAGAATCTTTTCCGTCTCCATGCCGCGTCTGTCGCGGTATTTATAGAACGCCCTACTAATGCGGTCATACTCGGGCTCACCGGTGGCGCTGAGGCATTCGATCATGCCATAAAACACCATGTTGGTGAAGGTGGTCATATCCGCCTCATATCGCTTGTGTTCTTCTTCAATCCGATCCAGCTGCTCAATGGCCCTGCGAATCTTTTCCTGCTTCCTAAGCTCACGGCGAACGATTTGCTGCAGCGCTGGATAGTGCATGAAGTAATCCTTGCGGACCCGTTCAACGACCTGCTTTCCATTATCTGCAAAGCCGTCATTCTTCAGCGTTATCCACCGGCTGCCGTTGGACTGGTCATACATGGTCTCCAGCATCTGCTGCATGCGCTGCTTCTCCCGCTGTAGCCGGGCGGCAGACAACTGCTGATTCTCCACAAAGTCCCCCATCCTGTAATCCGGCACAGTCACCGGCTTACTTTCGCGAATGAAGTACTCCTTGTTGTCCAGAGCCTTTTGGGTGGTGCTATTGGGGGCCTGAGCCGTGCCTTGGGCGGTGCTATTGGGGTCCTGATCCGTGCCGTTGTCATTCGTTATATCCTGAGAATAGATGATTTTCGCCTTCTCACCCTCGCCATACAGCGCCAGCAGCTTATCGGCGCCGTCCGTCAAGCTTGGATTGAAGGAGTAGGGCGCAGGAACCGGCAGGAAATTGCGCCAATCATGGAAGCCGGAATCGTCCTCGCCCCGGCCTGTATAGGCATACAGATGGGCGCCCACGCCATACTGCGTTTGCGTGTTGCTATCATAAACCTGCTTCATCTGAGACACGCCCTTATACGCATAGAAGGGAATGCCGCTGCAGAAGCGGAGGGCAAAAATGCGATTTTTCAGGCCGGTCTTGCGGATATAGAACTGAGTATGAGATGCCCCAAACTGCTGGGCCGCGCTGCAGACAGCCGAGGCATTTGCGGGTACAGACAGGCTGCTGCTTTCAAAGGTCGTGTTAATGTCATCCAGATTGAAGGTGGGATCGCACCAGAACATGGGCTTTGCATCGTTATAGACGCCGTCCAGAATGTCATTGCTGACAGCCTGGGCCAGCTGCGCGGAATTGTGCCCGGTTTCCGGATACTTCTCGTACAGGTAATCCTCCAGGGAGCGATTCGTCTGATCCCGGAAAAGATCCACCATGAATTCGCTGATATACAGGCCGATCTTCCCGTCATCCCGACTCTTCCACTGCTTCGGATCCTTCATCAGATGCTCCGTAAAGTTCCGCACCAGCTGTGTGGCGTTCAATTCGTCGATCGCCTCGTCCAATTTCGGTCTAATGTCCGACAGCTGCAAAATACGCTTGGTGTAACCGGAAGATGCACTGGCCGCAGAGGAATCCAGCCACTGCTCATCCTCCTCAAAGGTCTCCAGCAGATTGTCCAGCACCTCCGTCAGCAAGGCAAAGTACCCACTGTTCAGATTCTCCAGCTGCTCCCGGAATCTCCGCAGTGTGTTCTCCACGTCTGTGCATTCCTGCACATGGTTATAGGTCCTATAGTACTCTTTGACGCTGTCCACGTAGTCGTTATAGGCCCTCTTGTCGCCGATGCCTAAGAAACGGTTCGCGCAGAAATTAGTGCTGGCCTGGACAACCCGGTCCGCCGCACTGTCCAGATACGACTGTTCGTCCCGTTTCCGTCCCTGGATCTCCTGGATCGCGCCTTCTACAGCCGCTTTCAGGTCATCGCCGTTGCGGCTAAGCAGGAATGCCGCATAATAGGGGCCCAGTTCCGGATTCTTTGCAATATCACACAGCTTCCGGAAGGTTCTGCCAATCAGGGAGTCATTCGTTGCATCTTCGTCCAGGAGGCTCCTGGGCAGTTCTCCCTCCAGCGCGGCGCGGTTTCTCCCGCGCTGCCCCTCACAGCGGGTGCACCAGTTGCGGGCCGCCGTGTCCCAGGGCCTCGGCGCTTGTCCGTGAGGCTGAATGCCGAACGTGCGCAGATCCTCCAAGTCGATATCCGGCAGCATCAGGTCCGGGCATCCGTGTGTCACGTCGTTGTATACCTGCTGGGCCGTCAGGCCGATCTGATCCACCCAATCGCTTACCGCGTCCTGGGAGAGCCTCAGATTTAGCTGATCCTTTCCCACCGCTTCCTTAAACCGGCGCATAAAGCCTGCTGCCAGATAGGCAGAGATCTGAGTCATGGGGATTTCCGCGCTTGCCGCTCCCAGAATATGATAGGACAGATTGGCGCCATGTTTGCGGCACAGCCCACCGACACCATTGCCCACATTGGCCAGATGCCCCCGCATGGTCAGGCCGTATTCCGGTGCCGGCGTACTGCTTCCATCCGCTGCGTTCTTGCTGGCAGCAGGAAGCTGCACCTCTGCCAGATAGGCCATAACATACTCCTTCGTTGTCGCTGTATGTCGTATATCGTTCGGTTTTCAGTAATTGCTTATCGGCGTCCGGGTGCCGCGTCAATGCGGATACCTGTGCGATTCTTTTCGTCTGCATAGATCAGCGTCATTCCCGCATAGACATCCGTCTCCTTCAGTGCCATTCCATTGACGTAAAACGGAGTCTTGGAGCAGAACTTCAGCCGTCTGCTGGGCTTGGTGGCAAACCAGCACTGGTCCGCATTCAGGCCGCAGGGTCCGACCATAAAATAGCTCAGCTTGAGCTTGCCCCGAAAGCTGGCATGGCTCCGCGACATACCGGCACAGGAACGATCTAGGTTGACCACCTTCAGTTCCCCCTTCCACAGCGGGTGCGTTACACTCCAGATCGTGACACCCGCCACAATGATGCCCACCACAGCCACCGCCAGCGTGATGAAAATGGCCAACGTCAGGTTGGTGACCTTAAACCGGAAGGTAATCTGTGTCTGTGCGCCCTGGGCGTCCACCGCAGCAATAACCAGATCGCCGCTGCGGCTCTTGCTGGTCTCCACGTTTAAGGTATCCCCATCGATGGCCGCGGTATCGCTGACCAGCTGAGACGATACGATCACATAATGCAGCGTATCACCCGGCGTATCGGAAAAATACTCTCCCAGCTTAAAGCTGCGGTGGCGGCCGGACACCGGCGTCACCACAACCTTTTCCTCCACCAACGTAACGCCGCCCACCGCCGTCGGCGGTGTGTTGCCGAAGTTCACCGCCGCGTCGCCGCTCTGGTGCACCAGGCTGCTTTATTAGATATTCGCCATTCTCTTTAAATCGTAATTCAGCGCATTCAGAAACGCATTCACCCGCCCCGGCATAGGATGGAGTACCCGCGCCGGAGAGACGGCGGGGAATCTGTATGTGTGAGGTGCGCCATGAACATACATAACGACTCGGCCCCCGGCGGCGGCTCCCTGCGGGACCTGCTGGGCCGGAACATCGGCCGCCGCGCGTCCGCCAGCTTCCTGGTGGGCTCTTACCGCCTGGTGCGGCAGGAGGGCATCCTGGAGGCCGTGGGCACGGACTATCTGGTGCTGCGGCAGGGGGACTTCTCCACCGGCTGCGACCTGTACGCCCTGAAATTCATCGAATTTCACGACGATCCCCCGGCGTGACCGTTGCGCCCGGCGGCGGATCGTGGTATGCTGGGGGCAGTGAGGTGAGGGAATGTACTATGTCTATATGCTCTGGTGCCGGGACGACACCCTGTATACCGGCACGGCGTCGGACCTGTGCCGCCGGATGCGGCAGCACCGGGACGGCGGCGCCGCCTGCGCCCGGTATACCCGGTCCCATCCGCCCCGGGAGTTGGCCGGTGTCTGGCGCACGGAGGGCCGGGGAGAGGCCCTGCGCCTGGAATACGCCGTGAAGCGGCTGTCCCGGCAGGGGAAGCTGGCGCTTCTGCACCGGCCGGAAACGGCGGCGGACCTGCTGCCGGGCGTTGCCGCCGAACCGGTGCCGGGCGTGACCCTCGCCATGTGTCTGGAGGGAGAATTTCATGAATAAGCTCTACGCCGCCCCCATGGAGGGGCTTACCGGTTATCTGTGGCGGCAGGTCCACGCCGCCTTGTTCGGCCCGGCGGACAAATATTTCACGCCCTTTCTTTCCCCCAACGCCACCTGCACCTTCCAGCGCAAGGAGCTGGACGAGATCGACCCGGCCCACAACGCCGGGCTGTATGTGGTGCCCCAGCTGCTGACCAACCGGGCAGAGCACTTCCTGTGGGCCGCCGGCGAGCTGTATGCCCGGGGCTATCGGGAGATCAACTTCAACCTGGGCTGTCCGGCGGGCACCGTGGCCGCCAAGCGCAAGGGCTCGGGCCTGCTGGCCTATCCCCAGGAGCTGGATCGCTGTCTGGAGGAGATCTTCGCAGGGCTGCCTCGGGGGATGTCCGTGTCCGTCAAGACCCGCATCGGGAAAAATGACCCGGCCGAGTGGCCGGGCCTGCTGGCGATCTATCGCAAGTATCCCCTGTCGGAGCTGATCGTCCACCCCCGGATCCAGAAGGAGTTTTACAAGGGCGTCCCCCACCGGGACGCCTGGGCCGCCGTGTCGGGCCCCTGGCCGGCGGTGTATAACGGAGACATCTTCACGCCGAAGGACGCCGCCGCCCTGTGCCAGGATTATCCCGGAACGAACGCAGTGATGCTGGGCCGGGGCCTGATGCGGGACCCCGCCCTGCTGCGGCGTCTGCGGGGCGGCCCCGCCGCCTCAGCGCAGGAGCTGCGGACCTATCACGACCGCCTGCTGGAGGCCTACCGCCACCGGCTGTCCGGTGACCAGCCGGTGATGCACCGGATGTGGGAGCTGTGGGCCTATCTGTCCGCCGGATTCACCCGGCCGGAGCCGTATCTCAAGCGTATGCGCAAGGCAAAGAACCTCTCCGAATACCGGGCCGCCGTAGACGCCCTGTTCCGGGAGCAGCGATATACAACATAAAAGACAGCACCGGAAACCTTGCGTTTCCGGCGCTGTCTTTTTCACTCCGTCATGGGGATGTTATACTTCCCCATCAACTTCTCAAACCGCCGCTTCTGCAGGGGCGTCATCCGGTCCCGGTACTGCAAAAACAGTTGCTTTACCCGGCCGGTATCCCCCTGGCTGAGATAGGTGTTCATGGTCCGCTCCAGGCTCTCGCTGGCGGTGGAGCTCAAAGACGCCTTCCTGCTGCCGCCGGAGGAGGAGCGGGCGCTGCCGCTCCTGGCGGCGGAGGCCTCCAGCTTCTGCTGGGCCAGGGCCGCGTCCTGTTCCTGCTTGGCCCGGCTGGCATAGTACTTCATCAGCGCCAGATAGTTGCTGTAGTCCTGCTTTTCCAGGGACTCGTACCGGTCCCGGGCCTGCCGGGAGGCGTCCTGCCAGTCCTCCACCCGGTCCCGCCACTGGCCATAGGCGTCCTCATCCTGGCCCTGCAGCAGCTTATACTGATCCAGCAGCGCCTGACCCTGGATCTCATACCGGTCCCAGGCATCCTGCTGCAGCTGGGGCACCAGCGCCGCCAGCTCCTGCATATAGCGGTTATACTCCTGCTGGCCCGCCTGCCGGGCATAGGAGGAGTCATAGCCACCGGTCAGGCCCGCCGCCTGGCCCAAGGTGTCCTCCATGGCCGTCTGCCCCTGCCGCTGATACAGCCGGGCATAGCGCCGGAACATCTCGTCCCGGCTGGGGTCATAGGAAAAGGCCTCCCGGCTCTCCATCTGCCGCAGCAGGTCCTCCATCCGGTCCGCGTAGGGGGAGGTGTAGTCCCCGGGCTGTCGGGCCGCCAGCTCCTCCCAGCTGCGCCGGGCCTCCTGGGTCTCCCGGGAGGGAGTATACCCCTTCTCCAGGTCCGCCAGCCGGTCCTGGGCAGACTGCAGTCCCAGGCTGGCCCAGGTCTTGCTGCCCGCCACGCCGTCCGGCGTCATGCCCGCCCGGCGCTGATAGTCCATCAGGGCGGCCCGGGTCTTTTCACCGAACCCGCCGTCCACCTCCAGGGAATAGCCCGCCCGGTTCAGGGCCTGCTGCAGCCGCCGCACCTCCTGTCCGGAGGAGCCGTACCGTAACATGGGATAGCTTGATGCCATATCGTTCGTCCTTTCTTCTCACGCCGTCCTGCGCCAGACATACACAGCCAGGTACGGCGGCATATTGTTGTGGGCGGCTCCCCCGCCTGCCGAGGCGGACGCGCCCTGATACTCGTTCCTGCGCCCGTCCGCGTCATACAGCCGGATGGCCGTCACGCCGGTGACGTCGGACTGCCCCGTGAAATCGTATCCATGGGTATGGGCGGGCATCTCCGCCTTGGTCAGGGTGTGTTGGGCCTCGCCTCCGGTTTCCCCTGGCGCATAGACGTCTCCCGCCGCCAGCAGAAACCGGTCCTTCACCCGCTGCCAGGTGCCGCCGAACAGCGTCTCCGGACTAATCTCTGATGCGGACAGATATATGCTGCCTACCGGCCACACGGCGTCCAGCAGGCGCTTGCCCCGGAACCAGATGTCCCAGTCCGGCGCCAGCTCCACGGCCTTCTGGTGCTCGGCATATTTGCCCACGCCCACTGCCGTGCCCCCCTGGGCCAGATGCACCGCCACCGCCGCCGTGGGGATGGCGTATTCCACGGTCCGCACGGAGCCCAGCGCGTCCACCGCCGACAGCTCCAGCTCATAGGACGCCGTTTTCAGCACCCCCTGGATCACCTGCTCCTGCCCGTTTTCCAGGGCGGTATACCCGCCGTAGCTGCCGCCCACCGGCCGCAGCCGGTATCGCACCGTCACGGCGTTATGTCCGCCCACCGATGCGCACCCGCCGGTGCACGCCACCTTCACGCAGTCGCCGTCATCCCGCAGCACTCCGTCCGCGCCACACCGGCCCAGCAGCCGGGCCGTCAGCGTGGGATTGGCATACGGCAGCACCTCCACGGCCTGCCCCGCCGCCGTGGTCCACCGCCCCCGGGAGTCCGTCACCCGGACCTCCGGCGTGAAAGTCCCCGCCTGCCGGATGATCCCCGTCTCACCGGTCAGACCCTCCACGGTCTGCCCGGCAAACTGCATCCGGCAGGAACGGATGCTGCTGCCCCGGGCTCCCGCCGCCGTCACCTGATAGGCCAGGCGGCTGTATCCCCGGACGCACACACCCCACCCGGCAATGACGGCGTTGTCATTCACCACCTGGGCCGCCAGACTGGCGGTGGGCTTCACCTCTTCCGGCACATACAGCTTTATCGGGTGGGAGCTGGTCCCCACCACGCTGCTGCCGGAATAGGTGGTGGCCGTCAGCACACAGTCCCCGGCCACCGCATCGGTGATTTCCTCCGCCAAGGACAGGGGCGGCATCCATGTCACCCTTGTCTCCCCGGTTTTCCCGCACACCGCGCCATGGGTACTGCCTATCTGGTAGTCGATCTTGTGGGTAAAGCCCGCATCCGCCCGCTGCACGGTAATGGTTCCGCTCTGCCCCAGGGTCATGTCCCCGGCCTGGAGTCCGGAGGCCCGTGGGATCACCGGCAGCGCCACGGTTTGGGCTACCGACAGCGACGCCGGCGTCCATTGGGAGGTAAAGCCGCTGTACCACGCTGCGGACAAGGCCGCGCTGCCGCTGCCGTCCGCCCGGTGATCCACCGTCACCGACCCGCTCCCCAGCTGGTACCAGCCCTTCTTCTCGTACCGGTACGGGTGATACACGGTTTTCCCCTGCAAAACATACCGGCAGCTGTTGGCCGCCTGGTTGTACGACTCCCCCGTCCCGTCGTAGATATACAGCGCCAGGGCCAGGGTAGACCGGTTTTCCGCCGCGTCCTGGCTTACGGTATAATCCAGCCTCAGCCGCCACCCGGTGGCGGACACCGCCCCGTAAATACTCGCCATCTTACCCTCCGATCCACCGGAAGGCCAGCCCCGAAGCCGTGGTGATCTGCCACTTGCCCAGGGTCACCCCCTCCAGTACCGTGATGTTGGTGATGTACAGCCGGTTGTTGGACACATACGCCACCTCGTTGGCGTCCTGCCAGAAGGACAGCCGCTGGGCGGTGAAGGTGGCCCGGAAGTTGTTCTGATCCACCACCGTCTCCCCGTCCACGTCCGTCACCGTCAGCCCCTGGCCCACGGCCACGCCGTATACAGGCACGGCCCCGTCATAGCCCACGATGCCGGTGCGGATATAGCCCTCCGTCTCCGTCCTGTACTGGCCGAAGGCGGCGCTTACGGCCTCCATATTGGCCTGCAGGTCCGAGCAGAAGCTGTAATACTGGGTCAGCGCCTCCGGATTTGCCTCCAGATAGGCGCTCAGCCGCTCCACATAGGTCCCGAAATCCGACACCGCCACATATTCGCCCTCCAGCCGGGCGGACAGCTGGTCCATCTGCCGCTTCACAAGCCCCGCGGTTTTCACGATCATGGACTTCAGCTCCTGATAGCCTTGGCTGTCCTTCCCGGACCCTCCTCCGCCGGCCGTTCCGCCGCCGGAGGAGGAAGTCCCGGCTCCGCCGGTTTCCAGCTGCCCCAGGGCCAGGTTCAGCTGCTGGGCCATCTGGAACAGATACGCATACTGCGCCATGGCCATCTGCTGGGGACTGCCGCTGGGTGCGGGAGGCATGGTCAGGGTCATGGGCCGTCACTTCCCTTCTCATACACCGCCGACAGGCTGTAGATCCTGCACCCGCCCCGGCCGGTCAGCCGCAGCCGCAGCTGGCGGCACCGCCTGGGCCGTATATGCAGGGTACACGCCTGCACCCGCCCCGCGCCCTCCAGGCTTCCGGCAGGCTGCCAGCTGCCGCCCTCGTCATAGCTGAGCCAGGCCCGGACGGTGCTGCCTGCCTCCGGCAGAAGCCGCAGCGACAGCCGCACCAGATACCGGCTTTCCGCCGCGTCCAGCCCCAGCTCCCCGGTCTCCGCCATCCATTGCACCGGACCCTCATGGGTCTCCCCTGCGCCCTTCATGGCCAGCAGCTGCCCCTCTGCCGTCAGGCAGTACAGGTCGCCGCCCCAGGGAGCAAAGCCCAGGGCCTCCACGCCGTCCTCCCGGTACCAAAGGCCCTGCCGGGTGTCCAGCACCAGCAGGTGCCACGCCCCCGCCTCGTCGGCGGCGGAGAGATAGTAGCACCCCTCCGCCGCCCCGGCCACGGCATCATGATACCGCGCCTCCCCCAGGGCCTGGGACACGTTCACCGGCATACTGCCATCGAACACGCACACGCCGCCCTGACTGTGGTAATACAGCTTCCCGTCCACCACCTGCAAACTGCCGCCGCTGCCGTCCTTCACCCCCGGGCACTGCACCGTCACGATCTGATGGGCCCCGTTGGCGCTGGGATACACCCGCTCCACGCAGTTTTCCTTGAAAAACAGCGGACTTCCCAGATAGTCCGCCGCCCCGGTGAACTTCCCGTCGGAGCCCCGAGAGGCCGCATAGCTGTCGGTGGACAGTCCCGCGAAGCAGTTCCAGTTTTTGAAGTCCCCCAGCTTGCTGGCATAGACGGCGTTCACCGCCTGGCCGTCCACGATGCCGTATTTGCACCCCCACAGCCGGTTGCCGCTTTCCACCACATAGTCCATGTCCGGCACGGACCGCTCCACCGTCACCGGCTCCGTCTGGGACGACAGCCCGTCGGGCAGCGCCGTCACCACCAGGCAGTCCTCCTCTGCGGCCCGCAGCTGGAAGCTGCCGTTCAGCGCCTCCTCCCGGCACCCGCTGACGGATACGCCGTCCCCGGCCCGGAAGCCCACGCCGATCCCGGCGGCGTGAAGCCCCACGCACACGTCGTCCACCTCCGTCCAGCTGTCCTGGCCATACTGCCGCAGGGCCGTTTTCTCCCCGCCGGTGTCCAGCCACAGGCTGCCGCTCTCCGGCTCCTCCGGGGCGGTGTCCGCCGCCAGATACCCGCTGTACGCGGTGCCGTCGGGCCGGCACAGGGTGAAGGATACCTCCCCCTCGGTGACGCGCTTATTTTCCAGGCTGCCGAAATCCGTCAGGTCCTTGGTGTTGATGTACAGCTTGTCCGGCCAGATCAGCAGCCACGCACCCATGCTGACCAGCTGCTTCTTCCCCTCCGACAGCACCAACCCCGCCGCGCTGCCGTTTATATACAGGGTGTGCCCGTCCACCCAGATAAGCCCGTCCTTGGCGGTCAGGCCCCCGGGAGCGGTAACGCTTCCCGCTATCCCCCGGGGACGGCGCACCGTCAGGGTGGGATACCCCTGGGCGCACAGGTTCTCCATCTCCCGGAAGCTGCCCTCCTGCCCTCTGGGCCGCCGGTCCAGTCCCGGGAACCGATTCACCGTCACCCGGCTCTGCCTGGGTGCGTTGAGCTTCGGAAAGTACATACGCTTCCCCCTCTCAGCACAGCCGCAGGGCCCGCGCCTGCCGCCGGGGCATATGCCCCCTGCACCAGTGGTCCCGCAGGGTCATCAGCCCGTTGTTCCACAGGGCCATGGCGTTGTTGTACCGCTCCAGCTCCCCGTTGGCATAGTGGATCTGCGCCTCCACATAGTGGCGGTACAGGCCGTCATAGGGTGCCGGTGCCAGCAGCGGCGCCGCGTCCGCCAGCTCGTCGGGAAGCTCTGCCGCCTCCCCGTCCTCGTGGGCGCGGACCACCTCCTCCAGCACGAAGCCCTCCGCCTGCCGCAGCCACCGGCGCTTCTGCTCCCCGGGATAGCTGTTGGGCAGCAGGTCGTCCACCTGGGCCAGCACCTGCCCTGCCGTCATCTGCCCCATCGCCGCGCCTCCTCTCTCAGTTGGCCATCCGGTCCACATAGCGCCGGGCGGTGTCGGCCATCATCTGTGCGTTTTCCAGCACCTCCGCCACATAGTCCGGCACCTGGACCTCCACGCCCTTCATGATCTTCCAGCTGCGCCCGTTAACGGACACGATCTGGAAATTCTCCTCGTTCTTTCTGCCCCGATGCAGCAAAACAGTTTTCTTCACAGCAAATCGCTCCTTTCATCCCCCGGAGGCGGGCCCCGGCCCGCCTCCGGCCTGTGTCAGTTGGCCTTGTCCTCGCCGGAATAGGACGAACCGCACTCCACCCGCACGATATACTCGTCATACAGGATGGCGGCGGCATGGATACCCTTCCAGCCCACACTGGAGCGCTGGTCCAGGGGATCGGCGGTGCCGGATGAGCCCCTGGGCTTCACGATGACCTCGGTGCCCTCGGACAGATCCACCACGCCATAAGCGCCCTTGCCCAGGAACAGACAGCCGTACACGGCGCAGCCCTGGCTGCCGCCCTCGCCGGGATAGATCACGTCGTTGTCCGCCGCCGTCACGGCGGTGTCCAGGGTCAGCTGGCTGGCGGTATTGCCCACCACCTTGCAGCGCTTGCCGCCCACCAGCACATACCGGCCCTTCAGGGCATTGGCGGCCACGGTGCCGCCGTCAAAGCCCACAGCGGCGGCGTTTTCCACCTTCCCGTTGACGCTCAGCGTCCGGCTGTTCTTGGCCAGGTCATCGCCCCGGAAGATCTTTGCCTCGGTGGTCTCCACGAAGCGCACGCCGTGCAGCTCGCCGATCTCGCCGGAAAACAGCTCCGTGGCGGCGGCATACTGATGGGCCGCCACCCAGGCGGGGTCCTGCCGCAGGTCAAAGGCCACGCTGGGATGGAGAATACAGACGTACTTGCCCTCAAAGGTGGGGGCGTTCATCTTCTTCAGCTGGGTGGCGGCCTTGGCCACCAGCTCGCTGGTGAGCTTGCACCCCTCCGTCAGGTCATAGCGGTGCAGCACGGCGGTCTGGCCGCCGTCCGCCCCCAGCTTGGGGGCATAGATCACCTGGCTGCCCTGCTGAATCTCGTTGCGGGTCACGGTGTCCAGGGTCAGGCCCATGTTGCTGCCGTGGCGGTCGGTGATCTCCAGCACCACATCGTCGATGGCGGTCAGATCCAGCAGATCGGACACGGTGGTATAGTCGCCGTACTGGGCCAGCTCCTTGGTGATATAGCTGACGGAGATGCCGCTGCCGTCGGGAGTCACGCCCTCGGTCAGAGGCGTCAGCGCCTTCTCGAAGGAGCCGAACTTGCGCCATTCCACGGTCTTGCCGCCGCCGGTGGGCAGGGGCTTGGTGGCGGCGAACTGGTTGTGTACCAGCTGGGGCTTGGCGTTTTCCAGAAGCTCCATGCCGTAATAGGTTTTCATCTCCGCGCTGAGACCGCCGTGGCCGGTGGTCTGGGTATTGGCCTCGCCTGCAAACAGCTGCAGGTCATACAGATCGTTCATCATATGTTTTCCCCTTTCTTCATTCCGCGTATTTTTCCTGTCCGAAGGTTCAGAAGCTGATCTTCTCCCCGTCCATCACCCGTTTCCGGATGTCCGCCAGCTCCCGGCTTGTGAGCTTCCCCGGGTCCGGACGGCTGACGCTGGCGCTGCGCCCGTCATTTTCCGGGATGCGCCGCCCGCCGCTTTCCACCACCCGCACCGCCTGCCGGGCCGCCGCCTGGGCGGCGAAGTGCATGGCCTTGGCGGTCAGCTCCCGCCGGTGCACCATCTCATAGGCCTCCCGGGGCTCCACCCCCGCCTGCACCAGCCGGAAAAACCGGGGGTTCTCCATCTCCTTCTGCAGCCGGAACTCCGGGTGCACCATCCGGACCTGCTTCTCCTGCTCCGGCAGTCGGTCCAGGTAGTACTGGATCTGCACCTGCCGCAGCTTCTCCCGCTGCCGCAGGTCCGTGACCTCCTGCCGCAGGCCCCGCAGCCGCCCATCCAGAATTTTCTTCACCCTGGCGTCAAAGTCCGCCTTATACCGTCCCCGGATCAGCTCCTCGAAGTCCTCCTGCCGCTCCCCGGCGTCGGGAGCCGTACCGCCCGTTTGTGTTCCGGCCTGCGCCGGGTCCTCCGGCCGGGTCAGCTGCCCCAGCCGCTCCGATGCTTCCTGCATATCTGCTCCTTTCCGTGGTAGGCCACGACCCTCTATGCTCACGCCTCCAGGCGAACGCACGCCGGATATTTTCCCGCCAGCTGTCCCAGCCCGCAGCGGATCAGCTGCCACTCTGCCCGGCAGTCTCCCTCCGCCGCCACCGTCACCAGGCCCGGCTTGATCACCAGCTCCCGCAGCTGTTCCTTTTCCTCCAGCGCCCCGATCAGGGCAAACACCAGCGCCGACGCTGCGGCGCACACGATGTCCTCCCCTCTGGGCGCATAGTCCGCATGACCCCGCAGGGTCACCCGGTTCTCCCCGAACACCGCGCAGATCACCGGGGCCTCACCGCCTCCTGGGTCTGCCGGCGCATCTGGTCCATGGCGCTGACCGGCCGCACCTCCGCCCCGGCGGCGGAGCCCGGCTGAACCGGCTGCCGCTCCATGGCCGCCGCCTGTCCCTGAAGGATGCTGCTCATCAGCTGGTCCTTGTTCTTGAAGTCCATCAGCTCCAGGCACCGCAGCGCCTGATCCGCCATATCCGCCCGGAAGAACCCCATCTGGAACAGCTGCAGGGCCAGCTGGTTATACTCCATGGTCTTGTAGGGATTCTCGTCCTGGGCCGACACCTCCAGGTCGAACTCCGGCACCCGGTATCCGGCGATCACGCCGTCGTCCACCGCCTGGGGCTGAAGCCCCCGGCTGTCATAGGTGACGAACTCCTCCCGGCCCATGGCCCCCAGCAGCCGGAACTGCCTGGGCAGGCTGTAAAACTGCCGGATCAGCTCGATGCACAGGGTCACCACGTCGGAAAACGCCTCGTATCCGTCATCGATCATGTTCCGTGACAGCTTGCCCCCCGCCTCCTGCAGGGCGGCGATGGCCGTGGCGGCGGTAACGCCGCCTGCGGTGCCGCCGTTGGCCACGTCACGGTTCCCCGCCGTCTCCTTCATCTCCGCGATCTTGCTCTGCAAAATCGCCACATACACGCTGTCCAGTCCCGCCGTCTGGATGGGCGCGATGGAATCGCTGCCCAGATTTCCGTTGGTGTGGACAAAGGGCCTTGTCCAGTCGGCGTATTCGTTCTCGTTCACCGCCCCGTCGCTGCGCACGAAGAACCGGGGCGTGGCCGAGGCCAGGGTATTCTTGAGGATAGCCTGGTTCATCAGGTCGATCTGCTTCTGAGGGGACTTGCACAGGTCCACATATCCGTACCCCGCCGGGGTCCCCTCCTCCGGAAACAGCACGTCGAACACAAAGGGAAACTTTCCGTGGTCATACCAGCCCTTCTCCCGCATATCCGGGTCGTTTTCCGTGGCATACAGCACCGTATCCCCCACGAACTTGCAGTACTGCAGCACCTTCCGTCCATTCTCCCGGGTGTGATAGTACCAGTCCACCACCAGCACCTTTCCGGAGGTGTCCACCGCATCGTCATACAGATACCGGCTCACGCTCCAGCCGCCCCGGTCGGCCTTGCCCTTGGCCCAGGGATACCGCTCCTCCAGGGCCTCCCGGTCCTGCAGCTCCGTGGAGAAGAAGTGAGGCGAGTCCTGGATATCCGTGACCCCCGGCTCCCAGAACAGGTTCAGCAGGTCCATCCGCCGGATGGCGATGTCCCCCAGTCCATTGAGCTTCCCCGCGTCCCAGAACACGCCGTACACGGCGCACCCGGATTTCAGCTTGTACCACCACGCGCTGGAATACGTCCGCTTGAACCCGTTCTTCTTCAGCACCACCGGTAGGATTCTCGTCAGCTTCCGGGCCTCCTCCCGATCCCCGGGCTCCCGGGGCAGCACCGTGGGCTCCGGATAACAGTCCATGGCGTCCGCGTGCTTGGACAGGATGCAGTTCACCAGCCACCCGCTGGTGGGCTGCGGGTCCGCGGGATTGCCGCCCTGCCCCGTCTTCTCCATCTGTTGCCAGTGCCGCAGCTTCCAGAACTGCTCGTTGTCGATGATGCGCTGCTCCAGCTGCCGCTTCCCGGCGTGGTACCGTCTCAGGATATCCGCCGCCCGGCGCACCTCCTCCGTGCCGATTTTCGGCCTCTGGGGCTCCTGCTTCTGTTCCATTGACCGCCCTCCTTTTTCGTCGTTCTGCATCCCCCCTCTTTCCCCGGAAAAATATACGCCCTGTTGCCGTATACAGGGCAACAGAGCGCATTTTTCAAAAATATTCCTTTTTTAATTGGCCAGCTCCCGGATCTGATCCTGGATCAGCCGCCCGGCGGCCTGGGCCAGCTGGTCCATCCGCCGGATACGGGCCAGGTCCTTTCCGTATATCCGGTCCGCCGCCGGAACGCTGTCCTGCTCCCCCATGAAGATGGCGGCCACCCGGATACCCCGGCGGCGCAGATCCCGCACCTCGTCGGCGGTGTCCTCCACCCCGGCCTTGCCGTCATACTCCCGGCTGATGGGATTCTTTCCGTTGGGGGGAATCCGGTGGCTGTCGTCGGGATTGGCGTCGGTGAGGATCAGCAGCAGATGCTTCTCCGCCGGAGCCGACTGCATCAGCTCCTCCATTCCCCGCAGGGCCAGCCCGTCCCGGTTCCAGCCCGCCGCGAAATAGTCGAATATCCGCCGCTCCCCCTGCTTGTCGCCGTACTCCTTCAGCACCCGCAGCACCGTATAGCCCCGCAGGCTGCAGAAGCTGGTGACTCGCACGGGAATGCCGCAGTTCAGCAGGCTCTTGGCCAGGATATACCCCTGGGCCGCGATGGTCTCCTGACAGTGCAGCCGGGAGGCCGAGCCGTCCAGCAGCAGGTCCACGCTGAAGCCGGGCTTCGGCTCCTGATCCTGCCGCAGAAACACCCGGTCGTCCCCCAGCACCGGCTCCCGCCATACCCTGGCCCCGTCCAGCCAGCCCTGCCGGGCCGTCACGGCCTCCGGCTGCTGGTGCACCAGCACACAGTTGCGAATTTGCTCCGTCAGCCGCAGCAGAGCGCTTTCATACAGCTCACTGTTTTCGGCATAAGCCGCCCGGTTCAGCCGAGCCTGTTCCGCCGCCTGTTCATACAGCTGCTGGCTGTCGCTGCTGGGCGGCACGTCCGCCGCCGGGTCCCCCCGGGTGAACCACAGCCGGCACCCCAGGTGATTCCCGGTGCACCGCTGCTGCTCGATGGCGCTCAGCTGCTTGGGGGCGTACATACTCCGCCCGAAGCACCGCTGGATATACGCCCGGTCCGCCTCCGCCCGCTCGTTGGAGCGCAGCATGGACCGCAGGGCGTCCGCCGCCCGGACAAACCCCGCCTGCCCGGCATGGGCCGCCCGTCCGATGGCCAGATCGTCGGTGCGCACCAGCTCCGTGGGAGCCATTTTGGTCATAAAGGCGATCCACCGCCGGTTGTCGAAGTGCAGCCGCAGCTCCGCCTTGGTCCGCACCTTTCCGTCAAAGCCCAGGTACTTCCGGAAGCACGCCCGCAGCGCCTGCTCCAGCTCCTCCCCGCTGACGTCCCCGCAGCACAGCGCCCGATACAGGCCCTTGTCCCAGGGGGTCACCAGCCGTGTGGGTTTCCCCAGCACGTTTTTCCACCGGGCCGCCTGCATGGAGTATACCAGCTGATTCCGCGCCATCCACTCCTGCCGGGAGGTCTGATATTCCATGGCAAAGAACTCCCGGGCGTGGTCCTGCCGCAGCTCCTCCAGCGCTGGACGTCCCGGCAGCTCCTTTTGATACACGGCGCTCTCCAGGGCCAGCCACGCCAGGTCGTCCATCACCGCCTGCCGCACATCCCCCAGCCACGAGTCAAACAGCCGCTCCAGCATATCCCGGCCAAACCACTTGTATACCAGGCCGATGACAAAATTCATGTAAAAATCCGGTGTCCCGTCGGTTTTCATGGCCAGGAATTTGGGCTCGAACCCATATTCCCCCGCCGCTGCCCAGATCAGGTTCACCGCCCGCCGCTGCTGGGCGCTGTAGGTCTGCACACCCATGGCGCTCAGTCCGTAAACAGCCGGGCCCGGTCCAGCTTCGCCGGAATACGTCCGGCGATCACGTCCCGGATCAGGTCCTGTTCATAGCTGTCAAAGGCCTTGTTGGTGATGCCCATGTCCAGGGCCATCCCCGCCCGGACGCCCCGGCGGATCAGCCGCAGCGCGTCCAGCAGGCCCCGCAGGTCCAGGGCCTTGGAGGAGATCTCCGCGCTTTCGCACTTTTTCTGCAGGTCCAGAAACAGCTGGGCAAACTGCTGGCGGTATTTCTTCTCCAAAGTGGGAAATTCATCCTCCAGCAGCCGCTCCAGGCCCTCCTCTCCGATGGTAGGCATCTGGATCACCACGAACCGGCTGGTCAGGGCCTCGTTCAGCTCCCGGGTCCCGGCATAGCCATAGTTCATGGTGCCGATGAACCGCGCCGCCGGGTCCACTTCCACCCGGTCATATCCCGGCACGTCGATGGCCCGCCGGAAGTCCAGCGTGGCGTGCAGCACAGCCAAGGCCTCATTTTTGGCCATGTTGATCTCGTCCAGAATGCCGAAGCCCCCGTTTTTGGCGCACAGATACACCGGTCCCGGCCGGAAGGTGACCTGTCCCCCCACGAAGGTGTCCATGCCGATGAGGCTGGCGGCGTCCATGTTCACATGGAACGACACGTCCCAGGCCGGACGTCCGAAGGCCATGGCCAGGTTCTCCGCCAGCACGTTCTTGCCGGTGGCCTTGCTGCCTGCCAGCAGCAGATTCTCGCCGCACAGCAGGGCCGCAGCCGCCGCCTCCCACACGTCCTTTCCGTAATAGTGATACCGGGGCCGGGGCACCCGCCCTGCCAGCTCCGGTGCCGCCGGATACTTCTCCCGGTATTCCCGGATACCGTCGATGATGCCCTGATCGATCTGTTCCTTTTCCAAAAACTCCAGCATATTCCTGCAAGCCCCTTTCCTTCGGGTATTTTTTCCCGCCGGTATTATACACCCCTCCGGTAGGGAATGCAATCCGCCCGCCTGCTAAGATTCCGTATAGTCTTTTTCCCTCTTGCCAAATCCGGTCCGTTCCGGTATAATATATTTGTGAAAAATTATATTCTGGAAAGGAGACGCCGCCATGTTTCTGATCGGCGATAAGGTAGTCCACCCCATGCACGGGGCCGGCATCATCGAGCGCATCACCCACGAGCGCCTGGGCAGCCGGGTCAGCAGCTACTATGTGTTCCGCATGCCCGCCGGGGGGCTTGTGCTGAAGATCCCCATCGATGCCTGCTGCCAGATCGGCCTGCGGTGTCTGTCCACGGCGGAGCACATCTGCCAGGTACTCTCCGCCATCCCCACGCTGGAGGTGCAGATGTCCTCCAACTGGAACCAGCGCTACCGGGACAATCTGGCCCGGCTGAAAAGCGGCGACCTGCTGGAGGTGGCCTGGGTCATCAAGGGCCTCATGTGGCGGGACCACCGCCGGGGCCTGTCCAACGGCGAGCGCAAAATGCTCCACAGCGCCAAGCAGATCCTCATCTCCGAGGTGGTGCTGGTGGAGGGAACGGACGATTACCCCGCTGTGGAGCAGCGGATCAACGAAGCCATGATGCTGGGAGCGTAACTATGGGAAAATTGTTTGATAAAATCCGCCGGGTCCAGGATAAGACCCGCCCCTTCTGCTCGGCCATTGTCCCCGCCGCCGGATCCTCCGCCCGCATGGGCGGCCAGGACAAGCTGCTGACGGACCTGTGCGGCGCGCCGGTGCTGATGCGCACCCTGTGCGCCATCGACCGGACCGAGCTGGTGGACGAGATCATCGTCGCCACCCGGGAGGAGCTGCTTCTCACCGTGGCGGACCTGTGCGGCCGCTGCGGCCTGCACAAGCCCGTCAAGGTGGTCCGCGGCGGCTCCACCCGGGCCCAGTCCGTCCTGGCCGCCGCCTTGGAGGCCAACCCCAAGGCGGGGCTTCTGGCCGTTCACGACGCCGCCCGTCCCCTGGTGGACCCGGCGGAGTTTGACGAGATCATCCGCCTGGCCTGCCGCACCAATGCGGCAGCCCCCGCCGTTCCGGTAACCGACACCATCAAGGCCGCGGACCCCACCGATGGCCGCGTCCTCTCCACGCCGGACCGCTCCACCCTTTTCGCCGTATACACCCCCCAGGTCATTGAGGCCAGCCTGCTGAAGGCCGCCCTCCAGTCCGCCATCGACGCCGGAGCCGAGATCACCGACGACTGCTCCGCCGTGGAGCGTCTGGGCAAGGAAGTCTACCTGGCCACGGGCAGCCGGGAAAATATCAAGATCACCACCCCCCTGGACCTGCTGATCGCCGAGGCCATCCTCCGGGGGCGGGACAGATGACGAATCTGCGCATGGGCCACGGCTACGATGTCCACCGGCTCACCGCCGGACGTCCTCTGATCCTGGGCGGCGTCCACGTCCCCTATGACCGGGGGCTGGACGGCCACTCCGACGCCGACGTGCTGACCCACGCGGTGATGGACGCCCTGCTGGGGGCCGCCGCCCTGGGAGACATCGGCCGCCTGTTTCCGGACAGTGACGACGCCTTTCTGAACATCTCCAGCCTGGTGCTGCTGTCCCGGGTCCGGGACGCTCTGGCAAACGCCGGATACCGGGTGGTGAACATCGACGCCACCCTCATCGCCCAGGCCCCCAAGGTCGGCCCCTACCGCCGGCAGATGCAGGAGAACCTGGCCGCCGCCCTGGCCATCGGCCCCGGCTGCGTCAACGTCAAGGCCACCACCGAGGAGCACCTGGGCTTCACCGGCGACGGCTCCGGCATGTCCGCCCACGCCGTGGCCCTGATTGAACACATATAACCAACAACCGGGTACGGCGTGCCGTACCCGGTTGTTTCATGCTTATTCCGCTTTTTGCAGCATCCCGTCCACCAGCTGCTGGGCCCGGACGCGGGTTTGTTCCTCGTCCATACCCAGCACACGGCCGTGCTCCACCACCACCCGGCCGTTGACCATCACCAGCTCCGCCGGGCGGGCATAGCCAACGGTTCCCAGCATACAGGCGGGGTCCAGTTTGGCCCCGGCCAGCTCCAGCAGGTCCACGTTCAGCAGAAACAGGTCCGCCGCCTTTCCCACCTCCAGGCTGCCGATCTCGTCCTGGCGGCCCAGAAGCCGGGCGCTGCCCATGGTGGCCATTTTCAGCAGGTCATACCCGGTGGGGGCCTTGGCACTGTAGGTCAGCCGGTGCAGCAGGTACGCCGCCCGGATCTCCGCCAGCAGGTTGGAGCAGTCGTTGGACGCCGAACCGTCCACGGCCAGTCCCACCGGCACCCCCAGCTCCAGCATATCCGGCACCCGGCACACGCCGGAGGCCAGCTTCATGTTGGACACCGGGCAGTGGGCCACGCCTGTCCCCGTTTGGGCCAGCAGGCGCAGCTCCTGATCATTGAAGTGGATGCCGTGGGCGTACCACACGTCCTCTCCCAGCCAGCCGCAGCTCTCCATATACGCCAGGGGCCGCATACCCACGGCCTCCAGGGTGAACCGCTCCTCGTCCTTGGTCTCGCACAGATGGGTGTGCAGCCGCACCCCCATGGACCGGGCCAGGACCGCCGACTGCTTCAGCAGGTCCGTGGTCACGCTGAAGGGCGAGCACGGGGCCAGGGCCACCTGGTACATGGAAAACCGGGATGTATCGTGGAATTTCTCCACCAATCTCTGGCTGTCCCGCAGGATGGTGTCCACATCCTGCACCAGATCGTCCGGCGGCAGACCGCCGTCGCTTTTGCCCCGGGACATACTGCCCCGGGTGGCGTGGAACCGGACCCCCAGCAGGTCCGCCGCCCGGAACTGCTGGTCGATGAAGTGCTCCGATCCCACCCTGGGGAACACATAGTGGTGGTCCATGCAGGTGGTGCAGCCGTATTTCAGCAGCTCGCCCAGCCCCACCAGGGAGCTGTAATAGATGCAGTCCTCGTCCAGGCCCCGCCAGATCTCGTACAGAGTCCGCAGCCACGGAAAAAGCTCCATTTTCTGCACCTTCGGCAGGTTCCGTGTGAAGGTCTGGTACAGATGGTGGTGGGTGTTCACCAGACCGGGATACACAAAGCAGTGGGAGGCGTCGATGACGCGGTCCGCCGGGCGCTCCTCCGGCCCGATGTATCGGATCACGTTGTCCTGCACCAGGATGTTTTCGCCCCGCAGCACCCGGTCCTCCCGGTCCACGGTGACGATGGCCTGGGCATTTCGGATAAGAGTGGTCGCCATAGGTCACGCTCCTTTTCTGTAAAAACCTGTTAAAGCGCAGGGTGCGCATCGCGCACCCTGCAAGACTGTCAAAAGAGTGGGGACTTTCACCATCGGAAAGGAAGATCGTTACGAAAGAAACCCATCAGGGGTGTCTTTCGTTTGCAATCACTTGTTTTTCAGAATTTTTTGAAGTTCTGAAAAACCGCCCCCAGCTTGTCAAAAATGTTTTTTGACAAGCTGGGGGTGCGCAGTGCGCACCCCCTTTAGAGTCGGATGATTTACCGATAGATCTCGCCCACGGTGGGGTTGCCGGCGGCCTGCGCCTCATCGGTGTCGATGTGCATGGTGGTGGCGCCGTCCACGTTGACGCGGACCACCACGTCGTCGAAGATCAGCTTGCGGCCCTCGCCGCCGCAGGCCACCTTGATGATCTCCTTGTCCTTGACGCCCATCTTCTCGGCGTCCTCCTGGCGGACATGCAGATGCCGCTTGGCGATGATGACGCCCTGGCTCAGCTCCACCTCGCCCTTGGGCCCGATGAGCTTACATGCGCCGGAGCCCTCCACATGGCCGCTCTCCCGGACGGGAGCGTCGATGCCCAGGGTGCGGGCGTCGGTGGCGGAGACCTCCACCTGGTCGGCCTTACGGGTGGGCCCCAGAATGGACACGTTGGCCATCTCCTTCTTGGGCCCCACGATGGTCAGCCGCTCGTTGCAGGCGTACTGGCCGGGATAGGACAGGGGCTTGCGAACGGTCAGCTGATAGCCCTCGCCGAACAGCTTCTCCACCGTCTCCTGGGTCAGGTGGATATGGCGGGCAGACGTTTCGATCATGAAAGACATTTTTGGTTCCTCCTATGTATGCGTATAGATATCGAATCCGTGCCGCAGCACGATTTCCGCGAAAATGCACCGGCAGTTGTTCCCCCGCCGGTATTTTCAGATTATTTTACCACATTCCGGACTCCCATGCAAGGGAGTTATTCCATTTCCGGCGGCTTCGGCCAACAATTCTTCCTCCGGCGGCACATGGCCCGCCAGGGCGGCGTTTTTCAGCCGCCGGTCGCCGGATACCTCCCGCAGCACCCGAAGCCCCCAGGGCACGGTGAACCTCTGGTCCTCCCGCTGCAGCTCCACCTCCATCACCGCCAGCCGCCGCCAGAAGGGGTACACGTCGATCTCGAACACCAGTCCGCCCTCCGGCAGGCAATAGCGCATCTTGTGAATGGTCACCCGCGCCGGGTCCCGCTGTGCCAGCAGGGCCTCATATTCCCGGGCGTCGATCTCCCGCTCCCGCTCCACGCAGGTGCGGTCCGTCAGGCGCTGCTTTTCGGTGTGGAAAAACTGCTCCGTTTCCCCCACCCGGCGGCGGACCCGGGCGCTGACGCCGGGCCGGGACAGCAGGTAGGTCTGCCACATCTCCCACCGCACCGGGCACCGGTCCAGCAGGGTCCGGTCCGGCATTTCGATCAGGAATTTCCGCTCGATCTCCAATGGCTCCGTCACAGCTTCTCAAACTCCTCTCGTGTCAGCAGCAGATTCAGGGCCTCCAGCAGGCCGTTGGCCGTCAGGTGCTCCGGCAGACCCAGGTCCCGCAGCACCTGCTGCCGCCGGGCGGCGGAGTTCGGCCCCACCAGACCCTTGTCCATCATGTCCGCCTTGGTCAGGTCCCCGCCGGGGGCCGGGGCGTCCTCCCCCTCCAGGGTGGCGCCGCAGCGCCGCAGGGCCTCCAGCAGCACCTCCGGCCGCATGCCCTCCACTCCTAACTTGCCCTCCTTGCCGGGATGGCGCTTGCGCCGCTCCTTCCCGGCGATATCCGGGACATAGGCCTGCTTCAGCTGCTGGCGGGGGATGGCCCCCTTCAGGTGGTTCCGGATCACAAAGCCCGCCCCGTCCGGGTCCGTCAGCAGGATCAACCCCCGCTTTTCCGCCAGCCGCCGCAAAAACGCCAGCTTCTCCCGGTCGTTGAACACGGAAAACCCACCGGTCTCCACCACCGTGGCGTCCACCGCCTGCAAAAGGGCGTTGCGGTCATACCGCCCCTCCACCACGATGACCTCTTTTACCCGGGGCTTCATCTGCGCCCCGCCAATTCCATCAGAAACAGCTTCAATTCGTCCTCCTTCTGCTTATCCGGCATACTCATGCTCTTCATCCGCCGGTCCAGCTGCTGGCACCGCAGCACCGCCGTCCGGCACCAGTCGTGGTCCACCTTTCTGGCCGCCTGCATCAGCAGCTTGGCCGGGTAATCGCTGCTCATGTTCCACAGCTGCTTCAGCCAGAGCCGGTCCTTGCCGCCGTCCAGGGCCATTCGGGCGGTATACAGCCGCCGCAGCTCCTTGCCCACCGCCGCCAGGATCACAATGGGCTCCGTCTGCATCCGCAGCAGCTCCCCCAGTACCCGGGCCGCGTCGTCGTATTTTCCGGCGGTGATGCTGTTGGTCATGTCGAACACCTGGGCGTCCAGAATGGGGTCCGCCACGGCGTTGATGTCCGCCACGGTGATGCGCTCCCCCTTGGCATAGGCAGCGATCTTCCCGATCTCCGGCACCAGGTCCGTCATCAGCGTGCCGCAGGTGAACAGCAGATGGTCCGCCGTGGCCGTGTCGATGTCGTGGCCCTCCGCCGCGAACCGCCGCTTCATCCACCGCAGCAGCTGGTCCCGCTCCTGCTGGCAGAACTCCACCTCCTGCGCGTGGTCCCCGATGGCGGCGCACAGCTTCTTCATTTTGCCGTCCCGTTTATAGGGCAGCACGTCGTATACAAACACCAACGTGCCGTATTCCGGGAAATCCCCCAGCAGATTGATCAGCAGCCCCCGCTGCCCCTCGTCCAGCCGGAACAGGTCCATATCCGTCACCACCGTCAGGGTGTGCTGGGCCATCATGGGCATGGCCTCCACCACCTCCGTCAGGTCCTGGACGGTCAGTCCCTTTCCGGAAAGCCGGTGATAGTTGAACTCCTCAAAGCCCTCCGGCACCAGCAGGGCCTTCAGCTCCTCCAGATACCGGTCCCGCAGATACGTCTCCTCTCCGTAGAAGATGTACACGTTCTCCGGGCTGCCGCTTTTGATATCCGCCCGCAGCTTTTCCAGGGCTGCGCCGCTTTTTTTCGTAGCCTTTGCCGCCATTTACGTTCCTCCGTTCACTGTGACCAGGACGTTCCCCTGCCGGTCGGTGCGATACACGGTGGCCCCGTTCCGGGACAGCCGGTCCATAGCCTCCTGGGTGGGGTGGCCGTAGCTGTTGTCTCCCACGCTGATGATGGCCGTTTCCGGTCGCACCTGCTGCAAAAATGCGTCGGTGCTGCTGTACCGGGAGCCGTGGTGCCCCACCACCAGCACCTCGATATCCGGCAGGTCGAACCGCTCCACCAGCTTCTTTTCCGTGTTTCCGGCCATGTCGCCGGTGATCAGGGCGTCGAAATCCCCCGCCGAGCACAGGAAGGTCAGCCCCTGCTCGTTCAGGTCCCCGGCTCCCACCGGCGGATAGATGGTCAGCATGGCCTGGTCCATGGGGAACTGATAGGTGTCCGTCACCATGGTCACGGGGATGTCCAGCTCCCGGGCCAGGGCCAGCAGCCGGTCCCGGACGCCGTATTCATCCTGGATCTCCGGCAGCAGCAGACGCTCCACTGGCATCCGGGCCAGCAACTCCTCCAGTCCGTTGGTGTGGTCCGCATGATAGTGGGTCACCGCCACCGCCGACAGGCGGTGGATGCCCATGCTCTCCAGCTGGTCTGCCGCCCGGGCCCCGGCGCTGATATAGCTGTTGCTGGATCCGCAGTCCACCAGCACCGCCTTCTCCCGGGTATACAGGGCCACGCTTTCCCCCTGGCCCACGTCCAGGGCCATCACGGACAGGTCCCCATATTGGTGCAGTCCGGTGTTCAGGCCCACCGCCAGCGCCAGCGTCGCCGCCGCCAGGACTCCGGCCACGGCGTACTTCCGCCGCCGGTCCCGGGTCAGCAGGCACCCGCCGAACATGGCGTATACATACAGCAGCCAGTATTTCAGAAAGCCGTTGGAAAAATACACCGCATGCCCCGGAGCCGAGGCCAGCACCCCGGCGACCCACAGCACATACCGCACCAGGCCGAAGCATACCCAGCCCAGCACCCGGGCCGCCGGCAGCCATACAAAGCCCACCAGCACCGTCACAAAGCCCGCCATGAAGTTCCATCCCGCCGCCGGAACGGCCAACAGGTTGCTGATGGGGGCGGTAAGGGTCAGGATGTTGAAGTAGATGGCCGTCAGCGGAATGGTGAAAACCAGAGCCGAGACGGACGCCGACACGTTGGCGCCCAGGAAGTTCACCGCCCATCGGACGGCCCGGCTTGTCCCGGTGTAGAACCGGGACAGATTCCGGTACAGCTTCGGCGACAGCCACACCAGTCCCAGGGTGGCCGCAAAACTCAGCTGCAAGCTGATGCTTCCGGCGGCAAAGGGGTTGGCCAGCAAAATCACCAGCAGCGCCGCTCCCAGGCTGGTAAGGCCGTCGCTGTCCCGCTTGAACAGGGGCGCCGCCAGCACGAAGGCCTGCATGATGCACGCCCGCACCACCGACGGCGACAGGCCCACCACCAGCATATAAAACGCCAGCACTGCCATGGATACCCCGGCGGACAGCCGCCGCCTGCTGCCCAGCAGCAGGCCCAGCAGGCTCACCAGAAACGCGCAGTGCAGGCCGGACACGGCGAACAGGTGGGAAAGTCCTGCCTGGGACATGGCCGTCTCGTCCGCCACGGACAGGCCGCCCCGGTCTCCGGTCAGCTCCGCCGTGACGAAGGCGGCGGTGGTCTCATCGTCCCAGATGGCGGCGATCTTTTCCCGCAGGGCCCGGGCCGTCCGCTGGGGCAGCCAGCGCAGGCTCCCGGCGCTGCCCGCCTCCTCCGTCACGTCCCCCTGGACATACAGCAGGGCGAACACGCCCCGGGAGGTGAAGGTGGTCACGTCGTTTTCGTGAATGCGCCCGGCATCCTGCCAGCGGGCGTAGCCGGTGATCCGCTGTCCCGGCTCCAATTGGGCCAGCTCCTGGCCGCCGTAGCAGACCGCCTTGACGCCCCGGAGCCCCTCCGGATACACCGTCACCCGGCCGCCCTGCTCCGTCAGCTGGCCGAAGTCCGCCGCGACGGCGGAAAATTCCGCCTCCCGGCCGCAGCGCTCCAGCACCGGCTGCTGCACCAGGGCCTGATACCCGCCGAAATACAGCAGTCCCCCGCAGAGGGAGAACAGAATCACCGCCGCCCGCAGCCGCAGCTTGTCCGGCAGACGGCGGCGCAGCAGCACCGCCGCCAGGCCCATTGCTCCGCAGACGATTGCCGCCCACCAGGTCCACCCGGACCAGGGCAGCAGCACCGCCGCGAAAACGGCGGCGGCAAAGGACAGCGATATGGCGGCCAGCGTCCGCATGACGATTCCCTCCTCTGCAAAAATTTCTATCCGCATTATACCAGATTCCCTGTTCCGGAACAACCCCGCCGCCGCGCTTTGCGATTTTTTCCCGGACTTGTGCATGATTCCACCGGTTCCGGCCAAACTATCCCTGTACCGCAGGTACAGAAGGAGGTGTCCGTCATGGACAAGTACCAGAACCAGAATCAGAACCAGAACAACAACCAGAATCAGAATCAGAATCAGAACACCCGTCAGAACCGCAATTCCAAGCAGAATCAGAACCAGAACCAGAATCAGAACCAGAACAGCAATCAGAACCAGAACCAGCGCTGACCCCCGCGACGTACAAAAAACGGCCCCCGGTACGACACCGGGGGCCGTTTGTCAGCGATTCAGTTCCGACACAGGCCGGTTCGGGGAAGATTACTCCTCGTCCTCGGCGGGCTCGTCGTTCAGCAGAGCGCGGATGGACAGGGAGATCTTCTGCTTCTCCTCGTCCACGGCGGTGATCTTGGCGTCCACCATCTGGCCCTCGGACAGAACGTCACCGGGCTTCTCGATGCGGCGGTCCGCGATCTGGGAGATGTGGATCAGACCATCCACGCCGGGCACGACCTCGGCAAAGGCGCCGAAGGTCATCAGCTTCACGATGCGGACGTTGGCCACGTCGCCCACCTTATAGGTGTTCATGAAGGTGTCCCAGGGGTTGCAGGAGTGATCCTTGACGCCCAGGGAGATCTTGTGCTTCTCGGGATCGAAGGAGATGACGTACACATCCAGGGTGTCGCCCACGGAAACCACCTCAGCGGGGTTCTTGATGCGGGACCAGGACAGCTCGGAGATATGTACCATACCGTCCACGCCGCCGATGTCCACAAACACGCCGTAGCTGGTCATGGACTTCACGGTGCCGGTGTAGTGCTTGCCGACCTCGATGCTCTCCCAGATGGCAGCCTGGGCGGCCTGACGGGCCTCGTACTGCACGGCACGGATGGAACCCACCACCCGGCGGCGGGCACGGTTGACCTCGGTGATCCGCAGGGACACGGTCTGGCCGATCATCTCGGACAGATCGGCGCCGCGGGGCTGGCCGCTCTGGGAAGCGGGCACGAACACGCGCACGCCCTTGACGTTGACGACGATGCCGCCCTTGTTCTCCTCGGTGACCTTGCCCTCCAGGGTGGTCTTGTTCTCGCGGGCCTCCTCGATGTCCTCCCAGACCTTCACGGCGTCCAGGCGCTTCTTGGACAGCATGGCATAGCCCTCCACGTCGTTGACGCGGATGATGTAGGTCTCGATCTCGTCGCCGACCTTCACCACGTCCTCGGGCTTCACGTTGGGATCAGCGGACAGCTCGTCCACGGCAATGTAGCCGGCCTGCTTGCAGCCCAGGTCCACCTGAACCTCGGTGGGACCAACAGCCGTCACGATACCGGTTACCTTCTCTCCTGTATTTAAAGTCTTGAAAGATTTGTCCAGCAGCTCCTCGAAGCTCTCTTCCTTGATTTCGTTGTTCTTGATTTCTTCGCTCATCGTTGTATATACCTCCTTAATGATGCCCGCCGGTGTGGACGCGCCGGCCGTAAGTCCCGCCAATGAACATCCAATAAAAAGGTCCGGTGTAAGCTCCTCCGCCCCCTCGATCTGGTACACTCTGGGGCACAGCTCACGGCAAATCTCTGTCAAATGTTTGGTGTTGGCACTTTTACGATCTCCGACCACGACCATGACGTCCACCCGGGAGGCGATCTCCGCCGCCTCGGACTGACGTCTATGCGTAGCATCACATATTGTATCAAATAATTCCGCGTTTGTACACAGTTTTTTTAGAATTTTTTTTGAACTTTCCCAGATGCTCCGGACGCAGGTGGTCTGGGCCACCGCCGTCAGGGGCAGGTCCCGGCGGGCCGGGTCCTCCAGCAGCCACCGCTCCAGCTCCTCCGGCCCCGGAAACACCAGGGTCCCGTCCCACCAGCTGGCCGCGCCCATGACCTCCGGGTGATGGGGCTCGCCGATGACCAGGGGCATGCGCCCGGCCTGACCGGCCCGGGACACGATATGCTGGATGTGCAGAACGTTGGGACAGGTGGCGTTGACGCACCGGGCCCCCATGGCCTCCAGCCGCTCCAGCACCTGCCGGGTCTCCCCGTGGGAGCGGATGATCACCGTGTCTCCGGGGTGGACCTCATCCGTGGAATCCACCTGGCGGGCTCCCAGCTGCTCCAGCCGGGCCACTACATTGGCGTTGTGGATGAGGCTGCCCAGCATGACGCAGCCGCCGGTCTCCCGGGCGGTCTTCTCCGCCAGCTCCACGGCCCGGCGGACGCCGTAGCAGAAACCGGCGCTTTTCGCCTGGATCACCGGCATACGATCCCTCCCAATGCATAGGCCCGCCGCATGATCTCGTCGGCGTTGGCCTGGTATTCCTCCGCCGTGCCCTTGCGCCCGGTGTACACCGGGGTATAGGGCCGGCCGATGATGATCCGCACCCGATGGAACAGGCGCTTTTTCGTGTCGATGAACATGGGCACCATGTCCACCCCGGAGCGAATGGCCATCATGGCCGCGCCGCCCTTGACCTCCGCCTGTCCCGGGTCCTTCACCCGGGTGCCCTCCGGGAAAATCAGCAGGTTCCAGCCCTGCTTCAGGCTCTGGATGGCGGTTTTCACCGCCTGGATGTCCGAGTTGCCCCGATCCACGGCAAACACGCCGATGGCCTTGAGAATGCTGCCCAGGATGGGAATCCGCAGCAGCTGCTTTTTGGCCATGATCCGCAGGGGATAACCCGTCCATATGGCTGCCACGAACAGGACCGGGTCCCAGGCGCTGCTGTGGTTGGCGCAGAGCATCACCGGCCGGTCCTCCGGCAGATTTTCCGTCCCCTCCAGGGAAATGGGGAACAGGAACCGCACCAGCGGCCCCAGGATTTTCTGAATCCGGACAAAATGCGGATTTTTCACAGCTTTGCCCGCCTCCTTATGGTCTCCAGCAGCAGGCGCAGACTCTCCTCAAAGGTCAGGGCGCCGGTGTCCAGCTCCACGGCGTCCTCCGCCCGGCGCAGCGGGGCGATGGCCCGGTGGGTATCGGCATAGTCCCGGTCCACGATCTCACGGAGCACCTGGTCATAGGGCTGGGAGGTGCCGCGCTGCTCCAGCTCCCGGAAGCGGCGCATGGCCCGCACCTCCGGCGCGGCGGTGAGGAAAATCTTCACCGTGGCATCCGGCAGCACCACCGTGCCGATGTCACGGCCGTCCATGATGACGCTGTGACGCCGGGCCTGCTCCCGCTGCAGTTCCAGCAGGAAGTCCCGCACCGCCGGAATGGCGGAGACGGTGGAGGCGTACCGGGACATCTCCGGCAGGCGGATCTGATCCGTCACGTCCTCCCCGGCCAGCATCATCCGTTGCAGGCCCGCCTGGTCATAGCGCATTTCCAGCTGCATATCCGGCAGTACCGCCGCCACGGCTCCGGCGTCCGACGGGTTGATCCCGCGGCGGTACACCCCGTATCCGATGGTGCGGTAAATGGCCCCGGTGTCCACATAACAGATGCCCAGCGCCGCTGCCGCCGCCTTGGCCAGGGTGCTCTTTCCGGCCCCGGAGGGGCCGTCTATAGCTACGGAATATTTTTCGGCCATGCTCATTCTCCTTCCGCCACGGCGGCGCTTGTCCCCGCCAGATGCCCGGTGGACCAGGCGATCTGCAGGTTGAAGCCGCCGGTATAGGCGTCAACATCCAGTATTTCCCCGGCAAAATAAAGCCCCGGGGTCAGCTTTGATTCCATGGTAGACGGCTGCACCTGGTTCACCTTCACGCCGCCGGAGGTGACGATAGCTTCCGCCACCGGTCTCGGCCCGGTAACGGACACAGTGAAGCCCTTCAGCAGCTCCTCCAGTGCCCGGCGCTGGGCCTTGGTCACGGAGTTGGCCTTCAGCCCCGCCGGGATCTCCAGCCGCTCCAGTATCACCGGCACCATGCTGTGGGGTACCAGGCCCGCCAGTATCTTCTCGAAGTCCCGGTTGGGATTCTCCCCCAGGTCCCGCAGAATGCGGGCCTCCAGCTTTTCCCGGTCCAGCGCCGGCTTCAGGTCGATGGACAGACGGTACTGCTCCCGGTCCCAGTGCCGCAGGTGGGCGCTGGCGGACAGCACCAGAGGTCCCGACACGCCGAAATGGGTGAACAGCAGCTCGCCGAAATCCCGGAACTGCACCTTATTCTTCCCGTTCAGGGCCGTCAGCTCCACATTTTTCAGGGCCAGGCCCTGCATCCGGCGACAGGCATCGTCCCCGCTGACCAGAGGCACCAGGGAGCCGCAGGGCGGCACGATCTCGTGGCCCAGGGCCGCCGCCATGCGATATCCGTCGCCGGTGGAGCCGGTGGCGGGATAGCTGACGCCGCCGGTAGCCAGGATCACCGCCTCCGCCGGGTAGGTTCCCTGCTGTCCGGTGACGCCGCAGACCCGGCCCCCGTCCGTGTCCACGGATACGGCCCGGTCCCGGACCCACTTCACACCCAGCCTTTCGCACCGGCGGCGCAGGGCCCCGGAAACGTCGAAGGCGCAGTCCGACTGGGGAAACACCCGGTTGCCCCGCTCGGTTTTCAGGGGGACGCCCAGCTTCTCAAAAAAGGCCATGGCGTCCCGGCTGTCGAACCGGGCGAAGGCCCCGTACAGAAACCGCCCGTTCCGGGGGATGTTCTGCAGAAGCTCCTCCCGGGAGCAGTTGTTGGTCACGTTGCACCGGCCCTTGCCGGTGATGTTCAGTTTTTTGCCCAGACGGTCGTTGGGCTCCAGCAGCGTCACCTGTCCGCCGCCCTCGGCGGCGGCGATAGCCGCCATCAGTCCGGCGGCTCCTCCGCCCACCACCGCGATACGCTTATGATTCATCTTCCGTTTTCCCGAATATGTTGTATTTGGACCAGACATTCTCCAGCTGGGAGAAGGTGCCGGATACTTCCTCGTTTTTCTGCCGCCCCACCGCCACGATCAGGGCGTTCAGCAGGCTCAGGGGAGCGGCCATGGAGTCCACAAAGGAGATCATATCGCTGCGCACCAGCAGCGATACCGTGGCCATCCGGTAAAGGGGCGACATCTGCCCGTCGGTGATGGCCACCACGTCGGCGCCCCGGTCCCGGGCATACTCCACGGCGTGGATGGCCATCTGGGAGTACCGGGGGAAGCTGATGCCCACCAGCACGTCCCCGGGGCCGATCTGGCTGAGCTGCTCGAAGATCTCGCCGGCGGCGGCATTCTGCACCAGGGTGACGTTCTTGAACATCAGGTGCAGATAAAAGTTCAGATACCCCGCCAGAAATGCCGACGACCGCACACCCATCAGATAGATATGGCTGGCCGTCAGCAGCCGGTCCACCACCTGGTCAAAGGCGGCCCGGTCCACGCTTTCGATGGCGGTGTGGATGCTGTTCATGTCCCGCTGCATCACGCCGGTGAGCACATCTTGCTCCTGCATCTGATCCCGGGACACCTGGATGCGCTGCAGGGACGTGAGCTTGCCCCGGACCAGCTCCTGCAGGGCCCGCTGCATATTGGGGTACCCGTCGTACCCCAGCTGGGAGGCGAACCGCACCACCGTGGACTCGCTGACCTGGGCCTTGCGCCCCAGGTGCCCGGCGGTCATAAACGCCGCCTTGTCATAATTCATCAGAATATAGTCGGCAATGCGCTTCTGCCCCCGGGAAAAGCTGTCCGTCCGGCTTCGTATGGTCTGGAGCACGTTTTTGCTCACGACTTCTCGCTTCCTTCCAAATCGCGCAGCTCCTGCTGCGTCAGATACCGCCACTGCCCCACTGGTAGGTCCCCCAGCGTCAGCGTGTGCTCCCGCACCCGCTGCAAGCGCCGCACCGCCAGTCCCGCCTGGCGGCACATCCGGCGGATCTGGCGGTTTTTTCCCTCATGGATGGTGACGGACAGGGCGGCCTTGCTGCCGTCCCGCCATAGTTCCCGGACCCGGGCCGGGCGGATGCGCTCCCCCTCCAGGTCCCGGATGGCGGCCAGCCGCTGGGCGGCCCCCTCCACCGGGCCCGTCACCGTGACCCGGTATTCCTTCTCGATCTGGTGGCTGGGGTGCAGCAGCCGCTGCATCCAGGCCCCGTCGTTGGTCATCAGCAGCAGGCCCTCGGAGTCCATGTCCAGCCGCCCCACGGGGTACACCCGCGCGCCGCAGCCGGACACCAGCTCCGCCGCCGTCCGCCGTCCCCGCTCATCGGACAGGGTAGTGACATAGCCCCGGGGCTTGTTCAACATCAGGTACACCCGGCGGGTGTCCCGCCGCAGGGGCTGGCCGTCCACCGTGACGATGTCCGACTCCGGGTCCGCCTGGTCTCCCAGGGCGGCGGACTGTCCGTTGACCCGGACCCGGCCCTGCCGCAGCAGCTCCTCCGCCGCCCGGCGGGAGCATATCCCGGCAGCCGCTATGATCTTTTGCAGTCGCTCCTTCACGGCGTATCCTCCCGGCGGTGGTCCGCCGTCTCCTGCCCGGCGGGTTGGGCAAAGCCCCAGTCATACAGGGCGGCATGATCCGCCCAGTCGTTGCCGTCCTGCAGGGTGACAGCCACCAGCCGCCGGCCGTCCCGTTCAGCAGCGCTGACCAGGGTCCGTCCCGCGGCTCTGGTGTAGCCGGTCTTCATGCCGATGCACCCGGGCACCGCCCGCAGAAGCCGGTTATGATTGGTCATGGTGCGCCCGCCGATGGTGACGCTCCGGGTGGAGCACAGGCGCACAAAGGTATGGTTCCCGGCGGCATAGGCCGCCAGACGGGCCATGTCCCGGGCGGTGGAGTAGTGGGCCTGACCGTCCAGGCCGCTGGGGTTTTCAAAGGAGGTGTCCTCCATCCCCAGCTCCCCTGCCAGGCTGTTCATCCGCCGGACAAAGGATGCCGTCCCGCCGCAGCCGTCGGCCAGGGCCTCCGCCGCGTCGTTGCCGGAGCACAGCAGCAGGCCGTACAGCAGCTCCTCCACCGTCACCCGCTCTCCGGGCTTGAGGTACATGGAGGAGCCCTCTGTCATGTGTTCCTGCTTTACAGTGATGACGTCCGTAGGCGAGGCGCGTTCCAGCGCCACCAGGGCCGTCATGATCTTGGTGGTGCTGGCGATGAGCATCCGCCGGCCGCCGTTTTGGTCATACAGCACCTGCCCGGTGTCCGCGTCCATCAGCACGGCGGCAGAGGCGCTGGTGGACACGCCCCACACCCGCACCGGCGTCAGGCACCACCACAGCGCCAGCCCCACCAGCAGCCACGTCCGTTTTCTCACAGAGATCACCCCATATCCACAGCGATGACCTCATTCTATTCACTCAGTACGTTTCTTTTTCCGCCTTCTTCTTGTCGATGAAGCTCTCCACCCGGTCCATGACCTGGGGCACCAGATCGATGACCCGGTCCACGGTGCCCACGGCGGGCAGGGCCACGGGCATCACTCGGGTGACGCCGTCCTTCACCACCAGGAAAGCCACCGGCTCCACCTTGACACCGGCGGTGCTGGCGCCGCCGAATTTGGGGGCCTGCTTGCCGTAATCGCCGCCGCCGCAGCCGAAGCCGAAGCTCAGCCGGGACACGGGGATCAGGGTCACGCCGTCGGGGGTCTGGATAGGCTCGCCGATGATGGTGTTGGAGTCCACCATATCCCGGATCTTGCTCATGGAGGCCTCCATCAGCTCCGTCAGGGAATTGTTCTTTCTCTCGTTGTTTTCCATGGGTGTCATCCTTTCGTATTTGTATCAGGCGCTTTTTTCATCGTTGGTCACAGGTTCCTGGGGCTTTTCGGGATTTTCGGCCTTCTGGGCCTCCTCCCGGAGCTTTTTCTCCTTCTTCCACCGGAGCAGCCACTTCAGCACTGGGATACCGAAGGCAAAGCCGATGGCGAACAGGTCCCGGATCTGGAAGGACAGGCCCACCTCCCCTTCCGCTTTGGTTTCGGCGGCGGAATAGTCCACGTCCAGGTGGATATACGGGTCCGGAATACGCATCAGCTCCTCCAGCCGGGGCATAAACGTCCACACCGCCGCGCTGACCCAGCCGTAGGTCTCGGCAGACGCCGCCGGGTCCTCCTCCCCGCCCAGGATCACCGACACCTGCATGGGATCAATGCGCAGCCGCTGCCGGGTCTTTCGCAGGGCCCCTTTCAGGGACTGCCACAGGTACGGCAGCGCCGACCGGATATCGCCGGGCGTCAGGCCCAGCTTCCGCTTCTCCCGGGGCGCTGCCTTCTGCTTTTCGGGCGGATTCTTTTTCTCCTTGTGCTTTTTCTGTTTTTTGGGCTTTTTCGGGGGACTCGGCACGATCTGTATCCGCACAGGCCCCGCTGCGGCGGTGACCCGCAGCTCGTCGCCGAAGGCGATGCGCACCCCCACCCGCAGAAACAGCACCAGCAGGATCAGTGCCAGCAATATGCCCAGTATCCACAGCGCGACCATGCAGGGTCCCCCTTCCTGTAATTATTGTTCCGGCTCCTGAACGGCGCCGTCGTCATTCAGCCGCAGCTGTCCGTCGGCCTCCAGGCCCGGGATCTCCGGCAGATCGTCCAGCGAGTTCAGATGAAATGCCCGCAGAAACGCCTTGGTGGTGCGGTACAGCCGGGGCCGTCCCGGCACCTGCAGCCGCCCGCACTCCTCGATCAGGTGCCGGTCCAGCAGCAGGCCCACGGTGTAGGCGCTGTCCACGCCCCGGATCTGGTCCACATAGGCCCGGGTGGTGGGCTGATAGTAGGCGATGATGGTCAGCACCTCCAGGGCCGGCTGGGACAGCTTCGCAGGCTTGCGGATCTCGAAGGCCCGGCGGATCAGGTCGGCGTACTCCGGGGCGGAGCACAGCTGCCAGGTATCCTCCATCCGCACCAGGCGCATACCCCGGCGCTCGTAGCTGTAGTAGTCCGCCAGGCGGCGCAGCACCTGGTCCACGGTGTCCCGGTCCAGGTCCAGGGCCACGGCGATGCGGTCCGCCGCCACCGGTTCCCCGGAGGCGAAGAGGATTCCCTCCACCGCGGCCTCTATTTCTTTCATTTCCATTGCTTCCATGTTTTATTCCTCGGTGTTTTCCGGGTCCTCCCGGCAGGTAACGGTGCAGTCGGCGGCGGGTCCGGCCAGCCGGATGATCCGGCTGCGGCACAGCTCCAGCACCGCCATAAACGTGGCCACCAGCTCGCTGCGGCTGCGGCTGCCCCGGAACAGCAGCAGAAACCGGGTGATGCCGCCCTCCTTCAGCCGCCGGACGATCTCCTTGGCCTTCTGCTCCACGGAATAGGGCTCCCGCCGGACGATCTCGTCAAAGGCCCGCAGAGGCGGCGTTTCCGCCTGGCCCCGGCGGTCGGTGACCTCCTGCATGGCGATGACCAGGTCTGCGGGCTGCTGGTCGTATTCATATACCTTGCCCCGCTCCATAGGCTCGGGGTCCCGGGTCAGGATGCTGCGGCCAAACTCGCCCATGGGGCCCAGCAGCTCCGCCAGGCGGCGCACCCGGGCATAGGCCTCGCCCCGCTGGCGCTCCGCCAGAGACTGGATCAGGGCGTCCATCTCGTTTTTTGCCTCCTCGTCCTCCAGGGACAGGAGCATCCGGGTCTTGATATACATCAGATGGGCGGCCATGGTCACAAACTCGCTGGCCACCTCCAGGTCCATCTCCTTGCGCCGGTCCAGATAGGCCAGATACTGGTCCAGGATCAGGGCAATGGGGATGTCCTGTATCTCGATTTTATTCTTGCTCAGCAGAAACAGGATCAGGTCCAGAGGCCCCTCGAAATCCTGAAGCTCCTCTTTTCCCTGAACCACCTTCTCCAGCTTATAAATGGGACTTTCCAATTGCCTGTACCCTCTTAAAAGCCGACCACGCGGCAGAATAGCTCATAGGTCCACTGGATGGCGGCGCTCATCCACTTGTCGCCCACGCCCAGCAGCACCACCGCCCACAGCAGCAGCATGCCGTATCGCTCATAGCGCAGCATGGTGTTGTAGGCCCGGTCAGGAAGCAGAGAGAACAGCACCTTGCTGCCGTCCAGCGGCGGGATAGGGATCAGGTTGAACAGCCCCAGGCCCAGAGACAGGATCGCCGTGGTCAGCAGAAAGGTCAGCAGCCGCTGGTTGGCGGCGGAATACAGGGCATAGTCATACACCAGCCGCCCTGCAAACAGCAGCACCAGCGCCAGCAGGAAGTTGGACGCCGGCCCCGCCAGGGCCGTCAGGGCCATGCCCTGCTTGGGGCGGCGGAAATACCGGGGGTCCACCGGCACGGGTTTGGCCCAGCCGAAGCCCACCGTTACCATCATCAGCAGGCCGAACCAGTCGATGTGGCGCAGGGGGTTCAGGCTCAGCCGCCGGGCCCGCTTGGCCGTGGGATCCCCCAAAGCCAGCGCTGCCAGCCCGTGGCACGTTTCATGCACCGTCAGGCACAGGAACACCGACACCAGCCGCAGAACCATATCCCGCAGGGAGCCAAAGTCCAGCGCATTCCACAAATTTTCCAGATATCCCACAGGACTTCCTCCCCAAATTAGCATATAAGTGCATTATATCAGAAACTTCCACCGATTACAAGCAAAAAAGAACAGCCGCCCGGCGGGGCGGCTGCTCTGCCGATATTGAGCAGTTTTTTTCAGAGCTTCCGCACCGCCACGTCGCACAGCTGCACGCCGATGCCCCGGCTGCGGACGGCCTGGTTTCCCTTATCCAGCAGCTTTTCGCGATTTTTGGTCACCAGCTGCACCAGCAGCTGGTCCTTCTGCTCCTGGCTCATGGTTCCCAGTACCGTCCGGGCCACGGAGGCCGCCATGTCCGGGTTCCCGGCCAGGACGTTTCCCAGGATGCCGCCCTTTTCCTCCCGGCGCAGCTTCTCCGCCACCGCCGGGATCAGATACTCCGCAATGGAGTCATAGTCGATGTCGTCCACCAGAATACGCAGTTCTAACATAGGTTCTCCTTTTGTAAAAACCGGGCTGGGTTTCACGCCCAGCCCGGTTGCTGTTTCGTTACGCCTTGGGGCCTGCGGCCACCACTTCCGCGCTCATGCGGGTATACTTCTTGAAATTCTCCACAAAGCTGGCCGCCAGCTTCCTGCAGCTGGCCTCATAGGCCGCCTGATCCTCCCAGGTGTTGGCGGGGATCAGCAGCTCGCTGGGCACGCCCTCGATGGAGGTGGGCACCTGGACGCCGAAGGTGGGGTCGGTGACGAACTCCGCCTTCTCGATCTCGCCGGTCAGGGCGGCGGTGACCATGGCCCGGGTGTAGCGGAGCTTCATGCGCTTGCCGGTGCCGTTCCAGCCGGTGTTCACCAGATAGACCTTTGCGCCGGACTTTTCCACCTTGTCCGCCAGCATGGCGGCGTATACGGAGGGATCCAGGGGCAGGAAGGGCTCGCCGAAGCAGGTGGAGAAGGTGGGCACCGGCTCGGTGACGCCGATCTCAGTGCCGGCCACCTTGCTGGTGAAGCCGGAGACGAAGTAGTACATGGCCTGGTTCTTATCCAGCTTGCTGATGGGAGGCAGCACGCCGTAGGCGTCCGCCGTCAGGAAGATCACCGTCTTGGGCACGCTGGGGCTCATGCCGGAGAGCTCTGCATTGGGGATGTACTCCACAGGATAGCCCACCCGGCTGTTCACCGCCAGGGAATCGTCGTCGAAGTCGAACTCCCGGGTGTCGGGGTCCATGACCACGTTCTCCACCAGCGCGCCGAAGCGGATGGCGTTGTAGATCTCCGGCTCGCCCTCGGGAGAGAGGTTGATGCACTTGGCGTAGCACCCGCCCTCGAAATTGAACACGGAGTCGTCGGCCCAGCCGTGCTCGTCGTCACCGATGAGCTTGCGGGCGGGATCGGCGGACAGGGTGGTCTTTCCGGTGCCGGACAGGCCGAAGAACACGGCGGAGTCGCCGTCCTTGCCGATGTTGGCGGAGCAGTGCATGGGGAACACACCCTGCTTGGGCAGGACATAGTTCATCACGGAGAACACGGACTTCTTGATCTCGCCGGCGTACTGAGTGCCGCAGATCACCACCAGATGGGCCTCGTAGTCCACCAGGATGGCGGCCTCGGAGCGGGTGCCGTCTATCTCGGGGATGCACTTGAAGCCCGGGGCGGCAATGATGGTATAATCCTCATGGAAGTCCTTCAGCTGGTCCGCCGTGGGGCGGCGCAGCAGCTGGTGGATGAACAGATTCTGGCTGGCCAGCTCGTTGACGATGCGGAAGGCCTTGGTATACTTGGGGTCCGCTCCGGCGAAGCCGTCGAAAATGAAAATGTCCTTGTTCTGGAGATACGCCGTGACCTTGGCATAGATGGCGTCGAACCGGGCCTTGTCCATGGGGCGGTTCACCTTGCCCCAGGCGATGTCGTCATGAATGGCGGGGGTGTCCACGATAAACTTGTCGTTGGCGCTGCGGCCGGTATACTTCCCGGTCTTGACCACCAGGGCTCCGGTGTTGGACAGGGTGCCCTCCCCCCGGCGCAGAGCGTGCTCCACCAGCTGCGCCGGCGTCAGATTGCGGTACACCGCCCCGGCGTTGATGATGCCCAGCTTTTCCAGTCCGTATGTTTCCATGTGTCGTTCCTCCTCAAATTGTTCCAATTTGTTCCGGTTGTTGTTATTTTCGAAGGGCCTGTACGGCGGCCCGCAGGGCGTCCACGTGCTCCTGGGTGGTGGCCCAGCTGGCGCAGAAGCGCACGCCGGAATGGGTCTTATCCACCCGTTCCCAGTATTCATAGCCGAAGCTCTTCCCCAGCTCCGCCAGCTCATCGTCCGGCATAATGGGGTACTGCTGGTTGGTGGGAGAGTCAAACAGCAGCGGATAACCGGCGGACACGAAGATGTCGCGAATCTGATAGGCCATCTCGTCGGCGTGGCGGGAAATCTTAAAGTACAGATCGTCGGTGAACAGGGCGTCAAACTGGATGCCCAGCAGACGGCCCTTGGCCATGCGGCCGCCCCGCTGCTTCATGATGAAGCGGAAATCCTTCTTCAGCGCCGGGTTCATGATCACCACGGCCTCGCCGAACAGGGCTCCCACCTTGGTGCCGCCGATATAGAACACGTCGCACAGGCGGGCAATCTCCGGTATGGTCAGTTCAGAGCCGTCGGCCATAACCCCGTAGCCCAGCCGGGCCCCGTCGATGAACAGCGGCAGGCCGTATTTCCGGCAGGTGTCGTACAGAGCCGTCAGCTCCGCCTTGGAATACAGGGTGCCGCCCTCGGTGGGGTGGGAGATATACACCATGCCGGGCTGGACAATGTGCTCGGTGGACTCGTCGTTCCGGTGCCACTCCACATAATCCTGCACCTGCTGGGCGGTGATCTTCCCCTCTGCCGCAGGCAGGGTGATGACCTTGTGGCCGGTGGACTCGATGGCCCCCGCCTCGTGGCAGTTGATGTGTCCGCTGTCGGCGGACAGCACACCCTGCCAGGGCCGCAGAATGGAGGCGATCACGGTGGTGTTGGTCTGGGTGCCACCCACCAGGAAGTGAACGTCAGCCTCCGGCGCCTGGCAGACGGCGCGGATCTTCTCCCGGGCCGCCGCGCAGTATTCGTCCTCGCCGTAGCCCACGGTCTGCACCATATTGGTCTCGTTGAGCCGCGCCATCACGCTGGGATGAGCGCCCTCCAGATAGTCGCTGTTGAAATAGATCATGGAAGCCTCTCCTTTATTCTATATACTACTCCCCATCATAGCCCAGACGGCTGGATTTGTAAAGCAGGAAAATCATCTTATTTGAACCCGTTCACCTGGACCCAGGCCCGGACGTGGTCCACAAACCGCTGGGTGGAGTTGGACAGGGCCTTCTCGTCCTTGACGCCGATGGCGATGCGCCGATAAAAGGCCTTGGGCGGCTGGCAGACCACCAGCGGATAGGGACTGTGGCGCACCATCAGCTCCGGCAGCAGACTGATGCCCAGGCCGTTGGACACCATGGACAGAATGGTCCGGTCCTCCCGTGCGATATATCGCACATGGGGCCGCACGCCCATTTCGTCGAAGGCGGCCCGGATTTCGTAATCGTCTCCCTCCTCCAGCTGGATCACCGGCTCCGTGGCCAGGGCCTCCACCGGAAAGGGATCGCTGTTGGCCAGAGGATGCCCGCAGGGCACAATGACCTTCAGTTGGTCCAGGTGCAGGGGGTACACCTGCAGTCCCTTCAGGGACGGCATCCGCAGAAATCCGCAGTCCGCCTGCCCGGTGATGATCAGCTCCTCGATCTGGTCGTAGAAGTCGCAGGTCTGTATTTCGAACTCGATGGCCGGATACAGCTTGCTGAAGGCCTTCAGGATCATGGGCAGCCACTGGGCGGAGACGCTGGAAAACGAGGCCACCTTCACAAGGCCCGCATCCATGCCCCGCAGGTCCGCCGCCTGCTGGGCCAGTCGGTGATATTCCGTGCAGAGCTGCTGAATCTGCGGAAGCAGGGCCCGGCCATCCCCGGTCAGGGTCACGCCGCCCCGGTTCCGGCTCAGCAGGGTCACCCCCAGCTCCTCCTCCAGGGAGCTGATGGCGTGGCTGATCCCGGACTGGGAGAAGTTCAGCTCCTCCGCCGCCTTGGTAAAGCTGCCGCATTCCACGGTTTTCAGGAAAATCTGGTATTTTGTGGCGCTCATGTCCCCCACCTCGTCTTTCTTTGACTGTATTCCTCATTGTACACCCTTTTTTTCATGACTTCAATCGAAAATATGCGTTTTACAAATGTAAAATTCTATGATATCCTACCCATGGACTTGAGGAAAGAGAGGAGAAATCGAAAATGGCTCTGATTACAAAGATGCATCGCTGTGCCTTCTGCGGCAGCAGTGAGGTGACGGTTTCCGAAAATGGGACCTATACCTGCCGCGACTGCGGCAAGACCGCCGACCACGGTATGCCGGCCGCCGATGTGGAGGCTGTCAACCGGATTCTGATGACCGGCGGCGATGCTGAGACCGCCGAGGAACTGCGTCGGCGCTATCCCCGGCTGGATCTGACCACCTGGTCCAAGGAGAACCGTCTCCAGTTCTGAATTTGCAGCCGAGAGCGGCTATGGTTTACCTCCTTCGCCGCTGAAAATACCTGGCAGCGCCTGCTGCCCATCTTTTCCATGGGGATTTTCCTACCCCAAACATAACAAACAGCCGCGCTTGGGCATGCGCGGCTGTTTGTTATATATAATGAGGATTCAAATGGGATATCCGGCGTTTCAGGCCGGATATCCCATTTTTCATCGTCAGTTTTTTCGGCAGTGCCAGGTCAGCTCCAGGAGGTTCAGAGGCAGCAGCCCATCACACATACCGCTGGGTCAGCACGTCGAACACGCCCCGGGTGGTCAGCCGCAGGGACGGGATCACCGGCAGAGCCATGAAGCTCAGGGTCATGAAGGGGTCAATGCCCCGGGACACGCCCAGCCGGAAGGCCTCGTCCTTGGCGGCCTCCAGGGCGCTGTTCACCATCACCAGGCTGTCGTCGGACATGATGCCCGCGATGGGCAGGGCCACCTCGCCCAGGATCTGGCCGCCGTCCATTACGGTGATGCCGCCGCGATTCTCCACAATCCGGTTGGCGGCGGCGGCCATGTCCTCCTCGGAGGTTCCCACCACGATGATGTTGTGGCTGTCGTGGCTGATGGAGGTGGCCACGGCGCCATGCCTGAGGCCGTAGCCCTTGATATAGCCCAGGCCGATGTGGTGGGTGTTCTTATGCCGCTCGATGACGGCGATTTTCAGGATGTCCTGCTCCAGGTCGATGTGGTCGGCATAGCCCGCGTCCTCGGACACGATCTCGCCGGGCACCATGCCGATGACGGCGTGGGGGCGCTTGTCGGTGAAGTCGGCGGCGGACAGAGGGGCCACATGGAAGGTGTCGTGGGCCCGCTTGACCAGATAGGGGTCGATCTCCGGGGTGTCGAAGTCCCGCAGAACGCCGTCGTACATGAGCTTGCCCTTCTTATAGACCATCTCGATCTCGAAGTTCTCCCAGTTGTCGATGACCACAAAGTCCGCCAGATACCCGGGGGCGATGGCGCCGCGGTTGTTCAGCAGGAAGTACCGGGCGGCGGTGTACCCGGCGGCCTTCACCGCCATGATGGGGTCCGCGCCCAGGGAGATGGCCTTTTTGACGATGTAGTCGATGTGGCCCTTTTCCAGCAGGTCGTTGGGGTGCTTGTCGTCGGTGCAGAACATGCAGCGCTCGATGTACTTCTCGCACAGCAGGGGGGCCAGGGCCTCCAGGTTCCGGGCGGCGGTGCCCTCCCGGATCATGATGAACTGTCCCCGCTCCAGCTTGGCCATAGCCTCCTCCACGTTGGAGCACTCATGGTCGGAATACACGCCGGCGGCGATGTAGGCGTTCAGGTCGTTGCCGGTAAGGCCCGGGGCGTGACCGTCGATCTTTTTATGGTGAGCCTGGGAGGCCACGATCTTTTCCACCACCTGGCTGTCGCCGTTGATGATGCCCACAAAGTTCATCATCTCCGCCAGGCCCTGGACCCGGGGATGGTCATAGAAGGAGTCGATGGCCCGATAGTCCAGATTGGCTCCGGACTCGTCCAGCGGCGTGGCCGGAACGCAGGAGGGCAGCATGAACCGCACGTCCACCGGCAGGTCCTCGGTGGCCTGGAGCATATACTCGATGCCATCGGTGCCCATGACGTTGGCGATCTCGTGGGGGTCGGTGATGACGGTGGTGGTGCCGTGGGGCAGCACAGCCTTGGCAAACTCCTTGGGGCTTACCAGGGAGCTTTCCAGGTGAATGTGGGCGTCGATGAAGCCCGGCAGCACGATCTTGCCGCCTACGTCCGCCTCCACCTTGCCGTGGTATTCGCCCATGCCCACAATGAGCCCCTCGGCCACGGCGATGTCCCCGCGGCACAGCTCGTTGGAAAACACGTTGACGTAGGTAGCGTTTTTCAGCACCAGGTCTGCCGGGACCCGGCCCGCCGCCACGTCGATGACATGGAGCTTCTTGTTGAGCTTGCGGTTGATTTTCCCTGCGTAGCTTTCCTTCACAGCCATGACGAAATCCTTCCTTTCTCCCGCGCAAAACGGAAACGAAACTGCAAAAGCGTTATCTCTTTTGTTAATTTCTCATATTACCACAACTAATGCCGCTTGTCCACTGTTTTTTCGGGAAAATCACAGCCCCAGCAGGAGCTTTGCCTTCAGCACGGCGGTGACGGTTTTGCCGTCCTGAATCTCGCCGCTGAGGCACCGCTGCACCAGCTCCTGAAAGGGGATGCGCCGGACGGACAGGAACTCGTCCTCGTCGGGATGGGTGTCGCCGAAGGTCAGGCCCCGGGCCAGGTACAGATGCAGCACCTCGTCATAGCAGCCCGGGGAGGCGATGATCTGCCCCAGGGGCTGCCAATCCGCCGCCGTGGCCCCCACTTCCTCCTTCAGTTCCCGCTGGGCGGTGACGAAGGGCTCCTCGCCGGGCTCCCGCTTCCCGGCAGGGATCTCCAGCAGCGTCCGGGAGAAGGCATAGCGGTACTGGGTCACCATGGGAACGCAGCCGTTTTCGTCCAGGGCCAGGATCCCTACGCCGCCGGGGTGCTCCACCACCTCCCGCAGGGATGTTTTCCCGTTGGGCAGGGCCACCGTGTCCACCCGCAGCCGCAGGACGCGGCCCTTGTATACCTCCCGGCTTTCCAGGCATTTTTCCGTCAGATCCATTGTCAGAACTCCTCTCTGTGTTTACTATTTTTGCCATCATACACTCGTTGGACCGGAAAAGCAAGCCCTGGGTTATTCTGAAAGAAGGATAAGGCTTCACCTTGCGAAGAATGAATGAATATGGTATAATCAGCGGTAATGTTTGAGATCACGCCCCCATATGTCGGCGGGCCGGGACAAAGGAGACGATCACATGGCAACCTTCACCGTTAACGGGCAGAGCGTGACCGTGGAAAAAAATCAGAAGCTCATCCGCTTTCTGCGGGATACCCTGCATCTGACCTCCGTTAAGGATGGGTGCAGCGAGGGCGCCTGCGGCACCTGCCACGTCCTCATCGACGGCAAGCCCACCAAGGCCTGCATCCCCCAGACCGACCGGCTGGAGGGGCGGACCGTTCTCACGGTGGAGGGCCTGTCCGACTGGGAAAAGCAGGTGTATACCTTCGCCTTCGGCGAGGCGGGAGCCGTTCAGTGCGGCTTCTGCATCCCCGGCATGGTCATCTCCGCCAAGGGGCTGCTGGACGTGAATCCCGATCCCACCCGGGAGGAGGCCGCCTTCGCCATCCGCAACAACATCTGCCGCTGCACCGGCTATGTGAAGATCATCGACGGCATCCTGCTGGCGGCTAAGATTCTCCGGGAGGGGAAGCTGCCGGAGGCCTCCGCCGACGACTGGAAAATGGGCAGCCGGGTCCACCGGCTGGACGTGGAGGAAAAGGTGCTGGGCACCGGCCAGTACCCCGACGACGTGTATGTGGACGGAATGTGCTACGGCGGCGCGGTGCGCAGCCGGTACGCCCGGGCCCGGGTCCTGTCCATCGACGTCAGCGCCGCCCAGGCCCTGCCCGGCGTGGTGTGCGTACTGACCCAGAAGGACATCCCTGGCAAGGTCAACGTGGGCCACCTGAAAAAGGACCAGCCCACCCTGATCGGCGTGGGCGAGATCACCCACTATCTGGGGGACTCCGTGGCCCTGATCTGCGCCCGGGACCAGGAGACCCTGGAGACCGCCAAGAAGCTGGTGAAGGTAGAATATGAGGTCCTCCCTGCCGTGCACAGTCCCCAGGAGGCTGCCGCCCCGGACGCGCCCCTGGTGTTCGAGGGGGACGAGAGCAACGTTCAGGCCTATAAGCACGTCTCCCGGGGCGACGCAGACGGCGCTATCAAGAATGCAAAATATGTGCTGACCCAGCACTTCCACACCCCCTGGACCGAGCACGCCTTCCTGGAGCCGGAGTGCTGCGTGGCTCTGCCCCTGGAAAACGGCGGCGTGAAGCTGCTGACCTCGGACCAGAGCGCGCACACCACCATGCACGAGTGCGCCGCCATGCTGGGGGTGGACTATGACCACTGCCAGGTCCAGAATATGTTGGTGGGCGGCGGCTTCGGCGGCAAGGAGGATATGTCCGTCCAGCACCACGCCGCCCTGCTGGCGTATATCGCCCGGGTGCCGGTGAAGGTGAAGCTGTCCCGGCAGGAGTCCATCCTGGTCCACCCCAAGCGCCACAGCTTCGACATGGACTTCACCATGGGCTGCGATGAAAACGGCATCATTCAGGGGGTCAAGGCCAGCGTGGTGTCCGACACCGGTGCCTTTGCCTCTCTGGGAGGGCCGGTTCTGGAGCGGGCCTGCACCCATGCCGCCGGGCCTTATGCCTATGAAAACTTCGAGATCGAGGGCCGCGCCTATTATACCAACAATCCTCCCGCCGGAGCCTTCCGGGGCTTCGGCGTGACCCAGACCTGCTTCTGCACGGAGACACTGCTCAATGAGATGGCGGACCTGGTGGGCATCAGTCCCTGGGAGATCCGCTATCGCAACGCCATCCGTCCCGGCGGCGTCCTGCCCAACGGCCAGATCGTGGACAACTCCACCGGCCTGGTGGAGACGCTGGAGGCCATCAAACCCGCCTATGACGAGGCCGTGAAGAACGGCGACCCGGTGGGCATCGCCTGCGCCATGAAGAACGCCGGCGTGGGCGTGGGCATCCCCGACTGGGGCCGCTGCAAGCTGATCGTGGAGGAGGACCGCAAGCTGCATATTTATTCCGGTGCCTCCTGCATCGGCCAGGGCCTGGGCACCGTGCTGGTGCAGGTGGTGGTCACCAACACCGGCCTCCACCGGGACGACATCGTCTATGAGCGCAGCAACACCTGGATCGCCCCGGATTCCGGCGACACCTCCGGCTCCCGCCAGACTCTGGTCACCGGCGAGGCCACCCGCCGGGCCTGCGAAAAGCTCAGCGCCGCTCTGGAGGGCAAGACCCTGGGCGACCTGGTGGGCCAGGAGTTTTACGGCGAGTATCTGGCCAAGACGGACCCCCTGGGCGCGGACGTGCCCAACCCCGTCAGCCATGTGGCCTACGGCTACGCCACCCAGATGTGCGTTCTGGACAAGAAAACCGGCCGCATCAAGAAGCTGGTGGCCGCCCACGATGTGGGCAAGGCCGTGAACCCTCTCAGCTGCGAGGGACAGATCGAGGGCGGCGTGGTCATGAGCATGGGCTACGCCCTGACGGAGCAGTATCCCATTGACGACACCTGCAAGCCCACTGCCAAATATGGCACCCTGGGCCTGTTCCGGGCCAATCAGATCCCGCCGGAGATCCAGGCCATCGTGGTGGAGAAGCCCGGCCTCAACGTGGCCGGAGGCGCCATCGGTATCGGTGAGATCACCTCCATCCCCACGGCTCCCGCCATTGCCGACGCCTATTACCGGCTGGACGGTCAGCGCCGCCTGACCCTCCCCCTGGAGAACACCCCCTACGCTAAGAAAAAGTAAAGCCGCAAAATAAGATCATGCCCGGTGCAATGCACCGGGCATGATCTTATTTAATTTGTGGTTTCATCACAGCTTACTGACCCGCAGGGCCCGGATGGCGTTGAGCACGGCGATGACCATCACGCCCACGTCGCCGAAGATGGCGGCCCACATATTGGCCGCGCCCACGGCCACCAGCAGCAGGCACAAGGCCTTGACGATCAGGGCGAAGGCGATGTTTTCGTACACAATGCGGATGCACTTGCGGGAGATGCGGATGGCCTTGGCGATCTTCAGGGGATCGTCGTCCATCAGCACCACGTCCGCCGCCTCGATGGCGGCGTCGGAGCCCATGGCCCCCATGGCAATGCCGATATCCGCCCGGGACAGCACCGGCGCGTCGTTGATGCCGTCGCCCACAAAGGCCAGCTTGCCGCCGGACTGACCCAGCAGCCGCTCCACCTGGGCCACCTTATCGGCGGGCAGCAGCTCGCTGTGGACCTCGTCCACCCCCAAGCTCTGGGCCACATGGTCGGCCACCTTGGCCCGGTCGCCGGTGAGCATGACGGTCTTTTCCACGCCGATGCGCTTCAGGGCGGCGATGGCATCCCGAGCATGAGGCTTCTCCACATCGGAGATCACAATGTGACCGGCGTACTGGCCGTCCAGGGCCAGGTGGATGATGGTGCCCACACTGTGGCAGTCGTGCCAGGCGATGCCCAGCTTCTCCATGAGCTTGTCGTTGCCCACGGCCACGGTGACGCCGTCCACCTTGGCCACCACGCCGTTGCCGCTGAACTCCTGGATATCCGTGACCCGCTGGCGGTCAATGGGGCCGCCGTGGGCCCGCTGCAGGCTCTTGCTGATGGGGTGGGAGGAGGCGCACTCCGCCAGGGCGGCGTATTCCAGCACCTTTTCCCGGGGAAGCTGATTGTGGTGGACGCCGGTGACGTCGAACACGCCTTGGGTCAGAGTGCCGGTTTTGTCAAACACCACGGTTTTGGTTTTGGACAGGGTTTCCAGATAGTTGGAGCCCTTGATGAGGATTCCCTCGTGGCTGGCGCCGCCCAGGCCCGCAAAGAAGCTCAGGGGAATGCTGATCACCAGGGCGCAGGGGCAGCTGACCACCAGGAAGGACAGGGCGCGGTACAGCCAGGTGCCCCAGTCGCCGTCAAGCCCCGTCAGCAGACGCAACACCGGCGGCAGCACCGCCAGGGCCAGGGCCGCCCCGCACACGGCGGGGGTATACACCCGTGCGAACTTGGAGATGAAGTTCTCAGACTTGGACTTGTGGGAGCTGGAATTTTCCACCAGCTCCAGGATTTTGGACACGGTGGACTCGCCGAAGGCCCGGGTGGTGCGGATCTTCAGCACGCCAGTCATGTTGATGCAGCCGCTGACGATCTCGTCGCCGCCGGTGACGTCCCGGGGCAGGCTCTCGCCGGTGAGGGCGGCGGTGTTCAGGGTGGAGGCCCCCTCCAGCACCACGCCGTCCAGAGGGACCTTCTCGCCGGGCTGGACCACGATGACGGCCCCCACGGGCACATCGTCCGGGTCCACCTGGGTCAGCTGTCCGTTCTGCTCGATGTTGGCATAGTCGGGGCGGATGTCCATCAGTGCGGTGATGTTCCGGCGGCTCTTGCCCACGGCGTAGCTCTGGAACAGCTCACCGATCTGATAGAACAGCATCACGGCCACGGCCTCCATGAAGTCGCCGCTTTTCTCGTAAAACGCCAGGCCGATGGCGCCCACGGTGGCCACAGCCATCAGGAAGTTCTCGTCGAACACCTGGCCCCGGAGGATGCCCTTGCCGGCCTTGCGGAGGATATCATAGCCGATGATCAGATACGCCGCCAGATACAGCAGCGTCCCGGGCAGGCCCCCGATGGAAAACAGCCGGATGGCCAGGACCAGCACCGCCGTGACGATGATGCGGCAGAGCATCTTTTTTTGCTTCTTGGTCATGCTTCTTCCCCTCCCTCAGCAGACGTGCCGGAATGGCTTCCGGCACGCGTTGTGTTTCACAGATAAATCTCGCAGTCGTCCTCGACCTTTTTGCAGTTCTTCAGAACGGCCTTCATCACCGTCTTGGGGTCCGTCCCCTCCCGGAACTCCACGATCATCTTCTGGGTCATGAAATTCACCACGGCGCTTTCAACGCCCTCGGTTTTCTTGGCGGCCTCCTCCATGAGGTTGGCGCAGTTGGCGCAGTCCACTTCGATCTGATAGGTCTTTTTCATGGCAAACTCCTTTTCCTGCCCAATGGCCGGTGCATTCAACCATTAAGCACTTGTTTAATCTTGATGACTGTACTATAATGGACGAAACGGGGAAAGTCAACGGTCTTTGCCCCTTTCCTGCCGTTCGGGCGAAAAGAACTGCCGAACGGGAAAATGATGAAGGAGCGTGTGCGCTATGGAACATACGGAGCTGCCCCACCGGCACGGAAATGACCGGGACCTGTCCCGGCTGGAGCATTGCATGCAGGAGGCGGAGAGCTTTCAGGCGGTGGCGTGCCTGTGCCGCCTGCTGTCCGACGCCAACCGGGTGCGGATTTTCTGGCTGTTGTGCCACTGCGAGGAGTGCGTGGTGAATCTGGCGGCGCTGGTAGGCATGAGCAGTCCCGCCGCCTCCCACCATCTGCGGCAGCTGAAGGACAGCGGCCTGGTGGTCAGCCGCCGGATCGGCAAGGAGGTCTATTACCGGGCGGCGGACACGGAGGTGGCGGGACTGCTGCACCAGGTCATCGAGCGGACGGTGGAGGTCACCTGCCCCCGGGAGGAGGCCATGCCCCATGCACCCCACCTGCCGCCGGTGGACGCCCACGCCGGGGAGCACGCCGCCGGCCTGACGCCCCAGCAGCGGGAGATCATCCACCAGGTCCACCAGCTGCTGACGGAAAACCTGGACAGCCGCATCACCATCGAGCAGCTGTCCCGCCGGTTCCTGATGAATCCCTCCACCATGAAGGAGCTGTTCAAGGCGGAATACGGCAGCTCCATCGCCGCCCACATCCGGCAGCACCGGATGGAAAAGGCGTCGGCCCTGCTGCTGGAGTCCGGCGACAGCCTGGCCCAGGTGGCCCGGGCAGTGGGGTACGAGAGCCAGAGCAAGTTCTCCGCCGAGTTCAAAAAGGTGTTCGGTATGCTGCCCTCGGAGTTCCGGAAGCTCCACGCCGGACACTGAGCCGCCCTGCATGTTTTCGCCGGGAATGCACATGCTATCTCCGATAAGGAGGTGCGTTCCATGACGGAGGAACCCAATCAGCAGCCGGAGCAGTCCGGCGACCAGAGCGCCCCGCGTCTTTACGACCTGGGCGCGGCCCTGGTGGAAAGCAGCCGGGGCAGCATATACTGCCTGACCATCATCGGCCAGGTGGAGGGCCACAGCCTGGCCCCCAATAACACGAAAACCACCAAATATGAGCACGTTCTGCCCCTTCTGGCCCATCTGGAGCAGTCGGAGGAGGTGGACGGCGTTCTGCTCCTGCTGAACACCGTGGGCGGCGACATTGAGGCGGGCCTTGCCATTGCGGAGATGGTGGCCGGTATGACCAAGCCCACGGTGACCCTGGTGCTGGGCGGCGGACACTCCATCGGCATCCCCCTGGCGGTGTCCGGACAGCAGACCTTCATCGTGCCCTCGGCGTCCATGACGGTGCACCCGGTGCGCATGAGCGGCCTGATGATCGCCGCACCCCAGTCCTATCGGTATTTTGAGCGGGTGCAGGAGAGCATCGTGTCCTTCGTGGCCCGGCACAGCCGCATCACCCAGGACGACTTCCGCCGGCTGATGCTGGCCGACGGGGATATGTCCAACGACGTGGGCACCATTCTCTACGGCAGCCAGGCGGTGCAGCTGGGGCTCATTGACCGGCTGGGCACTCTGTCTGACGCCCTGGAGGCTCTTTACGGCATGATCGGGAAAAACGGTTGATTTTGTCGGGGCCCTGTGCTATACTGTGTACAAATTTACGGAATAGCGGGGGGCTATGGAATGAACACCAATTTCAAAACAGCGTTATTCGGCGGCTTCGACCGGGAGGACGTGGTCAGCTATATCCAGCAGACCTCCCGGGAAAATCAGCAGCGGGTCTCCGCTCTGGAGGAGGAAAACCACGGCCTGCAGGAGCGCAACCGCGCCATGGAGGCCGAGCTGAATACCCTGCGCCGGGCGGTGCTGGAAAACAGCGCGGCGGCGGACACCTGCCTGCAATTGCAGACACAGCTCCGGGAGCTCCAGGAGCAGGCCCAGAAGCTCCAGAAGGAAACGGAGTACCTCCGTGCCCAGGCGGCGGAGTATCAGTCCCTGAAGGACCACATCGCCGATATCGAGATCAGCGCCCACCGGCGGACGGAGGAGTTCCGGGCCAAGGCCATCGAGCAGCTGCGGCAGCTGACCCGGCAGCAGGAGACCTGGTGCGCCCAGTCCCGGGCCAAGTATGCCGAGCTGAACCGCCAGTTCTGCCAGAAGCTGGCCCTGGCCCAGCAGACCCTGGCGGAGCCGGACCTGTCCGGCTTCCAGGAGATGGAGGCGGGCCTGCGGCAGCTGGAGGAGAGCTTCAGCGAGACGAACCAGGCGTAACACCCAGCCATAAAGAAGCAGCACCCTCAGCAAGCGGCACTTTTGCCGCTTGCTGAGGGTGCATTTTTTCGGATATGATCACTCCATGACCCACTGCCGCAGGTCGGGAATCTGCAGGCGGATGTCCTTTTCCAGCTCCGCCCCGTCGCCCCGGAAGCCCAGGCGCTGCCAGAAGGGACGCAGGCTCTCGTCGGTGCAGGTCAGCCGCAGGTAAGGCAGGCCCAGCCGCCGCCCCTGCTGGATGATCTGGCCCATAGGCGGGATCCCCTGGCGGCGGCCCCGCCACATGGGGTCCATGGCGTACCAGGTGATGCGCAGGGCGTCCGGCTCCCGGACGGTCTGGTACAGGCCGATCAGCTCCTGGCCGTTGTACCACACGGCGGTGCCCTGTCCGCCCTCCGGCGCGCCGAACAGGCGGCTCTGCTCATGGCTGGCCGGGCGATACAGCTGGCCAGGCTCCACCATGCCCTTGGTTTTCCACCAGGTCTGCTTGCCGAAGGTGGAGAGGCCCTCCTGGGCCGTCAGGTGGCTGTTGTCGTCCCGGAACACCACCCGCAGGTCGTACCCCTGGGCCTCGATCAGGGACACGGCGGTGTTGTCGCCGTGGGGCGACTGGCCGATCTCCGCCAGGGGCAGCCCCTGAAGCGTACCCAGAACGATACGCATGGCCGCGCCGTGGGAGAAAACGGCCACCGTCTGGCCGTCATGCTCCCGGGCCACCCGGCGCAGGGCAGGCAGATACCGGTCCAGCACGGTCTGGGCAGTCTCACAGCCCTCCACCTGCCAGCGGTCCAGCTGGTGGTTGAACTCCATCATCTGCAAGGGCCAGCGGGTCTCGATCTGGCGCCAGGTCAGGCCCTCCCACACGCCCATGTGCACCTCCCGGAAGGCGGGCTCCAGGTGCAGGGGCAGGCCCTTGGGGACATAAACCGCCTGGGCTGTGGTCTGGGTGCGGATCAGGTCGCTGGCGTATACGGCGTCCACCGGGATGTCCCGGAACCGCCGGGCCAGGGCCTGCATCTGCCTGGGGCCGCGATAGTCGGTGATCAGGCCCTCCTCCTGGCCGTGGGCGATGCGATAGAGGTTGCCCTCGGCCTCGGCGTGGCGGATGAGATAGATTTTCGTCATAGCAAGCCCTCCCTTACAGCACGGTGACCAGCTGCTTCAGCTGCCGGACGGCAGCCTGTACGGCGTCGGCGTCGGCGTATTGCAGGGCGGTGTCGGCGATCAGCGCTCCCCCGCCATAGTCGTCGAAGGCGGGCAGGGCGTTCTCCCCGTCGCAGCCCAGCAGCAGCAAAAAGGCCTTGGGAGCCCGGCTGCGCAGCTCCTTCACGTCCAGGACGTAATCGGTCTCCGCCATCAGCGCCGCGCCATGGCGAACCATCTGGTCCGCCGCCGCCAGATACAGCCGGCGGTCACCGGACAGCAGATTCTGGATCTCCGGGGCGGAGGGGTTGCCGGTGCGGACGGCGGCAAACACGGACTTGTCCTCCCCTACCCGGCACACGTCGCTGCCGGGATAGGGGGTCACGGTAACGCCGTCGGCCCGGATGCCGCCCTCCACATACACCGCCGGGGCGGCGGTGCGGGCGTCCACAATGGTGTAAAGTCCCTGGGCCTTGGCCATGTTCACCAGGTTGGCCAGCACGTCCATGCCCATGAAGCCATAGCGCAGATAGCGCTCCGCCTGCAGCACCACGGCGGGCAGCAGCGGGGCCGTCTGGCTGATGAGCTGGCTGCCGTGATAGCGCAGAGCCTCCGCCTGGGCCATGTCGCCGGGGCCGTACATATCGGTGAAATTCTTCGTGATCCTGGCGGGCAGCTTGTCCGCCTCCGGCCCCAGGACCAGGGCCAGGGGCGTTTTCCGGGCGCGGATCTTCTCCTGTAAAAGTGCGATCGACATAAAAAATCTCCTTGTGCGCGCAAATTTTTCCTCATTATTATACGCACTTCTCCGGATTTTGGCAAGGGCGGCGGAATGATTTTCTGCGGCCCGGGCCATACTAAGAGCGTCATGAAAAGGAGGGGTAACGGATGTGTAAAACCGGTACGTTTTTGTGGGGCCTGGCCGCCGGAATGGTAGCGGGCGCCATGCTGGAGATCATCATTCTGCCGCGTCCCCGGCCCAGAAGGACCGCCGTGGGCAAGGCCATGCAGCGCATGGGCAACGCCATGGACCAGGCGCTGGAGTCGGTGGCAGAAAAGATGAGCTGAAAAACGGGGGCTGCGGCCCAATGTCAGCAGGTTAAGCTGGCGAATCCTCCTACCCTCAGAAATGAGATGGTAGGAGGATTTTTTAATATTCCAATGGGCTTGACAAAAGTGTTATCAGGAGAAATCGAACCCCACCCATGTCACTCCCCCCACGGGGAGCGATTCCCGTTTTTGCCTGTATTCGGCAGGAATCCGGTTTTTCGCCTGGGCACAATGCTCACAAAAGCATCCTGCTTTTGTGACATATTCCAATTCTTACAAAATTGCAAAAAAACGGTTGCAAAACGATCGCTGCGGTGTTGTATACGGTAGAGACGCAGGCCTACATCCACTTTATGAAAGGAATACAACACGGATGGGGAGGTTGATTTTGTGAAAATTTATACTACAAACAACACAGAAACCGATAGTGTTGAGATATTACTCGACTATCAGGAATTAAAAAAGTTGGTAAGTTCTTTGAAGAAATTTGAAGATGAAGTCAATCAATTTAAAATGAAAAATAAAGATGCAAAGGGGTTGGGTTTTACGCATTTACATTTAAAGGATTATAGTTTGCCTAGTGAGTTAGCCGGTTCCGCATATATCGCAGCAACAACATACTCGTCGAGCCGCAGAAGCAACAGAAGCAGCGGAGGGAGTTCTAATATGGGTATGGGCCGAAGGGGCCCGGTAAGGATGACTGTATGAAGAAATTAGAAAAAGGCACCATGCGCATCTCCCCATCTGGGATGCATGACCAGATGATGTTTTTCATTATATCCGGTGTAGGAGTTGATGTTCTCTACATTGATACATTTTCATGGGTCATTGACCCCCCCATACGTATAGCGATTGATACCGTTACCATCACAGCTTTTTTCTTGATATTCACTGGTGTAGTGTTTACCATGATTATTGCGCTCAGCCGGGTATACATTGTATCCACCAAGGGGATTACCGTGATATTGCTGGGTATCTTCCGTCACCTCTATCCGTGGGAACGGTTTCAGATGGTGGGCCTGTATCCCATATCGAAAGTTATAGAAGAAACACCTGGCGAGGCATTCATGATGGTATGCAGCACCGTAATGTTAGAAGGAACAGCCGGTGGACGGATCAATATAGAGCGTGCCACCTTTCGCTGGCCGCAGGTTTTGATTTTTCCACCGCTGACAGGCGAGGAACGCATGCAATTTGAAAGCCTGCGGCGGGGGGAAATACCTCCCGATCAGGGGGACCGGGAACCCGACGAGGAGGAATAATTGTCCCGGCTGACGGACGTGGCCGTCTTTTGTCGGCCACGTCCGGACAGCAAGCAGCACCTATACCTACGGCGACGCCAATTGGCCGGACCTGCTGACGGCGTATAACGGGAAATCCATCACCTACGATGCCATAGGCAACCCCCTGTCCGACGGCACATGGACCTATGCCTGGCAGCATGGCCGTCAGCTGGCGTCCATGAGCAAATCCGGCAGCAGCATCGCCTACGCTTAACGCCAAAATATAAAATTGTGTTTCATAGCTGTCTGATAATAGTGAACGAGATATTTTTCATGATTATGTCATTGCTTTATAAGAGAAAATAGTGCGTACTTCAATTCTCAATCGATTCCAGGTCGGTTATTATTGGATTTGATATTGTCAGAGTGATGTTATATTGATTCAGTTGAGGGCATGGTATGTTCAATTTTTCCGGAGTATATTGTATAGGATATGGGGCGTCTGCGGGGTGATCCTGGTTTTGGGAGTTGCGTGCATCCTGCTTAATAGACCGTGGGCCAGAAAAGTTAAAATCAAAGATTGTAAATTGGGACTGATTATGATTGCTGCTGCGATCGGCCTGAGCCTGTTGTATGCATCCAGGATCGTGTTCCCTGGCGTATCATCGTATACAGGGGAGTTTATTGACAGTCACCGCAATTCCAGAGTCGCGCCCCCACTGCCGGTAACAAATGAATATGTGTTTTGGAATGGCGAAGGAAAAAAACAAACTTTTTATCTGGACATTTTCTCAAAAAAGAAATATTCCCCGATGACTTTGTAAGTGACCGGAAATATACGATCTATTTTGATGAATTTACAAATGTAATTGTTCAGGTGGAGTGCATTGAATAGGGGGCGGTATAGGATGCATCCGATGCCCCAGCCCAGACAGGAGTGTGAGCGATGAGGAAGTCACTGGAAAATTACATACACAATCTGTGGCACTGGCTGAAAATGACACCGCGCCAGTACGCAGAATGCTGCGGAACGGGGGATCCAGAGCCGTATATGTTTCCGGAATGGGAAAAGATGCTGGATGAAGTGTGTTCACTTATCAAGCGAGGCGGGCTCTTCCCGGCAGATATGGACTGTTTGCTGACAATGATGGCTTTGGACGATGAAACCGAGGACGTTCTGGACTGTCTGACTGCACAGGGAGACGAACTGCTCATATCCGTCCTGACACATGCCGGGCTGCGCAGCATATTTCCCCAGGCCCGGTGGCAATGCGCCGAGCTGCTTGGACGCAGGAGCATCCCCGATGGAATGGCGCTATTGCGACAGTATGCAAATGATCGGGATGCCTATGTGGCAAAACGCGCCCGCAATGCCATGAAGGCTATAACGGGCAACAAGAATGGCTGACGATTTTATCTCTATCCTCAACTTTTTTATGACAATGGGGCCAGGCATCAGCCTGGCCCCAACGTTTGTTATAGAACCCTTATCCTCTTACTTCTGTGGTGCAGTTTTCAACATATCCTTGATCTTCTCTTTTTCTCCGCTGCCGTCTGTGCGCAGGCGCAGCAGAGGAACAGCACATTTCTCCAAAATAGAGTTCTTCTTTATATCCCGCTCCGCCTGTTTGCTTCCGACTTCATGGAAGCCCGTTCCGTCCACCTCAATCGTCAGTACAGGCTGCTTATCCATCTGATTGAACAGCAGAAAATCAACATGTGTCAATGGATTCCGGGCATATTTGCATTCTTCCTCTGTCAACGGCTCATAGTCCTTTACCAGCGTCGCAAGAGAAACGTGTACAGCACAGCCGATGGCGGAATACGCCTCCTCAGACAGCACCTCCTGAATCACGGAATACATGAGATTCTCGGAATCGTACTCAGATACTCTTTTATGCTTTTGCAGATATGCCCGGCGCTGCTCGGCATAGCCCTGATAGAGCATATCGAATACCGAGTAAACCTGGCTCCGGATCACCTCAAAATTGTTGTATTCGATGTATCGCGTCAGATCGCCATAGTTGGTCCGGTCATTGCGTGGGTCCTGTGACGTGACCACCGCCAATGAATGAACCGCGCGGGAAACGGCAACATTCAGCATATGGGGATCGTCCACAAAATCTGTGATGACATTATCCACCGAGGTTAAAATGATGGCGTCCTGTTCCCGGCCCTGAAATTTATGGACGGTGTCCACTTCATAGGCATCACCCAACTGCTTGCGGATGGCGGCTACCTGATCCCGGTACGGCGTAATAATGCCGATGCTCTGGTAGTTCTCCTTACGAAGCCGCGGAAGCACCTCTTGCTGAATCACGTCGATCTGACGCTGGTTGAGATGGCCACGGGCATGGTTGCCGGCGGTTGTCCGGTACATGGTCAATACATCCGGCTCATTGTGATCCTGCGTCATGACAATCAACTGCCCATGATAGAACTTCTGATTGCAGAAGTTGATGATCTTTGGATGGCAGCGGTAGTGTTCACGCAGCAGCGTGACCGGTGCATCCCGCCATATTTCCAGCGCAGAAGAAAGCAGGCTATGCGTTGAAAAGCGATATCGTTCATCCAAGGAATACTTCTGCCAAATCGCATCACTGGTGCGAATATCGTTCTCTGTCAGTACATTGGGGAGCTGCTTCAGATCACCGACGATCACGATATTTCGTGCGCAGGAAAAGGCCAATACGCCGGTGGCCAGATCGACCTGCGAGGCCTCATCCACGATAAGATAATCGTAGATATGATCGATGCCCAGGGTCCCCTTGATGGAATAGGTCGTGCTGAGCACCACCGGATATTCGTTCGTAAACGCGGCAGAGTCCCGCCGGAAATCACTCTTTTCAAAACGCTTTCGTCCACTTTTCCACGGATACCTCGCCGCCAGCTCTGCCCGGAACAGTCGCAGTGACTTCTGCGTAAGCTCGTCCATCTTTTCATCGAAAGCGTAGTGTTCCAGCTTGCGGTTCAGCGTTTCTTTCTCGTCCTCCAACTCCTGCTTTTTTACGAAATAGAATTGATTTTGCAAATAGGGGATGACCAGTTCCGGGGAGCGGAGAAACAATTTGAGTGCGCCGCGATTGAACCGGAACATGATGGAGAGTTTTTGCAAAAGGCCCAAGCGAGTCTCATGCTCCGCATACTGTTCAAACTCCATCCAGAGGGCGAGAATTTTCTGTGAGGACAGCTTATTCAGACTTTCAGACGGTGCATCACGGTAAGTTGCATAGTAGTCCGTAAAATAATGCTGCTCCGGCTTCAGCTGCAAGAACTCCTGCTCAATTTCCGCAATGCGGTTCTTTGCGTTGAGCATTTCGTTCAATTCCTTGGAAAGAGCAGTCGTTTCCTGCTCTAATTGCTGCCGTTCCTCCGGCTGCATCTCCCAATCGCTCATATCCGGATAGACGCCCGTCTGGGCCTCCAGAAATTTCTCTTTGTTGGCAAGACTGCCGAGAAACGCCGTCAGGAAGGCGGCATTTTTCTTCTCCAGCTTCTCCGCCACATTATGTGTTGCGAAATTGTTGTTGGAAACAACTGCCACGGTCTTTCCACTCCGGACAACATTGGCAATGATATTCAGGATCGTCTGTGTCTTTCCCGTCCCCGGCGGGCCTTGAATAATGCTGATTTTGGAGGAAAGTGCCCGTTCTACCGCCAGTTTCTGGCTTTGGTTCAGGCCGAACGGATAGATGATCGTCTCCGGCATCCGAGGCGCTTTGACTTCTTTCTGCGGCGCAAGATAGCTTGCCAGCACGGCATCCTCGCTGACCTGCTGGATCTTGTCGTACTGCATGCTCAGAATGTTGATGCCGTTTTCAGCCACAAGACTGATTGCCGCGGCAGTCTCTTTGAAGTATTGAAAGGCTTCCTTGTTTTTACCGTCTGTCAGGCAATTCTGCCGGAGCTGCACTTCGCTCCTACGGAACGACAAATCTTTCTTTCCGCAGCGGACAATGCGATAATACGCGCCAAAATCGAGAAGCTCATCCATTCCGCTGATGGTCTGCCCATTAGCCGTGACGATCACCTGCGCGGGATCGATTTTCTTTTGCAATGGCAGAATCTCAACATTACCGCTCTGAAAGTCGTATGTCTTATTGGGTGCACTGGTATAGACGACCTCGCACCTCCCGTCATGAAACCGGAACGAAGCCACCGAGTCCGTCTGGTCTTTCCCCTTTATGATAATTAAGCGCTTTCGTGGGTCCATAGGCTTTCTTTTGCCCCCGGCAGAGCCGGGGGTTGACTTTGTGAACCAACAGCAAGAATGGGGGCTGCCGCCCCCGTTCTTGCTGTTTATGGATAGCAGTGCTCCCGCAGGGCCGCCTCCAGCTTCTCCAGAGCGCGTTTCTCGATGCGGGAGACATAGCTGCGGCTGATGCCGTAGGCGGCGGCCACCTGACGCTGGGTCTGGGGCGGGTGGCCGTCCAGGCCGTAGCGGCGGCGGATCACGTCGGCCTCCCGGTCCGTCAGGCACTCCCCTACCAGCCGCCGGATCAGCCGCTGATCCTCCCGACCCTCCAGGTCCTCCTGCATGGTGTCGTCGGCCCCCACCACGTCCTGCAGATATAGGGCGTTGCCGGCCTTATCCGTCTCGATGGCCTCCGACAGTGACACCTCCCCCTGCAGCTTCCGCTGGGCGCGGAAGTGCATGAGGATTTCATTCGCTATACTCTCCTGACAGACACATAAGTTGGTCTACGGGCGGCAAATCGGCCTCTCCGTCCTCGGCAAACAGGTACACATAGGCATTTTTGCCGTCCCAGACCACCTTTTTGACGATGGTGCGCAGCAGGCGGCGTTTTTCCTCCAGCGTCGCCGTATCCACCGCATGGGCGAAGGATTCGATCATCTCTTGATGGAAGGCGAACTCCTGATGGAGCATCCGGCTTTGCTCCGTGAGGGCCTCCAGCTTAGAAAGCCTTGATTGCTCCTGCTCGCTCTGCTGGTGCAGCTCGTCGATCTGCTCCATGACGTACTTAGCCGAGGTGTCAGTAGCAACGGACAGAGAGTCTACCAATCTCTTGATGCGCTCTTCAGTCTCGGCGTGCTTTTCGCGCAGCTGTGCCAGCTCCGCGTCGTAGCCCTCCTTGTTGCCGCTGATAACCTTTTTGGTCTGCGCCAAGAGCTTGGAAAGGGTCTCCTTGTCGGCGGACAGCTTGCGGATCTCCTCGATAATCTTGGCGTCCAGCGTATTGCCGTTGCAGTTTTTCATGCCGCACACTGTCCCGTGGCTGCGCTCCTTGGTGGAGCACATATAAGTATAAATTAGGTCGCCATCGGCATTGGTACGGTTGGTCAGTTTGGGGCGCATATAGTCGCCGCACTCGCCGCAACGGAGAAGCCCCGACAGCAGCGCCACATTGCTGCGTGGCCTGCGGTAGCTCTTGGACTTGTTGACATCCAGCATGGCCTGTACCTGCACCCAGTCGCTGCCGGAGATGATGCCCGGATGCTTGCCCACTGCCACGATCCATTCCTCCATGGGACGGATCTGGTTGGCCTTGCCGGGGCGCTGCAGGGTGCGGTTGTAGGCCATGATACCGTGCTCGCCGTCGAACTCGGACTGCTCGGCAAACAGGTCTGCGTTGTTCTCCTTGAGGTACTGGTACGCCGTCTCGTCGGCGATCATATAGACGGGATTTGTGAGGATACCCCTGATGGCAAACCGGGTGAACTGCTTGCCGCGCTTGGTGACGCAGCGATGCTCCAGCAGGTACTGGTCGGTCTTGCTAAGGGAGCCGGTTTCCATGAAGACGGAGAAAATCGTTTTGACCAGCTGGATTTCCTCCGGAATGGGCTTCAGCTTGTAGGCCTTGCGCTCCTTGCCGTCCACCGTTATCTTGGATTCGCTCTCCGAAGCGTAACCGGTGGGCGTGGTGCCGCCCAACCAGCGCCCGGTTTTGGACAGCTCGTGCATGTTGTCCCGGATGCGCTCGGCGATGGTTTCCCGCTCCAGCTGGGAAAAGACCGACGCGATATACATCATGGCCCTGCCCATGGGGGAGCTGGTGTCGAACTGCTCGCGGATAGAGATGAAGTCGATGTGCCGGTCGCCTAAGTCCTCGATGAGTTTGGCAAAGTCGCCGATGTTGCGGCTGATGCGGTCAAGGCGGTAGACCACGATGGCGGCAAACTCGATTTTCTGCGAGTCCTTCATCATTTTCTTGAACTGCGGGCGCTCCAGATTGCCGCCGGAAAAGCCCTCATCCTCGTAGACCAGCGCATTCTCCGCTGCGTCGTCACCAAAGTGCATGGCGATGTACTGGCGGCACAGCTCGATCTGGTTTTCGATGCTCTCGCCCTTGCCGGTGAACTTGGACTTGCGGGAGTAGATAACATATTGCTTCGACTTGTCTTTCGTCTTCATAGCGGCACCTCGCGCATATCGTTAGGTTGATAAGCGCATTATAACGGATTGGATTCCATTTGAAAAGGTACCCAAGGGAAAAATCTGAAAAAATATTGGATTTGAGAGCATCGCTCATACGAGCCGAGAAAATGATTGATGAAATGAGCGATGGAAAGCCGCCGCCCTGAGCTATACATTAGGATCGCGGCTCTGTTATACAAGTGTTTTCAGATATTCTTCCACGTTCTGATACTGAATGCCCTCTACTACCTGATCTTTCCCGCGATAAAGGACAAACCTCCCGGTGATTGGGCCATAGCGATGCTCCGTCTGGGCGCATTTTTCCGCGTCGATCAAATGGCGATACTGCTGCGGCGCAGCTTCTTCGCTGTGCTTGATCTCGAAAATCCGACACGAACCGGCGTTGGGGTCAAACACCACCATATCAAACTCACCTACGGGGAATTGCAGCACAAACACCTGCTTCTTGGGGGTTGCCAGCTTGGTTTCCAGCAGGACGATGTCCTTCAACATCCGCCCTTTGATATCGGTCAGGATGCGCTGCTGCACGGCGGTGCGCTCCGCCAGAGACAGCGCGCTGAACGTCTCATCCAGCAGCAGGCTGCGGATCAGCGCGTCCGCCTGCGCATAGCGCAGACCCGGTTGCGCGATCGCCGTGCGGCTGGACTTCGTGCCGACATCCGGCAGGTGCAGCACGTCGATCTCCCGCGTCAGGTCCAGCAAATCCAGATACTCCTTGATCTCTGCCGCATGAACATCGTCCAGTTTTACGGTCTGCTCCGCCTTGTTGCGGATCTCCAGCAGCTTTCGCAGACTATCGGTGACAGCCGCAAGGTCAATGCAGTCGAGGATGTCCGTCGGGTTCTCCCGATCCCGGCGCAGGTTGCTGGCGGAAATGCCAAGGTCGTGGGACTTCCAATCCTGCGACAGCACCTCCAGCGTGAAGCGGTGGTTGATGTCCTCCACCACGCGGTTGATGGCGCTGGTCAGTTCATTTTTGTCGTACAGGTCCCACAGATGCCGGAAATGCCCCTCGTACTGATAGCAGCGCAGGGAGTGCTGGATGTTGCGGGCAATGGCCGTGTCCACATACTCATCGGCGCTTTCCCTACTGGCAAAGGTGGAAGTCTCGTTGTAGTGGATGCCGCCGAGACTCATGGTGCCGCCGTAGCGGATATACTCGTCGATGCCATGGATGCCGAGAACGGACTCAAACTCGCGGTAAGGGATGAACGTGGTGTGCAGCAGGATGCAGCGTCCGTAGAGCTGTTCGTCCTCAGCAAAGAGAAATCCCATCGAGTCCGCGCCGGAGAGTACGGTTTTCATGCCGCAGGCCGCAAACACATCAGAAAACAGCGCCGCGCCCTCGATGAAATCCTCCATGAGTGTCACTTCATCGAGGAACACATAGCGGAAGCCCTGCGCCTCCAGCAGCTTGAGATCACGGTTTACATCCGCCAGCGTATCTCTTGCGGTAATCTGGATGAATGCAACCTTGGCAAGTTCTGCCTCGCTCATCTCCGCAAAAATCTGGCGGATCATGGTGGTTTTACCCGTCCGGCGCAGACCGTAGAGGATAAACACCTTGTCCTGCTGCCCACCGTAAATGTAGTCGTGCAGCTGTCGGAAGCACTCGCGCTTGCGATAGGCTCGAACAGGGGATGCAAAGGAGTGCAGCGCCTCTCCGGTGCGGACATTCGTGGTAAACGCAGAGGTATCCACAGATTTTCCCTTGGGCAGCTGCTTCTTCAGCGCTTTCAGCTCCCGTTCCAGAGCTTTTCTTTGCTCGATTTGAGCGCGAAAATCCTCCAGTTCATCCGCCGGAATATACTTCTCCCGCCGCTTCTTGTCCTCTGTCCAGCGGTGGTAGAAATATTCCTTGCCGTTGACGGTTTTCTTCGTAATGGAACCGGCTGGCAGATCAGCAATCAGCCGTTCCAGCTCCGCCGCACGTGCCTGCATCTCAGATAACTCCATAGCGCACCTCCTGCGAGATACTATTCTATGTAGAATTATGCCCCATTATACCCGCGAAATCAAGGGTATAATGGGGCATAATTATTTTCTTCGAACTGTTTAGCCATTCCCGCCATGCAGCCAGCACTCGTCGCTGTGGGCATTGATGACGCCGATGGCCTGCAAATAGGCGTAGATGATGGTGGAGCCAACGAAGGTCATGCCCCGCTTTTTCAGGTCTTGGGAAATGGCGTCGGACAACGGGCCGGTGGTAACGGCGGGGTCATTTTCGTAGATGACTTTGCCGTCTGTCCAGCCCCAGATATACTTTTCAAAGCTGCCGTACTCTTCCTGAATGTCCCGGAAGATACGGCTGTTTTTGACACTGGCCCGGATTTTCAGCCGGTTGCGGATGATGCCCTCGTCAGAGAGCAGCCGGGCAATCTTTTCCTCGCCGTAAGCGCAGACCTTGTCCAGGTCAAAGCCGTCGTAGACCTCCCGGAACCGCGCCCGCTTGTTCAGCACCGTCTCCCAACTCAGCCCCGCCTGGAAGGATTCCAGAATCAGCAGCTCATACAGGGCGTGGTCATCGTGGCACGGAACGCCCCACTCCTCATCGTGGTAGCGGACATAAAGGTGGTTGGCCAGGTTGCACCACCGGCAGCGTGGCTTGTTTTTTTCTTCTGTCATGGGAAACCTCCTATACGTCAAAGAACCTTCGCCGCATTCTCGACCATCTGTCGGTACTGCTCTTTTACGTCCGCCGGAGCCTTGATGCGCACCTTGCCCTCGAAGCCAAAGATCCAGTTGAAGAACACCTTGCCGACAGCAACTTCCTCAATGACCCGGAAATTCTGCAGGTCTCCGGCATAGGTGTGGACGTCCGGCCCGAATTGGTCGATGATCGCATCCATCACGCCGTTGTCGCAGAGCAGCTCCACCTCTTTGCGAGGAGCGTTGTACATCCGGAAGGTGGTTTTCACATACTTTTCGACGGAGAAACCGGCCTTGGGCGGCACCGCAGGCTCGTCGAGAATCTCCGGCTGCTCCGCAATGCGGTCTACCCGGTGGCTGCCGATGTTCTCGTACTTGTCCGAATAGCCCACCACATAGTAGTTGTCGCCGTCCCAGACCAGGGAGTAGGGGCTGAAAGTGTATTTCTCTCCGCCGTGATGAAGCACGCGCTCCTTCTTCACGTTGTATTCAATCTTCCGGAAGCGGATTTTCTTATGCCGGTTGATGGCTTCGTTGATGGTGTCGATGATGTAGAAAATCTGCTTGTTTTCCAGCTTTCCCCGGCCGTCCACAACCACATTGCGCTTCAGATCCCGGGCCTTATAGATGCCTGCCGTAGCGCTGCTTCAGAATGCTGGCCAACTGGGCGGTGGTCAGATAGTTGTCCTCATCCGTGCATTCCTGCAGGATCTGCAGAAGGTACAGCGGTCTCAATTTTGCGTCGATATCCATGGTGTTACTCCTTGATCGGTTCGGGTGGTTTCTGCCTCATTTCTCAGTTGGTACGACAAACCGGAAGTTACCGATTCCATACCATTACAAATTCTTTTTCGTCCGTATTGTTATCTATGTTTTCGGATTGAATGGCAAATTCTTCTCGCAGATAAAATCGAATAGCTTTCTTGTTCTTCTGATAAACGCTTAATCTTAGTGTAGATTTGCCTTCTTTAGCGTAATTTAACAGTTGCTTTCCGATTCCTTTTGATTGTACTGCTTTTTTCACGAAAATTCCTTCAATGTAGTTATCGTTCATTCCGATGAATCCGCCTATCTGCTTTGTGCAATCATCTTCATATACATACACTTCCGCAAGGGGCATCATTCCTTTTACTGTATCAAAATTGCTCTGCCAATAATCTGGAGATATAAAACTATGTGCCTGAATATTCGTATTTAACCATATTTGCATCACTGCATCTATATCACCGTCAACATATTTCCTAATCATTTCATCAACTCCGTAAATTCCGATCTGTCGATGTCTCTTCACCTTTCGCTTTCCCCCTGCGGCGCAAAATAATGCGCCTGTGCATAGGCGAACTGTTCGTTGAACCGCCGGGCGGCTTCCCGGCTCAGGGGTGTATCCGGCTGCATCATGTCAAAGGCGTGCATATCGGAGTGGTACACGTCCACACTGGCGGAAATCCCATAAGCTTTCAGATTTTCGATATACTGCACCGTTTCGGCATAAAACGGCTCTCCATCCCCTACGAAGGTGTAGGCAGGCGGCAGGCCGGAAAAATCCGTCAGACGGGCGGGAGCGGCATAGGGCGACAGGCCGTCCAGCTTCTGCCCCCGCAGATAACAGTGCCAGCCAAAATGGTTGCGCCGAGTATTCCACACCTTGCCGTGGTTATCCCGGGAGGTCTCCGTGTCCCGGTCGTCCAGCATGGGGTAAAGGGGCATCTGGAAGGCGGCGTTCACCACACCGGTGTCTCGGGCCTTGATGCACGGGGCGGCGCACAGCCCGCCGCCTGCGCTCTCGCCGCCCACCATGATTTGGTCAGCACGGATGCCCAACTCGGCAGCGTGGGACTTCATTTACACTAGCGCCGCATGGCAATCGTCCAGCACAGCAGGATATGGCGCAGCAAAGGCCAGCCGATACCCCGGCGACACTACCACCGCCCCGAACTTTTTCACCAGATCGACCGCCCGGGACATATGCACCATTTCCTTCATGCCGAGGATGTACCCGCCGCCGTGAATCCACAGCACGCCGGTAGCCAGCACCGGAGCCTCATTCGGCGACAGCACCAGCGCCGGAGTCCGGCGTCGGCCTGCGGGAATGGCGATTTTTTTCACCCGAATCTCCGGGTCAGGTCTCATGGAACGCATGGTTTTCTCCTTCGGTTTCCTCCGCTGTTATCTTAAATTTGGGTGGCCGCATCCTGCTCTTATTGGTCATTCCGGTTCACTTCCTGCTCCAGCAGGAGAAAACGGTCAAAGTCGCTTTCATACAGGCGGTCCTGAATGATGCGGTATTTTTCATATTCCGTTTCCGCGTGGAGCTTTGCCTGCTCCGCACTGATTTTCCCGGGTCTGGTCAGCAGCTGGTTCCCGTTAAACTCGAGGAAGCCGTCCAGCCGCTTCGCCCAGTCCTCCATACTCATAGGGATCTTACGCTCGGCCTGCAGCTCGGCATAGTCCAGATACAGCGACACAATGCGCTCCAGATAGCGCATTTCCTCTGTACTGAGGTAGTTTTTGGCGACGGTCACATCCGCTTTCAGGATTTTCCCTTCTGGCGCATTCTCCCAAGTGGTCAGTCCCATATGCTCTTTGCTGGCATCCGCCCGTTCCACGATCAGCTCCGCTGCCGTGTGGCGGTGAACGGCAAAGTGCATTTTGTTCTGCACGGTCCGGAAGAACTGCCGGGTCGTCTTGGCGTCCTTATCGTAGTCAAACGCCGTGGCATACAGGTCGGTGACCTTCTGATAGAATTTTCGCTCCGACAGTCGAATCTCGCGGATCTGCTGCAGCTGCCGCTCAAAGTACTCGTCCGTGAACATATGACCCTTTTTCAGGCGCTCCACATCCATAGTCCAGCCCTGAATGGTATGGTCCTTGACGATCTGTCCGGCCCACTTGCGGAACTGCACTGCACGCTGGTTGTTTATCTTGAAGCCAACGGCGATGATCATTTGGAGATTATAGTGGTCTTGACTGCGGCTGACCTGACGATTCCCCTCGGTTTGAACTGTCAAGTATTTCTTGACAGTTGCTTCCGGCGTAAGCTCACCATCTGCGTAAATTCGGTTGATATGCTGAGAGATCGTCTGCTTTGTCACATCATACAGTGCCGCCATCATCTTCTGTGTCAGCCAGATATTCTCGTCCTCATACCGCATTTCATAGCTGGCGTCGCTCTCACCGGTGGAGGCCACAAAAGTCAAATACTCAGCTGCTGAACTGCGAATCGCCACGTCTTTTTTCTGCTGATCCTTCATATCACAGCACCGTCCCCTCAGGAAAATTTGGATGTTCTTCTTTTAGAACGGCAAGCATTTATTATTGCCTGCCGAATTTTTGCGGTTTATCTGCCGTGATGGCCACCTTGATGACCCCGTCCAGCCGGTTTTCAAAGATGCGGTAGGCTTCTTCGATTTCGCTCAGAGGAAAGCGATGGGTGATGAGCGGCGTGGTGTCCAGCTTGCCCTGCTCGATTAGGCGCAGAATTTCCGCGCAGTCGCAGCCGTCCACGCCGCCGGTCTTGAAGGTCAGATTCTTGCCGTACATCTCCGGCAGCGGCAGCGTCTGTGCCTCGTCGTAGAGGGCAACTACCGTTACAATGGCGTTGGGACGGGCGCAGCGCCATGCAAGCCGGAAGGTATCCTTGCCGCCTGCCACCTCCAGTACCACATCAGCGCCGCCGTGGTCGCTATTTAAGAGCACAAAGCCCTCGCATTCCTCCGGTGTGCAGGTCAGCACTTTCGGATAGTGCTCCCGGACAAAGGTAAGTCGTGCCGGATCTTTCTCGCAGACGATGATGCGCTTTGGCTCTTTCAGTGCTGCACACAGCAGCGTGCAAATGCCTGTGGGGCCTGCGCCGATGATGAGGACGGTGTCCTCACTTTTGATCTCCGAAATCTTCGCGGCCCAGAAGCCGGTGGCAAGAATATCGCCCACAAACAGCGCCTGCTCATTGGTGACGCTGTCGGGAATCTTGTTGAGTCCCTGATCGGCATAGGGCACCCGGACAAGCTCCGCCTGTCCGCCGTCGATGCGGCAGCCCAGCGCCCAGCCGCCGTCTGGGTCGGTGCAGTTGTTTACCCAGCCATGCTGGCAGAAATAGCATTCGCCGCAGAAGGTCTCCACATTCACCGTTACCCGGTCGCCGGGGCGCACGGTTTTGACCGCTGCACCGACGGATTCCACCACACCCACCATCTCGTGGCCGACGGTGATACCGGGCACGGCACGGGGTACGGAACCGTGCTTGATGTGCAGGTCGCTGGTGCAGATAGAGCCCAGCGTCGCCCGCACGACGGCATCCCGGGGATCGATGATCTCCGGCTCCGGCTTGTCCAGCAGCGCAAAATGCTTGTGTTCTATGTAGGTCAGGGCTTTCATGAGTGTTCTCCTTTTGAAATACCGCGGCACTTATTGTGCGGCGGTGTCCTTTTGCAGATGGATGTCGGATAGGATCACCGGGATCTCTTCATCTGTGTCTTCTTTTTTCCACGCCACAACAAAGCGAACTTCGGCCGAGCACGGCGTGTATCCATTTGACCGCAGACGATCCAGCCGCTCCCGGCAGGCCTTGGACAGCTTTGCAATCCGGACAGTTCTTCCGTTCAGTTCGGCCAGAAGAAAATAGTTCTCCAATGAAAGGGCCATGTCACTTGAACTGCACCCCATTTGTTAGATGTTATATCATACTATCTAACAAATGGGGTGCAGTTCAGCTTTCAAAGAGCAGGGAATTTGACATTTATCGGTCCGTACCTATAAGCTTCCGGGAACAGTCCTCCAGCCGCGATAAAGCTTCATTCCCTGCATGCCGGCAAATGAACTTCGCAGCCTCGTCCAGGCGAGGCGGACGATAGGACACACCGTGGCAGTCCGAGCCCAGGATATCTATTTCCCGGTTCCGCAGCATCTTTACGGCCCTGTGCTTCGTGCGCCAGTCAAGGAAGAACGACGCGTTGCATTGGAACAGAATGCCCATTCGCCGCAGCTTAGGCCACAGGGCGCGGGGCTGGTCGGGGAGATATCGCTCCACATGCGCCAGCACGACCGTCATCTCCTGCTGCTGAGCCAGCGCAGCGAGATCCTCTACCGTGCGGGAGGACCAGCCGCTGAAAGGCATTTCCAGCAAAAGAACACCGGTATCTTGTATGCATAGCTGCCGGACCTGTGCTGTGCGGCTGATCCCCTGAAAGTAGTGGACCTCAGCACCCAAAAGCACATGAGGAAGTCCCTGCGTGAGGTGTGCCCGTAAATGCTCCCAGGCGTCCGCGCGGCGGCGCAAAAATACGTCCGGCGGGTTTTCATCCGCATAGAAATGCGGCGTGGCAATAACCCTTTCGACGCCCTGCTCCTGAAGCATACGCAGCATCTGCAGGCTTTCCTCGATGTTCCTGCTTCCGTCATCCATGGCTGGCAGAATATGCGAATGGAAGTCGATCATGGCGCTTTATTTCCTCATATGGGGTTTATCGGATTTGGGGGAGGGACCGGGAGCCGCTTGTGCCTCCTCTCCGTAGCCATAGCCGTATTTGTAGCGGCTGTAGCGCGCATATCGGCCATAACGGCCGCCGGAAGCCGTGGCGCAGGTCATAACAAAGCCCAGCACCTTGATATGCAGATACTCCAGCTGGCGCAGTGTTGCCGAAAGATCCTGACGGTTGCTGTAATCCTGCCGGACGACAACGAGCATCCCCTGGATCAGATTGGCGACAACCAGGCCGTCCGAAACAGCGTTTATCGGCGGCAAGTCAAAAATAACAAAATCAAAGCTTCGCACCAGGTTTGCCGTTACGGCGTTCATACGCTCCGAACCAAGCAGTTCGGACGGATTGGGCGGGATATCGCCGGACGTAATGACCTTGAGGCTGTCCAGCAGTCCGACATCCTGAACCACATCCTGTTCCTGACACAGACCTGCCAGCAGATTGGACAGACCCGGAGCCGGATCGATCGCCAGACGGCGCGCCAGATTGGGACGCCGCATGTCCGCCTCGATCAGCAGGACCTTCTTGCCTGTTTCGGCGAGCGTATAGGCAAGGTTGATGGACGTCGTGCTCTTGCCCTCGCCGCGCATAGCGCTTGTAACACCGACGACCCGGCACTTTTTCTCATCCGGCAGGGCAAAAGTCAGATTTGTGCGCAGCAGCTTATACGCCTCGGAGGCGGCAAAGCTGAGCCGGTCCCCCTGCATGGCACGCTGTTCCCTTAAAGAGACAGCTTCCTCTGGAATAGGCTGTTCCTTCCTGAAGATCATTGGTGGGATCCCTCCTTCTGCCTGTACCCGTAGTCATGGCCATTGCTTTGCTGCAAAAGCTCAGGGATAACCGCCAAAACCGGGATCTGGGGATACGCCTGAAGCAATTGATCTTCGCTGCGGATCTGATTGTCAAAAAGCTCCCGCAGGATAAAGAACGCGCAACTGAGAATAAGACCGGTCAGCATACCCAGCAGCGTATAGCACGGAATGCTGGGGCTTGCCTTTGAGGTGGGAAGCTGCGCATAATCCACGACCCGCACAGAGCTGCCCTCCACTACGTCGGCAATGCGGGCCGGAAGCACCTGAGTGACCGTGTTGGCAATATTCCTGGCCTCCTGCGGATCGGTGCTGGCAACAGTGATCTCGAAAACTTCAGTTCCGTTGACCGCCTGCGCACGGATCATTTTGGTGAGCTGTTTGTCCGTATAGGTCAGCTTCGCGGCTGAACGGATCTGATCCAGGGTGGTGCGGCTGCTGAGGATGACCATATAGGTGTCTACAAGGCTCTGCGCCGCGGAAAGCTCGGAATTGCTGATCGGCTTGCCGGGATCCTGTGTGTTATTGACGTACATCAGGGCGCTGGCTTCATAAGTGGGGGTAATCAGAAAGCGTGCCCAGGCAAAGCAGATCGCGCCAAGTACCACCGAGATCAGGGCGATGATCCACGCGCGGCGCCATAGGGCACTCATCAGCGTGATCATGTCTACCTCGCGGCATGCATCACTCTTGTTCATGAATATCTTTCCTTTCCGTTTTTAGTGGAGCATCCAGTAAATCGTGAAATAATGATAATATTGTAGCATAACACTTTCCGGATTTCAACGTTTTTATTCTTCACATTTACTTATATTGAGTCCTGTATGTGAATCATAGCAAACGCAGCAATAGGGCCCTTCTTCTATCGGGATCGTCTTTGTGACCACAGCGTATTTTTCATAGCAGTGCCGTGTTGCGTAAGAGTAGCGCGCTGAATCCCCTATCGCCTCGCTCCTTTTCGATTTACTTCTGCATAAAAAAAAGAAATTATACTTGATTCAGCATTTTCTCTTGATTATTCTTTTCTATATGCTGTAATAATTAGCGTCATTACTTACTAAGTGCGCTCAGGACGTTCCATTATATGTGAAGAAGCATAGATGTGTAGATGTTGTTAAGAAATTGTATCATGCGATAAGGTTTTGCTTCAATTGCAGCAGCGTGTCGTTCAGATGTGCGAAATCGAAGTTTTTTTCATCACGCAAAGCATTGGCTTCGTAATTTAAAGTTGCTGCGTATTTTCAAAGTTGATATCGGCCCAAGAGGAGAAAATTAGGATGGAGTACTCAGTTTTAATGTCTGTGTATGCAAAAGAAGAACCTGTATATCTTGATACAGCCATTCAAAGCATGCTGGATCAAACCGTCAGAACGGACGACTTTGTAATTGTATGCGATGGGCCGCTGACAGCAGAGCTGGATGCGGTTTTGGAACGGCATCTTGCGCAAAATCCTGCCGTACTTCATCTTGTCCGCCTTCCGCAGAATATTGGCACCGGGGCAGCATTGAATATCGGCCTTACTCATTGCAAAAATGAATTGATCGCAAAAATGGACTCGGATGATATCTCCGTCTTGGACCGGTGCGAACGGCAGCTGAAGGAGTTTGCTGAAGATGACAGGCTGACGGTAGTCGGCGGAAACATTCTTGAATTCACGGAGGACCCGGCAAAGCCTGTCAGCCGGAGACTTGTTCCCTGCGATAATGAAGGAATACAAAAATACGCAAGGAGACGGCAGCCGTTTAATAATATGACGGTCATGTACAAGAGGAGCGCTGTTCTGAAAGTCGGTGGCTATAAGGCGATGACCCGCAGCGAAGACTATGATCTGTATGTCAGGATCCTGCACGAGGGCTACTACTGCAAAAATATCAACGATGACTTGGTGTTTGCAAGGATCAAGGAAAACGCGGCAGACAGAAGGACTTCACATGCAACCTACCGGGGATTTATAAAAACAAGATGGAGCGCGCTTCGATTAGGCTTCTCGTCACCGTGGGATTTCCTGGTTGCCTGCGGCGCACAGACGGTCGTTTTCTTATCTCCGGCATTCCTTCAGAAGTTGATTTACAGGAAAATCCTGCACAAGCCCGTCGGAGACTCTGTCGAGACACGTATATTGCAGCAGGCGGAAATGAAACAGCATGCTACAGGAGGCTGACAGCAATATACTTTTGGGGAGATGCCTCGATCCAAATATATATAAACCAGATTCACACAATCATCAACGAACACCGCTTGCGCGGCGGCATGACCGAAGGCGCAGCGGATTTTCTGAGCCACGGCGGAGAGGAGATCAATGGCAGTTCAACTTGAGAAGATGACTGTGCACCAGGAACTTCTGCTTGAAATGCTGAAGGATTTCGATGCAGTATGCAGAAGGCATCATATTTCATATCAGCTATTTGCGGGAACTGCTTTGGGCGCTGTACGCCACCACGGGTTTATTCCGTGGGACGACGATATTGATGTTATTTTGATCCGCAGTGAGTATCAGCGCTTTTTTGACGAGGCCGCTGGTGACTTTGACCCGGAAATTTATTATGTACAGCAGGAGCACGGCGCGCATTGGCCGATGCCCTTTTCCAAGCTACGGCGGAACAACACCACCTGTATAGAAAAATATCACTCGCGGGATCCGCAAATGCATCAGGGCGTTTACATAGATATTTTTCCCTGCGATAATCTGTCCGGTCACCCGGCCGCAGGATGGCTGCAGTTTGCCGCATCAAGGGCGATCTTCGCGAAGGCGCTCTATGCGCGGGGCTATGAGACGGACAGTATTGCGAAAAAGCTGTTCATGCAGTTCTGCCGGTTGCTTCCCAGAGGCCCTCTTGAAGAATTCTGCGTGTGCAGAAGCGGCTCCGGATCGGGTATGGTACAGGCCTTTCTGGCTGGCGGCAGAAAATATAAAAAGAACATTTTCCCTCGTGCCTGGATCGAAGATACGGTCTATATGCGCTTTGAGGACGCCGATTTCCCCATATCGTCGCACTACGATGCACTCCTGACGCAGCTATATGGTGATTGGCATACGCCTTCTCCGCCGGCTGAGCGTAAGTGCAAAGAACATGTCGCTATTCTCGATCTGGAGCGTCCGCATACGGAGTATCTGGAGATACAGCAAACCATGCGGATCGAAGATCATACGAGAAGTATTCGCTGATATAAAATCAGGGTACATAGCTGGGGTTCGCGGTCCATTTCCTGCCGTCCGGTGAACTTCAGCGCGCTCTGTTTGAACAAGTGTATGCTTGCAGTCTGCAATGAGCATATAAATCACACAAAAAGGAAGGGAAAACATGCAACACAGGAAACGAACCAAAGTGACTGCAGCGCTGCTGGCGCTCTGCATGCTGGTATCGCTGCTCCCAGTGACGGCTTTCGGCCTGGATCCGCAGAGCGTGGAGCTTGGCAAGGGAAGCACCATTGACGGCACGGGATATCATGTCACGTCGGTAAAAAACTACTCCATTGCACCCGACATTTCCGAGCGAGTTATTATCACCAATAACGATGCGGGTAATTCCCAGACGGTTGCAAACGTCATGGAGGTCAACACCTCCGGCGGCCGGGCCAAAATCGTGGCCGGTTACGGCAACCGCAACCCCAAGGAGCAGGGCTGGACCCTGAAAACCACCACGGACCAGGCCCATGTCTATGAAAAAGAGTCCGGTCTGAACGTGGTGGGCGGCGTCAACGCCTCCTGGTTCAACATCAACACCGGCGAGCCCTCCGGCTATCTGGTGATGAACGGCGTGGTGCACCACGACAGCTCCAGCCGGGCGTTTATCGCCGCCTTTGACGACGGCTCCGTGAACGTGTTCCGGGAGGGCACCACCCTGGCCCAGGCCGAGGCGGATCAGAGCGCCAAGCAGGGCAAGACCGTGAAGATCCTGGAGGCCGTGGACGCCCTGGTGGCCATGGTCTGGGACGGTAAGGTGGTCATCACCGAGTCCGGCAACAGCGGCTACTATCCCCGCACCTGTGTGGGCATCAAGGCCGACGGCACCGTGGTGCTGTTCCAGGCCGACGGCACCATGGCCCCCCGTTCCGTGGGCTATACCGCAGCCGAGGAGGCCCGGATGATGGTGGCCCTGGGCTGCGTGGCGGCCATCCAGCTGGACGAGGGCGGCTCCTCCACCTACATCTCCCAGCGGGAGGGTGAGCAGGATGTGACCATGCGCAACACCCCGGCAGGCGGCAGCGAGCGCGTGGTGTCCGGCACCATCCTGGTGGTGTCCACCGTGGCGGCCTCCGGCGAGTTTGACCACGCCGCCGTCACCCCCGACGACGAGTACTATACCCCCGGCTCCTCCGTCACCCTGACGGCGGAGGCCATGGACTTCTCCGGCGCTGCCGCCAAGGCCCTGCCGGAGGACGCGGTTTTCACCGTCAGCGACGCGTCCATGGGCACGGTGACCGCCACCGACCTGTCCGGCAGCAGCGCCAGCGCCGTGTTCACCTCCTCCGGCAAGACCGGGGATGTGACGGTGAACCTGGTCAGCGGCGGTCAGACGGTGGGCTCCGCCGTGCTGCATGTGCAGAACCCCGACCGGCTGGCCTTTGCCTCTGACGAGGTGAACCTGAACTATAAGGACGTCAGCGATCTGGGCTTCAAGGCCACCTATCAGACGGAGACGGTCCATCTGCAGGATAACGATATCCAGTGGAGCATCTCCGACCCCGGCGCCGGAAGCTTCAGCGGCAACCTGTTCACCGTTACCGACAATGTGAAGTATTCCGGCAGTCCCACCGTCACCGCCGTGCGGGGCGACCTGACGGCCTCCGTCACCGTGAACATCGGCATGGAGCCCACCATGATCATTGACGGCGGCGACGCGGATCCCTGGGATTACTCCACCATCGGCACCACCGTGGATGAGACATTCAGCGGCATAGCGTCCAACGCTGTGGCCGTTGGCCATTATGCACTTGTCGGACGCGGCGGCGTGGTAAAGGGCTCCGTGGTGTCCGACACCGACGAGGCCTATGCTGATATCGTCCGCTTCGGCCACAAAGCCGTGAAGCTGGAGTATGACTGGACGAATATCAACGGAACCGACGGCGCCTGCCTGGGCCTGGGCGACAATCTGGCCATCGACGGCAGCCCCACCGCTCTGGGCGTGTGGGTCTACATCCCCGAGGGCGTTCCCGTCCCCTGGCTCCGGGCCCAGATTGCCACCAGTACTGATGGCGGCAACAGCTGGACCAACGCCTATATCAACTTCAGCAACGGCAGCGCCGGCGCCGGTGAGGGGCTGAAGTCCGGCTGGCAGTATCTGGAGGCTGACCTGACCTCCTATGCCGGCGCAAAGATCCGGGTCAACAGCGGCATGCTGTTCCGGGCCATGGTCACCACCGGCGGCATCGGCTGGTATACCACCGACGGGGTGAAGCTGGACAAGAGCGAGCTGAAGGGCTATATCCTGCTGGACAACCTGTGCGTGGTGTACGGCGCCAACAACCAGGATGTCACCGCCCCGGTGGTGAGCTCCATCCAGCTGGTCAACGATGACGGCACCAAGACGGAGCTGGAGGACGGCGCGGTCCTGAATTCCGGCAATCTCCGCTTCTTCGTCACCTATGACGACAGTGAGGAGACCGACCCCTACGCCACCGGCGTGGAGTCCGCCTATTTCTATTTCGACGGCACCTACCGGGGCACGTATGACCGGGACAACCTGGGCAGCACCTCCGGTCTGATGCACTTCGGCAACGGCCTGCACTCCATCACCTTCTATCTGAAGGACGGCTACGGCAACGTCACCCGGGAGACCCGGTACTTTACCGTGAACGCGGAGCAGACGGACGTGCCCAGCGTGTCCCTGGAGCTTCAGGGCCAGCCCACTGTGGGCAAGACCTGGGAGCTGGCGCTGAGCAGCAGCGACCCGGCGTCCATCACCTCCCTGAGTGCCAATGTCTCCGTTTCCCGCAGCTATCCCGTCACCGGTGTGACCTTCCCGGAGGGCGTAACCGGCACCTGGTCCTATGACGCGGGCGTTGTGTCCGTGAGCATCACCGCCGTGGACCACCAGTTGTTTACCGCCGGTGCTCTGGCCGTGATCTCCGTCAGCATCCCCACCTCCGTCACCGAGGGCAGCAGCGTCAACGTGCAGGTCACCAAGGGGTCTTACGGCTGCAAGCAGACGGAGGGCCTGGACATCAGCGACCTGAACCAGTACGCCACCGGCTTCACCACTCCCGTGACGAACCGCCCCATTGAGGCCATGTACCGCATCCAGGCGGACACCGCCGTGGTGGGCAGCGCAGCCGCCGCCTCCGTCACCGTAATCCGGGACGGCAAGGCCGCCTCCGGCGTCAGCGTGTACGCCAACGATGTGCTGCTGGGCGTTACCGATGAAAACGGCCGGATCGACATCTCCAGCCTGACGGCCGCCCAGGGCAGCGTGAACCTGCGGGCCGCCGACGCGGAGGGCAACTGCTCCTATCAGATTACCCTGTACAGCTATGACGCTGTGGGGGATGAAACCGGCGCTCCCTATTATGTGATCTATAACCTGTCCCAGAGCGCCGACGGCAAGACCGTCACCTGGATGAGCAATCCCGTCCACAGCGCCGCCCGGGCCGTGGCCCGGATCTCGGCCAGCGCCGACATGACCGGCGCTGCGGAGGTGGAGGGCGAAAGCCGCCTGATCTCCTATTCCTCCAGCAAGCAGATCAACCGCGTCAACGCGGTGTCTCTGACGGGCCTTGAGGCCGGGGCCACCTACTATTACCAGGTGGGCGACGGCTCCGTCTGGTCGGAGGTCCGCAGCTTCACCGTGCCCGCCGCCGAAAAGCAGACCCGGTTCTTCCTGCTGGCCGATATCCAGGAGGAGGCCGCCCTGGAGGGCATGGGACGCATTGCCAATCATCTGGCCGGGCAGTATCCCTTCGGCGTCCAGCTGGGCGACGCGGTGGACAACGTCCGCTACTATAACCAGTGGGAGGACGCCCTGTCCCTGTTCACTCTGGACGGCATCCGCAACACGGATATGATCCACGTGATCGGCAACCACGAGGCCGATGACGGCGGCAATAACGCCATCGCCGCCAAGAGCGTCTTCGGCGTGCCCGCCGCCTGGTACTCCGTGGAGCGCGGCGATGTGTATATTGCCGTGCTGAACCACACCTCCGACAAGGATACCCTTCAGCAGTTCACCCAGTGGCTGGTGGAGGATGCGGCCAGGAGCACCTGCACCTGGAAGGTGCTGGTAACCCACGTGCCCGCCTACTACACCAATCCCACCGGCGGCGGCGAAACCTATGTGCAGTATCTGCCCGCTGCCTGCGATGCGGCGGGGATCGACTTCTACTTCTCCGGCAACGACCACAGCTATGCCCGCACCGCCCCCATGACCGGCGGTCAGGTGGACGAAAACGGCACGGTGTACTACATCTGCGGCTCCACCGGCGGCAAGTCCTATTCCATCGTGAACAATCCCGACTTCCACTTTGACGTGGCCACCCTGGACTTCGACAGCGTCTATGTGGACGTCACCGCCGACCGCTTCCAGGCCACCGTCACCGCCTATAACGTGGCTGCCGACGGCACCCGGACGGTGCTGGATCAGTTTACCAAGCGCACGGCTCCCGTCTGTGCAGACGACGAGCACTCTTATGTGTATGACCGGACCACCGGCGAATTGGAATGCTCCGTCTGCGGCCACATGGAGAATGCAGCTCAGCTGCAGTATAACGGATGGGCCACTGATAAGGACAGCGGCCGGAAGATGTTCTTCTCCGCCGGGCAGCCGGTTACGGGTTATGTGAAGCTTTCCGATCAGTTCTATCTGTTTGATGAGACCGGCCTGGCCTATGAGGGCAATTATGACCTCTGCGGTGAATCCTGCTTCTTTGAGTCCGGCAAGTACATCAGCAGCTCCAACGCCGATGTGCTCAATGCGGGCAAGCTTGGCGATGACATTGCTTATGTCATCTATAAGGATGGCAGGATGGTCCTTGATGGCACGGGCAGGACCTATGACTTCCAAAGCAATGGTATGCGTCCCTACATCCACTATATTCAGCAGATCAGGTCCATTCGGATCGGGAGCGGCATCCAATACGTCGGTACATATTTGTTTGCATTTACAAATGTGACCTCCGTTGAGTTTGCTCCTGACGGAGCACTGAGCTACATTGGCCCCGCCGCTTTTTATCAGTGCTATTACCTCCAATCCATCGAGATCCCCAGCAGCGTGAGGCACATCGGCAACAATACGTTTGCCGGCTGCCCGGTCCTGAGCAAGGTCGTTATCCCCAGCGAGACAACCGCCATGCACTACAATACTTTCCGCAACAGTGCGAAGGCAACGCTCTATGTAGTGGAGGGCAGTTACGCACAAAACTATGCCATCAATTACAATATTCCCTATGTGCTGACCAGCACACCGATCAGCGGCGGAATCGTAACTGTAAATGGTGTCCTGTACTACTACAAGGGCGGCCATCCCTACTATGCGGGTCTGTTCCAGCTTGACGGCAACTACTATTATGCCCGCTCCAGCGGCCAGCTGGTGGTTGACCGTACCTATTGGATCACCAAGACCAACGACCTTCTGCCTGCTGCGAACTACCAGTTTGATGCCGACGGCAAGATGCTGAACGCTCCGACCCCCGATCCCAAGCCGGACCCCGATCCCAAGCCGGACCCCGATCCCAAGCCGGATCCTGATCCCGAGCCGGACCCCGATGCTCTGAGTATCGTCAGCGAAAACGGCGTGCTGTACTGCTATCAGCATGGCAGCCGCTATTATGCGGGTCTGTTCCAGCTTGACGGCAACTACTATTACGCCCGCTCCAGCGGCCAGCTGGTGGTTGACCGCGTCTATTGGATCACCAAGACCAACGACCTTCTGCCTGCCGCGAACTATCAGTTTGATACCAGCGGCAAAATGCTGAACGCTCCGACCCCCGATCCCAAGCCGGATCCCGATCCCAAACCGGACCCTGATCCCAAGCCGGATCCCGATGCTCTGAGTATCGTCAGCGAAAACGGCGTGCTGTACTGCTATCAGCATGGCAGCCGCTATTATGCGGGTCTGTTCCAGCTTGACGGCAACTACTATTACGCCCGCTCCAACGGTCAGCTGGTGGTTGACCGCATCTATTGGATCACCAAGACCAACGACCTTCTGCCTGCCGCGAACTATCAGTTTGATGCCAGCGGTAAAATGGTCGGCAGATAACGCATATCCAAAATAAATTTCGGGCTGGCTGGGAATCTTTTTCCCGGCCAGCCCGAAATTGAAAGAGAACATTACGATGAATGTTGAAACACTGGTTGTAACGACTGGCCAAAGTGATAACCACCTCCCCCAGCAGATGCATATTCAGACAGATGCCCTCATCGGGAATCAATGCGGCAAAGACAGTCTGTCAGAGCATGTCTATCTCGGCCACAAAATCCGCTATATCAACACCTCTACCCATGGTGTCGGGATCAATCGAAACGAAGTCTTAATGCGCGCTACAGGGGACATCTGTGTTTTAGCAGATGATGACATGGTTTTTCTGGACGGATACGAGAAAACGATCTGTACCTGGTTCCAGAAGCTCCCCCAGGCAGACATCCTGCTTCTGAATCTGGAGGGCGGTAAGGCTCGGCACCGCAACACAAAGGTGACGCGGATCACCACTATGAATTACGGAAAATACGGTGCCGCCCGTATAGCATTCCGCCGCGAGGCGGTGCACTTCAGCGGCGTGATGTTCCATACCATGTTCGGCGGCGGCTGCCGATACAGCTGCGGCGAAGATACCCTTTTTCTGCGGGACTGTCTGCGTAAAGGTCTCCGTATCTATGGCATTCCGGCATCGATCGCGCAGATTGATGACAGCAGTTCATCTTGGTTTCAAGGCTATTCCGACAAATATTTTCAGGATAAAGGGATTCTCTATTATGCGCTGGATGGTAAGTGGGGACGTCTGCACGCGTGGATCCATTGCTTCCGTCACCGGCACAGGTATCATGAGTATGGTTGGAAAAACGCTGTTAAGCAAATGGTGAAAGGAATGGGTACGGTCAAGTGATACACAAACCTGTTTTTTCGATCATCGTTCCGGTTTATAATGTGGAAAATTATCTGAACGCTTGCGTTCAGTCTCTTATAAATCAAACTTTTTCTGATATTGAGATCATATTAGTTGATGATGGCAGCCCGGATAACTGCCCCGCTATGTGTGATACATATGCCGCCGCAGATTCCCGCGTGCATGTCGTTCATCAGCCGAACAGCGGACTATCTGTCGCGCGAAATACGGGGCTCGCACATGCTGCCGGGTCCTATGTTCTCTTTGTTGACTCAGACGACATTATCAACCTCGACACATGTCAGCGTCTGCTCCCCTTCGTCGATAAAAGCGCAGATATCATCATCGGCGACGGGATCAGCGTTGGTTCCTGGAAAAAGCTCTCCCATGGATATACCGCAGCCTGTGTCCGCGGGGATATGTACCTGAAGCTGGCGCTGCATGAAGGCTCTATGCCTATGGCGGCGGTACTGTATATTTACCGGCGTGAATTTCTGCAGGAGAACCGGCTTGTTTTCAAGCCGGGAATTCTCCATGAAGACGAACAGTTTACGCCCCGTGCATTTCTATCTGCCGAAAGGGTAATTGAAAGTGGTATTTGCTTTTACAACTATATCACCAGAGATGACTCCATCACCACGCAGCAGGACTTGCGCAAAAATGCCGCCGATTTGTATGACAGCATTTTGGAGCTAACCGATTTGTATAAACAACTTGCAGATCAAAAGCTGAAAAATCGCCTGCTGGATTCGCTTGTAACAAAATACCTGAGCCTGTTTCAGGCCGGCAGACTCCAGCAATATGGGAAAGCTTATATTCACAAGCGCTTCGTACTATGCAATGCCAGGCGTCCAAAGACCGTTTGCAAAGCGTTGTTATTTGCCATAAGTCCCCCATTATACTGGCACGTGAATAACTGGGTAAAACAAAGGAGGGCGTAGTATGGAAGTGCCGCATCAAATTCCTAAAATCATCCATTATTGTTGGTTTGGTAAGACTTCCTTGCCGGAGGATGCGCAGCGCTGCATTGCCAGTTGGAAAAAGTTTTGCCCTGATTATGAGATTGTGGAATGGAATGAAACGAAGATCGATCTTTCCGCCCTGCCTCTCTATGTCCAACAGGCATATGCAGCACAAAAGTGGGCATTTGTTGCAGACTATGTACGCCTTCATGCTCTGATCAGGTATGGCGGAGTCTATATGGATACGAATGTAGAGCTTGTTGCCCCTCTGGATCGTTTTATGAACCAGGCAGCTTTTGTAGGGTTTGAGGATGCCTCGCATGTTGCAACATGTGTCATGGCCTGTGAGCCGGAATTCCCTCTTTTTAAAGAATTTCTGCTGCAGTACAGCAATATGCAGTTTTTGAATCCGGACGGAACGTTGAACACGACCACGAATGTATCTCGCCTGACAGATATCTGTCTCGAATGGGGAATGCTCCAGAATGGTCAATGTCAGTCTGTTGCAGGACTTACGATTTACCCTGCGGATTACTTTTGCCCTTTGGCATTGGATACCGGCCTTTTAAAACAGACAGAAAACACGGTCGCCATTCATTGGTTCGCAGGAAGCTGGTGGAGCAGCGAGGAAAAATACGCATGGAAAATCACCCGTCGCCTGCATCGCATCCTTCCTGTAAAAACGGCCAAACGGCTGGGCAAAGCGATCGCAATTGCACGATATCGCGGATGGAGTTCTCTTGCAGAAACTTTTTCCGATTTTTGCAGAAAGCAGAGGAAGCATGAATAATAAACTCGAAAAAAGCAAGAAACTGATCCAAAACGTCTTTCTCTTTTTTTTAGCAAGCTTTATCCCAAAAACCATCTCATTTTTCATGGTTCCGCTGTATACAGAGTGCCTGTCCACCCTGGAATACGGAACGATAGATCTGATCACGACAACCGTTCAGCTGCTTCTTCCTATATTGACTCTGCAAGTTCAGGATGCCATTCTGCGTTTTTCCGTTGCCGGACAAGATGATCCCCGCAAAGTCTTTTCCATTGGCCTGCGTATTGTATCAGCTGGCTTTGTTTTTTTGGCGTCTGCAACATTTTTGCTGACCATGCTGGGAGTTGTGGACCTGAACGGAGCTTACATTGCTTTTTTTCTTGCAAGCTATCTCACCGGTGCGCTGGGCAATGTTGTGAACTATTTTTTGAGAGCCCTGGACAAGGTCAAAGAAATCACGATCGCCTCAGTTATTACTTGTCTGATAACTGTGTCATGCAATCTTTTGTTTCTGCTGATCTTCCGTTGGGGTGTAAACGGATATTTACTGGCGAATATTCTCGGGCATGTATTGAGTCTGCTGTATCTGATGCTCGCAGCTCGTCTGGGACGATACATCTCTTTCCGGATAAATGATTCGGAGTTGACCCGCCGGATCATTGTCTTCAGCCTGCCGATGATCGTCAGCGCACTTTCCTGGTGGATCAATAATTCGCTGGATAAGTATATTCTTTCCTTTTTCTGCGGCGTCTCTGCAACCGGGCTTTTGGCTGTGGCCTATAAGGTTCCGACTATTATCTCCACCCTTGGCGCAACCATTTCCAAAGCGTATTCCGTTTCGGTGCTGCAAAATTTCGATCCAACAGATAAGGATGGATTCTTGGGGCAAAGCTATGCGGTCATCAGCTTTTCTATGGTGCTGTGTTCCTCCGCCCTGATGCTGATAAACATTCCGTTATCGCGGCTGCTATTTGACAAAGAATTCTATGCGGCCTGGCAATTCGTACCTCCTCTGCTTTTATCGGCATTATTTAACTACATGTCGCTTTCCTGTGAAAACATGTGCCTTGCATTGAACCGCACGAGACTGATATCTTCAACGGCGCTGATAGGAGCGGGCATTAATACATTTCTGAACCTCTGCATGATCCCCCTTTTGGGAAGCTATGGCGCAGCGGTCGCCACGGCTATAGGCTTCTTCTGCGTATGGATGATGCGTTATATATGGATCCTGCGGCATATTCAATTGAAGAACGCACGCATAAAGGAACCCCTCAGCTACGGGCTGCTTTGGGGACAGATGTTCGCCGCATACTGGGGAAATCGTCTTTTGCTGCTGCAGATCTGCATTTTCGTCGTACTTATTTTCTTATATTGGCGCGAGTTTAGTCAAATGCTGCACGTCATTCTGAAAAGAATATCTTCACTACATTGTAAGGGGACACTGTGATGCTGCTATCCTATATTGTTTATTTCGGCTTACTGATAGAGTGCTGGATATTCTCTTATTTTGCCGAGAAGCGAAACCGCAAGCTTCTCATATGGGTAATCATTCTATCCCTTACCATGGCTGCCGGTCTGCGAGCCTATTCGGTAGGTCTTGATACCCCGAGCTATGTTGAGAAGTTTTCGTACATATACAAGGGGATGTTTTCCTATGCCTACGGTCTGGAGGAGTCCTTCAAATACATCTGCTATGGTATTTTGCACGTGATCCCGAATGCATCGTTTTTGCTTGGGCTATTGGCGCTGATTACGCACGCCTGCATTATTTTACGATTTTGGGAGCTGCGCGGGATCGCGTCCTTTCCATGCATGGTCGTATTCTATTATATGTCTTTCTACTTCATGTCCCTCAACGGGATAAGGCAATTTGTCGCTGTGGCAATCGTTTTTTGGGGAACGCGCTATTTGGGGCAGAAAAAGTTCCTGCGCTTTATTTTGTGCATTTGTATCGCCGCATTGTTCCACCAGACTGCAATCGTAGGCTTCCTTCTTCTGCTGCTGAATGCATTTCAGTGGAAGGAATTGCAGCAGAAGCAAAAGCTCCTGTACATTCTTTTCATTCTTTGCGTTCCGTTAATCATTGTCCTGCTTTCAAATAAGATGGCCCAATATAGCCGCTATTTTTCTGATCTTTCCATTAACATAGGGCTGATCGTGCCGGTAAAGCTTGCACTATGGATGTTGTGTATGCTGTTAATGGCGCACAGTGCAATGTATCAGGAATTCCTGTCATCCATCCATGCTTCCGAAAAATTCGACGTGCGCATATCGTACATAATTTATCTTTTTGGGCTTTTGCTCGTCTCATTGGGATACTTCTTCCCGACTTTTATCGAACGCATCAGTTGGTACTTTTATGTTTATGAAGGGGTATTTTATGGGGCCCTATTGAAAAATACGGAACGGGGCACAAAAATTCCAATTTCCTGTGGGATATTTCTCCTTATCGCCTATGGGTTCTGGTACAGTCTATCGCATGATTCTCAAGGAGTGATGCCATATCTGTTTATAATCTAAGCATATATTGACTTTTATATTCTGATATTTGTGTAGAACAAGAGCATGTCTCGCCGGTATTTACCGGTGAGACATGCTCTTGTTTATGTATTCGCCTCCGACAACGAGTTTCAAACCGTCTAGTCCACGACCTTTGAGTAACTGAAAGTGTCAGACTTACCCGATTTCCTCATTTACCGTAATGATCGAATGCGAATCGATCCAGTAGCACCCGAATCGGGCAAAGGCCACCGTCTTGCCGGAATAGGCCGGAACCGTGAGGCTGGCAAGATACCCGCCCGACATGGTATTCGTTCCAGTATCCTTCCAGTACGGGGCTGCTATCACCGCCTTGTTCGCATCATAAAACGCGATACGTTGTTCGTTGATAGCGGCCGACCCTTCCTTCAGGTTCATCCCCTCAAATCGTACCGTGTCCCCGGAATGGACCGGGATGAATCCGGTAATGTATGTCGATGCTTGCGGGGACGGGCTACCAGAGCTGCTCAGCCGGTATCCCTGCTGGTATCCGACGCCGTTGAATACCGCCCCGCCGGCGTCCGTCGAAATGGGGATCTGATTTGTATACGCCGCAGTCGCCACAGCCGTGATAACGACGTTCCCGGTCACGCTTGCAATATGGACGGTGCTGCCGGACACCGCCGTGACCGTGATATCTGTGCCGCCCATGGTGACCGAGATGCTGCCGAGCTTCTTCCCGGCATTGGGGGTAATCGTGACGCTGAGCGCCGCGCCTTCGCTGATTTCCGTCCCCGCAGCATTGCTTGTGCAGTCCGTCAGATGCTGCGTCAGAGTATACTGCGTAACGTAGTCGGAGGCATTCAGCGCGGCGGGCGTTCCGTTTATGGCTGCTGAACGGTATGCGTTCAGCTCGTCGATCGTCAATCCGGCTTTCAATGCCCACTTCACGACATTATCCCGGAGGGAGGACTTTCCGAATGACGCGAAATAATTGGCCAGGCCGGTGTAGTTGGCCGAGGTCCGCTTCTGCGGCGTTCCGGCATCTGAGAGAGAGGAAAAGCCCGAAAGCTCATAGTCCATGTCCACGTGCTTTCTGGAAACACCAAGCAGCGCAAGCAGGATGAACGACAGGGTCCCCGTTCTGTCCCGCCCCAGTGAGCAGTGATAGATCACCCCGTTCCCGTGGATGACCACATCGAACACCGCCCGCAGAAGTGCGGCCATCTCTGCGTAATGGGATTTCGTCAGGTCAACGAGGTCGCTGTAATAGGCCGACAGGGGATACCGCTTGTAATACACCTCGCTCCCAAACGGGGAGCTTTCCAGAGACGCGTTATCCCGCAGATCAAAGTGGTAGCGGATATTTGCATTTTGGGCGATATTGGCATCTGCGGATTCCGCTGCACCCGGTGCGGCGCAACGATACATCCGCCCATACCTGACGGTGCCTCCGTCACATGCCCATCCACCGAGGTCCCGGCAGTTTTTCACATAGCCGATAAACTTCATCATGCGAACTGTTCCGGTCGGCTTCACGCGCCCGCTGTCGATTACATCCCCTCCGCTGCCTTTCACGATGTAGCGGAGGACGTGCCCGGGGACTGCGTTGTAGATCACGGATTCTCCTCCCAGGATATTGTTGAGCTTCCCCCCGATGCCGGTGGTCTCATCCTGCTGGTAACGCGTTCCCCCCTGCATCGTGAGCGCTTTGCCCAGCGGAGCATCCTTGATTCCGCTGGCCCCCGTGTAGCTGTCCAGCACGCTTACGCTGCCGCCGTTGGCGTCCGTATAAGCGGCCTCCGCCGCAGTCAGATAGGCCGCAACCGTGGTGCTCATTTGCGGGTACTCCTCCACGTCAGGCTGTAGCGGGGCGATCGCCAAAACGGCATCGGCCATTTGGGCGACCTTATAGGTGGCCGTACTGCCGTTTTTGGCCCGGATGGCATTTGCGATGGCCTGGACGCTTGCCTCCTCATAGAGCTTCTTTGCCATCAGTAGCTCACCTCCGTCCCATCCGGCAGGGCCGCTATCACGTCAGCGACTATCTCCGCCTTGTCCGCTGCCGTCCAGTAGTCCGTCCCCTTCACCGGGGCGTGGCCAGCGGGACCCCTGGGGCCGGTGTCGCCGGTGTCGCCTTTGGGGCCCTGCGGGCCGGTGCCGCCGGTGTCGCCTTTGGGACCTTGCGGACCGGTATCGCCGGTGTCGCCTTTGGGGCCTTGCGGGCCGGTATTACCGTCTTTTCCGTCAAACTCTCCGCTGGCCTTGGCCTGTGCCAGCGCCGCCTCCGTGGCCGCCTGCAGCGTGTCCGCCGACAACGCCCCCACCTCTGCCGCCGTGTAGGTCGGTTTGCTGTCCTCTTTGGCCCACGCCGGTACGGTGGGGTCCGCCTCCTTCACCGGATGCTCGGTCAGGTATCCTGCCACCGCCTTGGCGATGTCCTCCTCAGACGCACCGCCCATGCCACGGATCAGCTCCATCAGCTGATCGTACACGCTTTCGGGCGGGTCCGCCGGAGCGCCGCCGGGCGTGGTGACGGACGGCAGCACCCGCAGGTCCGCCGCCCGGCTGGTGTGCAGGTCCCCGGCGTACAGGCCCACGGACGCCCACCCCGGCGTGCTGAGCACCGGCAGAACCGCCGTATTGCCGGTGAATACCACGTCCTGATAGGTGCCGTCCGCCAGGTTCACCCGCATGGTCTTGGTGTCGTAAGGCGTCCATTCCTCGTCCAGGTCCCACACCACCGTGTAGTCGCTGTTGCCGCAGATGATGGTCCCCGTGCCTCCGGCCCGCTTGTCCCGGATTTTGATCTTAATTTCAGGCATTTGCATCAACTCCCTTCGGATACACCCGCACGCGGCGGAAAAGTTGCCCCCGCTGTTGCCGTCTCCGTCTTAGTATGTGACGGGTGGTATATCGGCTATAGCACCCACCTTATTTCAAATAATACAGCTGAGTAACTTGATAACTAGTCTTACGCTGTTAATAGGCCACCACACCGTACCCCAGAATCTCATAGTATCCCACCGGGTATTGGTTCACCCGGCAGCTGTCGCCGGAGTTGCCCTCCACGGTGTAGATGATCCCGTCCTCGACCTTCCAGACAATGCCCACGTGGTCGGACTGCCCGTCCTGCGGGCCGGAGTGACCCTTGTTGTCCCAGTCGAAGAAGATAATCATGCCGGGCGCAGGCTCGATGGCGTTATCCGCCCATTGGCCACGGTCTCGGAACCACTGGACGCCGTTGACGCAACCTGCGAATTTGGGAATGACACCGGTGTCGATGTAGCCGCACTAGTCGGCGCACCAGGAAACAAAGCAGGCACACCATTCCACACGGCTGCCGAAGCCATACCATGACCAATAGGGCTCGCCGCCTACGTTGCCTACCTGCGTCAGCGCCACCTGCACGATCTGGTCGTCTGCACCGTACACGCCGTAGAGCACAGCCGCCCACATTCCGGAGGTGCCTTCCTCCAGCAGGGCATCCAGATGCTCCAGCTGCCGTTCTCCGAAGCCGTATTCCGCTGCCATCTCCGTTGCCGTTTTGTGACTGACCACAATGTGCAGTGTGGTCTTGGTCTCTGTGACGGTCTCCTCCAGAATGTTGCCGTGGCCGTCGTCGCTTTCGATGATGGTCGTCACGCTTTCCGTGGTGGTGGAGTGGGAGATGGTGTTCATCGCCCAGAAAATATCCCGCAGAATCTGCTCCTTTTCCGGTGTGACCGTGGCCACCTCCTGCGGGTTATCCGGATCGGAGGTAACCTTCACTGCATAGACCGACAACACCTCCGGCCAGACGGCCCGGGAACCGGACATCACCAACGTGTCGTAGACTACAGAGCCTTTGATATCGTCCAGCTGCGCCTGATACTCCTGATTGATCTCCTGCACCACCGTCCGCATGGGCTTGTCGCTGCCGGTATCCTCGCTGGAAAAGAAGATGCCGAAGCATGCCACCACTGCGGCGATCAGGCAGATGATCACAATGACGATCAGCGCCACCCAGCCGCCTGCGGCGATGGCGGCCACCAGTGCCTTAACCGCTGCGGCAATGGCCTTGGCGGCAGACGCGATGGCTTTCGCAGCTGCTTTTGCAGCAGCGACAAGGGTTTGGGCTGCCGTTTTTGCGGCCTGTGCCGTGGTGCGGGCCGCCTTGGCGGAGGTCTGCGCTGCCGCCTTCGTGGCTTTTGCCGTGGCCTCCGCCGTCTTGATAGCCGCTTTGGAGGTCTGCTGAGCGGTCTTGGCGCTTTTCTGGGCCGTTTTGACGGTGCCCTTGGCCGTTTTCACTGTGGCCTGCCCAGTGGACTTTGCCGTCTGCTTTACGGTGCGCTGCCGGGCCTCGGCAGTCTTGATGGTCTGGCTCCGGGCATGACGGATGCGGGTCCTATCTTGCTGCGCAGCATCGGCAGTGCGTTTGGCTTCCCGATGAGATCGGCAGGCACTTTTTGCCTTGCCAGTCAGCTTGCCTGCCTCGTGGCCGACCTCCCGGGCGGTATCCTCCGCCATATAACGGACCTTGTCTTCCGCATATTCAGAGGGGCTGATCTGGCCGTCATCCAGCAGGTTCTCCGCCTGATCCTTAGAGCGGACGAAGGCCCGCTTCATCCGTTCTCCGGCCACGACCGCCTTGTCCAGTGCCTTGATGCCTTTGGATTTCTCCCGGGTCTTGATTTCCGCCATCAGCCCACCTTCTTTGCCACCACCACGAAACGGCCGTTTTTGTAGATGTATTCGCAGGTGGAGAGAGTCAGCAGCGTATCGCCGTATTCCACTTCCATGTCCGTATCGTACAGCGCCCGGGCCCGGACATTCTCCAGAAATTCGGCAAATTCCGCTTCATCCATGTTGGTGTACTCGTTGTACCGGAAGGTGTCCCGGTTGGTGTTGAACCGGAAGGCAGCCACCACCTCATATTCGCCGGAGCCGGATAGGGTGTCAAAGCGGATAGTCTTGTGCCCCTCATAGAAGCCCCTGTCCGCATAGCCGCAGAGGTCAGCGAACATAGTGCCGTCGTTCATATGGTGACCGTAGATAACGATGTTGTTGCTGAGCCCCGGCGCACAGCCCTCGTCGATGTAGGGCACGCCATAGTTGCTGTATGCCTTGTCAAAGCCGTGCTTCAGGTAGTAATCCGGGTTATCCGGCGTCTGCATGACGGGATAGTGGATGCTCGTTTCGTCAATGGAGATCCAACCGACGAAGTCATTGTTCTGTTCAAAAAGAGCGCCATATTTCAGCTTATCAGCACGGCCCTCTATGCAGTCCCGGAGGGTCTCCATGTAGCCCAGCTCCAGCTTTTCAAAATCCCGCAGGACGTCGGCAACGGGGCACGGGGATTTCATCAGGGCCTGGCACTGCTCGGGCTGCAGTTCCAGATCCTCCATGGCAAATAAAATATCCTGCCGCACGGCGTACTCATAAGCGTGCTGCAGGATCTCATCCGGCGGAAGGGTCAGCAGCCAGTCCCGGTAGCTGTCCTGTTCCGCCTCCATCTTGTGGTAGCTGGCAGTATTCAGTTCTTCAGGTGTCATTGTTCCTCTCTTTCTCTCATCCCGGCTGCACCAGACGCTTGAACTTCAGCGGACATTCCGCAATGTAGCGAGTGATCAGCCGACTCTCGGCCTTGGTTTCGGGATAAGCGGTAATGGTGATGGTTTTGGTGTTCCAGTCCAGCGTATAGGTGTCGGCAGCCACATTGGTGATGTGGTGCTCCGCCAGGAAATCCCGGAAGGCCTGCATGGCCTCCAGATTATCCGACATAATGACGTTCACATAGGTTCTGTCCTTGCTGAGCTGATCGCTCACAAGGCAGGCCAGCGAGCAGCCCACGCCGCCCGCGATGGCGACTACCAGCAGTGCCAGCATACTGTCCGCCGACACGATACGCTTGGTGATCCAGAAATAAATGAAGTCGGACAGGATCACGGCGATACCCGCCAGAACCCACCGACTTCTCTGGATCAGTATGGTTTTTGTAGTGGAAAGGGCGTTGTCCAGCACCTTGGCCAGAAACAGCGCACCGAGATAGAGCATAGGCTTGCCTCCTTTGATTTTTGTATTTGAACGGGCAAAGGCTGAACTTGCTTTTTCGTGCGGATCCGCATCTCATGAATTTGCTTTTTCGTGCAAATTAAACTCCTACGAACTTGCTTTTTTGTGTTCCCCGTGTTATACTTGGCATATAAATAGGGTAAGCTATCTGCATAAGGAGTGAGAAGATGCTGAAACGAAAAATATACGATGAACTCGTAGCGTGGAAAAGCAGCAGCAACGGAACAACTGCCATGATGATCGATGGCGCACGCCGTGTCGGCAAAAGTTATATTGCCGAAGCGTTTGCAAAGGCTGAATACAAAAGCTATATCCTGATCGATTTTGGACGAGCTCCCACAGACGTACTGGATCTATTCGCCAACGATAGCTCTGATCTTGATCTATTCTTCGCAAAACTCGCAGCCTTTTATGCAACGCCTCTCCACAGAAGGGAATCGCTGATCATTTTTGATGAAGTTCAACAATATCCGAGAGCACGCCAGCTTATCAAATATCTTGTAGCGGATGGCCGGTTTGATTACCTTGAAACAGGATCGCTGATTCGGCTGAAAAAGAATGTCCAAGATATCATTATTCCTTCGGAAGAGGATCACATTGAGATGTTTCCGCTGGATTTTGAGGAATTTCTCTGGGCAATGGGAGACGAGGCCACATATCCACTGATTCGGCATTGTTTTGAAGCAAAGCAACCCCTTGGCACAGCACTTCACCGGAAGATCATGAATGACTTTCGCCAATACATTCTGGTTGGGGGGATGCCTCAGTCCGTTCTTGCTTACATGAATGGCAAGGACTTCGAGGCATCCGATGTTGCCAAACGCAGGATTCTGAAGCTGTATCATGAGGATGTGGCAAAATTTGCAGAGGGATATGAAGATAAAGTGTTTGCCGTATTCGATGGCATTCCGGGTCAGCTTTCAAAAAAAGAAAAGAAATACAAGCTTTCGTCTCTCGGAAAGCAGGCTCGTTTTCGCACTTATGAGGATTCATTTGTGTGGCTGAACGAAGCCATGATAGTAAATACCTGCTTTAATGCAACGGATCCTCATGTTGGGCTTGCGCTGAGTGCTGATAACGCCACGCAGAAGTGTTATATGGCAGATACCGGATTACTTGTAACGCACACTTTCCAGGATAAAAAATACACAGACAATGAACTTTATCGTGCAATTCTCTTCGATAAACTTAATATCAACGAAGGAATGCTGATGGAAAACATTGTTGCACAGATGCTTCGCCATAGCCGTTCGCGCCTGTACTTTTACTCTCGTTCCGACAGCCAAAACCGGGAAAACCACATGGAAATCGACTTTCTAATTACCGAAGGGAAAAAGATTGCTCCGGTAGAAGTTAAATCCGGCAATTATCGCTCCCATTCCTCTTTAGATAAATTTCGAAAGCACTTCTCATCTGTAATTGGCAATTCCTATATTCTCTACACCAAAGATGTTATGATCAAAGACGGCATCATTCATCTGCCTCTTTACATGGCAGAATTGTTATGATGTGAAGGGGCCTTGTAAATTTTTGCAAGGCTCCTTCCGCATATAACGAGTTGCTTTTGCACCTTCTGAATTACCTTGCCAGCCTCAGAATCAGTTCCTCTACATCCTCCGTAGACTTTCCGGCATTCAGCAGCTTATTGTGCCAGCGGAGAAGGATGCTGCGGGCATAGCGGGCTTCCTGCGGCGTCAGGGTCAGGACAACTTTGTCACGCTTGCGAAAGAACATAGCGGGCACCTCCGTTTTTTCTCCAGTGTAGCCGGAGGGGACGGCGGCGTCAACTGTGCGAATCAGCGTTCCCGATCCCGTTCCTTCTGCTTCACCTCCAGCACGGACCCGCAGGCCTGTTCATACTCCTTGTCGGTGATGAGCCCGGCCTTGTAGTCCATATAGGTGGCTGCCGCCTGTGCGTCCTTGATGGCACGGATCAGGGTCTCGGGCTTGTCCCGGATGGACTGGATCCAGGCCTGAACGTAGGCCTTGTGATTGTCGATGTGCTGGGGCGTGGCCGTCACGTCCAGATCCACGCCCATGAAGCAGGAACACATTATTCCGGTGAGGAACTGGCAAAGATGTTTTCTCTCAACGAAACCTTGACCAACAGACTGGGTGCCGCTGTTTTAATGTCGCCTTTCCTGGTGGGCCGAGCGTTGAAAAAGTATAACAACGGGCAGCCGATCGTCTACTATACCGAAGGCGTCTTTGCGCCGGATACAAAGATCAGACTTCAGTCCATGTCGGATGCGCTTGGCGTATCTTATTCGGCACTTATCAACCGGCTCAGAGAACTGAGGCTGCTGGAATGCAGACCGATCGAAGAATATATTGACCACGCTCTTTTCCCGAAGGCATCAATATGATTCAGTATGACGCACGTTTCGGTACACCCAGCGACGAGGTGCTCCGAAAATTGGAACTGTCACGCATGGAAGTAGAATCCATGGAAAAGAGGAACCTTAACTGCCCAATCTGCGGCTTTCGCATCCTTGGTGTGTACGCTGACCGAAACGGTCATGCGGAAGTGAAATGCCGCAAATGTAAGTTTGAAGGTCCCATCAACCTGGCCTACTTCAGAAGGCAGCATCGGCACCATAGGTATATCCGCTTCGATAACCGCAAGCGGAACGTCACCAGATAACTTATAACTGAATATCTGAAAACAATACGATTTCTAATCGTGCAAGCGGAGCAGGACCCGTAAAGGGCTGAAAAACTTCCAAGCGCCGTACGAAGCCGGATTGAGACAAATTACAGGATCATTGTATCCTGATGTCTCTTTCCGATTTCTGCGGCGCTTTTTTGCACGGTTTTGCTTCGTACTGCGTTAGAAGGTCTTTTCTCAAAGCTCGCGCTTGGGAAAGGACCTTTATGTTTTGTGCCTGGCTTTGCTACATAGGCCGATATCCGTAGCTCCGAAATTTGGATTTCAACCAACAAACCAAATTTCAAAATAAGGAGCTACGAATCATGAAGAAGGAATTCTGGATCAAGAAAGATCGAACCAAGGACGAACCGGATAATTGGGAAAAGATGAGCAGCTATGAATTTGCTCGTTTTATGGAAACGGCAGATGGAAAGTCCCGCAAGGAGAATATCGCTAGGGTTCCCGGCGGCGAGTCCGGCGAACCGATCATCTATATGGAAGTTGACAGTCAAACCGCAAAAGAGTGGAAGCGTGAAAACAACAGGGCCTGTTATCTACAGAAAACCATGAATGCATTGGGCATCGAGGTGATCTCCTACAATGTTTCTCCTAACACTGAGGATTGGGAAGTAAATGGAGAGGCCTTGCTGGAGGACCCTGATTGCCATGTGGAGGACGATGTCCTTCGCAGCATTCTCACGGAGAATATGCTCGATGCAATGTGCCATTTGTCGGAGATTGAGCAGGAAGTAATCACCCGTCTGTATTTATTAGATGATCCTATGACCGAGCACGAGTTTGAAAAGGCTTTCGGTGTCAAGAGGTGTACGGTCCACTATTACAAAGTAAGTGCGTTAGAGAAACTCAGAGAAATGCTGGGTGAAAATGTTTAAGGCAGTTACTAACAATTCACGGAAAAATTCAGCAACTGGTTAGTAGAAGGACTATTTTCATATCTGTCTACATACGCACCGAAAAACACGCATAAATTGAAGCAGGAAACGCTCCGGAAAGGAGGGCAGCCATGGACGTATTTTTGATTTTCCCCAAGTCTCAGCAAGCGCAAAAGGAGCTGGAGCAGCAACTTGCAAAATTTCAGGCGGATCAGGCGCTGAAAAACATCCAGCTTCTGCCCTGCGGCACAGAGGAGAAGCTGGAACTGATGGACGCAGCGGTGAAGCATATAAAAGCGCAGCAATAATACATAGCAGACGAGCAGACCAGCCTCAACAACCGGTCTGCTCGTTTTTCATATGTTTCTCGCTAAATTTGGCCCCACAAGGTTCACATAGAGCCGCGCGATGGCTTCAAGCTCCCGCTGAGCGCAAGGTCAGTCACGCCGATAGATCGCCTCCAGCCGTTTTCTGGATTCCTCCAGCGTATAGGCAGGCGCACCGGAAAGTCGGGCGGCCTCTGCTGCCTCCAGCTTTGCGCGCAGCTTCAAGGTTTCCTCGCGCTGTTCAGCTTCTTCATGCGCCAAATCAGAGATCATGCCATAGTCGTTGCGAAGCGTGGTCGAAGATTTAATAATCATGGGTCAGCATCTCCTGAATGATTCTGTAATAATTCTATCGGACTTTTTTGCAGCTTTCAAGTCTCTGCTTGAAATACCTCTCCCATGTGGATTTGAAAATCTGCTTCCGATTCTGCTCCCACTGTTTCAGGCTGCAGAGGCTGACGCCCAGCTTGTCCGCATATTGTCTCTGCGTCAGCCCCAGTTTCGTTCGGATCGCCTTGATCTGATCCCCCTGACCGTTTCGCAGAAACAGATTATAGTCATCCAGCAGCGTTTCCACCGGCACCTCAAAAAGCCGCGCGATCCGTTCTATATGTTCCGGCGGGTAGAAATCTTTCCCGGATTCCTCATAGTGAACATACGTGCTTCGGTCAATCCCGGCACAGTCAGCTACGTCTCTCTGCCGCAGGCCTTTCTGATATCGCAGCCAGCGGAGCTTGTCCGCCGTTTCGGCGATTTCCGAGAAGTCCGAGAACTGCAAATTGAACTTTTCTGCGTCCTGAAGTTTGTGCGGTAGCACCACCGGAAATTGCAGGATTTGCAGCGGGGCCACTTTTACTGAACCTGATATATTGGAAATCAGAATGTAGCAGCGGACTTCCACTTGCGCCAGCAGACGCCATTTTGCCTCAAAAGGTGTCCGTTCCACCATCTGCAAGGCCGTTTCTTCCGTTAGGTTAGTATAGCATTTTCAATACACCTGGACGCATAGGTTGCCAGGCGGATTTTTTTGTCCGGCCGGAAGGTGTTCACGGCCTTGATCAGGCCGATGGTGCCGATGGAGATCAGATCCTCCTGGTTGGCAGCCTGGGTGTAGTACTTCTTGATGATATGGGCCACCAGGCGGAGGTTGTGCTCCACCAGGCAGTTGCGGGCAGACAGGTCTCCCCTGCCCCACCGCTCCAGACATTCCCGCTCCTCCTGCCGGGACAGGGGGCGGGGAAACGACCCGGGATTTCCGGACAGGTGCAGCGTCAGAAACAAGCTGTTGGACAGCAGCAGCAAAGCCGCCGATAACATAAACCATCCCTCCTTCACGGCAATCCTATGCCCGGGAGGGATGGTCCTATGTACTGCGGCATACACTGCGTTTGAACCGGCGGTTCTCCGGCTCCCACCGGTATACGCAGCAGCTTACACGTCCTCGGGCTTGGAAATGACCGCAAAGGGCTTTTCTTCATTTTGTTCATCCAGGGAGAGGATGCGCACCTCCAGGCCGGTAATATAATTATCCGGGTGTCCCTCGCAGCACTGATCCACGATATTTGGGGTGATAACACAGTCATCCACCGGCAGCTTCCGGCGGCGGGCTTCGCCAAACAGGCGGTCGATAGAGTCCTGAATGGTGAGATACGGCCCATAGTGATAGCCGCAGAGATAGTCCCCGGCGGGGATATAGGAAACGGGCTGATCGGCCATCAGGTCCGGCAGGCGGCGGGCCTCGGCGGGAGTATCTTCATAGAGGTAGGCGCCGAACCATTTCCGCTGCCCCTGATAAAAGCCCACGGTGGGATAGAAGTAAAACAGCTCATGGGTAAAGAGGTTGATTTCCTCGCCGATGTGCAGAAAGGCCCGGCGCGGGAAGGAGCGGACATAGAATTTATCCCGTTGGCTGGCGGCCTGCTCCCGCTCGATAAACTCCACCTTCTGCTGGATGATTTGGATGGTGGCGTTCAGCTCATCACATTGACGACGCAGCTGCTGCGCCTGCCGAGAGAGCATTTGCAGGTTATCACGCAGGCCGTTGCTGTGGAGAAAGGCCTTGATCTGGGCAAGAGAGTAGTCCAGCCGCCGCAGATACCGGATCGTGGCCAGCGGATAGACCTGGTCGAAGTGGTAAAAGCGGCGGTTATTTTCGCTGTTGCGCACCTGCGGCACCAGCAGGCCCTTGGCGTCATAATGGCGCAGCAGCTGGACATCCATGTTGAAAATGTCGGCAAGCTCCCCGATGGTCAAAAATTCTTTCATAAAAAACCTCCCATTTTTCCGGGGTATAACAGCAGGATTTTGTGAGAACACCAGAAAATCCGGAAAAATCAAAATTAGGGCTTGAACCTATAACCGTTATAGGTTGTAGGGTGAGTATATCATTTTTGAAGCAACTTGACAAGTATCTGGATGGAGGGATCTCATGCAAACCTATTTGAAGAACGGTTACATCGTCTCCATGGATCAGCGGGACACCGTTTTTGACGGCGGCGGCGTGCTGGTGGAGGATGACCGCATTACGGCGGTGGGTAAGGTTGACCCCAGGCTGGTGAAGCCCAACGCGGAGGTCATTGACCTGCAGGGCAAGTATGTGCTGCCCGGGTTTGTGAATACCCATGTGCACACCTCCCAGCAGATTTCCCGGGGCGTAGGCGATGATGTGGATTTCATCTGCTGGCTTCATGACCGGATGTGGCCCTTTGAGAGCAACATGACGGAGGAGGACTCTTATGTGTCCACGCTGATGACCAGCCTGGAGCTGATCCGCTCCGGCGTAACCTCCTTTGCTGAGCCCGGCGGACAGTTCGTCTCCGGCATGGCCCGCGGCACGGCGGAATCCGGTCTGCGCGGTAAGCTGGCCAAATCTGTGATGGACTGCGGCGACGGCCTGCCGGAAATCTGGCAGCGCACCATGGAGCAGGAGCTGGAGCAGCAGGTGGCGGACCTGGAGAAATTCCACAATACGGCCGATGGAAGGGTGCAGGTGTGGTTCGGTCTGCGCACCATTTTCAACAACACCGATGAGCTGTGCATCCGCACCAAAGAACTGGCGGACAAATACGGCGTCGGCATCCACATGCATGTGGCCGAGGCTAAGGAGGAGAAGGAATATACCTATGCCCGCTGGGGCGAGGGCACGGTGAAGCATCTGGAGCGGCTGGGCGTGCTGGATAAGAATTTGCTGGCCGTTCACACGGTATGGCTGACGGATGAGGAGCTGGAGTTGTTCAAGAAGCGGGAAGTGAAGATTTCCCACAACCCGGCTTCCGCCATGCGCGTGCTGGGCTTTGCGCGGATCCCGAAGATGCTGGCGATGGGGCTGCGGCCCTCCATTGGGACAGACGGTGCGTCCTCCTCCAATCACATGGACATGGTGGACGAGATGTGGCTGACCAGCCTGATCCACAAGGGCTGGCGTCTGGACCCCACGGTGGTTCCCTCGCAGGATATTCTGCGGATGGCCACCAAGTGGGGCGCCCGCGCACTGCTGGACGAGGACCTGTACGGCAGTCTGGAATGCGGCAAGAAGGCGGACCTGATCGTCATTGACCCCCACGGTCCGTCGATGATGCCGGTGAACGACAAAATCGCCGCCCTGGTAACGGCCATGCATTCGGCCAATATCCAATCCACCATGTGCGACGGCAAGTGGCTTATGCGGGACCGGAAGATCCTGACCCTGGACGAGGAGGCCATCCTGAAGGAGGCCTGCGACCGGGCCAAGGCCATCTATAAGCGGGCGGGCATTGAGTTGCCGGACCGCTTCCCGGTGGTGAAGGTTTAAAGGGGTTTCAACGGTGCGGGGCACCAGAACATAGAAGCAGCAAGCGGAATTATGCGTTTAGTATGGAGGTACAGCATGAATCAGAAATTACTGTCCGTTGCGAAGGGTGAGACTCCGGCCGATCTGGTGATCCGGAACGGCAAGGTGGTCAATGTCTATTCCGGTGAGATCTATGACGGCGGCGTGGCCATCTGCGGCGACACCATCGCTGCCGTGGGCGATGTGGAATACTGCATCGGCGAGGGCACCCGGGTGGTGGACGCGGAGGGAAAGTATCTGACCCCCGGCTTCCTGGACGGACATATCCATCCGGAAAGCTCCTCGCTGGCCATCCGGCCCTTTGCCGAGGCGGTGCTGGCACACGGCACCACCGGCATTATGACGGACCTGCACGAGGTGGGCGTGGTGTCCGGGCTGGAGGGCATCGAGGCCATCCTGAAGGAGGCCGAGGCCACAGACCTGAAAATTTATTTCGTGGTGCCGTCCCACGTGCCGTTTTCCCCCAATCTGGAAACCAGCGGCGGGCGCTTTAATCCGGAGATCATCCGCAAGGCCCTGAAGCGTCCGGACGCGGTGGGCCTGTCCGAGTGTGTCGGCCCCTATATCACAGCCGGGTTCCCCGATCTGCTGGAGTCCTTTGACACCACGCTGTCCATGCCCGGCAAGACCCTGCAGGGCCATCTGCCGGATATGTACGGCCCGGCCATGAGCGCCTGCATTGCCGCCGGTGTGTCCACCGACCATGAGTCCTTCTGCGAAAAGGATGTGTTTGAGCGGCTGCGCAACGGCTGCCACCTGATGATGCGCGAGGGCAGCGCCGCCCGGAATATGCCGGTGCTGCTGAAGACCGTGATGGAAAATCATCTGGACACCGCCATGGTCAGCATCGTCACCGACGACCTGCACACGGTGGACCTGCAGGAGCGGGGCCATCTGGACGACTCGCTGCGCACGGCCCTGGGCATGGGACTGGACTTTATCAAGGCCATTCAGATGGTCACCGTCAACTGCGCGCGGGCTTTCAATCTGGACCGGGAAATCGGCGGACTGGCACCCGGACGCCGGGCAGACGTCAACATCACCACCGGCCCGGAGGATTTCCGCGTGCTGACCACCTTCGCCGGCGGCCGCCAGATCACAGACAACGGCAAGCTGCTGGTGCGCTATGAGACGGCAGAGCATGAGCCCTGTGTGCTGAACACCATGCACCTGAAAAACCCCATCACGGCGGACAGCTTCAAGATCCATGCCCCCGCAGGCGCCAAGAAGGTGAAGGCCCTGGTGATGGATACGCTGCCCTACATGCCCTTCACCAATCGCCGGGACGTGGAGCTGCCGGTTGTGGACGGCGTGGTGCAGTGCGATGTGGAGCAGGATGTGCTGTATATTGCCCAGGTAGAGCGTCACGGCAAGAACGGCAATGTGGGCAAGGCCTTTATGGGCGGCTTCCATATCCGGGGCGGCGCCATGGCTTCCTCCGTGGGCCACGACAATCACAACATCATTGTCATGGGCGACAGCTTCGAGGACATGGCGCTGGCGGTGAACCGCTGCGTGGAGCTGGGCGGCGGACAGGTGATCGTCCGCAGCGGCAAGGTGGCCGCCGAGGTGGCATATCCCATCTGCGGTCTGCTGAGCGACCTGCCTCTGGATGAGCTGGCGGAGAAGAAGAAGGAGCTGAACCGGGTGGCCCATGAAATGGGCACGGAAATCGCCATTCCCTTCATGTTCCTCAGCTTTATCTGTCTGGCGGCGATCCCCGCTTACGCCATCACCGACTGCGGATTCATTGATGTGGTGCAGCAGAAGGTCATCGACCCCATTCTGGAGGTCGTGGAATAAAACCGAATCCCCCAAAAATCAACCTGCAAAAGAGCACAGAGAGGAGCAACATGAATAACGATTTTTTTAAGCTGAAGGATCACGGTACCACCGTCCGGCGGGAGGTGCTGGCGGGTATCACCACCTTTATGACCATGGCCTATGTGCTGGCAGTGCAGCCCTCCGCCATCTGCGGCTTCGGCCCCGATCCCTACATCACGGATATAAACGGCGTTGTGATCAGCAAGTCAGCGCTGCTGGTGATGTGCGCACTGGTCAGCGGCATCATCACCCTGTTTATGGGCCTGTATGCCAATCTGCCGCTGGCGCTGTCCACCGCCATGGGCAGCAACTTCATTCTCGGCGGGCTGGTCAACAGCGGCACGGTGTCCTTTGGTTGGGCCATGGCGCTTCTGCTGTGCTCCGGCATTCTGTTTATCCTGGTAACGGTGCTGGGCGTGCGGAAAATGGTGGTGGATCTGCTGCCGAAGAACCTGAAGATCGCCATACCAACCGCTGTGGGCTTCTTCATTGCCTATCTGGGCTTTAAGAACACCGGCCTTGCCGCCTTCAGCGACAGCGGTCTGGCCTTGGGCGATTTTACCCAGCCCGCGGTGCTGCTGGCCCTGATCACCATGGCGGTGATGGGCGTGCTGACGGCCTATAAGGTGCGCGGCGCGATTCTGATCGGCATCATTGTCGGCACCGTCATCAGCATCCCCATGGGCGTGTCCACGCTGCCCACCACGCTGGTGTCCCTGCCGGATATGAGCGAAATCGGCAACTTGGTGCTGTGCTACGACTTCAAGTCCGTGCTGGCAGACATCCCCGGCGCGCTGGTGTGGATCTTCATCCTGTTCACCAGCGACTTCTTTGCTACCTTCGGCGCACTGATCGCCGTGGGCGCCCAGACCAATATGCTGGATGAGAATGGCAACTTCCCCCAGATCGAAAAGCCTTTTCTGGTGGATGCCGTTGGTACGGTGGTGGGCTCCGGCACCGGATGCACCACCATCTCCACCTTCATTGAATCCACCATCGGCGTGGAAGCAGGCGGCCGCACGGGTTTGACGGCGATCGTCAGCGGCGGGCTGTTCCTGGTGTGCATCTTCCTGTCCCCGCTGTTTCTGATGATCCCCACTGCCGTGACCGGCGTGGCGCTGATCTTCGTGGGCTTCTCCATGCTGTCGGGCTTTACGAAGCTGGACTTCTCCGACTTCAAGAGCTGCTTCGGTCCCTTCGTGATGATCCTGTTCGGCACCTTCACCGGCGACATCGCCGCGGCAATCTGCCTGGGCGTGCTGACGGACGTGCTGATCAAGGTGCTGACGGGCGATGCAAAGAAGGTCCACCCGGTGCTGTATGTGCTGTGCATCCCGCTGGTGCTGTACTTCATCGTGTAAATAATCGGATAACAAGGCTCCCGGCGTACCGGGATGAATAGTCCGGATTGTGCAGAATGGCGCAGCTTACGCTGCGCCATTCTGATTTTTTGCCGCGCTTGAGTCGGCCGATCAAAGCGGTTCTTTTTCGTCCGGCTGCCGCCGGTACACGCAGCAGCCCTCCGCCATGCCGCAGAAGCGGAAGCCGGACTTTTCCGCGATGTGCCGGGTCACCGTCTGCTCCGGGACGCACTCAATGACCACGCCCCGACCCTGACGCCGGGCGCGGTCCGTCAGCAGCCGGGTCAGCTCCCCGGCGTATCCCCGGCCCCAGCGGCTGCGGTCCAGGACCCAGCCCAGCTCCATGGACACATCGTCATAGGGGTGCCAGATCACATACCCCGCAAAGCCGCCGTCATCCACCGCCAGGATCAGCGGCTCCGGCGTCAGCCCCGCCCGTTCCAGAAAGGCCCGGGTCTGCTCCCGGGAAAAGGGCGGCTCCAGATACCGCATGACCTCCGGGTCCGACAGCAGCCGGTGCAGAGGCTCCAGGTCCGCCTCCGTCATTCGGCGGGCCCGCAGTCCGGCAGACTTACGCTCCATGCCCGCCTCCCTTACCGCAGCCAATCCGGCAGGGAGTGGCTCTGGACGCTGCTGACCATGCCCATGGCGGCAAACAGGGTCACGATGGACGAGCCGCCATAGCTGAAAAACGGCAGCGTCAGGCCGATCACCGGCAGCACAAACAGGCACATACCCACGTTACTGATGGTCTGGAAGATCAGCACCGCTGCCACCCCCACGCAGACGTAGGACTCCGTGGTGTTCCGGGCCTTCCGCGCCACCATCAGGCACCGCACGATGATGGCCGCCAGCAGCAGCAGCACCGCCAGGCACCCCAGCATCCCCAGTTCCTCGCCGATGGCGGAGAAGATGAAGTCCGTGTACCGGAACGGCAGGCTGCCGGAGTATTCGCCCTGGGTCTGTATCCCGTGGAACAGCCCCTGGCCGGTGAGCTTACCGCCGCCCAGGGCCAGCAGGCTCCGGGTCTGCTGCCATCCGGCCCCCAGGGGGTCCAGGTCGTGGTCAAACACCACCATGAACCGCTCCTTCATATAGTCCGGGATCTTGTCCAGCTCCCACAGCAGGTAAAACGCCGCGCCGCCGCCCAGCAGGGCGATGATGAACCACCGGGCCGCCACTCCGGCCACAAAGGCCATGGCCGCGAAGATGAAGATATACACCAGGGCGCTGCCCATGTCCGAGGAGATGACGTAGTAAAGCCCCACCATCAGCAGCACGTGCCCCGCCAGAAACGCAATGGAACGCAGGGATTTCAGCCCCCAGTTCTCCTTGACCCAAACCAACTGCCGGCTGAGCACCAGGATGAACGTCAGCTTCACGATCTCCGCCGGCTGGATATTGGCCGGAAAGCCCTCGATCCCCAGCCAGGCCCGGTTGCCGTTGTTTTCGATGCCCAGCGGCGTTTTCAGCAGCAGGAACATGACGATGCCGAAGCCCAGCAGCCATTTCCAGCGCTTGGCGGCCTCGGTCAGGTCGATCTGGGACATGAGAAAATAGATGCCCACTCCCAGCACAATGGCGCAGGCCTGGACGATGACCATCTTCCAGGAATTCAGAAAGCTCGTGGCGCTGGCAATCATCACCAGCCCGAACAGGGCCGCGCCGCAGCAAAGACACAGCAAAAGCCAGTCGGCCTGCCGCAAAATATCGAAAATGCTATCCTTGATTCGTTTCAGCATGAAAGGCTCCTCTTGTAAAACCGGTTGCATGGAACATGATATCAATTCAGTATAGCATACGAAACTTTTTCTGTAAACCGAATTTTCTCTTTTCAAGCGGGAATTCCTGTGATATAATCAGTTGATTTTACGGAGAGGAGGCCACCTATGGAGTATATCACCCACAGTCCCGCGGAAACGGAGGAGCTGGGCTGCCGTTTGGGACGGACCCTGGGCCCCGGTGCGGTGGTGGCCTACTTCGGCGGCCTGGGGATGGGCAAAACCGCCTTCACCCGGGGCCTGGCCCGGGGCCTTGGTTGCCGGGGCCGGGTCACCAGCCCCACCTTCACCATCGTCAACGAATACGACGGCCCCACGCCCCTGTTCCACTTCGATATGTACCGCCTGGCGGACGCCGACGCCCTGTTTGACATCGGCTGGGAGGATTATCTGGACCGGGGCGGCGTGTGCGCCGTGGAGTGGAGCGAAAACGTCCGGGAGGCCCTGCCGCCGGACGCCGTTACCGTCACCATCGCCCGCTGTCCGGAAAACGACGGCTGGCGCAGCATTACCATTGCAGGAGGGGAGCCGCTTTGAAAATACTTGCCATCGAGACCTCGGCCAAAAGCGTCTCCGCCGCCGTGGTGGAAAACGGCGTTCCCCTGGCCAGCGCCTATCAGAATATGGGCCTGACCCACAGCCGCACCCTGATGCCCCTGGTGGACGGTATGCTGTCCGCCGCCGGGCTGCGGGTCCAGGATATGGACCTGCTGGCGGCCGCCAACGGGCCGGGCAGCTTCACCGGCCTGCGCATCGGCGTATCCGCCCTGAAGGGCCTGGCCTGGGCCCTGGAAAAGCCCTGCTGCGGCGTGTCCACCCTGGCCGCCATGGCCCGGAACCTGGCCCATATGGAGGGTCTCATCATCTGCGCCATGGACGCCCGGCGCAATCAGGTGTACAACGCCCTGTTCCTGGCCCATGACGGCGTTCTGACCCGGCAGTGTCCGGACCGGGCCATCGGCCTGGCGGAGCTGGCGGAGGAGATAAAAAACCGCCCGGAGCCGAAATTTGTTGTTGGCGACGGGGCCGGGCTGTGTTATAATCATCTGTTGGAGCAGGATGTTCCCTGCCGGATGGCCCCGCCTCAGCTGGTGATGCAGAACGCCGTGGGGGTGGCCCTGGCGGCGGAGGAAATGGCTGCCGCCGGACAGGTCACCACGGCCCGGGACCTGGTTCCCGTGTACCTGCGGCTGAGCCAGGCGGAGCGGGAGCGGCTGGCCCGGGGCCTGAAGATCACCTTGGATTAACAATTTTTATATATAAAGGAGAAGCACCATGTTTAGCGAAAAAGTCCACGTCATGAACCATCCCCTGGTGGCCCACAAGCTCACCATCCTTCGGGACAAGAACACCAGCGTCAAGGATTTCCGGGAGCTGGTTTCCGAGATCGGCATGCTCATCACCTACGAGGCCACCCGTGACCTGCCGCTGACCACCAAGGTGGTGGAAACTCCCCTGTGCAAGGCGGAGCTGCCCACTCTGGCCGGTAAGAAGTTCGCCGTGGTGCCCATTCTCCGGGCCGGTCTGGGTCTGGTGGACGGCGTGCTGCGCATGGTGCCCTCCGCCCGTGTGGGACATATCGGCATGTTCCGGGACGAGGAAACGCTGGAGCCCCACGTCTATTTCTGCAAGATGCCCAAGGACGTGGCTGACCGCGACATCATCATCGTGGATCCCATGCTGGCCACCGGCGGCTCCGCCGATGCCGCCATCACCGAGATGAAGAAGCGCGGATGCCACAACATCAAGCTCATGGTGCTGGTAGCTGCCCCTGAAGGCATTGAGCACCTGCAGAAGGTTCATCCCGATGTGGACATCTATGTGGGTGCGGTGGACGATCACCTGAACGAGCATGGCTACATCGTTCCCGGCCTGGGCGATGCCGGCGACCGCATCTTCGGCACCAAGTAACATGACGCGTTTTCCCCTGTCCCGGTACAGACCGGGACAGGGGATTTTTGCTTTTTCCTGCCCTTTTTGATATTCGCAAAAATAATGATTGACATTTGTCTTTATTTTTTATATATTGTATCTGCCAAATTTCAACGAGAGATATCAGGCCTATCCGCAAGGCCTCCCTTTGAACAGAGAAAAGAGGTAAGTCAAAAATATTTTACGAACGGGGGAGGATAAATGTCCAAAGAGTTGATTCGCCTGCGGGACCTCTGCATGGCGTTTGACGACGAGCTGGTTCTCGATCACATCAATCTGTATATCAACGATTCTGAATTCCTCACACTTCTGGGCCCCAGCGGCTGTGGCAAGACCACAACGCTGAGGATTATTGGCGGTTTCACGACACCCACGTCGGGAGACGTCACCTTTGACGGTGTGAGGATTAATGATGTCCCGCCGCATAAGCGGCAGATCAACACGGTGTTCCAGAAATACGCGCTGTTCCCGCATCTGGACGTGTTTGAGAATATCGCCTTTGGCTTGCGGATCGCCAAGGTGCCTGCCGAGGAAATTGAGGAGCGCGTGACGGAAATGCTGGGCGTGGTGAGTCTGAAGGGCTTCGAGCACCGGAAGATCACCCAGCTGTCTGGCGGCCAGCAGCAGCGGGTGGCCATCGCGCGGGCGCTGGTGAACCGGCCCAAGGTCCTGCTGCTGGACGAGCCCCTGGGCGCGCTGGACCTGCGCCTGCGGAAGGATATGCAGAACGAGCTCAAGCGTATCCAACAGCAGATGGGCATCACCTTCATCTATGTGACCCACGACCAGGAGGAGGCCCTGACCATGTCCGACACCGTGGTGGTGATGGACAAGGGCCGCATCCAGCAGATCGGCACCCCTGAGGACATCTATAACGAGCCGAAAAACGCCTTTGTGGCGGACTTTATCGGCGAGAGCAACATCTTAAACGGCACCATGGTCCGCGACAACGTGGTGAAAATGTACGGCAAGGAGTTCCCCTGTGTGGACGGCGGGTTCCAGCCCAACGAGCCGGTGGACGTGGTCATCCGCCCCGAGGACATCGACATTGTCCCCGTGGAGCAGGGCCAGCTGGTGGGCACCGTCACCAACGTCACCTTCAAGGGGATGCAGTACGACATCATCGTGGACTTCCGGGGCTTCAAGTGGCTGATCCAGACCACGGACCACTCCCCGGTGGGGGCCCGCATCGGCGTGAAGATCGACCCGGACGGGTTCCATATCATGAAAAAGAGCGAATATTCCGGTCAGTTCGGCGACTACAGCTCCTATTCCGAGGAGTATGAGGAGCTGGCGGACGCCTCCCTGGAGACGGATGAGGAGGAGAGCGGGGATGAAGAATAAGCTCTCCCGGTTCGCCGTGCCCTATGAGGTGTGGATGGCCATTTTCGTGGTGGCCCCCATCCTCATCATGGTGATCTACGCCTTCTCCTCCTCGGAGGGGGGCTTCACCCTGGACAATTTTGTGCAGATGGGCGGCTATACCCAGGTGTTTCTGCGGTCCTTCAAGCTGGCCATCATCGCCACGCTGATCTGTCTGGTCATCGGCTATCCCGTGTCCTATCTCATGAGCCGGGAGGGTCCGGCCTTCCAGCGGACGGCTATGGTGCTGATCATGCTGCCCATGTGGATGAACTTCCTGCTGCGGACCTATTCCTGGATGACCATCCTGGAAAACCACGGCCTGCTAAACCAGCTGTTTGAAAAAATCGGCCTCATCAGCCTGTATAACCACATTTTCGGCACGGAGCTGGAGTATTTCTCCATGATGAATACCCAGGGGGCCGTGGTGCTGGGCATGGTGTATAACTATCTGCCCTTTATGATTCTGCCCATCTACTCTGTCATTATCAAGCTGGACGGCTCCCTGCTGGAGGCCGCCCGGGACCTGGGGGCCAATTCCATGACGGTGTTCCGCCGGGTGATCCTGCCCCTGAGCCTGCCGGGGGTCATCTCCGGCATCACCATGGTGTTCGTGCCGTCGGTGTCCACCTTCGCCATCAGCCGGATGCTGGGCGGCGGCACGGAGCTTCTGCTGGGCGACCTCATCGAGCGGCAGTTCCTGGGCGGGGCCTATAACCCCCAGCTGGGTGCGGCCATCTCCCTGGTGATGATGATCATCGTGCTGGTGTGCATGCTGGTGATGAATCGCTTCGGTGAGGGCGAGGAACAGGCGGTGATGCTATGACCGGCCGCAAGCAGAACAGCGTCGGCGATCGGGTGCTGATGGCGCTGGTGTTCCTGTTTCTCTATGCACCCATTATCATTCTCATCGTTTTCTCCTTCAACGCGGGCACCAGCTCCAGCGTCTGGAAGGGCTTTTCCCTGAAATGGTACGAGTCCCTGCTGTCTAACCGCCTGATTATGAACAGCGTGTACACTACCCTGATGGTGTCGCTGCTGTCCACCATTGTGGCGGCCATTGCGGGCACGTTTGCCGCCATTGGCCTGTACGCCATGAGCCGGCGCCGCCGGGCGGTGGTGAACTCCGTCAACAACATCCCCATGATGAACGCGGATATCGTCACCGGCGTCAGCCTGTGCCTGCTGTTCGTGGTGTTCTTCAACGGCTGGGGCACCTTTGCCGGGTGGGTGAACTCCTGGCAGTCGGCGGTGGTGCTGCCGGAGCGGCTGACCATGGGCTTCGGCACCCTGCTCATCGCCCATGTCTGCTTCAACATTCCGTATGTCATCCTGTCCGTGGGGCCAAAGCTGCGGCAGATGGACCGGAACCTCATCGACGCGGCCCAGGACCTGGGCTGCACTTGGATGCAGGCCTTCTGGCGGGTGGTGATCCCGGAGATCAAGCCCGGCATCGTGTCCGGCGCACTGACGGCCTTCACCATGTCCGTGGATGACTTCATCATCAGCTACTTCACCGCCGGAACCAGCGCCTCCACCCTGGCCATGACCATCTACGGCATGACCAAAAAGCGCGTCAGTCCGGAGATCAACGCCATTTCCACCCTGCTGTTTGTGACGGTGCTGGTGCTGCTGGCCATCATCAACCTGCGTGACAGCCACGCCGCCCGGCGGGAGCATCACGCGGCGGTGTCCGCCGCCTCCGGCGGACCGGTGAAGCCCCACCGGCGGCCCAACAAGCTGCTGCGCCGGGTGGCGGCCGGAGCCATGGCCTGCGCCTTAGTGGCGGTGCTGGTGGTCACCGGACACTCCGTCCAGTCGGAGCGGGTGGTGAACGTGTGCTCCTGGGGCGAGTACATCGACGAGGAGCTGATCACCCGGTTCGAGGAGCAGACCGGCATCCGGGTGAACTATCAGACGGCGGAGAGCAACGAGGCCCTGTATTCCCTGATTAAAATGGGCGGCGCGGATTTCGACGTTATCGTCCCCTCGGACTATATGATCGCCCGCCTGATTCAGGAGGATATGCTGGCGGAGCTGGACTACAGCCACATTCCCAATTTCCAACTCATTGACGACACCTACAAGAACCTCAGCTACGACCCGGAGAACAAGTACACCGTGCCCTACACCTGGGGCACCCTGGGCATTATCTACAACACCAGCATGGTGTCCGAGCCTATTACCAGCTGGGACGCCATGTTCGACCCCCAGTACGCCGGTCAGGTGCTGATGATCAACAACTCCCGTGACGCCCTGGCGGCGGCCCTGCTGGACCTGGGCTACAGCATCAATACCACGGACCCCGGCCAGCTGGAGGAGGCCTTCAACCTGCTGAAAACCGCCAAGGACAGCGGCGTGTATCAGGCCTTCGTCATGGACGAGGTGTTCCAGAAGATGGAGGGCGGCAACGCCGCCATCGCCATGTACTACGCCGGCGACTACCTGACCATGCTGGAAAACAACGAGGATCTGGCCTTCGTCATCCCGGAGGAGGGCAGCAACTGGTTCGTGGACGCCATGTGCGTCCTGAAGGACACCCAGCACATGGCCGAGGCGGAGGAGTGGATCAACTTCATCGCCTCCACGGACTCCAACCTGGCCAACATGGACTATATCTGGTACGCCTCCCCCAACCGGGAAGCCCTGGAGCAGTACCCGGCCTACTATGCGGAGGTCAACGAGGAGGAACTGGACCCCGAGATCTACGAAATTATGGCCCCCCCGGCGGAGACGCTGGACCGCTGCGAGATCTATGAAAACCTGCCCAAGGACACCCTGCGGCTGTATGACCGGCTGTGGACCCGGCTGGGCGTATAAAGGAGGAACGGATATGCTCGAGATCGGAAAATCCTATACCATTGAACAGGTAGTCACCCCGGAGATGACCGCCCGGGCCATCGGCTCCGGCGGCCTGGAGGTGTTCGGCACCCCGTTTATGATGGCCATGATGGAGCACGCCGCCATGGACTGCGTGCAGCCGGACCTGCCGGAGGGCAAGGGCACCGTGGGCGTGGATATTCAGTCCAGCCACCTGGCCCCCACCCCTGTGGGCATGACCGTCCGGGCCACGGCCACCGTCACCGGCGTGTCCGAAAACGGCAAGCTCATCACCTTCCGGGTGGAAGCCAGCGACGACTGGGGCCCCATCGGCGAGGGGACCCACACCCGGGCCATCATCGCCAACGACCGCTTCCTGCAGAAGTGCAACAGCAAGCTGACGGAGCGGAAATAGCCCCAGCAGCTTCCAAAGAGGGAGGAGAGCGCCGCTCTCCTCCCTCTTTTTGCAATGCCCGCAAAAAAAGTTGTCCCGCCCCTTCAAAAGCTCTTGCAATCAGAGGACGGGAACCGTATAATATAAGTTCAGTGTGAAAACACGGGATTACGACCGAATAAGGAGTGTGAGACAATGACCGAGGAAGGGAAGGCCCCTCTGACGGAGGAGAGTGCCGAAAGCAAAAACTTTATTCTGAACTTTATCGACGAGGACATCGCAGAGGGTGGCCGGTTCCAGGGACTGACCGTTCACACCCGTTTCCCGCCGGAGCCCAACGGCTATCTGCACATCGGCCACTGCAAGGCCCTGTGCATCGACTTCGGCACCGCCGAGCGTTACGGCGGCCTGTGCAACCTGCGCATGGACGACACCAACCCCGCCAAGGAGGACACCGAGTATGTGGATGCCATCCAGCAGGATATCCACTGGCTGGGCTTCGACTGGGGCGACCGTTTCTTCTATGGCTCCGATTATTTTGAAAAGGACTATGAATACGCCGTGGAGCTCATCAAAAAGGGCCTGGCGTATGTGTGCGAGTTGACGCCGGAGGAGTTCAAGGCCAACCGCGGCGACATCGGCATCCCCGCCACCTCCCCCTACCGGGACCGCCCCATTGAGGAGAATCTGCGTCTGTTTGAAATGATGAAAAACGGCCAGGTGGAGGAGGGCAAGATGACCCTGCGGGCCAAGATCGACCTGGCCAGCGGCAATCTGAACCTCCGGGACCCCATCATTTACCGCATCCGCTTCATCAACCACCACCGCCAGGGCACCAAGTGGTGCATCTATCCCATGTACGACTTTGCCCACCCCATCCAGGACGCTCTGGAGGGCATCACCCACAGTCTCTGCTCCCTGGAGTTCGAGTCTCACCGGCCTCTGTATGACTGGGTGGTCAGCAATGTGTCCATCCCCTATCACAAGCCCCGCCAGATCGAATTTGCCCGGCTGGGCATTGACCACACCGTCATGAGCAAGCGCAAGCTCCGCAAGCTGGTGGAGGAGCACTATGTCTCCGGCTGGGACGATCCCCGTATGCCCACCCTGTGCGGCCTGCGCCGCCGGGGCTATACCGCCGCCTCCATCCGCAATTTCTGCGAGCGCATCGGCGTGGCCAAGTCCCCCAACACCGTGGAATACGGCTTCCTGGAGCACTGCCTGCGGGAGGACCTGAACGTGTCCGCCCAGCGGACCATGGCGGTGCTGCACCCGGTGAAGCTCACCGTTACCAACTATCCCCAGAGGCAGAGCGAAACCTTCACCGTGGAGAACAACCCCACCGACCCCAGCCAGGGCACCCACGAGATCACCTTCAGCCGCCACCTGTGGATCGAGCACGAGGACTTTCTGGAGACGCCCATTCTCAAGTATAAGCGCCTGTATCCCGACGGCCCCGAGTGCCGCCTGAAGGGCGCGTACCTGGTGAAGTGCACCGGCTGCGTCAAGGATGAAAACGGCCAGATCGTGGAGATCCTGTGCACATACGACCCCGACAGCCGGGGCGGCGATCCCGCCGACGGCCGCAAGGTCAAGGGCGCCACGCTGCACTGGGTGGACGCCGAGAACTGCGTGGACGCAGAGGTGCGGCTGTACGACAACCTGTTCTCCGATCCCCAGCCTGACGGCCCGGACAAGGACTTCCTGAACTGCCTGAATCCCGACTCCCTGATGGTGCTGGAGAGCTGCAAGGTGGAGCGGGCCATGGTGGACGTGGCCCGAGACTTCGACCGGGTGGAAAACCGCACCGGCATCAACGCCCCCACCTTCCAGTTCATGCGCACGGGCTATTTCTGCATGGATAACCGGGACTGCACGGCGGATCACCTGGTGTTCAACCGCAGCGTGTCCCTGAAGGACAGCTTCAAAAAGTAACCTGTAAAGTAAAAGTTGCGCTGCCCAAAAGGCGGCGCAACTTTGTTTTGCTGGACAAGAGGCGGGGCAGCCTGTATAATAGGGAAAAAACGGGAGGACCACGCCATGCCTCTGTACGATGCCGTTCGCACGCCCCGGCCCCGGAAACGGGACCCCAGGCTGCTTGCCTGCATAGCCATCGCACTGACCCTGGTGTTGCTGGCATTTTTTCCCATTCTATGGGCCGCCCATTTACAGCGGCAGTACCGCCATTTTATAAGCGGGCTGGGAGAAAGCGTTCTATATGCCAAGGCGCAGGGAAGTCTGTACGTCCGGCAGAACGGGCGGCAATTCCGGGCCCGGGAGCCCGCCTCCCGGCTGTATCTGGAGGTGAATGCCGCCGGCATGGGCAAGCGCCAGAGCAGCGCCCCCGATTCTGCGCCGGACGCGGAGCTGGAGTTCGGAGACGGGTGCATCCTGCGCTTCTGGGGCCTGGACGTGTGGGACGGGTACAACCGCCAATGGGTCCCCGGCGTGTTCGTCTGGTACCGGGGAGCCAACGGAAAAATCTATATGTATGACACCGACCGGATGCAATGGCAAACGCTGGTGCGGTGCTTGCCCGAAGAATAGGAGGAACGATATGGGTCTTTATGATGCGGTGCGCCGGGAGGAGAAACCCCGGCGGCGGTGGCACCCCATGTGGGTGGTGGCGCTGGCCTTTGCGGCGGCGCTGGTGACGGCGCTGGGCCTGACCATCAGCAAGCCCCAGCGGGATCATGACCGGTTCATCCGCTGCATGAGCGACATCTCCAGCAGCACCACCTACGCCTTCAGTGGAAAATTCACCTCCCTCCGGGCCCGGGTGGACGGCCAGGACCTGCGCATCACCCAGGAAAACGGCTATGCCCTGTACGGGAAGCTCTTCAACATGAACGCCACCTTCAGCCGGGACGTCCCCAAGGAGGACAGCCTCCGCCTGGACTACGGCGACGGGGCGGTGCTGGAGCTGTGGCCCTATCACCTGCCGGACGGCTCTGACCGCAGCGAGGGCATATTCGTCCGGTTCGTAAATCCGGAGGGAAAAACCTACACCTACTACACCGACCGGGACACCTTCGCCCGGGTCACCCAATGCCTGTCGCCGGAAAATAACCCGGCATGGGCGGAATAACCGATTTTCGCAGGACGGCTTCCCGTCCTGCGATTTTTCTTGAAAAAAACCGGGATTTATGATATCATAAGCTGATTATATATGCACACAAGCGGGACGGGAGCCGCAGGCTGCGGAAGCGTCCCCTCCCGCAGGTCCCATGGAGGAGGAACACCGTTGAAATCCAGAGTTTTTGAGATCATTGCCGCCGAGCAGGCCCGGCAGAACAGCACCGTGGAGCTGATCGCCAGCGAAAACTTCGTAAGCGAAAACGTCATGAAGGCCGTAGGCTCCTGCCTGACCAACAAATATTCCGAGGGCTATCCCGCCCAGCGTCCCTCCGGCAACCGGGGCCGGTTCTACGGCGGCTGCCAGTATGTGGATGAGCTGGAGGAATACTGCTGCCGCCAGTGGCAGGCCGTCTTTCAGACGGACTATCACGTCAATGTCCAGCCCCATAGCGGCTCCTCCGCCAACCTGGCCGCCTATATGAGCGTGCTGAAGCCCGGCGACACCATTCTGGCCATGAGCCTCAACAACGGCGGTCATCTGACCCACGGCTCTCCGGTGAATTTCAGCGGCAAGCTGTTTCACATGGAGTTCTACGGGGTGGACGAAAACGGCTTCATCGACTATGAGGACGTCCGCCGGAAAGCCCGGGAGTGCCGCCCGCAATTGATTCTGGCCGGGGCCTCGGCCTACAGCCGCATCATCGACTTCCCGGCCTTTGCCGACGCCGCCCGGGAGGCGGGGGCGTATTTCATGGTGGACATGGCCCACATCGCAGGGCTTGTGGCCGCCGGGGACCATCCCTCCCCCTTCGGCCTGGCAGACATCATCACAACCACTACCCACAAGACCCTGCGGGGCACCCGGAGCGGACTGATCTTCTGTAGGCCCGAGCTTGCCAAGCGGGTGGACAGCGCCGTGTTCCCCGGCTGCCAGGGCGGCGCGCTGCAGCACGTCATCGCCGGAAAGGCCGTCACAGCGGAGGAAGCCTCCACGGAGGAGTTCCGGGAATACATCCACGCCGTTGTCCGCAACTGCAAAGCCATGTGCGATGAATTTATCTCCATGGGCTACAAGGTGGTCACCGGCGGCACGGACAATCACCTGTTCCTGCTGGACCTGACGGACACCGGGCTCACCGGGAAAGCCGTTCAGGATGAACTGGACCGCCACGGCATCACCCTGAACAAGAACTGCGTCCCCAACGAGACCCGCTCCCCCCAGCAGACCTCCGGCGTCCGCATCGGGACCGCAGCCATGACCACCAAGGGCTACACGGAGCAGGACTTCATCGCCGTGGCCCGCCAAATTGACCGCATCATCCGGGATATGCAGGATATGCGGAAGGAGTGACAGAAACGTGTATTTAAAAGCACTGGAAATTCAGGGCTTCAAATCCTTTCCCGACAAAACGGTGCTGAATTTCGGCGCGGACATCACCGCCATCGTGGGCCCCAACGGCTCCGGCAAGTCCAACATCTCCGACGCTATCCTGTGGGTCATGGGCGAGCAGAACAGCCGCCAGCTCCGGGGCGCCAAAATGGAGGACGTGATCTTCGGCGGCACGGAAAAGCGCAATCAGATGGGCTTTGCCCAGGTGACGCTGATCATCGACAACACCGGCCACATCTTCCCCCGGGACGAAAGTGAGGTGGCCGTCACCCGCCGGTATTACCGCAGCGGGGAGTCGGAATACTATATCAACCGCCAGTCCGTGCGGCTCAAGGACGTCAACGAGCTGTTCATGGACACCGGCATGGGCCGGGAGGGCTACTCCATCATTGGCCAGGGCAAGATCGACGAGATCCTGTCCGTGAAAAGCGGCGAGCGCCGGGAGGTGTTCGAGGAGGCGGCGGGCATCAGCAAGTTCCGCCACCGCAAGGAGGAGTCCGAGCGGAAGCTCCAGCGCACGGAGGAGAATCTGGTGCGCATCAACGACAAGATCGCCGAGCTGGAGCTGCAGGTAGAACCTCTGCGGCAGCAGGCGGAAACGGCGAAGAAATACCTGGTGCTGCGGGACGAGCTGCGGGTGCTGGAGATCTCCGTGTGGCTGGAAAACCTCCAGGCCCTGAGGGCCGGTGCCCTGAAGCTGGAGGCCGATCTGCGGACCGCAGAGGAGGACCGCCAGCGTGCCCAGGCGGACCTGGACGCCGTGTATGCCGCCGGGGAGGAGAGCCTGGAGAAGATCCGGGACAACGATGTCCGGGCCGAGGCCCTGCGGGACCAGGTGTCCCAGCTGGACGCCGCCGCCCAGGAGGAGACCTCCGCCATGGCCGTGCTGGAAAACAGCCTGAGCCATGACAAGCAGACCCTGGAGCGGCTGGACCGGGAGCTGGCGGACACCCAGCAGCGGGCCGGTAATCTCCGGGCCCAGGCCGACGCCCTGACAGACCGCATAGACCAGATCGACGCGGAGACCCAGGACCTGGCCCGGCAGCTGGAGGAGCTGATGGACGCCCTGCGGCAGCTGGCCGAAAGCGCCGGAAGCGCCCAGCAGGAGGCCGAGGCCCTGCGGGCCAAGGAGACCCTGGCCGTGGCCGATGCCGCCCGGGGCCGGACGGAGCTGGCCGCTCTGGACGCCACCCGGACTCAGGCCCAGGCCCGGCAGGCCGCCATCGCCGCCGACAGCGCCGCCGCCCGGGAAAAGCTGGACCAATGCCGCCGGGAGGCCGAAGAAAACAACGCCTCCCTGACTGCCGCCCGGGAGGAGGAGCAGGCCGCCGCCAACGTCATCCAGGGCCACAGCCTGAAGATGGAGGGCCGGCGCCGCCGGGCCCAGGAGGCCGCCCAGCAAGCCGAACAGCTACGCCGGCAGCTGGCCGCCATGGAGGACCGCATCCGTCTGCTGACGGAGATGGAGAAGGACTACGAGGGCTTCTCCCGGGCGGTGAAGGGCGTGATGCAGGCGGCGGACCGGGGCACCCTGTCCGGGATCCACGGCCCCGTGGCAAGCCTTATGACCACCGACCCCCAATACACCGTGGCCCTGGAGATCGCCCTGGGCGCGGCTTTGCAGAACATCGTGGTGGACCGGGACACCGACGCCAAGGAGGCCATCGCCTTTCTGAAGCGCCGGGACGCGGGCCGCGCCACGTTCCTGCCCATGAGCGCCATCCGAGGCGATATGCTCCGGGAGCCGCGCCTGGACCAGGAATACGGCTTCGTGGGCATCGCCTCCCAGCTGGTGACGTATGACGCCCGGTATGACGGCATTTTCCAGAATCTGCTGGGCCGCACCGTGGTGGTGGAGGACCTGGACTGCGGCGTGAATATGGCCCGTCGGTATCAGAACCGCTTCCGCATCGTCACCCTGGACGGTCAGATCATCAACCGGGGCGGCTCCATGACCGGCGGCAGCGTCAGCCGCAGCGCCGGGGTCCTGTCCCGAGCCAGCGAGCTGTCCGGGCTGCGGGAGCAGATGACGGGACTGAAAGCCTCCCTGGGCCAGGCCGCCCACCGGGCGGAGGAAACCGGCCGGGACCTGCAAAAGGCCCAGTATGAGCTGGATGTGGCCCGAGAGCAGCAGCAGAACGCCGCCCAGCAGGTGCTGGCTCTGGAGACCCGCGGCCAGCACTATGACAGCCTGCGGGAGACTTTGAATGCCACCCTGGAGGCTCTGGACGCCGAAAACCTCCGGCTGACCCGGCAGACGGCAGACGGTGACGCCCGCCGCCGGGAGCTTCAGACGAAGATTGACGGTCAGGAGGACCTGGCCCGGCAGCTGCGCCAACAGGCCCAGAACTGCCTGGCCGGGCAGAGCGACCTGCAATCGAAAACCGGCGGCATCTCCGACCGGATCACCCGCTGCAAGGAGCAGCAGGCCGCCCTGGCCGCCGAGCGTCAGGGAGCGGAGAGCCGCCTGGCGGACCTGCGCCAGCTGATGACGGACCTGGACGGCGACTGCCGCAGCCGGGAGGACCTGGCCCGGCAGCTGCATGAATCCCAGGTCCGGGCACGGGAGCAGATGGCGGAGCATCAGACCCGCTGCGACTCCCTGCACCGGCAGGCGGAGGACCTGCGCGGGCAGCTGCAGACCCTCCAGCAGGAGAAGCTGGACCTGGAGCAGCAGCGCACAGCCCTGAACCGCCAGACCCAGACCTGCAACGACGCGGTGATCGCCGCCCAGCAGGAGCTGTCCCGGCTGGAGCAGAAGCGCAGCGCCGCCGCCATGGAGGAGAAAACCATTCTCGATAAGCTCTGGGAGCGGTATGAGCTGAGCCATTCTGAGGCCCAGGCCCAGCGGGTGGAGCTGGAGAGTGTCCCCAAGGCCACCCGCCGCATCGGCGAGCTGAACCGGTCCATCAAGGCCCTGGGCACCCCCAACATCGGGGCTATCGAGGAGTATGAGCGGGTCAACGGGCGGTATACCTATCTGTCCGACCAGCGGGCGGACGTGGAGCAGGCCAAGGGCGAGCTCACCGGCGTCATCGACCAGCTGACCCAGCAGATGACGGAGATTTTCGCCCAGCAGTTCAGGCTCCTCAACGACAGCTTCCAGGAGACCTTTCTGGAGCTGTTCGGCGGGGGCAAGGCCCGGCTGGAGCTGGAGGATGAAAAGGACATCCTCAACTGCGGCATTGAGATCAAGGTGCAGCCCCCGGGCAAGCAGCTGAAAACCATCACCCTGCTGTCCGGCGGCGAAAAGGCCTTTGTAGCCATCGCCCTGTACTTCGCTATTCTCAAGGTCCACCCCACCCCCTTCTGCGTGATGGACGAGATCGAGGCCGCCCTGGACGAGGCCAACGTGGTGCGCTATGCCCGCTATATGCGGCGCATCGCCGGGAAAACCCAGTTCATCGTCATCACCCACCGGCGGGGCACCATGGAGGAGGCCGACGTGCTCTACGGCGTCACCATGCAGGAGCGGGGCGTCAGCCGGATCCTCACCATCAACCTCAACGATATGGCCAAAGAGCTGAATATAAAGTAAGGAGACACGATTATGGGACTGTTCAAAAAATTCCGGGACGCGTGGTTTGCGCCCATGTCCTTTGACTCCCTGGACGACGATTTTTATGACCGGCTGGAGGAATCCCTGATCCTGGCGGACGTGGGCATGGACGTGGCCCTGGACGCCACCGAGAAGCTGCGCCGCCGGGCCTATGACGACCGTCTGCTGACGGCAGACCAGGTGAAGGGCGCTCTGCGGGAGATCCTGGCCGAGAAGCTGGAAGTGGGCGACAGCCGACTGGACCTGTCCACCCAGCCCAGCGTCATTCTGGTCATCGGCGTCAACGGCGTGGGCAAGACCACGTCCATCGGCAAGCTGGCCTATCAGCTGAAAAAGCAGGGTAAAAAGGTGCTGCTGTGCGCAGGCGATACCTTCCGGGCCGCCGCCGCCGACCAGCTGGAGATCTGGGCGAACCGGGCCGGGGTGGACATCGTCCGCCAGAACGAGGGCGCGGACCCCGGCGCCGTGCTGTTCGACGCCCTGGCCGCCGCCAAGGCCCGCCGCAGCGACGTGGTGCTGGTGGACACCGCCGGGCGGCTGCACAACAAGGCCAACCTCATGAAGGAGCTGGCCAAGCTCCGGAAGATCATCGACCGGGAGCTGCCCGGGGCCGCCAAGGAGACCCTGCTGGTGCTGGACGCCACCACCGGCCAGAACGGCCTCATCCAGGCCCGGCAGTTCAAGGAGACCGCCGGTCTGACGGGCATCGTGCTGACCAAGCTGGACGGCACCGCCAAGGGCGGCATCGTCATCGCCATCGCCCAGGAGCTGCAGGTGCCGGTGAAGTATGTGGGCCTGGGCGAGGGCATCAAGGACCTGGCCCCCTTCGACGCCAAGGAATTTGTGGGCGATCTGTTCTGATGGGAGGGACGAATATGATCCGTGCCGACGGAAGAAAGTATGACGAAAGCCGCCCGGTGGAGATCACCACGGGCTTTATCAGGTTTGCCGAGGGCAGCGCCCTGATCCGCTGCGGCGACACGGTGGTGCTGTGCAACGCCTCGGTAGAGGACCGGGTGCCGCCTCATGTGCGCCCGGGCTGCGGCTGGGTCACGGCGGAGTATTCCATGCTGCCCCGGGCCAACCGGGAGCGGTCCCGCCGGGACGTGGACAAGCTGAAGCTCTCCGGCCGCAGCGCCGAAATCCAGCGGCTCATCGGCCGGAGCCTGCGGGCGGCGGTGGATATGCGCCGCCTGGGCGAGCGCACCATCACCATCGACTGCGACGTGCTCCAGGGTGACGGCGGCACCCGCACCGCCTCCGTCACCGGCGGCTTTGTGGCCCTGGCCCTGGCGTGCCGGGGTCTTCTGGAGCAGGGGCTGGTGAAGGCCATGCCCATCCGCCACTATGTGGCCGGTATCTCCGCCGGTATCGTGGACAACGTACCCATGCTGGACCTGCAATACTCCGAGGACAGCCGGGCCATGGTGGACCTGAACTGCGTCATGAACGAGCAGGGCGGCATCATCGAGCTGCAGGGCACCGGCGAGGGCCGGGCCTTCACGCCCCGGGAGCAGCAGGAGCTGCTGGCCCTCTGCGCCCAGGGCAACGCCCGGCTGATCCAGCTGGAGAAAAACATATTGGGGGAGATTCTATGAAATTCGTATTGGCATCCCATAACCGCAAGAAGCTGGCGGAGATGCAGGAGATTCTGCGTGAGCTGGGGGTGGAGGTGGTCCTTCAGTCCGACGTGGGCCTGGACCTGGAGCCGGAGGAAAATGGAACCACCTTCGCCGAAAACGCCGCCATCAAGGCCATGGCCGTGATGCAGGCCAGCGGTCTGCCCGCCATTGCCGACGACTCCGGCCTGTGCGTGGACGCGCTGAATGGCGCACCGGGCATCTATTCCGCCCGATACGGCGGCGTGGACAGTGACCAGGCCCGCTATCGCCTGCTGCTGGAGAATCTCCGTGGTGCTGGGGCCCGCACCGCCCATTTCCACACTGCCATCGTCTGCTGCTTCCCCAATGGGGACCGGCTGGACGCAGCCGGAGATTGCTTCGGCACCATTGCCTATGCACCCCAGGGGGACAACGGCTTCGGCTATGACCCGGTGTTTTTCGTGCCGGAGCTGCGCAAGACCTTTGCCCAGCTGACGCCGGAGGAGAAAAACGCCATCAGCCACCGCGGCAACGCCCTGCGGGCCTTCGCGGCGGAGCTGAAAACCTATCTGGAAAAGAACTGAGGAGCATCTATGGAACTGACAAGCAAGCAGAGAGCCCAGCTGCGGGGCATGGCCGCCAACCTGGACACCATCGTCCACGTGGGCAAGGACGGCATCGGCGAGAACCTGGTCAAGCAGGTCAACGACGCCCTGGAGGCCCGGGAGCTGATCAAGGGCCGGGTGCTGGAAAACTCCATGTACACCGCCCGGGAAGCGGCAGAGGAGCTGAAGGTGGCCGCCCGCTGCGAGGTGGTCCAGGTCATCGGCAGCAAATTCGTTCTCTTCCGCTATCAGCACAACAAGGACAAGCGGAAGATCGAGCTGGAAAAAGACAGGAAGCGCAGCGTATGAGGATCGGCATTTACGGCGGCACCTTCAACCCCATCCACCGGGGCCACCTGACGGCGGCCCGGGCGGCTATGGACGCCCTGGGGCTGGACCGTCTGCTGCTGATCCCCGCCAGCGTTCCGCCCCACAAGGCCCTGCCCCAGGGCAGCGCCGACGCCGCCGACCGCCTGGAAATGGCGGCCCTGGCCTGTGCCCAGCTGGGCCCCGTGGCCCAGGCCCTGGATATCGAGCTGCACCGCACCGGCCCCAGCTATACGGTGGATACCCTGCGCCAGCTGCGCATGGAGCATCCGGAGGATGAGCTGTGGCTTCTCATGGGGACGGATATGTTTTTGTCCCTGGAGCGCTGGTATCATGCGTCGGACATTCTGTCTCTGGCCCACATCGGGGCCTTTGACCGAGCCCACCCCCAGCCGGGGGAGGATCTGGCGGCCCAGAAGCGGCTGCTGGAGACGAAATACGGGGCCACTGTGGCCATCATTGCCAACCGGCAGGTCATCGACCTGTCCTCCACCCAGGTGCGGGAGGCCCTTACCGCAGGCCGGGGCCGGGATCTGGTGACGGACCCCGTATACGGCTATATCCAGCGCCGGGGGCTGTACGGCGTCCATACGGACCTGCATCACCTGACCCCGGACCAACTGCGGCCCATCGCCCTGAGCTATCTCAAGCCCAAGCGCATGCCCCATGTTCTGGGCACGGAGCAGGAGGCCGTGCGCCTGGCCCGGCAGTATGGGGCCGACGAGACCCAGGCCCGGATCGCCGCTTTGCTTCACGACTGCACCAAGAAGCTGGACATGGATCAGCAGCTGGCCCTGTGCGCTCAATATCACATCCAGCTGGACGACCTGGAGCAGCACGCCCTGAAGCTGCTGCACGCCAAAACCGGCGCAGCCATCGCCCGGGACGTGTTCGCCGTGGATGACGCGGTCTATCGCGCCATCTACTGGCACACCACCGGCCATGCGGACATGACCCTGCTGGAAAAGATCATCTATCTGGCTGACTATATCGAGCCCAGCCGGGACTTCCCCGGGGTGGACGACCTGCGCCAGGCGGTCCATGCCGACCTGGACCGGGGCCTTCTGAAGGCGCTGGACGACAGCATCCAGGACATGCGGCAATGGGGCAACCCCGTGCATCACAACACACTGGACGCCCGAGACTATCTATTGAGAGGTAAACATCTATGAAAACTGCGAAGGAACTGGCCCTTATGGCGGCCCGGGCCCTGTCCGACAAAAAGGGCCGGGAGATTCAGGTGCTGGAGATCGGCGGCCTGACCACCCTGGCGGACTATTTCGTCATCGCCACCGGCTCCTCCAATACTCAGATCAACGCTCTGGTGGACAACGTGGAAAAGGTCCTCCGGGAGGAGGCGGAGGAGGAGCCCCTGCACCGGGAGGGCTATCGCGGCGGCACCTGGGTGCTGCTGGACTACGGCTGCATCGCCATCCATGTCTTTAACGCCGAGGCCCGGGAGTTCTACGGCCTGGAGCGTCTGTGGCGCGACGGCAAGCCCCTGGACCTCACCGGCATCGTGGACTGATGGCCGCGAAGCTGGTAGTCCAGGACCTGCAAAAGCGGTTCGGTGACCAGGAGGTGCTGCGGGGTGCGTCCTTCACCTTTGAACAGGGGAAGATTTACGGTCTCATCGGCCGCAACGGCGCGGGAAAGACCACGTTCTTCAACTGCCTCAACGAGGACCTCACCGCCGACGGCGGATCCTTCCACCTGGAGGACGACACCGGTGCCGCCCGGCCCGTCACCGCCGACGACATGGGCTATGTGCTCTCCACCCCGGTGGTGCCGGAGTTTCTCACCGCCCGGGAATTTCTGCAATTCTTCCTGGAGATCAACCGGGGCAAAATTCCCTACCCCAAGGCCCCGGACGTGTATCTGGACTATATGTGCATCGACCCGGCCGACCGGGGAAAGCTGCTGAAGGATTTCTCCCACGGCATGAAAAACAAGATGCAGATGCTGGTGAACATCATGGCGGACCCCGCCGTGCTGCTGCTGGACGAGCCGCTGACCTCCTTTGACGTGGTGGTGGCCGACGAGATGAAGGCCCTGCTGCGGCGGATCAAGACCCGGCACATCATTCTGTTGTCCACCCACATCATGGACCTGGCCCTGGACCTGTGCGACGACATCGTCATCCTGCACCATGGGGTCCTGCAGGAGGTGCGGCGGGAGGACCTGGCCGATGAGGCGTACAAGGACCGCATCATCGCCGCCCTGAAGGAGGAGCCGGATGTGGTTTGACACCCTGATCCTCCAGCTGCGGCTGCACATGGCCTACCGGGTCAATGGGATTTTATACCGTCTGCGGTTTCTGCGCCTGCCCTATGAAAACAGCTTTGCCAAGACCCTGGGGCTGGTGCTGGCCGTCCTGCGGGAGATTTTCGGTATGCTGCTGGGAAAGCTCCTGTATATGGCGGTGTTTTTCGCCGCTCCCCTGCTGCTGATCCGCCGGGAGCTGCCGCCGGAGCTGTACGGCCACCTGCTGGTGTTTCTGACGCTGATCGGCGGTATTTTCAACAACAATCTGCTGAATGGCGGCCGGGACGCCTATTACGCCGTGATCCTCCTGCGGATGGACGCCCGGCGTTACACCCTGTCAGCGTATGGGTACTATCTGCTGAAAACCGCCGTGGGCTTCCTGGCGGCGGCGCTGTTGGTGGGGCATCTGATCCTGAGGCAGGGGCTGGCCCTGTGTCTGCTGACCCCGGTGCTGGTGTGCGGCGTCAAGCTCCTCTCTGCGGGACTGGAGCTGCGGCACTTCCACCGGCGGAGCATCCTGCCCCGGGACGAAAAGAGGTTCTCCCTGCTGCAGGGTGCCTCCGTTCTTCTGCTGGCGGCGGCGTATCTGCCCCCTCTCCTGCTGAACCGGGCCCTGCCCTCCGCCGCCGTGTATGCCGTCTGCGGGCTGGCGGCGGCTGGCGGCGCGTGGGGCGCCGCATATCTGCTGCGTTTTTCCGGCTATCGCCGGGTGTACCGGCACCTGTTCACGGCGGACGTATCCCTGCTCAGCGGCGACGGTCCCCAGGCGGCAGCCCGGGAGACCCAGGCCCAGTATCAGAGCAAGCTGACCCTGGACGCAGGCCCGAACAGCCGGAAAACCGGCTGTGCCCGGTTCAACGAGCTGTTTGTGCGCCGCAATTACCGGCTTCTGATGCGTCCGGCCCGGCGCACCGCCGTTATCGCCGGGGCCGCGCTGGCCCTGGGCTGCGCCGCCTGTCTGGCACTGCCGGAAATAGCCGCCGCCATCAACGGCGCACTGGTTCCGGCGCTGCCGATGATGCTGCTTCTGATGTACTTCATCAACCGGGGCAATACCGTGACCCAGGTCCTGTTCTTCAACTGCGACAGCAGTATGCTGTCCTACCGGTTTTACCGGCAGCCCCGGGTCATCCTGGGCATTTTCGCCGCCCGGCTGAAATCCCTGACGGCCATCAACCTGCTGCCCACCGCCGTCATCGCCCTGGGACTTCCCCTGCTTCTGCTGTGCAGCGGCGGCACGGACACCCCCACGGATTATCTGGTGCTGCCCCTGGCCATTCTGGCCATGTCCGTGTTTTTCTCGGTGCACTACCTGGTGCTGTACTACCTGCTGCAGCCCTACACCGCCGGGCTGGAGAACACCAGCTTCGGCTATCGCCTGATCACGGGCCTGACCTATTTTGTCTGCTACATGATCTACGCCAACGTCCACGGGGCAACGATGGCCTTCGGCATCGGCATGATCGTCTTTGCCGCCGTGTATGTGGCCGCGGCCCTGCTGCTGGCCTATCGCCTGGCCCCCAGAACCTTCAGGCTGCGCACATAACAAAGCGCCTCTGGCCGAAAAGGCCGGAGGCGCTCGCTATTTTTTCTGTTATTCTCCCTTAAGCTCCCGCCGGATGGTCCGGAAGCGCTCCGGAATCTCCTGCTCCGTCATGCTCTTGGGAGCCTGCACGGTTCCGGCCTCTCTGGCCGTCTCATAAAACCAGCATTTGTACTCCACGGTTTCCAGGGTGTGTTGCATCTCCTCGATCCGGCGGCGCAGCACCTCCCGCTGGTTCCGGAACATCTCCAGCCGGTCGCCGATGGTGTCGTCCCCCTGGGCGGACAACTGGATGTAATGCCGGATGTCCCGAATGGACATTCCCGCCTTTTTCATGCAGCCGATCATCCGCAGCCACTCATAGTCCGACTCCTGAAACACCCGGATCCCCCCGGGGGAGCGCTCCACCTGGGGCAGCAGCCCCTCCTTATCGTAATACCGCAGCGTGGAGGCAGGCACCCCCAGCCGTTTTGCCATTTCACCCACCGTATAGGCCATAAAAATCCTCCATTCCGTTGGTTCGCTTTCCGGTCAGCCCTCCACCGCCGGAAACAGGTTCCAGGGGTAGGTCCGGGGCGGCGGGCAGAACACGTCCACCGCTCTGCCGGTGACCGGATGGCGGAAGGCCAGGCGGCAGGACCACAGGGCCGCCGTGCAGTTGGGGTCCTTGCTGCCGTATCGGATATCCCCCAGCAGCGGCAGCCCCCGGGAGGAAAACTGCACCCGGATCTGGTGGGTGCGTCCGGTGTGCAGCCGCACCCGCACCAGAGACAGCTCCTCCGTCCGGGACAGCTCCCGGTATTCCAGGCTGGCCTCCCGGACGCCCTTCCGGGGCCGCCGGACCACATAGCTCTTGTTGTGTCCGGCGTCCCGGAACAGCAGGTCCGTCAGGGTGGCGGCAGGCTCCTGCGGATGGCCCCGCAGCACCGCCAGATATTCCTTCACCAGCTCATGGGCCTGCACGGCGGCGGTGAGCTTTCCGGTGACCTCCCGCCGCCGGGAGAACACCATGACCCCGCCGGTGATCTTGTCCAGCCGGTGCACCGTGGCGATATAGGGGGTCTTCTGCCCCTGGGCCAGGTAGTGCTCCCGCAGCAGCTGCGGCATACACCGGCCGCTTTCGCTGTCCTCCGACAGCACCCCCACGGGCTTGCAGCAGATCACCAGGTGGGCGTCCTCATACAGAATCTTCAGCGGCTCCATGGCTCACCAGCGGCGGCCCCGATAGGCCCGGCGCTGGCGGCGCTTCCCGCCCCGGCTGCCGTACCGCCGGCTGCGGCGGCCCAGCTTCAGCCACAGAATGAACACGATCACCAGCACCACAACGGCCACCAGAGCCAGCTTCACCCAGGTCTTGGCGAAAAACGCCTCCACGGCGGCCTTGGCCACCAGGAAACGGGACGCGGACACGTCCGCCTGGGCCAGCAGCGGCACCTCGGCGCACACCTGGTCGTTATAGGTAATGGTCAGGGTGCCCAGCTCCTGCCCGGCGGTGACGGGGGCGTTGACCACGTCCTCCTTCAGGGTGACGCTCTTGCGGATGTCCTCATCCTTTGCGTCCTTGGGCAGGAAGGCCTCCACGCTCTGGGCCGGATACAGCATCACCGTGTCCGTCTGCTTGGACAGGGCCACCGGCTGGCGGTACAGCTCGTCAGTGGCCGCCACCTGGCGCATGGAAAAGTTGTTATATGCCCAGTTATACAGCTTGGCGGACTCGGAGAAGCTCTCCACGGTGGCGCCGTTTCCCTTGCAGCCCAGCACCACCGCCACCAGACGGCGGCCGCTGCGCTTGGCGGTGGACACCAGGCAATAGCCGGACTCCTCGGTGGAGCCGGTCTTGATGCCGTCGGCCCCGTCGTACTGATAGCCCATGATCCGCCAGTTGGAGATCAGGGAATTGGTGGTGTACAGCTCCCGCTCCTCGGACATGTTGGTGGCGGGCACCACATAGGAGGCGGTGCCGCAGATCTTCATGAAGGTCTCGTTTTTCATGGCCTCCCGGGTGAACAGATAGATGTCCCAGGCGGTGGAATAATGGTTGGGGTCATGCAGGCCGTTGGGATTGACAAAGTGGGTGCCGGTGCAGCCCAGCTCCTGGGCCCGCTGATTCATCAGGGCCACAAAGGCGTCCTGGGATCCGGCCACCGTCTCCGCCAGGATGCAGGCCGCCTCGTTGGCGGACACCAGCATCATGCAGTACAGCAGCTGCTCCACCGTCAGCACCTCGCCCTCCTTGATGTCGGCGGAGCTGCCGGTGGGGTCCATGTCGTTGACCAGGGACGGCGCCGCCACCTGCTGGTCCAGGGTCAGCACCCCCTGGTCCACGGCCTCCAGGGTCAGCAGGGCGGTCATGACCTTGGTGATGCTGGCGGGATACTCGGTGTCCCGCTCGTTGAGCCCGTACAGCATCCGCCCGGACTCATAGTCCATCAGCAGGGCCGCCTTGGCGTTCACCTGGGGCAGGTCCACCGCACTGGCCTGGGGCACGCAGAACAGGCCCGTCAGCAGAAGCGTCAGCAAAAAAACAGATAAAAACCGGCGAATTTTCATTTTCTTTTTCTCCATCTATGCTATAATGGTGGTGGGATAAGGGACAGCGTGCCCGATCCCTGCTTATCACCTCTCATTATAAGCAAAATCCAACAGGGAGTCAACAACAGAGCCTATGGGAAAAGTTACAAAAACGGAAATATTTTTGCTGGTCCTGACGCTTCTGTTTGCGGCGGCGGCAGCGGCGCTGTTCTTCACCGGCCGCCCCCGGTCCGAGGGGTACACCGTCACCACCCAGCGGGACGATGCCGGTCCCCAGGAGCCCCAGTCCGGCCCCCTGAACATCAACACGGCCACCGCCGCCCAGTTGGAAACATTGGACGGCATCGGCCCGGTGCTGGCCCAGCGCATCGTGGAATACCGCGAGGCCAACGGCCCCTTCGCCTCCGTGGACGGACTCCTGGAGGTCAAGGGCCTGGGACCCGGCATATTGGAAGCCATCCGCCCCCAGATCACCGCAGAGGAGGAACCATGAAAATTTTAGTAGTAGACGACGAGCAGCTGCTGGTCAAGGGCATCAAATTCAACCTGGAAAACGAGGGCTATCAGGTGCTCACCGCCTATGACGGGGCAACAGCCGTGGAGCTGGCCCGGCGAGAGCCGCTGGACCTGATCATCCTGGATCTGATGATGCCCCAGCTGTCCGGCAGCGAGGCCTGCATGAAGATCCGGGAGTTTTCCGACGTGCCCATCATCATGCTCACCGCCCGCAGCGAGGACGCGGACAAGCTCATGGGCTTTGCCTGCGGGGCCGACGACTATGTGACCAAGCCCTTCAACATCCTGGAGCTGAAAGCCCGGATCAAGGCCCTGCTGCGCCGGGCCAAGGGTCCCGCCCGGCCGGGCCGCAATCCCGCCCTGCTGACGGCAGGGGACTTGAGCCTGGATACCGAGCAGCGGGTGGCCATCCGGGACGGCCGCACCATCGACCTGACGGCCAAGGAATACGACCTGATCGAGCTGCTGATGAAAAATCCCCGGCGGGTCTACAGCCGGGAGAGCCTGATGAACCTGGTGTGGGGCTATTCCTACGCCGGGGACTACCGCACCGTGGACGTGCACATCCGCCGCCTGCGGGAGAAGCTGGAGCGGGTCCCGGCGGAGCCGGAATACATCATGACAAAGTGGGGAGTTGGTTACTATTTTGCGGGGGAAAACCAGCCTACAGTTTAAGTTCAGCATGAGCTATATCCTCATCATCCTGGCGGTGCTGGTGCTGCTGAATACCTATCCGCTGCTGGTGTCCCAGAGTCTGGTGTTCCGGACCAAGGAGACGGCCATGAAAAGCAGCGTCAAGATGGTGGAATCGGCCCTGTCGGGCCTGCCGGAGCTGACGGAGGAAAACGTGGGCCAGGCCCTGGCCTCGGTGGAGGAGACCGGCGTATCCCGCCTGCTGGTGACGGATACCTCCGGCCGCATCCTGTTCGACACCCGGGAGGGCGGCAGCGCCAAGGGCATGTACGCCATGTATACCGAGATCGTCCAGGCCCTGGACGGCAGCGACGCCTTCTACTGCCGGTATGACAGCCATGCTTTTTTAAGCCGGGGCGCTTCCCCGGTGGTATACCGCAACCGCATCATCGGCGCGGTGTACGCCTATGAATACGACACCCAGCAGGCGGAGCTGCTGCAGAGCTTCCAGACCAACCTGACCCGCATCTCCCTGCTGATCGGCGTTCTGGTGGTTGCCCTCAGCGCTCTGCTGTCCCGGGCCTTCACCCGGAAGATCCGGGAGCTGCTCCAGGCCATCCGCCAGGTCCGGGAAGGAGCCTACAGCCATCGGGCCTCCGTCCGGGGGAATGACGAGATCGCCCAGCTGGCCACGGAGTTCAACAGCCTGACGGACCGCCTGCAGACCACCGAGGCCGCCCGCCGCCGCTTTGTGTCCGACGCCAGCCACGAGCTGAAAACGCCCCTGGCCGGTATCCGTCTGCTGACGGACTCCATCCTCCAGACGGAGGACATGAACGCCGACACCACCCGGGAATTTGTGGAGGACATCGGCCGGGAGGCCCAGCGGCTCAGCCGCATCACCGAGGACCTGCTGCGCCTGACCCGGCTGGACAGCGGTATCCAGGACGCGGCCTATCCTGTGTCCGTGTCCCGGGTGCTGGAGCGGGTGGTCCGTATGCTGGGGGTGGTGGCCCGGGAAAAGGAGGTCACCCTGACCTATGAGACGGACGAGGACGCCGTGGTCCGGGCCACCGAGGACGACATCCACCAGATTCTCTATAACCTCATGGAAAACGGCATCAAGTATTCCGGCTCCATGGGCTTTGTCCACACCACCCTGAAAACCGTCGGCGACACCGTGGTCATTTCCGTGGAGGACAACGGCATCGGCATCCCCGACGAGGACATGGAGCACGTATTCGAGCGGTTTTACCGGGTGGACAAGAATCGCTCCCGGGCCGTGGGCGGCACGGGTCTGGGTCTGAGCATCGTCAGCGACACCGTGCGCCGCCGGGGCGGCTCCATCCGGGCCCAGCACCGGCAGTCCGGCAGCGGCACCGTGTTCATCGTGGAGCTGCCCCTGGCCCGGCGAGAGGAGGCGGACGAATGAAAAAACGGATCTTTCTCCTGCTGCTTTGTCTGGCACTGCTGCTTACCGGCTGCGCCGCCAGCCGCCGTACGCCCAAACAGACCTTCCGGATCTACGGCCTGTCCGGCGCCCCGGGCGGCGACGCCATCTCCGCCGTGGACGTGGACTGGTCGGAGCGGAAAAGCCTCACCGTGGACCAGCAGGCCCAGGCGGCTCTGGAGCAGCTGCTGGGGGCGTGCACCGAGCCGGGCTACCGCACGCCCATCCCCCAGGGGGTGACGCTGCGCAGCTGCCAGCTTACCGGTGGCATGGCCCTGGTGGACTTCTCCCAGGGGTATGAGCAGCTGTCCGGCATCGACCTGACCATCGCCGACTACTGCGTCACCCTGACCCTGTCCCAGCTGCCCGGTATCTCCGTGGTCCGCATCACCGTGGAGGGCCAGGACCTGGCCTATCGGACCCACAGCCTGCTGCAGTCCCGGGAGGTGCTGATGACCAGCGAGGACGACGTGACCCGCACCCTGGGGGTGCGCCTGTTCTTCCCCGCCCGGGAAAGCGGCCTGCTGACGTCGGAATCCCGGACCCTGACCCTTCACGAGGGCGACAGCGCCGTGGAGGCCATCATGTCCGCCCTGATGGAGGGCCCCCAGACCGAGAGCCTGTCCCCTCTGCTGCCGGAGGGCTTCCAGATGCTGACGGTCCGGGTGGAAAGCGGCACCTGCTATCTAAATCTGCCCCGGTTGGACGTGTCCCTGCTGCCGGAGGGCCTGGAGGCCCAGCAGCTGCTGGTCCGGGGCTTGGTGAACTCCCTGTGCTCCGCCAACGGCGTGGACCGGGTCCAGCTGCTGCTGGACGGCCAGGTGGCCGCCTCCTTCGGCCAGGTGGACATCAGCGGCCCCCTGTACCGGGAGTGACCGCTCCGATTCCTGAAAAAAAGCGTGCCGCCCGCAGGCGGCACGCTTTTTTTGAACGATTTTGGCTTACTCCTGGTCCTCGTCGTCCTGGGCGTTGGCCAGGTCGCTGAGATCGAACTCCAGCTTCTCGCCGCAGTTGGGGCAGCGGATCTCGCCGCTCTCCAGGGTATCCTCGTCGAAGACGATCTCCTCCTCGCACACGGGGCAGGTGGTCTCGAAATAGGACTCGTCGTCATCGTCGTAGTCCTCATCCTCGTCCTCGTCCACGTCGTCATCCAGCTCGTAGAGGGCCTGCTCTACGTCGGACAGATCGTCGCTGACGGCATCCAGACCGTCCTCCACGTCGCACAGCTCGTCCTCCAGGTCCACGAACTTCTCCGCCATGTCGTCCAGCACGTCGATGATGGCAGCGATGAGCTTGCCCTCCTTGGTGTCGGTGTCCAGCGCCAGGCCCTCGGCCAGGCCCTTCAGATAAGCTACCTTCTCAGAAATTTCCATGTTCATGCTCCTTTCCTGATATGGGTGGTGGTGGGAAAACCGCAGTCCTTACTTGGCGCGGCCCAGATACTCGCCGGTGCGGGTGTCGATGGTAATCTTGTCGCCAATGTTGATAAACAGGGGCACCTTCACCTCGGCGCCGGTCTCCACGGTGGCGGGCTTCAGGGTGTTGGTGGCGGTGTTGCCGGCCAGGCCCGGCTCGGTCTCGGTGACCTCCAGGTCCATGAAGTTGGGGCACTCCAGGCCGAACACGCTGCCCTTATAGCTCAGCACCTTGCACACGGTGTTCTCGGTGATGAAGCGGAACGCGTCGCCCAGCAGGTCCTTACCCAGGGGCACCATGTCGAAGGTCTCCTGGTCCATGAAGTAATACAGGTCGCCGTCGTTATAGCTGTAAGCCATGTCCTTGCGCTCCACGAAGGCTTCCTCGAACTTTGCGGTGGGGTTGAAGGAAGTTTCGGTGACGGCGCCGGTGACGATGTTCTTCATCTTGGTGCGCACGAAGGCCGCGCCCTTGCCGGGCTTGACGTGCTGGAATTCCACGACCTGCATGATCTTGCCGTCCATTTCAAAGGTCTTACCGTTACGGAAATCGCCGGCGGTAATGGTTGCCATATGTGTATCCTCCCATGTCATGAGAAAATAATCCTCAGCGGGAGTATTTCCTCGTATTCAAAAATTTGCCTATACAGCTCTATTATTTTACACGATAATAGGTGCTATTGCAAGAGCCAGACGGGATTTTTTCCCGGTTTTCCCGAAAAATCGGTCTTCAACAAAGCAAAGTTAAAAAGCCTCGCAGAGTTCACGGCCCGCAGGCCGTGAATCAAGTGCAATCCGTTTTTTGCGGCGGCGTGTACGTCGCAAAAAACACTTTGCGCGGAGAGAGTGTGTTCCGATGGGCTGCGTGCCCATCGGAACGCGCGGTTCGGAGCGAAATCTCTTTTGGTAGAAAAAGGGCGGTGCCCTTTTTCTACCAAGTTATTTTACAGAATCAGCAGGTCCTTCTTGGCCAGGGTGATATCCTGGCAGCCGCCCTCCTGCAGCACCACCACGTCCTCGATGCGGACGCCGAAGCGGCCGGGCAGATAGATGCCGGGCTCGGCGGACACGGCGGCCCCCAGAGGCAGGGGGTTGTTGTTGGCAGGGGTGGCGTTGGGGGACTCGTGAATTTCCACGCCCACGCTGTGGCCGAAGCTGTGGCCGAAATAGGGACCGTAACCGGCGTCCTCGATGACCTTCCGGGCGGCGGCGTCCACGTCGTGGCCGGTGGCGCCGGCCTTGGCGGCGGCGATGCCCGCCAGCTGGGCCTGCAGCACGACGTTATAGACCTTCTCCATCTCCTCGGTGACGTGGCCCACGGCCACGGTGCGGGTCATGTCGGAGCAGTAGCCCTGATAGATGCAGCCGAAGTCCATGGTCACAAAGTCGCCGTCCTGGATCTTCCGGTCGGTGGGCACGGCGTGGGGCATACTGCCGTTGGGGCCGCTGGCCACGATGGGGTCAAAGGACATATTCTCCGCGCCTCCGGCCAGCATCAGATACTGCAGCCGGGCGGCGATCTCCTTCTCGGTGACGCCGGGCTTGATCTCCTTGACGATCTGGTCCAGAGCGCCCTCGGCGATGCGCTGGGCGGCGATCATCCGCTGGATCTCCTCCTCGTCCTTGCTCTGGCGCAGGGAAATCAGCAGCTCCGTGGCGGGCACCAGCTGGCAGTGCAGCTTCTCGGAATAGTGGCGATAGTCCGCCACGGTCATGTACGCATCCTCGAAGCCCAGCTTCTGCACATGGGTCTTCTCCATGGCGGCGTTGATCAGGTCCACATAGGGGTGGGCGGCGTCGGTCATGGCGATCTCGGCGTCCTGCACCTTGTTGTGGGCGGCCTCGATATAGCGGGAGTCGGTGAAATAGAAGTTCCCCTCCCGGGTCACCAGGGCCACGCCGTCGGTGCCGGTGGAGTGGAAGCCGGAGGCATAGAAGCGGTTGGCCTCGCAGGTCAGCAGCATACCGTCCAGCTCATAGGCAGACAGCTTTTCCGCGATTTTCGCAAAATGGTTCATAATCAAAACTCCTTTCAGATCCGGTGAACGCCACCGGCTAAATGCTTCCAGGGGGCCTGGAGGGCATGCAGCACCTTCTGCCACGGGGTCCTGGCCCCGCCGGCCGGCTCCACCATCAGGGCCGTGACGCCGCTGAGGTTGGCCCCCAGCATATCCGTCAACAGCTTATCCCCCAGCATGGCCGTGTGGGCGGGGTCGGTCCCCGCCTGGTCCATGGCCCGGCGAAAGCCCGCCGTCTGCGGCTTTTTGGCGTGGCCCACATAGGTGATCCCCAGGTCGCGGCAGAACTGCTCCACCCGCCGGGGGCTGCGGTTGTTGGACAGGATCATCACCCGGATCCCCGCCGCCTGTAAGCGGCCGAGCCAATCGCGCACCGCCTGGTCGGGGCGGGACACGCTTTTGGGGGCCAGGGTATAGTCCAGGTCGCTGAGCAGCAGCCGGATGCCCCTGCTCTGCAGCAGCTCCGGCGTGATCTGCCGGTAGCTTTCGTATACCCCGTCCGGCACCAGAGAAATACGCATACACCAGTTCCCTTTCTCATAGCTTTGGCTATAGTGTAGCATTTTTTTCATAGGAACGCAAGGGGGGATCTCCATGCCGCTGTATCTTGCCGCCACACCGGACCGTCTGACCCGGGCCCGGGCCGTGACACCGCGCCTGGCCCATGTGGCCTATCGCCTGGGCCCCGGCTCGGAGCTGCTGGCCGCGCCGCTTCCGCCCGCTCTGCGGGGCGGGCTGATGGTGCTGTCGGACTGGGACTGTCCGCCGGTAGAGGAACCGGACCGCCTGGCCCGGCAGATCGCCCGGGCCTGCCTGCGGCGGGGCTACGCCGGGATGGCGGCGGACTTTGACCCGCCTGCCCGGCCGGGCCGTCTGGCCCTGCTGGAGGCGCTTTCTCCCCTGCTGGCCTCCTGCGGCCGGACCCTGTACGTCCCGGAGCACTGCCCCATCGCCGGGGCGACGATACTGCTGTGCACCGCCCTGTCCGGCGGCACACTGGAGGGCCGGCTGACCCAGGCGGTGGACCAATACGGGGCGGAGCACCTGGCCCTGGACCTGCAGCGGCTGGCCATGGACTTCCCTCTCCCCTGCCCCGGAGGTCAGGGCACGCCCCTGACCCTTCCCCAGCTGGAGGCCCTGGCCGCAGGCCGCCCCACCTTCTATTCCGACGCCCTGTGCGCCCGGTATTTCACCCTGACCCGGCAGGGGCAGACCCACTTCGTCCTCTTTGACGACGCCCGGACCCTCCGGCGGAAGCTGGAGCTGGCCCGTCAGCTGGGCATCCGGGACGCCCTGGTGATGCTGCCGGAGGTGGAGGACCTTCTGGAGCCGCTGTTCGCCGGGGAATCGTAAAGCTCCCGCCATTTACGGTCCCGACCATAGAAAGAAAGCGTGCTGAACACAACGTCCAGCACGCTTTTTGAGACGATTAATAATATCTCTTGTTTCTGTTCTTGCGGGCAGCCTCGGACTTCTTGCGGCGCTTGACGCTGGGGCTTTCGTAGCACTCTCTTCTCCGCACTTCAGCCAGGACGCCTGCCTTGGCGCAGCTTCTCTTGAAACGCTTCAGAGCGCTGTCCAGGGACTCGCCTTCCTTGACGTGGACTTCGGACATCTATTTTCCCTCCCTCCGATGTATCCGGCTCAATCCAGGATACTCTTTAAGAGCCATTGGACATGACTTTAACAATAGCATTATACTGTGTAGGCCCTGCCTTGTCAAGCCGTTTTCCAACATTTTTTACGATTCCGATTATTTCGCAGGCTTGACGATCAGGTTCATGAGCTTGTCCTTCACCAGGATGGTCTTTACCACGGTCATGCCCTCGGCGGCCTTTCTGACCTTGTCCAGCTCCATGGCGGCGGCCATGACGGTCTCCTGGTCGCTGCCGGCGGGGACGGTGACGGCGCCCTTGAGCTTGCCGTTGACCTGGATGGCCATGTCCACATGGGTGTCCACGGTCTTGCCCTCGTCATAGGCGGGCCAGGGCATCTGCATGGCCATCTTGCCGGTCTTTCCGGCGTAGCCGGTAAGCTCCCACATTTCCTCCACCATGTGGGGCGCAAACGGGGACAGCAGAAGCATCAGCTGCCGCAGGTCGCCCCGGGTCAGGCCGGAGGAATAGAACTCGTTGACCATGGCCATCAGGGCGGCGATGGCGGTGTTCATCTTCAGGTCGTCGATATCGGCGGTGACCTTCTTGATGGTCTTGTGGATCAGGGCCTCGTTCTTTTCGGAAATTTCGTCGCTGTCCTGGGCCAGGTCCATCAGGTTCCAGCAGCGGTCCAGGAACCGCTTGGAGCCCTTCACGGCCTCGTTGGACCAGGTGACGGCCTTTTCAAAGTCGCCGATGAACATGATATGCAGGCGCATGGTGTCCGCGCCGTACTGGGCCACGATGTCGTTGGGATTGACCACGTTGCCCCGGGACTTGGACATCTTCTCGCCGCCCTCGCCCAGGATCATGCCGTGGCTGGTGCGCTTGGCATAGGGCTCCTTGGTGGGCACCACGCCGATGTCATACAGGAACTTGTGCCAGAACCGGGAGTACAGCAGGTGCAGGGTGGTGTGCTCCATGCCGCCGTTGTACCAATCCACGGGGCTCCAGTATTCCAGGGCCTCCTTGCTGGCCAGGGCCTTGTCGTTGTGGGGGTCCATATACCGCAGGAAGTACCAGCTGGAGCCAGCCCACTGGGGCATGGTATCGGTCTCCCGCTTGGCGGGACCGCCGCAGCAGGGGCAGGTGGTGTTGACCCAGTCGGTCATCTTGCTCAGGGGGCTTTCGCCGTCGTCGGTGGGCTCATAGCTGTCCACCTGGGGCAGCACCAGCGGCAGCTGCTCCTCCGGCAGGGCCACCCAGCCGCACTTGGGGCAGTTCACCAGGGGGATGGGCTCGCCCCAGTACCGCTGGCGGGAGAACACCCAGTCCCGGAGCTTATAGTTGACCTTTTCCTTGCCGAAGCCCTGCTCCACCACATACTTCTTCATGGCGGGGATGGCTTCCTTCACGGTCATGCCGTTGAGGAACCCAGAGTTCACCATCACGGCGCTGTCGTCCTTGGCCACAAAGGCCTCCTTGGTGACGTCGCCGCCCTTGACCACCTCGATGATGGGCAGGCCGAACTTCGTGGCAAACTCCCAGTCGCGCTGGTCGTGGCCGGGAACGCCCATGACGATGCCGGTGCCGTAGCCCATGAGGACATAGTCGGACACGAACAGGGGCAGGGGCTTGTGGGTCACGGGGTTGATGGCCTCGATGCCCTCCAGCCGCACGCCGGTCTTTTCCTTGTTCAGCTCGCCCCGCTCGAAATCGGACTTATGGGCGGCCTCCTCCTGATAGGCGGCCACGGCGTCCCAATTCTTAATCTTGGGCTGCCACTCCTTCAGCAGGGGGTGCTCCGGGGAGATAACCATATAGGTGGTGCCGAACAGGGTATCGGCCCGGGTGGTGTACACCGTGACCTGGTCGCCCACGTTGGTGTCGAAGGTGATCTCCGCGCCGGTGGAGCGGCCGATCCAGTTGCGCTGCTGGATCTTCACCCGCTCGATGAAGTCCACGTCCTCCAGATCGTCCAGCAGCCGCTGGGCATAGGCGGTGATCTTCAGCATCCACTGGCTCTTTTCCTTGCGGATGACCTCGCTGCCGCAGCGCTCGCACACGCCGTTGACCACTTCCTCGTTGGCCAGCACGCACTTGCAGCTGGTGCACCAGTTCACGGGCATGGTGGTCTTATAGGCCAGGCCCTTCTTGAACATCTGCAGGAATATCCACTGGGTCCACTTGTAATAGTTGGGGTCCGTGGTGTCCACCACCCGGTCCCAGTCGAAGCCGTAGCCCAGCATTTTCAGCTGGCTGGTGAAGTTGGCGATGTTCTGCTTGGTGACGATGGCCGGATGGATGTGGTTCTTGATGGCGTAGTTCTCCGTGGGCAGGCCGAAGGCGTCGAAGCCGATGGGGAACAGAACGTTATAGCCCTCCATGCGCTTTTTGCGGGTGACGATGTCCATGGCGGTAAAGGGCCGGGGATGGCCCACGTGCAGGCCCTGGCCGGAGGGATAGGGGAACTCGATCAGCCCGTAAAACTTGGGGCGCTTGTCCCCGGTGACGGCGGCATAGGGCTTGGTCTCCTCCCACCGCTTCTGCCACTTTTTCTCAATGGCGGCAAAATCGTACTTCATATGCTTTTCTCCTTCTGATGATAAATATGACAAGAAAAATCCCCCGACCGCATAACACGGTCAGGGGCGAAATCACTCGCTGTACCACCCTGCTTCCGCGGAAGTTAAGCTCCGCGCTCGGGGCGCCTGTAACGGGGCGCGATCGTCCCGCCCTGTTCAGGCGGGAAACTCCGGGGCCAGTACAACGGAGCGCCTCCGCCGGCTCGCACCAGCCGCCGGCTCTCTTCAGGGGGTCCTGCTCCGTCTTTTTCCCTTCGCAGTCTTTTGCGAAAATCAAGGATATTGTACCCGCTCTGCCAGGGTTTGTCAACCCCGGTTTTCCGGGAAAATTCCCCTCTTCGGCGGCAAAAATGTTGACGAAGCAGCCGCCAGCGCTTATAATAAGGAAAAATACCCGGCGCTTTCCCCCTTTGAAGCGCCGCAGAAGGAGCGTTATATGAAACAGATCATCCTCACCGGCGACCGACCCACCGGCCGCCTGCACGTGGGCCACTATGTGGGCTCCCTGAAGGAGCGCGTGGCCCTTCAGAACTCCGGCAAGTTCGACGAGATCTATATCATGATCGCCGACGCCCAGGCCCTTACCGACAACGCCGAGCATCCGGAAAAGGTCCGCCAGAACATCATGAACGTGGCTCTGGACTATCTGGCCTGCGGCCTGGACCCGGAGAAGTCCACCCTGTTCATCCAGTCCATGATCCCGGAACTGACAGAGCTGACCTTCTATTATATGAACCTGGTCACCGTGTCCCGGGTCCAGCGCAACCCCACCGTCAAGGCGGAGATTCAGATGCGCAACTTTGAGGCCAGCATCCCTGTGGGCTTCTTCTGCTATCCCATCAGCCAGGCGGCGGACATCACCGCCTTCCGGGCCACCGCCGTCCCCGTGGGCGAGGATCAGCTGCCCATGCTGGAGCAGTGCAAGGAGATCGTCCACAAGTTCAACGCCGTCTATGGCGACACCCTGGTGGATCCCCAGATCATCCTGCCCAAGAACCAGGCCTGCCTGCGCCTGCCGGGCATCGACGGCAAGGCCAAGATGAGCAAGTCCCTGGGCAACTGCATCTATCTGTCCGACAGTCCCGAGGACATCCGCACCAAGGTCATGTCCATGTTCACCGACCCCACCCATCTGCGCCGGGAGGACCCCGGCCACACCGAGGGGAACCCCGTCTTCATCTATCTGGACGCCTTCTGCCGCCCGGAGTATTTCCCGGAGTTCCTGCCGGAATACAGCGGGCTGGATGAGCTGAAGGCCCACTATCAGCGGGGCGGCCTGGGGGATGTGAAGGTCAAGAAGTTCCTGAACAATGTCCTCCAGGCGGAGCTGGCCCCCATCCGCCAGCGCCGGGAGGATTGGGAGAAGCGTCTGCCCGACGTGTATGAGATTCTCCGCACCGGCAGCGAAACGGCCCGCAATACCGCCGCCTCCACCCTTCGCGATGTGCGTCACGCCATGCGCATCGACTATTTCGAGGACAACAACCTCCTGCGCAAGGACTGATTTAATCCCAAAAAAGCGTGCTGCCTGCGGGCAGCACGCTTTTTTTACGCTCCGGGGCCCTTGACAATATCGCGTGGCGATATTATAATGGCAGCATACAATATCGCGGCGCGATATTAAGTGGAAAAACACTGGAAGGAGGTGGAACGTGGCCATGAAGGAGCGGGGGACTCTGACCGAGTCCATGTTCTATGTGCTGATGTCCTTTTTGCGGGGGCAGATGTGCGGCATCGAGATCACGGAGTTTGTGGAGCGGAAAACTAACGGCCGGGTGCGGCTGGGTCCCGGGACCCTGTACACCCTGCTGGGGAAGTTTCAGGAGGAGGGCCTGATCCGGGAGACGGAGATTCAGGGCCGCAAGCGCAGCTATCAGATTACGGACGCGGGCCGGGCCGCCTTCCAGGAGGAGCTGGCGCGGCTGAGGACCTGCGTGGAGGACGGAGAGGAGGAGAGCGCATGGGCCGAGCAAGAAAAGTGAGGAAAATACTTCCGGTATCCCCCTGTGACATCCGGGGGCTGGAGGCCTGGCTGGAGGAGCAGGCCAACGCCGGGCTGTTTCCGGTGTCCATCGGCAGCTGGGCGGTCTTTACCACCGACGGCGTGCCCGGCACCCGGTTCCGCCTGGAGCCCTATGACCGGGGCAGGACGGCTCCCACGGAGGAGCAGCAGGAGCTGTATCGAAGGGCGGGCTGGTCATATGCCCTGAACGTGGCCCCCGCCGGGTGCTGGCTGTTTTACACGGCGGATCCCGCCGCCGTGGAGCTGTACTCCGACCACGAAAGCCGGGGCCTTTCCCTGGAGCGGCTGGAGCGGGCCGCGCGCCGGGCCTGGCAGCGCAGCCTGCTGCTGGGGGTGGTCCTGGCTGCCGTATCCGTGTGGCTGCTGCTGTTCTGGAGCGGCGGCATGGCGGCCCGGGGCGGTCTGCCGCTGGTGTGGCTGCGGGTATTTGACCCGACGTTTCTGGTGCTGCTGCTGTGCCAGGGGGTGGCATTCGGCAGAAGCTGCCGGAACGCGGGACTGCTGCGCCGGGCCTGTCAGGCCCTGCGACAGGGGATGGATATGCCGCCCTCCGCCGGACCCAGCAGAAGGATCGTGTGGGAAAATGTGATCTCCCTGGCGGCGGTTTTCCTGCTGGCACTGCTGCTGGCGGGACAGTGGATGGAGCGCCGGGGCGACCCCCTGGAGGACTTCCGGCAGCCCTATGTGGAGCTGCAGGAGCTGGAGAGCACCCCTGTGGTCCTGTTTGACCCATCCTCCGGACACGATTCCCGGGCTTACAGGGAGCATTCCCTGCTGGCCCCGGCCTGGTATTCCGTCACCCAGCAGGCCCGCAGTCCGGAAAACGGTGCAAGCTGCTACGCGTCCCAGCTGGAGGCCATGTATTTCCGCCTGCTGCTGCCCTCCATGGCCCGGTCCGTGGCCCAGGCCCAGATGGAGCAGTACCGGCTGGTGAACCTGTCCTGGAGCTATGAGACCCTGGAGCATCCGGGGCTGGACTTTGTGCTTCTGGCCCGGGAGCCGGAGGGCCTCTGGCAGATGGCGGCCCTGGGCCGGGGCGGCCAGGTGGCCGTGTTCCTGTACTGCGGCCAGGAGCAGCTGCGGGATCATCTGGACCTCCTGTCGTCCTGGGGCCGATGAAACGGCGACAAAAATCCTGTCCCTGTGGGGACAGGATTTTTTATGGCATTTTACGCGTCGATTCCCCGGCTGGTGAGGTACTTCTTCACCATCAGGGCTACCTTGAAGGTGATGGCGTCGTCAAACTCCCGCAGGTCCAGCCCCGTGAGCTTCTTGATCTTCTCCAGCCGGTACACCAGGGTGTTCCGGTGGACAAACAGCTTCCGGGCCGTCTCGGACACGTTCAGGTTGTTCTCAAAGAACTTATAGATGGTGAACAGCGTCTCCTGATCCAGGGCGTCGATGGGATTCTTCTTGAAAACCTCCTGCAGGAACATCTCGCACAGGGTGGTGGGCAGCTGATAGATCAGCCGGCCGATGCCCAGGTTCTCATAGTTGATGACATAGCGCTCGGTGTCAAAGACCTTGCCCACCTCAATGGCGATCTGGGCCTCCTTATAGGCCTTGGCCAGATCCCGCAGGTGCAGGGCCAGGGTGCCGATGCCCACGAACACGGTGCTCTCGCCGTCCACCCGCAGGGCCTCCTCGATGGAGGCGGCCACCTTTTCCAGGTCCTTGCCGCAGGCGCCCTCGGGCATCTGGTGGATCAGGGCCACGTCGTCGTCGCCCACGCTCAGCACGAAATCATTCTGCCGGTCCGGGAACATATTCTGCACCACGTCCACGGGAATGGCCTCGGCCCGGTCGTCCACCGGGCGGATGACAAACACGCCCCGGGGCACCTCCGCCGCCACATGCAGCTCCTTGGCCCGCATGTAGATATCGCTGATCAGGATATTATCCGAGATGATGTTCTTAATAAAGGAGCCCTTATCGTGCTTTTCCTCATAATAGACCTTGGCGGCGTTCAGGGCCACGCAGGCCATGGAGCACACGGTGCGTCCCACGCTGTCGTCGCCGCTGGTGAAAACCGCATAGTCAAAGTGGGTGCCCCAGCCGGGCATAGCCTTGAAGGTCTTGCCCTCCATGGTCACGCAGTTGCCCTCCGCCGCGGCGATAGGCTCCACATATTTGGTCCACTTCTTGCCGATACCGGTGAGCTCGCTGCATGCGATCACCGTGCCCTCGGAGTCGATAACGCCGATGGTGCGGTCCGTGGTCTCCTTGAATTGCAGCACAACATTTTGAAAAATTCTTCCAGACATTCTTGTTCCTCCCGCCGATGATTTGGGCTGTGGGTATTTTGTGCAAACTGTCAGGCCGTTACCCCTATTATATCGTCAGAATCACGGATTTGCAAGTATTTTTTTATCTTTTCTACAAATTTCCTGGAATTTTTTTTGCAGTTATGTCGATAAACGCCTCTACCGGCAGTCCGCAAGAGCTTTTTTCTCCTCCGCCGTCAGCATCCGGAAGGCCCCGGGAGCCAGCTCCGGGTCCAGCCGCAGGGGGCCCATGGACAGCCGCTTCAGGTACGTCACCGGCTTTCCCCGGGCCGCCAGCATCCGCTTGACCTGGTGGAACTTTCCCTCCCGAAGGGTCACCAGGCACTCCCCCGGCGACAAAATCTCCAGCCCGGCGGGCAGGCACTCCAGTCCATCCCCCAGGGTCATTCCGGCGGCGAAGGCCGCAGCATCGGCAGGCTCCAGCGCCCCCTCCACCCGGGCATAGTACACCTTGTCCACGTGGGACTTGGGCGAGAGCAGCCGATGGGCCAGGGCCCCGTCATTGGTCAGCAGCAGCAGGCCCTCCGTGTCCTTATCCAGCCGCCCTACCGGCGACAGGCCCCGCCGCCGCAGCTCCCCGGGCAGCAGGTCCAGCACCGTCTGCTGGCGGCTGTCCTCGGTGGCGGACAGCACCCCGGCGGGTTTGTGCAGCATCACGTAGGTGAACCGCTCCGTCTCCACCGGCTGGCCGTCCACGGTGATGGCGGCCGCCTCCGGGGCCACCTTCTCCTCCGCCGTCCGGGCGGTCTGTCCGTCCACCCGCACCCGGCCCTGGCGCACCAGCTCCTTTACCTCCCGCCGGGACCACCGTCCGGTTCCGGCCAGGATTTTGTCCAGCCGCTCCATATCTGCACCTCCTGCAATTTCTTCCGTAAGCATAGCATAGTTTTGGGCAAAATGGAATAAGAAATGTACGAGGTGATGGTATGGTGGTATTCATGAAGCGGCGGCAGCTGGCAGCCGCCGCCCTGGGGGTCCTGGCGGCCCTGACGCTACTGTTTGTGATTCCCGGTTGTCAGCGGGACAGCGGCGGGACGGAGCCGGTACAGGCCGCCGACAATGCCGCCCGGGTGGCGTATCTGGAGAGCCTGGGCTGGCAGGTGACGCCGGAGCCTCTGGAGACGCTGAGTCTCCTGCTGCCGGAGGACCTGTCCGCCCATGCGGAGTATGCGGCCCTGCAAAAGGACCTGGGCCTGCCCTTTGACCGGTGCGGCGGCAAAACCGTTACCCGGTATACCTATACGGTGCTGAACTATCCCGATGCTCCCCAGGGGGTCCAGGCAAACCTGTTTGTCTGCGGCGACCAGGTTATCGGCGGCGACGTCACCGCCCTGGGCGAAAACAGCTTCCGCCGCAGCCTGGAATTTCCCCAATGAAAAAGCCTCCCCGGCGGCGCAGCCGTTGCGCCGTCCGGGGAATTGTGCTATACGAGGAGATACTCCCATGGACATCACGCAATTTGTCATGGCCTACGGCGTGGAGCAGGACCGCCTATCCCCGCCTGCCGCTGACGGCGGAAAACGCCGCCGCCATCCCCTGCCGCCAGGTGCTGGGAGCCTACTCCGTGTCCTTCACCCGGCAGGATTGAATTCCCCGCCCGCCGGTGGGTTTTTTCACTTGCAGCCGCCGCCGCTTCGTGGTATAATGTACTGTATTATAGGATGGATAGGTAGTATTTTACGAGAGGAGCATCTGTTAATGCGCGTCATCGACCTGGAAAACATCAATTACGCCATGCGCAACGAGACGCAATTCGTTCTGCGCTGCGAGGAAGTATTTCACGACAAGATCAGCGCCGCTGCGGCGGCGATCCTGTCCAATCGCCAGGAAAAGCCCGTGGTTGCCCTGACGGGTCCCTCCGGCTCCGGCAAGACCACCACCGCCATGCGGCTTCAGGAATACCTGCAGAATCTAGGAGTCAAGGTGTGCCTGCTGAGCATGGACAATTTCTTCCTGCCGCTGGACAAGCGTCCGCCCGAGGCCACAGACTGGGAGTCTCCCTACTGCGTGGACGTGGACACCCTGCTGACCTGCATCTCCCAGCTGCTGGACGGCATGGAGGCCGATATTCCCTGGTATGACTTCAAAAACGGCACCACCGGCGGCTACAGGAAGATGCAGGGTGAAAAGGACTGCATCGTCATCGCCGAGGGCATCCACATGCTCAATCCCCTGATCTTTGACAAGCTCCGGGGCATCGCCAACGGCGTGTATGTGGCCCCCCGGACCCGCATCATCACCAACGACGACAGAATCGTCCGCCCCGAGCAGCTGCGGGTGGCCCGCCGCCTGATCCGGGACTATAACACCCGGGGCCACTCCCTGCAGGAAACCGTGGAGCGGGCCGAAAGCGTGGACCGGGGTGAGATCAACTACATCATGCCCCACAAGGGCAACGCCGCCATTCATATCGACACCTTCCACGATTACGAGCCCTGCATCCTGGCCAAATACCTTAACGAGATTCCCCAGTTCCGCCAGGAGCTGACGCCGGAGTACCTGGAAAAGCACGGCCTGACAGACCTGATGAAGGTGGTGGGCGGGGTTCCTCCGCTGCACACCCACTATGTTCCCCGCAACTCCATCGTCCGCGAGTTCGTGGGCGGCAGCTGCTATGAGTATTAAACCTGTCACCTTTTGATGCTTTGAGAGGAGTGGAAATATCATGAAAATCATCACCATCAGCCGTGAATTCGGCTCCGGCGGCCGCGAGCTGGGCAAGCGCCTGGCCGAGGAGCTGGGCATCCATTGCTACGATCACGAGATCATCGAGCTCATCGCCAAGGAGCACGGCTTCGATGAGCGGTATGTGGCCAACATCTCTGAAAAGTGCATCGAGGCCGCCTACCCCACGACCATCGGCCACCGTTTCGCCATGCCCCCGGTGCAGATCATGGACCAGGGCTTCCAGGTAGCCGCCGCCCAGCAGCAGATCATTGAGAACTTCGCCAAGCAGGGGGACTGCGTCATCGTGGGCCGCTGCGCCGACGTGATCCTGAAGGACTATCATCCCCTGAACCTGTTCGTCTATGCCAACGCTGAGTCCAAGATCCAACGCTGCATCGACCGGGCCCCGGAGGGGGAGCACCTGTCCCGCAATGACATTGCCCGCCGCATGAAGCAGGTGGACAAGAACCGCGCCCAGTACCGTCAGATGTTCGCCGACTCCAAGTGGGGCGCCAAGGAGACGTACCACCTGTGCGTCAACACCTCCGGCCACCAGATCAAGGACCTGATCCCGGGCCTGGCCGCCTTCGTCCGCTGCTGGTACGGCGAAAAGTAACTCCATAAGTTCCGCAAAGTGCTTGACATTCCGGGCAAAAGCGGCTATAACACCCCTCGCTTGCTCGGAGGGCAAGTCATTCGCTGGAAATGACGAGCCGGATAAGGCAACAGGCTGAAATGCCTGTGCTTTATCCGGCTTTTTTTCGTTCCGGGCCTGCGCTTTGCATCTTCATTCCCAAGGAGGCAGCCGTATGAATTTCCTGACGGACAAAATTCGTCCCATCTACTTTAAGTATCTCGCCGCCGCCTTCGGCAGCGCCCTGATCACCTCTATCTACGGCGTGGTGGACGCCGCCATGGTGGGCCAGTATCAGGGCCCCACCGGCACGGCAGCCCTGGCCGTGGTGGCCCCGGTCTGGAACATTATTTATAGTCTGGGCCTTCTCACCGGCATCGGCGGCAGCGTGCTGCTGAGCACCCTGCGGGGTCAGGCCCCGGCAACGAAAAGCGCTCCAACGAGTATTTCACGGCGGCAGTCCTGGCAACGGCGGTCCTGTCCCTTCTCTCCTGGGCGGCGCTGATTCTCTTTGACCGCCAGCTCCTGACGCTGTTCGGCGCGGAGGAGACCCTGCTGCCGCTGGCCCGGGCGTATCTGTTCTCCATCAAGTTTGTGGTGCCCAGCTTCCTGTTCACCCAGTTGATGTCGGCGTTTCTGCGCAACGACGGCGACCCGGCCCTGGCCACCAAGGCGGTGCTGTTCGGCGGCGTGTTCAACGTGTTCGGCGACTATTTCTTCGTGTTCACCCTGGACATGGGCATCATGGGCGCGGGCAATGCCGAACAGGTGCTGAATGAGTACCATTTTGATCAGCACCACCGGATCGGTTCCGGGGCGTCCGTTGTCATGACAGTAGTACGGGTTCAGTCGTTCATACAGCCACTCATAGTCCATGAGCTTCTCAATCTTCCGCAGCAGATGGCCTTTCGGAACTAGTGCATCCAAATCTACAATGATCGGCTCGTGCCGCGCGTCTTTTCTCCAGCCTTCCATGAAAACACCTCTGTTTCCTCTATTATAGCAGAAATAGGGCCGGTTGGGTAGTTTTTTGACAGACTGAAGCCCTCCGGCGTGGCCGGAGGGCTTATTATATGCTTATCCCTGCACTGCTTTCAGCACCCGGTCATAGATGCTCTGCGCCAGAGGCAGGGCCTCATCCAGCAGGATCTGCCCCCGGGTGCGGTACTGGGCGGCGAAGGCCGCGTCCCGGATGCTCCCCAGGTTGATGAGCACGTTCAGCCACGCCCCCTGCACGGCGGACCCCAGATGCAGGGCCGCGCAGCCCAGGTCGCTGGCGGCGCTGGCGTTGGACCGGTCCACCAGCCCATCCGTCAGCCGCAGCGCCTCCAGAGACAGCTCCATCATCTCAAAGGGTGTCTTTGTGCAGCCCTGCAGGGCCTCCTGCATGGCGGCGGCCCGGGCCTCCTTCTCCTGGTCCGTGCCCTTGGCCATGGCGAACACGACGGACACCGCGTTGAAGGCCTCCGTGTCCCGCTCCATCACGTCCAGGAACCGGTGCTCCAGGTCCCGGGCCTTTTCCAGGGTCTCCCGGGCCAGGCCGTCAAACTCGGCGTACTTCTTCCGTCCCACGGTCAGGGACCCCACCATGGCGGTCAGCGCCGCCCCCAAGGTCCCGGCCAGAGCGGCGGCGGAGCCGCCGCCGGGCGCGGGCGCGTCGGAACCCAGCAGGTCCGCAAACCCCCGCACCGTCAATTCAGCAAGCTGCATAGCGTCCTCCTTATTCCATCCCCACCAGGTGATACTCCATCACCTGCTTATGGCAGTCAAAATTCTCCAGCTTCAGGTAGTATTCCGCGCAGTCGATCAGCGCCTTGGCCGGGGTCAGGCCCACCAGCTCCGTGCCGATGATGCGCACGCCCCACCGGTCTGCCAGGGCCCGGATCATCTCATAGGCGTAGTACAGCGGCGTCCCCTCATAGTTCACCATGTTCATGGACACCTGGGCCACGTTCCGGTCCTCCAGCAGCAGGCCGATGGCCTTGCAGAACTTGAACCCGCCGGAGGAGCCCCGGATGGCCTTGGCAATGGACTTGGCGATCTCCACGTTGTCCGTGTCCAGGTTCACGTTGAAGGCCACCAGCGGCATCCGTGCGCCGATGGCGATGATTCCGGCAGTGGGGTGGACCTTCCTTTCGCCGAAATCCGGGGCCCATTCCGGCTCCAGCAGCTTCTCGGGCATTCCCTCGAACTGCCCCTTCCGGATCTTGGCCAGGTTCACCCGCCCCGGAGCCGTGGCCGACTCCTCATACAGGAAGCTGGGAATCCCCAGCTCCTCCCAGATGCGCCGGGCCACCTGCCGGGAAAGCTCCACGCACTCCTCCACGGTCATGTCCATGGTGGGCACAAAGGGGATCACGTCCGTGGCCCCCATCCGGGGATGAGCGCCCTGGTGTTTGGTCATGTCGATGACCTCCATGGCCCGCTTGGCCAGCCGGAACGCCGCCTCGCCGATGCCCTCCGGGGACCCCACCAGCGTGAACACGCACCGGTTGTGGGTGCCGTCGGACTGCACGTCCAGCACCGTGCACCCGGCCACGGCCTGGGCAGTCTCCACCAGGGCGTTGAAGGCGGCCTCGTCCCGCTCCCGGCTGACGCTGAAATTGGGGATGCATTCCACAAGCTTCATCATATGTTTTTTCCTCCCTATCCTCTCTTTTTATGCGCTTCCCGGGACGGGGCCCACAGGCCCCGCCCTGGGGGAAATTTACTGCAATTCTCCGCAGACGGCCTCCGCCGCCTGAGAAATGGCGTGGGCCTTCACCAGCTCATCCGCCTGCACCATCAGCGGGTGCATCACCACGTCCTGGTCCACCGGCGGGATCGCCTGGCGGATGCGGTCGTACACCGCCCGGGTGGCCGGGGACAGTCCGTCCTCGCCCCGCAGCCACGCCGCCTGGGCCCCGGCAAACAGCTCGATGCCCAGCACCTTCTGGCTGTTGTCCAGGATCATCAGCGCCTTCCGGGCGGCGGTGGTGCCCATGCTGACGTGGTCCTCCTGGTTGGCCGACGACGGGATGGAGTCCACCGATGCCGGATGGGCATATACCTTGCTCTCCGACACCATGGACGCCGCGGCGTACTGGGCGATCATGAAGCCCGAGTGCACCCCGCCGTGTCTGGTCAGGAAGGCCGGCAGCCCCTCGGACAGGGCCGGATTCACCAGCCGCTCCAGCCGCCGCTCCGACACGTTGGCGTATTCCGCCAGGGCGATGCCCAGAAAGTCCATGGCCAGGGCCACCGGCTGCCCGTGGAAATTGCCGCCGGAGATGGCCTCATCCTCCTCCGGGAAGATCAGGGGGTTGTCGGTGACGGCGTTGATCTCCCGGCTTACCACGCCCCACACATAGCCGATGGCGTCCCGGCTGGCCCCGTGAATCTGGGGCGTGCAGCGGATGGCGTAGGCGTCCTGCACCTTGTCCGGATTCAGGTCGAAGGACAGCCCGCTGCCCTCCAGCAGCCGCCGCAGGTTCTCCGCCGTGGTGATCTGCCCCGGCTGGCCCCGCAGGGCGTGCACCTTGGGATCGAAGGCCTTCCGGATGCCGTGCAGGGCCTGGCAGGTCATGGCGGCGGCGATGTCCGCCGTTTTGGCCAGGTCCCGGGCGTCATACACCGCCTGGCAGGCGATGGCCGTCATGATCTGGGTGCCGTTGATCAGGGCCAGGCCCTCCTTGGCGGCCAGCTGGATGGTGTCGATGCCGGCGGCGGCCATGGCCTCCCGGCCCGGCATCACCCGGCCCTGATACTCCGCCTCGCCCTCGCCCAGCATCACCAGCACCATGTGGGACAGGGGCGCCAGGTCGCCGCTGGCCCCCAGGGACCCCTTCTCCGGGATGATCGGATGGACCCCCCGGTTCAGCATCTGCAAAAGCGTCTCCATGGTGGACAGGCGGATGCCGGAATTGCCCCGGGCCAGGGCGTTCAGCCGCAGCAGCATAGCCGCCCGCACCACCCGGGTGTCCAGAGGCTCCCCCATGCCGCAGGCGTGGGAGATGATCAGATTTCTTTGCAGCTGGGCCGTCTCCTCCTCCGGCACAAACACCGTGGAGAACTTGCCGAACCCGGTGGTCAGGCCGTATACCAGGGCCTTGTCCGCCAGCTTCCGGTCCACATAGGCCCGGGCGGCGTTGATGCGCTCTCTGGCATCCGGCGCGATGGCCACCGTCTCCCCCTGCCGGGAGACGGCGATGACCTGTTCAATGGTCAGGTCGTGTCCGTTGATATAGATCATGTTCCGTTCCTCCTACTCCTCATGCACGATCTGTCCCTTCTTCATCACCGTGCCCACCAGGTTGCTGCCGAACCGATAGCACACATAGTCCAGGTCCGGCGCGTTCCACAGCAGCAGATCCGCCTGCTTCCCCGGCTCCAGGGAGCCGATGCGGTCCGCCCGGCCGATGGCGGCGGCGGCGTTCAGCGTCACCGCCGTCAGCACCTCCTCCGGTGTCATCCGGTACTTCAGGCACGCGATGTTCATGGCCAGCTGCAGACTGCTGCCGGGGCAGGACCCGGGATTGAAGTCCGTGGCCACCGCCACCGGCACCCCAGCCCCGATCATCTCCCGGGCCGGGGCATAGGCCGCCCCCAGATAGAAGCTGGTGGCCGGCAGACAGCACGCCACGGCGCCTCCCGCCGCCAGACTCCGGATCCCCTCCGGCGGGCATACGATCAGGTGCTCGGCGCTGATGGCCCCGATCTCTCCCGCCAGCTGGGAGCCGCCGATGGCGGCGATCTCGTCGGCGTGGACCTTGGGCCGCAGCCCGTGGGCCAGTCCCGCCTCCAGAATGGTCCGGCTCTCCCGGGCGGTGAACACGCCCTCCTCGCAGAACACGTCGCAGAACTCCGCCAGGCCCTCCCGGGCCGCGCAGGGGATCATCTCCCGGCACAGCAGGCGGATATAGTCCTCCCGCCGCTCCCGGTATTCCTCCGGCAGGGCGTGGGCCCCCATAAACGTGGCCGCCAGCTCCACTGGCTGCGTCTCGTTCAGCCGCCGGATCACCCGCAGCTGCTTGTATTCCTGCTCCGGCTCCAGGCCGTAGCCGCTTTTGGCCTCGCAGGTGGTCACGCCCATCCGCAGCATCTCCGCCAGGACCGCTTCCGCCTTGTGCGCCAGCTGCTCCTCCGACGCCGCCCGGGTGGCCCGGACGGTGGACAGAATGCCGCCTCCCTGGGCCAGAATGTCCAGATACGGCACGCCCCGGAGCTTCTGCCCCAGCTCATTCTGCCGCCACCCGCCGAAGATCAGGTGCGTATGGGCGTCCACCAGTCCCGGGGTCACCAGCCGTCCCCCGGCGTCGATGACCCGGTCGCCCTCCGCCGGAGCAGGGGTCCCCTGCCCCACGGCGGCAATGGTCTCGCCGCATAGCTCCACCCAGGCGTTCCGCAGCAGCGTCACGTCTCCCTGCTGCGTGCCCCGCCGGGCGGAATGGCCCCGGGGCGTGGCCAGCAGGCCGATGTTCGTAATGTAGGTACCCATGGTCCCTCCTTACCGGGTCCCGTGGAGCACGGCGGCGATGATGTCGTCGTCCTCCGGCGCGGCATAGGGCAGGGTGATATGATCCTGCCCCGCATACAGGCGGTTATACTCCATGGCCGTGGTGACGGCGTTGTCGTTCCGGGCCCAGCTGCGCCGGGCCACACCCACCATGGTGTCCCAGGGCATGCTCATGCGCAGGATGGTGTCCACCCGCTCCGAGCCGTCCAGCACCATGCCGAACCCGCCGTTGATGGACTTGCCGATGCCCACGCCGCCGCCGTTGTGCAGGGCGATAAGGCTCATGCCCCGGGCGGCGTTTCCGGCGTAGCACTGGGTGGCCATGTCCGCCATGATATTGGAGCCGTCCTTGATGTTGGAGGTCTCCCGGAAGGGGGAGTCCGTTCCCCCGGTGTCGTGGTGGTCCCGGCCCAGCATCACGGGGCCGATCTCGCCGTTGCGCACCATCTCGTTGAACTTCAGCGCGATGTTCATGCGCCCCATGGCGTCCTGATACAGGATGCGGCACTGGGTGCCCACCACCATGCGGTTGCGCTTGGCGTCCCGGACCCACACATAGTTGTCATAGTCCTGATACCGCCGGTTGTTTTCCAGGATATACTCCGCCGCCGCGGCGTCGGTCTTGTCCAGGTCCTCGCTGCGGCCGGACAGGCAGCACCACCGGAAGGGCCCGTAGCCGAAGTCGAACAGGCACGGCCCCAGAATGTCCTCCACATACGAGGGGAACACGAACCCGTCCAGGTCGTTTTCGCCGTTGCGGCACACGTCCCGCACCCCCGCGTCAAACACGGCCTTCAGGAAGCTGTTGCCATAGTCGAAGAAATACGTCCCCCGGTCGTGGAACCGGCAGATCATCTCATAGTGCCGCCGCAGGGATTTGTCCACCAGCTTCCGGAACTTCTCCGGGTCGTGGTCCAGCATCTCCGTCCGCTGGGCGAAGGTCAGCCCCTGGGGGCAGTATCCGCCGTCATAGGGGACGTGGCAGGAGGTCTGGTCGCTGAGCAGATCCACATGCACGTTGTTGTCATACAGGTATTCCAGCAGGTCCACCACATTTCCGTGATAGGCGATGGCGCAGGGGGTCCGGTCCGCCAGGTGCCGCCGGGCCATGGCCAACGCCTCCTCCAGGCTGTCGGTGCGCTGGCTGACCCACCCTTGGGTATACCGGGTCTCGATGCGGGAGTCGTCCACCTCTGCGATGATGGACACGGCCCCGGCGATCTCCGCCGCCTTGCCCTGGGCCCCGCTCATGCCGCCCAGGCCCGCCGACACAAACAGCCGCCCGGCCAGGTTCCCGTCGGCGGGGATCCCCAGCTTCAGCCGCCCGGCGTTGAGCAGGGTGTTGAAGGTCCCGTGGACGATGCCCTGGGGGCCGATATACATCCAGCCGCCGGCCGTCATCTGTCCATAGTTGGCCACCCCCAGGGCGGCGGCGCGGTTGAAGTTCTTCTGGTCGTCAAAGGTCCCCACCATCAGCCCGTTGGTGATGATGCACCGGGGGGCCAGCTTGTGGCTGTGGAACAGCCCCAGGGGGTGGCCGGACATGACCACCAGGGTCTGCTCGTCCGTCATGACCTCCAGATACTTCTTGATGAGCCGGTACTGCATCCAGTTCTGGCACACCTGCCCCGTCTCGCCGTAGGTCACCAGCTCATAGGGGTACAGGGCCACGTCGAAGTCCAGGTTGTTGTCGATCATCACCTGGAAGGCCTTGGCCTCTATGCAGTTGCCCCGATACTGGTCGATGGGCTTGCCGTGCAGCTCCCCCTCCGGCCGGAAGCGATAGCCGTAGATCCGGCCGTGCTCCTCCAGCTCCCGGGCAAACTCCCGGGCCATCTGCAGATGGTGGTCCGGGTGGATATACCGCAGGGCGTTGCGGATGGCCAGGGCCTTGTCCGCCTCGGACAGATGCGCCTCCCGCCGGGGGGCCCGCCGGATCCCCTCCCGGAAGGCGGGGACCTTCGGCAGTTCATAGTCCAGCTTCACCGTCATCGCGTTGTCCACATCATAAAATGCCATATGCTGCCTCCTGTCTTGTATTACGATTATTCCAATTCAATATTATATTCGATTGCCGCAAATCTGTCAATTCATCGAAAAAAAGAATGGTTTTACCCATTCCTTTTGTGCTTTTTTATAATATTCCCCCAAAAGTTTTCTCCGGCTCACCATCCCGGCCAAATCCGGAACCCCCGGCCCCCGCCGCTTTACTGCACTGCCGGGATGACCCCGCACTTTCGCGGATAAAATTTTTTCGTAATCATTTGTTACCGTCTTGTAATCGAATCGTTCTTGCATTTCCCCCGACGGTTTTCTACAATATAAAACAGAATTGATTTAGGGGGACCTTCTCATGAAAAAGAAAACCATTGCCGCCCTGGCCGCAGGGGGAGCCCTGCTGCTGGCCGCCGTTGTCATCGGCGTGCTGAGCCTGGTCCGGGGCTATTTTATTCTGCTGCCGCCCACCCATATGCAGCTCAACGGCCGGACGGAGGAGCACATCTCCGCCTTCGCCGCCTACACGGACCCCGGGGCCCGGCTGCTGCGGGGCGGCGACCCCACCGACGCCGCCGTCACCGTGGAGGGCCGGGTGAACACCGACGTCCCCGGGGACTATACCCTGACCTATCAGGCGGACTTCCGGGGCCGCAGCTACACCGCAAAGCGCCTGGTCCATGTGGAGGACCGGGAGGCCCCGGAGCTGGCCCTCACCGGCCAGGCGGAGGTCACCGTCTCCCGCTATGACCTATTCCAGGACCCGGGAGCCACCGCCCGAGACCGCTGTGACGGCGACCTGACCGCCTCCATCCAGGTAACGGACAAAGCCTCCGGCGACGTCCACACCCTGACCTACACCGTTACCGACAAGGCCGGAAACGCCGCCACCGCCACCCGCCGGGTGACGGTCCGGGACATCGTGGCCCCGGTGATCACCCTGTCCGGCCAGCGGGAGCTGTTCGTTCCCCTGGGCGGCGCCTATCAGGAGCCGGGCTACACCGCCCAGGACGACGCCGACGGCGATCTGACCGCCTCCGTCACCCGGGCCGGCACTGTGGACACCTCCGTTCCCGGGGTCTATACCCTGACCTATACCGTGTCCGACAAGGCGGGCAACACTGCCTCTGCCACCCGGCAGGTGTCGGTGTATGAGAACTCCTCCGGCGGAAGCCCCGTGTACCTGACCTTCGATGACGGCCCCAGCGACCGGGTGACGCCCCGGGTGCTGGACACTCTGAAGGCCTATAACGTCCACGCCACCTTCTTCATCGTCAACTACGGCGAGTCCGGCAAGGCCCTGATCCGCCGGATGATCGATGAGGGCCACACCGTGGCCATCCATGGCTACTCCCACGATTACGCTGCCATTTATAAGAGCGACGAGGCATTCATGCAGAACGTGTACCGCCTGCGGGACCGGCTCCGTTCGGATTTCGGGTATGAAGCCGCCATCATCCGCTTCCCCGGCGGCAGCTCCAACACCGTCAGCCGCCAGTACAGCGTGGGCATCATGAGCCGTCTGGCCCAGCGGGTCCAGGCGGAGGGCTTCACCTATTTTGACTGGAATGTGTCCAGCGGCGATGCCGCCGGTACCCCCGCCTCCTCCGGCCAGATCTATAACATCGTCACCTCCGCCCTGCGCCATGGCCGCAGCAACGTGGTGCTGATGCACGACGCCGGGGCCAAGGGCACCACCGCCGACGCCCTGCCGGATATCATCCGCTACTGCCTGGCCAATGGCTACAGCATCCAGCCCATCACTCCCGCCACCAAGCCCGTCCACCACGGCATCGCCAACTGAATACGCCAGGAGCCCGGCTGTCGATTGATGCACAGCCGGGCTCCCGGACATTCTTCGGCAAAGCTCCCAAAAACAGCGCTTTCAGTCTGTTAAATCCTCCAAATATGCAATTCCCGCGTAAACGTGCGTTGCAGAATGGATGGTGCGGTGTTTACACTAGTAGAGGAGTGTCATCTGCTCCATCCAAGAACGGAGGCTTCACCATGAGAAACAGAATCAGGCTTTTTGGGGGGAAGAAAACGGAGATCTTCCACCTGGACAACCAGGTGGGGGCCATCGCCTTCATTCCCGTTCTCAACGTGATCTATTACCTTTTGACCCTGGTCACAGCCAGACAGCGCAGATTCGCCCTCTTTCTGGAGACCGTCCTTCTGCTGGCCATCGGCAGTCTGCTGATCCGCTTATCAACCGGGTGGCTCCTTGGCGCGGTGTTTGCACATGTTCTGACGTGCATCGGCATCGGCATCCAGCAGCAGCTGCTGGACGCCTCCCCCGACTCCCGGAAGAAGCTGGGATATGTCATTCTGTTTTCCGCAGTATTTGTGCTGGCCATGCTGGCGATCGCATTTGCAGGCCGGAATGCGCAGAACAAAATGCAGCCGGTCTGCCAGGAGGCCCTGGAGGCTCTGACCCAGCGGGACGCGGAACGCTGGCAGTCCTGCCTCCACCCCACCAAGGCGGCGGATGAGCTGCGGGACATGGACGCCTTTTTGTCCGAGCTGAGTATCCCCCTGCACGGCGATTGGCAGCTGGAGCGTATGACGGGCCACGAGACGGAGATATCGGACAAGGACCACTACACCACCGCCGAGTTTCGCGCATCGGCGGATGGCCGGACCTACCGGATCACGATCACCCACCTGCGCAGCTATGAAGGGTCCGGTATCGTGGACTTCACAATTCGCCCGGACTGAAATACCGTTGAAAAATGAATCCGCGCAGTGCACCGGCACATGAAGCCGGAGGATCACTGCCAAAAGCAGCGGCGGCACTTTCGTGCCGCCGCTGCGCTGTTCTTCTTATCGCTGAATATCCAGGTCCGCCGTCACCTGGTAATAGTCGCAGGCGTGGGCGGTATAGCCGGTGACATGGCTGCGGGAGATCATGTTCATCTCCAGGAAGGAGCAGAACACATAGGCGTTGTCGTCCAGAATGGCCTGCTGCAGCCGGACGGCCAGCTCACTCCGGCGGGCGGTGTCGAACTCTCCGGCCAGCCGGCTGACCATTCCGGTCACCTCCGCATTGTCATACCCGCCGAAGTTATAGCTCATCCCCGGCACACAGCAGGAGGTGAAGAAATACTGGGGGTCCCCGGAGGGGGCGGTGACCATGGCGGAGGCGTACACGTCCCAGCTGTTCAGGTCCGCCAAGAACTCCCGGCGGTTGGCCGTGCAGTTGATGTCCACCTCCATGCCGATGTCCTTCAGGGTGGCCTGGGCGGACTCCGCCAGCAGGGGAAGCTCCTGGCGGCTGGGATAGGTCAGCCAGCGGACGGTCAGCTTCACGCCGTCCTTCTCCCGGATGCCGTCGCCGTCGGTATCCCGCCACCCGGCGGCCTCCAGCACCTGCCGCGCGTCCTCCGGGTCATAGCTCTCGGTGGTCACGTGCTCGCCGCCGAAGCCGGAAAAGCCGTCCGGGAAAGCGCCGGTGCCCACGACCCCGTGGCCGTCCAGCAGAGCCGTCACAAAGCCCTGCTTGTCAATGCCCATGGCGATGGCCTTGCGGACGGCGGGGTCCTGCATCACGGGGCTGGTCATGTTCATGGAGGCAAAGAAAGCCCGGGAGGTCTGGATGGCCGAGAACTGATAGTCGTCGTTTTCAAAGTTGGGATACGCCTCATAGGCCATGCCGTAGGCCGCGTCGATGTTCCCGGCCTGCAGGGCCGCCGACAGGGTGTCGCCGTCGGAGATGGTGCGGATGGTCAGCTTGTCCAGCTTGGGACTGCCGTTCCAGTAGTTTTCGTTTTTGGTGAGGGTCAGGTGGTCGTCCGTGACCAGCTCCTGCACCACATAGGGGCCGGTACCGGCCACGATGCCCTTCTCAAAGTCGCTGGCGTCCACGTCGATGATGCAGCCGTAGGGGTCCCCCAGATAGTTCATCAGGGCAGGATTGGGCTGACTGGTGACGATGGTCAGAGTCTGGCCCTCCGCCTGCATATCGGCGATCTTCGTATCGCCGGGGGCACGGTCGTGGTTTTCCAGCAGGTGCTCCAGGCACTGCTTCACCGCCGCCGCATCCATCTTCCGGCCGCTGGAGAAGGTGACATCGTCCTGCAGAACGATGGTCCAGGTCCGGTCGCCGTCGTTGCTCCAGGACTTGGCCAGCCACGGCTCCAGCTCCATGGAGTCCGTATACCGCACCAGGGTCTCGCCGATGCCGTAGCGGATGCAGGCCCAGCCGTTATAGGTCCGGTGGGGGTCCACGGTCTCCTCCCAGTTTTCGGAGTTGAAGGTGGTATCGCCGATGACCATGGTTTTCTCCCCGGTATCCCGCGCGGTATTCCCGCAGCCGGCCAGAAGCGTCAGCACCAGGCTCAGGGCCGTCAGCAGCAGAAGCGCTCTTTTTCCTCTCATCTCTCTTGTTTCCTTTCTGTTTTTCTATATCACAGCACACTGTCGATCAGGTGCCGGGTATACGCGTGCTGCGGGCGGCAGATCACCTCGTCCGGCGTCCCCTGCTCCACGATTTCGCCCCGGTGCATCACCAGCACCCGGTGGCAGAACTGCTGCACCAGGGAGATGTCGTGGCAGATAAACAGGATGGCCAGGTCTCCCTCCAGGCCGCGCAGCAGGTCCAGGATCTCCTTCTGAACGGTGACGTCCAGGGCCGAGGTGGCCTCGTCGCAGATCAGCACCTTCGGCCCCACGGCCAGGGCCCGGGCGATGGCCGCCCGCTGGCACTGCCCGCCGCTGACCTCATGGGGATAGCGCCGGGCAAACTCCCCCGGCAAGCCGCAGCGCTCCATAAGGCGCACCGCCTCCTGCCGGGCCTCCCGGCGGGACAGGCCGCGCAGACTCTCCCCCACCCCGTCCCCTAAGGTGCGGCGGGGGTCGAAGGACTCCGCCGGGGTCTGGAACACCATCTGTATCTTCCGGTACACCCGGCGCAGGTCCCGGCCGGTGACGGAGGTGATGTCCTCCCCGTCCAGGAGGATGCGCCCTCCGTCGGCGTCCAGCAGCCGGGTGACGAGGTTTGCCACGGTGGTTTTCCCGCTGCCGCTTTCGCCGATGATCCCCAGGCGCTCCCCGGGCCGCAGGTCGAAGCTGACGCCGTTTACAGCCGTCAGTTTCCCCTGCCCCGGGCGGGAGAAGGTTTTGGTCAGCTCCCGAACAGACAGGATCGGTTCCATTTCACGCCCTCCTCAGCTTCGGCACGGCCTCCAGCAGCCGCCGGGTATAGTCCGCCCGGGGCTGCCGCAGCACCTGCCGGGTCTCTCCGGCCTCCACGATTTCGCCGCGGCGCATCACCAGCACCCGGTCCGCCATGGCGGCCACCAGCCCCAGATTGTGGGACACCAGCACCATGGCCGTTCCGAAGCTCTCCCGCACCAGCAGCAGCTCCTCCTGGACCTGCTTCTGGGCGGACACGTCCAGGGCGGCGGTGGGCTCATCCGCCAGCAGCACCCGGGGCCGCAGCAGCATAGCCGCCGCAATGCCCACCCGCTGCTGCATCCCGCCGGACAGCTCAAAGGGATAGCTATTCAGGATACGGGGGCCGTCCTCCAGGCCCAGCCGGTCCAGCAGCGCCCCGGCCTGCTGCCGGAAGGCCCTCTTTTCCATCGGGCCGTGGGCCCGCATCATTTCGTATAGCTGATCTCCCACCCTGCGGACCGGGCAGAAGGAGCTGCCCGCGCTCTGGAAGATCATGCCCAGCTCCGGACCGTTCAGCCGCCGCCGGGCCCGGCGGGACAGGTCCGGAAGATTCTCCCCCCGATAGAGGATCTTTCCCCCGGTCACCAGGCCCCCGGGGCCCAGCAGGCCCATGGCGGCCCGGAGCAGGGTGGATTTGCCGCAGCCGCTCTCCCCTACCACGCCCAGGATTTCCCCGGCATGGAGGGTAAAGCTCACGCCGCGCACCGCCCGGACGCCGCCGTAGCACACGTCCGTCTGCCGGTATTCCAGAAGCGCCTCCATAGCCTCACCTCCCCCGGTTTTTGGGGTCCGCATAGTCCCGGACGGCGTCCCCCAGCAGATTGAAGATCATCACCGACACGAAAATGGCGATTCCCGGGGAAAAGGTGATCCACGGCGAGGTGGTCATCAGGCTGCGGGCATCGCTCATCATGCTGCCCCACTCGGCGATAGGCGGCCTGGCCCCCAGGCCCAGAAAGCTCAGGGCCGCCAGCTCCATCATCATGGTGCCGATATCCAGCACGGCCGTCACCAGAATGGGGCCCAGGATATTGGGCAGCATATGCCGCAGCAGAAGCCCCGCCGTGCCGCTGCCGGAGAGCCGCGCCGCCTGCATCCAGGGGGCCTCCCTCCGGGCCAGGGTCTGGCTGCGGGCCAGCCGGGCATATTTGGGCCAGGACACGGCGGCCAGCGCCAGAATGGCGTTGTGCAGCCCGCCCCCCAGGGCCCCGGCCACCGCCAGGGCGAACACCAGCCCGGGAAAGGCCAGGAATATATCGGATACGCGCATGAGCACCGTGTCCGCCCATCCGCCGAAAAAACCGCCGCAAAGGCCCACGGCGGTGCCGAGCACGGTGACTGCCGCCACCAGCAGCAGCGTGGAGAAAATGCTGGTGCGGCTCCCCACGATGACCCGGGACAGCATATCCCGGCCATAGCGGTCCGTCCCCAGCAGATGCTCCGCCGAGGGCGGGGCCTTGGCCTGGCTCAGGTCCTGCAAATAGGGGTCATAGGGGGTCAGATACGCGGAAAACGCCGAAAACAGAATCAGCAGCAGGGCCAGGATCCCGAAAATCACCAGCCGGGTCCTGACGCCGCGCCGGATGGATGGCTGTCTCATTCCCGGCTCACCCCCAGTCGGATCCGCGGGTCCAGCGCGTGGTATAAAAGGTCCGTGACCAGGTTCACCGCCACATAGATCACGGCCATCCACACCACATAGGCCTGGATCATGGGATAATCCCGCATGGTGATGGCGTCCACCGCCAGCTTGCCCACGCCGTCCCACTGAAAAATGCTCTCGATGATGGCTGTGCCCCCCAGCAGACTCCCTACGGACAGGGCCAGCAGGGTGAGGATGGTCAGCATGGCGCACCGGAGCACACTTCCGCGCAGAATGACTCCCTCCCGGACGCCCCGGGCCCGGGCGCCGGTGACGTAGTCCCGGTTCAGCTCCTCCAGCACGGCGGCCCGGACCTGGCGCATATACTTGGCGGACATGGCGATGGCCAGCGTCAGAGTGGGCAGAACGGCGCTGCGCAGGGAGGTCCCCTCCGACAGCACCGGCAGCAGCCTCCACCGGATGGAAAACACCTGCATCAGCAGCAGAGCCACGAAGAAATTGGGCAGAGCGTTGCCGATGAAGCTGCAGAATCGCAGGAAATAGTCCGTGAACCGGTCATGGCGCACGGCGGCCAGGATGCCCAGCGGCACCGACAGCAGCACCGTGGCCGCCACGGACAGGGCCGTCAGCAGCAGGGTGGCCGGCAGCTTGGACACGAAGGTGCCGAACACGTCCCGGCCGGACACATAGCTTGTGCCCATGTCGCCGGTCAGCAGCCCCCCCAGCCAGGAGAAATACTGGCTCAGAAACGGCCGGTCCAGTCCCAGCTCCGCCCGCTTGGCGTCGATGATCTCCTGGGACACCGCCCCCTTTTCGCCGTACATCTCGGTGATGGCGTCGCTTCCGGCCAGGCGCATCATGGCGAAGGACAGAAACGTGACGCCCAGCAGCACCGGGATCAGCTGCAGCAGCCGCTTGAGAATGTATCGCCTCATGCCGCCACCTTACTGCGGCAGGGGACACTTCCGGGCCTCCACCAGGAACATGGGGGTGGAGGCGTTGTTGATCCGCTCCTCTCGGGTCCAGACCTGCCGCCAGATCTCGGTGTCCGCCGCCGCCTGCAGCCCCAGGCCCCGCAGGACCCCCAGGTCCCAGCCCGGCCGCATACGGGCCGACAGCGGCGCCTGCCGGGCGATGGCCTCCATGGCGGACACATCCGTTCCCGCCGTCTCGTCCCGGACGTCGGAGGCCCACAGGTTCTCCCGGTCCCGGGCATGGGCCTGCTCCGCCCCCCGGTCCCACAGATAGCGGTACCAGTTGGCGTCGAAGTTCAGCAGCACCCCGCCGGGCTTCAGCACCCGGGACCACTGGCCATAGGCCCGCTCCGGGTCCCGGAGGTTCCAGGTCACGTTCCGGGTGACCACCACGTCGAAGGAGTCCGCCGGAAAGGTCAGCTCCTCGGCGTTCATCTGCCGGAAGCGGATGCACCCGGCCAGAGCCCCGGCGTTGCGCCGGGCCTCCTCCAGCATGGAGGCCGTGTAGTCCACCGCCGTCACCTGATAGCCCAGCTCCGCCAGAATGATGGCAAAAAAGCCCGGCCCGGTGCCCACGTCCAGCACCCGGATCTCATCCGGGCGCTTCCCGGGGTGGTTTCCGGCGATTTTCCCGGCGATCACGCCCCGCCACACGGCCTTCTGATCGGTGGCCAGTTCCTCCCGGTTGACGGCGGAGTAGCCGGAGGCCCGATGGGTCCAGTAGTGGATATTTTCTTCCTCATAGGTGGCAAATGTACGCATGATGTGCTCCTCTCTTTCCGTCAGGGCTTCCGGGCCGCAATGCCGAACATGGGCGCGTGCTCCAGGTCCAGGAGCCCCAGGATCCGCCGCCCCACCCGGGTGTCCACCCGGCAGTCCGCAAAGCCGATGCCCTCCAGCACCTCCCGGTCCCAGGCCGGGCGAGCCCGGCCCACGTCCATGGTCAGGGTGATCTCGTCGTTTTCCCGCTGCAGCCGGTCGGTCATGCCCACATGGCCATAGGGGCTGTCCGCCGGCACCCGGCGGTTCTGGGTGCTGCGGCTGCGGACGTTGGCGGCGTAGTCCGCGTCAAAGTTCAGCAGCACCCCGCCGGGCTTCAGCACCCGGAACCACTGGCCATAGGCCCGCTCCGGGTCCGGCAGCGTCCAGGTGAGGTTCCGGCTGATAACGGCGTCAAAGCATCCGTCCTCATAGTCCAGGGCCTGGGCGTCCATCTCCCGGAACGTGATGTCCATCCCCCGCTGGGCCGCCAGAGCCCTGGCCTCCTCCAGCATGGCCGGGGTCAGATCCACCCCCTCCACCCGGTATCCGGCCTGGGCCAGCAGCACCGCGAAAAAGCCCGTTCCTGTTCCGACATCCAGAACCTTTAATTTTCCGTTTTCCGGTAGGTGCTTTTCCAATTCCTGGAACCACTTCCGGCCCATCTCGTCCTCCAATTCGTTTCTCCGGACGGTTCCGAAGTCGTGGGACCGCTGGGTCCAGTAGCGCTGCACTCTCTTTTCCAATTCCGAAATCATGGCCATGCTTCCTTTTCTGGTTTCCGTTTGCGGCTATGGTGCGCCGCATTTTTCTATATTGTAACGGATTCCGTTCCGCTGCGGAAGCCTCCCGGGGGGATAAAATTTCAGGAATTCGGAGCAGCGGGATGGTGGCGGCCGAGGCCGGCGTGCCGGGTGTGCCGATCAGGATGGCGGTGATGGAGCCGCCGTAAATCGCGCCGAAGGAGATGGCCAGCAGCATGGAAATACTGGCCGCGGGGTCCATGCCATAGGTAAAGGCCAGCATCAGCGTCACGCCCATCACCGAAGTCAGGCCCGGCATTGCGCCGATCATGATGCCGCCCATAGTACCGGCGATCATCATCAGAAGATACTGAGGAGACAGTAGCTCACCCAGCGCTGTAATTACTCCCATATAAACCTCCGTTCTAACTCATATCAGCCCAACAGGCCGGAAAGGATTCCGTTGGGCAGAGGGACCTTCAGGAACATACCGAAGATGGCATACAGCACCACAGGCGCCAGGATCGACACGGCCAGCATCAGCGGCCACGCCTTTTTGAACGGCTCGTTGAGCAGCAGGGCCATCATCACGAACACGACCCAGATGCTGTCCAGCACGAAGCCAAGAATTTTCAGCAGAACAAAATAGGCCACGGCGGCGGCAATGCCGATCAGCAGCTTCTTGCTGAACAGCTCCGCCTTTTCACTGCCGCCCTTGCGGAGCTCCTGGATGATCAGAAGGACGCCGCACACTGCCAGGCCCACACAAACGGCCTTGGGGAAAGCGCCGGAGCCGATCTCCGTCTGACCCGGCAGCATCTTGAAGGTATCGGCGCAAAAGAAGAAAAATGCGGCAACCGCTATCAGAACCACGGAGAATACAATATTCAGCTTTTTCATAAGTTCTCCTTTCGAGTGTGGGCGGTACACACCCCTGTGCGTACCGCCCACTTGAGTCGGTTAAGACGATCAGTTCGCAGAATTCAGATAAGCGTTGATGATCTTCTCAAAGTTGCCGGACATGCTGTCCAGAATGTCGTTGGTCTCCTGAGCGTTCAGGGGCATGTAGGTCATGTTGGCAGCCTCGATCTTCTCGCGGCAGGCATCGCTGTTGATGACCTTCTCAAAGCCGTCGCACAGAGCCTTCTTCACGTCGTCGGGGGGATCCTTGTTGACGCACAGGCCGCGCAGAGCCACGATGGTCAGATCCACGCCGACCTCCTGGAAGGTGGGCACGTCAGGATAGGCCTCCAGGCGCTCGGTGTTGGCCACAGCCAGGACCTTCAGCTCGCCGCTGGCGATGTTGGAGGCAGCCTCGGCGGCGGAGCAGGTCACGGCGTCCACATGGCCGCTCAGAACGGCGGTGAGGGCGGAAGCAGCGCCGTCAAAGGGGACGTGGTTGAAGCTGGCGCCGGTTTCCAGCTCGATACCGATGGCAGCCAGGTGCCAGATGTCGCCCATGCCGGAGTTGGCCAGCTGGACGGTGCCGGGCTTCTCCTTGGCCTCAGCCAGGAAGTCCTGGATGGTGTTCCAGCGGGAGTCAGCGCGGACGATGATGGCGGCAGGCTCGCCGTTGATGACGCAGATGGGATCAAAGGCGTCGCGGGTGGTCTCGGCGGGAGCCAGGCCCAGCAGAGGCAGCGTGATCAGGTCCACGGAGCAGGTGCCCAGGGTGTAGCCGTCAGCGGCGGCGTTCAGAGCCTCGGTCAGGCCCACGGTACCGGAGCCGCCGGTCTTATTCTCCACATTGATGGTCTGGCCGAAGGTGTCCTTGCCGCACTCGGCCAGGATCTGCAGGGCCAGGTCCGTACCGCCGCCTGCGCCGTAGGGGCAGACAATGGTCATGGTTTTGGTGGGGAAGGCGGTGGAATCCGTATTGTTGTTGTTATCGCTGGGCTTGCTGCCGCAGGCCACCAGCGTAAGAATCATCACAGAGGCAAGAACCAGGGGTTGTTATAGATCATCATGCGGATATCCAGCGCGGCGCGGATGTCGCGGAAGTGCTGCATAACGGCCTTCTTGTGGGGATTGAGGTAGTAGGGCAGGATCACCATCACGCCGTCGGCGCCGCAGTCCTGGGCATACTTGCTCATCTTGATGGTGTTCAGGGTGTCGTACCGGCCGGTACCGCAGATCAGGGGCACCTGACCATTCAGGAAGGACGCCACGTGGCCGATGATCTCGCGCTGCTCCTCCATGTTCATGGCGACGTTCTCGCCGGTGCTGCCGCAGATGGAGATGGACTGTGCGCCGTTGTCCAGCAGCCAGGTCAGATACTTCTCCATGCCCTTCTTGTTATAGGTCTGGTCGGCGTTCCAGATGGTCATGGACGCAGGGCAGATACCATAAGGCTTCTTGGCGGTTTCTTTCACTTTCATGATGATTCTTCCTTTCCCATTTTTATCTGTTGGATTTTTATGTAACCTGCTTCGCAGGAAGGGATAAGAAAAATTTTTAATTTTTAATTTTTTATGGTCTGAAAAAAGATATCCCTTTCCGATGGCTCAAGGTTATCCCATTGTGCAGTGGAGCGGATAACGGCGCGGCGGTCCGGAGCTTGTTCCGGACCGCCGTCAACTCATGGTTGGGGATATCGTTTCGTTTATGCGTGCATTTTGATCAGGATTTTCTGGCAGGCGCCCTGGATATGCGCCTCAATGATGCTGTGGGCCCGAGAGAAATCCCCCGCCCGCAGGGCATCGAGCACCATCTCATGGTCGCCGGAGGCACTCTCCTGCTGCACCCGGGTGTGGCTGGCCAGCAGATAGTTGGCCACAATGAACTGGCCCTGGATCCGGTCATAGACCTCGCTGAGACACCGGTTCCCGGCCTGCTCCACTAGCACCCGGTGGAAGTCCAGGTCCGTGCGGCGGGCACTGACCACATCGTCCGTTTCGTTGGAGAGGATGCACTCCCTGGCCAGACGGTCCAGCGTCTGATAGTCCACCGGCAGCGCCTTGCGCTGAATGTCCGTCAGTGCCTGATGCTCCAGCAGCAAGCGTATCTCGATGATGTCGCACACTTCCTTCTCGCTGAAGGTCGGCACGGAGAAATGTCCCTTGCTGGAAAACACCACCATGCCCTGGGTATGCATCCGCTTCAGAGCCTGCTGCACCGGCGTCCGGCTGACGCCGTAGCGCTCGGCCAGCTCGTCCAGGTTCAGGGCCTGGCCCGGTAACCAGTTTCCCCGCAGGATCTCCTCCAGAAATGCCTCGTGGATCGTCACGTCCAGGTTCTTCTTCAGCGCCATATAATTCACCATTCATCCTTGTTTTTTGTCTCTCTGCTTTACATGCCTATCATACAGCCTTTTTCTGTAAAAAGCAATACACAAAGCCTATAATTTAATTTTTAATTTTTTATTAGAAATGTAAAAAGGGAGTCAGTGAAAGTCCTTGCAAAATCCCCGCCTCAGTAGATGAGGCGGGGATTTTGGGAAAAATCTTGGGCTTACGGCAGGAGCTTGTCCCACCAATCCGACCAGGAGCCGAAGCGGGTGTCGTCGTCATCGTCGTCATCGCCAGGGATGATGGGGAAGATAGAGGGCTTCTTGTTGTGCACCGGGCACAACTCGCCCTCCTCCTTGCCGGTGAGGGTCTGGAGCAGGTACTCGTCGTCCTGGGCCTTGATGTCCTTGATGATCTCACGGGGCCAATCCAGGGCGGCGATCTCCACCACGCTGCTGGCAGGGCAGTATTCCGTGGCCAGGTGCTTGCCGTCCTTGCAGTAGCGCACCATCTTGTGGACGTTGCAGCTTTGGGTGGGGGCGGTGTCTGCCGCCACGGTGACGGTGGTGACGCGATTGCCCCGCAGATCGTGGGTGCAGGCGTCGGTGGCCAGCAGGCCGCTGTCCTGGCAGACGGTGACCTGGACCAGGCCGGAGCAGCTGTTGAAGTCCTTGTTCTCCAGGCCGTCGTGGATGCGGCGCATGACCTCACGCCACAGCACGGCGGAGGGGTTGCCCAGGGACTCGGAGAACCGCTCGTTGGACTTATAGCCCGTCCACACGGCGGCGCTGTAATAGGGGGAGAAGCCCGCGAAATAGCGGTCGCGGTTTTCGTCGGTGGTACCGGTCTTGCCGGCGATGGTCATGCCGGAGAACCGGGCCTCGCCGCCGGTACCGCTGGTGATGACGCTCTTGAGGGTCTGGCGGATGATGTAGGCGGTGGTCTGCTTCATGGCCACATGGGATTCCTTGTTGTTCTCGCAGACCAGGTTGCCCTGGGAGTCCTCCACCCGATAGAAGGTCCGGGGCGGGGTGTACACGCCGTCGTTGACGAAGGCGCCGTAGGCCGCCGCCATCTCCTCGGTGGTGACGCCGTATTCATAGCCGCCCAGGCCCATGTTGCCGGACTGCTGGCTGTCGGCCTGGGTCAGGGTGGTGAAGCCCAGCTTCTCCACCATGAAGGTGTAGGACTGATAGGTGCCCAGCTCCTCCACCGTGCGCACGGCGCAGGTGTTCAGAGAGCGGACCAGGGCGGTATAGAAGGAGGTCAGGCCCCGGAAGCCGCTGCCGGAGTTGGAGGGCCATGCGCCGTAGCCGGGCAGGTCCCGGACGGGATAGTCGTCGATGGCGGAGGCGGCGGTGATGGTGCCGTTATCCAGAGCCGGGGCGTACACGGACACGGGCTTGGTGGCAGAACCCGGCTGACGGGCCGACGTGGCCCAGTTCCAGCCCCGGTCCACCTCCTTGGCGCCGGTGCCGCCCACCATGGCCACCACGTCCCCGGTGTAGGGGTCCACAATGGTGATGGCCGCCTGGAGGGGCTCGCCCTTGGAGTCGGTATACTTGGCGTAGTTGGTGTTTTCAAACACGGACTCGGCGATGTCCTGGATCTTGGGGTTCTGGGTGGTATAGATCTTGTAGCCGCCGTTATAGACCTTGCTGACGGCCTTTTCAAAGGCGGTGCGGACATAGCCGTCGGCGTCTGCGGGGTCGTCGGTCAGGCCAAAGACCTCCACAAACTTCTCGGCCACATCGGTGATGACCTCGTCGGTGAAGTAGGAGTTGTTGGCGGTGCTGACCACGGCGGGCTTTTCGTCCTCCTCCTGGGGCCCCACATAGTTGCCCAGGTTGGTGTAGCCGTTGGTGAATACCACCTCCTCGGCTTTGGCGGCGTCATAGGTGGCCTGGTCGATCTTTTCCTGGGCCAGCATGGCGTCCAGCACGTCCAGCTGCCGGTTGCGGTTCTGCTCCCGGGTCCAGTCGCTGCGCAGGGGGTCATACTGGGAGGGGTTGTTGGTGATGCTGATGAGACACGCGCACTCAGCCAGGGTCAGCTCGGACACGTCCTTGTGGAAGTATGTCCGGGAGGCGGTCTGCACACCGTAGCACTGGTTGCCCAGGTAGATGGTGTTCAGGTACATCTCCAGAATCTCGTCCTTGGAATAGTCCTTTTCCAGGGCCAGAGCCCGGTACACCTCCGTCACCTTGCGCTTGACGGTGTTCTCGTTGTTGCCGGTGACGTTCTTGATGAGCTGCTGGGTGATGGTGGAGCCGCCCTGGGTATTGCCGTTGGTGAGGGTGCGGAACACGGCCCGGACAGTGCCGTGCCAGTCCACACCGTGGTGGCTCTCGAAGCGCTTGTCCTCGATGGCGATGGTGGCATTGCGGAGGTTCTTGGGGATGGAATCAAAATCCACCCAGATGCGGTTTTCGTCGCCGAACAGGGTCTGGTACATGACCAGCTCCTTGGTATCCGGATCCTGATAGTACAGCTCCGTGGACACCTTCTGGTCGTACTCGGACATGTCCACCTCCACATGCCCCTTCAGGGACGTGTTGACGTAGGTCATGAAGATCCCCACGAAGATGGCGGAGGTCAGCACGGTGACCAGGAGGATGGTACCAAGGACGATGCCGATGGTCCGCCCCACACGGCGGCCCTTTCCGGACTTTTTCCCTGTTTTGGCGCTCTGCTCTGTCTTTTTCGGCTGGTTGTCTTTGTTCATAGACAGGGCACCTTCCTTTCTCTGTTACTGGTGTATGCGCCGCACCGATCGCGGCATGGATGAGAAAACATTCTATTCCATAATAAAAACCATTGTACCATACCTGTCAACTGCTGAAAATTGTCATTTGATAAAAATTTCGAATTATTACATAGATTTTACGCGGAAAAACCGAAAAAATCCTCCTGTTCTCTCACCATATGGCCGCAAATTCACCTCTCCGTTCCCTCCAACCCCCTCCCCCGGCGGACTCTTGACGGATCCCCTCCCCTGTCGTATAATCAGTGGGCCGCCGAAGGGCGGTCAATTCTCAGAAAGCCTGGTGCAAGCTGTGTTTATCCATCGACTGCGGGGCCAGATGTCCGAATCCATGCTGACAGCCTCCTTCATCATCGTATCCGGCGGCCTTCAGGACGCCTATACCTATCTCTGCCGGGGCGGCGTTTTTGCCAACGCCCAGACCGGCAACATTGTGCTGTTCAGCGCCTATCTGTTTGAGGGGGCCTGGGACCACTGCCTGCGGTATCTGATCCCCGTTCTGTCCTTTATGGCGGGAATTTTCGCGGCGGAATGCATCCACCGCCGCTTCAAGCACATGGAAAAGGTCCACTGGCGTCAGCTGATTATCCTGGCGGAGATCGCCGTGCTGTTTGCGGTGGGCTTTATGCCCCAGTCACTGAACACTGTGGCCAACTCCCTGGTGTCCTTCTCCTGCGCCATGCAGCTGCAGACCTTCCGCAAGGTCCGTGGCCACGCCTACGCCAGCACCATGTGCATCGGCAACATGCGCAGCGGCACAGAGGCCCTGTGTGCCTATTTCCACACCCATGAGCCGGAGGCCCTGCGCAATGCCCTGACATATTTCGGCGTCATCGGCCTGTTCGCCCTGGGTGCCGGTCTGGGAGCCCTGCTGACCGGCGCATCCGCCGTCCGGGGAATCTGGGTGTCCTGCGCCCTGCTGACCGTCAGCTTCCTGGTCATGTTCATTCACGAGGAGCGCCGGGCCTGAGCATCCGCTCATCGCATAAATATATCCCCCGGCGCGTCTGCGCCGGGGGATATATTTAGACTTTCTATTGCCGTTATGCCCTTACCACTCCAGGTTCTTTCCGGTCTCCTTATCGAAAACGTGGGCCACGTTGCCGCCGAAGATCATGTTGACCTCGCTGCCCATGGGGAAGTGGGCGGCGGCGCCGTTGGTGGGAACAATGACGATCACGTCCTTGCCCTCGGCCGCCACATGCAGGTGCACGGAGGAGCCCATCATCTCGGACACGTCCACGGTGCCCTTGATGCCATCGGCGCAGAGCATCAGGTGGTCCGGGCGCACGCCCAGGGTCACGTCCTGCTCCGCCACGTTGTGCTCGGCCAGGCGCTGCTGCTTCTCGTCGGACAGCTCCACGGTGACGCCGCCTACGGTGACGGCATACCTGCCGTTCTGCCGGGTCAGCTTCGCGTCGAAGAAGTTCATCTGGGGCATGCCGATGAAGCCCGCCACGAACAGGTTGGCCGGGTGGTCGAACACCTCCTGGGGGGTGCCGATCTGCTGGATGAAGCCGTCCTTCATGATGACGATCCGGTCGCCCAGGGTCATGGCCTCGGTCTGGTCATGGGTGACGTAGATAAACGTGGTGTCGATGCGCTCCCGCAGCTTGATGATCTCGGCCCGCATCTGGTTGCGGAGCTTGGCGTCCAGGTTGGACAGGGGCTCGTCCATCAGGAACACGGCGGGGTCCCGGACGATGGCCCGGCCGATGGCCACACGCTGCCGCTGGCCGCCGGACAGAGCCTTGGGCTTGCGGTCCAGATACTGGGTGATATCCAGAATTTCGGCGGCCTCACGGACCTTCTTGTCGATCTCGTCCTTGGGCAGCTTCTTCAGCTTCAGGGAGAAGGCCATGTTTTCATACACGGTCATGTGGGGATACAGGGCATAGCTCTGGAACACCATGGCGATGTCCCGGTCCTTGGGCTCCACGTCGTTCATCAGCTTGCCGCCGATGGTCAGCTCGCCGCCGGAGATGTCCTCCAGACCGGCGATCATCCGCAGGGTGGTGGACTTGCCGCAGCCGGAGGGGCCCACCAGCACGATGAACTCCTTGTCCGCAATGTGCAGGTTGAAATCCTGCACCGCCACCACGCCCTCGTCGGTGATCTGCAGATTGCCCTTTTTCTGGGGCTCGCCCTTTTTGGCCTTCTTGCTCTCCGCGTTGGGGTACACCTTCTTGAGGTTTTTCAGAATGACCTCTGCCATAATATACAGACTGTAACCGTTCTGCCTCCGCATGGAACGGTCTCGCGCCCGGCGAAGCCGCAGCGCCTTACGGCAGGTCTCCACACTGCCGCACCGCCAGTCTCAGCGGGACCTGGTTCCTCCTTTGTTTTTCCGCCGGGGGCCAAAAAGTGGAGTGGCCGCCGCCGGTTGGAATAGGATACATTTATTTTACCACCCCTTGCCGCCCTTTGGCAACCGCCTTTGGTCAAAATTTTCCGCAATTCACTGCCTTTATAGGAAAACTCTGCAAAAAACGCCGTCATTGCCTGTTCTTTTTTCTGATATAAGAAAAAATTATTGCATTTTCAGTTTTTATCTATTGTAAAAGCATGGAAACTATGTTAAATTACTGTGTGCCTGTTGGCGCACATATTATAGATAAAGTGTTTTTCGTGCAAGGACAGGCAAATTGTTTTAAAGGAGCGGGATAACATGCACAAAGCGTTCAAAGCCTGCACCGCTGTTCTGCTGGCCCTGGTTATGACGGTCAGCCTGGTCAACGGCGCACTGGCAGCCGTCGTCCGCAATGACGACGACACCATCAGCTACGAGCCCCTGGAGCAGGGTGTTTACTCCAAGGGCGGCTACACCATCGACAAGGTCTCCCACCCCACGCTGGGTGCCGGAGAGGTAGACGGTATCCTGACCGGCGACCTGCAGGACCGCGGCCAGAGCTACTCCTGGTCCATGGCCGAGGCCGGTGACTATGTCTACATCGGCACCTGCTATAACTCCACCTACTACATCTACCACAACAACGTCAAGACGTCCCTGGACGCCATGAAGAAGGAGGGCAAGCTGGACCAGAACGTGGACACCAGCCGGGCCGCGGCAGATTTTGTGAAGGTCATGTTCGGCACGGACACCTTCGATGAAACCCCCATGTCCCAGTGGACCCCCGTAATCATGGCTGTGAACCGCTACACCGGCGAGGCCCAGGTGATCTTCCGGGAACGGGACATCCTGAAGGATTACCCCGACATCTTCCCCGGCTATCCCCCTTATCTCAAGGGCGTGAACTATCTGGCCGGCTATCGCATGGCCTTTGAGTTCAAGGGCAAGATCTATTTTGCCGGCATGGGCAGCCCCACGGCCACCCTCATCGAGGTGGACCCCGAGACCAACGAGTGCTCCATCGCCTATCACAACATCAACTACACCCAGGGCGTGTCCAACGGCGTTCACGGCCTGCTGGTGTTTGACGACGAGATCTATATGTGCCTGGCCTCCGACAACTACGACGGCAAGGGTACCCCCGGCGGCATCATCGTGGCCAGCTCCGATCCCACCGCGGGTCTGAGCTCCTGGCGGCGTGTGGCAGATCAGGACGACTTTGACGGCCTGCCCGCCGTTATGAAGACCGACGGCCTCAACGGCGGCGGTATCTGGGACATCATCGAGTATAACGGCTCCATGTACGTCACCGTGGTCACCGATAAGTCCATCGACGGCCGCATCAACAAGCAGGGCTTCGCCATGTATCGCGGCGACAAGCATGAGGACGGCAGCTTCACCTGGACCCAGGTCATCGGCGACCACGGCACCAGCGGCTACGACTTCGGCCTGGGCATCAACTACTCCATGAGCTGCAACATGTGGGTGTACAACGGCTATCTGTACCTGGGCACCTACAACGATCCCATGCTGGACCTGGCGGAGGTCCCCGCCTCCGGCAACTTCGAGCTGCTGTACAACGATCTGGACCATTCCATCTATCTGTACCGCATGGACGCCGACGGCAACTTCCAGCAGGTGGCCGGTAAGGACGACAACCCCTATTTCCCCGACGGCCCCATCGGCAACCTGGGCGCGGGGCTGGGCAACAACTCCAACCAGTATGTCTGGCGCTACGGCGAGCACAACGGTGAGCTGTACATCGGCACCTATGACACCTCCACTCTGACCTATCAGTTCACCCAGATCACCGACGGTCAGGTAGCCAATATGGACTATGCCGACATCAGCGGCCGGGCCGATATGCTGAAGGACGCCGTGCTGGAGGTTCTGCAGCAGCACGACAACAAGTATCTGAACTGGTTCCTGGATACCTTCCTGTTTAACAAGTACACCGCCTCCCTGTTCCAGCAGCTGGCAGGCTTTGCCACGGACATGTCCGCCGACAAGAACCCCGTGCCCGGTTACCGGAACATGCTGGAGGAGTATGAGGCCTTCAAGCAGAAGGTGTTCGATGGCCTGGGCATCAAGCTGGACAGTGCCAACTTCGCCCGGGAGTATGCCCAGGTCACCGGCGTGGCTATGTGCAGCGCCGACACCCAGGGCCTGAAGGATGACCTGAAAAGCGCCGTGAAGGCCATCTTTGCCGCCCTGGACAAGGCTGTGTATGACGACACGATCCACAACTTTGTGTACTACTTCGGCTGCAACTACTATGCCCAGCAGAGCGAGAACGGCTTTGACCTGCTGGTGTCCAAGGACGGCGTGAATTTCGACGCCATCACCCGGGACGGCTTCGGCGACGGCTCCAACCACGGTCTGCGCACCATCTGCTCCACCGAGAACGGCGTGTATATGGGCACCGCCAATCCCTTCTACGGCACCCAGCTGTGGCGCATGTACAGCGCCGAGGACAAGCCCCTGGTGAAGGAGCATACGCATCAGTGGTCCGATACCTGGTCCTCCGACGGCGAGAATCACTGGCATGACTGCCTGGCTGACGGCTGCACCGTTACGGATAACGCCCAGAAGGACGGCTTTGGTGCCCACACCTTCGTGGATGGCGTCTGCTCCGTCTGCGGCTATCAGCAAACCGGCAGCGGCTCCGGCGGTGACGCCGGAGGAAGCGGCCAGCCCGGTCAGCCCGGTCAGCCCGGCCAACCCGGTCAGCCCAGTCAGCCCGGTCAGCCCGGCCAACCCGGTCAGCCCGGTCAGGGCGGCGACTCCGGCAATACCGGCAACACCGGCAACGCTGGCAACACCGGCAACGCTGGCAGCAACAGTCCCAAAACCGGCGACATGGGCGTGGCCCTGTGGTCCACCCTGGCCGGTCTGTGCGGCTGCGGGCTGATTGCCGTGGCTGTCAAGTCCCGCTATAAGGGCAAGCGCGTGGCCTGATTCCCCTTAAATTTATCAAGGCTCCCGGCCAACCGGCCGGGAGCCTTATTTTATGGAAAAGCCCTTTTCATTTCCCGCCGCCTGCGATATAATAATGTATTATTGTATCCTGGAGGTGCCGCATATGGAGAAGACCCGCCGCGAGATCATGGACCGGGTATATCTCACCTATCTGCCTGCCAAAAAGTTCAAAACCAGCTGCCTGTCCGCCCAGTTCATCACCCCCCTGCGCCGGGAAACGGCGTCCTATGGGGCGCTGCTGCCGCTGGTGCTCCAGCGGGGCACCATGAGCTGCCCGGACATCCAGCAGCTGTCCGCCGCCATGGACCAGCTCTACGGCGCACAGATCAACCCCACCATCCGCAAGCGGGCGGAGTGCCAGTGCATCGGCTTTGTGGCCTCGGTAATGGACGACAGCTTCGCCCCCCAGGGAGAAAAATTGCTGGAGCCCACCGCCGCCCTGCTGGGGGAGCTGCTGCTGGACCCCGTCACCCGCAACGGCCGGTATCTGCCGGAGTATGTGGACAGCGAGCGGGCCAACCTGCTGGACAGCATCCGCTCCATCCGCAACGACAAGCGGGACTGGGCGGACCTGCGGCTTCTGCAGGAGATGTGCCGCTATGAGCCCTACGGCGTCAGCCGCCTGGGCGACGAGGCCACCGCCGCCGCCATCAACAACCAGAAGCTCCATGCCTACAGCCAACAGATGATGGCCGCCTCCCGGCTGGAGCTGTTCTACTGCGGCAGCGCCCCCATCTCCCGGGTGGAGGACGCCCTGCTGGAGGCCTTCGCCGCCCTGCCCCGGGGCGCGGGCCTGGACCCGGAGCCGCCCCGTGCCGTGGCCGCCCCGGCGGAACCCCGCATCATCCACGAGGCCATGGACGTGACCCAGGGGAAGCTGTCCATGGGCTTCCGCTGCGCCACCGACGATGTGCCCGCCATGATCCTGGCAAACCTTCTGTTCGGCGGCACCAGCAATTCCAAGCTCTTTATGAACGTCCGGGAGAAGCTGTCCCTGTGCTACTACGCCTCCAGCACCTATGTCCGCTCCAAGGGCATCCTCACGGTGTCCTCCGGCATCGAGACCGCCGACTATCAGCGGGCCCTGGACGAGATCCTTCACCAATTGCATGAGATCCGGGACGGTCACTGGGAGCCCTGGGAGCTGGAGGGGGCCCGCAGCACCATGCGCAGCGCCCTGACCTCCCTGTCGGATTCCCAGGGCGCCCTGGAAAATTACTGCCTGGGTCAGGCAGCCACCGGCCAGAGCGAGGACCCGGAGACCATGCAGCGCCTGCTGGACCAGGTGACGCCGGAGCGCATCCGGGCCGCCGCCGGCAGCGTGACCCTGGACACCGTATACTTCCTGCACGGAAAGGAGGAGGCCTGATGAAAACCCTTACCTACCCCCGCATCGGGGAAAAGGCCATCTGGGAGACCCTGCCCAACGGCCTGCCCGTCTGCGTGGTGCCCAAGCCCGGGTATGCCCGGAAGTTCGCCTTCTTCACCACCCGCTACGGCGGCATGGATATGCGCTTTCAGCTGGACGGCCAGTGGCTGGACACCCCCGCCGGTATCGCCCACTATCTGGAGCACAAGATGTTCGACACCGCCGACGGCAGCGCCATGCAGGACCTGGCCCGGGGCGGGGCCGAGCCCAACGCCTACACCAGCAACGCCGTCACCGCCTACTATTTCGACTGCACCGAGCATTTTTATGACAATCTCCGGATTCTGCTGTCCTTCGTGTCCGTCCCCTACTTCACCGATGAAAGCGTGGAGAAGGAGCAGGGCATCATCGCCCAGGAGATCGGCATGATCGAGGACAACCCCGAGTGGCAGGTATACCGCCAGATGATGCAGGCCCTGTACCGTCACAGCCCCGTCCGCCAGTCCGTGGCCGGGTCCGTGGAGAGCATCCGCCGGATCACCGCCCAGACCCTGTACGACTGCCACAAGGCCTTCTATACCCCCGCCAATATGTGCCTGGTGGTGGTGGGCGATGTGGACCCGGCGGAGGTCGTCCGGGCCGCCTGGGAGGTCCTGCCCCGGGAGAGTGGCCCCGCCATCCCCCGGGACTATGGCCGGGAGGAGGACCTGACCCCCCACATGACCCGCATCGAGGACCGGATGGAGGTGGCCATGCCCACCTTCCTGCTGGGCTTCAAGTGCCCCCCGGTGCCGGAGGGGCCGGACCGCATGCGCCTGGACATTCTGGGGGACCTGGCCTGCGACGTGCTCATGGGCGAGTCCAGCCCCCTGTTCACCCGGCTGTACAGTCAGGGGCTGATCAACGGCACCTTTGACAGCGCCTATGACCTGCTGCCGGGAGCCGCCTATGTGTTCTGCGGCGGCGACAGCAACGATCCCGAGGCCGTGCAGCAGGCCGTTCTGGACGAGGCACGCCGGGTGGTCCGGGAGGGGGTGGACCCGGCCTATGTCCAGCGGCTCCGCCGGGCCAGCTTCGGCGCGTCCATCAAGAGCCTGAACTCCTTCGAGGCCATCGCCTCCACCGTGTCCGAGGGCTGCTTCCAGGGATACGATCCCTTCCGCTTCCCGGAGGTGTACGACTCCATCACCCAGCAGGACCTGCTGGACTTCATCCGGGACAACATCCGCCCGGAGCGCATGGCCCTGTCCGTGATCTATCCGAAAGAGTAAGATGGGAGCAATTCTATGAACGAAAACTGGAAATTTTCCGATATCCCCTATCACCGTCCCGACGTGGAGGCCCTCCAGGCCCGGTATGACGCCCTGACCCGCCGGGCCAGGGAGGCCCGGAGCCCGGAGGAGCTGGTGGAGATCGTCCGCCAGCGGGACGCCCTCCAGCAGGAGGTGGGCCTGTGCCAGGCGGTGGCCTTCATCCGGGCCTTCCACGACGTCACCGACGAATTTTACCAGACGGAGCTGCAGGAGACCCTGCCCCGGCTGGAGGGCAGCCTGGACAGCCAGTCCCTGGCCGCCGCCATTGCCGAAAGTCCCTATGCCCCGGCTCTGGACCGGGCCTTCGGCCCCCAGCTGCGCCGCCTGCTGACCCTGGACCACCGGATTCACGCCGGGGGCAGGGACCTGCAGGCCCGCATCTCCCAGCTGACGGCCCTGTATCAGCAGCTGACGGCCTCCGCCAAATATCCGGTCCAGGGGGAGCTGCTCAGCGGCGGACAGCTGCGGGCCGCTCTGGCCAGCCGGGACCGGGCGCGCCGCAAGGCCGCCTATGACGCCCAGCAGCAGACGGTGCTGGAAAACGCCGGACAGCTGGAGGACATCCTGCGGCAGCTGGTCCATGCCCGCATCGACCTGGCCCGGGCCAACGGCTTCGACAGCTTCGCCGATTACGGCGACCTGGCCCAGCAGCGCCTGGGCTATGGCCGGGCGGAGCTGGACGCGTTCTGCCGCCAGGTGCAGACCCATATCACCCCCCTGTATCTGCGGCTGCAGGAGGAGCAGCGCCGGCGCCTGGGGGTGGACACGCTGATGCCCTATGACCGGGCCCTGGTGTTCCCGGAGGGCAACGCCGTGCCGGTGGCGGCGGAGGAGCTGCCCCGGGCCGCCCACCGGATGTATCACAGCCTTAGCCCCGAGGCAGGTGCGTTTTTCGACGAGATGGTCCGCCACGACCTGCTGGACGTGACTGGCTCTCCCAATAAAATTTCCGGCATGGGCTTCTGCGAGATGCTGGGCGCGCCCTATGACATGCCCTTTGTCTTTGCCAACTGCGACGGCACCTCCGACGACGTCACCGTATACACCCACGAGCTGGGCCACGGGCTCCAGGGGTATCTCTCCATCCGCAGCCAGCCTCTGGCGGACTATGTGGGGCTGAGTCCCGATCTGGCGGAGGTCCACTCCAAGACCATGGAGCTGCTGGCCCAGCCCTACGCCCGGGACTTCTTCGGCGACCACGCCGGGCAGTTCCTGGCGGAGCACCGCTATGACTTCATCAAGGAGCTGTGCGCCTTCTGCTCCATCCACACCTTTGAGACGTGGCTCTATGAGCATCCGGACGCCTCTTTGGCCCAGTGGGCAGAGGAGTTCGACCGCATTGAGAAGTCCTTCGGCCGCAGCCGGAACAACGAGCCCTGGCGGCAGCAGGTGCTGGCCGGGTGCGACCTATTCACCAACATGGCCCTGTATATGTCCCCCCGGTATGTGATCAGCTACGCCCTGTCCATCGTCTGCGCCCAGCAGCTGAAGGCCGCCTATGACGCCGACCCCGCAGACGGCTGGGCCCGGTATCACGCCCTGTGTGCCTCCGGCGGCAGCAGGACCTACGCCGAGACCCTGGCCGCCGCCGGACTGCCCCTGCCCTACGCTCCCGGCGTGGTGGAAAAGCTGGCCCAGGACCTCTCCCGCCAGCTCTGGGGCTGAAAAAACGGCCCGCAACCGTCGGTTGCGGAACTTCCAGCCCCACTTGGTGGACAGTTGCGGCCTTTTTCGGTATGCTGACGCCATCAACATCAAAGGAGGCATTCTCTATGACCCTGTGTGAAAAGCTCATCGACCTGCGCCGCAAAGCCGGTCTGTCCCAGGAACAGATGGCCCAGCAGCTGGACGTGTCCCGTCAGGCCGTCAGCAAGTGGGAAACGGGCGAGTCCCTGCCCGACACCAACAAGCTCCTGGCCATCGGCCGTCTGCTGGGCGTCACGGTGGACTATCTGCTGGACGATGAACAGACGGACCCTGCTCCCACCTCCGCCGGGCCGAGGAAAAGCGGTTTTGCCCGCTTCTGGCGTACATACGGCTTCGTCTCCGGATACCTGATGTCGCTGGTGGGGATCCTGGGCCTGGTCCGGATCGCCGCCACTCTGGCTGCGGGCTTCCGGCTGGGCGGCATCGCGGACTTCGGATCCGTCGATCCCCAGTGGCTGGAGGGGCTCAGCACAAGTCCGATCTTCACCGATCTCTCCTCCCGGTACAGACAGGCGCTGATCCTGTCCCAGATCCCGGACTTCCTGCTCTGCGCCGCCCTGACGGCAGGCGGCTTCCTGCTGGCCCGGTGGCTTCGGCGGAAATACCGGACCGCCTGATTGCTCCCCTTCCTCCGAAAAATAGGGCTTTTCAACGGCCCCGCTCTGCGGTATAATAGAGGGAGTTTTCTGAGCAAGGAGTGACATTATGAAGATCATGACCGACAGCCCCATCCGCTTCCCGGGGCTTTTTGGCGACTGGGCCATCACCATCAGTTCCAAGGCCATCGACATCGGCAACGGCATCTATTGGTATGGCATCCTCATCGCCCTGGGCATGCTGCTGGCCCTGTGGTGGTGCATGCGCCAGCGTACCAAATACGGCATCCGGGATGATGACCTCATCGACGGGCTGCTGTGGGGCATCCCCTCAGCCATCGTGGGGGCCCGGCTGTACTATGTTCTGTTCTATCTCAGCGAGTTCAAGGACCATGAGGGCCACTTCAGCTGGTCCAAGGCCATCGCCATCTGGGACGGCGGCCTGGCCATCTACGGCGGCGTCATCGCTGTGGTGATCGTGGCCGTCATCCTCTGCCGCAGCCGCCATATCAAGCTGGGGGCCATGATGGACCTGGTGGTCATGGGCCTGCTCATCGGCCAGGCCATCGGCCGCTGGGGCAACTTCCTGAACCGGGAGGCCTTCGGCTCCGAAACCACCCTCCCCTGGCGCATGCAGCTGACCACCACTGCCGGGGAGCTGGTGGAGGTACATCCCACCTTCCTGTACGAGAGCCTGTGGAACCTCGTCGGCCTGCTGCTGATCGTTTTTGTGGTATCCAAGGCCCGGCGGTTCGACGGTGAAAACACCTGCTTCTACTTCCTGTGGTACGGCGTGGGCCGCTTCTGGATCGAGGGTCTGCGCACCGACAGCCTGTATCTGTTCAACTGGACCATCGCCGGCCAGCCCATCCGGGTGTCCCAGGTGCTGAGCCTGGTGCTGATGATCGCCGCCCTGGCGGTGCTGTTTTACAACATCAGGCTCCACCCTCATCGGCCGGAGGAGCTGTATGTGAACCAGGTGGCCGCCCGGGAAGCCGCCCAGGCGGAGGAGCCCGCCGAAGCCCCGGAAACCGCCGAACCGGCGGAAGCGCCGGAAGCAGCCGAACCGGCGGAAGCGCCGGAAGCACCGGAGGTGCCGGAAGAATCTTCAGAAGAATAAACGCCCACCCCCTGTATCCCACGGGATACAGGGGGTGTAGATATTGTCCAAAAGCCTCGCAGAGTTTGCCGCCCGCAGGCGGCAAATAAAATGGAATCATTTTTTGCCGGGGCGTGTACCTGGCAAAAATACTTCTCAGTCTGCAAGTGTGGAATTTGTTCGCTTCCAGCGAACAAATTATGCGCGCGGCAGACTGCAAACCCTTTGTCAAAAAAGGTCTTTGTCCTTTTTTGACAAGCTGCCCGCGCCCCCTGTATCCCGTGGGATACAGGGGGTGCGTTCGTTTTTTACAAAGCCCGCCAGCTCTCCGGCCGCAGGCCGTGACCCATGAGGCCCTCCTGCACCTGCTGCCGCAGGGCGGGCAGGTCCCGGTTCAGGGTCCCCTTCAGGGTCAGGTAGTTGGAGGCGTGGTTCATCCGGAATACGCTGCCCTCGCTGTCAATGTGGTCCAGCAGCAGGGCCGTCTCCTGCAGAATCTCCGCCGGGCCCAGCACCCGGAAGCTGCCCTCCCGGACCCACTGCTCCAGTGGCGTTCCCGGCTCCACCATCAGCGTCAGCAGGCCGATATATTCCGGCTTCATGGCGCTGAGGGCCCGGGCGGTGTCCACGGCGTGGTCCCGCAGCAGCTCCCGGCTGCCAAGCCCGGAAATGGCCGTCACCGACAGGGCCAGGCCCGCCTGCCGGGCCTTCTGCCCCGCCGCCACAATGGCCGCGGCGGTGTGGCCCTTGCGCATCCGCTCCAGCACCGCGTCACAGCCAGATTCCAGGCCCATATACACCATTTTCAGTCCGTTTTCCCGCAGCTGACGCAGCTCGTCATCGGTTTTCACCTGCAGGCTCCGGGGCGAGGCGTAGCACGTCACCCGCTGGCACTCCGGAAACAGGCTGTATACCATGGCCAGAATCTCCAGCAGCTCATCGGTTTTCCGCATCAGCGCGTCGCCGTCGGCCAGAAACACCCGCTCCACCCGGCGGTATACCTGCCGGGCCAGGCGGAAATCCTCCCGGATCTCCTCCATGGGCCGCAGGGCAAAGTGCTTGTCGTCATACATATCGCAGAAGGCGCAGCGGTTGTGGCTGCACCCGTAGGTCACCTGGATGATGAGGCTGTAGGCCTCGCTGGGGGGCCGATAGACCTTTCCCTTGTATCGCATGGGCAATTCCTCCTTTTCCCCGCTATTATCGCATACTTTTCCCGGTTTGAAAAGGGTCTATTTTGTGCCGCTCCGGCATAAGCTGGACCAGCTTCAACAAACGAGGAGGATGACTATGGACAACAACTTCAACCGCGTGCGCCTGTGCGGGCGGGCCGCCGGGGAGCCGGAGCTGTCCCACATAAACCACGGCGAGAGCTTTTACCGCTTTCCCCTGTCGGTGGAGCGGCTTTCCGGCCAGGAGGATCGGCTGCCGGTGATTTTGCCCCGGCCGCTGCTGGAGGCCCACCCCGTACATACCGGGGACGTGCTGACCCTTACCGGCCAGCTGCGCTCCTTCAACAACCGCAGCGGCCAGGGTCCCCGGCTGGTGATCTCCGTGTTCGTCCGGGAGCTGGTCCCCGGCGGCGCGGCCCCCTTTAACCAGATTCAGCTCTCCGGCATTCTGTGCAAAACTCCCACCCTGCGCCGGACGCCTCTGGGCCGGGAAATCTGCGACCTGATCCTGGCGGTGAACCGCCGGTACGGCCGGGCGGACTACCTGCCCTGCATCGCCTGGGGCGTCATCGCCCAGCAGACGGCCATCCTGCCGGTGGGCTCCCGGCTGACGGTGGAGGGCCGGGTCCAGAGCCGGGGCTACACGAAAACCGTGGACGGCGTGGGACAGGAGCGCACCGCCTATGAGGTGTCCATCATGCGCCCGGCGGAGCCGGAGGAATTTTTCCTGTAAGACCGCCCCCCGGGGTGAAAATCCGCCTTGCAGGGTCCTTTCCCTCCGTGCTATAATGGGGGAAACATCCCAACCAAGGAGGAACCTTACATGATCTACACCGATTTTCACGGAGAGAAGCTGTCCCTGCTGGGCTTCGGCACCATGCGTCTGCCGCTGGTTCCCGGCGGCGGCCCGGCGGACATCGACGAGAAAACCACGGCGGACATGGTCCGCTATGCCATGGACCACGGCGTCAACTATTTCGACACCGCCTATCCCTACCACGGCGGCATGTCCGAGCGGGTCATCGGCCGGGTGCTGAAGGACTATGACCGCCAGAGCTTCTATCTGGCCACCAAATACCCCGGCCACCAGATCAGCGACAGCTACGACCCCGCTGCCATCTTTGAGGAGCAGCTCCAGAAGTGCGGCGTGGAGTATTTCGACTTCTACCTGCTGCACAATGTGTACGAGAAGTCCATCGAGACGTATACCGATCCCCGCTGGGGCATCATCGACTATTTTCTGGAGCAGAAGAAGAACGGCCGCATCCGTCACCTGGGCTTCTCCTCCCACGGCGGCGTGGAGCTGCTGGAGAGCTTCCTGTCCCGCTACGGCAAGGACATGGAATTCTGTCAGATCCAGCTGAACTATCTGGACTGGACCATGCAGGACGCCAAGGCCAAGTGCGAGCTGCTGCGCCGGTACAGCATCCCCATCTGGGTCATGGAGCCCGTCCGGGGCGGCCGCCTGGCCTCCCTGACGCCGGAGGCGGAGTCCGAGCTCCACGCCCTGCGGCCGGAGGAGTCCACCGCTGCCTGGGCCTTCCGCTTCCTCCAGGGGGTGGAGGGGGTCCAGATGATCCTCAGCGGCATGACCACCCCCGCCCAGATGGAGGACAACGTCCGCACCTTTGAAGAACGCCGCCCCCTGACGGACCAGGAGGAGAAGGTCCTGCTGGACATCGCTCAGGGCATGTACGGCGCCGTGCCCTGCACCGCCTGCCGCTACTGCTGCGACGGCTGCCCCATGGGCCTGGACATTCCCATGCTGCTGAAGCTGTATAACGAGGCCAAGTTCTCCCCCAACTTCAACATCGGCATGCGGGTGGAGGCTTTGCCGGAGGACAAGCGCCCCGCCGCCTGCGTGGGCTGCGGCCAGTGCGCCCGGGTCTGTCCCCAGAACATCGACATTCCCGCCGCCCTGGCGGACCTGAACGAGGTGCTGAAGAAGATCCCCAGCTGGGCCGACATCTGCCGGGAACGGGAGGAAGCCGCCCGCCGGGCGAGAGAAGCCAAGTAACATGGCCCATATCATCGAAATCACCGATTTTTCCGCCCCGGAGCTGGATATCTACGCCCGGCTGACGGAAAACCAGCTGGTGAACCGGGCCGACCCGGAAAACGCCCTGTTCGTGGCGGAGAGTCCCCTGGTCATCGGCCGGGCTCTGGACGCCGGGTGCACGCCGGTGTCCTTCCTGATGGAGCGCAAGCACATCGAGGGAAAAGGCGCGGAGGTGCTGGCCCGCTGCCCGGCGGATATCCCGGTATACGCGGCGGACCTGCCGGTGCTGACCCAGCTGACGGGCTTCCACCTGACCCGGGGGATGCTGTGCGCCATGCGGCGGCCCCGGCTTCCCTCCGTGGCGGAGGTCTGCGCCAATGCCCGGCGCATTGCCGTGCTGGAAAACATCATGAATCCCACCAACATCGGGGCCATTTTCCGGTCCGCCGCCGCTCTGAACGTGGACGCGGTGCTGCTGACCGCCGCCGGCAGCGACCCCCTGTACCGCCGGGCGGCCCGGGTCAGCATGGGCAACGTGTTCCTGGTGCCCTGGACGTATCTGCCGGAGGGGGAGAGCTGGCCGGAGCTGCTGCATGAGCTGGGCTTCAAAACCGTGGCCCTGGCCCTGCGGGACGACTCCCTGGCCCTGAACGATCCCCGCCTGCTGGCGGAGCCGAAGCTGGCCATGGTGCTGGGCACCGAGGGGGACGGCCTGGCCTCCTCCACCATCGCCGCCTGCGATTACACCGTGAAAATTCCCATGTCCCACGGGGTAGATTCCCTGAACGTGGCCGCCGCCAGTGCCGTGGCCTTTTACCAGCTGGCCCTGCTGAACGGATAAAAAAAGCCTGTGTATTCGGTGCAATTGCACCGAATACACAGGCTTTTTATATTCGATACTTCTGCTCATAGGCCTGGACCCGGCTGTCGAAGGCCGGGTCCCGCTGCCGGGCCGCCAGCTGGGCGGCATGGAGATTCCGGTTCCCGGCGGACAGGTCCGCCACGCACTCCATGATGTTGCAGCAGTGGTCCGCCGCCCGCTCCAGGTCCGTCAGCACGTCCGACCACACGAAGCTCAGCTCCATGGCCCCCTCCCCCGGCTGCGTTTCCCGGATGCGCCGGGCCCGCAGCCGCTGCCGCAGACCGTCGATGACCTGCTCCAGGGCCTCCACCTGCCCCAGGGCGGCGGCGTCCTCCCGGCGGAAGGCCGCCAACGCCAGGTCCGCGATCTCCTCCACCGCCTCCGTCAGCACCCGGAGCTGCCGCCGGTCCTCCGGCGGCAGCTCAATTTTCCGGTCCCGCAGCTCCTCCCCGCTTTCCAGCAGGTTCATGGCGTGATCCCCCAGCCGCTCCAGGTCGCCCATGAGCATCAGCAGCTCCGCCGCCCGGGCGCTGTCCCGGCGGGTCAGGGTCCGTCCGCCCAGCCGCACCAGAAACGTGCCCAGGGCGTCCTCCAGGCCGTCGATGCGCTCCTCCTGCCGCCGCAGCTCCCGGGCCGAGTCGGGGTGCACCTCCGTCAGGGCCTGAATCCCCCGGCGCAGGTTGTCCCGGGCCAGGTCCGCCATTTCCAGGGTCAGCTCCCGGCACCTTTCCAGGGCCGCCGCCGGAGCCGCCAGCAGACGGGGATCCGGCTCCGCGGAGGGCGTCTCCTCTCCGGGCAGCAGCCGCAGCACCGCCCGCTCCAGCAGGCCCGCCGCCGGAAACAGCGCCGCCGTACACAGCAGGTTGAAGGCCGTGTGGATAACGGCCACCCCCGGCAGGGTCACGGCCCGGTCCAGAATGGCCGGAGCCGCCAGCGCCTTCACCAGCCAGAACACCCCCAGCCAGATACCCGCCCCGGCCAGGTTGAACAGCAGATGCACCAGCGCCGCCCGCCGGGCGCTGCGGCTGGCCCCCACGGAGGACAGCATCGCCGTCACGCAGGTGCCGATGTTCTGGCCCATGACGATGGGGATGGCGGCCCCCACCGTCACCTGTCCGCTGGCGGCCAGGGCCTGCAATATCCCCACCGAGGCGGAGCTGGACTGGATCACCGCCGTCAGCACCGCCCCGGCCAGCACCCCCAGCAGGGGGCTGCCGAAGGCCGTGAACAGCTGCCGGAACCCCTCCGCCCGGGCCAGGCCCGATACAGCGGCGGTCATGATCTCCATGCCCTGCATCAGAACGGCAAAGCCCAGCAGGGCCTGGCCGGTGTCCCGGCGGCTGCCCTTTCCGGCCAGATACGCCGCAATGCCCCACAGACTCAGCAGGGGCACAAAGCCCGCCGGGCGCAGCAGCCGCCCCAGGGCGCCGCCGCCCTCCAGACCTCCCAGGCTCAGCAGCCAGGGCGTCACCGTGGTGCCCACGTTGGTGCCCATGATGACCCCCACCGCCTGGCGGAGGGTCAGCATGCCGGAGTTCACGAAGCCCACCACCATCACCATGGCCGCCGATGAGCTCTGCACCGCCGCCGTCACCGCCAGGCCCGTGAAAAATCCCGCCCAGCGGCTGCGAGTCATCCGCCGCAGCAGGCCCTCCAGCCGTCCCCCGGCCCGGCGCTGCAGCGCCTCCGCCATGATCTGCATGCCGAACAGAAACAGGCACAGTCCGCCCAGGGCGGTCAATCCGTCAAAAATGTCCATGCGCGCCTCCTCTCCCCTTTAGCATGCCCCGCTGCCGTCCGTCCAAATCGCAGGCATTTGTCCGTGTCGCGCGTACTTTTTGTCATTTTGTGTCGTTCGTGCAAATTACGCAGCCGCCGCCGGACAAATTTGTGGCTTTTCCCATCTTTACTTTATCTCGGTAGTGTGGTAGCGTATTAGCATACTAAATCGCCCGGTGATAGGGGCCGGGGAATGGAGGAAATCATGAAAAATATCATCCGCCGCGGACTGTGCCTGCTCCTGCTGCTGGCTATGACCGCCGCCATGGCCGCCTGCGGCCCGAAGAACACCAACACCGACGCCGACGAGAAAACCATGGTCTACGCCGTGGAGGCCGGGTCCGCCGGTGAGGATGTGGCCAAGGAGAAGGGCTGGACCGTCAACAGTGTCCAGGATCAGGCCGCCGCCCTGATGGAGGTGGCCGCCGGTACCTCCGACGCCGCCGTCATCGACCTACTGATGGCCGAGGCCATGATCGGGCCCGACACCAGCTATCCCAACCTGACCTATACCGACAGCCTCACCCAGGAGGAGTACGGCATCGGCTGCCGCCAGGGCTCTGACCTGGCCGACTTCATCACCTCCGTTCTGGCCGAGGCCTATCAGGACGGCACCACCCAGACCCTGGCCCGGCAGTTCGGCATCCGGGAGGACCTGCTGGCGGAGATGCCCCAGACCGGCTATACCGAGGATGCCGGCGGCGACGTGGCTTATATCCGGGGCAAGGGCACCCTGGTGGTGGGCATCACGGAGTTTGCCCCCATGGACTATAAGGACGACAACGGCCAGTGGACCGGCTTTGACGCGGAGCTGGCCCGGCTGGTAGCCCAGCGCCTGGGAGTGGACGTGGAGTTCGTCATCATTGAGTGGGGCCAGAAGGTCAACGAGCTCAACAGCAAGGCCATCGACGTGGTGTGGAACGGCATGACCCTCACCGACGGCGTGCAGACCGCCATGACCTGCACCCCCGCCTACTGCTGCAACGCCCAGGTCATCGTGGTCCCCGCCGCATAAGGCCATGTTCTGGACCGTAACCCTTTCCCTGCTGCAGGGGATGCGCCAGGCCGCCGTCCTGTTTGGGCTGACGTTGGCGTTCTCCCTGCCGCTGGGCCTGCTGGTGGCCGTGGGCTCCATGAGCCGCTGCCGCCCGGTGCGGGCGGTGTTCGACGCCCTGGTGTGGGTGATCCGGGGCACGCCCCTGGTGCTGCAGCTGATCATCATTTTCTACGGCCCCGGCCTGTGGTTCGGTCACAACATCTGGGGCAGCAACCGGATGCTGGCGTGCACCGTGGCCTTTGTGCTGAACTACGCCTGCTATTTCTCCGTGATCTACCGGGGCGGCATCCAGGCCGTCCCGGCGGGTCAGCGGGAGGCCGGTCAGGTGCTGGGCCTCACCCGCCGCCAGATCTTCTTCAAAATCACCCTGCTTCAGGTGGTGAAGCGGATCCTGCCTCCCATGTCCAACGAGATCATCACCCTGGTGAAGGACACGTCCCTGGCCCGGATCATCGCCATCGTGGAGCTGACCAAGGCCGGTGAGGACTATGTGAAGACCGCCGGGATCACCTGGCCCCTGTTCTATACCGGGGTATACTATCTGCTGTTTGTGGGGCTTCTGACGCTGCTGTTCCGGTATCTGGAGCACCGTCTGAGCTTTTTCCGCTGAAAGGAGGAGCACATGTCCTATCTGAGCGTTGCGCACCTGGAAAAATCCTTCGGCAGCACCCGGGTGCTGCGGGATGTGAGCTTCGACCTGCCGGAAGGGGAGACGCTGTCCGTCATCGGCTCCTCCGGCAGCGGGAAAACCACCCTGCTGCGGTGCCTGAACTTCCTGGAGCGGCCGGACGCCGGGGTGATCTCCCTGCGGGACCAGACCCTGCTGGACGGGTCCCGCCCCCCGGTGCGGGAGCGGGAGCTGCGGGAAAAGCGCCTGCATTTCGGTCTGGTGTTCCAGGATTTCAACCTGTTTCCACAATACACCGCCCTGGAAAACGTGACCCTGGCCAGGCGTCTTGCCAAGTTGCCCGGCGAATCGGAGGCGGACATCCGGGACCGGGGGCTGGCTCTGCTGGAGCAGATGGGCCTGTCCGACCGGGCGGGCCACTATCCCCACCAGCTCTCCGGCGGCCAGAAGCAGCGGGTGGCCATCGCCCGGGCTTTGTGCATGGAGCCGGACGTGCTGTGCTTCGACGAGCCCACCTCCGCCCTGGATCCGGAGCTTACCGGCGAGGTGCTGCGGGTCATCCGCCAGCTGGCCGACCGCCGCACCACCATGATCGTGGTGACCCACGAGATGGCCTTCGCCCGGGACGTGGCGGACCGGCTGATCTTCATGGACGGCGGCGTCATCGTGGAGCAGGGGGACCCCCGGCAGGTGATCAACCATCCCCGGATGGAGCGCACCCGCCAGTTCCTTTCCCGGTACACCGGGGTATAAAAAACCGGACTCCGGCGTCTGCCGGAGTCCGGTTCAGCTTGTCAAAAAAGGCTTTTTTGACAAGTCTGAAATAAACGGCAAAAGGGGCTGCCTTCCGGCAGCCCCTCTGTTTGCAGGGATTCTATCAATCAGTCGATCATGGACTTCAGGTTCTCGGCGACAGTGATGGGGGCAGCGGTGGCAGCCTTCACTTGCTCGACGGTGAACTCGGGGTTGATCTCGGTCATGACCAGGCCGTTCTCGGTGACTTCCAGCACGCACATCTCGGTGATGATCTTGTTGACGCAGTGGGAAGCGGTCAGGGGCAGGCGGCACTTCTCGAAGATCTTGGGGTTGCCCTTGGCGGTGTGTTCCATGCAGACGATGCACTTGCGGGCGCCGACGCACAGGTCCATAGCGCCGCCCATGCCGGGCATCTTCTTGCCGGGGATGATCCAGTTGGCCAGGTTGCCCTCAGCGTCGACCTCCAGAGCGCCCAGGAAGCAGGCGTCCACATGGCCGCCGCGGATCAGGCCGAAGTTGGAGGCGGAGTCGATGAAGCCGCCGCCGAAAGCCACGGAGGAGGGAGAACCACCGGCATCCACCACGTGGTAAGGATCGTAATTGTCGTCGCCTTCCTTGGGGGACTTGCCGGCGGAGACGATACCCAGCTCAGCGTGGATGATCAGCTCCACGTCCTTGGGCAGATAGTTGGGGATCAGGGTGGGCAGGCCGATGCCCAGGTTCACGACGTCGCCGTTCTTCAGCTCCTTGGCGCAGCGCTTGGCGATAAAGCCTTTGATCTCGCTCTTTTCCATTACTTTCTTTCTCCTTCCACGATGTAGTCAACACACATACCATAGGTGTGGATGTTCTCGGGCTCGATCTCGCCCACGGGAACCAGATACTCGGTCTCGGCGATGACGGTGTCGGCGGCGGTGGCCATGACAACGTTGAAGTTGCGCATGGTGCCCTTGTACCAGCAGTTGCCGAACTCGTCGCACTTATAGGTGCCCAGCAGGGCGAAGTCAGCGTGGATGGGCTTCATCAGCAGGTAATCCTTGCCTTCAATGGTTCTGCGGCCCAGGCAGAAGGGGCTCTCCTCCACCAGGGTGTCGATGCCCACGGGGGTCAGCACGCCGCCAAGGCCAGCGCCGCCGGCGCGGACGCACTCGGCCAGGGTGCCCTGGGGCAGCAGGTTCACTTCCAGGGTGCCCTCGGTGTTCTGCTGGCCGACTTCGGGAGTCATGCCGACGTGGGTGGCGATGACGCGCTTGACCTGATGATTGTGGATCAGCTCAGCGATGCCGAAGAACTCCTCGCCCTTGGGGCCCACCGCGCGGCCCATATCGTTGGCGATCAGGGTCAGGTCCTTGGTGCCCAGAGCCACCAGCTCCTTGACGATCGCTCTGGCCTGGCCGCAGGCCAGGAAGCCGCCGCACATAATGGTGGCGCCATTGGGGATCATAGCCGCTGCCTCTTTGGCAGTGATAACAGGTTTCTTTGCCATTTCAGTTCCTCCTTGTTATTTGTCGTTCTCCCAAAAAATAGAATCCCTTCTATTTTCTCACTTGTAATCATAACACTTCTGTGTGGAAAATACAAGAGATGATTGGTCGATTTTTTCACAAGCAGACAGGTTCGCCGTCAAAAAACTTGGGCAGTGTCCGATATGTGGCGAATTGTCTGTTTGGCAACACGACCAGACGGCCACCGGAAAAAGTGACCGTCTGGCGTGATGGTTTATTTTACTTCATGCCCCGCTTGACCATCTCGGTCACAGCGAAGGAAGCCACGTCATCGGCATACTTGCCGGCGCCGAAGCCGGCGTCGTAGCCCAGCTCCTTGGCCAGCTCGTGGGTGATACGGGGACCGCCGCAGCAGACAACGAACTTGTCGCGCAGGCCCTCGGCCTCCAGCAGCTCGATGAGGTTGGTGAGGTTCTGGATGTGCACGTCCTTCTGGGTCACCGTCTGGGACACCAGCAGCACGTCGGCGTGCAGCTCCAGGGCCTTCTTGATGAACTCCTCATTGGGCACCTGGGAACCCAGGTTGTAAGCCTCGATCATCTCGTAGCGCTCCAGGCCGTAGTGACCGGCGAAGCCCTTGCGGTTCATGATGGCGTCGATGCCCACGGTGTGGGCGTCGGTGCCGGTGGATGCGCCCACCATAACGACCTTCCGGCCGATGTGCTCGCGGATATAGTCGTTGGTGTCCTCCATGCTCATGACATCGGACTCCACGGTGATGACGTGGATGTCCTCATAGTTCACGGAGTGGACGCAGCTGCCGTAGACCACATAGAAGGTGAACTCCTTGTCCAGGGCGGCGTGATAGGCCACGTTGGGCTCTTCCAGGCCCATCTTCTTGGCGATCTGGCGGGCAGCTTCTTCGCCCCGCTCATCATCCTTGACGGGCAGAGTGAAGCTGGTCTGCACCTTGCCGTCGTTCATGGTGTCGCCGTAGGGCTTCAGACGGGTCAGGTCCAGCGTGGTATCGAAATCGATCTTGTGGGTATTATACAGTCCGCTGCTCATTCTGCTGCCACCTTCCCTTTCATGACTTCAATAAAGGGATTGAAGTATTTGTCGTCCTTCACAACCACGCCGGCCAGGCCCTTGCCGCCGTCCTTGGGACGCTTCACGTCGGCGAAGATGCCCTTCTCGATGGTGGTGAACAGGCCCAGCTTCTCGATCTCCTTCAGCAGATCGGTGGCCTTGGTCAGCACCTCGTTGGCACGGTTGCGGATGATGCCGTTCTCTTTATAGGTCAGCTCGCTGCCCAGGTCCTTCATGGTGCGGAAGATGTACTGCGCATTCTCGATGGACAGGGCGCGGTCGGACATGAACGGGGTGTGGATGGCCTCGGTCATCATGCCCAGCAGGCACAGCCGCTGGTTGGTGAGGATGGTCACCATGTTGAACAGGGCATCCTGGATGTGACCGCGGAAAATGTTGCCGGTCATGAACTTCGTGGGGGGCATGTACTTCAGCGGGGCGTTGGGGAAGATCTCGCGGGCCATCTGCGCCTGGGCCAGCTCGTAGAGGAAGGTGTTCTCCACGGCGGGGTCCATTTCGAAGGCGTGGCCCAGACCCATCTGCTCCTCGCGCATACCGGCGTCCTTGGCAAAGGCCTCGTTCAGGAACTGGGAGGCCAGAACGGTGTGGGCGGCGGTGATGGCGTCGTCGGTGGTCAGATAGTTGTCCTCACCGGTGTTGATGATGACGCCGGCATAGCCGTTGATCACGCGGGAGAAGTACTGGTCCACGATGGTGCGCTGCATGTTGATGTCGCGGAACAGGATGCCGTACAGAGCGTCGTTGAGCATCACGTCCAGGCGCTCCAGAGCGCCCATGGCGGCGATCTCGGGCATGCACAGGCCGGAGCAGTAGTTGCACAGCCGGATATAGCGGTGCTGCTCCTCGCCCACCTCGTCCAGGGCCGCGCGCATCAGGCGGAAGTTCTCCTGGGTGGCATAGGTGCCGCCGAAGCCCTCGGTGGTGGCGCCGTAAGGCACATAGTCCAGCAGGGACTGGCCGGTGGTGCGGATGACGGCGATGATGTCGGCGCCCTGCTTGGCGCCGGCCTTGGCCTGGATAATATCCTCATAGATGTTGCCGGTGGCCACGATGATATACAGGTAGGGGCCTTCCTTGTCGCCCCATTCCTTCAGATAGGAATTGCGCTTGGCAACGTTCTTGTTGATGCGCTCCACGGTGGCGTTGACCACGGGAGTGATGGCGGCGCGGATCTCCTCGTCGGAGTGGGCGGGAACCTTGGACAGGTCCAGCTCACCCTTGTCGATGGCCTCAGCCACGGCCTGGGGATCCTTGCCGGTTTCGAGCATGGCGTTGCCGATGGCCCACGCCGCGCCCATAGGCAGGAAGGACGTTGCCATCATGTGGTCCACCACCACGTTGGGCAGGGGGACGTCCATCTCGTTGACGCCGTCGATGCCCAGCAGGCGGCAAACCGCGCGCTCCACGGTGACCGTGGTGTGCTGGTCAATGAACCGCTGGGTGTCGTCTGCCACATGGGCGGCGGACTGGCGGGCCTGGTTGACCAGCTCTAAGTTCAAGCCGAGTTTGCTTTCCATAGTTTTACCTCTTATTTCTTCACGTGACGCTCGTTGCGCAGCAGCTTGGTGGGCTCCAGATAGCGCTGCTTGGTGCCCTCAGCAACCCAGGCCACGCCGGTCTTCTCCGCCTTCTTCTTGCCGGTGCAGACGTCGCAGTGGCAGTTCTGGACATAGTGCTCAGGCTGAGTATAGGAGGTGATGACGCCCTCGAAGTTGCGCAGGATGACCTTGCGGGGGGTCTCGGAGATCAGATAGTTGGGCATAACGGGGGTCTTGCCGCCGCCGCCGGGGGCGTCCACCACGAAGGTGGGGATGCAGTAGCCGGAGGTGTGGCCGCGCAGGGCTTCCATGATCTCGATGCCCTTGGACACGGGGGTGCGGAAGTGGCTCAGGCCCAGGGAAGGATCGCAGGCATAGATGTAGTAGGGACGCACACGCATCTTCACCAGGCCGTGGACCAGCTCCATCATCACATGGGAGCAGTCGTTGACGCCGGCCAGCAGCACGGACTGGTTGCCCAGGGGGATACCGGCATCGGCCAGCATGGCGCAGGCCTTGGCGGCCTCATCGGTGAACTCCTTGGGGGTGTTGAAGTGGGTGTTCAGCCAGATGGGATGATACTTACGCAGCATGGCGCACAGCTCGGGGGTGATACGCTGGGGGCACACCACGGGGGTGCGGGAGCCCAGACGGACGATCTCCACGTGGGGGATGGCCCGCAGGCGCTTGATGATGTACTCCAGGTTCTCATCGGAGACCATCAGACAGTCACCGCCGGACAGCAGGACGTCACGGACCTCGGGATGAGCGGCCACATAGTCGATGCACTTGTCAATCTGGGCCATGGGCACTTCGCAGTCGTTCTGACCGGCGAAGCGGCGGCGGGTGCAGTGACGGCAGTACATGGAGCACTGGTCGGTGATCAGCAGCAGCACGCGGTCAGGATAGCGGTGGGTCAGGCCGGGGGTGGGGGAGTCGGTATCCTCGTGCAGGGGATCGGCGTCCTCATAGTCGGCATACTCCAGCTCCTCGGCCCGGGGGATGGCCATCTTGCGGATGGGATCAAAGGGATCGTCCAGATCGATCAGGGACAGATAGTAGGGGGTCACGGCCATGCGCAGCTTGCCCAGGGTCTTGCGGACACCCTCCTCCTCGTCGGGGGTCAGGTTCATGTACTTCTTCAGATCCTCAACCGTCTCGGCGCGGTTGGCAACCTGCCAATGCCAGTCATTCCACAGATTTTCGGGGACATCGGCGAACAGACCATTGCGAGTCTTCATATTCGTATCTCCTTAATAAAAATGGATTCCAAAAGATGGATAGGGCGAGGGCAGGGAGGCCAGAGACCCGGCCGCCCTGCACTCGCGTAACTTCGTTTAGCAGTACTTCTCGTCGAACAGCTTGCGCAGCTTGGGGTTCTCGCGCAGCACGTCCAGGGTGATCTGGGCATGGTTCTTGGTGTAGCCATTGCCGATGATCATGGTGACGTCCTTGCCGATACCCTCGGCGCCCAGGGCAGCCTTGGTGAAGGAGGTAGCCATAGAGAAGAAGTACACCAGACCGTCATCGTGGACGGGCAGGATGGCGGACATCTCGCAGGACTCAATGTTCACGCAGCAGATGGACAGATCGTACTCCTTGCCGTCGTTGGCAGCCAGAGCAGCCTCCATAACCTCAACGGGCTTGGTGCAGTCGGCCACGATGACGTCGGTGTAAACGCCCAGCTCCAGCAGACCGGGGACCTGCTTGGGATTGCGGACCACGCCCACGACCTTGCCGTTGGGGCCGACCTTCTTCATAGCTTCCCAGCCGCACAGAACGCCGGACTTGCCGTTGGCGCCCAGGATCAGAACGCTGTCGCCCTCCTTGGGCAGCTTGCGGGCCTGAGCGGGAGCACCGGCCACGTCCAGGGCGGCCAGGGCCAGAGGCTCGGACATATCCTCGGGCATCTTGGCATACAGGGCGGACTCGAACAGGATGGCCTTACCCACGATGTCCACGCGGTCGATATCCTTGTGGATAGCCAGGATCTTCTCGATCTTCAGGGGGGTCATGGACAGGGACACCAGGGAGACGATCTTGTCGCCTTCCTTCAGGTCGAAGCCGGGCTTGTTCTTCAGGTCCTCGCCGATGTGAGCGACGACGCCCTTGAACATACCGCCGGAACCGGTGACGGGATTCTGCTGCTTGCCGCGCTCAGCGACGATGCCCAGGATCATTTCGCCAATCTTCTTCTCGTCGCCGCCGCAGGCGTCGGAGATCTGGGTGAAGGAAGCGGAGTCGATGTTCAGGGAGGTGACGTCGCAGACGATCTCGTTGGAATAGACCTTGGACATGTCGTTGTCGACCTTCCAAGCAGCCTGGGTCAGAACGCCCTTGGGCTCGATAACGCGATGGGTACCGTACTTGTTGCCTTTCAGTTCAGCCATTGTAAAAATCCTCCTAATATATTTCTCTTAATTGTTTGTCGGGTTACTGCAGGGGCTTGAGGCTCAGGATCTCGCGGGCCTCGGCGGGGTTGGCGATCTCGCGGCCCAGCTCCTTGGCGATGCGGACCACCTTGGCCACCAGCTCGCCGTTGGACGCGGCCTTCTGGCCCTTGCCCAGATAGATGTTGTCCTCGAAGCCAACGCGGACGTTGCCGCCCATGGCGATGGCAGCGGCCGCCATGGTCCAGGCGGCCCGGCCCACGCCGGACACGGTCCAGGTGGAGCCGGCAGGGATCTTGCTGGCGAAGAAGGCCAGGTTCTCCACGGTGGCGGGGGTGCAGCCGTGGACGCCCAGGACGAAGTTGAACTGCATGGGATGGGCAGGCACCTCACCCTTCTTGGCCATGCCAAGGATGGTGTCGATGTGGCCCAGCTCGAAGCACTCGTACTCGGGCTTGATGCTGTTTTCCAGCATACGCTTGCCGAAAGCGCGCATGGTGGGCATGGTGTTGTCGAACACCTCGTCGCCGAAGTTGCAGGTGCCGCAGTCCAGCGTGGCCATCTCGGGGAACAGCTCGGTGGGCTGCAGACGCTCCTCGGGGGACATGCCGGTGGCGCCGCCGGTGGAGGGGATCATGATGACGTCGGGCAGCTCCTTGCGGATGGCGTCCATGACCACCCGGAAGCGCTCGCGGTCCTGGGTGGGGGTGCCGTCGTCCTCGCGGACATGGATGTGCAGAATGGCGGCACCGGCCTCGTAGGCGGACTTGGCCTCGCGGACCATCTCCTCCACGGTGTAGGGCACGGCGGGATTCTGCGCCTTGGTGACCTCGGCGCCGCAGATAGCGGCGGTGATAATCAGCTTTTCCATTTCTGCCGCTCCCTTACTTCTCGATCTTCTTGCGCTGGCAGTCCTTGGGAGTCACGCAGGTGCCGTGGGCGCGGCAGACCACGATGGGCTCTTCCAGAACGTCGGCAGCGGAAGCGCTGATGTCGGGACGGGACACGATGACCTTGCGGGCCTCGAACTTCATGGTGCGGGAGGTGTTGCCGACCTTCTCGATCTCGCCATAAGCCTCGATGTAGTCGCCGGCGTACACGGGAGCCAGGAACTCCACGTTGTCATAGGCACAGAACAGGCCCTCGTCGCCGTCGCACTTGATCAGCAGCTCGGTGGCCACGTCGCCGAACAGGTGCACCATGTGTGCGCCGTCCACCAGGTTTCCGCCGTAATGAGCATCCTTGGCGCTCATACGCAGACGCAGCAGAGAAGTCATCTTTTCCATAAGTATTTTCCTCCTTCAGATTTTTTGGGATCACCTTCAACAGAAGCCTTGCTGCAAACAGGCCTTCCTTCTCTCCGGCGCTCCTTCGGGCATAAAAAGAGCGCTATCGGTCAAGGTCATTGACCAATAGCGCTCCATGTTACAAACACGATAACATGACAGTAACGCCGCTTACGCAGACGTCCCCAAGGGCAAGGTCACAGACCGGCATTGTCCTTTCGGCGGGCGGCCCCTTCCTGCTCCGGTTATTCCGGATGTCTGTCCCCTGCGAAGCAGTACCCTGTCTCCCGCGCCTCTATTGATTGTAGTATGAACTTCTGTTGCACCCATTATATCGCGATGGCCTCGAATTTGTCAATAGAATTTGTGACAGAAATCACAATAACTTTTTTGCACATCTGACAAAATTTCGCACTCCGTTTCCCCTGAATAAACGCCGGGGGCGACAGAACGCACAAGGGGAAATGTCCGCCGTGCGCGGACATTTCCCCTTGTGAAGGCGTCAATAGCTCTGTTCGATTTTCTCCAGAATTTCCGGCTTCAGCGACAGCATCCGGCAGATGTTCAGGGCGTCCCGGGGGCAGTCGGACCGGCCCTCCACCCGGTACAGGCCATAGTTCATGTGCCGGGCGATGACGGCCACGCCGTCCTCGTTGGTGGCGGCCAGCTCCCGGCGGATCTGCTCGGGGTCCACATCCCGCAGGCCGATGATCTGATAGTGGACCCGGGCGTGCTCGGCCACCTTGTCATAGTGGGTGGTCAGCAGGGAGATGGCGTTGACGTCGTTGAGATACCGGGTCACCGCCTGGACGATGATGGCTCCCTCGTCGGGGTTGGTGCCCCGGGCGAACTCGTCCAGCAGGAACAGGGAGTAGCCCTGCTCCACCTCCGCCAGGGCCTTCTGGAACTGGACGATCTCGCTGCCGAAGCCGGACAGGCCCGACTGGATGGACTGCAGATCGTCAAACAGCATATGCACGCTCCAGAACAGGGGCATCCGGGCGCTTCTGGCGCAGACCAGGAAGCCCGCCTGCAGCAGCAGCACGTTCAGGGCCACGGTTTTCATGGCCACGGACTTGCCGCCCATGTTGGCGCCGGTGATCACCGCCGCTCCCCGGTCCAGGGAGATGGACACCGGCACAAAGGCCCGGCCCTGCTCCTGTAACAGGTCGCACAGCTCCGGGTTGATCATATCCGTCAGCTCCAGGGCGGTGTCGGTCAGCTCCGGCCGGACGCCGCCGAACCGGTGGGCAAACAAGGCCTTCTGGATCAGGAAGTCCAGCCGTCCGGCGGTGTCGGCATCGGCCATCAGGTCGTCGGCCATGGGGGCCAGAGCCGCGCCCATGGAGCGGCGGACCTTCATCTCCTCGCTGTCCTCCTCGGCGCAGATGCGTACCCGCTTCTGCCGCAGGTCGTCCTTCTCCGCATCGGTCTGGGCCCGGTACAGCTGCTCCTCCACCTGCTTCTTGGCGGCGCGGATCTCCCGGAGTCTGGGGGTAGCGGCGTCGGGAATGTAAAAGCCCCGGCTGCGGGTGTTTTCCGGGTCCAGAATGGCCAGGGCCGCCGCCGGATCGTGGAAGGCAAGGCCCGTCAGGCCCGCCGTGTCCCGCAGCTTTTCAAACAGGGGGCGCAGGGTCTCCAGCCGCTGGAGATAGCCCTTCAGCTCGAACAGCTCCACATGGTCCGGCACCTCCAGCTCCCGGCACCGGCGCAGGGAGCCCCGGATGTCCTTCATCTGGCACAGCACCACGCAGATCTGGTCATACAGGTCCTTCAGCTCCCCGGCGTGGGCGGCGGCCCGCTCCACGTTGCGCAGCTCCTGCTCCAGCTCCTCCCGCTCGTCCGGGGTATAGTACCGCAGGCGGCGGATGCGCTCCTGGCCAAAGGGGCTGCACCCATGGAGACTCTCCAGAATATACTGCAGGCCGATTTTTTCTCTTTCCTCGAAACGGATCTCGATCATGCCAGCTCCTCCTTTACATTGATGACCGGTACGTCCACGGCCTCCTTCATCCGGGCCATGAACTCGTCCTTGTCGAATTTCCACCCGTAGGCGGACACGGGGTTGATGGTGACGCACAGGGTCCGGGCGGCCTCGGCGGTTTCCAGCCGCACCTGGCGGGTCCGGAGCTTATCCAGGGTGTCCGGCGTCAGCAGCACCCGGCTGGGGTCCTTGACCACCAGGCGGCCGCCCCGCAGCACGCCGCTGCGCAGCAGGGGCACCACCATGGAGTCCGTCAGCGCCCCGGGGGCCAGGGCCTCGCCGTGCTCCTTCAGGCACTTTTCTAGGCCCTCCTCCGCCTCCGGCGGCAGGGTCTCCGCCTTGGGCAGGTTCATGATGCGATAGATGTTGGCGGTGTCCGCCACCACCTTTTCCATGCTCATGTGATAGGACGCGCCGGTGCACAGCACCACGCCCTCGGCCACCGCCCGGGCTCCCAGGGATTTCCGGCCCAGTGCCCCGTCGATGATGGACTTGTCCGCCCCCAGCTCAAAAAACATCCGGGACACCTCCCGCAGCTGGCTGGTGATGGACGGCCCCGCCAGCTGGACGTTTCCGGCGCTGCGGGCCCGGAGGATCACCACCTCGCCCAGAGGCGTGGGGATGCCGGTGGTGGCCAGGATCTCCGTGGTCACGTCGCCCAGCCGCAGCATATCCCGGGCCGTGGCGATCAGCGTTCCCTCCCGGACGAAGATGCCGGGCTTCTCCGTGCCCGTCACCACGTCGGTGGACTCGCCGTCCCGGCCGATGGACGTCAGCCCCAGGGTCCCCCGGAGCCGGTCATGGTGCAGCATCCAGTTGAGCATGGTGGTTTTTCCCGCGTTTTTGCACATGCCCACAATGGACATGGTTTTCACGCCGTTCAATATCTCAAGCAGCTGTGAGGACATATGATTCCCTCCCGGTGTAAGTCAATCTAAAATCATATTATAGCGTATATTTTGTCAAAAGAAAAGGGGTGATTTTTTCCCGGCAGAAATGACCGGAATCGGTCTTGCAAAACCGGGAAAACTTGGGTATAATAGTTTGAATAAACTGCGGTATTATGCCGCCAGAGCTAAAGAGGAACAACAAATGAGCACCATCATCACCTCCGTGGACCGGCACAGCCCGGCGGAGCGGGCCGGGATCGCCGCCGGGGAGCAGCTGCTGACCATCAACGGCCACGAGATCATCGACGTGCTGGACTATCGCTTTTACGGCTACGATACCGACTGCCGCCTGGAGCTGCGGGAGCCCTCCGGCGCCGTGCGGACCGTGTCCCTGCGCAAGCCCGAGGGCCGGGACCTGGGCCTGAATTTCGACACCGTTCTGATGGACGAAATGCGCTCCTGCGCCAACCACTGCATTTTCTGCTTTGTGGACCAGATGCCCCCCGGTATGCGCCAGACCCTGTATTTCAAGGACGACGACGCCCGGCTGAGCTTTCTGCAGGGCAACTATATCACCCTGACCAACCTGACGGACCGGGAGGCCCAGCGGATCATCGACCTGCGCATCAGCCCCATCAACGTGTCCGTTCACACCACGGACCCCCAGCTCCACTGCACCATGCTGGGAAACAAGAACGCCCTGCGGTCCCTGGACTACATCCGGGCCTTCTGCAAGGCGGGAATCGTGATGAACGGGCAGATCGTGGTGTGCCCCGGCTGGAACGACGGGGATCAGCTGCGCCGGACCCTCCGGGACCTGACGGAGATGCAGTTTTCCAGCTGCTCTCTGGTGCCGGTGGGCATCACCAAATATCGCCAGGGCCTGGCTAAGCTCCGGCCGGTGGACGCCGCCTGCGCCGCCGAGATCATCGACATCGCCGACGAATACGGCCGGGAGAATCTGGAGCGCTTCGGCACCCGGCGCTTCTTCTGCGCCGACGAGCTGTATCTGCGGGCGGGGCGGGAGCTGCCTGCGGCGGAGTATTACGAGGGCTATCGCCAGCTGGAAAACGGCGTGGGCCTCATGCGCTCCCTGGAGGACGATTTTCTGGCGGGGCTGGCCACGGTGGACGTGCCTGCGCGCTTCTCCCCTTTCACCATCGCCACCGGCACGGCGGCGGCCCCGTTTCTCCGGGGCCTGGTGCAGCGGGCCATGGGGGACTATCCCGGCCTGCGGGGCCAGGTCATCGCCGTGGAAAACGACTTCTTCGGCCACACCATCGACGTGGCAGGCCTGCTTACCGGCCAGGATATCTCCGCCCAGCTGCGGGGACGGGACCTGGGGGACCGGGTGCTGATCCCCATCCACATGATGCGCCACGGCGAGACCGTGTTTCTGGATGACTACACCGTGGAGCGTCTGAGCCGGGAGCTGGGCGTTCCCGTCCAGGTGGTGGACGAGGACGGCTTCGCCCTGGTGGACGCCATGTTCGCGGCGGAATGACCGCCATACCCAAATAAAAGGAGGTACCCCCTATGTCCAAGCCCCTGATTGCTATCGTGGGCCGGCCCAACGTGGGCAAGTCCATGCTGTTCAACAAGATCATCGGGCGGCGTCTTTCCATTGTGGAGGACACCCCCGGCGTCACCCGGGACCGCATTTACGGTGAATCCGACTGGAACGGCCGCAAGTTCACCCTGGTGGACACCGGCGGCATCGAGCCCAACACCGACAACCAGATCCTGGCCTTCATGCGCCAGCAGGCCCAGATCGCCATCGACAACGCCACGGTCATTGTCCTGGTAACGGACATCAAGACCGGTATGACCGCCGCCGACCAGGAGGTGGCCGGAATGCTCCAGCGGTCCAAAAAGCCCATCGTTCTGGCAGTGAACAAGATGGACTCCACCGGCGTCACGGACCCGGAGTTCTATGAGTTTTACAACCTGGGTCTGGGCGACCCCATCGCCGTGTCCGCCGTCCATGGTCACGGCACCGGCGACCTGCTGGACGCCTGTCTGCAATACTTCCCCCCGGAAACGGACGAGGAGGAGGACAGCGACGTGGTCCAGGTGGCCATCATCGGCAAGCCCAACGTGGGCAAGTCCAGCCTCACCAACCGCATCCTGGGGGAGCAGCGGGTCATCGTCAGCAACGTGGCCGGCACCACCCGGGACGCCATCGACAGCTACTTTGAAAACGCCACCGGCAAGTATAACTTCATCGACACCGCCGGTATGCGAAAGAAGTCCAAGGTGGACGACGCCATCGAGAAATACAGCGTCCTGCGGGCCACCATGGCCATTGAGCGCAGCGACGTGTGCCTCATTATGATCGACGCCCAGGACGGCGTTACCGAGCAGGACACCAAGGTGGCGGGCCTGGCCCACGAGGCCGGAAAGGCCTGCATCATCGTGGTGAACAAGTGGGACCTGGTGGAAAAGGATGGCAAGACCATGGACCGTATGCGGGAGGACATCCGCCGGGACCTGAGCTATATGACCTACGCCCCCATCGTGTTCATCTCCGCCATGACCGGTCAGCGGGTCAGCCGCCTGTTTGAGCTCATCAACTATGTCCGGGAGCAGGCGTCCATGCGCATCACCACCGGAATGCTCAACTCCGTCCTGGCCGATGCCCAGACCCGGGTGCAGCCCCCCACGGACAAGGGCCGCCGCCTGAAGATCTACTATATGACCCAGGTGGGCATCCGTCCCCCCCATTTTGTGGTGTTCTGCAACGACAAGAAGCTGTTCCACTTCTCCTACCGCCGGTATCTGGAAAATCAGATCCGCAGTGTGTTCGGCCTGGAGGGCACCCCCATCATCATGACCGTGCGCCAGAAGGGCGAGGAGGATAGCTGAGTTGTCTGTGGTATTTACTGTGGCCCTGACGCTGCTGGTGTCGTATTTGCTGGGCTGCTTCAACGGGTCGGTGATGACCTCCCACTTCATCATCCGGGATGATGTCCGCCAGCATGGCAGCGGCAACGCGGGCCTGACAAACTTCTACCGGACCTACGGCGCCCGGTACGCCCTGTGCGTCATCGTCTGCGACATGGGGAAAACCGTCCTGGCCTGCCTCATCGGCGGGTATCTGATGCACTGGGTGGCAGGCGACTGGACCCTGGGCCTGCTGATCGCAGGCATCGGCTGCGAGCTGGGGCACATGTTCCCGGTGTTCTTCGGACTGCGGGGCGGCAAGGGCATCCTGTCCGGCGGCGTGCTGGTGCTGCTGCTGGACTGGCGGGTGGCCCTGATCGCCTGGGGCCTGTTTGCGGTGCTGTGGCTGACCACCCGGTATGTGTCCCTGGGCTCCATCGCCGCCACGGCCAGTATGCCGGTGTCGGTTTTCCTGCTGATGGGCCATAACTGGCTGTATACCGCCCTGTCGGCGGCGGTGGCGGCTCTTGTGATCTGGTGCCACCGGGGCAATATCCAGCGGCTTCTCACCGGCACCGAAAAGAAATTCCAATGGCACGTCGATCCCCTGGACGGCAGCAAATAAGAGAAAGAGAGAGAACCTATGAAACACAATCAGATGCGCCAGGTGGTGCTTCCCATTCTGGCGGCCTTTATCTGGGGCACCGCCTTTGTGGCCCAGGACGTCTGCGCCGACGCCATGGGCGCGTTTACCTTCAACGGCACCCGGTATTTTATCGCGGTGCTGGCTCTGCTGGTGGTCATCGCCGTTATGAACGGGACGAAAAAGGACCGCCCCCAGCTGACTCCGGCGGAGAAAAAGGCCTCTCGCAGGCAGCTGTGGCTGGGCGGCTTCTGCTGCGGCACGGTGCTGGCCATTGCCTCCAACTTCCAGCAGGCAGGCCTTGTGGCCGGTACCGACGGCGGCAAGGCTGGGTTCATCACCGCTCTGTATGTGGTGCTGGTGCCGGTGTTCGGCCTGTTCTTCCGCCGGAAAGTCAGCCTGCCGGTGTGGATCGCCGTGGCCCTGTCCGTGGGCGCTCTGTACCTGCTGTGTATCAAGGGCAGCTTCTCCCTGGCCCCCGGCGACCTGCTGGTGCTGGTATGTGCCATATGCTTTTCCGTACATATCCTGGTGATCGACCATTTCACCGCCACCTGTGACGGTGTGAAGCTCAGCTGCCTGCAATTCCTGTTTGCCGGCACCTGGTCCACCATTCTGGCCCTGTTTTTCGACACCATCAGTCTCCAGGTGCTGCTGGACTGCATCTGGCCCCTGCTGTATGTGGGCGTGTTCTCCTGCGGCGTGGGCTACACCCTGCAGATCCTGGCCCAGAAGGACTCCAATCCCACGGTGGTCACCATCCTGCTGAGCCTGGAGAGCGTGTTCGCCGTCATCGCCGGTGCCGTTGTCCTGCACCAGCAGATGACCGCCCGGGAATATCTGGGCTGTGTGCTGATGTTCGCGGCCGTGGTCCTGGCCCAGATCCCCATGCCCCAGAAAAAGGAAGCCAAAGCCGAATAAACCGAACCCATAACAAATCTGACGCTGCTGCCGCGGCGTCAGTTTTTTATCCTCCGGTGCTTCCCATACACAGGAATTCCTCCGGCCCGTCCCATTTCTTCACAAAAACGTAGTGCCCTCACACTATTGACATCAGGGACAGGGTCCGATAAAATGAGAATGCCATATCGACACAGCACTGAAAGGAGGTGCCGCTATGCTGACGGTGCTGAATTCCTCCCACGACCCGTTTTACAACCAGGCGTTTGAGGAGTATGTGTTCGAGCATTTCCGCGAGGGTGAGATATTCCTGCTGTGGCAGAACGACCCCGCCGTGATCGTGGGCAGTTATCAGAACATCTGCCGGGAGGTTCACGTGGAGCGTCTGCGGCAGCTGGGGATCCCGGTGATCCGGCGCATCACCGGCGGCGGCACGGTATACCACGACCTTGGGAATCTGAACTATACATACATTTCCGACGGCGGGGCCGCGATAGACTACGACCAGTGCCTGGGGCCTATCCTGGCGGCGCTGAACGACATCGGCGTTCCGGCCCGGAAAAACCGGACCTGTGACATCGCCATCGGCGATTTGAAGATCTCCGGCAGCGCCCAGCGGATGACAAAGGGGCGGCTGCTGCACCACGGCACCCTGCTGTTTTCTTCCGACCTGGAGGTTCTGGACCGGATCACCACCCGCCGGAAAAACGACTGCTTCCGGAGCAAGGGGACCCAGTCCGCCATCTGCACCGTCACCAATATCCGGGAGCACCTGGCCCGGCCCATGACCATTGAGGAGTTCCGGGAGCGGCTTCTGGACCGGATGGTGCCCCCCGGCAGTCCCCGGCTGACGCTGACGCCGGAACAGGAGGCGGAGGTCTGCCGCCTGCGGGACGAGAAATACCGTTCCTGGGAGTGGACCTGGGGCAAGACCCCGGCCTTTGCCTATGAAAAAACCGGCGTGTTCGCAGGGACGCCCATCCGGGTGGCCTATCAGGCCAAACGCGGCATCGTATCCGGCTCGGAAGTCCGCTGCCCGGCCATCGACGGCGCTCTGGCCGCCCGGCTGCTGAACGGGGCCCGCCTGGACCCGGAGGGATTCGCCGCCATCTGCCGCCGCCTGGCAGGCGACGGGGCCGATGAACTGATGGACTGGCTGATGTAGCCGGATATTCTGCGAGAAAGGGAGATTTTTATCATGGAGAAAAATATTGTCATGCCCCAGCTGCGGCCGGAGATGGAAAAGGGCGTTCTGTGCGCCTGGCTGAAGGAGGAGGGCGAGCCCGTTTCCGCCGGTGAGCCCCTGTTCGAAATCGAGACGGACAAGGTGGTCAACCAGATCGAGGCCACCCAGGACGGCGTGCTGAAAAAGCAGCTGATCGAGGAGGGCGACACGGTGGACGTGGAAACGCCGGTGGCCATTCTGGAAACGGAGTGAGGGCCGGCATGGAGAGAAAACCCGATTGGCTGAAGGTCCGCTATAACCAGGAGGCCGTGGATGAAGTGGCGGAGCTGATGCGGGACCTGAAGCTCAACACCGTGTGCAAGGAGGCCAACTGTCCCAACCTGGGGGAGTGCTACCGGAAGCACACCGCCACGTTTATGATCCTGGGAAGCGTCTGCACCCGGAACTGCCGGTTCTGCAACGTCACCACCGGACGGCCCCTGCCGCCGGACCCGGAGGAGCCCATGAACGTGGCAAAGGCCGCAAAAAAGCTGAATCTGCGGCATGTGGTGCTGACCTGTTCCACCCGGGACGATCTGCCCGACGGCGGGGCGGAGCAGTTCGCCAAATGCGTCCGGGCCATCCGGGCCGCATGTCCCGGCACCACCGTGGAGGCGCTGATTTCCGATATGAAGGGAAACACGGATGCCCTGGACACGGTGATCGCCGCCCATCCGGAGGTGCTGAACCACAATGTGGAGACGGTGCGGGAGCTGCAAAGCGCCGTCCGGCCCCAGGCCCGGTATGAGCGGTCCCTGGAGGTGCTGCGGTACTGCAAGGAGCAGGATCCCACCCTGCTGACCAAAACCGGCTTCATGGTGGGCCTGGGGGAGACGGAGGAGCAGATCGACCGCCTGATGGACGACATTCTGGAAACCGGCTGCGACATTCTCACCATCGGCCAGTATCTTCAGCCCACGCCCCGGCATTACCCCCTGGCCCGGTATGCCACGCCGGAGGATTTCGCCCGGTGGAAGGAGCTGGCGTTGGCTAAGGGCTTCCGCCATGTGGCCTCCGCGCCGCTGGCCCGCAGCTCCTATAAGGCCTGGGAGGCTCTGGAGGACGTGCATGATCTATATTGAGACCGGCTCCACGGATGTTTACTACAACTTCGGCCTTGAGAACTACTTCACGGTGGAAAAGCGCCTGCCGGACACGGTGTTTCTGTTCTGGCGCACCACGCCCACGCTGATGGTGGGCAAATACCAGAACATACTGGAGGAGATCAACAAGCCCTATGCCGACGCCCACGGCATCCACCTGGTGCGGCGGATGAGCGGCGGCGGCACCATCTATACGGACCTGGGCGGCTGGCAGTTTTCCTTCATCCAGCACCGGGAGGCCGGGGAGATCGAGTTTGGCCAATACATCGCCCCGGTGATCGGCGCACTGGAAGAGATGGGAGTCACCGCCTCCTTCAACGGCCGCAACGACCTGACCATCGACGGCCGGAAGTTTTCCGGCAACGCCCAGTACCGGCTGGGAGACTGCATCGTGCACCACGGCTCCCTGCTGTTTGACACGGATATCCGGCAGATGGCGGAGGCCACCACGCCGGACAGCTACAAGATCACCTCCAAGAGCATCAAGTCCGTCCGGGACCGGGTCACCAACATCTCCGACCATCTGCCCCAGCCCATGGACCCGGAGACCTTCAAGGAGACCATGGTGCGCCATATCATGAACGGCAGCACCGCCGTCTACACCGTCACGCCGGAGGACGATGCCCGCATCCGGGAGCTGGCCCGGGAAAAATTCAACAGCTGGGACCGTATCTTCGGCGCGGACCCCCAATTCAACATTGAGCGCACCGGCCGCTTTGCAGGGGGAAAAATTCAATTTAAAATCGAGGTCCGGAAGGGTATCATCCGCAGCGCCTCGGTTTACGGCGACTTTTTTTCCACTCTGGACGCGGAAGCAATTTGCTCCGTGCTGCCAGGCTGCCGTTATGAGCGCGGCGCGGTGCTGGCGGCGCTTGAGCCCCTTGGCGGGGCCGTGTACCGCATCACGCCGGAGGAAATGGCCCGGACGATTGTGGACTGACCAAGAAAGCCGCAGCCACCCCCCTCAGACCTCCATAATAAAACTGACGCTGCTGCCGCAGCGTCAGTTTTATTATGCGTATATGGTTACAGGTTCTTCTCGTAGGACTCGATCATCTTCTTGACCATCTGGCCGCCCACGGAACCGGCCTCGCGGGAGGTCAGGTCGCCGTTGTAGCCTTCCTTCAGGTTGACGCCCACCTCGCTGGCAGCCTCCATCTTGAACTTATCCATGGCGGCACGGGCCTGGGGCACGTTCAGCTTGTTGGTATTCTTGGTAGACATGATTGCGTTCTCCTTTCTTGCGTTTTCAGCGAAAACCGCCGTTGGGTATCGCAACCATAGATTGTGCCGCCGATGCCCCGAATATGCGCCGGGCGCATCTGGTAAAATTTTGCGTTACTCTGTAAAATCTCAAAAAATTTCAGAAACCCTATCGCTTTTTTTGGTACTCTGTGCTATCATGGCCCTGGTTGCACAGAGAAAGCGAGGAACGATCACATGCTGGATATTTTTGATATTCTGGGCCCGGTGATGGTGGGCCCGTCCAGTTCCCACACGGCGGGAGCGGTCCGCATCGGCAGCATGGCCCGGACGTTGCTGGGCGACGAGCCGGTGGAGGCCAAGATCCATCTGCACGGCTCCTTTGCCGAGACCGGCCCCGGTCACGGCACCGACCGGGCCCTGGTGGCCGGTCTTCTGGGCATGAAGCCCGACGATCTCCGCATACCCTACGCCTACCAGGAGGCTAAAAAGCGTGGGCTGGAGTTCACCATCGACACCGTGGAGCTGCGGGACGCTCACCCCAACACCGCTGTGATCGAAACCTGGGACGCCGGCGGCAAAAAGCTGGAGCTTCAGGCGTGCAGCGTAGGCGGCGGCCGCATCCTGGTGAACAAGGTGGACGGCATCGACGTCAGCTTCGACGGCATGTTCAACACCCTGGTCATCCGGAACCAGGATGAAAACGGCGCCGTGGCGGCGGTGACATCAGTGCTGAACCAGCTGCGCATCAACGTGGCCAATATGAGCCTGTGCCGCCACAAGCGGGGCGGCGACGCGCTGATGGTCATCGAGACCGACCAGCATATCAAGCCCCACCAGGTGGCGTTTCTTTCGGAGCTGACGGGCATTCTGTCGGTGACCTATTACGATAAGGAGGATGATGACGATGTCGCTGGATTCGATGAAGGAAATCTTTGACCGCATGGAAGCCGAGCACAAGCCCTTCTGGGAGATCGTGCTGGAAACGGACATGGACGAGCGCCAGGTGACCCGTCAGCAATCCATGGCAAAAATGCTGACCACCTGGCAATACATGGTGGACGCGGCGGACACCTACACCGGTCGCCGCCGCAGCGTCAGCGGCCTGGTAGGCGGTGACGGCCTGAAAATGCGGCAGTATTCCATCCGGGGCCGGGCCATGTCCGGCGGCTACGTCAGCGAGGTCATCGCCGAGGCCCTGTCCATGGCGGAGTCCAACGCCTGCATGCGCCGCATTGTGGCGGCCCCCACGGCGGGCGCCTGCGGCGTGCTTCCGGCGGTGCTGCTGCCCATGTGCAAGTATGAGGAGCTGAGCCAGCACCGGATCCTGGAGGCCCTGTATGTGGCCAGCGGCATCGGCGCGGTGATCGCCTACAAGGCCTGCATCGCCGGTGCCTCCGGCGGCTGTCAGGCGGAGATCGGCACCGCCTCCGCTATGGCGGCGGGAGCCCTGGTGGCCCTGCGGGACGGCACCGGCCAGCAGATCGGCCACGCCGTGGCCATGGCCCTGAAGAACCTCATGGGCCTGGTGTGCGACCCCGTGGCGGGCCTGGTGGAGGTCCCCTGCGTCAAGCGCAACGTCATCGGCGCGGTGAATGCCATCAGCGCGGCGGACATGGCCCTGGCCGGCATCGAAAGCCGCATCCCCGTGGACGAGGTCATCGACGCCATGGGCGAGGTGGGCCGCCGCATGCCGGTGGAGTTCCGGGAAACCGCCCTGGGCGGCCTGGCCGCCACCCCCACCGGCCGCCGGGTCAAGCAGCAGATGCACCCGGAGTCCCAGGGATTCTGATTCCTGTTCGCAGTATTTTTCTCAAAAATAACAATCCGTATACAAAAGACATCCCCGATGCATGGCATCGGGGATGTCTCAGTTTGTCAAAAAAGCCTCACAGAGTTTGCCGCCCGCAGGCGGCAAATCAATTGAGATCATTTTCGTCCGGGGCGTGTACCTGGACGAAAATTCTTCTCAGATCACGCCCAGGCCGGCGGCGACCTTGCCGATGAAGTCCTGCACGTTGGTGACCATGGTGGTGGCGGACAGGCTGCCGCGGTCCAGCAGCTTATTCACCACGAACTCCGCCGCGTCCACGGCGTACAGATACACCGGGCGGATGGTGCCGTCGGGCATCACCCGGAAGGACGGCGTCATGTTGCCGGTGGCGATGGTGTGCAGCATGGTGGCAAGGCAGATCACGGTGGTGGACTTGCGCACCAGCTCCCGCATGGCGGCTGCGCCCTCGTAGGCGTTGCCGTACACCTCCGGCAGCGGCCCGTCGTCCCGGATGGAGCCGGTCAGCACGAAGGGCACATGGTTCTTCACGCAGCCGTAGATGATGCCGTTGTCGATGTGGTAATCCTCGATAAACTGAGGAATGGACCCGCTGCGGCGGACCTTGTTCAGCACGTCCAGGTGGTTATAGTGTCCGTTGGGCTGAGACTGCTGGGTATAGATATCCTGGCCCAGTGCCGTGTGCAGCAGCGCACCCTCCAGATCGTGGGTACCCAGGGCGTTGCCCGCCAGCAGGCCGTGGCAGTAGCCGTTGTCGATCAGGGCCTGCATGGCCTTCCGTGCGCCGTCATCAAAGGCGAAGGCGGGGCCCATGACCCACACGATGTTGCCGTGGTCCTTCTCGTGGCGCAGCAGCTCCACCAGCCGGTCATAGTCCTTGGCATAGGAGGTCTCCCGGCTGCGGCCCTGGCGGAACACGAACTGATCCTCCAGCGTCTCGCTGTCCTGGGTGAAGCCATTGCAGTGCATATAAATGCCGTCCTGGCCGTGCTCGGTGCGGCCCAGGATCACCCGCTGGCCCTTTTTCAGGTTGCGGCTCTCCACCACGGACAGGTGTCCGTCGTCCTCCAGCACCACGCAGCTGTCCATGCGGCTCTCCTCCGCCAGGGTCCAGCGGCCGTTGATCTTGAAATATTCGGGATACATGGACGTGCTGTGGAACTCCTCGGGAGCCACGCCGTCCTTTTCCACCGTCTCCCAGCGGGCGTCCGGCGCATTTTTCAGGGACGGCTGGTCAAAGTCGGGATGGTGATAGGCGGGAAATGCAAAAGCCATGGGGCGTCTCCTTTCTCAGTGCAGGGTGGCGTAGATCACGGCCTTGATGGTGTGCATCCGGTTCTCGGCCTCGTCAAACACCACGGACTGCTTGCTCTCGAACACCTGGTCGGTGACCTCCATCTCGGTGATGCCGAACTTCTTGGCAATGTCTGCGCCGATGGTGGTGCGGGTGTCGTGGAAGGAGGGCAGGCAGTGCATGAAGATGGCGCCGGGGGCGGTCATGGCCATGACCTTCTCGTTGACCTGATAAGGGGTCAGCAGGCGGATGCGCTCGGACCACACGCTGTCGGGCTCACCCATGGAGACCCAGATATCGGTGTAGATCACGTCGGCGTCAGTTGCGCCCTGGGTCACATCCTCGGTGAGGGTCACGCTGCCGCCGGTCTCCCGGGCGATGTCCCGGGCCTTTTCCACCAGCCACTCCTCGGGGAACAGTTCCTTAGGCGCGCAGGCGGTGAAGTGCATGCCCATCTTGGCGCAGGCCACCATCAGGGAGTTGCCCATGTTGTTGCGGGCATCGCCGAAATAGGTGAAGCGCACGCCCTTCAGCCGACCCAGCTTCTCCTCGATGGTCAGCAGGTCCGCCAGCATCTGGGTGGGGTGGAACTGATCGGTGAGGCCGTTCCACACGGGCACGCCCGCATGGTCGGACAGCTCCTGCACCAGATCCTGGCTGAAGCCGCGGTACTCGATGCCGTCATACATCCGGCCCAGCACCCGGGCGGTGTCGGCGATGGACTCCTTCTTGCCCATCTGGCTGCTGCCGGGCTCCAGATACGTCACGCCCATGCCCAGGTCCATACCGGCCACCTCGAAGGAGCACCGGGTGCGGGTGGAGGTCTTTTCAAACAGCAGCACGATGTTCTTCCCCTCCAGCCAGCGGTGGGGCACACCGGCGCGCTTCATATCCTTGAAATTTTTGGACAGGTCCAGCAGATAACGGATCTCCGCCGGGGTATAGTCCAGCAGCTTCAGAAAGCTTCTTCCTCTGATATTCACAGCCATGATGATGTTCTCCCTTTCTATTGATAAATATTGATGGATATTCTCTCAGATCTCGTCCCGCCACAGGGGCATGCTCATGCACCGGGGGCCACCCCGGCCCCGGGACAGCTCGGCGCTGGGCATTTTCAGCACCCGGATGCCGCTGTCCTCCAGGATCTGGTTGGTGACATAGTTCCGGTCGTACACCACCACCACGCCGGGGGCGATGCAGAGGGTGTTGGACCCGTCGTTCCACTGCTCCCGCTCGGCGGCGATCTGGCTGCTGCCGCCGCAGCGGATCAGCTGCACCCGGTCCAGACCCAGATAGCCCGCCAGCACCTGCTCCAGGGGGCCGCTGACCTCCCGGGTGGTGAGCTTGCCCTGTCCCCGGCCCGTCAGCTCGAAGATCCGCAGGGTGCCCAGGATCCCCGGATGCACCGTGAATTTGTCCACGTCCACCTGGGTGAACACGGTATCCAGATGCATGAACGCCCGGGTGCTGGGGATTTCAAAAGCCAGCACCGTGTCGATCTCGGAGCTCTCGTCGGCGAAGATGGCCGATGCCAGCTGCTCGATGGCCTCCGGCTGGGTCCGCTGGGAGATACCCACTCCCAGCACCCGGCGGCTCAGGTTCAGGATGTCCCCGCCCTCGATCCAGAAATACTGGTCCGGCGTATAGTACAGAGGCACCTGCCCGGCGTAGTCCGGATGATGCCGCAGCACATAGTCGCCGTACAGGGTCTCCCGGTTGCGGGTGTCCGTGAACATATGGTTCAGGCTCACGCCCCGGCCGATGCAGGCGAAGGGGTCCCGGGTGAAATACAGGTTGGGGATCGGCGGCATCAGGAACCGGGCCCCGGTGTGCACCAGGCTGGACAGCCGTCCCTGCTCGTTGGGGAACACATCCTGATACGACACGCCCTCCATGGTTTTCAGCACCAGCTCCAGGGGGTCCTGGATATCCAGCAGATACCGCTTCAGGTCGCCCCGGTATCCCATGGCGGTGCTGCCGGCCCGGCGGATGGTCTCCTCCACAAACCGGCGGCGCAGCTCCTCGTCTCCTGCCAGCACCTGGGCCGTCAGGTCCTCCAGATAGACCACCTCCGCCCCGTTGTCCCGCAGGATCTGGGCAAAGCAGTCGTGCTCCCGCTGAGCGCCGTACAGATAGGGAATATCGTCAAACAGCAGCTGGCCCATGGTATTGGGGCTCAGATGCTCCAGCTCCCGGCCCGGCCGCTGCAGAAGCACCCGCTTCAAAGGGCCGATCTCGCTTTTAACGCAAATGGGCATGGAATTTCCTCCTCTCCAGTTCTCCCCTATTTTACCAGATTTCCGGTCCGATTTCTCACCCTGACGCGGCCCGATTTTTGTATTTTAACCGATGTTTTGTCCCGGTACTTTGACACTTTATTGTAATAATACTCGCTTCCCACCGGGTTACTCTGTAAATTCATGCGTTTTTTGCCCGGCCGTCCAGATAAAACAGGTCGTTTTTGTACAAGATTTTCTGCGCAAAATGTCCCATTCCCCCTTGGCAGCGCCGCCCGTATGTGGTAAAATAACCCCCATAAGGAGGGGACATTCATGAAACAGACCATCGCCCTGCAAACCCCCGGGCGGTCCGACCTGGACCAAAGCAGCCTGTTCTCTTTTGACCAATTCACCGCCGCCCGGCCCACGGCCCCGGTGATCCACCGGGACGCCCGGTTTCTCCTGGTCCGCAGCGGCAGCGGCGTTATCCGGCTCCAGGGCCGGGAGTATCCCCTGTCCGCCGGAAGCCTGGCGGCCATCCTGCCCTGGCAGATCAGCGAGATCGTCCGGGTGGACGAGCCGTTGGCCTGCAGCGTCATCGCCTATCACTACGACACCGTGGCCCGGGCCGCCCATCTGTTCCGGGGGGAGGATGGCCAGCCCATGCCCATGGCCCGGCTGATGGAGACGGTGCCGGTGCTGGAGCTGTCTCCCCGGCAGCGGGCGGAGGCCGGACGCATTGCTGACGGTCTGTCCCGGGAGCTGGGTCTTGCGTCCCTTCAGGAGGAGGGACAGCTGTTTTCCAGTCTCAATGCCGTGAGCCTGCTGGTGCAGCTGACGGTGCTGTTCGCCCGGCAGGCCCTGGCGGCGGACCGCCCCGCTGATGCCCAGGGTCCCGACCACCGGGAGCTGCTGCGGTATATGTACCTCCACTGCGGCCAGAAGCTGACGCTCCAGCAGCTGGCGGACGTGTTCGGGTGCAGCCGCTCCACCGTCAGCGCCCGAATCACCGCCATGACGGGGCTGTCCTTTTTCGACCTGCTCAACGAAATGCGCATCGGCAAAACCGCCGACTATCTGCTGTATACGGACCTGACCCTGAAGGAGCTGGCGGAAATTCTGGGCTATGTGGACGAGTCCCACATCTCCAAGGTGTTTGCCGCCCGGCTGGGCACCCGCATCGGCCAGTACCGGGCCACCTATCAGAAGGTGCAGAACATCTGCCAGATTGAGGAGAGCCGCCTGGGGTACAGTCTGGTGCAGCACATCTGCCGTCACTACCGGGAGGACCTCAGCGCCGCCGGGGTGGCCCGGGCCTTCGGCATTTCCGTCCAGCAGCTCAACCGCACCCTGCTGTGCCAGGTGGAGCTGAATTTTGAGGATTTCCTGGCCCTGATCCGGGTGAACCGGGCCTGTAAGCTGCTGACCACCACCCGCATGACGGTGCTGGACATCGCCCTGGAGGTGGGCTACCGCAACGCCAAGACCCTGAACCGGAATTTCCTGAAATACCGCCTCATGACCCCCAGCGCCTACCGCGCCGCCAACTCCGGCCAGTAAATTCTCCTCTCTCCTGCTGCAAAAAACCCGCTGCCGTTCTCCCGGCAGCGGGTTTTTATGCGGCCCGCTGAGGGCAGCGGGCCCTACAGGCGCTCTATCGGCGATTCTCTGCCGCGATAATCACCGTTCCCTTCCCCCCTTGCAAATCCCCGGAAAATAGGGTATACTGACCCTGGAAAATATATAAAAGGAGCGTGCATTATGGCTGTTTTGAATCATCTGGAGCCCCAGCGTGTTTTTCGTTTCTTCGAGGAGCTGTGCGCCATCCCCCACGGTTCCGGCAACACCAAGGCCGTCAGCGACTGGCTGGTGGACTTTGCCAAGGCCCGGGGCCTGCGGTATGTCCAGGACCAGCTGAACAACGTGGTGATCTTCCGGGACGCCACCCCCGGCTATGAGTCGGCGGAGCCTGTGATCCTCCAGGGTCACATGGACATGGTCTGCGAAAAGGAGCCCGGCTGCACCAAGGACATGGCCGCCGAGGGCCTGGACCTGGTGCTGGAGGGCGACACCGTTTCCGCCAGGGGCACCACCCTGGGCGGCGACGACGGCATTGCCGTGGCCATGGCCATGGCCATACTGGACGATGATTCCCTGTCCCACCCGGCCATCGAGGCCATCTTCACCGTGGACGAGGAAACCGGTATGTACGGCGCCGAGGGCCTGGACGTGTCCGTTCTCAAGGGCCGCCGGATGCTGAACATGGACTCCGAGGACGAGGGCATTTTCACCGTCAGCTGCGCCGGCGGCGCCCGGGCCGACTGCTGCCTGCCCGTGACCCGCAGTGCCTTCAGCGCCCCGGTGCAGGAGATCGCCGTCACCGGCCTGGTGGGCGGTCACTCCGGCGCGGAGATCGACAAGGGCCGCGCCAACAGCAGCATGCTGCTGGGCCGGGTCCTGTACGCCCTGGAGCAGAAAACGCCCCTGCGGGTGATCTCCGTCAGCGGCGGCCTGAAGGACAACGCCATTCCCACCGCCTCCGTGGCCCTGGTGGCCGCCGACGCCAGCGCCGTCCAGGCCGTCTGCGCCGAAATGGACGCCGCCTTCAAAAAGGAATACCGGGTCAACGACCCGGCCATCACCGTCTCCGTCCGCCCGGCGGAAACCGACCTGCTGCCCCTGGATGAAAGCTCCAGCCGCAGCGTGGTGTGTATGCTCACCTGCCTGCCCAACGGCATCCAGGCCATGAGCGCCGATATGCCCGGCCTGGTGCAGACCTCCCTGAACCTGGGTATCCTCACCACCGGGGACGACGCCGTTCACGCCTCTTTCAGCGTCCGCAGCAGCGTGGCCACCCAGAAGCAGATGCTCATCCAGCGCCTTCGCTGCCTGATGGAGCGGCTGGGCGGCTCCGTCAGCACCCACGGCGAATACCCCGGCTGGGAGTATATGCCCCAGTCCCCCCTGCGGGACCTGATGGTCCAGGTGTTCACCGACCAGTACGGCTACGCCCCCAAGGTGGAGGCCATCCACGCCGGTCTGGAGTGCGGTCTGTTCTCCGCCAAGCTGTCGGGTCTGGACTGCGTGTCCTTCGGCCCCGACCTGAAGGAAATTCACACCTTCCGGGAGTCCATGTCCGTGGCCTCCGTGCAGCGGGTGTATGCCATGGTGGTGGAGACCCTCAAGCGTATGCATTGACCCGGTGTGTCCCTGCCCTGTCCCGGGTCAGAACCCGGGACATCCCAGGGTGTATCGGGACAAAATTCGCGATAAATGAGGTAAGTTCATGTTTTATATCTGGTGGCCCGCGTATATTGTCCCGGGCCTGATGGTGCTGGCGGGCTTTGCGGGGCAGCTGCTGCCGGGCCGGAAATACCGCAGTCCCCAGGGCCCCCTGGCTCCCGAGCGGCAGAAATTCGCCGACAGCCTGTTTCTGAAGCTGCTGCGGCAGTCCGGCCCGGTCTTTGCGGCTCTGTCGTTTATGATTATGCGTTCTGTGCGGCTGATGGCAATCACTGGGCAGCAGATTCTGCTGTATATCGCCGTAATTCTGCAAATTATCGGGGCGGTGGCCCTGATATTGCCGGTGGAGCGCAATCTAAAAGCGTATTTTGACGACCAGGAGGATGAAACATGAGCATCACCGAGCTGGCTCCTGCCAAGCTGAACCTGACCCTGGACGTAGGGGCCCGCCGCCCGGACGGGTACCACGAGGTCACCTCCGTCATGCAGAGCGCCGCTCTATATGACGTTGTAACGCTGGAAACCGTTGAAACAGACGATATTGCGGTGGAATGCCCCGGCACCGACCTGCCCACCGGGCCGGACAACCTGGCCTGGAAAGCGGCGGACGTCTTTTTTCAGGAGACAAATATCCCCCATACAGGGATTATCATCCGATTGGAGAAGAAGATCCCCTCCCAGGCCGGTCTTGGAGGCGGCAGCAGTGACGCCGCCTCCGTATTGCGGGGCATGAGACGTTTATTCAGCATCAATGTGTCCGATGAAGCGTTAGAAACCATGGCCGCCCGGGTGGGCAGCGACGTTCCCTACTGTGTCCGGGGCGGAACCGCCCTGGCCCGGGGCCGGGGCGAACGGCTTACCGCTCTTTTGCCGCTTCCTATGTGCTGGTTCGTTATTGTGAAGCCCCCGGTGGCCCACTCCACCGCCGTGATGTTCCGGAAGCTGGACGAGATCGCCATTGCAAACCGCCCGGATTCCGATGCCATGGCCAAAGCACTGGAAATTGGCGACCTGGCGCATATTTGCCGTCTGGTGGGGAACGTTTTTGAGCAGGCCCTGCCGGAGGACAGTGAGGTTTTCACCATTCGCCGCCAGCTTTCCCGTCTGGGAGCCGACGCCGCGTGCATGACCGGCTCCGGTTCCGCCGTGATGGGGCTGTTCCGCCGGGAGGAAACCGCCCGGCTGGCCGCCCGGGAGCTGGAAAAATCCTATCCCCTGACTTTTTTGGCCCCCCGGCTGTGAAACCGGTATAAAATACGAAAACGCCGTCCATACTGTAGGAAATTCCTGCATAGGACGGTGTTTTTGTATGAAAAAATCACATTTCCGATACTGGGAGCTGGCGCTGCTGCTGGCCCTGGCCGTGACCATTCTGTGGGGGGCGGCTTCCCTGGGGCAGCAGGAGGAGCTGGGCCGGAAGGTCATCCGCCTCCACGTCATCGCCAACTCCGACTCCCCGGAGGATCAGGCCCTGAAGCTGCGGGTCCGGGACCGGGTGCTGGCCCGGGCCCAGGAAATTCTGGAGCAGTCGGCGGACATGGAGCAGGCGGAGCAGGCCCTGACCGCCGCCTTGCCGGAGCTGACCCGGGAGGCCCGGGAAACCCTGGCGGCAGAGGGCTGCGCCCAGCCGGTCCAGGCCCGGCTGGAGCCGGCGGAGTTCCCCACCAAGGACTATGACGGCTTCTCCCTGCCCGCCGGGAAATACCTGGCCCTGCGGGTGATCATCGGCCAGGGAGCGGGGCAGAACTGGTGGTGCGTGGTGTTTCCGCCTCTGTGCACTGCCGCCGCCTGCCAGTGGCAGGACGCGGGACGGGCCGCCGGGTTGGAGGAGGATGACCTGTCCCTGATGGCGGAGGAGGACGCCGGGTACGAGCTCCGGTTCCGGTCGGTGGAGCTGTGGGAAATGCTGCGCCAGTGGCTGGGGAAATAAGGGGGCGGATACATCTGGTTTTAGGGGCGGGGCAGAGCCCACACCCCTGCACAGCAGCCATCGGCGAAGGGCCAGCAATGCTCCGACGCCCGGCAGGAGGAAGTCTGCCGGGCGTCGGAGCAAAGTGTATGTGTGGAGGGTAATTGTGTGGTAAGAGGGGGGGCTTATTCGCCGCAGAGCTTCTTCAGCCGGGCCAGGCGGCGGTCGGTGAACTCCTGCAGCTCCTCGATATCCTGCTCCGTCAGGTGACGGAACTTCTTGAAGCGGGTGACAAACTCCTTGACGGGCTTGGGGTTCTTCACGTCCACGGACATCTTGAACACGCCGTTTTCCACCTCGTACAGGGGGGCGAAGTTGGTCTCCACCGCCAGGCGGGCCACCTCGATGCTCTCATCGGACTTGCAGCCCCAGCCGGTGACGCAGGGATTGTACACATGCAGGTACACCAGGCCGTTGTCCACGGCCATGGCCTTCTCCAGCTTGCGGACCATATCGGGGATATAGGCGGGGCTCATGGTGGCCATATAGGGCACATCGTGCATGGCCATGATCATGGGGAAGTCCTTCTTGTTCTGCTTCTTGCCGCCGTGGCCGTTGATAACGGGGGTGGTGGAGGTCCAGGCACCCTTGGTGGTGGAGCCGCTGCGCTGATAACCGGTGTTCATGTAGCCCTCGTTATCATAGCAGATATAGATGATCTTGTCGCCGCGCTCCGCCGCTCCGGACAGGCACTGCATGCCGGCGTCCACGGAGGCGCCGTCGCCGGCGAAGGCCACCACATTGACCTTGCGGCCGATGCGCTCATAGTGCATCTTGATACCGGCCAGCATGGAGGCCACATTGTCCAGCAGGGGGAAGAACACGGGGGTCTTGGCGCCGGACTCCTTGTCCCAGCCCACGACGCCCACGCCGCCCATGCATCCGGGAGGCACGGCGAAGATGGTGTTGGGGCCCAGCACCTTCATGCAGGTGCGCAGAGTCAGCTCCACGTTGCAGCCCACGCAGGCGGATACGCCCGGGGAGATCTGGTCCTCATAGGTTGCCAGCTTTTCAATAACATTCATGACAGTTCCTCCTTACAGACCCATGACCTCGCGGTTGAGCCAGACCGTGTCGTGCTTGCCGGTCTTGCCGTCCTGAGCGATGATCTTGTCGATGGCATAGTCGATATGGGTGGCGGTGATGTCCTCGCCGCCGAGACCGGCGATAAAGGGAACGTTGGGGACGAAGGATGCAGCCCGGTTCATGGAGGCGCAGATCTCCTCATAGATGATGCCGGTGTTCCAGCCGAAGGACACGTTGCGGTCCACCACGCCGAAGGCCCGCTTGCCGGAGAGCACCTTGGCCACCCGGTCGCAGGGGAAGGGACGGACCATGCGCATCTTCAGCAGGCCCACCTTCTTGCCGTCGGCCCGGGCCTTGTCCACCCGGTCCTTGGCAACGCCGGTCATGGAGCCCATGGTGACGATGACGTAATCCGCGTCGTCGCAGCGGTACTCCTCCACGGCGCCGCCGTAGCTGCGGCCGAACTTCTCGCCGTACACCTTGTCCAGCTCCTCCAGGAGCTTCAGGGCGTTCTGCTGGCCCATCATGTGCTTGAGGCGGTACTCGGTCAGCAGGTTGCCGTTGGTCAGGGGGTCAACGGCCATGGGACGCTGGGGATCCAGGATGATGTGCTCGGGCACATACTTGGGCAGGAACTCGTCCACCTGCTCCTGGGTGGGAATCTCCACCCGCTCGGACATGTGGGACAGGTAGAAGCCGTCGAAGCAGACGTTGATGGGCAGCAGGACATTCTTGTCCTCGGCAATGCGGTAGGCCATGATCATGGTGTCCAGAATCTCCTGGTTGTCCTCCACATAGATCTGCAGCCAGCCGGCGTCACGGACGGTCAGGGAGTCCTGGGGACCGCCCCACAGGGTCTGGGGAGAGATCATCTCGCGGTTGGCCACGGCCATGACCACCGGCAGACGCAGGGTGGAGGCCCGGAAATAGGGCTCATACATCAGGGACAGGCCCTGGGAGGCGCTGGCGGTGAACACGCGGGAGCCGGCCAGGGACGCGCCGGTGACAACGCTCATGGCGGACAGCTCGCTCTCCACCTCGCTGACGCTGCTGTCCAGCTTGCCGCCGGTGACGAAGTCGGCCAGATACTCCACGATGGGAGTCTGGGGGGTGATGGGATAGGCGGCGATGATATCGGGACGGCACAGTGCCGCGCCAATGGCGGCAGCCATATTGCCGTTGATGACCTGAATGTCAGCCATTAGTTCTCCTCCTTTACCGGCTGCATGGTGATGGCGCCCTTCTTGCACTCGTGGGCACAGATACCGCAGCCCTTGCAGTAATCGTAGCAGATCTCGAACGAACCGTCCTCGTGGCGGCGGATGGAGTTAACGGGACAGTACATCAGGCACATGCCGCACTTGACGCACTTGTCGGTGTCCATCACGGGCTTGCGGGTCCGCCATTTACCGGTCTGGATAATGTGCAGGCCCTCCGGTCCGATGGGGACGATGTAATCACTGATAAATTTCATGGTGTTCCTCCCCTTATTCAAATGTGTACAGCTTCACTTCGTTATAGCCGCGGCGGAAGGTCTCCACGTTCTTCTCGCCGAAGAAGCGGCAGATGACCTTTTCCAGCTCGTCCTTGTCCACCCAGCCGGTGGCACGGACGAAGGCGCCCAGCATGATGGTGTTGGTGATGGGACGGCCCAGCATCTCCAGGGCGATGGAGGTGGCGTCCAGCCAGGCCACGGTCTTGACGTTGGGATTTTTCACCAGGTCCGCGCCGTTTTCGGCCTTGGTGTTGACAATGAAATAGGAGTTCTCCGTCAGGCCGTCGAACACCGGGGCGGAGATCAGCAGGCTGGGATCCAGCACCAGGGTGCAGTTGGGATGATAGACCTGGTTCTTGGGACGGATCTTCTCATCGCCCAGGCGCACATAGGACGTGACCGGCGCGCCCTGGCGCTCGAAGCCGAAAAACGGGATGGAATTGCCGTATTTTCCACTGGCTACCGCAGCGTGGACCAGCATTTCGCCGGCCTTCACCGTGCCCAGACCGCCGATGCCGTGGAGTCTGATTTCTTTCATATCGCTACGCTCCTTCATATTCCGCATGTGCGGCGTTTTACTTTTTCATGACCACCATGGCGTCCACGGCGGTGGCCGGACGGCCGTCGCCATAGAGCATCAGGGGATTGATGTCCACCTCGGTGATCTCCGGGTGCTCCTCCACCAGGCGGGACAGGCACATCAGGGCCTCCACGATCTCCTCCCGGCGGTACTGCTGGCCCCGCAGGCCCTGGCAGGCCTTGGCCAGCGGCGTTTCATCGATCATATCCTCGGCATCCTGGCGGGTGATAGGCAGCACACGCAGGGACACCGCGTGCAGCAGCTCCACCAGCACGCCGCCCAGGCCCGCCATGATCACATGGCCGAACTGGGGATCCGTGCTGACGCCCAGCAGGACCTCGAAGCCCTTGGGCAGCATCTGCTCAGCCAGAACGCCCTGGACCCGGGCCCCGGGGGCATTTTTGGCGGCGTTGGCCATGATGGTGTCGTAGGCGGCCTGCATGCCGTCCACATCCGTGACGTTCAGCACCACGCAGCCCACGTCGGTTTTGTGGAGAATGTCGTCGGACAGGACCTTCATGGCCACGGGGAAGCCCAGCTGACGGGAGGCGGCCTCGAAGGCGGCCCGGTCGGGCTTGTCCAGCAGCACGGAGGCCACCATCCGCACGCCGCAGGAGGACAGAAGGCTGCTGCTGTCGCGCTCGTTCAGAGCGACGGTATTCTTTTCAGACATGGCTCAGTCCTCCTTCTGCCGCCGGCGAAAGGCGGCGTAATTGCACATATTCTTCGCTGCCAGGACGGCCTTGTCCGGGGCGTCGAAGGTACACAGGCCCGCCTGCTCCATGATGCGCCGGGCCGGAGAGGTATAAGCGCCGGCCATGACGCAGTAGAACACAGGCTTTTCCTGGGCCTGGGGGGTGGTTTCGGTCATCTTCACCAGCTCACGGGCCAGCTCCTCCTGGGGCAGGAAGGTGGGCACCACCGTGATGAACACCACGGCGTCCACGTTTTCATCCTGCAGGACGATCTGGAGGCCGTCCACATGGTTGCGCACGGAGGCGGAGGCGGTGATATCCGCGTAGCCCTCCGGGTGGCAGATGTTGGCCATGGGCTGCTGGGTGGCGGCCAGGCGGGCCTTGGTATCGTCGGACACCAGGGGCATCTTCAGCTGGGGCCACCGGGCGATGGCGTCGGTGCAGTAGATGCCGGGGCCGCCGGCCTGGGAATACAGGAACAGATTGCCGCCGCCGGGCAGGGGCAGGCGGTCGAAGGCCTGGAGGGTGTCGATGAGCTCGTCGATGGTGTCCACCCGGACCACGCCGGTCTGCTTGAACATGGCGTCGTACACGGCGTCGGACCCGGCCATGGAGCCGGTGTGGGAATTGGCGGCTGCGCCGCCCAGGGCGCTGCGGCCCACCTTCAGCACCACGATGGGCTTTTTGCGGCTGACCCGCTTCAGGGTCTCGGCCAGCTCACGGCCGTTGCCGCAGCCCTCCATATAGATGCCGATGACCCGGGTGGAGTCGTCGGTCTCGAAATAGTTCAGCAGGTCCACAAAGTCCACATCGGCCATGTTGCCGATGGAGATGAACTTGTTATACAGCACCGGCTCCACCCGTCCGGCGCCCTCCATCAGGATGGTGCTGGCCAGAGCGCCGCTCTGGGAGATGAAGGTGATGCCGCTGGGCTGGCCGAAGGACGAGAAGGGCACGCCGGTGTCCACGAAGGTGGTATCCACCAGGCTGCGGTTGTCGATGACGCCGATGCAGTTGGGGCCCACCACCCGGATGCCGTATTTCTCCGCCGTGCGCATCAGGCGGGCCTGGCGGTCGATGCCCTCGGGGGTCTTGGTCTCGGCGTAGTCCGCCGCGGCGCAGACGATGAACTTTACATCGCCCTTTTCCTCCATGCGGCGGTCCAGATCGTCCATGACGCTGTAGATCATCCGGGAGGGCATGATCAGGACCACCAGGTCCACATGGCCCTCCACCTCCGCCAGGGAGGGGGAGCAGGGATAGCCCAGGATCTCCGTTTCCTTGGGATTCACCGGATACACCTTTCCGGGGTAGCCCTTTTCCCGCATATTGCGGATCGCCACAAAGCCGGCCTTCCCCGGGTTGGAGGAAGCGCCCACCACGGCGATGCCGTCAGGCTGGAATAATTGCTTCATGCTTGTTCTCACCTCAAAATTCAGGATTCCTGCATGGGGTCAGGAGAGGCCCCACTGACCGCCGTCCAGAATGCCCACCACGGCCATGTCCACCGGGGCCTCCGCACACTTGCAGGCGTAGCGTGCGTTGCTGCCCCGGGTCACCAGAACGAAGTTGCCCTCGCCGCAGCCGATGGTGTCCGCTGCGGCAAACACCGGGCCGTCTGCCTCCAGGCTGCCCCGGTCGTTCAGAGCCGCCGCCTGGACCAGCACGATGCTGTGGCCCACCAGCTTCTCGTTTTTCACGGTGGAAATGATCTTTCCGATCACCTTGCATACATACATGACTCAGTTCCTCCTCGTTTTGTCCATATGCAGGCAAAGCATTCCGTTTATCTGCTTATAGCCTGACATATTTTCGGGGAAATGTCTGTCATTTCCATTACATTTTTGCGCTTTTGTTCCGCCGGGGGGTCAGTGCTCCAGCACCTGGCCCCGCTGGAGGTCGTCGGTAAGCTGGCCGTTCCAGGCGGCGATATGGCCACCCTTGATGGTGGCCACCGGCCAGCCCCGCAGGGTGCGGCCCTGGAACAGGGAGAAGTCCGAACGGCTCAGCAGCTGGCGGGGGTCCACGGTGCGGGCGGCCCGCAGGTCCACCAGCACCAGGTCCGCGTCGCTGCCGGGGAGAATGGTCCCCTTCCGGGGATATACGCCGAAGATCCTGGCGGGGTTCATGGTCATCAGGGGCACCAGCTTCTCAATGGGCAGCTCCTGGCGATAAATGCCCTCGTCCAGGACGCTGACCAGGTGGGTACCCAGGGTGGGATATCCGGCTCCGGCCTCCCGCATGCCAGAGGACACCTGCTTTTCACCGGCGGTAAGCACGGTGTTGTCGGTGCCGATGGTGTCGATGAGGCCGCTGCGGATGCCGTCCCAGAGGGCCTTGCGGCTCTCCGGCTCACGGATGGGCGGCAGCATCTTGCCGTAGGCCCCGATGGGGCTGTCGGTATCCAGGCAGAGATAGGGGGAGGTGGTCTCCACATAGAGGTTGGGGTGCTTGTCGGCGGCCAGGGCCTCCATGGCCTCCCGGGTGGAGCTGTGGACCACATAGGTGCGCACGCCCATTTCCCGAGCAAAGTACGCCGCCCGGCGGACGGCCTCGCCTTCGGCCAGGTTGGGGTGGGTGCGGTTCCAGTCGGCCAGAGTGTCCAGCGGCTGGGACTGCATATCCTCCGTGGCATAGTCGCAGATGGAGGTGTTTTCGCAGTGGATGCTGAGGATGGGGTGGGCCGTGGGAGGCAGCTGCTTCATGCGCTGCATCAGCCGGATGATGAAGCCGTCCTCCTGGTGGGGGTACAGGCCCGGCACGCCGCACATGTACACCTTGAAGGAGTTCATGCCCTGGCTGGAATACAGGGGCAGCTCGTCGATCTGCTGCTGCTCCCGCAGGGAGAAGTGGGGGATCATGTCCACCCGGGACAGCTGGGACACCTCCCGGCGCAGGCGGTCGATCACCGGCAGATAGCTGCCGGGCTGATTGAAGTAGGTGCCGATGGTGGTGACGCCCCCCAGGATGGCGGAGCGGGTCTCGCTCTCCAGCTCCTGGCCGAAGGGCACCGCCAGGCCCAGGTGGGTGTGGGGGTCGATGATCCCCGGCAGCACATACAGGCCGGAGGCGTCGATGACCCGGCGGCCCCGGGGCACCTCCGCCGTCAGGGCGGCGATCTTCCCGCCCCGGACGCACACATTCAGCGGCAGGCAGCCCATCTCCGGCAGCACGCAGGTGCCGCCCAGGATGACCAGGTCATACTCCTCCCCGCCCCCTCCGGCGGCCTGGGGCCGCAGGGGCGCGGCGGGAGCGGGCCGGGATACGGAGGCCGGCTGCGGCGCAGCCGGGGCGGGCCGGGGTGCCGGCTGCGGGGCGGCAGCCGTCCGGGCGGCCGCCTGGGCGGCGTCCACCAGCTTCACGCCCCGGCGCTGGGCCAGCTCCCGGGCCAGGTCCGTCAGCCGGTCCTCGGGTCCCATCACCAGCTCCGTCTCCCCCCGGCGCACCAGGGCGAGAACGTCGTCGGAGGTGAGGATCCGTTTCATTTCCCGGCCTCCAGCTCGCTTCTGAGCTTGCCCACCTCACCGGCCACGGCGCTGCTGAGCAGCGCCAGCTCGGAGTTGATGATGCACATATCAAAGCCCTTGGCGTACCAATTGCGGGCGGCGTCGAAGTTGCCGGCGAAGATGCCCAGGCGCTTGCCGGCCCTGGCGGTCTTTTCCCGCAGCAGCATGATGGTATCCGTCAGGCGGGGGTTGCTGAACTGGGCGAAAATGCCCATGTCCATGGACAGGTCGCCGGGGCCGATGAAGAACATGTCGATGAAGTCGCTCTGGACGATCTCGTCGATGTGCTCCACGGCCTGGACGGTTTCCAGCTGCACCACGATGTTGGTGGTGCGGTTGATGTCCTGGTCCGTGGCCAGCTGGGTGATGCTGTCGCCATAGTCCCACAGGCGGGAGGGGCCGCTGCCCCGGTGGCCGATGGGAGGATACTGGCTGTAGTCCTTCAGGCGGCGGATGTCGTCCATGGTGCGGATCTGAGGGATCAGCAGGGCGTCCGCTCCGATATCCAGGGCGCCGGCCACGTTCTCATAGGACAGGGTGGGAATGCGCACCATGCCATAGGTGGGGGTGGCCTTCAGGCTCTGGAGCATCTTCTGGACGGTTTCCAGGTGCATGGCGTTGTGCTCGGCGTCGATGCAGACAAAGTCGAAGCCGAAGTGGCCCACAAACTCCGTCATCACGGGATGGGGCGTGCCGATGAAGGTGCCCATCAGCTTCTTGTCGGAGCAGATCAGGTCACGGAAGGCGGGCTTGTTCAGGCCGGGGGCCGTCAGCTTCTGGGCGGTGACGGGACCGCCGGAGGGGGCGGCAAAGGCGGAGGAGCCATAGCCTCCGCCCACGGCGCTGCCGCCGCCGGAGGGGGCGGCTGCGGGACGGGATGCAGCGGGGCGGGACGCCGGCTGGGCCGCCGGGGCGGCGCCGGTTACGATCTCCATGCCCAGGGTCTGCAGGGTCTCCCGGGCCAGATCGGTGAGGATGGGCATGGAGTCCAGACGGATGGTCTGCACCCCCTGCTGGTGATAAGCCAGCACATCCTCGCGGGTGAAAAAGTTCTGCATGATCTTGCCTCCCGCGCTTTATCAATACAGGGCCGAAAGGGCCTCGTCGGGACGGGCGATGACGTTGGTGTTGACCACCTTGCCGATGCGCTCCACCTCGGCCTCGGCGGCGTCGATGGCGGCACGGACGGCGCCGATCTCGCCCTTGATGATCACGGCGATCATGGCCTTGCCGGTGTTTTCACGGCCCACCACTTCCACGTTGGCGGCCTTCAGGGCGGCGTCAGCCGCCGCAATGGCGGGCACCAGGCCCACGACTTCGATATATCCGTAAGAGTCCATTTGTGCTCCTCCTTATTCCTTGTCGTCCGAAAGCTTCAGGCCCACCACCTTGGCCGCACCCTCGGCGGGGCGGGCGATGACGTGGGCGCAGTGCAGCTGGCCCGCCTGCTTGGCGGCGGCCGCTCCGGCGTCCACCGCCGTGCGGATGGCGCCGATCTCGCCGGTGACGGCCACGGTGACATAGCCGCCGCCGATGACCTCGCAGCCGGCCAGGGTCACGTCGGCAGCCTTGACCATGGCATCCGCCGCCGCAACGGCGGGAATATAGCCGACAACTTCAATAAATCCCCAAGAACGCATTTTTCTTTACCTCCTCAGCATTGCAGCATTTCCACCAGCTCCGGCGTGGGGCGGGCGATGGTGTAGCAGCCCATCAGGGCGTCCATCCGGTTGGCAGCCGCCGCACCGGAATCCACCGCCGTGCGCACCGCGCCCACCTCACCGCGAACGATGATGGTGACCATGGCGGCGCCGATCCAGACCTTTTTGACGATCTCCACATTGGCGGCCTTGACCATGGCGTCGGCCACGGCAAAGGCGGGCACATAGCCCTGGGTCTCCACAAATCCCAAAGATTGCATAGCTGTCTCCTCTCGTTTTCTGTGCGCCTTGGCGCAAATTTTTATGGCTGCCGTCCCTCTCCGCAGGTGCTGGCGTGCCGGAGAGGGGCCGGGCCCCCCTCCGGCAGCGTGTGGAGAGAAAACGGGAGATGGCGTATGTTAGCGGTTGGCCATGATCTCGCGCATGGCCTTGCAGACGAAGCGATCCTCCTCGGGGGTGCCGATGGAGATGCGGTTGGCCTTGAAGTTGCCGCGGATGATGATGCCGTAGTCCAGCAGGCGGTCAGCAAACCACTTCACGTCCACACCGGGATCGAAGTAGATAAAGTTGGTGTGGGAGGGCCAGACCCGGAAGCCCAGCTCCTTCATGCAGGAGACCAGGATCTCGCGGCCCTCCTGGTTGCCCTTCTTGGTCATCTCCTGGAACTCCACGTCGTCCAGGGCGGCCTCGGCGGCGTGCAGGCCCATGCGGCTGCAGCAGAAGCCGGTGGAATCCCGCTGCAGATACTCGATGATCTCGCGGTTGGCCATCAGATAACCCATACGGGCGCCGGCCATGCCGTACAGCTTGGAGAAGGTGCGCACCACGATGAGGTTTTCGTCATCGGCGATGGCGTCCACCATGGTCCGGTAGTTGGGGTCCTCCACGAAGTCGATATAGGCCTCGTCCACCACCAGCAGGACGTGCTCAGGCAGCTTCTTCTGGAAGGCGTGGAGCTCGTCGGAGTCGATGAGGGTGGCGGTGGGGTTGTTGGGGTTGCAGAGGAAGATGGCCTTGGTCTTGTCGGTGATGGCGGCCAGGACCTTGTTGAAGTCAGGGGTCAGGGTGTCCTCCTCCAGGGGGACCTCCACCAGCTTGCCCCGGCAGCGCTTGACGTAGTTATAATAGCTGGGATAGGTGGGGGGCGTCAGGATGATCTCGTCGCCGGGCTGGATGAACACCTCGGCGATGAAGCCCAGGCCCGCGGTAGCGCCCTCAGTGACCATGACCTCATCCACGGACAGGCCGTGCTTCTCCGCCAGCTTCTTGCGCAGGTCCTGGGCCCGGACATCGGGATAGCGGTTGGCCAGAGGAGCCTGCTGGCAAATGGCCTCGGCGGCCTTGGGGGAGGTGCCGAAGGGGTTTTCGTTGGTGGCCAGCTGCAGCAGCTTGGTCACGCCGGGCCGCATGCTCTTGGACTGCTCGTCCGCACCCACCACATAGGGAGGGGCTTCCTTCACAAATTCACTGACCAGATTCTTAACAGACATTTTCTTTTCCTCCATAAAGTCATTGGTTGTCCCGTGGGGACCCGTTATCCGTAGTCTAACAGAAAGGGCCCGGCGGGCCTGTAAACGCCGTTACAAACCGGCGAATTTAATCCGAACAGCTCACGCCGGAGTCGTTGATCCGCTGGCGCAGGGCGTCCATCTGGACCACATAGTAAAGCCCCGATTTCTTCATCAGGATCCTGTCCTTTACCAGGCCGGAGATGATGTTGGACACGCACACCCGGCTCAGGCCGGTGATCTCGGCGATGTCCTGGTGGGTGAAGCGGATATACAGCAGCTTCTGGCCGTTCTTCTCCTCGGAATACTGCTCGGCCAGGTGCAGCAGGTAAAAGCATACCCGCCCCTCGCTGTGGTGAAAGCTCATCAGCTCGATCTGGGTCAGCAGCATCCGGTTGATGCGGTTGCTCTGCATGAGGATGTTGTGGGTCATCTGGAAGTTGTCCCGGATCCGGGAGGAGGCCTCCTCCTTGGGGATCACATACACATCCGCCTCGTCGCTGACGACCTCGGCCTGACAGGAGTTGGGGCTGCCGTCAAACAGGGTCTGGTTGCCGAACATGCATCCGGCGTCCAACACCATGGTGTTGCGCATATCGCCCTCCGGCGTACACAGGCACATGGCCACCCGGCCGCGCTTGATGATGAAGACGTTCTCGCTGTACTCCTGCTGGCCATAGAATATATGCCCCCGGAAAAAGTGCCGGGCGTACCGTTCGTCGGTCAGGGGACCCCAATCCAGATGACTCATGTCGATCCAAGGGGAGTCGATCTGGCGATATTTGCGTTCTGCCATCTTCATTTACCTCCTGTGTATGATTTTGCGAATATGTGATGCGAACCGGCAAGCCCATTTGGCCCTGCCGGTCCGCACCAGACTGCGGGGAGAGAAAGCTCCGCAGGGCGACTTATGCGATGATTTTTACTTGGTCTGGGCAGGCAGGGCCTTCACAGGCTCGCCGTTGGGACCCTCGTACTTGCGGCCCCAGCCGGTGATCACGGCCACGGCCAGCACCACGAACAGGAACCAGCAGTGCAGGCTGGCACCGGCCAGGCTCACGGGGCTGACTTCCTGCACGAAGGAATAGGTGTCCATCAGGCCCTGGATGCAGGACAGGGCGATGAAGATGAAGGCGCTGGTGACGGGGATCACAGCGGGCAGGGTGCTGCCGAAGCCGTCCATCAGGTTGGCCCGGCGATAGGGGTGCAGACCCTTGGACTCGCCCAGGTCGTTGGCGATGGGGCCCCACATGATGATGGCGGGACCGTTGGCGGAGCCCAGGCAGATGGAGGAGACCATCAGGCCCACGGAGATGATGACCTCGGTGCCCACCACGGAGCGGTTGAGCTTGCTGTGGACCAGGCCGTCGATGACCTGCTGCAGCAGACCGCTGGCGCTGAGGATGCCGATGATACCGGCGATGGCGTACAGGTAGCCCACGGTGCCGATCATGTTGTTGACGCCGTCGATGAGGAAGCCGCCCAGGGTGCCGTCCTGCATGCCCATGATGTCGGAGGGAACCAGGATGCCGCTGACCAGGCCGATGATGGTGCCGGAGATCAGGCCCCAGGTGCAGGCCACATAGATGTTGCGCTTGATGAAGGCCACAATCAGCAGGATGGCCACGGGGATCAGCATGATCAGGCCCTTGGGATTGCTGTACTGGGCCAGGATGGCCTCGGCCTCAGCCGCGTTGATGGCGGAGCCGGAGCCGCCGAACAGGGCGAAACAGACGGTGGCGGCGGCAGCGGCCACCAGGGCGTACTTCATACGGCTGCCCACAACGCCGGCCACGTCGGCCACGCCGGGCTTGTTGGTGTACTCCTGGGTGGAGGCGGAGGCGATGGTGGTGTCGGAGATGGGGCCGACGTTATCGCCGAAAATAGCGCCGCTGAGGATGGCACCGGCCAGGAACACGGGATCGGCGCCCAGCAGCAGGCCGGAGGGATACAGGATGGGGAAGGCGGTGAACATGGTGCCGATGGAGGTGCCGGTGGCAGTGGCGATGACGCAGGTGGCGATGAAGGTGAAGGCCACGAAGCCGCCGCCGGACAGGCCGATCTTATCGCCCAGCCACACGAAGCCCTGAGCCACGCCGCCGCGGGTCATCAGCTTGCCGAACATGCCCACGATCAGCAGGATCAGGGCCAGCTCGTTCATAATCTTGGAGGACATGCCGGTTGCCACGGCGTCCCAGTATTTGCCCCAGTTCTTGGACAGCAGGGATCCGATGATCAGGGCCACATAGCCGCCCATGCACAGGTGCATCATGTCGAAGGTCTTGAAGACCACGAAGAACAGGATGCAGAACACCACGAACAGCAACAGGGGGACCAGGGCGAAGAGATTCGTACCATGAAACTCTACGTCAAATTTTTTCTTTTCCATACCAACTCTCCTTTTGTTGTGGGGACAGCGGCCCATCCGCTGTCGTTAAAAAAATAGTAGCAAAAAGGATTTTTCCAGTATGTAAAATGCATTACATTTTTTCGTTTTCTCCATTTCGGCCCATTTGCGGCGGCGTTTTTTGTAGATAAATGACAATTTCCGGCGATTTTGTTTCGTTTTGAGAAAAATCAACCCGCTGAAATGGTAAGAATTTTTTGTTGCGTCTGCTTTATCGTTGTAAAACGCTGCACTTTCCGCCGGAATGCATGCCGCGGCAAGCTCTCTCTCAAAATCTTAGCAAAATCTGAATGGGTGGAACAGACACCGTTCTGTGTGGGTATTCGCAAAATTGCGCGAATAAGTGTATATCGTAAACTATATACGGGTAGCACTGTGGTGTGAGTATAACGCCGCAGCAGGCGGATGTCCAGTGTTTTTCCAGAATTTTCCTGTGGTAAATCCTTCCGGTGTCAAAGAGAATCCCGGGGTGCGGAAAAGCTCCATATAATAGAGATGTTGGGCAGATAGCCCAAAGAGGGGCCCGGTTTTTCGGCAATCAGCCGAATGTTTCCTGCGGCGAACAATTCCGATTGACACCCTTTCCCGCACCGTGATAGAATGGGTGCGACAACGGAATAGGGAAATCGGTGGATGGACTCGGGAGAGACTGCGCCCTGCGGGCGCGGCGCCGAAGGGGAACGCAGAAGCTCTCAGGCAAAAGGGACCGGGTCCGGACGATACTCCGAAAAGGCCGGATCACCGGCCACCGAAGGTGCAACCTGCCCCGGATGGGGCGGGGAATCTCTCAGGTCAGGATACGGGGGCGCAAAGCAACGGCTTTGCGCCCTTTTTTGCTGCCCGAAAACGGAACAAATCTGAAGGAGGAGCTTATCAAATGAGCGAACTGAAGCGCACGCAGCTGTATGACGTGCATGTGGCCGCCGGGGCCACCATGGTGGATTTCGGCGGGTGGGAGATGCCCATCCAGTATCCCTCCGGCATCATTGCCGAGCACCTGTATACCCGCCAGGTGTGCAGCCTGTTCGATGTGTCCCACATGGGCCGCCTGCTGATCGAGGGGCCCCAGCGCAAGGAATTTCTCCAGCATGTGCTGACCAGCAACGTCAGCGCCCTGGACCTGAACATGGCCCAGTACTGCATCATTCCCAACGAGAACGGCGGGGCCGTGGACGACGCGTATCTGTATCTGTTCCAGGAGGACAACTATCTGCTGGTGGTCAACGCCGCCAACATCGACAAGGACCTGGAGCACCTGAACCGGGCACTGGCGGGCTTCGACTGCACCATCACCAACATCAGCGACCAGTGGGCCTCCATCGCTGTGCAGGGTCCCAAGAGCAAGGAAATGCTCATGACCCTGACCGGCGGCGTGTCCCCCACCAAGGAGCCCACCAAGAACTCCCTGGGCACCGTGTCCCTGGAGGGTCACCAGGCCCGCATCGCCAAGACCGGCTATACCGGCGAGCCTCTGGGCTATGAGGTGTACGTCCGCAGCGAGGACGCCGTGTGGCTGTGGAACCGGCTGGTGGAGCTGGGCGCGCGTCCGGCGGGCCTGGGCGCACGGGACACCCTGCGCATGGAGGCCTCCTTCCCCCTGTACGGCCACGAGATGGGCACCGCCCCCGACGGCAGCGAGATCCCCATCTTCGCCGTGCCCCTGGCCAAGTTCGCCGTGAGCTTCTCCGCCCAGAAGGGCGAGTTCATCGGCCGGGCCGCTCTGGAGCGTCAGCACCGGGCCTTTGTCCGGTATATGGACCGGGACTTCTCCGACCTGTCTCCCCTGCCCCGGAGGATCGCCCCCATCGCCCTGCTGGACCGGGGCGTCATGCGGGCCGGAATGGAAATCTATCGGGGCGACAAGCTGGTGGGCTGGGTCACCAGCGGCACCATGGTGCCCTATTTCAAGACCCAGGGCCAGGGCCTGTCCACCGTGATCCTGGAGGCCAGCGGCAAGCGGGCCATCGGTCTGTGCTATATCGACAGCGACGTGCTGGTGGATGACACCGTGGAGGTGGACATCCGGGGCAAGCGGCTCAAGGCCGTGATCCCCGCCCGGCACATGAGCGTGGGCGCGCCTCCCTTCGCCCGTCCCCTGCTGTACGGCGAGCAGGAGGAGGTCCGCACCGTGGCCGGCGGCGACCGCACCGGCAAGGCCCTGACCCTGCTGCACAAGGCCATCGAGAACCACGTCTGGCGTCAGGAGCAGTGCGTGAACCTGATTCCCTCGGAGAATACCCCCAGCCGGGCCGTGCGCCTGCTGTCCGGCAGCGACCCGGCCTGCCGCTATGCCGAGCACAAGAAAATCCTGGCCTTCTATGAGAAGGAGGTGTTCTATTATCAGGGCACCAAGTTCATCGACCAGGTGGAGCGGATGCTGGCCGAGGAGATGCGGGCCTATTTCGGCTGCACCGAGGTGGAGACCCGGACCCTCAGCGGCCAGATGTCCAACATGGCGGTGTTCTCCGCCCTGATGGACTGGAAAAACCGCTTCGACCGCAAGAACGAGGCCAAGCGCCTGGGCTACGTCATGAACAACCACATCATCAAGGGCGGTCACCTGTCCGCCCAGCCCATGGGCGCTTTGCACGACTACATCGCCATCGACCCCGTTACCGAGAAGCCCGCCGTGGTGAACTTCCCCGTGTGCCGGGATAACCCCTATAAGATGGACGTGGAGGAAACCAAGAAGCTCATCGACCGCTATCGTCCGGAGCTGATCATCTTCGGCAAGTCCATGGTCCTGCACAAGGAGCCTGTGGCCCAGATCCGGCAGTTTGTGGATGAGCAGAAGATCCCCACCACCATCATGTACGACATGGCCCATGTGCTGGGCCTTATCGGCGATCACTTCCAGAACCCCTTCCAGGAGGGCGCGGAGATCGTCACCGGCTCCACCCACAAGACCTTCTTCGGCCCCCAGCGGGGCGTCATCGGCGTGAACTATAAGGAGGAGGACCTGAAATACGGCCTGTGGAAGACCATCGAAAGCCGTACCTTCCCCGGAAGCGTCTCCAACCATCATCTGGGCACCCAGCTGGGTATGCTGATGGCCGCCTATGAGATGAACCAGTTCCGGGACGCCTATCAGAGCGCCATCATCCGCAACGCCAAGTCCTTCGCCAGGAGCCTGAAGAGCTATGGCCTGGACGTGGTGGGCGACCCCGCCATCGACTACACCGAGACCCACCAGGTCATCGTGTCCGTGGGCTACGGCGAGGGTGCGGAGATCGCCGAGCGGCTGGAGCAGAACAATGTCATCGTCAACTATCAAGCCACCCCCGACGAGGAGGGCTTTACCGCCTCCGGCGCACTGCGCATGGGCGTCAGCGAGATGACCCGGTTCGGCTTCGAGGAGAAGGACTTCGACCAGCTGGCCAGCCTCATGGCCGACTGCATCCTCCGGGGCCGGGAGATCAAGGGCGACGTGGAGCGCCTGCGGGCCGGTCACACCGAGATGCGCTACTGCTTCGACGACGCCGCCATCAACGACGCCCTGGAGCAGCTGGCCGGCAAGCTGGACATCTGAACAAACAACAAAACATATTAAATTTGGAGGTAAATCATCATGCTGTATCCGACTGATCTGAAGTATTCCAAGTCCCACGAGTGGGTGAAAATGGAGGACGGCGTGGCCGTCATCGGTATTTCCGACTTTGCCCAGGACGCTCTGGGCGACGTGGTGTTCGTGAACCTGCCCGGCGAGGGCGACGACGTCACCTGCGGCGACGCCTTCGGCGATGTGGAGTCCGTCAAGGCCGTGTCCGACCTGGTGTGCCCCGTCACCGGCGCCGTGTGCGCCGTCAACGAGGAGCTGCTGGACCAGCCTGAGCTTCTGAACAAGGCTCCCTATGACGCGTGGCTCATCAAGGTGGAGAATGTCACCGACACCGAGGAGCTGCTGGACGCCGCCGCTTACGAGGCCTTCTGCACCGAGGAGGGCTGAGCATGGGCAGCTATGTCCCCTCCACCCAGGCCCAGCGGGAGCAGATGCTCCGCGCCGTGGGGCTGGAGAATGTCATGGACCTGTACCGGGACGTGCCGGAGCAGATGCTGCTGCGGGAGCCGCTGCACATCCCCGACGGCATGAGCGAGCTGGAGGCCGCCCGGGCGGTGTCCGCCATGGCCGCCGAAAACCGCACCTACGCCACCATTCTGCGGGGCGCGGGGGCCTATGACCACTACATTCCCTCCATCGTCAAATATATCCCCGCCAAGGAGGAGTTTCTGACGGCCTACACCCCCTATCAGGCGGAGATGAGCCAGGGGCTTTTGCAGTCTATCTTCGAGTATCAGACCATGATCTGCGAGCTCACCGGCATGGACGTGTCCAACGCCTCCGTGTATGACGGGGCCACCGCCGCCGCCGAGGCGGCGGCCATGTGCCGGGAGCGCAAGCGCCGGGTGACCCTGATCTCCGGCGCGGCCCATCCGGACACCATCAACACCGTGCGCACCTATTGCTACGGCACCGGCGACGAGCTGCGGGTGGTGCCGGTGAAGGACGGCAGGACCGATATGGACGCCCTGCGGGAGATGCTGGACGACGGCGTTGCTTCCTTCTATGTGCAGCAGCCCAACTTCTTCGGCCAGTTCGAGGACGCCGAGGCCCTGGGCCAGCTGGCGCACCAGGCGGGCGCCAAGTATATCATGGGCTGCAACCCCATTGCCCTGGCCGTTATGAAAACGCCCCGGGACTGCGGCGCGGACATCGCCGTGGGCGAGGGACAGCCGCTGGGCCTGCCTCTGGGCTGCGGCGGCCCGTATCTGGGCTACATGGCCGCCACCGACAAGCTCATGCGCAAGCTCCCCGGCCGCATCGTGGGTGAGACCACCGACGACCAGGGCCGCCGGGCCTACGTCCTGAGTCTCCAGGCCCGTGAGCAGCACATCCGCCGGGAGAAGGCCAGCAGCAACATCTGCTCCAACGAGGCCCTGTGCGCCCTGACGGCGGGGCTGTACATGGCCACCATGGGTCCCGACGGCATGGCGGAGGCTGCGGAGCAGTCCATGGCCAAGGCCCACTATCTGGAAAAGGCGCTGTGCGCCCTGCCCGGCGTGGAGCCGGTGTACGGCGGAGCGTTCTTCCATGAATTTGTGCTGAAAATGCCCCGCAGCCAGGAGCTGCTGGAGGCCCTGGACCGCCGGGGCATCCTGGGTGGTCTGCCTCTGGGCGACGACCAGGTCCTGTGGTGCGCCACGGAGAAGGTCAGCCGCCGGGAGCTGGACGAAGCCGTATCCATCGTCAAGGAGGTGCTGGACAGATGAAGCTGATTTTTGAAAAGAGCGTGCCCGGACGCCGGTGCACCATCCTGCCCGCCTGCGACGTGGAGACCGCGGCCCTGCCGGAGTCCCTGCGGCGGAGCGATAAGCCCGACCTGCCCCAGCTCAGCGAGACGGACATCTCCCGCCACTATACGGAGCTGTGCCACCAGGTCCACGGCGTCAACTGCGGGTTCTATCCCCTGGGCTCCTGCACCATGAAGTATAACCCCCGCATCGACGAGGAGATGGCGGCCCTGCCGGGCTTCACCAACTGCCATCCCCTGGCTCCCAGGGAGTCCCTGGCCGGTATGCGCCATGTGCTGGACACCGCCCGGGAATATCTCTGCGAAATCACCGGCATGGACGGCATGACCTTCCAGCCGGCGGCGGGCGCTCACGGCGAGTTCACCGGCGTGCTGCTGATCAAGCAGTATCACGACGCCCGGGGGGACAAGAAGCGCACCAAGATCATCGTTCCCGACTCCGCCCACGGCACCAACCCCGCCACGGCGGCCATGTGCGGCTATGAGGTGGTGAACATCGCCTCCGGCCCCGACGGCTGCGTGGACCTGGAGAGTCTGAAGGCCGCCCTGGGCGACGACACCGCGGGTCTGATGCTGACAAACCCCAACACCGTGGGCATCTTCGACAAGAACATCCTGGAGATCACCCGGCTGGTCCACGAGGCCGGCGGCCTGTGCTACTACGACGGAGCCAACCTCAACGCCGTGATGGGCATCGTCCGCCCCGGCGACATGGGCTTTGACTGCATCCACATGAATCTGCACAAGACCTTCGCCACGCCCCACGGCGGCGGCGGTCCCGGCGCAGGGGCCGTGGGCTGCAAGGCGTTCCTGACGCCCTATCTGCCCCATTCCGCCCTGGCGGAGGAGGAAGGGCATATCCAGGTCCGCAGCTTCATGGGCAACTTCCTGGTGGTGGTCCGGGCGCTGACGTACCTGCTGACCCTGGGCCGCCAGGGCATCCCCGAGGCGGCGCAGAACGCCGTGCTCAATGCCAACTACCTGCAGGAGAAGCTCCGGGGCACCTTCCAGCCGGCCTATGACCGCATCTGTATGCACGAGTTCGTGCTGGATCTCAGCGGCCTGAAGAAGGAGACCGGCGTCTCCGCCCTGGATGTGGCCAAGTCCCTGATTGACGAGGGCATTCATCCGCCCACCATGTACTTCCCCCTGATCGTCCATGAGGCCCTGATGCTGGAGCCCACGGAGACCGAGGGACCCGAGGTCCTGGACCAGGCGGCGGAGGTGCTGCGGATGCTGTACCGGCGAGCCTACGATGACCCCGAAGCCATGCACGATGCACCCCACCATATGCCCATCGGCCGTCCCGACGAGGTGAAGGCCGCCCGGCACCCGGTGCTGCGGTGGAAACGGGCGTGATCTCATCAACGGAGGAAGAAGCTATGTCTGATTATCAGCTCATCGTTATCGGCGCGGGGCCCGGCGGCTATACCGCCGCCCTGGAGGCCGCCAGGCTGGGGCTGCACACCGCCGTGGTGGAGCGCCGGGAGGTAGGCGGCACCTGCCTGAACCGGGGCTGCATCCCCACCAAGACCCTGCTCCACGCCTCCCAGGTATACCGGGACGCCGTGGACGGCTCCCCTGCCGGGGTCCACGCCGGGGACATCACCTTCAATCTGGGAGAGATGTTCGCCTATAAGCGGGCCGTTTCCGAAAAGCTCCGGGGCGGCATCCACGCCCTGCTGAAGGGAGCTAAAGTGGACCTGCTGGAGGGCACCGCCCGCATCGACGCCCCGGGCCGCGTCACCGTTGCCGGCCCGGAGGGGGACACGGTTTACACCGCCGACCGCATTCTGGCGGCCACCGGCTCCGTGCCGGTGCGCCCGCCCATCCCGGGGCTGGACCTGCCGGGGGTCATGACCTCCGATGAGCTGCTGGAGGGCAGCGACAGCCTGTATGAGTCCCTGGTGATCATGGGTGGCGGCGTCATCGGCGTGGAATTTGCCACGTTTTACGCGAACCTGGGCTGCCGGGTCACCCTCATCGAGGGCATGGACCGGCTGCTGCCCACCATGGACCGGGAGCTGGGTCAGAACCTGGGCCAGATCCTGAAAAAGCAGGGGGTGGAGGTGCTGACCTCCGCCATGGTCCGGCGGGTGGAGCAGACGCCGGAGGGCCTGACGGTCCATGTGGACCAGAAGGGCAAGGAAAAGGCCGTGTCCGGCGAAAAGGTCCTGTGCGCCATCGGACGCCGTCCCTGCTGGGACGGGCTGTTCGCCCCGGAGCTGGTTCCCGAGACCCGGGGCCGCAGCCTGCTGGTGGATGAGGACTTCCGCACCAGCATCCCCGGGGTCTATGCCATCGGCGACGTGTCCGCCGTGATCCAGCTGGCCCATGTGGCCGCCGCCCAGGGCATCGCCTGCGTGAATCGTATGTGCGGCCGCCAGGCCGCCACGGACCTGAACGTGGTGCCCAGCTGCATCTACAGCAGTCCCGAGATCGCCGTGGTGGGCCTCACCGAGGCCGAGGCCAAGGAGCAGGGCATCAACGCCGTGTCCGGCAAGTGCACCATGTTCGGCAACGCCCGGACGGTCATCGAGGACCCGGGCCGCTGCTTCATGAAGCTGGTGGCCGACCGGGATACCGGCCGTCTCATCGGCGCGCAGCTGATGTGCCAGCACGCCAGCGACATCATCAGCCAGCTCAGCGCCGCCCTGGTAAACGGCCTGACGGTGGGGCAGCTGCTGTCCGTTATGCGGCCCCATCCCTCCTTTGAGGAGGCCATGACCGAGGCTCTGGAGCGCCTGGCCGAAAAGCTGTAACAACCTATACCGGCAAGCGCTCTCCCCCGGGTGCGGAAAATCTTCCGCGCCCGGGGGTTTTTGTTGCATTTGCAATTGTGAAATGTCTTGTCATACTATATATTGTAGGTAACAGGGCGGCAAGTACTCCCATATCTTGTGTCCATTGTACAGAATCGACAAAATATCCAGGGGATTTTCGTCAGGCATTTTCCCCATATTTAGGGCTTTGGGCTTGCATCAGCACAGGATATGGTATATGATTAAGAGGCTGATTGACCGCTGCTCCCCTGGGGCAGCTTTTCCTGTGGAGAGAGAAAAATCTGAGGAGAGGGAGGACGTTACACATGAAGATCATCAAGCGCAACGGGGCTGAGGTCCCCTTCGATATCCAGAAAATCGAGGTGGCCGTCACCAAGGCCAACAACTCTGTGGCCGAGGCCGACCGCATGACCCCGGTGCAGATCGGGCGCATTGCCGAGTCCGTGGAGCTGCAGTGCCAGAAGATGAACCGCGCTCCCACCGTGGAGGAGATTCAGGACATGGTGGAGCACCACATCATGGCCCACGGGGCCTTTGAGGTGGCCAAGCACTACATCACCTACCGCTATACCCGGTCCCTGGTGCGCAGGGCCAACACCACCGACGACAAGATCCTCTCCCTCATCGAGTGCAACAACGAGGAGGCCAAGCAGGAGAACTCCAACAAGAATCCCGTGGTGAACTCCACCCAGCGGGATTATATGGCCGGCGAGGTGTCCCGGGATATCACCAACCGTCTGCTGCTGCCCCAGGATATTGTGGAGGCCCATGAGGAGGGCATCATCCATTTCCACGACACCGACTATTTCGCCCAGCATATGCACAACTGCGACCTGGTGAACCTGGAGGACATGCTGCAAAACGGCACCGTTATCACCGGCACCATGATCGAAAAGCCCCATTCCTTCGCCACCGCCTGCAACATCGCCACCCAGATCGTGGCCCAGGTGGCCTCCAACCAGTACGGCGGCCAGTCTATCAGTCTGACCCACCTGGCCCCCTTTGTGGAGGTCAGCCGCCAGAAGATCCGCCGCATCGTGCTGGCGGAGATGGCGTCCATCGGCGTGGACCCCGGCGAGGAGAAGATCAGCGAGCTGGTGGAGGCCCGCCTGCGGGAGGAGATCCGCCGGGGCGTGCAGACCATCCAGTATCAGGTGGTGACCCTTCTGACCACCAACGGACAGGCCCCCTTCATCACGGTGTTCATGTACCTGAACGAGGCCCGGAACGAGCGGGAGAAGAAGGACCTGGCCATGATCATCGAGGAGATGCTGCTCCAGCGGTACCAGGGCGTGAAGAACGAGCAGGGCGTGTGGGTGACCCCCGCCTTCCCCAAGCTGATCTACACCCTGGAGGAGGACAACATCCACGAGGACGCCCCCTACTGGTATCTGACGGAGCTGGCCGCCAAATGCACCGCCCGCCGCATGGTGCCGGACTATATCTCCGAGAAGAAGATGAAGGAGCTCAAGGGCGACGTGTACACCTGTATGGGGTGCCGCTCCTTCCTGACCCCGGACCGTTTTACCGATGCCGGGATCGGCAACGTTGCCAACGCCGGAAATTACGAGCCCGGCAAGCACAAGTACTATGGCCGCTTCAACCAGGGCGTGGTCACCATCAACCTGCCGGACGTGGCCCTGTCCTCCGGCGGAAACACCGAGAAGTTCTGGCAGATCTTCGAGGAGCGGCTGGAGCTGTGTCACAAGGCCCTGCGGTGCCGCCACGAGCGGCTGCTGGGCACCACCTCCGACGCGGCCCCCATTCTGTGGCAGTATGGTGCCCTGGCCCGGCTGAAGAAAGGCGAGACCATCGACAAGCTGCTGTATAACGGCTATTCCACCATCTCCCTGGGCTATGCGGGCCTGTACGAGTGCGTGAAATACATGACCGGCAAGAGCCACACGGACCCCGCCGCCACCCCCTTCGCCCTGGCCATCATGCAGAAGATGAATGACAAGTGCAAGGAGTGGAAAACCGCCGAAAACATCGACTACTCCCTGTACGGCACGCCGCTGGAGTCCACCACCTATAAGTTCGCCAAGTGCCTGCAGAAGCGCTTCGGCGTCATCAAGGGCATCACCGACAAGGGCTACATCACCAACAGCTATCATGTGAACGTCACCGAGGAGATCGACGCCTTCACCAAGCTGGAGTTCGAGGCCCAGTTCCAGCACCTGTCCCCCGGCGGCGCCATCAGCTATGTGGAGGTGCCGGACATGCAGAACAACATCCCCGCCGTACTGGAGGTAATGAAGTTCATCTATGACCACATCATCTACGCCGAGCTGAACACCAAAAGCGACTATTGCCAGGTCTGCGGCTGGGACGGCGAGATCCAGATCGTGGAGGAGGACGGCAAGCTCATCTGGAAATGTCCCCGGTGCGGCAACACCGACCAGGATAAGATGAACGTGGCCCGCCGCACCTGCGGCTATATCGGGACCCAGTTCTGGAACCAGGGCCGCACCCAGGAGATCAAGGACCGGGTGCTGCACCTGTAAGAGGTTCCCGCTTCGGTCGCTGTTTGGTAGTATATATTACCCAAAAGGAGCAATATCGTGTACTATGGCAATCTGAAAAAATGTGATATTGCCAACGGCGTGGGGGTCCGGGTGACCCTGTTCGTGTCCGGCTGCACCAACCACTGCCCGGACTGCTTCCAGCCCCAGACCTGGGACTTTCACTATGGAAAGCCCTTCACCGATGACACCCGGGCGGAGATTTTCGCCGAGCTGGACAAGCCCTATATCAACGGGCTGACGGTGCTGGGGGGCGAGCCCTTTGAGCCGGAGAACCAGCGGGACCTGCTGCCGCTTCTGCAGGAGATCCGGCGGCGGTATCCGGACAAGAGCATCTGGTGCTTCACCGGCTTCCGGCTGGAGGACGAGCTGCTGCGGGAGGGGTCCCATCCCCGGTGTGAGGTAACGGACCGGCTGCTCTCGTGCATTGATGTGCTGGTGGACGGACGGTTCGTGGCGGCAGAGAAGGACATCAGCCTGCAGTTCCGGGGCAGCCGGAACCAGCGGGTGCTGGACCTGCCCAAAACCCTGGCCGCCGGGCAGCCGGTGATTTGGGAGCACCTGAAAAAATGAAAAAAACAGCGGGCATCCGGTGCAGAAGCCGGGTGCCCGCTGGATATTTATCCGAGATGCGTATCAGCTGATCTGGGCCGGGTCCGGAGTCTTTCGCCAGAACCGGGTCATAAAGACCAGGGCCATCACCAGGCACAGGGCCTCGGAGATCACCGGCGCGAACCAGATGACACTGCCGCCCCATACCGCCGCCAGCAGCAGCAGGGCTGCGGCCTGCAGCGCCAGCCCCCGGCCCACGGAGATGCAGATGGCCGGGCGGGGCCGCTCCACCGCCGTCAGGAAGCCGCCCATCAGCACGTTGAAGCCCACCATCAGATAGCACAGGCCGTACCGCCGCAGGGCGTCCACCGAGGAGAGGTTCAGCGCCGGGTTTTCGTCCCCTAAGAAGGCGTGGACGATCTGGGGCGCCAGCAGCTGCACCGCGCCGAAGCACAGAATGGTCATACCCACCAGAGTTACCAGACCATAGCGCAGCAGGCGGCGGCAGCCGCCCCGGTCCTTCTGACCGTAGTGATAGCTGACCAGGGGCTGGGACCCCTGGGACACCCCCAGCATGATGTTCAGGATCAGGGTGTTGATGTAGGCGATGATGGTGTAGCTCACCAGGCCGTCCTGGCCGATGCAGCGCAGGATGGTGCGGTTGAACAGGAAGATCATCACGCCGTTGCACAGTTCCGTAACGCCGTCGGACACGCCGATGGGCAGGAGCCGCCGGTAGATATGCCAGTCGGGCCGGAAGCGCACCAGGTGGAAGGTGGTGCGCTTGCCCAGGAAATGGGTCAGGTAGATCACACACGTCAGCAGCTGAGACAGGCCCGTGGCAAAGGCCGCGCCCCATGCGCCCCAGTCCAGCAGGAAGATGGCCACATAGTCCAGCACGCAGTTGGTCAGGCACCCGGTGATCACCGTGACGATGGCCAGGGTGGGCCGTCCGTCGGTTTTCACCAGGATCTCCATGTTGTACGAAACGATGAAGCACACGGCGAAGGGGGCAAGTCCCCGCAGATAGTCCTTGGTGTATTCCAGCGTCACGTCCTTGGCACCCAGCAGCATGGCGAAGGGCTCCAGGAAGATCAGCACCAGGGCGGTGATCACCAGGCCGATGACCACCAGCACCGCCAGATTCTGGGAAAACAGGCTGTTGGCATTTTCCCGGCTGCCCTGGCCCAGGTAGATGGCGATGATGGTGCTGGTGCCCACGGCAAACAGCACGGCGATGGAGAACATGACATTGGTGAAGGGGACGGCCAGGTTGACAGCGCTCATGGCGTATTCACCCACGCCCTTCGCCACGAACAGGCCGTCCACGATGGAGTACAGGGAGAACACCATCAGGGAGGCCACCGTAGCGGCGGAGAAGTGGAGAAACTGGGAGAGCAGACTGCGCTTGTTCAGCATTTTGGATGATTTTCCTTTCCTTTCAGCGGCGTACCGCAAATACTACTGCCATTATATCCGAAATTTTCCAGCCAGTCAAGTCCCCGGGCGCTTGAAAACCGGCGTAGAGTTTAGTATAATGAATAAAAAGAGAGTTTGGGGAGGTTTTTATCATGAAAATATACGTCATGGATGCATTCGCCGCCAAGCTGTTCGGCGGCAACCAGGCAGGGGTGGCCCTGCCGGAGGGGGACGTCAGCGACGAGACCATGCGCCTGATCGCCGCCGAGCTGAAGCATTCGGAAACCGCCTTTGTCCGGCCCCGGGCCGATGGCAGCGTGGACCTGCGCTATTTTACCCCGGCGGGGGAGGTGGAGCTGTGCGGACATGCCACCATTGCCGGCTTTGCCCTGCTGCGGCGGCTGGGCCTGCTGGCCGACGGCCGACATGTGGCCCACACCAAGGCAGGCGACCTGCAGATTTCCGTGGATGGCGACGTGGTGTGGATGGACATGGCCCCGCCCCGTTGGCTGGGAGAGCTGACCCGGGTGGAGTGGGAGCCGCTGTACCGGGCCTTCGGCCTCACCGGCGCGGACCGGCCCCGGGACCTGACGCCCCAGATCGTGTCCACGGGCCTGGCGGATATCATGATGCCGGTGCGGGACCGGGAGACCCTGCTGCGGGCCCGTCAGAACGAGACGCTGGTGGCGGAGCTGTCCCGGCGGCAGAAGGTCACCGGCGTGCATATGTTCTGCCTGGGGGACAAGACCTGCACCGCCTGGTGCAGCAACTTCGCCCCTCTGTACGACATTCCGGAGGAGTGCGCCACCGGCACCTCCAACGGGGCCCTGACCTATTACCTGTACCGCTACGGTCTGGTGCAGCCGGACCGGGAAAACGTGTTCATTCAGGGAGAGCATATGCGCCGTCCCTCGGAAATACGCAGCCGTCTGACGGTGGAAAAGGGCGACGCCCTGATCCGGGTAGGCGGCCGGGCCGTACTGAGCCTGTCCGGCGAGATTTACGCCGACTGACACAGCAAGCCCCCGGATACCGGGCAGTGGAAGCTGTCCGGTATCCGGGGGCTTTTTGCGTGTATAATCCTGCGTCAGGCCTTGGCGTCCTTGATGAAGATGAAATTCTCCATCAGGTCCATGCGGTCCAGCACGGCCTCCACCCGGGTCTGAACGCCCATGATGTCCGTGAACACCAGGGCGCCCTCCTGCTGCCGGACGGCGGCCACATTTTTGCACACCAACTGTTTTTCGCCGTCATGCATACGATAAACCGTGGAAAGACACATGGCTCATTCCCCCTTCAGCACCACCAGCGCCTCCGCCAGCTTCTTGTTGCCCACCTCAAAGTCCACCACGGCGTCGTGGATCAGCTGGGCCGCCTCGCTGTCGCCCAGGTCGTGGGCCAGCTCGTGCAGCTCCTGGGCGTGGTGCTGGTTGTGGCCCAGCATATAGGTCAGCATAGCCACCCGCTCCTCCAGGCCGGTGTGGCCGTGGTCATGGGGGTGATTGTGGTCATGGTCGTGATGATGCTCGCACATAGTGATGCTCCTCCCTGCTTTTTTGCCCATTTTAGCACGGCAAGGGGCTAAAGTCAAACCCGGATGGGGCCACTTTTCCCGACCAAAGTCCTGTTTCTGTCATATTATGAACACATTGGCCAATAATGTATAAAATGTATAAAATCATTGACATTTTTTTCGCAATTCTGTATAATTTAGTAGTAATTTGTCGTGCCATGCAGGATGGAACAAACGACGTTAGGAGGAAAGAGATAATATGAGGGACCTGAAACACCTGATCTTTATGGAGGATCTGCTGCAGGAGGCCAACAATGATCTGGTCAAGCAGGCCAAGGCCGAGGGCCGCCGGGCTTTGGGCTACACCTGCAACTTCATGCCGGAGGTTCTGCTGGATCTCGCGGGCTGCTTCTCTGTGCGCCTGCGGGCCCCCCGCAGCGGCTCGCCGGACATGGCCACCTACTACATGTCCGCCCGGACCTGTCACTTCGGCCGCAGCCTGATGGAGCGCGCGTTGGAGGGCGGGTTCAACTTCCTGGATGCCCAGATGGCCACCGAGACGTGCACCGTCACCTGCCGGTTCCAGGAGCACCTGATGCAGAAGCACCTGGACTCCGTGAAGGACATGGACATCATCCAGAACCCCGACTTCTTCTGCGAATTCACCGACGTACCCTTCAAGAAAACCGAGAACAGCTATCTGCACTATCGCCAGCAGCTGCAGGCCCATGTGCTGGATCCCCTGGCCCAGAACTTCGGCATCGACACCTCCGACGAGGCCCTGCTGAAGGCCATCGAGCAGCACAACGAGGTCTGCCGCCTGATCACCGAGATCGGCAGCTACCGCAAGCTGGACGTGCCCACCATCACGGGGTATGAGTTCCACGTGATCCAGCTGGCCAGCCTCACCTGTCCCAAGGACCTGATCCTGCCCTATCTGCGGGAGACCGCGGAGGAGCTGAAGACCCGCCAGCCCGACGCCAAGCCCGCCTATCGCTGCAAGCTGGTGCTCTCCGGCGCCGAGAACGACGACCCCAACTTCACCAAGCTCATCGAAAGCTGCGGCGCCCTGGTGGTGGCGGACCGCTACTGCTACGGCAGCCTGCCCGGCCGGGAGGAGATCGTGGTCCAGCCCGGTCAGGCCCCGCTGGACGCCATCGCCCGGCACTATCTCAACTTCAGCATGTGTCCCCGGTTCATGGGCCAGGACGAGATGCGCGGCCGCAAGAAGTATCTGGCGGACCTGGTGAAGGAGTACAAGGCCGACGGCATCATCGTGGCCAGCAACAAGTTCTGCGAATACTGGAGCTATGAGCGCACCATCGACACCATCGTCCTCAACCGCGACTTCGGCATCCCCGTATGCTCCATCGAGAAGGAATACGTCAACGCCGCCTCCGGCCAGCTGCGCACCCGCTTCCAGGCGTTCATCGAAAGCGTTGAGATCAAGAAGATTCAGGAGGGCGCAAGAAAATGAAAAAGTTCGATCTGAAAAAGACCGTGGCCAAGGCCAAGAGCCTGGACTATAAGAAGCTGGCCCGGGACTTCGTATACGGCAAGCCCGCCGGCGAGCGCCGCCTGGGCGACCTGTACATGGACAAGACCGGCCTGTATAAGCACCGGGAGTGGCGCGGCATCAAGGACACCTTCTACTACTTCAACAAGGTGTGGCTGTATAACTACGGCATGATGGTCTACGATGTCATGCGCTACGGCGGCATCGTCACCTTCGCCAAGGGCTGCTGGCGCTATCGCTGGATGGGCCAGACCTATCTGCCGGTGCTGCACTGGTTCGACCGCGGCATGGAGGGTCTCCGGGGCGAGGCGCTGCGGGCCTGCCCGTGGCACTATCGGGGCATGGTCAACGCCACCATCTTCCAGTTCATGCAGATGTTCCGCAACGACCTGAACCTGAACAAGTCCGACAAGGTCCGGGCCAAGCACGACAAGACCATGGCCCACGACGAAACCGTGTGGGGCGGCGTCTTCTACCCCTTCAGCAAGGAGGTGGAGAACGTTCCCCTGCAGATGGTCCCCTATTTTGTCACCTGCCATGTCAACAACCACACCGTCCTCAACTACATCGACGCGGTGCAGTCCCTGGGCCTGCCCGGCGACCCCTGCCCCATGTGCCAGGCCGAGGCGGGCCTGTTTGTGCTGGACGATGTGCCCGATTACTACAAGGCCGTCATCACCTCCAACGAGGCCTGCGACGGCTCCGTGGCCACCTCCATTCTCCAGGACTGGCTGATGGACAAGCCGCTGTTCGCCATGCCCCAGCCCATGCAGTTTGACGATCCCCTGGTCCAGGAGCACTGCCAGCGGGAGATCGAGGAGGCCTGGAAGTTCATCGGGGAGCAGACCGGCGCGGCCTTCGACTGGAACCAGCTGGTGAAGCGGCTGGAGAGCCAGAACGAGCTGCAGCGTTTCGAGTGGGAGAAGTGGGACGTGGCCGCCAATACCGATTTCTATCCCATCAACGGCGTGTCCCAGGCCCTGTACCGCATCTACCAGAGCCAGTACGGCGACCTGCCCGGCTGGCACGAGATGGACAAGAAGGTCCGCAAGATCATGGAGAAGTGCGTGGAGCAGCGCATCAACAGCTTCCCCCTGACCCGCCACCGGGTCATCGCCTGGTCCTGCGCCCCCCTGTATTACTCCAACTGGTGCACCTGGGCCTATAACTGCTGGGGCCTGAACACCATCATCAACATGGACTCCCTGATGTTCAACATGACCATCCGCACCGACAGCTACAGCCACACCCTGGCCGACATGGCCCAGTATCACGAGTGGGCCCCCATGCGCCGGATGGCCGTTGGCGGTATGCACCACATCTTCGAGCTGTGGGAGAACATGGAAAAGTTCCACTGCGACATGGTGGTCATGTATGACCAGCTGCTGTGCAAGGGCATGCAGGGCGTTCACGGTATGTTCGAGGACGAGTTCCGGGCCCGTGACGTCCACGCCATCTGGCTGCCCCACGCCCTGCCCGACAAGCGCAATGTCTCCCGGGCGGAGATCCGCTCCATCATCAACGACTACATGACCACCGTCATGCACGAGGAGCCCATCGACCCGTCCCTGCTGGAGTTCGACGATTCCCAGAGCTGGTAAGGAGGAAAGAAAATGCGTAAGGTGTTGAAAATTCTGAAAAAGGTTCTGTTCATCGGGCTGGGCGTGTATGCCGCCCTGTTCGCCGTCTTCTTCTTCGATCTGGACGGCAAGGCCCTGTTCTATGGCGTGGAGCCGTTCCTGTGCCGCCACTATGACCGCATGGAGCGCCGCGACCCCCTGAAGCAGCCCTATGAGACCACCAAACCCCACTACGAGTACAACAAATAAGGAGTAATTGACTATGAAATATTACGGCGGCTGCGACGTAGGGTCCACCTACACCAAGGCAGTGATCCTGGACGAGACCGGCAAAATCTGCGCCGATACCACCATCCGCAGCAAGATCAATTCCGAAACCTCCGCAAAGCTGGCCATGGAGGAGGTCCTGAACAAGGTGGGCCTGAAGTCCTCCCAGGACCTGGCTTACCTGATCGGCACCGGCTACGGCCGCAATAAGGTGCCCTTCGCCGACGAGAACATCTCCGAAATCTCCTGCCACGCCATGGGCGTCCACGTCACCGACCCCAGCGTCAAGGCCATCATCGACATCGGCGGCCAGGACGTCAAGGGCATCTCCATCGACACCGACGGCACCGTGAAGAACTTCGCCATGAACGACAAGTGCGCCGCCGGTACCGGCCGCTTCTACGAGGCCATGGCCCGCAGCTTTGAGATGAGCCTGCCGGAGTTCTCCAACCTGTCCCTGACGGCCAGGAACGTGATCCCCATCACCGCCCAGTGCACGGTGTTCGCCGAGTCCGAGGTCATCACCCTGGTGGGTGAGGGCAAGCCCATGGACGAGATCGCCGCGGGTATCCAGATGGCCGTGGCCAAGCGCTGCTTCGTCATGGCCAAGAAGGCCGGTGCCACCGACGCCATCACCCTCACCGGCGGCTGCGCCAAGAACGCCGGTCTGAAGCAGGCCATCGAGCGGGTGCTGAAGCTGAAGGTCATCGACCTGAAGACCGACCCCCAGCTGATGGGCGCCCTGGGCGCCGCCGAGTACGCCCGCCAGAAGGGCATGGCCCGCTGACCATGGACCAGCATACCCATTCCCACCAGCACCCGCATGACCACGACCACCCCCATCCGCATACCCACAGCCATACCCAGACCAAGGCCGTTCTGAATCGCCTGTCCCGGGCCCAGGGGCACCTGGAGTCTGTGCGCAAAATGGTGGAGCGGGGCGAGGACTGCGCCGAGGTGCTGGTGCAGCTGGCGGCGGTGATCTCCGCCCTGAACAGCACCGGCCGGGTCATCCTCAAGGACCACATTGCCCACTGCATTGTGAACGCTGTGGAGTCCGGCGACAACGAGGCCGTGGATTCCCTGAACCAGGCCATTGACCGATTTATGCGGTAAAATTTGTGAACATTTTTCCAAAACAATTGACATTTTTCAACATTGTGTCTATAATTTAGCATAGGATAGAGGATCAGAGGAGCCCCTGTCACCTGATGATGCAAGTGAAGTGCCGCCAGATCAAAAAGCAGCTGGAGGAGAAAGGTGCTCTGAACCCCGCCCAGCAGCTGACCTATGACATGGCCACCAAGGGGGCCAGCGCCGTCTGTCCCGAAAATCTCCAGCCGGTCATCGACTGGTCCAATTCTGTGAAGTAAGGAGCGAGCTTATGGAAAAGGTGAAAGAAATCCTGCTGGTCGGCGGCAAAGCCGCCCTGGACAGCGCCGTGGAGCTGGGCCGCAGCGTGGTGCAGCTGGCTGCCCGCCTGGGCAGCACCGCCGCACAGTTCGTGAGCCAGAAAACCTGCGCCGTGGTGAAGGAACACCGTCAGCCCCTGCTGCTGGCTGCCGCCGTGGTATCCGGCGTTCTGGCCGTGGGCTCTGTGGTGCTGTGGCTGGTGTGCCGGAAAAAGTAGGTTTCCTATCGTATTTTATAACAGAGCGGGGGGACGCGGTGCGTCTCCCCGCTGCTGACAGAAAAGAGGAGTCAATTTATGGAAAAAAAGGCATTCAAGGCGGAGTCCCAGCGGCTGCTGGACCTGATGATCCACTCCATTTACACCCACAAGGAGATCTTCCTGCGGGAGATCATCTCCAACGCCTCCGACGCCATCGATAAGCTGTGCTATCTGTCCCTGACGGACGAAAACGTGGGCCTGAAGCGGGAGGATTTTGCCATCACCCTGTCCATCGACAAGGAGAACCGCACTCTTACCGTCAGCGACAACGGCATCGGCATGGACGCGGATGATCTGGAGAACAACCTGGGCGTCATCGCCTCCAGCGGCACCTTCCAGTTCCGGCAGGAGCTGGACAAGGAGGCCGAGGCCGACGTCATCGGCCAGTTCGGCGTGGGCTTCTACTCCGCGTTTATGGTGGCGGACCACATCACCGTTATCTCCCGGAAATACGGCCAGGAGCAGGCCTATCGCTGGGAGTCCGACGGCCTGGAGGGCTACACCATCGAGCCCTGCACCCGTGACGCCGTGGGCACCGACATCATCATGCACATCAAGCCCGACGGCGAGGAAAAGGACGAATACAGCCAGTATCTCCGGGAGTATCCCCTGTATAAGCTGGTGAAGAAGTATTCCGATTATATCCGCTTCCCCATCAAGATGCTCATGCCCCACCCCCAGGTGAAGGAGGGCAGCCCCCAGGACAAGCCCGAGTATGAGGAGGTCTTTGCGTGGGAGACCCTCAACAGCATGGTGCCCCTGTGGCAGCGGAAGAAGGCCGATGTCACCCGTGAGGAGTATGACAAGTTCTATCAGGAGCGCTTCGGCGATCCCGCCGCCCCTCTCAGCGTCATCACCGTGTCCGCCGAGGGCGCCGTCACCTACAAGGCCCTGCTGTATATCCCCTCCCAGGCCCCCAGCCAGTATTACACCGAGGACTATAAGCCCGGCCTGCAGCTGTACGCCTCCGGCGTGATGATCATGGACAGCTGCGCCGACCTGCTGCCGGACTATTTCAACTTCGTCCGGGGCGTGGTGGAGTCCCCGGACCTGAGCCTGAACATCTCCCGGGAGCTGCTGCAGCATGACCGGCAGCTGAAGATCATCTCCGCCAACCTGGAAAAGAAGATCAAGGCCGAGCTGGAGCGGATGCTGAAGGACGACCGGGAGAACTATGAGAAGTTCTACCGCAGCTTCGGCCGCCAGCTGAAGCTGTGCGCCCTGGACAACTACGGGGCCAAGAAGGAGCAGCTGCAGGAGCTGCTGCTGTTCTACTCCTCCACCGAGAAGAAGCCCGTGACCCTGGCGGAGTATGTGTCCCGGATGCAGCCGGACCAGAAGTTCATCTATTTCGCCTCCGGCGACACCGTGGACGCCATCGACCATATGCCCCAGACGGAGCTGCTGAAGGACCACAACATGGAGATCCTGTACTTCACCGACAAGGCCGACGAGTTCCTGCCGGACATGCTGCAGAAGTACCAGGATAAGCCCTTCCGCTCCGCCATTGACGGGGATCTGGAGCTGGGCGATGAGCAGAAGCCCGATGAAACCGACAGCTATCAGGAGGGCTTCGCCTTCCTGAAGGAGGCACTGGGGGACAAGGTGGACCAGGTGAAGGCCTCCACCAAGCTCAGGACCCACCCGGTGTGCCTGTCCAGCGGCCAGGGCATCACCTTCGAGATGGAGAAGTATTTCACCGCCATGCAGCCAGAGCTGGGCATGAAGGCCAAGCGCATTCTGGAGATCAACGTGGATCATCCCGCCTTCGCCGCCTTCGAGACCGCCCGGATCATCGACCCGGACAAGGCCAAAAAGTACGCGGAGATTCTCTATAACCAGGCCTGCCTCATCGCCGGCCTGCCCATCGAGAACCCCTCCGCCTACACGGACCTGATCTGCTCCCTCTGGAAGTGACCATAAAAATAAGCCCTCCTGCCGGAGGGCTTATTTTTTGCTATGCAAAAGCATAGCAAAAAATAGAATGTGCCATTCCCTCTCCCCTTTGGGGCAACCGGGAATGATGCACAAAACTTCATGCACAGAAGAGTTTGCCTGTTTTTGCGGTGCGCCGCACAGTGCATGAAGTTTTGCTATGCAAAAGCATAGCAAAAAATAGAATGTGCCATTCCCTCGCCCCTTTGGGGCAACCGGGAATGATGCACAAAACTTCATGCACAGAAGAGTTTGCCTGTTTTCGCGGTGCGCCGCACAGTGCATGAAGTTTTATGCCGAGATGGGAAACAGCAGCTTCAGCACGCCGAAGACCACCAGGGACGCGGCAGCGGCGATCAGAAAGATGAAGCAGGTCCTCCGGTCCCGCTGGGCCAGGGCCTGGTCCTCATGCTCGTTCTGCCACCGCACATAGAACCAGGCCGCGCACAGCAGACAGACAATCGGCGCAAACAGCAGGCCGATCATGGCAACGTATTCCATAGCAGTTCCTCCCTCGCTTTTTCTCCAGTATACCCTATCTGCGTTCCCCCGTCAATTGTGGGTTTTCCCCAGAGGGCCGGGTGGTTGATTTCCCCGGGAAATGGTGTTATCCTATTATAAAAAGAGAGAACTGAGGAACCGCACTTATGACATTCAGCCATCATCACGCCCACGCCCCTGCCCGGCGGGACGTGGACATGACCCAGGGCAGCATCACCCGCCACCTGATCCAGTTCGCCCTGCCGCTGCTGGCCGGAAACGTGTTCCAGCAGCTTTACAACATGGTGGACACCTGGGTTGTGGGCAACTTTGTGTCCAACGAGGCCTTTTCCGCCGTGGGCACCGTGGGGCCCATCATCAACATGCTCATCGGCTTCTTCATGGGCCTGTCCAGCGGCGCGGGGGTGGTCATCAGCCAATATTACGGGGCCCACCGGCCCGAAAAGGTCCAGGACACCGTACACACGGCCATGGTGCTGACCCTGGTGCTGTGCGCGGCGTTTACGGCCCTGGGCCTGGCCCTGATCCCGGCCATGCTGGACCTGATGAACACCCCGGCGGAGGTGCTGCCGGAGTCCACGGCGTATCTGTCCATCTATTTCTCCGGCATCACGGGCCTGCTGATCTATAACATGGGCTCCGGCATTCTCCGGGCCGTGGGCGACTCCCGGCGGCCCTTCTATTTCCTGGTGGTGTCGGCGGTGCTGAACACCGGGCTGGACCTGCTGTTTGTGATTCGGTTCCACATGGGTGTGGCTGGTGTGGCCTGGGCCACCATCATCGCCCAGGCGGTGTCGGCGGTGCTGGTGCTGGCGGTGCTGATGCGGACGGACAGCTGCGTCCGGGTGGAGCTGCGGCGGCTGCGAGTCCACTGGGACATGCTGAAAAAAATCGTCCGGGTGGGCATCCCGGCGGCTCTGCAAATGGCCGTTACCGCCTTTTCCAACGTGTTCGTCCAGTCCTATATCAACCATTTCGGCGCGGACTGCATGTCCGGCTGGACGGCGTATACCAAGATCGACCAGCTGATGTTCCTGCCCATGCAGTCCCTGGCCCTGTCCGCCACCACCTTTGTGGGGCAGAACCTGGGCGCAGGCGACACCCCCCGTGCCCAGCAGGGCGTCCGCCGGGCGCTGGGGATCTCCCTGGCGGTGACGGCGGTGCTGATGGTCCCGGTGCTGGTGTTCGCTCCCCAGCTGACGGCCTTCTTCAACCGCAAGGCCGAGGTGGTGGCCTACGGCACCCTGCTGCTGCGGTATATCTCCCCCTTCTATCTGCTGTGCTGCATCAACCAGATCTACTCCGGCGCGCTCCGGGGCGCAGGCAACAGCCAGGTGCCCATGGTGATCATGCTGGGCTCCTTTGTGGTGTTCCGCCAGATCTATCTGTATATCGTGTCCCATTTCATCACCAATACCCTGCTGCCCCTGGCCATGGGCTATCCCGCCGGATGGCTGGTGTGCAGCGCCGCCACGCTGCTGTATTACCGCAGGGCCGCCCTGGGCCGGCAGCGCCTGGTGGAAGATAACTAAAGCCGGAGGAAGCCCGTCTATGCGTCAGATCAACGTATCCCTGGGACAGCGGTCCTATCCCATTCTCATCGGCCCGGGTCTGCTGGGCCGGGCGGCGGAGCGGCTGAGCGCCCTGCCGGTAAAGCGCTGGGCCGTGGTGGCCGACGAGACTGCGGCGTCCCTTTATGCCGGGAGCTTAGGGCTGCCGGTGTATACCTTCCCCGCCGGGGAGGGCAGCAAGTGCCTGGCGGTGTATGAGTCCCTGTGCCGCCGGATGCTGGCTGACGGCTTCACCCGGGCGGACGGCATCGTGGCCCTGGGCGGCGGCGTTGCCGGCGACCTGGCGGGCTTTCTGGCCGGGACCATCCTGCGGGGCGTCCCCCTGGTCCAGATGCCCACCACCCTGCTGGCCCAGGTGGACAGCAGCGTAGGCGGCAAAACCGGCCTGGACCTGCCGGAGGGGAAAAACCTCATCGGCTGCTTCTATCAGCCCTCCCTGGTGCTGGCGGACACCGATTGCCTGGGTACGCTGCCCAGGCGGCAGCTGTCCTCCGGCATGGCGGAGGTCATCAAGTGCGGCGTTATCGGGGACGAGGAGATCCTCCGCCATCTGGAAACGGCGGCAAAGCCGGATCTTCCCTGGCTGGTGGAGCGCTGCTGCCGGTATAAAGCGGCGGTGGTGGCCCGGGACGAGCGGGACGGCGGAGACCGCCGCCTGCTGAACTTCGGCCATACCTTCGGCCATGCCTACGAGGCCGCCGGAGGGTACGATAGCTACACCCACGGCGAGGCCGTGGCCGCCGGGATGATGCAGATGCTCCGTTGGCAGGTGTCCCATGGGCTGGGCGGGCAGGAGCTGCTGGACAGGCTCACCCCCCTGCTGGAGCGGTGGGAGCTTCCCGTCCGGCTACCCTGGGATGGGGCGGCGGACTATCTGGCCCGGGACAAGAAACGGGCCGGAGATCAGGTTACCATCGCCGTGGCTCAGCGGGCCGGGGCGGGCCGCCTGATGGCGGTTCCCCTGGCGTCCCTGCTGGAGGTGGAGTAATGGACCTGCGCCTGTATCCCGCCCCTTTGCGGGGCGCGGTGACGCCGCCGCCCTCCAAAAGCCTGCTGCACCGGCAGCTGATCTGCCTGGCCCAGGCGGGGCAGTTCCCCTGCCCCCCGGACCCCGCCGACGACGTTCTGGCCACGGTCCGGGGCCTGTGGGCCCTGTATCACCGGCCGGAGCCGGTCATCGACTGCGGGGCCAGCGGCAGCACCCTGCGGTTTCTTCTGCCCCTGGCCATGGCCCGGGGCCAGGTAGGGACCCGGTTCGTCGGCACCCGGCGGCTGCTGGCCCGTCCCCTGCCCGGGGACTGGGGCCTTGCACCCACAGGAAACGGTCTGCGGGTCACCCGCCCCCTTTCCCCGGGCCGCATCCCGGTGGACGGAAGCCGGACCTCCCAGCTGGTTTCCGGCCTGCTGATGGCCCTGCCGGGCCTGGCGGCGGACTCGGAGCTGGTTCTGACCGGCCCCCTGGCCTCCCGGCCGTATGTGGACCTGACCCTGGCGGTGCTGGAGCGGTGCGGCATTATCATCGAGGAAAGCCCCGGCGGCTTTTTCGTCCCCGGCGAGCAAAGGTTCCGCCCGGTTCCCATGGAGCCGGAGCCGGACTGGTCCGCCGCCGCCTTCTGGCTGGCAATCGCCGCCCTGGGCTGTCCCGTGGAGGTCACGGGGCTGCGCCGGGACTCCCTGCAGGGAGACCGGGCCGCCGGGGCGCTGTGCCGGTGTCTGCCGGGCACTGTGGACCTGACGGATATCCCGGACCTGCTGCCGCCGCTGGCGTTGGCGGCGGCCCTGCAGCCGGGAAAATGCACCCGCTTCACCGGGGCCGCCCGGCTGCGGGACAAGGAGAGCGACCGCCTGGCCTCGGTGTCGGCGGCGCTGACGGCCCTGGGGGGCCGCGTCCGGCAGGAGCCGGAGGGCCTCACCGTATGGGGCACGGACCGTCTCACCGGCGGCGAGGCCCACAGCTGCGGCGACCATCGTATTGCCATGCTGTGCGCCTGCGCCGCGCCCTTCTGCACCGGCCCGGTGCTGCTGCGCGACGCCGGGTGCACCGATAAATCCTACCCCGGCTTCTGGGCGGATTACCGCCGCCTGGGGGGACAAACGGAGGAAGTATAAGTGCTGGATTACACCATTTTCGGCGAATCCCACGGCCCCGCCGTGGGGGTGCTGGTCACCGGCGCGGCCCCGGGCCTGCCGGTGGACCGGGAGATCATCGCCCGGGAGCTTCAGCGCCGGGCCCCCGGCGGGCCTCTGGCCACCGCCCGGCATGAGCCGGACCGGCTCCATATTCTCAGCGGCGTCTATCAGGGCTTCACCACCGGCGACCCCATCTGCCTGGTTCTGGAAAACCGGGACACCCGGTCCGGGGACTATGAGGCCCTGCGGAATAAGCCCCGGCCCGGCCATGCGGACTACGCCGCCTGGGTGCGCAGCGGGGGACACAACGATCCCCGGGGCGGCGGGCCCTATTCCGGCCGGCTGACGGCCCCTCTGGTGGCGGCAGGCGCTATGGTGAAGGCCTGGCTGAAAGAACAAGATATTGAGCTGAAAGCGCAAGTTGTTGATGAAAACGCCCTCCGGCAGCAGGCAGCAGAAGCCAAGGCCGACGGGGACTCCGTAGGCGGGGAGATCGCCTGCACCGTCACGGGGCTTCCGGCGGGGCTGGGCGGCCCCGGCTGGCGGGAGGCGGTGGAGTCGGAGCTGGCCCGGCACCTGTTCGCCATTCCGGCGGTGAAGGCCCTGGGCTTCGGCGACGGCGCGGCCCTGGCCCATATGCGGGGCAGCCGGGCCAACGACCCCCTGCGCACCGACGGTACCCGCATCCGCACCGTCACCAATCACAACGGCGGCATCAACGGCGGCGTCACCAACGGTATGCCCCTGACCTTTACCGTCACCTTCAAGCCCACCCCCTCCATCGCCCTGCCCCAGGATACGGTGGACCTGTCCCGGATGGAAAACTGCACCGTGGCCATTACCGGCCGCCACGACCCCTGCATCGCCCTGCGGGCGGCCCCCATTGTGGAGGCGGCGGCGGCCCTGGCCCTGTGGCGGGTGCTGAATCCCCGGGGCGGCGGCCTGGACACCCTGCGGCTGCAGCTGGACGATGTGGACCGGCAGCTGGTGGGGCTGCTGGTCCGGCGGCAGGAGCTGTCCCGGGACATCGGGGCCTATAAGGCGGCCCACGGTCTCCCGGTGCGGGACCCGGAGCGGGAGGCCCAGGTGCTGCGCAGCCGGGGCGACCTGGCCCCGGAGCACCGGGCGGAGGTGGAGCGCCTGTATGAGACGCTGATGGCCCTGAGCCGGGAGCAGCAGTCGTGAGGAACCTGATTTTTGTGGGTCTGCCCGGCAGCGGCAAGAGCACCGTGGGGCGGCTGTGCGCCAGGGCCTTGAACCTGCCCTTTGTGGACGCGGACAAGTTCCTGGAGCAGAGGGAGGGCCGTTCCGTCGCCGATATCTTCGCGTCAAGCGGCGAGGGGTATTTCCGGGACCTGGAGTCCCGGGTTCTGGCGGAGCTGTGTCGCCGGGAGGGCATCGTCCTGGCCACCGGCGGCGGCGCGGTGCTGCGGCGGGAGAACCGGAGGCTGCTGCGGGACGGGGGCCTGGTCATCTTCCTGGACCGGTCCCCCTGGGCCATCCGCCGCACCCTGCGGCGGCAGGGCCGTCCCCTGCTGACGGATGACGGGGCCATTTTCCGCCTGGCCCGGCAGCGGCGGGACCTGTACCGGGCCGCCGCCCACCATTCCATCAACAAACCCACAGCCCGTCAGGCGGCGGAGGAAGCCGTCCGCCTGTGGAGAGAGGAGCAGACATGAACATTCTCATTCTCAACGGCCCCAACCTGAACCTGCTGGGAAAGCGGGAGCCGGGCATCTACGGCACCGGCAGCTACGACGACCTGTGCATGGAGCTTGTGGCCTATGCCGCCGCCCGGGACATCCGGGTGGACATCCGCCAGAGCAACCACGAAGGGGCGCTCATTGACGAGATACAGGCCGCCGACGGGGTGTATGACGGCATCGTCATCAACCCCGGGGCCTATACCCATTACAGCTACGCCATCTATGACGCCCTGCTGGCCGTCAGCGTCCCGGCGGTGGAGGTCCACCTCAGCAACATCAACCGCCGGGAGTCCTTCCGCCGCATCTCCGTCACCGCTCCGGCCTGCGTGGCCCAGATCGTGGGCCATGGCTTCCTGGGCTATATGGAGGCCATGGACCTGCTGGCAGGAGGTGGTCCTCTGGTATGAGGCTCTGCGTCATCGGCGACCCGGTGGGGCACAGCCTGTCCCCCCTGCTGCACCGGCGGATGCTGGACCGGGCGGGATTGACGGGCAGCTATGAGACCGTCACCGTGACCCCGGACACCCTGCCGGAGTTCCTGGCGGCGGCCCGGGCCGGGGCCTGGGACGGCTGCAACGTCACCATGCCGCTGAAGCAGGCGATCCTGCCCCTGCTGGATGAGCTGGACCCGGCGGCCGCCGCCTGCGGGGCGGTGAACACCGTGTGCTTCCGCCGGGGCCGGGCCGTGGGGTACAACACCGACGCACCGGGCATCCGGGCGGGGCTTCTGGCCCACGGCGCGGACCCCCGGGCGGGGCAGGTGCTGATCATCGGCAACGGCGGGGCGGCCCGGGCGGCCCGCTTCGCCCTGGGGGACTGCCGCCTGCTGACGGCGGCACGGCACGGCGGGGACATCCCCCTGGACCGGCTGCCCCAGGCGGCCCGGGACAGCCTTGTGGTCATCAACGCCACCCCCCTGGGGATGGAGGGCTTTCCGCCCTTTGCCAGCCTCTCCTTCCTGGACGCGCTGCCCCCGGGCGCGGCGGTGTTCGACCTGGTATACCACCCCCGGCAGACGGCTCTGCTGGCGGCGGCCCAGGACCGGGGCCTCACGGCCATCGGCGGCATGGAGCTGCTGGTGCAGCAGGCCATCCTGGCCTTTTCCCGCTTCACCGGCACGGCCCTGGACCGGGAGGCCGTCCGCCGGGACCTGCTGGCGATGGTGGGGGAGAAATAAAAAATACACGCCGCAATCCTCTCAGATTGCGGCGTGTTTGCGTGCGTGTAAGCACAGACCTGCGGGGCCGTGGGGGCCGAGTTATAACCTGCACCGATTCAGCAGGTGGGTTGTCTCCAGCTTGCTTCGTAGCTTCCAACTTCCAGCCGCAGACGGCAGCCGGGAGGCCTGCTGTTCACATACTGATCCGACATCCCCTATAACAAAATGTGAGGATAAAAAAGACCCGTCACACCTCGCAGGGAGCCGTCTTCCGACGACACCCATAGTATAGCAGACCCGGCGGGAAAATAAAAGGGGAAACTTGCGGATTCCCCCTGGAATTTTCCGGAAGCGGCCCCCGCCTTTCGGCATTTTCACGAAAGGGCTTTCGGTTTGCTAAAATCGTTTCCGGCATGGAAAAGGCGCTCCATTGGAGCGCCTTTTGTGTTCCATATGCCGGATGCAGCATCCATAAACCGGAAACCGGTCAGGAATTTTCGTCATCCTCGTCCATCAGCTGCTCCATAAACAGGTCATACACCCGCTGCAGCTCCTCGTCGCTGTCCAGGGTGGTCAGCAGCTCCTCGCCGTTTTCCGTCACGGACTTCAGGATCACCAGGCCGAAATCCTCGGCGGCTGCCTCGTCGGTCTCGTCGTCCACCGTGGGGAAGAAGGCCATATAGGTCTGGCCGTTGTCCTCCAGGGCGTCCACATATTCCAGCTCGATGTCGTTGCCGTCCTCATCGGTCAGGGTGATGAAATTGGGGCCGAATTCTTCGCTCATTTCCGTTTACCTCCTGTTGCAGTTGCCTGTATCATACCCGATTCCGCCGGAAAAAGCAAGTGATTCTTATTTTTCCCGCAGCATCCGCAGCACCCGCCGGGGTGTGGGGGGATTGCCCTTATACAGGGACATCAGCCGGTATACCCGGCCCGCCAGGGCCGTCAGCACCCCGGCGCACACCACCACCAGCGCCAGGGACACCAGGCCCCCCAGCAGGGAGGTCTGCCCCAGCAGCACCCGGCTGGGCGTCACCAGAATGGCGGTGAAGGGGACATAGTCCAGCCACCGGGCCGAGGAGGTCATGCCGTCCATGCCCCCGGCGAACATGCAGCAGAAGAAGCTGGCCACCAGCACCAGGGAAAACAGCACGTTGGTGCTGGACAGGTCCTCGGCCTTTCCGGCCATGGACCCGCCGATGGCGGACAGACTGCAATACAGCAGGAAGCCCGCCAGCAGCAGTCCCGCCGCCTCCAGCATGGCCGGAACGCTGAACAGACCCGTCAGCCGTCCCACGCCCTTGAGCACCTCCAGCAGCGGCAGGGTCACCCCCGTCTGCCGGACCACGGCTCCGCCGATGGCAAAGCCACCTGCCAGACCCGCCGCCCATACGGCCAGCTGCAGAAGTCCCGCCAGGGCTGTGGCCAGCACCTTGCCCAGCACCATGGCCCCCGGCTCCACGGACACCAGGAACAGGTCCATGAGCTTGGAGGTTTTTTCCAGGATCACGCTGGCCGCCGTGCTCTGGCCGTACAGCAGCACCAGAAAATAGAGCAGCATCAGCGACGCAAACGGCAGCAGCATGGACAGCAGGCCCATGGTCTCCCCTTCCCCGGTCTGCCCGCCGGTGACGGTGACCTCCACTGGCGCCGTCAGAAGGACCCTCTGCTCCGGCGTCAGCTCCGCCCGGTCCAGGGCCTCCTGGGTATAGCCCTCCTCCATCACCGGATTCTGCTCCGGGGCGGCGTTTTTCTGGTGCTGGGCCGCCACAGTCAGGGAGAGGATGGGGATCAGCAGGCACGCCAGGGCCACCGCGATGGTGGCCGTGCGCCAGCCCCTCTGCCGCAGCTGCTGGGTCAGGGTGAAGGAAAACACCCGTCCCAGTCCCTTGTATCGTTTCATCGGACCGCACCTCCCTTGGCCATGGACATCAGCTCACGCAGCTTCACCCGGCTGCCCCGGTGCACGATGAGTCCCGCATATACCCGGGACGCCAGGGTCAGCAGACCCCAGATCACCGCCGCCTGGATCGCCCAGGACGCCAGCACCAGCCAGAAGGGCACATTGCCCCCGGCAAACTGCACCGGGGCGCAGAAAATACTCACAACGGGGCACAGGGTGGAAAACACCGCCACCGGCCCGGAGGGCACGGCCCCCACCACGCAGGAGGCCAGATACCCCGTCATGGTCAGCAGCATCACAGGCCCCGTGGCCTCGCCTGCCTCCTCCATGCCGGAGCAGCAGGCCCCGGCCACGCCGCCGATCAGGGACATGGTCAGATACCCCAGCCCCAGGGACACCAGCAGCACCAGCAGCACCCCCGCCGCCTGCCACAGGTCCTCCTGCACCCGGGGCACAGCCGCCAGCAGGCCGGACAGCTGCTTCTGCAGCACGCCGGGACCCATCAGCCCCGCCGTCAGCCCGCAGGACACCCCGAAGCCCGCCAGCATGGCCAGCAGCCACCCGAAGGTGAAGGCCATCACCGCCAGGATCTTCCCCGCCAGCAGGGCCATGGGCTTCACGCTGACCAGCAGCAGCTCCACCAGCCGGGAGTCCTTCTCCTCCACCACGGCCCGGATCACATAGGACGCGCTCATCAGGCACAGGATCATAGCCAGGATGGAATAGCCGTACTGGACCCAGAAGCCGTCCTCATGGGAGTCCTCCTCCCCGGTGGATGCCGTCAGGGCCTCCAGCTGCCGGGACGACAGTCCCGCCGCCCGAAGGCAGGCGTCCCGGACGGCCTGCCGGGCCGTCTCCGCCAGCTGGGACAGCTCCCCGGCGTCGGCGGTTTCGCTGCCGACCACCGCCACCTGATAGCCGGTCTCATCGCCGGTGACCGTCACCACAGCGTCCGGCTCCCCGGCGTCGGCGGAAAAGTCCGTGTCCGCCCAATAGGCTTCGCCGGAGAAGTCCAGGACCAGATCCGTGCGGTTATCCACCCGCACCGACGCCAGACCCGCGGTGTCCGATGTCTCCGGCGTCTCGCCGCCCAGAAGGGCCGTCAGCGGCATACTCACCGCCGCCAGCAGTACCATGATGATCAGCGTCACCCGGTTCGCCCTGCTTTTCAGCAGCTGCGACAGGGTAAAGCGGTACACCTGACCCGTGCCGGACAGGTCACGCATCGGACTCACCCCCCACGGTTTCCACGAAAATCTCGTGAAGGGACGGCTCCCGCAGGTTGAACAGCACCACCGTGACCCCGGCCCGGGTCAGCCGGGCCAGTAGGTCGTTGGCCTGCTCCTGGCCGGTGACCTTCAGCTGATACTCAAACTCCTTCCGGGTCACGATCTGCGCCCCGCTTTCGGCGATGTACGGCCCGGCGTCCTCCTCGGTTTTCAGCTGTAAATGCACCCGGCCATAGCCCTTCTTGATGTCGTTCAGGTGCCCCTGCAGAACCGTTCTGGACCGGTCCAGAATGGTCAGGTCCGTGCAGAACTCCTCCACCGTGGCCATCTGGTGGCTGGACATGATCAGGTATTTCCCGGCCTCGATCTCCTCCCGGATGATCCCCTTGAACAGGTCCGTGTTGATGGGGTCCAGGCCGGACAGGGGCTCATCCAGGATCAGCAGCTCCGGGTCCGACAGCAGGGCCGCCATCAGCTGGATTTTCTGCTGATTGCCCTTGGACAGCTGGTCCGGCCGCTTGGGCTTTTCCCGCTGGGCGGAGCCGCCCAGAAGCCCCCGCCGTCCCGTCTGCGCCGGGGCGCTGGGATAGAGATACTCCTCCACCTCCAGCCGCTGTGCCCAGTACCGGATGCGCCGTTTGGCCTCCGCCCGGGGCACGTCCCGCAGGGACGCGAAGTACAGCAGCTGATCCATCAGCGCATACTTGGGGTACAGGCCCCGCTCCTCCGCCAGATATCCCACGTTGCAGCGGCTGATATCCAGCGGTTCCCCGTTCCACAGCACCTCTCCCCCGTCCCGGGACAGCATATTCAGCATCATGCGGATGCTGGTGGTTTTTCCCGCGCCGTTGGTGCCCAGCAGGGCATACACCCCCGGCCCGGGCATCTCGAAGGACAGCCGGTCCACCACCGTCCTGTCCCCGTATCGCTTGGTCAGGTCCTTTACCGTCAGGCTCATGTTTCTTCCTCCTCCCAGAATAACTGGTCCAATGTCTTATCCAGCGCCCGGCAGATGGCGATGCACAGGTGGATGGTGGGGTTATAGTCCCCTTTTTCGATGGCGTTGATGGTCTGCCGGGACACGGACACCATGTCCGCCAGCTGCTGCTGGCTCAGGTCCTTGGCGGCCCGGGCCGATTTCAGGCGCAGATTCTTCATGCCTCCGCGTCCTCCTGCTCCTCCCGCTTCTGGCGGCGCAGACGGACCAGCATGCACACGAACATCACCCCGAACAGCACCCCGCAGGCCGGGGACAGCGCGTTCCAGGTCAGCAGTCCGTCCTCCACCAGGTCCCCGCTGCGCAGCTGCAGGAGGAAGTTGGGGATCTGGCACAGCACCACCGCGCCGAACAGCCACAGATAGGTCCGGGGATTCTGGGCCACGGCGAAATACGCGTCCTTTCGGACGCAGGCCACGATGAACACCCCGATGGACAGAAAGATCAGCATCCACACCGACACCCCGGGCTTGGCCCAGGGGCCCCAGATGGCCTCCACCCCGGTGTTGACGGCCAGGCTGAGCATCAGCGTCAGAAACGCCCAGCGATAGGCCACCCCCCGGGCGGCCATCTGCCGCTCGTCATACTCCGGCTTGGGCCGGCCCTGCTTCTTCCGCACCGCCGTCAGTATCGCCGTGACCACCGCCACGGCCATGATCCCCGCCAGAATGCCCGCCAGATAAAGTTCCGTATCCATCGCTCCTTTCATATTGTTGCCCCAGCATATCACCCGCCCGACAGTTTGTCAAGTATATTTTACAAAAGTTTTCTTTTAGCTGTCACCCGGGCAGGCCGCCCTTTTCTCCTCGACAAAGGCGGTCCGGCCGGGTATAATGGTTCTATCCCACCAAGGAGGACCACGGATATGAAGAAAAAACGCCTGTTTCTGATCCCCCTGTGCCTGTTGCTGCTGGCCGCGGCCTGGTTCCTGCTGCGAAGCCGCATTCCCCAGCGGTGGTACACCGCCGATGAACTGGGCATCCCCCAGCTGCAAAGCCCCCTGGACGCCGACGGCGACGGCGTGGACGACTGGACGGACATGGTCCTGGGCGCCCGGGCCTATATTGCCACCCACCCACACTATAAAAGCAAATACTACGCCGGCGGCTATCCCGACGACGGCCTGGGGGTATGCACCGACGTGATCTGGCAGGCCTTCCGGGCGGCGGGCTATTCCCTGAAGGACCTGGTGGACCGGGACATTGCCGACCATCCCGCCTGCTACCCCAACATTGAGACCCCTGACGGCAACATCGACTTCCGCCGGGTCAGCAATCTGGATACCTTCTTCCGCCGTCATGCTCAGGTGCTGACCTGCGACCTGGACGACCCCGCCCAGTGGCAGCCCGGGGACATTGTGATCTTCGGCGACCGGGACCACATCGGCATCTGCTCCGACCGCCGGAACCGGCAGGGGATCCCCTTCCTCATCCACCACGGAAACCCCATCGACGAGGCCGTGGAGCGCAATGACATGGGCAAATACGTCATTACCGGCCATTTCCGCTGGATGGGATAAGGTTTTTTATAAAAAACGCCGCCTTTCCGTCACAAACCGCAAAATTTATCTTGCAATTCCCGGCGCACTGTGGTATTATATTTCAGCATTCCGCACAGGGGCGGACTTTCGGTCGGTGCCGCAAGGTTGGCCGGGGGGAGGAAGCTCCTGGAGGCAACAAACTAAAAATCAAAGGAGAAATGAAACCATGGCTAACCAGAACGTCGTATCCATGAAGGCCCTGCTGGAGGCCGGTGTCCACTTCGGTCACCAGACCCGCCGCTGGAACCCCAAGATGGCCCCCTACATTTACACCGAGCGCAACGGCATCTATATCATCGATCTGCAGAAGACCGTGAAGAAGCTGGAGGAGGCCTATAACTTCGTGCGTCAGCTGTCCGAGAGCGGCCAGTCCCTGCTGTTCGTGGGCACCAAGAAGCAGGCTCAGGAGGCCATCAAGGAAGAGGCTCTGCGCTGCAATATGTACTATGTCAACGCCCGCTGGCTGGGCGGCATGATGACCAACTTCAAGACCATGCGCACCCGTATCGACCGCCTGAACCAGCTCAAGACCATGCAGGCCGACGGCACCTTCGATATGCTGCCCAAGAAGGAAGTCATCAAGCACCTGGGCGAGATCGAGAAGCTGGAGAAGTACCTGGGCGGCGTGAAGGAAATGAAGAAGCTGCCCGGCGCCCTGTTCATCGTGGACACCCGCAAGGAGCGCAACGCCATCGCCGAGGCCCATCGTCTGGGCATCCCCGTTGTGGCCATCGCCGATACCAACTGCGATCCCGACGAGATCGACTATCCCATCCCCGGCAACGATGACGCCATCCGCGCCATCCGCCTGATCTCCTCCATTATGGCCAACGCCATGATCGAAGGCCGCCAGGGCGAGCAGACCGAGGAAGCCGCCCAGGAGACCGCTGAGTAAGCGTATATTTTCAGGCTGTATCACCGCGTAACCACGGGGCAGGGTGTATGCCCTGCCCCTTTTACTGTATTATTATGAAATTGGAGGAACTAAGAATGTCTTTTACTGCTGCTGATGTGAAGACCCTGCGCGAGATGACCAGCGTGGGCATGATGGACTGCAAGAAGGCCCTGACCGAGTGCGACGGCGACATGGACAAGGCCGTTGAGTATCTGCGGGAAAAGGGCCTGGCCAAGGCCGCCAAGAAGGCCGGCCGCATCGCCGCCGAGGGTATGTCCTATGCCCTGGTGGAGAACGGCGTGGGCGCCCTGGTGGAAGTCAACTGCGAGACCGACTTCTGCGCCAAGAGCGACCTGTTTGTCGCCTTCGTCAAGGATATCGCCAAGGCCGTTCTGGATAACGACCCCGCCGATGTGGACGCCCTGATGAACTGCAAGTATCCCGGCACCGAGCTGACCGTGTCCGAGACCATGCCCGAGAAGGTCATGTCCATCGGCGAGAACCTGCAGATCCGCCGCTTCGTCCGCTTCGCCGAGAACACCAGCGTGGGTTATGTCCATGCCGGCGGCAAGATCGGCGTTCTGGTGAACCTGGCCGTGGAGGGCGTGGACGCCTCCGAGATCGGCAAGAACGTCGCCATGCAGATCGCCGCTCTGAATCCCCGCTTCTGGGATAAGTCCCAGGTCACCGAGGACGTCCTGGCCGAGGAGAAGAAGATCGCCCTGGCTCTGATGGACAGCGATCCCAAGATGGCCTCCAAGCCCGCCCAGGTCAAGGAGAAGATCGTCATGGGCAAGATGAACAAGTTCTACGAGGAGAACTGCCTGCTGCAGATGGAGTTCGTCCGCAGCGACCTGTTCCAGGGCACCGTGGAGCACTACATTGCCGACGCCGCCAAGAAGCTGGGCGGTTCCGTGAAGTTCGTCACCGCCGTTCGCTTCCAGACCGGCGAGGGCATCGAGAAGAAGCAGGAGGACTTCGCCGCCGAGGTCGCCGCTCAGATGAACATGGGCAAGTAAGCCTCTATTCCGCTTTCAAAAAATCCCGCGCCGGTTCCGGCGCGGGATTTTTTCAGCTCTTTATCACTTTTTCAGCCGCTTGTCGCACTTCACGGCCAGCTTGGTGCCCACCGTCTGAAACAGCTGCACCAGCAGAATCAGCAGGATCACCGCCGCGAACATCACCAGGTACTTATACCGGTAATAGCCATAGTCGATGGCGACCTTGCCCAGGCCGCCGCCGCCGATGATGCCGCTCATGGCGGAGTAACCCAGAATGGTAGTCAGGGAGATGGTGACGTTCTGAATCAGGGACGGCACGCTTTCGGGGATCATCACCTTGCAGATGATCTGCATGGGCGTGGCGCCCATGCTCTGGGCCGCCTCGATGATGTTGGGGTCCACCTCCCGCAGGCTGCTCTCCACCAGCCTGGCCACAAAGGGGAAGGCCGCCACCACCAGGGGAACGATGGTGGCCGTGGTACCCACGGCGGTGCCGATGATCAGCCGGGACAGGGGAAACACCATGATCATCAGAATCAGGAACGGGATGGACCGCAGCAGATTGATGATGACGTTCAATGCCGACAGCACCGGCTTCGGCAGGGGCAGGACGCCGTCCTTCTCCCCGGCCACCAGCAGCACCCCCAGGGGCAGGCCCAGCAGGATGGCCAGGGCGGTGGACAGCACCGTCACATAGAAGGTCTCCCACAGTGCCATGGGAAACTGGGTCAGAAAGGCGGTTTTCAGCTCCGCCAGGGACTCCGCCGTAAACAGATCACTGTACATCCACGCTTACCTCCTCTGCCTGCAAATTGGGGATGGTCCGGAAAAACTGCCAGGCCCGGTCAAACTGGCTGTTGGGGATGCCCAGCAGCATACTGCCGTAAACCTCCTCCGACAGCTTCTGGGTGCTGGCGGAGATGACGTTGGCATAGATGCTCTCCTCCGCCGCCAGCCGGGCCACCATGGGGATGGCCGTGGTCTGTGCGCTGCGGAAAATCAGCCGGATGCGCCGCTCCTGGCTGGGGTCGGACACTGCCGCGTCGGCCCCGCCGGGGAACACCAGGTGCCGGGCCGCCTGGGACTTGGGGGCGGAGAACACCGCCGATACCAGGCCGTCCTCCACCACCTCGCCGTCGTCCAGGATGGCCACGTGGGTGCAGATCTCCTTCACCACGCTCATCTGGTGGGTGATGACCACCACGGTGATGCCCAGCTTGCGGTTGATGTCCTGGATCAGCTCCAGGATCTGCCGGGTGGTTTTGGGGTCCAGGGCGCTGGTGGCCTCGTCGCACAGCAGCACCTTGGGATTGGTGGCCAGGGCCCGGGCGATGGCAATGCGCTGCTGCTGGCCGCCGGACAGCTGCGCGGGATAGGCCTGGGCCTTATCCGGCAGCCCCACCAGCTCCAGCAGCTCCCAGGCCTTGGCCTGGGCCTCCTTCCGGCCCACCCCGGCCAGCTCCATGGGGAAGCAGATGTTCTGCAAACAGGTGCGCTGCATCAGCAGGTTGAACCGCTGGAAGATCATGGTGATCTCCCGCCGGGCCGCCCGCAGCTGGGCCGGGGTCATGGCGTCCAGTTGCTGGCCGTTGACGATGACCCGGCCCTCCGTGGGCCGCTCCAGCATATTGATGCAGCGGACCAGAGTGCTCTTGCCTGCGCCGCTCATGCCGATGATGCCATAGATATCCCCGTCGGCGATGGTCAGGGACACGTCCCGCAGGGCGTCCACCCGCCCGCCGGCGTTTTCAAAGGTCTTGCTGACATGCTGTAATTCGATCAAGGCTGCTGCCTCCCCTTCTGTTGTTGATAAACGGTTACTTGGAAGCCTTCAGAGCATCCAGGCTGGTCTGCAGGCCGCCATACAGGCCCATGGGCTCCACATGGATGGCGCTGACGGACACGATGTGGGTGTTGTTCTCGGCGTTGAAGTCCTCCAGATAGGGCAGATGCTGGAAATAGTTGGCGTCCAGGGTGCCGTCATCCACCACGGTGTTGGGCACCACATAGTCGTTGTAAACCTGGATGTCCAGGGTGATGCCCTTGGCGGCCAGGATCTCCTTGGCCACCTCCAGGATCTCGGCGTGAGGCGTGGGGGAGGCGGCCACGGTGATGGTCTGGCCCTTCAGGGCGTCGTAATCCACGGAATCGTCATAGCCGTTGCCGGGGTTGGTGACGGTGCTGACCACGGAGCCGTTGTACTTGCTCTCGATGAAGCTGGCCACCTGCCGGCTCTCCAGAGCGGCCTTCAGGGCCAGGATCTTGGGGGTATTTTCATTGCCCTCCTTCACAGCCAGGATGTTGGCATAGGCGGAGGAGGAGCCCTCGATGGCCAGGGAGTCCTTCACGGGGTTCAGCCCGGCGTTGATGGCGTAGTTGGAGTTGATGACGGCGTAGTCGGCGTCCTTCAGCATATCGGGCAGACGGGCGGCCTCGGCCTCTACGATCTCCACGTTATAGGGGTTCTCCACGATATCGTTCTTGGTGGCGGTGATGCCTGCGCCGTCCCGCAGCTTGATGATGCCGTTCTCCTGCAGCAGCAGCAGGGCCCGGGCCTCGTTGGTGGTGTCGTTGGGAACGGCGATCTTCAGGGAGGTGCTCTTGGAGCCGCAGCCCGTCAGGGCCAGGGCCAGGGCCAGGACCAGCGCCAGAACCAGCGCCGTCAGCTTCACGGAAGTCTTTTTCATGATGTATTATCTCCTTGTTATCATTAATTCGGTGATTGGTTGGTTTTCAGAATGGATGGAACGTCCGGCGGCCCGGGGCCACATTCGGTCGTCCAGTAGGGTGATAAGGCCCGGCATCAGGCGCATGGTTTTTCAGCTCCTTTCATGCAGCAAAAAAACAGCGGAAGGTCATTGACCTTCCGCTGCCGCAAACGATTCATTCAGGCAAGCGCTGAAAGGGAATGACCATTTTTTCCATAGCAAAGCATGCACATGCCGCACATGTGCATCATGGTCATCATCATGCTGTTGTTGCAGAGCAGCTTCGTCATGGCGCATTCCCTTTCTCGCCGCAGGTGCGGCGGTTTTCGTTGACGGGTGCATATTAGCACCATCCGTGCCGTTTGTCAAGGCGTATTTTTCATATTTTTTCATCTTGATGCAAATATTTTCTCGCAGCCCGCTGGGAATAATCTTGCAAAAAAGACCGTTTTTTTCGATTTTCACCCGTCTGACAAGGGTTTTCTCTTGTCACAGGTTCACAATTTTTTTACAGATTCTTTCTTGCCGGAATGCGGGATTTATGGTATGATGAATACTAATGGTAGAGATTGCGTATCTGCCCGTCAGCCCGGACAGGTACGCTATCGTTTTGATGAACGGAATGGATGAAGGAGGAATCGTTTGTTGTCTCGCAAGAAACCTGATCTGTTGACCCAGCAGGCCCGCCTGCGCCGGAAGCACCGGGAAAAGGGCCAGGTCCTGGCCATTTTCCGCAAGCCCATGCGGGAATCCCTGACCTCGGTGCTGCCCATCACGGCCATCGTCCTGCTGCTGTGCTTCACCGTGACCCCGGTGTCCAACAACGCCATGATGGCCTTCCTGGTGGGAAGCCTTCTGCTGATCGTGGGCATGGGGCTGTTTTCCCTGGGCTCCGAGATGTCCATGATCCCCCTGGGCGAGGCCGTGGGTAAGGAAATCACCCGCTCCAAGAAGGTGTGGATCATCGTGGCCATCAGCTTCCTGATCGGCGTGATCATCACCGTGGCGGAGCCGGACCTGCAGGTTCTGGCCAGCCAGGTCCCCGCCATTGAAAACAATGTCATCATCTGGTCCGTGGCCCTGGGCGTGGGCGTGTTCCTGGTCATCGCTCTGCTGCGTATCCTGCTGGGCATTCCCCTGTCCTATCTGCTCATCGGGTTTTATGCAGTGGTGTTCACCCTGGCCATGTTCGTGTCCCCGGACTTCTGGTCCATCGCCTTCGACTCCGGCGGCGTTACCACCGGCCCCATGACCGTGCCCTTTATCATGGCCCTGGGCGTGGGCGTCAGCGCCGTCCGCAACGACAAGCACGCCGGAGGCGACAGCTTCGGTCTGGTGGCCCTGTGCTCCATCGGCCCCATCCTGACGGTGCTGCTGCTGGGCCTTTTATACAAGCCCGACGGCAGCAGCTACACCCCGGTGACCGTGCCCGACGCCCAGGACACCGTGGAGATGTTCCGCTCCTATACCCACGCTCTGCCGGAGTATTTTAAGGAAATTCTGGTGTCCCTGGCCCCCATTGCCGGGTTCTTCCTGATCTTCCAGCTGCTGACCCGCCGCCTGAACCGCCGCCAGGTCATGAGCATGATCGTGGGCTTCCTGTATACTTATCTGGGCCTGGTGCTGTTCCTGACCGGCGTCAACGTGGGCTTCATGCCCGTGGGCAACTTCCTGGGCCAGAGCATCGCCTCCCTGGAGTGCAGCTGGGTGCTGATCCCCATCGCCATGGTCATCGGCTACTTCATCGTGGCGGCGGAGCCCGCCGTCCACATCCTCAACCGTCAGGTGGAGGAGATCACTGCCGGCTCCATCCCCGCCAGCGCCATGAATCTGGCCCTGTCCATCGGCGTATCCGTGTCCCTGGCCCTGGCTATGATCCGGGTGCTGACGGGCATCTCCATCATGTGGTTCCTGCTGCCGGGCTATGCCCTGAGTCTGGCTCTGTCCTTCGTGGTGCCGAAAATATTCACCTCCATCGCCTTCGACTCCGGCGGCGTGGCCTCCGGTCCCATGACCGCCACCTTCCTGCTGCCCTTCGCCATGGGCGCCTGCGACGCCCTGGGCGGCAACGTGGTCACCGATGCCTTTGGCGTGGTGGCCATGGTGGCCATGACCCCCCTGGTAACCATCCAGCTGCTGGGCGTCAGCTATAAGCGCCGCATCAAGCGCACCGCCCCCGTGGCCGTGGCCGAAGTGGAAGAGATCATCGAGCTGGCATAGGAGGAAACGGAATGAAACGACTGTATTTGATGATCACCATCACCAACCGGGTGGTGGGCTCCGGACGATTTGTGGATTTTTACCGGGCCTTCGGCGCGCCGGTGGTGTTCACGGCCCTGGGCCGGGGCACCGCCAGCGACGATGTGCTGAGCTATCTGGGCCTGGAGGCCACGGAGAAGGCCGTGCTGTTCTCCGTGGTGACGCCCTCCTGCAAGGAGACTCTGGTGAAGGAGCTGGTGTCCACCATGCACCTGACCGCCCCCGGCAGCGGCATCGCCGTCTGCCTGCCCCTGAGCAGCATCGGCGGCAAGTCCGCCATGAACTACCTGACCTCCGGCGACCCCTCCAAGGCCCCGGAAATCGACATTGAGGAGGACGAACCCATGAAGGAAGCAGCCTATCAGCTGATCGTTGCCATCGCCAACCAGGGCTACACCGATAAGGTCATGGAGGCGGCCCGTTCCGCCGGAGCCCGTGGCGGCACCATTGTCCATACCCGCTCCACCGGCGCCGAGGACGCCGGGAAGTTCTTCGGCATGTCCATTGCCGAGGAGCGGGAGATGATCTTCATCGTGGCCCCCACCGGCGAGAAAAACGCCATCATGCAGGCCATCATGGCCCAGGCCGGCCCCAGCACCAAGGCCCAGGCCATCACCCTGAGCCTGGCCCTGGAGGACGTGGTGGGCCTGTTCACCACCAACCCGGACCAATAATCCCCTGCGCACTGCCGCCCCCGGTTTCCCGGGGGCGGTTTTTCTTGTCAAACGGCCCCCAGTCTGCTACAATGGGGAAAAACACACAGGAGGTGAGACCATGGAGGAGCATGCGCTCTATCGGGTGCTGATGGTGGAGGATGACCGGGGCATCGCCCAGGCGGTGCAGACCCAGGGCCAGCTTTGGAATCTGGAGGTGCGGCAGGTGCAGGACCTGCGGCATGTGATGGAGGAGTTCGCCGCCTTTGACCCCCATCTGGTGCTGCTGGACATCGGCCTGCCCTGCTTCGACGGCTACCATTGGTGCACGGAGATCCGCCGGGTATCCCGGGTGCCGGTGATCTTTATCTCGTCTGCGGCGGACAATATGAACATCATCATGGCCATGAACCTGGGTGCTGACGACTTCATCGCCAAGCCCTTTGACCAGAGCGTGCTGATGGCCAAAATTCAGGCCCTGCTGCGCCGGACCTACGACTTCGGGGCCTCGGCTCCGGTGCTGGAGCACCGGGGTGCCCTGCTGAACACCGGGGACAACACCCTGACCTATCAGGGCCAGCGGGTCTCCCTGACCAAAAACGAATATTGTATTCTGCTGTGCCTGATGCAGAGCAAGGGCCGGGTGGTGAGCCGGGAGAAGCTCATGGAGCGCCTGTGGGAAACCGACAGCTTCGTGGACGAGAACACCCTCACCGTGAACATCGGCCGTCTGCGGAAAAAGCTGGACGCCGCCGGTCTGCCGGGGTTCATCACCACCCGGGTGGGCCTGGGCTATATGGTGGGGTGAGGGCCATGCTGACCGGATATCTGCGGCAGCGGCGCAGGACGCTGCTGGCGTTTTTCCTGTTCGGCGGCATCTTCGCCGCCGCCTTCGCCCTGTACCAGCTGCCGCTGCGGGCGGTGGCCTATCCCTTTGTGCTGTGCGCCGCCGCCGGGGCGGTGCTGCTGGCCCTGGACTATCGCCGGGTCCTGCGGCAGCACCGGCGGCTGGAGCTGCTGCGGCAGCTGCCGGAGGAGCTGGCCGACGCCCTGCCCCCGGCGGACACGGTGAAGGAGGCCGACTATCGCAGCCTTGTGACCCTGCTGGCGGAAAGCCGCCGGGCCATCCGCACCCAGGAGGAGCAGCGCTACGGCGACATGGTGGACTACTATACCATGTGGGCCCACCAGATCAAAACCCCCATCGCCTCCATGCGCCTGACCCTGCAGAACGAGGACTCCGACCTGGCCCGCTCCCTGTCCGGGGATCTGATGCGGGTGGAGCAGTATGTGGAGATGGTGCTGGTGTTCCTGCGGCTGGACAGCAGCACCACCGACTATGTGATCCGTGCCCACAGCCTGGACGATATCGTGCGCCCGGCGGTGCGGAAGTTCGCTGGGGAGTTCATCCGCCGCCGTCTGCGGCTGGACTATCAGTCCCTGGACCGCACCGTGGTCACCGACGCCAAGTGGCTGGGCTTCGTGGTGGAGCAGGTGCTGTCCAACGCCCTGAAATACACCGCAAGCGGCTCCGTGACCATCGCCATGGACGGCGATGACCTGTGCATCCGGGACACCGGCATGGGCATCGCACCGGAGGACCTGCCCCGGATCTTCGACCGGGGGTTCACGGGCCTCAACGGCCGCCGGGACACCCGGGCCAGCGGCATCGGGCTGTACCTGTGCCGCCGGATCTGCCGCAGCCTGGGCCACACCATCCGGGCCTCCTCCGTGCCCAACCAGGGAACGGAAATCCGCATCGGTCTGGGCCAGAAGAAAACGTTGCCGGAGTGAAAATCGCCCCAAATCGCAAACAAAACACGACACCCCGTCAGGGGTGTCGTGTTCTTCTATCTTAACACTTTTCCATATGTAAAACAACTGAAAATTTACATAAAATTAACACTTAAAAATTGTCGAATATTGCCCCTTGCAAGATCAAAACCAGAGGTATATAGTATGAAATGTGATTTTTCGGTAAACAACTTTACAAAACCCATGCGAACTCCGGAAAAAGTCAACTTTTTTCGGGTCTAGTTTTTTTGGGCAAAAATTGCAAAAGCGCCATAAGCTGATGTTAAGGAAGCGTTAACGGCGATTTTGCCGGAAGGGAGGCGGAACCATGACAAGAGAGGACGCAGTGGAGCGGCTGTGCGACGTATACGGCGGCAGCTTCGACATCACCCGCTGTAAGGAGGCGGAGCTTCCCCTGGCGGCGAAGATGGACTTTTATGTCCACAACTCCAAATATGTGCTGTCAAAAAAAGCCAAGCTGTGGGAGGCCAACAGCTTTGAATATGTGTATCTGTTCACCGTTCCGCACCTGACCCGGGAGATCTACGAGCAGTGCGAGCGCCTGGCCTACGAGCAGGGCAGGGCCCGCATCCGGCCCGGCCCCAACCATATGTACACCTATATCTCCGCCATCTTCCTGTGCGACTCCTGCGACCCGGAGGCACGGAAGGCCCTGAAGCGGTGCCGCCGGTACGAGAGCTTCCGGCTGTCCTATTGGGGATGGATGGATTTTCATACCGCTCTGGTGGTGCTCCCGGAGGAATCCGTGGCCACCAACGCCAGCGGACACAGTGCAGCGCAGGTGCTCGAACGGGCCCTGTTTCATAAGCAAAAGAGAAAATTGTTTCGAAAGGAGAGAAGTTTATGAATGCTGCTTTGTTCCTGATCATTGGCGTTGCCGTGCTGATCGTAGGATATATTTTCTACGGCGGCTGGCTGGCCAAGAAGTGGGGCGTGGATAACTCCCGCGTCACCCCTGCCCACGAGCTGGAAGACGGCAAGGACTATTGTCCCGCCAAGGCTCCCGTTCTGATGGGCCATCACTTTTCCTCTATCGCCGGCGCAGGCCCCATCAACGGCCCCATCCAGGCCGCTGTGTTCGGCTGGGTCCCCGTTATGCTGTGGGTCCTGATCGGCGGCATCTTCTTCGGCGGCGTCCACGATTTCGGCGCCCTGTTCGCCTCCATTCGCCATAAGGGCGAGTCCATCGGCGAGGTCATCGGCGACGCCATCGGCGCCCGGGCCAAGAAGCTGTTCATCATCTTTGCGTACCTGACCCTGATCCTGGTGGTGGCTGCATTTGCCTCCATCGTGGCCAACACCTTCAAGGCCACCTATGTGGACGGCGTGCTGGATAAGGCCGCTTCCGCCGCCAACGCCTCCACCGCCATCATCTCCATCATGTTCATCCTGATGGCCATCGTCTTCGGCTTCTTTGTCTATCGCCGGAATGCTCCTCTGGGCATCTCCACCGTCATCGGCGTCATCGGCATCGCCGTGTGTATGTACATCGGCCTCCAGTGGCACCCCATCTATCTCAGCGGCAACACTTGGATGATCATCGTTGGCCTGTATATCGCCATCGCATCCGTCACCCCCGTGTGGATCCTGCTGCAGCCCCGTGACTATCTGAGCTCCTTCCTGCTGTATGCCATGATGATCCTGGCGGTCGTGGGCATCATCGGCTGCCACCCCACCGTGGACATGCCCGCCTTCACCGGCTTCAAGGATACGCTGGCTCCCTCCGGCACCTCCCTGGGCTACATGTTCCCCGCTCTGTTTGTGACCATCGCCTGCGGCGCCGTGTCCGGCTTCCACTCCCTGGTGGGCTCCGGCACCACCGCCAAGCAGCTGGATCAGGAAAAGGACGCCAAGCCCATCGCTTACGGCGGTATGCTGATCGAGTGCGCTCTGGCCCTGATCTCCGTCTGCGCCGTTGGTTACATCTGGGCGCAGTATGCCGACGGCACCACCGTGACCCCCACCGTGGTGTTCGCCACCGGCCTTGCCTCCATGTTCTCCAAGGTGTTCGGCGCCGGCTGCTACAACGTGGTGTATTCCATGCTGATCCTGGCCGTGTCCGCTTTCTGCCTGACCTCCGTGGATACCGCCACCCGTCTGGCCCGCTATATGTTCCAGGAGTTCTTCACCGCCCCCGGTGAGAGCCGCGAGAATATGCCCGGCTGGAAGAAGGTCGTGACCAACCCCTATGTGGCCACTGCCATCACCGTGGTGGCCGGCGTGGCCCTGGGCATGACCGGTTATGCCAAGATCTGGGCTCTGTTCGGCGCTGCCAACCAGCTGCTGGCCGCCCTGGGTCTGTTGGCTGTGTGCTGCTGGCTGGGCAAGATCGGCCGCAACAACAAGATGTTCTACTTCCCCATGTTCTTCATGCTGATTGTGACCCTGACCTCCCTGGCGTTCACCATCAAGGCCCAGTTTGCCGGTATCGCTGCCGGCGGCGAGGGTGTTGCCTGGTTCTACATCCGCGCGATCATCGCCATCCTGCTGGTGGTTCTGGCCATCGTGCTGGTGGTGGAGGGCATCCAGGCCCTGTCCCGCAACAAGAAGGCTGCCGCCGCCAAGTAACGGCCGCGTGATACCTTCCGCTGCATAAAGCAATATAACAAATCCCGCCCCCGGCAATCGCCGGGGGCGGGATGCTTTTGCGTTCCGCCGATCTCCTTGCCGTGTCATTGCCAGGAGCGAAGCGACGCGGCAATCCGTTCCTCGCGCAGCGGCCCGCTGAGGGCAGCGGGCCCTACGGACGGCTTCCGGGAATCCTCCCATTTCCGGCAATCTCCCAGTACACCTGGCGCCCCACGCCCCCCTGAACGCCGAAACAGCCGTCTGACCGACGGCTGCTTCAACACGATTCTCTTTCATATCCGCTTCCGATACACCAAGCTGTCCTCTTTTCCGAAGGCCCGGGCGGCATGCGCCACGGTGATGGCCGCCTCCCGGGAATAGGGGAAGAACAGCAGCACCGGGGTCTTGAAGGTCAGCACGATGACCTTGGGGGTCATCACGCACACGTCCCAGTCCGCCCAGTCGAAATGGGTGGGCTTTCCCTTTTCGTTCTCCTCCCGGATGCCGTCGGCGTCGAAGTTTACGGTGCCGTCGGGGCCGTTCTGCTGCCGGAACTGCTGCCAGCTGTGCCGGTAATTCCGCCGCAGCATACCCCGCAGCACCAGCTCCATCACGCCGCAGCCCGCGCACACCCCGGTCATGGCCCAGGACATGCCGCCCAGCTCCAACAGGGCCGTCATGGCCCCCAGCACCGCCGCCAGGATCAGAAAGGCGATCCCCCGCCGCAGCAGTCCCCGGGCATACCAGGTGAAGCTGCGGCACCGGGCGTCATGCTTTTTCAGCCAGCGCCGCCGGGCCGCGATGCCCTGGGCCAGGTCAAACAGCCGCTCCGTGTCCGTCAGGTGATAGTGCAGCTGGAAGAAGGTCTCCCCTGTCATGCCCGCTCAGCCGCCAGGGCCTCCTCCAGGGCGTGGGCCATCTGGTCGGGGCAGGAGGTGGGCTTGGGGCCGCAGTGGATGCCCTTCATCCGCTCAATGGCGTCCTGGGCGTCCATGCCCACCACCAGGCGGCTGATGCCCTGCAAATTGCCGTTGCAGCCGCCCTCCACGCTGACGCTTTTGATCACGCCGTTCTCCAGCTCCACGGTCATCTTCCGGGAACAGACGCCCCGGGGGGTATAAGTATAGGTCATATCGCTCAAACTCCTTTTGTGTAATCAGGAGTCCATTATACCCCACCGCGCCGGATTTGGCAAGACCTACGCCCGCTGCTGCTTCCGCTGCAATTGCAATCGGTCGGCGATCATGGCGATAAACTCGGAGTTGGTGGGCTTGCCCTTGGCGGAATTCACCGTATACCCGAAGTATTTTTGCAGCGTCTCGATGTCCCCCCGGTCCCAGGCCACCTCGATGGCGTGGCGGATGGCCCGCTCCACCCGGGACGGCGTGGTGCAGAAGCGCTTGGCTACCTCGGGATACAGTACCTTTGTCACGGCGTTGATCACATCCATGTCATTCACCGCGATCATGATGGCCTCCCGTAGGTACTGGTATCCCTTGATGTGTGCCGGGACGCCGATCTCGTGAATGATGGCGGTCACCATCCCCTCCAGAGCTGGGGCAAAGGGAGCCTCCTCCTGCTCCGGTGCGGCGGCCTGCCGCATCAGCTCCAACAGGGACTCCTCGTTCACCGGCTTGGGCAGGAAGAAATACACGCCCATCTCCATGGCCTGGGCCACGGTCCGGCGGCTGCAGAAGGAGGACACCACGATGGTCCGGGGCGCGCCCTGGCCCAGCTGGTTCAGCTGCCGCAGCAGCCCGAACCCGTCCAGGCCCGGCAGCACCACGTCCGTCACCAGCAGCTGCGGCCGCAGCCGCCGCACCAGGTCCAGGGCCTGGTCCCCATTTTCCGTGCTGCCTGCCACATGGAACTCGCCGGTGCCCTCCATCCGTTGTCGCAGCATGGTCCGAAACTCCTCATTGGCGTCTGCCAATACCACTGTTACCTTGTTTTCCATTTTGTTCCAACCCTTTTCCACACAATTTACACAGCCAAGGCTGTCGGTTTCACGGCAAACCAACATTTGTCGCTTGACCTGCATATAATTTACCAGGATTGGACAGGTTTTTCAAGGGGTAATTGTCGAATACTCATAATTTCTTTTCGACAAAACCATGTTAATTTGTTGTAAGTGACATATATTGTGGTTCTTAACAGGTCTTTAGCCAGCATCTTGTTATCCGCCGCGAACGAAATTTGCCCGATAGGACTCGTTGATTTCCCGCAGCTCCCGCTTTCCCTCGATATACGGGCGGTACATCTCCTCCACCCGGCCGCCGCCGAGATTTCCGCACCCGCTGCACCCATCGCAGCCGCCGTCGCACAGAGCCCGCCGGACGATCTCCTCCCGCTGGGCCCGGGTGGTGTCCTTGATGAGCACCGATTTCATATGCCGCACCTCCCTTCCTGGTCAGTATACCCCCGCCCCGGCGCTATATGCCCAAATTTTTTGTTCCGGACGCCAAATTTCGCCTTGACATTTTGGCTAAAATCCTGTATGATACTCCATGTTGTAAAGCATCATAACTTTACATAGGAGGGACCATCGTGAAGAACCAGACCTATCGCATGACGATGCTGTTCGATTTTTACGGCGAGGTCCTGACCCCGCGGCAGAAGGAATTCTTCGACCTGTACTATAACGAGGACCTGTCCCTGGCCGAGATCGCGGAGAATTACGGCATCTCCCGCCAGGGCGTCCGGGACGTGATCGTCCGGGCCGAGGCCATCATGACCGACCTAGAGGACAAAACCGGCCTCATGAAGCGCTTTATGCTGATGCAGCAGCAGGTGCAGGCCATTCTCGACGCCGCCGAGAAGATCCAGACCGTCAACTACCGGCAGTATGACAACCCGGAGCTGGCCCGTCTGGCCGATGAGATCACGCGCAGCGCCCAGGCGCTGAAGGAGTAACACCTATGGCATTTGAAGGACTTTCCGAAAAATTAAACGCCACATTCAAACGCCTGCGGGGCAAGGGCCGCCTGACGGAGGCCGATGTCCGGGAGGGCATGCGGGAGGTCCGCCTGGCCCTGCTGGAGGCCGACGTCAGCTATAAGGTGGTCAAGGACTTTGTGGCCCAGGTCACCGAGCGCTGCGTCGGCGCCGACGTGCTGGACAGCCTCACCCCCGCCCAGCAGATCGTGAAGATCGTCAACGAGGAGCTGGTGCAGCTGATGGGCGGCACCAACGCCAAGCTGACCTTCGCCTCCAAGGGCCCCACCGTTGTGATGATGGTGGGCCTTCAGGGCGCCGGTAAAACCACCAACGGCGCCAAGCTGGCGGGCCTGATGCGCCGACAGTTCGGCAAGCGCCCCCTGCTGGTGGCCTGCGACGTATACCGTCCCGCCGCCATCACCCAGCTGCAGGTGGTGGGCAAGCAGCTGGATATTCCCGTTTTCGAGATGGGACAGGCCAATCCCGTGCGCATCGCCGAGGAGGCCATCAAATACGCCCGGGACCACGGCCACGACATGGTGTTTCTGGACACCGCCGGTCGTCTGCACGTGGACGAGGCCCTGATGAACGAGCTGAAGAACATCAAGGCCAAGGTTCATCCCAACGAAATTCTCCTGGTGGTGGACGCCATGACCGGCCAGGATGCCGTCAACGCCGCCACCGCCTTTGACCAGGCCCTGGGCATCGACGGCGTCATGCTCACCAAGCTGGACGGCGACGCCCGAGGCGGCGCGGCCCTGTCCATCCGGGCCGCCACCGGCAAGCCCATCAAGTTCGTGGGCACCGGCGAAAAGCTGGACATGATCGAGCTGTTCCACCCGGACCGCATGGCCTCCCGCATTCTGGGCATGGGCGACATGCTCACCTTCATCGAAAAGGCCGAGCAGCAGTACGACGAGGAGCAGGCCCGGAAGCTGGAGGAAAAGCTCAAGAAAAACCGCCTGACCCTGACGGACTACATGGAGCAGATGGACCAGCTGCAAAAAATGGGCAACCTGGGCCAGCTGGCCGGGATGCTGCCCGGCGACATGGGCAAGCAGCTGGACGCCGCTAACCTGGACGAAAAGCAGCTGGGCCGCACCCGGGCCATCATCCAGTCCATGACCCCTCTGGAGCGGGAAAATCCCTCCATCCTCAACGCCAGCCGCAAAAAGCGCATTGCCGCCGGCTGCGGCTTGCAGGTGTCGGATGTGAACCGGCTGCTGAAGTCCTTCGAGATGCTCCAGCAGCTCACCAAGTCCATTTCCAAGGGCCGCTTCGGCGGCTTCGGTGGACCCGGCGGCATGCCTACCCTGGGCAAGGCCAAAAAGGGCAAGCTCCAGGGCTTCGGTCGGAAAAAACGTTTGAAATAAGTGCACAGGCATTTATATAATTTGAATTCTATTATCATTCTGGAGGAAAAACATCATGGTTAAGATTCGTCTGAGAAGAATGGGCGCCAAGAAGGCTCCTTACTATCGCGTGGTCGTGGCTGATTCCCGCTATCCCCGCGACGGCCGCTTCATCGAGGAGATCGGCACTTATAACCCCTGCGTCTCCCCTGCCGAGATCAAGATCGACGCTGACCGCGCCCGTGAGTGGATCAAGACCGGCGCTCAGCCCACCGACACCGTTCGCGCCCTGCTGAAGAAGGTCGACGTTCTGTAAGGCAGGGGCACCATGAAGGAACTGCTGCTCTACATCGCCAGGAGCCTTGTGGACCACCCGGACCAGGTCACGGTGACGGAGGTGGAAAACGGCGACGAGCTGACGCTGGAGCTGCGCGTGGCCCCCGAGGATATGGGTAAGGTCATCGGCCGCCAGGGCCGCATCGCCAAGGAGATCCGCACGGTCGTGCGCTCCTATGCCCAGCGCACAGGCGTCAAGGCATCCGTGGATATCGTGGACTGATCGTCCGATATCCCTGCAATGGCTGAAAAAAGAGACAGACACTTTCGTGTCTGTCTCTTTTTTACGCATTTTCGTCCAGGCTGCGGAATACCGGCCGCAGCAGCAGGGCCGTCACATAGCTGAGGCTGCTGTATCCGATCAGCACCCACACGATGCTCAGGTAGAACCCCACCTCCGGGATAAACACGCTTACGCCCACCGGCACCGCCCAAACGGCCCAGATCAGCAGCATCCGGGGCAGGTGCCCCACCGCCACCAGCATGGCGTTTTTCAGGTGGTTGCGCCAGGTGTTTTCATACCGGGCCATCAGCGGGAAGGCGAAGGTCATCACCATGGCCGCCAGCTGCAAGGCGAACACCGCCAGCAGCTCCCACAAAAACGAGTCGTTCAGCCGGGCCATATACAGGTCGAAGCCGCACAGGGCCGCCACCGCCAGCAAAATCAGCCACACCGGCGTGGCTTTTTTCCAGTTTTCGCCCCAGGCCCGGAAGAATTGCCGGGCAACGTGGCCGTCCTCCCCGGCGATGAGCTTTCCCAGCACCTGGTACAGGGCGGCGCAGGAGGCCCCCATGGTCACCACCGGCAGCGAGCACACCAGCCACAGCACATTCAGAACGATCAGGCTCCAAACCCGCTCCATGCCCCGGGCAAAGGCCCCGTTGGGGTCAAAAAACGACTTCAGCACCGCTTACTCCCCCTTCAGCAGGTCCCGGAACCGGTGGGGCGTCTCCTGTCCCGCCAGCACCCGGGAGGCTCCGGCGGCCAGGGCCTCCATCTCGAACTCACCGGCCATAACCTCCACCGGCGCGATAAAGCGAACCTTTTTCGTCAGATAATCCGCCACATAGGCGGAGTGCGCTATGCCGCCGGTGAGGATGATACGGTCAATGTCGCCGCCGGCAGCCGCCGCCATAGCGCCGATGGACTTGGCGGCGGTATACAGCATGGCATCGTACACCAGCCTGGCCCTCTCATCGCCCCGGGCCATGCGCCGCTCCACCTCCATGGCGTCGCTGGTGCCCAGGTGGGCCAGCAGGCCGCTTTTGCCCCGCACCAGCTTCATCATCTGCCCCCGGTCATACTTGCCGGAGTAGCACAGCTTCACCAGCTGCTCGGCGGCAATGCCGCCGCTGCGCTCCGGGGCAAACAGCAGCTCGTCGTCCCGGACGTTATCCACCATTTTCCCGCCGATGAACAGCCGCACCGACGCACCGCCGCCCAGGTGCAGCACGATCAGGCGGCACCGGTCCAAGGGCTTGTGCAGCACCGTCTCCGCGCAGCGGATGGCCATGGCCCGGGTATTCAGGGCGTGGCCCATCATCCGCCGGGGCAGCTCGGGAATGCCGGTGATCCGGGCCATAGGCGGCATCTCGTCCACCGCCACGGGGTCGTATACATAGGCCGGGATGTGCAGCGGCTCCGCCAGGTCCCGGGCCATGACGCAGCCCAGGTTGGAGGCGTGTGCCCCCTGGGTGATGGCGGAGAGATAGTCGATCATGTCCTGGTCCACGGCGAAGGCCCCGCTGGGGCAGGCCGGCAGCATGCCGCCCCGGGCGCACACCGCGTCCAGCCGGGTCAGGTCGAAGCCCGCCAGCGCCTGCTCCACGCACCGCAGGCGGAAGGGGGCCTGGTCCATGATGGCTCCAAAGGGGGCCAGCTCCTCCCCGCTGTGGCGAATGGTTTTCTGCAAAAGGGCCTTCTCCCCCTGAAACACGGCGATTTTGGTGGAGGTAGACCCTGGGTTGACCACAAGGATGCAATATTCCATACCCTTATGCCTCCTTCCGGTCCGGAAAGGTCACCCCGTTGCACCGCAGCAGCATCCGGAAGGGATAGTCCCGGTCCAGATAGTTCCGGCAGTACCATTCGTAGGTGGCCTGGGGCAGGTGCACCAGCTCCGGCGCTTCGCAGCGGAAGGTCTCAAAGGTATGTTGGTCTCCGGACAGCAGCGCCGCCAGCAGCTCCAGCCGCCCCTCCTGCCGCAGGCGCTCCAGGCAGGCGTCCATCACCGCGGCGCAGACCCGCTCCTCGTCGTCGGCCCAAAGCTCCTTGTTGCCCAGCCAGAACAGAAATTCCTCCGGGTTCAGGTCCATTTTCGTGGTGATCTGGGACAGCTTGTAAAACCCCGCCCAGTCCCGGTCCCGCAGCACCTGGGTCAGGTACTGCACCAGGCCGTCGTCCAGGGCCACGCAGTCCAGCAGCACCTGAAAGGCGTGCTTTCCGGCGTCCGGGTCCGGCTCCTGCGGCTGTTCCGGTTCCTCCGGGGCTGCATCCCCTTCCCCTGCCAGCTGGGTCAGGGACTCCGGGTCGAAGCTGTCGAACAACTCCTGGGGAATCTCCGTGCCGTCCTGGGCGGCGCACATCCGCACCAGGGTGGGGATGTCGCCGGCCTTCTGCATCAGCTCCAGGCTGCGGCGCATGGGGTCCGTCTCCGTCAGGGTCACGCCCTCCGGGGCGGCGCGTTTCCCGTCCATGATCTCGCCGATATATTGCATGCAATAATCCATCAAGGTCATAAAAAAGCTCCTCACTTTGCAGATATCTACCCCAGACTATACCATATCCGGGACGCTTTTGCAAGGCACAGGATCGCCCCGGCTTGTCCCGGCCCTGTCCCGGGATAAATCACCCCTGTCCCGGGACAGAAACTGTCCAAAAAGGGCAGCGCCCTTTTTGGACAAAAGGCTTGCAGTCTGCCGCGCGCATAATTTGTTCGCTGAAAGCGAACAAATTCCACACTTGCAGACTGAGAAGTATTTTTTGCCAGGTACACGCCCCGGCAAAAAATGATTCCATTTTATTTGCCGCCTGCGGGCGGCAAACTCTGCGAGGCTTTTTTGACAAACTGAGCCGCACCTGCGGGTGCGGCTCAGTTTGTAGGGAGTAGCCATTATTTTCGTGTTTTGGGGTGCTGATGATGCAGGTGCAGCACCGCCTCCAGCACGCCGCCGCCTACCGCCAGGGCCTTGTCCGAGGCGGTGGTGCAGTACTCCGGCTTGCACCGGGGGTCCACGTCTCCGGCCTTCATACCTCGGAAAGCCGGCGTTCCATCGGCCAGAATGCCCCGCAGTACGCCGTCAATGGTGCATCTCATGGGCTGGCCCGCCACCTCTCCGGCGACGTCTCCAGCCCGGACCACCGCGCCGATTTCCAGCTTCTGGCAGAAAATCCCATCCGCCGGGGCCCGCAGCACCCGCTCCCCGGCGTATCCGCCGATGAGGCCGGGAATGTTGGTGTTGGGCAGGGCGCTGCCCCGATAGATCACCCGGCCCAGGGTGTGTCCCCGCATGGTCTCCACCACGGCGTGGCAGTCCTCTCCCGCCGTGAAGCCCGGACCGATGCCCACGACAATAGGCGCATCGTCCATTGTCGTGCCCAGGTTGCGCTTGGCCAGAATGGCATCCACCAGGGCGTCCGGCCGCAGGCGGGTGCGGCAGGTGCAGTCCGGGTCCGCCAGCACCGGGATCAGCCCCTGGGCCAGCAGGGCCTCCGCCTGGTCCGGGGTCTCCGCCCGGCGGGCGGTGACGTCCTCCACCGTCATCTCCCCCAGGATAATGGCCTGGGAAAAGCACACCGTCCGGCGGATGGCCGTGGGGGCGGGCAGGTCGGTCATGACCACCTGCATCCCGGCCCGGTACAGGCGCAGGGCGATGCCGGTGGCGATGTCCCCGGCGCCGCGAATGAGAATTTTCATAAAAGCTCCTCGATTTCTTGCCGTTTTCCCAAGAATAACACGTTTTTGCGGCTGCGTCAAGGTTGACGGGGACCCCGGAAGCTGGTACAATAGGGGCATGGATGAGAAAATAACGTACAACCTGACGGTCCGGCTGTTCTGCGGAGAGAAGTGCTTCGGACCGGGAATGGCCCAGCTGCTGCGGAAGGTGCAGGAGCTGCACTCGCTGCGGGCGGCAGCCATGTCCATGAACATGGCCTATTCCAAGGCGTGGACCATTACCAAAAAGGCTCAGGAGGCCCTGGGCTTTCCTCTGCTGCACTCCGTCACCGGCGGACGGGGCGGCGGCGGCGCGGAGCTGACGCCGGAGGCCGTGCGGATGATGGCGGCCTATGACGACTACTGCCGGAAGCTGCGGGCCTATGCCGACGACCTGTTTCAGGAGGAGTTCGGCTATTTGCAGGAGGAAAACGGAGGTCTTTGATTCCTTCCTCCTGTGCTATCTCATCAAAATACATACAAAGAGGGCTGTCTCATGATGAGGCAGCCCTCTTTATGACTGTCAAAAAAGGCAAAGCCCTTTTTGGCAAAAGGCTTGCAGTCTGCCGCGCGCATAATTTGTTCGCTGAAAGCGAACAAATTCCACACTTGCAGACTGAGAAGTGTTTTTTGCGACGTACACGCCCAACGGAAGTCCCCTTGGGGGGCGCCGCCGCAAAAAACGGACCAAACTTGCTTTGCCGCCTGCGGGCGGCAAACTCTGCGAGGCTTTCTTTGACAAGCTGAGGGCTGTCTCGTGACGAGACAGCCCTCTTTCGGGGTGAAAAATGCGGCTCAGCCCAGAGTCACCTGGGTGTCGGTGAAGGTCAGGGCGGCCTCGTAGCAGGCGGTGACCGCCCGGACGAAGTGAGCCACGTCCCGGCTGCCCATGGTCTCGAAGCAGGAGTGCATGGCCAGCTGGGCCATGCCGATGTCCACGGTGTTCACCGGCAGCTTGGTGTTGGCGATGTTCCCCAGGGTGGCGCCGCCGGCCTGGTCGGGACGGTTGGCGTAGTGCTGGGTGGGCACCTGAGCCCGGCGGCAAATCTCCTGGAAGGCGGCGGCGGAGACGGCGTCGGTGGCATAGCGGGGGGAGTGCTTCACCACCACGCCGCCGTTGAGCACCGGGGCCTCGTTGGCGTCCGCCAGCTCCGGGTGGTTGGGGTGGCGGGCATGGCCGTTGTCGCAGGACAGCAGGAAGCTGTTGGCCACCAGGCGGCGATAGTCCCCGGAGGTGAGGCCCAGGGCGGTGGTGATGGCCGTCAGCGTCTCCGGCAGGAAGGCGGAGGCCGCGCCCTGCTTGGTCTCGGAGCCAATCTCCTCGTTGTCGAACACACACAGCACCGGGATGGCGGTGGTCTCATGGGCGGTCAGGAAGCCCTGGGTGCAGGCGAACACGCAGGCCAGGTCGTCCAGCCGGGGGGCGGACAGGAACTCCCCTGCCGGGCCCCAGACGGTGCCGGGCTGGTTGTTATACAGGAACAGGTCCCGGGCCACGATGTCCTCCGGCTGGCACCCGGCGGCGGCGGCGATCTCCCGGTCGAAGCTGCCCTTCTGCTCCCCGCCGGCGTACAGGGCCACCAGGTCCTGGGCGGGGTTATACTTGGTTCCATTGTTGCCGTCCCGGTTCAGGTGGATGGCCACCCGGGGGATCAGGGCCATGTCCTTCTTCATATCCACCAGGCGCATATCCAGGCCGTTTTCCCGGCGGACCAGCACCCGGCCGGCCACGCTCAGGGGGCGGTCCAGCCAGCAGTCGTTGATCATGCCGCCGTAGCGCTCGGCGGACAGGCGGACAAACTCGCCGGTCAGCTCCGCATGGTCCCGCAGGCGGAAGCAGGGAGAGTCGGAGTGGCTGGCGGTCAGCACAAAGCCCGTGGGGCGGTCCTGGGGTACACGAAAGGCCATCAGCGAGGATCCGTTCTTGGTGACAAAATACTTCCCGCCGGGGGTCAGGGTCCACTCCCCTGCCGTCAGCTGGGTGTAACCCTCGGACAGCAGACGCTGCCGGAGATTCTCCACCGCGTGGAAGCAGTCGGGGCTTTTCTGAATGTATTGCAGCATGGATGAAATCATGATAATCCTCCCATTTTTCGATAATGCGTATAAAAAGGGGCGTCCTCCGGCTGGAGGACGCCCCTTTTGGGGTCTGATCTTTCCGCAGTCAGCGGAACAGAAGCGTCAGAATCAGGATAAACACTCCGAATCCCACCAGATAAGCCGCACAGATCAGCAGCGACGCCTTCATGGTTCCGAAGAAGAAGGCATGCCGGTCCTGCTTGCTCAGGGAATCGTCAACCCAGGGGGGAGATTTCTTGGCTTCCTCCCGCTCCTCCGGCTGCTCCTCCCGCTGGTAAGCGCTGCCGGGCAGATTGCCGAACAGCGACGGACGCTTCACCTGGGACATGTCCGCTATGGTGCGGCCGTCGTCGTCCTCCCAGTGTTTTTCCTTCCTGGCCATTACTTCTGGTCGTACAGGTGGCAGACCACGAAGTGGCCGGGCTCGATCTCACGCTGCTCGGGCACCTCGGTCTTGCACTGCTCCATGCACTGGGCACAGCGGGTGTGGAACTTGCAGCCTGCGGGGGGATTGGCGGGGGAAGGGATGGAGCCCTCCAGCACGATGCGGTTCATCTTGGCCGTGGGGTCCGGCACGGGGATGGCGGAGAACAGGGCCTTGGTGTAGGGGTGCAGAGGATTCTTGAAGATATCCTCGGTGGCGCCGTATTCCACCAGGTTGCCCAGGTACATGACGCCCACGGTGTCGGAGATGTGCTCCACCACGGACAGGTCGTGGGAGATGAACAGGTAGGTGAACTTGTACTGCTCCTGGAGCTCCTTCAGCAGGTTGATGATCTGGGCCTGGATGGACACGTCCAGAGCGGAAACGGGCTCATCGCAGACGATGAACTCGGGCTTCAGAGCCAGAGCGCGGGCGATGCAGATACGCTGGCGCTGGCCGCCGGAGAACTCGTGGGGATAGCGGTCCTTGTGGAAGGACTGCAGGCCGCAGTCGTCCATGACCTTGTCGATGTAGTCGTCGAACTCCTCCTTGGAGACCAGTCCGTGCTCACGGACGGCCTCGCCGATGATCTCGCCCACGGGCATACGGGGCTGCAGAGAGGAGAAGGGGTCCTGGAAGATGATCTGCATCTTGGTGCGCATGTCGCGCATCTCCTTGGCGTTGAGGTCATAGACCTCCTGGCCGTTGAACAGCACCTGGCCGCCGGTCTTTTCGCCGGACAGACGGAGGATGGTGCGGCCGGTGGTGGTCTTGCCGCAGCCGGATTCGCCCACCAGACCCATGGTGGTGCCGCGCTTGAGGTTGAAGGTGACGCCGTCCACGGCCTTCACGTAACCCACGGTCTTGTTGAGCATACCACCCTTGATGGGGAAGTATTTCTTCAGGTCCTTGACCTGGAGGATATACTGAGGATCGTACTGGACCTGCTCCTCAGCGGTCTTCTTGACATCAGCCATTCTGAGCGTCCTCCTTTCCGTAGTAACGGTAGCAACTGACCATATGGGTGGGGGACAGCTGGATCATGTGAGGATACTCACCCTGGCAGCCTTCCACGCACATTTCGCAGCGATCCTTGAAATAGCAGTAGTTGGGCATGTTGATGGGGTTGGGGACCTTGCCGGGGATGGAATACAGCTTATCCACCTTCTTACCGACCATGGGCTTGGAGGCCATCAGGCCGATGGTGTAGGGGTGAGCGGGATTGGCGAAGATCTCCTGGGCGGTGCCCTTTTCCACCACGCGGCCGGCGTACATGACCACCACATAGTCTGCCATCTCGGCGATGACACCCAGGTCGTGGGTAATCAGCATGATGGAGGAGTTGATCTTATCCTTCAGGTTGCGCAGCAGGTCCAGGATCTGGGCCTGGATGGTCACGTCCAGAGCCGTGGTAGGCTCGTCGGCGATGATCAGGCGGGGATTGCAGGACAGGGCCATGGCAATCATGACACGCTGACGCATACCGCCGGACAACTCGTGGGGGTACATCTTATAGACGCCCTCGCTGTTGGCGATGCCGGCCATCTCCAGCAGATGGATGGAGCGGGCCTTGATATCCTCGGGGGTCTTGCCCTCACCGTCGTGCAGGGCAATAACCTCGTCCAGCTGGGCGCCGATGCGGAACACCGGGTTCAGGCTGGTCATGGGCTCCTGGAAAATCATGGACATGTAGTTGCCGCGGAGCTTCTGCATCTGCTCAATGGGGGTCTTGGTGATGTCGTAGGCCTTGCCGTTGCCGAGATTCAGGCGAATCTCGCCCTCCACCACCTGGCCCTGGGGCCGCTGGAGCAACTGCATGATGGACAGGCTGGTAACGGACTTGCCGCAGCCGGACTCGCCCACCACGCCCACGGTCTTGCCGATGGGCACGTCGAAGGAGACGCCGTCCACGGCGCGGACGGTACCCACGTCAGAGAAGAAGTAGGTGTGCAGGTTCTCGATCTCCAGGGAGTTATTCTGGTCGTGCATCTGGGTGAGGAACTCCTCCTCAGGCACGTTCTTGCGCTTGTGCAGCTTTTCAAACTGGTCCGTGATCTTGCGGTTCTCCCGGGAAATCCGGCGAGACTCCTTGGCGGACAGATAGCCGCTTTCGTTTTTCTTAGCCATATGATCTCCTCCTTCCTCAGCGCTTCATCTTCGGGTCAAAGGCATCCCGCAGACCGTCGCCAACCAGGTTGAATGCCAGAACCGTCAGCAGCAGCAGCACGCCGGCGGGGATCCAGATGAACCAATAGGTGGTCAGAACGTGGGTGTTATTGACGTCGCTGATGATATTGCCCCAGGAAGCGAAGGGGAACTTGACGCCCAGGCCCAGGAAGGACAGGGTAGCCTCGGTGATGATGACGCTGCCCAGGCCCATGGTGCAGGTGACGATCAGCTGGGGAATGACATTGGGGATCAGGTGCTTGAAGATCCGGCGGGACACGCTGAGGCCGCAGGCCTCGGCGGCGGTCATGTACTCCTGCTCACGCAGGGACAGGATCTGGCCGCGGACCAGACGGGCGATACCGGCCCAGCCCAGGAAGCCCAGGATCAGCATTAAGTAGACCATTCGGATGGTGGGGTCCACGCGGGATGCATCCATGGCCGCGCCCAGAATGATGATGATGGGCATGGAGGGGATGCAGTAGAAAATATCGACGATACGCATGATCAGGTTATCCACCCAGCCGCCGAAGTAGCCGGAGATACCGCCGAAGATCACGCCGATGACGGTCTCAATGATGATGACGATGAAGCCGATCAGCAGGGAGACGCGGCCGCCGTACATCAGGCGGGTCAGCATATCCATACCGTACATATCGGTGCCCAGCCAGTGGTCCTTGCTGGGGAAGGAATACTGATCGTACTGACGGCTGGGCTTCTCCTGGAGGATCTTCCAGCTCATGGTGGCGGGATCATACTCCAGATCGTACTCAGCGGTGGCGCTGGTGGGAGTATCCTCCTGGGTGGGAGCGTTGGGGTCCTCGGTGTTGATGCCGGAGGACGGCTCCTCGGTGTCGGGCTCCTCCTCAGGCTCCTCGGCGACGATCAGGGACTCGTCGGTATAGCTGAAGGCAGCCTTGCCGTTTTCAGCTGTGGCAATGGCGGCATACAGCTTCTCCTTGAAGTCGCGGCTCAGGAACACGTCGGGGGAAATGGCGTTGACGATGATGTTGCTGACATAGGCCACATCGGCGCCGTCCTGGGAGGTGATGCTGCCATCCTCGGCCAGGGTGTAGGCTACGCCGTCGGCGGTGAATTCCTTAGCGCCGGAGGCGGAGGCCAGTAGGGCCTGATACTTGAAGTCGAAGGACAGGGTGCTGTCCTTGGCGGAGGCGTTCACCAGCTTCTTGCCGGCGTAGCCCACCACCTGACCGTTGTATTCCACGGAATAGAAGTCGTCGGAAACCTTGGTCAGGGTGAAGTTGTCGCTCTTGTTGGAGAAGGTGGTCTTCCCCTGCTGGATGGCCAGCATAGCTCTGGCCTGGGCGGTGAGGCCGAACACCTCGTCGTTGTTGCTGGCGTACTGGAACTCGGTGTTTTCCTTGGCCGCGCCGAAGTCACGGCGGATGGTCTTATCGGTGTAGAAGAACTGGTCCTGACCATAGGGGGAGATCAGGCCGCCGATGAAGGAAAACACGAACATGAAAACCAGGATGACCAGACCGGTGACGGCCATGCGGTTGCGGATGAAGCGCTTGGCCACCAGCATACCGGGAGAAAGGACCTTAACACGACGGTCATCGTTCAGAGAATACTGCTCCTGAGCAGGCTCCTGGTCGGCGTGCTTCATTTCCTCGCGGATCTCCTCACGGATCTCCTGCTCGACCTGCTGCTCATTGATCTTATCTTTGCGATCTGCCATTTTATTTCCTCCTCCCTTCTTAAGCGATGCGTACCCGCGGATCCACCACGGCGTACAGAATATCAGAAATCAAGTTACCCAACAGGGTCAGCACGGCCATAAAGACCAGGTAGAACATGGAGAACGGAATGTCGCCGCCCACCATGGACTGGTAGGAAATGTAGCCGATGCCGGGGATGGAGTACAGCGTCTCGGTGATCAGTGCACCGGAGAACAGGCCGGGCAGAGAACCGCCGATGATGGTGACCAGGGGGATCAGGGTGTTGCGGAACGCATGGTGATAGATGACCTTGCGCTCGGACAGACCCTTGGCCCGGGCCGTGCGGATGAAGTCAGCGTTGAGCACCTCCAGCATGTTGGTGCGGGTGTAACGCATGAGGGAACCGACACTGATAACCACCAGGGTGACGATGGGCAGAACCAGATGATGTCCCATGTCCAGGAGCTTCGCGAAGGCTGAGAGCTGCTCGTGATTACGGCCGGTGAGACCATACAGGTCGAACCAGCCCAGCTTCACGGAGAAAAACAGCTTCAGCAGAGAAGCAAAGAAGAAGGTGGGCAGCGAAATACCGGCCAGAGCCAGCACCGAAATGACATAGTCTGTCTTGCTGTACTGCTTGGTGGCGGCAATGACGCCCAGGGGGATCGCGATGATGATCTCCAGCACGAAGGCGATAAGGCCCATGAAGAAGGAGATCCACACGCAGCTGTTGAATACTTCCGTGACGGGTTTGGTCCACAGCCAGCTGTCGCCGAAGTTGAAGGTCAGCATCTGACCCAGCCATTTGAAGAAGCCGGGAACAATGCCCACGTCCAGATTGTACATTCTGGTGAGCTGCTCCATCCACTCCTCAAAGGACTTGGAGTTGGGCTGCATGGACTTCTGACGCGCCATAGCCTCCACGTAGGACGTGGGGAGACAGCGCATCAATGCGTAGATGACGAATGCGACAAGGAACAGGATGACGATTGAGATTAGAATTCTTTTGATGATGTATTTGCGCACTGATAACCCTCCGATCTGATGATACAGTGATGCAGATTGGCGGAACACGTCTGCTCCGCCCCTCCCTATAGACTACCCACTGCACATCAAGCAACACCCCCGGCCCCGCCCGGGTCGCTCCTTGATATGCAGTCGGGGCACCCCCCGGCGGCCGGAGCCGCCGGGGGCGTACCTTGTGACTTAACCTATGTTGTCGTACAGGTCTTGGGTGCGGAACTTTGTCAGTTCAGCTCGATCTTCTCGACCTCGCTCAGCCAGCCATAGAAGGTGGTGATGTCGGGGGTAACAGTGTTCATGTTGACACGCTCGGTGGAGAAGATGATGGCGTTCTGACGCTGATAGACAGGAACCTCAACGGCCCAGTCAACGATGATGTCCAGGCAGGACTTGTACAGAGTCTTACGATAGCTCTGGTCCAGAGAATTGCGGGCATCCAGAATCAGCTGGTTCAGCTCGGCATCGTTGATGTCGTACATGTAGTTGGAGCCGCCGGCAGCCTTGCCGTCCATGCCGGAGAAGTAGATCTGATACATATCAGGATCCGGGGTGGCGCTCCAAGCGGCAGCCCACATGTCAGCCTGGTCGGCCTCGATGGTATCCCACAGCTGCGTGCTGTCGGACAGGTCGGTGACGATCAGGTGCACGCCGATCTTCTCCAGAGCCTTGGAGGCCTCGGTGAGGATCATGAAGGAGGGGTGATCGCCCTTGCCGTCGGCGGGGATCAGGGCCTCGCGCTCGATGGCGTAGTTAGCGGTATCCATACCACCCTCGGGGTTGGAGACGACCTTGCCGTTCTCGACCTTGCAGCCGGCGGCCTCGAAGAAGCCCAGGGCAGCCTGCAGGGCGGCCTCATACTTCTGCTCGTCGGTCATGTCGGAGGTATAGATGTCCTTACCCTGAGCATCCACAGAGAAAGCGACCTTGTAGCCAGGATCAGCAGCCTGAGGAGTAGCCCAAGAGGTGTTGGAGATGGGGTAGTTGATGACGGAAGCTCTCTCGCCATAGTAGGACTCGATGGCGACGGTGCGGTAAGCAGCCAGAACGGTGGCGAAAGCCTTACGATAAGCCTTGGAGGCATCGGAGCCGGGCTCCTTGTTGACGTTCATGGTGTTGGCGCTCATGCCGAGGTAACCATAGCCCAGGTTATCCACGGTATCGGTGGTGATGGCGGGGCCGTTGACATCGTCGTTCTTGTTGGCAGCCTTGATGGCGTCCACGGTGGTGGAGCTGAAGGAAGGATCGGTGATATCCACGGTGCCGGTGACGACGCCGTTCAGCTTATCGTCTTCCTGAGTCTGCAGGAAGTTGACATACTTGGTCTTGGGGGCGCCCAGATAGTAGGAATCGTTAGCCTCGAAGTTAACGGTACCATTCTCGAACTTGATGAACTTGTAGGGGCCAGCACCCAGGGGGGTGGTGGTCTTCTCGCGAACGTGGCTCAGATCGCCCTTGTCAAAGCCGAACTTGTTGTTGTCGTAGTCATACTTGGTCTTCTCGCCATAGTAGTGCATGGGGGCGATGGTCACACCCAGCTGATAGATGGCGGTGGCGTCGACCTGGGTCAGGGAGACGGTCATGCTGTAGTCGCCGGTCTTCTTGATGCCGGAGATGTTGGCAGCGGAGGTGCCGGTCTCGATACCCTTGGTGTACTTGGTCTCGTAGTCGTTCAGCAGGCTGGTGAAGGTGGTGCCTTCGGGCTTCTCAGTGTCGACAGCCTCGGCCAGGGAGGGATACTTGGCGACGATGGCGTTGAAGGCATCAGCCTCGGTAGCATCGGCGGGCAGCTCGAAGCCCCAGTTGGCCATGCAGGCGGCAACGGAATCGCCCTCGGCGTTAGCGCCCTGGGCAATGCAGTACTGCATGATGGCCTGGACGAACTTCACGCCGGCCTGATCCACGTCAGCCCAGAAGGCAGTCTGATCCGCCTCTTTCCACTTGGAGAAGTCGGTGTTGTCGCGGCCGGCAGCCAGCATCAGGTTGTACAGGGTGTCCATACCGGAACGGTAAGCATCCATGCCCTGGATGGGCAGAGCAAACAGGGTGCTGTTGCCGTCGTAGGTAGGATCGCACAGGACGTACATGGAGAAGATGACATCGTCGATGGTGATAGGCTCGCCGTCGGAGAACTTCAGGTCCTCGCGCAGCTTGAAGTTGTAGTCCACAGTGCCATCGGTGTTCTCCACGATCTCGCAGTCAGCGGGACCATGGTAGGTGTAGTCGGTGCCATTGTAGGCCTTGGTTTCGCCTTCGATACCCTTCATGATGATGGCGCCCTGGCGATCGCTGTTCAGCAGGCTGATAGCGGTCATGACCCAGACGTCCTGGTCATAAGCGGTCTCGGAGAAGAAGGGGGAGAACTTGCTGTTGAACGGGGAATAACCCACGACCAACGGGGTGTCGTTGTTCTGCTTGCCTTTGTTGCCGCAGCCAACGAACAGGCCCAGGCACATGACAGCGCAAAGTACCAGAGCCAAGATACGGGTAGCTTTCTTCATTGGAATCCTCCTTAAATTTTTTTGAACACGGGCAGAAGCCCGGAGTTCACAAAAGAAATTGGTGGATCACGCCTGAGGCGTATCCAAGTCCCGGGCGGGGAGCTTTTCCCATTTCAGGGTCAGCATATACCGCCACAGGAGCCACGCTCCCCCGGCCACCAGCGCCTTCAGCGCCAGGTAGGCGATCACGGAGGCCACGCGGCCACCGGAGCCGTTCATGGCCAGGTACAGCACCATGGTCACGAAGCCCAGGCCCGCGAAGATCATGCAGAGCATGGCCCGGTGGGGCAGCGCCTGCACGCTCTTTTTATAAATGTACTCCCGGATGGGTTCCTCCGCCTTCCGCAGCCGGAGCACCGCCCAGATCACGCTGACCGCCGCCGCGGCCTCGCAGATATAGGGGAGGATGACGTACCAGCAGTTCAGCATGGCGGGGGCATCGCTGCAGCCGCCGGCCACCACGGCCAGCATGACGGCAACGCTCAGTCCCAGCAGCTCCCGCTGTACCCGGTCGCGGCTGCGGCCCTGGTCCACATAGGAGTAGTGGGCGCCGGTATATACATAATCACCGGCAAGATTCACATGGAAATCGTTGAGATGGGCACGGCGTCCGCCGCGCTTTTTATTCTTTTCTGCCATGATCTTTCCTTTGGGGACGGCTGGGTGCGTCCACGGCTCGCTGTCCACTACGCACCAGTCTGTTCGCCGATGGCGGACGGTTTTTGTGCATTTTACTTATCGCCGCCCAGGATTAAAATGTTTTCCTAATTGTATCATGAAACAGTAGATTTTTCAACACTAAGATTAAACTTTCTGTGAATATTCCAAAAAAAATGACAATTATCCATTTTCTTTGTATTTTTATTCTCTTGCGCCGGATTTTCTGCTGTTTTTATCCGCTAACTTTCGCCGCAGATTAACGGTTAACAATTATATCTCGCAGATGTTTTCGGTGAACAGTTAGGTCAATTCGATCATGTTGTGGCAGAGCTGATAGTACTTCCCCTTCTGGTCCAGCAGCTCCCGGTGGTCGCCCCGCTCGATGATCCGCCCCTGCTCCAGCACCATGATGGCGTTGGCGTTGCGGACGGTGGAAAGGCGGTGGGCGATGACGAACACGGTGCGCCCGGCCATCAGGCCGTCCAGCCCCTGGCCGATGAGCTTCTCGGTGCGGGTGTCCACGGAGGAGGTGGCCTCGTCCAGAATCAGCACCGGGGCCCGGGACACCGCCGCCCGGGCGATGGCCACCAGCTGGCGCTGGCCCTGGCTGAGGTTGGCGCCGTCGGAATAGAGGACGGTGTCGTACCCCTGGGGCAGGTGGGAGATGAAGTAGTGGGCGTTGGCGATCTTGGCGGCCTCCATGCACTCCTCATCGGTGGCGTCCAGGCGGCCGTAGCGGATGTTCTCCATGACGGTGCCGGTGAACAGGTGGGTGTCCTGCAGCACGATGCCCAGAGAGCGGCGCAGGTCGTCCTTGCGGATGTTGCGCACGTCGATGCCGTCGTAGGTGATGGAGCCGGCCTGGATATCGTAAAACCGGTTGATGAGGTTGGTGATGGTGGTTTTTCCCGCGCCGGTGGAGCCCACGAAGGCGATCTTCTGGCCGGGCTTGGCGTACAGGGACAGGTCCCGCAGCACCGGCTTTCCCGGCACATAGGCAAAGTCCACATGGTCAAAGCGCACGTCGCCCCGCAGGGGCACCAGGGTGCCGTCCGGCATACGCCAGTGGTAGTCGTCGCCCTTCTGCTCCAGGGTCACCTGGCCCTGGTCCTCCTCGGGAGGCAGGTCCAGGATGCCAAAAATCCGCTCGGCACCGGCCAGGGCCATCATCAGAGCGTTGAACTGCTCGGAGATCTGGCTGACGCGGTCGGCGAAGGTGCGGACATACTGCAAAAAGCCGATGAGGATGCCGCCGGCCCCCTCCCCTGTCAGCCACAGGACGCCCACCGCGCAGGTGATGGCGTAGAAGATGTGGGACAGGTTGTTGAGAATGGGGCCCACCATGGAGGTGACGGTGGTGGCGGTGGTGGAGGCCTTGCACAGGTCCTGGTTGATGACGTCGAACTGCTCCATGACCTCCTTTTCGTGGGTGAACACCTTCACGTCACGCTGGCCGGTGATCATCTCCTCCATATAGCCGCTGACGGCGGCGGTGAGGCGCTGCTGGCTGGCGTAGGTGCGCTTGCTGATTTTGGTGGTGACCCGCACCACCAGCACCACGATAGCCCCCAGCACCACCATGATGGCAAACAGCCGCATGGACAGGGCCAGCATCATGGCAACGGTGCCCACCAGGGAGGTGATGGAGATGGCCAGCTGGGTGATGCTGTGCTGCAGCAGCTCGTTGGTGGCCTCGATGTCGCTGGTGTAGTAGCTCATCAGGGCGCCGGTCTTGTTCTCGTCAAAGAACCGCACCGGCTGGCGCTGCATGGTGTCGAACAGCTCCGTGCGCAGCTGCTTCATGATGATGGCGCTGCACTCCAGCATCAGCCGGTTCAGCAGATAGTTGGTCAGGGCCGACAGCAGGTACAGGCCCGCCAGGCCCAGGATCAGGCTGATGTACTTGGCGTAGGTCTCGTTGGGAGCCGCACCGCTGGCCTCCAGCAGGTTTGTCAGGGGCTTCATGCAGTAGGCGGCCCCGATGGTGGCCGCCACATAGGCCAGGATGGACAGCATGGCCGCCGTCAGCAGCAGGCGGCAGTGCTTGAAGTAGCACACCAGACGCCACAGGATGGCGAAGGGGTTCTCTACCTTTTTATTATATTTCTGCAGGTCAACTCGCGGCATGATCCACCGCCCCCTCTCTCATCTGGCTCTCGTACACGTCACGGTAAATATGGCTGCGGGACAGCAGCTCCTGATGGGTGCCCATGTCCGCCAGACGCCCCTGGTCCAGCACCACAATGCGGTCGCAGGACATGATGGAGTTGATGCGCTGGGCGATGATGACCTTGGTGGCGCCGGGCAAGGCCGTCCGCAGACAGCGGCGGATGTGCTCGTCGGTGGCCATGTCCACGGCGGAGGTGGAGTCGTCCAGGATCAGGATCCTGGGTTTTTTCAGGATGGCCCGGGCGATCAGCAGCCGCTGGCGCTGGCCGCCGGACAGGTTGGCGGCGTTCTGCTCCAGCACCGTGTCATAGCCGTCGGGGAAGCGGTCGATATACTCGTCGGCCCGGGCGATGGCGCAGGCGGCCTGCATCTGCTCCCGGGTGGCGTTGGGGTCCGCCCAGCGGAGGTTGTCGGCGATGGTGCCGGAGAACAGGGAGCCGTTCTGCAGCACCATGGACACGCCGCTGCGGAGATTTTCCAGGGTATACTCCCGGACGTCCCGGCCGTCCACCTTCACGGTGCCGGACAGGGCGTCGTAAAACCGGGGGATCAGGCTCACCAGGGTGGACTTGCCCTCGCCGGTGCCGCCGATGACGCCGATGGTCTCGCCGGAGGCGATGTGCAGGGTCACATGGCGCAGGGCCAGCTTGTCGGGGTCCCGGGTATAGCTGAAGCAGACGTCCTCGAAGTCGATGCTGCCGCTTTCCACTGCGGCGTCGGAGGGGCCGTCGGTGATGTCAATTTTCTCGTCCAGCACCTCGTTGATGCGGACCAGGGAGGCCTGGGCCCGGGACAGGGACATGACCAGCCAGCTGATCATGGACAGGGAGTTCACGGCCATGCCGGCGTAGTTCACCAGGCTCACCAGCTGGCCGGTCAGCAGGCCGGTGGTCCGGAAAATGATCTCCCGGCCGCCGAAAAACAGAATCAGCACGCTGCACGTCCACATAATGCCCATGGTAATGGGGCCGGACAGGGTAAACAGTCTCCCTGCACCCAGCTGGGCCTGCCGCAGATCGTCGGTGGTTTTGTCAAAGCGCTTGGACTCGTAGCCCCCCCGGACGAAGGCCTTCACCACGCGGCTGGCCACCAGATTCTCCCGGACGGCCTGGTTCATGCCGTCCATCATCTTCAGCATCCGCTTGAAGCGGGGCTGGCCCACCTTCAGCAGGATGGTCATCACCACCGCCAGCAGCGGGATGCAGATCAGCAGCAGGGGCGCAAGACCCGGGGAGACGATGAAGCTCATGACCGTGGCCAGGATCACCATCACCGGGGCCCGGTACAGGGTCACCAGGGACTGACGCATGGTATCCCGCAGGGTGTTGATGTCCGTGGTGGCCCGGGTGATCAGCTGGGGGGTGGAGATGTGGTCGATGTTGGAGAAGGAGAAGCTCTCGATCTTCCCCAGCAGAGTGCTGCGCATATTCCGGGCGAAGCCCTGGGTGGCAATGGCGGAGCAGCGGGCGGCCAGAACGCCCATGGCCATGGACAGGCAGGCCACGCCCACCATAATGGCCCCCACCGTCAGCACGAAGCGGTTGCGGTTGGCGATGAGCTCCGGGGAAAACAGCCCCTGGAGCATGAAGGTGCTCTCCCGGTACAGGCCGCCGTCCACGATGGTGGACATGAGCATGGGGATCAGCAGCTCCAGCACCACCTCGGTGATGCCGAATATCAGGGCGGCTGCCGTCCAGCCCTTATAGCGGCCCAGGACGGGGCCCAGGTGCCGGAAAAGCCCCGGTTTTTTCTGTGTCTTGATAAGACGTCACCTCTGTTTCTTTTATGCAGGATTTCTGAAGTTATACACGGCTATTATATCAGACCCCGCCGAGTTTCACAAGCGGAAAAATTCCGTGGCTTTTTATCCGCCAGAATCCACAAAAAGCGCAAAAAAATGCTGCAAGCGCAGCGCTTGCAGCATTTTTTCATTTGGGTGAAACTTACTTCAGCTCGACCTTGCCGCCGACTTCCTCGACCTGCTTCTTCAGAGCCTCGGCGTCCTCCTTGGACAGACCCTCCTTCATGGTGGTGGGGGCGCCCTCGACGGCAGCCTTGGCCTCGGCCAGACCCAGACCCATGACCTCGCGGACGACCTTGATGACCTTGATCTTCTGAGCGGCGTCGAAACCGGTCAGGACCACGTCGAACTCGGTCTTCTCCTCGGCAGCGGGAGCAGCAGCGCCGGCAGCGGGAGCGGCCATGGCGGCGGCGGACACGCCGAACTCTTCCTCCAGAGCGTGGACCAGCTCGGACAGCTCCAGAACGGTCAGGCCCTTGATTTCCTCGATCATAGCAGTAATCTTCTCGGACATTTTGATAAGCCTCCTAATTGTAAGATATTTGTTTGATTTGGGTGGGGCGGAGAGGCCCCGGGGTGGTGCCGATGTTTACTCGGCGGCGGCTTCCTCGGCGGGAGCGCCGTCCTTCTCGGCGATCTGCTTCAGCACGCAGGCCAGAGCAGAGATGGGGGCCAGCATGGTGCCCAGAACCTGGGCCTGCAGCACGGGCAGAGCGGGGATGGAAGCCAGAGCATTCACGGTCTCCAGGGAGACGACCTTGCCTTCCATAAAGCCGCCCTTGATCTCGAACTTGCCATTGAGCTTCTTTGCATAGTCAGCGATGACGCGGGCAGGGGCGACGGGATCGTCCATGCACACGGCCAGGGACGTGGTGCCGTTGAGCTGATCGTCCAGCTCGTTGAGACCCACGTTGTTGAATGCAAAGCGCAGCAGGGTGTTCTTGATGACAGCGTATTCCACGTTGTTCTCGCGGCAGTCCGCGCGCAGAGCGGTGTCCTCTGCCACGGTGATGCCCTTGTAATCAACGATGACACCGGCGGCTGCATTCTGCAGCTTCTCGGTCAGCGCCGCCACGATGGCCTGCTTTTCAGACAGAACTTTTGCGTTGGGCATTCTTTGATTTCACCTCCGGAAAAATTGTCGGTGCGTTCAAAAAGAAAACCGTCCCTGTATCCAAGGACACAAGGACGGTGTAAGCAATCGGAAACGATTTGCCATCCTCGGCAGGACTTACGGCTTGCGCCACCTGCTGTCTTTGGAACGCATCTGGTATTATATCAGGGGCGTGACGGTTTGTCAAGCCGAAGATATCAAATGTTTCAGCCGGTTTTTTACAGCTGCTTGTTGGCGTTCATCTTGACGCCGGGGCCCATAGTGGAAGCGGCCACGCAGGACTTGATATACTGGCCCTTGGCGGCGGCGGGCTTGGCCTTGATGATGGCGCCCAGCAGAGCGGTATAGTTCTCATACAGCTTGTCCGCGCCGAAGGAAATCTTGCCGATGGGGCAGTGGATGATGTTGGTCTTGTCCAGACGATACTCCACCTTACCGGCCTTGACTTCCTTCACGGCCTTGGCCACGTCGGGAGTGACGGTGCCGGCCTTGGGGGAGGGCATCAGGCCCTTGGGGCCCAGCAGCTTACCCAGACGGCCCACAACGCCCATCATGTCGGGGGAAGCGACGACCACGTCGAAGCCGAACCAGTTTTCCTTCTGGATCTTCTCGACCATATCCATATCACCGACGAAGTCGGCGCCGGCCTCGCGGGCAGCGTCGGCCTTGTCGCCCTTGGCAAACACCAGGACGCGGGCGGTCTTGCCGGTGCCGTTGGGCAGGACGATGGCGCCGCGGACCTGCTGGTCAGCGTGGCGGGAGTCGACACCCAGCTTCACATGCAGCTCGACGGTCTCGTCGAACTTGGCGGATGCGGTCTTGCAGACCAGCTCCAGACCCTCCTTGGGATCATACAAGGTCCCGCGGTCGATCTGCTTGGCGCTTTCTTTATACTTCTTACCTCTAAACATCTCTTACACCCTCCTTATTCGCCCACGACGACGCCCATGGAACGGGCGGTGCCGGCGATCATGCTCATGGCTGCTTCCAGGGAAGCGGCGTTCAGATCGCGCATCTTCAGCTCGGCGATCTTCTGGACGGAGGCCTTGGAGATGGTGGCCACCTTGGTCTTGTTGGGCACACCGGAGCCGGACTCGATGTTGCACTCCTTCTTGATCAGCACAGCCGCGGGAGGCGTCTTGGTGATGAAGCTGAAGGAACGATCGGAGTAGACGGTGATGACCACGGGGATGATGAGGCCCATGTCATTCTTGGTGCGCTCGTTGAACTCCTTGGTGAATGCCTGAATGTTGACACCGTGCTGGCCCAGAGCGGGGCCGACAGGGGGTGCGGGGGTCGCTTTGCCTGCAGGAATCTGCAGCTTTACATAACCAACAACTTTCTGTGCCATGGATAGGCACCTCCTTCATAAAAATGTGGTAGCGGCCGGTCGATACCGGAAACCGCTTTTGGCGAGACGGAAACCGTCTCTCCCACTTGCGCCGGAGGGAATGCTCCGGCCTGCCGCGCAGAGACTGCTGCGCCTCAGTGCAGAACCTCCACCTGATCGAGCTCCAGCTCGATGGGGGTTTCTCTGCCGAACATGAAGACCGCCACCCGGACCTTGTTCTTCTCGGGGTCGATCTCCTCCACGGTACCGGTGAAGCTGGTAAAGGGGCCGTCCGTGATCTTCACGGTGTCGCCCACGTTGTACAGCACCACGATCTCGTGCTTTTCCACGCCCAGGGCCGCCACCTCGTCCACCGTCAGGGGGATGGCCTTGTTGGCCTCGCCCACGAAGCCGGTGACGCCTCGGATGTTGCGGATCAGATGCCAGGTGTCATCTGTCAGGATCATCTTGATCAGGACGTAGCCGGGAAATACCTTGCGCTCCACTTCCTTCATGACGCCGGACTCGGTGACCTCGGTGACGGTTTCCATAGGAATCTCCATCTTGAGGACCATATCGGACATGCCGCGGTTGACCACGGATTTCTCGATGGCCGCCTTCACGGCGTTCTCGTAGCCGGAGTAGGTGTGGATCACATACCATTTCGCGTTTTCAGCCATGCCGCACTTCCTCAGCCGGTGAACGCGCCGATGAGGGTCTTGATCAGCAGCACCGCCACGCCGTCGAAGATCCAGATGCAGGCGCCCACTGCCACAGAGCACAGCAGCACCGTTCCGGTGTTCTTGGCGGTGGTCTTGCCGTCAGGCCAGACGACCTTCTTCAGTTCGCTTCTCATCTCGCGGAACCACTTGCCGTGGTCCTTCTTGACCTTTTTTTCCTCTGCCATCGTGCTATCTCCTTCCAATTACTTGGTCTCGGTATGGACCGTATGCTTTCTGCAGAAGGGGCAATACTTGTTCATTTCAAGACGGTCAGGGCTGTTCTTCTTGTTTTTCATCGTGTTGTAGTTTCTCTGCTTGCACTCGTTGCATCTCAAAGTGATCTTCACGCGCATCTAACGGCACCTCCTTATTAGATTGGCGGCCGGCGAAGGCCGCTCTCTGCCTCCCTGCCGGACAGGGCGTCTTTCCCGCGCCGAAGCGAAAAGCGCGCAAAAAGAAAGCCCCATACTCACAGGTAATATTGATTTTATCACACGGGCAAGTGTCCGTCAAGGTCTTTCCGGAAGAAAATTTCGGTTTTTTCGGAGAATTTGCTTCCGCAGCCCCTCTATTCTGGCACTCTTTCATAGGACACAGGCCTCCCGTCCCGGAACGTCACCGTGAACCCGGTGCCGGGCTTCACGGAGTAGTCGTACCGCCCGCCGCCGAACCAGGTCATCATCAGCCCCGCCGTGACGCCGCCGTGGACCACGCACACGGCGTCCTCCCCCGACGCCAGCACCTGAGCCATGGCGGCCCGGTTCCGCTCCAGCACCTGGGGGGCGCTTTCCCCGTTGGGGCAGACGTTGTGCTCCACGTCGGTGATCCACGCCTGATAGGCCGCCGTGTCCTTCAACTCCTGATAGCTTTTCATCTCGAAATCGCCGAAGTTCATCTCCTGCAGCCCCGGCAGCTGCTGATGGGCCACGGGGCCGTAGATGGCCTCCAACGTCTGCTCCGTCCGCAGCAGGCCGCTGGTATAGTACCGCTTCGCCCGGGGATAGGCCGCCGCGTTTTCGTGCAGGGCCGCCAGGGACTCCGGCAGGGCCGGAATATCCGCCGCGCCGTAGTACAGGTCCCGGCGGCTGCCGTCGGTCTCCCCGTGGCGCAGAAGGGTCAGCTTCATTTCAATTCCTCCGTCAATCCGCAAAATACCCGGTACACATGACCGGCGCTTTCCGCCAGCTGCCGCAGCAGCCGCCCGTGGCGCTCCCGCCACGCCCGCTCTCCGGCGTCTATGGGCACCACGCCGCTGCCGATCTCCCGGGCCACCACCACCTCCGCCGCCAGCAGCAGGGGCAGGGCCTCTGCCGCCTGGCCGCGCCGGGTCAGGGCCTCCAGGTGGACATAGCACCGGGCAGGGGCGGGAGCGTCTGTTGCCAGGTCGCAGATGTCCGCCGCCGTCAGGCGGTATTTTTCCGCGGCAAACGTACACTTTCCCTGGTACGCGCCGCCGATGATCAGATCCATGCCGTCACCTCCACAGAATGGCTGCCGCGCAGCCGCACAGCTCGCCGAGCGTCAGGGCAAAGCCGGAGATATCCCCGGACATGCCGTCCAGATTCCGGTAGCCGTACCACACCGCCAGGCCATAGCCCGCCGCCGCCGCCAGGGGGGCGAAGCTGCCCCACAGCCACAGGGGCAGTCCCGCCGCCAGCACCAGCAGCACCGCAAGAGCCGCCAGATAGCCGCCCCGGGACGCGCCCATGGCGGCGTATTGACTGGTGTCCATGGGCCGCAGGCCCAGCACCGCCAGCCCGGCGCAGGCCCGCGCTGCCGCCGGGATCAGCAGCAGCGCCTGCCAGACAATGCTCTCCGCCGACAGGAACAGGCTCCACTGGCCCAGGGCCAGCAGCACCAGGCAGATCACGGCGAAGGCCCCGCAGTGGGAGTCCTTCAGAATGCGCCGGCGGGTGGGCAGGTCCCGCCGGGACAGCACCGCGTCGCACACGTCCATGTATCCGTCCAGGTGCATGAACCCCGTGACCAGCCACGGCACGGCGGCGCACACCGCCGCCCGTACCGGCCCCGGCGCGCCCCGCAGCAGCAGCCACGCACCGGCCCATATGCCGCCCACCAGCAGGCCCACCAGAGGCAGGCATACCAGCATTTTCCGGCGGGCCGTTTCGCTCCATAGCTTTTTGGGGCAGGGGATGGCCAGAAACATTCCCCAGGCCATGAAAAATCCGTATACCCAATCACGCATCCGGCAGCTCTCCCTTCCACATCCGCACGCGGCCTGCACTCAGCTCCGCCACCGCGTCAAATTCCGCCGCCAGGGTCCGGCAGATATCTGCCAGGCCCCGGCGATACGTCTCGGTCCAGGTCTCGTAGGTCACGCCGTCCCGCCACAGCTCGTCGCATACGCACACGAAGTGCCGGGGATGCCGGCTGACGGTCAGCAGCTCCCGGGCCGTCCGGGCGGCGGCTGCGGCGTCCGGCTGCGGGCCGAAGAACATCTGGCACGCCAGGCACGCTGTGACGCTGTCGAACAGCACCGCGCTTTCCCGGGGCACCAGCGCCAGGCCCTCCGGCAGAGCCCGGCCCCGCTCCAGGGTCCCGAAGCCCCAGCCGTCCCGCTCCGCCAGGTGGCGGCGGACGATGGCCCGGTCCTCCGTGTCCCGGGGCTCCAGGGTGGCCCAGTAGATCATGGGCCCGCCATCGGCCAGCTGCCGGGTCAGCCGCTGGCCCAGCATACTCTTTCCGCTTTTGCTGCCGCCCAGAAGCAGGATCCTCATGATTTGTCCACCGTAAATGCGTCCCCCTGCCGGATGGGGGCCAGATATCCGTCCTCAATAGCCGCCTCCGGGAAGGTGGCCATATGGTTCAGCACCGCGCAGGCCCCCTGCATCACCCGGAACAGCAGCGGGCAGCCGCTGCCCTCGCCCAGCCGCATACCCAGCAGCAGGCACGGCTCCAGCCCCAGCTCCCGGGCTGCCAGGCGATACCCGATCTCATAGGAGGCGTGGGACAGAAACAGTACATCCCGGACCCGGGGACACAGGCGCACGGCGCACAGGGCCGCCACGATGGAGATATATCCGTCCACCGCCGCCGCCAGTCCCTCATGGGCGCAGCCCAGAAACAGCCCCGTCATGGCGGCAATGTCCAGGCCGCCCACCGCCGCCAGAACGGCCACCGGGTCGCCGGGGTCCGGATGATGCAGGGCCAGGGCCTGCCGCAGCACCCGCTTTTTCGTCTCGAAGCCCCGGTCCGTCAGGCCGCCGCCCCGGCCGGTCACCTCCTCCACGGAGGCCCCGGTCAGCGCCGCCAGCACCGCGGCGGAGGTGGTGGTGTTTCCGATGCCCATTTCCCCCACGCCCACGGCGTCTATGCCCTCGGCCTTGGCCTGCCGGGCCAGGTCCAGCCCCACGGCCAGGGCGTCCATAGCCTGCTGCTCCGTCATGGCGGGCTCCACGGCGATATCGCCGGTGGAAAACCGGACCTTCCGGTCCAGCACCTGGGGGCAGGGCACCGGCGTCCGGATGCCCACGTCCACCACCTGCACGTCGTCGCCGAAATACGCCGCCAATGCGGACATCCCGGTTTTGTGCCGGGTCATGTTCACCGCCTGCTGCACCGTCACGGACTGGGGGGCGCAGGATACGCCCTCCGCCACCACGCCGTTGTCCGCCGCCAGCACCGTCACCCGGCACCGCCGGACCTCCGGCCGGGCCGTCCGCAGGACCCCCGCCAGCCGGATGGACATATCCTCCAGCGCCCCCAGACTGCCCGGGGGCTTGGCCAGCTCCGCCTGCCGCCGCCGGGCGGCGTCCATGGACTCCCGGTCTGCCGGGAGAATGGACTCCATATATGCTGTCAATTCCTGCCTTGTCATGTGTTCGCTCCATATCCGTGTTCCCGCAGCCACACAAGAGACGGGCCGCAGTCCTGATTTTCCAATGTAAACGTAGCCGCCGGGCACAGCTCCAGGATGGTGTCCAGTACCTGCTCTATAGCCAGGGTCCCCTGGCCCAGGGGGTCGTGGAGGTCATCGCGCCCCGCGTTGTTGTGCAGGTGGACGTGCCGAAGCCACGGGGCCATGGGGGCCACCCATTCCAGAGGCGGCACCCGGCTGACGAAGGTGTTGGCATGGCCCACGTCCAGGCACAGGCCCAGCCGGGGATCGTCCACCTGCCGGGCGATCTCCGCCAGCAGCCGGGGTTCCGGCTCCATGACGTTTTCCAGGGCGATGGTCATATCCTGCGGCAGCTGCCGCAGGAAGTCCTGCCAGAAGAGCACCGACTGCTCCACATACCACTCCGGGAAGTACACCTGGGGCACGAAGCCCCCGTGGATCACCAGCCGCCGCACTCCCAGGTCTTGGGCCAGGTCCGCCGCCTGCCGGTAGCGCTTTTCCGTCACCTGCCGCACCAGCGGGTCGATGGCGCAGGGGGCCAGCTCCGCAAAGGGGGCGTGGAACCAGAAGCGCTCCACTCCGGCCATGTCCCGCCGGACGGCGTCCACGACGGTCCGGTCCTCTAAGTTGGGAGCATAGCAGAACGCCGCGATCTCCAGCCCCAGCCCGTTTTCCCGGGCCAGCTCTGCTGCCCGGCTGTCAATGCCGGACAGATACAGACGGTCCCACAGGGCTTCCCGTCTCATATGCGCATTTCCCCCCTTATTAAACATGCAACAGCCGTCCCGCCAGACGGCCGGAGGCCCAGGCCCACTGCAGGTTGAAGCCCCCGCAGTCGCCGTCGATATCCAGCACCTCGCCGCAGGCGTAGAACCCCGGCACCAGGCGGCTCTCCATGGTTCGGGGGTCAAATTCCCCGGTGCGCAGGCCCCCGGCGGTGACCTGGGCCTGGTCAAAGCCGCAGGTGCCGGTGACGGGCAGGGTAAACTCCCGCACCTGGCGGCACAGGGCCTCCAGCTGCCGGTCCGTCAGCTCCGATACCGGCTGCCCGCCGGATATGCCCGCCGCCTTGCACAGCATCCGCCCCAGCCGGGGATGGACGCCGCCGGTCAGCAGCGCCCCGGCCTCCTGCCGAGATAGGGCCTGCCGCTGTCGCTCCAGCCAGGCCATGACCTCCTCCCGGCTCCACCCGGGCAGAAAATCCAGGTGCAGCGTCAGGCCGTCGCCGCCGGTGGCCGCCTGGCGGGACAGGTCGAACACCGCCGGGCCGCTGACGCCGTATTCCGTGAACAGCACCTCTCCCTGACCGGCGGTCAACGTCTCACCCTCCCGGGTCAGAGTCAGGGCAGCCTGGGCCTTCACGCCCTTGAGGCCCCGGGGATAGGTGGGGTCGGTGCACACCTGCACCAGGGAGGGGTACAGCACCGTTCGATGGTGGCCCAGCTGCCGGGCCAGCTGATAGCCGTCCATGCCGCCGCCCAGCTTGGCCCCGGCGGCTCCACCTGCGGCCAGGATGCACCGCCCGGCCGTGATGACGTCCCCCTCCTCGGTCCGGGCCTGGAACTGCCCGTCCCGGTGCTTCAGCTGGCGGATGACGCAGCCGGTGCGCACCCGGATGTTCTCCTGCTGCTCCAGGGCGAACCGCAGCACGTCCAGCACCGATGCCGCCGCATTGCTCAGAGGATACACCCGGCCGCCGGGCTCCGTTACGGTGACCAGGCCCAGCTGCCGGAAGAAGTCCAGGGTCCCCGCCGCCGACAGCTCCGGGTCCTCCAGGGCGAAGCGGCAGAAGTCCGGCTCCTCCCCGTGATAGCGGTCCGGCAGGGCGTATTCGTTGGTGAGGTTGCAGCGGCCGTTGCCGGTGGACAGCAGCTTCCGGCCCACCCGGGCCTGCCGCTCCGCCAGCACCACCTGATGGCCCTGCCGGGCCGCCGTCAGGGCTGCCGCCATCCCCGACGCGCCGCCGCCGATGATGAGCACGTTCATCTCTCCGCCTCCAGCCGCTTCCGGGTCAGATACCCCTCCAGCATCAGGGCCGCCGCCACGGCGTCCACGGTTTTCTTCCGCTTTTTGGCGTTCTGGCCGTTATTGAACAGGATGTTGTGGGCGTCGATGGTGGTGCGCCGCTCGTCCCAAAGGGTCAGCGGCAGGCCCGTCAGCTCCTTCAAGGTCTCGCCGAAGGCGGCGGCCTTCTCCGCCCGGGGCCCCAGGGTGCCGTCCATGTTCTTGGGATAGCCCAGCACCAGCTCCCTGACCCCGTGCTGGGGGATGAGGGCGGCGATCTCCTGGGCCACCACCTCCGGCCGGCGGCTGTTGATGACCGTGGAAAACCCGGCCAGCGTGCCGGTGGCGTCGGATATGGCAATGCCGGTGTGGGCGTCGCCGTAGTCTATGGCCATGATCTTCATGGGAAGTACCTCGCTTTTTTGTCATTCCCCTCTATCATACACGATTTTTCCCTGGCCTGCAACAAAATAAAGACGGTCCAAAAAGGGCAAAGCCCTTTTTGGACCGTCTTGTCAAAAATCTTTTTTGACAAGCTGCGTTTTTATTCCTCCGCCCCGGCGGCGGGCAGGGTCAGCGTCACCTTGAACAGGTCCCCGTCGATGGTCAGGCGGAAGCCGCCTCCCTGCAGGGACATGAGGCTGGTGGCGATGGACAGGCCCAGGCCGCTGCCCTCGGTGGAGCGGGAGCTGTCCCCCCGGACGAAGCGCTCCGTCAGCTCGTCGGCGGAGATGTTCAGGGGATAGCGGGAGATGTTCTTCACCACCATCCGGGCGGTGTCCCCCTCCCTCTCGGTGGTGAGATACACCCTTGTCCCGGGCATGGCATATTTGCAGATGTTGCTCATCAGGTTGTCCAGCACCCGCCACAGAAGCCGCCCGTCGGCCATGGCCGCGGCTCCCGGCTCACACAGCGACAGCACCGGCTCCAGCACCTGCTTTTCCAGTCTCTGCTGATACTCGCCGCACACCTGGCTCAACAGCACGTTCAGGTCCGTGGGGGCCAGGGACACCGGGATGTTCCCGGTGGACGCCTTGGAGGCCTCTACCAGGTCCTCTGTCAGCTTCCGCAGCCGCTGGGACTGCCGGTCCAGCACCTCCAGGTATTCCCTTGCGCTGTCGGAGGGCATCTCCTCCTTTTTCAGCAGGTCCACATAGTTGACGATGGAGGTCAGGGGCGTTTTGATGTCGTGGGACACGTTGGTGATCAGCTGGGTTTTCAGCCGCTCGGACTTCATCTTCTCCTCCACCGCCTGCTGGATGCCCTGCTGCACGGAGTTCAGGTTGGCCGCATGGCGCTTCAGCTCCGGCAGCGCCCCCCGGCTCAGGGTGATGGGATGGGAGAAGTCCCCCTTGGCCAGGTTTTCGCCCCCCTGCTGCAGCTTCCGCAGGGCCAGCACCTGCCACATGGCCGCCCCCAGAATCAGGATATGCAGCGCCAGATACACCGCCAGCTCTGCCTCGTTGAGATCATACGCAAGCATCAGCAGCTCCGCCGCCATAAGGGCGACGAGCACCGCGGCGGTTTTCCAGGTAAGGGGCAGGCTCAGCACCAGCACCCGCAGGTGCCGCCAGGCCCAGACCGCCCCCCGGCTCAGCAGCCGCAGCAGCCGCAGCACCACCAGGTCCGCCAGCACCATGCCGGCCTTGCACCGGGCCGTGAACGCCAGGATGAACAGGTACGCCAGGGCCACGAACACGACCTCCCCCAGGACGGACGAGGGGTAATACGAAGCATTCTCATAGATCAGCCACTCACCGGCCAGGGCCAGCACAAACACGTCCAGGGGGATCCGGTCCAGCCAGGTCAGGTGGACGCCCTCATGGCCCGGCCAATGCCCCGCCGCCGACAGAGAGAACAGCAGCGACCCCACGGCCACCACCGCACACAGGACCGTCACCACCCACAGCCGCACCGGGTGGGGATTCCAGACATCGTAAAAATATACCATTATCAGCTCACTGACGCCGTTTACGGCGGCAACTCCGGCCAGAGGCGTCAGCAGGAAGGCCAGGGCCTTGGCCCATATGGCGCTCAGGAGCTTTTTCACTGTGCCGTCCCCTCCATTTTATACCCCTTTCCCCAGACCACCTTCAGATACCGGGGCTCGGCGGGGTTAATCTCGATCTTCTCCCGGATGTGCCGCACATGGACGGCCACGGGATTGTCCGCCGCCGGGTCCTCGTGCCACACCCGGCGATAGATCTCGTGGGGCGAGAACACCTTTCCCGGATGCTGCATCAGAAGCCGCAGAATGTCGTATTCCAGAGGCGTCAGGTTCACGGTGTCCCCGTCCACGGTGACGGTTTTGGCGTTGTCGTCCAGGCTGACCCCGCCGATGGTCACGGCGGAGGGGGCCGTGTGGCCGCCGCCCAGGGTCATATACCGCCGCAGCTGGGACCGGACCCGGGCCAGCAGCTCCACGGGGTTGAAGGGCTTGGTCACATAGTCGTCGGCCCCCATGTTCAGTCCCAGCACCTTGTCCGTATCCTCGGACTTGGCCGTCAGCAGGATCACCGGCAGGTTGTGGCTCTGCCGCAGGCGGGTCATGGCGGTGATGCCGTCCATCCCCGGCATCATCACGTCCAGCAGGATCAGGTGCACCTCCTCCCGGTCCAGCAGCCGCAGGGCCTGATAGCCGTCGTAGGCCGTCAGCACCCGGTAGCCCTCGGCGGACAGATAGATGTTCAGGGCCGACACGATGTCCTTTTCATCGTCGCAGACCAGGATGGTGTACATGGTGATCGCCTCTCATTTCTCGGATTGCACCGGCGGCAGACTGCCGGTCAGAAGGGCAGCAGCTCCTCCCGGCCCCGGCCCCGCAGGGACGCGGCGCTGACCCGGTGCTCGATGGGCTTCCACTCCCCCTTGCTGAACAGCGCCGCAAAGGAGATGGGAATATAAGTAAACATAAACAGCGGGAAGGTGAAGGCGTACAGGGCCTTCTTCACCGCCTTGGTATGGATGCGCTTCCACTCGGTAACGGTGGTGATGGCCCCCAGCACAAACAGGGTCAGATACATATTCAGCAGCATCTGCCCCACGGACCACAGGGCGATGGTCAGGTCCTCCCCGTGGACGGCCCCCAGAATGGCCGCCGTCACGTTGCAGACGATGGCCGTGGCCGACAGGACGAAGGCCGGCATAATGGCCGCCGCCATGTCGTAGCAGGAGAAGCTCCCCCCGGCCGCGCCCCGCAGCAGCTTGGCGCCGTAGCCCCGGAATACCTGCAAATACCCCTTGGACCACCGCAGCCGCTGGTTCCAGGACTGGCGGAAGGTGGTGGGCTGCTCGTCATACAGCACCGCCTCGGGGCAGAAGGCGATCTTCCGGCCCCGGGTCACCTGGTCCACGGAGAACTGGATATCCTCCGTCAGCAGGTGGAAGGGCCAGGGGCCCGTCTCCTCCAGCACCCGGCGGCTGAACAGGAAGCCGGTGCCGGACACGGCGCAGCTGGTGCCCAGCAGGAACCGGGCGTGGTTGAGATACCGGCTCTCCCGCAGGAACCACAGGGCATAACCGGCGCTGATCCAGTTGTCGCCGTAGTTCTTGCTGTTGCGGAAGCTGGTGACGATGTCATGGCCGTCGGAAAACGTCCGGTTCATGGCCTCCACATAGTTGGGAGCCAAAATATTGTCCGCGTCAAACACGAAGTATCCGTCAAATCCTTGGGGATAGTCCTGCTCCAGGTGCTCCAGCAGCTCCTGCAGGGCGTAGCCCTTGCCCACCTGCACCTGGTTGAACCGCTCATACACGTTGGCCCCGGCCACCCGGGCCACCATGGCCGTGTCGTCGGTGCAGTTGTCCGCCAGGACGAAAATGGACAGCAGGCTCTGCGAATACGTCTGCCCCCGAAGGCTGGCGATCAGGTCGCCGATGACCCGCTGCTCGTTCCGGGCACAGATCAGAACGGCGTACCGGTTGTCCTTGGCCGGGCCGTGGGGCCGGGCCTTCCGCAGCCAGGGCACCGGGATATACAGGAACTGATAGGTATAGCAGACGAAGAAAATAACCGCTATGACAAAATTGATGGTTTTTAACGTTTCCATAGGCGCTTTCCTTTCTCTGTGCGTACAGCGTCAAGTGTATCAAGATAATTGATATACCAAGTGTACTACATCTCCTCCGTTCTGTCAAGTGCGGAACGGAGGACGGCTGGATATGAGATGCGGCTCATCTATCCCGGTTTATGACGTCCAGTATAAAGAAAAACACTTAAAGAAACAAGGGGGGAACCTTTAAGATTCCTTAAAGATGGTATAACAGTTTTGTCACCCGGCCGTCACAGTCCGATTTTTCGGACAGCGACCCTGGTATACTGAGGGCACAGTGAAAGAAATTGAGTCTGTCGAAAAACTCAGAAATCTTCCGTCATCGGAAAGGAAGATCGTTACGAAAGAAACCCATCAGGGGTGTCTTTCGTTTGCAATCACAGGTTTTTCGGAACTTTTAAGTTCTGAAAAACCGCACACAGATTGTCAAAAAAGTCTTTTTTGACAATCTGTGAAATCCCACCGGGAGGTTACGTTATGAACAAGTTTTACGATTATCTGATGCCCGATATGTCCCTGCCCGCCATCGGGGCGCTGGTGCGGTATATCCGCCGGTTCACGGCGGCCATGGGCGGCGACATCCCCGTGGAGGGCCGGATGGGGCGCTACGGCTTCTGCGCCGCCGGAGACAGCCAGCAGGTCCGGGTATACTGGGTGCAGGTGGGCCGCCAGCGGATCCCCGTGGACGCGGTGATCTGATACTGATTCTTGATTAAAAATTTAATCAAGAATCCCGTGCGCCGGGCGCACGCACAGCGTGTGAAAACACGCTGTGACGTCCCATACAAAACCTGACGCACCTTCGGTGCTATAAAAAGCTTTTCAAGCTTTTTAACAGGTTTTGGTATGAGGCATAGGACGCGCCGGGCGGCGCATAGGCTGGGTCTGAGGTGGGGACGATGATGTGCCGATTTTCACAGCTGCGCCGCAAGGAGGTCATCAACATCTGCGACGGCAGCCGCCTGGGCTGCGTGGGGGACCTGGAGCTATGCATCCCGGAGGGCACCGTCAAGGCCCTGATCGTCTTTGGCCCCTGCCGGTTCTTCGGCCTGTTCGGCCGGGGGGAGGACTACTACATCCCCTGGGACTGCGTCCAGCGATTCGGTGAGGATATCATCCTCATCGACAAGCCCTTCCAGCGCCGGGAGGGGGAAAAGAAAAAGCGGCGCTGGTAAAAAAAAGCGGCTGTGCCCCAGATGGCACAGCCGTCTTTTTCAGTTTGTCAAAAGAGCCTCGCTGAGTTTGCCGCCCGCAGGCGGCAAGCCCTTTTTGATAAAGCTCACAGCACCTTGGACAAAAAGCTCTGCAGCCGGGGGCTCTGGGGGTTGTCGAACAGGGCCTGGGGGGTGTTTTCCTCCATGATGACCCCCTGGTCCATAAACAGCACCCGGCTGGCCACCTCCCGGGCAAAGCCCATCTCGTGGGTGACCACCACCATGGTCATGCCGCTCTGGGCCAGCTCCTTCATCACGTCCAGCACCTCTCCCACCATCTCCGGGTCCAGGGCGGAAGTAGGCTCGTCAAACAGCAGCACCTCCGGCTCCATGCACAGGGCCCGGACGATGGCAATGCGCTGCTTCTGGCCGCCGGAAAGGCGGGAGGGGTACTCCCCTGCCCGGTCCGCCAGGCCCACCCGCTCCAGCAGGGCCATGGCCCGGGCCTCCGCCGTCTGCTGGGACTCCTTTTTCAGCAGCATAGGGGCCAGAGTCAGGTTCTTCAGCACCGTCATGTGGGGGAACAGGTTGAACTGCTGAAACACCATGCCCATTTTCATCCGCTGGCGGTTCAGGTCGGCGGCGGGGTCCGTCAGGTCCACGCCGTCCAGGAGGATTTTCCCGCTGTCCGGGGTCTCCAGCCGGTTCAGGCACCGCAGAAAGGTGGATTTTCCGCTGCCGGAGGGGCCGATGATGCACACCACGTCCCCCTTCTCGATGTCGGTGGAGATGCCGTCCAGCACGGTGACGCCGCCGAAGCTCTTGTGCAGGTCCTTAACGCTTATCACTTCTGCGCAGCCTCCTTTCCAGTAGTCCCAGCAGCTGGGTCATGCCGATGACCAGCACCAGATACACCACGGCCACCAGCATCAGGGGGTTGAAGGAATCATAGGTGTTGTTGCGGATCAGGTTCCCGGCCCGGGTCAGGTCCTGCACCGCCACATAGCCCGCCACGGCGGTCTCCTTCAGCAGGGCGATCATCTCGTTGCCGATGGCCGGCAGGATGTTCTTCATGGCCTGGGGCAGCACGATATGCCAGGCGCTCTGCAGCCGGGACAGGCCCAGGCTGCGCCCGGCCTCCATCTGGCCCGGGTCCACGGCGGCGATGCCGCTGCGCACCAGCTCCGCCACATAGGCCCCGGAGTTGATGCCGAAGGTGACGATGCCCACCACCAGTCCGTCGGAGGACTTGAGAATCAAAAAGTAGAAGATCAGCAGCTGCACCACCACCGGGACGCCCCGGATCACCGTGGTATACACGCTGCACAGCCAGCAAAGGGGCCGCAGCAGGCGGCTGTCCTGGCCGCAGTACTTGATCATGGCCACCAATGACCCGATGACCACGCCGATGACCAACGCCCCCGCCGTAATAATCAGGGTGTTCTTCAGCCCGTCCACCAGCAGGAGATAGCGCTGCTTCTCCACAAAGGTGGTCTCCAGCTGGGCCAGCCACCGGGCGAAAAACTGGCCGATACTCTGCAAAGCTTCCATCAGCTCAGGGGAGACACATACACGGTGTCATACTCCTGGAAAATCTGCTCCACGGTGCCGTCCTGCAGCAGCTGGCTCAGGGCCTGGTTCACCTGGTCCACCAGGTCGCTGCCCTTGGCAAAGGCCAGGGCGTAAGGCTCGCTGGTCATGGCCTCGTCCAGCACGGTGAGGTTCTGCTCCCCGGCCATCTTCACGGCCACCTCGTTGTCCACCACCCACGCGTCGGCCTTGCCGCTGGTCAGGGCGGCCTGGGCGTCGATGTTGGAGGCGAAGGACAGAATTTCATACCCGTTGTCCAGGCAGTAGGTCTCGGCGGTGGTGCCGGTCTGGACGGCGATGGTCTTGCCGGTAAGGTCGGCCTTGCTCTGGATGTCGCTGCCGGGGTTCACCACGATCACCTGGTTGGCCAGGAAATAGGGGTCACTGAAGTCGCAGTTTTTCAGACGGTCGGCGGTGATGCTGATGCCCGCCACACCGGCGTCATAGCGCCCGGCCTGGATGCCGGGGATGATGGAGTCGAAGTCCACCTGCTCCCACACCAGCTCCATGCCCAGCTTGTCGGCAATGGCCTGCATCAGCTTGGGCTCGATGCCCACGATGTCGCTGCCGTCCAGGGACTCGAAGGGCGGGAAATCGGGGCTGGTAGCCACCACCAGCTGCTTCTTCTCGCCGGGGTTGGTATCGGTGTCGGTATCGGTATTCTTGCTGCCGCAGGCGGCCATGGTCAGCAGCATGGCGGCGGCAAAAAACAGGCACAGGAATCTGGTAAAATATTTCATATCAATATCTCCGTTTCTTTCATGTATGTTGTTTGTATAGAGTCAGATTCACATACATGGTCGTCGTCGGAGAATGGTATACATAGTCATATAAATGCCCTTTCAGTGAATAAAAATTGAAAACTAAATGCGGTTACGGATAAAGATACTATCACACCGACCTGGTCATGTCAAGTGTTATTTGAATAAAAATACAAAAAATAACCCCATACGCATTTTTATGCGTATGGGGCCGTGCGTTATTCCTGGGGATTGGGGATGGTGACGGCGATGCCGTTGACCTCCACCCCGTCGTCGGCGGGGATGAGGATGAACCGCCGCCCGTCGATGATCCGGGCCTCCACCATATAGCTGTATTCCGGCGGCACGGTGATCTTCACCTCCGGGGTGGTGATCTGGAACTTCCCGGCCTCGATGATGTTCCGGGGGTTCAGGGCCGCGTCCTGGCCGTACTGCCTGCGGCACTGGTCCTGAAAGGCCTCCACCTTCTCCTCCGGCACGCCGCTGCCGGTGAGCACGTCCCCCACCTCCCGGACGGACAGGGTCAGCGGCTCCGGGTCCCGGCTTTCCTTGTGCTCCTGGATGCGGCCCCGCAGCTGCTCGTGGACCGCCTGCACCACGTCATAGCTGCAATCCTTCTCTAAGGTCTCCGTCAGGGCGGCGGCGAACAGGTTCTGCTGCTCCTGGGGGGACATGGGGGCCTCCTGGACGCAGAACACCGCATCGATGACCTCCTGGTGCAGCTGGGCGGTGTCCTTGCTGTAAAACAGGGCGTTATAGATGTTGGCGGCCCGGTCGTCAAAGGCCGGGAACAGGAAGCCCAGGGCCGGGGGCTGGGCGATATGCCCGGTGGAGCTGCCCCGAAACTCCTTGTCCCGGTCGCTGTACTGCAAGGCCAGGGTGGGATCCTTCACCGGGCATATGGCGCACACGAAATACCGGAACACCGTCTCCGATGCGTCGGGGACCTCCTGATCGTCCCGGCTGCGATGGGGCACGTCATAGGTATCGGCGGCCAGCAGAATCAGATAGCTGCTCTCGCCCATGTCGATGGCGTCGATGATCCGGCGGTACAGGCTCTCCCGGGCGTTGGCGTCCTGCAGCTCCGTCTGGCGCAGGGTCTGCAGCAGGCGGTGCTCGTCGCTGTCCGCCACCTGGGCGGTGGAAAACACGATGTCGATGAGGTTCCGGCCCAGGGCGCCGGACAGGGTCTTTTTCAGCAGGTTCAGATACATCTCCTGCTCCTCCTGGGACAGCAGGCCCAGCGGCGCGTCCACATAGGAGATGATCTGGCGGCTGCTGCTGACATAGCAGCCGTATACCTTGCTGATGGCGGTGCGGTCCGGCTTGAACCGCCGCCGCAGCTCGTTTAGCTCCTTCTGATTCATCCGTTCTTCCTCCCACAGGCAATTTTCTCCCATCATAGCACGATTTGCCCCGCCGGGCAAGAAAAAATCCGCCCTTGCAAGCCGGGACGGTATCTGCCATAATAGAGAAAAATGAGACAAAGCAGGTTTTGCATATGGATACAAACAGCAACCAGGCCCGCCGGGTGGTCATCGGCATCACCGCCCATGTGGACGCGGGCAAAACCACCCTGGCCGAGGCCATGCTCTACCGCACCGGCCAGCTGCGGAAGCTGGGCCGGGTGGACCACGGCAGCGCCGCCATGGACAGCCATCTGCTGGAGCGGGAGCGGGGCATCACCATCTTTTCCAGCCAGGCGGAGCTGCCCATCGGGGATCTGGAGGTGACGCTGCTGGACACCCCGGGCCATGTGGACTTCTCCGCCGAGATGGAGCGCACCCTGTCGGTGCTGGACTACGCCATTCTGGTGATCAGCGGCGCCGACGGCGTCCAGGCCCACACCCGCACTCTGTGGCGGCTGCTGGAGCTGTACCGGATCCCCACGTTTCTGTTTGTGACGAAAATGGACTTCGGCCGCTGCGGCCGGGGGCAGATGATGGAGCATCTGCACCACGAACTGGGGGAGGGGTGCGTGGACTTCACCCCCGCGGACCGGGAGCGGCGCATGGAGCAGCTGGCCACCTGCCGGGAGGATGCCCTGGAGGCGTATCTGGACGGCGGAGAGGTCCCCGACGCCCTGGTGCGGCAGTTGGTGGGGCGGCGGCTGGTTTTTCCCTGCTGGTTCGGCTCCGGGCTGAAGCTGGAGGGCATCGACGAATTTCTGGAGGGGCTGGCCCGGTATGTGGAACCTCCTGCCTATCCCGCTGCCTTCTCCGCCCGGGTGTTCAAGATCAGCCACGACCCCCAGGGCAAGCGCCTGACCCACCTGAAGGTCACCGGCGGGACCCTGCGGGTCCGGGACGCCGTGCCCTATGCCGGGCACCAGGAGAAGGCCGCCCAGCTGCGCCTTTACAGCGGCGGCCGGTTCCGGGCGGTGGACCAGGTCCCCGCCGGAGGCGTGTGCGCCGTCCAGGGACTGACGGCCACCTGCGGCGGCCAGGGCCTGGGGGCGGAGGAATCCGGTGTCCGGCCGGTGCTGGAGCCGGTGATGCGCTATCGGGTGGCCCTGCCGCCGGACTGCGACAGCCGCACCCTGCTGCCCCAGCTGCGCCAGCTGGAGGAGGAGGATCCCCAGCTGCGCTTCACCTCCCACGGAGGGGAAATTCATGTGTCCCTGATGGGCCGCATCCAGGCGGAAATTCTCAAAAGTCTGGTGTCGGAGCGCTTCGGCGTGGAGATCGACCTGGACCGGGGCCGGGTTTTGTATAAGGAGACCATCGACGGCCCCGTGGAGGGCGTGGGCCACTTTGAACCCCTGCGGCACTATGCGGAGGTGCATCTGCTGCTGGAGCCCCTGCCCCAGGGCAGCGGCGTGGTGACGGCCACCCGGTGCGGCGAGGACCAGCTGGACCGGAGCTGGCAGCGGCTGATTATGACTCATTTGCAGGAAAAGACCCACCTGGGAGTCCTCACCGGCTCCGCCATCACCGACGTGAAGATCACCCTGATGTCCGGCCGGGCCCATGTGAAGCACACCGAGGGGGGCGACTTCCGCCAGGCCACCTATCGGGCGGTGCGCCAGGGGCTGATGCAGGCCCGGAGCCGCCTGCTGGAGCCGTATTACGCCTTCCGGCTGGAGGTGCCGCCGGAGCAGCTGGGCCGGGCCATCAACGATGTGCGCCTGCGCAGCGGCAGCTTCGACACCCCGGAGGAGTCCGGGGACCTGACCTTGCTGCGGGGCCGGGTGCCGGTGACGGAGTTTGACGACTATGCCCAGGAGGTGGCGTCCTATACCGGGGGCCGGGGCCGCCTATCCCTGGAGCCGGCGGGCTACGGGCCCTGTCATAACCCCGACGCCGTGATCGCGGCGGCGGACTATGACCCGGAGGCCGACCCGGACAACACGCCGGACTCCGTGTTCTGCGCCCACGGCGGCGGCTTCACCGTGAAGTGGGACAAGGTGCCGGAGTATATGCACCTGCCCAGCTGTCTGGAAAAGCCCCGGGAGGACGCGCCGGTGCGCCGCCGGTGCATCCGCCTGGACGATGCGGAGCTGGAGGCCATCATGACCCGGGAGTTCGGCCCCGTGCGCCGTCCCCTGTACCGTGCGCCGGAGAAGCGGGAGGCTCCTGCCGATACCGGCCTGCGGGAGATCGGCCAGCGCTGCTATGTGGTGGACGGCTACAACGTGATCTTCGACTGGGAGGAGCTCCACGCCCTGGCGGACCGGGACCTGTCCGCCGCCCGGGAGCGGCTGATGGACACCCTGTGCGGCTGGGCCGCCTTCACCCACACCCGGGTGGTGCTGGTGTTCGACGGGTACAAGGTCCCCGGCAATACCGGGGAGAAGTTCGACTACCGGGGCATCCATGTGGTATACACCCGGGAGCGGGAAACCGGCGATATGTACATTGAGCGGTTTTTGCAGCAGGTAGGGAAAAATGACCACGTCCGGGTGGTGACCTCCGACGGGCTCATCCAGCTGTCGGCGGTGCGCACCGGGGCCATGCGCATGTCCTCGGCGGAGTTTGGCCGCCAGGTGTCCGAGGCCGCCGGGCAGATCGCGGAAATCCTGAAAACCATGCACCAGTCCGGCGGCAGCACCATCGGCCAGCGGATAAATAAGAGCTGAAAAAAGCCTGTGTATTCGGTGTGAATACACAGGCTTTTTTCAACGGATTTTCGTGTAATTGCTCAATAATTTCTTCTTGGGTTATTCGTCAGCCCCAGCAGATAATCCACGGATACATCATAGAACTCTGACAGGCGGATCAGTATATCCGTGGGGATATCCCGTTCTCCCCGCTCATAGTTGCTGTAGACCCGCTGGGAGCAGCGCAGACGCTCTGCCACCTGCCGCTGCAGCAGGTCCCGATCTTCCCGCAGATCGCGCAGACGCTGGTATGCCATGCTTACTCACCTCGGATATAGGTTAACACAGCGCATTTTGTTCTATTGACAAGTAGCGCAAAATGCGCTACACTGAAATTGGGTACACGTACCGATGATACAGGGAGGTTATGAAAAATGTACGAAAGAGTAGGAGAAGAGATCAAACGTCGTGTCCGCTTCTTAGTCATCCGTCGGACTTTGCTGACGGCCGTTCTGGTCATAGCGGCGGTTGCCGCCGTGGGATCCAACAATGGGGATCTGGTGGCGCCTGCGATCATTGCGGGCATCATCGTCATCATCTGGGTCTATTCCAGCGCCAGGCTGCAATATCTTCTGCTGTACGGCTACGGTGAACTCATCGACAAGGTATCGGACCTGGAGGCCCGCAGCCAGGGCGGCAAAAAGGGAGGACGGAAGCCCCAGCGGCCCGCAGAGTCCCATACGGAGCCGAATGCGGAGCCGGAGCCGGAACCGGATTGCAGCGACGAGGGCCAGCCCAAAACCAAACGGCGGCCGGACGGCAGCTGGAAATGCATGTTCTGCGACCACATGAACCCTTCCGGCAAGGACTACTGCCAGAAGTGCGGGGCGGAAGCATTTTTCGATCAGCCGTGACGGAGTTTTTCTCTGCTCCCGGGGCCGGACAGACGGGATTCCGCCTGTTCGGCCCCGTTCGGCGTAAAACCCCCGGAAAATCCCGCCATTTTCCGGGAAAAAACTCTTGCACTGGGAGTGTTTTTGTGGTAAACTACCGCGTAGTAAGGAAGTGTTGACGGAGAGTGGACAGTTTGTCCGCTCTTTTTCTTGGGCAAATTTGCCCCCTTAAAATTTTCGGAAAGACAGGAGGCCGGACATGAAAAAGGTAACGGAGCTGGTGGCCGAGCTGGCCGCCCCCGCCGTGGCGGAGCAGGGCTGCACCCTGTGGGATGTGGAATACGTCCGGGAAGCCGGGCAGTGGTATCTGCGGCTGTACCTGGACAAGGACGGCGGCGTGGACATTCTGGACTGCGAGGCCGTCAGCCGCAAGGTCAGCGACCTTTTGGACCAGGCGGACCCCATCGAGGGCAGCTACACCTTCGAGGTGTCCTCCGCCGGGGCCGAGCGCCCCTTGAAGCGCCCGTCGGATTTTCAGCGGTTCCTGGGCCATCCGGTGCTGGTGAAGACCTACAAGCCCAAGGACGGGCGCAAGGAGTTTGCCGGGACCCTGGCAGGGTACGACAATGGGGCCGTGCTGCTGGATATGGGTGGGGCGGAGCCTCTGCGGTTTGAAAAGCCGGAGCTGGCCCTGGTCCGTCTGCGTGTGGAATTCTGACGAAACAGTATAGAATAGGAGAAATACCATGAAATGCGAAGAAATCTTTGCCGCGCTGGAAATGCTGGAAAAGGAACGCGGCATTCCCCAGGACTTCATGATGGGCAAGATCATCCAGGCTCTGACCGCCGCCTATAAGAAGGACCACGAGGGCGTGGAAAACGTCATCGTGGACGTCAACGAGGAGAAGAAGGATCTGCGGATGTACGTCCAGAAGGAGATCGTGGAGGAGGTGGAGAACCCCGGCTCCCAGATCTCGCTGGAGGACGCCCGGGCCATGTCCGCCAAGTATCAGCTGGGCGGCGTGGTGAATATCCCCGTGAAAAATGTGGAGTTCGGCCGCATCGCCGCCGGCAACGGCAAGCAGGTCATTATCCAGGGCCTGCGGGAGGCGGAGCACGGCATGATTTATGACGAGTGGGGCTCCAAGCAGCACGAGATCCTCACCGGCACCGTCCACCGCATCGACCCCCGGGGCACCGTTCACCTGCGTATCGGCTCCGGCAGCGAAGCTACCGAGGGCCTTATGGGCGTCAACGAGCAGGTCCCCGGCGAGGAGCTTACCGAGGGGCAGCTGGTGAAGGTTTACCTGGTGGAGGTCCGCCGCACCACCCGGGGTCCCCAGGTGATGGTGTCCCGGACCCATCCGGGCCTGGTGAAGCGCCTGTTTGAGCTGGAGGTGCCCGAGATCTACGACGGCACCGTGGAGATCCGCTCCATCGCCCGGGAGGCAGGCAGCCGCACCAAGATGGCCGTGTGGTCCTCCGACAAGAACGTGGACCCCATCGGCGCCTGTGTGGGCCCCAAGGGCCAGCGAGTGGCCGCCGTGGTGGAGGAGCTGCGGGGCGAGAAGATCGACATCATCAAGTATTCCGAGGATCCCGCCCAGTTCATCGCCGCCGCTCTGGCTCCCGCCGACGTGGTGGAGGTGCGCCTGTCCGACGAGGGCAAGCTCTGCCGGGTCATCGTCCCCGACGACCAGCTGAGCCTGGCCATCGGCAAGGAGGGGCAGAACGCCCGCCTGGCCGCCCGTCTCACCGGGTACAAGATCGACATCAAGCCCGCTTCCTATACCGGGGAGTAAGCGATACAGGAAAGGAGGACCATCATGCAGAAGCCGCGGAAGATTCCACAGCGCATGTGCGTGGGCTGCCGGGAAAAGCGGGACAAAAAGGACCTGCTGCGGGTGGTCCGCACGCCGGAGGGCCAGCTGGTGCTGGACGCCACCGGCAAGAAGTCCGGCCGGGGCGCCTATGTGTGCCGCGATCCGCAGTGCCTGAAGAAGGCCCGGAAATCCCGGGCGCTGGACCGGATGCTGGAGGTCAGCATCCCCGACGAGGTTTATGAGGCGCTGGAGCGCCAGATGGAAACGGAAGCATGACAGAACACATTTTATCCATGATCGGCCTGGCCAAAAAGGCCGGTCAGGTGGCCATCGGCGAGGAGCCGGTGGGCTCCGCCGCCCGGGCCAAGGACGCCCGGGTCATCCTGTTGGCCCAGGACGCCGCCGCCGGGTCTGTGCGCCGGGCCATGTCCTTCGGCCAGACCGGGGCATGCCTGTGCCTGACGGTGCCCTTTGACAAGGACCAACTGGGCCGTGCCCTGGGCCGCACCAGCTGCGCCATGGCGGCCATAACGGACATCGGCTTTGCCGAGGCCATCGTCAAAAAGCTGGCGGCGCTGGACCCGGAGCGATACGCCCCGGCGGCCCAGCGGCTGGAGGTGAAGGCCCTTCGCGCGGCCCAGCGCCGGGCGGAGCAGGCCCAGCATGAAAAGAATCTGCGCCGGGGCAAGAAAAAAGCCGCCCCGGTTCAAGCGGCCCCTGCGCCCCAAGCGCCGCAGAAGCCGGAAAAGTCCGCCCGCCGTCCCCGGCGGCCCGGGCAGCGTCCCCAGGGGGAACGGCCCCGTTTCGCGGGCTCCCGCCCGGTGCATAAGGGCAAGGGGTCCCCGAAAAAAAGCAAGTAAGGAATCGAATCACAAAGATGGAGGTGGCTCTATTTGGGTAGCGTAGGTAACAAATACAGAGTGCATGAGGTGGCGAAGGACTTCGGCGTCCCCACCAAGCAGATCACGGAGATTCTGACCAAGTATGCCGAGACGCCCAAAAACCATATGCAGGTTTTGGGAGATCGGGAGCTGTCTCTGATCTTTGAGAGTCTGACCCAGCACAACCAGGTTTCCGGCATCCAGGCGATTTACGCCGATGCCGCCAAGCCTGCCGAGAAGAAGGCGGAGCCCGCCGCCAAGCAGCAGCCCGCCGGCAAGAAGCCCCAGCCGGAAAAGAAACCCCAGCCGGAGAAGAAGCCCGTCAGCCGCGTGCCCCAGACCAAGGTGGTGGACACCCGCAAGGCCACGGCCGTGAACATGGACAAGTACGACGAGAAGCTCCAGGATATGGCCGACGCCCGCACCGGCAACAGCCGCCGGGACCAGCGCCAGACCCAGGGCAAGGAGAAGATCCGCAGCAAGTCGGGCCGCCGCAGCGGCCCCCAGAGCAACAAGAGCAAGCAGGAGGAGGCCGACCGGCTGCGTCGCCTGCGGCTGGAGGTCATCAAAAAGACCCCCGTCACCGTGCAGATCCCCGATGAGATCAGCGTGGGCGAGCTGGCCAGCCGCATGAAGAAAACCGGCGCAGAGGTGGTCAAGTGCCTGATGAAGAACGGCGTCATGGCCTCCCTGAGCCAGATCATCGACTTCGACACCGCCGCCATCATCGCCGAAGAGATGGGCTGCAAGGTGGAGAAGGAAGTGGTGGTCACCATCGAGGAAAAGCTCATCGACGACCACAAGGACGAGGAGAAGGATCTGGTGCCCCGTGCCCCCGTGGTGGTGGTCATGGGTCACGTGGACCACGGCAAGACCAGCCTGCTGGACTATATCCGCAACGCCCATGTGGCCAGCGGCGAGGCCGGCGGCATCACCCAGCATATCGGCGCCTATCAGGTGCAGATCAACGGCAAGCCCATCACCTTCCTGGACACCCCCGGCCACGAGGCCTTCACCTCCATGCGCGCCCGGGGCGCCATGGTCACGGATATCGCCATCCTGGTGGTGGCCGCCGAGGACGGCATCATGCCCCAGACCGTGGAGTCCATCAACCACGCCAAGGCCGCCGGTATCCCCATCATCGTGGCCATCAACAAGATGGATAAGCCCGAGGCCAACCCTGAGCGCATCAAGCAGCAGCTCACCGAATACGGCCTGGTGTGCGAGGAGTGGGGCGGCGACACCATTGTCTGCCCCATCTCCGCCAAGACCGGCATGGGCGTGGACAACCTGCTGGAGATGCTGACCCTCACCGCCGAGGTGGGCGAGCTGAAGGCCAACCCCAACCGCGCCGCCCAGGGCACCGTTATCGAGGCCCGGCTGGACAAGGGCCGGGGCCCCGTGGCTACCCTGCTGGTGCAGAACGGCACCCTGAAGCAGGGCGACATCATCATCGCCGGTACCGCCGTGGGCCGCGTCCGGGCCATGGTGGGCGACAAGGGCCAGAAGCTGACCTCCGCCGGTCCCTCCGTGCCTGTGGAGATCACCGGCCTGTCTGAGACTCCCTCCGCCGGCGCCACCTTCAACGCCGTGGCCGACGAAAAGCTGGCCCGTGAGCTGGTGGAGCAGCGCAAGGCCGAGGAAAAGGCCAAGGCCAACGCCCCTGTCACCAAGGTCTCTCTGGAGGATCTGTTCAGCCAGATCCAGGCCGGTGAGATGAAGAATCTGAACATCATCGTCAAGGCCGACGTCCAGGGCTCTGTGGAGGCCGTGAAGGCCTCTCTGGAGAAGCTCTCCAACGACGAGGTCCGGGTCCGGGTCATCCACGGCGGCGTGGGCGCCATCAACGAGTCCGACGTGATGCTGGCCTCCACGTCTCAGGCCATCATCGTGGGCTTCAACGTCCGCCCCGACAACGCCGCCCGGGATTCCGCCGCCCGCGCCCATGTGGACATGCGGATGTACCGCGTGATCTATGACGCCATCAACGAAATTGAGTCCGCCATGAAGGGCATGCTGGCCCCCAAGTTCCGGGAGGCTCTGCTGGGCCATGCGGAGGTCCGCCAGACCTACAAGGTCTCCGGCGTGGGCACCGTGGCCGGCTGCTATGTCCAGGACGGCAAGCTCCAGCGGAAGGACTGCCAGGTCCGCCTGGTCCGGGACGGTATCGTCATCCACGAGGGCGTTCTGGCCTCCCTGCAGCGGTTCAAGGACTCCGTCAAGGAGGTGGCCGCAGGCTATGAGTGCGGCCTGTCCATCGAGAAGTTCAACGATATCAAGGAAGGCGACATCATCGAAGCCTTCACCATGGAGGAAATCCCCCAGTAACGGCATATGCCGCCCCGGAACGCAAACCGGTCCGGTCGCCTTCCTGCGCAGCGCCGCTGCGCCCGCACGCAAGTGCGTCCAAGTGTTTTGCGAAGCAAAACCTTGCTTTGGCGGAATTCACTTCCGCCAAAGAGGGTCATATCCGGGGTCCCCATGAAGCCCCGTTTCATGGGGCGGGCGATATCATCGAAGCCTTCACCATGGAGGAAATCCCCCAGTAACGGCATATGCCGCCCCGGAACGCAAACCGGTCCGGTCGCCTTCCTGCGCAGCGCCGCTGCGCCCGCACGCAAGTGCGTCCAAGTGTTTTGCGAAGCAAAACCTTGCCTTGGCGGAATTCACTTCCGCCAAAGAGGGTCATATCCGGGGTCCCCATGAAACCCCGTTTCATGGGGCGGGCGATATCATCGAAGCCTTCACCATGGAGGAAATCCCCCAGTAAACACACAACCCAGAGGGCGGGCGCTTCGCCCGCCCTCTTTTCATCTCATCGAAAACGAAAGGAGACCGACTATGGCATCCAACCGCATTCCCCGCATCAATGACGCCATCCAGAAGGAGCTTTCCGCCCTGCTGCGCACCGTCAAGGACCCCCGGGTGTCCGAGGGTATGCTGACCATCACCCATGTGGACACCACCAGCGACCTGCGCTATGCCCGGGTCTATGTCAGCGCCCTGAACTGCCCGGATGAGAAGGGCCTGCTCAAGGGCCTCAAGTCCGCCGCCGGTTACCTGCGCCGCGAGCTGGGCAGCCGTGTGGACCTGCGCTACACGCCGGAGCTCCAGTTTTTTATCGACGATTCCATCGCCTATGGCGCACACATTCTGGATATGCTGAACCATGTGAAGCCCGCCGATCCCCGGAACGCAGACATCGTTCTGCCCGAGGACCGGGAGGATTGAGGAGGGCTGTGCTATGACCACCGCTGAAGCCGCCCGGCTGCTGCTGGGCTGGGACGAGCTGCTGCTGCTGACCCATGTCCGCCCCGACGGCGACACCGTTGGCTCCGCCGCCGCCCTGTGCCAGGCCCTGCGGGACCGGGGCAAGACGGCGTATCTGCTGCCCAACCCGGAGCTGACCGCCACCTATGCCCCCTACGCCGCCCCCTACGCCGCCCCGGAGGGCTTCGTCCCCCGCCATGTGGTGTCCGTGGACATTGCGGCCCTGTCCCTGCTGCCGGAAAACGCCCGGCCCTATCAGGACCGCATCGACCTGGCCATCGACCATCACCCCTCCCAGGAGTTTTTCGCCCGGGAGACCTGTCTGGAGGCCGGATCCGCCGCCTGCGGTGAGATCGTGTACAACATCGTCACCCTGATGACGCCGCTGACGCCGGAGATCGCCCTGCCGCTGTATGTGGCCGTCTCCACGGATACCGGCTGCTTCGTCTATTCCAACACCACCGCCCGCACCCACCGCATCGCCGCCGCCCTGATGGACTGCGGCATCGACGTGGCGCCGGTGAACAAGGCCCTGTTCCGCACCAAGAGCCGCACCCGTCTGGCTATGGAGGCCTGGATGGCGGAGTGGGCGGAGTATTATGACCACGACCGGGTGGTCGTCATGCAGATCCCTCTGTCCCTGTGCCTGGATTACAAGGCCACGGAGGCGGATGTGGAGGAGCTGTCCAGTCTGGCTGCCCTGGTGGAGGGCACCGACTGCGGCGTGACCCTGCGGGAGCTGAAGGATGGCCGGGTGAAAATTTCCCTGCGAACCGGCCCCCGGGTCAATGCCACGGAGGTCTGTGCCCTTCTGGGCGGCGGCGGCCATGCGGCTGCTGCCGGTGCCACGCTGCACGGCACCCTCGGCGAGGTGAAGCAGGCCGTGCTCCAGGCCATCGACATGGTGGCGGGGGAGGATTGACAAAAGGAGCGACCCATGGCAAACGGAATCATCATCATCGACAAGCCCGCCGGGTGGACGAAACTGTCAAAAAAGGGCCTTGCCCTTTTTTGACAAAATTTGCAGTCTGCTACGCGCATAATTTGTTCGCCGATGGCGAACAAATTCCACACTTGCAGCCTGAGAAGTATTTTCGGCCAGGTACACGCCCCGGCCGAAAATGATTGCATTTTATTTGCCTCCTGCGGCAAGGTTTTGCTGCGCAAAACGCTTGTACGCGCCATCAGGCACGTTTGGCGCAGACTTTTCACAAGGAGCGACCCATGGCAAACGGAATCATCATCATCGACAAGCCCGCCGGCTGGACGTCCATGGACGTCTGCGCTAAGCTGCGGGGGATTCTGAAAACAAAAAAGGTGGGCCACGCCGGGACTCTGGACCCCATGGCCACCGGCGTGCTGCCGGTGTTTGTGGGACAGGCCACCCGGGCCGTGTCCTTCGCCGAGGACGGCCAGAAGGAGTATATCGCCGGGCTTCGGCTGGGCCGCACCACCGACACCCAGGACACCTCCGGCGAGACCCTGGACACCCATCCGGTGCTCACCGGCCGGGAGGACCTGGAGCACCTGCTGCCCCGGTTCACCGGCCCCATTGAACAGGTGCCCCCCATGTATTCCGCCGTGAAGATCGGCGGCCAGAAGCTCTACCAGATCGCCCGCCGGGGCGGGGAGATCGAGCGCCCTGCCCGGCCCGTCACCGTTTATGAGCTGGAGCTGCTGGACCAGACCGGCCCCGGGGACTACACTCTGCGCATCCGCTGCTCCAAGGGCACCTACGTCCGCACCCTGTGCCACGACATCGGCCAGGCCCTGGGCTGCGGCGGCTGCATGAGCAGCCTGCGGCGCACCGTGGCTGCGGGCTTCACCCTGGACGACGCCGTGACCCTGGACCGGGTGCAGCAGGAGGGCGAGGCGCTGCTGGCCCCGCTGGACTCCCTGTTCCGCCAGCACCCGGCCTATCAGATCCGGCACCCCCGGGTGGACGCCCTGTGCCGCAACGGCAACCCCTTCACCATCCGCCAGCCCTTGCCGGAGGGCCTCTACCGGGTCTATGGCCTGGAGGGCGAATTTCTCTGTCTCAGCCGCCTGGAGGGCGGCGTGATGACCTCCCTTAAAAACTTTTTCGGAGCGTGAGTACCTTGAATCGAACTGTTATCGCCCTGGGCTTTTTCGACGGCGTTCACCGGGGCCACGGAGCCCTGCTGGAAAAAACCGCCGCCCGGGCCCGGGAGCTGGAGACCGTCCCCGCCGCCTTCACCTTCGACCGCCCGCCCAAGGAGGTGGTCACCGGCCGCCCGGTGGGCCTGATCAATACCCCCGACGACCGCCGGGACCTGATGCAGCGGCTTTACGGCATCCGCCAGGTGATCATCGCCCCCTTTGACCGGGCCATGATGACCATGCCCTGGCAGGATTTCATCGACGATCTGCTGATCGGTACCTATGGCGCGGTGCACCTGGTGGCAGGCCACGACTATCACTTCGGCCACCGGAACCAGGGGGACCCGGACAAACTCCTGTCCCGCTGCCGGGAGCGGGGCATCGGCTGTGACATCATCCCTCAGGTGACCCTGGACGGCATCACCGTCAGCTCCACCTACATCCGCACTCTGGTGGAAAGCGGACAGATGGAGCGGGCCGCCGATTTCCTGGGCCACCGCCACTGCCTGACCCGCACCGTCACCCACGGCTGCCGCTTTGGCCGCACCATCGGCATCCCCACAGTGAACCTGACCCCGCCGGATCACGTTCTTCTGCCGGAGCGGGGCGTGTATGTGACCCGGGTGTTCCTGCCGGACGGCACCAGCGTCCCCGGCGTCACCAACATCGGCACCCGCCCCACCGTCAGCGACGGCGACGCCGTGTCGGTGGAGACCTTCCTGCTGGATTTCGACGGCGACCTCTACGATAAAACCATCCGGGTGGAGTTCTGCCGCCGCCTGCGCCCGGAGCGCAGATTCGCCTCTCCCCAGGAGCTGAAGGCCGAAATTCAGCACAATATCCAACAAACCCGGGACTATTTTATAGAAAACCCCGAATAACCCCCGCCGCCTGCCTCCGCAGGCGGCGGTCAGCTTGTCAAAAAAGTCTTTTTTGACAAGCTGAGTGCGGTTTTTCAGAATTTAAAAAGTTCTGAAAAACCTGTGATTGCAAACGAAAGACACCCCTGATGGGTTTCTTTCGTAACTATCTTCCTTTCCGATGGTGGAAAATCTCCGAGTTTTTCGACAGTCTCCCCGCCGCCTGCCTCCGCAGGCGGCGGTTTTCTCGTTTACAATTTGTTTACAGAAAAGGTCAAAGAAAGTCAAAATATCCTATTGACATTTTGAAACCCGGTGGTATACTATAGCCAAAGGTCAAAGAAAGGCAAAGTCAGACAGACCGAATCGAAACAGAAAGGAAGTGAAGGGCTTGGGTACATCGGATATGATCGCCCGGTTCATCCAGGCGGAGCTGGAGGAGGCCAACGGGGTTCTGGAGCTGCAGCGCAGCGACCTGGCCCAACGCTTTGGCTGCGTCCCCAGCCAGATCAATTATGTGATGTCCACCCGGTTTTCTCCGGAGCACGGCTACATTGTGGAGTCGCGCCGGGGCGGCGGGGGCTACATCCGCATCACCCGGGTGCAGGTGGACCGCCACACGCTCTTGATGCACGTCATCAACTCCGTGGGCGATACGCTGGACCTGGCCAGCGCCCGGGCCATTCTTTCAAACCTGGTCCAATCCCAGGCGGTGGAGCGGAACGTGGCGCAGACCCTTCTGTGGGCCGTGTCCGACAATTCCCTCCGCTCCGTTCCCAAGGACCGGCGGGACAATCTCCGGGCCAGTATTTTCAAGCAGGTGCTGATTCACCTGGTTTGAGTTTTCAATAAGGAGGCAATCATTATGAAATGTCAGAACTGCGGAAAGAACGAAGCAACGTTTTACTATAAGAGCAACATCAACGGCAGGGTCATGGAGAGCCATCTGTGCCCCCAGTGCGCCCGTCAGCTGGGCCTGGTGCAGGATATGCGCCGCCCCATGATAAGCAGCTTCTGGGACGATGACGATTTCTTCACCCGTCCCTTCCGGATGCTGGAGCCCCTGCTGGGCGGCTTCGGCAGCCGCCTGCTGACGGAGTTCCCGGAACCCGTGGACGTGACCCAGCAGGCCCGCCGCGCGGCGGAGGAGCCCCGGGAGGACAACCTGGTCCAGGGCGACGAGCGGGAGAAGCTCAGCCGCCAGCGCCAGCGCAACGCCCTGGAGACCCAGCTGCGCCACGCCGTGGAAACCGAGAACTTCGAGGAAGCCGCCAAGCTCCGGGATCAGCTGCGGTCCCTGCCCCAGGCGTAAGCGTTACGCCGATCAACCGAAAGGAAGTGTAAACTATGATGGAAAATAAATTCACCCCCCGTGCGGAGGAATCCCTGCGGCTGGCCCAGGAGGCTGCCGAGGAAATGGGACATGGCTATGTGGGCTCCGAGCATCTGCTGCTGGGCCTGATGCGTGAGGAGGAGGGCATTGCCCACCGCGTCCTGGAGGAGGCAGGCCTCACCGATGATATGATCTGCGATGTGCTGCATCGCAGCGTGGGCACCGGCCTTTCCGGCGCGGCTCCCTCCCAGGGGCTGACCCCCCGGGCCAAGAGCGCCGTGGAGCTGGCCGTGTCCGAAGCGTCCCGCACCGGCGCGGGCTACATTGGTACCGAGCATCTGCTGATGGGCCTGCTGCGTGAGGGCAACAATATGGCCATCCGGGTGCTGCGCACCGTGGGCATCGACCCCAAGAAGCTGTACAGCGCCGTGGTGAAAAAGATCAACGAAGCGCCCCGCGCCGCAGCCGCCGCCGGCAGCGGCTCCGCCGCTCCCGCCCGGGAGGACGGCAAGAAGGGCGGCACCCTGGCGGAGTTTACCCGCGATTTGACCGAGGCCGCCCGCAGCGGCAAGCTGGACCCGGTCATCGGCCGGGAAAAGGAGATTGCCCGGGTCATCCAGATTCTGTCCCGCCGCACCAAGAACAACCCCGTGCTGATCGGTGAGCCCGGCGTGGGCAAAACCGCCATTGCCGAGGGCCTGGCCCAGCGCATCGTGGCCGCCGACGTGCCCGAGGACCTGCTGGACAAGCGGGTCCTGTCCCTGGACCTGTCCGGCATGGTGGCCGGTACCAAGTACCGGGGCGAGTTTGAGGAGCGCATCAAGAACACCATCAACGAGGTGAAGAAGGCCGGCAACGTCATCCTGTTCATCGACGAGCTGCACACCATCGTGGGCGCAGGCTCCGCCGAGGGCGCGGTGGACGCCGCCAACATCCTCAAGCCCGCTCTGTCCCGGGGCGAGATCCGGGTCATCGGCGCCACCACCCTCAACGAGTACCGCAAGTACATTGAGAAGGACGCCGCCCTGGAGCGCCGGTTCCAGCCCATCACCGTGGGCGAGCCCTCTCCCGAGGCCACGCTGGAGATCCTGAAGGGCTTGCGGGACAAGTATGAGGCCCACCATCACCTGACCATCACCGACGGGGCCCTGGAGGCCGCCGTGCGGCTGTCCCGCCGGTATATCAACGACCGTTTCCTGCCGGACAAGGCCATCGACCTGATGGACGAGGCCGCCAGCCAGGTGCGTATGTCCGCCGAGTCCGCCTCCCCCGATCTGAAGGATCTGGAGGAGAAGATCGCCGCCCTGCACCGGGAGAAGGAGGAGGCCGTCACCGCCCAGGACTTCGAGAAGGCCGCCCAGCTGCGGGATATCGAGAAGGACTATCAGGAGCAGGTGGAAATTGAGCGCGACAAGTGGCACAAGCAGATGTCCGTGAGCCGCGGCACCGTCACCGAGGACGACATCGCCAAGGTGGTGGCCGGCTGGACCGGCATCCCCGTCACCCGCCTGACGGAGGACGAAAGCCAGCGGCTGCTGCAGCTGGAGGAGGTCCTGCATGAGCGGGTGGTGGGCCAGGACGAGGCCGTGGCCGCCGTGGCCAAGGCCATCCGCCGCAGCCGTGTGGGTCTGAAGGACCCCAAGCGGCCCATCGGCTCCTTCCTGTTCCTGGGCCCCACCGGCGTCGGCAAGACCGAGCTGTGCAAGACCCTGGCCGAGGCCATGTTCGGCGATGAGAACGCCATGATCCGCATCGACATGTCCGAGTACATGGAGAAGCACACGGTGTCTCGTCTGGTGGGTTCGCCTCCCGGATACGTGGGTCACGAGGAGGGCGGCCAGCTGACGGAAAAGGTGCGCCGTAAGCCCTATTCCGTGGTGCTGTTCGACGAGATCGAGAAGGCCCACCCCGATGTGTGGAACATCCTGCTGCAAATTCTGGAGGATGGCATTGTCACCGACTCCCAGGGCCGCCGGGTGGACTTCAAGAACACCATCATCGTCATGACCTCCAACGTGGGGGCCAAGAATATTACCGCCGCCGACACGCCTCTGGGCTTTGACGGCAGCGGTGAGGCGGCCAAGCGCACCGAGGAGGAGCGGTTTGCACGCATCAAGGACGCCGTTATGGCGGAGCTGCGCCAGACCTTCCGTCCGGAGTTCCTGAACCGTATCGACGAGATCATCGTGTTCCACCAGCTGACGGAGGAGAACATCCGCAGCATCGCCCGCCGGATGCTGGATACCATCGGCAGCCGCATGGCCGCCCAGGGCATCACCCTCCAGGCGGACGACGACGCCGTGGCCGCTCTGGCCAAGGACGGCTTCGATCCCCGCTACGGCGCCCGTCCCCTGCGCCGCACCCTCCAGAACGAGGTGGAGGACGTGGTGGCCGAGCAGATGCTGGACGGTAAGCTCCAGTCCGGCGACACCGCCCACGTCCGTCTGAGGGACGACAAGGTGGTCATCGAAAAGTAAAATAATCCCCCAACCGGCGGCACCTCAAGCCGCCGGTCGGGGGATTTTACGTTCTGTCTTACGCCTTCACCAGCTCCACCAGCACCTGCACCATCTTTTCCATAGACGGCACGGGAATGAACTCATGGACGCCGTGGAAGTTTGCGCCGCCGGTGCACAGGTTGGGGCAGGGAATGTCCCGCTCCCAGGAGAGCCGCGCCCCGTCGGTGCCGCCCCGGATGGGAACGATCACCGGCTCCACGCCCACGGCCTCCATGGCGGCCTTGGCGTTTTCGATCAGCTCCATATGGGGCCGGATTTTCTCCTTCATGTTGTAATAGCTGTCCTTCATCTCCAGCCGGAAGGTGCCCTGGCCCCACCGTGCGTTCAGATAGTCCACCAGCCGCTCCACAAAGTCCTTCCGGGCGTTGAATTTCTCCAGGTCGTGGTCCCGGATGATGGCATGCAGCACCACCTGGCTCTCGTTTCCGGCCAGGTCCGTCACATGGTAGAAGCCCTCGTAGCCCTCCGTGTGGGAGGGAGTCTCCGCCGCAGGCAGCAGGGAGATGAACTGGTTGGCCAGCAGGATGGCATTTTTCATCTTGTTCTTGGCGGAGCCGGGATGGATGTTCACGCCCTCCACCGTCAGGGTCACGGCGGCGGCATTGAAGTTCTCATACTCGATCTCCCCCAGCTCGCCGCCGTCCACGGTGTAGGCCACCCGGGCGGGGAACTTCTCGGGGCTGAAGTGATCGGCGCCCTTGCCCACCTCCTCGTCAGGGGTGAAGCACACGGCGATGGCCCGGTGCGGGACCTCCGGATGGGCCAGCAGGTATTCGCAGGCGGTGACGATCTCCGCCACGCCGGCCTTGTCGTCGGCTCCCAGCAGGGTGGTGCCGTCGGTGACGATCAGCTCCTGACCGATGTACCGCTCCAGGAAGGGGAAGTCCTTCACTTTCAGGCTTCCGGCCTTCTTCAGGGGCAGGTCCCCGCCCTGATAGGTGACGATCTCCGGATGGATGTCCGCCCCGCTGACGGCGGGGGAGGTGTCCATGTGGGCGATGAGGCCCAGGGCCGGAGCCTGGCACCCGGGGGTGGCGGGCAGCAGGGCATACACATAGCCGTTGTCGTCCATGTGGGCCCCCTCCAGGCCCAGCTCTGCCAGCTCCTGGGCCAGATACCGGCCCAGAACCTTCTGGTGGTCGGTGGTGGGGACGGTGTCCGACGTCTCGCTGGAGGTGGTGTCAAAGGACACATATTTCAGAAAACGCTGGGTAACTTCCATGATGGTTTCCCTCCGTAAATTGGATTTGCCCCCAGTATAACACACCCGCCGCCCCGCCGTCAATCCGGGGGAAGCCGTCCCGGGACAAAGAGGGACGTCCCGGGCAGGGCCGGTTTTGTCCCGGGCGGAAGCGGGACAAAACGAAACAGGCAGATCCGTGCAAAGCGCCCCCGGCGGAAATCCGCCGGGGGCGCTTTTTCTCAATAGAAAATATCGTCCAGCTCCATGGTGGCGTAGGCGTTCAGGTCCAGCCCCGCCCGGCGGCCCGCCAGATACTCATAGTATCCCTGGGCCCCGATCATGGCGCCGTTGTCGCCGCACAGCCGCAGGGGCGGCAGGTACAGGCGGTATCCGGCCTTTTCGCAGGCCCTCTCCAGGTCTCCCCGGATGATGGTGTTGGCGGCCACCCCTCCGGCGGCCACGATGCACCGGCGGCCCCGGAGACGGGCGGCCTCCATGGCCCGGGGCACCAGCTCATCGGACACCGCCTGGTTGAAGTCGTGGGCCAGGGCGGCGGCGTCCAAAGGCTCCCCCTTCTGCTGGGCGTTGTGGGCCAGGTTCACCACGGCGGTTTTCAGGCCCGAGAAGCTCATATCCAGGGGCGCACCCTCCACATGGGCCCGGGGCAGGACGTATTTCCCGCCGGGGGACCGGGCGGCCAGCCGGTCCATGGGCTTCCCGCCGGGGTACGGCAGGCCCAGCACCCGGGCGGCCTTGTCGAAGCACTCCCCTGCCGCGTCGTCCCGGGTAGCCCCCAGGACCTCCATATCCGTGTAGCCCTTCACGTCCACGATCAGGGTGTTGCCGCCGGACATGGCCAGGGCCAGAAACGGCGGCTCCAGCTCCGGAAAGGCCAGATAATTGGCGGCGATGTGGCCCCGGATGTGGTGCACCGGAATCAGGGGCACCCCCAGGGCATAGGCGGCGGACTTGGCGAAGCTGACCCCCACCAGCACCGCGCCGATAAGGCCCGGGGCGTAGGTCACGGCCACGGCGTCAATGTCCCGCCGGGTCAGGCCCGCCTCCCGCAGCGCCTGGTCCGACAGCCCGGCAATGGCCTCCACGTGCTTCCGGGAGGCGATCTCCGGCACCACGCCGCCATACAGCGCGTGCATATCCGCCTGGGACAAAATGGCGTCCGACAGCACCGTCCGCCCGTCCCGCACCACCGCCACGGCGGTCTCGTCGCAGGAGGATTCAAAGGCTAAAATGTTCACTGGTCATCCTCCTCAAAGGTCCGGGTCAGGATCAGGGCGTCCTCCTTGGGCAGGTCATAGTAGTTCCGGCGGCGTCCGGCCTCCCGGAAGCCGAACCGGGTATACAGGGCGATGGCGGCGGCGTTGCTGGGCCGCACCTCTAAGGTCAAAAACGCCAGATGGTTGGCCCGGGCAAAGCGCAGGAACACGTCCAGGAGCTTTCCCGCCGCGCCCCGGCGGCGATACTGGGGAAACACCGCCACATTGGTGATATACCCCTCGTCGGCGGCCACCAGCAGCCCGGCATAGCCGATCACCTGGCCGGTGGCGGCGTCCTCCGCCACTAAAAAGGCGGCGCATTGGTTGTCCAGCTCCTCGGCCAGCATCTTCCGGGACCAGGGCCGGGAGAAGCAGGTGCGCTCCAGCTGCTCCAGGGCGTCCAGATGGTCCGCCGTCATGGGTACGATTCTGATGTTGTTCATAATTCCCTCGGTGTATTGCGATTTTTACTCCACGGTGACGCTTTTGGCCAGGTTCCGGGGCTTGTCGATGTCGCAGCCCCGCTCCAGGGCGATGTAGTACGCCAGCAGCTGCAGAGGGGCCACCCCCAGCTGGGGCAGCAGCATAGGCTCCACGTCCGGCACCGTCAGCACCCGGGGCGTCCGGGCCAGCATAGCCTCCCGGTGGGTCTCGGTGGTCAGGGCCAGGACGCGGGCGCCCCGGGCCTGGACCTCCACCACATTGCTCATGGCCTTGTCAAACAGAGGCCCGTAGGTGCTCAGGGCAATGACGGGGGTCCCCTCCTCGATCAGGGAGATGGTGCCGTGCTTCAGCTCACCGGAGGCGTAGGCCTCGGAGTGGATATAGCTGATCTCCTTGAGCTTCAGGCTGCCCTCCATGCTCAGGGCATAGTCCAGGTTCCGGCCGATGAAGAACACGTCGTCCCGCCCGGCGAAATCCCTGGCGATCTGCTGGATCTGATCCGCCTGGGCCAGCACCTGCTCCAGCTTCTCCGGCAGGGCCAGGATATCCCGGACCATGGCGGTGTAGGTCTCATAATCCACGGTGCCCATGACCTCGCCGAAATACAGGCCCAGCAGGTTCAGCACCGCCATCTGGGTGCTGTAGGCCTTGGTGGTGGCCACGGCGATCTCCGGCCCGGCCCAGGTATACAGCACGTCATCGGACTCCCGGGCAATGGAGGAGCCCACCACGTTGACGATGGACAGGATCCGTGCCCCCCGCTTCTTGGCCTCCCGCAGGGCGGCCATGGTGTCCAGAGTCTCGCCGGACTGGCTGATGACGATGACCAGGTCCCCCTCCCCCACGATGGGGTCGGCATACCGGAACTCGGAGGCCAGGCACACCTCCACGCTGCGCCGCAGCATCCGCTCCAGGTTATATTTGCCCACCATGCCCACATGGTAGGACGAGCCGCAGGCCACGATATAGATCCGGCCCATGGCCCGGATCTGCTCCGGGGTCATGGTCAGGTCCTGCAACACCACGCGGCCCCCCTGGATCCGGGCGGCGGTGGCCTTGCGGATGGCGGCGGGCTGCTCCATGATCTCCTTGAGCATGAAGTGGGCATAGCCGCCCTTTTCCGCGGCGTCCACCTCCCAGTCCACATGGTGGTGCTTCTTCTCCACCGGCCGCAGCTGCCGGTCGTATACCCGGATGCCGCTGCGGGACAGAATGGCCAGCTCCCCGTCGTCCATATAGGCGATGTCCCGGGTGTGGCGGATCAGGGCCGTCACGTCGGAGGCGATGAAGTTCTCCCCATCGCCGAAGCCCAGCAGCAGGGGGGCGTCCTTCCGGGCGGCCACCAGCCGGTCGGGATAGTCGGCGCAGATGATGCCCAGGGCATAGGCCCCGTCCACCGCGTGGAGCAGGCGGTTCATGGCCTCGAAAAAGTCGCCGCAGTCGCTGTAGTAATAGTCCAGCAGCTGGGCCACCACCTCCGTGTCCGTCTCGGACTGGAACACATAGCCCTTCTGCTGCAGCTCCTCCTTCAGGGTGATGAAGTTTTCGATGATGCCGTTGTGGACCACGGCGAACTTGCCGCTCTGGCTCATATGGGGATGGGCGTTGACGTCGTTGGGCTCGCCGTGGGTGGCCCAGCGGGTGTGTCCGATGCCCAGGGTGCCGGGCAGGTCCCCGCCGTCATGGGTCAGCTCCCGCAGAGCCGCCACCCGGCCCTTTTTCTTGCAAAGGCGCAGCACGCCATCGCCGCACACGGCGATACCGGCGGAGTCATAGCCCCGGTATTCCAGCCGCTCCAGCCCGTCCAGCAGAATGGGGGCGGCCTCCTGACGGCCAACATATCCTACGATTCCACACATATTGATGATTCCTCCTGATTTCTGATAATGGGGAGGACAAATACGCAGACAATTTGCCTCGATTTCCGGTCGCAGCGTCTCTGTTTTGCGGTCACCCGCATATTTGCCCGCTGCGTGCGCGCCCGGACGGCGCGGGAGAGCTCCCGCCGAAGGTTCGATCCTCTCTCCTCCTCGTTATCCTGCCGGAAGGGCAGGCACATGGCGCTTGGTATGGGATTTTCCCGGGGGCCTCCTTTCTCCGGTTCTGCGTTCTGTATATCAAACGGCCTGGGGCCGGTTGCCTCGGTATAACTTTCTCTCATCGGCGCATACTGGCCATAGAAGGGGGAATGCTCATGGCCACTGCTTTTTTCCGCACCATCATCCTGTATCTGCTGCTGATCGCGGGGCTGCGCCTGACCGGCAAGCGTCAGATCGGCGAGCTGGAGCCCATCGAGCTGGTGCTGACCATGCTGCTGTCGGACCTGGCGTCGGTGCCCATGCAGGACTTCGACTCGCCGCTGATCAATGGCGTGGTGCCCATTCTGACCCTGCTGGCCCTGACCACGCTTTTAAGCTATATCAGCTTCCGCAGCGGGCGGTTCCGGTCCCTGATCTGCGGGGAACCGGCCATCGTCGTCCGTTACGGGAAGCTCCAGCAGCGGGCCATGCGCCACAACCGCATGACGGTGGACGAGCTTCTGGAGGAGCTGCGGGGCCAGGGGGTCACCGACCTGAAGGACGTGCAGTACGCCGTCCTGGAGACCAGCGGCCAGGTGTCGGTGCTGCTGCGGCCCCAGGCCCAGCCGGTAACGCCCCGTCAGCTGTCCCTGAACGTCACGGAGCAGCTTCTTCCGGTGCTGCTGATCAACGACGGGCGGCTGCTGCGGGACAATATGAAGAAAATGGACGTGGACGACGCGTGGCTGCGGCAGCAGCTGAAGCGGGAGCACTTGACGGACCCGTCTCAGGTGTTTCTCCTGTCCCTGGACCAGGGGGGCAACGTGATCTGCCAGGCCAAGGAGGACGTATGAAGCGGTTTCTGATCGTGCCCTCACTGGTGCTGGCGGTGCTGCTGGCCCTGTGCATTCTCAACGCGGCGGCTCTGAACCGCCGGACCAACCGGTGGATGGACCAGGCGGACCGGATCGCCGACCTGGCGGCCCAGCAGCGCTGGGACATGGCCCGGGAGGCCATGGACGACCTGTCCGCCGACTGGGAGTCGGCCCAGGACTTCCTCCATGTGGTCATCCACCACGAGACCCTGGACGCGGCCCAGGTGACGCTGACCCGCTGCCGGACCCTGTGCCGCCTGCGGCAGGGGGACGACCTGCTGCCGGAGCTGGCCCAGCTGCGCCAGCAGCTGCAGCAGCTGGACGAACTGGAGCGCCTGAGCCTGCGGAACATTCTATAATTATTTCAACTTGTCAAAAAAGTCATTTTGACAAGTTGCGTGCGGTCTTTCAGAACTTAGAAAGTTCTGAAAAACCTGTGATTGCAAACGAAAGACACCCCTGATGGGTTTCTTTCGTAACTATCTTCCTTTCCGATGGCGGAAGATTTCCGGGTTTTTTGACAGCCTCAATTATTTTTCACTCAGGAGCTTGTTCAGCTCGCTCATGAAGGTGTTGATATCCTTGAACTGGCGATACACCGAGGCGAACCGGACATAGGCCACCTCGTCGGCCTTTTTCAGCTTCTCCATGACCTTTTCGCCGATGACCACGGTGCTGACCTCCCGCTCCAGGGAGTTCTGCAGCTCCTGCTCGATCTCGCTGGCCATGCGCTCCATGTCCGCCGCGGACACCGGGCGCTTTTCGCAGGAGCGCTGGATGCCCCGCAGCACCTTGCTGCGGTCGAAGCTCTGGCGGCTGCCGTCCTTCTTGATCACCACCATGGGCAGATATTCCACGGTCTCATAGGTGGTAAAGCGCTTCTCGCAGGACAGGCACTCCCTCCGGCGGCGGATGCTGGCCCCCTCGTCGGCGGGACGGGAATCCACCACCTTGCTCTCGCGATAGCCGCAATAGGGACATCTCATGGGCATATTCCTCCTCTATGGCGATAATTTACAGCCTATTATAGCACATGGCGGCGGAATATGCAAATTTCAATTTTCCTCCGGCGGCACGGGATACCCGTCCTCAAAGCGATATTCCGCCCAGAGTCCTCCGTCCATGGCCCGGATCCGGGCCAGGCAGAACAGCTCCGTCAGGGGAAACGGCCCCTCCCGGTCATAGGGCGCGGCCAGCCGCACCCGCCGCCCCTCCCGGCGGCACAGACTCCCCGGCGGCAGGGGCAGGGGGCAGTCCTCCGGCCCGGCGGGCCGCCACGGGGAGTCCCTCGCGGCGCAGGACTCCGCCCCGGCCCACCGGATGGCCCCCAGCGGCCCGGTGATCCGCCGGGAAAACCGGCGGCGCAGACGCCCGCCCTCCAGCAGTCCCAGGGCCAGCCGCTGTCCCTCCCCCTGGACCCAGACCCGCCACAGGCCCGGCTCCGGGGGGTGGCAGATCACCTCGAACAGGTGGTCCTCCCCCGCCGCTGTCACCGTCATGGTCCCGGCGGCCCGGTCCCCGATATACACAGGATACGTCATGCAGCGCGCCTCCCCATCAAAGCATCCCCGGCAGGGGCTGTGCCAGTGTATGCACAGTCTCCGCCGGGGATGCCCCGTCCCGCCTTACCCGGCAGAGGGCAGGCTGTCCACCACCCGGTCCCACCCCAGGTTATCGGTATCATAGCAGTATGTCTCTCCGTCGGGATAGGTATAAGCCACGAACACGCCGAAGGTCTCCTCAGGGGTATAGCCGCCCCGGATCGGCACCTCCCACAGCCGCAGAAGACTGCCGTCGCCGAAGTCCAGGGTCACACCCTCTCCCTCCGGCAGCTCCTGCTGGCGCTTTCCCATTCCGGCCTGCCGGAGCTTTTCGCTGATACCGGCCCCGGCCAGCTGAGGATAGTGGACGCGGCTGCCGGCCCGCTCCAGCCACACGCCGTCATGTTCCCGGGCATACAGCACGCTGCCGTTCAGAGCGTCCATATACCGGCGGTATGCCGCGCTCTGCCGGGACGCCCACACAAGCGGCGTGGACGTTAGCGCCAGCAGCACCGCCGCCAGGGTGATCCACAGCCCCAGCTTCAGGCGGCTGCGGTCCTTTTTGGACTGCGGCGCCTCCCGAAATGCTTCATACATGGTCATGCCTCCTTTGTTTATGTTCTGTAAACCTTATGATACCATACCCAGGCGGCCCCGTCAAGGCAAAAAAGCCCCCCCAGGAGAGACAAATGCCTCTCCCGGGGGAGCTCCTGCCTGGGGAAGGTTATGTACCCTCCGCCGGGCCGCTATACCAATCTGCTGCGGGGCAGGCCGAAGCTCACCGCAATGGCGTCGTCCACCCGCTCCATCACCGCGCCGTCCACCCGGCCCATCCGCTCCCGCAGGCGGCGTTTGTCCAGGGTGCGGATCTGCTCCAGCAGGATCACGGAATCCTTGGGCAGACCGCAGCACTGGGCCGCCACCTCGATATGGGTGGGCAGCTTGGCCTTGCCCATCTGGGAGGTGATGGCCGCCGCGATGACGGTGGGGCTGTGGCGGTTGCCGGTGTCGTTCTGCACGATCAGCACCGGGCGCACGCCCCCCTGCTCGCTGCCTACCACCGGGCTCAGGTCGGCATAATAAATTTCGCCGCGCTTGACATTCGTATCCACAAACGTTCACACTCCGCCGGAAGAAGTACCCGAAGTATCGGGTCACTTTCATTCTCCCACGCAGCCGGGGAATTTATACCCGGTTTTCCCGCCCCGTTTCATTCTATGGAGCCGGGGCGGCCAGTGTGCGTCAGAACCGCAGCAGCAGCTCCCGCTCGGTGACCTGCCCGTTTTGCAGATACACCCGGGGCACCCGCTTGCTGACGGCGCAGGTCAGCTCATAGGGGATGGTCCCCGCCTGGGCGGCCATGGTCTCCACCGGGTTCCGGGGCCCGAAGATCTCCACCTCGTCCCCCACGTCCACCCCGGGCAGGTCCGTCAGGTCGATCATGGACATATCCATGCAGATGCGGCCCCGCTGGGGCGCGGGACCCTTGGCGGTCATCAGGCTGCACCGGCCGGACAGGCACCGGAAGAACCCGTCGGCATAGCCGTAGGGCACCACGCCCATGCGGGTGCGGCGCTGGGTGGTGAACAGCCGCCCATAGCTGACGGATGTGCCGGGCTCATAGGTCTTGGTGGTGCTGATGGTGGTTTTCAGGGTCATCACCGGCCGCAGGTCCAGCCCCTTGGCAAACTCCCCATACCCATACAGCAGCAGGCCCGGCCGCACCATGTCCAGGTGCATCTCCGGATAGCAGGCGGTGGCCCCGGTGTTGGCGCAGTGGCGCAGGGGGAACCGCACCCCCCGCTTTTCCTCCACCGCCCGGATCACCCGGCAGAACAGGTCAAACTGCCGCCGGGTATAGGCCCGGCTCTCCTGGTCCTGCTCGTCGGCCACGGCGAAGTGGGTGAAGATGCCCTCCGCCTCCAGCCCCGGCAGGCCGCAGGCCTCACAGATGCCCTCCACGCCGCCGTCAAAGTGACTGCCGTCGCACAGGTACCCCAGCCGGGACATGCCGGTGTCCACCTTGATGTGGATTTTCAGGGTCCCGCCCAGGGCCGCGGCCTCCCGGCTGTATTCCAGGGCCTTGGCCTTGCAGGTGATCGCCTGGGTAATGTGGTGCTCTATCAGCCGCCCCACCTGCTCCTTGGGGGTGTGGCCCAGGATCAGCACCGGCATGGTCACGCCGTTGGCCCGCAGCTCCATGGCCTCGTCGATGCTGGACACCGCCAGATAGTCGGCCCCCAGCTCCTGGAGGGTCCGGGCCACCTGCACGGCCCCGTGGCCATAGGCATCGGCCTTCACCACGCCCAGGAAGCGGACCTTCGGCCCGATATGCTGCCGCAGGCGGCCATAGTTGTGGGCCAGAGCGTCCAGGTCGATCTCCGCCCAGGTTCTCTTTAATGTGGATTCCATGATGATAGCCTCTCTTTATTCTGAAGTAAAGGACAGCAGCCGGGCCGTCAGCACCACGCGGCTGTCCTGAGAAAACTCGGCATACAGCGGGGCCCCGTCCCCGCCCAGCCAAACGGTGCACAGCACCTTGCCGCCGGGGGCGGTGGTGTCCAGGGCCAGGCGCAGGCAGTCAAGCCCCTCCAGGGTCTCCTGTCCCGCGTCCACCAGATACCCCTCCTCCATGGCCCGCAGCAGCCACGGCAGACAGTTGGCCGGGGCCACGTCCCGCAGGCTTCCGGCGGACAAAGCCGCCCCGTCATAGGACACCGTCAGATCCTCTCCGCTGACGGAGGCCGTCAGCCCTGCCAGGTCCTCAGGGCCTGTAACGGTGGTCCCGGCGCCGGTGGGGGTCCAGTCGCAGGACACGGTGAACGTGCGGTTCTCCGTCTCCAGATGGCAGGTGATCTCCGCCTCCATATGGGCGGCCTGCATCTCCCGGTACCGCTGGCGCAGACTCTCCGCCTGCGACGCGGCCTTTTTTCCGCAGCCGGCCAGCAGCAGCGCCGCCGCCAGCAGCCATACCAAGCATTTTTTCACGGTAAACCCTCCCTTTCCGGAAGGCTTTCCGCTATCCCAACATCTATCTGTCTGTCACGCTGCCCGCCTCGGACCGTTATGCGCCTCGCAGAGTTCGCGGCTCGCAGGCCGCGAATCAAGTCCGATCCATTTTTCGCGGCGGCGCCCCCCAAGGGGACTTCCGTTGGGCGTGTACGTCGCGAAAAATACTTTGCGCGGAGAGAGTGTGTCCAAATGAGCAAAAGGCTCATTTGGACGCGCGGGTCGGAGCGGGAACCTAATTTATCCAAAAGAGCAAAGCTCTTTTGGATAAGCCTTACTCCGTGACCTCCCGCAGAGCCGCCGGGATCCGGTCCAGCAGGTCCGATGGGGTCATGCCCCACAGGCCCACCTCCCGGGCGGCCAGGTCTCCGGCCCGGCCATGGAGCCACACCGCGGCGCAGCAGGCGTCCATAGGCGGCAGGCCCAGGCCCAGCAGACTCACCAGCATCCCCGCCAGCACGTCGCCGCTGCCGCCCTTGGCCATGCCGCAGTTCCCGGTGGGATTGCGCATACACCGCCCGTCCGGGGCGGCCGCGATGGTCCCCGGCCCCTTCAGCACCAGGTATACCCCGTGCTCCCGGGCGAAGTCAGCCGCTGCCCGCTCCCGGCCCGGGGAAAGATCGCCTCCGGCCCGGACAAACTCCCCCTCATGGGGGGTCAGCACGGTGATCCGGTTCCGCCGCCGGGACAATGCATCCATATGCCCGGAAAGGGCGTTTATGCCGTCTGCGTCCAGCACCAGGGGCCGGGGCAGGTCCAGCAGCCGCCGCACCAGCCCGTCGCACCCGGGGCTGCGCCCCAGGCCGCAGCCCGCCAGCACCGCATCGCAGCTCCCGGCCCGCTGTCGGATGGCCTCCTCTGCCAGGGGGGACAGCTTCCCCTCCTCAGACGGCAGGGGGAAGGGCATCGCCTCGTCGCATTTCATTGCCGCCACCGGCCACACCGGCTCCGGCACCCCCAGGTATACCAGCCCCGACCCGGTGCGCACCGCCGCCCGGCCCGCGAAAACCGCCGCGCCGGAAAAGCCCACGCTGCCGCAGACGCACAGCACCTTGCCGAAGGTGCCCTTGTGGCCCATGGGGTCCCGCCGGGGCAGAAGCCGCCGCACATAGGCCGCCGTGATCTCCTCCATCCCGTCACCTCCCGGATTTTTCCCTTAGTATAGCACGGTTTTCCCACGGTGGCGAGATTTTTTTGTCCGCCGCGTCAACAATTCCGCCGGTTGACAATTCCCCGGAAAAGGGGTATATATGGAGTAACGAATCAATTGCCATCAAGGAGGTCCCTTTCATGCTCGATTCCACCCGCCAGTTCATCCAGGCCATGGACGCCAAGGACATCAAGCACTCCGACATTGAGGTCACCCAATCCGGCATGGAGAAGGTCACCGTGATATACACCGGAGACAGCATTCCTTCCATCCGTATGATTTTTTTCTTCAGCAAGGATTGCGAGGACGTGGCCATCCGCGTGTTCGACATCGTGAAGCTCCCCGAAAACCGGGTGGAGGGCTTTTTCAAGGTGGTCAACGAGGCCAACCGCCGCTTCCGCTTCTTCAAGTTCGTGCTGGACACCAATGACAACACCGTTCAGGCGGAGATGGACGCCGCCTTCCGCACCCACGACGTGGGCGAGATCTGCCTGGAGCTGATGAGCCGCTGCGTGGACATCTGCGACAAGGCCTATCCCGACTTCATGAAGGCCCTGTGGGCCTGAAAGCTCCCACTGTCATAACAAAAGCCGCCCGGCCAGGGCGGCTTTTGTTATGACGCTCAGATTTCCAGATAATTCTTCACCAGCACCTGCAGCAGCTCGTCCCGATCCACCTTGCAGATCAGGGTCCGTGCGCCGTTGTGGTTGGTGATATAGGTGGGGTCCTCGGACAGGATATAGCCCACGATCTGGTTGATGGGGTCGTACCCCTTTTCCTTCAGCGCCTCATACACGGAGGTAAGGATAAAGTGGATTTGCTCGTCCTTATCCTGGGCGGCGTCAAACTTTCTGGTGAAATCATCCATGCGGGCTTTCTCCCCTTTCTATTGATTCACCATCAGTATACGCTATTTTTCCGGCGCTGTAAAGAGGAAAAAACGGATTTTACCGGGTGCGCAGCTCCGCGCCCAGGCGCTTGGTGAGCTTCTTGATGACGCCGGAGGCGCACTCCTCGATCTCCGTGGAGGTCAGGGTCTTTTCCAGGGAGCCGATGGTCAGCCGGATGGTGACGGACTTCTTCCCGGCAGGCACCTGCTTGCCGTGGTACTCGTCCACAAAATCCGCCCCATGGAGCAGGCCGCCCTCCCGGATGCCCTGGGCGATGACGTCGTACATCTGGCTCCACTTCACCTGGCTGTCGAACAGCAGGGAGATGTCGTAGTCGGTCATGGGATACTCCGGCAGGTGGGTGAACCGGTTGGTGCGGGAGCGGAAGGGCCTCAAGGCGTCCACGTCCAGCTCAAACAGCATCACCGCCAGATTCTTGATGCCGCAGGCCATGGCGGGCTTCCGGGCAAGCAATGCCAGGTTGCCCACCTGCTCCTCGCCAAGGAAGATGTTCAGCCACACCACCTGGTCGGCCCACACCGGGCGCTTCTCCTGGCGGAAGGTGAAGCTCTCCATGTGGGTGTAGCGGGGCATCTGCTCCACCGCGCCCTTGGCCCGGCGGAACAGGGCCGTCACGTCCTTGGCCGGGGCCACGAAGGCGCCGGCGATGTTCTTGCGCTGGGAGGGCAGCAGCTCCCGGGGGTCATAGGGGGCGGAATAGTCCGCGTCGCGGAACACCTGGGCCGTTTCAAACAGGGAGAACTCCGTGAAATAGCGCTCGTTCTTCACCACGGCCTTGCACAGATTGGGCAGCAGGGAGGAGCGGATCAGCCGCTCGGAGGGAGACGGCGGGGTGGACAGGGCCAGGATCCCGGCGGTGTCCTGCAAAATGGCGTTTACATAGGACTCGTCCATCCAGGGATAGGTGAAGATCTCCTGCATGCCGCAGCGGATGGCCAGATACTCCTTGATCCGGCGCTCCAGGTCCTTGTCCAGCTGGTTGATGGCCCCGTCGAAGGAGGTGGTGATGGGGGCGGCCTGGAAGTTCTCGTAGCCCACCATCCGGGCCACCTCCTCCATGATGTCGGCCTTGATGGCCACATCGCCGGTGGAGCGCCAGGTGGGCACGGTGACGTGCATATTGTCGCCGTCGAAGTCCAGCCGGAAGCCCAGCAGGCCCAGCTTATGGGCGATTTCGTCGTTGGTCAGGTGCTTGCCCAGGCGGCGGTCCAGCCACCGCAGGGACACGTCGATCTCCGCCGGTTGGAGCTTCGCGGGATACTGGTCGCAGAAGCTGGTGACATGCACGTCGGGATACAGCTCCCGGAACAGGCTCATGGCCAGGGACAGGGCCTGGTCGCAGCGCTCGGGGTCGATGGCCTTTTCATACCGGGAGGAGGCCTCGGTGCGGTTGTCGTACCGCAGGGCCGTGCGGCGGACGCCGGCAGCCTGGAAGTTGGCGATCTCCAGAATCACCTTGTTGGTGGTGGGCAGGACGGAGTCCTTGGCGCCGCCCATGACGCCTGCAAGGCCCACCACTCCCGCCTCGTCGGCGATGACCAGGTCGTCGGCGGACAGGGCCAGCTCCTTGCCGTTGAGCAGCTCCAGCTTTTCGCCGTTTTGGGCCCGGCGGACGATGATATGCCCGGCGATGTTGTCGGAATCAAAGGCGTGGGTGGGCTGGCCGGTGGCCAGCATCACATAGTTGGTGATATCCACCAGGGCGTTGATGGGCCGCATGCCCACCCGCCAGATGCGGCTCTGCATCCGGAAGGGGGCGGGCTTCACGGACAGACCCTCTACCGCCGCGCCAATGTAGCGGGGGCAGCGCTCCGTGTCCCCCACGGTGACGGTGAGGCCGTCGGACCCGGCATCGCAGGTGAAGGGGGGCAGGGGCTTGAGAGGCAGGTCATACAGAGCCGCCAGCTCCCGGGCGATGCCGTAATGGCCCCACAGGTCGGGCCGGTTGGTCATGGACTTGTTGTCGATCTCCAGGATGATGTCGTGCAGGTCCAGGGCGTCGGCAATGGGGGTCCCCGCCGCAGCGTCGAAATCGCTCAGGTCCAGAATGTGGGCCTCCTCGGTGGTGGGGAACAGGTCCCCCAGGCCGATCTCCACCGCGCCGCAGATCATGCCGTAGCTTTTGACGCCCCGGAGCTTGGCCTCCTTGATCTCCACCGGCTCGCCCTCGCCGTGCCAGCGGCACATGGCCCCCGGGGCGGCCACGGCCACCTTCATGCCCGGGCGGACGTTGGTGCCGCCGCAGACGATATCCCGGATGTCACCGCCGCCGATGTCCGTGCGGCAGATCTGCAGCTTGTCGGCGTTGGGATGGGGGCACACCTCCGTGATCTGCCCCACCAGCATATGGTCAAACTGCCGGGCCAGGTCCGTGGCCCCCTCCACCTCCACAGTGGACATGGTCAGGTCATAGGCCAGCCGGGTCAGGTCCATATCCCGGGGCAGGTCTACGTAATCTTTGATCCAATTCAGCGATACTTTCATGTGTTTCCCCTCCTTTTAACGGAACTGTTCCAAAAAGCGCAGGTCGGCACTGTGGAACATACGCACGTCATCCACGCCGTAGCGCATCATCACCAGGCGGTCCAGGCCGATGTTCACATAGAACCCGGTGTATTCATCCGGGTCCAGGCCCGCCGAGCGCAGGACGTTGGGATGGGGGGTGCCGCCGGGCATGATCTCGATCCAGCCAACGTGCTTGCACACGCTGCAGCCCTTGCCGCCGCACACCAGGCAGCCCATGTCGATCTCGAACCCCGGCTCCACAAAGGGGAAGAAGCCCGCCCGCATCCGCACCGGGACGTCCCGGCCGAACACCTTGGACAGGATGCTCTTGATCATCACCTTGCCGGAGGCGAACGTGAAGTCCTTGTCCACGATCAGGGCCTCATACTGGAAGAAGGCGCGCTCGTGGCGGGCGTCGGTGGTCTCGTTGCGGTACACCCGGCCGGGGTACACGAAGCGGTAAGGGGGCTTGTGGGTCTGCATATAGCGGACGGAGCCGCCGGTCAGGTGGGGCCGCAGGCACAGCTTGTCCCAGCACTGGCCCTTGTCGTGGCCCTCCAGCCAATAGGTGTCCATGCTCTCCCGGGCAGGGTGGTTGGGGGGGAAGTTCAGGTTGTCGAAGCCATACAGCTCGCTGGTGATGTCGGACTCCTCGAAGATCTCAAAGCCCATGGACCGGAACGCGTCGTTCAGGTCATAGCACATCTGGGTAATGGGGTGCAGGCCGCCGGACAGGGGGGCGGTGCCGGGGACGGTGATGTCGAAGTCCGGGTCCACCTCGGAGGCCTTCAGCTTCAGCTCCTCCCGCTTGGCCTCCAGCAGCTCCGTCAGCTGGGTCTTGGCCTGGTTCACGGCCTTGCCCATCTCCGGCCGCAGGCTCACGTCCAGCCGGGGCAGCTCCTTCAGCAGCCCCGTCAGGGCGCCCTGCTTGCCCAGCAGCAGGCCCTTGACCTCCTGCAGCTCGCTTTCGCTGCGGGCGGCATCGATGCGGTCCTTGCCCTCCTGCAGCAGTTGTGTCAGTTTTTCTTTCATCGGTAATGATTCCTCCTTGTATTATGGGGTGGAAGTTTTTAGAGTTTCCCTGCAAAGACTGTGCTGTAGGGGATGCTGCGGGCCGGTTCTCGAAAAGCTCCGGCCACAGCCCTTTGCGGATTTGTATCGGTAATAGCACAGGGTTGTAATGCGGAGTGGTCTGCCTAGAAAAGCTTCCGCATAAATCTGCAAATGCGCTGCCATAGGGAGGGATGGGAGCATTCGGATGCGCCGCCGTCCGGTGCGGCCTTGATTGCGTGCGGCTCGCTGTCTGCCTGACACGGCTGGCTTTCTCCGCCGGATGCGCTGCCAGCCGGTGTGGCCGCGGGTAAGCGCATCTTGTAGCCTGTCCGACATATCTGATCTGCTCTGCTCGTTCTCAGAGCAAGTGGATACCGATTCTCCGGCAATTTCCTGCCGAGACGCCAACTTAGGGACAGACCAAAGGCAAAATGCGCCGAGCCATCCGGCGTAGAGCAATAAACAGTTCTTTGGCCTTCCCCGTTGCCGTCGAGATCATATTCTTCCGACCAAGTCTCGATGATCTCTTCCGTAATTTTTTCTTTTTTCAGTACCTTGGTTGCGCTGAGATATAGTCCGCCTGTTTTTATGATGCAGGATGACAGCTCCTCCGGGCAGTAACCAGTATTAAAAATATATACTTCGTACTGCCAATTGGCATCATGGCTATTTCCGTCTGATTCTCTGAGAAGGCCGTCAATGCGATATCTGCTTGCCAAGTAAGTCAATACTGCCTCTCGGTAATACTCTACATCAATGGTATCTCCCGACACGTTCCGTATCACCACATAATGCGTTCTGTCAACGGTATACTCCGTTACTGGACTAATAGGCTGCGGGACTTCTACACCCAATAGCCGATAGGCTTCGTCGGTAGCATATACCACAAAATCTTTCTCATATTCTTCAATGATGAATTCCTTTAACAAGTTTTTGTCCATGAGCTTCCTCCTTATTAACTATTAAAAGTGGGATTCGTTCGGGGAAAAAATAAATGCCTTTCATCCCAAAACTAAGGGACGAAAGGCATACGGCTTCCGTGGTACCACCCAGCTTCGCGGCAAAACCCGCGCACTCGTTTTCCCGATAACGGGGGATGACCCGTCCGCGCATTTCCTCGCGGCAGCTCCCGGGCGAACACCGCAGCGCCTGACGGACCGGCTTGCAGTCGGTGACCGGTCCTCTCTTGGAAAGGCGATGATTGCGGAACTTCCCGTTCAAAGCTTTTTAAGCACCCCCATTTATACCATATTCCGCCGGAACTTGCAAGGGAAAATTGCAAAATACCCAAAATTGCTCCGGCCCCGGCATGGAAAAAAGAGGCTGGCGCTGGCCAGCCTCTTTTGGTTATACCGTTATGGGAGACGGGGCTCAGCCCACGTACTTCATGCCGGAGTTCTCGGTGGCGGTGATGTCCTTGACCAGGTTGGCGGACCACTCAGAGTACGCCTTGTTCGTCATGGCATTGCGGACCTGGACCATCCAATAGGGATCGTCGGTGCCCACGAAGTACATGACGTGGTAGCCGATGTAGCTGCCGCCGGTGGCATCGTTGGCCACGATGCCGGTATCGCCGGCCTTGCGGCTCTCGTCGAAGCACCAGTCGTTGAACTCGCTGACCATCTGACCCTTATAGACCTGCTTATACAGGCCGCCGTTGGTGTTGGAGCCGGTGTCGTCAGACAGCTGGTTGGCCAGCGCGGCAAAGCTGTCCTCGGTGGCGTCGCCGTCCTTCCAGGCCTGGAGGGCGTTCTCGGCCTCCTGCTTCTTGCCGGCCTTCAGCTCCTCCAGCTTGGCCTGGTAATCCTCGGCCTTGCTGTCCAGACCGGTGGTGTCCACCTTGAACAGAATGTGGCGCACGTCCACGGTGTTGTAATCGTTGCGGGTCCGGCTGTGGAACACCAGCAGATAGATGGAGGTGCCGTTTTCCACGATCTCGGTATCGCCCTCCTGGCGGCTCTCGTCAAACACCCACTTGGTGGCGGCATTGCCGCTGTAGGTGCCGGCTTCGGGGTGGGAATAGGTGCCGATGGGCTCATAGTCCTTGGCCGCCTTGGCCAGGAGCTCGCCGCCCTTGACCTGCTCCAGGGCCGCGTTGGCGGCGTCCTTGGCCTTCTGCAGGGCAGCGGCGCTCTCCTCCTCGGTGGGCTGGACGGTGTTGCCGTCGGCGTCCTTGGTGGAGGCGGCTGCGCCGTTGAAGGTGATCATCTCATAGTTGGCCACGTCGAAGGAGTTCTTGTTCTCCTCATAGTACTTCTGGATCTCCTCGTCGGTGTACTGCAGGCTGTCGATGTAGTCCTGCTGATAGTGGGAGGCGATGATGGTATCCTTCAGGATGCCCTGGAAGATCTTCTTGGTCATGTTGCTGCCGTAGAGCTGCTTGAGGTACTCGCCTTCGCTCTTACCGGCGGACTTGGCATAGGAGGCCAGGGTGTCCATGGTGGAGTCCAGCTCCTTCTGCATGTCGTCGTTCCAGGTGATGCCCTTCTCGGCGGCGCCCTTCTTGAGCATGGTGATCTGGATCAGGCTCTTCTTGGCGGCGTCCTTGAAATAGGCGTCCCAGGTCATGTCCTCGGACACGCCCAGCAGGGTCTTGGCCATGTCGCTGAGGCTCTGCTGGGTCAGGGGGGTGGAGGTGCTCAGGCCGTAATAGGAGGCGTACTGGTTCTGGGCAATGGAGTTATAGGCCACATGATAGAAATAGCTGACCTCGGCGGCGGAATAGGTCTCGCCCTCCACGGTGACGGCGGCGGAGCCCCGCTGGATCACGTTGGAGTTCCACACCAGCAGCGCAGCGGCCACCAGCACGAACACGATGGCGATGCCGCCATAGAGCCAGTTGCTCCGGCGCTGCTTGGCCCGCTCCTGCGCCTCACGGGCGGCCTTGGGGTCCACTGCGCCGCTGGCGTTGAATTCCTGGCGGGCTTTCTTTTCTCTGGATGCACTCATAGTTGTTTCAGTCCTCTCGAAAATAGGTACGCGGTACCCTTTGTAATGTGCTATTGGTTGATTATACAGGAAAACCCGGCGCTTCGCAAGAGGAAATCGGGATTTCCCGGGAATTTGGGCGATTTTACTCCGCCTGATACACGATCCGGCCGTCGATGACGGTCATATACGCCTGGCCGCCGATGGTGGTGAGGGGATCGGCGGTCCACAGGACGAAATCGGCGTCCTTGCCGGGCTCCAGGCTGCCCACCCGGCTGTCGATGCCCAGGCTGCGGGCGGGGTTGATGGTGATGGCCCGCCAGGCCTCGTCCATAGGCAGGCCCGCGTCGGCGGCCAGGCCCGCGCACATGGGCAGCTTCTCCAGGGGGATCACCGGGGCGTCGGTGATGATGCTGACGGTAAGCCCGGCCTTGTACAGCATTCCGAGGGTGGTGAAGCTCTTGTGGCGCAGCTCGGCCTTGCTCTTGCTGCCCAGGGTGGGCCCCACGAACACCGGCAGTCCCTCCTTGGCCAGCTCGTCGGCAATCAGCTCGCCGTCGGTGCAGTGGTCCAGGGTGGCCTTCACCCCGAATTCCTTGGCAATCCGCACGGCGGTGAGGATGTCGTCGGCCCGGTGGGCGTGGCACTTCAGGGGGATCTCGCCGTTGATTACCGGCAGCATGGCCTCCAGCTTCATGTCGAAGGGGGGATTCTTTCCGGTCAGCTTATCGTCCCGGTAGCGCTGGGTCTTGAACAGCAGCTCCCGCAGCAGCGCCGCCACGGCCATGCGGGTCATGGGGCTTTTCTTCAGGCCCTGGCCATAGCAGCCCTTGGGATTCTCGCCGAAGGCGCACTTCATGGCGGCAGGCTCCTTCAGCAGCATATTGTCCACCCGCTTGCCTGCCAGCTTCAGCACCGTGAAGGTGCCGCCCACCACGTTGGCGCTGCCGGGGCCGGTGCAGGCGGTGGTCACGCCGCCCCGGATGGCGCTGGGGAAGGCCTCGTCCTGGGGGTTGATGGAGTCGATGGCCCGCAGCTGGGGGGTCAGGGGGTCCACGATCTCGTTATAGTCCATGCCCTCCCAGCGCATACACTGGTTGTCCAGGCCGATGTGACAGTGGGCCTCCACGCAGCCGGGAGTCAGCAGGCGGCCGCCGGCGTCGATGACGGTGCAGCCCTCCGGGGCGTCGATGTGGGCCGCCACGGCGGTGATGCGGCCATCTTCGGCCAGCAGGCAGCCGTTGGGGATATCCGGCCCGGTGATGGGCTTTATGTAAGCGTTACGGATCAGCAGCATAGCAATACCTCGCATTTCTACAGATGATGCCGGTATTATATCACAGCCCGGAGGTTTCCACAAGAGTTGCGTTTTTTCGGGGGATACGCTATAATAGTGGGCCGAAGGAGGCGGACGTATGCGCTATACCACCCTTTGCTATCTGGAAAACCCCGCCGGGGAGTATCTGATGCTCCACCGGGTGAAAAAGGAAAACGACTGCAACCGCGACAAGTGGATCGGCATCGGCGGCAAGTTCCTGGACGGCGAAAGCCCCGAGGAGTGCGCCCTGCGGGAGATCAACGAGGAGACGGGGCTCACCGTCACCGGATACCGCTACCGGGGCATCGTCACCTTTGTGTCCGACCGGTGGGAAACGGAATATATGCACCTGTTCACCGCCACGGAGTGGACCGGCCGGGTCCGGGAGGACTGCGACGAGGGGGTGCTGGAGTGGATCCACAAGGACCGGCTGGCGGCCCTGCCCCAGTGGGCCGGGGACCGGATCTTTCTGGACCTGCTGCGGCAGGGGGCGCCGTTTTTCTCCCTGAAGCTGCGGTATCAGGGGGAGACGCTGGTCTATGCCTGCCTGAACGGAAAGGAGCTGACTCTGTGACGATTCTGGTCAGCGCGTGCCTGCTGGGGGTCCCCTGCCGGTACGACGGGCAGAGCAAGGCCCATCCCCTGGCCCGTGCCCTGTGCGAAAAGCACCATGTGGTCCCCGTGTGCGGGGAAATTTTCGGCGGCCTGCCCACGCCCCGCCCGCCGGCAGAGATCTGCGGGCAGCGGGTAGTCACCCGGGAGGGGGCCGACGTGACGGAGGCCTATCGCCGGGGCGCGGAGGCTGCAGTGCAGCTGGCCCGGCTCACCGGGGCCCAGGCCGCCGTGCTCAAGGAGCGCAGCCCCTCCTGCGGCTCCGGGGCCGTGTATGACGGCACCTTTTCCGGCGTTCTGACGGAGGGCTGGGGCATCACCGCCGCCCTGCTGCGCCAGCAGGGCCTGCGGGTGGTGGGCGAGTCCCGGCTGGAGGAGCTTCTGCGGCAGGACGTCCGTTAAAATCACAACAAAATACGACAAAAAACTGTGAGATTCGGAGAAAATTACAAATGCCATTGACACAGCACGCGGAAGTTGGTAAAGTAATACCGTAAGCGGTCGGGAACGTTACCGGTAATGTTTCCGACGCTGCGGAATGGCCCAGGAAGGAGACGAAGCGCGGTATATGACCATCAAGGATATTGCGCGGCAGTGCGGCGTCAGCGTCAGCACGGTGTCGCGGGTGCTCAATGACCGTCCGGACGTGAGCCCGGAGAACCGGCGCAAGGTGCTCTCCGCCATTCAGCAGTCCAATTACATTCCCAACAACACCGCCAGGGACCTGGTGAAAACCAAGTCCGACGCCATCGGCCTGGTGGTGCGGGGCGTGTCCAACCCGTTTTACACGGATATCATCCGGGTCATCGAGGAGCAGGTCACCGCCCGGGGCTATACCCTGGTGATGCAGCAGATCGGCACGTGCGACGACGAGGTGAAGCGGGGCGCCATGATGGAGCGGGAAAAGCGGCTGCGGGGCCTGATTTTGTTGGGCGGCCGGTCCGACTATTCGCCCCAGGAGCTGGCGCCGCTGAACATCCCCTTTGTCTGCTGCTCCTACAGCAACCAGTACGGCACCCTGCCGTCGGATTCCTATGCGTCGGTATCCATTGCCGACGAGGAGGAGGCCTACCGGGCGGTGTCGGAGCTGTATCGGTGCGGGCACCGGCGCATTGCGGCGCTGGTATCCTGCGCGGAGGACCGCTCCATCAGCCAGCTGCGGTATCAGGGCTATGTCCGGTCCCTGGCGGATCACGGCCTGCCCCTGGAGCAGGAGCTGGTCATCGAGGCCGGGTCCTTCGACATCCGGCAGGCGTATCTGGCGGTGCGGCGGCGGCTGATGGAGGGGGCGCGGTTCACGGCCCTGTTCGCCATCTCCGACAACATGGCCATCGGGGCCATGCGGGCCCTGCGGGAGGCCGGGCAGCAGATCCCCCGGGACTGCTCCGTCATCGCCATCGACGGGCTGACGATGTCCGAGTACATCAACCCCACCCTGACCACCCTGTGCCAGCCTATGGAGCACATGGGACGGCGCAGCGTGGAGATCCTGCTGGACATGGTGGAGCACCGGGGCGGACCCATCCGGGAGACTGCCCACACCACCCTGCGGACCGGGGAATCCGTCCGCGACATTTCTTAGTTTTTCCGGCGGAAACCGCCTGAAAAATATATAATGAAGGAGAATTGATCATGAAGAAAACTCTTGCATTGATCCTGGCCGCTGTCATGGCTCTGTCCCTGGTAGCCTGCGCCAAGACCCCCGGAAACGGCGGCACGGAGGCCAAGGGCTCCGTGTATTACCTGAACTTCAAGCCCGAGGCCGATCAGGCCTGGCAGGATCTGGCCAAGACCTACACCGAGCAGACCGGCGTGGAGGTCAAGGTCGTCACCGCCGCCTCCGGCCAGTATGACACCATGCTGACCTCCGAGCTGGACAAGTCCGCTCCTCCCACCATGTTCCAGGTGGGCAACCAGGGCGCCGTCAACTCCTATGGCGATTTCTGCTATCCTCTGGATAACACCGACGTCATGAAGGAAATGACCACCCAGGACTTCAACCTGAAGAATGCCAACGGCGAGACCGTGTCCATCGGCTACTGCTATGAGGCCTTTGGCATCATCGTCAACAAGGCTCTGCTGAAGCAGGCCGGCTATGAGATCTCCGATATCACCAACTTTGAGACCCTGAAGAAGGTCGCCGACGACATCCACAGCCGCGCTGCCGAGCTGGGCTTTGACGCCTTCAGCTCCGCCGGCCTGGAGGGCTCCTCCAGCTGGCGCTTCTCCGGCCATCTGGCCAACATGCCCCTGTTCTATGAGTTCCGGGATGACAAGGTCACCTCTCAGCCCGCCAGCATCAAGGGCACCTATCTGGACAACTTCAAGAACGTCTGGGATCTGTACACCACTGACTCCGCCACCACCGGCGCTGCTCTGACCACCGCCACCGGCGACGCCTCCGAGGCCGAATTCGGCCAGGGCAAGGCTGTGTTCTATCAGAACGGTTCCTGGGAGTATGCCAACCTCACCGGCGAGGAGAAGGGCTTTAAGATGAACCCCGAGGATCTGGCCATGATCCCCATCTACTGCGGCGTTGAGGGCGAGGAGCAGTCCGGTCTGTGCTGCGGCACCGAGAACTGCTGGGCTGTCAACAAGAACGCCAAGGAAGAGGACATCCAGGCCACTCTGGACTTCATGAAGTGGGTCGTCACCTCCGACGAGGGCACCACCATGCTGGCTGAGCAGTTTGGCCCCTGCCCCTTCAAGAACGCCAAGACCCCCGCGAACGTGTTCTTTGCCGATGCCAACGCCTATACCGCTGCCGGCAAGTACATTGTGACCTGGGCCTTCAACTGGACTCCCGCCGTGGATGACTGGCGTGCGGGCGTGGTGGACGCTCTGACCCAGTACACCGTCAACGGCGGCAGCTGGGACAACGTCAAGACCGCCTTCGTGGACGGCTGGGCCACCCAGTATGCCAAGGAGAACGGCTGAGCTATAAGCGCTCCGTTGTAACGCAATAGGACCGGGGGCGGGCTTATCGCCCGCCCCCGATTTTCTCACCTGCGGCGCACAGAGCTGTTGGCCGGTATGGACCGGGCAAGAGCTCCGGGCGCCGCCCGGAAAAAACATAGATAGGAGAGAGGCGTCATGAAACTTCCGAAACACCGCCGGGACGAGGCCGCGCTGAATTCCCGGCTGATCCGCCGCCCCATCAAGCGCATGGTGTGGCTGTTTTTGCTGCCCACCTTCGGGGCCTTCTGCATCGGCTTCCTGTACCCCTTCTTCAAGGGGCTGTTTCTGTCCTTCTGCAACTTCCGCATTACCAGCCAGTGGACATGGACGGGGCTGGAAAACTACCGGAAGGCCTTCCAGGACCCCGGCTATATGCACGCGTTCTGGTACACGGCGCTGTTTGCCCTGGTGAGCCTGATCGCTATCAATCTGTTTGCCTTTGCCATTGCCTATGCACTGACCCAGAAGTTCAAGGGCACCAACGTGTTCCGCACGGTGTTCTTCCTGCCCAACCTCATCGGCGGCATCGTGCTGGGCTATATCTGGTCCATGATCTTCGACGGCATCCTCATCAAGTACAACACCTCCGTGGTCCTGGAGACGAAATACGGCTTCTGGGGTCTGGTGATCCTGGTGTGCTGGCAGCAGATCGGCTATATGATGATCATCTACATTGCCGGACTCCAGGCGGTGCCTGAGGACATGCTGGAGGCGGCCCGCATCGACGGCGCCAACCGCTGGCAGACCCTGTGGCGGGTCACCATCCCCAACGTGATGCCCTCTATCACCATCTGCATGTTCCTGAGCCTGACCAACGGCTTCAAGCTGTTTGACCAGAACCTGGCCCTGACCGCCGGACGTCCCTTCCAGCAGCTGGGCAACGGAGAGACCATCAAAACAACGGAAATGCTGGCCCTGAACATCGTCAACGCCTTCGGCACCAGCGGCGGCGGAAACCGCGGCGTGGGTCAGGCCAAGGCCGTGATCTTCTTCATCGTGGTGGCGGCCATCAGCATCATCCAGCTTCAGGCCAACCGCCGCAAGGAGGTGCAGCAATGATCAGATCCGATGCTCTGCGCCGCAGAGAGCGCCGTCAGGCCCTGCTGACGGTGGTGTTCACCATCATCTCCGTGCTCTATCTGATGCCGGTGTTCCTGGTGCTCATCAACTCCCTGAAGGCCAACGCCTTTGTCAACACCGAGACCTTCAAGCTGCCCACGGCGGAGTCCTTCGTGGGGCTGAAGAACTATGTCAAGGGCATGACCTTCGGCAACTTCGCCTTCTATAAGGTTGTGTTCTACAGCTTCTTCATCACCATCACCTCCACGGCCCTGATCCTGGTGTGCACGTCCATGGCGGCGTGGTACATCTCCCGGGTGGGGAGCTTGGTCAGCAAGATCGTGTACTACCTGTGCGTGTTCTCCATGGTGGTCCCCTTCCAGATGGTCATGTACACCCTGGCCCGGACGGCGGACCAGATGCACCTGAACACCCCCTGGACCATTCCGGTGATCTATCTGGGCTTCGGCGCAGGTCTGGCGGTGTTTATGTTCACGGGCTTTGTCAAGAGCCTGCCCCTGGAGATCGAGGAGGCCGCCGCCATCGACGGCTGCGGCCCGGTGGGCACCTTCTTCCGGGTGGTGCTGCCCATGCTGAAGCCCACCATGATCTCCGTGGGCGTGCTGGAGATCATGTGGGTCTGGAACGACTATCTGCTGCCCAGCCTGGTGCTGGATATCAACCAGTACCGCACCATCCCCATCCACATCCAGTATCTGAAGGGCAGCTACGGCACCGTGGATATGGGCGCCACCATGGCCCTGATCATGCTGAGCATCCTGCCGGTGATCATCTTCTATCTGTGCTGCCAGAAGCACATCATCAAGGGTGTGGCCGCCGGAGCCGTAAAGGGCTAAAAAAACAAAGCATTTTTCTGATAAGTGAGTTGACTGACATATGAATCGTTGCAGCGGCATTTTGATGCCGGTATTTTCCCTGCCGTCTCCCTACGGCATCGGGACTCTGGGCAAGGCCGCCTATGACTTTGCCGATTTTCTCCACGCCGCCGGGCAGCGCTGCTGGCAGATGCTGCCCCTGGGCCCCACCAGCTATGGCGACTCCCCCTATCAGAGCTTTTCCACCTACGCTGGGAATCCCTATTTCATCGACCTGGATATGCTGATAGAGGACGGGCTGCTGACCCGGGATGAGGTGGAGAGCCAGAACTGGGGCACCGAACCCCGGTACGTGGACTACGGAAAGATCTACGAAAGCCGCTTCGCCGTGCTGCAGAAGGCCAAGGACCGGGGCTGGGTCCGGGACCAGGCAGAGGTGGCCGCCTTTCAGGCGGAGAACAGCCGCTGGCTGCCGGACTACGCCCTGTACATGGCCTGCAAGCGCCATTTTGGCATGCGCTCCTGGACGGAGTGGGAGGACGCGGACATCCGCCTGCGGAAATCCCCGGAGGTGCTGGAGCGGTACCGCACCCTGCTGCGGGAGGACGTGGAGCTGTTTACCTATCTGCAGTTCCTGTTCTTCCGGCAGTGGAACAAGCTGCGGGACTATCTCCACGGCCTGGACATCCAGGTCATTGGCGACCTGCCCATTTATGTGGCCATGGACTCCGCCGACGTGTGGGCGGAGCCGGAGAGCTTCCAGCTGGACGACCAGTGCGTTCCCACGGAGGTATCCGGCGTGCCGCCGGACTACTTCAGCGCCGACGGTCAGCTCTGGGGCAACCCCCTGTACGCCTGGGACCGGATGCAGGCCGACGGCTTCGGCTGGTGGATCCGCCGGGTAGACGGTGCCTCCAAGCTGTATGACGTGATCCGCATCGACCATTTCCGGGGCTTCGAGGCCTATTGGGCCGTGCCCTACGGCGAGACCACCGCCAAAAACGGCCATTGGGTCAAGGGCCCGGGCATGAGCCTGGTGGGGGTGCTCACCGGCTGGTTCCCCCAGCTGCGGTTCATCGCCGAGGACCTGGGCTATCCCACCCCAGGCGTCCAGCAGCTTTTGCAGGATTCCGGCCTGCCGGGCATGAAGGTGCTGGAATTTGCCTTCGACTCCCGGGATACCAGCAGCTATCTGCCCCACTCCTACGGGGAGAACTGCGTGTGCTACACCGGCACCCACGACAACAGCCCCCTGGCCCTGTGGAAGGACGAGGCCGCGCCGGAGGACATCGCCTATGCCCGGGAGTACCTGGGGCTTAACGATGGGGAGGGCTTCAACTGGGGCCTCATCCGGGGCGGCATGAGCTCCGTGGCCCGGCTGTTTGTGGCCCAGATGCAGGACTATCTGGAGCTGGGTCTGCACCACCGCACCAACGTCCCCGGCACCCAGAGCGGCAACTGGCAGTGGCGTCTGCTGCCCGGCGAGGCCACCCCGGCCCTGGCCCGGCGCATCCGCCATATGACGGAAATGTACGGCCGCTGAACCCAACCGATCCCGTTTCATTGCGAACTTCTCTTAAAACGTATGAACCCCGGCGCGGTGCGCCGGGGTTCATACGTTCTGTTCGTTGTGTTGGCTCTCCATCAGGCGGCGGGCCTTTCTCCTGGCCCGGGTCAGGGCCATGCGGACGCTGTCGGGCTTCACGCCCAGCTCCCGGGCCAGCTCCCCGTCCGAATAGTCCAGGATATACCGGGCCTCCAGCAGCCAGCGGGTGTTCTCGTCCAGCCGGGGCCACACCTGGGCCAGGGCGTCCAGCTCCAGGCGGCGCAGCACCCGGTCCTCCACCTCCTGCCGCTCATCCGGGACCTCCGGTCCGCCGTCCAGCGGCAGCCAGGGATGGCGGCCGCTGTCCCGGACGGCGTTATAGGCCGTGTGGCGGCAGGCGGCGGCAATATACCCCGCCAGCCCCTCCGGCTCCAGCCGGCGCAGGGTGTCCAGATGGTCGATGAGCCCGCAGCAGGGTGGTTTGCAGCACGTCCTCCGTGGCCCACTTGTCGCCCAGGATATCATAGATGGTGCGATACATCAGCCGCTGATACTTCACAAACAGGCGGGTCATATAGGCCCGGTCGTCATCGTCCCGGATCGCAAGGATGCAGATCGGCAGCATATGGACCCTCCTCTCCCCGGCGGCAGCCGCCGGACCAAAAAATCGACATTTTATATTATAGAGGCCGTTCCCGGAAAAGCAAGAAATTTTTTCAAAAACCCGGTTGCAAATTCCCGGAACCGGTGTTACTTATATAGAGGGGTTACCAGGAAAGCGAAATCTGCGAAAGGAAGTGGATGCAATATGAACAACCGTCAACAGGCCCGGGAGGAGGCCCTGTTTGTTCTGCTGATGGAACAGGTGGCCCGGCAGCAGGACCGGCAGGCCCGGCAGCTGGGCCGGGCGCTGGAGGAGGACCCGGAGGCGGCCCTGTCCCCTGCCCTGCAGCAGCGCTGCATGCAGACCCTTCGCCGGGGCTTCCGCCGCCGGGACCGGCAGGCGGCAGGCCGGACCACCCGCCGCGTCATAAGCCGGGTGGCCGTGGCGGTGCTGGCGGCGGTGCTGTGTCTCACAGCGGCCTTCGCCGTGTCCCCTACCCTGCGCAGCAAGGCCCTGCACTGGGCGGCAAAGGTGTTCCCCACCCACACGGAGCTGCGGCTGAACCCTGACGCCGCCCCCGCCAACGGCCAGACCTATGAGCCGGTGGTGAACTGGCTGCCTGTGGGGCTGACCCTGGAGGAGCAGCGGTCCGACTGCGGATTTTCCAATTATCATTACACCGACTCCGACGGCTGCTGGCTGGACGTGGAGCTGCTGCTTTTCAGCAGCGGCGGCGTCATGAGCCTGGACACGGAAAATGCCGACGTCCGGGAGACGGTCATCAGCGGCTATCCGGCCATCACCATCCACAAGGAGGGCGTGTCCGTGGCCGCCTGCACCCTGGAGGACCTGAACGCCATCCTGCTGGTCACCGGCCAGGGCTTCTCCGTGGACGACGTGGTCCGGGTGGCGGAAAGCGTCCGCCTGCAATAGCGGGGCCGCCAGTCATTCCCATTCTTTCCCCGCCACCGAGGGCGCCAAGCACAAGGAGTGCACCGTGTGCCCGGAGGATAAGGAGTAGCTTTCTATAAACAGTCAACCAGGGGCAGCCCCGCACGGGACCGCCCCTGGTTGATCGTTTTAGAGTTTTCAGCGATGCCGCAGCTTACAGGCTGTTCAGATAGTCCCGCACCTCCCGAACGCCGATGAAGGCGTGGGGGCCTGCCTCGTACCGGGGATCGGCGGAGGCCAGGCACACCAGCAGGTCATCGGGATAGTCCGAGATGAAGAAGTACACCGGGGCATAGGAATCCGCCGGATATTCATAAATCAGGTACGTTCCCTCGTCCAGCTTCATATACAGCATGGTCTGGTCCAGCTTCCGGCCCAGGCCCTCTATCTGTTCGTTTTTGTCCAGCTGCGCTTCCATCAGCGACCGGATCATGCCGGTGATCTTCTGATAGCTGTCGCTGCCCTTTTCAAACACCGCCTTCTCCCGTCCGTTCTTGGACAGGACGATCCGTTCCGGGTCCGCCACGGTGCCCAGGGCCACGTCCTGATACGGGTGGTCCCTGTAGTCCTCGGGATTGGCCCGCTCCACCTTTTTTCCGCACCCGGCCAGCAGCAAGAAGCACAAGGCCAGAGGCAGGAGAATTTTCGCGATTTTCATACGACACGTCCTTTCTGCGTCCACAAAGTCTAAATCCGTTCACGCTGCGTATCCGTCGAAACCAACGTCACCTCGGAACCCGGGGTTGCAATCACTATAAATTCGAAGTGCGCTTGACCGGGCCTGCAAGACGGCATCTAATACAGTTGGTGTGTTAGATGCCATAAGGTTCCAAAAAATGAAGTCAAAGTACCTTGATGCTCCTGTTGTAATAGCTTCGTTCCATCCAACAAAGCATTTGTCATCCTTCTTTTCTCCAAGGAATGCATCTGAAAAATATGCCTTTTTGGCAGAATAGCATGCATCCAAAAGGACGAATCTAAAACCGCCGTTTATATCTTTATAACTCAAATTCCATCTTTCATACCTTGAATCATCAAAATCCATGATCCGCTTGCTATGACTATCTCCATGGCACCTCAGATACAAAGCCTTTAAATTAGACTTATTCAGAATATAATCTATATCCGCTTCCTCAATGAAGTAACATACATCGTTCAAATGCTTAGTATATCCTAAAGCAGCCAAACCCTTGGATGCATAGTTAACGCAATCCTGCCCCCCGGCCACATTGGGTATAGCACACACAGCACGCGAACGCATGGATAACGTCTGATCTCCCCCCAAAGTCTCGCCGGTCCGAGCATCAATGTAAATGGCAGAGCCGTCCTCCAAGGTCACGCGCCATGCCAAACGAATAAAATCCGCCTCTTGATAAGCAACTTCCGTGGATTCCCAATAGAAATTAGGCCGGAATACCGTCAACTCCGTGGAGGAAACCGCCAGTCCACCCAACTCCTGCCGCAGCGGCTGTGACCGGCGAATAGCACCGGTTTCCGTAACGACAACATCCGCTTCATCCAGTGTTTCCTTATTGCGGTCCATCAGCATGACAGACCCGTCCCGGGCGTCCACTGTGACAGTCACCATATCATAGGGGTTCAATACGCCGTTATCCAGCTGCTTGTGCCAAAGCAGCAGCCAAGTGGCCGGAATATCGTTGGAGCATTCCACCAACTGGTAGCCATCCAATTGATAATCCTTAGCAATTTGGTCAGCCAAGGCCAGCGCTTCCCCCTTAGTCACAGGATATGCGCTGGGGTCGGTATTCTCTCCATCCAAAATGGTGTCATCATTATCATGCATGTCAGCATAATTGGTCATGGATACGACTTGACCCGTTTGATCAATATCTGCTTCATAGGTATCAAAGGTCAGGCGAGTAACTTCTCGATTAAGAAAATTATCCCGGATAAGTTGCGCTTGCTGTGGAATTTCATTACTCAATTGAAGGGTCGAAAGCTGTTCTTTCACATCTGAGGTTAAAAATCGAGTGGGTTCTCTCGAGAACGTCCGAAGCAAAGTTTCCGGCTCTGCTAGGTTGTCCTTCTCAATTCTTTCCACATCTTGCAGGATAGGGGCAGCAAATGTTGCTCCGTCAAAGCCTGCGGCTGATGCCGGAACTAAGACCAGACTCATCATGAATGCAAGGGACAAGAGCCAGGTAATCAGGCATTTTCCTCTTATGCGAGGTCTGTCATGCATAATAATCGCCCTTTCCAGTTAATTCCATTTTTGTGAAGTTTAACAGGCCCGTTTGTACCAATTATACCACAAAAAAACGAAAAGTAAAGCGAAAAATGTAAAACAATTATTTATTAATGTAGGACTATTATTTATTAACGCATTGCATTATTTCAAATAGCAAAATCAGCATGGTGTCGAATAACGTCCTTTTGTTTTCTTCCATTTCCCGGTTGCGCCCGGGCGGCGGAGGGTGTATAATACGAATCGTTCAAAATTGAACCTTTCAAAATCGGAGGAATCGCCATGACCAACGCCTATCAGGTATCCATTGCCGCCCGGCAGCTGCTGGAGGGCTACACCGCCGCCATGCAGCCCCTGTGCCGCCGGGAGGGTCTGGCCCCCAACGGGGTGGACATTCTGCTGTTTCTGGCCAACAACCCGGGCCTGGACACCGCCCGGGACGTGTGCACCTATCGGGGGCTGAAGCCGGGCATCGTCTCCTTCCATGTGGAGAAGCTGGTGCAGGAGGGGTATCTGCTGCGGCAGCCCGCCCCCGGGGACCGGCGCAAGTGCCGCCTGGTGTGCACCGAGAAGGCCGGGCCTGTGGTGCAGCAGGGCCGTGAGCTGCAGGAGACGTTTTTCCGCCGCCTGGCCCGGGGCCTGGAGCCGGAGGACCTGGCGGCCTTCCGACGCTGCCTGGAGGGCTTCCGCCGGAATCTATCCCAAATGACACAGGAGGACGCATAATGACGCAGGACAAGGAATTTCTGGGCACGGAGCCGGTAGGACGGCTCCTGTGGAAGCTGGCGGTGCCCACGGTGATCGCCCAGCTGGTGAATATGCTGTATAACATCGTGGACCGCATCTACATCGGCCATATCCCCGGTGACGGCAGCCTGGCCCTGACCGGCGTGGGGGTGTGCCTGCCCATCATCATGATCATCTCCGCCTTTGCGGCCTTTGTGTCCTCCGGCGGCGCGCCCCGGGCCTCCATCGCCATGGGCCGGGGGGACTATGACCAGGCCCAGCGGATCCTGGGCGGGTGCTTCACTTTACAGGTGGGCATCTCCCTGGTGCTGACGGCAGTGCTGCTGATCTGGAACCGTCCTCTGCTGCTGGCCTTCGGCGCCAGCGGGAACACCATCGGGTATGCCGTCCAGTATATGCAGATTTATGCCCTGGGCACCCTGTTTGTGGAGCTGACCCTGGGCCTGAACGCCTTCATCACCGCCCAGGGCTTCGCCCGGGTGGGCATGAAAACCGTCCTCATCGGCGCGGTGTGCAACATCCTGCTGGACCCCCTGTTCATCTTCGCCCTGGACATGGGCGTCCGGGGCGCGGCCCTGGCCACGGTGCTGTCCCAGGCGGTATCCTGCGTATGGGTGGTGACCTTCCTGCGGGGGAAGCAGACCCTGCTGCGGCTGGAAAAGGCGTCCCTGCCCATCCGGCCCCGGCTGATTCTGCCCTGCGTGGCCCTGGGTACCGCCACCTTCATCATGCAGGCCAGCGAAAGCGTCATCTCCGTGTGCTTCAACGCCTCCCTGCTGAAATACGGCGGCGACCTGGCCGTGGGGGCCATGACCATCCTCTCCAGCGTCATGCAGTTTGCCATGCTGCCCTTGCAGGGCATCGCCCAGGGGGCTCAGCCCATCTCCAGCTATAACTTCGGCGCCGGCAACGCCCGGCGGGTGCGCCAGACCTTCCGTCTGCTGCTGAAGGTCTGCCTGGGCTACGCCCTGGTGCTGTGGGCCTGCATCCAGCTGTTCCCCGGGGCCTTCGCCCGGATTTTCACGCCGGAGCCGGAGCTGGTGGCCTTCACCGCCGGGATGCTGCGGATCTACTGCGGGGCCCTGTTCCTGATGGGCATCCAGATCGCCTGCCAGATGACCTTCGTGTCCATCGGCAACGCCCCCTGCTCCATCATCGTGGCGGTGCTGCGGAAGTTCGTGCTGCTGCTGCCGCTGATCTATCTGCTGCCCCACCTGCTGGCGGACCAGACCCGGGCCGTGTTCCTGGCGGAGCCCGTGGCCGATACCATCGCCGTCACCGGCACGGTGCTCCTGTTCAGCTTCCAGTTCCGCAAGGCCCTGCGGAAGCTGGAAAGCGAAAACAAGACGTAATATCCGATAGGAATATTGCGACTTGTATACAAAAAGCATCCCCGGCAAAAGCCGGAGATGCCCGCTACTTCTTCTTTTTTCCTCTCAGTTGGTACATGATAAACGCCCCCATGGTAATGACGGCAAAAGCAGCTCCTATGTCATATATACCATACGATATAATACTCACATATAACCCTGCAAAATAGGCGGCTAGGGAGCAAACCACACTGAGAATGACAACCCACACAAGAATTCACCACCTTTCCGTTCAAAATTTCTTCTTATATTGTTGATTATAACATATAAGAAGCCAAAACGCAAAGAGCTTTTTGACCTATTCAACATTTTTGCTGCCCGCAAAGCAGCAGCACATCGTACAGGAGGAACCCATGGAAAACATCTCCATCATCCTGGGTGACATCACCCAATCCCGGGTGGACGCCATCGTCAACGCCGCCAACACCACCCTGCTGGGGGGCCTGGGGGTGGACGGGGCCATCCACCGGGCCGCCGGGCCCGGCCTGCTGGCCGAGTGCCGCACCCTGGGGGGCTGCGAAACCGGCCATGCCAAGCTCACCGGGGCCTATAACCTGCCCTGCCGCTATGTGATCCACACCCCCGGCCCCATCTGGCAGGGCGGCGATCACGGGGAGGCGGCCCTGCTGCGCAGCTGCTATCTCAGCTGCCTGGAGCTGGCCCTGGCCCACGGCTGCCGCACGGTGGATTTCCCCTCCATCAGCACCGGGGTATACGGCTATCCCCTGCCCCAGGCGGCCCATGTGGCCCTGAAGGCCATGACGGACTTCCTCCGGGACCACCCCGGCATGCACCTGCGGATGATCTGCCACAACCCCAACGCCCTCCGGGCCTATCAGGTGGATTGGAACATGTTCTATCAGGACGTAAAGCCCCACGCATAAAAACCGGGCGTGCCGCGCAGGCGGCACGCCCGGTTTTTGCAGATTCCGGTCAGATTTTGATCAGCTCATATTCCCGGCTGCCCATGCCCAGCTTTTCGGCGTGCTCCAGGCAGCTCATCCAGTCCGTCTCCGGATGGAGATGGTGGAAGTGGTCATGGCCGCAGTCCCCGGCGGCAGCGGCCCCCGGCAGGGGCGGCTGGGCGTTTACCGCGTCGGCGCAGGCCATGTCCAGGGCCACCGGGTCAAAGCTGGCGAACATGCCCACGTTGGGGATGATGGCCGCGTCGTTCTCCGGATGACAGTCGCAGTTGGGAGACACGTCGATGACCAGGCTGATGTGGAAGCAGGGCCGCCCGTCCACCACCGCCTGGGCATATTCGGCGATCTTCCGGTTCAGATTGGTGACCGTCTCGTCCCAGTTCACCCGGATGGCGTCCCGGGGACAGACGGCGATGCACCGGCCGCAGCCCACGCACCTGCTGTGGTCGATGGTGGCCTTGCGGTCCGTAACGGTGACGCCGTTGTGGGCGCAGATGCGGGTGCAGGCGCCGCAGCCCACGCAGTGGTCCTGGGCCACATGGGGCTTCCCGGCGTTGTGCTGCTCCATCTTACCGGCCCGGCTGCCGCAGCCCATGCCGATGTTCTTCAGCGCGCCGCCGAAGCCCGCCTCCTCGTGGCCCTTGAAATGGGTCAGGGAGATGAACACGTCCGCGTCCATCACCGCCCGGCCGATCTTGGCCTTCTGCACATATTCGCCGCCGCGCACCGGCACCTCCACCTCGTCGTTGCCCTTGAGGCCGTCGGCGATGATGATCTGGCAGCCGGTGGACAGGGGGGAGAACCCGTTGAGCATGGCGGCGTCCATGTGGTCCAGGGCGTTTTTCCGCCCGCCTACATACAGGGTGTTGCAGTCGGTCAGGAAGGGCTTGCCGCCCCGCTCCTTCACGAAGTCTGCCACGGCCTTGGCCCAGTTGGGCCGCAGAAAGGCCAGGTTGCCGGGCTCGCCGAAGTGCAGCTTGATGGCCGCGAACTTGTCCTCAAAGTCGATCTGGCCCATACCGGCGGTTTTCATCAGACGGGTCAGCTTCTGGGGCAGATTTTCCCGATAGTCGGCCCGCAGGTCGGCCCAATAAACTTTCGATGCCACTTGGAGATCCTCCTTGAATCTGAGATGGTCATAGTGTATCATATTCCCACGGAATTTGTCACGCTTTTTTGAAGGGAGGCGGTATGTATGCGCCTGCTGACTCATATCGTAGCCCCGGAGCAGGAGGGCTGGCCCCTGCGGCGGCTTCTGCGGCAGGAGCTGCGCATTTCCGGCAGCTTCCTGTCCCGGCTGAAATGGCGGCCCGGGGCCATCCTGGTCAACGGACGGCCCGCCACGGTGGCGGCGGTGCTCCACACCGGGGACGCCGTCACCGCCGACGTGTCGGACCTGCCCGGGGACAATCCCCATATCCGGCCGGTGGCCTGGCCCCTGGACATCCTGTGGGAGGATGAGGACCTGCTGGTGCTGAACAAGCCTGCGGGCATCGCCATCCATCCGGCGGCCCTGACGGAGGAGACCGTCACCGTGGCCGGGGCTGTGTGCCACTATCTGGGCCAGGGGAGCTTCCACTGCGTCAACCGCCTGGACCGGGGCACCACCGGGGTCATGGTGGTGGCCAAAACCGGGTATGTCCACCGGCTGTGCATGGAGCAGCTCCACTCCGGCGACTTCCGCCGGACCTATCTGGCGGTGTGCAGCGGCGTGCCCAGCCCGGCGGCGGGGTCCATCGACCTGCCCATCGGCCGGGAGCCGGACTCCCTGCTGCGGCGGCGGGTGGACCCGGCGGGTCTGGCGGCCCACACGGACTATGAGACCCTGTGGCAGGGGCCGGACCGGGCCCTGCTGCGGCTGACCCCCGGCACCGGCCGCACCCACCAGCTGCGGCTGCACCTGTCCGCCATTGGCCACCCCCTGCTGGGGGACTGGCTCTACGGCACCGAGGACCGAACCCTGATCCCCCGCCCGGCCCTGCACTCCCACCGGCTGGAGCTGACCCACCCCGTCACCCGCCGCCGCCTGACGGTAACAGCCCCGCTGCCGGAGGATATGGCCCGGCTCCTGCCGGAAGATATGAACAAATCTTGAAAAATGCAAAAAAAGGGTGGAAATTTTGACAGTGTATAGTATAATAGTCTATACACTGTCAAAACGCCGCGCCCCGGCGCGGAATCTGTTTTTGGAAGCGGGAGGAACGTATGCGGAACATCTGGCGCATCATCAAGGCGGACGCCCGTTCGCTGTTTACGCATTTCTTTGCTCTGGCGGTGGCCCTGGCCATCGCGGTGCTGCCCAGCCTGTACGCCTGGCTGAATATCTATTCCAACTGGGACCCCTACGGCAACACCGGCAACATCAGCATCGCCGTGGCGTCCCTGGATAAGGGCTGGACCGAGGAGGACGGCACCCAGGTCAACAAGGGCCGGGAGGTGGTGGAGGGCCTGCGCAGCAGCACCAGCATCAACTGGGTCATTGTGGACACCAAGGAGGAGGCCCAGCAGGGCGTCTATGCCGGGGATTACTACGCCGCCGTGGTCATCGGCCAGGACTTCTCCTATAATATGTACCACATGCTGACGGAGTGGACCGGCAAGCCCACCATTACTTATTACGAAAACTACAAAAAGAACGCCGTGGCCACCAAGATCACCGACACGGCGGTGTCGTCCCTGAAAACCACCATCAGCAAGAGCTATCTGGACGTGGTGGTGGACGCCATCTTCCGGGGGGCCAACGACCTGTCGGACCAGCTGAAGGGCGACGACCCCGTGGGCTCCGTCCAGGGCCTGCTGGGCCAGACCCGCAGCCTGCTGCGCTCCTGTGCCAAAACCATCGACGCCTTCCAGGCCGCAGGCCAGGACAACAGCAGCTATCGCCAGGACCTGTCGGACCTGGTTTCCAACATCAACCAGAACCGGCCCGACGGCCAGGAGATTCTGGACACCGTAGCCCAGCTGAACCGGAAGGTCCACGCCGCCCTGGACAAGGCCCAGACCGCCCTGGACAAGGCCTTTGACGCGGCGGAGAAGTTCCTCAACGGCATCGACGTGGACGCCCAGCTGCCGGAGATTCAGGAGAACCTCCGGGATGCCGCCCAGACCATGGGCGACATGGGCGACAGGCTCATGGCCTGGGCCAAGTCCGTGGCGGTGGAGGCCGGGCCCGTGGGGGCCGAGGCGGCGGCTGCCGCCCAGCGCCTGGCGGACAGCTGCTATCAGCTGCGGGACCGGCTGAACACCCTGGCCGACGGGCTGAAGGAGAATTCCGCCGTGCTGCAGGACACCATCGCCCTGGCGGCCCAGCTGGAAAAGCTGGCGGACACCCTGCTGACCCCGGTGTTTGACGACGTGGTCAACGACGTGAAGAACGTGCTGGATCAGTCCGAGGACCTGCTTCAGGGCTTCCACGGCACCGCGGCGGACACCCGGGACCTGCTGGCGGCGGCCTCCGCGGCGGCAGGGACCTTAGACGGGCTCATGTCCCAGGGGCGCACCGCCATGGGCCAGGCCATCGACAAGCTGGGGAGTCTGCTGGGCGGCCTGGAGGACAGCGACAGCCCCGATTATCTGGATACCCTGCTGGACATTCTGGGGGGCAACCCCGAGGATTACGGCGCCTATTTCTCCCAGATGGTGCAGACCTCCGTGGAGCCGGTGTATCCCATTGATAACTACGGCAGCGCCATGGCCCCCTTTTATTCCGTGCTGGCCATCTGGGTGGGCGGCGTCATGCTGGTGGCCATTCTCAAGCCCCACGCCCGGCGGGAGGGTCTGGTGGCTCCCAAGCCCTATCAGCTGTTTTTCGGCCGGTATTTCCTGTTCTTTGTCCTGAGCCAGATCCAGGCCGCCGTCATCGTGGCCGGGGACCTGCTGGTGCTGAAAATTCAGTGCGTGGAGCCTGCCCTGCTGTTTGCCACCGGGGCCATCACCTCCCTGGTGTTCAGCCTGCTGATCTATTCCCTGACGATTTCCTTCGGCGACGTGGGCAAGGCCATCGTGGTGGTGGTCATGGTGCTCCAGATCGCCGGGTCCAGCGGCACCTTCCCCATCGAGCTGCTGCCGGACGTGTATCAGAAGATCTATCACATCTTCCCCTTCCCCTATGCCATCGACGCCATGCGGGAGTGCATCTGCGGCCTGTATGGGCTGACCTGGCTGAAGAACATCGGCTGCCTGCTGATTTTCGGCGCGGCGGCCCTGCTCATCGGCCTGTGGGTGCGCAAGCCCTTCATGGGTCTGAACCACTTCATGGAGGAGAAGCTGGAAGAAACCGAAATGCTGTAAGAAAGGAGGACTTCCCATGGACGAAAAGAAATACAGCCAATTATATCAGGCCCTTTTGCAGGAGGTCCTTCAGTTCCACAGCGGCAACCAGCGCCGCATCCGCAAGGGGATGCTGAGCCTGCTGCTGGTGCCGCTGGTGTTCCTGGTGCTGCTGTTCCTGTCGGAAGGCTCCCGGGTGATCTTCCTGCTGCTTTGGATCATGTCCATGTTCGGCATCGCGGCCTATCTCATCGCCGTGGAATACATCGACTATGAAATGCAGAACAAGGTCAAGAAGATCACCAAAAAAGAGGTGGAGCTGGACCAGCTGACGCCGCTGCCCAGCGCCATGCCCCAGCTGCTGCCCATGCTGCTGGGCCGGGGCCAGGAGCCGGACCTGCCCCCCGACCCGCCCCAGGAGGAGCAGGAGAGCTTTGCCCAGTCCGCCGCCCAGGCGGAGGAGGATCTGGACCAGCTGCTCCAGGGTCTGCGGGGCGCCGAGGCCGCGCCTGCCGCACCGGAGCCTGCGCCCGTCTCCGTCCCGGAAAATCCTGCCCCCGTCCCGCCGGTGTCCACCCCTGTCCCGCCGGCATCCCAGGCCGCCCCGCAGCCTGTTTCCCCTGACCTGAACCAGGCGCTGGCCGGGCTTCAGACGGACGTGCAGCAGCTGGCCCGGGGTCTGGAGTCGCTGTCCCACGAGCTGGGACGCATCTTCCAATATATGGAGCAGCAGGGGAACGGCTCAAAGGAGGAACGGAAATGAGAAATATCTGGAGAATCTTCCGGTCCGACTGGCAGCGCATCAGCGCCAGTGTGGTGGCCGTGGTGGTGGTCATGGGCCTGTGCCTGATCCCGTGCCTGTACGCCTGGTTCAACATTTTCTCCAACTGGGACCCCTATGGCCCGGACTCCACCTCCAACATCCGGGTAGCCGTTACCTGCGAGGACGAGGGCTATGAGCTGCTGGGCCTGAAGCTGAACATCGGCTCCATGGTGCTGGACGGTCTGAAAAGCAACCACCAGATGGGCTGGGACTTTGTGGATTCCCGGGAGGAGGCCCTGGAGGGCGTCCGCTCCGGCAAATACTATGCCGCCCTGATCGTGCCCTCGGACTTCACCGGGGACTTTGTCAGCATTCTGGACACGGACCTGCGGCATCCCCAGATCCAGTATTATGAGAACCAGAAGAAGAACGCCATTGCCCCCAAGATCACCAACAAGGCCAAAACCGCCGTGCAGGACGAGATCAACGCCACGGTGGTGGAAACCGTGACCGACGCCGTCACCACCGTCAGCTCCGTGTGCAAGGCCCTGGGCCTGGACGCCGACGACGTGTCCCAGGGCATCATCGAGAAGCTGGGCAGCGCCCAGCAGAGTCTCCTGGCCCTGGAGAACACCCTGACGGCCATGCAGACCCTGGTGGACCAGACGGACAGCATTCTGGCCTGTGCCGGGGTGGTGTCTGACGACCTGAACAACATCGTCAAAAGCGGCGACCTGTCCGGCGTGCAGGACGCCCTGAACCGGGGTGTGGGCCGCCTGAACGAGGCCGAGGCCGAGATCGCCCGGCAGCTGGAGGACATCGACAACCAGCTGGACGTCATCGCCGCCGACCTGGCCGCCGCCATGGGAACGGCGGAGGACGTGGCGGGCTTTCTGGCGGGCCCCGCCCAGCTGATGGACCAGCGCCTGGAGGCGCTGCAGCAGCGGCTGGAGAAGCTGCGGGACTATGCCGACAACTATCCCGCCATCCAGGAGCGGCTGGGCAACGCCATTTACCACATCGGCGAGCTTCGGGACCTGCTGAAAAAGTTGGAGGACCCCAGCCAGCTGGAGTCCTGGAACCAGGAGGTTCAGGCCAAGCTGGATCAGGTCCGCCAGGACCTGCGGGAGGCGGCTCTGCGCATCAGCGAAAGCGTCAACCAGCGGGTGGAGGAGCTGAACCGGGACGTGCAGGAGAAGCTCCAGGCCGTACAGAACGTGTTCGACAACGTGTCCGGCGGACTGACGGCCCTGGGGGATAAGCTGGGCCGGTATCAGGACGCCATACGGTCCACGGATACCACCCTGGGCGGGGCCATCCAGCTGTCGGCCACCCTGCGGGGGGATCTGGGGAAGCTGTCGGACGATGTGGAGCGCATTGTCACCAGCGACGGCTTCCGCCGCTTTCTGGACGTGCTGGAAAACAACCCCGAGGAGTTGGCCGGGTATCTGTCCGACCCCATCGCCATGGAGACGGTGCCCGTGTATGAAATCACCACCTACGGCAGCGCCATGGCCCCGTATTACATCATGCTGGCCCTGTTTGTGGGCTCCCTGCTGACGGCCACCATGATCCATGTGAACGCCCCCATTCCGCCGCTGCCCCTGCTGCGTCCCTGGCAGCGGTTCTTCGGAAGATACCAGCTGTTCTTCCTGGTGGGCATGGTCCAGGCGCTGGTAACGGGGCTTGGCTGCGTGTACTATATCGGGATGCAGTGCCTGCACCCGGGGCTGTTCCTGCTGGCCTGCTGCGTGTGCAGCCTGAACTTCACCATGATGAACTTCGCCCTGGTGTACGCCCTGGACAACATCGGCATGGCCCTGTCCGTGATCATCATGGTCATCCAGGTGGCCGGTTCCGGCGGCTCCTATCCCATCGACGTGCTGCCGGAGGTGTTCCAGAAGCTGTATGTCCTGATGCCGTTCCATTACGGCATGGATATGCTCCGGGAGACCATCGCCGGACGGTATGAAAACGTATATTGGACGAATCTGGCTGTGATGGCGGGCATGTGCGTGCTGTTTGCGGCGCTGGGTATGCTGCTGTACTACCCGGCCAGGCCGCTGAACCGGCTCATCGCCCGCAGCAAGGAAAAATCCGGCATCATGTAAAGGAGGACTGCTGCCGATGAACGCAAAGCACGACCTGGCAGAGGCCCTGTGCCAGCTGCTGGAAACCAAAACCCTGGAAAAAATCACCGTCAAGGACATTGTGGCCCGGTGCGGTGTGAACCGCCAGACGTTTTACTATCATTTTCATGACGTGTACGACCTGATGCGCTGGATCTTTGAACGGGAGGCCGCCAACCTGGCCCAGACCGTCCGGGAGGCCGGCGGCGACTGGCGGCAGGAGCTGCACACCATCACCGATGCTCTGCGCAGCAAGCGGCACCTGGTGATGAACGCCTATCGCTCCGTGAATCGCCGGGACCTGGAGCGCTATCTGATGCAGGGCTACGGCCCGGTGATCCGCCGGATCGTGGATCAGGCGGCGGTGGGCCTGGACGTGGGGCAGGAGGACCTGGAGTTCGTGTCCCGGTTCTATGCCCGGGGCCTGCTGAGCGGCGTGTTCGACTGGATCGAGTCCGGCATGCCGGAGAACATCGGCGACGATCTGCGCCGGTGCATCCTGCTGCTGGACGGCAGCCTGCCCACCGCTCTGTTGAGCGTCAGCGGAAAGTGAAAAAATATCGTCAAAAGGTCCCCGGCGCAGTGCGCCGGGGACCTTTTTGGGACAGTTCCTATTCCTTACTGCCGGACCTCCTCGGGGGGCGGCTCCACCGGGAGCTCTACCCGTCCGCCGTCGCCGGGGTCGGTGATGATGTCGCCGATGCCCGGGGCGGGGTTGATTTTGATGGGGTCCGGGGGGTTGTCAACGGTGCCGGTACCGCTGCTGCCGGACACCAAAGTGACGGCGGTAGCCTCCAGAATGGAGGCGTCCTCCTGGGGCCGGTAGGTGATGGTCACCCGGTCGCCGGTGTTCAGGGTCACCACCTGGGGCGCGTCGGCGGCGGAGAGCACATAGTACACACTCTCGCCCTGGAGCCGCAGATAGTACCGGCTGTTGCCGTCGATGACGGCGGTGCGGATATCCGTCAGCACGCCGGTGGCCTCCTGGGTATCAGCGGGGATGTTGGCGTCGGAGTTGTCGATGAGGTTGTTGCGGGCCAGCATCTGGCGATAGTTGCCCTCGCACTCAGCCACGTCGCTGCCGGTGGCCACGATCTGATACTGGCTGACGTTGACCATGGCGTACATCTTCACCAGCCCCGCCGCGTCCTTCAGGGCCATGAAATAGGTGGGCTGGTCGGCGATGTTCAGCAGCAGCGGGAAGGTGGCGGTGTAGTTCATCTGCTGCACCTGGCCCCGGGCGGAATCCATGGCGGAGAACTCCTCCGCCCCGGCCACGGTATAGAACCGGGTCTCCTTGGTGCGCTGGTTGGACAGGATAAAGCCGATGTTGGACTCGTCGGACACCACGGAGGTGATGCCGGTGTACATATACACGTCGTCGCCGATGGCCAGATAGTTATACCCGTCGGTGGTGACGGTGACGTCCCGCTGGCCGAACAGGGAGTTGATGAAGCCGTTGATATAGGCGCCGTGGTAGTTATACTGCTGCTCGATGAGCTCCGCCGGGTACACATGGTCCACCCAGGCGGGCACGTCCGCCGCGTCGTAATAGGTGCACTGGCCGGTGACGGCGTTCACCAGCACCGCACCGGCAATGTCCGTGCCGCCGAACAGGCCGATGGTCTTTTTGATCCGGGGGCAGACCCAGAAGGGGTTGCCCTCCTCGTCGATCTCGAAGGCCGGGGTGTCAAACAGATAGGTGGGATAGTGGAAGCGCAGATAGCGGCCCAGGTTCCGGCTGAAGTGCTCGGCGGTGGTATAGCGGATGCCCTGGTCCAGGCGCACCACGTCCACGTTCTGGGTGACCATGTCGATGATGAGATAGGCGGGCAGGCCGTCGGAGCGGTTGTTCAGCCACTTGATCCAGTCGCCGTAGCGCAGGGGCGTCACCCGCACCGGGCGGCCCTTGTAGTTGATCTGGGTATAGTCCCCGGCCACCTCGAACTGGGACACCATGTCCGCCAGCTCGCCCAGCTTGCGGTTGCCCAGCTTCTCAGCGGAGTCCCGGTCCAGCATGGGGATCTGGTCATAGCTGATCTCCTTGATGTCGGCAGCGAAGTCGCCGGTCTCCACCGTCAGCAGGTCCCGGTAGGACCCGGCCCGGAACACCTCCCAGCCGATGGCCGCGCCGATCAGCGCCGTGACCACCAGCACCAGGCCCAGCACAAAGGGGACGGTGCACTGCTTTTTCACAAAGCCGAAGTAGCCCTTAGCCCCGCTGCCCTGAAACCCGGAGGTCAGCACCGCGCAGCCGCAGTACACCGCGCACAGCAGCAGCACGAACACATAGAAGTCGCCGGAGTGCAGGTTCAGCGGCGGCAGCGTCACATAGAAATAGATGGCTCCGAACACCAGCGTCACCGCCAGGTTCAGCAGCGTCCGCCCCACAGGGGTGCCGATGGGCCGGCGCTGTTTTTTCGGCCGGTGGGGCACCGGCCCGCCCCCCTGGAAGGGGTCGTGGTTCCAGCTGTGATTCATGAAAAACTCTCCTTTCTCGCGGAAGGGGGTGGATACCTCTTTTCATCTTCCAGTATAGCTTTCCCGGCCCGCCCCGTCAACCGATGGGGAAAAAATTTACATTTGGGGCTTGACAACGGGCCGCATTTGTATTATTGTATTACTTGCATAAGACATTAACACAAGGAGGCGGGGCCATGGAGTGGCATTTTCGCAACGACCAACCCATCTATACCCAGCTGACCCAGCAGATCACCCTGGCCATTCTGTCGGGCTCCATTCCCAGCGGGGGGAGGCTTCCCACCGTGCGGGAGCTGGCGGCGGACGCGGGGGTGAACCCCAACACCGTGCAGCGGGCCCTGGCGGAGCTGGAGGGCACCGGCCTGCTGCACACCCAGCGCACGGCAGGGCGCTTTGTCACGGAGGATACCGCCGTGATCCAGAGCGCCAAGGAGGACCTGGCCCGCAGCCGGACCCGGGAATATCTGGAGTCCATGGCGCAGCTGGGCTATGACCGGCAGCAGGTGAAGGCGCTGCTGGAGGAATGGAAGGAGGAGTAACATGGCGATTCTGGAATGCAGGGAGCTGACCAAATATTTCGACAGCTCCCTGGCCCTGGACCACGTCAGTCTGACGGTGGAGCCCGGGCGCATCGTGGGGCTTTTAGGCCCCAACGGCAGCGGCAAGTCCACCCTGATCAAGCTGGCCAACGGCCTGCTGGTCCCCAGCAGCGGCGTTGTCACCATCGACGGCCATGCCCCGGGGCCGGAGACCAAGGAGCTGGTGTCCTATCTGCCGGAGCGGACGTATCTGTCCGGGTGGATGAACGTGGTGCAGCTGCTGGACTTTTTCTGCGATTTCTATCCGGATTTCGACCGGGACGCCGCCGAGCATATGCTGACGGCCCTGGAGATCAGCCCTAAACTGCGGATCCGGCAGATGAGCAAGGGCACCCGGGAAAAGGTGCAGCTGATCCTGGTCATGAGCCGCCGGGCCCGGCTGTATCTGCTGGATGAGCCCATCGGCGGCGTGGACCCCGCCACCCGAGACTATATCATCCACACCATTCTCAGCAATTATAATGAGAATGCCTCCCTGGTGATCTCCACCCACCTGATCGCCGACGTGGAGAACGTGCTGGACGACGTGATTTTCATCAACAAGGGCCGCATTCTGCTGCAGCAGTCGGTGGACCAGATCCGCCAGGAAAAGGGCTGCAGCGTGGACGAGCTGTTCCGGGAGGTGTTCCGCTATGCTGAGTAAGCTGCTGAAATACGAGTTCCGGGCCACCGGGCGGATCATGCTGCCGGTGTATGCCCTGCTGCTGGTGTCCTGCGGGGGCTGCACCCTGTTCGGCAGCCTGCTGGGCCGGTATCCCGAGAGCACGGTGCTGTCCGTCGTCCAGACGGTGTTTGCCACCCTGTTCGGCGTGACCACCTTCGGTATGCTGCTGCTGACCCTGGTGCTGATGGTGTACCGGTTCTATAAGAACCTGATGACCGACGAGGGGTATCTGATGTTCACCCTGCCGGTGAGCCGCAGCCAGCTGATCTGGTCCAAGCTGCTGGTGGCCCTGGTGTGGAGCGTCCTGTCCACAGTGCTGGCGGCGCTGGCGTGGATGGCGGAAATTTCCGTGGTGGGCCGGGAGAACGTGTTCTCCCTGATCGCCCAGGGGCTGCGGAGCCTGCGGCAGCATCTGTCCGGCAACCTCACCGGCTGCGCCGCGGCCCTGGTGGTGCTGTGCCTGGTGTCCTGCCTGGTGTCATTCCTGAAGTTCTACGCCGCCATCTCCCTGGGCCACAGCTTCTCCAACCACAAGGTCCTGCTGTCGGTGGTGTTTTACATCGGCTTCGGCATCGTCACCCAGACCATCGGGTCCATTTTCGCCTCGGTGGGCATTCAGATCAATATCAACCCTGACCTCTGGACCAACCTGCCGGTGGTGCAGGTGTTCAGCTCCCTGGCGTGGGCGGCGGCGGGGGTGTCCGCCCTGCTGGGGGCGGCGTACTACATGCTGACCCTGCTGATGCTGAAAAAGCGGCTGAATCTGCAATAATTCCCGGCGGCACTGCCTCCGGTTCTGTCAAAACGACAGGGCCGGAGGCGGTTTTTTTGTGGGGTCCCACAAGGTTTGGTTCCCGCCGGAAATCACCGTTGACAAACCGGCCCGACACTGCCATAATGGAACTGTTCATTAAGTTATTCGGTGAAATTCTCATACAGAGAGGAGCCTGCCCATGAAGGTATTAGTCATCAACCCCGGCGCCACCAGCACCAAGGTGGCCGTTTTCGACGAGGAGACGCAGGTTTATAAGACCACCGTGGACCACTCCCCCCAGGAGCTGGACCGCTTCGACCGGGTCATCGACCAGGCGGATTACCGCCAGCAGGCCATTCTGGACGCCGTGGCGCAGAGCGGATTCCGCCTGTCGGACTTCGACGCGGTGTGCGGCCGGGGCGGCCTGTACCGGCCCATCCCCTCCGGCACCTACGCCGTCAACGACCGGGTCATGCACGACGTGGAGACCGCCCCCTATGGCGAGCATCCCTCCAACCTGGGGGCGTATCTGGCCCGGCGCATCGGCGACATGGTGGGCGTTCCCGCCTTTTTCGTGGACCCGGTGTGCGTGGATGAGCTGACGGAGGTGGCCCACTACACGGGCTTTGCCCCCTTCCGCCGCCTGAGCCAGTTCCACGCCCTGAACCAGAAGTCCATCGGCCGGAAGGCTGCGGCGGCCCTGGGCAAGCCCTATGAGGAGGCGGACCTGATCGTCTGCCACCTGGGCGGCGGCGTGTCCGTGGCGGCCCACCACAACGGCCGCATCGTGGATCTGTTCAACGTCAAGGACGAGGGCTCCATGGGCATGGACCGGGCCGGAGGCCTGCCGGTGAACCAGCTCATCAACTTCTGCTTCTCCGGCAGGAGCCAGGACGAGGTGAAGAAAATCCTGGGCCGCCAGGCCGGAATGTTCTCCTATCTGGGCACCACGGACTTCCGGGTCATCTGCGCCAGGGTGAAGGAGGGGGACCCCAAGTTCACGGAGGCCTATCAGGCCCTGGTATACCAGCTGGCCAAGGACATCGGCGCCATGGCGGCGGTACTGCATTTCCATGTGGACGCCATCGCCTATACCGGCGGCATGGCCTATGAGCAGTCCTTCTGCGACGATATCACCGCCTATGTGGGGGGTCTTGCCCCGGTGCTGCGCTTCCCCGGTGAGGAGGAAATGCGCTCCCTGGCAGAGGGCGCCCTGCGGGTGCTCCACGGCCAGGCCAAGCCCCGGGAATATTGATACAAGAGAAAAAACAGCGTATAGAAAGGAAGGAGATCACCATGAAGCATCTGATGTCCGGCAACGAGGCCACCGCACGGGGCGTCTATGAGGCCGGGATCAAAATCTGTTCCGCCTACCCCGGCACCCCCAGCACGGAAATTCTGGAAAATCTGCCCCAGTATAAGGACGACGTATACTGCGAGTGGGCCCCCAACGAGAAGGTGGCCACCGAGGTGGCCTACGGCGCGTCCATCGCCGGTTCCCGGTCCTTCTGCACCATGAAGATGGTGGGCCTGAACGTGGCCGCCGACCCCCTGTTCACCGCCGGTTACATGGGCGTGGGCGGGGCGTTCATCGTGGTCACCGCCGACGATCCCAGCTGCCATTCCTCCCAGAACGAGCAGGACAACCGCCACTATGCCCGGGCCGCCAAGATCGCCATGGTGGAGCCCAGCGACGCCCAGGAGTGCAAGGACTTCGTGGCCCTGGCCTGCGAGGTGTCCGAGCTGTTCGACACGCCGGTGCTGTACCGCACCACCACCCGGGTCTGCCACTCCAAGGGCCTGGTGGAGTTCGGGGAGCGCCGGGAGCACACCCACGCCCCCTATGCCCGCAACGTCCGCAAGTTCGTGTGCACCCCGGCCCATGCCTATGCCAACCATCCCATCGTAGAGGAGCGCCTGAAGAAGCTGGAGGAATACGGCTGCACCCGTGCCCTGGAAAACGGCCTGAACCGTCTGGAAATGGGCGACGGCAAGGTGGGCGTGGTCACCTCCTCCATCGCCTATGAATACGCAAAGGAAGTGTTCCCGGAGGGGACCTCCTTCCTGAAGCTGGGCCTGACCTTCCCCCTGCCCATGGACCTGATCCGGGACTTTGCCTCCCGGGTGGAGAAGCTCTACGTCATCGAGGAGCTGGAGCCGTTTATGGAGGACCAGATCAAGGCCGCCGGCATCCCCTGCGTGGGCAAGGAGCTTACCGGCCCCCTGTACGAGCTGAACACCCAGCTTCTGCGGGAGCGGGTCCTGGGCCGGAAGGCGGACTTCCGCACCGTGGATGTGACCCCGGCCAAGCGGCCCCCGGCCCTGTGTCCCGGCTGCCCCCACCGCGGCTTCTTCTATACCCTGTCCCGGAACAAGAACTATGTGGTCACCGGCGACATCGGCTGCTATACCCTGGGCTGCGCCGAGCCCCTGAACTGCATGGACTCCGTAGTGTGCATGGGCGCGGGCTTCTCCGCCGGTATGGGCATCGCCAAGAGCTTTGAAAAAGAGGGCGTCACCGGCAAGGTGGTGTTCGGCGTGGTGGGCGACTCCACCTTCTTCCACAGCGGCATGACCGGCGCGGCGGAGATCGTCTATAACAAGGGACGGATGATCCCCTGCGTGCTGGACAACCGCATCACTGGCATGACCGGCCACCAGGATAACCCCGGCACGGGCTATACCCTCCAGGGGGACCCCACCGCCCTGCTCAGCGTGGAGAAGATCCTCACCGCCCTGGGCTTTGCCCCGGTGCTGACGGTGGACCCCCAGGACCTGAAGGCCATGAAGGCCGCCGTGGACCAGGCGGTGTCCGCCCTGGACGCCGGACAGCAGCCCGCCATCGTCACCCGCCGTCCCTGCCTGCTGATCAAGCGGGATAAGTTCCGCAAGGGCATGTGCCATGTAAACGCCGAGAAGTGCCGGGGCTGCCGCAGCTGTCTGCGGGTGGGCTGCCCCGCCATCTCCATGGAAAACGGCAAGGCCGTCATCGACCGCACCCAGTGCGTGGGCTGCACCGTCTGCGCCCAGGTCTGCCCCTTCGACGCCATCGAAAAGGAGGAAAACTGATATGTCCAACGTGAAAAGCGCCCTGTTGGTGGGCGTGGGCGGTCAGGGCGCCATCCTGATCTCCCGGATCATGTCCAACGGCTTCATGCAGGCCGGATACGACGTGAAGCAGAGCGAGGTACACGGCATGGCCCAGCGGGGCGGCTCCGTGTCCACCCAGGTCCGCTGGGGCGACAAGGTCTACGGCCCCGTGTTCGGCAAGGGCGAGGCGGACATCATGGTGGCCCTGGAAAAAATGGAGGCCGTCCGCTATGCCGAGTTTCTCAAGCCCGACGGCGTGGCCGTGATCAACGACTATGCCATCAAGTCCACCACCATCGCCTCCGGGGCCGAGACCTATCCCCAGGGCTGCATCGAGGCCATGGAGAAGGTGTTCCGTACCATCGCCGTCCCCGCCAGCGAGATCGCCCTGGACCTGGGCAACGCCAAGTGCATGAACGTGGTGCTTTTCGGCGCCATGTGCGACAGCCTGGGCTGTCCCCAGATCGACTGGGAGCAGGTGGTGGCCGACACCGTCCCCGAAAAGGTGAAGGAACTGAACATCCGGGCCTTCCGGGCCGGACGGGAGGCCGCACAGAAGTGCCGGTAAATAAGTGATACAGAAAAGACGGGCAGGGCCAAGGGCGACTCCTCATAAGGACATCTTGAAAACACCAGATTAAACCGATTGAGAGAATCTCTTGGTGTCGACCAAACGGGAATAGCCATCAACCATTTCATCGTGGTTGGTGGCTATTCCTGTTTAAAGGTATATTCATGTTGAAATCCGAACCGGAATCTTTGTAAAATTCCCTACCGCTCTTTAACCAGAAACAATGGGTAACCGCATGCCTAACCGGGAGAGCAGTTCGTTGGTAATCGTCCCACAGCATGCGGCCAGTTCCTCTGCCCGAATCACCTGACCGCCATCCCGGCCGATAATAGTCACTGTATCGTCAGGAGCGACCTCCGAAAGATCGCTGACGTCCACCAGCAACTGGTCCATGCACATCCACCCCACCATAGGACAACGCCGGCCCTGAATCAGCACCTGGCCGCCCCGCTGAGGCAGATCCCGGGGCAGACCGTCCGCGTAGCCGATGGTGACCACCGTCAGTTTGGTTTCTTGCTCTGCCTGAAAGACCCGCCCGTACCCGGCGCTCTCTCCGGCTTGTACAGTGCGGATACTGGCCACTCTGGCCCGGAGAGACAGAACCGGCCGCAGGTCAAGGCTTCGCTGAACAGGCGCATCATCGCTTCGAACTCCATAGAGTGCGATTCCAGCCCGGACATAGTCACAGGGCTGAGCTGGGAGGTTCCAAAGTCCATAGCTGGACTGGATATGAACTTTGCCGGGATCATATCCGGCAGTTCGGAGCCAGGCCACCGTATCATAGAACAAGGTCAGCTGCTCCTGGGTGTAGGCAACATCTTCGGCTTCCAGGCTGTCCGAGACGTATAGATGAGAAAAGACACCGTCCACTACCAGGTTTGGAAGCCGGAATGCCTCCAGGATCTCCTTCCGGTTTTCCGCCAGGATGCCCAGCCGGTGCATCCCCGTGTCCAGGGCCAGATGGACATGGACACGCCGCCCTCTGGCTGCCAAGGCCCGCCCGTGGTCAATATCCGCCACCGTCTGGGTCAGATGCCATCGTGTCAAGAGCGGAGCTTCCTCCGGGGAGGTATAACCTAAGATCAAGATCGTCCCCCGGATGCCCGCCTTTCGCAGAGCAATCCCCTCGGCCAGGCAGGCCACGGCAAAGGCCCGGACGCCCGCTCGCTGTAAGGTGCGGGCGGTCACTGCCCCGCCGTGACCGTAGGCCTCCGCCTTTACCACCGCCATCAGCTCTGTCCCCGGGGCCAATGTGTTCCGCAGCACCTGGGCGTTGTGCCCAAGGGCCGCCAGATCCACCTCCCGCCAGGCCCGAGCGGTGGGGCTGGGCTTCTTTTGAAGCCTCAGCAGGCAAGGGGCGGAGAGCAGCGCACTGAGCGCCAGCACCACAATAAAATGGAGAACACTGTTTTCAATGAGCATTTCTCCCAGTCCCAGTAGCTTTGCCGCTCCCCGGACCAGTACGATGCAGAGGGGATGGAGCACATACATGGCTGTGGAAAATTCCCGGACTTTCCTGGACTCGCCCTTGTTTCCGCCCAGCAGCAGAGAAAAAAGGCATACTATGCACAGGGGGAGGGCGAGGTACATGCTGTCGTGGCGCTGGACATCCATGCGATGGAGCCACAGCCCCTCGGCGCTCATGGCTGCCAGAGAGAGGAAGAAGCCCGCCAGAGACAGCTTTTGGTTCCACCGCCTTCCGGCGGCCCCAAGCAGAAGGAACAGTGGCGCGAAGAACAGGCCATTGCGGGTATAGCCGCACAGTGTAAAAATGCCGTCGTAAAGGGTCCGAAGCAGCGGGATCTGGGAAACCAGTCCATAGTAACTGTCCCCGCCCAGACCGATGAGATAGAGTAGCGCCGCCACAGGCAGAGCCACCCGCAGGCCCAGCCGGCTGAGCCACCGGGCGATGACGATGCCCAGAATGGTCGCCGGGAAATACCACAGGTGGTAGAAGGTGCCGTCCACCAGCAGTTTCCGCAAAACATCCGCCGGACCGGTGAAGCTGCCGGCATAGAGATTCACTGGCAGATACAAAAGGATGCAGACGCCGTAGAGCAGGCAGAGCTTTTTCAGCTGCCGCCCCACACCAGCCCAGTGATTCCGGCTCAGAAAGTACCCAGTGGTCATCAGAAAGAATGGGACTGCCACCCGGGCCAGTACCCGGGTAAGCCAGAAATCAGCCATGGCAGACACATCCGCCAGGGGCGAGGTGTGGTTTATCACCACCAGCAGGACTGCCGCCAGACGAAAGAGGTCCAAAGTCGGGACGGTTTTCTTAGCCGTTCTCATGGGTATCCCCCCACCATGTCAGGATAAATCCCTCCACATTGTCGCCGGATATCTGGCAGCAGCCCTCCGGCACTTCCACCTCTGTGACGGCTCCGGCGGCGGGCACATAGAACACCTGGGCCATACGGCCGTTTTCCAGAGCAACGCTCCGGGGACCCTGCCGCAAAAAGTCCCGGTACTCCTCCAGACACAGCCCGTTGGTTTCCATCAGCTGGGCGTGGGGCGCCCCCACATAGCGGAAGTGCCACGGCTCAGCCGAGATCCCGGTGACTTCCTCCTTGCCCCGCTGGTAGCGTTCGATAAAGCCGTACCGGGCCGCCAGACGCCTAAATCTTCCGCAGACGCCGTCATAGGGAAAGGCAGGCCGGATGAAGTCGATGTATCCGGCAGCCTTTCCCAGGTCGATGGCGAGGCCGGTCTGATGCTCACTGCATCCTGGAAGGGCCACATACTGGCGGGTAAATGTCTCCCCATGCTCCGCCATGGAGTCGTCCCAGATCCGCTGCTGTTCCTGCTGGCTCCGCCAGCCGGACACCGGCACGATCTCCCGCTGTCCCCCCGCCTTTTGGATACAGGCAGACAGTAGCTGCCGTGCCCGGCTTTCAAGAAGAATGTCGGGGTGGTGCGGGTCCACCGAGGTCAGCGCAGATCGCTCTTTTTCATGCAGGGGATGCGCCCGGTTGACCAGGACCAGCGGCCCCTGAAAAATCTGCTCCCGGGGAATCGACACGGTTCTCATCCCGCCACCCCCAACTCGATCAGGCGGGTCACCAGCTCCCCAAAGGAAATGCCGATGCCCTGCATCATGCTGGGGTAGCGGCTGTGGGCGGTGAAGCCGGGGATGGTGTTGACCTCATTGAAGACGATCTCCCCATCCGGGGTGAGGAACAGATCCACCCGGGCGAATACCCGGCAATCCAGGGCACGGTAAATGGTTTTTGCCGCTGCCTGGATCTCTGCCGCCTTCTCCGGCGGGATGCGGGCGGGACAGTGGATGGCGGAGGTCTTTAAGGTGTACTTCTCCTCATAGTTGAAAAAGCCCTCCGACAGCGCAATCTCGTCCACCAGACCCACGGTCAGTTCCTCGTTGCCCATGACCGCGCAGCCCACCTCAAAGCCGGGGATCGTCTCCTCCAGGATCACGGCGCTGTCGTGGCGGAAGGCCTCCTCCATGGCGGCGGGCAGCTCTTCCGGCCCGGAGACTTTGGTGATACCGAAGGAGGAACCGGCCCGGACCGGCTTGACAAACACCGGGTATCCCAGTTCCTCCGCTGCCTGGGCGGTCCGGCTGAAATCATCGCTGGAATGAAAGACGTGGCTCCGGGGGACCCGGATGCCGGCCAGGGCCGCCAGCTGGTGGGCCCGGTCCTTGTCCATGCACAAGGCGCTGGACAATGTCCCGCAGCCGATGACCGGGACCCCGGCCAGTTCAAAGAGTCCCTGTACCGTACCGTCCTCGCCGTTCTTGCCGTGGAGGACTGGGAATACCGCGTCAAAGAGGAGACGGCGGCCGGAGCCGTCCAGCAGTAGTAAAGCGTGGGCCTCCCGTTCCACCAGTGGGGTGCAGGGGATACAGTCTGCCGCCTGCTGCCAAGTACCGTCCTCCAGCCGGGAGAGGTCGCCGGTATAGCAGAGCCACTGCCCCTCCCGTGTGATGCCCACAGCCAAAGGAGTATAGCGGGCGGGGTCCATGTGGGACAGCACCGCATAGGCGGAATGGAGAGAAACTTCGTACTCCGTGGAGCATCCGCCGAAGAGAACGAGAATGGTTTTCATGGGATAAGACCTCCTAATCAAAATAAAGCGCCTGGTTCTGATACTGAAATGGTACCAGAACCAGGCGTTTCATACTTGTCTATCTACCAACGGATGCCTTGCAAGTTTTCTGCGAAATTCTTGTGATTTTCTTACGGCGCTTCTGAATGGTCTGACGGAAGACAGATGGTGAAGGTGATCCGATCCTCGGTGCTGTCCGCCCGAATGGTCCCGCCGTGGAGCTCCACGATCTCCTTGGCGATGGCTAAGCCAAGGCCCGCACCACCTGTCCGGGTGGCGCGGGAGCTGTCCAGACGGAAGAACTGTTCAAAGATCCGGTCCAATTTCTCCTGGGGGATGTTCTTTCCCGCATTGGAGAAGGTGAGTACGATTTTCTCGGCCTCTATCCGTCCGGCAATTTCCACCGTGCTGTCCGGCAGGCTATAATAAGACGCGTTGCGCAGGAGATTATCAAAGACCCTTGCCAGCTTATCCGGGTCACAGGAATAGTGCAGCTTGGGCGGCAGATCCAGGCTGCATGACAGCCCCGATTCTGCGAAAATGGGGCGGAATTCGCTGGCGACCTGCTCCAGCATCCGCGTCAGGTCCACGCTCTGCCGCTCCAGCTCCAGGCGAGAGAGGTTGAAGCGGGTGATGTCGAAGAACTCGTTGATGAGGTCCTCCAGCCGCTCCGCCTTCTCCAGGGCGATGCCGGTGTACCTGGCCCGGATCTCCGGGGAGATCTGAGGCTCATCCCGCAGGAGGGTCAGGTAGCCGATGACGCTGATCAGGGGCGTTTTCAGGTCGTGGGCCAGATAGACGATTAGGTCGTTTTTCCGCTGTTCTGCCTCCCGGGCTGCCCGGGCGTCCCGGAGAGCCTGCTCCCGGGCCAGATTCAGCTGGATGGAGATGTCCTCCAGGGAATCCGGCAGCTGGATGGGCTCCTCACTGGGGCGGGATAATTGCTCTGCCGCATTGGCCACCACGTCCAGCTGCTTGATGGGCTTGGAGATAAAATAGAAGCTGATGACCACCCAGCCCGCCAGCACTGTGACGATGCAGACCAGAACGATGTAGTCTCGAACCCAATTCAGGAAGTCGTGGAGCGGCGAGGGCTGCCAGGTGATGCTGGCGCAGATGATGAAGCCCAGGAATGCCAAGGCCATCACTGCGACCACCCAAGCCATGAGGACCAGCAGGTAGCCGCCCCAGATGCGCAAAGATCTCCGGCGGCTGCGGGTATTTCCTTTCTTACTCAATGGTGTACCCCACCCCCCAAACGGTCTTGATGAATTTGGGCTTTCGGCTGGGCTCGTGCATCTTTTCCCGTAGCCGGGCGATGTGACTCATGACGGTGTTGTTGCTGTCCATAAACGCCTCGCCCCAAACATGTTCAAACAGTTCCTCGCTGGACACCACATTCCCCCGGTGCTCACATAGATACCAGAGAATGGAGAATTCCAAGGGCGTCAGGGCCAGTTCCTCGCCGAACAGGACGCACTTGTGAGTGGCCTTGGAGATCTGAAGGCCTCGAAAGTCGTATTCGGTGACCTCCTGGACTGTCCCCTCCCTGGGGTTGTACCGGGTGTAGCGGCGCAGCTGAGTCTTGACCCGGGCCACCAGTTCCAGAGGATTGAAGGGCTTGGTGATGTAGTCGTCCGCTCCCAAGGTCAGCCCCATGATCTTGTCCATATCCTCCACCTTTGCGGTGAGCATGATGATGGGGAACAGGTGGTCCTCCCGGATGCGCTGGCAGAGGGTAAAGCCGTCCATGTCCGGCAGCATCACATCCAGCACCGCCAGATTCAAGCGTGTCGTCCGCACACAAGCCAGGGCGTCGGAGGCATTATAGAATTTGTGGATGGTGAAGCCTTCGTTTTTCAGATAGACCTCCACCAGATCTGCGATCGCAGTCTCGTCATCGACGACTAAAATATGTGTAGCCATAGTTGCCGGCCTTTCGTGTTTTTCTGCATTATAGCACGGAACGTATAAAAATGCGAGTATGACTCTTGATTTTTCCTAAACATGTCCTAAAGGGGACTGTTGCGGTCTCCTGTCTGCGCAAAATTCTCACCAGACTGTATCGAAACTACGATCTTCCAGACTCCTGATTTCGTAGGGTCGAAGTCGTGAAGCTGCGCCGCAGTGCTCTGTCATCCTTCGCTGGCAGGATCGGTCTGCGTATGATGCTCCCCTCCATTTCCGCTGGCCCCCTCCTCTGCAATAATTTGTCCTACTTGATTTTTAATCTGTCCATGCTTTTTATCAGGATACCATCTTTTCCACCACGATACAAGCAGAGGGGCAAGGGGATGCTCAAAAGTCCTGTGGGTACTGCTCCTCTAAAAGAATACTACTCCCACTTCTTTCGAGGTGGGAGATTTTTGTATTCAGATATTTTGAATTGGAGGTACTGACTATGAGCAACAAAATGGACCGTCCTCTGGTCACGGTGGACGGTAGGACGCTGATGGACCGTCCGCTGGAGCCGCCCAATTTTGTGGTGGACACGCTGATCTCTCAGGGTCTGCATATCCTGGCGGGTTCACCCAAGGTGGGCAAGTCCTGGCTGGCCCTGTGGCTGGCGGTGACGGTGGCCAAGGGAGAACCGGTCTGGGGAATGAGCGTGAAGCAGGGCACCACCCTCTATCTCTGCCTGGAGGACTCCGTCCTTCGCATCCAGAACCGCCTCTTCGAGATCACAGAGGACGCGCCGGACAGCGTCCATTTCTGTACGGAGTGCGCTCCCATCGGCCAGGGGCTGGAGGAGCAGGTGGAGGGCTTCCTCGTAGCTCACCCGGATACTGTTCTGGTCCTCGTCGATACGCTGCAGATGGTCCGCCCCGTCCACGATGCCACCTACGCCAATGACTACCGGGACCTGTCCGTGCTGAAGCGGCTGGCGGACAAGCACGGCATCGCCATCCTGCTGATCCATCATCTGCGAAAGGAAACTGCCGATGATGTGTTCAACCGTATCTCCGGTACGACAGCCATCAGCGGGGCGGTGGATTCCAGTTTTACTCTGGTGGAAGATCGGCGCGGCAGCGGTAAGGCGAACCTTGCCGATAAAGTTAAAGAAAATCTCGACTTCCTGTGTACGGCTTGCGCCTTTGCCCTCGGCTTGATGAACAAGGATTTTTTCAACAAACTCATTTATCATTGCGGGGGTGAGTTCGGAAAAATCCGTATATTTTTTGACAAGGGCAAGAAACTTCTCGGCATTGACGGTTTCCCTGCTTATGCGGTCAAGCTCCTGCTGGTCTTGTGTGATACTATCGGTCAAGCCCTCTAACTCGGCTTCAAAATCATGCAACATTTGTTCAAAGAGCTTGTCTGAAAGCCGCCCATTTACATTGTCCTCATAGAGCTTGCGAATTAAGCGGCTCAATTCGTCGGTGCGCTTTTCGCTGCGCTGTTTCCTCTGTCGGATTCCTCTTGCGTGGAGAACGCTTGTTATTTTTCGGCTGCTATCACGCACATACCATTCGTTCATAATATTCAAAAACGGGGCAAACTCGCTGCTTTCGCGCTTGTCGCTGTCAACTCCGTTTGCTATGGCAATAAAACGGACGCCCCGCTCCTTGAACATGACTTCTGTGTAAAATCCCACTTGCAGATAATCTCTGCCGACACGACTTAAATCCTTTACCAGTACATAGCCGATTTCGCCGCTTTCAATTCCCGCAATCATGCGTTTCCAGTTCGGACGCTCGAAGTTTGCCCCAGACCAGCCGTCATCGGTAAAGTGGACGCAATTCGTAAAGCCATGTTCCCTTGCATAATCTTCAAGCAGTTTCTTTTGATTGATTATGCTGTTGCTGTCGCCTGTGAGGTCGTCGTCGCGGGAAAGACGCTCGTATAGTGCGGTTATCTTGCCGTTGTCCGTTTTCTTTGCTTTCATTGAAAAACTCTCCTTTCTATGGGCGATTTCTTATCCCCCTTTCACAGCATATAGCTTCGCTGTGGGGCTTCGGCGGCGTTGTGGTATGCTCCGTTACTTTTGCGGCGGGGTTAGGACCTCATTTTGGGCAGAAAAAAAGCAGGAGACCTTTTTCAGATTTCCTGCTTGGTGTGCCGCTGTGTTGGCGGCTGATATTTAGTTGCAAAAGTTCGGGACAGGTTGACCCGATGGGTAGATGGTATACTTAAAAATTATGGTTCTCTTGTCATTAGCTCATTAGCATAATGATTAAGAGCTTCACAAGGTTCATATTTGCATTTATAACCAATACCGTCAATTATAATAAATGGATTGTATGCTATAATCTCCACTTGAGAACCATCTGCCAAAGACAGAGTGAAAATAACTGCTTGTCCGGCATATTCTGTATATGAGTTGTCCTTATTGTAAATAACTACCTCATTGAGATATGATACTAATTCCTCTGTTTCTACTATCTGAATTGTTGTATCAGGTGGCGATAACCGAACACTTGCCGAAGTAATATCTGCTGCCTCTAAATCTTTGAATGGTCTATGAGCAGAAAACAAAAGAAAGCTAATACCTATACCGATTAAACATATCAGTGCAATTAACAAAAACTTTTTATGCTTCATTTGATTCTCCTTTACACACTACTATGAAATTTCTTTTTCATCATCTCTTGGTGGTCGGACATAACATAACATTTCTTTTTCACAAGCACCAAATTTTGAGAAATTGGATTTCGCTTCTTTTAGCGTTATTCCATGATTAGAGTCACTTGGTTCGTTATCAGAAGCAATGAACGGGTCATTCTCCCAAAAACAAACGGGACAGATATACCCACAATCTTCATTTGCCGGAACATTATAGGTAAAATATCCGCAGCAAGGACATTGATATTTCATCATTTCGTATTTTTAGCTCCCCATTATAATTTCATATTTGAATAACAGCAAATTATCAAAAATATCATTCCTAAAATCGCAAGACTTTCGCATATAGAAACTATTTTGAAATTCCTCAAACTCATTTTTCCTTTTTTATATTCGTCATAACACAAATAAATTGTAATCGCTGCAAATACAATCGTTATAATCTCGATAACCGGCATCTATATCCCTCCTAAAATTGATTTGTCGCTCGTCATGCAATCTGAAAGTTATTATTTCAAAATAAAGGGTAGTATTATCATAACAACTCCTGATAGAGCAAATAAAATACCGCCAATTTTTGTGGTTTTCAGATATAACTCAGATGGCTCATCTGCACGATAAGATTTCCATGCTTCTGTTAATTTCCACACTAAATCTGGCTTTAAAAAAATAAACACACCTAAAACAAAAATTATAACTCCACCACTAATAGACCATAACATAGGCGTCCCTCCCGTTATTCAAGTCCAGTTTGTTATTGATTTCATTATACTTTATTACCTATCGAAAAGATAGCGTATTTTATGAAACTTGTCAGATGGGAACAGCTTGCAGCGCAAGGTGTCCCCAGATGGCAAGTCCACAAAAGGGTAGCTGGCGGCAGCCAGCGCAGGGGAAGCGTAGCGTCCCCTGTATGATTTGGAGCAGACCTTGACTGCGGAAAATCACAGCCCTCCGGCAAGGAGCCTTCGGAGAACGCAATGCACCAACCTCTGGGTGGTGTATAATTGCGCCCTTAGTAAACTAAGGGGTTTCCGGCTTCTCCCGTTCCAGCAGTTTTTTCAATAGTTCCTGCGTGTCCTGCCTGTGAAAAATGAGTTTCAACAACAGCATGACATCATCATCTGTCAGGCGTTCCGGCTCTTGCAGAAAACTTTCCAGCATACCGCCACGGGTACAGAGCCGGTGCGTTCGTTCCTTTCGGGTAAGCTGCTTTAACTGGTACTGCAATGCCTTTTCATCATTGATGGCTTTCCGCAGTTTCTTTTCGCTTTTCTCCAGCTCCCAGTTGAGTTTTTCCAGCTTTGAGGTCTCAGGCAAGGGCAGCGTCCTCCTTTCCCGGTATCAGCACATAAATCCGGTTTGGTTCTCCCACGCCCTGACGCACCCGCATGATAAGCCCAGCGGTTTCCAGTTCATTCAGAGAACGCTTGACCGTCATGGAGTTGCGGGACAGGACTGTAGCAATGGCTGTGACAGGGAAGCAGACAAACAGGATTCCGTTTTCGTCCTCCTGCCCTTTGGATAGCATAGCGTCCAGCATCCGGCAGTACATGACCTTTGCGGTGCTGCTGACTGGAAATCCTGTCAACGCTATGGGAAATGGCATACACGGCGGCAATGGTGTGTCTATCGTCATAAATTCAAAATTCATTCGGTGTGTTCCTCCTTTTTCTTTGCTCGTTTGGATAAATAACGGGGGCAGTCAACCACAACCGCCCGGAAGCTCTGCCTGCACCCATGCTGGCATTTCCGGCATAATTCGTTGTAAGTGACACGCCCCCGGTCATTGAGGTAAAAGGAAAGCTCATGCTTCCTCTTTTTGCTCATTCTCGGCATATTGCGCTTCCTCCCGTTTTTGTGTATGGTTTCGGGGCGATTTTCGGCAAAATTACGGTCATAGAGCCGCTTAAAATCTCCCGAAGTATCAGCGATAGGGTAGACTATCCCCCTATCAGATTGTCGTGTTTCGGTATCATTTCGGTGTCAGTTCGCCAGTTCTCCCCGGTGTCGTTCCTCCCCTGAATCTCACAGCGGCGTATCGCTCCCTTTGGTACGCTCGTTTCGGTCAGGGTTCCTCCATATCCCTGCCAAAAGTCATGGCGCTACATCGCCGGGGAAGCATATCCCACACAGGCTGGTCATTCGATTGGAATAATCCATCGATGAACTACCTGTATCATAGAACATTTTTGTGCCCTGTGCCGTATATCCACAAAGTAGGAATCAGGGGGAAAATCAGAAATTTCCACGATTGCGGAAAGTGTGATATAATCCAGTTAAACGGCAGAAATAAAACCACCGGAAAGGAGCGTGCGCCCATGAAAGTTGCAACAAGCATACAGGAACGCCTTTGGGAACTCCGCAAAGACAAAGGCTTAAATCTGGAAGAACTATCAAAGCTGACGGGCATTTCTAAATCAGCCCTTGGCAGTTATGAAAAAGAGGATTATAAGGAAATCAATCATGGCAACCTTATCACGCTGGCAGACTTCTATGGGGTTTCCGTCGATTATCTGCTGTGCCGGACAGAGAACAGGGAGCAGATCAACACGCCACTGACGGAGCTGCATTTGAACGATGAGATGGTGGCACTGCTGAAAAGCGGTCGGATTAACAACCGTCTGCTCTGCGAACTTGCCACCCATAAGGACTTTATCAAGTTTCTTGCGGACATTGAGATTTATGTGGACGGGATTGCCACCATGCAAATCCAAAATCTCAACTCCCTTGTTGATACCGTCCGGCATGAAATTATTGAACGGTATCGCCCCGGCGAAGATGACCCGCATTTGAAGGTGCTGCAAGCCGCACATATCAGTGATGATGAGTATTTCAGTCACATGGTTCTGGATGACCTCAACCTGATTATCCGGGATATTCGGGAATTCCACAAAAAGGACAGCGAGAGTGCGCCCCAAACTACCGTTGCCGATGAACTGAAAGAAAATCTGGAAGCGGTCGAAAATTTCAAGGGCAGTCGAGATGAAAAACTGGTTATCCTTTACTGCAAGCAGCTTGGTATCAACTATAAAAACCTGTCAGAAGAAGAATTTCGCTGGTTCATTCGTATTCTCAAAAAATCAAAGAAAATGGGAACGCCTATCAGCCAGAGGAAAAAACGGTAAAGGAAAACCGCTGTTGCATGGTTTGTTGGATTCCATGTAGCAGCGGTTTGTGCTGTGGTTATTATTTCATTCGTTTTCTTAATATTCGGCGATAATTTGTTTCTCCCTTTGGTGCGTCCTGTATAATTTCCAACACACCATCTTCAAGCATTTTATCAATGCGATTGGAAATCCATACATCACTAATTCCAAGTTGATATTTTCCTAAAACATTACCTATGACAATAGCCATTTTGAATTGCTCTGGCTGTTCCGCAATTTCACGAAGAATGAAACTATCATATATATCTTCTGAAACGCTTTGCAATTTACCATTTAACATTGCACGCAAAGGTGCATTTTCATTTTGAAGTTGATTCCATTTCATAGTACAAGCTGAAAGAAATACAGGATTAGCTTTCTCTTGTAGAGTTATATAGTTTCCCCATTCGCCAGGAGACACCTCGCCCCATGCTATTTTGGATGTCATAGTATTTTCTTTTCCATATTCCCATGTAGGTAACTTAACCAAATAAATTGTTGTCTGGCAGTTTAATGGTTGAAGTTGTTTCATAAGCCAATACATACCACAAAGCTCATCTGGATTATAGCTATACCAAATGCGAATTTCTTCCCCAGCTACATATCGTTCAATCACTGAGGTCAATGTAGTTTTAATTTTCTGTATTTTTTCTTCAACCTGATAATCTAAATCCTCTACAAAGCAGACAGACAGCATTTTCTTGAAAATATTTTTCCGCTGTTCGCCAATTCCATTATCAGAAATATCTCCCACACTAAGAACCATATCAAAACAATAAACATCACTGCTCTTGCCTCCCAATGGAATAGCATTCTCCCAAGCAATGCGTTCTTGTTCCTGTGCTTGAAGCTGTGCCTTTTTCATTTCATCTGAAGATGGAACACTCCCGTCTTCGTGCCTCATAAATATTGAAACAGCACTTCCTCTATACTTTCCCTTGCCGTAAGTTTGGGCAATTTTCAAACTTCCACAGGCACTTTCACCAAATACAATTTCAATCATCTTATATACCTCCGATTTAATTGCTCCCGTTATGAATAAATCATCTCATACAAAACAATTTCTTCTGCCCTGTTGTGAATGTTATTGCAACGCTGCACCCATTCCATTTGTCGGGTACACTTCAATTCCTCTGTCACGCCCTCGGTAGCTTTCATCTGCTCCATGATAGTGTCTAACCGTTTTTGTGCCTGTTCATTCAGGTCTGCAAGATATGTCAACAATTCTCCGGTCAGTATCAATGTATTCAATCTGGCTGGGTGGACTTCTCTTAAATATTCCCGGTGCATTCGTCCGTACTTTCCGATAGGGCGGTGTTCCTCCGGCAGTTTCAAGCCTGGAATGTAGTAATCTCCGACAAGGATATAATCAATTCCGTTTTCCGTTATTCTTGGTTTCAATTCGCTCATGTTCCTTACCTCCTGTGGAAGCAGGCTCGTCTGGTACTAACTCAATCACATCAGTAATCTCACAATTCAGAGTTTCACAGATACGGGCTAATGTATCCATGCTGATGTGCTTTCCCTCTTTGCTCATGTTGGCAATCATATTTGTTGTCATACCAGCAGCAAGCCTTAAATCCTCTTTTCTCATATCACGCTCTAACAGTGTGTGCCAGAGTGGTTTATAGCTGATGTGCATATTGTTTTCCTGCCTTTCTATCCATACCACCGGGGCGGTTGCCCCGGCAGGAACTTTTCTCTTATTATAACACCAATCTTGTGAAATCACAATTTATTCTTGTAGCCTGCCGCTGATACCGTCTGGATTGTGCATTCCCTTTCTTTTTGTTCCCTTTAATTAGCCATGAACTGCTTCATGCCCTGGCTCTTTGCTGATGTGTGATAAAGAAGTAGTAGAAGTGTAAAAAATTTTGCCGTTCCTATCCGGCGTTTGCGCATTGCGCCGGATAGGTCGGGCGGTCATTCGGGCAGGTCTACCTTGCCAACGAAAGAGTAATAAATATCAATGTCCTGTCTGCGTGTGCCGTTCTCGTCATAGCTGCACTCATGCACAACGATTTTCTCCACAAACTCACGCAAAAGGGTAGGGGTAAGTTCTTCAAAGCTGGTGTACTTGCGGACAACATTCATAAACTTTTCTGCGTTTACCGTGGCTTCCTGCGCTTTGGAAAGCTCTGCCCGGATAGCGGCGGCTCTCTCTTTCAGTTCTTTCTGCTCGGCTTCATAGTCTGCCGACAGCTCCGTGAAACGCTCGTCTGAAATGCGCCCGGTCACGCTGTCCTCATACAGCCGCTTGAAGATAGCGGATAACTCGCTGATACGCTTCTCGGCGGCTTCCAGCTCCTTTTTCCTTGCGGCGTTCCTGCGCTTGCCCCCGTCCTCGTTCTGCTCGATCAGCAGCTTCATAAACCGGGCTTCGTGCTTCGCTGCATAGCTGGTGACTTTCCGCAGATTGTCGGTCACTCCGGCGGTCAACAGGTCGGTGCGGATAAAGTGCGCCGTACAGTCACGGGTACGCTTCTTGTAGCTCCCGCAGATATAACAATCCTGCTTGCGGGTGGCGTTCTGGTAACGCTGCTGGTAAAGGACGCTGCCGCAGTCGGCACAAAAGAGTATGCCGGAGAATAAGCCCACTTCATCATAGCGGTTCGGGCGTTTGCGCTGCTTGCGTAACTCCTGCACACGCTCCCACATCTGGGTGTCAATGATAGGCTCATGGTGGTTCTCGAAAATCGCCTGTTTCTCAATGGGGTTCTCTACGCTGTGCTTGGTCTTGTAGGACGGCTTCTCCGTCTTGAAGTTTACCAGACAGCCCGTGTACTCCCTGTTTTCAAGGATATGTACCACGGTATTGGTCGCCCACTTGCACTCATAGCCGGGGTGGTAGCGGCGGGTGCTTCCCGTCCGACGGTATTCCAGCGTTCCCGGCGTGGGGATCTCCTGCTCTGTGAGCATACGGGCTATCTTGGTCGGCCCGTTCCCGGCAAGGCACAAGCTGTAAATCTGCCGCACAACAGGGGCGGCTTCCCCGTCAATGATAAAATTTTCGTCCTCGTCCATAAAGTAGCCGTATACGGGTTTGCTCGTGACGGGCTTCCCGCTCATACCCTTAGACCGTTTTACTGCTTTGATTTTCTTGCTCGTATCTCTCACCAGCCATTCGTTAAAAATGTTCCGCAGAGGGGCAAAATCATTGTCGCCCTGTGCGCTGTCCACTCCGTCATTGATAGCGATAAAGCGGACGCCTTTCTGTGGGAAAATCATTTCCGTATACATTCCCACTTGCAGATAGTTTCGCCCTAACCGTGACATATCCTTGACGATAACGGTGCCGACTTTTCCGGCTTCAATGTCCGCAAGCATGGCTTGAAAACCGGGTCTTTGGAAGTTCGCCCCAGAATAACCGTCATCTGTGTACCATTGCAGATTGGAAAAGCCGTTCTGCTTCGCATAGGTTTCAAGAATACGCTTCTGAGATGGGATTTGTCAAGGATTTTTTCTGCAAATAATATGCAATGTTGTTAAGTGCTTATGACTCCAATTTTGCAGCATTAAGTTGCCTATTCTTGATGATGCAATTTAGCTAAAAGAAATCGGTGACGATAAGGCATAATAAGACAACGCACTTTACAAAGCATGTAACTCATCAATCTCTAAGACTCTGTCAAATGCACTATCAACGACATCATCGTGCGAGACAAATAATACTGTACTACTACTTAATCGCGTATTCAGCATTTCATAAAAAACCTTGGTGGAGTTTGAGTCAAGAGATGAGGTAATCTCATCAAATAAGATAATATGCGGACGATTGATTAATGTCCTAATTATTAGAATTTTTTGCTTTTCACCGCCTGAAAATTTGTTTCCAAAATCACCTGGTTTTTTCTGAAACAAGTCGTTTTCGCTAGTTATCAACGAATTAAGTCCGAATATGTTTATCAACTCATAGACTTCCTCTAAATTAGCATCGTCCATTGGATATATTATATTTTCATAGATTGACCTATTGAATAAATTTGTATTTTGAGAAACATACATTATGCCATCGATAGATGGGAGACCATATGTTATCTGCCCAGAGTCAATATCTAATATCTTTGCTATAACTTTAAGTAATGTCGATTTTCCGCTTCCGTTCTCACCTCGAATGATGATATGCTCGCCTTTATTTACATACAAACTAGCATTATCAAAAATTTTCTTGTTACCAAGCGTCAATTCAACATTCTGCATGGCAATCACCGTATTGGTAGGAACACTGATAAAAACTCTATGGCAATCTTTTTCATTACTTTCGCTGTACCCCAATAGTTTTAACGCAGCTTTTAGTCTTGAGACCATTTCTATCATTGACAAGTATTCTCCACCAAAATCTCTCAAATTAAATATTGAGTAGATAAGTCCTAAATAGAATGAGATATTACCTATTCCCGTTGTGGAATAAATAGAAAATATAATCAGCTGTAAAAAGGTAATGAATACTAACACAATGTGTTGAATCAGTTTTGCATTATCTATGGCCAACTGTAGACCATAGTAATTTTTTTGCTCACTATCCAAAAGGAAACGATATTTTTCTTTTTCTTTATCATATGAACGGAATGAGTATATAGAGTCCAAATTCTGGCAGTAATCGATCAAATAAGAATTCACATCTGACGCAGACAACAGCGTACTATGAATCCTGTTATTTTGTTTTTTTAAAAGAACAATGGATATGAAGAAATATACTGAATAAGATAATATATAAGTCACACCAAGAAGGAAATGGAAATTAAAAAAAGCAGTTGAATTAATTATTATAATAGCGGAATGCTTGATTATAAATTGAACGCAGGAGTACAGCAAACTTCGTGTACAAAAAGATGATTCGGAAAAAAGATCCTGGATCTTCCCGGTTTCCATATCATCAAAATACATATATTTTTTTTTCACTAGGTCGTCAAAGAGAACCTGCTTTGAATATTTTCTAACACTCTGCATAGCAAGGTTGTTAGGATAATTCAAAATAGGGACTACTAAAAAGGATAAAATTGATAGGACCATGAAAAAAGGGTTTACGTGCAATCCCCCACTGCCGCTAAATATCTTTGGCAAGGTATAAGGAAGTATGCTGTATAAACCATATCCTACAGACAAAAGAAGCAAATATATGGACACATTCAACCGACCTATTTTTTGTATAAGAGCACTTAAATATTGCTTCATTATTATGACCATTCCTTTCCGCTGCACTCCAAGGCACAAAAGGGATACGAAACAGGAGTGCCTCTATCGCAGCTAAACGAAATTTGTTAGAATACGCTAGAGGAACGGGCACACTACACAGCATGTGGGGGGGTGAGTGGGTACAGCTATCCGCTGAACTGAATTATTATGTGTGCCGGATGCTCTTTCAAGCGCAAATAAGTAGGGCGTAGAACCCTGTAAACTTATCTTTGGAGAGACAGACTGCTTCAAGCTTTCAGTGAGTGTCCAGTCCCTACCTGTTCCCTCAAATCTTCGAACTGAGGGGATGTGTTATGCTCAAAATCGTTTATCCTATCTGCTGTGGAATGGATGTCCACAAATCGTTTCTGGTAGCCTGTATTGCCTCAATCAACGAGCAGGGCGTTACCACCTACAAAGGCAAGCGGTTTTGCACCTTTACAGGAGACCTCCGGCGGTGTGCCACCTGGTTGGGAGAGAACAACTGCAAGGACGTGTGTATGGAGCCTACCGGGATGTATTGGCTCCCTATTTACAACATCCTAGAACACGCCCGCAATATTGTCCTTGCCCACCCCAAGTACGTCAAGGCTATCCGGGGAAAGAAAACAGACAAAAAGGACGCCAAGTGGTTTGCGGACATCTTCAAGCACGACCTGGTTTCTGGCAGCTTTATCCCACCATCAGATATTCGTCAGCTCCGGGATTTGGTGTGCTACCGCTGAAAACTCACCAATTTCACCACGGGAGAGAAAACCGGGCGCAGAATTGCTTGACTGTCTCCAATATCAAGCTGGATGACGTGTTTCCGGACGGCTTTGGCAAAGCAGCTACAGCTATTACCTCCGGCTGCTAGGAAGCAACGAATCCTTTCATGTAGCTCCATTCCTCAACAAGCGAGTCAAAACACCAGTTGAGAAAATCCAGGCCGCTGCGGACGGAGAGATGTGTGTGGAACAGGCCGAAAAACTCCGCATCATCCGTTCCCACATGGACAGCCTTGAATTGTGCAAGGCCGATCTGGACTCTCTTATCCTGACCATCGCTGAGAAATATCTTCCCCAACTTAACCTCGTTATGACGGCGCTAGGTATCCAAGCCTTTGCCACTATTGGCATCATCTCTTAAATTGGCGTGGATATGTCCGTTTTTTCCACCTCGAAGCATTTCTGCTCCTGGGCTGGGCTTACAATGAAAGTGCCGGAAAAAAAGAAAACCACCAGGAGCAGCCGGGCTGGGGCATACATCAAGCCCCTGTTGGTGCAGTGTGCGCTCTGTGCTATCCGGGCAAAGCAGTACCCAGAAGTCCGCAATCGCTATCTAGCTTTGAAGAAGCGCTGTGGTAACAAGAAGGCCATCATCGCCGTCGCCCTTGTGTTGCTGACTGCCATCTACAACATCCTCAAGAAGAACGAATCTTATAACCCTGAGCCTTACCGCAAGGCTGACCGTCCTCTCACACACCGTGAGATCTCTGCTGACCAGGCTATCTTAATCCTTCAAAGGCAGGGCTGTCTGGTAACCTCCCCGGCCTGGCTGATCTGCTCTAATTTTGGCCGCCATATGCCAGCCTGTTTTCGTGTCCCTTTTTCTGGATAATGATCAGGTTAAAATATTTCAAACTCCCCTCCTTCTTCACTTCTGATAAAATCATCTAAAGATTCAGCAGAATTACTAAGGACTCTTTTGAGAATTAGCCGCCATGTTTGGAAGTCTGCATCCTTCCAATTGCTTTTTCTTTTTACATAGTTAATCCTATCTCTAAAGTCTTTTTGCGAAATGGACTTCCCATGAACCTTCATAAGTCCTTGCACCAATGCCGCTCCACTACTAAAAATATTCTCCTCTGTTGAAACCTTCAAATATTGATGTAGTACAAAGGAAGATGGCAACTGTTCTCTTTTGTCAATATAGATACTAATGCATGTTTTTTTAATTAAACCAAAATTTTCAAGCAAAACCGGAATTGCATAAAACCCACTGACGCAATTGTTTTGTAAATTAAATTTATATGTAAAGGCATTTCCGATTTTTTTACCATTGACCACCCCATCTTTTGAAAAAACTGACACGTCAATACTCGAAGATGTATATTCTCCACCTGTTTCGATAAGCACGCTCATAAGATTGCAATCTTTTTCTTCCAAAAAGTAGACGTCGTTATACATAGGCAAAGATACATGTGCCTCTGAAACAACATCAAAACAAATCAGTTGACCATTTGCTGGTGGCTCGCCTGCTCCAATCAACGCCTTATTAGTTCCAAAACTGACCGCGCTATAAGGAGTGTGACCAACTACTTTGTGCTGAAAAATTTCCCCCGTGTCCTTGTCTAATAAAAAAACTGAACAATCCGCCAAGACAAAAAGGGTCTTCCCGTAAATTGACGGTGGCGCAACAATAAGCCCTTCTCTGAACTTTTGCCTCCAAACAATACTTCCGTTTAATATGTCAGCACAACCAACCTCACCCTTTAGTGTTGTATAATACACTCTTTGGCTATCAACGACAGGAAAATGTCGTCCACAAAACCCAAAAACCCTTGTTCTCCATAGTTCTTTTCCTACTTTTAGATCAAAACAAATGATGTCATGTCCGCATGATGCAAAAGCAAAGTCATCCTTTAGCCAAATGCCTGACGTATCCGAACTAATAACAGGGCTTCTACCTAACTCCATAGAATACATTATGCTTCCTTCTTGATTTATAAGCCATAAATAAGAACATGAGCAATCCCTTTCATTGTTGTGGAGCGTACCTGTGCATAATATGCCACCTTTGTACGGCGTAATATTACCGTAAATAAACGAATTGGGAATATGTAATTTTTTGACAACTTCTCCGTTTTTGTTTACGGCTAAAAGGGTGCTGCCGGAACCAAACCACAATGTTTCGTCTATAACATTTAATGTAGTTCGTACTCTGTGACCACCCTGAACAGCCCATTCTACAATGCCAGACTCAGCGGAAACAGCTTGTACTGCATCAAACTCTTTTAGGAAAACAACAAGGTCGCCAAAAACAGTTGGTGTTCCATAACCACCATTGACAGCATCTATACTCCAAAGTATTTTCCCATTATGCAGATCAACTTTCAATAAATGATACGCCTGTTCCATCTCAGAGTATGTAACGACATAGCCGAAGTATTCACTACAATTATTTCCATAAAATGGAGTTCTAACAACTGCTGGCATTTCTATACGCCAACTGTCATTAAGGAAATAACGTTGTTTGTCATTTTTATTTTTAATAATGTTTTTTCGGATCATATATATTATGCTCCTTTCTCTTTGCGATTGATTGTAATTCGAAGTCTACGCAAAAAACATTTCGATAGGCAACATGTGGGTGGAAGAGTTTCAATCATCCACCCACATGCCACCAATTCACAGTGGACTATATTGTCCAATACCGAGTTTTAGTAATTACTTGCATTGATGGAAGAAATAACGCTTTCCTTCTGCGACACACCACTACTTCTGTTAATCTTCACCGTCTCCGTAAAGTCCATACAGATATTGTCCCTGTACTGATAAGGCCTGTCACTTGATAAGGTCGCAAGCACCTCGATTCTGACATCGATATCTCCCGACAGTTCTTTTTCCAAAGGGAATGTAAATATCGCCTTTTCCCCAATCTTCCATTCGCCAGAAAGGCTCTGCGATTGCTGCTTTTCATTTCCATTGAAGAGATAATGAATAGTCACTTTGAATGTTTCAAATTTCGTATTGTTTCTATCGATAACATAGCCTAAAGGCTCATAAAAGCCCAAATCAACAGCAAGACTTGCATTTTCCTCGATAAGCACTGGCCTAATCTTGTGTGAAATCAAAGAAAGTCGCGTTCCTTTTTCAGCAGTGCAATTAACACATGCTACATGGAGCGATTCATATGGGAGTTTGCCAACGCCGCCGTGTTGTCCACCCCAATTGGGGTTCCAAGGATCTACGATATCAAATTCCTCTTTGTCGTCATTATACCCAACAATAAGGACACAATGAGACTCCATATCCAGGCGATGAGAGAGTTCTTCATTTTCGATTGGGTAGTCGGCGGCTGAATGAACACGAATCAATGTGGGAACTCCGTTTACAATCGAGCTTTTTATGCTTTCAAGAGCTCTTAATGACCAATGGTATTTGTTCTCCGGGTCTTTCTTGTAACCGTAAATGGCACAGTTGGTGGTGGGCTTGCCGGATTCTCCCTTGACGCGGATGGCGGTTTTCTGCTTGCGGCTCAGGTCGCGCAGATACCACTCGTTCATGATGTTGAGGAAGGGGGCAAACTCGTTGCTGTTCTGGTCATCGCTGTCCACGCTGTTGGCGATGGCCACAAAGTGGACGCCGTGCTGTCGGAAGAATACCTCCGTGTAAAATCCGGTTTGCAGATAGTCACGCCCCGCCCGGCTCATATCCTTGACGATCACATGGGCGACTTTGCCTGCCTCAATATCTGCGATGAGCTGCTTCCATGCCGGGCGCTCGAAATTACCGCCGCTCCAGCCGTCGTCCGTATAGTGTCGGCAGTTGGTGTAGCCTTTCTGCTGGGCATAGCTTTCGAGGTATTTTTTCTGATTCACGATGGAATTGCTATCCCCGGCGTTGTCATCGTCGCGGGACAGCCGCTCATAGAGAGCGGTAATTTTGCTTTCAGTCTGTTTCACGCTCATGATGCGCTCCTTTCAGACTGTCGGCTCATTTGCGGTGTCTCCATTATACCATAGGTTCCGTCACTTGTAACCATATCATTGCGTACAATCCGTAAAATTTTATCCTCCATGGTCTCGCCGCCGCTTTCGTTGAACACGACTCTGACCTTGTAGGTGGTGCCGCCGATGCGGCGGATGATAAACTGTTCTCGTTTGTTCTGCTCCATAGGCATCCTCCTTGCGTGATTGGTTGGTTCTTGATATAATGTGTTTGGTTCCGTTGGCTGTAAGCCAACCGTGTCTTTCGGTTGCTTTTCCATGCTCCATATCCTCCTTTTCTCTGCAAACCGCCTCATAAGTAATCTGTGTAACTTGTGCTAAGATTACTTCCTCTACTAATAGGAGAAATACAGGGTGTAAATCGGAACTGTTTTTGAAAAAAAAAATATTTTTTCGGGGAGGTGAAGCTGTCGTGGAACTTTGGGAGGATGAGCTGCTGCTGGATGATGATTTTTCCGATGAGGAAGAAGATGCCGAGGAGCAAATAGAGGAAACTGGTCTTGAAATAGATGCGGACGGCTTTGCCGATTGGGAGGATTCGTCTGACACTGCGCCGGTGGATGAGACGCTGGAGGAAGCGCTTGCAGAGGAACACACGCTGGAGCTGGAAAGCGAGCTGGAGCAGGACGAGCATCCCAGAGACTATCATGCCGAGCTGGAGGACGAGGAGGAAGAAGCCGCGCCCACCAGTGAAAAACGACTCAAGCGGGAGATTCGTGCAGAGGCGTTGAAGCGTTTAGAGGAAGCAGCCCGGACAGAATCGGATTTTCTGACTGTGGTAGACGAATGGAACAAGCTGGACAGGAACCGGGAGCGCCGGGAGCGTGACCACGAAAATCTGCGTGGAGACGTGCCGTTGGAGTTTCAGGCTGTACCTGATCCGAAGATTGCTCCCCTCTGGATGAATCTGCCAAGGTTCCGTCAGCTCTGTCAGGGAAACTTTCTCGACATCATCTTCTCCTGTCCCTATGAGCTGCACGAGCTGACAGCAAACCGGTTTCTCTCCAAGCTCTTCTTCACCCTCAGCGATGAACAGAAGGAAGTGCTGTATTACCTGTTCGTCAAGCAATACAGAACCACACGGCTTGCTGCCATCCGTGGGCAGTCCGACCGGAACATCCGAAAGCTGCGGATGACCATTCAGAAGAAGCTGCAAAGGCGGATGTATGAGCATCTGAGCGAAAAGCTGGAAAACGATCATGGACTTACGCTGCGGGAGCGAGAGTTCGTAGAGGAATATGAAGCACTGCTGCAAACCATGGGCAAAGATGCCGTGATCCGCCGGGAAAACAAAACCAAACCGAGAAAAAAGAAAACCGCCCTTGACGATGTCAAGGACGGTTGATACAATAGTAATATGGTTAATATATAGTTGGATTACGAGTTGAGAGGATCGACGCCATGAAGAATCTCTTTGAGCAGTCCCGTTCCCATTGGGTGCGGTATGACCGCTATGAACTGAAAGCCGCCGCAGATGGGAAGCGGTACATCACGCCGGGAAAGAACGCTAAACCTGACATCTATAATCCCTTGAAGGAAGCGCCGGGAATCGTGCTGGATGCGCTGAATGTGGGAATGTTGATGATGAACCGCAGTCCGGAGGACGAGGTGGAAAAGGCCATTCTGGAGTTTGTGACGCATTACGGCCTGCTGGGCCTGATGACAGCGCTGCCCACCACGCCGTCCTTCATGGACTATGAGAAAGTGTATCTGCCGAAAAACCATTTCATCAGGGCAGAATCCATGGAAACCGAGGACTATCTGGCGCTGTTCTATCCCTTTGACCAGCTGGATTTGGTCAAGAAGGGCATTGAGTCCAGCTGGAGCGTGTCCGGTGACCGCACGATGGTGGCGCTGACCATGACCTTTGCAGATGAACCCATGGCGAAAACCATGAGCTTCCAGCGGGAGTACGCTGAGCCGTATGAATGGGTGGCACAGCAGTTCAAGGACTGGGCCTTTACCCTGACCACATCTATTCTGTACTACAACGATTATAATCTGATCGACGAGGATACAAGAAATCTGTACCGCATGGGCATGGCCGCCTTTGGCGGCATTGCGCCCAGCTATCATATTGAGCTGCTGGACAAGCCGACCATCTATTGGGATTTCCACTCTCTGCTGCTGGGCATCCAGATGATGTTCAGCTTCCTGCTGGTGGACGGAGAGAAGCCCCTGCGGCTGTGCAAGCACTGCCAGAAGGTGTTCCTGAGCAGCCGTTCCAATTCCGCATTTTGCAGTCCCCGGTGTAAGAATCAGTATAATGTCTATAAGAGCAGAGGAAAAAATAAGGGACAGGACGGTGAGAATGATGATTGACCGCTGGATCGCAGAAGCGACCGAATATGATTTCAAGGTCGCGCTGGAGGTAAAGAAGCCGAAAAGCTGGCTCAAAAGCGTCAGTGCCTTTGCAAACGGCATCGGCGGCACGCTGTTTTTCGGGATTGATGATGACAGAAACGTGATAGGCTTGTCAGATGCGCAGACCGATGCGGAGACGATCAGCCGTCTGATCAAAGAGCGAATCACGCCCTATCCGAGTTTTGTCCTTGCTCCTGAACGAGAAAATGGTAAGGACATTCTTGTCCTGTCCGTATCGTCCGGACGGTCTACGCCGTATTACTATAAAGCGGACGGTATCATGGAAGCCTATATCCGAATGGGCAATGAAAGCGTGATCGCCCCGTCCTATGCGCTGAATCAGCTGATTCTCAAAGGGATGCACCGCACCTATGACGAACTGGTTTCCGAGTATGATTTCAAGGATTACGCTTTTTCCAAGCTACGCGAACGGTATAAGGCTTGGACGGGCAACAGCATGGAAGAAAAGCTGTTCGATTCCTTCGATATGCGGGACGAACACGGCAAGCTGACCAATGCAGGCGCTTTGCTTGCGGATGATTCTCCCATCCGACATTCCCGCCTGTTCTGCACACGCTGGAACGGCCTTGATAAAAGCGGCGGCATGGTAGATGCACTTGACAGTGCGGAATTCTCCGGCAGCCTGATCATTCTGCTCAATGAGGGCGTCAGCTTTGTCAAGCGGAATATGAAAACGCGCTGGAAGAAAACCGCCGATTCCCGTGTTGAGATGCCCGACTACTGCGAACGAAGCGTTTTCGAGGCCCTTGTCAATGCACTGATCCATCGTGACTATCTGATTTTGGGCAGCGAAGTCCACATCGACATTTACGATGACCGCCTTACCATATATTCTCCCGGCGGTATGGCAGACGGCACACGGATACAGGAGCGTGATCTGTCCAGTATTTCCTCCACGCGCCGCAACCCTGTCCTTGCAGATATTTTCGGACGGCTGGGCTATATGGAGCGGCAAGGCAGCGGCTTTAAGAAAATCACGGAAACCTACCGCGCCGCTCACAATTACCGTGACGAACTGGAGCCTAAATTCTATTCAGATGCCAGTTCTTTTCAAGTTACGCTCTATAATCTGAATTACGGAACTGCGGCAACCGCAAACAAGGTTACGATTGAGGACGAAAATGTTGCGATTGAGGTTGCGATTGACCGGCTGAACGCAAGCCAAGGTACGATTGCAAAGGCGAAAGCAGTATTTGCAAATATGGGCGCTGATGGCGTCTTTGGCCGATCTGACATTGCTGCTATCACAAAGGATTCTGTTACTGCCGCAGGCAATCTCATTACAAAACTGAAAAATGCGGATTTGATCGAGCCTGTCAGCGGCTTTGGAAAGGGTAAATATAAGTTTATAGCACCAAAAGAATAAAGATAATGCCCGTTATTGGCCATACTGCCAATAACGGGCATCTGTCATTCATATACAAGCTCAGTCAGAACGATTTCCTCTGCGCGGCTGTGGATGTTGTTCATGCGGCGCACCCATTCCATTTGGTCGGCGGCTTTGAGCGCTTCGGTCACATCTTCCTGCCTTGCCATATCGGAAACGATGATTGCCATACGCTCGTTGCAGGCTTGGTCGATCTCGGCAAGGTGCCGATGCAGCGTTCCGCTTGTGAGCAGGTTTGTGTAGAGAATAGGGCGATGTTCTTTCAGATAGCTGCGGCGCATACGCCCGTACTTGCCGATCTGATATTCTGGTTCGTCCGGCAGCGCAAGGTTCGGGATAAGATAATCACCCTCCTGACGGTAAGTGCCGCCCATTTCCTCAAATAGAGATTTCATAAAGTTCAGCTCCTTTTTGTGTTGATTTGCAACGGTTATAAGGTTTTTTGGGCTCCTTTCCTACAACTGCTGTTCCATTCACCACAAATGAGCCGCAGTCATATGTATTAGGTGGGAGAAACCACCCTCTACATAGTAACTCTTGGTTTGAAATAGAATTGCTCTCACCTTGCAGCTCGTCCTCGTGGGATAATCTCGGATAAAGGGCGGTAATAAGGTTTCGGGTGGTCTGTCTTAACATAGTGTCCTCCATTTCCGACAGCCAGCCCCACTATTCCGTATGACTATCATACCACACGCCGGGGCTGGCTGTACAGTCCTTTCTGCTTCTTTACGTCCCGTCAAATTGCCGATTTTTGTGTAGCAGCTTCCGCTTCCAGCACTTTCAGCATTTTATCGGCGGCGGTGGCGGTGGTGTCCTGCTTGAAATAGCCGGAAACGACAAGGACAGAATTACCTATGCGGATTTCCGTCACGCAATCCGGGCGGCGGGTGCTGCGGTCATTCTTTGGGGTGTTGGTCATAGGCGGCTCTCCTTTCTGTTCATCAGCTTTTTCAGTTGTCCCATTTTCTCCTGCGCCGTGGCTTTTCGGAAGTTGCTCCCGGTAAAGCGGACAGGAGAACACATTTCAATCAGACGGTCATAAATGCGGGCGTGGGCGGTGTCCTCCGGGTGCTGCAAGTCCTCCAGCGTGAGATTAGTCGTGACGATCAGCGGCCTGCCGCTGCGGTAACGGCTGTCAATCACGTTGTAGACCTGCTCTAAGCCGTATTCCGTTCCCCGTTCCATTCCAAAATCGTCAAGGATAAGCAGCGGGAAGCTGCAAAGTCGGGAGATATATTCATTCCTGCCCTCAAAGCTGGCGGCAAGGTCACCCAATATCAATGCAAAGTTTGTCATGCACACGGGGATTTCACGCTCCATAAGGGCATTTGCGATACAGCCCGCAAAATAGCTCTTGCCTGTGCCAACGCCGCCCCATAGCAGATAGCCAATGTTGCGCTCTTTCATGGTTTCCCAGTTCTCCACATAGAAATGGGCGTGTTCCATTTGCGGGCACTTGCCGTTGTCGTTCTCAAACGTCCAGCCCTGCATAGCCGGGTCTGTAAAGCCCCGCCGCTTCAACCGCTCGACAGTTTCAAGGTGACTGCGCTGTTTCTCTGCGGCTTCCCGTTCCTCACGCTCTGCCCGCTGGCAGTCACATTCTGCCGGGTGGCGGTCACGCCCCAGCCATGCGGCGGTTTCTTTGGGGAAATAGCCCTCTTTGGGCTTGTGGCACTTCCCGCAGTATAAAAGCCCGTCCTCGCCGGTGTAGTCCTCCGGCTCCGGCGTGGTGTCGGTCATATTCAAAATCATTTCATCAAATCCATTCGTCATAAGCTCTCGCCCTCCTTACAGGTATAATCGGGTATGCCCTTTTTCGGGGCTTTCTTGGCTGCGTCCTCCTGCGCCCACTTGAAAATCGTGGCTGCATGGCTCTTGTATTTCCTCCCGCTGGAAGCGATATGGCAGGATAGGCGGTCAATGTAATACTCCCACTTGCCGGGAAGCTCTGTTTTCAGCCCGTCAAGCTCCGTATCGGAAAGAATGACATTGTGGTATCTGCCATAGGCGGCGGGGGCGGGGTGTCCCGTTTCTAACTCTCTCTCTTTTTCTATTTCTATATCTATCTCTTTCTCTATCTCTATCTCTGGTGGACAAATGTCCGCTCGATATGGTGGACATTTGTCCGCCCCTGTCTGCGGCAGGGCTTTTTGTTCCTGCAAAGCCAGCCGCGCCCTGCGCTTGCGCTCCCCCTCGGTAGAGGACTGGCCGATTAAAAGCTCAATGTTGCTCATGTAGAGTGCGCCGCTTGGCAAAGGCTCCACAAGCCCCAGCTTCATAAAGATTTTCAAAGCTCTCTCTACGGTACCTACCTGCTGGCGGGTAATGGTCGCAATCATCTGGGCGGTGTAGGGGATATTCTCGTCAAGCTGCAATTTCCCGCCGTTTTTCAGCGATTTCAAGTACAGCTTCAAGAGAATGTTGGAATAGATAACGCCGTCCTGCATACTTTCCAGCAGAACGATTGCATCATCGTCAAAATAGCTCTCTTTCAGCTTGAGGTAGTAATATTTGCGGTTATCTGCCATAGGCTGCGTCCTCCTTTTTCCAGCGTTTGGAATAATAGCGAGGGCATAGTATGATAACCGCCCGGAAGCTCTGTTTGCAGTCACGGGTGCAGCCCCGGCATAGGTCGTTGTAAGTGATACGGTTGCGGTGGTTGAGGAAGAAAGACCATTCCAGCCGCCGCTTCTTGCTCATTCTCGGCAATGGTAAGCTCCTTTCTGCCGTTCCTATCGGTGTAGCGGGATAGGGGGCATTTTCTGTATGTTCTCGGTATCATTTTCGGGCTTTTTCTGCCCTGTAAGCCCCGTTTGGAAGTCGGGGAGTATTGCGGTAAGGGTTCATATCATACCTGTATTTTTGTAGGGTTTCGGTATCATTTCGGGGCGGTCTTTAACGCTCCTGTTCACGCTTTTTCTGCTGGCTCGGTGCGCCCCTTAAAATCTGGTCGATATTGCGTCTGACTGTCTGAAGCTCCTGCGCCCGCTGGCGTTTCTCCCGGTAGTCGTTATATCCGGCGTTCTTCTGGACGGTAAGCTGCTCAATCTCCCTTTGCAGGGCTTTGCTGGCTGGCAGCTTGGTTATTCCATGCTCCCGGAAATAACGGGCGGCTGTGTCCGCTATGATAAAATCGCTTTCGTGCTGTTCCCGGTAGGCTCTCCGGGCTTTCTCCGATTTCTGCGCTTTCAGACCGTCACGGGCGGGCTTCGTGCCGATATAGCCCAAAAGGTTGCGCTGCAATTCCTTTTTCTCCCGGATAGCGGCTTCCAGCCCTTTCAGTCCGGCAAGGCTCTCCTGCGTGGCGGTGTTGGCTGCGGAAATGGCAGCGTCCAGCTCGTCCGGGGAAGAAAAGCCATACTGCTGGTAGAGCATGAGGGTAGCCGACATCTGTTTGAGGTTGTGCATGGTCGCCCACTTCTCATAGCCCCGTCCTTTCCCCTCGGCTCGCTTGGCGGCTATGTCTACCATGCGCTGTACAGCGTCATTGTTCGGGGCGTTTTTCGCTTCTTTTTTCGTCCGTAAGCGGTCTTTGATACTGCCGGGGTATTCCGCTATGGCTGCGGGTTTTTCGGCGGCTCTGGCGGCGTTCTGCTCCAAAACGGAGAGGACAGCAGCCCGGTCAAAATCGTCCCCCAGCTTCCGGGCGGTAATTGGCTTCGTCCTGTCCGGCGTGAGGTAACTTAGCCGCCCCCGGCTCTCCTTGACGGTCACACCATGCCGGAGAAGCAGGGCGGCAAACTCATCAAAGCCGGAAGCAGCGGCAAGGGCTTCCCGGATAGTCCGGCGCAGCTTCGCCTTATCCGTTTCAAACTTGGTCTGCCGGGGCGCGATACCGTCCGCAGCAATAGGGGCGTTGGCTCTGTCAAGGGCAGCCTGTCCTTTCTTCTGCGCCCAATACTCACGCTCGGTAATGCGTTCTTTGCTGCCGTTCAAAAGGTCTATCTGGTAAAGCCCCTCGCTGTGGCACATCTCCATGACTTCGGCTTTCAGATAGTTCATAGCTGCGTCCGTACAGCGGTGCTTGCAGCCTGCTTTCCTGTCCGCTGGCCTGTCCATGTGGGGCAGCATGGGAACCTCCGCAATCCGCAGACTGTTAATGACGATATGCACATGGATATTTTCGGTGTGGCTGTGTCCGTCCGGGTGGGTGCAGACAAGGGCCTGGTGTCCGGGGAAATGCTCGGCGCAGAACTTCTCGCCCAGCTCCTGCGCCCGATCAACGGTCAAGCCGTTGTCCGGGCCGTCCCGTGGGTCAAAGCTGATGATGTAGTGGTGGCTCTTTACGTCCTCCCGTTTCTGGTTCTTGCCGTAGCGGAGATTGGAGCGCATACAGGCAACGGCAAAATCCTCCCCGCCACAATTCAGAGAGGATATGCGGTAGTCTACCCTCGGTATGAGCCGCCCGTCTGCGTCAAGGGTGGGCTTCATGGTAAACTCGTCATGCTCGAATGTGAGGTATTTTTCAGCGTCCCCGTAGTTGGCATTTTTAGAGCTGATATGTTTGAGTATCGCCAACGGCTTCACCTACTTTCTGCAAGACTTCAAACTTCAAGGCGGCAAGGTCGGCGGCGGCTCCCCGCACTTCCTTTTCCAGCCCCCGGTAGGGGCTTCCGTATTCGTTCAGGCTCCGGGCAATCTGGTTTAAGTTGCCGCCGATTTTCCCGTACTCTGCCGTGAGCTTGGAGAGGGCGGCAAGCAGCCCGTCATTGACCGGGGAAACGGTGACAATGGGGCGTATGGTCGCTTTCCGTATGGCTTGCCGGATAAACTCGGACTGGCTGATTTCATAAGCCGCCAGCCGCCCGGTGAAGTCGGCGTATTCTTCATCGGTCATGCGGGTCTTTACCACATGACGGCGGTGGGGCGTATTGTATTTCTTTCGCATGGTCTGTGACCTCCTTTCTCGCCCGACAGGGCGCATAGCAGGGTTTGGGGAAGGCACTCCCCAACAAGATTCCCGCAGGGGCAAAAATAAGCGGAGAGCGAATTTTGGCACCTCGGTAGAATCTTGCTCTGAAAAACTCCGGCGTTCCCCGGCTCCCGTCCTTTCCGCTAACAAAACGTTTCAAAAGGGCTTTGCTACCCGCTATTCCGGCTTATCTTGAAAATTTTCCTTTCACTACCTACAACACCACGCAAAGCAAAATGGACGGAGATTTTTAGAATTTCCCCTCTATTCCCTACAACACCACGCAAGCCGGAATAGGCGGACAATGGCAGTATTTTTTTCTTTGATACCCTCTACGGATAAGTAAGGGATTTTGCCAACTGCGGCGGCTATTTTCCCTTTTGTTTTTTCATACTGGGGATTTTCAAAAATGCCAAACAGGAACGAAAAAAAGCAGCAAATCTGTTGAATAGATTTACTGCTTTCTGGTTGCCGGCGAAGCGGCGGTTATTCAGTTGTAGGCGGTAGGGCTATCTCCCAAAGCGGAACTTGAAAATAGCTGTGAGAAGCGTCTGGGTGATGTAGTCCTCTGTATCTTGGTCTACCCGTCCATTCACACGGGCGGCACATTGTATGCGGCGGCGGTAATACTGCAATACAGTTCCCACCGCTTCCGGCTCCCCGCTGGCGGCTTGGACGATTGTTTCATAGGGGAGAAGCCTATTATTTCTCATATGCCATTCCCTCCATTTCCGCTTGGAGCTGCCGTAGGGCTTTTCGGATATGGTAGCCCGCTGTGCTGCGGCTGCGCCCGTACTGTCTGCCAATTTCGTGCTGTGGAATACGCTTGAAAAAGGACAGGTAAATCATTTCCCGCTCCCGTTCGTCCAGCCGTGACAGGGCTTCCGCAAGTAAACCGCTGCTGAAAATGACCGTATCGCCGCAAAGGGTAAGTATGTATTCCTCGTCCGGCTCCGGGGCTTGGAAATATTCATCTGTCGTGCCTAAAGGGTAGTGCTTTTCGTCTGTGAGGTATTCAAGGGATATTTCTCTTTTGTGCTTCCTGCTCCGTGTCCTCGCTGCGTTGATCGTTGCATTTCGGATAACGACTTTGCAAAAGGCATGGAAAGTGTACTCGATATGTTCCCGATATTCTTCTGTACAGGTCATGGAAAATCCCCCTTTCCTCCCAAAAGGGCTGTGGCTGGTTAGTAGTTGCTTTTTATGATAGTAAGGGGCGGCAGCACTTTAGGCTGTCGCTCCTTGACTGCCTAACTGCAAAACCGGGCGGGGCTGTCAACGGCGGGCGAAGCCCGTTCATCTTGACCGTTGACTGGCTCGGCCGGGTTTGCTATTTATCCGGCAAACTTGAATTTATTTTAAGCTATCACGTTTTACCTTTTTAAGCCTTACTATCATTACCATAGGAATTTCTTTATTGTTTTTGAAACATTCTTCATAAAATCCATCAATGACAAATCCAGCTCTGAAACAAAGGTTAAAAATATCTTGTATGGAACGATGATAATAAATCTGCTCCTCCGGCTGCCCTTCGATCGCTATATCATAGTAACTGTGCGGTGTCATATATTTTTCAGTCAATGTGATAAAACAAGGGTGCTGCGTTGCAAAGACAAAAATCCCGTTTTCCTCCAATAGTTCATAAACAGCCATAAAAAGCGGTTCAATATCCGTAATATCCATAATTGCCATATTAGAAACTGCTTTCGTAAAGGCTCGATTTCTTTTTAATCCTAATAAGCTTTCTCTATTGGTCGCATCCGCTACGCAAAACTCAATTTGTTTTGCATATTGTGATCGCCGTCTTTTAGCCAATTCTATCATTTTTTTGCTGTAATCAAAAGCGACGACCGAAGCGCCTCTCTGTGCAAGATACGAAGAATAATTTCCATTGCCGCACGCAATATCCAAAATGTAATCCGAAGGATCAGGAGAGAGAAGTTCCGTTACTTTGGGACGTACTACCTCTCTGTGAAATTCATTGGATTCGTCACCCATTGCATCATCCCAAAATTGTGCGTTTTTCTCCCAGATCTTTTTGCTTTCCTCTGTTCCCATGTTCTCTCCCACTCCCAAAATTTGCCTTTTTGCTTCCATTAAATCTTCCTTACTATATTCCATTGTTACCCTCCATAACTTCTGATTGTTGCCGTCTTGACTATTATGTATCTTTTCTTTCCAAAATGGTATAGGCTTTTATTTTTATAATGCTGCAAAACTTTTCTTCTGTAAGGTATTCAAAGGATATTTCCCTTTGCCGCCGCTATTGGAAAGCCAAAAGCAGCGGCTTTTTTACGCGATATGACCGAAAAGACTAGAAAGCAGGATATGTCATCATTTGTCATTTCTTCTCAATGTAATAACTGCATGGCATATCAAGCCAAATACAAGAGAAAAACAGCCACCGCCAAATAGTGATGCTCCCCACCCTGCACCCGACATTGTCATAAAACCGCCAACAAAGAAAATACCAATGCCAAGAAATATCCCGACACCATAAAAAAGTCCAATTGCCATATCATACTTATTAAATTGTCGTTTCTCTTTTTTTCACATGTTTCCATTTTTGTTATTACCTCCTTCGCAAAATCGTCCATGTGGACTCCAAAAAGAAAACAAATTTTTTTCAACGTATTTAAATCGGGTTCATTAACATCTCTCTCCCAATTCGATAGCGCCTGCCGGGTAACATTCAATTTCCCAGCCAGTTCTTCCTGTGTCATTCCCGATTGTGTTCGCAGATGACGTATTTGCTTTCCTGTTGTAATATCCGTCTGTTTCTGGTTCAAAATGGTTCCTCCTCTCTGATGCTGATTTTATCAATGATATTTCGCAATAGCCAGCAATGAACGTTTGCATTGCGCAAGATGTTACATTATCTTCTGAAACATATGCCGGATCTTGTCTAAACGGCTGTTCGGGCGGCGTGGCTGAAACACAGGCTCGCCGGAAGTTTCCTGATACCCTTTTAATTCTGTAATGCAGACACTTCTTCCATTTGTATAAAAATTCAAATCATTTCTATATTCACCAATACAACGGGCAGGGATTTCCCCCTTAAAAATAACTTCATCTTTTTCAAGTCTGGTTGATTCAATGATTGCGCAATACTTTGGTGCGTCATTATAAGCCCGTGAAAGATATTCCTGCGGTGCAAAAAGGGTAAAGGAAAGGTATGGTTCCAACAGTTGTGTTCCTGCTTTTTTCAATGCCTGCTCCAACACGACAGGCGCAAGAAAACGAAAATCAGCGGGGGTGCTGACCGGGCTGTAATAAACTCCATAATCAAAACAAATTTGGCAGTCTGTCACTCCCCAGCCATATAAGCCCTGCTCCATTCCATAACGCACACCCTCCATGACGGCATTTTGAAAACTTTGGTTTAAATAGCCGAGAGATACCTCGCTTTTATATTGTGTTCCGCTTCCAACAGGAAGCGGTGTTACAGTCAAACCAATAGATGCCCAAAACGGATTCGGCGGCACTTCAATATGAATCGTGTAGCTCGCTTTTTTTTGCGGTCTTTCCAGATAAATAACCGAAGGCTCTTTCATAGCCACGCCCACATGATATTTTTCTTCTAATAGCGAACAAATAACTTCTAACTGTACTTTTCCCAAAAAAGATAATATAATCTCATGTGTAACAGTATCAATGTCAAAATGCAAAAGAGGGTCTGTATCAGCAATCTCTGTGAGGGCATTTAACAGGGCTTCCCTTTGCTCCGGCTTTTGCGGCTCTACCGTTGTCCGAAGTAATGGCATGGGATTATCAATCCGTGTTTTGTGAGGCAGGAGTTTTTCATTTCCCAGAATGTCGTTCAGTTTCAAAGTATCATCAGCTAAAATAACAATTTCTCCCGGACAGGCATGGTCAACCGGGACGATTTCACCATTTGACGGAATACACATTTCTGTAATCTTTATTTTTTCCTTTTTTGACAGCAGCAGGGTATCCCGTAAATGGAGCGTCCCATGATACAGGCGTAAATAAGAAAGCCGTTTTTTCCGCTCTGTATACTCAACCTTAAAAACATATCCACATAATTCAGACTGAATATCGTCTGTTTCTGTAATGAAAGTTTCTGTAATCGCTTCAATCAGTTTTTCTGTTCCTAAATTGTCTTTTGCACTCCCATGATAAACAGGAAACAAAGAGCAGCATCTGGTTCTTTTGCACTTTTCATATTGTAATTCCTGTATATCCAAAGAATCCTCTGCAACATATCGTTCTAATAGTTCATCGCTTCCGGAAATAATCATATCCCATTTGTCCAAATCAGAAATATCGGTCATGGTTATCTTTGGCGACAGGGAAACCTCCTGCATGACAATCATATCACTGGTAAGTTTATCTTTAATGCTTTGGTAAACACGCCGCAGGTCGATCCCATTTTGGTCTATCTTATTTATAAAGATAATTGTCGGAATGTCCATTTTCTGAAGCGCATGGAATAATATACGGGTTTGTGCCTGTACGCCGTCTTTTGCCGAAATGACTAAAACAGCTCCGTCAAGGACAGATAAAGAGCGGTATGCTTCGGTTAAAAAATCCATATGACCGGGAGTGTCCACGATATTGATTTTATAATCATTCCAGCAAAAAGAAGTAACCGCTGTCTGAATGGTAATTCCGCGCTGCCGTTCCAAAATCATAGTGTCTGTTCTTGTAGTTCCTTTATCCACGTTTCCTTGTTCCGCAATCGCTCCACTGGTGTACAGCAGGCTTTCCGTCAATGTTGTTTTTCCTGCGTCTACATGGGCGAGAATTCCAATATTGATTATTTTCATGTGATTGTCCTCCTTTTACAGCCCCAAAAGGGCATAAAAATCCCCAGCAGTAAAATACTTTTACCACTGGGGATTATAATTTGCGGACATACACATATACAGCATACACCTGTTTGTGATTGCTGTTTTTCGGATATGTCAAAATTGATAAGGCAAAAGTATTCTTAAATTGGGTACAAAAAACCAAGCCCCCACAAAAGGGACTATCATAATCCTTTGTTCCCACTATTTGATTATAGTTTTATTTAAGAATACCTTGCCGCATATTTTTTACTCCTTTTTTGGAATGATGCTATTATATCACATTAGTTTTAGGAAAGAAAGTACCTAAAAGAAATTTTTCTTCCCCTTATATGTAACAATCATACCGACTTTCTGGCGTTCAGAATGGTTTCTGCTGTCTGCTGTGGTGTTTGGTTGGAATTGTCCAGCCAAAAGCCGATCCGTGGTGTTGTCTGCATAAATGTATCGTATAAGGTTTCAACCGTAAAGCCGGAATAGCCTGTTTTCTCCCTGTATCGTTCCCTTCCTTTTATTGTTTCCACATCTGGACAAAGAACGACAACCTCAACAGGGTATTTATGCGGCACAAAAAATATGTACATGTAACTAATTCAACACATTTATAATTTGAATAGGGACATTATAGCATTTACTAAATACAAATTCAATGTATACGGAAATAAAGATATAAGGAGTGGGAAGGATTCCGCCGTAGTCGGCATTGTAGGAAAATCCAAAAGTTTAGATTTTCCCACAATGCTTATCTTTTGGTCTTTGGTTCGGAATAGTGTAGTGCTGGCGGTCTATCTCTTGTTTTCGGTTGCTTGCTTCCTTACCGTACATGAGCATTTGCGCCCGGATTGTCATTGCCGTAGCCCTCCATCAGATTGATTACGCCCCAGATACCAAGCCCGGCTCCAAGTGCTACAACAAGGGTCTGCAAAACGTCTACTGCGCTATTGAAAAATGCCATAAATATATCCTTTCTGCCGCGTCTGCGGCTGTCCGGCAAGCGGACAAAAGGCGGTCAGCGTATGGTCGCCGCCGCACAAAAAAACCGCCCTCTGGTAAAGGCGGCTGTCCCCGCGCTGCGTAAGTTCTGCGGCGCGGCGGTATTCAGTTGTAAGGGGTGCGGCTCCTGCCGCTGTGTACTGCGCCGGAAAGTGGGGGCGCGTATCATGTAGCCGGTATGGATAGATGTGATTGCTTCAATCGCTCCTTTCTGTGTTCCGCTGTGCTGCCGGACGTTTTTTTCAGACTTGCGGGAAGTGAATAGCTTGCGTAGCAAGGTGTTCGCTTCCCGCAAGTTCACAAAGGGGTAGCTGCCGCAAGGCAGCGTAGGGGAAGTGTAGCTTCCCCTGTCCCCCGGCGGTCTGCCATGCTGTCACTGTTGCGGGATAAGCCCCCGGCGCGTGACATACTCCGTTGCAAAACGGCGGTGTTCCGCTTCCTTTTCCCGCCAATACTCCCATAATGCAGCGTCGGCGGCTTCCGCAACATTCATTAAAAACCGTTCAAGCTGCTTTTGTTTTTCCTCTGCGCTACGTTTCCTCATGGTCTGCGTCCTCCTGTAAGTCTGCCGCGTCAAGCTCGTAATAGTCAAAAACCTCGTCGGGCTTGACATTCTCGCTGTCAATGCCGTTGTTGACCGCGATAAAGCGCACATTGTTCCGTCTGAATATCTCCATCGCGTTGCCGACTTGGAGATAGTCGCGCCCCCAGCGGGTAAGGTCTTTCATAATGCAGACACCGATTTTCCCGTTTTCTACATCGTCCATCATGCGGGAGTAGGCAGAACGGTCAAAAAACCTGCCGCTTTCGTCGTCGTCAATGTAGTGCCGGATATTGGTTAGGTGCTGTCCTCTGGCGTAGTTCTCTAAAAAGATTTTTTGGTTCTGTATGCTGTTGCTCTCGCCGCCGTCCCTGTCCTCGTCGCCCACGGAAAGGCGGGAGTAAAGGGCTGTAATTTTGCTATAATCAGTCATGTGCATAACCTCCTGTGCGTCCATGTATGTGTCATTTACACTTAAAATTATGCACTCCAACGCGCCGAACCGTATTCTGTCCCGCGGCGGTATTTCTTCGCGTTCTTGCCTTTGGTGTAGATAATCAGCCGGACAATGACCGCCCCCGCAATGCCTAAAGCTAAGTCTGCCGGGTGGAAGCTCGGCGCGATACTGGAAAAGGCGGCGGTAAAACCGTCCCCAAGATGTAGCAGCTTTGCGCTTGCGTCCGCGCCGGGGGAGAGCCGGACAGCCGCGCCCACTTTATCAAAGAGCCAGACAAAGAGCAGATACGGGAGATTTAGGATAAGCAGCTTCTTGATTTCCGGCTTCATAGCGATACCTCCCTGTCCTTGTTCTTGACCTTTGCCCGTTCCGCGTTTCTGCCCTGTGCAGCTTCTTTGAGGGTAGAGAGCAGCTTTCGGATTGAGGGCTTTTTCTCCTGTGTCAGCTTTTTTGCGGAAAATTCCTTAAAGGCTGCGGTCAGTACGTCCGCGTCCCGCCCCTTGAAGAAAACCAGATAGCGGGGCGGGCTTTCCGTCGCGTCCTTTTTCAGCGCAAAGTCGATACCGTACTTTTTCGCCGTACTCTCAAAGGCTTTGATATTGCCCTCGGTAATCTCAATGTTGGAAACGCCCGCGTTCTGCTTCATAAGCTGCTTTAAGCTCTGCTTGCCCTGTGGCGGTTTTGCAAGCTGCTTTTTGCCCTTTGACAGTATGGCTTTCATTGCCTTTTGGAGCGTCTGCGCGGTCAGCTTCCCGGTCTTGATGTAAAGGGCTATGGTCTTTTCGTTTACTTCGTCCTGCAATTTGTCGCGTCCTCCTTTCGCGTTTCTTTATGGGGCGGCGGTCAGATACGCACCCGCAGCCCGTTCAAGTCCTCGGCTCTGATACCCACAAGATACCAGTTGTCGCCGTACTCAATCCGGGTCGGCTTCCACTTGCCCCGCACGAATACGTCAAAGCACTCGCCGCAATGCAAGCCCCCGTAGTAGCTGTTTAAGTCAAAGCGGATGTCGTAACGGTCGGTGCGCTCGTCAAATACCAATGCTCCTGTCATTTTCTGTGCCATAATAAAATCCTCCTTTTGTGGTTGTGGGTGGTTACAGGCTTTCGCCCTCATTGCATGAATAATAGTCCGGGTCGCCGTACTGCGGCTTTTTCGGTGACAGTGCGCCGCTTGCCATGTCATGGGCGACAAGGGAAGTGTAGTAGTTGCCGATTGTGGACGGGGCGTTGAAAAGGGCGGCTTTCAGATATTGCTTGATGTTGCGGATTTTGGTTGTGTTCTCCCGCATACAGTCAAGCACAAAGCGGATATGCTCGCCGTCTAGTTTCATAAACTTTGACTTCACAAGCTCTGCCGGGTAGTCGTCCCCCGCAATCCGTACCCGCTTTCTGGCGGTGCATACGGTTTCAAGCATGAGGTCTACAATCTCGTCCAGCCTGTCACTGTCAAACTTCATGTCCTGTTTGAGAATGTGGTAGTCGATATTGTCCTTGATGATTTCCCGGTATATATCAACTGCGCTCTGTGCTGCCGCTTCCGTTCCTTTCCGTTCCGGCGGCGCAGCCGCTTCTCTGCAAGGAGAGGGGTTAGGGGAAAGGATAGGAATGGAATGGGTACTTGATAAATCTGTATTTGATTTTTCTTTTTTTGGTAAGTCAGTTCTTTGTATATCTTTATTTAATTGCGTTGGATTTTCCAACGTAGGTTTTTCCAATGTTGGTTTTTCCTGCATTGGATTATCCAATGTTGGATTTTCCAATGTAGGTAAATCCGGCGTAGGCGGCTGCGGCTGCTCGAATATCACATAGTCCGCGCCCCGCAAGCGTCCTTTCTCGTCGCGCTCCCTTGAACGGACGATATACCCGGCGCGTTCAAGTTCCTTAATGGCTTCGCGGATAGCGTCTATCTTCTCCCGGTTGATAAGGGATAAGCCTTTCAAGGTGTAGTCCCAATCTTCGGGGAGTGACAGCATTTGCGACAACAGCCCCTTTGCCTTTAGGGAAAGCTCCTTGTTGCGTAGGTGGTGGTTGCTCATTACGGTATAGCCCTTGTTTCGTTCCACTCTGAAAACTGCCATAGTTCATAGCTCCTTTGCTTTGGATTTGTTACGCAGTAGAAGCGCGGTTTCGGGGGATAAGGTATAAATCCCTTTCCGCGCCAGATACGCGCCCGGAAAACCGCTTGTAGCAAGGCTTTTTCTGCCCCTACTGCGTAACAAAGGGCATGAAAAAAGCGGCGTTCCTGTTCTCCCATGTAGAGAGTAAGAAACGCCGCTTCTGCGTCGTATTCAGTTTTTAGTACAATACCCTGCTTGTCCGTCGCTCGAAAAACCTTGATTTTCCAGTGTTTTCAAAAGTATCGTTATCTAACGTCAGCTTTCAATCGCCCAGCCTTTGAACAGATGATGGATGACATGAGCAACGGCGACATCGCCGTCATCATCACAAAGGATCTTTCCCGCCTTGGAAGAAACCAACTGCACACCGGTCTTTATATCGAGGAGATATTCCCTTCCAATGATGTGCGCTACATCGCTGTCAACGACAATGTTGACACCAAGTATGAAAACAGCAACGAGCTGATGCCTTTCAAGAATTTGTTCAATGAATGGCACGTGCGGGACTGCAGCCGCAAGGTGCGGAATGTAGTGAACGCCAAGGCACAGCGGGGAATCCGGGTGGGGACACGAGCTCCTTACGGCTACCGCAAGGGTGCAACCAAGGACTCTCCTCTGTTGGTGGATGAGGAGGCGGCGGCTGTCGTCAAACGCATCTTCGCCATGTGCGCCGGCGGAATGGGACCAGCCCAGATTGCAAAGCAGCTCAAGAAAGAATGCATCTACAGTCCATCCATGTACGCCTATACGAAATTCGGCACATCCCATTCCGGGCTGAATGCAGAGCGGCCCTACAACTGGACTGGCGACATGGTGGCGGATATGCTTCAGAACATGGTCTACCTTGGGCACACGGTCAACCTTCGCTACAGCACCAAGTCCTACAAGGACAAAAAACGATGTGAACGCCCCAAATCAGAGTGGCTTATCTTTGAGAATACTCATGAAGAGCTGGTGGATCAGGAAACCTGGGATATCGTACAGGAGGTGCGATCTCATAAGCGCCGCCGCACGAATATGGATGAGCAGAATATGTTCTCTGGATTGGTGTATTGTGCGGACTGCGGTAAGCCCATGGTATTGCACCGGGCGCACACCATGAAGCCGGAACAGAATCATTTCACCTGCCGCACCTACAAGAAGGACGGGGCAGAAGTGTGTAGCGCTCACTATATCCGGGAAGTGGCACTGAAGGAAATCGTGCTGGAAACAATCCGCAGAGCCACAGAGTTTGCCAGGAGCGACCCGGAGCGGTTCGCCGCATATATTCAGCAAAAGCAATCTACTGAGGTGGCAAAGGAGATCCGGGGGGTGGAACGGGAATTGTCCACGATGCGGAAACGGGATGGCGAACTGGATGTAGTGTTCAAGCGGATGTATGAGGACAGCGCCTTGGGACGGGTGAGCAATGAGCAGTTCCGTTTGCTGTCTGAGGCATACTCCAAGGAGAAAGCGCAGCTGGCCGAAGCCATCCCTGCCACGGAGGAGCGCCTGGAGAAACTACGCAGTAGCATGGCCAACGCCAAGAACTTCATCGCCAAGGCCAGAAAGTTCACCGACATGACGGAACTGACTCCGGAACTGCTCCGCACCTTTGTGGCGAAAATCATCGTGTATGAGAAAGAGGTCAAATACTCCAAGCACGCACCGCAGAAGATCCACATCTGTTTTCGGGACTTCAACCTCAACGAGACAGACGATATGCTTCTATGCGGAGAGACAACAGAAAAGGCAGACAGTACAATTGCACTGCCTGCCTAATCCGAGGACACGCTTCAAGGCACCCCTATCAGGAGTAGCCGAAGGCCCTGCCTGCTTTTTATCGTGCCCGGAGCGCTGGGGCGTCCAGGTCCCGATAGGTTTTCACGATGATGACGGCGGAGATGACGATCTGGAAGAATTTCATGACGATGTCCACCACCGCCATGGGGATCTGGGCATACTGCTCCTGACCGAACACCGGGCCCAGGGCCATGCTGACAAAGGCGCAGCAGCCGTCCCCCACCATCACGGCGATGGCCAGGGCCACCACCGTCAGGGGGAACACCACCGTGTTGGCGGCGTTGCCGTAGGACCCCAGATAGTCGGCGTTGGCAATGAAGATCTGGTCCACGATGTTGTACAAGGCCCCCACCAGCAGGGAGATCACGCAGGGAACGGCGTAGCGTCCCATGAGCCGCCCCACACGCTCCGTTCCCAGAAAATCGTTGGAGCGTTCCATAAAATATCACTTTCCTTCCTGCAAAATCCCCGGAGACGGGCATTTTTGCCGCAAAAAAAGCGCGGCGCTTCTGCAACCGGATTTACGCAGAAACGCCACACGCTGTGGAATCAGTATATCAGATTTTGGGAAAACCTGCAAATGGTGGTTGTGTGCAAAAATCGGCTCCCGTCCGGCGGCCCGGAATGGACGATTTTCACAATGACCCCCGGCAGGAGGTCTTATTTTGCATACAGCAGCCCGATGAGCCAGTTCAGCGTCCGTCCCGGCAGGATCCGGGTCAGGAATACAAAGAACTGATAGTCCAGCCGGATGGTATAGATGGGCTTGGGCCGCCGCCTCATGGCCACCCGGGCGATGAACGCCCCGGCCTTGGCGGGGTCCATGCCATTCTGCTCATCGTGCTCCATCCGCTGGACGGACCGGCCGATGCGGCCGCCGTACACGTCGTCGCCCTCCATGGTTTTCACCCGGGCGGCGGTGAAGCCCGTGTGAATATCTCCGGGCTGCACGGCGCACACCGTGATGCCAAAGGGCCGCAGCTCATTGGCCAGGGCCATGGTATAGGCGTTCACCGCCGCCTTTCCGGCGGAGTAATACGCCTGGAAGGGAATGGGGCAGGGCGCCGCCACGGAGCTGAGGTTCACGATGCGGCCCCGGCCCGCCTGGCGCATATGGGGGATGACGGCCTTGTTCATCCGCACCATGCCGAAGAAGTTCACGTCCAGCAGGCGCTGGGCCTCCGCCGTGTCGGTGAACTCCACCGCCCCGGAGATGCCGAAGCCCGCGTTATTCACCAGCACGTCAATGCGCCCGGCCCGGTCCATGATCTCCGCCACGGCGGAGCGGACCTGGGCCTCGTCGGTGATATCGCAGCGGATGTGGTGCAGGCCCTCCACCCCCTGTTCCCGGCGGCTCAGCTCATACACGGTATAGCCCGCATCCCGCAGATACAGGGCCGTGGCCCTGCCGATGCCGGAGGTCCCTCCGGTGATGACGGCGATCTCACTCATGATCCTTCACCAGCACGTCCGCCATGATGTCCATGGCCTCGTCCAGCAGGGCCTCGGTATGGGTGGCCATATAGCTGGTCCGCAGCAGGGCCTCCCCCTCCGGGGTAGCCGGGGGCAGGGTGGGGTTCACATACACGCCCCGGTCATAGATCTCCCGGGCCACCTCCAGGGTGTGATAGGTCTCGTAGGTATAGATGGGGATGATGGGCGTGGGGGCCGTCAGGGCGGACTCCCGGATCTTCATGCCCCGGTCCGTCATGCCCTTGCGGGCATAGAGGCTCAGCTCCCGCAGCCGCTCCGGCAGCTCGGGATGCTGCTCCAGGTGCCGCAGGGCCGCCAGGGCCGTGGCGCAGTTGGCCGGGGGAATGGACGCCGAGAAGATGAAGGGCCGGGACGCGTGGCGCACAAAGTCCGCCACCTCCTCCGAGGCCGCCATGTATCCGCCCAGGGACGCCAGGGACTTGGAAAACGTGCCCATATAGATGTCCACCTGGTCCTCCAGGCCGAAGTAGCTGGCCGTACCCCGGCCGCCCTGGCCCAGAACGCCCAGGCCGTGGGCGTCGTCCACCATGACCCGTGCCCCGTACTTTTTGGCCAGGGCGCAGATCTCCGGCAGTTTGGCGATGTCGCCGCCCATGGAGAACACGCCGTCGGTGACGATCAGGGCGCCGTTCTTTTCCGGCACCCGCTGCAGGCACTTCTCCAGCTCCTCCATGTCGCTGTGGCGATAGCGCAGCATCTTGCCGTAGCTCATCTGGCACCCGGCATAGATGGAGGCGTGATTCTCCCGGTCGCAGATGACGTAGTCATGCCGATCCACCAGGGCGCTGATGATGCCCACGTTGGACTGATACCCCGTGCCGAAGGTGACGATGCCGGGCTTGCGCAGGAACTTTCCCAGCTCCGCCTCCAGCTCCAGGTGCATCTCCAGAGTGCCGTTGAGGAACCGGGAGCCGCTGCACCCGGTGCCGTAGCGCTCCAGGGCGTGAATGCCCGCCTCCACCACGTCCGGGGCGATGGTCAGGCCCAGATAGTTGTTGGAGCCCAGCATAATGCGGCGCTTGCCCTCCATCTGCACCTCCACGTCCTGCCGGGATTGCAGCGCGTGAAAATAGGGATACACCCCCGCCTCCTTCAGCTCCTTGGCCAGGGACGGGGCATAGCATTTCTCGAAAATGTCCATGTAAGACCTCCTTGCTGATATGAAATATTAGATTTCATAGAGAAAAACATCGAATTAACAGGGAATGATGATTCAATTTATTATATACTGCCCCCCGCTTCCCTGTCAACCGGTGATTTGCGGGGTCACACGGACCGGGTGGCCACCACGTCCACGCCGGTGCCCAGCACATTGGGGATCACCACGTCCCCGGCCTGCACCGGGGCCGTCAGCTGCACCCGGCACAGCGCCCGGGCCACATCCAGCACCTTCTCCTTGGGCACCTCTCCGGCGGTGCGGACGGACACCACCGGCAGCGCGCCGCCGGACACCCGGACGGTGCCGGTGACGGTGCGGGCCGGGTGGGTGCACTCCTTCCGGGCGTATGCGTCCCCCCGGGGACAGGTGTTGCCGGTGACCCGGGTCACCTGGCTGCCGTCCATAACGGCGGTCAGCTGGCAGCCCATGGGGCAGCCGATACACGTCAGCTCGCGGATGCTCATTGCGCTCCCTCCTCCACCTGAATGGTGATCTGCTTCAACCCCCGGGGCAGGTCCGCCCGCCGCAGGGTCAGCTGCTCCATCTCGCCGGGGCTGAGAATGCGCTTATGCACCCGGCGCAGCAGCCGTCCGTCCAGATAAACCGCCAGATCGGCGTCCCGATAGGGTTTGCCCACCCGGAACCGGACGGTGACGGTTTCCTCCATGGCCTCCGGGTCCAGATACTGGGGCACGGTGTACCGCACGCCGTTCTGCCCCGTCAGGCGGACGGTCTTGCCCTCCCGCCGGTGCTCCAGCAAGTACCGGGCGGCGTTTTCCCCGGCCCGGGCCGCCTCCTGGGACACGAAGTCCACCAGATCGTGGACGTGCAGCACGTTGCCGCAGGCGAACACGCCGGGAACGGAGGTGGACAGATCGTCCCCTACCTCCGGCCCGCCGGTAACGGCGTCCAGCCGGACTCCGGCCTGCTGGCTCAGCTCGTTTTCCGGCAGCAGGCCCACCGACAGCAGCAACGTGTCGCAGGGGATGTCCCGCTCCGTCCCGGGGATGGGGCGGCGGTTCCCGTCCACCTGGGCCAGAGTCACGCCCTCCAGCCGCTCCCGGCCGTGAATGTCCACCACGGTGGTGGACAGATACAGGGGAATGCCGAAATCCTCCAGGCACTGGACGATGTTCCGCTTCAGGCCGCCGGAATAGGGCATCACCTCCGCCACCGCGTGGACCTTTGCCCCCTCCAACGTCATCCGCCGGGCCATGATCAGGCCGATGTCGCCGCTGCCCAGGATCACCACGTCCCGGCCAGGCATCAGCCCCTCCATATTCACCAGCCGCTGGGCGGTACCGGCGGAGTAAATGCCCGCCGGGCGGCAGCCGGGGATGTTCAGGGCCCCCCGGGGCCGCTCCCGGCAGCCCATGGCCAGGATCACCGCATCGGCGTCCAGCTGCACCAGGCCCGTCTCCCGGCCCGTCAGCGTCAGCACCCGGTCCTGCGACAGGTCCAGCACCATGGTGTTCAGCAGGTACGGGATGTTCAGCTCCCGGACCTGGTCGGCAAACCGCCGGGCGTATTCCGGCCCGGTAAGCTCTTGGGAAAAGGTGTGCAGGCCGAAGCCCGCGTGGATGCACTGGTTCAGAATACCGCCCAGCTCCCGGTCCCGCTCGATGATCAGCAGGTCCTCCACTCCGGCCTTCCGGGCGGCCGCGGCGGCGGCCAGCCCCGCAGGCCCGCCGCCGATGATGGCAAGCTGTACATGTTTCATCATGCTTCCTCCTTGGTCCGCCCGGCCAGCAGCCGGGATGCTCCGCCGTTTTTCGTCAGCTCCGTCTGGGGCACCCCCAGCTCCCGGGACAGGATCTCCATGACCCGTGGGGTGCAGAAGCCCCCCTGGCACCGGCCCATACCGGCCCGCACCCGGCGCTTCACCCCGTCCAGGGACCGGGCCCCGGGGGTGCGGTGGATAGCGTCCACGATCTCGCCCTCGCTGATGCCCTCGCAGCGGCACACGATATTGCCGTAGGCGGGGTTTTCCGCCGCCAGACGCTGCCGCTCCTCAAAGGGCAGCTCCCGCAGGCGGACGATGTCCCGGCGCAGGGGGTCGAAGTCCGGCTTTTCCGCCGCCCCCAGATACGCCGCCGCCTGCTCCGCCAGATAGGCCCCGATGGCCGGGGCCGAGGACAGCCCCGGGGACTCGATGCCCAGGGCCTCGAAATACCCGGGCACGGGCTGGCCGATGCGGAAGTCGTCCTCCCCCTCCGCCAGATGGGCCCGCAGCCCGGCGAAGCTGGTGATCACGTCCCGCAGGGGCAGGCCCGGCACGCTTTTGCGGGCCATGTCCTGGGCATAGGCCAGTCCCTCCGCCGTGGTGGCGGTCAGGTCCCGCTGCTCCTGATCCGCAGCGGTGGGGCCCACCAACAGGTTGCCATGGACCGTAGGCGTTACCAGCACGCCCTTGCCCATGGGGCCCGGCAGCTGGAAAACGGTCCGCTGCACCAGGCCGCCGTCCTTCTTGTCCAGCAGGCAGTATTCACCCCGGCGGGGCACGATGCGGGCGGTATCGCTGCACACCTGGTTATGGAGCACATCGCCCCACACACCGGCGGCGCTGATTACGGCCCGGGTCTCCATGGTCCCCCGGTTGGTTTCCAGGGTATAGCCCGCCTGAGTCCGGCGGATGGTCTCCACCCGGGTGTCGAAGCGGAAGGTCACGCCGTTATGGGCGGCGTTTTCCGCCAGGGCGATGGTCATGCCAAAGGGGCAGATGATGGCGCTGGTGGGGGCGTACAGCGCGGCCACGGCCTTCTCCGACAGGGCGGGCTCCAGCTCATGGAGCCTGCCTCCCCGGAGGATCTCCAGGCCCTCCACGCCGTTGGCCCGGCCCCGCTGCAGAAGCTCCTCCAGCCGGGGCAGGCCCGCCTCCTCAAAGCACACCACCAGGGCCCCGTTGCGGCGATAGGGGAAGTCCAGCTCCCGGGACAGCGCCTCCATCCGGCGGCTGCCCTCCACGTTGAACCGGGCCTTCATAGAGCCGGTGGGGGCGTCGAACCCGGCGTGAACAATGGCGGAATTGGCCTTGCTGGTGCCCACGCATACGTCCTCTCCCTGCTCCACCAGGCAGATTTTCAGCTTCCAGCGGCTCAGCTCCCGGGCCACGGCGCAGCCCACCGCGCCGCCGCCGATGATGACGGCATCGTACATAGCGATCTCTCCTTTCCGTGAAAAAAGAGCCATGCCAAAGCCCGCCCGGTCTCCCGGACGTTCCCTGCGCATGACTCAGACTCTCAATGCATTCCCATATTGGATTGTGACCCCATTATACGCCCTGCGCCCCCGCTTGTCAACGGCAAGCAGGGGCGCAGACGGCGCGTTACTGCGCCTCGATCTCCTTGATATTCACTTCGTTCCCCTGCACCAGCCAGGTGTCCTCGCTGCCGCAGAAGGGACATACCCGGCCTTGGGGTACGGTGTCATAGTCCCGGCCGCAGCCATCGCAGTGAGTGATGGCGTGGACCGTCTCGAACCGCAGCTGTGCCCGGGGCATCAGCTCCGTCCGGGCCGCCGCCCATTTCCAGCAGCTCTCCAGCTCCCGGGGCACCACGCCGGACACCTGGCCCAGCTCCAGGGTCACCGACGCCACGTCGGTGAGGCCCTGCTCCCGGCCGATGTTCTCCACGGCCCGGATCACATGAAATACGATTCCCAGCTCGTGCATTACTTCTTCCCGGCCTTGCGGATCTTGATCTCCCGCTTGACCATGTAGGGCAGGATGGCCTTCATCTTGTCCTCGGCGGGGATCATGTGGGTGCACTCCGGACGCTCCCGGTGCAGGTGGATGGCGTCAAAGGCACACTTGGTGGTGCACACGCCGCAGCCGATGCACTTGTTGGGGTCCACCACGGAGGCACCGCAGCTGAGGCAGCGGGCCGTCTCCTTCTGCACCTGCTGGGCGGTGAAGGCGATGCGCTCGTCCCGGAAGGTCCGGCGCAGGGCCTCGTTATACCCGATCTGCTGGCGGGGGGTGTTGTCAAAGCCCACGGGGATCAGGGCGTTCTCCTTGTCCAGCTCCACGAACTGGCGGCGGTTGCGGCCGATGGTCAGGGTGGCCTTCTGGACGAACCGGTGCAGGGAGATGGCGCCCTCCTTACCGGCGGCAATGGCGTCGATGGCGAACTTCTGGCCGGTGACGGCGTCGCCGCCGGCGAAGATGCCGGGCTCCGCCGTCTGATAGGTCACGGGGTCCACCTGGGCGGTGCCGTTGGGGTTGAAGGTCACGGCGGTGCCGGTCAGCAGCTGCCGCCAATCCACCTTCTGGCCAATGCAGTACAGCACCGCGGCGCACTGGGCCTGGCAGGTGTCGTTGTCGTCAAATTCCGGGGCGAAGCGGCCCTGGTCGTTCTTCACCCGCAGGCACTTGCGGAAGCGAATCCCGGCGGCATGGCCGTTTTCGGTGACGATCTCCGTCTGGCCCCATCCGGCGTGGATGGTGATGCCGTCCCGCTCACACTCGCCCCGGTCCTCCGGGCCCATGGGCATATCGTCATAGCTCTCCAGGCAGTACAGGTCCACGGACTCCGCGCCGCAGCGCACCGCCGTCCGGGCCACGTCTGCCGCGATGTTGCCGCCGCCGATGACCACCACCCGGCCTTCCAGCTTCGTCTCCTGGCCGCCGTTGACCCGGCGCATGAAGTCGATGCCCGCCGTGACGCCCTGAGCGTCGCCGCCGGGGATGTCCAGCCTGCCGCCGGACTGCAGGCCCACGGCCACATAGAAGCCCTGATAGCCCTGCTCCCGCAGCTGGGCAATGGTCACGTCCTTGCCCACCTCCACGCCGCAGCGGAACTGAACGCCCATCTCCCGCAGCACGTCGATCTCCGCCTGGACCACGTCCTTCTCCAGCCGGAAGCTGGGCAGGCCGTTTTCCAGCATACCGCCCAGGCGGCGCTCCTTTTCAAACACGGTGGGGCGATAGCCCTTCTCCGCCAGGTAATAGGCGCAGGACAGGCCCGCCGGGCCGCCGCCGATGATGGCGATCTGCTGGTCGAACGCGCCGTCTACCTTGGGGATCACCTTCTCCGGCACGAACCGGGTGGCGGCGTCCAGGTCCTGCTGGGCGATGAAGCGCTTCACCTCGTCGATGGCCACCGCCTGGTCCACGGTGCCCCGGGTGCAGGCGTCCTCGCAGCGGCGGTTGCAGATGCGGCCGCACACGGCGGGGAAGGGATTCTCCCGCTTGATCAGCTGCAGGGCCTCCCGGTACTTGCCCTGGGCCGCCAGCTTCAGATAGCCCTGCACGGCGATGTGGGCGGGACAGGCGGTCTTGCAGGGGGCGGTGCCGGTGTCGTAGCAGTTGATGCGGTTCTTGTCCCGGTAGTCGATGGACCACTTGTCGGGGCCCCACTTCACCGCATCCGGCAGCTCCTGGCGGGGATACTCCACGGGACCGTCCTTGGTGCACAGCTTCTGGCCCAGCTTCACCGCACCGGCGGGACAGTATTCCACGCACCGGCCGCAGGCCACGCACTGGTCCGTCTCCACCCGGGCCACATAGGCGCTGCGGGACATGTTGGGGGTGTTGAACAGCTGGCTGGTCCGCAGGGCGTTGCAGACGTTGACGTTGCAGTTGCAGATGCCGAAAATCTTCTGTTCGCCGTCGATGTTGGTGATCTGATGGACGAAGCCGTTGTCCTCGGCCTTCTTGAAAATGGCCATGGCCTCGTCATAGGTGATGTACTCGCCCCGGCCGGTTTCCACGATATAGGTGGCCATGTCGCCCACGGCGATGCACCAGCTCTCCGGGTCGTCGCCGCAGCCCTCGCCCAGATACTGGCGGCTGGCCCGGCAGGAGCACATGCTCTTGGCGTACTTGCCCTCGTACTTGTGCAGCCAATAGGAGATCTTTTCCAGGCCCACGGCCTCGTTCTCCGTCTCGATGGCCTTTTCCACGGGGATCACGTGCATGCCGATGCCGGCGCCTCCGGGAGGCACCATGGGGGTGATCTTTTCCAGGGGCAGGAAGGTCATCCGCTCGAAGAAGGCCGCCACCTGGGGATGCTCGTCCATCTGGCTGCGGCGCATATTGAAGAACTCGGCGCTGCCGGGGACGAACTGGGGCAGAACATAGCGCTTTTCGTGGTCGGGGTTCTTCCCGTCCAGATTCTCCCAGTTATACTCGATCAGGCCCACCCAGGCCATCTGGTCCAGCAGCTTCTGCAAAGGTTCCCGCTCCAGCTTGGTCAGCTTCATCAGCTGCCCGATGGTCTTGGGCTTGCGGACCCCCATCTTCAGGGCCACGTCCGCCATTTCGTCGCTGACCAGGTCCGCCAGGCCCCAGTATTCCGGGTCGTTGCCCTTGACGCCCTTGAGCTTGGCGGGCACCCGGTCGGTGATCATGGCCACCAGCTTGGCGATCTTGGGCCGGGGCTCCTCCACCACGGGGATGGTAAAGGGCAGCTTCTCCTGCTCCAGGGGGAACGCGGTGGGCCGGTCGCCGTTGATGTTCTTTCCCATGTGAAATCTCCTTTATCTCCGCCTCAAGGGCGATTTTTCTGCATGAACTCACCCTAATGATACCAATTTCCGGGGCAAAAAGCTATTGACTGTTCTTATAAAGTTATGGTATCCTATTTTATGGTCCTGGTCGGACCAGAAGGAGGATATGCCATGGATTTCCGTCCCATTGTGGCCCCGTCTATCCGGGAGCTGTTTATCCAGCAGGTGGAGGGGGCGATCCTGTCCGGGCAGCTGAAGCCCGGGGACCAGCTGCCCACGGAGCGGGAGCTGGCCGACACCATGCACATCAGCAAAACCGTGGTCCACGAGGGCCTGCGGGAGCTGCACCGCCTGGGCTTTCTGGACATCGCCTCCCGCCGGGGCGTCACCGTGGCGGACTATGCCCAGACCGGCAGCCTGGAGACGCTGATGGCCATCATGGACTATCACGGGGGCCTTCCCGACGAGAAAACCGCCCGCAGCATTCTGCGCCTGCGGTACTATCTGGAGGCCCCGGCCCTGCGGGACCTGGCCGCGTCCCACACCGCCGCCGATCTGGACACCCTCCGCGCCCTCCAGCGCCAGGCGGAGGAGGCCCCGGATACCGCCGCCCTGGCCCAGGCCCTGTTCCGCTATCACCGGGGAGTGACGTTTTTAAGCGGCAACACCATCACGCCCCTGCTGTTCAACGCCTTCATGCAGGTGAACCTGGAGTTCTGGTCCGGCTACATCCGGTCCGTAGGCCGGGAGGAGAGCCTGCGTACCCTGGCCCGCTTTACGGACCTCATCGCCGCCGGACAGGGGGACCGGGCCGCCCAGCTGCTGGACGACGGCCTGCGGCGCTTTGTGACCACGCTGTAAATTCACATTTTGTTCAAAATATCCGCCTGTTCTTGTGGAAAAGGCATAGATTCCGTTCGGATAATTCTGCAATTTGCCAATTGTGCTCCCCCCCGGGTGTGGTATAATGATGGTATCTTATATAAAGGAGGCTTTTCCATGAGACGCACAAAAGTTCTGCTTTCCTGTCTGCTGGCGCTGGCCCTGGTGATGCTGACCGCCTGCGGCGCCAGACAGCAGACCATCCACCGGCTGCCCGCGGACCGGGTGACCCAGGCGGCAACGGTGTCCCAATTGCAGGAGGTCAGCGACCTGATCGTGGTGTTTACCCCGGAGACTCAGGAAAACGTCCTCTCCCGCTACAGCGACGGCAATGTCTCCACCGGCTACACCAGAACCACCGGCCAGGTGACCCAGGTGCTGAAGGGCCAGGCCCCGGAGCAGCTGGTGATCACCGAGGAGTGCTACACCGCAGACGACGCCCTGTGGACCCAGGGGGGCTATCTGCCTATGGAAACCGGCAAGCCCTATCTGCTGTTCCTCACCGCCTATGACGACGGCTCCGACTATGCGGGGATGTACTATCCCACGGAGCTGGAGCGGGGCAAGTACCCCCTGGGGCAGGCCCTGACCACCGCCGACTCCGCCGCCCAATGGCAGGTATACTCCCTGGACGGCGACACCCTGTCCGATTATCAAAGCTGGTACCGGCAGGTATCGGCCCTGTATCCCGATCTGTTCTGACCCGCCAGACAAATATCCGCACCCCTCCGGCCCCGCCGGAGGGGATTTTTCCGCCCGGGGCCGTCCACCGGCGGGATTCGCCCTTCTTCGACTTGAAAACCCGGGGGGAATGTGCTATACTTGATTATAATTTCGCGTATTGTGCTTTCGCAGGAGGGGAGGGACCGGATATGGTGGATATCCATTGTCACATTCTGCCGGGGGTGGACGATGGGGCCCCGTCCATGGAGGACTCGCTGGAGATGGCCCGGATGGCGGCGGATTCCGGCGTCACGGACATCATCGCCACGCCCCATTGCAATCTGCCGGGGAACGGGCCCAAGAATTACCGCTCCGCCTCCCTGCGCACGGCCTTCTCCCGGCTGCAGCAGGCCCTGGAGCAGGAGGGCATCCCTCTGCGCATCCACCCGGGGGCCGAGGTGTTCTGCACTCCGGAGCTGCCCCGGCTGCTGGACCAGCGGCAGCTCCAGACCCTGGGCGGGAGCCGGTATCTGCTGGTGGAATTTTATTTTGACGAGTCCGCGGAGTTTATGGAGCAGTGCTTCCGGGACATCCGCCACCGGGGCCTGGTTCCCGTGGCCGCCCATCCGGAGCGGTACAATGCCGTCCAGCGCGACCCCGCGCGGCTTGAGGGCTGGTTCCGGCGGGGCATTGTCATCCAGCTGAACAAGGGCAGCGTTCTGGGCCGTCTGGGCCGCCGGGCACAGGATACCGCCCTGTGGCTGCTGGAGCACGGGCTGGCCCACGCCGCCGCCAGCGATGCCCACCGCCCCACCGTCCGCACCACCCATATGGGCCTGCTGTGCAGCACACTGGCCGATGATTTTTCCCCGGACTGCCCCCGGCTGCTGCTGGAGGAGAACCCCCGCCGTATTTTAGAGGACCGCCCCATGGTGGGGGCGGACCGGCCTATTTCTTCTCCAAGGGAGGACGAGCTATGAGAGCCATCCGCAAAATGCAGCGCGTGATCCTCGCGCTGTTTATCCTGACCCTGCTGGCCTTCTGCGGCCTGCGGATCTATCGCCGCCTCACCGTGGACGTGACGCCCCCGGTGATCACCTGCTCCAGCGACTCCATCGACGTCAGCGTCACCGCCGGGGAGGAGGCCCTTTTGCAGGGCGTCATGGCCTCCGACGACCGGGACGGTGACCTGACGGACCAGATCCTCATCAAGGGCGTGACCCCGGCCCTGGCTGACAGCAGCGCCCAGGTGACCTATATCGTGTTCGACTCTGCCAACAACATGGCCACCGTCACCCGCACCGTCCGCTACACGGACTACCAGGCCCCCCGCTTTGCGCTGTCCCGGCCCCTGGTGTATCCCCTGGGCCAGACCGTGACCCTGCTGGACCGGCTCACCGCCTCGGACGTGCTGGACGGCGACATCAGCAGCGGCATCCGCATCACCTCCCAGAACGTCATCAACAGCCAGCCCGGGGTATACAGCGTCACCGCTCAGGTGGACAGCCGCCTAGGCAACTCGGTGGTGCTGCCGCTGAAGGTGGTCATCACCGTCGGCGGGCCGCAGCTGATCACCCTGTCGGACTATCTGGTGTACCTGCCCCGGGGATCGGCCTTTGATGCCTCCGGGTATATCCAGAGCGTCACCGCCCCCGACGGAACGGCCCTGTCCGCCGGACAGGTCAGCATCGAGTCCCCGGTGGACACGTCCGTCCCCGGAACGTATCATGTGGGTTACAGCGTCACCGCCCAGGGCCAGAGCTATACTGTCTATCTGGCGGTGGTGGTGGAATAAAGGAGGGATCGTCATGGATGAAAACAATCAGGGCCTGCAATGGTCCCATATCGAGCCCCTCTGCATCCTGCGGGCGCTGGCGCGGCAGCTGTGGATGCTGCTGCTGGCGGCCCTCACCTGCGCCATGGCGGCGTGGATCGTGCTGACGTGCTTCGTGACCCAGCAGTATACCAGCTCCACCACCTTCTCCGTCACCACCCGCACCAGCAACCTGTACTATACGAATATCACCGCCGCCGCCGATGTGGCTGCCTCCTATTCCCAGCTGCTGCAGAGCCGGGTCCTGCGCCAGACCATGGAGCAGAATCTGGGCATGCCCCTGAACGGCACCGTTTCCGCCCAGCAGCTGGGGGAGACCAACCTCATCCGGGTCACCGTCACCGCCGACACCCCCCGTCAGGCCCTGGTGCTGCTCAAGGCCGTGTCCGATAACTACGGGTCCCTGTCGGCCCATGTGTCCTCCACGGCGGTGCTGTCCCAGCTTAACTCCCCCAGCCTGTCCGTGGCCCCCTCCCGCAGCTATAACGTGCCCAGGATCTGCCTGATGGCCGCCATCGCCGGTGCGGCGCTTACCGCCCTGGGCGTTGCCTGGGCCAGCGTCAGCAGCGGCACGGTGCAGACCCAGGAGGGCGCCCGCAGCGACCTGGACGCCAAAATCATCTCCACCGTGCCCCACGAGGGCCGCCGGACCCGGAAGCTCCTGGGCTGGTTCGACGACCGCCGCCGGGAGCGCCGGGCCCGCCGGGGCGGCAAGCGCCTGCGCCGGAACCTGAACATCTCCTCCCCGGCCATCAGCTTCGCCTTTACCGAATCCATCCACCGCATCGCCGAAAAGTTCCAGCATGAGCATGCCAACGGCCGCCGGGTATTCCTGTTTTCCAGCGTGTCCGCGGCGGAGGGCAAGTCCACCCTGGCCGCCAACACCGCCATTTCCCTGGCCTCCCGGGGGGTGAACGTGCTGTTCATCGACCTGGACCTGCGCCGCCCGGTGCAAAGCGAGATGCTGGGCCTATCCGTGAAGCAGAAAAACGAGCTGGGCGCCCTGCTGACGGAGTCCGCCGCCCCGGAGAAGATCCTCTCCGCCGCCGTCACGGACCCCGCCACGGGGCTGCACTCTCTGCTGAGCACCAAGTCCTATACCGACGTCATCGAGCTGCTGGCCTCGGACCAGCTGGCCAAGGTGGTGGCTCTGGCCCGGGAGCGGTACGACTACGTCATCATCGACTCCCCGCCTCTGGGCTTCTTCTCCGACAGTGAGCTTCTGTCGGACCTGTCCGATGCGTCGGTGCTGGTGGTGCGGCAGGACACCGTCCCCGCACCGGAGATCAACGATGCCATCGACGCTCTGCGGGCCGGTAAGGCGGAGTTTCTGGGCTGCATCCTCAACGATATGGCCCATCTGGCCGCCTGGTCCTCCGGCTATGGATACGGCTATGGCAAGAAATACGACAAATACGGCTACGGGCAGCACTCCGCCCGTAAGACGCAGTGAGGCGCACTATGGAACAACATACGACCCATACCAATACCGAGGTCCAGCCCATCGACCTGTCCGTCCTGCTGCGGCGGATGGGCCGGGCGCTGACGCGCCTGTGGCCGGTGTGCCTGGCCCTGGTGGTGCTGTGCGCCGCCCTGATGGGCTGGCGCGGCCACCGCAGCTTCCGCCCCATGTACCGCTCCGACGCGGTGTTCTCCGTGAATCTCAGCTTTGTGGGCGGCACCGACCTCTCCGGCTACAGCCAATATTACAACAAGTCCGCCGCCCAGCAGGTGGCGGACACCTTCCCCTATCTGCTGACCTCCGACCGCATGCAGGAGCTGCTGCTCCAGCGACTGGGCGTCACCTATCTCAACGGCGTCATCTCCTCCTCCGCCATCAAGGACACCAGCTTCTTCGTCCTGACGGTGGAAAGCCCCAGCCCCCAGGACGCCTATGACATCCTCTGCGCCGTCATCGACGTCTACCCCCAGGTGAACCGCCTGGTCCTGGGCGAAACGCAGCTGGTGGTGAACCAGGAGCCCTCCCTGCCCGACACGCCGTATAACGCCGATCCCTGGGTGCGCAGCGCCGTCAAGGGCGCGGCCCTGGGCGTGGTGCTGGCGCTGGCGGTGCTCATCGTGGCCGCCGCCCTGCGGCGGACGGTGTCCTCCACCGGCGACGTCAAGCGCCTGGTAAGCCTGACGGCCCTGGCCTCCATCCCCCGCACGGCCCCCAAGCGCCGGAAAAACGGCCCCCAGCAGGGGCTGCTGATCACCCGCATGCAGACCGACAGCGCCTTCTGCGAGGCGTATCGCCTGCTGCGGCTGAAGCTGCTGCGGCAGCTGAAGGACGAGGACAAGGTCATCATGGTCACAAGCTCCATCCCCTCCGAGGGGAAAAGCTCCGTGTCCGTGAACCTGGCCCTGTCCCTGGCCCGGGAGGGAAAAAAGGTCCTGCTGATCGACGGCGACCTCCGGGGCCCCAGCGACAAGGCCCTGCTGGGCATCACCAAGCCCTCCGAGGGTCTGGGCCAGTGCCTGTCCGGCAGCCTGGGCCAGGTGCACTTCCTGCGCTATGAGGACACGTCCCTGTACGTCTTTGCCGGCAGCGAGCCCATCCACACCCCCATGAACCTGCTGCAATACGACAAGCTGGAGGCGCTGATGAACACCCTGCGCCCCATGTTTGACTACATCGTGCTGGACACGCCGCCCTGCGCCATGATGGCCGACGCCCTGGCCATGTGCCGCCATGTGGACCGGGTGATCTACGTCATCCGGGAGGATTTCGCCGCCACCACCCAGATCTTCGAGGGCATCCAGGCCCTGGCCGGGGCCGACGCCCGGATGGCCGGCTTTGTGTTCAACTGCGCCGCCAACGTCCGGGGCTCCTCCTCCGGCTATGGCTACGGCTACGGTTATGGGTATGGCTACGGCTATGGCTATGGCTACGGCAAGACCAAGCGCAAAAGCGCCGAATAAGGATTTTTCCAAGCCTCCGGCCCCGGCCGGGGGCTTCAGCTTGTCAAAAAAGACTTTTTCGACAGTCTCAAGCCCCCGAAAATCTATACAAACCCGGATTTTTGTGGTATACTGTCCTATCCGGTATGTCTGAATTTACAGAAAGTTCAGGAAAGTCCCGGCCGGGGCGGTATAATAAAGAAAAACACCAACGATACTCACAAGTGGGAGGCAAAGCGCATGGCACGCAACATTCTGGTGGTCGAGGACGACCGCAATATCTCCGACCTGATCCGCATGTACCTGGAAAAAGAGGGGTTCGACGTCCGCATCGCCTACGACGGCGGCAAGGCCGTGGAGGAATTTGACCGGGAGGCCCCGGACATGGTGCTGCTGGACATCATGCTGCCGGTGATGGACGGCTGGGCCGTGTGCGCCCATATCCGGGAAAAGGCCAAGACCCCCATCATCATGCTCACCGCCAAAAGCGAGGTCAACGACCGGATCACCGGCCTGGAAATGGGGGCCGACGACTATCTGGTGAAGCCCTTCGAGATGAAGGAGCTGATGGCCCGCATCAACGCGGTGCTCCGCCGCAGCGAAATTCCCGACGACACCAAAAAGCGCCTGACCTTCGACAAGCTGGTCATCGACCTGGACAGCTATGAGCTGCTGGTGGACGGTAAGAAGATCGACACGCCCCCCAAGGAGCTGGAGCTGCTGTATCACCTGGCCTCCACCCCCAACCGGGTGTATACCCGCAACCAGCTGCTGGACGAGGTGTGGGGCTTCGACTATTTCGGCGACTCCCGCACCGTGGACGTGCACATCAAGCGCCTGCGGGAAAAGGTGGAGGGTGTGTCCGACCAGTGGGAGCTGAAAACCGTGTGGGGCGTGGGCTATAAGTTTGAAGTGAAATGAGCCAGGAAAAGATCACCCGGTTCCGCCGCCGGTTCGACAGTCTCTATTGGCAGCAGTTTCTGCTGACGGCGGGGATGGTGCTGCTGACGCTGCTGCTGCTGGGCGTGTCGTTTTACGCCCTGAGCTATAACGACACCGTGTCCGAGCGGCGCAGCGAAATGCGCCAGCACGCGGAGCTGATTGCCAACATGTCCGGGGACTATCTGGCCTCCGATGGGCAGACCGCCAGCCCCAGCCTGCAGAATCTCATCGCCCTGGCCGCCGGGCTTACCAAGGCGGACTTTCTCCTGTGCAATGACCAGGGCTACGCCCTGCTGACCTCCGACCAGCGGCTGGGAGGCCAGGTGGTGTCCGTACCCCAGGAGATTCAGGACGCCGTTTTCGGAGACAAGGGCTTTTACCAGGGCCGCAGCAGCATCGGCGGCGCATACGACATCCGGCAGTTCGTGGTGGCGGTGCCCGTCACCCAGGAGGACGGCGGCACCGTGGGCATGGTCCTGGCGGTGATGGACGCCCGGTCCCTGATGAGCATGTGGCGCTCCTTCATCGGCCTGTTCTTCATGACCTCGGCCATCATCCTGCTGATCTCCTTTGTGGCCAGCTCCCTGACCTCCATGCGCCAGATTCAGCCCATCCGGGAGATGGTCCAGGCCACCCGGTCCTATGCCGCCGGAAACTTCGACGTGCGTATGCAGGACACCGGCCGCAGCGACGAGATCGGCGAGCTGGCGGCGTCCTTCAACAACATGGCCGACTCCCTGGCGGAAACCGAGCGCCAGCGAAGCGAGTTCATCGCCAACATCTCCCACGAGCTGAAAACCCCCATGACCACCATCGCCGGATATACCGACGGCATCCTGGACGGCACCATTCCCCCGGAGAAGGAGCGGAAATATCTCCAGATCATCTCCGACGAAAGCCGCCGCCTCAGCCGCCTGGTCCGCCGGATGCTGGATATCTCCCAGATACAGTCCCAGCAGGACATGAAGAAGGAGGACTTCGACCTGTGCGAGAGTATGCGCCTGGCCCTGCTGTCCATGGAGCAGAAGATCACCGACCGGGGCCTGGACGTGGAGGCGGACATCCCGGAGGATTCCGTCATGGTCCAGGGGGTCAACGACCTGATCACCCAGGTGATCTATAACCTGCTGGAAAACGCCGCCAAGTTCGCCGCCCCCGGGTCCACCCTGTACCTGGGGCTGACGGAGACCGGCGGCGACAAGGCGGTGGTCACCGTGCGCAACACCGGCCACACCATTCCGGCGGAGGAGATTCCCCTGCTGTTCGAGCGCTTCCACAAATCCGACAAATCCCGCAGCGAGGACAAGGACGGCTACGGGCTGGGCCTGTATGTGGTGAAAACCATCCTGTCCCAGCATAAGGAGAAGATCACCGTCACCAGCGAAAACGGCGTCACCTCCTTCAGCTTCACCGTGCAGCTGGCCCACCCCATGCGCAATACATGAGAGGAACTTTTGCTATGACAGACGAAAACAAGGATATCTGCCCGGAAACTCCGGAAACTCCGGACCTGCCGGAGACCCCGGAAGCGGCCCCGGAGGAGCCGAAGGAGGTGGTCTCCTGGTACATTCCCAAGGAGCCCCAGGGCCGGGAGGTGGTCAGCTACTATGTCCAGCGGGACCCCATGCCCCAGAACGTCTGGCAGCAGGCCGCCAAAAAGGAGAAGCGCCGCAGCCGTCTGTGGCTGTGGATCTCCCTGGCCGTGCTGGCGGTGACGGTGGCGGCGGTGGTGCTGGCGGCCATACTGGGCGGCAATAGCGGCAGCGGTCAGCATCGGCCCCTGCCCGACGGCGACGGCGACAACCCCAGCAGCATTGTGGACATTTTCGGCAGCAAGGCCACCAGCATTCCCCGGATTCAGGGAGACCCCGGCGTCCGCCTGGCCTGCCGGGACCCCCAGAGCCAGCCCCTGACGGCCCAGGAGGTATATGCCAAGGTGAACCCCTCCGTGGTCACGGTGGTGTCCGAGCAGTCGGAGGGGGCCTCCATCGGCACCGGCGTCATCATGACCTCCGACGGGTATATCATCACCAACGCCCATGTGATCTCCGGCGGCAAGAGCTGCTGGGTGGCCCTGGACACCGGCGTCACCTATGAGGTGAACCTGGTGGGCTTTGACGAGGAGGAGGACCTGGCCGTGCTGAAGGCCGATCCCCAGAATCCCCTGCCCGCCGCCGAGTTCGGCAACTCCGACCTGGTGCAGGTGGGCGACACCGCCTATGCCATCGGCAACCCCCTGGGGGTGGAGCTGCGGGGCACCATGACCAACGGCATCATTTCCGCCGTCAACCGCGCCGTGGAGGTGGACGGCAAGACCATGACCCTGCTGCAGACCAGCGCCGCCCTGAACAACGGCAACTCCGGCGGCCCCCTGATCAACGAATACGGCCAGGTCATCGGCATCAACACCCTGAAAATGAGCACCACCGACAGCACCGAGGCCACGGTGGAGGGCCTGGGCTTCGCCCTGCCCATCAGCTCCGTCAGCTTCGTGGTCAACGACCTCATCGCCAACGGCCACTACCGGGGCGCCCCCTCCCTGGGCATCACCGTCACCACCGTGGAAAAGGACGGCGGCGGCACCCAGGTCCAGGTCATGGAGGTCAGCGCCGGCTCCGGCGCGGCCGACGCGGGCATCCAGGCCGGGGACGTGATCCTGGCGGCAGACGGCCAGGCCGTGTCCGTTACCTCCGACCTGCTGACGGCCCGGCGCAGCCACATCATCGGCGACACCGTGACCCTGACCATCCTCCGGGACGGCCAGCAGTTCGACGTGGAGGTGACTCTCCGCTCCAACCGCAGCTTCGGCTGAGCATCCGACCCCTTCACCCCGGCGGGAAAATCCCGCCGGGGATTGTTCTGCCGGTGGGGGCCTGTGCATATGCTGGAGAAAAAGCCTCAGGAGGGATGGACATGCGTTATTGGGCGGCGGGGCTTTTGCTGACGGTGCTGCTGTTCGGCGGGGGATGGCTGAGCAGCGGAGCTGCGCCGGACGTGTCCCGCTCCGTCCCGGGGGCTGACCCGGGACAGACCGGCGAAAATGCGGGACAACCCGCCGCCGATGCGAACACGGTGCTGCGGGTATGGGACGGGGAGCAGGTGGTGGAGATGACCATGGCGGAGTATCTGCCCGGGGTGGTCCGGGGGGAGATGCCCGCCGCCTTCCACCAGCAGGCCCTGGACGCCCAGGCCGTGGCGGAGCGGACCTTCATCTATTACCACATGGCCTCCGGCCGGAAGGCCGCCCACCCGGACGCCGACGTGTGCATGGATTACCGCTGCTGCAATGCCTACACCTCCGCCCAGGCGGCGGCGGAAAAGTGGGGGGACCACGCCGCCGAATACGAGGCCAAGGTCCAGCAGGCCGTACGGGACACCGACGGCCAGGTGATCCTCTACAACGGCCAGCCCATTTTAGCGGCCTTCCACTCCTCCTCCGCCGGGGTCACCGCCAACTCCGGGGACGTGTGGGTGTCCACCCTGCCGTATCTGCACAGCGTGGAAAGCCCCGAGGGGGAGGACACCGTGCCCAATTACTACAGCGTCAAGGAAATCCCGGCGGCGGAGTTTCAGCAGACCTTCCTGGCGGCCTATCCGGAGGCGTCCTTTGCCGGAGGGCCGGAAACCTGGATCACCGGCCGGGTGGAAAACGCCTCCGGCCGGGTGGAGAGCATCTGCATCGGCGGCGTCACGGTGGAGGGCACCCAGGTCCGGAGCCTGTTTGGCCTGCGGTCGGCGTGCTTCACGGCGGAGGCCGCGGCGGACAGGGTCACATTCCGCGTCACCGGCTTCGGCCACGGGGTGGGCATGAGCCAGTACGGAGCCAACCGCCTGGCCCAGGACGGCAAGTCCTGGCAGGAGATCCTCCACTGGTACTACACCGGCGTCACCATCGCCCCCTACGGCGGATAGGACTTGACGAAAGGCGGAATTTATACTACAATTTTCTTCAGAAACATCACGGAAGGAGACTTGCTTCGTGACAAGAGACGAGCTTTGCCGGGCCGCCGTGGCCATGCTGGACCGGGCCTATATCCCCTATTCCCACTTTCCGGTGGGGGCGGCGCTGGAGTGCGCCGACGGCACGGTTTTCACCGGCTGCAACATTGAAAACGCCGCCTACGGCTGCACCATCTGCGCCGAGCGCACCGCCATCTTCAAGGCCGTCAGCGAGGGGCACCGGGACTTTGTGCGCATCGTCATCGCCGGGAAAAGTGAGGACTACTGCGTGCCCTGCGGCTCCTGCCGCCAGGTGATGATGGAATTCGCCCCGGAGATGGAGGTCATCTGCCTCAACGGTCAGGGGCAGGCCAAGAGCTTCCGCCTGCGGGAGCTGCTGCCCTACGGCTTCGACCAGAGCTGGCTGTGAGACATGTGCCGCCGCCGGTCTGCATTTTTTGCGGACCGGCGGCGCTTTCTGCCCGCTCCTGTGGCCTTCCGGCATTTTTGGCGGTTTTCCTTGTTGACATAATGCTGTGGAAAACCCGGTGGAAAATGTGCAAAACCCTTGCGGCGCATGCTATCCCGCCGGTTGCCGGTTTGTTATGGCGGCCCCGCCGCCTGCAACTTTTTGCCCCGGAAAAACATTTTTTCCCCATCCCCGTCCGGCTCTTGCCAGACGGAAATTTTTGCGTTAAAATAGGATTTGTATATTGGAGAATTGGCGGCTTCGGCCGCCGGAGGAAGGATATGGCCAAGAAAAAAACATACGACAACGACAGCATTTCCAGCCTGAAGGGAGCGGACCGGGTCCGGAAACGGCCCGGCGTCATTTTCGGCTCCGACGGGCTGGAGGGCTGCGAGCACGCGGTGTTCGAGATTCTCTCCAACGCCATTGACGAGGCCCGGGCGGGCTTCGGACGGGTGATCACCGTCACCCGGTTCCAGGACCGGTCCATCCAGGTGGAGGACCAGGGCCGGGGCTGTCCCGTGGACTGGAACGAAAAGGAGGGGCGGTACAACTGGGAGCTGGTGTTCTGCGAGATGTACGCCGGAGGCAAGTACGACCCCACCGGGGAAAACTATGAGTTCTCCCTGGGCCTGAACGGTCTGGGCTCCTGCGCCACCCAGTACGCCAGCCGCTATATGGACGTTACCGTCTGCCGGGACGGCAATGAGTATAAGCTCCACTTCCAGCGGGGCGAGATCGTGGGGCAGATGGAGGTCACCCCCCTGACCCGGAAGAAAACCGGCACCACCATCCGCTGGCTGCCGGACCTGGAGGTGTTCACCGACATCGACATCCCCCTGGACTATTACCAGGACGTGATGAAGCGGCAGGCGGTGGTCAACGCTGGGGTGACCTTCCGGCTGCGCAGCGAGGTGTCCCCCGGGAGGTTCGAGACCCAGGACTTCCTGTATGAAAACGGCATCCGGGACTATCTGGCCGAGCTGGCCGGGGACGACCCCATCACCCGGCCCGTGTGCTGGGAGGCGGAGCGCCAGGGCCGGGACCGGGCGGACAAGCCCGAATACAAGGTGAAGCTGAACATCGCCTGGTGCTTTTCCAACCGGGTGCACCTGATGGAGCACTATCACAACTCCAGCTTCCTGGAGCACGGCGGCAGCCCCGACAAGGCCACCCGCCTGGCCTTTGTGGCGGCGCTGGACAAATATCTGCGGGAGAACAACAAATACACCAAGGGCGAAAGCAAGATCACCTTCCCCGACGTGCAGGAGTGCCTGCTGCTGGTGAGCAGTAACTTCTCCACCCAGACCAGCTATGAAAACCAGACCAAAAAGGCCATCACCAACAAGTTCATCCAGGACGCCATGTCCGAGTTCCTGCGCCAGCAGCTGCAGGTATTTTTCATCGAGAACCACGACGACGCCGAGCGCATGGCCGCCCAGGTGCTGATCAACAAGCGCAGCCGGGAGACGGCGGAGCGCACCCGCCTGGGCGCCAAGAAGAAGCTGTCGGAGAAGATCGACATCGCCAACCGGGTGCAGAAGTTTGTGGACTGCCGCACCAAGGAGGTGGACCGGCGGGAGATCTATATCGTGGAGGGCGACTCGGCTCTGGGCGCCTGCAAGCAGTCCCGGGACGCGGAGTTCCAGGGGCTGATGCCCGTCCGGGGCAAGATCCTCAACTGCCTGAAGGCCGACTATCCCCGGATCTTCAAAAGCGACGTCATCACGGACCTGATGAAGGTGCTGGGCTGCGGCGTGGAGGTTCAGGGCAAGGCCGCCAAGGAGCTGAGCCAGTTTGACCTGAACAACCTCCGGTGGAGCAAGGTGGTCATCTGCACCGATGGCGACGTGGACGGGTTCCAGATCCGGACCCTGATCCTGACCATGCTGTACCGGCTGTGCCCCACCCTGATCCGGGAGGGCTATGTGTATATCGCCGAGACCCCGCTGTTTGAGATCACCTATCGGGAGAAAAACGCCGACAAGACCTGGTTTGCCTACTCCGAAAAGGAGAAGGCCGACATCGTCCGCCAGCTGGAGGGGAAGAAGTTCACCGTCCAGCGGTCCAAGGGACTGGGCGAAAACGACCCGGAGATGATGTGGCTGACCACCATGAACCCGGAGACCCGGCGGCTGGTGCGTGTGCTGCCCGATGAGGCGGAGGAGACCGCCCGGGTGTTCGACCTGCTGCTGGGGGACAACCTGGCCGGGCGGAAGGACTATATCGCCGAAAACGGCCACCTGTACCTGGATATGATCGACGTGAGCTGAATTTGCCAAATGACCGCTTGAACGAAAGGAATTTGCCCCATGGCAAAAAAGAAAACAGAACCGAAAACCGTCCACCGGCCGGCGGACCCCAATGTGATGGGCCTGCGGGGCACGGTGGTGGAGCAGCCCATCACCCGGACGCTGGACGAGAACTATATGCCCTATGCCATGAGCGTCATCGTCTCCCGAGCCATTCCGGAGATCGACGGCTTCAAGCCCTCCCACCGGAAGCTGCTGTATACCATGTATAAAATGGGCCTGCTTACAGGCAACCGCACCAAATCCGCCAACATCGTGGGCCAGACCATGCGCCTGAACCCCCACGGCGACCAGGCCATCTATGAGACCATGGTGCGCCTGGCCAAGGGCAACGAGTCCCTGCTGCACCCCTTTGTGGACAGCAAGGGCAACTTCGGCAAGGTGTACTCCCGGGACATGGCCTATGCCGCCAGCCGGTACACCGAGGCGAAGCTGGCCCCCATCTGCGCGGAGCTGTTCCGGGACCTGGACTGCGACGCCGTGGACTTTGTGGACAACTACGACAACTCCATGAAGGAGCCGTCTCTGCTGCCCACCACCTTCCCCAACGTGCTGGTGTCCGCCAACCAGGGCATCGCCGTGGGCATGGCGTCCCAGATCTGCGGCTTCAACCTGGGGGAGGTGTGCGACACCACCGTGGCCCTGCTGAAAAATCCGGACCACGACATCGCCTCCACCCTGCTGGCCCCGGACTTCCCCACCGGGGGGCAGATCATCTGCGACCCGGCGGAGCTGCGGGAGCTGTACCGCACCGGCCGGGGCGGCGTGAAGGTCCGCTCCCGGTGGCGGTATGACAAGCAGGCAAACCTCATCGAAATCTACGAAATCCCCTACTCCACCTCCATCGAGGCCATTCTGGACAAGGTGGCGGAGCTCATTAAGGCCGGAAAGATCACCGAAATCAGCGATATGCGGGACGAGACGGACCTGTCCGGCCTGAAGCTGGCCATCGACTTGAAGCGCGGCGCGGACCCGGAGAAGCTGATGACCAAGCTCTTCCGCCTGACGCCCCTGCAGGACACGGTCAGCTGCAATTTCAACATTCTCATCGCCGGGATGCCCCGGGTCATGGGGGTGGGCGAAATTCTCGGCGAGTGGACCGCCTGGCGCACAGAGTGCGTGCGGCGGCGGGTGTATTTCGTGCTCAGCCGCAAAAAGGACAAGCTGCACCTGCTGCTGGGCCTGAAGCGCATCCTGCTGGATATCGACAAGGCCATCGCCATCATCCGGGAAACCGAGGAGGAGGCCGAGGTGATCCCCAACCTGATGATCGGCTTCGGCATCGACCAGGTCCAGGCGGAGTATGTGGCGGAGATCAAGCTGCGCAACATCAACAAGGAGTACATCCTCAAGCGGGTCCGGGAGACCGAGGACCTGCAAAAGGAGATCGCCGACCTGGAGGACACGTTGGCCAAGCCCGCCCGGATCCGGAAGATCATCGTGGACGAGCTGGAGCAGGTCCGGAAGAAGTACGCCGTGCCCCGGCGCACGGAGATCGTATACGGCCACGAGGTGGAGGAATATGTGGAGGACAGCCAGCCCGAGGACTACCCGGTGACGGTGTTCCTGTCCCGGGAGGGGTACTTCAAGAAGATCACCCCCAAGTCCCTGCGCATGAGCGGGGAGCAGAAGTTCAAGGAGGGCGACAGCCTCCTCCAGCAGATGGAAACCTCCAACAACGCCGAGGTCATGTTCTTCACCGACAGGTGCCAGGTGTACAAGACCCGGGTGTCGGAGTTCGGCGACGGCAAGGCCAGCGCCCTGGGCGACTATCTGCCGGGCCGTCTGGCCATGGACGAGGGCGAGCGGGTCATCTTCATGGTGCTGCCCGGGGACTACAGCGGCTGTCTGCTGTTCTTCTATGAAAACGGCAAGGCCGCCCGGGTGGAGCTGTCCGCCTATGCCACGGTGTCCAACCGCCGGAAGCTCACCGGCGCTTATTCCGACAAGAGCCCCCTGGTGTGCATCCTGCCTCTGCCGGAGGACCGGGAGCTGGCCCTGGTATCCACGGAGCCCCGGGCCCTGCTGGTGCACACCTCCCTGCTGACCCCCAAGACCACCCGAAATGTCCAGGGGGTGGCGGTGATGACCCTGAAGCCCAAGTATCATCTGGACCGGGTGGTCCCGGCGGAGGACAGCGGCATCATGAACCTGCCCCGCTACCGCACCCGCACCATCCCCGCCGCCGGAGCCATCCTCAAGCCCGAGGACCGGGGCGAGGAACAGCTGACCTTGTTATAAAGACCCGTTTTCCCCCACACATACGAAAAAGAGAGGTGCCTATTATGCCCGCTGCCAAAACTCTGAAGCGCTACGGACTGATCACCGTGGCCTGTGCCCTGTATGCCCTGGGCTTCAACTGGTTCTTCGTGCCCAATCACTTCACCGTGGGCGGCTTCACCGGCGTTGCCCAGATCATCAATCATTTCCTGCCCATGCTGCCGGTGGGTACCATCGCCCTGGTGCTGAACATCCCCCTGTTCATCCTGGGCTGGCAGAAGATCGGCCGGGATCTGCTGATCTCGTCCCTGTACGCCACCGCCGTCAGCTCCCTGATGATCGACGTGCTGGCCTCGATCCACACCTTCTCGCCCATGGACCCCATTCTGGCCTGTATCTACGGCGGCATCGTGACGGGCATCGGCTGCGGCCTGCTGCTGCACGAAAGCGCCACCACCGGCGGCACGGAGATGGCCGCCCGGCTGCTGAAGCTGAAGTTCCAGGGGCTGTCCATCGGCAGCCTCTGTCTGGGCCTGGACGTGGCCGTGACCATCGGGTACGCCCTGTGCTTCCGGGATATGACCCGGGCCATGTACGGCGTGGTGGCCCTGTATATCCTGTCCCTGCTGATCGACCGGGTGGTGTACGGTCCCAACGCCTCCAAGGTGGCCTATATCATCAGTGAGCAGTATGAGGCCATTACCCAGAAGCTGCTGCAGCTGGACCGGGGCGTCACCCTGCTGGACGGTAAGGGGGCCTGGAGCGGCCAGGAAAAGCGGATCATCCTGTGCGCCTTCGGCCGGCGGCACTTCATCCCCATCAAGAAGCTGGTGCAGAGCATCGACCCGGACGCCTTTGTCATCGTGTGCGACGCCCATGAGGTGCTGGGCGAGGGCTTCGGTCAATATGACCCCACGGGCCTGTAACGGAGGCGCGGCCATGAAAAAAACCTTGCTGGCCGCCCTTCTGGCGGCGCTGATGTTGGTATGCACCGGGTGTGCCTCGTTTCTGGAGCGGGATTACAGCGTGGTCCAGCCCCACAGCTCCACCTATTACGAAAGCGAGGACCGGTCCGTCCTCCGGGCAGAGAGCTATCAGGACCTGGTGAACGACCTGATGCTGCTGCTGACCGGCGGCGCCCGGGAGGGCACCATCTGGCTCTATGCCGGGACGGAGCCTCTGGACGCCTCCGCCGCGGCGGAGCGGGCCTGCAAGGAGGTGCAGCAGGAGACGCCCCTGGGGGCCTACGCCGTGAAGTACCTCACCTACACCATCGACGACAGCGCCCGGAACTACACCGCCATTCATCTGACCATCGGCTATCGCCGCACCCAGGAGCAGATCGCCTCCATGGTGTATACCACCAGCGTCTCCGCCCTGGGGGAGCTGCTGACCGCCGCCGCCCGCAGAGGAAGCGGTGAGCTGGTGGTGCAGGTGGGCTACTTTGACCACCAGGAGGAGGAGGTCCGCTCCATCGTGGACCAGGTCCAGGCCATGGAGGCCCCGGAGCAGAAGGAGCCCTGGACCGTGAATTTCTATCCCGAAGGCGGCGACGTGGGCATCATCGAAATTCTTTTGAAAAAAAGTTGAAAAAAGTGGAACGCAGGGGTTGACAAATCCGGGATTCGCGGGTATAATCAATCTTGCGTTTGCGGGCGTAGCTCATCTGGTAGAGCGCGACCTTGCCAAGGTCGAGGTAGCGAGTTCGAGCCTCGTCGCCCGCTCCAGAAAGCACCATCTGAGAAGATGGTGCTTTTTCTTTTTGCCATTCGGCGCTCACCGTCGTGCCGGCCGTCTCTCGCCCGCTGTCGCGGTCGACAGACGGGGCACTTCCTCGAAATCGCCTCGCTTCTTCCGCCACCGGCGGCGCTTCGGCGATTTCCTCGACCTGCGCGAAGCGCGTTCCAATCACGAGGTGAGGCAGGGTTCCTGCGAATGGCCTCGCCATTCGCGGGATGCCGAGAAGCGAGTTCGAGCCTCGTCGCCCGCTCCAAAAGGCACCATCTGAGAAGATGGTGCTTTTTCTTTTTGCCATTCTTTCATGAACTCGCTGCCTCGACCTGCGCGAAGCGCGTTCCAATCACGAGGTGAGGCAGGGTTCCTGCGAATGGCCTCGCCATTCGCGGGATGCCGGGTAGCGAGTTCGAGCCTCGTCGCCCGCTCCAAAAAGCACCATCTGAGAAGATGGTGCTTTCAGCTTGTCAAAAAAGTCTTTTTGACAAGCTGCGTGCGGTTTTTCAGAACTTAAAAAGTTCTGAAAAACCTGTGATTGCAAACGAAAGACACCCCTGATGGGTTTCTTTCGTAACTATCTTCCTTTCCGATGGCGGAAGATTTCCGGGTTTTTCGACAGTCTCAAGGCACCATCTGAGAAGATGGTGCCTTTTCTTTTTGCCATTCGGCGCTCACCGTCGTGCCGGCTGGCGCGACGGCGGGGCACATGGGCCCCGCGCCCTACGAGTGTTCTATCGGCAGGCGTTTCGTCCGGCCCGCTGCCCTCAGCGGACCGCAAAAAAAGGCGGACAGAGTCGTCCGCCCTACGGTAGGACAACGGGGAATTGCCGATAAACGGCGGCGGGGCCTGTGTGCCCCGCCGCCGTTTTTATGCGCTTGTCACATCACCGCCGCCAGGGCGTTGGCCAGGGCGGCATAGTCCGCCAGGCTCAGCCGCTCTCCCCGGACGTTTTCCGGCAGGCCGCAGCCGGTAACGATAGCCGCCAGCTGGTCCTTGGGCAGGGGGAACCCGGTTTGCAGACTGTTCACCAGGGTCTTGCGCCGCAGGGCGAACCCCGCCCGCACCGTCCGCCACAGCATGGCCTCGCTGCACACCTGCACCGGCGGCTCCCGCCGCGCCGGGCAGTGGATCACGGCGGAGGTCACCTTGGGGGCCGGCAGGAAGCAGGTGTTGGGCACCTCGAACACCAGCTCCGGCGCGGTGTAATACTGCATCAGCAGGGAGAAGGCCCCATAGTCCGCCGTCCCCGGGGCGGCGCAGATCCGCTGGGCCACCTCCTTCTGGATCAGCACCGTCACGGAGTCGAAGCACCGGCTTTCCACTACCCGGGTCAGCAGGGGGGTGGTGATGTTATAGGGCAGGTTGGCGCACAGGATAGGCCGCAGGCCCCCGAAGTGCTCCCCCACCAGGGCCGCCAGGTCCTGCTGCATCACGTCCCCCTGCACCAGGGTGAAATTTTCGCACCCGGCCATGGTCTCCTCCAGCACCGGCCACAGGCGGCGGTCCAGCTCCACGGACACCACCTTCCCGGCCCGCCGGGCCAGCTCCCGGGTCAGGGGGCCGATGCCCGGGCCGATCTCCAGCACCCCAGTGTGCTCGTCCGCGCCGCTGGCGGCGGCAATGTCCCGGGGCACCCACCCTTCAATGAGAAAGTTCTGACCCATGGCCTTGGAAAAGTGAAAGCCGTGGCGCTGCAGAAGCGCCTGAATGTCATTGCGATTGCAAAGGTCCATATTGCTCTCCTATCTGACAACAAATCGTAATATTTGCCCGGATTATTCCAAAGCGTTATCGTCCTCCGGGCCGGGCCGGTACTCCAGCAGGTCCCCGGGCTGGCAGTCCAGGGCCCGGCAGAGCTTGTTCAGGGTGTCCACCCGGACGGCCCGGGCCTTGCCGGTTTTCAGGATGGACAGGTTGGCCATGGTGATCCCCACCCGGTGGGAAAGCTCCGTCAGGCTCATTTTCCGCCGGGCCAGCATCACGTCGATGTTGAAAACGATCATGTCCCCACCTCCTTAAATGGTCAGGTCGTTGTCCTCCCGCAGGGCGGCGGCATCCGCCACCAGCCGGGACAGGACATACAGCACGATCCCCGCCGCCAGGCAGCAGAAGGTCACCAGCGGCGTAATCAGGAGGGTCAGAGGTGCACTGCCCGCGCCCAGATAGGCCACAATGAGCATTCCCGCCGGGAATATCACCGCGTCGGCAAAGGCCAGGCGGCTGACGGTACGCAGGTCACGGGCATTTTTCCCAGTGAAGGCCATACCCTTTACAGCAATGCTGCCGCAGACTCTCCACGCCGGGACCAGGGCCCAGAAGATCGGCACGGCAAACGCCCACGCCCAGACAAGACACGGCCAATAGGCCCAGGCAAACTCCGGCGCGGCCCGGACCGTGTCCGTCCCGTAAAACGGAAGAAACAGGAAGAAGAACACCGCCAGCAGCGCCCCCGCCGCCAGCAGGACGGCCCGCAGCAGGGCCGACATGGTTTTGGTTTTCATATGCGTCTCTCCTTTCGCTTGCTGGGGTCAGGATACCATAGTTTATCTCGCGTGTCAAGCATTATTTATCGAAACTCGAATAATAATTTCTGTTTGTATGAGTTTTGCAATTTCCTGTTGCATTTTGGCGGCGGCGGGTATATACTATCCACAGAGAACAACCGAATAGCTGTCTTCGGGGCGGGGCGAAATTCCCCACCGGCAGTGATAGTCTGCGAGCGGCCGCGGCCGCAGGAACCGGCGCAATTCCGGTACCGACAGTATAGTCTGGATGAGAGAAGGCGTGTACGGCATTGTCACAATGCTCTTTTTTGATGCGTGCACCTTGGAAGGCAAGTCTTTCCGGGTGTTTTACTTTTATCAAAAGGAGCGTTTTTTCTTATGACGCAAGCAAGCAAACGAACCCATCGCCTGGCGGTAGCCGCCATGCTCAGCGCCGTGGCCGCGGTGCTGCAATTCGTGGAGTTTTCCATTCCCCTGATCCCCAGCTTTGTGAAGCTGGACATCTCCGACCTGCCCGCCCTGCTGGGGACCTTCTCCCTGGGCCCGGTATACGGCGTGGTGATCCAGCTGGTGAAGAACCTGCTGCACCTGCCCTTCGGCTCCAGCGCCGGAGTGGGCGAGCTCAGCAACTTCATTCTGGGGGCCGTGTTCGTGCTGTGCGCCGGTCTGGTGTACCGCAAGCACAAGAGCCGTAAGGGCGCCCTGATCGGGGCGATGCTGGGTGCGGTTCTGATGGCTGTGGTCAGCGTCCCCTCCAACTACTTCTTCGTGTATCCGGCATATGTCAAGGTGTACGGGATGCCCCTGGAGGCCATCATCGGTGCCTACCAGGCCATTCTGGGTACCATTGCGGAGTTCCCCTCCTCCAACGCTCTGCTCAACTGCCTGCTGGTGTTCAACGTGCCCTTCACCTTCTGCAAGGGCCTGCTGGACGTGGGCCTGTGCTTCCTGATCTACAAGCCTCTGTCCCCCCTGCTGCATAAATAAACGAAAAATGATGGCTGTGCCCGAGAGGGCACAGCCGGTTTTTTTCTTTTATCTTACCAGCAGTTCAATGGCATACAGCACCATAAAGTGGATGGGATAGATCAGGTAATACCCCCACTGGTACCACTTGCTCTTGCGGCCCCGCTGGCCGTTATACAGCAGCAGCAGCTCCAGGTACTTTCTGCGGCTGTGGGTGTGATAATACCCCTCGGCGATGAAAAAGCACATAATGGGCGCGGTGATCATGCCGAAGCAGAACAGGGGATCGTACCAGGGATTGGTGGTGGGGATGAAGAAAATCGTCACATGCTGGCAGATCATGGCCACCGCAGCCAGCAGCTTCAATGTGTTGGAGTTCAGTCCGGCCTTCCGGGTCACGGGGATACCCTCTTTCCTCTTGAATATTTATGCGGGTATCTTAACACATGAACCTGGGTTTAAGTCAAGAGGAAAATGACAAAAAATTACAAAAAATTACAATCCGGTTACAATTTTGTAAAAATGTAAAAAAAACAGAGGGAGACAGCCGGTTTGGCTGTCTCCCCTGCGAATTTAATTGGCTTTATTGTCCGGCGGCCTTCTGTGCGAAGCGGTTATCCACCAGTTCGTCGAAGTCCACCCACTGGTCCGGGGTCAGCTCCCCGGCCTGGGTCATGACCGTCTCCAGCCGCTCCAGGGCCTGCTGCTCCATCACCGGGGTGCGGTTCCAGGCGTCGATCTCCCGGTGCCGGGCGCATACCCGCTCCAGAACGTCCAGGTCCGTGTCCGGGAACTGGTCACAGATGGCCTCGGCCACCTGGCGGTCCGTGTGCTCCGCCACCCACTGCTGGGCCAGGGCCATGGCGTTGACGAAGCCCTGGACCGTCTCCGGATTCGCCTCCACATAGCTGCGGTTGGCAAAATACGCGGTATACGGGATCTCGCCGCTTTCCTGGCCGATGGAGCACAGGATATACCCCTTCCCCGCCTGCTCCACCTCGGTGGCGGTGGGCTCAAACAGGGTCACGTAGTCCCCGTTGCCGCCGGTAAAGGCCCCGGCCATCATGTTGAACTGCACCGAGGTGTCCACCACCGCGTCCCGCTGGGGCTCGATGCCCCGCTGCCGCAGCACATATTCCAGGGTCATCTCCGGCACGCCGCCGGCCCGGCCCCCGATGATGGTCCGGCCCCGGACGTCCTCCCAGGAGAAGGGCCCCGGCTCCCGGCCCACCAGGAAGGAGCCGTCCCGCTTGGTCAGCTGGGCAAAGATCACGGGATGGTCCTCCTTGCCCTGGTTCATCACATAGATGGCGGCCTCCGGGCCTGCCAGGCCCATGTCCGCCTGACCGGACACCACGGCGGTCATGACCTTGTCGGCGCCGCCGCCGTTGGTCAGCTCCACCTCCAGCCCCTCCTGGCGGAAGAAGCCCTGGCTCATGGCCACATACTGCGGCGCGTAGAACACCGAGTGGGTGACCTCGCTCAGGCGCACCCGGGTCAGCTGTTTTTCCCCGGCGCAGCCCGGCAGGACCAGCAGCGCCGCCAGACAAAGACACAGTACGATACAGATTTTTTTCATGCTTTGACCCCCCAATAATGCTGCAGCAGCTTCTCGGCCCACAGCACCAGCCGGTACATCACCACCGCCGCGGCCGCCAGGATCACCACGCTGGCCATGACCAGGTCCATGTTGAACACCTGGGACCCGTAGACGATGAGATAGCCCAGGCCCGCCCGGGACACGAGAAATTCCCCCATGATCACCCCCACCCACGACAGGCCCACGTTGACCTTCAGGGTGTTGAACAGGGTGGGAAAGCTGGCGGGAAACACCAGCATCCACAGAATCTGACCTCTTGTGGCCCCCAGGGACCGCATCAGCCGCAGCTTTTCGCTGTCGGTCCCCAGGAAGCCCTGATACATACTGAGGATGGTGACGATCAGGGAGATGGCCAGGGTCATCACGATGATGGACCCCATCCCCGCCCCCATCCAGACGATAAAGATCGGCCCCAGGGCCGTTTTCGGCAGGGCGTTCAGCACCACCAGATAGGGGCTGAGCACCCGGGCCACCCCCTCCCGCCACCACATACAGATGGCGATGGCGGTGCCCAGCAGGGTCCCGGCCAGGAAGCCCACCACGGTCTCCAGGCACGACACCCCCACGTGCCGCAGCAGCTCTCCGCCCCGGCATAGGCCCACCAGCGTCCCCCACATGCGGCTGGGGCTGCTGATGAGAAAGCCGTCGCTGAGCCCCACCGCCGTGGTCAGCTGCCACAGGCCCAGCAGGGCCGCCAGCAGTCCCGCCTGCCACAGCCGCACCCGGCGGCGGCTTCTCTGCCGCTGCCGCAGCCACTCCTGCCGCCGGGGGGATGGTTTATCCGTCATGCAGCTCCAGCTCCTTCCAGATGGCATTGAAAAACGTGTGAAATTCCGGGGTGTCCCGCCGCTCCATAGGCGGCAGGCCCCGCAGCGGTCCCATGTCGTGAACGGCCTTTATCCCGGCGGGCCGCCGGGTCAGCACCGCCACCCGGTCCGACATGCTGATGGCCTCGCTGATGTCGTGGGTCACCAGCAGGGCGGTTTTCCCCTCCTGCCGGATGATGCGGTAAATATCCGCCGAAACCGACAGCCGGGTCTGATAGTCCAGGGCGGAGAACGGCTCATCCAGCAGCAGGATCCGGGGATCCGCCGCCAGGGTGCGGATCAGGGCGCAGCGCTGGCGCATACCGCCGGACAGCTGCCCCGGCCGCTTATCCCGGAAGGCCCACAGGCCGTAGCGCTCCAGCAGGCTCCGGACCCGGGCCTGGTTTTCCGGCGTATTCTCCCCCCGGACGGCCAGAGCCAGGGTCACATTGTCCCAGATGCTCCGCCAGGGGAACAGCTGGTCCTGCTGGGGCATGAAGCCCACCTTGGGCGAGGGGCCCCGCAGGGTCTCGCCGTCCACGGTGACCTCCCCGCCGGTCAGGGTCTCCAGCCCCGCCAGGACGGACAGCAGCGTGGATTTGCCGCAGCCGGAGGGGCCCACGATGCTGCAGAACTCCCCCTCCTCCACGTCCAGGGACACGTCCCGCAGGGCCTCCACCTCCCCGTCCGGTGCCTGGTACACAAAGGCGGCGTGCAGGAGATGTATCATCATTTCCGTGTGTTCCTCCTCTGATACTGATTCCTGATTCAAAAACGGAATCAGGAGTCCCGTGCGCTGGGCGCACACTGTGACGTCTCATACAAAACCTGACGCACCTTCGGTGCTATAAAAAGCTTTTCAAGCTTTTTAACAGGTTTTGGTATCATACTTCGGCGCTGTTAAAAACTTTTTAACAGGTTCCGGTATGATACGAAGCGGAGAGCGGAAAACTCCCTCTCCGCCATCATCCTATGCACTCCCCCGCCCCGTGGTTCCCGGCAGACGCAGCGGGGTAGGGCGCGTAATACGGCATTTTTTCATGGGCGGTTGTCCGCAGGCGGGCAACGGACGGCGGTTTTTCCGGGGGAATGCAGGAGGTGGTTCATTATGGCCAAGAAAAAACACATTCCCCTGTTCGATGACCAGCTGGAAATGCTGGAGCTGCTGACGGACCAGGAGGTGGGCCAGGCAGTGCTGGCCGCCATGCGCTTTATGCGCAGCGGCACGGAAACCGATCTCACCGGCGGCGCCGGGGTGGTCTATCAGGTGCTCCGCGCCCAGTTCATCCGGAACCAGAACGACGCCGCCGTCGGGAAAAAGGGCGGGCGTCCCCGGAAAAGCCCCGCCGAAACCCCGGTTTCGGAAGCCGAAACCACTGAACGGAACGAAACGGAACCGGACGGAACCGGACAGGACGGAACAGAACCGGACGAGACGGAATCGGACCGGACGGGAGGTGGAGACGGCAGCGCCGGAGGGCGCTTTGTCCCACCCACCCTGGATGAAGTGCGGGCTTATGTTTTGCAGAGACGCTCGCCGGTGGAGCCCCAGGCCTTCATCGACTTTTACCAGGCCCGGGGCTGGATGGTGGGAAAGGCCCCCATGCGGGACTGGAAGGCCGCCTGCCGCAGTGCGGAGTCCTGGGAGCGCTGGAGCAGGCCCCCGGCCCAGACCCAGGTCACCAACCCCGACCGCATGACCAAATACGTGGATTGGTGATGGGCAGGCCGCAAGAACGGGATGTTTTCCCGGCAACCGTCCGTAGGAGCCGGGTTCTACCCGGCCCAAAAGCACCGGGCCATTGGGCGGGGCCGCCGAAACGCCGCCTGTAGGGCCCGGGGATCGCCCCATTTCCGCCACCGTTGCCCCGATTCCGGCAACCGGATGGGCACCACTCCCCTTTTGTCCCGGTACAGGTGAAAGGAGGAGATCAACATGCGATTTCCCAGAATTTATGAGGAGGACGGCTGCTGTACCGCGGCCGTCTGCGACCTGTGCGGCGGCGAGATTTATCAGGGCCAGTCCTACTACCGCATCAACGGCCGCACCGTCTGCCGGGACTGCCTGGCGGACTACGCCGAGAGCTACTTCGCCGACTGTCTGTGCGGAGAGGAGGCGGCCCCATGGTGAGACGGGAGGACATCCCCTGGGAGGAGCTGCAGAGGCTCAACGCCCAGGGCTGGAGCTATCGCCGCCTGGCGGAAAAATACGGCGTCTCCTCCTCGGCCATCGGCCGCCGGGCGGTGCTGGAGGGCTGGCACGGCACCAACGACCAGCGGGCCAATGCCCGGCTGCGGAATCTGGCGGCCCGGCTGCGCCGCCAGGCGGAGCGGCGGCTGGCGGAGGACCTGGACACCCGGGAGATCAAGGAGCTTACCGCCGTTCTGCGGGAGCTGATGAACCTTCAGCAGACCCTGGAGGGGCAGCAGCCCGGCGGCGTGGTCCGGGTGGAGCTGGCGGAGGAAACGGAGGACTGGAGCCTGTGACGGAAAAAATTCTCACCATGGACCGGCCCAACCCCCGGCAGCAGGAGTTTCTGCGGTGCCGGAAGAAGTATGTGGCCTTCGGCGGGGCCAGGGGCGGCGGCAAAAGCTGGGCCGTGCGCGCCAAGGCCAAACTGCTGGCCCTGCGCTATCCGGGGATCCGTCTGCTGCTGGTGCGCCGGACCTATCAGGAGCTGGAAGCCAACCACATCCGCTTTCTGCGGCAGGAGCTGGCCGGTCTCGCGGAATACCGGGCCACCGCCCGGCAGTTCGTTTTCCCCAATGGCAGCGTCCTGGACTTCGGCTACTGCGCCGCCGACGGCGATATGGACCGCTATCAGGGGGCGGAATACGACGTGATCTTCCTGGACGAGGCCACCCAGCTGAAGGAGGAGTGGCTGCGGCAGTTTGCCGCCTGCCTGCGGGGCGTCAACGAATTTCCCAAGCGGCTGTACTACACCTGCAACCCCGGCGGGCCGGGGCACAGCTATATCAAGCGCCTGTTCATCGACCGGCGGTTCCAGGCGGGGGAAAACCCCGATGACTATGTGTTCATCCCCGCCAAGGTCACCGACAACCGGGCCCTGCTGAAAAAGCAGCCGGACTATCTGCGCCAGCTGGAGGCCCTGCCCCGGCGGCTGCGGGACGCCTGGCTGGAGGGCAAGTGGGACGTGTTCCAGGGGCAGGTGTTCCAGGAATTTACCAACGACCCCGCCCACTATCAGGACCGGCGGTTCACCCATGTCATCGCCCCCTTCGACATCCCCCGGGAGTGGCCCGTCTACCGCAGCTATGACTTCGGCTATGCCAAGCCCTTCTCCTGCGGCTGGTGGGCGGTGGACTATGACGGGGTGATCTATCGGATTTTAGAGCTGTACGGCTGCACCGGGGAGCCGGATGTGGGCGTCCGGTGGACGCCGGAGCGGCAGTTCGCGGAGATCCGCCGGATAGAGGACACCCACCCCTGGCTGAAGGGCCGGGAAATCCAGGGGGTGGCGGACCCGGCCATCTGGGACACCAGCCGGGGCGAGAGCATCTATGAGACGGCCCTGCGGCACCGGGTGTTCTTCACCCGGGGGGACAACCGCCGGATCCCCGGGTGGATGCAGCTGCACTACCGCATGAGCTTCGATGAGCAGGGGTATCCCATGCTGTATGTGTTCTCCGGGTGCCGGGCGTTTATCCGGACAATTCCGGAGCTTCTGTTCGACCAGACGGACGCGGAGGACGTGGACACCCGGCAGGAGGACCATGTGGCCGACGAGAGCCGGTATTTCTGCATGTCCCGGCCTATCCCGCCCCAGAAGCGGGACACCGGGCTTCCTCTGCGGGATGACCCGCTGAACATGCGGACGGGGACATGAGAAGGCCCGCGGACGGCAGCCAAAGCTGCCGCCCACGGGCTATTTTTGTGCAGTATCCAGCCCGGCAAGCGCCTCGCAGCGTTTGCCGCCCGCAGGCGGCAAATCAAGTGCAATCCGTTTTTTGCGGCGGCGTGTACGTCGCAAAAATAGCCAGCCCCCGGCGGAATCCGCCGGGGGCTGGGCAGAGCGGCAAAAAATTTTGCCGCTCTGCCTGCGATTTTTCAGAGCCTCTGAAGCTCTGAAAAATCTGTGATTGCAAACGAAAGACACCCCTGATGGGTTTCTTTCGTAACTATCTTCCTTTCCGTCTTTGCACCCCTCCCCTTCTCATTGGAGCATACACGCGCCAGCCCCCGGCGGAATCCGCCGGGGGCTGGCTCTATAGGGGGTGGGGCATCTCAGCTCGTGGGATGGGGATCATCCCAGGCTGTTTTTCCGTTTAGCGGGAGTGCTTCTTGCGGGGCAGAACCACAACAGCGGCAGCCAGCAGAGCAGCGGAAGCCATCACCAGGACCCACAGGGCGGTGTTGCTCTCGTCGCCAGTCTTGACAGAGGGCTTGTAGTTGGGATCAGCGGCGCCGCAGACGGTGCACTTGCCATCCTTGTACTGATGGCCGGTGGCCTTGATGACCTCGCCCTTCTTCACAATCTCGCCGCAGATGGTGCAGACTTCGTCGCCGGTGTAGCCATCCTCGGTGCAGGTGGGCTCCTTAGCACCCACCAGCTTGATCTTGTGACCCAGAGCGGGGATGACCTCGCCCTTCTTCACAATCTCGCCGCAGATGGTGCAGACTTCGTCGCCGGTGTAGCCGTCCTCGGTGCAGGTGGCAGCCTTGGCACCCACCAGCTCGATCTTGTGACCCAGAGCGGGGATGACCTCGCCCTTGGTGATGACCTTGCCGCAGGCCTTGCAGACCACGTCGCCGGTGTAGCCATCCTCGGTGCAGGTGGCGGCCTTGGCGTTCACGGTCTCGGTCTCGGTGTGCAGGTCAGCAGTCAGAGTCTCGGCGTTGTTCACGGTCTGATCGTTGCGCTCGGTCTCGGTAACGGTGACGTTGATCTTGTCCAGAGCGGTGGGATCCTTGACGGTGAAGGTCAGGGTGGCCACGGTGGAACCGGCGGTCACGCCGTTGAGGTCCACATAGCCCAGGGTGACCTTGCCGGAAGCATCCTTGTAGGAGCTGTACTGGGTGTTGAAGGCCACGTTGGTCAGGGTCAGGTTGGCGGCATCGTAATCCACGGTGAACAGGCCGTTGGTGGCAGCATCCTTGGCCAGGACGTTGACAGTGACGGTCTTCTCATCCGCGGACACGGTGACGTTGGAGGCGGTGGCGTTCTCAGCAGCGTCGCCCATGGGCAGGTTCACCACGGCAGCCACGGGGGCAGCGGTGTTCAGGGAGCCCTTGGCAGCCTGGGTCTCGGCGCCGTTGTAGCGCTGGATCTGAGCGGGGGTCATCTCCACAGCCTGAGCGGTGTGGACGGTGGTCTTGCTCATGGCAGCGTTCACGGCCTTGGCGGCGTCCTCATTGGCGTGGTACATGGTGCCCACCAGGGTGGCAGGCCACACGCCGTCGCCGAAGTTGCCGATGTCGGCAGCTTCCCACTTACCAGTGTCCTCATTCAGGAGGATGCGGTAGACATGGCTGGCGTCGCCGGTGAAGTTGGCCAGGTACAGAACCAGCTCCTGGCCCTCGACGGTGGCGTACAGGGAGTCATACAGGTCGCCGTCATCGGTGGGGTTGGCAGCGTAGCCAACGTTAGCCAGGTTGGACTCGATGATGCCGAAGGAGGCGCCCCAGGTGTCCTTGCCGGTCTTCTCATCCTTCGTGGGATAAACATTCATGGTCCAGATGTTGCCGGCGTCATCCAGCGCCAGGAACAGCTCGGTGTCGGTATCCTTCATGCCGTCGTCATCGGTGTCGATCTTGTTGGCACCCAGAGAGGTAACGGCGGTGAAGTAGGAAGCGTCGGCAAAGAGCCACAGATACAGTCCGAGGTCGAAGGCGGACAGATCCAGGTTATCCACCGGCTTGGGAGACAGGAAGTAGGTGGCGTACACGCTGGCCAGCATGGGCTTGGCCTCGGTGGAGTAAACCAGGCTGTACTCCATATCCCACATGGGGATTTCGCCCTCGAAGCCGGGATAGGTAGCCAGGGTCTTACCGGTATCCAGGTCCATCTTGTTGATGTTGAAGCTGCCATCCTGCAGATAGACGTTGCCGGTGCGGGCGTCGAAGGTGGAGGCAGACACGCTCTTGGTGGTTTCGAAGTTCACCAGCTTCTTCCAGGTGGTGTCGTGCTCCATATCCCAGGTGTAGAACTGGGCATCGCCGTTGGTATCCATCAGCGCGCCCACCAGGGTGGTGTCCACGGTCTGGACGGTGACCACGCACTCGGCGGTGGCGGTGGGATCCTTGATGGAGGCCGCCGTGATGGTGGCAGTACCCTTGTTGACGCCGGTGATGATGCCGCGCTCGTTGACGGTGGCGACAGTCTCATCGGAGGACTTCCAGGTCACGCCATCGGGCTTCACGCCGAAGGGGCTGACCTCAGCGTTCAGAGCAGCAGTGCCGCCCTTGTACATCTTGATGGACTGCTTATCCAGAGTCACGGACACGGGGCCGCTGAGCTCTTCCTTGTTGAGGTTGATCTTGTAGGTGGCGGTGTTGTCGGCGTAGTCGGCGACCTGAACCAGCAGGTGGTCAACGCCCTCGGCCTTGCTCAGATCCAGGGAGATATCCGTGGCAGCGCCCTCGGCAGCACCCTCGGGGGAGCCGGCGGTGCGGTCCAGAATGGACATCTTGTCATAGTCGATCAGGAAGGCGGCCGCCACATAGCGGTTGTCCTGAGCGGTCAGGACCAGGCTGCGGGTGCCGGTCTCAACGTCTTCCTTGAAGTACACGTTGGACAGGACAGGCTCGGTCCGGTCGATGAAAGCGGTGTAGGTCCGGCTGGCGCCATCGCCCAGGGCATCCCAGTTGGTGGTGGCATTGCCCTCGGCATCGTAGGTCACATAGTACTCGGGAGCCTCGGTGACCTTGACGGTGATCTTCTCACCCTCAGCAGCCTTGGTGGGGGCATTGTTGATACCGATGTAGCCCTGAGCATTGCGCCAGCTGCCGCCGTTGCTGTAGTAGTAAGCGCCAGCGGTGGGAGAACCGGACGCCTTATCATAGTAGACAGTGCCGTTCTCGCCGGTGATGGTCGCCCGGGAATCCGCAGCGTTGCGGATCAGGGAGAAGGTAGCACGGGCAAAGACGGTGGTGTCGGGGTTGATGGCGGCGCGGTTGGGATCATAGGTCTCATCCACGTAAGGATTGCCGCCGAAGTAGTACATGCCGGAATCGCCAGCGTACTGGACGGTCAGGGCCTGATACTTGGTGGCGTTCTTGTTGTAGGCGTACATGTAAGGCACACGGGACTCGGTCTTGGCCTCATGATACTCCAGATAGCTGCCGATATCGAACATGGAGGGATCGGTCCAGCTGCCGTAGTAGCCCAGGACGGGGATGGAGTGGCTGTCGCCCTTGACACCCTCGGCGGAGGCAACCTCGTCGGCGTACACATAACCCTCGACATAGGTGCCGGCGTTGTCGCTGGCCTTGTCATACTCGTCCAGGCCCAGGACCTTGGCATTGACTTCCACATGGATGCTGCCGTTTGCGGGGATCTCCACGGTGCTCTTGTTCAGCTGCTGGAAGAACAGGTAAGCATCGTAGGTGTCGATGCTGCCGTCGTTGTCGAAGTCGGCGTTGTCCTTATTGGAGATGGAATCCAGGACGCCGGTGACATAGTCCAGGAGCGCCTGGCCGTCAGCCTTGGTGACCTTGCCGTCGCCGTTGAAGTCGCAGTTGGCAAGACCCTCGGGAGCGGTCATCTCCACCATCTGGCCGTCCACGGTCCAGGTGACGTTGGAGGACAGCAAAGCGGTGTAGGTATCCTCGAAGTTCACCACGGAGCCGTCCTCGAACTGATTGGCGAAGACATCCTGGGTGAAGAAATCGGCGCTGAGGTTGAAGGAGGTCGCAGCATCCTTCAGGTTGTAGATGGTGAAGCCGAAGCTGTACTCGCCGGTGCGGGCGGGATCGTCGCCCAGCTCCACCTTGACCTTACCGTCGGCAGCGCCGGCGTTGGCGTTTTTATCCATCTTGATGTAGGTGCCGGCGGAAACGGCAGCGCCCACATTGGCAAGGCCGGCGCCCTGCTGCATAACGGAATAGTAGCCATACTTGCCCTCGCCGTAATCCTGATACATGGGGACAGCGGTGGACATCAGCAGGGACTGAGCCAGAGCACGGGCGGTGAGGCCGGTCTTCTCCGTCAGCTTGTTGGCGCGGATGTACTGGGCCACCACAGCGGCCATACCGGCAACCTGGGGAGAGGCCATGGAGGTACCGGACATATTCTGGTAGCCGCCGCCATTCTGCAGGGAGTAGATATTGCCGCCAGGAGCGGTGATCTCGGGCTTCAGCTCCAGGGAGCCGGGAATGCCCCAGGAGGAGAAGTCGCTCATGGTGTAATAGTCGGCGGTCTGAACGTTCACGCCGGGCTTGGCGCCCACGGTGAGCTTGCCCACATAGTAGGTCACGCCGTTGGCTTCCTTCTTCTCGGCGTTGGCCTTGATGATCTGGCCGTCAGACATCAGCAGGGAGACGTAAGGAGCGGTGCCGGTGTAGCCGTCGGTGGACATATTGATGGTGCCCACATCGTTGTTGACCACGACGGTGCCGATAGCGCCGGCGGCAACGGCGTTGTTGCCCTTGGCGGTGAAGTTGATTTCACCGCGGTTGCACATGGCAATGGCGCCCTTGAGCTCATCGCCCGCAGCGGCGAAGTCCTCGGGGTTACCGACAGCGTCCACATACACGAAGCGCTGCTCACCGGCCAGAGCGGTCATGGGCTGGATGGGAGCCTCGGAGGTGTCGTTGTAGAACATCTTGACGCCGGCGAACTCAATATAGTTGCCGGTGGAGCCCACGTTATCCACGGAGGCGACGCCCAGAGAGTTGGTGTAGGAGCCGGGGCTGCCGTTGGTGGCCCAGCTGACGCTCTCGGCGTAGGGATAGGCATAGGGGGTGTTCTCGAACCAGTGGCCGGAGTTACCGGCGGACATGGCAACGACCATACCGCTGTTGACAACAGCCTCCAGGATGGCCTGGTACTTGGCGTCAGACTGGCGGGAATAGCCGGGGTTGCCGCTGCCCAGAGACAGGTTGGCGGAATCGCAGCCCAGGATCATGGCATCCTCGATGGCTGCCATGTAGTCGGAATCGTAAGCGCCGCCGCCCTTACCGAAGACCTTCATGGTGTACACCTGGGCATCAGGGGCAACACCCTGGGTCAGGGCGGTATCCAGAGCGGGAGCGAAGGAACCGTCGGCCTGCTCAATGTAGCGGTTGCCGGCGGCAATACCGGTGACGTGGGAGCCATGGTCACCCTGCTTGTCGTTGTCGTGGGTGACATCCAGATCGGCGTCAATGTAGTTGAAGCCGAAGGGGATCTTGGCGCTGACATACAGGTCGGAGGCCTTCAGGTCGCCGTTCTTCTTGAGGGCGTTGAGCTTCTCCAGCTTGTCAGCGTAATCCGCAGCGGTGACGGGGGTGATGCCCAGGCCCTTGACAGCGTAGCTGTAGGCAGCGCCGCTGAGGGAGGGGTGATCGGTGTCAGCGCCGGTATCAATGATGGCCACCTTGGAGCCTGCGCCGGTGTAACCGTCAGCCCAGGCAACGCTGGAGCCGATCATGGAAGAGGAGGTAGCCATGTTGGGGTCGGTGGTCTCCGACTCCTTGACCACGCAAGGCTCATACTGCGTCTCGATCAGGACGGAATCAACACCCTTGATCTTCTCGATCTTCTCGATCTGGCCATACTGAACGTTGGCGGAGATGATGTTGGTGGCCAGTGTCAGATTCCAAACCACATCCAGAGACTGGCCGTCCAGGGCCTTCTTGGAGATGGTCTTGGCCATCTTATCCTGCTTGGATTCCAGCTTGTCGCGATACTTCATCGCCTTTTTGCTGCCAGAGGCGATGTCGGACGCGGAAAAGCCCTTGTCCAAGGTGGAGGGGTCGCTCAGCACGATGGAGACGCGGACCACGTCCGTGTCGGCATACTGCTGCTGGGCGTCTTCCTCAACAGCCGCGTTTTCCTTGATGGGCAGCTTGATGTTGTCCACTTTTTCCCAGGTGATACCGTTGTTCTCGCCCTTGGTCGCAACGGAGCTGCTGCTCATGGCCCAGGTGGGGGTCACGAGGCTCAGCGTCAGTACGAGGGCAAGCACCACGGCCATCGCCCGTTTCAGGGTATGCGCGTGTTTCATATGCGTACTCTCTCTTTCTCCGGTTTGTACCGGTAAAGTTGGATACCGGATCGGTGCGGGCCGCCGTGATGCCCTATCAGCCGGCCCGTCCGATACAGCTATGGTTACTATACCATGTTTCCTTGTCCAGCGCAATGAAAAAGTCGTGTAATTTGCCACAAAATTTATAGAAATTTCGACAAAAACAAAAATCAGCACTTTGTTCGCGCTATAACGACACATTGTAAGTTTTTACACAAAACAGGAATCATGAACCATTTGGTTTGGTTATTTCAACACTTTCATGCGATAAAGTTCAGCGAATTACTCAGCTAAATTCTGGACCATTCTCCGTGTATGGCGGTTTGGCGTCGTTTTATCTCGCTTATTTCGACAGAGTGTTCATTAACGTGTGTCGAGATTTGAATCATGTGGATTTTTATGCATGCCTGGTTGAACGGGGATTGTGAACAATTTTTGTACAAAACGCCGGAGACCCGGAGGCCGTTTCCGGTCTCCGGGTCTCGCGGGTCACTCTGTCTCCGGATCAGAGACAGGTGTCATATTCAGCGGGTGTGCTTCTTGCGGGGCAGGACCACCACAGCGGCAGCCAGCAGAGCGGAGACGGTCAGCAGCATGACCCACAGGGTGGTGTTGCTGTCGTCGCCGGTCTTGACGGCGGGCTTGTAGTTGGGGTCGGTCTCGCCGCAGTCGGTGCACTTGCCATCCTTATAATGGTGGCCGGTGGCGGGGATAACCTCGCCCTTCTTCACGGTCTCCCGGCACACGGTGCAGACCTCATCGCCGGTGTAGCCGTCCTGGGTGCAGGTGGCGGGCTTGGCACCCACCAGCTCGGTGTCGTGGCCGGTGGCGGGGACGGTCTCGCCCTTCTTCACGGTCTCGCCGCAGACGGTGCAGACCTGGTCGCCGGTGTAGCCGTCCTCGGTGCAGGTGGCTTCCTTAGCGCCCACCAGCTGGGTCTTGTGACCCAGAGCGGGGATAACCTCGCCCTTCTTCACGGTCTCGCCGCAGACGGTGCAGACCTCATCGCCGGTGTAGCCATCCTCGGTGCAGGTGGCAGCCATAGCGCCTACCAGCTGGGTCTTGTGACCCAGAGCGGGGATGACCTCACCCTTCTTCACGGTCTCGTTGCACACGGTGCAGACCTCGTCGCCGGTGTAGCCATCTTCCGTGCAGGTGGCGGCCTTAGCGCCCACCAGCTGGGTCTTGTGGCCCAGAGCGGGGATAACCTCGCCCTTCTTCACGACCTCCTGGCAGACGGTGCAGACCTCATCGCCGGTGTAGCCATCTTCCGTGCAGGTGGCGGCCTTAGCGCCCACCAGTTCGGTCTTGTGACCGGTGGCGGGGATGACCTGGCCCTTGGTGATGACTTCGCCGCAGACTTTGCAGACCTCATCGCCAGTGTAGCCGTCCTCGGTGCAGGTGGCGGGCTTGGCGTTCTTCAGCTCGGGGTTGTGGCCGGCCTTCTCCAGGGCGGCCAGCAGGGTGGCGTAGTTATACACCAGCTCCTTCTGGGCGTCGGTGAGGGCGTTGTACTCGGCCAGCAGCTGGCGCAGGTAAGCCTCGTCCTCGTTGGTCAGATTCTCGATGGGCTTGAGGGCCTCGATCTTCTTGATCAGCTCCAGCACCGCCATTTCATCGGCGTTGTTGGGGTCGGCATCAATATACAGATAACCGATGGCTGCGGGGCCGGTCTCGCCGGTGAGGCTGTAAGCCGTGACCCGGTAAGCATAGCTGCGGCCGAAGGGCAGCGTGGTGGTATCGGTATAGTTGCACTCAGTGAGACCTTCGGCCAGGGTCTCGAAGCCCTCGAAGGTCCAGGTATCCTGGGTATCATCCTGGAAGTGGGCAGCCACGCTGCGCTCCACCTTATAGACGATATCCTCGGCGTTGGACTGCTTGGCAGCGGTCCAGGTCAGCAGGGCGTTGCGGACGCCGGTCTCCGTGACGGTCAGGTCCGTGGGCGTGAAGTAGCTCTCGTCCATGATGTTGACGCTGCCCTTTTCGGTGTTGAAGTACTTGTCCCAGACATAGGCGGTGTAGCCCACAGCGCCCTGGGGATAGTACAGGTTCAGGCCCCAGTCGTTGTACACGAAGCCGCCGGTGCCGGTGGTGCCCCACAGGCCCACGAAGTTGGCGTACAGGGCCACGTTGGCATAGGCTCCGGTCAGGGAGACGGTGGTCTCCAGCAGAGGAGCGGTCATGCCGTTGAAGTAGTAATCCTTCAGGTTCTCGCAGCCGAAGAAGGCCTTGGTGCCGATGCGCTCCAGGGTGGTGGGATAGCTGACGCTCTTGAGGAACAGGTTGCCGGCAAAGGCGTTGCCGCCCACGCGGATGGTGCCCTCGGGGATGCGGTAGCTCTCGGCGGTGCGTCCCTCGGGATAGTAGCGCAGGTTCGCGCCGTTCTTATCGAACAGGACGCCGTCCACGCTCTTGAAGTACAGGGAGCCGTCGGCCACATAAATGTTCTGCAGGCTGGTGCAGTCGTTGAAGGCCACGGAGGTGTCGGTGACGCCGCAATCCTGGATGGAGGCGGGCAGAGTCAGCTCCGTCAGAGCTTCGCAGCCCACGAAGCCCCGGCTGGGGACGGCGGTCATGCTCTTGGACAGGGTGACATTCTTCAGATTGTCGTTGTAAGCCAGTGCGCTGCCGCCCATCTCGGTGACGGTGTCGGGAATGACAATGGTCTCCAGGCCGGTCTTGGAAATGGCGTTGGCGCCGATGCTGGTCAGGCCGTAGGGCAGACGCAGGCTGGTCAGATTGGGACAATTGTAGAAGGCGAAGGTGCCGACGGTCAGGCCGTTGGCGGAATCCTCGAAGTAGATCTCCTCGATCTTGGAGCTGGAGAAGGCGTAGCTGCCCACCTTGGTGACGCTGGCGGGAACGATGACCTTCTTCAGGCTGGTGTTGTTCTGGAACATCTTATCGGGGATCTCCGTCATGGTGGCGGGCAGGGTGAACTCGGTGGTCTCGTTGCCCTGGGGCCAGATGTAGATATCGCCGGTATCCTTCAGCATGACAACGCCGTTGGAGGACGCATACACGGGGTTGTTGACGTCCACCACGATGTTCTTCAGGCCGCTGGCCAGATAGAAGGCGTCCTTGGCCAGACTGGTGACGGAGGCGGGGATGTTGACCTCGGTGACATAGGCGGTCTTGTTGTAGTTCAGATAAGCAAACGCCTTGCTATCAATGGATCGCAGGGTGCCGGGGAAGGCCAGCGTCCGGGCCTCATAGGGCTGATAGAAGGCGCTGTTGCCGATGGACTCCAGCTGGGTGCCGGAGAAGTCCAGATTCTGGAGCTTCCGGGCATAGTAGAAGGCCTGCCTGCCGATGGTCTTCAGCTGAGAGGGCCAGTTGATGGTCTCCAGCAGGGAGCAGTTATTGAAGGCGCGCTCACCGATGGAGGTGACGTTGTCGCTGAGCTTCACGGTCTTGACGGCCTTGGCGTTGTAGAACGCGCGGTCGGGGATGACAGTGAGGCTGCCGCAGTCGATGGAAGCGGCGGCGTTGCAGTCATAGAACGCGGAGCCGCCCAGGGAGGTGACGGACTGGGGAATGGTGATGGCCTTCAGAGCCTTCCAGCCGTAGAAAGCGTTGGCGCCGATAGAGGTCAGGCCCTCCTTCAGGGACAGGGCGGTGGCCTTGGCGCAGCCGCGGAAGGCGTAATCGCCCACGGTCTCCACGGTGGCGGGCAGGTCCACAGCCGTCAGGGCGGAGCAGTTGCTGAAGGCGTAGGCGGGAACAGCGGTCAGGCTCTGGCCGAAGGTCATGGTTTTCAGGCCGGAGCAGCCGTCGAAGGCGTGCTCACCCAGGGTGGTGAAGCCATCGGGCAGGGCGATGGACGTCAGCTTGGTGCAGCCCTGGAAGGCGGCGGTGCCGATCTTCTTGAGGCTGGCGGGCAGAGTGACGGACGTGATGGTGGTGTTCTTATAGAACAGGTAGTCGCTGATGGTCTCCACGCCGTCAGGCACGGTGTAGGAGGTGCCCTTGAAGTCCCGGGGCAGGCTCACCAGAACCTTGCCGCCGCCGGCCAGCAGGGTGCCGTCCTCGGTCCGGACGATGCTGGCGCCGTCCTCGATGACATAGCCCTCAAAGGCGGGGCAGCTGACAAACGGGGTCAGACCGAAGGACAGGGTCTCGGCCTTGTAGGAGGCAGGGAAGGTCAGGGTCTTCAGGTTGGTGCAGCCCTGGAAGGCCCTCTCGCCAATGAGGGTGACGTTGTCGGGAACGATGAAGTTCACCAGCGCGGTGCAGCCCTGGAACATCTGCTTACCGATGGTGGTCAGCTTGGGGGCCACGAAGGTGGTCAGGTTCAGGCTGTTGTAGAACGCGGAGTCAAGGCCGGTGGGATCGCCCAGCACGGTGATCTCGGTGAGGCTGCTGCGGGCGAAGGCGTTGGCGCCGATGAAGGTCAGGCTCTCGGGGATCACCATCTCCTCCAGGGCGGCGCAGCCGGCGAAGCAGCTGGTGCCCACGGAGGTGACGTTGGACAGGTCGGGCAGGTGCTTCAGGCTCTTGAGGGTGAAGAACGCCGTCTTGGGCAGCTCGGTCAGGTTCTTGGACAGGGTCACGGAGGTTACAGCCGTGCAGTTGGCGAACTGGTCGCCGTTTGCGTCCATAGAGGTGACGGTGTCGGGAATGGTGATGCTGGTCAGGGCGTAGGCATTATAGAAAATACCGGCGCTGAGGCTGGTGACGCCCTCGGGGATCACCAGGTCGCCCTCCAGGGCCTCGCAGAAGTAGAACGCCTTGACGCCCATGGAGGTCAGGCCCTTGGGCAGGACGCCGTCGTCGGTGTGGCCCAGGGTCTTCAGGTTCTTGCAGTAGTAGAACGCGCCCTCGTTGATGACCTTCATGGTCTCAGGCAGGCTGACGCTCTGCAGGTTGTCGCAGTCGTAGAAGGCCCGATAGCCGATCTCCTCCAGGGAGTCGGGGCAGATGACGTTGAGAACGTAGTCGTTGTTCTTGAAGGCGTTCTCCCCGATGACCCGGACGCCGTCGGGAATGGTGACGGTGCTCTCGGTGCCGCTGTAGCTGACCAGAGTGTCGCCCACGATGTTGAAGCTGCCGGAGCCGGTGGCCTCGGTGACGGTGACGGCCAGGTCATAGGAGGCAGTGCCGTTCTTGGCCTTGGCGGTAACGGTGGCCGTGCCGGGCTTCAGAGCGGTGAGCTTGGCATACTGGGTCAGCTCATCGCCCTCGCCGTTGGGCTCAACGGTGACCACGGACTCGTCGGAGGAGGTCCACTCCAGGTTCAGGTCGGTGGCATAGAAGGGCGCGTAGCCATACAGCCGGACATTGGTATAGGTGGTGCCAGCCAGCATGGTCACGGAGGAGGTGTTCAGCCGGAACTCGCTCATAGGCACGTCCGCGCCCACCTCGTCGGTGACGGTGATCTGGCACTGAGCTTTCACATCGGGCCAGACGGAGGACTTGACGGTGATGGTGGCGGTGCCGGGAGCCTTGGCGGCCACGATGCCGTTCTTCACCTCGGCCACGCTGGAATCGGAGGAGCTCCAAACCAGGTTCTGGTCGGTGGCATCGTCGGGAGTCACAGTGGCGTTCAGCTGGACATAGCCCTTCTGGGGCAGGGTCACAGCGGTCTGATCCAGAGTGATCTTGGTGACGGCGTTTTCAGGCAGGGTCACGCGATAGGCACACTGGTTCATGGCGTAGTCGTAGGCCACCACATAGAAGGTGCCCTGCAGGAGCTTCTGATAGAAGTCCGTAACGTCGAAGGTGTAGGTATACTCCTCGTAAGCCCGGGGAGAGGTGCCGTCGGCCTTCAGGGCAGGGATGATGCCGTCATAGTAGTTGGAGCCGATGCTCATTTCCTTCTTGCCGTTGCTGACGTTGGTCTTCCACTGGGTGGAGTACAGGGTGGCGCCGGCCAGGCAGAAGTTATCGGCCAGGGTCACGTCCAGGTACTTCCGGCCGTCGTCGCCGGTGCGGAACTGCAGGTTCTCGCGGTCAACGATATAGGGCATTTCACCGTCGGAGGTGAAGTTGAAGGAATAAGTGTTCTTCAGGTTGTCCTGCACGTCGAAGCCGTCCACATAGGCGGCGGCGGTGTAGGTCATGCGGGTGTTGTTGGGGATCAGGTGGATGCCGGTCAGCGGGGGGAAGATCTCGCCCACATAGCCGGGCCGCACAGCGGCGGAGCTGGAGTTGTACATGGCCTTGCGGACATTGAGGCCGTCGCTGTTGAGGTACACCTCACCGGTGTCGCTGTCGGTGATGGTGACGTTGGTGGTCTTGGCCGCGCGCAGCAGACCGGCCTGCAGGTAATACAGGTTGCTGACGCCGTTGCCGCCGCCCAGGTCCACGCAGATCTTATCGGCGGAGGTGGAGGGGGTGTCGTAGCCCTCGGGGACCACGAAGGGATACATGCCCAGCTTCACCACGTACATCATGGCGTAAACACCGGCCACGTTGGTGGCGTACATCTTCGTATCCAGGCCGTTATAGATATCGGCGTCCTCGAAGATGGGGGCCTTGGTCCAGTCGCCGTAGAAGCCCAGGAAGGGCACGGACAGCGCAGGATCGTCGTTGTTGGTCAGCTCCACAAAGCCCTCCACATAGATGCCGTTGGGGAACTTGGCCAGATACGCCCGGTCCGCGTCAGACAGGCGGACGGTGACGGTGACGGTGGCCTCGCCGTTAGCGGGCACGGTGACGGTGGAGCCGCTGAGGGCGCCGCCGGAGACCTTGATGGCGCTGGTGTCGGCGGAGAGGACATAGCCCTTCTGGGCGATGTACAGCCCGTCGGTGGTGGTGCTCTCGGTCTGGACGGTGGTGCTGACGTCATAGGACAGGGCGGAGCCGGTGAGGTTCTTCACCACGAAGCTCAGCTTGTACACGCCCAGCTGGTCGGCGTCGTCGCCCAGCTCGATCTTGGTCTTGTCCTGGCCCCGGACATACAGGTAGGCAGGGGTGGTGACGGCCTCGGCCAGGTTCACCATACCGGAGCCCTGCTTGCGGGGGGAGTAAGCCACGCCGTTTTCATCATACAGGATGTCGGCGGTGCTCATCAGCAGGCGGTTCACCAGCAGCTGCTTGTCGGTATCGGAGGCGCCGGGCATCAGGGTGTTGACATACTGCAAAGCAGCGGCGGCCACACCGGCCAGATACGGAGACGCCATGGAGGTACCGCTCATGTAGCCGTACTGGGCGAAGGGCAGAGAGGAATAGATGCTGCCGCCGGGGGCGGTGATCTCAGGCTTCAGGGACAGAGAAGGCAGGGGGCCCCAGGAGGAGAAGTCGCTCATGGCCACGGAGCCCTTTTCGGTCTTGGAGACGGTGAGGGTCTTTTCCTGGGCGGCTTCCATCATCTGGCCGTTGGCCAGGCTGATGCACACGGTGGGGATCTTGTAGTTATCCACGGACATGTTCAGCAGATAGCCGTCGCGGTTGTTATAGATGATGCAGCCCGCAGCACCGGCAGAGGCGGCATTGAGCTGCTTCTGCTCGAAGGACAGGCCGCCGCGCATGACCACGGCGATCTTGCCGGTGACGTCCAGGCCCTGGTAATCGGCGGTGTCGCCGGTGTTGGGCACCATGACGTACTCATAGGTTTTGGAGCTGTCATTGCCCAGCAGCAGGGCGGTGAAGTCGTGGCCGGACACGTCCTGATAGGGGACGCGGCCCTGGGCGGTGACAAAGGCCGCCGTCTCGTTGGCGTTGACGGAGGCAACGGACAGCGCCGCGTCATAGGAGGACGAGGAGCTGATGATGCCGGTGTCGGGGTCGGACACGGAGGTGAAGTCACCCTTTGCGCCGCCCTGGGAGGAGGAATAGGAGTTACCGGCGGAGCAGTTCAGCAGGATACCGGCGGACTTGACCAGGTCGTAATACTTGGTGGTCAGGTCGCCCTCGGCCTCCCGGCCGAAGCCGCCGTTGGAGCCGAGAGACATGTTGATCACGTCCACGTCCAGCAGCAGGGCATCGTTCAGGGCCGCCAGGATGGTATCCGTGGAGGCGCCGTTGGTGGAGTCGGAGAATACCTTGAAGATGGCCAGCTGTGCCTCGGGAGACTGACCGGCGAAGGTGACGCTGCCGTCGGCGTCCACGGTCTTGCCGGCGGTGATACCGGCCACGTGGGTGCCGTGGTCATTGCCGTACTTCTCCACAGCGTCGGCGGAGGGGATCACGTCGGCGTCGGCGTCGGCATAGTCGAAGGCGAAGGGCACCTTGCCGCTCTTATACAGGTCGTCCTCGGTCAGCAGCACCAGGGAGCTGGAGCTGTGCTTCTGGGCATACCAGAGGGCGGCATAGCTGTAGGCGGTGATGTTGGTCTTGCCGTCCTCGCCCTGGCTGATCTGATAGAGCAGCTTGGACAGGCTGGACTTCTGCAGCTTCTGCACGGCAGGAGCGTTGGCAAAGGCCTCGTGGTTCACATCCAGGCCGGTGTCCAGGATGCCGATGAGCATCCCCTCGCCCTGATACTGGGTGTTGTTGGAGTAGGCCGCCACTTCCGCAGCGGTCAGGGCCTGGCCCAGAGTGGCGGAGCCCATGGAATCGGTGTAGTAGGTCTGGCACAGCACCACGTCCTCTACGCCGTCAATGCTCTTGATCTCATGGATCTTGCCGTAAGGCACCTGGGCGGCAAAGCCGCTGACCACGGAGGTGTAGCTGAAGGTGAAGGAGCTGGGAATGCCCTTGCTTTCCATGGTGTTCATCACGGAGAGCTGCAGGTTGGCGATGTCCTTCAGCTGGGCCTTGGCTGCGTCCGTCTGCTGGAAGTCCAGCATGGACATACTGGCATTGGTGCGGTTGCGGACATCCAGCAGGCTGTCTGCATCCAGCTGCACAATGACACGGACCATTTCGTCGTCCGCCGGGATCTCGGACTTGGACACCTTATCGGAGTCCATGTTATCCTCGAAGATCGCCAGACGGTCGCTGTCTGTGAGCTCATTGGTCACATCGGTAGCCGTCAGCCCGGTCTCGGGGTCAGACGGCGTCAGTTCCGCCGCCATGGCGCTGACCGGCAGGACGCTGATGAGCATCATCAGCACCAGGACCAGGGACAGCAGCCGCTGCGGCATTCTCGTCTTTTTCATCGATCGACTTCCTTCCTGAATTTTTTCGTTCCACTCCCCTGCTGTGTTGAGGAATTTCCTGATTGCATAATTATACTTCCTTTCTCCTGCAAAAGCAAGGAATTTCTTCCAAAAACAAGGATTTTTTCAGGAAACGTTTCCGGTGTTTCCGCCGGGGGAACGGCCGGTTGGTGCTTTTTTCCGATGCTTCGGTATCACATCACCGTGATAAACGACCCATTGTTTTTTGTACTTATCTCACGAACAGTTTCCTGGCTCTGCGTCCGTGTTGGACAAATCCGCCAAAATGTCAGCCTCCCCTTTTCCGCCCCGCTGATTCCGTCCACAATACACGCACATTTGTGTTTGTTCGCAGCAAGCGGACTGGCATAGGAAGTTATTGGAAATATCTTCCATGAATATTCTGTATATTTTTCAGCATTCTTCCAATATTTCCACTTTACAGGGCCGTTTTGGTCAAATGATTCGGCGCGGCGTATCCACAAAAGGGGGCAAAAAAGCCGCCGCTCCCGCGGGAGCGGCGGCAGAGTCTGTCAAAAAAGCCTCGCAGAGTTTGCCGCCCGCAGGCGGCAAATAAAGTGCAATCCGTTTTTTGCGGCGGCGTGTACGTCGCAAAAAACACTTCTCGGTCTGCAAGTGTGGAATTTGTTCGCTTTCAGCGAACAAATTATGCGCGCGGCAGACTGCAAGCCTTTTGTCAAAAAAGGGCCACGCCCTTTTTTGACAAGCTGAGCCGCCGCTCCGATGCGGGAGCGGCGGCAGATATTCACTTCACCTGGCGGCCATGGGACCAGACGGCGGTGATGTTGTGGCGGTGGAGCATATAGAGGGACCGTTCGAAGCGCTCCCGGACCGTCAGGGGGCGGACGGACTCCGGGAAGTCCCCGTCGTCCACCACGATGGCGTGGAGGGGCTGGCCCACGGCGAAGCCCTCGCCGCCGCCGAAGTACCGGTGCCCGGCGGTGGTGCCCAGATAGTACCCCTCCGGCACCGTCAGGAAGTCCTCGGACCAGTCGGTTTCCATGCGCTTGATCTTGGAGGCCCGGATGCTCATGGTGATGACCTTGTACATGGGGAGCTGTGCCCCGCCGGCGATGTCGGAGCCAAGAGTCACCCAGATGCCCTGCTGCAGCATCTCCCGCACCGGGGACACGCCGCTGCACAGGTTGATGTTGGACCCGGCGCAGTGGGCCACCACCACCCCGGCCCGGCGGATGGCGGCGCACTCCCGGGCGTCGGAGTGGACGCAGTGGGCCATCACCGTGTGGTCCTTCCAAAGGCCGTATTTGTCATAGGTCTCCCAATACTGGGCGCAGTCCGGGTGCAGCTCCTTCACCCAGGCGATCTCCCCCCTGTTTTCCGACAGATGGGACTGGACATACAGCCCCCGGTCCCGGGCGATGCGGCCCAGGGCGGCCATCAGCTCATTGGAACAGCTGGGGGTGAAGCGGGGGGTGATGATGGGCCTGACGTGCTCAAAATGGCAGCCGTCCAGCCAGCGCAGGGTCTCGGAAATGGACTCCTCCGTGGTCTCCTGGAGAATGCCGGGCAGGGCGTTGCGGTCCATATTCACCTTGCCCACATAGCCCGTGACCCCGGCCCGCTCCAGCTCCTCCATGAGGATCCAGGTGGCCTCGGTGTGCAGGGAGGAGAACATGCACACCCGGGTGGTGCCGTTGGTGATCAGGTCGGAGGCCAGGCGGCGATAGGTCCGGCGGGCAAAGTCCGGGTCTGCGAACCGGGCCTCGGTGCGGAAGGTGTAGGTATTCAGCCAGTCCAGCAGGGGCAGGTCCATGCCCATGCCCAGCATGGGGTACTGGGGGGCGTGGAGGTGCATATCCACAAAGGACTGCATGATGAGCCGGTCGCCGTAGTCCGTTATGGGGGCGGAGGCCAGGGCCTGGGGCAGCGCTTCATAGATCCCCTGCACCACGCCGTCCTCCAGCACCAGATAGCCGTGCTCCCGGATGTCCAGCTCCCCCAGCCGGGGGGCCTGGATGATGTTGCCGCGTAAAACCTGTGTCATACCGCATCGCTCCTTCAGAAAAAAATAGATGGGCGCCCCGCCGGTTCACCGGCAGAGCACCCATAGCAGGGCCGTGGGCGGCCCCGTAGAAACGCCTTGCACCATATCCGCAAGGCTATATGAGCTTCCGTATGCTATGCCCTGAGTATAGCACACTCAGGGGCGATTGGCAAGGCTTTCATTCCCGATGATGTCCACCACCTCGCCGATGTACATCCGGTGGACCGGCTCGTCCCGATAGAAAATGTCCTGAACGTCCCGGGGGATCTGGTCCAGGGCGAAGTCCTGGCAGTAGAGCTTGCGGCAGACCAGGGTGGTCTCCGCCTGGCGGAAGGTGATGCCCTGGGGCAGGAACTCCGGCGTCAGGCCCGCCGCCGCCACCTTGTCGCCGTCCCGGCCGGAGGTGCTGCCCAGCAGGGACAGGGCCCGGCGCTGCGCCTCAGGGTAAAAGCTGACGGTGAAATAGTCGCTTTGCTCCATGAATTCAAAGGTATAGCGGTTCTTTTTCACATACACGGTGGCCACCGGCCGTCTCCACAGGGTGCCCAGGCCGCCCCAGCTGATGGTCATGGTGTTGTAATGCTCCGGGGTCCCCGCCGTGACCAGGGCCCACTGCTTGTCGAATTTCCGGAATACGTCCGCTTCCAGGTGCATCATACCGGCACGCTCCTTATTATAAAGTAAGGCCATTGTACCACACCCCGCCCCCCGGGGCAAGATGGAGATTTTTTCAGCAAGACGATGAGAGCATCACCAGTAGAGCACCTGTAGGGGCCGGGTTCTACCCGGCCCAAAAGCAGCGGAATGGCGGGCGATGCCAAAAGACGCCAGAGGAGACCTCCGGCGTCTTTTTTGCGCAAACGGCGCAATATATTATTCAATTGAGATAATATAGTAATACACAGGCTGGCCGCCGGGGAGCAGGGACACCTCCGCCTCCGGGCAGGCGTCCGCAAAGCGCTGCTCGGCCCGCTGGGCGTCCTCCTGGGTAACGCCGTCGCCATAGAACACGGTGATGAACTCCGCGCCCTTGTCCGCCGCCAGAGCCGCCAGCTGATCCAGCAGGGTCTCCAGCTTCTGGTCCGTGCCGAACAGCTTCCCGTCCGTCAGGGCCAGATAGTCCCCGGCGCTGATGGCGAAGCCGTCGAAATCGGAGTTCCGGGCGGCATAGGTCACCTGGGCGGTGACCACGTTCTCCGCCGCCTCCGTCATGGCCGCCAGGATCACCTGGGGATCGGCCTCCTCCGGGTCCACCGCCATCATGGCGGAGATCCCCTGGGGCACGGTGGCGGTGGGCACCACGATGACCTCTTTTTCCGTCAGGCCCACGCACTGCTGGGCGGCCATGATGATGTTCTTGTTGTTGGGCAGCACGAACACCACCTGGCTGGGGGTGCGGTTCACCTCCTGCAAAATGGCCTGGGTGGAGGGGTTCATGGTCTGGCCGCCGGACACGATGCGGTCCACGCCCAGATCCCGGAAGGTGGCGGCCAGGCCGTCACCGGCGCACACCGCCAGGAAGCCGTAGCGCTTCTCCGGGGCGGCCACGCCGCCCTCCATGGCCTCCAGCTCCTCCTCCACGGCGTCCAGATCGTCGGTGCTCTGGGCCTGCTTGCCGGCCGCCAGCTCCTCCGCCTGGGTGCGCATATTCTCGATCTTGGCCAGCCCCAGGGTGCCGTATTTGGCGGCCTCCGTCAGGGCCTGGCCGGGGATATCCGTGTGCACATGGACCTTGAAGGCCTCGTCGTCCTCGCCGATGACCAGGCTGTCGCCGATGCCGTCCAGATACGCCCGGAAGGGCTCGATGGACACGCCCTCCTTCTTGCGCACGATGAACACCGTGTCATAGGTAAAGGTGATGTCCTCCAGGCTCAGGGCGCCGAAATCCGCCTTATCCTGGGCCTTTTCGTCCTCCTCCACCTGGGGCAGCTCCTCGCCCCGCAGGGCCCGCAGCATGCCGTCCAGGATGATGAGGTAGCCCTTGCCTCCGGCGTCCACCACACCGGCCTTTTTCAGCACCGGGTTCATGTCGATGGTCTGGGCCAGGGTCTCCTGCCCGGCCAGAATGGCCTGCTCCAGCACGTATTCGGCGCTGGGATTCTCCTGGGCGGCCTGGGCGGCCCGGGCGGCGGCCAGCCGGGACACGGTCAGCACCGTTCCCTCGGCGGGCTTCATCACCGCGCCATAGGCGGTGGCCACGCCCTCGCCCATGGCGGCGGCCAGGGCCGGGCCGTCCATCTCCACCAGGCCCTTGGCGGACTTGGAAATGCCCCGGAACAGCAGGGACAAAATCACACCGGAGTTCCCCCGGGCGCCCCGCAGCAGAGCCCCTGCGGTGATCTTTGCCGCCTCGCCGACGGTGGCGGGCTCGGACTTTTTCAGCTCGTTGACGGCGGTCTGGATGGTCAGGCTCATGTTGGTGCCGGTGTCGCCGTCGGGCACCGGAAACACGTTCAGATCGTTGATGGCCTGCTTCTGCTGGGCGACACAGGCAGCGCCGAAGGCGATCATCTGCTTGAAGGCGCTGCCGCTGATTCTATCTGTCATCTCTTTGTTACTCCTTTGGCCGGGTGCTTACACGGTAACGGAGTCCACGCACACATTGACCTCGCGGACCTCCACCCCGGTATTCTTGGTGACCACATACTTGACCTCGCTCATGATGGAGCGGCAGACCGTGGCAATGTTGACGCCGTTTTCCACAACGATGTGCAGCTCGATGGAAACGGTGCCGTCCTCGTTATAAGTGACCTTCACGCCCTTGCTCATGGCTTCCCGCCGCAGCAGGTGCACCAGGCCGTCGGTCATGCTGCGGTAGGCCATGCCCTTGACGCCGAAGCAGTTGGTGGCTGCCGCGCCGGTGATGGTGGTGAATACCGCGCTGCTGATGGTGATCTCGCCCTGACCGGTTTGAACCTTAATCATAGCTAACTTCCTTTCTATAGACTGCCGCCGGAGGGCGGCATAAGCACAATAATATAGGGTATTATATACTATTTGTCCGGCAATAACAAGAAGAATATTTTAAACAAATCTGCCGATTTCCGTAACATTTTCTTAACATTTGACCAAACAAAGACCATTCCGCCCTGAAAATACGCCCTCTGTGCTATTTCCCGACACTTTTTCGTCCGCCGCCCGGCTACAATAGGGGGCAAAGGAGGGCTTGTCCATGAAACTTCTGCCACTGCCCCGGGAGAAACGGCGGCTGCTTGAACCCCTGGGCCGGGCGGCCCTGACCTGCCTGCTGACGGCCGGCTCCTTCGGGGGCCTGTGCGCCCCGCTGCCTCTGGCCATCACGGCGGCGGCCGGGCCGGGACTGCCGGGCCTGTGCTGCGTCCTGGGCTGCGGACTGGGGGCGTTTCTGTTTCTGCCGTTTCAGGCGGGCCTACGGCAGCTGGCGGCGGCCATTCTGATCTTTTCCGGCAGCATCGCCTTTTTCGACACGAAATTTTTCCCCCGGCGGTTTTTCCGGCCGGGTCTTGCGGCGGCGCTGCTGCTTCTGGTGCAGTCGGCGTATCTCATCGCCCGGCCCATCCGGCTGTGGGCCCTGTGCGTGTTCTGCATGGGCCTCACCGCCGCGGTCACGGACCTGCTGCTGCGCCGCCGGGACCGGCTGCCCCTGCTGCTGGCGGCGGGGCTGTGCCTTTCGGCGGGGGCTTTCCGAATCGTCGGAATATCGGTTGGAATGTGTCTGACGTGCGCTTTTCTGATGCGCAGCGTCCGGCAGATGGAACCGGCCCGGGGGGCTGCCTGGGGGGCCGCCATGGGGCTGTGCCTGGGTCTGCTGGGGGATGAGCCGGACCTGGCGCCTATGGCGGTGCTGGGCCTTTCCTGCGCCGCTTTGTCCCGGGTGCGTTCCGCCCCTGCCCCGGTGTGTATCGGGACATTCTGGGCCATTGGCGGGGGCTGTACTCTGCTGTTCGGGACGGAAGAGCCGCTTTATCGGATGATTGAGCTGTTTTCGGGCGGAATTTTGTCCCTGCTGCCGCTGCCCCGGCTGAGCCTGCCGCCGGAGAAAAAACGGGCCCAGCCGGAAAAGCCGCCCCGGCCGGACCGCCTGGCCAAGCCCGCCGCCGCCCTGCGGGACCTGTACGACAGCTTCTTCCGGGGCACCGCTCCGGAGAAGCCGGAGAATCCATCGGTGGTATTTGACCGGGCGGCGGAGCAGGTGTGCCGCCGGTGCATCCTGCGGGATACCTGCTGGCGGCAGAATTACAGCGCCACCTACAACGCCTTCAACGACGCCTGCCCCCGGCTTTTGCAGCGGGGAGAGGCCCAGGCCGGGGATTTTCCCCTGTATTTCACCTCCCGGTGCGTCCATTTGTCGGATTTTGTGGGGGCGGTGAACGTGGAGCTGCGGTCCTATCTGCTGCGGCAGCAGTACCACCGGCGGCTGTCGGAGGTCCGGGACCAGGCCCGGGAGCAATATGCCCAGCTGGGGGATATGCTGGCCTCCGCCGGTCCGGCGGTGCCTGCCGGTGCCCAGGCCATGGGCTATGGGGTGGCCTCCTCCCTGCGGCCCCGGCAGGGCCAGAGCGTCTGCGGCGACCAGCTGGATTCCTTCGAGGTGGGAGACACCGTGTATCTGCTGCTGTCCGACGGCATGGGCAGCGGCGAGGCCGCCCACCGGGAGGCGGCCATGACCGTCCGGCTGCTGCGGCAGTTCCTGGAGGCGGGCATCGAGCCGGGCCCGGCTCTGAAAACCCTGAACACCGCCCTGTCCCTGCGGGGAGAGAGCGGCGGAGGCTTCACCACCATTGACCTGCTGGCCCTGCAGCGGGCCAGCGGACAGGCCGCCCTCTATAAGTACGGGGCCGCTCCGTCCTATCTCAAGCGCAGCGGCAGCGTCAGCCGCTATACCGGCCAGTCCCTGCCCGCCGGACTGCAGGCCGTCCGGGAGGCCCCGGAGTGCACCCGCTTGCAGCTGACCGCCGGGAGCTTCTTCGTGATGGTCTCCGACGGCATCGCCGACGCCGGAAACGACGAGTGGCTGCAAAATCTGCTGGCCGGGTGGAGCGGCCGGGACGCCAACGCCCTGGTGTCGCTGATCCTGGCGGAATCCCGGGGCCGCAAGGGGCTGGAGGACGACTGCGCCGTGCTGGTGCTGCACCTGTCCTCCGGCGAAAAAAAGCCGGTGTAAGGGGGTATATTCCCCTATGCGGCGGGCATACTGAACCTGTCAAACGAAATCGCAACAGAGGAGGGCATAACTCTTGGTAAAAGGACTTTCCCGCCGGGTCATCGTGGTGGATTCCCCAGACCCGCATATTTTTGAACAGGCCATTTTCATTGTGCGCAACGACGCAGCCGTGGGCAGCGGAGGGGTCACCTCCCAGCAGGTGGTGGACCAGGCCATCCGCATTGCCAAGGATTATGCCCGGACCCACGGCGCACCGCCCCGGCGGCGGCTGCGTATGTCCCCGTGGCTGGCGGCCCTGTTGGGGGGCGCGGCCATCGGCGCGGTGTGGCTGCTGGCCATGCTGCTGTAATACCGCTTTTTTCTTACCATTTTTCTCCTCACTTGAGGGCGGACAGGCCATCTGTCCGCCCTCCCTTTTTGCGCGGGTGGCTGGCGGCGGGACGGTGGGCAGACATGGGCCCCGCCCTACGAGTGTTCTATCGGTAGACATTTCGTAGGGCCCGCTGCCCTCAGCGGGCCGCGTCAACCCGGCAGGTTTGGGCGGACAGGGTCGTCCGCCCCTACAGGCCCTCTCAGTCGGCTGCGCCGACAGCTCTCCCAGAGGGAGAGCCAAGGCGTGGGGTATAAAAAGGCCGTCCGGCAGGTGCCGGACGGCCTGTTGGCGTGTTCAATTATTCTCCGTAATGGACGTGCAGCAGCTCATGGCAGCGGTCGGGACCGTAGTCCTCCAGCAGGCGGGTGACGATGGGGTTCTTCTCCGCCCGCTTGAACATGGCGGAGGAGTCCGCCTCGTACAGGCCCGCGCCCCGGCGCTTCTTGGCCGCCGTCAGGCCATAGGGCTGACCGGCGCCGCCTACGCAGCCGCCCTGGCAGGTCATGACCTCCACCAGGTGGTAAAAGCGCTTTCCGGCCTCCACGTCGGCGATCAGCTCCTTGGCGTGGGACAGGCCGTTGACGATGGCCAGGTGCAGCTCCTGGCCCTCCACGGTGAGGTTCACCTCACGGATGGCCCCGTCGCCCCGCAGGTCCGTGACCCGGATGGCCTGGAGGGCGTTGTTGCTCTTATCCGGCAGACAGTAGCGCACCACGGCCTCGGCCACGCCGCCGGTGACGCCGTAGATCACGGCAGCGCCGGAGCCCAGGCCGAAGGGCAGGTCCGGAGCCTCCGGCTCCAGCTCCGTCAGCTGGATACCGGCCTCCCGGATCATATCCACCAGCTCCCGGGTGGTGATGACCAGGTCCACGTCCGGGCGGCCCTCCTGGGTAAACTCGGGCCGGGCGGCCTCCATCTTCTTGGCGGTGCAGGGCATGATGGCCACATGATAGGTGCGGCGGCCGTCGGCGGCGTCCTTCTCCCGGTACTTATCCCGCAGCACGGCGGCGAACATCTCCATGGGGGACTTGCAGGAGGAGATGTTGTGCAGATACTTGGGGTCGTTGAGCTCCAGATACTTCACCCAGGCCGGGCAGCAGCTGGTGAACATGGGGAAGGGACCGCCGTTTTTCAGCCGGTCCAGGAACTCCTGGGCCTCGCTGATGGTGGTCATATCGGCGGCGAAGTTGGTGTCGTACACCTCCTCCACGCCCATGAGCTTCAGTGCCTTCACCAGCTTATCCATAACGTTGGCGCCGGCGGGCAGGCCGAACTCCTCGCCCAGGGCCACACGGACCGCCGGGGCGATCTGCACCACCACCCGGTTCTTGGGGTCGTGGAGGGCCTGCCAGGCCTGGCCGATCTGGTTTTTCACGGTGATGGCGCCGGTGGTGCACACGGCGGCGCACTGGCCGCAGCCCACGCACTTGGTCTGGTCCAGCTTCTTGTCAAAGGCGGGCATCACCTGCAGCTCGCTGCCGCGGTGGGCATAGTTCAGGATGCCCTGGCCCTGGAGCTCCTCGCACACCCGGACGCAGTCGCCGCAGAGGATGCACTTGTTGGGGTCCCGGAAAATGGCCAGACTGGTGTTGTCCTGCTCATAGCGCTCCCGGGTGTCCGGGAACCGGACCCGGCTGACGCCGAAGCGCTGGGCCAGGGCCTGCAGGCGGCAGTTGCCGCTTTTGGCGCAGGTGGTGCAGCTGCAGTCGTGGGAGGCCAGCATCAGCTCCAGGATCATCCGCCGGTGCCGCAGCAGCCGGGCGGTGTTGGTGCGGATCTCCAGCCCGTCCCGAGGCTCCATGGAGCAGGAGGCGTCGATCTTGCCGGTTTTCACGTTTTCCACAATGCACATCCGGCAGGCGCCGTGGACCGAAAGCTCGGAATAGTAGCAGAAGGTGGGCATGTCGATGCCCGCCTTGCGGATCACGGAGAGGACGTTCTTCTCCCCGTCGAACGGCACCCGCTGGCCGTCTACGATCATGATTCCCTTGGCCATGGTCATACCTCCTCCTCAATGGCGTCGATAGCGCCGAAGGGGCAGGCTCCCCAGCAAGCGCCGCAGTGGATACACTTGGTGGTGTCGATGACGTGGGGCATGCGGATCTGGCCGGAGATGGCGTCCATGGGACAGTTCCGGGCGCACTTGCCGCAGCCCTTGCACAGCTCGGGGATGATCTCCAGATGGCGCTTGCGGCCATTGCAGATGGGACAGTGGTGGTCCACCACATGGGCCAGATACTCGTCCCGGAAGTAGCGCAGGGTGCTCTGCACAGGCTTGCAGGCGCTCTGGCCCAGGCCGCACAGAGCCGTCTCGGTGATAGTATTGGACAGATTCTCCAGCAGCTCCAGGTCCTCCATGGTGCCCTCGTTGCTGACGATGCGGTCCAGGATCTCCAGCATGCGCTTGGTGCCCTCCCGGCAGGGAACGCACTTGCCGCAGCTCTCGTTCTGGGTGAAGCTCATGAAGAAGCGGGCAGTCTCCACCATGCAGGTGTCCTCGTCCATGACCACCAGGCCGCCGGAGCCGATCATAGCCCCGATCTTCTTCAGAGAGTCGAAGTCCAGGGGCAGGTCCAGATGCTCGCTGCTGGCGCAGCAGCAGCCGCCGGAGGGGCCGCCGATCTGCACGGCCTTGAATTTCTTCCCGTCGGGAATGCCGCCGCCGATGTCGAAGATGACCTCCCGGACGGTGGTGCCCATGGGGACCTCGATGAGGCCGGTGTTCACCACATTGCCGGTCAGGGCGAAGGCCTTGGTGCCGGGACTCTTCTCGGTGCCGATGTGCCGGTACCAGTCCACGCCGTTGCGGATGATCAGGGGAACGTTGGCGAAGGTCTCCACGTTGTTGAGCACCGTGGGCTTGCCCCACAGGCCGTGCTCGATGGTGCGGGGAGGCTTCACCCGGGGCATGCCGCGCTTGCCCTCGATGGAGGAGGTCAGGGCGCTGCCCTCGCCGCAGACAAAGGCGCCTGCGCCGCGGTTCACATGGAGGTGGAAATTGAAGCCGCTGCCCAGAATGTCGTCCCCCAGCAGGCCCAGCTCCTGGGCCTTGGCAATGGCGGCTTTCAGCCGGGACACGGCCAGGGGATACTCGGCCCGGACGTAGATATAGCCCTCGTCGCTGCCGGCGGCCAGGCCCGCGATCATCATGCCCTCCAGCACGGAATGGGGGTTGCCCTCCATAATGGAGCGGTCCATGAAGGCGCCGGGGTCGCCCTCGTCGCCGTTGCAGACGATGTACTTCTTGTCGGCCTTCTGCCGGCGGGCGCCGTCCCACTTGCTGCCGGCGGGGAAGCCGCCGCCGCCCCGGCCCCGGAGGCCGGAGTCGATGATGTCCTGACAGATCTGCTCATCCGTCATCTCGAACAGGGCCCGCTCAAAGCCGGAGTAGCCGCCCTTGGCGATGTACTCCTCGATGTCCTCGGCGTCGCTGGTGCCGCAGTTCTCCAGCACCACCCGGTGCTGCTTCTTATAGAAAGGAATGTCCTCCTGCCGGGGATAGGCCACGCCGTTCAGACGGTACACCAGGCGGTCGATGATCTCGCCGCCCAGAACGGTCTTTTCCAGGATCTCGTGGCAGTCCTCGGGCTTGACGTGGATGTACATAATGCCCATGGGCTCGATGTGGACCAGGGGGCCCATCTCGCAGAAGCCGTGGCAGCCGCTCATCTTGACGTGCAGGCTCTTTTCCTCGTCGGTGTCGTGCTTGAGGCCGATGTACACCGGCAGGTTCCGGCTTTCGCACTCGGCCCGGAGGTTTTCATAGATCTTCATGGCGCCGCCGGCGATGCAGCCGGTACCGGCGCAGATCAGCACGGAGGGGGTCTCCTTGCTGCGGCGCAGGGCCCGCTGGGCCTCGTTGCGCAGGTCGCAGAACGCGTCGCGGGTGAGCTTCATTGGGCGGCCTCCTCCTTCCGGATCTTCTCCAGCAGCTCCAGGGCGCTGGTGGGGGACATTTTGGCGTGGACCTCGCCGTCCACGGTCATCACCGGGGCCAGGCCGCAGGCGCCGAGACAGGCCACCGTCTCCAGGGTGAACATGCCGTCGTCGCTGGTCCTGCGCTTGCCGGACAGGCCCAGATACTCGTAAATGGCGTCGTAAATGGGGCCGGACTTGCGGACGTGGCAGGCGGTTCCGGCGCAGACCTTGATGATGTGCCTGCCCTTGGCCTCCAGGGAGAAGTTTTCATAGAAGGTGGCCACGCTGTATACCTTGGACACGCTGATGCCCAGGCGGTCGGCCACCAACGTCAGGTTGGCCTCGCTGAGATAGTTGTATGCCGCCTGGATGTCCTGCAAAATGGCGATGAGGTTCTCCGTCTTGCAGCCATACTGCTCCACAATGGCGGCAGCACGATCAGTTTGGGGGTTCATTCCTTTCCTCCTCTATGTTTCGTTGGAGATTTTCGTTCCAAATCGTTTTTCATTAAACGATTCGTCTAATATTTTATCATATGAGGAAAATCTTCGCAACATGATTTTGTGAAATTTTTCATAATCATGGTAGTTCTTCACAAATAATGAACACAATGTGCAAAATCCGGCAGAGTGTGCGTTTTATATCCCAGCCAGGCTGGCAGATCGACTGCGCTGCACCCGTTTCGGCCAGCTCCTCCGGCGCACTCGGCTGGATGAGCTGCCCCAGCTGTGGAACATCCTGCGGGGCGACATGAGCCTTGTGGGGCCAAGGCCGGAGCGTGCCTATTTCTATCGGGAGTTTGAGACGTATATCCCGGGCTTTTCCAACCGCATGATGGTGACCCCCGGCCTGACCGGATGGGCTCAGGTCAACGGCGGGTATGATCTGAGGCCGGAGGAGAAGATCGTATACGACATGGAGTATATTGAGAGGCAGTCGGTCCTGCTGGACGTGCAGTGCCTGCTGAAAACGGCTGCTCTCGTATTCACCCACAGGGGAGCCAGATAGATATCCAGCAGATGCTGGGCCTCAGCGTTCTGGCCAGCATCCCCTGCGCCGACGGGAAAAAGACGGGGAAATACGGCTGCTACCGGGCCTATGGCGCCAAGGAGCGCAGGCCCTATCAAGAGAAGAAGCGGGGGGCAAGGGCGAAGTGAACAAGACCGTTTTAAAGCTGCTGGGCGCGGTCCGGGAATCGTATGACTATGTGTTCATCGACCTTCCGCCGCTGGGCAGCGTCATCGACGCGGCGGTGGTGGCCGCCAAGTGCGACGGAGCGATTCTGGTGATCTCCGACCATCAGGTGCGCTGCCACCAGGCGGTGGAGGTCGTGGACCAGCTGAAAAAATGCGGCAGCCGGATCCTGGGTGTCGTGCGCAACAACATCCACGCAAGCAGCAGCGGCTATTATAAGAAGTACTATAAGAACCGCTATCAATAACGTTGGCTTATAGAGCTGCAAAAGCCCTCCCTCTGCCGTTCGGCAGAGGGAGGGCTTTCGTGCTTCCCTTCCGCTTGTCTGCTGCAGAAGGGCAAAATTCTGCAAAGCTGTACAGCAAACGGCGGGGTTTATTCGGAGGAAAATGTGGAGTTTACAACTTGACAGACGGCCCTGAACGTGATAAAGTACACGATACTGGGGTACCAGGCCGCTGCTTGCAGCGAATGGGCCCAAAAGTTTACAAATCCTTCAAACTTTTTATGATATAATGTCCCGAGAGTAAGATTTTTCGGCCCCGCACCTGACAGGAAGGGATGCGCCGGGCCTGGATGATGAAAAAAGATTTTCCAAGTATCTAAAAAGGTAGTTTCTGCGGTAAAGGAGCGCAGTGTGCTATGTGGATGCCGTCTCTTGATCTGGCGACAGGCCTGTGGGCCCGGATGCGCCGGACTTTGTATACACTTTTTTCCCGGCTCAGCCGGGCTGCCCAGCGCTTTTGGATGAGCCGGGCCTATTTCCCCGTTCTTCTGACCGTGTCTGCGGCGTTCATGGCCGCCGGTGAGCCGGTCTATGGCGTGGCGGCCCTGGGGTGCATCGTCATCTGGCTGCTGGCCGCCTGCCCGGACCTGCTGGCCCCGGTTTGCCCGTTTTTCATGGCCTTTCTCATGTCCTCCCAGTGCTATGGGCAGCTGACGGATTTCCTGCCCTGCGCGGCGCTGGTGCCGCCGCTGCTGGTGGCCCTTCTGTGGCACTTCGCCGTCTGGCCGGTGACCCTGCGGATCGGCCGCAGCGGCCTGGGCCTGGCGCTGGTGTCCATCGCCACTCTGCTGGGGGGCTGCGACGTGATCTCCCGGAAGCAGGCCATGGAGCCTCTGTCCCTGTACTATACCCTGGGCCTGGGCGTGGGGATGCTGGTGCTGTATGTGCTGTTCCGCTCCCACCTGACGGAAAAGCGGTCCTATGACCTGCACCGCCGGTTTGCGGAGATTTTCTGCGCCCTGGGCCTGTGCATGGCCCTGGCGGTGCTGCTGGCCTATGGCAAGGCCTGGCTGGCTGAGGGACACATCGGCGGCGTGCTGTACCTGTCCTACCGCAACTTTGCCACCTCCGTGCTGCTGACGGCCCTGCCCATGCCCTTTTATCTGAGCCTGCGGCACCGGGGCCACCTGGCCACCGCCGCCGTGCTGGCCCTGGCCCTGGCCCTGACGGGCAGCCGCAGCGCCCTGCTGTTCGGCGGCATTCTCCTGACCCTGTGCTGCGTGTACCTGATGCGCAGCGGCGTCATCAGCCGGCGCTGCCTGGTGCTGCTGGCGGCGGCCGCCGGCATCGGCATCCTGGCCCTGGGCCCGGCCCTGCTGGAGTGCGTGCTCCACAGCCGCGTAGGCGAGGACATTCAGGACAGCAACTCCGACCGGCTGCAATTCCTGGCCCGGGCGGCGGACGATTTCCTGCGGCACCCGGTGTTCGGCATCGGCCTGTGCAGCACCCGCAACGCCGACGTGTTCACCGGCGTGGAGGGCAGCATGGTGTTCTATCACAACAGCCTGGCCCAGGTCATGGGCAGTATGGGCCTGGTGGGCATCGTGGCCTATGGCCGCCTGCTCCACGACCGCATTGCCCTGCTGCGCCAGGGGAGCCGGGACCCCTTTGTCCGGATTCTGACCCTGTCCTATCTGGGCATGTTCCTGATCTCCCTGTGTAACCCCGGGGAGTTCTGCCCCTTCCCCAACGCCGCGTTGATGGTGATGCTGTTTGCCCAGGCGGAGGAGGCCGTGGGGGATGTGGCCGTTCCGGTGCGGCAGCTGCTGGCCCGCCATCTGGGTGCCCCGGCAGGGTTCCTGCAATTCTGAATCCGATAACCAAAAGGCCGTCCGTTTTTTCCGGTATGTGGGGGCAATTGTCCCGGCAAAGCAGCTGACGGAGGCGGTCCAGCAAAAAAAGCGGTGCAGAACAGAGTTCTGCACCGCTTTAGCTTGTCAAAAAAGGACGGCTTGCTCCGTTATTTTTTCAGCTTCAGGCCGTCCTTGAAGGCCTCGCCCACGCGCTCCGTGACCCGATAATAGCCGTGGGTATAGGGGGCAAAGGCGATGGCGTCCACCCGGGAGATATCCACCTTGCCGTCCGCCATGACCCGCTCGTTGGCGGTGACGTTCACCACCCGGCCGACGCAGAGGCGTACCGCTGCCGCCCCCTTACTCCCCTGCCAGATAAGCTGTGGCGTGGTTCTTGTCCATTCTGTAAGCGCATAACCAGAAAGCCGTGAGGCTTCGGAGGATGTCCGGAGTCTCACGGCTTTTTCTGCGGGGTCAGTCCCGGCAGAAAACGTGGATATCGAAGCTGATGGTCACGTCCAGCGCTGTCAGCGCCGCCAGACGCTCCGCCCCGGACCGGGGCGTTTTCCAATAGTACGGCGTCATCTGGAACAGGGCGTGGATGTCCTCCTGACAAGGCAGATGGATCACCGACTCCACATGGCGGATCTCCCGGTACGAAAACCCGGGATAGGGGGTCTGCTTCACCTGGTTGGGGTAGGGCCGGTCATACAGCACCTGCTTCAGCTCCCACAGGTGCTTCTCCGACGGCACCACATACACGAAAGCGCCCCCCGGCGACAGCACCCGGTGGAACTCCTCGATGGCCAGAGGGGAAAAGCAGTTCACCAGCAGGTCCACCGCCCCGTCCGCCACCGGCAGATGATACGACGACGCCACGGCGAACTCCACGTTCTTCTCCCGCTTGGCGGCCCGGCGGAGGATGGCCTTGGAGATGTCCGTTCCCGCCATGGTCACGGACCGCCCCGCCCGGACCAGGGCCTGATAGACCCCGCTGGTGTAGTACCCCTCGCCGCAGCCGGTGTCCAGCACCCGGGGAGCCGGGCCGGTGCGCTCCAGGGCGATGCTGCACAGGGCGTCCCGCAGGGGGGCGTAGTAATCCTTGCTCAAAAAGGCCGCCCGGGCGGCGGCCATGCCCTTGTCGTCACCGGGCATTTTCGAGTGCATCCGGTTGGCGGGCAGCAGGTGGACATAGCCCTCCCGGGCCAGGTCGAAGCTGTGCCCCGCCGGGCAGGAACAGGCGGAAGGCTCCCTGTCCAGGGGCCCGCCGCAGATGGGACAGCAGAATATGCTCATAGGTGTTGATTCTCCGTTAGGTGATATAGTCTGGTCAGTCGGACCAAAGCGGTTCCGGGTATTCCACAATGCTGCACGCGTGGCCAAACTGCTTGTACAGATCGCCCACCACCAGGTCCTGGTCGCTGTCTGCCTGGGGGAAGGTGGTAATGGTGTGGGGGATCACGAAGATGGAGCACTCCACCATCCAGTTTTCCGAAAGGTATTCCACGCGGATGCACTCATCCACCGGTACCTGGGTGGCGGCGTCGCCATCGATCCGGCGGAACTGGCCCAGGTTCACAGCCCGGGACTCCGCCCGGTAAACCCGGAGGATCTCCGGGCGGTCCTTGAGCAGGGCCTGGGCAAAATCAAAGGCATCCGACCGCAGAGCGCCGATGCAGAACTCGGGATTCCCGTCCACATAGCCGCCGTCCAGAGCATTGGCCCGCATGGAAAAGTAGCTGCGGATAGGCTCGGCGCAAAAGGCATCGTCCCGGTGGTTGGTGGCGCAGCCGCTTTCCATGCGTCCGAAGTCGCTGGAAAATGCGTCCCAGGCGACGGTCCAGTTCTCACCGGCCCCGGACAGAGTCAGCCGGTGCTCCTCGGAAAAGTCGATGGACTCCAGATTGGCGTCGCTGGTAAAGGACGTCCGGGAGATGTCCCGGCAGGATTTCAGCGCCGTTTTCAGGCCCGCCGTCACCCGGACCGTTCCGTCCGGATATGTCTCCGGCCGGCTGAGGGTGACTTGTATACTGATCCGGGGATACAGGTTGGTGGAGGCCATCCAGCCATAGAGGGTCAGCTCCTGCAGGACCTCCTCCGAACAGCAGACGCTTTCATGGGAGGCCTCCGGGGCGGCGAGGATCGTCCCCATCAGGGTGAAATACTCTGCGGCCAGCGTCCGGATGGCTTCCTGGCCCTCCGCCTCCTCCGCCCACCGGACGGAAACGGTGATGTCCGGATGCTCCACGGCGGCCCGCGCCGTTTCAGGCGGGTCAAATCGCTCCGCCTTTGCCCCGGCGGGGGGTTCCAAAGGGTTCTGCCGGGTGGACTGCGCCTTCGCCCCGCATCCGGCCAGCAGCAGGACGCACAGCAGGGCGGCAAAAATGCGGCATAGCATTGCTTTCATACGAACCTCCTTGTCGAATGCGTGGCGCGGTCAGTTGATGGAATCCAGGATGTTGCAGTTATGACCGCCGTACTCATAGGTATCGCCCACTACTGTGTACCGGCCGTCGGCGGCACGGGTCAGGGTCAGCATATGGCTCACAATGGCAAACGACGTGCGCATCAGGGGCTGGCGGTCAACAAATTGCAGCCCGTCGATCCGCATGACCTCCGTTACAGGCAGGCGAACGTCGAAGGGGGGCAGCTCCTGGGAAGAGCCGAACTGACAGGCGCGGCCCTGTGCGCCATATACCCGGGACCAGTCCACCTGAGCGGCAAACAGCCTGGCGTCTGCCAGCAGGGCGTTGGTGGTGCAGGAGGAATCGCCCATTTGTCCGGCCATTTCGTCGGCCCGCAGCTGAAAATATGCCTCTACCGCCTGGCGCAGCTCCCGGGAGGGCGGGACCTCATCCGCAACGCCACCCTGGAAAAAATTGGATGCATCGGTATCATCGTCCGTTACCGTCCAGCGGCCGTTGAGCCGGGTTAGGGCCAGCTCCCGGGCGGTAGACCAGTGCTCATCCTGGCAATAGGCCGTATCGGTGATATTGCCCGTGGCCTCCTGGGCATCGATAAGCACCCGGACGCGGATATTATCTGACGCGGACGGGGTCAGGTTCTCCAGTGTTGCGGCAGCGCGGGTCCGGAAGCTCAGATCGGAGGACATCATGAACGCATAGAAACGCAGTTCGTCCACCATGTCATCGGTGCAGCAGGGATGCTCCTCCACGGTCATATCCGGCGCGGCCCGAAGGGAATAGGCCAGGGTCATATAGTCCCGTACCGCATCCGCAATGCCGTCCTCACCCTGCTGTCCCTCCGCCCATTGAGTCGTAACGGTCACGTCCGGCTCTACAGCGGTCCGCTGCGTCACCTCCGGGTCCGACGGGTCCACCCAGGCGGCCCCGTCCCACACCTTGTCCGCCCGTCTGGGGGGCGCTTCGTAGGGCATGCTGCCGAATATGGTGGTCCGGTAAACCGGTTCGTCGAAGCCGTCCTGAGCCGGAGGTCCCCACTGCTGTCCGTCGTCCGCTGTTCCGGCGGAATCCTCCGCCTTCGTCCCGCATCCGGCCAGCAGCAGGACGCACAGCAGGGCAGTGATGATCTGCAAACAGCGCTTTGACATAACCTTCATTCCTTCCGTTTCGGATTTGGATCGGGAGTCCTATGAGCTTTTACAAATCAAGTATACCGCCGCGTGCGCCGCAATTCAATTACAAACCGGTTACAGATGCCGGGAATTTGGTTACAACTTGATGACAGAATTATATAAAAGTTACAGCTCCCCCTGGGGCAGGGTGACGTCGTGGATCCATTTCCCGGTGCGGATGCGCAGGGCGCACAGAGGCACCTTCAGCAGGCTCTCGGCCTGGATGGCCGCGGCCACCAGCCAGTAATTGCTCTTGAACACCAGGGCAAACAGCGCCGTCAGCGGCAGGGCCAGCAGCCACTGGGGCGCAATGTCCAGCGCCGCCGACCAGGCCACGTCGCCGCCAGCCCGCAGCACACCGGTGACGGCGGAGATGGAATAGGCGTGCAGGGGGATCATCACGAAGGACGTCACCGCCAGGGCGGCGGCAATGGCGGCGGACTGCCCCGCCAGCTTGAACAGCGGGAACACCACCGGCACAAACACCGTGGGCACCAGCGCCAGGGACACCGCCGCCAGCCCGGTCCCCACCAGCAGGGTGAACACCAGCAGTGTCCGGCTCAGGTCCATAACCTCCCGGTGGCTCTGGCCCTGGCCGATGGCCTTGCCGATCATCACCGCCGTGGCAGCGCCCAGACCGAAGCACACCACCAGGAACAGCCGGTTCAGGTTGCCCATCACGGCGTTGGCCGCCAGCATCTCCACGGAGTTGTCGGTATAGCCCAGGATCACCGTCAGCAGGCTGTTGCCCAGGCCCCAGGCCGTCTCGTTGAGGATCACCGGGGTGGAATATTTCACGAACCGGCGCAGCATCTCCCACCCCGGCCGGAGGAAAGCCCCCAGGTCCAGGGGCAGAATGCGGCTGCGCAGGGCGCACACCAGGCAGATGAGAAACTCCGCCACCCGGGACAGCAGCGTGGCGATGGCCGCGCCCTGGATGCCCAGGGCCGGCAGGCCGCATTTGCCGAAGATCAGCAGATAGTTCATCCCGGTGTTCAGCAGGGTGGACACCCCGAACAGCTTCATGCCGAAGCCTGAATTCTCGGCGCTGCGCATGGCGCTGACATAGATGGACGAGAGCATATTGAACACATAGGAAAAGCCGATGAGCTTCAGATACGGCGCGCCCAGCACAGACAGCTCATGCTTGTTGGACAGCAGGTCCATGATCTGCACCGGCCACAGGAACAGCACCACCGCCAGCACCAGGGTGATCCCCGTGCCCAGCATGGCCGCCACGCCGATGGCCCGGCTGATGCTCTCCATGTCCTTTTTGCCCCAGTATTGGCTCACCAGGATGCCCAGGCCGCTCTGGACCCCGAACACGATGGAGATCAGCAGAAACACCGGCACGTTGGCGGTGGTCACGGCGGCCATCTGGGTGTTGCCCAGCCAGCTGACCATCAGCGTGTCGATGAGGCCCAGAGAAAATGTAATCAGATTTTGCAGGGCAATGGGCCCCGTCAGCCGCCACAGATACCCGTAGAAGCCCGGTCCTCGTTTCAGATATTTCAGCATATGTCACCTCACAGCATAGGAAAACGTTGATTTTTGTGGTCCAGCAGGGCCTGATACAGCCCGTCGATATCCGCCCGGGTGGTCTCCGGGCCGAAGCTGACCCGGATGACCCCGGCGGCGGTTTTCTTGTCCAGGTGCAGGGCCGACACCACATGGCTGGCCTTGCCCCGGTGGCAGGCGGACCCGGCGGAGATGCAGATGCCCTTGGCCCCCAGGTCCGTGACGATGTTGGCGCTGGGGTACCCCACCAGGGACACCGCCAGGATGTGGGGGGCCTCCCCCTGCCCCACCGGGACCACCCCGGGGATGGACAGAAGTTTCTCCCGGCAATAGGCTTTGATGTCCGCCATGTGCCGGAGTTTCTCCGTCAGATTCTCCTGCCGCAGGGCCACGGCCCGGGCAAAGCCCGCAATCTGGGCGGTGGCCTCGGTGCCGGACCGCAGCCCCCCCTCCTGACCGCCGCCGGGCAGCAGGGGCCGCAGATTCCGCAGCTCCGGTGCGGTATACAGAGCGCCGGCACCTTTTGGCCCGCCGATCTTGTGGGCGGACAGGCTCATCAGATCCACGCCCCAGCCCACCGGGTCGCAGGGGACCTTCAGAAAGCCCTGCACCGCATCGCAGTGCAGCAGGGCGCGGCTGTTTTTCTCCCGCAGCAGGCGGGCCACCTCCTGCACCGGGAAGATGCAGCCGGTTTCGTTGTTCACCAGCATCATGCTCACCAGCACCGTGTCCTCCCGCAGGGCTTGGGCCACCTGCTCCGCCGTCACATGGCCGGTTTTGTCCGGGGCCAGGTACGTCACCTCGTACCCCTGCTGCTGCAGCAGCTTACACGGCTCCAGCACGGCGCTGTGCTCCACGGCGGTGGTGATGATGTGCCGCCCGGTGTGGCGGCCCTGCCACACGGCGGCGGAGATGGCCCAGTTGTCCGACTCCGTGCCGCAGGAGGTGAAGTGCAGGTTCTCCGGCCGGCACCCCAGGGCCCCGGCGACAACGGCCCGGCCCTCCTCCACCAGAGCCTTGGCCTCCCGGCCCAGGGGATACTGGGAGGAGGGGTTGCCGAACTGCTCCGTCAGCACCTGATACATGGCGTCCGCCACGGGCCGGGGCACCGGCGTGGTGGCTGCGTGATCCAGATAAATCATATGCGTTTCCTCACAAATCCTCCGCCGCCGCTTGCCACCGGCGGCAGAATGCTATATAATAAGACACAAGTCTTATTATTATACCGAATTTACCCGAAAAGTGCAAGGAGAATCCCCATGCGAGCTGCCATTTACACGTTGGGCTGCAAGGTGAACCAGTACGAGACCCAGGCCATGGAGCAGGAGCTGCGCCGCCGGGGCCACGAGCTGGTGGACTTTGAGGACAGCGCCGACGCTTACATCATCAACACCTGTTCCGTCACCGCCGTCAGCGACAAAAAATCCCGCCAGATGATCCGCCGGGCCAGGCGGCGCAGTCCCGGCGCCGTGGTGGCCGCCTGCGGCTGCTATGTCCAGACCCACACCGACGAGGCAAAGACCCTGGGCATCGACCTGATCGGCGGCACCGGGGACCGGATGGCCTTTCTGGACCTGCTGGAGCAGGAGGTCCGGGACCGCACCCCCCGGGTGGCGGTGGATGACTCCCTGCGGCGGCGGAGCTTCGAGGTGCTGCCTGCCGGGGGCCTGGCCGCCCGGACCCGGGCCATGCTGAAGGTGGAGGACGGCTGCGTGAACTTCTGCACCTACTGCATCATCCCCTTTGCCCGGGGTCCGGTGCGCTCCCTGCCCATGGACCAGGCCGTGGCCCAGACCCGCCAGCTTCAGGCCGAGGGCTATCGGGAGCTGGTGTTCACCGGCATCGAGATCTCCTCCTGGGGCCAGGATCTTCACGACGGCAGCAGCCTCATCGACCTGATGGAGGCCGTTTCGGCGGCCGCACCCCGGCTGCGGCTGCGGCTGGGCAGTCTGGAGCCCCGGACCATCACCGAGGACTTCTGCCGCCGAGCGGCGGCTCTGCCCAATCTGTGCCCCCATTTCCACCTGTCCCTGCAGTCCGGCTGCGACGCCACCCTGCATCGGATGAACCGTCGGTACGACACCGCCCGGTTCCGGCAGTCCGTGGATCTGCTGCGGCAGTACTTTGACCACCCCGCCATCACCACCGACGTGATCTGCGGCTTCCCCCAGGAGACGGAGGAGGAGTTCTCCGCCACCCTGGCGTTTCTGGAGGAGTGCCGCTTCGCGGCCATGCACGTGTTCCCCTACTCCATCCGCCCGGGCACCAAGGCGGCGGATATGCCCCAGGTGCCGGGGCCGGTGAAGGAGGAGCGTGCCGCCCGGGCCGGGGCCCTGGCCGCCCGGCTGCACCGGGCCTATCTGGAGGAATGCGTGGGCCGGACCTATCCCGTGCTCTTTGAGCAGCCGGTGGCGGGCCGCTACGGCGGCCATGCGCCCAACTATATGGAGGTGGCCGTGTCCGGCGGTGAAGACCTCCACAACCGGGTACTGCCGGTGCGCATCACCGGCACCGACGGAGAAATTCTATGGGGGGAGCTGGAATAATGCACCACTTTTTCGCCTATATGGCCCGTATGCGGTTCATTGATCGCTGGGCCCTGATGCGCAACAGCTACACCGAGAACATCCAGGAGCACAGCCACCAGGTGGCCATTCTGGCCCACGCCCTGGCGGTGCTGCGCAATGCGTATTTCGGCGGCCAGGTGGACGCCGGAGCCGTGGCCGTGGCGGCCCTGTACCACGATGCCAGCGAGATCCTCACCGGCGACCTGCCCACGCCCATCAAGTATTATAACCCCGACATCCGGGACGCCTATAAGCAGGTGGAGGCCATCGCCTGCCGCAAGCTCACAGGGATGCTGCCGGAGAAGCTCCGGGACCTGTACGCGGACCTGCTGACCCCGGCGGACCCGGAGGTGGAGGAGCTGGTAAAGGCGGCGGACAAGCTGTCGGCCCACATCAAGTGCCTGGAGGAGGAGAAGGCCGGCAACCACGAGTTCTGCGCCGCCGCCCGCCAGACCCGCCAGGCCCTGGAGGATATGCACCTGCCGGAGGTGGACCTGTTTTTAGAGGAATTCCTGCCCAGCTTCCGCCTGACCCTGGACGAGCTGGAATAATGGGAGGGGAATGCTTATGACACCCCTTTTCTGCGTGGACATCACCGAAAACAGGAACAATGACCGGATCAATGGCTGCGATACGGAGCTGCTGGAGCAGAAGACCTCGGACCTGCTCAGCAGCAGCCACGACCGGCTGCTGGAGCGGGCGGAAACGGTGAATGGCCACGCCCGGTTGCCCGCCTTCCTGAGGCTCATCTGGTATCTGTGCGGCATACTGGCGCTGCTGATCGTGCTGGCCGTTGTCAAAAATCTGAGCACGGTCAGCCTTGCGCGGATGTATCTCAATGCGCCCTGGATGTTCTTTGCCTGTCCCATATGCGCAGTGGTGTGGCTGGTGCTGACCCTGCTGGCCAGGCGCCGGGAAAAAACGGTTCTGGGCAGCGAGGAGGCCGCAAGAACCGCCTCCAGGCTGGAAAGCAACCGGAAGGCCATTTTTGATGAGCTGGGTATTCCGGCGGATGCTGCGGCGGTGGATGTTCTGCTTTTCCGCTATGTCGTCCGGAACGGTCAGATCAGGCCCAAGGAGCTGGCGGTCTCCGCCTCATATATGGCGGCGCAGATGCAGCTGTTTGCGGATGCGGAGCGGCTGTATCTGGCGGACGTCGGCGGCAAATTTGCCATTCCCCGCAGCAGCCTGCGGGCTATCCGCACGGTGAAAAAGCGCATCATCTTCACCGGCTGGAACAAGGACGACCGGCCCGAAAGCAAGCGCTACAAGCCCTATAAGATGGGAAGGAACCAATACGGCTGTGTCATCTGCCGATGGTATCATATTCTGGAGCTGGAACTGGACGGCGAAATCTATGGCGTATATTTCCCGCCCTACGAGCGCCCCGCCTTTGAGGCGGCCACCGGCCTGAAGGCGGAATAACCGGCCTGGCTCGAGCCAAAAAATCCCCGGCTGCCAGGCAGCCGGGGATTTTTATGCGATTTGCGGGGCTTTAAGGCTTTACCGGGCGGCTTCCATGCCGGCGATCAGAGCCTTCTTGTTGCCCTCCAGGAAGCGGGCCTTGCGCTCACCCAGCTCGATGCGGATGGCCTCGGTCATCTGCTCGACAGTGGTGACGGGGACCTTCTCCAGAACAGCGCCCAGAATGGCCACGTTGGCGCCCTTGGGATTGCCGATGGATTCGGCAATGGCGTTGGCGTCGCAGTACACCACCTGGATGTCGTCGCGGACGGCCTTGCGGTCGATGATGCTGCTGTTGATGACCAGCACACCGCCGGGCTTGACGTGATCCTCGAACTTATCCAGGGAGGGACGGTTCATGGCCACGATCACGTCGGCCTTGTCCACCAGGGGAGAGGCCACGGGGTCGTCGGACACGATGACGGAGCAGTTGGCGGTACCGCCGCGCATCTCGGGACCGTAGGAGGGCAGCCAGGAAACGTGCTTGCCGTCCAGCATGCAGGCCATCGCCATGAACTTACCGATCAGGAGCATGCCCTGACCGCCGAAACCGGCGAAAATAAAGGTCTTTTCCATGTTACTTGGCCTCCTTGTCTTTGTAAACACCCAGAGGATAGTAAGGAATCATGTTTTCCTCCAGCCAGGTCATTGCCTCCACGGGAGACATACCCCAGTTGGTGGGGCAGGTGGACAGAACCTCTACCATGCAGAAGCCCTTGCCCTCCTTCTGGTAACGGAAAGCCTTGGCAATGGCCTTCTTGGCCTTGACGATGTTGGCGGTGTTGTTGACGGCCACGCGCTCAATGTAGTAGGAGCTGGGCACAGCGGCCAGCATCTCGCTCATCTTGATGGGGGCGCCGCACCAGGCCTCGTCACGGCCATAGGGAGAGGTGGTGGTCTTCTGGCCGATCAGGGTGGTGGGGGCCATCTGGCCGCCGGTCATGCCGTAAATGGCGTTGTTGACGAAGATGGTGACGATCTTCTCGCCGCGGTGGGCGGCGTGAACGATCTCGGCGGTGCCGATGGAGGCCAGGTCGCCGTCGCCCTGATAGGTGAACACCATGGTGTCCGGGCCCATGGCGCGCTTGACGCCGGTAGCCACGGCGGGGGCGCGGCCGTGTGCGGCCTCGTACATGTCGCAGTTGAAGTAGTCATAGGCAAACACGGAACAGCCCACGGGGGCCACGCCCACGACCTTGCCGTCCAGGTTCATCTCGTCGATGACCTCGGCCACCAGGCGGTGAATGATGCCGTGGTTGCAGCCGGGGCAGTAATGGAACTGCTTATCGGTGAGCAGCTTCGTCTTTTCAAATAATACGGCCATGTTACTTGCCCTCCTTCATGCTGAGAATCTTCTCGACGATCTCATCGGTGGTGGGCATCTGGCTGCCGCAGTGGCCGGTGAAATCAATGGGCTTGGCGCCGTTGATGGCCAGCTTCACGTCCTCCAGCATCTGGCCCTCGTTCAGCTCCACGTCCAGAACCGCCTTGACGGAATCCTGGCAGGCAGCCTCGCGGACGGCGTCGTAGGGGAAGGGCCACACGGTGATGGGACGAACCAGACCCACGTTGATGCCCTTGGTCTTCAGCTCGGCAATGGCGCTCTTGGCGATGCGGGCCACGGTGCCGAAGGCGGTGATGATGTACTCGGCGCCCTCGCAGTTGTAGGTCTCCACCATCTGCTCGTTGGCCACGACTTCCTTATACACGGCCTGCAGCTCGTCGTTGTGAACGGCCAGGCTCTCGGTGTCGATATAGATGGAGTTGATAACGCCGCGCTTGGCGGGATCGTCGCCGGGCTTCCAGCCGGTGCAGGCCCAGGGCTTCTCCTCGGGGTCGACCTTGTAGTCCACCATCTCGGGCAGCTCCACGGGCTCCATCATCTGGGCGATGATGCCGTCGGCCAGGAACAGAACGGGAATACGATATTTTTCAGCCTTCTCATAGGCGAACATCATGATGTCGATGAACTCCTGGATGGAGGAGGGAGCGTAGGTCAGCAGGTGATAGTCACCGTTGCCGCCGCCCTTGACGCCCTGGAAATAGTCGCCCTGGGAGGCCTGGATGTTGCCCAGACCGGGGCCGCCGCGCATGACGTTGACGATCACGGCGGGGACGCGGGCGCCTGCGCAGTAGGAGATGCCCTCCTGCTTCAGGGACACGCCGGGGCTGGAAGAAGAGGTGATGACGCGGGCGCCGGTACCGGCAGCGCCGTACACCATGTTGATCGCCGCCACTTCGCTCTCGGCCTGCAGGAAGCAGCCGCCGATCTCGGGCATACGGGCGGACATGTACTCAGGGATCTCCGTCTGCGGAGTGATGGGGTAGCCGAAGAAGAAACGGGCGCCTGCGCGAATGGCGGCCTCCGCGATAGCTTCGCTACCCTTCATAAGAGTCAAAGCCATTATAAATCCTCCTTAGTCTTTTTCGATGCGGATGACCACATCAGGGCAGGTACGCGCGCAGGATGTGCAGCCGATGCAGGCCTCCATATCAGTGACCTCAGCCGGGTGATAGCCCTTCGCGTTGATCTTCGTCTTGGACAGGGCGATGATGTGCTTGGGACAGGCCCGAACACACAGGCCGCAGCCCTTGCAAAGATTCTCGTTGATAGTAACTCTTACCACACTTTACACCTCTTTTCTGGATTTTTGCCTTTCCAATGGGTATCTATAAAAATCCCGCTTACCGGGGGTCGCGCGTTAATAGATCTCCTTCCGGGGATCGGTGGTGTTCAGACCGTGCTGGATGTAGGAATCCCAGTCGCGGTGCATGTACACGTCGATGGGGACAGGCGTTCCCACATAAGCGGGGTCCGGGTTCCGGGCCAGGAAATCGTCCAGGAACTCCTTTTTGCCGGTGGTGTACGCCACGGGGATACCGGTGCGGTCCGCCACCTCCCGCAGCACCAGATAGCCGTCCCACAGGTCGTCGGCGCTGGTCATGGTGGAGAGGTTGGTGTTGTTGATCATGCCGGTGATGGTCAGCCGGGAGTGCAGCTGCATGGCGTCCTGCAGGTGGTGGATTTTCTCCGGGGTGCTGGCCAGAGGCCGCCGGATATTCACCACGTTCAGCACCTCCAGAGCGCCGGGCTCCAGGCTGACAAAATCCTGGTGATAGCGGCCCAGGGCCGTGGCGCCCACGTCGTCGCCGCCTACGTCAAAGATGACGCTGTCCCAGTCCAGCACGAAGGCGGACGACACCTCCGCCGGCAGGGACAGAGTCTCGATGCCGGAGCAGGCAAAGTTGGGGGACACCAGACGGATCTCCTTCTGCTCCACCAGCTTGCCCCGCTCGGTCAGGCGGAAGTAGGTGTTCACCATATCCAGGTCCAGAAGCTCCGTTCTGTCGCCCCGGGCGGCGGCCCGGATGGCGAAATTCAGCGCCAGCTCGCTTTTGCCGCTGCCGTAGTTGCCGATCAGCACCTTGACGTTTTTCATGGATCAGATTCTCCTTAAAATAGTAACGCTTGCATCAGAAAACGCGGGATTACCGCAGGTTTTCGCGAATGGTCTGGCACAGAGCCGTGATGCCCTGGACGATCTTCTCCTCGGGCATGCAGCTGTAGTTCAGACGCAGGGTGTTCTCATGGTTGCCGTTGGGGAAGAAGGAACCGCCGGGAACGAAGGCAACCTTCTTTTCCAGGCACTTCATCTGCAGCTCCTTGGCGTCCATATACTCCGGCAGTACCACCCAGGCGAACAGGCCGCCCACGGGGTGGGTGAAGGTGCAGCCCTCAGGCAGCTCCCGCTCCAGAGTCTCCAGCATCACCTTCCGGCGCTTGTCATAGCAGGCCCGGATGGTGGCCACATGGGCGTCCAGGTCGAACATGTCGATCCACTTGGAGGTTTCCATCTGGCCGATGGTGGAGGCCTGCAGGGAGGCGGCCTGCTCCATGAAGTTGTACTTGGCCAGAATGTGCTCCTCGGCGCAGACCCAGCCGATGCGGTAGCCGGGGGCCAGGATCTTGGAGAAGGTGCCCAGATAGATCACCAGGCCCTTGGTATCCAGGCTCTTCAGGGCGGGCAGATACTCGCCCTCGAACCGCAGCTCGCCATAGGGGTTATCCTCGATGACGGGGATCTCGTAACGGTTGACGATCTCCATGAACTGGTGGCGGCGCTCCAGGTCCCAGGTGCGGCCGGTGGGGTTCTGGAAATCGGGGATGACGTAGATCATCTTTACCCGCTCGGTGGTGGCCAGGATCTTCTCCAGCTCCTCCATGATCATGCCGCCGTTGTCGGTGGGCACCTCGATGAACCGGGGCTCGCAGGCCTTGAAGGCGTTGACGGCGCCCAGATAGGACGGGCTTTCCAGCAGCACCACGTCGCCGGGATTCAGGAACACCCGGGCGGAGAAATCCAGGCCCTGCTGGGAGCCGGAGGTCACCAGGATGTGGTCGGCGTCGGTGTGGATGTTGTTCTTGGCCAGCATCCGCTCGGCGATCTGCTGGCGCAGACGGGGATGACCCTCGGTGGAAGAATACTGAAGAGCCGCGCGGCCGTTCTCCTCTAAAACGGCCCGGGAGGCCTCCATCATCTGCTCCACAGGGAACAGCTCCGGTGCGGGCATGCCGCCGGCAAAGGAAATGATGTCGGGCTGTGCGGTGAGCTTCAGCAGCTCACGGATTTCGGACCCCTTCAAAAGGTCCATCCTTGTTGAAAATTGTACCATGAATGCTTCCTCCTCAAATTCATAGCCATGTGCTTGTGCAGATTGCCGCCTGCACGCATATGCTTACGGCTATATTTAAGCACAAATTCACAACGATGTAAAGGAACAGAGGGGGGAAAACCGGGTCCAAAGGGGCCTGATTCCGTAAGTTTGGAGACTGGCACAAAAATTCCGGGAGGAATAACGGCATTTTCCACAAAGGAAACTTATGTGATTTTTTGGCAAAAATGTTAAAAACATGGCAATTAAAGGCACCAACCCGGTAGGATTATACAGAGTCCCCCGGGGGTACATTGACTTTTCCCGGCGGGAACGGTATAGTAAAGGAAACTTATGGGGAGGATGTGCAGAAATGGAAGAACATACGCTGAAGGGTGAGTATATTTCCGTCCTGAAGGACGGCCGCCTGTCCTATGGCGGCAGCCAGCGGTGGTCGGACAGCCCGGTTCTGCGGGGGTATGGCTGCGGGGTCATCGCGGCCCTGGACCTGCTGCTGTATCTGGCGCGGCAGCGGACGGACTGCCGGTGGCTGACCGTCTCCTCCTGGGGACACCCATACCGCCTAAGTCGGGAGGAGTTTGACGCCTACAGGAGGGAAGCCAGCGCCTCCCTGCTGTGTACGATATTGGACGTGCGGGAAAAATAGGGATGCTTATCATTCCAGGCATACCGGGCCGCGGCCCGGTATGCCTGGATGGGGCAGTGTCGCTTACACCAGCTGCTCCATCTCGTCCACCAGCTCGCCGAACAGGGCCAGGGCGCTGTTGACCGGCTCGGGAGAGCTCATGTCCACGCCGGCGATCTTCAGCAGGCTGATGGGGTCGGTGCTGCAGCCGCCGGACAGGAACTTCTTGTAGTCTGCCACGGCGGGAGCGCCTTCCTTGAGGATGCGGTTGGCAATGGCCACGGCAGCGGAGAAGCCGGTGGCATACTGGAACACATAGTAATTATAGAAGAAATGGGGGATCCGGGCCCATTCCAGGGCGATCTGGTCGTCGGACACCATATCCGGGCCGAAGTACAGCTTGTTGAGCTCGTGGTACTTCTGGCACAGGGCGTCGGCGGTAAGGGCCTGGCCGTTTTCGGCCATCTTGCCCATGGCCAGCTCGAACTCGGCGAACATGGTCTGGCGATACACGGTGCCCTTGAACTGGTCCATGAAGTGGTTGATGAGATAGGCCCGCTGCTTCTTATCGGTGGTCTTTTTCAGCAGGTGGCGCATCAGCAGCACCTCGTTGCAGGTGGAGGCCACCTCGGCCACGAAGATCACATAGTCGCTGGTGCTGACGGGCTGATATTTGCAGCTGTGATAGCTGTGCAGGGCATGGCCCATCTCGTGGGCCAGGGTGAACTGGCAGTCCAGATTGTCCTTGTGGTTCAGCAGGACATAGGGGTGGGGACGGCTGTTGCCGGAGGAGTAGGCGCCGCTGCGCTTGCCCACGTTCTCGTACACGTCGATCCAGCGGTTGCTGAAGCCCTCCTTCAGCAGGTCCACGTAGTCCTCACCCAGCACCTGCAGGGCCTCCAGCACGGTCTCCTTGGCCTGCTCATAGGGGATGGTCTGGTCGGCGTCGGCCACGATGGGGGTGTACACATCGTACATATGCAGCTCGTCCACACCCAGCAGCTTCTTGCGCAGGGCCACATAGCGGTACATCTTGTCCAGGTTGTTGTGGACGGCCTCGATGAGGTTCATGTACACAGGCACGGGGACCTCGGTGGCGTCCAGGGAGGCCTGGATGGTGCTGTCATAGTGGCGGGCGTTGGCAAAGAAGCACAGTTGCTTGAACTGGCCGTCCAGGGTGGCGGCGATGGTGTTCTTGTACTGGCCCAGCTGCTTGTAATAGGTCTCGAAGGCCCGGCGGCGCAGCTCCCGGTCGGGGCTGGTCAGCAGAGGCACAAAGGTGGCGTCCGTCAGGGGATGGACGCTGCCCTGGCTGTCGGTGACGTCCGGGAAGATCTGGTCGGCGTTGCGGAAAACGCCGGCAATGTTCTCAGAAGCGTTGGCCATTTCACCGGCGGAGGCCAGCAGACGCTCCTCGGCAGGGGAGAGAATGTGGTCCTTGCGGCGGCGGATCTGGTACAGGCTGCGGCGATAGGTCTCCAGCTCCGGCTCCTGTGCGTAGAACCCGTTCAGGGTCTCCTCGGGAATGGCCATGATCTCGGGGGTGGCAAAGGCGGCGGCGCTGGCGATGGACACATACACGTTCATGGCCTTGCCCCGGACGTCCTGATAAAAGCTGTTGCCGGTGTCCTCGTCGCCCTTGCAGCTGGCATAACCCATGAGCACGCTCAGCCGCAGCTCGATCTCGTCCTGCAGCCGGAACCAGGCCAGCAGGTCCCCGGCGCTGCGGGCCAGGGTGCCCTGAAAGGCGGCGATTTTGGCGGGGAACGCCTTCATGGCCTCGTATTCCGTCATCCAGGCCTCGTCGCTGGCGAACATGTCCTTCAGGTTCCAGGTCATCTCCTCCGGAACTTCACTGCGCTTGGGAATAGTCTGATTGGTCATAAGATTACCCCTCCATAAAATTTGTCGGATTCCACCGAATCAATTCGGTGAACATTATAGCACACCTATATTTTATTTGCAAACTTTCTTTGCCTGAATTGTGAAAAAAATTTCTCTGCCGGTGGCTGTCTGCCCCGTGCGCACATATACTGGGGCGGGAGGAGGCGAGACATGGATTTCGGAATCGCGGGCGTGGCCGCCATCACGGTGATCGCCTATGCGGTGGGGCAGGCCATGCGGGCCCTAGGCCGTCTGGACCGGTGGATCCCCACGGTGTGCGCCGCCCTGGGCGGCGCTCTGGGGGTGGCGGGGCTGTATATCATGCCGGGCTTCCCGGCGGGGGACGCCATCACCGCCGCCATCGGCGTGGTGTCGGGCCTGGCGGCCACCGGCGCCCAGCAGGCGGTGAAGCAGCTTTGCACCGGGCCGGACTGCGGCAAGGGGAAGTGAGCTTCGCCGGTGGGAAAAGGGGCAGCTTTTGCCCCCTCCCCCGGCTTCGAAAAAAACCTGAAAAATTTTGAAAAAAGTTGTTGACAAATGGGGCCGGACGTACTATACTAAGCAAGTCGACAGCGATGAGCTGCGGCGCAGAACTGAATCGGGGGTATAGCTCAGCTGGGAGAGCGCTTGAATGGCATTCAAGAGGTCAGCGGTTCGATCCCGCTTATCTCCACCACAAGAAAACCTTGAAACCACACGGTTTCAAGGTTTTCTTTTTTGTTTTCGCGGGGGACCTTACCCGGCGGTTTTCTAACACATTTTTAACACTTGACGAGCCTTCATCGCTTTGCGCAGGCAGCAGCACGCCGGTGGGGCAAAAACTTCTTTGGCGCACCCGAAAGGCGTGTGCAGAACACCATTATGATGGCAAAAGCGGGCGGTGAGCCAATGCAGTCAGCCAACGCGAAGAATCAGTGCATTTTTTGACCGTTCTCCCGTCAGCGCTATATCCGATGGGCGCATTGTTTCTTTTTATCGTTTCTTTTACATCTGAATGAAAGCATCGCCGCTTGACAACCTATCGTTCGGTAGGTATAATATGAGGGAATACCAGACTCAGGAGGAGTGCACCATGACAGCAAAAGGAACCACCAAGCAGGGGATATTGGATGCCGCGCTGGAATTGTTTTCCGTGCAGGGGTATGAGGCCACTTCCATTTCCCAACTCGCGGAAGCGGTTGGTATCCGCAAGGCGTCTCTCTACAGCCATTTTGAAAACAAGCAGGCGATTCTGGACGCTCTGATCCAGACCACCATAGGAGAATACGAGAAGCATTCCATTTTTGCCAATGCAGATTGGGATGATCCCACATTCACAAAGGATAAGGAACATATGACGGCGGAAATGGCGGCGCAGATGTTCCTTGGGCAGATTCGTTATATTCTCCACGATCCGAAAATCTGCCGCGCCAGGAAAATGCTCACCATTGAGCAGTTCCAGAATCCGCAGATGGCAGCGCTGCAAACCAAGCAGAATTACACGGATGTCATGGGCTACTTCACCGGGCTTGTGCGTTTTCTCATTCGTCAGGGGCGGCTCGTAGACTCTGACCCGGAGATCATGGCGGCGCAGCTTTGTCTGCCGATCTCTGCCTGGATCAATCTCTGCGACCGGGAGCCGGAGCGGGAGAATGATGTGATGAAACTGATTGAGCGGCATATCCGGCAGTTCTTTGAGGTATATCAGGTGAAATGAGTTTGGAGCTGAGAGGATGAAATCAAGCAGACGATCGTTTCTCCTAAATCCGCTGTCTATGCTTTTGGCCGGACTGCTTCTCGGCATTGCAGCAAGACTGTTTGATATTTATTTCCAAAATCTCGGAGAGATCTTTTCCCAGATGGCCATATGGATTCTTTTGGGAACAGGGTTTGCGATTTACAGTCCCACAAAGAAAGCGGCCATGGGAAATATATTTCCCTTCTGCATGGGGATGCTGGCGGCCTATTATGTGACGGCAGCCATCACCCACGGGGTTTACAGCCGGACCTTTATCATCGGCTGGACGTTGTTCGCCCTGCCCTCCCCTGTCATAGCCTATTTTGCATGGATGGCAAAGGAACCCGGTGCTTTCTCAAAAATCATCGCCGCAGGAATCGCAGCTGTGTCGGTCATCAGCAGCGTCCTGCTTTTTGACCATTTGCGCCTTTACGATTTTGTCATTGACGGGGTGCTGATTTACATTCTGTTCTTCAAAAAAATCAAGCGATCACAGAAAAGAAAGGATTGGAACGAATGAAACCGGAGGAATTATATCCATACATAGAGAAAAACCAGCCGAATATCTGCCAGATCAGCGTCCTGCAAAACGGGCAGGAGCCTTGAGGTGAGGCGTGGAACGGATCGAGAATGTGCTGCGGCCGGCACTGCGGCAAAACGAAAGGGTTGAGATGATATGAACTATATCCGAATCACGGAAGAAAACATCGACAAGGAGCACATCTGCTGCGCCATGTCCGGCAAACAGAGCCTTGTGAAAAAAGAGTGGCTGAAACGGCGCTTTCCCGAGGGGCTTGTCTTTTACCGCAGTGAGGAGCGGGGCAAGTGCTTTATCGAGTACATTCCGGCAGAAAACGCCTGGGTGCCCATTGAAGCGGCGGGGTATCTCTATATCAACTGCCTGTGGGTCTCCGGCTCCATGAAGGGGCACGGCTACTCCACAGATTTGCTGGACGAGTGCATCCGGGATGCCAAAGCGCAGGGAAAAAAGGGCCTGTGCATCATGTGCGCCGAGGGACGCAAGCGGGAGTTCCTTGCAGACCCGCAGTTTCTTGCGCATAAGGGCTTTCTGCTGGCGGACACTTCGGATTGCGGCATTACGCTTATGTATCTGCCGCTTGCAGAGGACGCCGAACCGCCGGAATTCAAGGCCTGCGCCAGGCATCCGCAGGCTAACGGGAATGGCTTTGTAATTTACTATACCGATCAGTGTCCCTACACCCACTACTGGGTCCCGAGAGTGGAGCAGGCGGCCAAGGAGCACGGTATTCCCCTGAAAACCATTCACATCACCACAAAGGAAGCAGCGCAGAATGTACCGGCTCCGGTGACCACCTACGCCCTGTTCCGGGATGGAAAATTTGTGACCCAGGGCATCCAGTCGGATAAAAAGCTTCTGGCGCTGGCGGGCGTGAAGGAGTGAGATTGACAGTGGAAATCAGACCTTTGGAAAAAGAATCAATGCCTGATACAATGACGGTAAATGACGCGGAATACCGCGTCGTCAAGCTCCTGGGGAAAGGAAAAGGCGGCTACTCCTATCTTGTGACGGACGGAACAGCGCAATATGTTCTGAAGCAGATCCACCACGAGCCCTGCGCCTACTACATCTTCGGGGACAAGCTGCGCTCCGAGCTGCGGGACTATGAAACGCTGCGGAAGCTGGGCATCCCCATGCCCCGGCTTCTGGCGGCGGACATCCCGCAGGAGCGCATTCTGAAGGAATACATCGCCGGGCAGACGGTGGCGGAGCTGCTCAAAGAGGGACGGATGAACCCCGGCTGGCTCAGACAGGTGCAGGCCATGTGCGGCCGCCTGTACCCGGCGGGGCTGAACATCGACTACTATCCCACCAACTTTGTCCCCTGCGGCGGAACGCTTTACTACATCGACTACGAGTGCAATGCCTATATGCAGGAGTGGGACTTTGCCCATTGGGGCGCCCGGTATTGGACGATACAGGCACCGGAAAAGCCGGATGAGGCATGAATCATCCTGTGTATAAAGGACAGCTGGCAGGCCAGTGTTCCCGGCAGGGACGAAATGCCAAACCGCCCTTTCCGCGAACATAGAGCAGGATTTCTTTCATTCACCCGCACTTTCTTCGTCACGGCGCTTGATTTCAGCAGAGCGGTCGAAGTCGATCTGCAGGATGTCATCCATGGGGATCCTCACACCGCTGCGCATGATTACCAGCCGCTGGTACTCGTCAATTTTTCCGATCTTACCCGTCTCAGTCAGATACGCGCCCCCGTCCTTCCGCTGGTCCGGCTTGAAGTAGGTGACGGAGGCCTCCGGTTCTTCGTCTATAGCTTTCATAAGGAGCTGGAACTTCATATCCAGCGCCGTCAGGGCCTCCTCATCCAGCTCAATCCTCTCATCCGTCAGACGCCCGGTTTCTCTGATGGCGGAGTCATATCCGGTCAGCGCGGCGAAAGGAGCAAACTGTGCCGCACGGTCAGACATCGGCATCTGCGGGCGCGTCTTGGAGACGTGGTGCGGGAGATTCATAATGGAATCGTATTTACTGTTCGTGTGCATTTGCAATCCCTTTCCCAGACAAACTGGAATTTGTCTGATTAACTTCCGGTTTTTCGGTTCATTGCTGTTTCAAAAAGTGTTCGATATAAACGGAGAGATCGTCGGGGAATTTATGATTCATAATCTCTTTAGTCAGTGATCTGACAACCGTTTCCTCAAAAGCATTGAGTACTCCGGAATCGCTTCCTGCCAAATAGTACGATTGATCCAGTTGGTCGTTGACCTGCCGATGCTTTAGAATCATATCCTTCTGTTCCGCCACAGTCGGATGTACCACATGATGCAGGAATTCATGGATAACGGAATCTGTCCGGAATGCCCCGGAGGAGAAAACAAAGCCGTCTTCCGTCAGATGGTAGTCCGATGCATAAACGCATTTAACAGGATTGAGGCAGATCCGGATCTCCCGTACCGGGGAATGATACCGGCTGGTACAGATTTCTAGACATTCCTGAATCAAGTGCATCTCTTCCCGGTAAATCTTTTCCTGTCCAGCGATCCATTCTCCCTCCCATTCCAGGTATCCTGCAAAAGAGTTGTCTGATAGAACCGCAACAATCGCCCGGGGAAAACCTTCCAGCCAGCACCAAAGGGATTCGCCACGTTCGCTTTCCGAGATGTTTCCCGCAGTCAGGATCTTCCGGCGTAGCGTTTCAAAATCCTGAAAGCCGGTATTGTTGTCGTTGAGAAAAAAAGACGCCGATTCCATCATGAACGCACGTGGCCAGTAAGGATATATGTCGCAGGTGTCCTGCTTGGCTCCGGAAAAGAAAGTATCCTGATGTTTCCGGTTCCTATACTTCATAATATGCCGGATGTGTTCAGCAGAACGTTCCGGGATATAAAAGTCATACCCAGCCTGTAGTAACCCGTAATAGATTGCTGATATCTTTGGAAACTGGACGATCATATCAGTTTCCCATAGTTGAGTCAATTCAAATTCACTTTCCATAAAACAAATTCCAATTTATTCCATTCTCTACGCCTTATGCCCGCCGATCTGCCCATTGCGGTCCTTGGCCGTTGCGCCCTCCTGCAAATTCATTCCCTTGAGGATGGCGTTCTTTCCGTACTTCTTCTTGATGGCAAGTGCCGCCTTCTGAATTTTTCGTTCCCGTTCCAGCGCAGCATCCTCCGCCTTCTGCTTTTCCTCCTGGGCGGCGTAGTCCGTAAAAAGGTCCAGCTGGACAACCCCGTCGTTCTTCTTCGGTGCATCCGCTTCCGGCAGGACATGATTTGCAACGACATACATGCGCCGCACCAGGAGATTTTTGTCCACGATCCGGTCAAACAGCTCTGACACGGCGCACATTATTTTCTTCGTAGATGATGTGTGACTGTCAAGGTTAATAGAGCCGTGGGCCTGCTTCGGGATCCGGCGGCCATAGCGGTCGGTTTCCACCGGGCCGTGATACCTGGCCCGCCGCGCCGGATCGGTCAGGTTCTCAACATCATAGCCCACGGTCAGCACCATCTGATCGGTGACAAGCCCCTTATCCACCAAATCCAGCACCAGCAGGTCCGTCATCTCCCGGACGACCAGCTTTGCCTTGTCCGCCTCATAGGGGCAGTGCAGGACCTGACCGGAGCTGAGACTGTTGGAGCTGGGGCGGTACGCCTTGATGGCCGCAATGGTGGTGGGCTCCCAGCCCCACGCATGGTCGATGAGCAGTTCCGCGTTCTTGCCGAAGAGCTTATAAAGCAGGTCCTCATTCCGCTCCGAGCAGAGGGCAACATCGCCCATGGTGAACATCCCGTTCTCCTCCAGCTTCTTTGCGATGCCCCGGCCCACCCGCCAGAAATCGGTGAGAGGCCGGTGTGACCACAGCTCACGGCGAAACTTCATCTCGTCCAGCTCTGCGATGCGGACGCCGTTTTTATCGGCGGGAATGTGCTTCGCTACAATGTCCATTGCTACCTTGCAAAGAAAGAGGTTTGTCCCGATTCCGGCAGTTGCCGTGATGCCGGTGGATTCCAGCACGTCGAGAATGATCTTCATGGCAAGCTCCCGGGCCGTCAGCCGGTAGGTGCTGAGATAGTCGGTGACGTCCATGAACACCTCGTCGATGGAGTAGACCACCATGTCCTCCGGCGCGATGTACTTGAGGTAAATCTGATAAATGCGGGTGCTGTACTCCATGTAGTACGCCATTCTCGGCGGCGCGATGAGGAAGTCCACGGCAAGGGCCGGGTCAGCCTGCAACCGGGAGAAAAAGTGGGATGAACCCTCCAACTTTCGCCCCGGGGCCTTCTGCTGCCGCCGGGCGTTCACCTCCCGGACCCGCTGGTTCACCTCGAAAAGCCGGCTGCGCCCGGAGATGCCGTAGCTTTTGAGGGAGGGCGTCACCGCCAGACAGATGGTTTTCTCCGTCCGGCTCTCATCCGCGACAACCAGGTTGGTGTCCAGCGGATCCAACCCCCGCTCCCGGCACTCCACGGAGGCATAGAAGGATTTCAGGTCAATGGCAATATAGGTGCGTTGTTTCAACTTCTGTGCCTCCCTTCAAGCAAAATTTACAGATATCCCGCCTCAAGGTCTTGACTTAAAGTCGGGTTCAGGTATTATCATGAGTATAGCAAAAACCAAAGCGCCGCGCAAGAGCGCGGGCCGGAATAATGGGGGTAAAGAAAATGTCTGTGAAACAAACCGCTCCTTCGGGCGACAGCGCCATGGCCCGGCATGCCGCGTCCATGGTCTTCCCCATCGGTGCGCCCAACGACGGCTTTGCGCAGTATTTTACGGGCAGGAGCTTTCTTGCGCCCGTTTCCACGGAACAGGTCGGTATTTTCAATGTGACCTTTGAGCCGGGCTGCCGCAACAACTGGCACATCCATCACGCCAAAAGCGGCGGCGGCCAGATCCTGATCTGCGTGGCCGGACGCGGCTTCTATCAGGAGTGGGGCCGGGCCGCCGTGGAGCTGCTGCCGGGGGACACAGTTTTTTGCGGCGGCGTGTACGTCGCAAAAAACACTTCTCAGTCTGCAAGCCTTTTGGAACAAAAAAATCAGGTCCGTTTCCGGACCTGATTTTTTTGTCGTATGTTCCGCGTATCCGTTTACGCCTTCTTGGCGATGTCGCACAGGGCGGTGAAGGCCACGGCGTCGTTGATGGCCATCTCGGAGAGCATCTTGCGGTTGATCTGGATACCGGCCACCTTCAGACCGTGCATAAAGGTGGAGTAGTTCATGCCGTTGAGCTTGCAGGCGGCGGAGATGCGGGTGATCCACAGCTGGCGGAAATCCCGCTTCTTCAGCCGACGGCCCACATAGGCGTAGGTCAGGGACTTCATGACCTGCTCGTTGGCCATCTTGAAGTGCTTGGACTTGGCGCCCCAGTAGCCCTTGGCCAGCTTCAGAGTCTTATTTCTTCTTTTACGCGCCATCATAGCGCCTTTAACACGTGCCATTTCTTAATTGCCTCCTATTTCTAACGATATCCGTCTCTTATTTGTAGGGGATCATCTTGCGGATGGTGGCCTCATTGGTGCAGTCGGCATAGGTGCCGCTGCGCAGGCGACGACCGCGCTTGGTGTCCTTCTTGGTGAGGATGTGGCTCTTGAAAGCGTGCGCTCTCTTGACCTTGCCGGACTTCGTCAGATTGAAGCGCTTCTTGGCGCCGCTGTGGGTCTTCAGTTTAGGCATAATATTACTCCTTCCATCTATTCTCCCGCCGGGGCGGGAAGAACTCGTGTGTTATTTTCCGGCCTTCTGGGCCTTGGGGGACAGGAACATGGACATGAGCCGGCCCTCCATCTTGGCGGACTTATCCATGGTGGCCACGTCGGCGCAAAGCTCCGCGAACTTCTTCAGCAGATCCCGGCCGATATCCGTATGCGCCATCTCGCGGCCGCGGAAGCGGACGGAGACCTTCACCCGGTTGCCGTCAGCCAGGAACTTCTGCGCATTTTTCAGCTTGGTGTTGAAGTCGCCGACATCGATGCCCGGAGACATGCGAATTTCCTTGATCTCCACCACGTGCTGGTTCTTTCTGGCTTCCTTCTCCTTCTTGCTGCGCTCGAACTTGAACTTGCCATAGTTCATGAGCTTGCACACAGGCGGCGTCGCCTGGGGGGAAATCTTCACCAGGTCCAGTCCCTTTTCCTCGGCGATGTGCAGGCCCTCCGCAGAGGACACAATGCCCAGCTGCTCGCCGTCTTCGCCGATGAGGCGGATCTCCTTATCCCGGATCTCTTCATTGAGTTCATGCTCTACCTTGCTAATAACCGTCGCACCTCCATTCGATAAATAAAAAACGCGAATGCATCCCTTGCATCCGCGCAGCGGCACGGCCCCCATAACGGAAGCCCTGACGAAAATCGCTGTTGACCTCTTTGCCTGGGGCGGGAGGTGAGGCGGATGCATCCAGCCTTCTTTGTTTTCCAGGATAGTATACCAGACCCTCCCTCCCCTGTCAAGCAGTTTTTCCTGAAAATATCGTTGAAATTTGCCCACCTACCGTGGTAACATAGGGAGAGAAAATTGCGGAAAGGAGGGTCCGCCCTATGTCCCATCCCATGCTGCCGCTTTTGGAGCGGACGCCGGTGATCCCGGCGGTGAAGGAGCCGGAGACCTTGGACCTGGCCCTGGCCCACGACGGAGCGGCGGTGTTCCTGCTGTGCGGCGACATTCTGAATATCGCGGGTCTGGTGGACCGGGTCCACCGGGCCGGGAAGCGGGCGGTGGTCCATGGGGACCTGGTGGCGGGGCTGGCCCCCAAGGAGATCGCCGTGGACTATCTGCGCTCCTGCGGAGCCGACGGGATCATCTCCACCCGGCCCCATATCATCCGCCGGGGCCGGGAGCTGGGCATGCTGACGGTGCTGCGGGTGTTCGCCATCGACTCCAAGGCCGTCAGCAACCTGGGGAAGGAGACCGGCATGGGGATGCCGGACCTGATCGAGGTGCTGCCCGGTACCATTTACAGGGTCATCGCCCGGCTGTCCCGGGAGCTGCCGGTGCCCCTGATCGCCGGGGGCCTGCTGGCGGACAAGGCCGATGTCACCGCGGCGCTGAGCGCCGGGGCCCTGTGCGTCTCCGCCAGCGACCCGCAGCTGTGGGACCTGTGACGGCGACCTTTCTGGGGCTGGAGGCGGCCCTGTACGCGGCGTTCATGACCCTGGACCTTACCGGCGGCAGCGGCGACCCGGTGAAATACGCCTCCATCGCCGTGTGTCTGGCGTTTTCCGTGCTGTTCGCCCGGCGGGGCGGCAGCCGCCTGATGGCCGCCGCCATGGCCCTGACCCTGGGGGCCGACACCTTTCTTCTGCTGCTGAACGACTGGTACGGCGCGGGGGTGGCCCTGTTCTGCGGGGTCCAGGGGCTGTACCTGGTCCGTATCCTCCGCCGGTGCGGCCGGTCCCTGTGGGGGCTGCGGCTGTTCCTGGTGGGTGCGGCCTGGGCGGGGCTTTGGGCCCTGGGCCTGCTGTCGCCGCTGAACCTGCTGGCAGCGGTGTATTTCGCCAATTTCCTGGTGAACGCCTGTCAGGCGCTTTCCCTTTCCATGCCGCTGTTTGCCTGGGGACTGTGTCTGTTCCTGCTGTGCGACGTGTGCGTGGGCGTTCATAACCAGCCGGAGCTGTTTCCCGAGTGGCTTGCCGCCTTTGCCCAGGTGGGTATGTGGCTGTTTTACCTGCCGGGTCAGGTGCTGCTGGTGCTGTCCGGCCGGAAAAAGGAGGATATTTCATGAGGAAGCTACTGTCCGTTTTCGCGGCCTTTGCCATGGCCCTGACCATCCTGACCGGGTCCATCGCCCTGCCGCTGTTGATCCGGCCCTTCTACCGGGCCCAGATCGAGCCTCTGGGCATCCCCGCCCGCAGCGGCCTGACGGCGGAGCAGATCGGGGCGGCCTTTGACGATGTGATGGACTACTGCCTGGGCAAGCGCCCGGACTTTGCCGCCGGTGTGCTGTCCTTCTCCCCGGAGGGGGCCAGCCACTTCGCCGATGTGCGGCAGCTGTTTCTGCTGGACCTTCGGGTGCTGGCGGTGTGCATGGCGGTGCTGCTGGTGCTGTACGCTCTGCGGCGGAAAAAGGGCCTGACCCTGAGTCCCCTGGCGGGCCACAGTCCCGGCTTCTGGGCCGGCTGCGGCCTGGGCGGGGCGCTGGCCATAGCCGGCGTCCTGGCGGCCCTGGACTTTGACCGGGCCTTCACGGTGTTCCACAGCATCTTCTTCCCCGGCAAGGACAACTGGCTCTTTGACCCGGCCACGGACCCGGTGATCCTGATCCTGCCGGAGGCGTTCTTCCGCAGCTGCGCCATTCTCATTCTGGCGGCGGTGCTGCTGTGCTGCGCCGCGCTCATCATCGCGGACCTGTGCCGCCGCAGACGGGCCCCATAAATGGGCACAAAAAAAGCGCCTTGCGGCGCATCCCTTCGTAAAACGCTTTTTCTGTAAAAAAAATCACCACGCACAAGCGTGGCTTCTTCCTTGGTATAGCCGGATCACTTACCGCTCGCTGGGCTGCCAGTCGGAACCCTCGAAGATCATGTCATCCAGGTCACCCTTCATGAAGATGTTGGTCATTGTATCACGCTCCTTTCTTCTCTTTTCACGGTTATAGTATACCCCGCCCGACCCGGTTTTGCAAGGGTGAGAATCTACATTTTTCATAAAAACCGCTCATCATTTTTTGCTATTATGCACAACAAAGGACTTGCAAACCCCGGGGAACCTATTATATAATAAGTGACAGCGGGAAAGGAGGTGCCGCCGTGGCCCACAAGGAACAACGCAGAAAGAAGACCCTGCCGCTGCTGCTGGCGGCCCTGACCCTGGCCGGGGCGGGACTCTGGTGGGGGAACTACACCCTCTCCGTCGAGGAATACGCATTTTCCTCCTCCCGTCTGCCCCCGGGCTGGGACGGCGGACGGCTGGTGGTGCTGTCGGACCTCCATGGCCGCCGGTTCGGCCGGGACAACCGCCGCCTGGCGGCGGCGGTGGAGGCCGCCCACCCGGACGTCATCGCTCTGGTGGGGGATTTCGTGGACGAGTGGACGGACCCGGCGTACCTGCGCCCTCTGCTGGAAAGGCTCACGGCCCTGGCCCCCTGCTATTTCGTCTCCGGCAACCACGAGTGGGCCGCCGGAAAGATGCAGGAGACGGCGGCCCTGCTGGCGGACTGCGGCGTCACCTGGCTCCACAACGGCTTCGTGACGCTTCAGCGGGGCGGCGATAGCCTGCTCCTAGCGGGCATCGACGACCCCAACGGCTACGCCGACCAGAAAACGCCCCAGCAGGTGGCCCGGGAGGTCCGGGACGCCGCCCCGGAGGGCTTCTGGCTGCTGCTGGCCCACCGGAACAACCTGTTTGAATCGGAATATGCCGCCCTGGGGGCGGATCTGACCCTGTCGGGCCACGGCCACGGCGGTCTGTGGCGTCTGCCCTTTACCGACGGGCTGCTGGGAAGCGGCGGCACGCTGCTGCCCTCCTATACCAACGGATTTTACACCTGCCGGGGCGCGGAGGTATTTGTCTCCCGGGGCCTCGGCGGCATGGTGCGCCTGTTCAACCGCCCGGAGGTGGCGGTGTTGACCCTGCGGCGCGCATAAGGAGCCTGTATGAGAGAATTTGACGCGGGACAATTTGATATCGCCGTCATCGGCGCGGGACACGCCGGCATCGAGGCGGCTCTGGCCGCCGCCCGCCTGGGGCTGGAAACGGTGTGCCTGACCATCAACCTGGACGCCGTGGGCAATATGCCCTGCAACCCCGCCATCGGCGGCACCGCCAAGGGCCACCTGGTCCGGGAGCTGGACGCCCTGGGCGGCGAAATGGCCCGGGCGGCGGATAGGGCCTGCATCCAATACCGGATGCTCAACCGCCGGAAGGGTCCCGCCGTGTGGTCCCTGCGGGCCCAGGCGGACCGCCGGGCCTATCAGCAGGTGATGAAGCACACCCTGGAGCGGCAGGAGCACCTGACCCTGCGCCAGGCGGAGGCGGTGGCCCTGCGGACGGAAAACGGCCGCGTCACCGGCGTGGTGCTGCGCACCGGGGCGGTATACCGGGTCCGGGCGGTGGTGCTGTGCACCGGCACCTATCTCCGGGGCCGCACCATCGTGGGCGACTGTGTGGAGGACTCCGGTCCCGACGGACTCCACGCGGCGGGCCCCCTGACGGAGAGCCTGCTGGCCCTGGGCCTGCCTCTGCGGCGGTTCAAAACCGGCACCCCTCCCCGGGTGAACCGCCGGAGCATCGACTTTTCCCAAATGCAGCTCCAGGAGGGGGACCCCTCTCCCCTGCCCTTCAGCTTCGAGACCCCGGCCCCGCCGGAAAACCGGGCGGTGTGCTGGCTGACCTACACCACCCCGGAGACCCACCGGATCATCCGGGAGAACCTGGACAAAAGCCCCCTGTATTCCGGGGTCATCCAGGGGGTGGGGCCCCGATACTGCCCCTCCATCGAAACCAAGATCGTCCGCTTCCCGGACAAGGAGCGGCACCAGCTGTTCATCGAGCCCATGGGCCTGGACACGGAGGAAATGTACATCCAGGGCTTCTCCTCCTCCCTGCCGGAGGATGTACAGCTGGCCATGCTGCACTCCGTCCCCGGCCTGGAGCGGGCGGAGATGATGCGCCCGGCCTACGCCATCGAATACGACTGCATCGACCCCACGGCCCTGCGCCCCACCTTAGAGACCCGGACGGTCCGGGGCCTGTACGGCGCGGGACAGTTCAACGGCTCCTCCGGATACGAGGAGGCGGCGGTCCAGGGCTTTATGGCCGGGGTCAACGCGGCGCTGGCCCTGCTGGGCCAGGAGCCGCTGATCCTGAAGCGCAGCGAAAGCTACATCGGTACCCTTATCGACGACCTGGTGACCAAGGGCACCCAGGAGCCCTACCGCATGATGACCAGCCGCTCGGAATACCGCCTGCTGCTGCGCCAGGACAACGCAGACCGCCGCCTGTGCCCCATCGGCTTCCGCATCGGCCTGGTATCGGCTGAGCGGCTGCGGCGGGTGGAGGAAAAATACGCCGCCGTGGAGCGGGAGATCCGCCGCCTGGAGAAAACCGGCGTCCCCGGCACCCCGGCGCTGAATCGCCTGCTGACGGACCTGGGCACCGCTCCGGTGCCCGACGGCTGCCGCCTCATCGACCTGCTGCGGCGGCCCCAGGTGGGCTACGACGACCTGGCCCCCTTCGACCCGGCCCCGCCGGGCCTGCCCCCCGCCGTCCGGGAGCAGGTGGAGATCACCGTGAAATATGAGGGCTACATCCGCCGCCAGGAAAAGCAGGTGGAGGAATTTGAAAAACTGGAGCGCCGCCGCCTGCCGCCGGACATGGATTACAGCCATATCCAGGGGCTGCGGCTGGAGGCACGGGAGAAGCTGGCCGCCCTGCGGCCGGAGAACCTGGGCCAGGCGGGCCGCATCTCCGGCGTATCCCCCGCCGACATAGCGGCCCTGATGGTATACCTGCACACCCGCGAAACGCCGCCCGAAGGAGGGACCTCAACATGACCGTTATCGACCTGACCCACACCATCCGGGAGGATATGCCCGTCTATCCCGGCACGGAGCCGCCCCGGCTTACCACCGCCTGCACCGTTTCCCAGTGCGGCTACCGGGAGACCCTGCTGCATATGTATTCCCACACCGGCACCCACATGGACGCCCCCGCCCACATGATGGACGGGGCCCCCACCCTGGACAGCTTCGGTCCGGACCGCTTTGTGGGCCGTGGCTATGTGATGGACTGCCGTGGCCTGTCCCGAATTCCCCTGGACCTGCTGCTGCGGCACGAGGCCGCCCTGCGGGACGCGGACTTTCTGCTGTTCTGCACCGGGTGGGACCAATACTGGGGCACCGATGCCTATTATGAAGGGTTTCCGTGTCTGACCGAGGAGGCCGCCCGGTTCGTGGCGGGCCTGCCTCTGAAGGGGGTGGGAGAGGATTCCATCTCTCTGGACCCCTGCGACACGGTGGATTACCCCAACCACCTGACCCTGTTTTCCGCAGGGCTGGTGAATACCGAGAACCTCAAGGGGCTGGCGCAGCTCATCGGCCGGGAATTCACGTTCCTGACCATGCCCCTGAAATTTGAAAATGCCGACGGCTGCAGCTGCCGGGCGGCGGCGATTGTTACCAAGGAGGCTTGAACACAATGGGTAAACTGCGATTCCTGTTTGCGCTGTGGATGGCGAAGCTGTCCGTCCCGGCGCTGAAGATCACCCGCCACAACGGAACGGACTTCCCCGGCACCCTGGCCCTGAAGCTGTGCCCGGATTTCCTGAAGTATGTGGGCCGGCCCAAAACCATCATCGCCGTCACCGGCACCAACGGCAAAACCACTGTCAGCAATCTCCTGGCGGACACCCTGGAAAAGGCGGGTCACCGGGTCCTCATCAACCGGGCCGGTTCCAACGTGGCCAGCGGCATCGCCACCGCCCTGCTGAAGGGCTGCAACCTGGCGGGCCGGGTGAAGGACTATGACATGGCCGTGCTGGAGGTGGACGAGCGCTCCAGCGTCCGGGTGTACCCCTACATCACCCCGGACTATATCGCCGTCACCAACCTGTTCCGGGACAGCATCATGCGCAACGCCCACGCCGACTTCATCGCCGGCATCATCAGCCGCAGCGTCCCCGCCGCCTCTAAGCTGGTGCTCAACGCCGACGACCTGATCTCCTGCGGCCTGGCCCCGGAGAATTCCCGGGTCTATTTCGGCATCGACCGCCTGCCCTCGGACACCGTGGAGTGCGTCAACCACATCAACGACGTGCGCATCTGCCCCAAGTGCGCCGGGAAGCTGCGCTATGAATACCGCCGCTATCACCACATCGGCCGGGCCGTGTGTCAGGACTGCGGCTTCCACTCCCCGGACAGCGACTATCTGGCCACCAACGTGGATATCCCCGGCGGTACCATGACCATCCGGGAGGACGGAAAAGAATACCCCTATACCCTGATCTGCGACAGCGTATTCAATGTCTACAACATGGTCACGGTGATCGCCGTGCTGCGTCAGCTGGGCTACGCCCATGACGAGATCGCCCGGGTGCTGTCCCAGTCCGCCATCACCGAAAGCCGCCACAACGTGGAACAGGCCGGAAACGTCACCCTGGTCCGGGAAATGGCCAAGGACAAGAACGCCCTGGCCTGCTCCCGGGTGTTCCAGTATATCGCCTCCCGCCCCGGCAAGAAAGAAGTCATGCTGCTGATGAACTCCCTGACGGACGTGCCCCACTGGTCGGAAAACGTCTGCTGGTTCTACGATACGGACTTTGAGTATCTGGCGGACGAGAGCATCGTCCGGGTGGTGTGCACCGGTCTGCGGTGCGAGGACTACAAGCTCCGCTGCCTGATGGCCGGCGTGCCGGAGGACCGCCTGGCCTGCGCCAAGGACGAGCACGACGCGGCGGCCATGATGGCCTACGAGCCCGGCGACGAGCTGTATGTGCTCTACGGCACGGACACCCTGGAGCTTGCCTATCAGGTGTATGACCAGATGAAGGATATCGCCCGTTCCCGGGCGGCGGAGCAGGAGGTGCAGGCATGAAAACCGAGATTTTGTTCCCCGAGGTGGCCAACCTCTGCGGCGACCTGATGAACGTCACCTATCTGCGCCAGTCCTGCCCGGAGATGGAGGTGGTGGAAACCGGTCTGAAGGACCGCCCCGCCTTTCTGGACGGCGGCGTGGACCTGGTGTACGTGGGCTCTGCCACCGAGCGGGGCCTGCGGCTGATGGTCCAGGCCCTGACCCCCTATAAGGCGGAGCTGGAGCGCTATGTGGACGGCGGCGGCCTGATGCTGGCCACCGGCAACGCCCTGGACGCCCTGGGCGAATATGTGGTCATCGACGGCAAGCGCGCCTTCGACGGCCTGGGCATCCTACCCACCCACGCCGAGTATCACATGATGAAGCGCCACAACAGCTTCCTGCTGGGGAGCTTCCAGGATATGGAAATTGTTGGCTTCAAGAGCCTGTTCGGCCACACCTATCCCGATGATGAGCTGGCGAACCCCCTGTTCCGGGTGGAGCGGGGCGTGGGCCGCCATCCCGGGGCCTTTGCCGAGGGCTTTCTCCGGGGCGGCCTCATGGCCACCTATCTCATCGGGCCGCTGCTGCCTCTGAACCCGCCCTTCACCCGGTATCTGCTGGAGCAGATGGGAGCCAAGGACGTGCACCTGGCCTTTGAGGACACCGCCATGAAGGCCTACCGGGCCCGGGTGGAGGAGTTCCGGGACGAAAAGCGGGGCTATCAGTATTAAGCCTCTCACCCGCCTGCCGCCCGGGGCATACACTGATATCGAGGTGATATCATGGAGGTGCTGCAAGACGGCGTGCTGGCCTTTCTGGCGGCCACGGGGCTGGCGGCCCTGTTCTGGCTGCTGACGGGCTGGCTGCGGCGGCGGGAGCCCGCCCGGGTGATGCTGCTGATCCCCGCCCGGCCCGGCTGCGACTTTGCCGCCCCGGCGGCCCAGATGCTGGACCTGCGGCGGCAGCTGCGGGGGGCGGTCCCCATCGTGCTGTGCGACTGCGGCCTGGAGGGGGCGGACCTGCGCCGGGCCCGGGAGCTGACGGAGCGATACGACGATCTTCTGCTGCTGACGGCGGCGGAGATCCCCGACCATTTACCATAAGGAGGGCCGCTATGGCCGAACGAAGCACGGTGGAGGGCGCCGTACAAAGCCTAATTTTTCAGAATGAGGACAACGGCTACACCGTGCTCTCCCTGCTGACGGACGACGGCGAGCTGGTGACGGTGGTGGGGTGCATCCCCTGCGCCGCCCCCGGCGAGGGGATGACCGTCACCGGCGTGTGGACCAACCACCCCAGCTACGGCCCCCAGTTCGCGGCGGAGTCCGTGGAGCGCCGCATGCCGGAGACGGAGGAGGACATCGCGGCCTATCTGGCCTCCGGCATTCTCAAGGGCATCGGCCCCGCCACCGCCCAGCGGCTGGTGGACCGCTTCGGGGCGGACACCCTGGCCGTTATCGAGGAGGAGCCGGAGCGGCTGCAAACCGTCAAGGGCATCACCGCCAAAAAGGCCATGGAGCTGTCCGCCGCCTTCCGGGAGCTGACGGGGCTGAAGCGGGTGATGGAATTTCTGGCCCGGTATGAGCTGCCGGTGCCTCTGGCCATGCAGCTGTACCGGGCCTATGGGGCCCAGGCCCTGCCCCGGCTGAAGGAGGACCCCTATCTTCTCACGGGGCAGGCCTACGGCGTGGCCTTTTCCACCATGGACGAGATCGCCCTGAGCATGGGCTTCGACGGCGACAGCCCCTGCCGGGTGGAGGCCGCCCTTACATACGAGCTGTCCCACAATCTGAACAACGGCCATGTGTTCCTGCCCCGGGACAAGCTGCTTTTTGCCTCCGCCCAGTTGATTGACGGCAACCCGGACGCCCTGGAGACCGCCCTGGACGGGCTGCTGGCCCGGGGCGTCATCGTCCAGGAGCCGGTGGCGGGGGTGCAGGCCTGCTATCTCCAGCGCCTGTATCAGGCGGAGACCCAGGTGGCCCGGCGGCTGCTGTCCCTGCGGGACGCGCCCCGGCAGACCGGGAAAAACGTGGACAAAATCATCGCCGAGATGGAGGCCCGCCAGGGCATCGCCTATGCGCCCCAGCAGCGCCGGGCGGTGGAGCTGGCGGCCCGGAGCGGGGTGCTGCTGCTGACCGGCGGCCCCGGCACCGGCAAAACCACCTCCACCCGGGGCATCGTCACCCTGCTGGAGCGCATGGGCCTGACGGTGCTGCTGCTGGCCCCCACGGGCCGGGCGGCCAAGCGCATGAGCGAGCTGTGCTCCCGGGAGGCCCAGACCATCCACCGCTGCCTGGGCATGACCTTCAACGAGCTTACCGGCGAGGTGACCTTCAAGAAAAACGAAAAGGACCTGCTGGAGGCCGACGCCGTCATCGTGGACGAGATGAGCATGGTGGACCTGCCGCTGATGGACGCCCTGCTGGCGGCCCTGAAGCCCGGGTGCCGCCTGGTGATGGTGGGGGACCCGGACCAGCTGCCCTCCGTGGGCCCCGGCAACGTGCTGGGAGATATCCTGCGCAGCGGCGCGGTGGACTCCGTGACCCTGACGGAGGTGTTCCGCCAGGCGGAGCAGTCCGCCATCATCCGCAGCGCCCACGCCGTGAACCGGGGCCAGGCCCCGGACCTGAGCAATAAGCAAAGCGACTTTTTCTTCCTGTGCCGCCGCTCGCCGGACCGGCTGGTGCAGACGGTGGTGGACCTGTGCCGCACCCGTCTGCCGGACAAGATGGGCATCCCCGCCGGGCAGATCCAGGTGCTGACCCCCACCCGCAAGGGGGAGACCGGCACCGTCAGCCTGAACCGGGCCCTGCAGGCAGCTCTGAACCCCCCGGCCCCGGGCAAGCGCCAGAAGACCTGGGGCGACATGATCTTCCGGGTGGGGGACCGGGTGATGCAGACCCGGAACAACTATGACGTTCTCTGGGAAAAGGACAACGGCGAGGCCGGCAGCGGTATCTTCAACGGCGACGTGGGCACGGTGGAGGACATCGACCCCTCCGGCGAGCTGGTGACCATCCGGTTCGACGACCGCACCAGCGTATACACCGCCGACCTGCTGAGCCAGCTGGACATGGCCTATGCCATGACCGTCCACAAGGCCCAGGGCAGCGAATACCGGGCGGTGGTGCTGGTGTCCGCCCCGGCGGCCCCCAATCTGCTGGTCCGGGGCGTGCTGTACACCGCCATCACCCGGGCCAGGGAGCTGCTGGTGATGGTAGGCGACGACGCCATCCCCGGCCGCATGGCGGAAAATGACCGCCGCACCCGGCGATACAGCGGCCTGCGCCGCAGACTCAAGCAAGGAGGACCAAGCCATGGGCATGAGTGATCTCAACGAACGGCTGAACCAGCTGGAGCAGGGGGCATTGAACTTCCTGTTCCCCCGGCGCTGCCCCTTCTGCAATCAGCACATCGGCAATAAGGAGCTGATCTGCGCCGGCTGCGAAAAGAAGCTGCCCTACACCGGGGACCGGGCCGTCCGCCAGACCTCCTGGGGCCGGGTGGCCGCGCCTCTGTATTACGAGGACGCCGTCCGCCGGGCCATTCTGGACTTCAAATTCAAGGGCCGCATGGGCGGCCTGCCCTGCTTCGGCAGCCTGACGGCCCGCTGCGCGGCGGAGGAGTTCGGCGGCGAGTTCGACGCCATCACCTGGGTGCCGGTGAGCCGGAAGCGCCTGCGCAAGCGGGGCTTTGACCAGGCCCGGTATCTGGCCGGGAGCCTGTGCGTGGAGTGGCACGTGGAGCCCCAGGAGACCCTGCGCAAAATTCTGGACAACCCGCCCCAGTCCGGCCTGGAGGACGCCGACGCCCGCCGGGCCAACGTCCTGGGGGCCTATGAGGCCGTCCATCCGGAGCGCATCGCCGGAAAGCGCTTCCTGCTGGTGGACGATATCTGCACCACCGGGTCCACCCTGGGGGAGGCCGCCCGGGTCCTGCGCCAGGCGGGAGCCGCCGACGTGCTGGGCCTGACCCTGGCCGTCACCCGGGAGGAATAAAATCCCCGCCGCCTGTCCATAATGAAGCACCGGCCCAAAGGTTACAAATTATGAACAAAAGATTACGATTTGGAAAAACCCACAAATTCTCTTGCAAAATGGGAAAAGCGCCATTATAATAGGATACCAGGAATTAAATGGCCCTCCCCGGGGCCGTGGTCCATATCAGAAAAATGAGGTGCAGCATTATGTGTTCTTTAGCAAAGGATATCGGTATCGACCTGGGTACCGCATCGGTGTTGGTATATGTCAAGGGTAAGGGCGTTGTGCTCAATGAGCCCTCCGTGGTGGCCATCAACAAGGACGACGGCCGCCTGCTCAGCGTGGGCGCAGACGCCCAGGCCATGCTGGGCCGTACCCCCGGCAACATCGTGGCCATCCGTCCCCTGCGTGAGGGCGTCATCTCCGACTACGACATGACCGAGCGGATGCTCAAGGAGTTTATCCGCAAGGTCAGCGGCAGCTTCCACCACATCTTCAAGCCCCGTGTCATCATCTGCGTCCCCTCCGGCATCACCGAGGTGGAGGAGCGCGCCGTGGTGGACGCGGGCCTGCAGTCCGGCGCCAGCCATGTGTATCTGATCGAGGAGCCTGTGGCCGCGGCCATCGGCGCCGGCATCGACATCACCAAGCCCGAGGGCCACATGGTGGTGGACATCGGCGGCGGCACCAGCGACATTGCCGTGATCTCCCTGAAGGGCGTGGTGGAAAGCGCCTCCATCAAGGTGGCTGGCGACCAGTTCAACGAAGCCATCGTCAAATACATGCGCCGCAAACACAACATCCTCATCGGTGAGCGTACCGCCGAGCAGATGAAGATGCAGATCGGCTGCGTCTTCCCCAAGGAGGAGGAGACCACCATCGAGATCAAGGGCCGCTGCCTGATGACCGGCCTGCCCAAGACCATCACCGTCACCTCCACCGAGATGCTGGAGGCCTTTGAGGAGCCCGTGGAGCGGATCCTGGAGGCCATTCACGGCGTCCTGGAGCGCACCCCGCCGGAGCTGGTGGCGGATATCGCCAACAACGGCATCGTCATGACCGGCGGCGGCAGCCTGGTGGACGGCTTCGACAAGCTCATCACCGCCCGCACCGGCATCCACACCGTGGTGGCCGAAAATGCCATCAGCTGCGTGGCCATCGGCACCGGCAAGAGCCTGGATTCCGTCCACGAGATGAACGACGGCACCGTGAACCTCTCCCGCCGCAAGCAGATGAACTGAGCCTCAGCCGAAACCCCACAGGCCGCCGGTGATACCGGCGGCCTGTTCAGCTTGTCAAAAAACTTTTTTGACAAGCTGCGTGCGGTTTTTCAGAACTTTTTAAGTTCTGAAAAACCTGTGATTGCAAACGAAAGACACCCCTGATGGGTTTCTTTCGTAACGATCTTCCTTTCCGATAGCGGGAGAGTCCCATTTTTTCGGCGGCCTGTTTTTCCGTCTGGCAGATTTTCCATATTTTTGGCAGATTTTCCATATTTTACCGCCTGCATTCACAAAGATTTAATATTTTTTTTGTTGCCATTTTGTAACTTTTTGTTTATAATGTTTCCGTGAAGTAAAAAAAGGCCGAATGACGACGCCTGTCAAAGGGCATCGTGTGTGCATACATCGAGGTATTATCCCATGATCAGAATGACAAATGTTGAAAAAACATACGAAAATGGCACCCATGCGTTAAATGGCATTTCTTTTGAGATTCAGGACGGAGAATTCATGTTCCTGGTGGGCCCCTCCGGCAGCGGAAAGTCCACCATCATCAAGCTGCTGACCGGCGAGCTGGTGCCCTCCCGGGGCCGGGTGATGATCAACGGCTTCTCCATGAGCAACATCACCCGGCGTCAGATTCCCCTGATGCGCCGCACCGTGGGGGTGATCTTCCAGGATTTCCGCCTGATCGGCAACAAAACCGTGTACGACAATCTGAGCCTGGCCATGCGGGCGGTGGGGGCCTCCGCCAGGGAGATCAAAAGCCGCATCCCCTATGTGCTGGGCCTGGTGGGGCTGGACGGCAAGGGCCGCCGGTTCCCTGATGAGCTGTCCGGCGGCGAGCAGCAGAGAGTGGCCATCGCCCGGGCCCTGGTGAACAATCCCAGCACCATCGTGGCCGACGAGCCCACCGGCAACCTGGACCCCGCCCGCTCCCTGGAGATCATGACCCTGCTGGAGCGCATCAACGCCCTGGGCACCACCGTGGTGGTGGTGACCCACGAAAAGAGCCTGGTGAATCATTTTGACAAGCGGGTCATTATGATCGACCACGGCGTGGTAGCCGCCACCGGCGTGGGCAGATACGAGGTGGCCGCCCATGCGTAATTTCCGTTATTTCTTCCGGGAGGGCGTGGGCAATATGCTGTCCCACGGGTTCATGTCCTTTGCCGCCATCGGCGTCACCGTGGCGTGCCTGCTGATTATGGGCACCTTCTCGCTGGTGGCCTACAACGCCAACATCAACCTGCAGGACCTGCAGAAGGAGAACGCCGTGGTGGCCTTCGTGGACGAGAGCCTCACGGATGAGGAGGCCCAGGGCCTCCAGTCCCAACTGTCGGGCATCTCCGGCGTGGCGGACTGCACCTTCGTCTCCCGGCAGGAGGCCCGGGACGAATATGTGGACCAGTATAACGAGGACGACCTGTACAGCGACCTGGACCCCACCATCTTCCGCCACCGCTATGTGATGCACCTGACGGACCTGAAGCTCATGGACCAGGTGGTGCAGCAGCTGGACGAAACGGAGGGCATCGCCAAGGTCCGGGCGGACCAGGACATCTCCAACGGCTTCATCACCGTCCGCAACATCGCCAGCGTCATCAGCATCGCCCTGATCGCCATTCTGCTGATCATCTCCGTGTTCATCATTTCCAACACCATCAAGCTCACCACCTTTGACCGGCGGGACGAGATCGCCATCATGAAAATGGTGGGGGCTACCGATGGCTTCATCCGCTGGCCCTTCGTGTATGAGGGCCTGCTGCTGGGACTCATCGGCGCGGCAGTGGCCTTCGGGCTCCAGTGGCTGCTGTATGCCGCCGTATCCCAGGGCATCGCCAATTCCGACACCATGCAGCTGCTGCGGGTGGTGGACTTCCGTCAGATCTGGGCCCCGGTGGCGGCGGTATTCGCCGGCGTGGGCATCCTGGTAGGCGTGGGCGGCAGCCTGACCGCCATCCGAAAATTCCTGCGGGTATAAAAAGAGAGGAGACCGTCATGAAACAGAAAATCAAACGCCTGACCGCCCTGGTGTGCGCCGTGGCCATGATGGCCGCCCTGTGTCTGGCCCTGCGGCCGGTGGACACGGCCTACGGCGCCAGTCTCAATGACCAGCTGGCCGAGACCCGTGCCAAAAAGCAGGAGATTCAGCAGCAGCTGGACCAGATCAAGTCCGACAAGGCCAAGGCCCTGGAGCAGAAGGAACTGCTGGACCAGCAGGCCGCCGTCATCGCCCAGCAGATCGACCTGCTGGAGCTGCAAATCAAGGACACCCAGGACCGCATCACCGAAAACGAGGCCCAGGAGGAGCAGCAGTATCAGCTGTTCTGCCGCCAGGTGCGGCAGGAGGAGGAGCGGGGCGCCGTTTCCTACTGGTCCGTGCTGTTCAAGGCCACCGGCTTTGCCGACCTCCTCAGCCGCATGGACTTCATCAACGAGATCGTGGAGCACGATCAGAGCGTCATCGACCAGCTGCGCACCCTGCGCCAGCAGCTGGCTCAGGATAAGGCGGACCTGGAGCAGCAGCAGGCGGAGCTTACCGCCAGCAAGACAGAGCTGGACGCCCAGGTGGCCGAGGCTACCCGGGTGTTTGAGGAGTATGCCGCCAGCGAGGCGGGCCAGCAGGCACTGCTGAACCAGCAGGCCGCCCGGGAGAAGGAGCTCCAGGAGGAGATCCGCAAGTCCGAGGAAGCCAACCGCAACAACCAGACCGCCGTGGGCGGCTTCATCTGGCCCACCGCCTGCCGCCTGATCACCGGCGGCTACGGCGGCCGCGACGCACCGTGCCCCGGCGCCAGCACCTATCATCTGGGTGTGGACATCGGCGCCTCCTGGGGCTCCGACATTTACGCCACCAAGGCAGGCACCGTGAAGGTGGCCAACGAGGGCTGGAACTATGGCCTGGGCTATTGCGTGAAGATTCAGCATGACGACGGCACCAGCACGGTGTACGGCCACATGAGCCGGGTCATCGCCGTGGTAGGCCAGCGGGTGGCCCAGGGTCAGGTCATCGGAAAGATAGGCTCCACCGGCGTTTCCACCGGCCCCCACCTGCACTATGAGATCCGCATCGGCGGCGTTAACGGTACCGCTGTGAACCCCCTGCCCTACCTCCCCGGCTACGTCCGCTACGGCTGGTAAAAAAGCACATGATTTCCCCTCCCGCCTCATACAATAAGGCGGGAGGGGATTTTTATGCGAAAAAAGCCTCGCAGAGTTCGCGGCCCGCAGGTCGCGAATCAAGTCAAATCCATTTTTCGCGGCGGCATCCCCCAAGGGGACTTCCGCTGGGCGTGTACGTCGCGAAAAATACTTTGCGCGGAGAGAGTGTGCCCGAATGGGCTTAAAAGACCATTCGGACGCGCGGTTCGGAGCGAATGACTTTTTGTTCCAAAAGAGCATTGCTCTTTTGGAACAGGATTAAGGCGGGAGGGGATTTTTATGCTGGGATATGTGCATCTGCTGCCGGAAACGCGCCCGGCGCTGGAGCGGCGCACCGTGGCCGGAACGGCCCTGTGGGTGCTGGAGGGGGACCTGGACGGCGGGCTGCTGCCCAGCCGCCGGCTGCGGCGATGGACCCGGCGGCTGGCGGAATGCGGTGTTTCCCACGCCGCCCTGCCGCCGGGCCGGGAGGGGGATTTTGCCCCTCTGCGTCCGGTTCTGCCGGACGGACTGCGGCTGGCCCTGCTGCCGCAGCTGCTGGACGCCCTGGCCCCCGCCGGGGACACGGCCCTGCTGCTGGCGGACTGCGCCGACAGCCGGGCCCTGCTGGCGGCCCAGGTCCTGGCCCGGCGCTTCCGGCACCTGCGGCTGGAGACGGGAGCGGGGCAGGAGGCCCTGGAGCGACAGCTGCTGCGGCAGCTGGGACTTACCACCGGCGGCGGCCCCGCCGCCGTCACCGTGACCTTCGGCCCGCCGCCCCGGGAGGGTCTGCCCCTGTACCTGACCCCCGACTGCGCCCTGCGCCAGGAGGTACGGTACGCCTGGCCGGACCCGTCCCAGGCCCCGCCGCCGGAGGGGCTTCTGTCCCTGCTGCACCGGGCCTGCCGCCTACCGGAGATCTGCGTCAAATCCGTGGAAACCCTTGACAGAAGCCGGGAAAATCACTATAATGCAACGTGACATATTATAGGTATATCGTGGCCGCCTTCCGGCGGACACCCGAAAGGAATGGATCATATGGCAACCGTAAAAGAATTCAGAATGAGCCAGGAGCGCTATGACGAGCTCAAAAAAGAACTGGACTACAGCAAAACCACTCGCGCCGACGAGATCGCCGAGCTGATCAAAGAGGCCCGTGGCTTCGGCGACCTGTCCGAAAACAGCGAGTATGACGAGGCGAAAAACGAGCAGGGCAAGCTCTATTCCCGCATTGCCGAGCTGGAGGAGATTCTGCTCCACGCCGTCATTGTGGACGAGTCCGAGATGGACTCCGACAAAATCTCCATCGGCTGCCGTGTGGTGGTCACCAATCTGGATAACGGCAAACAGCTGCCGGAATACACCATCGTGGGCTCCCAGGAGGCCAACGTCATGGAGCGCAAGGTGTCCGAGGATTCCCCCTTCGGCAAGGCCCTGATGGGCACCAAGGCCGGTGACGAGATCACCGTGGAAGCCCCCCGGGGCGTTATCCACTACCGGGTGGACAGCATCGAACGATAACAAGAGAGGAGAACTGCACCATGGCAGAACAGAATACACAGCAGGACCTGCGGGAAATTCTCCAGATCCGCCGGGACAAGCTCAAGGCCCTGCAGGACGCGGGGATGAACCCCTTTGAGATCACCCGCTACGACGTGACCCACCACGCCCAGGAGGTCAAGGACAACTTCGACGCCCTGGAGGGGCAGACCGTGTCCCTGGGCGGCCGCCTGATGTCCAAGCGCGGCATGGGCAAGGTGTCCTTCTGCGACCTGCAGGACAAGTCCGGCCGCATCCAGATCTACGCCCGCAGGGACGAGATGGACGAGGAGGCCTATAACCGCTTCAAGAAGTACGACATCGGCGACATTGTGGGGGTCAGGGGTGAGGTGTTCCGCACCCAGAAGGGCGAGATGAGCATCCGCGCCCACGAGATCACCCTGCTCAGCAAGTCCCTCCAGCCCCTGCCCGAGAAGTTCCACGGCCTCACCGACAAGGAGCTGCGCTATCGCCAGCGGTATGTGGACCTGATCATGAACCCCGAATCCAAGCGGAACTTTGAGATCCGCAGCAAGTTTGTGGCCTTCCTGCGCCGTTATCTGGACAACCTGGGCTTTATGGAGGTGGAGACCCCCGTGCTCAGCCCCATCGCCGGCGGCGCCAACGCCCGGCCCTTCATCACCCACCACAACACCCTGGATATCGACATGTATATGCGCATCGCCACGGAGCTGCACCTGAAGCGGCTGATCGTGGGCGGTATGGAGCGGGTGTATGAGGTGGGCCGCATCTTCCGCAACGAGGGCATGGACACCAAGCACAACCCCGAGTTCACCACCTGCGAGCTGTATCAGGCCTTCACCAACCTGGACGGCATGATGGACATTCTGGAGGGCATCCTCACGGGAGCCGCCAAGGAGATCCTGGGCACCTACCAGGTCACCTGGATGGGCCACGACATCGACCTGACCCCCAGCTGGCAGCGTGTCACCATGGCCGATGCCGTGAAGAACGTCACCGGGGCCGATTTTATGGCCTGCATCGGCGACGCCGACCGGGGCGTGGAGCTGGCCCGCAGCGTGGGCGTGGATATGGACGGCGTGCCCCACACCTGGGGCAACGCCCTGTATGAGACCTTCGACCAGAAGGTGGAGGAGACCCTGATTCAGCCCACCTTTATCACCATGTACCCCGTGGAGGTCAGCCCCCTGGCCAAGCGCAGTCCCGCCCAGCCGGAGCTTACCGAGCGATATGAGATGTTCATCTGCGGCTGCGAGATGGGCAACGCCTTCTCCGAGCTGAACGACCCCATCGACCAGTATCAGCGCTTCAAGGCCCAGGCCGAGAAGCGCGCCAACGGCGACGACGAGGCCGACATGATGGACGAGGATTTCGTTCTCGCCCTGGAATACGGCATGCCTCCCACCGGCGGTCTGGGCTTCGGCATCGACCGCTGCGCCATGATGCTCTGCGGCACCGACTCCATCCGGGACGTGATCCTGTTCCCGACGATGAAGCCTTTGGACTAAAATTCCACAATATGTAGCGTCTGATGAAATAGGACGGCACAAGATGTAGTGAAAAGGGCTTACAACTACAACTTTTCTACAACTTTTGCTTGAAATCAGACGGCTTCAGACGGGCCAAAATGAAGGGCAAATCCGTGTTTTTTATGCGGATTTGCCCTTTTTTGCAATTTTCACATTAGCACCAAATTGCCCTTGATTGCCTCTGCTTTTTCCCTCATGTTTTCTTGCGTAATATGCGTATAAATATCCATAGTTGTGGAAAAATCAGCGTGGCCCATCACTTGCTGGATAAACTTGATGTCGTTCGTGCTTTCACAGAGCCGCGTGCAGAATGTGTGTCTCATGTTATGTACGCTAAAATGCGGCAGCAGTTCCGGCTCACGATCTTCCAGTTCAGCCTGATCCATTTCTTCGGCGTTGTAGGCGATGGAGATACGCTGGATGGCCCGGTTGATATTATGGGCACTGAGAAAGTAACCTTCCCGATTCCTAAAAAGGAAACCGTGATACCCATTCATCACAAGGTCTTCCGGATAGAGGGTGTCCATGACTTCAATCAATGTGCGGAGCTGTTCAGCAACCTGCGGATACAGGATCGGGATGGTACGGGTGCCGTTGGTTGTTTTAGGGGTGTTGATGTGAAAACCTGCTTTCCCATCAATCACACGGTAAATCAAATTATGATTGACAGAGATGGTGTTGTTCTCCAGATCCACATCATTTTTAGTTAAGCCAGTACATTCCGCAACACGCATTCCTGTACCGAGCAGCACGACCATGACAGGCAGCCAGTGGCTATACATCGGTGACTTTGAAATGAAACGAAGAAAGTTCTTCTGCTGTGTCATAGTCAGCGCGATTCTTTTCTTCGGGGGTGCCCCGGCCCCCTCTGTTTTGAGAGAGCGATAGACGCCCTTGCTGGGATTTTTTCGGATGTAATCATCATCGACCGCCAATTCCAGCGTGGGATGGATCAGGTTATTGATGCTTTCCAGAGAATTGATTGCAAAGCCTTTTTTCAAAAGCTTCGTGTAAAAGGTCAGGATGTCGCTCTTTCGGATATTAGGCAGAGGGATGTTAGCAAACGGCTCGTCCTTCACATAGTTGTTCCAAAGATATTCGTAATTCGCCCGTGTAGAAGCCTTTAACTGAATTTTCGTATCCATGAGGACTTTGAACATATCATTTAGGGTAATTTTCATAGCCTCCTGGGTACGAATACCGTCATCGCTGTCACGGTTGAGCACTTTTTCTTTGGCTCGCAAACTGGCAAGGTCAAAATCATAGATGTACTTTTTCTTTTTGCCCAGTTTATAGACAAACATATAGCTGCCGTCTGAGCGTTGTGTCTCTCCTGGCCGCAGGTTACGGCCTTTGTTGTCTTTTCTAACTTTTGGCATAGGCTGATACCTCCCGATGTTTTGTGTGTTGCTGCGCCCGGAATGGGCAGGGCGCTGTTAGCATGAGATCTCGTACAAGTATTCCTTTACTCGCTGAACGCTCCAAAGGACACGAGAATTCATGGTGATGCGGGCGTGGGCCAGGTCGCCGATCTGGACGGCCGTGTGCCGCCCGCAGTCGAGCAGTTTGCAAAGCGATTCTGTATCGACCGCCAAGCACTGATCTGGTGAAAGGTCATTGGGTTTTCTTTTTTCCATAATTGCCCTCCTTTATTTGCAATTACATATATCCCCTACGATTTGTAGGAAAAGGTTTTCAACAAAAACAATGAAGTCACTTAAATTCATCGGGAAGTGTGAAGGCTCTTCCATCGTCCATTTCCTGCGCCGGGGCTTTCCGCCGCGTATTTTCAGGCTGCCGCTATGCGACATTTAAGTTGTGGGCGCGCACAAACACACTATCCGCATCTCCTGTATAACTCCGATAAAAGAGGTTATGAGAATTGTCAAGGTACAAAAAGAGCGTGCGGACTGGCTACGAAATCCGGCACCATGTCTGTACACCCTATAAATAGGGCAAGAAGGCTGTTTTTTCTGCACGGCCTATTTTTTGTAAAAAAATTTTTCTGTTAGACTATATATAGACATTTGTTCTTGACTAAATCAATATATTGTGTTATCTTGTTCTTGTAATTGATTTTTGTGCGTTCCCTATATGGGATACAGATTTTGTATCTGTACGGCAAGGCTCAAAGCCCTGCATTGCACACGCAGTTAAGATTGTATTTGTGCCAGTAGTATTGCTGCGCCCATTCGGGCCAGTATATTACTGGCTTTTTTTATTTTTCGGGGTTTCCCCATCAGCGAGGATGACATTGGTTCATAGGCAACTATGGACAACAGGCGTTTTGCCCTTTGTCATGCTCGCTTTTTTGTCGCCCAAATGCCGGAAACGGCTTTGAGGATATATCAAACTACAGAAAGGCAGGTAACACGCATGAATGTAAAAAAGCGAAGGCAGGAGCCTATGGCAAAAAGGAAATGGCCTTTGGAGGACTGGCAGCATCAGAAGGTGCCCAAATCCAGCCAAGTCCATAGTCCAATGATTCGAGTACACGCTATTCCCCGCCGAACACGGAGGGGGTGCTAAAGATGCTGGCGAGCAATGTAGCCGCCGAAAAGCGAAGTCAACCCCAAATTTTGGTGGAAACGGCGGGCCTGTCCGAAGAGGAATGGCTTGCATACCGCCGGAAAGGGATTGGCGGCAGTGATGTGGCGGCTCTGCTGGGAATTTCACCCTGGCGGACGGCAAGAGACCTCTACTTTGACAAGTTGAATATCGTAGCGGTCGAAGATAATGAGGACAACTGGGTTGCTCTGGAAATGGGGCACCTGTTGGAGTCGTTGGTGGCGAAGATATTCCAACACCGCACAGGGTACAAGGTCTATCAGATCAAAAAAATGTTCCAGCACCCACAGTATTCGTGGATGCTGGCCGATGTGGACTATTTTGTGGAATTGCCGGATGGCAGTACCGCAATTCTGGAGATTAAAACGACAAATTATAACGCAAGGGATAACTGGTGGCTAAACGGTGAAGAAACCGTTCCCGTCTATTATGAAGCCCAAGGGCGGCACTATATGGCCGTCATGAATGTGGACCGCTGCTTCTTCTGCTGCCTGTATGGCAACAACGAGGAAGAAACCATTATTCGTGAAATCCGGCGGGACGAGTCCTATGAGGAGGAGATGATTTTCCTGGAGCAGTATTTCTGGGAAAACCATGTTCTTACCAGGACGCCGCCGCCCTATACCGAAGATGGTGATCTGGTGCTTGAAAGCGTGCGCCGGCATACGGGCTCTGCAGATCAGGACGCTCCCGTTGTAACGCTTGATTTGAGCCTGACAGCCAAATTGATGCGCTATCTCCAGCTTCAGGAGCAGAAGAAACTCACGGAAGCGGGCAGCAAAGAGATTGAGGCGGATATGAAGCGGCTGAAGGCGGCGCTGGTCGCAGAAATGGGCAAGAGCTGCAAGGCCGTTTGCCAACAGGATGGGGTGAACTATATTGTCACCTACAATCCAGTGAGAAAGCCCGGCATTGACAAAGACAATCTGATGCGGCTGAAGCTGGACCACCCTGATATTTACGAGCAGTATGTAACCGTTTCAGAATCCCGAAGGTTCAGTGTGAAAATTGATACCAAGGCGGCATGAGAAAGGAGGAAAATGATTTGATCCATAGAGGAACTTATGATGGGACAATTTACCATAATCCTGCAAATAAGTTCTGCATCATCAGTGTAAAAACTGCGGACAAGGATGTACCTCAAGAAGCCAGGTCTACCCGCCGGCACAAGGATCATCTGATTCGGTTTGTGGCTACCGGCTACGAACTGCCCCGCACAGATGCGGTAGAACTGGAACTGGATGGCGAATGGAAAAAAGGAAAGTATGGGATGCAGCTTCAGGTGGAGCAGTGGCATGAAATTGTCCCTCAAACCAAGAGTGGAGTGGAAGGCTATCTGGCCTCTGGCCTTATCAAAGGCATCGGGCCGGCGCTCGCCAAACAGATCGTATCACGCTTCGGCGTGGAGACACTGGACATTCTGCAAAATCGCCCGGAGCGGCTGCTGGAGATCAAAGGCATCACGGAGAACAAGCTGGAGGCCATCAAGACCTCATATGCAGAGAGCCGGATGCTGCAAGACCTGATGACGCTGCTCTCCCCGTTCAAGATTACACCGAAAACAGCGCAGAAGATTTATCAGTTTTTCGGCCCGGCCAGCGTGGACATCTTGAAAAAGAGTCCGTTTGAGCTTTGCCAAATATCCGGTTTTGGCTTTTTAAGGGTGGATGCCATCGTTCAGAAAAACGGAGGCGACCTGCGCGCCCCTATGCGAATCAAAGGCGCCTTGTTCTGGGCGTTGGAGGATAGCAAGGGGAAAAACGGACATTTGTTTTTGACCAGTGAGGCTTTACAAAAAGAGGCGCTCCAATTACTCAACGCTAAAATCCCTATTCCTTCGCTTCGGCTCCATGCACAAGAGGTCAGCGATGTCCTCGAAGATATGATCCTGCATGGAGAGGTCGTATCCGTCAAAGGAGGCATTTATCTTCCTCGTGTATTTGCACAAGAGGATGAAACTGCCCGCCGGATTGCGATGCGTGTGGTGGAGCCTCCCACCCCGGAGAAGATCGAACAAATTTTGGAGCAGGTCAAACGAGAAATCGGACTGGCCCTGTCCTCAAAACAGGAAGCGGCTGTGTATGCAGCCTATCGTCACAATCTTTCCATCATCACAGGCTCCCCGGGTACCGGCAAGACAACGGTGCTGAAAACAATTCTGGAGGTTTACCGCCGCCTGCATCCCCAAGGAGAGATCGCCTTAATGGCGCCGACAGGCAGAGCCAGCCGGCGTATGGCGGAAAGTACCGGGGTTGATAAGGCCAAGACGCTGCACAGCATTTTGGGGCTCGCCAGCGAGGAAGATGAAATAAAACGCAACAACACCCAAGAGCCGCTTTCGGCCGATTTGATCATTGTGGACGAGTTTTCCATGGTGGATATGTGGCTGGCAAATAAATTTTTCTCACGCATCAAAGGTGGAGCACGGGTCATTCTTGTCGGAGACCCGGATCAGCTTCCCAGTGTAGGCGCCGGGAATGTGTTCCGTGAACTGATTGACTGCGGCCTTATCACCGTGACGGTGCTGGATCAGATTTTCCGTCAGTCCAAGGACAGCCTGATTGCCTACAACGCCAAATTCATTAACGAAGGCAACACCAAGCTGTACTACGGCCAGGATTTCGTTTTCATGGCAAGCAACAATCAGGCGGAAGCCGCTGAACGAATTGTTGCCCGCTACTGCCGGGAGATCGAGGAAAGTGGGATTGACCGGGTGCAGATTCTGTCGCCTTTCCGCTCGGACGGCGCGGCCTCTGCGGAACAGCTCAACGAAGCGATCCGCGAAGTGGTCAACCCGTTTCGTTCCGCCGAGGAAGAAATCAAAATCGGCGTCAAGGTATTCAGGGTCAATGACCGGATCATGCAGACCAAAAACACTGCCAAGGTATCCAATGGCGACCTGGGATTCATCCGCTATATCAAAAATGATGAAGATGGAACTCGCGTTGGACTTGACTTCGGTGTGGGCCGTGAGTTGGAGTACGGCATAGAGGATATGGTCAATCTGGACCTCGCCTACGCCACTACGATTCATAAAGCAATGGGAAGCGAGTACGATACGGTCATTATGCCGCTCTTAAAGGCACATACTGTCATGCTCTATCGAAATCTGCTCTACACTGGCATCACCCGCGCAAAAAAGCGTGTGGTGCTCATCGGTCAAAAGCAGGTATTGTTCATGGCAATCCATCGCAATGAGATCGGCAAACGCAACACGCTTTTGGGTGAACGCATCCACCTGTACTATAAGGCGTATGCCCGGCGGGCAGGTATCCCCGTTCCGGCGAACTTGGAAAAAGAATTGAAGCACGCAGGCTAAAAATGTGACGCAAGGTGCAGAAAAACGCCCAGCGTCCCCTATTTATTATACAGGAAGGAGTTTAGAAGATGAGTGACAACAACAATAATGCAAAAACGATGTACGAGGCCGTTCCTGCCGCTGCGGAACTGAACAAGGTACCGGGGTTCGACCCGCTGAAGTTCCTCCGGCGTGCCGGGGACTCCATGAAATTGGACTTACCCTATCAGAAACTCTGGTTCCGAATGGCACACCCCAATGGGCGTATGCGTCTGACGGCCATGCGGATCACGGAGCAGATGGCGATTTTTGAGGCCAAGGTATTTCTGGACCGCAGTGACGCGGAGCCGTTCAGCGTGAGCGTTGCCCAGCAGACCATGCAGGATAGCAGGGACTTTGTGAAGGCAGCTCAAAATGAGGCGTTGAGCCAGGCCCTTTCGGACGCCGGATTTGGCATCCAGCTTGTGAGCGCCGACACTCATGCCGCTTCCGTACAGAAAGCGGCGCCTGTGAGTAAAACGCAGCCCTCTGCCATTACTCCGCCTGTGAGCACTGTGTTGCCGCAGGAGCCCTCCAGCGCCTCGCAGAAGGCCGCTGTTCTTTCCGAGGGTAATTCCATTTCCGGGGGCACACAAACGCCACAGAGGGCATCTGAAAACGCGGAAACAGCAAGAACGAAGATTCAGCCCGCAGAAACTCCAGCCAAGGGGCAGAGTTTGCCGGTGAGCCCTACTGCAAACACGGATACACTGCCAGCGGGATTCGCACCAACGGAAGAACAGCCGGAAAACAGTAAGGCGGCGGAGGAATTACCAATTCATCTCCCTGCGGAGGAACTGCCAGTTCAGCGCCCTGCAGAGGATCTGACGGCCACCAAGGAGGCACAGGAGGTCCCGGAAGCCGAAATCGTGCAAGAGGCCCCTGCATATACCCCGGATATGCCTGTAGAGGATATTCTGAAGGTGATGACGCTGGAACAGGCACAGGAGGTCGTTGTGGACAGCGGTGTGTGCCGGGGGCTGACTATTGCAGAAGTGGCGAAGAAGCGGCCTGTCAATCTGCGTTTCTATTTGACTCCGGGCAACAAAAGCAAGGACAACATCGTTCGGGCTGCCGCCCAGCTGGTCCTCAATTCACTTCAGAAGGCCGGTTGATGCGAAGCCCTGGCTCGGGTATGAAGGGAGGAATGACAAATGGGCTCATACCCGGATGAATTTCCTTTCGGCATCATGGAAGTTGTCAATCTATTAAACCTGCGCATCAGGCGTCAACAGGCGAACAGCGTCTATGTGGACTGCCCGTTCTGCGGTGACCGCCGGGGACGGATGAATGTCAATTTCGTCAAGAATGTCTGGCGGTGCAACCACTGCGATGCACATGGCGGAATGCTGGCGCTGTATGCTGAACTTAACCATACGACTACATCCGATGCCTACTGGGAGATTGCAGAAGCTCTGTGTGACAATATCCAAGAGGAACACGCACGCTCCGGGAATGAAGCCCAACAACGGCCGGCCAGCCCATGCCCTTCAACTTCGGGGGCCTGGGCTGCCCCTGCCGGTCATTCTTCTTCCGAGCGAAAAACAGTACCACAGTCGAATAAGGCCAGTCCAGCGGAGATCCACCAGACGCTATCCCTGCTGCTTGCTCAACTTACGCTGCGGCCGGCGCATCGGGAGCATCTGCGCTCCCCTAAACGCGGGCTGTCTGATGAACAGATTGACGCACTGGGCTTTAAGAGTACCCCACCGCCTTTTCTATGCCGGTCTATTACAGAACGGCTGATCAAGCAGGGATGCAAGGTGCAGGGAGTGCCGGGCTTTTACCAGGATGGCGGTGGACATTGGACTATGGCTTTTTGTCAAAAGACAGCCGGCATCCTGATCCCTGCCATCGGCTTTGATGGCATGTTGCAGGGATTCCAAATCAAACTGGATATACCGCTGAAAAACAAGGATGATCCGCCGGAAAAGCCGGGAGCAAAATATATCTGGTTTTCGTCTTCCTCAAAAAAGAACGGAACAGGATCGGGCAGCCCGGTACATCTGGTAGGAAATCCATCTGCCCGTGTCGTTTATGTGATTGAAGGTCTTTTGAAGGCAGACATCTCCTATTGCCTGACCGGGCGCACTTTCGCCGCGATTGCCGGCGCCAATAACACCAGTCCGTTGGACGCTATGTTCGCGTTGCTGGCGCAAAGTGGCACAGAGGAGATCATCGAAGCCCACGACATGGACAAGTACAGCAACAAAATGACCATGGCCGGGGCATCTAAAATTTATTTAATGGCGCAAAAGCACGGCATGAATTGCCGGCGGTTGACCTGGAATCCCAATTATAAAGGGTTTGATGACTGGCAGCTGGCTTTGCGCCAGGGCAGTCAGCGGCAAAAGGAAATTGAAAAGTTAAGTTTCAAAGAGCAGTATCTGCGCGGGCTGTGCGAGCTGGCCCACATTGAGGACTGCGTGGAACAGTGGCAGCACCGGGCCGAGCAAGACATCGGACTGACAGAGTATCTGGGGCTGACGGGGGAGGAACATAAAACCTTCCTGTGCGGCGGCCGGGACGCTCTTGCCGCCCTGTTGGAGCCACAGCGGCGAAAACAAAGGTTTGTACTTTATCAACTTCAACTGGACGAAGAGAACGCGATCCCATTTGCTTTCAAGGATATTACAGCGTTAAAAGCGGCTGGTTATGAACAGCCGCCTGCGGCGATGTACTATGTGGCAGGAAGTGGAGAAATCTACTGCCCAGCGGAGGAATCGGATGACGCACTTTTGAAGCGCCTGTTTGCCGACTGCCGGGAGCGGCTGCCTGAAGGCTGCCGCGGGCGGCCGATGGCGATTTCTGATGTAGTGGAACTAAATCATGGTACCAAGCGGGCGTATTATTATGTAAGCGGACAAGACCAGTTTAGACAAGTAAAGTTTTCCCCTATGCTCGCAAAGAAGGAAATTCCAGAAAAGACATAAGAGAGGTTTTGATGGTTGTCGTGAGTGAGACAAAGGAGAGCCAGCTTTTGGCGCTCCTGGAGCAATGCGTCCATCTGGACGCTGATGTGCGGCCCCGTAAAGAAAAAGGCTTTTTTACGGTGACGGTTCCGCCGCCGTGGAACGATCCGGCGCGCAGGGCGGCTCAAGCAATACAGGATCAAATCAAGGAATGGTCAAAGCAATATCCGAATGTGGTGTGTTACTGCTTTGACGGTTACAGTACATTGGTTTATGTGCTGTAAAAGAATGTGGCAAAGGCATGGGATGGGCATTGGCCTGTTCCGTGCCTTTTTTATGAAACGACGGAAAGGAGATCACTATGGGATATTTTTCAGAAATGGCGCTGAATAAGCAGGAGGAGCTCGGACTTCCCGCAGAACAGGTATCGGCTGGAAACGCCTTTGAGGATGAGGAAACTTTTGACGAGCTGCCGGTGCCGTCGGCCAGCCGTTCAGCGGCTTCCCCTACCGTGGAAACGCCGCCATCGCCCGCATTTGATGCAGACGATGAGGCCGAGGAATTGGAAGACATGAACGGAGACAATGCTTCCGAGGCAGCGGACACGGATGGGGATGATGCCGGTAAAGAGCAGGAGGCGCCCGCCAAGGCCGATGCAGCCACCGATGCGGACGAGGAAAAACGCCGTGCCGAGCATGAGGCGGCTGAAGCCAAGCGTAAAGCAGAATGGGAAGCCCGGCAGGCTGAAAAGAAAAAGGCCGAGCAGGAGCAGCTGGAGCGTCTGGCCGCGATGAGCGACGACGAGGTGGTGAACGCCTCCATGCAGCGGGTCAGCGCAGATACAGAAAAACTGACCCGGCGCAACATGAAGGAGTGTGTGGCAGAATTTATCCAAACCAAGTGCCTGGAGGATATTACTTTCGCACGCCTCACCATGCACCCGCGCAAGTCAATGATCCACTGTTTCCAGTACATCAGCCGCAAGGCGTGGGACTACATTCAGGATGAACTCAAAGCAAGCGGCATTCAGCCAGGTCCGGGCAGCCAAGGGTATGGCTGTGATGTTCCGGACGATTTGTGCTACCAGTGGGCAGAGGATTATTTCCGCGACCCAGACGCCAAAGAGGATCATAAGGAAGAAGAAAAGTTTGTACCGAACCCCTACTATGGAAAAGATTTCGCCAGAACCACCAAAAAGAAGCAGAAGGAAAAGAAAAAGGCAGAAGCCAAACCGAAGCCTGTGCAGAAGGAAAAGCCTGCCAACGATGGTCAGCTGTCGCTGCTGGATCTCGGCATGACAAAGGCAGGTTAAGGGGGTGCAGCATGATTGCATATAAAGGATTTCTTCCCGGCCTGATTTGCAGAGGTTACCAGTTCAGGATGGGACTCAATGTAACGGAAAAGGCCAACTGCGCTCATAATGGCTTTCACTGTGCTGAGGATCCGCTGGATTGCTTGCGCTATTACGGAGATATAAACCACGCAGAATACTATATTGTCGATGCTGGCGGAGACATTGACGAAGATGGTGTCGATTCCAAAATTTCCTGTACAGAGTTGACAATTTTGAAACGGCTGACAAAAAAAGAACTCTTCCTCCATGGCCTTGCTTTTATGGCAGACCACCCGAAGCGGAAGTGGAACAGCAATATAAAGGCGGACAAAGCTGAAGCGTGGAATGGCTATGCAGCGGTGCGCGGCGCCGACCCTATTGCAAAAGGGACTCGGAACGGAGATGTACTTGCGTTTGCAAAAGAGGACGGCACTACCGGCGGCATCCAGCAGATCGTGGTGGCGGAGATCGACGGGAAAACGCTCCAACCAGGAATTTGGTATGGAGTGGAGCTTGAAAAAAGGATGGTGAACTAAATTGAAGAAATCTGCACTTCTGGCAATGCCGAAATTGACGGCAACGCCGGAGATGAAACAGGCAGCAATAGCAGATGAGCCGAAACAGCATGAAAACCCCTATGGCTATCGCTATCTATGCCTGTCTGTGGAAAAAAGGCCCCTATTAAACGATACCACCGCACAGATGCGGCGAACTTCTGATGGATGGACTCTGACGGCTCATGGTCTTATCCGTTATGAAGATGGAACGATTGAGTGGAATTACTCTACTGGAGGCAGATGGAGCGAATCAAAGTGAGGAGGGAGCGAAGATGAATAACGAATTTCTGCCAGCCTACAAGGTATATCAACAGGCCATTGATCTTGAACTGTACTATGCGTTTGTAGATCTTGTCGTACACACCTCTCAAGAAGAAAAAGCCTGGGAGATCTATCGAAATATTGTGGACACGCAAATCTGGCAACAAAAGGAAGAAGAACAGAATTATTTTGAAGCCTATAACCTCCGTTACCCCGGCGAGGTCCTGGAACGGTTTGAAGAGAAGCTGGGAAAAGATGTCCGCATTATTCGTGCGTTGGCGCTGGCGCTGGGGAAAACCCGTGCGCTTCAGTCAGACAATATGTTTGTTGGAAATCAGCGCGGCAGTTTTCTCCAGATGGTCCGTCGGACTTCCAATGGAGATGTGTACCTGCAAGGGGCTCTTTATCTGTTGGAAACAGATATGCCCCGCCGACACGCCCTGCTGGATGAACTGGCTGCCACAGAATATGCCAAGACCGAGGATGCCTTGTTTGTCCTGTCTCTGTTCGATGACCAGGAGGAAGGGTACCGCACTATGCACAGCCAGCTTCTCCGATTGCTGGGGAATGAACGCACGCTTTCCCTGCCTGAAAACTGCGGCGTGCTGGAATGGCTGGTCCAGCATTATGCTCCGTATATCAAGTCGTATCGCGGAAAGCCAGATCTTGTTTTGCGAACACTGACGAAGTTTTTCAGAATGAACATGAAACCGGACAGCCGGGAGTTTTCAATCCTGACAGACGCCGGCTACAGCGGTCAGGAAATTATACTGACCAATTCCCTTTGTGTGTGGGCAGACAGAATCCGGGACAGGATCTCCTGGAACGGGACCACCGCAGAAAAAATCGCATCGGCGTGCTGCCAAATGCTCTTAAACCAATCGGATGGACTGTCGGAAGGGCTCTATGCCTATGTTGGATGGTTGTTTGGCCGCTATGAAAAGTTTGCTGTCCAGTACAATGGGTATCCAAATCTCTGGGAGGCGGTCAAAAAAGAACTCACACCATCCGCACCGCAGACAATAATCTGGATGCTGAAAACCATCAAAAAGGAATTCCCGTATCGCTTTGACGCCTTTGACCCCCAGTACAATATTCTGGCAAAAGAAGTGCCGCAAGGCGATTACTGGGAACTGTTTACAGATCAGATGCTCTGCTCTTGTGGAAAAACGCCAATCGTTCAATGGCTGGCGAGATACCGGGAATTAACGGGCGTCGATTACTGTGATGGCTTTCAGGAATGGCACCGTTCCTCCGATAGAGCTTTTGCCCTGCTGGTAGAGAGAAAAGAAATCCGGCTGTGGCAGTTTTTTGAACAGCATCAGGGAGACGGCCCCTCTGCGCAGCCGATGAAACTGCTCTTGGGGTATGCCATGAATATCTCCAGCTGGCAGGGCTTCCGTTTTGTACGGCGTCTGCTGCAGAAATACACCCCAGTGCAGCTCCAGAAGTTTTTTGGGGAGCGGTTTTTCTTTCATGAACTTTTTGTAAGGGGTAATCGGTACAGCAGCAGAGACTATGAGTTTTTTATCAAACGCTCTTTCCTGACAGAAGAGCAGCATCGGCAGCTCTTTGAATGGATCGAGGCTTCTTTTTTCCAAATGGAGCCGAAATGCTATCAAGAGTTTATCTGGTGCGCTTTACAAGATTCGGATGTGCAGCGGCTATACGACAGGCGGCTGCTTGCGTCCGTTTTGCGAAGCCTTTTATCCAGCGGGAAGTACACAGGTGGCCGTGCGGACCATCTAAAGGAAAAATTCTACAGTAAGGAAGAGCTGGAAGCCGATCAAAAAGCCGACGCTGAAAAAGCGGAACGGGAGGAACGCCTTCGCCGGGAGCAGGAGCACCAGAAGAAATGCGAACGGTTGGAGCAGACCTATGACGGTACGATGTCTTCTCTAAAAGAGTTTACAAAAAGTTTCTATTACGATAGGGATGTGAAAGAAGCCCTGGATATGGTGTACGAAAAACTGCGGGAACAGCCTGCAGGCTGTGCGGCGGCATTTGAAGCGGACGAATTAGAACACTTCTTCAAACTGTGCGGTGATTTGGCACGAAACAATCCAGGAGAAGAGCAGAAAATTTTGAATATGGCGAGAACAATGATGGGAGGTCTTGCGGCATGATCTATGCGGAAAAGCATTTATCTTTGTTGTCCCGAATGGAGCGCGATGGGCTGCAACTGCGTTTCACTGGAGAATTTCCAGAAGAAATACTGGATCAGACCTGTAAAAAAATCGAAGATATGGGCCTGCAAGAGCAGATTCGCAAGGAAGAAGCCACGCAGATCCAGAGGGAATTGATTCAAGTTCCAGAATTTGCAGAATTGTATCAGGCCCTGTGCGCACAGGGAGTAGAGGTATCTGTCATCCATACGATGCTCCAATCGGCAAGAAGCTATCAGGAGCACTTGTCCCAATATCCGAAGGAACAGGTGCTGGGGGCGGCGGCACTGGATCTCAAGCCTTCCCTGAAATTTGAGTACATGAAGCATTACCAGCCGCTGGTGCGGTATGAAGAAGAGGAACGGGCCGTTGCAGACAACCTGGATACCTTCCCTGTTCTGGAGTGGCAGGAAATCTCTCCGCTGACGGAACATCAGCGGTCAATGATGCGGCTGCCGTTTCTTGGCGCTTATCTATTCAACTGGCACGACCATGAGCGGAAGGCTGTAGAGCTGTTGGAGCAGAATCTGCCCCTTCAGAAAATCCTGATGATGAACTATGTGTGGGGAGTGGAGTTGTTTCTGGATGCGGACAGTCTGAAAAATCTCAAATGGCTGCAAATGCCGGATGTAGAAAAATTCCGCCGACTGATGGAAGCCTTCGAGTATGATGCGGAAGATTTATCGGAATTCTGGACGCTCTGGCTGGAAAACCGGGCCGGACAATATGATGTCGAATGGTGGCTGAGTCAGCTGTTGCCCATCAGCAAAGAGCGGCGGCAGAAAATCCTGCAAAGCAGGCTGAGTTATCTCAATGCCCTTTACGCTGGCTGCCTTCACATCAATTTTGAACAAGTAGAGTATTTTCAGGTCCAGCTCCTTATCTATGCGGTGGAGCACAAGAAAAAGCATTTTTTGAATCTGGTGAATCAGAACAGCGAACTATTTTTCTCGCTGGGGCGGTATTCGCTCTTATTTGTGAGCGGTTTCTGCGAACGCTGTAATCTCAATTCGCTGACGGTTAAGAACTTAAAGGACAGTGATTCTATTGAACGGACAACCAGCTACTTTGAACTTTTGGAAGAGGGCCAGCAATATACCTTTGAGGAACTGCGTCTGCTGTGGCACCAAGAGGAAGTATATGTAAGACTGTACGCCAAACTCTCCCCGCTCTCCGTGGACCAGAGGATGCTCACAATCCGGCAGCTGATAAAGCGGGATCTTGTCAGCCAGAATATCGGAGACGAGGCGCTGGAACAGGCAACTCAATGCTTGCTGGAAAAGCCGTTTGGAGCTTGGTATGAGAAAGATTTCGGGCATATCCGGGGACTGACGCGGCAGACTGCAATGCTTATGCTGCAGCACTATCCGGAGATTCAGGCATTTATCCCGGAATTTCGGACAGAGGCGGATGCGGTTTTCGCGGTCAGCAACGCTTCCAAGATCACAGGCTTTTCAAACTGGAGTCAGGTGTGCGGCTCAATACTGGTTACCGATCAGAATTGGGCCTATCTGAAAGAAAACATGGGATTTTCCGAGGAGTTCGTCCGCGAGTATCAGCCGGGGATTGTGAATTTCCTGCTCCGGGGCGGCAGCTCGATGGTCCGCCCGCTGTATAACGAATTGCAGTATAGGAACGAAAGTGAAAAAAACTGCGAGGCGCTCCGGCGTATTGTACAGGCAGAGCTGATGGGCCAGTTCTATAAACTGAAATACTTTGCTGGTGATTTGAAGCAGGAAATCCATTACCCAATTCAAGAGGCGCGGGAAGATGTCTGGAAACAGAATCTCTCTTTGACCAGACTGGGCCTTATGGCGAAAGAGGTGGATGATTTTTACCACACAATCCGCATGGGCGAGCTTCCGCACTTTACCTGCTTATCCTGCTATCAGGGCAGCCAGAGGGACTGCCTTTTAGCCGCATTCGATAGCAACAAAAAAATCATTCTGGTTTACAAAGACGAGAGCGTAGTAGCACGGGCGTGTCTCCGGCTGACGAAAGGCTCTTTCCAGCAGCCATCAACGCTCAATTTTGAATTTGCTGATCTGTCCAAAGAAGATGTTCCCACAGGCAGTCACGCATACAGTGAGAAGCTGGTGCTGTTTCTGGAACACATTTATACCTCTGGATTGAAGAAAAGTGAAGAGACGGCGGCAAAAGAAATGGTAGTGGCACTGGCAACGCAGAAAGCGGAAGAACTCGACGCGGTTGCGGTGCTGTCAAATCAGTATCGCGGATGCTATCCCAGTGGGCGGTATGTCAGCGCCCCAATCTATATCTACATCTCAAAGTCCAAAAATGGGCGCCAGTATCTTGACTCTCTGGGAGGCGCTGCAGTGACTTTGGCAGAGGAACAGTATAAGCAAGAATCGTTTTTGGTAGAACGGGCCGCACTGGACCGAGCCCATGCGGCATGACAGGAGGTTTCTTTATGATGTTTGACAGTGTTTTGGTAAAAGTATCCTGCAGTGAAGAACTGCTGTATCTCCACACCATATCCCGGAGGCATAAATCCCCGTACCGCTTTGCAATCCTGCGTGATACGCTGGAGCAGTTGGAGCGGGAGCCGGGGCGTCAGATCATCGTGGCTGACTGCGGCTGCTATGCCGCCCTTCGGCTCACACGGGCACTGGACGGCGAGATGCTGGTGATCCGTTTTTCCTGGCTGCAAAGCGCCGGTGCGGACAGCCTGCGCGGCTATGAGGAGTGGGTGCGGCTGCCCTACCGCCGCTTCCACGAGTGTGTGGAGGCCGGGACGGATATGGCCGGATGGAACTGGAGCCAGCTCTCCGTGCCGGAGAAGGTGACCCGCCGCTTTGAATTTCACAGCAGGCAGAATCTCCATCAAATCGCCCAGCGGCCGCTCCTGCGGCACAAGCTGGGGAAAACTCTGGAACACCATTTCCAGTGGCGGGATGCGGAGAAGATCCTCATTTATGATGACGGTGCGCCGTACAGCTTCTTCTTTGAAGAGGTCACGCCCCGGGGCACGGGAATCTGCGGCGGCATCATTCTGCATGGTGCGGATAACCTGCAGAAAGCCCAGTACAGCGTCCACACCTAATTATAACAGGGAGGTACATACCATGACGATTATTAAAATAAATGGCGGCTTCTGGGGATGGGAGCCAATAGAGACGCTGGAGCGGCTTTATCCGCTGTTTGAGCAGTACACATTGGACCCGATCTATGAGTGGTATGGAAATTTCGTAAATCGGAAGCCGGAGTGGCAGCGGTCAGAAGAGCGTCAGGCGTATCAGGGCTGCACGGTAATTTCGGGGCGGTTTCTGCATTATGGGAACTTTTTCTATATCGTCACCGATGAGGAAGAACTGATCCAGCGTTTTGAGCGCCTGGTGGCGGACAACAAGGCCACACAGGCATACCAGGACGAGAGGAAAGTCTGCTTCCCGTGCAGCGAGTGCAACCAGTGGTCGGCTGCCAGCGGGCTCTGCGGACTGACTGGCCGTTATAGACAACCCCAGTGGGAGTGCTTTGCGCGATATGTTCTGCCGAAGGGGAAAGTCGAAGGTGACGGCGCAAATATGCGCATTGAACTTCCGATCCCGGAAAAGGCAGGAAAGAAAGCGGTGCTTATCGGCCGCGGCCAATGGGAGGTTTAACAATGGATTGGAGCAAAGTCCACAGGAAACTCGCTGGCCGCTTCAGGCTTCTGGAGCGCCGAAATGAGGATGGAGATTGTGTGATTCACTGTTTCGGCTCTTTGGGCCAAACGGGAGTGAATAACGATGATGTTCGCTATATATGCGGCTTCTATAGTCTTCCCTATAGAGAGGACTGGCGCAGAGAAGAAGCCCGCGATGCCGGCGACAGTTTTTATATCCTGATTAAGACGGATGACTGAAAAGTGCTTTGTCTGCCCTTATCAAAAGCATAGGGCAGAATCCGTGTAAATTCGTAACAGGGCCGGGCGGAGGAAAATTCCTCTACCCGGCCCTTCTTTTTGGGGCTGACATGGCCCGTGTCAAATCAAGCGAAATCATTTTACGGTATTTCATAATCGGACGGCCGTATGCTCTTTTGGTCTCAATTTTCTATTATACTTCGACCTCATCTTCTTGTGTTTTGATATGCTGTGTGGTACTCTTTTACCATACGCACATCTTATTTATGCACAAAGGAAAGGTGATCTTAAAATGGCAGAAGCCGAGAACAAGCGTCAGCGCCGTACCCCGCAAGAGAGAGAGCGAATGAACTGGATGAAAAAATCACGAAGATAAATCAGTCCATCAATGAGCTGGAGGAGAAAAAGAAAACTGTTGTAGAAGAGTACGATGCGAAGATCACCGCAGCAAAGGAACGCATCAAATCTCTGGAGGCAAAAAAGCAGGAGATCCTTGCTCCCAAGGCTCCCCGAAAGCCCCGTAAGACGAAAAAGCAGAAAATTCAAGAGATTGTGAAGCTGGCAATGAAAAACGGAATGTCCGTAGAGGAAATTGCTGGGCAGCTCCATGTGGAAGTCGAAAACTGAATAGTTTTGATATAACAAACAGCAGCGTCGCCTTGGTAGAGCCGAGGCGGCGCTGTTTTGTTATTTTGACGGGAAACGGTAGCCACGACCATACACCGTTTCAATTATGCTGGCACCCAGCTTGCGACGGAGTTTGTAGACCATGCTGGAGATGCCTGTCCAACTGGCATCATATGAGTCCGTAGCAACAGCCTCATAGATCTGTCGAAGGGAGAATACCTGTCCTGGCCGGCGGGCCAGCAGGAGCAGAATGTCAAACTCCATCGGCGTCAGATCCACCGTCTGGCCGGCCTGCCAAACCAACCTGCGCTGCGGGTCAATTTGCAGAGAGCCAAAGAGCAGCGGTGCGTCTGTGGAGGCGGCCACCGTGGAGAAGTCTGCAACAGAAGCAAGAACTGATATGATGCTGCTATAGAGAGTATTCTCATTGTCGCTAAAAGACAGAATTATAATTTTCCCCAATAAATTACCTCCATCAATTTTCATTATTATTCGAGAAATTATAGCGCCAATCGACGCTATTAGAGGATAATGAAAATATCCCGCCAGCCTGTAGCCTGTCCATAACAGGCTTATTTTTTTCGATACTAATTACTCTCTGCGTCCAGTCACGATAAAAGGATTCTTCATGTGATACAAGTAATACCGTTCCTACGAAAGCCATAAGGGCTGTTTTCAAAGCCTCTTTTGCCTGTACATCTAAATGGTTTGTAGGCTCGTCCATAATTAGAAAATTACAGGGAGTTAGTGTAAGCAGACACATTTTTACCTTTGCCTGTTCTCCACCGCTTAATGTTCCTATAGCCTGCATAGCGTGTTTACTGGAAATCCCACATCGTGCCAAATGTTTGCGGACATCTTTTGTCACCATATTGGGATAAGCATTGGCAACAATTTGAATAGGCGTCAATTCAGGTTCTTGCCACTCTAAATCCTGTTCAAAATATCCGATAGTAACCTGATCGGAAAATTTGAAATGGCCCTGTATAGATGGAATTTCCCCAATCAGGGTTTTTAGCAGTGTCGATTTTCCAATTCCATTGAATCCAGTAATAACAACTTTTTGTCCTCCCTTAATGCTAAATTCAATATTTGATAAGACGGGGTAATGGTAGCCAACTGCCAGATGCTTCACTAATAAGTGTTCTGTGTCGGTTAAAGGAAGTACGGGAAAATGGAAGTGCGGAATAATTTCTTTTTGGTCTAAGGCTTCCATTTTGTCCATCCGGTCAAGCTGCTTTTGCCGTCCCTGCGCCATTTTTGCTTTTCTGCCCGCTATGTTCTTCCGTATAAATTCCTCTGTCTTTTTAATTTCCTTTTGCTGGGCCGCATATTGCCGTACATAATCTTCCCGCAGCAGGGTTTTCTTCCGCAGAAATTCGGAATATGTGCCGTAGTATTTTGTAATCGTGTCATTGTCTATATCACAAATGCGGTTCGCTATCTTATCCAGAAAATTGAAATCATGGGAAACCACTAAAAAAGCATTTTCCAAAGTAGATAAATATTCCGCCAGCCATGTTACATGGTCTTTGTCAAGGAAATTGGTCGGCTCGTCCAGCAATAGAACATCCGGCTTTTCCAGCAGTAATTTTGCTAAAATCACTTTTGCTCGCTGACCGCCGCTCATTTCAGCAATCGGACGGTCAAGGCCAATCGCAAGAAGTCCTAACCCATTGGCGACACGCTCAATAGCGGTATCTATCGAATAAAAGTCATGGGCTTCAAGCTGTTCCTGATAACGGGCGGCCATTTCAAGGCTTTTCATATCGCCGCCAGCAGCTTTTTCATAGAGCTCCATTGCCTGTGCCTCCATTTCAAATAACTTTGTGAAAGCGGATTTGAGAAATTCTTTCATCGTTAAGGTATGGTCGATTTCCGCATATTGATCCAAATAGCCAATCGTAGTATTTGGTTGCCAGACAATGCGCCCGCTGTCTGGTATGATCTGTTCCGTGCATATTTTGATTAAAGTGCTTTTTCCAGTTCCATTTTGGCCGACAATGCCGATATGCTCTCCTTTATTGAGTGTGAAGCCTGCATTTTTGTATAGCACATTCTCTCCAAAAGAGTGTGTCAGTCCGTCAATTTCTAATAAGCTCATGTTTATCAAACCTTTCCTGTATATTCTCTGATACAAAAGAAAAAGGCAGAAAGCAAAGATACACAAATGTATCTGCCTTCTGCCTCTGGCATAGCAGCGCCAAAAACAAAAGGCTATGGACAAAACATTGTCCATAGCCTCATACACATTATAACTGCATGGGAAGCCGCTTTCTAAAAATGGGTACAAAATCCCCCTTGATGGCTTCCCGATGAAATCTAAATGCGTCGTTTATACGCTATACTCTGCACAATGTTTCATCGGTATGGATTGTACAGAGTTGATTTTCTTTTTACGCTGATCGGTTAAATGAAAGTTCATATTCATGCTGTATCTCCTTTTGAGAGGTGTAATCCTATTTTTCAATAATACAATGGAGAAAGTAATTTGTCAATCTCTGTATCTGATGAGTTGTAAGCAGACTATGAAAGATCTGCTATCTACTCACTTTTTGATTTTCCAAGATATAGCACTATCTTTGGTAGAACTGAGATAGTGCCACTATTTTTTAGAAATAAAAATATCTTTAAGCGTTGAAAAAGGCGTCATCCAGGCGTAAAGGATATGTATAAAGCAAAAAGGAGGCAATAACCTATGTTAATTGGTGTCGATCATGGCAACAAACAAATCAAAACCGCTCATGGCGAGCCCTTTGTGTCTGGACTGCAGCAGAGCCTGACCCGGCCGTTCGGCCAGAGTCTACAATACTGCGGTACTTATTACACATTGTCCAATGAGCGTATTCCGTTCCATAAGGACAAGACGGAGGACGACCGCTTTTTTGTCCTTACATTGATTGCCATTGCAGAAGAAATAACCGCCCGGGGCCTAAGTGAGAAAGAGCAGCAGCATATTCAGCTGGCTGTTGGTCTGCCCCCAGCACATTTTGGCGCTCAAGCGGAAAAATTCACTGCCTATTTTCAAGGCCGCGGGCTTGTAGCGTTTATGTATGGGGACAAACACTATACCATCAGCATCGAGGATGTGGCCTGCTATCCCCAGGCATACGCAGCTGCGGCTACAATGCTGCATGCCCTGTTGGACGATCCAAAGGCGGTCGTATTGGATATTGGAGGCTTCACGGCGGATTATCTGTTGCTGAAAAACGGAAAAGCAGACCTCGCCTCCTGCGATTCGCTGGAAAACGGCGTTATCCTGTTATACAATAAGATCAGGTCCAGAGGAAATGCAGAGTTGGATTTGCTGTTGGATGAGGGTGATGTGGATGCCATCCTCATGGGCAGACGGACACAGTACCCGGCCGAGGCCGTACAGCTCGTGGAGCGACTGGCGCAGGAGTTTGTCAACGACCTGTTCAGCACTCTACGAGAGAGGATGCTGGATTTGCGCTATTGCAAAGTGGTGTTTGTGGGCGGCGGCGCCATTCTGCTGCGCCGGCAGATCGAGGAGTCTGGCAAGGTGGGGACGCCTCTGTTTGTCACGAACATCAACGCCAATGCGGCCGGATTTGAATACCTGTACCGGCTTGAAACAGTGGGCAGGTGACGATTATGGCGGCCAAAAAAGAAAGGGGACGCTTCTCCCTGCGATTCAATACCAGTGACCCAGTGCTGCTGGCCGCTGTCGAACTGCTGGAGCTACAGCCAGCCCACAGTAAGGCCCAGTATGTTGCAAATGCGCTTATATACTATAACGCTCATTTTTCTGATGACCCTCAGCCATTAAAAGCGCCAGCTATTGACCGAGCAGCCATTGAAGCGATAGTACGGGAAATTATGCGTCAGGAAGAGCAGGCCCCAGATAAGGCAGTTTCGACCGGAGAATCCTCTTCTCCAAAGGAAAATAAAATAGCTCCGCCGCCGCAGAAGCAGACGGCAGAGCCATCAGAAAGTTTGACAACGGCTGGGGCTTCCGAAGTTGATGATATGACCCGCAATCTGATTGCCAGCACCATGGCGGCTTTCCGTAGAAACAGCTAAAAAAAGAGGTATGGGAGCGAAGCTGTGCCGACTCTCATACCTCTTACTTTTCCTGTATGGCAGCAATAAAGCTGTCGATAATCTGCTCCAAGTGGCGGTATTGGCTGGGTGTCAATGTGGAAATCTTCTGCTGGAGCAACGAAGTGTCTGCTTCAAGAATTTTACCACGCAGTAAATAGTCTGCGCTGATACCAAGTGCTTCACAGATCTTCAGCATGGTTTCCGGGCGCATCGCTTTTTGCCCCATTTCCGCATACGAGATGGTTTGCGATGTGAGATGCGTCAAATTTGCCAAAGTCTCCTGTGTCATATTTAATTGTTTTCTTCGCTCCAGAATCCGCTGGCCCATTTCTTTCAAAAGCTCATTCATTCGCAATCCTCCATACTATAGTTACATTTTATCCACTATAGCATGAAAAATTAAGCGACCATGGTTGAGTTTAATCAACCATAGCATATATAATGGTTGTAAGACGAAAAATTTGGAGGAAAACCAGGTGAAAATATGTTCGTGTGCTGTAATCGGTCAACACCCTACCCGCTTCAAATTCAAATACAATGAATATATGACCTCATGCAAACGCATAAAAAAGCGGATGCATGATGTATTTGTGTCGCTGTACCAGCGCGGTGTGCGCTGCTTTTTCATTGGGGGCGCTCTGGGAGTAGATATGTGGGCAGGCGAAATCCTGTTGAATATGCAGCGCCAGACAGAATATCAGGAGCTGCAAGTCATAATGGTCTGCCCATTCCCCGGCCATGATGTTCGATGGGACCCAAAAAGCCAGGCGCGGCAACGAAAACTCTGTGAAGGCTGTACCAAGGTGCTGATGGGTACAGAACACCCCGGAAGTGAAGGGTATAAAAAGCGCACGGAATATATGATGAAACGGGCCGACTATGTTGTGGCTGTTTATGATAATGATCCGAAACATTACAGTGGAGTAGAGACAGCGATGGGGATTGCTGAAAAAAGAAACTTGTCAATCGTGTTGATTCATCCAGATACAGGAATTATAAACATAGTAGATCATTACAGAGAGAGGCACACGGATTAGGAAAAATATGTTACTGTTTAGATAAGAAAAACTGAAAAGTTGCGCTGTTTTGGTAATACAAAGCCACCTTGACTGTCGAGGAAAAATCGGGTATCATCTGATTAGTGATAGCTAACTTGAGCGAGTTAGAAAGAGGTGGATTATGCCGCATAGTAGTTTATATCTTACCAAACTTTATAACGATTTAATAACTAATACCCCTCAGACAATTACTATGGACATTCCTTCTGAAGTTGGACATGGCAGGATTTCTCAAACAAAAATCAAGCATGGTGTTGTTCTCTCGGACTGGCAGATGTGCTATCAATCTGATATGAATGTACAGGGGCCTGTCAGCAGGGAATATATGCAGATCATATTCTGCATGAACGATGGAATTTCCTGGGGTATTTTGAATGGGCATCGCTCTATGACCATTCAAAAAAACGAGTCCTGCATTTATGCCGGACATGATGGTACAGAATATATTTGTTACAAAAAGGACAGCAACTTCTCATTCAAAAGCATTAAAATTCCTACTCCCTACTTTTCACAACTCCTTGCCGATTACTTTGACGGACAGGAAATTGCGGCTTACGAAAAGAAACTCCTAAATGGCATTGCCAAAGTTTCTGTCACCCCTGTTATGGAGCAGGTCCTATCGGAAATAAGCAAATTTTCTCAATATCGCGGAGGGTTGGGCTACCTCTATTTGGATGGCAAGCTGTTGGAGCTGCTGTCTATCTATCTGGGGGAAGTTCTGGAATTGGATATTCTGATGGGTAAAAATATTTCCATGTCCCGGACAGAGCGGACCGCCATCATGGAGGCGAAGCGGATCATCGACAGCCAGTTAGCCTTTGCGCCATCCTGTGAAGAATTATCCCGTCAAGTACATCTGAGCCTCACGAAATTAACCCGCGGTTTTTTAGCTTTTTATGGCAGATCAATTCATCAATATGTTATCGAGCAGCGATTGGTACAAGCAGCGCAGCTGCTTTTGGAGGGGGATTGGAATGTGACGGAAGTTGCCTCCATTGTAGGTTATGGAAAACCGAGCAACTTTGCGGCGGCCTTTAAGAAAAGATATGGTGTCGCGCCCAAAAATTACCGTGAAAGCTGGCTTGATAATCACAAAAATAGAAGCTGACTGTTTTTGGGTTGAAATGGGTTGGTTTTGGGTTGGATTAGTTTTATATAACTGATATTCTATGTGGTGTGGTTAGTTGTTGCTAATCACACCACATTTTTCACTTTATCAAGGAGGCAGAGCATGAAACAAAAGTTGAATGCAAAAGATTTTATTCTAATCGGCGTCCTGACCGCCCTCATGTGGATCATCTGCATGATTATCAGCACCATTATGAGTGTGGCCGGCCCAGTGACCAATGTGTTTTACCCGGCGGTTGTTGCGATCCCCAATGGCATCGTGATGATGCTCTTACTGGCTAAGGTACCGAAAAAGGGCGTGTTCACCATCTGCTCCGCAATCCAGGCTATCCTGTTCCTGCTGGTGGGCGCTTTCTGGTTTATCCCCATCGGCTTGGTGGTCGGCGGCGTGATCTGCGATTTTCTGGTCATGGGCCGAAAGGAAATCACCATGAAGTCCATGACTGTGGCCTACGCCCTGTTCAGCGCCATTTTCGCCTTCAGCGCCATCTGCCCCATCAAGTTCCTCCAGAGCGCCTTTGTGGGCGCCATGGAGAAGAACAACATTGCCCAGGAGTACATAGACGGGATGCTGAATATCACCTCCGTCCCCATGCTGGTGGTCATCGTTGCGGCCGGCTTGGTAGGTGGCCTGATCGGCGCCGTGATTGGGCAGAAGGCTTTGAAAAAGCACTTTATCAAAGCCGGACTCGTTTCAGTCAAATAACAAGGCACAGCCCCTCGGCAGTCAATCAGACAAACGCAGGCAAGCGGGCTGCCTGATCTCAGGGCGCGGGGCTGAAAATGGCCCCGCGCTTTGATTTGGATAGGGAGGCATTGGAATGGAAGAATCACAAATCAAACAAATCATTGAACAGCAGCCCCTTCATGGATCGGCACTGTTAGATCCCCGCTGCAAGATTTTACTTTTGGTCTGTATCGGGTTTGTCAGTTACTTTTTGGCCGGGGAGGTGGTCAGCCTCGCGCTCATGCTGGTGTATGGCCTGTTTATCGCCGTAGGAAACGGGGGAAAGTGGGCCTTGAAGATGATTGTGGCCTACATCATCGTCGCCTATCTCAACGCCCTGCTCCGCTATGTGCAGGTGCCGGTATTGAGTGTGATTATGAGCGTGTTCGGCGTGACGCTTTTGAAGCTGATCCCCATTGTGATGATGGGCCTTTGGATTTTGCGGACTACCTACATGGACGACCTGATGGTGGCGCTCCAGCGGATGCGGCTTCCCCAGGCGGTGACGATCCCGCTGGTGGTCATGTTCCGCTATATCCCCACCCTGCGGATCGAATACCGGCAGATCCGCAGCACCATGGACATCCGGGGGATCAGCGATACCTTGTGGAAACGGGTATCCCATCCTCTTGCCACCATTGAGTATATTTTAATTCCCCTGCTGATGCGGTGCCTGAAGGTCACGGACGAGCTGGCGGCCTCCGGCACTACCCGGGGGCTGGAGCTGGAGTGCAAACGGCACGCCCTGCGCCCCATCCGCTTCTCCTGGCCGGAGAGCCTGGTGTCCCTGCTGGGCATCCTTTTCCTGGCGGCGCTGCTGGTCCTGGACCAGACCCGAATCGGGGAAATCATCTTGTGGAGGGTGTGACATGATCTCGTTTCAAAATTTCAGCTTTCGTTATGAGGAGAGCAAGGACTTTACCCTCCGGGGCATTGATATGACGGTGCAGACCGGCGAATTTATTCTCCTGACCGGGCGGAGCGGCTGTGGCAAGACCACGCTGATCCGCTCCCTCAACGGTCTGATCCCACACTTTTATCCCGGCGAGATACAGGGCGACCTTGTGATGGATGGACATTCTCTGCTGGAAATGAAGCCCGCACAGCTGGCCGGGCAGGTGGGGACGGTATTTCAAGACCCACGCTCCCAGTTCTTCATGACGGACACCACACGGGAATTGGCCTTTGGCTGCGAAAATATGGGGCTTCCCCGTGAGGAAACCATTGACCGCATCGCAAAAGCCGCAAAGGATCTGGAACTGGCGGACTACCTAAACCGGAGTATCTTTGCCCTGTCCAGCGGAGAGAAGCAGCAGATCGCCGTGGGCTCGGTCTATGCGCTTTCACCAAAGGTCTATATCTTCGATGAGCCCTCCGCAAATCTGGACTACGCGGCCACCAAGCGGCTTGCGGAGATCATGGGAAAATTGAAGCGGGACGGATACACCATCTTTGTGGTGGAGCACCGCTTTTACTATCTGCGTGATTTAATCGACCGGGTATTTCTCATACAAAACGGGAAAATCGAACAGGAATTTACAAGGGAGCAGTTCTGTTCCTTACCGGAGGAAACGCGCATATCCTATGGGCTGCGGACTGCATATCCGGAGCGGGATGCAGAGCATTATCAGGAGAAAGAACGCCGCCCCATGGGGAAACACCTGCTGAGTGTGCAGGGCCTTTCCTTTGCTTATCCGAAAGAGCAGGAGGTCTTTCGGAATGTCAGCTTTGAAGCCCACGCTGGGGATGTAATCGGCATCCTGGGCCATAATGGAGCGGGCAAGACCACCCTCTTGTCCATCCTGACCGGCCTCTTGAAGCAGCGGAACGGCGAGATCACATTTGACGGCAGGAAGCTCACTCCACGCCAGCGCCGGGCACTGTCCTATCTGGTCATGCAGGACACGGATTACCAGCTCTTTGCCAGCAGTGTGGAGGAAGAACTCTCCCTGGGGATTCGGGAGGACTGCAAAGAGAAGGTGGACGCCGCGCTGGAGGCGCTGGAGCTGTCCGAATACCAGGAGCAGCACCCGGCGGCCCTCTCCGGCGGGCAGAAGCAGCGGGTCACCATTGGCGCGGCCATCGTCAAGGACAGCCCGGTGATCTATTTTGACGAGCCCACCAGCGGCCTGGACTATGACTCCATGGTGCGGGTCAGCCGCCTGATTGAGCAGTTGTCCGCTTCCGGCGTGATCGTGTTTGTGGTCTCTCACGACTTTGAGTTTATCGTCCGGACCTGTACGGAGGTGGTCCAGCTGGACGACCAGGGGGCCGTTCAAAACCACCGGCTCACACCGGAGATATTGAAAGCTCTGTCGGAACAGTATTTTCATTGATGGGAGGTTGAAATCATGTTTCAAAAGGTATTTGAATACGCGGGGCCGCATAAAAAGGGCCTCTATGCGGCCACAGCGGTGGTGCTGGTCAGCGTTTTGATGGGCGTCCTGCCCTTTGTGCTGGCCTACCAGGTAATTGCTCCGCTGGTGATGGGAGCGGAACTTGACGCTTCGTTTCTTATCCTGCGGGTGGCTTTGGTGCTGGTGTGCCTGGTCTTGCAGGCTGTTCTCTATGGCTGGGGGCTCAATCTTTCGCACAAGGCCGCCTATGACACGCTGCTCCGGCTACGGACTGCCCTGCAAAAGCGGTTTGAGAAGCTGCCTCTGGGCGTGATCCAGGACAAGGGCACCGGCACGGTCAAAAAGCTGTTTGTCGATGATGTGGACAGTCTGGAGGTCCTGCTGGCCCACTCCATGCCGGAGGGGATCGCAAACCTGATGGTCCCCATCGCGGTCTATGTAGCTATGTTTTTCGTGGACTGGAAGCTGGCGCTGCTGTCCCTGGCCTCCATCCCCATCAGCCTGATTGCCATGATGACCATGTACTCGGTTGGCATGAAGAAAATGGGGCCCTACTATATGGCCGGCCAGAAGATGAACAACACCATCATTGAGTACATCAACGGCATGGAGGTCGTCAAGGTTTTCAACAAGGACGCGGACTCCTATGAGCGGTTTCGCAAAGATGTTTCGGATTACCGGGATTACACCTTGGCTTGGTACAAGGCGGCATGGCCCTGGATGGCAATTTACAGCAGCCTCCTTCCCTGCACTGTGATTTTGACCCTGCCGCTGGGGGCGTGGTTTGTCCTCTCCGGCTGGTCGGCTCTGCCGGACCTGATTTTGGTGCTGTGCCTCTCCCTGAGCATCGGGATGCCGCTCCTCAAATCCCTGGGCTTCCTGCCCACCATGCCCCAGCTCAACTACAAGATTTCTGCGCTGGAGCAGGTTTTGGATGCGCCGGAGCTTCAGCAGACGCCGGACAGCTTCCACGGAAAGGATGATACCATCGTCTATGACCATGTTTCCTTTGGCTACACCAAGACACAGCCCGGCCCGGACGGAAAGCCCATGGTGGTGGAGGATGAAGTGCTCCACGACATCAGCTTTACAGCCAAGGCCGGACAGAAAACGGCCCTGGTGGGAGAGTCCGGCTCGGGCAAGAGCACTCTGGCAAAGCTGTTGATCCACTACTATGACCCGCAGAAAGGCAGCATCTCCATCGGCGGACAGAAACTGTGTGACATGAGCCTGGAGGCGCTGAACAGCCGTATTTCCTATGTGGCGCAGGATCAATACCTGTTCAACACCTCTCTGCTGGAGAATATCCGCATGGGACGGTTGAACGCTACCGATGAGGAGGTCCTGGAGGCAGCGCGCAAGGCCCAGTGCATGGAGTTTCTGGAAAAGCTGCCCCAAGGTATCCACTCCATGGCGGGGGATGCGGGCAAGATGCTCTCCGGCGGTCAGCGCCAGCGCATATCTCTGGCCCGTGCCATCCTGAAGGACGCCCCTATTGTGGTGCTTGACGAGGCCACCGCCTACGCCGACCCCGAGAACGAGGAGAAGATGGAGGCGGCGATTGCGGAGCTGGTGAAGGGCAAGACTCTGGTTGTTATCGCCCATAAGCTGCCCGCGATTATGAACGCCGACCAAATCTGCGTTGTAGACCACGGCGAACTGGTTGCGGCAGGAAAGCATCAGAACCTGATTCACTCCTGCCCGGAATATCAAAAGCTGTGGAAGGCGGCCCAGGACAGTGCCGAATGGAACATACATACCGCAAAGGAGGGAAACTAAATGTTTGCACTGTTTTCAAGGATTTTGAAACTTGCCGGTCCATATAAAGGGCGTATTCAGGGCGCTTTTGCCTGCGCGTTTGTGGAGTCGATCCTGTCTAAAATGCCGATCTTCCTGGCCTTTGTGGTGTTGAGCGGCTTTGCCGCCGGAACACTGACCGGGCAGACCTGCCTCTATGTGGGCCTTGGCCTCGCGGCGGCCGTGCTGGTGCAGATGCTGGTCCACTATCTCAGCGACAGCCTCCAGAGTGCGGCGGGCTACCTGATGTTTGCCGAGAAGCGCATGGAGCTGGGCGGACACCTGCGGAAACTGCCCATGGGCTACTTCACCTCCGGCAATATCGGCAAAATCAGTTCTGTCCTCAGCACCGACATGGTGTTTATCGAAGAAGTCGCCATGAGCACGCTGGGCAACATGATGAGCTATCTGCTGTCCTCCTTGGTTCTGCTGGCGTTTATGTTCTATCTGAATTGGCAGTTGGGCCTGATCGCGGCCCTTGTGACCATCTTGGCGTGGCTGGTTTCCAGAGGGATGAACAAAGTTTCCCTGCGGGAAGCCGCTGGCCGTCAGGAGCAGAGCGAACGGCTGACGGACGCGGTGCTGTCCTTTGTAGAGGGCATCGGGGTCATCAAGAGCTATAACCTGCTGGGTGAGAAGTCGGAAGAACTGACCGGCAATTTCAAGCGGTCCAGAAATACATCCCTTGCCTTTGAGCGGAAGATGACTCCGTGGACTATGGGGCTGAATATCCTTTATGGAATCGGGATTGCCGCGATTTTTAGCCTGTCGGTCTTTCTGGAGCGGAGCGGAGTTCTTTCTCTGGCCTATGTGCTGGGCGTCCTCCTGTTTGTCTTTGACCTGTTCGGGCCGCTCAAGGCGCTCTATGGCGAGGCGTCCCGCCTGACCGTGATGAACGCCGCCCTGGACCGCATTGAGGCTGTATTGGAGGAGCCGGAGCTCCCGGACACAGGGAAACAGCATATTCCAGCTCAGGCACAGCCCGGCCAGCCGGAAGTGCGGTTTCATGATGTGGCCTTTGCCTACCAGGACAAGGAGGTGCTGCACCACATCAGCTTCTCTATGCGCCCAAATAGCATGACCGCTCTTGTGGGGCCCTCCGGCGGCGGAAAGTCCACCATCGCCAATCTTCTGGCCCGGCTGTGGGATGTGAAAAGCGGCAGTGTTGCCATCCGTGGTGTGGATACCCGGCAAGTCCCCCTCGCAGAGCTGATGGATCACATCAGCATGGTATTCCAGCGCGTGTATCTCTTCCAGGACACGATCTATAACAACATCAGTATGGGCAAGCCAGACGCCACCGAGGAGGAGGTCTATGAGGCGGCGAGGAAAGCCCGCTGCTACGATTTCATCATGGCTCTGCCTGACGGATTTCAGACTGTGGTGGGAGAGGGCGGCGCAACCCTCTCCGGCGGTGAGAAACAGCGTATCTCCATCGCCCGCTGTATTCTGAAAGACGCTCCTATTGTAATTTTGGACGAGGCGACCGCCAGCGTGGACACTGACAATGAGAGCTATATTCAGGAGGCTATCTCCGAACTGGTAAAGGGTAAGACCCTGCTGGTCATTGCCCACCGTTTGAATACCATCCAGAACGCCGACCAGATTTTGGTCATCAGTGACGGACAGATCTCGCAGCATGGCACCCATGAGGAATTGATGGAACAACCCGGTATTTATCAGGATTTCGTCCGTATCCGTATGAACTCTGCCGGTTGGAGCCTGTCTTGATGGAGAGGAGCTCCCCATGAAACAATTACACGCATCTGGCGAAGATTATCTGGAAGCAATCCTTGTCTTAAAGAGGAAGAAAGGCATGGTGCGCTCCGTAGATGTGGCCCGGCACCTTGATGTATCGAAACCCAGCGTGTGTCATGCGGTAGCCACCTTGAAAGAGGGCGGGTTTCTCACCATGGACGAAGACTCTTTCCTGCACCTGACCGATGTGGGCAGAGAGGTTGCCGAAAAAACTTATGAGAAGCACTGCTTTTTCACCCGTCTGCTGGTGGATGCAGGTGTAGAGCCAAAGACTGCCGAGCAGGATGCCTGCCGCATGGAGCACGCAATCAGCGATGACAGTTTTCAAAAAATTAAATCAGGGCTACAGGACAAGTAAAAGTGGTCTGGCAGTCGAGGTTATCGGAGGTGATGTAGTGGGAAAACTGTTCATATTATCAGTCGAAGAAGATGATCTTGAAACCGCAGAGAAAATCATGGCCTTCATAGAGTCAACAGAACTGGTCATGTGTACGGATCTTCCCTCTGCCCCTCTGCGCTACAAGGCTTTGTGTATCGACGCTGCGTGCCGTCAAGTGTTTTGGCAGGGCAAATTCATAGAGCTGACCCCTATGGAGTTCGATGTATTTCATTTGCTTGTCCGGCGGCCCGGACGGGTATTTTCACAAAGGGAGATCTATGAGTTTGTTGCCCCTGATTCGTTTGACAGCAGTTGGACGGGAATCTCCAGCATCATTTACAAGCTGCGTCATAAACTGAACGCTGACTTTATCCAAACCGTGTATGGGAAAGGCTATAGATTTTTGCCGCCGTAACACTGTTGACCATTAAAGACAAGACAATAGAAAGGCCGAATTTCAGGTAAGTAATACTTTATACATAGAGTGAATCGACAAGATTAGAGTAACGCCAGCCAGCAAGCAGATATAAAAAACGACGCTTTGGGATGAACAGTAAATGTCCTCAAAGCGTCGTTTATATTTTGTCTGGAATGTGACGAAGAACATCTTCTACCCTGCAAGAAAGAATGTTGCAAAGGTCGTTCAGCGTTGCAGTTGAGATATTCCGGTTTTGTTTTAAAGAATCCAATGTCCCCTTGCTGAAGGAATAATCCTTTATTAAAGAATAGGTCGTAATTCCTTTTCGACGCATGGTATCCCAGAGCGGGTCGTAAGTAATAATAGAGACCACCCCTTTGTGATTCCTATTATATTTGACATGTTGCATCTTGAATATTCCCGGTATTTCGGGTATAATATCTTAATTACATGATTTCATGTCCGTCAATTTTTCTCATTCAAGCGCCTGACCATCAGCAGAACAGCTTCTAAATCTTGATCGTTCATCGACTTGATGCCATCTATAATCTCCTGAACTAAAATTGGATTTCGGTATTCTGCTTCCTCATCGAAAAACAAACGGGGCGTGATACCGAGCGTGTCAATCAAATAGAGCAGTTCTTTCACAGATGGCTGGGAATACCCCGTTACAATGTTATGAATATAGTTCTTGCTATGCCCTAAATCATAGCTTAACTGGTACTCGGAAACTCCCTTTTTTACCCGTAACTCTGTAATACGGTTTCTAATAAAGTCCATCTCCATATACGATTCCTCCACCACCATTTCCCTTATGGTACACTTTTGTGGTGTGACATTAGGGTGCACATGGTGTGCTTTTTTATGCAATAGCACTTTAATGGTGTTATAATTAAGTAAAACGCCACACGGGAAAAGAGAGAAACGCATGGATAGAGAAAAAGAATCGCCCCCGGAGAGGCTGCCGTTCTGCTTGGACGACACAGTTGGTGAAATCGTAAGGGCATGTCAGGAGTGCCCCGGCGTCTACTATATCGCGGCCCGGAAACAGGACGGCAGGTTTTTGGCGGACGAATACTATGTGGTGGAACGCTCCTCGCCGGCCATATCAAAAGAGGCTATGACATACGGAAGAATGTCGGAAGAGGACTCCCGTGTGCTGCTCTATCCGTTTGCGGAGGAACGACATGGGTATAAAATTATTGAGTATGAGATCTATCGGTATCAGGTCCGGCACGGAATGCACGCAGACGGACAGACCTCGCTTCGTGATGTTGCTTTTTTCAATATGGAGTATCATCCGGAATACTTTGGGACCTACCCGGCGCCCCTTGCCACGCCGCGGGGCCGTACTGCACGCTACAAGCCGCTGATGAACGGCGTCTTCTGGATCGAAACAGGCACAGGAGAGGAAGTCCTCGCTGTCTGCTATCCTATTTGGAACTGCGACTTCTCGGAAACCGTATTGAAGCAATCGGAGCAGTCAGAAGAGGATGTGCGGGAAGGAATTGACAATACTTTGGGGTATCTGTTCTTTTCCAAGCGGGTCAGCAGTCTCGCCTTGTTTGAACTATGGGGGCAGTACGAGGAGTTAAGGACTGGCGGCCTAATCAACTACCCCGCATTGATGAACTATATCTGGGCCTATTTTCCGGAGTACGCCGCCACATACAATATGCAGAATCAGCTGGGGATGCACGATACCTTCGGCCTGTTGATGAGCGCACTGGGGACGGAGGTGGAATTGCAGAACAACCCAAATGAAGTAATTGCAATGTCAACGGCCGCCGGGCTTGATTTCCTGAATTTTTAATTGGGCTAAAAATGACAGATCAGGTGGAACAATGGACTGGGATCAAAATGAAGAGCTGGTAGAACAAATCCTTCGTACCGGCATGTACGCAAAGCTGTATGATGAAGAAACAACATACGGGTACCTGACCTATTTAACCTACCGGGTGGAGGACACGCTGTTCACTTGGAAAAAGAAAAGCGATGTGGACGGGTTTTGGGCCGACCTCACATGGGAGGAATATATCTCCTTTTTGCGGCGAGAAAAAACATTGCTCCTGGCAGCTCAAAGGGTGCTGTTCAACACTGTGATGGCTTTCCCGGCCTCCGCATTTGACTTTACATTGTCAGAGGCAGAAGTGGACTTTCCCGTAGCGCGTTATGACAGCGCCGGGATGCTCCATATGGCAAAGCTCTATTCCTTCGAGAACTGTATCTCAATCGTAGAGTTTCTGATGTTCCGAGCAGAGAGGGCGTATTATCCGCTGTGGAAGAAACAGCGGGGACCCCACTACACATGGGAGCTTTATATCGTGGAACTGCTTCACAGCCGAAAGGAATTTGTAGACCCACTATCGAGGGCCTTCCGCAACGCGCTGGTTCAACTGGACTTTCTCCCGGCGTGGCAGATGATCTATCCGACTATTCAAGAGGATGCAGAAATAGAATAACATGAAAAGACCCCGCAGATTCGGTCTGCGGGGTCTTTCGCTCTCTTATTCTGAGCTCCCCTCTTGACAAATGAAAACCGTAGTGCTATATTCAAAACAGCGTTATAAAACATTGTTTTGAATGAGGAGGAATGGCAGTGGCAAAACAAAAGGTGGGCGTCTATGACCGGGTGCTGGAGTGCGCCAAGGAGGAGTTTTTGTCCAGGGGATTTCTGGACGCTTCCTTGCGTACCATCGCCCAGGAAGCGGAGACCAGCACCGGGTCAATCTACACCCGCTTTGGGGACAAAGAGGGGCTGTTCCGCGCCCTCGCGGAGCCGGTGGTGGATGAATTTAAGGCCATGTTCCGCAAGGTCCAGGAGGACTTTCACCAATTCCCGGAGGAGGAGCAGAGGGCCGAGATGGGCCAGTACACTGCCCGCCATCAGGAAGACCTGTTGGACTACATCTACGACCACTTTGATGTATTCCGCCTGCTGCTGGACGGGGCCCATGGTACCCGGTTTTCGCGCTTCCTGGACGAACTGGTGGACATCGAGGTGGAGTACACCTACAAGTACATGGAGGTCATCGGTTGCGAGAGCGTCAAATCCGGCCTGGTGACGGAGGAGTTCATCCATATCATCGTCACCGCCTACTTCAACGGCATGTTCGAGGTGGTGCGGCACAACATGGACCGCGCCGCCGCCCACCGCTATGTCAAGATGCTCAACCGCTACCACATGGCAGGTTTCGGCACCGTGTTTGACCCTCAGCCCTGACAAAAGAGGCTGTGCCCTTGGGTGCAGCCCTCCTGTTTGCACAAAAGTTAGCACTTACTAACCAAAAGGAGGAATTTATATCATGAAACAACAAAGCCCCATGCTCCGTTTGTGGGAGCTGGGAGAGGGACAGCAGGGCGGCCTGAAGCGGGCGGTCCTGTCCGCTGTGGTGGGGGTACTGTTTGGGATGCTCCCTTACTTCGCTGCGGCGCAGATCATCCTGGGCCTGCTGAAAGGGGAGCAGAGTATGCAATACTACCTGATATGGTGTGTTGTGGCGCTCGTGGGCTTCCTGCTCCGGGCCACCCTGTATTCCCTGGCCCTGTCCCAATCCCACAAGGCCACCTTTGCCATCCTGAAATCCATCCGGGAGCGGGTGCTGGAGAAGCTGCCAAAGATGCCTCTGGGTACGATTCTGGACACCTCCAGCGGCCAGATGAAGCAGATCATTGTGGACCAGGTGGAGAGCATGGAACGGCCCCTGGCCCATCTTCTGCCGGAGATGACCGCCAATGTGCTGGGGCCAGTGTGCATCCTGATCTACCTGTTCGTACTGGACTGGCGGATGGCCCTTTTAAGCCTGGTGTCCATCCCGGTGGGCATGGCTTTCATGATGGCGGTGATGGCTGGCTACGGCAAGCAGTATGAGGGCTCGGTCAAGACCACCCAGGCCATGAACAGCGCCATTGTGGAGTACATCGGCGGCATTGAGGTCATCAAGGCGTTCAACCAGGGCAAGCAGTCCTATGCCCGCTTCTCCGACAGCGTAAAGGCCAACGCCTCCTACTTCTACCACTGGATGAAGAGCTGCCAGATGCCGGTCTCTCTGGCCCGTGCCATCTCACCTACCACCATGATTACTATTCTGCCGGTGGGCTGGCTTCTCTACACCGGAGGGAGTCTGCCCATCGAGACCTTTATCACCACCATCGTCCTGTCCCTGGGCATTGCCGGGCCTCTGCTGGCCGCTATGGACTTTGTGGACAGCCTTGCCAAAGTGGGCACCATCGTGGGCTCGGTGGACGCCATCCTGAACGGGGCGGAGCAGGATCACGGGGAAGCGTCGGTGGAGTTCCGGGGCCGGGACATCAAGCTCTCCCATGTGTCTTTCGGCTACCACGCGGACAAGGAGGTGCTCCACGATGTGTCCCTCACCATTCCCGCCGGGAGCATGACCGCCTTTGTGGGGCCCTCTGGCTCGGGCAAGTCCACCATCGCCAAGCTGATCGCCGGCTTTTGGGATGTAACCTCCGGCTCCATCACCTTGGGCGGACAAGACTTGAAGCGGGTCCCACTGAAGCAGCTCTATGACCAGGTGGCCTTTGTCTCCCAGGACAACTACCTCTTTGACGAGAGCATCCGGGAAAATATCCGCATGGGTCGCCCGGCGGCCACCGACGCCGAGGTGGAGGCCGTGGCAAAGGCCGCCGGGTGCGACGCCTTTATCCGGGGCCTGGAACGCGGCTACGACACTGTGGTGGGCGGAGGCGGCGCCCATCTGTCCGGCGGCGAACGCCAGCGCATCGCCATCGCCCGGGCCATGCTCAAAGACGCGCCCATTGTGGTGCTGGACGAGGCGACCGCCTACATAGACCCCGAGAACGAAGCTGTTGTTCAGCAGGCCGTGGGTAAGCTGGTGGCGGGAAAGACCGTTCTGGTCATCGCCCACCGCCTCAGCACCATCACGGGAGCGGATCAGATCGTGGTAGTCAATGGCGGCCGCATCCAAGATGCGGGCACCCACGAAGAACTTTTGAAAAACTGCCCGCTGTATCAAGAGATGTGGCGGGCTCACATGGGCGCAAAGGAGGGAGAGCAGGCATGATCGGCGTTCTGAAAAAAATCTGGCACTTTGCCGGCGAGGAACAGGGCAATATCCGAAAGTCCATGATTTTAGGCTTCTTTTACGCGGTGTTCCACATGTTCCAGATCGCGGCCATCTATGTGGTGGTGCTGGCCCTGGTGGGCGGCTCCACAGACCCCGCCCCGGCATGGCAGGCGCTGGGGCTTCTGCTGGCCAGCATTCTGGGCCGGGCGGTCCTCAACCGCTTCAGCCAGCTCCAACAGACCCACGCCGGCTACTTCATGGTGGCGAATAAGCGTATCTCCATCGGCGACAAACTCAAGCGGGTCCCCATGGGCTATTTCAACGACCAGAGTTTGGGAGAGCTCACCGGCATCACCACCACCGTTCTGGACGAGGTGGAGAGCACCGGCCCTATGGTACTGGTTGGTATCCTGGGCGGCCTGATCAATTCTGCCGTCATGCTGCTGTGCATCCTGTTCTGGGACTGGCGGATCGGTCTGCTGGCCCTGGCGGGAATGCTGGTGTATCTGGCCCTCCTCTCCGGGATGGAGAAGCAGTCCGCCAAGATCGCCCCCAAGCGTCAGCGGGACGAGGCCCGGCTGGTGGAGGCGGTGCTGGAACAGCTCCAGGGCATGAGCGTCATCAAGTCCTTTAACCTGACCGGAAAGGGTGACAAGCGGGTGCGGCAGGCTCTGGAGGACAGCCGGGCGAACAATCTGGCGGTAGAGAAGCTGTTCACTCCCTATATCTGGGGCCAGGAGATGGTTCTCCACCTGTTCAGCGTTCTGATCCTGGCCGCGTCGGTGGGGCTGTGCCTGACAGGAGCCATGTCCCTCGCCAATGCGCTGATGGCGGTCATCGTCTCCTTCCTGATTTTCTCCCAGATCCAGTCCGCGGGCAGCGGCGTGTCCGCCCTGCGTCTGGTGGGCAGCTCCATCGACCATGCAAACCAGGTGGACGACATCCCGGAGATGGATCAGCGCGGCACGGTAATCCGTCCAGAGGACCACGAGATTGTATTCGACCATGTGAACTTCTCCTATGGAAGCCGCCCCATCCTCAAGGATGTGTCTCTGACCATCCCAGATCGAACGACCACCGCCATTGTAGGACCCTCCGGCTCGGGCAAGACCACTCTCTGCAACCTGATCGCCCGGTTTTGGGATGTGGACGGCGGCCGTGTGACCATCGGCGGCCGGGATGTGCGGGAGTACACGCTGGAGTCCCTGATGGAACAGGTGAGCATGGTGTTCCAGCGGGTGTACCTTTTTGCCGACACGGTGGAGAACAACATCAAGTTCGGCTGCCCGGACGCCACCCATGAGCAGGTGGTGGAGGCTGCAAAAAAGGCGTGCTGCCACGACTTTATCTCCGCCCTGCCGGATGGATATAATACGGTAATTGGCGAGGGAGGAGCCACGCTCTCTGGCGGAGAGAAGCAGCGCATCTCCATCGCCCGGTGTCTCTTGAAGGACGCGCCCATCGTCATCTTCGACGAGGCCACGGCCAATGTGGACCCCGAGAATGAGGATCAGCTCCAAAGGGCTATGGAAGCCCTGACGAGGGAGAAGACCGTGCTGATGATCGCCCACCGGCTCAAGACCGTGCGGGGTGCGGATCAGATTCTGGTGCTGGACCAGGGCAGCGTCGTCCAAAAGGGTACCCACGACGAACTGATCCAGCAGGCGGGCATCTACCGGGATTTCGTGTCCGAGCGCACGGAGTCCAGCCGATGGACACTTTGATTGATCGAAAAAGACAAAACTGCAGTACAGATATTTGCACTGTGATTTTTGGGTGGCTATGGCATTTGCAGCAAAAAAATCGCCATGCGCAGATATGGGGAACGCTATAAAGAAAGCGTGCAGTTCCAAAACTAAAGTGGAGCTGCACGCTTTCTATTCTACTTCTTTCCTACCTTCCTAAACTCTCCCGGTAACAGTCCAGTGCTCTTTCGGAACAGCTCCGCAAAGCGGCTGGAGGTAGAATAGCCCACAGTCTGCGCAATCTGTCCAATGGACAAATCAGTATTGGTGAGAAGGTACTCCGCTTGGCTCATGCGGCGCTGCTGGATGTACTCGGTGATGGTGCAGTCATAGACTTTTTTGAAACTGCTCTTGAGTTTTGTTGTCCCCATGCAGGCAATCTGGGTCAGACGCTCCATGGGAACTTCCGCGGCGTAATGGTCGCTCAGGTAGGTAGCGACTGTCTGAATATTCTCAATATCCTGGGTTGCCAGCCGCCCAGTGGCCGCCGGACGCTTTTTCTGATACTCCACCACCAGCGACAACGCTTCGGCTACCTTGCCCTCATAAAACAGTTTGGCGGCGATCCCATCTCCGCGGTAATTTTGAAGCTCTGTAAGGAGCCTGGACATTTCCGGGAAGTCTGTTGTCTGGTCGATCTTTCGGAATGCCTCCACCGGGTTGTGGTATTCGTCCGGATACTGCTTTTTGAGATAATCCTCATAGTAGGCGGGCATGATCTCAACGCCGATGGAGCGAATGGGAATATTTTTGTGGATCAGCACCCGGTAGGGCGAATAGCCGCCGATATAGGTTTTGATACACCCGGCGGACAGCCGGCGGTACGGAGCCAATTCATCGCCGGAGATGGAATCATAGCGGGTGATGCTCAAACACTCTGGCAGGGAGAATTCCAGCAGAGAGTCCTCGTGAAAGGAAAAGTTATGGATCTTGATGTCGTACAGATCCTTTTGCCCGTAGGTCCAGTAGGACCCCTCTCCGATTTCGGGCGATAACTTCCACGAGATGCCTAAAGAACCATACTGCTGATTATCCGGGTCGGGGATAAAACCGTGCCCTTTCAACAGCGGCGCATAGTATTGCTCAATGATTTCGGGCATGACAAAAGACTCGCCTCCTCTTTACAACGATTGGACGAACTTTTGAAACGAAAAGACGAACCTCGTTTCAAATCATTGAAAGCCGCCCCAATCGAGTGTATGTTATAGGTGACGGTTAGCGAACTCTAACCAAAGAGTAGCATATCACAAAGAAAAAGTCAACATGACGCAAAAACAGGAGGAGCAAAATGAGCAATCAAGTCAATTCACTGAAGAAGGGCCTTACGGTCAAGGACCTTGTGACAACGGGTATTTTCAGTGCCATCTTTTTTGTGTTTACCCTGGTCGGCGGACTTCCGTTCGCCCCGAATCCAGTCCTGACCTTCTATATGCCGATGGGGGCGGCGCTGCTGTGCGGCCCTATTTATCTGCTGATGGTGGCTAAAGTGCAGAAGCGGTGGAGCGTCACAATTCTCGGCATCATCATGGGGATCATCTGGTTTGCCACCGGAATGCACTGGGCATTTTCCCTGGGCTATATCGGGATGGGACTTATTGCGGACTTGGTAGCCGGCGCCGGTCACTACCGCAACAAGGCCATCAATCTGCTGTCCTATATGCTGATTTCCCTGGGAGGCATCTATACTTATGTGGTGTTCTTTCTTGACCCGGACGGCTGGGCCAGCACCATGCTGAAAAATGGTACGGAACAGTCCTACATCGACACCATGAACGCCTCCGCACCCTCCTGGCTCCTCGTGGTCATTATCGCCGGTACATTGGCGGTGGCGGCTTTCAGCGGCTGGGTCGGCGGCAAGATGCTGAAAAAGCAGTTTGAAAAGGCTGGGATCACCGCATGATGGGCGGAGCGTCATCCCGACGCGGGCTGTGGCTGGACCCCAGGACGAAGATATTGCTGCTGTTGTTCTGCATCCTTTCCGCTATGATGGCCCCATCCCTTTTCTATGAACTGGGCCTTGTGGTGCTGATCGGGCTGCTCGGCGTCTGCTTCGGGAAGTGGAAATATGCCTGGAAGGGTGTACTGTTCTATGCGCTGATTGTTCTGCTCACCCTCTGGATTATGGACACCATGACGGGCACCTGGCGCACCATGTTTATCGCCTTTTTGGGGCTGTTCCATAAGGTCTATCCCTGTGGGATGCTGTCCGGCATTGTCCTCTCTACCACGAAGGTCAGCGAATTCTTATCCGCCATGAACCGCATCCACGCACCGAAAAAGCTGGTGATCCCGCTGGCCGTCATGCTCCGCTATGTCCCCACCATCCAGGAGGACTGGCGGTTTATCAAGGACGCCATGCGGATGCGGGATGTGTCGCCGTCTCCCAAGGGACTGCTGACGCACCCGGCCATGACGGTGGAGTGCATTTATGTCCCGCTGATGATGGCGGCATCCAAGGCGGCGGATGAACTGTCCATTGCCTCCATTACCCGCGGGATCGAAAACCCGAAGCCCCGGACCTGTCTGGTGCAGATTCACATAGGGCCCGCAGATCTTCTGGCGGGCATCTGCTTCGCGGCGTACCTCGCTGTGGGGCTGTACTGGAAGGGGGTGTTCGGATGATTGAATTAAAGCATGTGTCGTTTGCCTACCAGGGGCAGGAGCATGACGGCCTGCACGACATCAATCTGACGATTGCGGACGGAGAGTGCGTCCTGTTCTGCGGCCGGAGCGGATGCGGCAAGACCACCATCACAAGGCTGGTCAACGGCCTGATCCCACAATTCTATGCGGGAGAATTGACGGGCAGCGTACTGGTGGATGGACAGGAGATCAGCAAGCTGCCCATGTACCAGATCGCTGCTAAAGTCGGCTCTGTGTTCCAAAACCCCAGGACGCAGTTTTTCAATGTGGACACGGACAGCGAAATCGCCTTTGGGATTGAAAACGAGACCCGGCCGCCCGTGGAGCTGGCGGAACGGGTGGAGCAGGCCACCGACGACCTGCATATCCGCCCGCTCCGAAACCGCAATATCTTTGAATTGTCCGGGGGCGAAAAGCAGAAGATCGCCTTCGCCTCGGTCTATGCCATGAATCCGGAGATTTACCTGCTGGATGAGCCGTCCTCCAATCTGGATATGACATCTATCCAGGAGTTAAAAGGCCATTTGCGGCTGCTTCAAAAGCAGGGCAAGACCATTCTGATCGCGGAGCACCGGCTCTATTATCTGATGGGTCTGGCGGACCGGATCGTGTACTTGGAGCAGGGCCGGATTGAGAAGATTTTTACGCCGGAAGAGTTCCGCGGATTACCAAGGGAGACCCGGGAACGCATGGGATTGCGGGCGGCGGATTTAGCGGAGGTGCGGCCTCCGCAAGTCCACCCGCCGGTATCTTCCCCTGTCCTGGAACTTCGGGATGTCACACTCCGGTATAAAAAGCGGACGGTCCTGCACCGCATCAGCCTTGCCGCCGCAAAGGGTGAGGTAATCGGCGTGGTGGGCCACAACGGGGCCGGGAAAACGACCTTTTCCCGCGCCCTGTGCGGGCTCCACAAGGACTGCGAGGGGCAGTTTCTGTGGGATGGACAGGCGATGGAGCGGAAGAACAGGCTGAAACGCTCCTACATGGTGATGCAGGATGTGAACTACGAATTATTTGCCGAGAGCGTGGAGGCGGAGTGCTCTTTCGGCATCCGCAATCCGGACTTGACCCTGGCCGCCTCAACTCTGGAGGAATTGGGGCTGGCTCCCTATCGGGAGCGCCACCCCAACACGCTGTCCGGTGGGCAGAAGCAGCGGGTGGCCGTAGCGGTCAGCATGATCTGCGGAAAAGACCTGCTGGTGTTTGACGAGCCTACCAGCGGTCTGGACTTTGACAGCATGACCCAGGTGGCGGGGCTGATCCGGCGGCTGTCTGAGCTGGGAAAGGTCATTTTCATTGTCACCCATGATTTTGAATTTGTCTGCCGTACCTGCTCCCGTGTCCTGCATTTTGACGAGGGCGAGATGCCCGGTGATATACCCGTTGTGATGGACGCCCTCCCGAAACTGAGAGAGCTGTTCTCTGTCAAGGTGAATGGCTCCGAAGGAGACAGAGAAGGTGGCCTGGGCCATTCAGATGGAAAGGAGAGGTAGTCTATGAAACAGAAAAAAACCAATCGTGTGGCCTTGCTGCTCCACTGGGCCGGAGAGCAAAAGGTATGGCTGTTCCTGGCCGTGCTTCTGGCGATGACCGGGGGCCTGTGCATTGTGGTGCCCTATATTGAAATTTACCGGCTGATGGACGCCGCCTTTGGCGGGACCTGTACCGAAGAACTGGTGGTGCGGGTCGTGGCTGCTGTGGCCGCGGCGGTGGTGCTCCGCTTTGTGCTGTTCGGGGCGTCTGGAGTGGTATCCCACAAGGGAGCCTACGGCGCGCTGTTCAAGGTGCGCTGCATGGTAGCGGAACACATGGCTAAGGTGCCGCTGGGGGCGCTGAACGAGCGGCGGACCGGAGACATCAAAACCGTACTGAATGAGGACATCGAGAAGCTGGAACTGTTTCTGGCCCACAACCTGCCGGATCTGGTGTGCTATCTGGTGGGGCCGGTGGTGGTTTTTGCCTACCTGATGACCGTCAATATCCCGCTGGCTCTGATTTCCTTGGTGCCGCTGGTGCTTGCGGTTGTGGTGATGGCGGTCATGTTCCGCAACACGGACGACCTGATGGACCGGGCCAACCGTTCCATCACCGCACTGAACTCGGTCATGATCGAGTATATCAGCGGCATGAAACTCATCAAGGCATATAACATGGGGAGCAAATCCTTCCAGAAATTCTCCTCCGCCATTCATGAGGAAAACGCCATGTGGAACGAGACCTCCCGCCGCATGGGACCACCCTACGCGGCCTTCGTGGTCATCATTGAGTGCGGAATGCTGCTCATGGTGCCGCTGGGCGGGATGTTTTTCCTGAAAGGCTCCCTGACGGCCAGCGCGTTCCTGCTGTTCATCTATGTGGGGTCCATGTACCTGACGGAGATCCGTCCGCTGCAGGAGCTGGGGACCAATTTCGCCAATGTGCTGAACGCGGTCACCAAAGCGAAGGAGATCCTGGATGTCCCCATCTATGAGGGCGGCACGGATTTCCCCCAATGCCATGATATTGAATTGCGGAATGTACGGTTTTCCTACGATGGCAAAACCGATGTGCTGCAAGGCGTCAATCTCAAGATCAGGGACGGAGAGAGGCTGGCCCTGGTGGGGCAGTCCGGCGCCGGCAAGAGCACCATAATCGAACTGATCTCCCGCTTCTATGATGTGCAGGAGGGCGAGGTGCTGATCGGCGGAAAAAATGTCAAGGAGTTGGACTACGACACCATCTTGAGCAATGTGGCTATCGTATTTCAAAAGACCTTCCTCACCCGTGACAGTGTACTGGAGAACATCCTCATGGGGAGCAGCGCCAGTCTGGAGCAAGTGAGGGCCGCCGCAAAGGAAGCCCAGATCGACGACTTCATCATGTCTCTGCCGGATGGCTACGATACCAAGGTGGGGAGCTTCGGCTCCCGGTTTTCAGGCGGAGAGAAGCAGCGGATCGCCATTGCCCGCGCCATTTTGAAAAATGCCCCGATCCTGATTTTAGATGAGGCCACCAGCGCCTCCGACCCGGAAAACCAGATGGAGATTGACAGGGCCATCCAAAATCTTTGTAAAGGCAAGACCGTCATTGTGGTTGCCCACCGCCTGAGCGCCCTGAAGATGTGTGAGCGGGTCGCAGTGGTGGAGGACCACACCATCACCTGTGTCGGCACCCATGAGGAAGTCCGCAGGGATAACGCTTACTACCGGAAAGCCTGGGAGGACTACGAAAAGGCCCGGAACATCACCTATCAGTTGGAAGGGGGGCGAGTAGAATGAGAGAACACGATGTCTTGAAAAAGAACAAAAATTTTTACATTGGCGTTGGGGGAACTGTTTTGGAGGGCCTGCTCTCCGGCAGCCTGTTCCTGTTGCTTTACTCGGTCATGCAGTTTTTGTGGGCGGGGCAGTTTGACCTGAACCGGGTGCTGATGCTGACCGGGGCGATTGCCGGCATCTTCCTGCTCCGTATCCTGATTTACAGCTATGGCTACACCAAAGCCCAGATCGGCGGCGCGGAAGTCAGCCAAAATATCCGGCTGTTTATGGGTGATCATCTCAAGCGTATCCCCCTATCCCGGTTTACCCAGGGGCAGACCGGCGACTACATCAACACCATCACCAGCGATGTCAATAACTATGAAAAGATCCTGACCCACAAAATCGGGGACCTGGCGAAAAACTTTGCCTTGTCCATCATGCTGATTGTGTTTGTCATGACGATCTATGTCCCCGCCGGGCTGATTCTGCTGGCGGCGGATCTGCTGCTGATTCCCGGTTTGTGGCTTTCTTTCCGTATGGTGAAGAAGTACGGCAAAGAAAAGAATGACATCTGTGCGGAGAATGTCAGCAGCATCGTGGAGTATGTATCCGGCATCCAGCCCTTCCGGGCTTATGGCGTGGGCGGCTTGAAAAACAAGACGGTCATCAGCGCCATGCGGGACTTCTGCCGCATCAGCTTTGTATATGAGGCCAAGGTGCTCCCTGTGGGAGCCGGGCTGGGTATCCTGATCTGGCTGTCCTGCCCGCTGGTCATCTTAATCGCCTACGCACCGTGGGCAGCCGGGGCCATCGACACGGTTTCCTATCTGTTGGTCTGCATGTTGCCGCTGTTCTGTTCCAAACTTGCCAACGCCATTTTTGTGGACCTCACCAGTTACAAAAACCTGATGATCTCCAAAGGGAAGATCTTGGGCGTGATGGATGAGCCGGAGGAAAGCGGCAGTATGGAGGCGCTGCGGCCCGCTACCCATGAGATCATCTTTGACCATGTGGACTTTGCCTATGTTCCCGGAGAGCCGGTGCTGAAGCAGGCGTCCTTTACGGTGCCGGATCAGAAGCTGACCGCCATTGTGGGCGATTCCGGCTCCGGAAAATCCACCATCCTGAATTTGATTGCAAAATATTATGAGCCAGCCAGTGGCGTCATCTCCATCGGAGGGAAGCCCATCAATCATGTGGCGGCGGAGCGCGTGCTGGAGCAGGTTTCCATGGTAGATCAGGATGTGTTCCTCTTTGACGACACCATCCGGGACAACATCCGTCACGCCCGCCCCGGCGCATCAGACGCGGAGATTGAGGCAGCCTGCCGGGAGGCCAACTGTGACGGATTTATCCGCAGGATGGAAAAGGGCTATGATACCCCTACCGGCGAGAACGGCAATCTGCTCTCCGGAGGAGAGCGGCAGCGGCTTTCTATCGCTCGGGCCATTCTGAAAAACAGTCCCATCCTATTGCTGGACGAGGCTACCGCATCCCTGGACATTGAGAACGAGCTGGCGGTCAAGCAGGCCATCGCCAATCTGCTCAAGGAGAAAAAGACCGTGGTGATGATCGCCCATACCCTTTCCATCGTCAAGAATGCGGATCAGATCCTGGTAGTGGCGGACGGAACAATCAAGGAGTCCGGCACCCACGAGGAACTGCTGGCCGAGAACGGCAAATATGCGGCCATGTGGAACGCAGAACAAAAAATCACTGTATAAATGAGAGGTTGCGTCGATGAAAAAACTCCATGCGTCGGGCGAGGATTATCTGGAGGCCGTGCTGGTGCTCCAAAAGGAAAAGGGCATGGTACGCTCCGTGGATGTGTCCAGGCACCTTGATGTATCGAAACTCAGCGTGTGTCATGCGGTAGCTACCTTGAAAGAGGGCGGTTTTCTCACCATGGACGAAGACTCTTTCCTGCACCTGACCGATGTGGGCAGAGAGGTTGCCGAAAAAACTTATGAGAAGCACTGCTTTTTCACCCGTCTGCTGGTGGATGCAGGTGTAGAGCCAAAGACTGCCGAGCAGGATGCCTGCCGCATGGAGCACGCAATCAGCGATGACAGTTTTCAAAAAATTAAATCAGGGCTAAAGGACAAATAAAAAGTGGCCTGTCAGTCGAGGTTATTGGGGGTGATATAGTGGGAAAACTGTTCATATTATCGGTCGAAGAAGATGACCTTGAAACCGTTGAGAAAATCATGGCCTTCATAGAGTCAACAGAACTGGTCATGTGTACGGATCTTTCCTCTGCCCCTCTGCGCTACAAGGCTTTATGTATCGACGCTGCGTGCCGTCAAGTGTTTTGGCAGGGCAAATTCATAGAGCTGACCCCTATGGAGTTCGATGTATTTCATTTGCTTGTCCGGCGGCCCGGACGGGTATTTTCACAAAGGGAGATCTATGAGTTTGTTGCCCCTGATTCGTTTGACAGCAGTTGGACGGGAATCTCCAGCATCATTTACAAGCTGCGTCATAAACTGAACGCTGACCTTATCCAGACCGTGTATGGGAAGGGCTATAAATTCTTGCCGCCATGAGGATTATAGAAAAGAATGTTGGTAGATAGTACGAAACCATTCATTTATTGGAACTATGCAGAGTAAGGAATAAAAGTGTTATAAATCTGCGGTATGTTGGTGCATACCGCAGATTTTGCTATATCATAAATAGAGATTGGCGAGTTTTATTGAAGAATACAGTAGTTTATGTTACCATAGAGAGGTAAGTTAAGACTAACTTGATGGAGTGATGACAATGGAGAAGGTCAACTTCAATCCGGAATGGTATGGTGTACAGGCAAAAGTACTATCGAGAAGCGAAAGACAGCTGGTTGTGGATTATGGATGTAATGGGCGTGGTATCGTAAAAAATTATAGCTTGTTTGAGGGCATACAACTTTGCTTCCTCGATTTTGAAACGGATGAATCTATGAGGACCCAGAAGTTCAATCCAGATATCCTCCAGATTACTCACTGTCAAACCGGACGCTATGAATGTGAATTTGCCAATCATACTGTGGCATATTTGCCAACGGGCTATTTCAGCGTTGCAACCACAGCGCATTTGCCGACTTCGTTCTCTTTTCCCTTGGGGAAGTATTACGGCGTTAGCCTTGTCATAGATCGTCAGGCGCTTTCGGACGAAATACGCCGGATGATGCGGACAATTCCCATTGACCTTGATAAAATAGGGACAACACTTGGTCTTGAAACACAATGGTATGTCAGTGATACTCCACCGCAATTACGACACTTGTTTTCCGAATTATACACAGCCATTCAAACGGAGCCTGTCGGCTATTTCAAAATTAAGGCCATAGAGCTATTATACCACATGGATCAGTTGACACAGATTAGCGGGTGCGACTCAAAGTATTTTGATAAGAAACAGATTCAAGCAACAAAAGCTATTCGGGAGTATCTTATTTCCCATCTGGATGAAAAAGTTCCCTTGGAACAGTTGGCAAAAGAGGCGCACTTGAATCTGTCGGTGTTCCATCTGGTATTTTCCCACATATATGGGGACACTCCGTATGCCTACCTCAAAAAATACAAAATGAATTTAGCTGCCCAGTGGCTTTCGGAAAACAAGATGAAAATCGGTGATATTGCCTTGGAGCTTGGATATAGCAACGCAAGTAAATTTGCTAAAGCATTTCAATCTGTATATGGAATGCTGCCAAAAGACTACCGAAAAAATCGATAGTCATGTACAGGCGGCGTTTAACAGCGGTAGAGGTGTAGTCTCTACTAATTCATTGGTATCTTTGGGCTATTTTTGCCCGTGACGCATAGATATGGAGTAGCAGCCAATTTCAAAAGTTGATAGAATAAATGTCGCGGTTAGCAAGAACTAACTGCGACATTTTCTCTTTTAAGGAGGGTTCATGCTATGTCAAACGCAAAGTCGAAACAGGCAAAACCAAAGACGGGTTTGGCACGATGCATGGAATTGGCTTCTGACAGAAAGGGCCTTGTGTTCTTAGCCGCGGTTCTTTCGTCATTGGCAGCCATTGCTTCGTTTATCCCGTACATAGCGGTCTATTTTATGATCCGCTCAATTATCGGTGTTTTCCCGAACCTTGACCAGTTGGATATGGGGATGGTCATGAATTATGGCTGGCTGGCGCTCGCCGGGATCGTGGCAAATATCCTACTGTATTTTCTGGCTATTTTCAGCTCACACATGGCGGCATTTGGAACGCTGTACGAGTTGAAAGTTCTCTTTGCAGACCATATTACCAAAATCCCACTGGGGTATCACTTAACGATTGGCAGCGGCCGTCTGCGGAAAATCATGGATGAAAACATTGAAAGTGTGGAGGGCTTTATTGCTCACCAGTTTCCTGATTTTGTTGCCTCTATTACCGCCCCTATCGTCATGGTCATCATCCTGTTGGCTGTTGACTGGAGGTTTGGCCTTGCTTCCCTGGTCGGCATCATTCTTGCATTTGTCGCAGAGTTTATTGGCTTTGGCAGCGGTGAAATGAAGGAGAACATGGGCAAGTACCAAAAGGCTTTGGAAGAAATGAATAATGCCTCTGTGGAGTATGTCCGGGGAATGTCGGTAGTAAAGGCGTTCAATCAAACAGCATCTTCGTTCAAAAAACTCAAAGAGGCAATCACCGGCTATACGGAATGGGTCCTCAAGTTCTCTCTGGGCTGGCAGAATTGTATGCCTGCCTTTACCACAATCATCAATAATGTTTACCTGATTCTTGTTCCTGTGGGCATCCTGATTGGGTCCAGAACGGATGATTTTGCCGGATTTGCGATGACCTTTATCTTTTATCTGCTCTTTGTACCAGCAATTTCCGGCGTGCTGAACAAAATCATGTATATTTCAGAGTCGTTCATGCAGATCAACGGGAATGTGGCCAGGATGGACGAGATATTGAACATTCCAGAAATGCCGGAAACGGCTCATCCTAAGAAACCTGCTGGGGACGATGTTGTTTTCAATAATGTCAGCTTTTCCTACACGGGAGATAATTCTGAGAAAGCTCTGGAAAATGTATCTTTCTCGGCAAAGCAGGGACAGATCACAGCCATTGTCGGACCTTCCGGCGGCGGCAAAAGTACGATTGCCAATCTGATTTCCCGCTTTTGGGATGTGTCCTCCGGCAGCATTACCATCGGCGGTATAGATGTGCGCGATATGGCGGAGGATGACCTGATGCACCATGTCAGCTTTGTGTTCCAGGATATTTTCCTGTTCAAGCAGAGCATCTTGGATAATATCCGTATGGGCAATCCTTCGGCCAGCGAGGAACAAGTGATTGCGGCGGCGAAAGCAGCGCAGTGCCACGAGTTCATCTCCAAACTGCCCAACGGGTATCACACGGTGGTCGGCTCCAAAGGCATCCATCTCTCTGGCGGTGAGCGCCAGCGGATTGCTATTGCGCGGGCTATTATCAAGAACTCGCCTATCATCGTGCTGGATGAGGCAACGGCGTTCAGTGACCCGGAGAATGAATACCTGATCCAGAAAGCCTTTGAAAAGCTGATGCAGGGTAAGACAGTTATCATCATCGCACACCGCCTCTCCACGATCCGCAATGCAGATAAGATCATCGTCATGGAGAAAGGGCACTTGGTCGAAGAAGGAAAACATGACGAGCTGGTGGCCGCAAGCGGACGCTATGCACAAATGTGGAACCACTATACAGAAGCGATTGGCTGGAAAATCAGCGGAAAGGCGGTGCAACTATGAGCAGATTACAAAAAGCTCTCTTTTTGTCAGACAAGGGTTACGCAGATCTGAAAAAAGCAATCTTCGCCTGCACATTGACGAACCTGGCTATGCTTCTGCCGTTCTGTGTAACTGTTATGGTCTTCAGTGAAATTTTGACGCCCTTTGTCAGCGGTGACTCCATCCAGTGGAACCATATCTGGATGCTGTGGGGCGCAGGTATTGTTTCAGCCATCCTGGTATTTCTGGCCGCCAAAAACGATTACCGTAAAACCTATATTGCCTCATATAAAGAGTCGAACACGACCCGGCTGCGGATTGCGGAGCACCTTCGGAAACTCCCTATGAATTTCTTTAACACCAAGGATCTTTCTGAACTGACCACGAATATGATGGCGGATTGCAGCAGCATGGAGTCCCTGCTCAGCAGCACGATCCCTCCACTGATTGCAAACGGCATCACGGTGACCCTGACCTGTATCCTGCTGGCCTTCTTTGACTGGCGTCTTGCTCTGTGCGTATTCATCACGGTTCCGATTGCCTTCCTCATTATCTGGCTCAGCCGGAACCATCAAAAGAAGCTGTTTGAAAAGCAGGTTAATGCAAAACTGGCTGCCTCTGACCAGGTACAGGAATACCTGGAAGGTATGAAGATCATCAAGTCCTGCGGGCTGTCCGGCTCTCATTTCAGTGCGTTGGATAAAGCTCTGCTTGCTATGAAAAAGATTGCCATCAAAGTGGAAATGGCTGTCGGCGTGTTTATGTCCAGCGCCAGCATGATTTTGCAGGCAGGTATTGGCATTACAATCTTTGTCGGTGCTATTCTCCTGACCAGTGGACAAATTGAACTGCTGCCTTTGCTCATGTTTCTGCTGATGGTCACGCGGATTTATGGCCCTATTTTGGCAATCCTGGCGAATTTGTCCTCGCTACTGAATTTGAATGTAGTTACAAGTCGTATGCGTACCTTGCTCACCACTCCTGTGATGGACGGTGACGGGAAAATGGTTCCGAACTGCGATATTGAGCTTTCCCATGTGACTTTTGGCTACAATCAGGAAGATGTCATCAAAGATGTTTCCTGCAAAATTCCCCAAGGGAGCGTGACCGCCCTCGTTGGCCCGTCCGGTTCCGGTAAAAGCACGATTTCCAAACTGATTGCCCGGTTTTGGGATGTTCAACAGGGCAAGATCACCGTGGGCGGCAAAGACATCAAGAGTATGGAGCCGGAAAGCCTCATGTCTTATATGTCTTTCGTGTTCCAGGATGTGACCTTGTTCAATGATACGGTTATGAATAATATCCGTCTTGGCAATCCAAACGCAACAGACGATCAGGTAATTGCTGCTGCCAAAGCCGCCTATTGTGATGAATTTGTCCGGGAGATGCCGGATGGGTATCAGACGGTTCTCGGTGAAAACGGCAGCACCCTTTCCGGCGGTGAGCGCCAGCGTATTTCCATCGCCCGCGCATTACTAAAAAATGCGCCCATCATTCTGCTTGACGAGGCCACAGCATCCCTTGACCCAGAGAATGAAGTCCTGGTTCAAAAAGCGATTGCCAAACTGGTAGAAGGCAAGACGGTTATTATGATCGCCCACCGTCTCCGTACAGTTGTGGATGCGGATCAGATCATTGTTCTTGACAATGGACGACTGGTAGAACATGGAACGCACGATGAGTTGATGAAGAAGAATGGGCTGTATTATAAGTTGTTCCATATTCAGCAGGAAAGCCTTGGTTGGGCGGTATAACTTTGGGGGAAAAGCGTTGACTGGACTGGCTGTTCTACAATATGATAATCTGTGTATTGACCCAAACCAGCGTAGGGCCTTTGTGAGCGGGCGAGCGGTGGAGTTGACCACGATGGAATTCAATATCCTATATTATCTGGCCTTACACCCTGGCTGGACCTTTACCCGGGAGCAGCTTTACCGATATGCGATGCCCGATGACTTTGCTTCCGGCCTCGAAAGCGTCACCAGCCGGATCTACAAGATACGGAAGAAATTAAATATCAATGCGATTCAAACGGTATATGGATATGGTTATCGCTTTGAAAAGTAAGGGAACAAGCAAGAAAGCGGCCTTTGTATTATAGCAAGGGCCGTTTTCGATTTGTGCGGATAGGAAAACATCAATAATTCCAACCAAACGGAATAAAGTCGTCTAAACGGAATAGACAGGCAGGGAGGCCCTCGGTAAAATACATCGTGTGAGATGGACGCATGGCGTCCTATTTTTCACGAAGAAAGTTAGTGCAATCTAACCAAAAAGGAGAGAACATTATGTCTGAACCAGTCAAGGGCCGCGGGATGAGCGGCAAAGATGTCATTACCGTGGGGATTTTCTCCGCCATTTACTTTGTCATCAACTTTGCCTTTATGCTTCTGGGCGGGCTGCACCCGCTGCTTTGGATCTTGATGCCGGGCTTTATCGCTCTGTTTACCGGCATTCCATATCTCATGATGTGCGCCAAGGTGCAGAAGGTGGGCTCCGTCCTGCTGATGGGACTCATCACGGGCCTCATTTACTATGTCACCGGGCAATTCACCGTTGTGATCCTGGTATCCTTCGTTCTGGCCTGCGGCTTGGCTGAAATTACCCGTGTCATCACCCACTACCGGAGCATGGCCGGCAACCTGGTATCCTTTGTGCTGTTCTCTGTGGGCATGGTGGGCTCTCCGCTCCCGATCTGGCTGATGCGGGAGGACTTCCTGCGGCAGATCACAGAACAAGGGATGCCAGCGGACTATGTGAACACTCTGGCGGCCCTTTCCTCCAATGGGATGCTGATCGTTCTGTTCCTGGCTCCTGTTGTTGGAGCGGTCATCGGCGGCATCCTTGCCCGCGCCATGTTCCGCAAGCACTTTGAAAAGGCTGGCCTGGTGTAAGATGGGGAACGGGAAGAAATCGATCTTTGACCCGAGAGCTGGACTGTGGATTCTGATCGCCGCCAATATCATCGCGTTCAGCGACCATACTCTGTGGGTGGAACTGGCGCTGGTCGCTCTGCTGCTGGCACTGATGGTTGTCCACAGAAGATTTACAATGGCAGTCAAATGGGCTGTTGGATATTGCGCCCTGCTGGTCTTTCAACAGGTGATCCTGCCGGCGTCGCCTATGATCATCGCCACCAGTTTTACCATCTTTGCCACCTATACCCGCCGGATGTTCCCCTGCCTGATGACCGGATCGCTGATGTTGAAATGCACTCCTTTGCGCTACCTGATCGTAGGGCTGCGGCAGTTACATATTCCCCAGAAGCTGATCGTGGCTATATCCGTGACACTGCGGTACTTCCCCGCTATCCGGGAGGAGATCGGCCACATCCGGGACGCGATGAAGCTGCGGAATATCCGGGGGTTCAGCCGCTTGGAGTGTACGGTGATGCCCCTCATGGTGTCCGCTACGGAGACGGCGGAGGAGCTCTCCGCGGCGGCCGTGACCCGAGGAATCGAAAATCCAGCCCGAAAGACCAGCGCCGTGTCCTTGCGTCTAATGCCGGTGGACTTGATTGGGATGCTGTTGGTCCTGGCCTTGCTGATAGGCTCATTTGTGGTACAATAAGGGGGAGTGACAATGATAGGTTTGGAACAGGTTTCCTTTGGCTATGGAGAAAAACAGGAAACGCTTTCCCATGTCAGCGCCACTGTTGCCCGCGGAGAGTGCGTCCTGCTGTGCGGGGCCTCCGGCTGCGGAAAGACCACGGTGACGAAGCTGATCAACGGCCTGATCCCGGCTTTTACTCCCGGATGCCGTCTGGAAGGGCGGGTGATGGTAAATGGGCTTGCGCCGCGGGAAACACCCATGTATGAACTGGCCCAGCGGGTAGGCTCTGTGTTTCAAAATCCAAAGTCCCAGTTTTTTAATCTGGACACCGACAGCGAACTGGCCTTTGGGCTGGAAAATGAGGGCCGTCCGCCGGAAGAGATCCGCCGCCGCGTGGAGCAGGTCGCGGAAACACTGCACCTCCAGGAACTGCGCGGGAAAAACATCTTTTCTCTGTCCGGTGGGCAAAAGCAGCTTCTGGCCTTTGGCTCTGTTTATGCCATGGGCCCTGAAATCTATGTGCTGGACGAGCCGACAGCCAATCTGGATCGGGAGGCCATTGCCCGGCTCCACGACCAGATCGCCGCTTTGAAGCGGCAGGGCTGCACAATCGTGGTGGCGGAGCATCGCCTGTACTTTCTCACCGATCTCATCGACCGGGCGTTTTATCTTCGGAGCGGGGGGCTGGAGCGCGTCTTCACCGGGGAGCAGTTTCGCAGCCTGCCAGACCCGGAGCGGGAGGCCCTGGGGCTGCGTACCCTGACCCCGGCGGTATGCACGCTCCCCGCTGTGGAATCGGCCGGCAGCGAAGAAGGGCTGTCTGTGGAGGGCTTAACCTGCAGCTTTCGCAAAGGAGCTCCCGTGTTCCGGGATCTGTCCTTTTCCGCCCGCCCCGGCGAGGTGGTGGCAATCACCGGACCCAACGGCGTGGGCAAGACCACACTTTCCCGCTGCCTTTGCGGGCTGCTGAAAGAACAAGCGGGACAAATTCTGCTGAACGGAAAGCCTCTGGATCGAAAAGGCCGCCAGCGGTCGGCTTTCTGTGTCATGCAGGATGTAAACCATCAGCTGTTCTCCGACAGCGTGTGGGGAGAGTGCCGGATGTCTGCGCCGGAGGCATCTGACAATCAGATTTCGGAGGTGCTGGACAGCCTCCACCTGCTGTCCTTTCGGGAGCGGCATCCGATGTCCCTCTCCGGGGGACAGAAGCAGAGGCTGGCAGTAGCTACGGCCCTGCTGTCGGAGAAGCCGGTGCTGATTTTTGACGAGCCCACCAGCGGTTTGGACTATGCCCGTATGGTGGAGGTGTCCGGGGTGATCCGCAGTCTGGCAAGGCATGGGCGGATCGTTCTGGTGGTTACCCATGACCAAGAATTCATGCAGAGAGCCTGTGACCGGGTGCTGCGATTGTAAAAGGAGAAATTTCATGCTGGAGCAAGTAATGGCAGACAACGGATTCCCTGTCCCGCTGGTGGAGGGTGGAAACTGCCGGGTCTTTCAGTTTCACAGCGGTACCGGAGAGGGGATCATGACACAATACGATCTGTTCCCCGGCGTATCCCTGATGTACAACGATTTCCATATGGAGAGCTATGATTCCGCGTTCCGTACAACGGAGGATCTGCTGTGCATTGATTACTGCCGCCAGGGGCGCATGGAGTACCCTGCCGGCCCGGATGCGTACTCCTATGTAGAGGCGGGCGACCTGAAGCTGGACCGGCGGCTGGAGCACCAGGGCCATTTTACCTTCCCCCTTGCCCATTATCACGGGATCACCGTTGGCTTTGCGCTCCCCCAGGCCGCCCAATCGCTGAAGGAGTGGATACGGGAATTTCCGGTGGATCTGGCCCGGCTCCAGAATAAATTCTGCTCCAGTCGCCATCCCAAGGTGCTCCATGGGGCGCCCTCCATCGATCACATTTTTCAGGAGCTCTACGCGGTGCCGGAGCAGATCAAGATTCCTTATTTCCGCATCAAAGTACTGGAATTGCTCCTGTATCTGGACGCGCTGGAACTGCCAAAGGATGCGGAAAAGCCTTACTTCTATAAATCCCAGGTGGAAAAAGTGAAGGCTATCCATCGGTTATTGACGGGGGAGCTGGAACGCCACTATACGATTGCGGAATTGTCCGAACGGTTTTCTGTCCCTGCTACGGCGCTGAAGGAGTGCTTCAAGTCGATTTATGGGCAACCCATCAACACCTATATGCGTAATTTCCGCATGGACCAGGCCGCGCTTCTGCTCCAGCAGGAGCCTCAAATGGGAGTGGCAGAGATCGCCGGCCGGGTAGGTTATGACAGCTCCAGCAAATTTGCCGCCGCATTCAGGGAAGTCAAGGGCAAGACGCCCCTGGAGTACCGGCGGGAAAGCCAATAAATTTTTCCGTCCAAACAGGACCAGACCGGCAGGACGGAGCGGACAGAGCGGTAAGAATCCCTTATAATCGTTGTAGTTAGTGTAAGCAAACTACAACGATTTTTTTTGAGAGGAGTATTGCACATGAAGGAACGAACTTGGCTCGGTATCCTGCTCTCCTTCGCCGCACCCTGCCGGGGGAAGATGGCCGGGTCTGTGGTACTGGCTATTCTCAGTGTGGCCGGGGGCTTCGTACCGTATCTCGGCGTTTATCAGATCATCCGGCTCTTTCTGGAGCGTCAGGCAGACTGGGAGGGCATTGTATTTTGGTGCGGCGTGTGTCTGGCCGGCTATGCCGTCAAGGTGGCGGGATATGCCCTGTCCACCATGCTGGCCCATGTATCCGCCTACACGATTTTGGAGGGCCTGCGCCTTCAGGTGGCGGACCGGCTGATGGGGGCGCCGCTGGGCGAGGTGGAAAGCCGGCCCATTGGCTCCATGAAAAGCACCATCGTGGACCGTATTGAAGATGTGGAGCCGCCTCTGGCTCACATGATCCCGGAACTCAGTTCCAATCTTCTGCTGCCTCTGGTCGTGGTCATCGCCATGTTCGCCATCGACTGGCGGATGGGCCTCGCCCTGCTGGTGACCATCCCGGTGGCGCTCATCCCCATGACCTTCGGGATGCGGACCTATAACAAGAATTACGCCGCCTACATGGAGGCCAACGCCCATGTGAACAGCGTGATCGTGGAATATGTAGAGGGCATTCAGGTGGTGAAGGCGTTCAGCCAGGGGGAGCGATCCTATCAGAAATTCGCCCAGGCGGTGGCCTCCTTCCGGGACTTCACCATGGGATGGTTCCGCTGCACCTGGGCCTCCATGAATCTGTGCCTGTCCATTCTGCCGACCACCCTGCTGGGGACCCTGCCGGCGGGCGTCGCGCTCTATCAGGCGGGGATACTGGACCCGGCCCAAGTGACGCTCTGCCTGATGCTGGCCCTGGGAATCGTGTCCCCCCTGATGAGCGCCACCGCCTTCATCAACTCCATGAAAAGTATGCAGTTTGCAGTAAAGGACACCCGTGAACTGCTGAATTTGCCCCAGCTCACGCAGGCGGAGCAGAATGTCCATCTGGAAGGCAGCGGCATCCAGATGCGGGATGTATCTTTTTCCTATGGCGGGACAGAGGGCAAGGAGGTGCTTCGCCATCTGAACCTGACCATCCCACAGGGAAAATTCACCGCCCTGGTGGGGCCGTCGGGCGGCGGAAAGTCTACCATCGCCCGGCTGACCGCCCGGTTTTGGGATGTGACGGGAGGCTCCATCACCCTGGGCGGACAGGACATCCGCAAGCTCCCGCTGAAGCAGCTCTCCCAGTCCATCAGTTTCGTCACGCAGGACAACTTCCTCTTTGACTGCTCCCTGAAAGAGAACATCCGGCTGGGGCGTCCGGGGGCCTCGGACGAGGAGGTGCTGGCGGCTGCTCAGGCGGCCCAGTGCGAAGAATTTATCGGCCGGCTGGAGCATGGCTGGGATACGACGGCCGGAGACGCGGGCAAGCAGCTCTCCGGCGGGGAGCGTCAGCGCATCGCCATCGCCCGCGCCATTTTGAAGGACGCCCCCATTGTGATTTTGGACGAGGCGACCGCCTTCACTGATCCCGAGAATGAGGACAAAATCCAACGCTCCATTATGGCGCTTTCCAGGGGGAAAACGCTTCTGGTCATCGCCCACCGGCTCTCCACCATCCAGAACGCGGACCAGATCGTGGTGCTGGAGAAAGGGAGCGTTGCAGACTGTGGCACACAGGAAGAACTGCTGGGCCGCTGCCCGCTGTATCAGACCCTTTGGACGGCCCATGTGGGGGCACGAAACTGGGCGGTCACATCCGGCAAAAAGGAGGGGAATTGAGATGTTTCACAGCGTAGGACGCATTATGGGATGGGCAAAGAACTATCGAAAGCGAATGATTCTGGGCTTTGTGTGCTCGTTTTTTGCAACATGGTGTACCGCGGGGCCGGTGATGCTGGCGGCCTGGGCCCTGGGGCGGATGATCGGGAACGCCTGGGGAGAGAATGAGCTTTCCGGCTCTCTCCCATGGCTGTGCTTATCTGGCATCGTCGTTCTGATCCTGCTGCGGTTTTTCTTCACCTATTGGAAAAACCGGCTCCAGGAGAGCATCGGAACGGAACGGGCGGCAGAGCAGCGGATGGAACTGGGAGATGTGCTGAAACGGGTGTCCCTTGGGTACTTTGCCAAAAACAATCTGGGGGACATTTTGGCGGCGCTCACCACGGAGTTGAGTACACTGGAACTCCAGAGTATGAAAATGGTGGACGCGGTGGTAAACGGTTATATTCAGGTAGCCGTGATCCTGCTGTGCGTGGCGATTTTCTGCCCGCCCGCCGCGCTGGTGGCGCTGATCGGTGTGCTGGTGTCCGCCTTTGCGCTGCGGGGCATTGGCCGTCAGAGCGCCCGCACCGCTCCTGTGAGCCACCGGGCTCAGGAGGCATTGTCCGGCGCGGCTGTCGAATACATCCACGGTCTGCCGGTAGTGAAATCCTTTGGACAGGACGGGGTTTCCGTTCAGCGGTTCCGGGACGCCTGCCGGGACAATAAGGCCATCCGAATCAAAAACGAATTTGGTTTCGTCCCCTGGAACTGCCTGCATCTGTTCGCTCTGCGGGCGGCGTCCGTGGGGCTGGTGCTCGCCGCGGGCCAGCAGGCTTTGGCAGGCGCTTTACCGCTCCCGTATTTCCTGATGATCGCCCTGTTCTCCTTCACCATTTTCGGCAGTGTGGAGGCCATCAATGACGCGGCCCACATCCTGTCGGTGACAGATTCGGTGCTGGACCGGCTGGAGGAACTGGAACATACGGATTTCATTGACAAGGGCGGGAAAGAGGTCACGCCGGAGCGGTTCGATGTGTCCCTCTCCCATGTATCCTTCGGGTATGGGAGCCGCGAGGTACTCCACGATGTGACCTTTACCGCGCCCCAGGGGACCACTACCGCCATTGTGGGGCCGTCTGGCTCCGGCAAGAGCACGATATGCAATCTGGTGGCCCGCTTCTATGACGCGGACCGCGGCTCCGTGTCAGTGGGCGGCCACGATGTGAAAGAATTTACCTGCGAAAGCCTGCTGAAAAACATCTCCATGGTCTTTCAAAATGTGTATCTCTTCCAGGACAGTGTAGAGAACAATATCAAATTCGGCTGCCCCGATGCCACCCACGAGCAGGTGGTGGCCGCCGCCAAAGCTGCCTGCTGCCATGACTTCATCTCGGCCCTGCCGAACGGCTATGGCACCGTGATTGGAGAGGGCGGCTCCACCCTTTCCGGCGGGGAGAAGCAGCGCATCTCCATCGCCCGGGCCATTTTGAAGGACGCCCCTATCGTCATCCTTGATGAAGCGACCGCCAGTGTAGACCCGGAGAATGAACACCTGATCCAACAGGCTCTGTCCGCTTTGACAAAGGGGAAAACCATCCTCACCATCGCCCACCGGCTGGCTACCATCCAGCACGCGGATCAGATTCTGGTGGTGGAGGATGGCCGTATCGCCCAGCGGGGTACCCATGCGGAACTGATGGCCCAGGGCGGCTTGTACCGGCGGTTTATTGAGATTCGGGAACAGGCCGAGGGCTGGAGATTGGCGTGAAGAAAAGAGTGAAACGGCAACACGGCACATCACTTCATGCCTCTGGCGAAGACTATCTGGAGGCCGTGCTGGTACTCCAAAAGGAAAAGGGCATGGTACGCTCCGTGGATGTGGCCCGGCACATGGGAGTCTCCAAGCCCAGCGTGTGTCACGCGGTAGCTACCCTAAAAGAAGGGGGCTTCCTCACCATGGACGGGGACTTCTTCCTCCGCCTGACCGATGTGGGCAGGGAGGTAGCCGAACAGACCTATGAAAAACACTGCTTCTTTACCCGCTTGTTGACGGAGGCAGGTGTCGATCCAAAGACAGCAGAACAGGACGCCTGCCGCATGGAGCATATGATCAGCGAGAACAGTTTTCGGCATCTGAAGCAGAGTATGGACAAAAAGAAATAGCCGCAGGAGGTGAGGCTGGTGACAGGGATGGCCGTGCTGCAATACGGGAATTTGCGTATTGACCCAAATGAACGCAGGGTCTATGTAAATGAACAAGTTGTGGAATTGACCACGATGGAGTTCAATATTCTATATTATCTGGCTTTACACCCCGGCTGGACTTTTACCCGGGAGCAGCTTTACCGATATGCAATGTCTGACGACTTTGCTTCCGGCCTCGAAAGCGTCACCAGCCGGATCTACAAGATACGGAAAAAACTAAATATCAATGGGATTCAAACGGTACACGGATACGGTTATCGCTTTGAGAAGTAAGAGACACTGGTGATTGTAATAGCATATACTTAATAAAAACGCAGCTGCCAACCAAGGCAGCTGCGTTCAGACTGTAGACAAAGTTGGTGCTGGGATTGTTTCCAGCACCACTTTTCTACATATAGCGATTCTTCTACCAAAAATCTTAAAAAACCAAAGAATTCTGGTGTTTTAGATGCCCTGTTTTCCAGAATTCTGGCCAGTTTTTTCAGATTCATGCAGGCAAAAGTAAGCCCCGCTTTCATTTCCATCCGGGCTTTTCCAATATACTGGGTATAACGAAATCCATGCTGCTCCTTTGCTGTTCCAAAAATCCGTTCGATTGTTTCTTTCCTCCGTTCATAAATCTCTTTGTTTCCAAGAGTATGACGGATATCTTCTGCCATTTCCATATACTCTTCCCAAACATGACGCATGACCACTTTCACATGATTTTTACTTTCCGTACATTTATGGATACTTGGACACTTGGCACACACTTCTGGGCAGCTCTGATATTCTTTATATCCATCGCGGTTCGTTGTCCGATAAGATAACATTTGATTTTCCGGGCATAAGTAACAATCATAATTCTCGTCATATACATACTCGTATTTACGAAAAAAGCCATCCTTGGTCATGGGCCTTTTGTATGGAAACAATGGTTCAATTCCATTCATCAACAATTCACGAGCAATCGCCGGAGTTCGATAACCTGCATCCGCCACAAGCATCGCAGGACAATAATCCTTTATCTTATCATAAAGAGGTTTAAAGGTTCGGCTGTCATGTTCGTTTCCTGGATGAACGCTATAACCGAGAATCCAACCATGTTTATCGCAGGCTGTTTCTACTGCGTAGGCAAAAACATGCTTATGTTCCCCTTTACGGAACCATCCGCTTTCCGGATCGGTTGTACTGCACTTCTGTGTTTTTGCTCCTTCAGCAATCTCCTCTTGAGAATCCGCACGGCCTCCGCCGCCGGAGGGTGGATCATTCCGGTCTTTTTCCTTCAACGGTTTCTTTCCATGGGCTTCCCGGTCTTTTGTGATTTCTTTCTGGAGTTCTTCTTCATACCAGAGTGCCTGTTCATGGGCAACCCGTTTTCTCATTTTTTTGCTGTTTGCACATGCCTTAACATGAGTGGAATCTACAAAAATCTGCTCCATATCTACCAGGTTGAATTTCATGCAGTCTTCCAATATCTTTGTGAAGATCTGCTCAAAAAGATCGGTATCTTTAAAACGGCGAGTATAATTCTTCCCGAAGGTAGAAAAATGAGGAACCGGATCCATCATATCCAGACCCAGAAACCAACGATACGCAACATTTACTTCGATCTCCCGAATCGTCTGCCTCATACTTTTAATTCCGTAAAGGTATTGGATAAAAGGGATTTTGATCAGCATAACTGGATCCATGCTCGGTCTTCCATTATCAAGGCAGTATTTTTCCTCTACAAGATCATAAATAAAATCCCAGTCAATGGCTTTATCGATTAAACGCAACATATGGTTTTGTGGAACCATGTCATCCATACAGAACATGATCATTTGCTCTCGTTTTTTATCTGCATTTTTAGTCATCATAAAAAACACCGCCTTTCTGATAACCCCATTATACCAGAAAAACGGTTATAAATGTAGAAAAGCCCGGCTTTTGCCGGGACTTTGTCTACAGTCTGAACGCAGCTGCCAACCAAGGCAGCTGCGTTTTTTGTTTAATGAATAGAATACACCGACCCGCATACGGTTCAGCCGTTATAATTGTGGCTTGACAAATACAATCGTTTGATTTAAGATAATATCATTATTGGATAATATGATTATCGAAAAGAGGTGAACGAAATGCGTCCTGTAAACGAAAAGCTGCGGAAGGATCTGCTGGAAGCCGGGAAGCGCGAGTTTATGGAGAACGGCTTCCGGGGGGCATCCTTAAAAAGTATAGCAGCCTCTCTTGGAGTAACAACTGGAGCGATTTACCGCTACTATACGGACAAGGAGGCACTGTTTGACGGATTGGTGAGAGAGCCAGCCCAAGAGCTGGTAGAGCGTTATCGGACCCTTCAGCAGACCTTTGCCGGCAGGAGTTTGGAGGAGCAGCTTCAAAAGCTCCCGGAGGTACCGGACAAGGAAGCCTCCTGGATGATGGACTTTCTCTACGACCACTTTGACGCATTCAAGCTCATCGCCTGCTGTTCCTCCGGGACAAAGTACGAGCATTACCTGGATACCCTGGCGGAAATTGAGGATCACTCTGGACGGCTTCTGGTGGATCGAATGGTGGAAGCTGGCTATCCCATTCGCCGTCTGGATGATGAGCTGATCCACATCATGTCCACCGCACTTTTCAACGGCATGTTTGAAACAATCCGCCATGATATGCCGCGGGAAAAAGCGATGGTTTATATGGATGACCTGCGGAATTTTTACTCCGCGGGCTGGTTCCGTCTCCTTGGAATACCCTTTGAATAAAGGGTTTTCCTTTTGATTTTAAGTTAGCAGTTACTAACCATAAGAAAGGGGTTTTAAGCTATGGATAACAAGAAAGCGCCCTCACCCTTTGCTGTGCTGTGGGGTTGGGCAAGTGGTGAGCACGGCGGATTTTATGCTTCGGTAGCCCTGGCGGTGCTGGGGGTGGCCTGCGGTATGGCGCCATACTTCTGCGTGGCTGCTATGATTGGGCTGCTGCTGGAAGGAGGCGGCCTTGTGGAGTGCCTGCCCTGGTGCGGTCTGGCCCTGGCAGGCTATGCGGGAAAGGCGCTGTTTTCCACATGGTCTACCAGCCTGTCCCACACGGCCACCTATCACACGCTGCGGCGTGTGCGGCAAAATCTGCTCTCCAAACTGAGCCGGGTGCCCATGGGGACGATCCTGGACACGCCCTCCGGCCAGTACAAGACCACCATTGTTGACCGGGTGGAAGGGATGGAGCCCACTCTGGCCCATCTGCTGCCGGAGATGACCTCCAATTTGCTGGTGCCAGTGAGCATCGCGGTCTATATCTTCGTCCTGGATTGGCGAATGGGGCTCGCCTCCCTGGTGACCACGGTGATTGGGTTCGCAGTAGCCTCCCAGAGTGGCAAGACTTACGCTGCCCGATGGCAGGGCGCCGTGGAGGTGGGCCGCCGTATGGCAAATGCCATCGTGGAGTATGTGGGCGGCATCCAGGTGGTCAAAGCGTTCAGCCAGTCCGCCGGGTCTTATAAGCGGTACTCCGATGCCGTGACCGAGAACGCCCAATACTATGTGGACTGGATGGCGGACAATCAGAAGTATATGGCGGTCATGCAGGCGGTCATCCCCTCGGTGCTGCTGCCCGTCCTGCCGGTGGGACTGCTGATGTGGGGCAGCGGAAGCCTGAGCACCGCCGTATTCCTCACCATCGTCGTGCTGTCCCTGGGGCTTACCGGTCCTCTGGTATCAGCCATGACCTTTGTGGACGAATTGGCGGTGGTGGGTACCAATGTGGGTGAGATTTCCGCCATTCTGGAGGCTCCGGAGCTGGAGCGCCCCGCGGCAGAGACGAAGCTGAATGGGCTGGGTATCCGGCTGGATCATGTGTCCTTTGCCTACAAGCAGGAGGACGGTGAAGTGCTCCACGATGTAAGTCTGGACATCCGGCCGGGGACGGTCACCGCTCTGGTGGGCCCTTCCGGCTCCGGCAAGAGCACCATCGCCAAGCTCATCGCCGGTTTCTGGGATGTGACGGGCGGCTCTGTCGCCTTGGGCGGTGTGGATCTGCGGAAGATCCCGCTGGAGCAGCTCAACCGCCAGATTGCCTATGTATCTCAGGACAACTACCTCTTTGACCGCACGGTGCAGGACAACATCCGCATGGGCCGCCTGAACGCCACCGATGCGGAAGTCGAGGCGGTAGCCAAGGTTGCCGGGTGCGATGATTTCATCCGCCAACTGGATCAGGGCTACGACACCATTTGCGGCGGGGGCGGCGGCCACCTTTCCGGCGGCGAAAAGCAGCGCATTTCCATTGCCCGCGCCATGCTGAAGGATGCCCCTATCGTCATTCTCGACGAGGCCACCGCCAGCATCGACCCGGAGAATGAGGCGGTCATTCAGCAGGCTATCTCCCGGCTGACGGAGGGCAAGACGCTGATCGTCATTGCCCACCGGCTGGGCACGGTGGCCGGCGCGGACAACATTGTTGTGGTGGAAGATGGCCGGATCGCCGCCCAGGGGAAGCAGGAGGAGCTGCTGGCCTCCTGCCCGCTGTACCGGCAAATGTGGCAGTCCTATCTGGGCGTCCGGGACGGAGAGGAGGAATAAGAGATGTTCAGTGTACTTCGGAAAATTTCCGCCTTTGCGGGCAGCCGCAGGGGGCTTTTGAAAAAATCCATGCTCGTGGCTTTCCTGGGGGCTGTGTTCACCGCCTTCCAGTTCTGGGCCCTGATGCTGACCCTGGAGATCCTGGTGGCCGGCGCGAACTTGAGCATATGGCCGGTGATCGGCGTCATGCTGGTCTCTGTGGCGGGACGGACCGCCTGCTCCTACTGGTCCACCAATGCGGAGACAGAGACGGGCTACTTCATGGTGGCGGAAAAACGGGTCCATATCGGAGACCGGCTGCGCTACATCCCCATGGGCTACTTCAATGACAACTCCTTGGGCAACATTACCGCCGTAGTCACCACCACACTGGGAGATGTGGAGAATAACGCCGCCCGATGCCTGGTCAGCGTCATCGGCGGGTTCCTCAACACTCTGGCCATGAGTCTGGCAATCCTGCTTGTAGATTGGCGGCTCGGCCTGCTGGCTATCGGGGGGATTCTTGCCTATCTGCTGGTTGCGGAACTGAGCCAGCGGTCTCTGCTCAAGACAGGGCCTGCCCGCCAGCACGCCCAGATGAAGCTGGTGGAGGCAGTGCTGGAGTACATCCAGGGCATGAGTGTGGTAAAGGCTTACGGCCTGGATAAGGACAGCGGCCAGGCTGTGCAGAAAACCGTGGATGAAAGCTGTGAAAAGGCCCTGGGGCTGGAACACTCCGTAGCCCCCTGGATGGGCCTGCGGCAGATTACGGTGCGGGTGTTCGCCGTGGCGCTGGCTGTGTGCGCCCTGGTGCTCTATTCCAGCGGGAGCCTGCCTCTGACCCGGTGCCTGCTGATGCTTGTTGCCTCTTTCATGCTTTACGCGGAGCTGGAGAGCGCCGGCAATATGGCAGACAATCTCCAGATGCTGGGCGCCTCTATGGATAAGGCCAATTCCATCGACGATACGCCGGTGATGGACATTGACGGGGCGGAGCTCCGCCCGGAGGATGCCTCTGTCCGGTTTGAGGATGTCTCTTTTTCCTATGGGGAACGGACCATTCTGGATCATGTGAGCCTTACAGTCCCCGCCGGCAGCACCACCGCCGTGGTAGGTCCCTCCGGCGGCGGCAAGACCACTCTGTGCAATCTTATCGCCCGCTTCTGGGATGTCCAGGGCGGAAGGATCACCGTGGGCGGCCATGATGTGCGGGAGTACAAGCTGGACAGCCTGATGAAGAACATCTCCATGGTGTTCCAGTCGGTGTATCTTTTCAACGATACCGTGGAGAACAACATCAAGTTCGGCCGCCCGGACGCCACCCATGAGCAGGTGGTGGCCGCGGCCAAGGCCGCCTGCTGCCACGATTTTATCATGGCCCTGCCGGATGGCTACGACACGGTATTGGGAGAGGGCGGCGGTTCTCTCTCCGGGGGTGAGAAGCAGCGTATCTCCATCGCCCGGGCCATGCTCAAGGATGCGCCCATCGTAATTCTGGACGAGGCCACGGCCAGCGTAGACCCGGAGAACGAAGCGGAACTCCAGGCCGCGATCTCCTCTCTGACAAAGGGGAAAACCCTGATCCTGATCGCCCACCGGCTGAAAACGGTGCGCAATGCCGACCAGATCCTGGTCCTCAATGGCGGGCACATTGTCCAGCGGGGAACTCATGAGGAACTGATCGCCCAACCGGGCCTGTATGCCGACTTTGTTCATGTCCGGGCCAAGGCCAACAGTTGGAAGCTGGAGGCTTGATGCGGCGGCTTATCTGCCTGCCGGACTCCGTTGTATCATGGGCTGGGGAGGGACTTCTATGGAATTGAATTTTGAGGGGATCGCAGTCGGAGCGGCCTCTCTGCTGGTGATTGGAGCCTTTCATCCGCTGGTAATCTGGTGTGAATACCACTTTTCTCAAAAGATTTGGCCGCTGTTTCTCCTGTGCGGGCTGATCTGCCTGGGTTTGGCGCTGTTTGCACATGGGCTGCTCTCTATTCTTTTGGGACTTGTGGGCGTGGCTTTTCTTTGGAGCATCCGGGAACTGAAAGAACAGGCACGGCGGGTAGAGCGGGGATGGTTTCCCAAAAATCCCAAGCGAACTTAACACAGGAGCGCCGAGGAGTTCCAGACTACGGATGACAGTGCCAGGGTTCAGGAGATTTTCGATGAACTGCTGAACTTCGACAACGACAATGTATTGGATCTGCCCCTGCTGTTTGTCAAGGATATGATCGTCTACAACACTGACAAAATCGCAGGCTATGATTTTTCCAGCACGCCCATGTTCTTTGATGTGCGGCTGATCCAGCCGGCGGAGTGATGGACTAGCAGAATATGAGACAAGGAGCCGGCCTGCTAAGACCGGCTCCTTGTCAAAGGATGTGTTTCCAAAGGAAAGGGGGCAGATTTGTTTGTCGTTGCACCAGTCCGGCGAGGACTACTTGGAAGCTATATTGATGCTCCAGAAAGAGAAAGGCATGGTGCGCTCCGTGGATGTGGCCCGGCACATGGGGGTGTCTAAACCCAGTGTATGCCACGCAGTAGCAACCTTAAAAAAGGGCGGTTTCCTCACCATAGACGAGGACTTCTTTCTCCGCCTGACTGATGTGGGCCGTGAGGTAGCCGAGCAGACCTATGAGAAACACTGCTTCTTTACCCGCTTGTTGACGGAGGCGGGTGTCGATCCAAAAACAGCGGAACAGGAGGCCTGCTGCATGGAGCATGTGATTAGCGAGAATAGCTTTCGGCATCTAAAGCAAAGTATGGACAAAAAGAAATAGTCGCGGGAGGTGAAGCTGTTGACGGGGGTAGCTGTACTGCAATATGGGAATTTGCGTATTGATCCAAACCAACGCAGGGTCTATGTAAATGAACAAGTTGTGGAGTTAACTACAATGGAGTTCAATATTTTATATTATCTGGCCTTACACCCCGGCTGGACTTTTACCCGGGAGCAGCTTTACCAGTATGCAATGCCCAATGATTTTGCCTCTGGCCTTGAAAGCGTTACCAGCCGGATCTACAAGATACGGAAAAAACTAAATATCAATGCGATTCAAACGGTACACGGATACGGTTATCGCTTTGAGAAGTAGAAGTAAAAGGGAGCGGCCTTTGTTGATCAATGAAGGTTGCTCCCTTTTGCCGTGTTGAAAATTGGAATTAAAATGGAAAAAGTGAAAACTCAGTCAGAATTTGGTCAGATTTACCGAATACAATGGAGATAAATTCTAACCATATAGGCAACTTTCGAAAACGGGAGGAATGTGTATGAAAACTAAAAATCGAAATAGCAGAGGGAATTTCAAGTTGCGTTAGGCGGTCTTATTCTTAAATGAATGAGGCCGCCTTTTCTTTTAATTCCCGACAAAATTCTACAAAAAAATCAAATTACTGAACCTGGATCATTGGCAGACCTGCTGCCCGCTCTAATGGGCAATGCAGGTTCGTGTGCAAAGTGCGGTTCAGATGGCAAGGAGCCAAATGCGCATGGAAAGTTTGAAAACCATGCACATAAAAAGGTTCGTCGCCCATCTGCTTACATTTCGACACACAGTTTACTATCGAATATGGTTCTTCTGCCGCCCTTTTCGGAGGACAGGGCGGGAACATCACAAGACAAGCGACAAGCCTCCTCCTGCGGGCGTCGGAAGTCGTGACGGACTTCTTTATGTGTATCACACAGCCGATTGCTCACCTTTGTGGTGTGTGGTCGGCTGCGTTGTTTTATATAGAACACGAAGACGCCCATTAGTTCGGTGCCGATCCCCTCCAAATGTTCAAGATTCCCAAAAATTCTTGAACGATTTGGAGGACAAGACCATGCGGTATCGAAATAATGGACAAATAGAGGAAGAACTGCAAATCAGATTTACAGGTTACTTAATCCAGGCAGTAAAACGCACACGGCGCGATTACCTGAACACACTCAACCAATACAGCAACAGTGAAATACTGACCGATACAACCTATACCACAGGACAGACTTTGGAACAAGAGGTTACAGAGCACCTTCCTCTATGGGATGTGATCGAAAGTAATGCGCTCTTCTATGCACTCAAGCGGTTGAATGAACGCGAGCGGTATGTGTTCCTGTCGCATGTTTTGGACAACTGCCCTTTTGACTTGATTGGTGTAAGACTGGGCCTGACTTATAAAGGCGCAGCCGCAGTCTATTACCGTGCTGTTCAAAAGTTGAGAAAAAGTATTGAGGGGGTGGAAAAACATGATATTTGAACAACTGTTGTTTCAGGCAAAAGAAGGTGATCTGGAGTCAATTACCGATATTTTGAATATGTATCGGCCCTTACTGCTCAAATATTCTGTAATTGACGGCCGGCTGGATGAGGATCTATACCAGGAGCAGTGCATTACATTGATGCGAGCCATCAAACTGTTCCGAATTTGAATTTATGAGAAAGGCTCCGAGACCTTTTGATCTCGGGGCCTTTCCCGTGGATTCAAACAGGATGTACTAAGAGGAAAAAAACAAGCGCACAGCAGTAGTTGGATGCTGCTGTGCGCTTATTTCGATATAACCTATGGACCCCAACTTTGCGGTTGGGGCCACACTGCGGTAAAACCTACCCTACTACGATTTTTTATTGCTGCGAAAAGGAGCTCTGACCATACCTATTGTAATTTCATTGCTCTTCTCCAGCGGCAGCCTTATCATAGTAGTAGATATAGGCGTTGTAATCCCGAAACCGAGTGATCAGCCGAATCCGGATGTACAAATGTGCCGTTTCAGAATAGAGGTTAAATTCAGTCGGATCACTGGTAGTCTCGGCATATCGGCAGAAGCGTTTCATGGTCTCCAGCGTCTTAAAGGCCGGCAACTTGAATAGGGCATTTTGAAACTCATCGATTTCTTTTACCAACTCTGGCGGCGTCTTTTTGCCGCTCTCATTGTGCCAGGTTGTCCACCAGCGGTATCCATCGTAATCCGAACGGGAATAAGCAAGTTCGCTGACGGGGCGTTCGATGAGCTGCATTGGAGGCTTGTAGGTGTGCTTGAACACTTCTGAAAAAGTGCAGTTCTGCACCAGATAACAGATGGACTTTTCCGCTTTTTTCTTCAGGTGTCCAGACTTGACGGCATCCCATTCCACGAGGAGCAGGGGCGTATGGGCGGCATCCCGAAGGGCCTCATCCATGCCGCAGGCTTCACAGATCTGCACATCCGCGTATCGACTGAGGGCGTTGACCATCAGGTGGGCTGCCAGAGGAGCGCCACACCGCAGGCATTTGGGAGGGGCCGCTGCATCGCCATGAGCATAAAGCTTTTTGTCTTGCTTCCAAGCGGCTTCCAGTAATTCTTTGGGGTATAATTTGATTTTCATAATTTTTTACTCCTTCTTCCGGTTTTTCTTTTCATTGCCTTTTGACGAATATTGGTAGTTTCTTGAAATGTTTGAGCAAGGGATGGATCATGTCTTGTGTCGCTTTTCCAGTGCCGCTCCTTTGACCAGGGCTGGTAGACTGGAAGCTCTTCCTGGAACAATGCCAGCAATTCAGCAGCCATGTCCTCACGGCGGAGATATAGGCTGTTCTTCACAGTCTGGGTATCGCAGTCGGTGATGATGGTACGCAGCGAGATTCCGTGATGCTCAAAGGTGAAATGCCGGTGATGAGCTGGGTCTTCCGCCTCAATCCATAGTGGAAGCGTATCAGAGGAACCCTCTAAACGGCGCCAGCCGCTGTAATCGGTGTAATGAAATCCTGGTATGTGTTTTGCCAGCCGGCGCAGGGCGATATACAACCGCATATACCGTCTGCCAAGCTCGCCGTTCAACCGGCGGGAATAGTAGGTGTACCCGTCCAGATCCAGTTTTTTCAGTTTTTGAGTGTTGAAGATGTATTCCACATATTCTGTTCCGTCTTCCAGCCGTACTTGCCCGGTGCGCTCGCCTAAACCGTTGCGCTTGATCCAGGCATGATACCGCTTGCCGGTGGTTTTGGTGTTGATAAAGCCGCAATCTTTGGCGCGTAAGCCGCCCAGATTGACGGTCAGACTGTCCCAGAAGACCAGCTGGCCGAAGCTCTCTTGATAGAGTTTGATGGCAAGATTACCTTCTGGATAGGTGGCGATTTTAACAGTTAGTGCATATTCGGTTCCTTTCATTTTAAATGGTATTGGTTTCATAATCTCTCCGTGAACTAGACCAGGGGACTGCAAGGACAGCCCCCTGGTCATGGTTATAAAACTGTGCGCCTGTCCCCGCAGTATGAGAGCGGGGAAGAGGTGATGCCTTTGACGGCCCTATTGGAATCTTAAAGATTTCGGGTCATTCGTACATTAGGCGGCACCCGCCGCGCTTTCAAAGAGCTTGTACAGTGTGGCACACATATCCGCTTGATTTCTACAGGAAATGGTATGAGCATGGCCGTGATTTCGCCTCTCATGATCCATTGGTCCTACCGTGATGCTCAACTGAGAACGCTCCTGAGTAATCCAGAGTCGTCTGCCAGCGGACGGGTCTTCGGCTACAATCCAAAGTGGACGCTGGCGATCCATATAGGAACGATAGTAGGAACGCCACCCGCTATAATCGGAATAGCGGAAGTCGGGACTGCTAGAACGGCGCTGTTCCAGAACTTCATAGATTTTTTTGTATTTCATGCGCTGCGCCTCCCTTCCTGCAATGATAGATATTCAGCGTACCCCTCCGGGTCCAGTTCACGCAGGCGGTCTGCCCGGAAGCGGTACTCTGGATACTCACAGTAACCACTGCGCTGCGTTGCCCCGGTAGGGATAGCCAATCCGTGGCGGATCAGCCAGACCGGGAAATCGGCGTCACCATTGGTATCGATGAACGCGCAGTCTTTCCCCCGTTCCCCGTCCAGATTGACCGTCAGAGAGGCCCAGGGCTCCGCATAGCCATTTTCCCATGTGTGCATGGCAATCGCCAGGTTGCCGTCCATATAGGCGGATACCTTTAGCTGGATGGGATGTGTGGAGCCGTACTTTTCATAAGGGAAGGTAATAGGCCCTTGCCTACCCATGGCCGGCATTGGCCTTTGGGCCGGAGCTGTACTGATGTTTGGTGTCAGATCCAGTTCCCAGCATATAGCGAGAATATCAGAATCGTCCACACGGTAGTTATATTTTTTGGCATACTTGGGGTGGAAGAGAAGCTGACCATTCTCCACAACAAATTTGCCTTCCTTGGTGCCATAGGTGTACTGGCGGCCATCCAGAAGATGTTGCACCTTTTTGGCGTCCGCTTTGATCTTTCCTTTGTCGTACCATGTGGTGTACTGCACCGCAACCTCAAGATTAGGGTTTGAATGAAAGCGGGTTTCTAAAAACTGCAGGACGCGCCCGCAGACTGCTACCCGCTGTTCCACTGTTTGGGCAGAGTTGAAGGACAGTGTGAAATAGGAGTAATCCCGCCCAGACAATCCATAGCCGTGAAGCGTATTGCTGAAGTCGTTGCACCAGAAAAACAGTTCCCAACGGGAACTTCCGTAAGGCGCCGGATCTTCAGCTTCATACTGATAGCAGATAAACTCCCTGGCAATGGCCGCCATAACAGAGGCCATCACAGCGTTTTTTGACTCAGCTGCCTGTTTGATCCTGCGGTGCGCCTCATCAGGGCCGGCATCGCAAATCTGACGGTTTGCCTCCCGCTGCTCCGGGGTGTAGACATATTGGAGTCTGAGCGAATGGACATCTTCCCGGGCATAACCCCGGTCAATCCATTTTGCGCTGAAACTTTTGACAGAAGATTTATCATGCAATATATTCATAGTGATTCTCCTTTTGGATTTGATGTAAATGCTTGCCGATGCTTCGACAAAGGCAGTCAACGGGATTTTTCATCGCAGGGGTGGCCGCCCCCTCCATATTCCAGAAGGGCATAGCCGATACACCGGGCCGTCTCGCCTAAAGTGTTTTTCACGGCTTCTTCCACCACATCATCCGTATCTGGGCACTCCTGTTCGTTGTTAAGGCGTGTCAGATCGTGGTGCAGCTCTTTCATCTGCTCTGGCGTTACCGGCTGGTCAGTTTGGACCAGCACATCGGCAAAATCGCCGCAGCCGTTGACATTCAATTCTCGGATGAGCAACATTCCCATAAACTAACCTCCCTCCTTCAGCGGCCTTCCTGCCAATCGTAAAGCAAAAGGTCATGGCTGGAAGCCCTCGGTGGGAGAACAGCCGCCCGAAAACGATAATTTGTAAATACAAAGCCAGTGGGTTTGTGCGTGTACTGGACGGCAAGAATGTGATACTCTCGGCCCATCCAGTCGGCAGATTCCAGAACCTGTTCGGTTTCATTCCCAAAATCAAGGGCAAAAATCCAGTTATCCTGACAGCTGCTCGGGTCAGAGTAAGGCTCCCCGCCCGGCAGGAACAGAAGCTTTTGTTTCATATCTTCATAACTGTGGACCCCCGGGTGTTTATTCAAGAACGCTTGTGCCAGTTGTTCCCTAAAGGTATAGAAGGGGATGAATGGCTTTTTTCCCTCGAAGTCCCCGTTTCCATCCAGAGCGATCACCTGCCCATCCGAGATGATCTCGATGATAACATCCTTTCGGATGCGGCAATCATTTTGATAATCATCCGGGGTAGAAGTGTACCATGTGCCATCAACCGTATCACGGTTGCAGTAGTAATAGGGCTGGTTTACAGATTGGAACACATCCTTGCAGAAGCCTGTGTCTTCAAACAGAAAAGTGAGCTGGATCGTTTTCATTCGAGTTTCCTCCGTAGTAATAATCATAGATTTTTCTTAGACCGCGCCGTATTTTGGCTTTGGTAGGGCTGCCGGTGGCGATTCTCTGGCCGGAGCCAAACGCTGGCCCGAAAAACCAAATTTCGTAGTGGGTGCAGAGATACCGCCCCTTTGTGTGGGCGATTGAAACCGACCACATATAGGCGTCGCCGGACACCGTAAACTCCTTGGGATAGCAATATTCCCGCATTCCATCCGGCGAGAAATCATCCAGCGCCGCGGCATTCCCGGAACGGGGGTCTGCTTGCGGCTGAACGACCTCCCGGAGCCAGAGAAGAAAAGAAGGCTCCCCGGCGCTCATACCGATTCCTCCGGCTTGCCGGCCCTTTCATAGTAGACCTTGCGAGTGCCGGCGCCGCGAACTTGGAAGATAAAACCGGGCACCATCTCAGCCAGCTTGTCAGCATACATCTTGGCGCGGTCACAATCTGGGATCAGCATAGCATAAACCAGGCCGACTCCAACTTTCCCTTCATGCAAATTTATAGCGCCATAACAGCGGTCTCCAATTTTCTTCCCATAGACGATATAGTTCATCGGTTACCGCCCTTTCTGTTAATACCAGATGAAAGTCTGGCCGCATAATGCCTGAATACGCTCCATGATGGTATCAACTTTCTTTTCAGATAAGGGAATATCCGCATTATTCCAGTGCCGAATCAATTCTTCCAGTGTACGGTCTGGAGCTGATACACAGAAATCACAGCAAAAGTTATAGAGCGGCTGCCCGGTATAGGCTTCAAAGACGCTTTCAGTACCATCAGCAATCCGCTGTCTCTGGTTCCCACTGTAGTTGATACGGCCTAAATAGGCGGTACCATAGCGTTCACGGTAGGCATCAATTATTTTGCGGTTTAAGTCATTGTAAGTATCATCGGCTTCATCAATCCTGAGATACCCTTCACGAGCGAGGGCATACTCCCGCTGCACTTGCAGGTAGTAGGAGAGGGCGTCCATGGGTTTCGGATCATGCGTGGGATGTTTTAGTTTCATCAAAAAATCCTCCTAAAAAACAAGGGACCGGCAAACAGCAAATACGCTGTTTGTCGATCCCTTTGTGATAGTGTCCCTTGCCAAATAGCAAGGCATTTGTCAAATAAGAAAAAGTGTAGAGTTTTATTTCTGTGGAGCAACATTGAAAGTATCAATGATACAATACTGGCAGATCAATCAGAAAAATCTTTTAGGTGCTGAATGATCCATGCTTGCAGCTCGTGTTCTCCCGCACTGCCATTTGCAATAGAGATAAACATATCCGCAAGTTCGCCGGGCTTCAGTTCAAGAACATAGCCGTTCCATTTCAGCAGCAACTGCGTCATCATTGCGCCAATCCGTTTGTTACCATCAAGAAAGGCATGATTGGAGGCCAGTCCAAACCCTATTCTGGCTATTTTCGCAAGGTCCGTTTCAAAAAGATCAAAACCGGCAAAGGTTTGCAACGGAGCATTGACTGCGGCTTCCAGACTATTTCGGTCCCGAATACCGTCCAACCCACCTGAAGCTTTGATGATCCTGCTATGGACGGCGATAACATCTTCAACCGTCACCCAAATCATTCCGCCATCCTCTTATAGTCGTCAGCGAAAGAACTTAAAACCGCATCGGTATCCGCCAACATCTGCTCCCTTGAAATTTCTGCAGATGGTGTGTTAAGAGTTAAGGGAAACGGCATTCCATTATTGCGGACAAAGGCATTTGCAAAAATGTTGAATGCGGTGGATGTGGATATGCCCAGCTGCTCGCAGATGGCGGCCATTTGCGCTTTGACCTGACTATCTATTCTAAATGTCATATTGGTATCCATATAATCGACCTCCTTGCACTACAATTATACTACATATCATGTGCAAATGCAACGAGTAGGATGCTTAATTGAAGAAGGCCACGGGAACCAATCGTCTTTGAGGGAGTGCTGTATCATCTATGCGGCAGCTTCTGCAGGAGGCAGCTCGTTGATGATGGGAGCGGAAAGTAAAATGGCCGTTTCGGTATCTTCCATTAACAGCCACGCACCATCGCGCCAAACACAAGAAGTTGCCTTGTTGTAAATCTCCGGGACCTTATTGGGATCGTCGATGCACTCGCGGGTAACGAGCAGGCACATGTGATCGAGATAGAAATAGTGAAGAGATTTTTCAATTTCCTCTCGTAAGGTATGGGCCAGGGCTGCAATTTCGTCCATATCCTGCCGTTGAAAAGCAGCCTCGGAAATCTTTTTCAGGCACTGTGTTTGCTGAATTGCTGCATCAATGTAGGTTTTGGCCTCGTCAAACAGGCTGCGCCGGATACGAATATCACATAGAGCTACATGGCGGGTGTATTCGGTGGCCGCTTTGCAGATTTGCCCCCGCAGTTCTTCATAAGGTTTTTGGTACTTTGTTTTCAGCACTTCCAGCGATACGACTTCCAGATTTCTCCGAAGGGTATCCAAATGAATTTCAAGTGCCTTGCGTAATTCTTTTTCGTCCATAGTTTTCCTCCATTTCACAATAGAAATTACTTTTGTGGGGATGCCTGCTGATCATCCTGTAAAATATCCTGTGCGGCCTTGGATACTGCATCCCAGTAACACTCCCAATAGGTATCGCAGAGATCCAGGTAGTGGCTGATGCGCCCTTTGATGTCCGCATTGTGCAGCAGTTGTTTTTTCTGATCTTCTGTCAGAGCCAGATACTCCGGCAAAGCTTGAGCTTTATCAAGAAAATCCTCCCGTGCGCACTCATCTTCATAGACTGCCGCCACGGTGCGTATAAATTCAGGAGCCAGCGGCAGAGGCCGTTTTTCAATGGAGAGGTAAAAGTGGTTTTCGCAGTATTCCCCATCCAGATAGCACTCATAGCTTTCTGCGGTTTCTTCCTCTGCAAACTGACTCTTTTCACGCCATTTCTCAACGCAGCCGCTCTCCAGTTCGTTTTTCAGATCGTCATGAAATTGCCGCTGGGCATCCATTAAATTAGTGAACGGAGCCTCATAAGAGCCAAATTCCCCGTCAGTGGCCCAGTGCGAGACGACGACATAAAGCGTACCTTGGGGATACGCCTGCTCGGGAACGGCCAGAGGCGTCAACATTTCAGGCGCCATGATGACCAGTTCCAGCCCTAAATCCTCCACACGCTTTGGCGCACCATAGAGCTCAGAAAAAGTCTGCTCCAGTGCGCGGCGGGCAGCGGAAAGGTACGGCGGGTCAAATTTACAATAGATGTCCGGCGTATCATTTTCAGTTTCCCGGTCATCATCCGTGCGAATTTCAAGGATGCGCCCGAAGAGCCCGCTGTACTCACTCGCTTCATTGGCGAGGACGCGGCTGCCTACTGTGTAGGTGATGTTCTCATGTGAGAATTTCTCACCCGGTTTCTTATAAATCATAGTCCATTCCTCCCTTGATGGGGAAAAAGCAAGTCCCCTTGATTCATCAATAAATGTGCCTTTATTATCCGCGTCGAAAATGACGGCACCGCTCGTAAACATGAAAATGAGCGGTGGAATAAAAGCGATATGCCTGCTGCTTTTTAGGCGGCAGCAGCCAACGGTGGATGGGCCGCTTGGCAGTACCGCAAACTGCAGGCTTTTGGCTTTTGAAGATTTCCATCATCCATATCCTCCTTGATAGACTGTACGCGAAATGGTGATCACCCTTCCTCCATGTCCTCGCTGGCCTCGATGATACCGCGCTTCCGTTTCAGCTCCGCGATTTTTCGCTTCCACTCTTTCTGCGACTGCTCGGCCCGTGCCCGTTCCGCTTGCTGATCTTCCGGGGAGAGTGCAGAAAACTCCCACTCCCGGCGATCTGCGTCAATATCCGCCATGATGCGGCGCACCAGGCGCAGAGCCAGTTCGCTCTTTGTCGGCGGCAGCTGCTCCATGGCAGCCTGCCCCTGCTGAAAAAGAAGCCGGTACCGGTCGTATTGAGCCTCGGTGATGAAACCCCATCCGAAGTCATCCTGGAGTTCCCGCTCGCTGTGGTATTGCATCACTTTCTCAAATTCAGCCTGCCGGACAGCGCCTTCTTTCTCCACCGTCCGGGCATATTTTGCTTCTATGCGGCGCAGATCTTCCAGCACCTTTGTACAGGCTGCCGCCTCCATCAAATAACCATGGTCCCGCAGTTTCAGATACCTACTCATCCAGCACCTCCGTTTGCTCATCATCACAGCTTACCAAAGGGCAGGCGTAACTCTTATCAATGCTGGGCATGGTACAGCCCATATCAGGATCATGACAATCACAATTCAAGCAGGGAACCAGTGGCTCCGGCTGAAGCCGGATTCCCAAAACGATGAATTCACTCCATCTTCCGCAGTGTGGGCAGGGGATTGTCCCGTTGTACGCATGGTCGATCTGCTCTTGTGTAACGGGGGAAATCTTATGGCAGCATTCGTTCCGCACATATACGATATGAGCGGCTCGCCAGACTTCTGGACGGTATCTCTTATTGAAAGGAAGGTAGCCGCCCCATTGCGGATTGTCGAAAACCCGATCAATGTGTAGCTGAAGGGCTTCTTTTCGCAGTTCAGTGGCTGATGCCCCGATATAATTGTGTTCGCTGCACCATTGGATCAGATGCTTTAGCAGATGTGTCTCCCCATCGCGTTCGATGACAGCCTCCGCCAGCCTGCACCAGTCCTTTTCTTCAATCTCTCCAAGATTGGTTTTTACACCGTCCCACGGCAAATGCTTTTTATCCCGGCCGGAGCCCGTGCTGTTACAGCGGAATACGCCATATTGCCAGCGAATATCCTCGTAGGTGATGGAAGAGAAGTCTACTCCACTGGGCAGATGATAGTCCACATATTTCATAATTTTCAATGCCTCATAATTTTCACGACTGGTCAGATCTTGTTTTACACAGTCTGACTGCTATTGTGAATCTCTCCGGTTTGCATGAGGCCAGCAGACGCATTGGTGTCTTGGCAGGGGCTGTCCGATGGAGGAATCTCGCCTCTCAAAACAAAAGGAAGAACTGCGTTCCAGCTGGTCAGGGGAACTGGATTGCCGTCTATTTCCCGCAGAGCCTCATCCATCCAGCACTTTTCGCAGATATATACATGAGCGTATCTGCTCAAACTGTTCAGGAAAAAATACAGCCCGGAGTATAATTCGTTGCGGCCGCACCGCGGGCAGAGAAGCTGCTGTTCCGTCTCCTGCAGAGGGCAAAGACGCTCAAGAAATCTCTTTGCTTCGTCTTCAGAAAGTTTCATATTGTGTCCTCCATTGCATTTCTTAAAATTTTATTGGCACCAACTTGGCCGATGCCGGTATAAGGTCAAGCCTGTTATGCGATGGATCTCTTTGTCGTTGGTGACTTGAATGAATCCTTTTTTGCGGGCCACAACCCTGACCTCCTCATTCATATCAAGACAAAATACTTGTTCCCCGTCCATCTTCCGGAGTTCTTGCGTGGTAAGGGGAACTTCAGCGGCAAATTTGTTTTCAGGCGGTATAAGCCCGGCTACCAGCATTTGTACTGCGGTCTGAAAACCGGACTCAAAAGCCTGCTCGGCCACAATGCTGCTGCACTCACCGGCGGCAAGCTGGTACGCTTCAAAGGCGGCCATGGCTTCCGGGGAATTGCCCATTTTCTGGCGCAGGAGTTCCTCTGCCATTGAAGCATTATGGTTAAGCTGCTTCTGGTGCTCGCTTTGTGTTTTGAACACGCTCGGCTCATAATCTCCATAGTAGAGATCATGAAGAAAATCAGGGTCAGCGACAAAATCGGCTGATAAGGACTGCTTGGGCGCAGACAGACTTTCGGCGATTCGTTCCAGAGCCTTGATAAGATTAGGCAGCTGGGAATTGAAAAATCTGCGGCCATATTCCGTTTCGTGCAAATTCAAAATTCGTCACCTCCATATAGAGAAAAACCGCCAGTGCCTTCGGGCCTGTAGCGGTTTATGTGAGGCCCCAGAACAGGGACCGGCTTCTTGATTGTTCATGAGGACAAACCGCCTGCTCCTTTAGGCGGCAGAGGTATCTGTCCCTGCAAAGTCACAACATACGATTTCGCATATTGGCGCGGTGCAATGCCAGTCATTTTTATAGTAGGCCGTGTCGATCCCTTGGTTAAACTCCAATAAAATCCCAGTCCTTTTTTCAAATGTTCTGGCACGCCCTTCCTGAAGCCAGCGATGGTCTTCCGTTCCGCTATATACGAATGGCGCGCTCATTTGCGGTATTATGAACGCACCTTCCTTTGCAATACGGGAGGCCGCCTCTATTACCATGTATTCAAATTCGCCGCTCATGTAGCTTTTGCGGTAATTGTTTGCAATTCGACCAAACGGCGGATTTGCAATCGCGAAGTCAAATTGGCCCAAGAGGTCAGGCAGAAAGGGATCAAGAACATCCGCGCATATCCATGTGGCCTCTGGCACAACTTTTTTACCAACCTCAACATAGTGCGGATTCAGTTCTACACAGGTAATATCGGCATAGCAGCGGCTACGGTCACTGCATTCCAGCTGTGCCGCATAGCTCAGTACGCCGATTCCAGCACACAGGTCGATAATTCTGATCGTCTTTCCGTATAGGCACGGAATCTGGAGAGTAAAATCGTTGGCAAGTCCAAAAGGAGTAAAAAATGCACCGGACTTGCTATTGATGTGCTCCGCGTCTTCCCGGAAATTTTCAAAGATAAAAAGCTTATCTTCGTGGGAAAGGTGTTCTTTCTGCAGGAGACAAACCGCCTGATCGTGGAGCTGAATTTCTCTTTTGGTCAGCTTACTCATGGGTATCCTCCATTTATGTGGTTTGGTACAGTTTAGACAGTGAAACCTTCCATACTGCAGCGAAGAATGCAGTAGTCGGTCCGAAGGCTTTTCATGTGCCGCAGAATATCTTCTTTGGACTGGTAGCCCTCCAAATTCAACACCTGCCGTTCTGGACACCCCTTCTCGCTGGTCAGGTTGCAGTACCAGTACCCGCTTTTGGTCTGGTAGACCTTCCGATTTCTCTTGTGACCGGGAATCGTGAGCGTCAAATGCAGACCGCCGACGCCATACTCTGCATGAACGAGCATAAAAGTCGCTTTATACAGCTCGCGTTCTTCCTTTTCTACAAAACCGCAGAGGTCAGGCAGCCTGGGGCACCTTCCAGATGTGTGGGGCATATCGCGCCGATTCCGTTGGAATTTTCCCCGGCACCAGCAATCCCGCACCTCGCATTTTTCACAATCCACAGCGCCATGAAGCGGTGGGAAATAGTGTTGCTGCTCCATCACATGGCCTCCTTAAAAACAGTCATTCTGCATTACTTTTTGGCAGGCCAAGTCCAAACCAGCTTTCAGCTGAGGCATGGCCTCCATGTATTGGGGAGTGATACCCAGGGCATCAAGCGTGTCTTGAACATCGCCGGTATAGCCGTATTCGTGGTTGGAAAGTTCAGTCAGGAACATTTCATAAATGAAATTGTCTCCAGCTTTATCAGCGGCAATGGCCTCCTCAAGCTCCTTGCGGTGCCGGGCAAACATTTCATGCAGCTTCGGCGCATCGCTTTTGCGGTAAAATCCACCGGTGCCAGCGATCGCATACACCTGATTCATGTCGGAAGGGCGCAGGCCGAGCCGGCGCATTCCCTCTGCGAACTGCTGTTGATCGAACGCAAAAAACATGGGAAAGGCGTTGACTTCCTCCTGCTGGCGATTCCGCAGCTCCTGATATTGGTTTTTCATATTATGCGGCCTCCTTTTTCCTCTGCTGTACAGATAGCCTGACACGCCATTCTTCTGGACGGGGCTGACTGCGGCAAATCCGTTCTAAAAGGTCTTTATTCGCACAAACAGCATATTGCTTCCACTGAGGCCCTGGCCCTTGACGGGTCAGGTGCTCCAAGGCATACATCATCACAGCACCCTACCTTTCCACCTCGAATTGCCGAAGCTTTTCTAACAGCAGGCGGGTGTTCTGCGCGTATTGCTCAAGGAACGGCTGATCCAAATCGAAGTTATAATATCGGTAAAACAGCACTTGGAAGGTCATCTGTTTGCATAGTTCCGGAGAGATCGAGCGCATCCGCTTACCGATTTCCGTGATAGCGGCATATTCCTGTTTCAAATACTCTTTCTCCACTCTGGGGAAATTGCGATAAAACCAGTCTTTGACGGAAACCTTTCCGCCGTTGAAATGATACTGCTGATTGCGGTCAAAGCAGAGGCAGTATTCAAAATCACGGCCCCGCTCGCCGGGTCCTACAGAAAAGGGATAGAGCCGGCAGGTCCGTGGGCGTGCCTCGTAGATGCTGCACAACCCATCCTTCAGGAAAATACAGGAATCGTCCGGCCCCGTGGTTTTCAGCATGAAGATGGGAAAGCACTCTTGGGTCAGCGGCATAGGCTCGCAGTATCGGGTCAACACATCGTCTATAGTGCAGATGTTGGGATCACAGCCACGCAAATAGTTTGCCAACCGGTAGGCATCCAGGCTCTCCACCATCAAACTATCCTTGATATGACGGCAGCATTGTCCACACCTGCGGCACTGGTAGTCCACACAGTCTTTGGCATGAACGGACACTACTATTGTTTTTTGATCATCCATGACAATCCTCCGAAAAAAGGGCCGTGGCGGGAAATCCGTCACGGCCCAAAACATATAGGACAAGCTCTGTTGTCCCGGTATCTTCTTACAACCGCTTTACGCGCACACGGCCAGACTCACCATCGGGAGCGGGTTGCAGGCCGCCAGCGGAAAAGGGGCCATTGAGAGGCAGTAATTGGAGTTGAGCGTTTCAAAGCGTACCATATCATCTGACTGATCGTGGATGGCTACCACACGGGAGGTATGATAGATCTTACCACCTGCATGAAGAAGTGCGCCCTGTCCAATCACCAGCGGACGCAGAAGTGCTCCGCGCATCACAATAGATTTTTTTGATTTCGTCATATACTTCGACCTCCATTCTGTTTGTGGTAGATAGAGGGTTACTCGCGGCATAACCTCAAAAACACAGTATGGACCTCATCAAGAAGTTCCTGGATGCGTTTCATCGGTATTTTTTCGTGGCTGGAAATCTCCCTGATGCCATAGCCGTAACCCTTCATGCGGACAATTTTCATCTGTTGTTCAGAAACATGGGAAGCCAGATCATGGAGCATCTGCTGCATTTCAAATTCCTGCATGAGACGGTCCTGACCCGGCAGCACCTCTTCCAGCGGAACGCCATCCGAGTATAGGCCCAGATGGATGCTGATGACTTCTGTATTACGCTTGCGGCGCGCCTGTGTACGGAAATAATCGTATAAGCGAAATTTCATTTGTCGAATCGCAATAGTGCTAAAAGAATACTTTTGTGCAGATGCGCTATTACAGTAGTCCTGCACAGCCTTCAAATACGGGAAAATAACCACATCATAGAATTCATTCTCTGGAAGATGGTTGTCATTGAGAAATTTATAGACCAGGCCATGGTGTTCAGCGGCAAAATCCTGCTGCTCCTTTGTCAACGGTACTTCACACAACATAAATTTTCCTCCGTTCTAAATAAAAAAGGGATACCTCCGACTTACGCCGGAGGTGTCCCTTGATGATGTATCATGCGGCATTGCCGCAACAAAAACAGTTACGCCGGCAACTGTTCATAGTCGCCGTTGATCTCGCCGACCACATAGCTTCCATCCGAGGCCGGGGCCGCAGTGGCAGATTCCGGGATCTCATAGTCGCAATCGTTGGCCCGCTGTTCCTCATTGATCAGCGCCCGCTGAATGTTGATAGTTTTGATTTGCCCCTTGAAGACATTGGCATAGGCGCGGATCTGGGCCAGCTCTTCCCCCTGGAAATCACGCAAAAGGCGGAAAGTTGCAACGCTATAATCATTGCTGCCGTTGCTATCTTTCTTGAGGCCGATCTGGACCAGACTGCCATAGGTGGCACGCTGGCGATAGACAAAAGCCCTGTTCAGGAACTCCTTGAACGGCCTGATGCTGGTGGGCGGCAGGGAGACCAGCAGAGGCATATATTCACCACTGCGCAGCAGATAGAGATGCCTCATATTCTTGCACGCCTTGCCGCGGCCGCCATCCTTGGCCGATCCATACGCATTCATGGGGCAGGTAGCACACGCACCTCCCGGTACGCCGATCCCTGTTTTGCCATCTACAGAGGAGCAGAGCGGTTTGGTGTCTTCGTCATACTCGCTGCCTTCCGGCCACAGAGTATAGGCAGAGTGGTTGTAGAGGATGATGCCCTCCAGCGTCCGGGTATAATCCGGATTGTCGGGATCTTCCGTGGGAACTTCAAACTGCAGGGCGCCGCCGGCGGGAATCTTCACCCGCTGGAAGCTCATCATCTGAAGCCCATCCGCATCTTCTGCGATCTCATCGCGGCTGAAGTCGCCCTCCACCATCGCCGGAAGCAAGAATTTGTTCTGCTCGTTTGCGGCCACCATAGAAGTGTTCTGTTCGTACATAGTTCATTCCTCCTGTTAATTTTTTGATGGATGGCAGCCATTTAAGCGGCCATCTGGTTAATTCGGCTCCACTGCCGTGCCGGCATGGAGAGAATGTTGTAGCCGATGCCTTCCAGCGCGGTTGCCCGGTCATAGTCCTTAACATCCTGGCTGTGGCGCGTTACGGCGTTGGACAGACCATATAAGGTCAGATCGTTGCCTTCAATCAACCGCTGCAGCACACCGGAGCTTTCATCGTCCGTGATGTGAAAATCCTTGCTTACGAGCTTCACAATGTCAGGGACAGCGGCAGTATTCATGGGGGCATCCTTGGCTTCCCGCATCATGTTGACCACACGGGTAAAGCGTACCTCGTCTACTACGGCCCGCACCGTGTCCTGGATCTTCATGGCGAAGGCTTTGTCATCGGCCTCCAGCGTCTTTTCCGAATACAGCTGGTAGTTCTCCGAAGCCTCATTGACACGGCCTACATGGTTGCGGCGCGTCTGGGCGTCGTTTACCACCATACCGTTGCTGCACACCAGACGATAGACCAGCGGCTGGATGCTCACCGAGCCCAGGCCTACCTCGCTGTTGCTGATAATAATACCGGACTGCACGATGTCACCGGGTACGACCTCTGCCTCCAAACGGGTGTTGACAACCTTGATGTACATACGGCTGTCGGTGAGCTGGCAGCTCTCAAAGTGCATCCCTTCCATCTCCTGAAGGACTGGAAGGACAATCCCGGCAATATCGAGGTTGTCGATACGCCGGTAGCGGTTGCTGAGAAACGCCCGCGCTGTGCCGTCTATGGTGCGAACCATACGCACAGCCGGCTCCCGCTGGAACCAGGCATTCACATTCTGCGCCAGCAGCTCGGGGTATTCCTCCAGCATCTTGTCATAATAGGCTGCCGGGATCTTGAGGTGCGTTCCGATCTGCCTGTGTGCGATGGCGTTGACCTCCAGCGGCTCCACGGCATAATCACCGGATTGGTCGTAAGCGTTGAGATACAGCCCGCCACCAAAAGGCTCCAACCGGAGACTCCGGGTGTCCAGCATATAATCGGCCTTCAAATCGTTCTGCCGCTGGATTTCCTGTGCCATTTCCACAAGACTGATCCCTGATTTCATGTTATTTCACTCCCTTCTCATGACGATGGCGGTTACCAGGAGACCTGGATGCCCTGCGCTGTTGTTTCAGCAGCCAGACCGTTGCTCTCAAACACTTCCACCAGACGAGGCCAGTAGACCTTTGCCGGAAAGTTGGAAAGATGTTCCTGCGGGACAAGCTCTTCACCCTGCTGGATGCAGATGTCCCCGTTTTCTTTCAGTGTGAGTTTGCTGTGGCCGCGTGAGTTCAGGTCAGCAATCAGCGTCTCCATGACTGTGCGCCCGTTGTTCTCATACCAGATACGCGGGTCGATAGGCTGCTTGTTGGGCGGGATGTCTGCCTGTTCCCCCTGTTCCGTCCCCGCTTTAGACAGCGGTACGATCTTGAGCAGGTCACAGCGAATGGTTGCGTCCTTACCGAAGGTGATGTCCGCATGGTCGAACGCCTCCACATTGTAAAGGCGGATACGCCCTGTGCCGTTGCTGCGAATCAAATCCGCCGGCCTCTTTTCACACCACTCAAAGCAGGCGTTGGGAAAAGATGAACGCAGATAAGTCAAAATCCGGTGGTTGGCATAGCGGAGCAGCAGATCGTCTGGTACAGGTCCTTCAAGCTCCGGCACCGTAAAGGTGTTCTGCGCGATACCCTCGGCATGGAGCTGGCGTTCCCTCTGCTGACGCTGACGGCGGCGCCTGGCCTGCTGCATATAGGGGAGCAGGAGGATCAGCACGACCCAAAGCCCCCAGAGGGTAAATACCCCTATCAGAAGCCACGCTTGCCAGGGTCCGCGTACCAAAGCCATGATGGCGATGACAGCACCGATCAGGATTGTGATGCTGCCGCTCAAAAGTCCTTTGTCGTTACTCATGTTGTTACCGTCCTTCCTTTTAAGTTTTGCTTGAAAACAAAAAAAGGGACCGCACCAAGCTTCAGTTCATTCTGAAAACTTGATACGGTCCCTCTTGCAGTGCCGGATTTTATTCCGGCAGGGATTCGCGGTCGCCGTCCATTACCTCGGAGGGGGCTGGAGCGGTTGCCGCTGCGTCAGAGTCATGCTGCTCATGTTCCGCTTTTGCTCTGGAAGATTGCCCAGGAAGAAAGCCAAAGTCCGTCAGCCATACTTTCAACTTTTTGACTGTGGCCCCGTCCTTTTGCCGTACATCCACCAGTTTCTGCGATCCAGTGAGCCAGATCATGCTTCCCTTTTTGACCTTGAGCCGTGCGAGCCGGGCAGCCTGGTCGCCGCGGGCCCATACTTGATAGAAGTTCGGATGTTCACCTCCGGAGCGTTCCATCAAATCAAAACAAACATACGGCTGCTTTGACTGGCTCTCTTTGGGAGTAAGCTCGTGCATGACTCGGCCAAATACATAGATTTGTGCCATAACACTCCTTTCTTCGCCATCGGCGTTACTATCTATATATAAAAAGTGCCAGCGGATACCAACCCGAAAAGGGCGTGGCAATACCACTGACACTTGATACAGCATACAAACTTAACTGCGTGTGCAATGCAGGGCTTTGGGCCTTGCGGTACAGATGTTTCATCTGTATCCCACATGGGGAACGCACAAAAATCAATTACAGGTTAAGTGTAACACCGTATCTTGTGTTTGTCAAGTGATATAATACTATATATAGATATTTTAGCCCGGCGAGTTACAATATGTGGTTCATGTGGCGGTAGTAATCGTCCAACAGGTAGAATTTCAGTTCCTTGGCCCGGGGTGTACCATAGTTGAAGGTCAGCGCATAGAGATTGCCTGTTCCATCTATACCGAGGGGGCCGAGCCAGCAGTCGGCAGTGTTGCCGTTGAGATACCAGAGCTGAATGTCCTGGTAAGCATCTTCCGAAACAAGCCCTGATGCGGCCAGACGCTGGGCGTCTTCGTCTTCAATCAGGGTGGAGGAAAGAAAACGGCGGTAAAGTTCATCCGGCAGACCGAGAGCCTGTTGGTAGGTCAGCGGATTCGGGTGATTCAGCCACCAGCGGGTGACATCTTCAAAGGTGCGCAGATGTGGTTTAGCTCCAAGCGCCCGAAAGCTGCGGATGAACGATTTCACCTTGTCCGGGGATGGCGCAGAAGGGATTGGGATTTCACGCACTTCGTTGTCTGAAAAGGAAAAGGCAATCCGCTCACCGCATCTGTCCTCCAGCATGAGTGCGGAGCGGGATAATGGAGAGACCAGAAAGTGCTCCATAGCAAAGGTATGATCCAGAAACTGTTGGATTTTGTATTGCTCAATCGTGTGTGGTTTGTACATGGGGGTAGCCCTCCTTTTTAGATTCTACCTATTAAATAGGAAAAATCCCCCGTTTTTCTGCAGCAAATCAAACTTTGTAAAAATAGTGGATAGAGGAGTAAGAAAAAGAGATACGATGCTGTGGTTATGTAGCCTGCACCGTATCCCTTTCCTATTTTGCCGTAGGTTTAGCCGTTCTCCTTAGCCTGTTCCTCTTGGACAGCCGGCTCGCCAAGGGCCTCATATCCCAGGAAGCTGTTGGTGGAGAGAGCCGCGTCCAGATAGTCGTTTCCAACAGTGGGGTGGCTGCTGCTTTGAAAGTAAAAACGATACCGGGCGCCAATCTGGAACTTGGCGGACTTACTTAACAGTAAAGTGCGCTCCGCACCTTGTTCGTCTATTAGTTGGATCTTGCGATACTGCCGCATCATAGGCGAGACAACGCTGGAGCAGACGCCTTCTACGATCTCATACTGGCCCCGGGCGATGGTGCTCCATAAGCTCCTAACCAGTACCAGAGAGGCAAGAAAGATTATGCTGCCCAGTACCAGCAGGATATGGTCTGTGGTAATAATGAAGATGATTAGGCTGAGGGCAATGCTTGCGAGCCCGGCCAAAAAGGTCAACAAAATCTTTCGCCGCAGCACGAACGGGAATTGGTTCCATTGATTCTTCATGTGGTAATCCTCTCAAAAATGATTTGCTGGCGCAGGTAGAGGTTGGCAACGGCCAGCGTTACTGCCTGACTGCTCCGGCTGTTTTTCATTATGCCGGCGATATTATAGCAGGTGGTTTCGTCGTCGCCGTACACGGCCTCCATCAAGAACTGCTCATTGGGAAGATAGGCAACATCCTGCTCTACACACTTGATGATCTCGGCGGTGGACAGCAGAGCTTGCTGGGCCAGCCTCATAACACGGGTCTCATAGTCGGTACGCCGGTCTTTTTGGAATAATTTTAGCGCCTGTTGAATAGGGACTCGGCGGCCTGCCACCAGTTTGACAAATGAGATGCTCCTCATCAGCATTGATCCGCTGGCTGGAATAATGCCGAGAGAACTCAACAAATCATACAGAGCATCGTATTCCGTTTCACCGCAGCCAGATACCAGCAGACCTCGGGTGAGCAGCCGATTTACGCAGGCATCCCAAGAGCGGGAAATACAATCTCCCAGAGAGGACACCAGCTTGTCACACTGGAGGGAAATATCCTCTCGTTTAGAAATTCGCCAGTTTAGGGCGGTCCAAACGACCATTTCCTGCATATCCACCATGTAAGTTTGCCCGCTCAGGCGGATGACCGGGCAGGACCGGCCACAGCCATTCGTTTCCCGGTCCAGACGGCCGATTGCAGTATATAGGGTTTTCTGTTCCATTCATCAGTACCTCCTTCTTTTATATATCCTTTACTGCGGAAAGGCCGCGGTTTTCAACAAATTCAGAGCAGGCTTTTCAGGAACTTGGAGTCTCTGCGCAGTTTTGCGGTGGAACGCGAGATCCATGCCCCCACATGGGAGGGCGGCACCTGATAAAGCTCCGCGATGTCTGTGACCCGCATTCCTTGAAGTTTGAGGGCAAGCGCCTCAATGCCAAGCCGGGTTACACCATCGTAATCTTTTTTACAGGCATCCAGCAATGACAGAGTTTCTATCAGAGATACTTGGGTGTTAAAGGTGTCGGGCCGGGACTCCAGGGCCTCTCCGTCTGCCGCCAGTTCTCCATGTTCTCCAATAATAAGCCTGCTGAATTTTTTCTTCCTGTTGCAGATCGCCCGGCAATAGGACAGAAGCCCGTTTTTAACGACCGTTTTGGCGTAGGTAGAAAACTGGGCCCGTCCGTCATTCTTATAAGTAGACGCGGCTTTACAGAGCCAAAGGCACCCCTCTTGGAACAGGTCTCCATATTCCATACCGCAAATAGTCGGATTAACATGGATGTAGTCACAAATGACCCAATGTACAATAGAAAGATTCCGGGCAACAAGTTCCTGCTGCTGTTCTGTTAAACTGGTCATCGTTTCACCCCCCCTTTAAGCGGCCGAATGCAGATTGCCCAAAGGAGCAGCGGCTTTGTAACAGAGGCGAATTACCTCATCGCACATCCCGTCAGAAAACATGCCAATATGTGCCTGCTGGTCATTTAGTCCCAGTTTGGCCTGGAGCCAGATGTAGACCTCCCATTTTTCCATGTGCCGGCTCTGCTGCAGATGCTCCAGCGCCCGGTGAGCCAGGATTCGTTTGTGCCGGAGATCCCCATTTGCCAGAGTCCCCATAGGCCGGTGTGTCCGGTCATGGGCACTCACATAGGCATCACAAGCCGGCCAGCGATCACAGAGATAGATATATTTGCCCTGGGAACGGCGGTTACAGCCATAGACTGTGCTGGCGGGGCGAAGAGAGGCGTTAGCATGGCAATAAGGGCATTGGATATGTTTTTGCTTCGTCATAAAAATCATCACCTCCAAATGCGTATAGATGACGGCGCAAAGGCGTCTTTCAGTGTGAAAAAACAGTGTTAATTGCAGCCCGGGTCCAGAGAAAGTTGTCTGAGCGCACAGGCGGAAGGCTCCGGTGTGTGCCATTCGATGTACTTGGAAAAGGCGGCGTCAAAGGCGCGCCGGGACAAAATGGCAATGCACTCAGACGAATCTACAGTTTCTCCGGATAGTCTTTGGATGTCCTCGGCAGAAAGCAGCATAACCTGTCCGCACTCATCCACAGCCAGAAGAAAACCGGAACAGGGCGTTGTCCGGCCGCACATGCAGTGGCCGCAATCGCAGCTTACAAAGATAGCGTTGCGCCAGTTGCCGCGAACAGCCCGCAGGAAAGAATAAATTTTGCAGGATGATTTCATCCTCTACCTCCGTTATTCGTTTTTTCAAAAACTAAAAAAGCGGGGACCGGCCGTGGAAACCCACAGACCGATCCCCGCCGGTGATTTTAGCCAAACAGGCCCTCGATCTCGCTGGTGATACGCGGAATCACCGTGTCGTTGAAAATGAGGGTCAGGGCCGCCAGAAGAAGGGCGCCCAGCACTACGGCGATGATGATCTTAACAGCGTCCGAAATGTAAAAATCACCGCGCTGGTTGGAAAGCGCCATACGGGCACGAAGGGCCAGTGCATTCGCCTTGTTCTGGATACGGGTGGTAAAGTTTCTCATGGTAAGACCTCCTGAAATTTTATTGTTTTGATGTTGATGGTTTTATAAAAAGACTGCTCACCGCTCAAGAACGACGAATCGGTTTGAGCATGTCCTTTTTATTGGAAATGGGCCGGCTGGGATAGGCTTTCGGCTTTTGATACAGAAGCCATCGGAAACGGCGCTTTTCTTCCCGTGCGCCACCAGACGGGGAAAATTTTTTCTTAGGCATAAAAGTCTCCTTAAAATAAGGGCCGGCCTGTATATGACAGGCTGGCCCAGAAATAAATGACGGCAGCTGACTACCGCTACAAAAATCCGCTATAGAACAAGCACTTACCTCCTTTACACTGCAAGAGGTAGAAAAATGTGTTTTTTCTGCTTCATACATTCAGAAAAATGTGAAAAAATGAATTGCAAAACAAAGAAAAATGTGGACACCTCGAATGTGCATCATCATTTATCACGAATCTTCCGCTGTATCTTGCAGAGAAAACCATAGAGCTCTTATAGGAAACGGCCCTCACATTCAGATGTGGGGCCGTTCCATTCGCAGTCCGATTATCCAAAGAAAGCGCCCAAGGAGCCCATAACCTCGGTACAGAGGACCACCAGATAGATGATCATGATACAGATGAGCATCATCATGGAGTAACGCTGGATTTTCTTGGGACGCTTGGCAGCTTCCTTTTTCAGATTGTTCTGCTCAATCTGTCGCATATCAAAACAGATCATCTTGAAGTACATCCGCTGGTCATCGCCGCGAAGAACACCGATCAGTCCCCGGATTACATCAGACAGCATGGGGCTGCCGATGCGGGTTTCAAAATGGATGAGGGCGTTTTCATAGTTTCCGGTCTTCATGTCGGCAATCGTCTGGTCCAGCTCCGCGCCGAAGTCTTTTCCCGCCACCCGGCGGTAGGAAGTAAGGATCTTCAGCACATCCCGGTCGTTTTCCAAATTCTGCCCGATGGTAAGGGCAAAGCGCGGGATCTCATTCTCAATGAGCTTGCGCCGCTTTTTCACAAAGTCAAAAACCTTGTAGTAGGTTGAAAACCACAGCGCCACGGCCAGACCAATCAGAACAGGCACCATAAGCGGTATCAGAAACGCCATCAGCAGAGAACTGAGGCCGACTGCCCCGGCTGTGACCCAGGCCCGGGCGGTGTAGACTTCCGGTGTCAGCTCCATGGCGGCAATGTCCAGCGCCCGCTGCAGTTTATTCCGCTTGAGCTTGTCCAACTTCAGGTACGGAGCGATCAGGCCGGCGATTTTGGTGATATAGACATCCAGCAGTTTCTCGGCCTTTACGCCCTGCTGCTTGCGGGCCAGAAGCATCATACGGGAGGTGCGCTTGGTGGGAATGTCCGCAAAGGCACAAGTCAGGTTATAGACGGCAAAGCCGAAACAAATCACTGCTGTGAGAGCTAAAAGCGTCATGCGCTGTCACCTCCATATTCAATGGGCCTGCTCAGTTTCATGATCTGGGTCAGGGCAAACAGGATAATGGCTGCGCAGATTGCCAAAGCGATTTTGCCCGGCGTGGTGAAGAGCAGCGTGTGAAACCAATCTTCATTCAGGAAATAAAGCAGCGGTACATTGGCGATCACAAGGAACATCATCGTGATCGCCTCCCGGCGCGGCCCCTGCATCATAGCCTCCAGCTCCGACTGCACCACACGAACATCAGAAAACTTCTGGGCGATGGTAGGCAGCGTATTTTTCATGGCCCGGTCAGACTGGCACTGAATGAGGATGTTAGCCCACTCATGGAAAACACGGTTTGGAATCTTCATTTTGAGCGAATTGATGGCACTCGTAGTATTTGCGTTGATCAACTCTGCCTCATAGACAAATGCCTCAAAATTGGCCTTCACCGGCTCATTGATGTAGGGCAGGTTTTCCTTGACTGCCCGGATCAGGTCCTCCGTGCGCAGGTAGGAAGTGGTGATGATGGAGATGGCCGTTTCCAGTTCTTCATTCAAATGCTTTTTATAACTGGCTGCGGTGCTGCGCAGATACCAAATAGGAGCGAGTGAAAATCCGATCCCTAAAATCGGGACCATGTACACATTGCCAATCAGCAGCGCCAGGGCACCGCCCACCGCGAATAGGATCAGAGACAGCCGTTTGACTGCTTCATACCGGTCAGCCCGCCCGGTGCCTTTGAGAATCTGCTTCAATTCAAAGTCCTGATTAAAGAAGCCTTTGGCCGGAGTGCCCATCAGAACATTCAGTTCATCGGTCAGAGTGGCCGACTTGCGCTGTGACCGGAAAAGCGCATCAATGAAATCGCCCGGCCGCACACCAAACAGCGTTAGGAGTCCAGCGGCGATGAGGGCGAAGCATATGATGTAAACCCACGGCATCCGTTCAACACCTCCTTGTCGTGCTCAAGAAATTCATCCAGCTCCTTATGGGAAATCCCATTGTCCAGGAGACGCTTCTGCAATGAGCTGGACATCTCGGAAACTTTTTTGTGGCGGCCGACCACAAGAGGCCGTCCATCTGCATCAACAGTATTGTCCAGCACATTGTAAGAGTAGAGGGTGCGGTAAATCAGCCGTTCCCCCTCGCAGCCTTCTCCTTCGATGATCTCCATGATTTTACGGCTCCGGTCTTCCAACTGCTTTGTGAACACGATGATTGGATAGGCTTCGACCATGATCTGCATCAAAACATCATCGCCCATCATATACTTTCGCTTTGCCAGCGTCATCATGCGCCGGTAAGTGGAGGCGCAACTGTTAGAGTGGATTGTGGTGCAGACGGTATGGCCGGTACGGGAGCTTTCAGCAGCGGACAGGCTTTCTGCCGCAGACCGCATTTCACCGACGCCGATCACATCCGGGTGCTTGCGAAGGACCCGCTCCAGCAGGAAGTCCTGGTTGATGTTCAAGGATGGATTTTCACTGGGCCGGGTGAGCAGATGGACTACGGAATTCAGAATGTTTCCATTTTCGTCCCGCTTGACCAGATCAAATTCGCGGCTGCCTTCCTCAATCGTGATGAGGCGGCGGTTGTCAGGGACCTGGGACAACAGCCATGCCATGATGGTAGTTTTGCCGGAGCCGGTGGCCCCGGCAATGCAGACGGATACGCCATAGCGGATGCAGGCGGTCAGAAAATGGAGCATTTCCGCGGTTGCGCTGCCGGAGTCCAGCAGCTTCTGTGCGGAAACCGTTTGCTGATTCACGATACGGATGGAGGCGTTGATCCCCACCTCCGGGTCAACAATCGGTGTCTTATCCACAGAGATACGCACATTCTTATCCAGAAAACCGATCACGCTGGGCATGGTATCATCTATGACCATGCCGCAGGCGTTGAGCATACGCCGGACCACATCAATGGCGTGCTGTGGGGAGGAAAACTTGTCCGGGATCTTAACGCTGCGTCCGCCGGCTTCAATTACCTCAATGTCGTTGTAAGCATTGATGTTGACCTCCTCAATACCAGGCTTGTAGATCCACTTTTTCAGGAAGGAGTACCCGGCCATGTCCTCATAGAGCTTCTCGCACAGCTCCTCCGTGGTCAGCCCCTCGATGGCGTATTTTCGCTTGACGATGTACTGCACCATCAGTTCTTTCAAAAGGGAGGAGGCGCGGTCGGTATTTCCATCGCCGGCCTCTGCAATCGTGGCGGCGTGGTTTTCCGCAAAGTACCGCTGTACATCTTCCAGAATCTGTTCGTAGGTAAGTTCCTGATTTGCCGAAGGTGCGAAGAAAATGTCATTGAGATTATTCATCGGCAGTTTCCTCCTCAAAATGCTCGGTTTCGCTTACATCATCCTCTGCGGCATCGTCAGCCAGTTCCATCTGTTCCAGCGCATCCAAAACCTTGTTGAGTGAAGCTGTGTATTTGGGGTTGCAGTATTTGATGGCCTGGAACATCCCTCCTTCGGTGGCGCAACGGTCAATCTCCTTGCCATAAGGCAGAAGACCGTCCCAGCCGCCGATGATATGGCCCATCTCATCCAGCGCATGGAAGGGGCGGGCCATACCGGCAAAGGTCATATGCTGATCGTAATGGAAGCGTCCGTCTCCCAACAGGGGTTGGTGGGCCTTTAAGTAATTAACACCTTTGAGGTCAGGCGTCAGGATGCGAATGACCAGATCCCCTGACTCAATGGCGGCAGGCGTGAACACATTCGTCATATTGGAGCTACAGTCCAGAATGACGAAATCCACAAGCCTTGCGGCGGCATTGACCAGCTGGAGTACCATGGCGTACTTGACTTCCGGGTAACTCAACGGATTTTCACCGGCAGCATAGCCCATCACGCCAATGAAGGGATAACTTTTGAGCACGGTAACATGCCCTGCCACCAAAGAGGTATCGATTTCCACGCTGCTCAGTACCTGCCCTACGGAGGCATTGGTCTGAATGATCTGCTCCGGCAGCCAGACAGGGAGCATGGGGACACTGATTTCCGCATTGATGATGATCGCTTTCCGCTTGTCGCGGGTCAGGGCTTTTGCCAGAATGCAGGAAAACATACTTTTTCCGCTCCCTGGGCTGCCCCAGACGGTAATAACTTTTCCCATAGTCGAAGGCTCCTTTCAAAAGAGGTGGGATACCCCTTGACTTTTTCATTGTCAGTTGTATAATATAAATGAAATTATCATAAAATAAATTATGATAAAGGAGGTAGCAATATGAAATTTATCGGCAGACGCAGGGAGTTGGAATCCCTTGAAACCGCGTATCAAACAGACGGCGGCTTTGTTGTTATCTATGGCAGACGGCGCGTGGGAAAAACGACGCTTATCAAAGAGTTCATCAAAGACAAGCTCGCTTTTTACTTTCTCGCAACAGAGGAAGTAGAATCCCAGAGCATGAAGCGGCTTGCCAGTGTTGCCGCACGGATCACGAAAAATCCTATGCTGCAGAGAGTCGCATTTTCCGATTGGCTGGATTTGTTCCGTGTGATTTCGGAATACCGTCCGGAGGAGAAAAAGGTGCTCGTGATCGATGAGTTCCCGTATCTGGTCAAATCGAATCCGGCGTTCCCCTCCATTCTCCAAAACGCATGGGACGAGATCCTCAAGGACAGTAATGTGATGTTGATCCTCTGTGGCTCACTGATCGGAATGATGCAAAAGTATGCCCTCTCATATGACAGCCCGCTGTATGGGCGCCGGACCGCGCAGATCCGCCTTGCTCCGCTGCCATTCCCGGATGTGTATGCGGCACAGAGCCTTTCGTTTGAAGATGCGGTGAAGCAATACTCAATCACAGGCGGCGTACCCAAGTATCTGGAGTTCTTTAATGAGCGGGACGATTTGCTGCAGCAAGTGGAATCTGTTATCCTCTCGAAAAACGGCTTTTTATATGAGGAGCCCAACTTCCTGCTGAAAGATGAAGTGACCTCAGCCGTAAACTATTTTTCCATTATCCGAGTGATAGCGGAGGGCAATCATAAGCTGGGTAAAATCGCCGGCGCTATGGGGATCGAGACTTCCGGCCTGACGCCTTATCTCTCTACCCTCAGCGATTTGGGCTTTATCGTCAAGGACACGCCTGTGACGGAGAAAAATCCAGAGAAGTCCCGCAAAGGGCTTTACTTCATACAAGATAACTTTGTGCGCTTCTGGTTCCGGTATGTCTACCCGTATAAGGGAGAACTGGAATTGGATAACTCCCGGCTCGTCATGGACGAGATCGAAAAAGATTTTGAACAAAAGTTTGTAGCCTTTGCTTATGAGGATGTCTGCAGGGCCGTTTTTGCGGACTTGTGCAGAAACAGGGAAATTCCATTTACGCCATCCCGTATAGGGGCCTATTGGCTGAATGACCTTGACAGCGATACCGAAATCGATGTAATGGCGGTAGACCACCAGAATCATCAGGTCTTTGCCGGCGAATGCAAGTTCCATGTCAAGCCAGTGGATGCGCCGGTTTTCTTTGCCCTGCGGGACAAAGTGCAGGTGTCCGCAGAAATCCAATCAGCATTCAAAGGCTATCAGTTCCTCTACGGGGTGTTTTCCAAGAGCGGCTTTACTCCACGGCTGCTTGATATGGCCGGACAGAATCCCAGCCTGTTCCTGATCAACGAGGACAAACTCATCCAAACAAATACCTGATGGTAAAACCAGGGCGGTGAAGCGATTCACCGCCCTGGTTATTTGCTATCCTCCTGGCCGCTTTCAGGGGAGACGGTTTCAGGCTCGCCCCCTTCGGTGTTTTCGGCGTCTCCTTCGGCGGCAGGCTCGCTGCTTTGCGCATCAGCGTTTTCATCCACCAGCGTTTCCGGGAAGTAAATTTCCTGGAGCGTCTTGTCCTGTTCGGCCAGCAGTTCTTCAGCCAGCTGGTCATTGTTGCGGGAGATCAGGGCCACATGAGCTACGCCGTCGTTCTCCAACTCAGTGATGATGCGGGCCTGCTCTGGGCTTGCCAGCACTGTGATGGTAGCAGACTGCTGCGGCTCTTCATCTTCTGTGGGCTCTTTGGTATTGTCCACATTGATACCATCAGAATCCGTGACGGAAAGGACCTTGACAAAACGCAGTTCGGGTACTTCTTCCGCAGTCTCCAGGAAGTGATAGATGCGGACAATATCATTGGGCTGGAGCTTATCCGACAGCCCGGAGGCCAGTGTTTTTACGGTCAGAGAGATAGCAACCTTACCAGAGGGGATGTCATTGAGCGCCACATCGGAGGAAATCGGGACGCTGCTCACCTTACTGGTGAGAATATAGTCGCCCGCAGCCAGATCGGCCGTCACATACAGGCCCTCCACATCATCAAGACTGTGAGCCACATTGGCGGGAAGGTTGTAGCCGCCGACCTCCACAACCTCGGCGTTTTCTTTTGTGACCTGCTCGCCTTTGAGCACAGGCTGGGTGATGCGGACAATTTCCGTTTTCCCGTTGGTCTGCCGGGCAATGGTGGGCAGAGCCACAAAAGCAATGACTGCTGCCAATACCAGGGACAAAATACCGAAAATAAATCGGTTGTTGAGTTTCATAAGCACATTCTCCTGTCATAAAAATAGTTCAGCCAGCGTTGCAACAGAGCAGCCGCAGGCAAGAAAAGGTAAGAACGGGATGGCGATGGGCTGGCGGAGCCGGGAAAGCCTTCGGAACAGAAGGACCATCGGCATGGCAAAGACTGCGGCCACAAAGAAAACCAGAGCCATCCCGGAAGGGCCGTAAATCAGCCCAAGTATCCCACAGAATTTAATATCGCCTCCTCCAAGCCCAGTTCCACCCGTTGCCATGGCAGCAGCCAGAGGGATGCAAAAGCCAAGCAATGCCCCCGCCAAAGCCTCGGCAACGGTGGGCCAGAGCTGCCCACCGTCCCCGGCAAGGCAGACCTTGAGCAGCGGAGCCAGAGCGGCGAAGGGCATAAAAAAGGCGAGCGCCCGATCCGGCACCCGCCTATATAGAATATCGTAAACAGCAAAACCAGCCACAACAGAGAAAACGGTGAGCAGGTATGCCGGCCACAGGCTACTCGCGGTTGGTGTACCAATCATCATAAAGGCTCCCATCGATTGAAACATAGTCGTTCAGGTTGATGCTCAACATTCCATCAGGGGTCCAGGTGTCCCAGACTTGGGTGAAGACGGTATAATCTGTGGAATCCGGGAACCATAACGGACTGAAATGCACAGCCCGGTTATAGGTAGAGAACTCGTTGGGCTGGAAAGTGAATTTGGCACTCCGGCCGCTGGACACCCGCTGCAGAAGGCGTAAGTATGTTTCGTACTGGAACTCGGGAAACACGGAAAATGCCGTCTGCGGATGGGTGATATGGCTGGTGGGCGCGTCGGTAGAAAGGGTGGCTGTCACATCCTGCTTGACGCCATACCCGCTCTTCATTGACTTCCCGGAGGCCGTGGGCACAATATCATCCGGCATCAGGGACATCACACCGCTGGTGGAGGCAGAATAGCCGGTGTACTCGTATTCCCAATAGCCTTCATCGACCCAGTGCCCCCAGTCATCGTGGTCACACCAAACCCAAACCGGTACCCAGTAGCAGCTCCATACGCCCCAGTTGGCAGTGAGCTTCTGCGGCTCATTGGGGAGTGAGGGCACGGTGTAGTTGGGGTTGGTATCCGTTGCTGTCGGATCTGGAGGGATATGTTCGTTCAAGTCCACGATCTCCGCAACAAAGGTATCTTGTGCGGTATAGGCTCCGCTGACGGAAACCGTGATGGTTACCGACTGTGGAGTGGAGGGCGTGTGCCACTTGACCCAGACCACCTGGCTGTCGCCCGCCGGGATGACTATATCATTGACCCGGTAGGTGGTGCCGAGAATATGGAAGGTCACCGAGGCCGGATTGTCCGGTGTTAAATCCGTATCCGTCCGCAGAGTGACGGATGTGATCACATCCGTGTCTACCCGATATTCTACATCGGGCGCTTCAATTTCCCCTTCGGGCGGGCGCTCATCAAACCAGACGATGCCGACGCCCAGACTGCTGATGATGTCAGCGTTGCTCTGCTTGCTTGTGGTGCTGCCTGTCCATGCGGGCAGGCCGAGATCGCTAAATTCCAAAAACATCGACAGAGGCAGATTCTTGTGGGTGAGGGAAGTCATGGTTTTCCGAAGCGCCCCGCCGGATTTTTGGTCATACAGCGCCGCCTCTGTAGCGGTCATACAGTAATACTGGCCGTTATGCGTAAAGTATGCAATGGGCTCGATCAGCAGCTTATAGTCGCCAGCGATCATCCGCTCATAGTCCACACCGGCCGCCTGGGCAACCATCTGGCAGGCATATTCCGAACAAAAATACCGCTTGATGGCCTCAATATTGCTCTGCCCCTTGCTGCTGACGATGGTGGGCATAGACTGCGCTGGTTTGATGCAGGAGTATGCCACGCCAGACTGGAGGGAGAGTGCGGTGCCGCCCAGATACTGTAACTTGTTGACTTTCCCAAAGTGCAGGACGCTGTTTTTTTGTACCCGGTTGGAGAAGTCTACGGGGGAAGATATTGCTGTACCGCTATCGGCATCCACAACGGTAATTCGCACACCATCATTTCCAGGATTCCAGAAATTAGAGGATGTGCCTTGGCCCATGCTGCCGCCACCGCCGTCAATATTTCCGTTACCGCCCTCTGCAAACGCAGTGGAAGGGAGCAAACAAAATACCAGGGCAAGGCTGCACAGGAGGGCGAGAAGTCGCTTCAAATACATCACACTCCGTTCTTCTTAAAATAGAAAGGCCGCCACAGCTCTGTGACGGCCAATCAAGGTTATATTCAGTTGTAGATGGGTCAGCCCATATTGCCGACTTGCTTGTTGATGTCACCATCACTATCACCAACAGACTGTTGAACATCGCCGGGAACTACCCACCCAAACACTGGATCATACACAGCGCCGTTGCCATTGCTGGCTCCGGGGGCCGGCTCGTTATTGGCCGGCTCCTTTTCCGCAGGGGGAGTGGTGACCTTGGGCACTTCCGGGTCAGGATTGACCGGATGATCTTCACCGGGGTCTTCCCGCTCGGTTTTCCCTTCTGGCGCGGGCGGGGGCGTTGTTTCCGGTTTCTCCGTGTCCGTGAAGTCGATCACGACTTCATCCTCAGTTTCAGAGGTCACCTTGGGGTACTCCTCTTCAGGACTGGAGGACTGGCCGGGCGTATAGGCTCCGGCTCCGCTCTCACCATCTGTCTGTGTACCGCCATCCGACCAATCGCTGGTCGTGCTGCTGGGCGGGGATTCTTCCGGCTTGAAATCTTCTGTGCAGTCCCGGCTGGCGAACCAGCAGACGCCCAGGATGGCAACACAGAGGACAGTCAGCGAAGTAACGATAAAGCCTTTGGATTGAAAAAACTTCTTCATGTGTGCTACACTCCTTTTTTGCTGTTATATAAAGCCTATACTGTAGTTCTGACTGAATTTTCAACAGCACAGCTAAAATTTGGTGTTGTGGTACCCGGTCAGCTCTACCCGCTGGGTGATGGTAGGATAACTATGTCCAAACATCCGCACATAAAAGTCAACATCACAGTAAAAGATGTACTCCACACGATCACCCACCACATTGAATTCAAGGCTGATGTCGGAAACTGTGTAGTCATCGGTAGAGAGAGGGATCTTTTCGGCAAGGCCGCCGGCAACTGTGGCCTCCAGCATTTCTGTGTAGTCCCGGCTGGAGTAGAGGGTGCGTAAATACTCTTCAAAATTGGTTTCCCGTTGGGAGCGGTAGGTATCTGCGTAGATGGTGGCGCTCAGATTGTTCAGCTCCATTTTAGCCCCGTTGCGGATGTTGATGCAAGTAATTCTCACCGAGGCATACAGTAGCAGGAAAGAGATGAGCATGACGACTCCAACCACAAAGAAGCAGGCGAAGAAGGTGATCTCCCCCCGCTCGTTGCGAAGCGGCCGATGCAGCCGTGAGAAAAAACGCTTCATAGGCCACCTCACTTCCAGTAATGTTCGCTGACGCCGGAGCCGCGGGCCACCACCGTGATGTTGACCAGATCCAGATTCCAGAAGCCGCCCAGCTTGGCATCCCCCTCAATGGTGATATAGAAAGGTGTCCCCAGCTGGATGGCCCGGGACATCCCGGAAGGTGTGGGAGATTTATATGTGGCGTCAATCGAATAGGTGATATTGTCGGCTCCCTCGATCTCCGAACAGAGGAAATCAAAGAGGGCATCCGTCTCGCTGTTGATGCCGCCGGACAACTGGATCTGCTTGACCATCTGATCGGCTGCATGGTCCAGCTCCTGTTTTGTAGAGATGATGCCGAACAGGTCGATGATAAAGGCCAGCAAAACAACGGCAATGAAGATAAACACTACCGTGGAAAAGTAGTTGGCCTCACCCCGCTCATTTTTTAATGCCCTGCGGAGCTTTTGCAGTATGCTATGGATAAAAACCACCACCTTTACTCAGAAATAAAAACAGCCGCTCCCGGCCGGAGCGGCTGCATTACAAATTTTTGACTGTACCAAGTATAACAGATATGGATTTGCGGCTCAAGGGCAAGGCTGTGCCAATGTAGGGACAATCCTGTGCCAATTTACAGAAGTGATTGCAAAACATAGCGGATGCCGGGGCAGGATTGGCTGCATGGCTATGAAGTAGCTGAAATAATAAAATAACCGCCCGAGAAGCAGTTATTTGATACTTCCCAGGCGGTTTTCGGTTTACAGATTCTGCCGGATGATCCGGGTGATGATTCCAAGAGCGATGCCGCGCTCCACATCCAAATGGGTGACGGCAAAGGATACATCATCCTTCTTTCCGGGCATCCGGTAGTCATAGCAGGAATGAGCTACCGCATTGACGCCATTGGCAAGCCGGACATAAACCACACCCTTGTGTACATCGGTCACTTTTCCGGCGTATTTACCCTGGATTCGGCACTTCTGGAGATTGTCCCGGTCGGTATTTTCAGATGTGCTCTTGATGTCAGCACGGATTCCGAGGTCTTCAAGGCTGTTGCGCCGCACATTGAGAATGCGGACCAGCACTTCATCGCCCACGGAGAAACGCTCGTGGGCATCGCCGATCCAGTCCCAAGCCAAATCACGGGCCAGAATTGAGGTTTCAACGCCGAATACCTCGACGCGGATGACCTTCTCCGCAACAGCGATGACCCGGGCCTGAACAATACGCCCCTCGTAGATGCGGTACTTCCCCTCGGCGTCCAAATCGAAATAAAAGGTCTGACGCTTCCGCATCATAGCCTCACGGCGGCTTGCGACAACGCTGCGGGTCTTGGAGTCGATGCCGCGCACCACAAAGTCAATGTCCGCCCCCAGCATATTCCCTAAAATCTTGTTTTGACGCAGCATCAGGTCAGCGTACTCCTGACCGGAAGGGCTGCGGCCCAGATTGATCATCATCTCCTTGATGGGGATAATGATGCGGAAGCCCTTGTAATCCACTACGGCCACAGTTTTGCGGTTGTCCAGCTGCTCAATGCCGCCCAGCTGACCTGTGAGGATGCGGCGGGTGCGGTAGGCGTTGTGGATCTCGTGCCAAATGACATCCTCGCGGTCTTCCTGTGTTTCCACCTCTTCACGACTACGGATGGTCAGGATAGAGGCGTCACTGCGGTGTGTTACGGCGGTCCGGCGCAGAGCAGACGCAGTATCTACCGGCGCCTCCTCTTGGGGAGCGGTATCCTCTGAAATGGGTGTTTCTCCCTCATCAGGCGGCGCCGTATTCTCAACAGAGGCGGAAGATTCCACAGCCTGCTCTTCAGCGGCCGGAGCCTCCGCAGAGTCCTCATTCTCGCCATGTACGGGATCTTCCACAGGCGCCGCCTTTTTCCGCCGGGGGGCCCGCTTGGTCTTGGAGGGAGCCGGCTCCACAGCAGTTTCGGAAACCATCTCCGCTGGGGTGCCATCTGCACCTTCAGCAGACAAATTGGAAGGAGTCTCTTCCTCACCGTCGCCATCCTCACCGGCCGCCGATCCGGCAGGCTCATCCGAATCGGAAGGGGCGCCAGAGGCCGTGCCGTCATCCTCGGGGGCAGCCTCATCAGACGCCTCCGTTTCCATAAACTCAAGGGGAGGGTCAGAGCCTTCCAAAGTGGCGTCGCCATCAGGCTGATCTGTAGAGGCGCTGTCATTGGTCTGATCCATAGAGGCCAGCAGCGCACTCAAATCGTCACTGTCAGGCGGCGCCGCCGCATCAGCCGGGGGGCCAGCGGAAGAAATGGTACCGTCCGCGGGGGCGGTGTTTTCAGGAACAGGAGTTTCCTGCTCCAGCAATACTTTTTTCTTGGTTGCCATAAAATTAACCTCCTATGTTTTGTATTAAGAAAGGATCGAGTCCTTATCTGTCGTGATGATGCCATTCGGAGCCTCTGCGGTTGGAACGGCTGCGGTCTGCTTGGTGCCGGTAGATGTGCTGGCCGCTTTCGGCTTTTTCTTCACTGGCTTTTTAGGCGCGGGGGCCTGCGGCTTTGGCTGTGCCGCAGAGGGCTTCGATTGCTCCTGTTCCAGCCTGCGCCATTCGGGGATGTGGGCGGATGCCTTGCAGGAACGGAGCTTGGATGCCTCCGGATGTTTGGAATAGTCCATTTTGTCTACCTTGAGAACTTTTTGCCCCCGGATGATGACCAGCGCCTGCTTGATAGGCAGCCGCAGAACTTCGTCCGGGGTGAGGACAGGACGCTTGCCGACACCAGAGGTTTCCCGGTATTCCGGCGTGTAGTTGGAGATACGCCAGGTACCCAGCTGCTTGGATTTGCTGGATACCGACACAGAAGCCAGTCCCGTGCGGGAAGAAATAAACTCTGCCGTCAATTCATCTGTGCAGCCCAGGAACAACTGCGCGTCGCAGTTGCCCAGAATTTCCTGCCAGAGATTGAGAGGATACCGATTCTGCAAGCCCGCCAAGTTCTGAAACACACAGCTCATAGAGATATTTCTTGAACGAATGACGCTTAACCGGCGGGAGAGGTCTGGAATGGTGCCGCAGGCTGTTAATTCTTCACCCAGGACATGCACCGGTACCGGCAGTTTGCCTCCTTCGCAGTTCTTGTCTGCATACCGCACCAGCTTGATGAAGCAGAAGGACAGGAACAGGCTTGCCAGAAAGTCAAAGGTGCTATCCTGGTCGCTGGTAACAAGGAAGTAGGCGCACCGCTCCTGGCCGGGCAGCTCCAAGTCAATTTCATCCCGGGTGGTGATCTTCTTAATCAGCTCCGACTGGAACACCTGCAGACGGGAGCCGAGGCCGATGATGACGCCGCTGCGGACTGTATCGCTGGCCTGCTTATACAAGCTGTATGGCGCTTTGGCCGGATGGGTGGGCGGCAAGTTCTCAAACAGGCTGTCCAAATCGGACTCGCCGCTTAAAGTCAGCAGCCGGTACACCTCTCCGATATTGCGGTTTTGTTCAGCATAACTCTGGTCCACATAGAGGACGAGGGCTTTCAGCAAGTTCATCTCACAGGAATCCCAGAAATGGTCGCCCTTGCCGTTGTTGATGGTGTTCTTAATGATGACATCTACAAAAAGCTGCGCCATCAGTTCCTGCCCCTCCACTTCGGAAAGGCAGTTCCAACTGTCCGAGTTTTCCGGATTGACTAAATTGAACACCTTGACACAGTACCCCTGATCCCGCAGATACTCGCTGGATTTTTCGTAGAGCTCGCTTTTCGGATCTGAAATGATCAGGGATTCTCCGCGGACCGCCGCCTGAAGGATGCGATTCACGCAAAAGGACCGGGTTTTCATGCTGCCGCTGGAGCCATACACAGCCAGATTGCTGTTGATATGGGGATTTTCAGGAATACAGACAGCCTTGTTGTCCAGCATTCCCAGTACAACGCCTTTATGCTTGCGCAGGTCAGGCACCAGATCCAACACACCGGCCATCTCCTTGCGGCTCATCCAGCCGGAGGTACCGTAGGTGCCCTTGGCCGAGTAAATGAAATTCCGGTCAGAATCATATTCTCCGGTATCGCTGTAGCCCATGCGCATGACCATGAGCAGCAGAATTGCCAACAGGCCGATGCAAATCAGGACACCGTACACTCCGTAGGGCGGACGAAACACGGAGGCCAGACAGGTAAAAAAATCGGGCGATGCCATCGCCGGAGAAGTTCCGTCTCCGGGAATGCCGCCGCCCTGTTTCCACGCCGCGTAATTGCCAAACAGCTGTGCCAGGAAACCACCTGCGTATAGGATCGCAAATACGGCGGCCGGCGCTGCTGCCAGGCCTATGATCAGTTTCTTTTTGTTTATGGGAACAACCTCCCCTCGAATTTTGTAAAGTCAATGGTTTGCAGGTGTACCCGGTCACCGCAATAGTGGCGCAGCACATCTGCTTGAAAATCAAAGCAGATCAGCGTACCGGGGCGTTCCATCAGTTCGAGGGCGGTGTTGAAGCGCACGATCCGGGGCAGATCGCAGAAGTAACCGAATAGCACCGGCGTTCCATCCGGCTCTGCGGCATCCTGCTCCATGGCACTGCCGGGATTGCCGGCGGAGAGGCCCTGTGACAGAATGCGGTCAAGTTCCGCGGTTTTCACAGGGTCACACAGTAACGCCAGTATCACCTCTCCCTGATGGTCATTGGTTAGGAAATAAAAGTGGTCGTAGCTGCCGTCCAGCATGAAGTAGTCATGCTTGGCCCCGCCGGTACTGGTGAGTATCTGGTAGGCCAGATCCATGCTGTCCCCCAATACCAGTCCATGTACCTGCTCGACACGGTACTGCTGGGCCAGACGCTGCTGGCATAGAATGTTCCAGAGGAGCGTTTTTACCCGCAGTTCGGATTTGTAGCGCCACTTCATCAGAGCGCCCCCGCTATTGTAGGTCACAAAGATGCCGGTGGGGGCCAGCAGCACCCCTGCGAAGCGGGAGCTTCGAATCTGGGTGGCATCAGCCCCCAATTCCTTGACTTCGCGTGAACTGTAAAACACAGGATATGTTACAGCTTCGCCGCCAAAACCGGTCTGGGCAAAGACCTTCGGCTTTTCATCCGGGTAGAGCAGTACCCCGGCATTGCCTATAGTGATATAGGTTTCCGCGAGGCGGTGGAGCCGAAACCTCCGGTTTGCTTCGCTTTTGAGCCGGTTGGTTTCTGCGTCTCCTGTAAGGCAGAATGTAAAACGCTCGGGCCATCCGTCCAGCAGAACTGACTTGGCTTTGATCCCCAGCCGATAGCCCCGGAGCCGGTCCCGGTAGTAGGTGCGCAGCAGTCCGGCCTTTTTGAGCGCAGTCACGACCGCCTCCAAGTAGTAAGGACTGGCGGGAAGGCGGTTGAGCTGGCTGGTGGGGAACTCTCCCGAAATAGCGGTCAGCGATAAAAGCCGGAACGGAAGCGTATCCGGCTGTGGAAAATAGTTGGTGCTTTTCCCAAGTAGTCACCTCCCTTGAAAGCACAGGATTTTTACCGTAATGACTGAGGACTTCGGTAAAAACGGCCCTTCCCATGAGTGAAAAAAGCCCGAAAAAACGGGCGTTTCAGCCGCTTCGCTGAATGTCGGGCCGGAGAAGGCCTCAAATGGTCAAAAATCCGAGATGGATTTTAGACTCGTTTTATGCTCTGTCAGCCATTGCGGAAAACGCTGCTTCTCCATGATATAGATTTTTGTGCAATCCTGGTCACCCAGTTCAGCCGTGTTATAGGCGTCGCACAACAGGCCCGTATCATCAGCCATCACAAAGGAAGAGAGAAGATCCAGTAATTGCTTTTCCGATAAATTATCGTAATCGCGTATCCGCCTGTCGGGAAGTGCCCGGTCATAGACCTGGGCGAAACAGACAACGCAATCGCGGTAATACGGAAGTGGGTGTTCTCTTGCGTATTGATCAAGGACAAAATAGAGCGGGTCCAACAGGAACTCATCGCTTTGCCGCTGTTTGCGCTTTGGCAGCAAACAGGGCAGCGTCACCTCCAGCACCCTGTCCTCGCAGTTGACAGTGATGCCGTGCGTTGCACCGGCGGATTTGAGATAGTCACCTTTGCGGATGGTTGTGCTGGAATAAATCAGATGCCGCAGCCGGCAGGCAATCCGCTCTGCCCGTAAAGCGGCATCTATGGAAAGTGTTTCATAGTTGTCGGGGTAACGCTGGATGTCAGTGGTGTCCAGCGCGTACAGCGCATTACTCAGACGGGATATATCGTCGAGAATGCTTCCAATGCGGTGGGATATTAGTTTTCGATCCAATCATGTGCCTCCTGCTTTCTTGAAATAATTTGTCCGGCCTTCCTCGTCTACAGTACAAAATCCGGATATGCCCGGACAGTCGATTTGGGCGATTTGCGCCGGAGTATCGACCAGCATGATACGGCGGCTTCCCCCTTTGTTGCCCCGCAGAGCATGGCAGACAAGTGCCTCCTGCCCGGCGGCAATATAAGCAATCTCATATAATTCACCGTCGGCAAAAAACACGAGTTTAACGGGAAAATCAGCCGGAGCGTGGTAATCTACCTGCCGGATGAAGTCCAGCAGGACCCACACTGCCCGGACAAGCGCATGGTCAGTTTTTGGTGTTTGCCCTGCCAGGAAATAACCACCGCCGTCTGTTTGAAAAATGCGGCCCTGCCTCTCCAAATGAGAGAGCAGGGCCTTTGCAGTATCTTCTTTGCCAGGGTGAAAACAAAGAAGCTGGTGTTCACAGAGGCCGGGGTACATCGTCACGATCCGTAGCAAGTCCGTAGCCTCGTTCCCATAGATTTCAGCCCTGGTCTTCATGGGGCTCACCTCCTTTATTAAAGGCGCCAATCAGACGCCTTCAAAGCGCATTGTTAAATAGGAATTGTGGAAAGACGCCATTAGAGCGTCAATCCGGCGTTTTTCGAGAATAGTAGGAAAAAAAGGCGTCTTATAGGCGTATTGGAACTGTCAATGATGCGTTTTCCGGAGATTACAGCAATCCTCTTTATTGGGATTTACAAAATCCCTCCAGAATTGATAGTGTTCCGTTACATCTTCACAGATTGTCTTCTGCGGAATATGGATTTTTTCCACGATCCGCTGCTTTTCTTTCAAAGGAAGATGATAGTAGCCTCCCTGCCGCACGGTATATTTAGAGAAATCAACACCCCGAAACCACTGCCTGATCCACGAATTGACGCGCAGAAATTCAACCACACACCGCTCAATTCCCAAATCATTCAGCTTGTCGAAATCCATGTATTCCTCAACGATGGGGCTTAATCGGATTGCCACATCATACCCTTCCGCTTGCAGAGCCTGAATTGCGCGGATACGCTGGCTGGGAGGACTGGCCTTTTCAAATTGGGCGGTTTGTGTATCGTCCAGACAGGTCACGGTAATTTGAATATGGGCCAGTTCCTTGTCCAAGATCTCTAAATACTCCGGGGCAGCGGGAAGTGCAGACTTCGTGACGATGAGATAGCTTACCCTGCACAGATTCATCTCCTGGATGGTCTGGTAGGTAGTGCGGTAGTGAAGTTCACAGGGCTGAAAACAGTCTGTCATGCCTCCAAGCCTGATGATGCTGCCGGATGGGAGACTGCGGATTTTCCGCCGGACCTTTTCAATATCTGCAACACGAGGATGCGCCGAATCCCATAATCCACGAAAATGAAGCAATGAACGGGCATAGCAGTAGTTACAGTTGTGTTGACAGCCGCAACCGTAAGTATCTAAACGGGTGTTATATTTGCATTTGTCGCCTTCATTGCCTCCAACTTGCTTAAAGAAACTCTTAAACTCGCTTTATATCACCTCTAAATTCATTGTTTGATTACTTTATTGTCGGATACATTGGACTCACCTCATATAAAATTCTAAATGGTTGCGGAGGACGGTACTGCCCCGCCGTCTGTTGGTAAAGCATCCAACCATGTTCTTTACACTACTCCGCGCAATAAAGGGAGGCGCTTCCGCACCTCCCAGAGAAAATGCCTTTTAAGCGGAATCAGCTTGTTCTTGGCGCTTGCGCTCCAAAAGCTCCCGCAGCTCCCTGCGGTCTGTGGTTATGAGATCCTTTTCCAATGGACTGGCCTTGAACTCCACCATGATATTGTTGTTATTGGTAGAGATCAGACCGCTGCCGCGCTCAAAGTGTGTGACCTCCATCGTTTCTGCGTCAGAGAGATGGAGGGTTTCCTGGACACGCTCCGCTTCGTCATCCTCCAGGTTGAGAATGATCTTAGTCTTGCTGTTGTTGATGATGCCTTTCCCGAAACGGCCTTCGTCCAGATTGAAAAAGTCGTTAAGGTCCTGGCTGGCGCAGATCGCTGATCCACCGAAGCCGCGAATCGTCTTGAAAATTTCCAAAACGAAATCACCGGCCAGCCGGGTGCCGGTGGCTCCGGCGCCGGAAAGAAGCTGCCAGCACTCGTCAATAAAAATGGCTTTTTCCTCGGTGCGGTCAGCTTTGGCGCGGTCCCAAACGAAATCAAGGGCCACGAACATCCCCACAGTCAGCAAATCACCAGTAAGCGAGGAAATATCCAGTACGGTGTACTTATTATCCAGCCGCACATTGGTCTGCTTGTTAAAGGTACTGGCGGAGCCATTCACCAGACGGTTGAGGATATGGGCCATGCGAGTGGTTTCCGGGGCGGCCTTCAAAATCTCATACAAGTCGCCCAGCACCGGCATCTCCCGGTAGCAGCCCGGATTGGCCGGGTCTTCCAATGAGGCGTTGTCATGGGTGATACCTTTGGAATTGTAGGTGCGGATCAGAGCCTCATCCAACAGCTGTCGTTCCTCGTGAGACATATCAGGGATCAACAGACTGAAGAATATGTGGAGTTGCTGGATTTTGGCGGCCAGTTCGGAGAGCTGGATTCCCGGTCCGTCCAGAAGCTCGCTGACAGACCGATCCACCTTGCGGATCTCCATCACATTGATGCAGTGCGGGCTGGCCGGGGAAATCTGGATAAACTCCCCGCCTACATTGGCACAGGCACGGTGGAATTCGTGCCCTTTCAGCGGCGCAATGATGAAAACGGGAATGTTTTTCCGCCTCATTCTTAACGCCATGAGCTGCATCGTAAAGGTCTTGCCTGCGCCGCTGGTACCCAGGATCGCCATATTGGCGTTCTTGTAAATCGCAGAGTTGAAAATATCCACGATGATGAGGGAACTGTTATATTTGTTGACCCCCAGAAGGATTCCGTTGTCGTCGCACATCTCAAACGAAGTGAACGGATAGCAGCTGGCCGCGCCTCCAGTCAACAGGTTGCGCTTACCACGCTCGAACAGTCCCTTTTCCATGGAAACCAGCGGGAGGGCAGAACAAAATGCCTGCTCCTCCCGAAAATGGCAGGTGCAGACATCCATATCCTGCGAAAGCAGGAGCTTTTTTATTTCGCTGGCCTTCCACTCCAGATCCTCCACAGAAGGGGCGGTCACAGTAATCAACAGGTTGAGATAATAGAAATCCTCATTGTTCGCAAGCCCCTCCTTCAGAAAATAGCCGCTCCGAATAGCGCCGTCTATATCATCGAAGTCCGTGTTCGTGTCGCTGGCATCCTTGATTTTTGACCGGTTGATGCGGAGCTGCTGGCCGACCCGCTGAATAATGCGCTCTTTGGGTTGACGCGAAAGAAACATATCGAGGTCAATACCATCACCGGCATTGACGATTAAACTCAGCCAGCCCGCGGGCACCTGGGTTTTGTAACCATCTGATGGGACGAGCAAATAGGTATAGTACAGCCCGTCTATACAGAGATACCGTCCATGGGTGAAGTCGATGCTTTTGGGAGCAGCAAATTCAGCCGCCGGGATGCGGTCAATCTCACCCTCCCGCCCCTTGTCGAGATACTGCGTCACAACTTCCTGCACCCGCACCGACAGAGGCTTGACCGCACTTTCATTTCGGCACAATAAATTATAGAAAACATCTACGGTAAATTCGTCCTCGTTTTCGTGGACAACGACCTCGTTGCCGCATTGACGCAGGTAATTGGATGCCGTGTGGACAGCACTTTGGAGAGATTGAATTGCCTCATCTTCCTGTTCGGAGCGCCGTGTGTTGTTCCAAGGCTCATACTCAAAAATCAAAAAGAAGCGTCGTGTAACCGCCTCATGGGAGCCGACCTGTTGAACAAAATCCAAATAGTCCTCTTGCATCAAGCGGCACTGTTCATTGTCCTCCTGCGCCATTTCACGGCGTACTGTGTCCAGGTGGCGGTTGATGTCGGCACGCCGGGTAAGCACTTTGATCTGCAATTTAACAGGACTGATTTTTAGGTATGAGACGAAAGAGTAGATAATATTTCTCTGTTCCCGTGCGCTCCGCAGCATGAAGTTGATGGGGACCACCTCAACCACCTTGACAAATCGGTGGTCTTTCGTGTAGATAATGCCGTTGGCGATCTTCTCAATGGGCAGATAGTCTGCCACCGGATTGACGCAGGGAGGCTTATCCTCCTTGATATGGGCGGGGCGTTTAGGCATTCGCTCTTTTTCAGGCCGCTTCTTTGCTTTCTTTTTCGCCTTATTGGCCTTGACAGGCCGTTCCTTCCTGGTGTTTTTCTTGGGCCGGAGCTTTTCGCGGATCTCATATCCACGGACTTCATCAAACTCAGCTGGGAAATCTGCTTCACCAGACCGCCGGTGCTTCGACGCCTTGGGCGTTCTCTCCTTTGGAGGCTTCTGTTTGAGATGCTTGCCGACTTTTTCACAGGGCTGTTCACCGTCACCGCCGACAACGCGGCGATTCCGCAGGTATTTCAGAAAAGTGACCAGAAACTGCGATAGGCTTTCTCCTGAAATGCCAATGAGGGCAACCAATGCCACCGGGAGCGCAGTCAGGCATAAAGCAATAATGCGGGCAGTCAATCCAAATGGAAGGAACAAAAAAACCGGCGTCCCGATGGCAAATGCCAGGATGCCGGCTTCAATCACATTCCGCGCACGGAACATACCGCCAAAAAAAGTGCCTGTTTCTATAAAGTTCGGCGGTATGATATAAATATCATGGTCATTCTTGTTGCTCATGTATTACCTCGTTTCTGATGCCGGGGTGCGATACAGTCAGCCAATAATCCAGAAAGGACCGCCTGCTGCCGCACGGCGGCTTGCTTCGTTTAAGATGATGGATAAATCCCAGAGTTGTTCACTGCGCTTATAACTGGCCGGGTCTGCCACCATGATCTGACCATCCTTCACGCCGCGAAGAACGATGAAATGGCCGGATGAAGTGAAATGCCCCTCGGACATAATTGCCACAACCAGCTTGCCGTCAGCAAGAGCGTCCAGAATCCGCTGGGGCTCGGAAGTCGTGCAGCCGGATACCGGAAGCCCCCATTCCTCTGCAGCAGCGGGAATCAATGCGTGATAAGAGCCGCTGCTTTTGCACCAATAGCCATTATCATATGACCACTTTGCCATTTCCACCGGGTCCACCATATCGTCCGTGAGGGAGGAAACCACGATTGCCATGGCGGTGGGGCCGCACCCATAGCCACCAATGTTATCGGTGCCATAGGGTTGACTGGCATAGCGTTCATCCAACTGATTGTAATAAACAACCGGGGTCCCGCCGTCGGTAAAGGTCACATCTCCAAGGGAGGGGATGCTGTTGCCGGTCCATTCAACCAGATTTTGCAGAAGTCCGTCACCAAGAAACAAACTGAGGTTGGAGGCATAATCAGCGGCCAGCTCCTTTTGTTCATCGGTAAGAGCAAAGACAGTATCAGCAAGATATGACTCACCATTGTAACGGATGGTGTAAACTATCCAAGTTTCCGTAGTTGTGATTTCTTCCCCGGTTTCCGGGTCCTCAGCCGTGACCTCACGGCTTTCCTGTACGCTGGTATAGGAGTAAAGATGTTCTTTATGCTCTCGCAGGGCAGAGGCCAGGCCATCCAGTGAAATGCTCTCAAAGTCTTCATCCCGGGCAGCACAATACTGCGAGATGATGAGGTTGGCGTTGTAGACAGGGCCGGAGGAATAGGGATTTTTGATCTCCATCTGGTCAGCCCCAGAAGAAGCAAAATCCTCCTCGATGCGGGCGATCACATCATCCAGGGCCTCACCCAAGATGGCGTTGATGGTAAAAGTGATGTCATTGGCGTTTTCCACGATAGCAGTTTCGCTGTTGAGGATAGGCGTATCAGGATCAGCTGGTGAAAAGGCATTGACCAGCCCGCCAAAAATCAAGCCGGGCAGCATCAAGAGGAAAAGGACAGGCAGCAAAAGCAGAATCGCAATGATAGCAATGATTTTGCCGATGTGCTTTCGGCCGGCCCAGACGGCCCCAGCCACAGCCCCATAGTGGCCGCCGGCGGCAGCACCTTTTGCGGCTCCAGAGATGGCCTTGCCAGCTTTGATAGCGCCTTTGACCGTATGTGCGGCAGAGGTCGCAGCATCTACTGTTTCGGCGGAGCTGTTTTTTTGTTCTTCAGCCATTATAGTTTGTCCTTTCTTTTGGGAGTAGGCGGCAGTTTCTTCACGATGGATTCGTGATAGGCAATCGAGCCGTCCGGTGCCATATAGGGAGATTTTTCAACCGCATCCGCAGCATACTGCTTATACCAGGCGGTACCATCTACGGCGTGAACGGTTGTGTACTGGCCTTCCGGCGCCACATACTGGTCTGCATGATACATACCAAAAGCGATGCCTTCTGGATGTTCCGGAGTGACTTCTGTGCCGGTAATGCGGCCACCGCCGATCTCCACATTCTGATAAGTGGGAATATTCTCGGCCCCGGGCTCCAATGCCGCATGACCCATGTAGGAATGCAGAGCGTCTACAGCTTTATCCCCGGTCATAGTTCCCATCTGGGTGATACTCCCGGTAGCAACCGATCCTATGACATTGTTGGCAAAATTGCCTCCCTTGCTTACGGATGAAGCGTAGATATGTCCGCCGATGCCGCCTGCAGCACCGCCGACCAACCCGCTTAACCCGGAGGGTTTGGCATCTGGTGGCGTTGTAGCTGTTTTGACCGCATTGTTGGTAACATTCCTTTTAATCACACCAGCCAAACCGCCGCTGGCAAAACCAGCGCCGAATCCAGCGCCGCCTTTTCCGCCACCGCTTGCATTGACATGGGAGGAATGGCTGCTGCGGCCGCCCGCAAAGTGATTGCTGGCAAAGCTCTTAAATCCGCTGAATCCTCTGGCCGCAATCATAGCCTCCGCCAGCATACTGCCGCCGGTATGGCCGACATTGACGCCCAGACTCGCCATAAAAGAATCGATCTTCTGTGATACTTTAAGGAATCCGATTGCGCACATAAACCAGATCAGCACATTCCCCGAAACGGCCTCCTTGCCTACGGCGTCCACTTGTGCCTGAACTTCTTCCTCCGAAATAGCGAAAGCAGGCTGGCAGAACAGGCAGGAGAGGGCTGTGACCATCAGCGCAAGGAACAAAATTTTCTTGAGTCTTTTCAAAATGGCCCTCCTTACAAAGAGAGCGGGTTGGAGATAAACGAACCAACCATGCTCGTGAACAGGCGCAGGCACCAGGCGTTCATCAGCAGAAGAAAAATCTGACCGCCCAGCATCCGGCACCAGGATTTCCAGATGTTTGATGTTGTCTGGCTTGCCCCCATGGAAAAGGCTACTGGAGCCGTATAGACCAGCACGCCGAGCAATACATATCGCTCTGCCGCTTCCAGCAGCAACTTCAGGTAGTTCCACGCCAGAATGATGACTAATATCAGAGTGATAAGGGCCACAGCCCCATTGGCGCACACCCCGATGATGACCAGCATGACAGAGTTGAAATCTGCAAAACTGAGTGCCGGCAGCTCCGAATCCATAATCCAGTTGTACGGTGTGCCGCCGATGGTCAGGATCATGCTGACAATCTCATTGGAGAAGAACGCCAAAAGAATAAAAATGACGGATCGGATGCTCAATTTGAGCGGGTCTTCCGCTTCAATACCGGCTCCCAGGCCAAAGTTCTTGAACAGCTGCCACACCCAGTTGAGGAGAATGATACCGATGCCCAGTGCGACAAAAACGCTGTACATCGTTTCGGCTGCGGGAAAGTAGCGCAGAAATACCGCCATATCGCAGCCCAGTGCCCCCAAAACCGAGGTGGTTATCAAGTCAAGGCCCGCCATGACCTGCTCTGCAATCCATTCAACAATGCCGTCCAGAATACCCATAGGTCATGCCTCCTTTCGTCGGGTATCAATGTGATGCCGATCAACCTGCCCACTGACCACCCTCAAAGAAGGGGACGATATAGGACATGATAAAGCCCAGACTGTTTAAGATGGCCCAGGTGATAACAATTCGTTTGAGCCAAGCTCTGCTTTCATCCACCGTTTTACCAGAACGGGAGAAATTCATGAGCAGCAATGCTACCGAAGCGGTCACAATGGCCGCAATCGTGGAGATAGCGAGGATCTGCGTGTAGACATCCTGCATGATTTCTGTGGCCTTTGTCCAAACATCGGTTGCGGCAAAGGCCGGCTGGCTGAACATCAATGAGACGGTGGGACACAGAAACGCCATATAAGCGATTCTGCCAATGGAAAAACGGCGCGGAGGGCTGGTATCGCCGTTTCGCTTTTGGTGAGGAATCTTGCGTTTTTTCAATTTTCGGACCTCCAATCCAAATGTAATATGCGGGACTCAAACAAAAGAGGAGCCCGCAGCTCTTGTAATAGATGCGGGCTCCCTCCCCAATCGGCCGATTATTAGGGCAGCAAAAAAGCACCTTGAAAAAGGTGCCGTTCACTGCCTGCATTCAGTTTTGGGTGCAAGTTTGAGCATATTCAGTTTAGCACACCAGGATTTACGGCTCAAGGGCAGGAATGCGCCAATTTCATTCCCGTATTCTGCCAATTATTTGCCCTTGGCCTTTTCATCTGGTTTTGGCGCTGGAAAGAACTGTTCCAGCATATCCAAACTGTCTTTGGAGGTGTACCCCCATAGTACGGAACTGAGTGCGTCAATGGCTTCCCTGCGCCTGCGGTAGTAAGTACGGAATGAGATGTCCCGGATATGCGGACGCAAATTCTCGATGATCTCCTCCACATTTTTGAGTTGCTGCGGGGAGAGGAAGGAGTAGTAAAGCAGCCAGTAATAGGCCTCGCCGTTCTTGTGGCGGGTACGAAGCAATTCGACTGCTGAATCCAAAAGTTTCAGCATCTTGTGGCTGCGCTCAATGCACTTGGCATGGTGTTCAATATCGCTCCCATTCAGATCGGCGCCGGCCAGATAGATGGAATCCAGAAATTCCTCGATGGATGTGCCGTATTCGATCTCAAACTTGGACCGCACATGCTGGACAGAAATCTCCAGGCTCCACACCACATCGCGGTATTTTTTCAACAGTTTCCATGTATCATGGTACAGCGGGTTTTCTGCGACATCTTTTTCAACAAATTTTTTCATGGTAAGACCTCCTTGTTCAATTCTCCGCGATGGGAGAGAGTGTAAGTTCAAAAGTGGTGACCTGTCTGTTCCCGCACAGAATAGACAGGCCAAAACAGAGCGTTGACTGTTCCCGCACGCGGGGTAGTAAATCTTCCCGGCAGTCACCCGATAAGGGATATAACTTATAGCGGGAGAGGGGGCAACCAAAGCACGAAATCCCTTGTGCCATCAGGATTTGAGCCATCTTTTGGATGATAATTTCAATGTGCGATTTTGAAACGCTATTGAGTTCGTTTGAAACGATAACCTCATGCTCTATACTTGGTGTGTTTTGGCTGGAGCCTGATTCATCGGGGAGTTCCAAACGGATGTTGAGCGTCATAGCGACCTCCTCTTTGTCCACCATAACATCCGATATTTCAAACATGGTGGACAGGTAATTTTTCAAATAGACCACGCTGCCGTGTCGGCCCGGGAAGGACATAAGGGAGATATAGTCCAGCGCGGCCAGCTTTTTGAGGACGCGGCCGACTGTCGCCCGGGACAACCCCCAGCGGACAGCCAGTTCAGTGTAGGCAACAAGAGGATTGCCGGTGCCGTTGCGGAAATAGACTACTGGCCCCAGGTCTGACCCCTGTACCTGATTATCGTTGTAGACGGCTGAAACCCAGAGGTCCAGAATAATATCCATTTCGGAGCATCGGCTTGTGCTGATGAGATCTGTGACAACGGAAACGGGTAGAAAGAAAAAGCCGGTATCCTTTTGGCAGGGAGCATTATATTCAAGCACCGTGTTATGCCGCGCCCAGTCGCAAATTTTATAGCGGATCACATTGCCGCGATCCAGTGTCTGAAAAGTGATAAAGTGCTGTTTCTGCAGTTGTTCCAGCACTGTCAACGCCTGGCATTGAAACCGTGTGCGAAACCATTGGGACACTTCCTTGAGTGTGCAGACCCATTCGCCCGGATAGATGGTATAGCTAATACCATCTATCCGGCGGTATGAAGTGCGGAAGTTTGCGTAGCTGCAAAGCACGGTAAAATAAAAAAGACCAGAGCCTCCGCTTGCGCGAATGCTCCGGTCTGCCATCAGCCGATGGACGAATTGCCGATAAATCCGGCATCGTGGGTAATCCACGACCTGTTTGATTTGCAATTGATATTCTGGCATGGTGTACTCCTTTTTATATATAAGGTATGAAATTCGGTATCAGGGTTAAAAAATCGTTGACTTGAACATCTACAAAGCTTATGCTATACTTGTTTCTGTATGGATCTGCTTGAAATAATATGTAGAGTTTATACAGACCTTATTACAGCCGAGCAATTTTATATTGTGGTCGCTTGTAGGCCGATGAAGCCTATTGCTGTGCCAATTTCAAGCCGATTTTGTGCCAATACAACTTTCTACAACTTTTCTACAACTTTTGCCTCAAACCAGACGGCACAGGAGGACATCCTATGGAATCCAAAAAGTTAGAAAAACCATGTGAGAATGCCACTTTTCAAGCTCTGCAAGGCGTGATGAAACCGGATGAAGAGACCGGAGGGGTGTTCCCCACAATGAAGCCGCTGGACTCTGACAAGAAGGTTTCCAAGGAAGTTTCGGCTCCTGCGGAGGCTGCTCAGGCGGCTCCCGAAGTCGAGGAAAAAATTGATTTTTCCAATGTGCAGATCGAGCCACTGTTCCAGGATCAGGTGGATTTTGACACCTTCTCCAAGTCCGATTTCCGGGCCGTGAAGGTCAAGGAATGCGAAGCCGTGAAGAAGTCCAAAAAGCTCTTAAAGTTCGTTTTGGACGACGGAAGTGGCGTAGATCGGGTCATTTTGAGTGGTATTCACGAATATTATGAGCCGGAGGAGTTGGTTGGAAAGACCTGCATTGCAATCACCAATCTGCCTCCGAGAGCGATGATGGGCATTGATTCCTGCGGTATGCTCATCTCCGCCGTGCATCACGAAAACGGCCAGGAGAAGCTCCACCTGCTGATGGTCGATCCTCACATTCCGGCAGGCGCAAAGCTCTATTGATTGCCCCCTGATCGGGCTAAAAAAGCCTCTCGTACACCAATCCGTACACCAATTTACACCAAGGGTGCACCACGGATGCCGAGAAAAATGTGCGATTGAATTTCAGCCTCGCAGAAGTGATTCTGCGGGGCTGTTTTTTTGAAAACTATATATTCAGATATGAGACTCGGTGAGAAATCACCGGGTCTTATTTTTTGCGCTCACTACGCCTACTAAACAGGCGCAGTGGGCGCTTTTTTGTTTTCTAAAACCGGCACAAAAAATTTTTTGAAAAAGTGTGGGAATCTCGCAAAAAAATTCGGCAAAGAGAAAGTGAGAAGGCGAAAAGCCTTCCGGGAACCTTGAAAATTTCATATACATTCATCAGATACATTCCTTGAGCCAACAGCCAAATGAAGGTACGCCAAGACCCACCTGCCGCTAACGGTATCAGCGGGACAAAAGGTGGAGAGCGACCCCGAAACCATTCTGAAATATCTGGCAGCTACGGATACGGCCACGACAGGCTTAGGGTATAATGATACTTTTCTACGGAACCGGCGGAGTACCCGGCGGGGGTGAGATTCCCATGGACCCGATTCGCTATCGGGCGTCTGATGACTTCCTTTTCTGCATTTTGGGTTCGAGGGAAAATGAAATGCAGCGACGAAAGCCCCAAAAGGTATTTTGAGGCTTTCGTGGATCAGAAATGATTCAAATAAAGAGAAAGGAGGAAAACCCCATGGAAAACTGTAAGGTGATCGCCATCACGAATCAGAAGGGCGGCGTTGGCAAAACGACGACCACAGTCAATCTCGGTGTGGGACTTGCAAGCTCCGGGAAACGGGTCCTGCTGGTGGATGCTGATCCGCAGGGCAGCTTAACCGTGAGCCTCGGCATAAAGAACCCCGACGAGCTGGATGTATCGCTGTCGTCCCTTATGCAGTCGGTCATTGATGATGAGCCGCTTGCGGAGGGTGCAATTATCCGGCACCAGGAGGGTGTGGATTTGCTTCCCTCGAACATTGAGCTCTCCGGTATGGAAACAGGTCTGTTCAATGTCATGAGCCGTGAGTATGTTCTGAAGAACGCCATCGACGGCATGAGAAAGAGCTACGACTACATTCTGATTGACTGTATGCCCTCGCTGGGTATGATGACGGTCAATGCGCTGGTTGCGGCAGACAGTGTGATTATCCCGTCTCAGCCGAACTTCCTGTCAACCAAAGGTCTTAACCTGCTTCTGCGCTCCATTTCAAAGATCAAGCGGCAGATCAACCCGAGATTAAAGATTGACGGCATTTTGCTGACGATGGTGGATAACCGCACCAACAACGCCAAGGCGATTATTTCCTCGCTTCGTTCCACCGTGGGAGAGAACATCCGCGTGTTTCGCTCCGAGATTCCTTTTTCGGTAAGAGCTGCGGAGTGCAGTCTTTCCGGAGAAAGCATCTTCTCTCACGACAGGAACGGCAAGGTCGCAGCAGCGTATCTAGCCCCGGGACTGCAACTGAAATAGTAAATTAAAAGTTTTGGGATCGTCGCACATCACTTTATGTGGTGCCTGCTTTCACAGATGATCTGGCACATACTCCGCCCGATACTTCTCCAGAGAATCCAATATAATGGATACCATTACTATTGCAGAAGAGAGAGCTTGGCCGTAGCGAAAACTGAAGAGACTGGACTGCGTGAAATGGAGAAAAGCAAAACAAACACAGAGATGTACCCGGGATAGCAACCGCAAAATTTACTGTGCAAAGATGAGGATGCTTGAAAAACGAGGGTTTCTCTGCTACAATTGAAGATATCAAATGAGCAAAACTGCGGTGCAGGAGCTCCTACACCATATTCGGACAGGATTAGTTTTTCCCTAGTAACTCGAATTCTAAAGCCCTTGGACGCTGATAAGAAGGCACAGAGGGAGACTTCTGCCCCACAGCAACTGCCCTCGCTGCGCCCGCCAGAGGAGCTTTTGCCGGAATTGATGCCGTTGGTCAATAAAGTTGTATTACCTAGGAGGAATATAAAATGAGAGATGTCTATATTGGTCCGATTAAAGCCGTGCTGGATTTCCTGGACAATTCCACAATGGATTTCATTCTCTGTGTCTCGAAGGACAATCTCTCCAAGCCGCTGCCCTCAAATGTAATGCAGCTGGATTTCGGAGATACCGTCGATGCAGATGACCCGGCGGCGTTTTCTGCGCAATTGGCTGCCGAGGTCGCCTCGTTTCTCCGGCGACCGGATGCTCGGCCGAAGCTATTCGTCTGCTGCGACTGCGGCGTGTCGAGAAGTGCCGCGCTGGCTGCCGCAATCCGCTGCGCCGATGGTAATCCTTACTTCCGCAACCCCGACCTCGCCATTTGGCTCGATCCAAACTATATGCCCAATCCACTGGTCTACCGCCTCATGCGTCAGGCTTTGGACGCTCCTATCGCGGAAGATGCTCTTAACACTCGCATGACTCTCAACGCGACCGCCAGACGGGAGGTACTTTCAAGAAACACAACGCAAACTGGCGCGGCAGAAGCAAAAGAAGATTGTTATGCCAAATGGGAGCAGGAAGATATCGGGAAAGCCAAACGTAACGGCGGCATTGCGACCACCTATCCTGTCGATTTAGGGAAATATTGCTGGCAAGTGGGAAATATCTTCGTTTTTTTTCACCCATATTTCCCGGCGCATACGCCGCGGGCTTGTCGGCCAATCGGCAGATTGCACCCCAATGAGCGCCGGTTAGAACTTATATCCCCTGGTCTTGTTGATAAAATTCAAAAGAAAGATTTTGATTTTGTTTATATTCCAGCAACCGAAAGTAGAATTCCTGAAAACATCTTTGAACCGGGGATTATTATCGAAACTCCCATCTGGTCCTATGCAAGATACTATGCGGAACAGCACGGGATTCCCGTCCACGCCTATCTTTGCGATGACGAGGACTTTGTCCCTTACGGGGAGTACAAGAGCATCAAAGATGTTCTAGAGAAGCAAACCTTTCAGTGTGTGAAAAAGATTAAATTGATTCCGGGTCAGAGCTGTTTCGAGACCGATGAGACCGATAAGTTTCTTGACCTCTGCTCAAATGTAGACGAATACTGCATCATCGACAGCGATGATGAGAGCCTCCTGCGCGTCAGAATCGTCGATAGCGATGACGAATATTCCCTGTGTGTCAAAGATGGTGTGTTGTACTGTCGATCCGGATTAGAGCTGTATCGTGTCCCACCCAAAATGGAAGGCGTCTTCGCAGTGCCCTCGGGGGTTGACGCACTCCGAATGCACGCATTTTTTCGGTCGGCGCTTACCCAAATTACCCTCCCGGATACTCTTTGTACAATCGATGAGTTGGCATTTGAGGACTGCCCGAATCTGGAAAGCCTGTCTTTTCCGGCTAGCGTAACGTGCATCGGAGATCAGCCAGATTGGGATTCTCCCGTGGCAGACTGTCCCAAACTGCAATCAATTACCGTCGACCCGGCTAATCTGAAATATTTCAGCATCGACGGCGTTCTGTACTCCAAGGAAAATGATTGCCTGTTAGCTTATCCCTCCGGCAAAAGCGGGCCGTTTGACACGCCGTCCTTTGTGGGGGGATATGCAAACTATTCCTTCCTGGGATGCAGAGCTTTGACAAGTATCCATCTCGGGCCAAATGTGACGCAAATCGGTAGCTACGCATTTGCAGACTGCACATCGTTGACAGAGCTGCGTCTCCATGCAAAAATCAAGGATCTTGACCTGTTTTCCATTGCCGGCTGCACAAACCTGAAGGATATTTATGTCGATAACCCATCCTTGATTATTACATTTATTGGTTGGAATATTACATCTATCAACGATGCCTCTGTCATCCGCTCTGCCAGAGAAAAATTTCTCCCTACCATCGGTCAAGGGCAACTTGTGGTTCACGCCCCGAAAGGGAGCACCGCCGCGAAATTCGCAGAACAGTGTGCATTAAAGTTCGAGCCGATGTATAATGGGCAGAGAAAGCAGATCGAATTGGTCTGCAGTAACGATGTCATGGATGCCATCATCGATAAGTTTGGAAAGGATGTCACTGTTTTGGCAAATGATATGCAATCTTTCAGAGCAGTAGTGAATACCGCTGTTGGCCATGTTTTCTACAGCTGGGTGTTTGGATTCGCAGGAAAGGTCACTATCAAATCCCCCAACGATGTCAAAAAATCCTATGCAATCATGGTAAAACAAGCGGCACAAGCCCTAATCGAATAAGAACCTGTTCTCTTTCCAAACAAGTAGGTGCAGCCAATTGGTTGCACCTACTTTTCGATTTTCGGCTGCCCTCTTGCAATTTGCAATTCTCCGGGTATAATAGCATTATGGGATATGAAATCCCACACAGAAACAGAGGTGCTGATATGAGAACAAAGAATCAAGAAACTCTGGACAGGATATTGAAGTTCGTCAACAAGTACTATCAGGAGCACCACAGCTCTCCTACGATCAACGATGTTGCTGAGGGCGTTGGCGTTGCCAGATCCACTACGCATCGCTACCTTCAGGAGCTGAGTGACCGTAACCTGATCGATTACGGCAGAGGTATCTTGTCTGCTCCCCAGAGCGCCAAAATGAAAACGGCCTATGTATCCGCCCCGTTAGTAGGTTCTATTCGCTGCAGCAATCCGGAGGATGAGGAAGAGTCGATTGAGGAGTATGTCAGCCTCCCGGTCTCTATGTTTGGCAAGGGAGATTTCTACATTCTCCGCGCCAAAGGCGATTCCATGGTGGATGCCGGAATCGACGAGGACGATCTGCTTGTTATCGAACGCAATTGCCCTGCTCTCGAAGGAGATGTAGTCGTTGCGCTGGACGAGGACAACCAGAATACGCTGAAGCGATATGCCGGCTACGACAAGGACAGTGGGTATTACATCCTCGAATATGAAAACGAGGCTCGATACCCGGGCAAAACCATAAAGGTGCGGAGCTTTCAGGTACAAGGCGTTGCTCGGCACGTGATCAAATCACTCTAAACAATAATCTAATGTCGATGGGAGATGTGTTGTTTTGAATGCAAAAGATGTTAAATGCCCGATTTGCGGCACAGTCAACAGAAGTCTCGATTTAGATGAGGCCGATGGATGGAATGTGAACACTGCCATAACGCCGTTCAGATATTGGCGTACGCTAAAACCAAGCGCGTTCCGGTATATCAGATGGCAGATTGCAATCTCCTCGTTCCGTTGAGCAAGAAAAGATAGAAGGAGAATGGCGATGCTGGAGGATTGGACGATTTACTCTTGGTATTGCCCAAACTGTAAGACGCAGGTAGTGGGGCTAAAAAACAAGAAAAATCAAAGTTGTTTTCTGGGCATCCGTGTACAAGGCCATCTGCAGCATCAAGGATGCGCCAGAGGCTATTAGCAAGGCAAAGGCATGGCTGCACGAGCACGGTATGAGCCCTTATCTGGCGGGGTGATAGATTTCTCCCCCTTGATTTGTTTGAAGAACATCGAAGCGAGTTCCTATAACAACTGAATCAACGACATCACGACGGAACGGTCGGGCTGAAACAGGGCCGCGCTAAATCTGCTTCCAGGTCACTTGATCGTGGGCAGCAGCCCGAACATGAACCGGTAGTTATTCCAGACATACGTGAGAGGCCACCGGCAAGGTAAGACACTATAGTTCTATCTATAGGTCTGCCTTGTCGGTGGCCTTTTTTTGTTTTTCACCGACATCACAAATACATATTCGCAGCCTGAAGTACAAGGGCCAAGGATACAAATACGCTGGTTTCAAATCTATTTGAAAAAGCAGTATGGGTACCCTTAGATTTCTGCGCCCTTTTTCAGGCAGGCAGCATCGGGAGTCCTTTTCGCCAGCGTAGTTGTGTCCTTTGGACCGCAGCAGGCGGAAAGGACTTTTTATGTGCGAACAGTGGCTCTGCTATATCGCTGAATACCCGTGATCTCCGAATTTATGACTTTCAACCCAATTCAAAAATTCAAAGGAGAACACGGTAATGAAAAGAACATTTTTGGTAAAGAAGGATCCCACGATTGAAGCACAGGACAATTGGCTGATCATGGATTATCGCCAGTATGCGGCATGGAGAGAAACGGATGAAGGCAAGAATCGGGAAATCGTCTTTGGAAAGTTTGAGGCTTGTAGTGAAGACGACTCTATCATTTTCATGGAGTGCAATGAAAAAGTCAGCAAAGAGTTGAAAAAGGATTGCCATCGCAAGCAGTACATCCGAAGCCGAGACGCCGAAACACCGTTCCAAGTCATGTCTTACAGCACCATGACCATTCAAGAGTCTGAAATCTATGGAGAAGATGTTCTCGAAGATACAGAGTGCAATGTAGAGGAGTCGGTCATGCAGCGTATGGATATTGAGCGGGTCAGAACTGCACTGAAAATATTGACCACGGAAGAACGCGATATCATTATGAACTTCTACTTCTCGGAGAACCCCTTGTCGGGCGAAGCACTTGCGGAAAAATTTGCAACAACAAAGTCGAGCATTTACCGCAGAAGAGATCATGCGCTGAGGAAGCTGAAAAGCATTCTGGGCAATGCGTAAAAAGCACCTGCCGAAGCAGGTGCTTGGATACAGATTAGATTAGGTTGCTCGGAATAAAACAGTTATCCGCATCAATCGGTATCGGCTCCTGGCACATGCAGATGATGCCTCCGTTGCCACGGGTCAAAGAAGCCTTGTCAATTACGCTGTACTTTTTGATCTCCCGTCGGTCGGGCGCTGCACTCTTTTTGATTTCCAACGGATGAATGACATTGTTTTCCTCAACGAACACATCAATTTCCTTTGCATTGGAATCCCGGAAGTAAGTGAGGTTTACCTTGGACTTTGCGTAGGCGTAGTTCTTGACCAGCTCCATCACAACATAGTTCTCGTAGTAATGGCCGCTTGCAGCGCCGTTTCGCAGCGTATCCGGCGTTAGCCACATGGAAAGATACGCACATAGTCCTGTATCGCAGAAATACAGCTTCGGTGTTTTGCTGAGGCGTTTGAGCTCGTTGTTGGAATAGGGGGCTAACAGATAGATGATGTTCAATCCAACGAGGATTTTCAGCCACTCTTTTGCGGTACTCGGTGCAATGTCGGCAGATTCAGCCAATGTGGAATAATTGACCTGCTCCGAAACAAGAGAAGCACAGCCCACAAGAAATTTGCGGAAACGAACGGTGTCGGTGATGCCGCCGGCTTCGGTAGCATCACGCATCAAGTAGGTGTCAACATAGGAATTGAAATATTCCAGCCGGAGTTCGTCGTCCACGCCCTGTACCTGGGGCATACCGCCTTCCCAAATATGATTGAAAACTTGAATCACATCATTTTTGGGCAGTTTACGCTGCCTTGCCTGTAAGGTAGCAAGCGAAAAGTCCAAATCCGTGTCAAACACAAGTCCTGCTTTTTCTCTTGCGGACAAGCCGTACAGCTCCAAAATGCCGATTCTTCCGGCGAGTGTCTCGCGTACTCGTTTCATCATATTGTACTGCTGCGAACCGGTCAGCCAAATGAGACCTTTTTCGCCGCTCTCATCGCAAATAATTTTGATTTGCTCGAACAGCTCCGGCGCTTTCTGCACCTCATCAATAAGGACCGGCGGCTTATAGGTCTGAAAGAACAGCACGGGGTCAGACTGTGCGAGCTCTCTCGCCATTGTATTGTCCATCGTGACATAGGTCCTGTCGCTCCCTGCAAGGTGCTTTAACATCGTCGTTTTGCCGACCTGTCTTGCGCCCGTAACAAGGATAACCTTGAAAAAATCATTGAGCTTTAAGAACTTGCGCTCAAGCTCTCGTGTAATGTATGCCATAATGCGCCTCCTGATTTTAAGGAAAATCTACGGTCAATCATATTTTATCATAGCATTTCAGCTTGGTCAAGAGAATATACGCATATACGCAATGTGGACTTGAATTTTTCTTTTTGTGCAGTGCTGACGCAGGGCGTTTACGCCATTTTGTTGGCCAGTTAGTGAAGCTGAGCCAAAATATTTTAGAAAATTAGTAAAAGTAGCGGGAAAATCGCAAAAAAATTCGGCAAAAAGAAAGTGAGAGGGCAATCTCATAAAACCCGGTAGGAGTGATTTACATGAACAACAAAATAAACATCAACCCCAGCTCGACAAAGTGGCTCGAAAAAGATGATCGGGCCATCGCTGATTACTTTTGCGATTTGGGCTTCCGTTCCCTGAAGCAGATCCTTAACATGCGTGTTTTCGACCTGATGAATATGCAGGGTCTGAACGCTGTCCGAGTCGAGGAAGTTATTACTTGCCTTTACAAATGGTTGAACCCCAACACAGCTATCGATGAGGCAATCTATAACGGCATGATGTTGCAACCCTTCCACTATACCTCATGGAGAAAAGTACATAAAGACCTTTCGGCAATCAAAGTCAGTGATCTGGTGCTGACCCCCGGCATCAACATGAAAGCTATCCAGCATTTCTATGATGCGATCTGTAAGGCGTTTTTCAAATCGGAGGAATACAACTGGAGATGGTACAAGTTCCGAAACAGAAGTGAATATGTGACCTATCTCCTGAAACACGAGGAGGCGGAATAAATGACGAGAACAGAAAAAGAAAATCTCGTTCCTGTTTGGGAGCGCATTACCATTAGTCTGGAAGAAGCTGCCGCATATAGCGGTATCGGCGTGAGGAAGCTGCGGGATATGACCGATAAGCCCGAATGCAACTATGTTATCTGGGTTGGAAACCGTAGAATGATCAAGCGGAAAAAGTTCGATGAATACCTTGAGTCGGCCTATTCTGTATGAGTCAAGTATGCAATTTGCTTGATATGGGCTGATTCGCAACATTGCTCAAAAGAACAATGGAAAGTAAAAAGAGGAACTGCGACTTGCAGTTCCTCTTAGTTCTTTTGATTCGTTTTTACTGCATGGGAAGCAGCATATTGAGTGCGTCTTGCTTTGCTCGCTCATCTATACTATATTAAATTATACTACCGGAAGAAAGTTTTTTAAAGATCAGCCTGAATTACTCAGGCGATATGAACGCAACGAGGCACGATATATCTTGCAGCTTCCGAAGAACTACGATACAATAAGCATAAACTTCGGCATTGATAAGAATGAGATGAAGCTGCTGGTGATTGCCCTTGCCGAGCTTGATCTGACCATAGATGAATGGCTCTGCTTTAGATGAAAGAGTTGATTCTGGCCGACAAACTATCCATGGAAAATAGAGGCGAAAAATAAGAAATTATGCGTTACTATGTTGTCTCCGATATTCACGGCTACTATACGCAGATGAAATCTGCATTGGAAAAGGCAGGCTTCTTTTCCGATACAACTCCTCATAAGTTGATCATGCTCGGAGATTTATTTGATCGAGGGCATGAGGCGAAACAGCTTCAGCAGTTCATATTGGAGCAGATGGAGCAAGACAAGATAATTCTCATTCGTGGAAACCATGAGGACCTATTTGTGGAGCTTGTGACCACGGATGCAGGGATGCCATATAACTATCACAAATCAAACGGAACTTATGATACTGCACTCCAGTTGACGGGCTTTGATCCAGTGATGGCATCTATACGCCATTATGATTTTGCCGATGCAGCGAAAGACACACCGTTTTACAAAGAGATTATCCCAGCGATGCTTGATTACTTTGAGACGGAACACTATGTTTTCACGCATGGCTGGATACCAAGCATTCCGAACAGGGATAAAAGCTACAGCTATATTTCTTCTTGGAGAGAAGCAGACCGTGAGCAATGGAATCGAGCAAGATGGTTCAATGGCATGGATGCAGCACAGAACGCAGATGAGAATAAGACCATTGTTTGCGGACACTGGCATACTTCGTATGGCCATAGATGCCTGTACAGCGTTCAGTGGAAAGGTAAATTGTCTTGTGATAGAGGCTTAACGGCGTGGCGTAGTACGGGATTGAACTTTGCATATCCGTTTATAACCACGCTTTAGATGGGCACAATAAAAAGAGTGAATGTAAGCAGAGTATTGAAGTTTTTTCTGAATTCCTTACGGGACGACCTGAAACCCATTGAAATTCTGAGATTCTACTGTTATAATATTAACTACAATCTTTCGGAGGTGCGAAAGGTTGTAGTTGCACCACATACACCACTTGGAGCAGCAATATGGTGTATACTTTCAGCAGGGAAATGTACAGAGTTATCACACACGGGAAAATGTGACCTGTAAGCAAAGCACAGTATTAACAGGGCTTCTACACAGCTATTCCATGTGAGGAATCTTATCCCCACAATGAAGCCGTTGGATACCGACAAGAAGCCCGCAAAGCCCGCCGAGGCCGCTCCCGCCGCCCCTGTCGTGGAGGCGAAGATCGACTTCTCCAACGTGCAGATCGAACCGCTGTTCACCGACCTGGTGGATTTCGACACCTTCTCCAAGTCCGATTTCCGGGCCGTGAAGGTCAAGGAATGCGAGGCCGTGAAGAAGTCCAAGAAGCTCTTAAAGTTCGTTTTGGACGACGGCACCGGCACGGACCGGGTGATCCTCTCCGGCATCCACGAGTATTATGAGCCGGAGGAGCTGGTAGGCAAGACCTGCATCGCCATCACGAACCTCCCGCCCCGGCCCATGATGGGCATCGAGTCCTGCGGTATGCTCATCTCCGCCGTGCATCACGAAAACGGCGAAGAAAAGCTGCATTTGCTGATGGTCGATCCCCACATCCCCGCCGGAGCCAAGCTCTATTGATGACCCCTGAAGCCCTCCGGCGAAAGCCGGAGGGCTTATATGAGAGAAGAAGGATGAAAATGGAGAGAGAACACACGAAAGTACTTGATTTTGAAGCCGTCCGGGCCATTGCAGCCGAGACTCCGGACAGCGAGCTCATCCGCTGAGTGGACGAGGCCCTGCGGGAAAAGTCCGGCTACACCCTGCCCCCCAAAATCCACATCTCCCAGCAGGACGGCGACTATTACAACGTCATGCCCTGCATCTATGAGCGGGGCAACCTGGCCATGGTGAAGATGATCGGCCGCCACGGCCACGAAAACCGCATCATGGACCTGTTCCGTCAGGACCCGGACGTGCATTTCGTCCTGTGCGACACCTATGAGGAGGTCATCGGCGGCTCTGACCTGGTGATCTCCGCCATTACCAAGGTTACGGAGAACTTCGTCACCGACGAATACTTCAAGGAGGGCTGCACCGTCATCCCCATCTGCACCATGGGCTTCCAGAACTGCGACCTGTTCTTCGACCGGGTGTTCACCGATGAAATTGAGCAGATCCGGGGCTTCAGGTATTTTGACCACTTCGCCCCCGTCACCACCAACGTCACCGACGTGCTCAACGGTGCCGCCCCCGGCCGCACGGACAATGTCCAGCGCATCCTGGTGTATAACTACGGCATCGCCATCCATGACCTGGTCTTTGCCGCCAACATCTATGGCCGCGCCGCCGTTCCCGACACACCGTATCACTACTGTCGGAAAAAATACTTTATCTGATGCTTTTAGCGCACTATATTGTGTGAAAGCGCTATAAAAAGCTGCGGCGAAATGCTCTCTGCTGGTAAGACAGTAAAATCAAATTTCTTGGAACAGGCATGATTTCGGTCATGCCTGTTCCGCTTTTAGCAGCTCGTCCAAGGGGATGTAGCCTACGAGGTCATGTTCGATATGTACCCTCTGCCTGCTGCTCCTGTTCATGAATTCGCTGTTGCAGACCCTTGCCCCGCCGCCGGTGTCAAGGTTTACAAAGTCGTTTTTTTCTGCTACAATGGAATTGTATCCGCAAAAATATGTACGGCATCCGAAAGGAGATCATTTTATTATGAACAACGAACTCAAGCCCATTCTGGCCCGGGTGGACCACACCCTGCTGTCCCAGACGGCTACCTGGGACCAGATCCGGGCCATCTGCGACGATGGCGTGAAGTACGGCTGCGCCAGCGTGTGCATCCCCGCCTCCTATGTGAAGCAGGCGGCGGAGTATGTGGCGGGCAAGATCGCCGTGTGCACCGTCATCGGCTTCCCCAACGGCTACGACACCACCGCCTCCAAGTGCTTCCAGGCCACCGACGCCGTGAACAACGGCGCGTCCGAGATCGACATGGTCATCAACATCGGCTGGGTGAAGGATGGCCTGTATGACCGGGTGCTGGACGAGATCCGCGCCGTAAAGGCCCACTGCCAGGGCAAGCTGCTGAAGGTCATCATCGAGACCTGCCTGCTCACCGACGCCGAAAAGGTGGAGATGTGCCGGGTGGTGTCTGAGTCCGGCGCGGACTATATCAAGACCTCCACCGGCTTCGGCGGCGGCGGAGCCACCCGAGAGGACGTGGCCCTGTTCAAGGCAAACGTTGCTCCCCATGTGAAGATCAAGGCCGCCGGCGGCATCGCCAACCTGGACGACGCCCGGGACTTCATCGCCCTGGGGGCCGACCGTCTGGGCACCAGCCGCATCGTCAAGGCCGTGAAGGCCCTGGAGCAGGAATAATACACCCCCTGTCATTCGTAGGGGCGGACGACTCTGTCCGCCCCGGAAAATCCCTGCGTCTCAAGAGCCGGAGAAGCGGATTGCCGCGTCGCTTCGCTCCTCGCAATGACAGACCAGTCTCATTATAATTATATAGGATATAAGGAGGAACTCAGCCATGTCTACCCCCCACAACAGCGCCGCCCCCGGCGCGTTTGCCAAAACCGTTCTGATGCCCGGCGATCCCCTGCGCTCTCAGTTCATCGCCGAAACCTTCCTGGAAAACCCCGTGCTGGTGAACAACGTCCGGGGCGTCCAGGGCTACACCGGCGCCTATAAGGGCGTGCCCGTCTCCGTGATGGCCTCCGGCATGGGAATGCCCTCCATCGGCATCTACTCCCATGAGCTGTACACCCAGTACGGCGTGGAGAACATCATCCGCGTGGGCTCCGCCGGTGCTCTGCGGGCGGACCTGGAGCTGGGCAGCGTGGTGGCCGGTCAGGGCGCCTGCACCAACTCCAGCTTCGCCGACCAGTATGAGCTGGGGGTCCACTATGCCCCCATTGCCGACTTCGACCTGCTGATGGCCGCCGTGGAGTCCGCCCGGGAGCTGGGCGTGAAGATGCCCGTGGGCAATCTGTACTCCTCCGACACCTTCTATGACGCCGCCGGCCGCAACGACCGCATGAAGAAGATGGGCGTCATGGCCGTGGAGATGGAGGCCGCCGCCCTGTACTGCACCGCCGCCTTCCTGGGCAAGCGGGCCCTGGCCATCTGCTCCATCAGTGACAACCTGGTGCTGGGCACCGAGCTGACCCCCCAGGAGCGGCAGACCACCTTCACCAACATGATGAAGATCGGCCTGGAGGCCGCCGTGAAAATGGCCCAGCGGGGTTAAGTCCGGCGAAAGACAGAACTTAGCACAAAAAAGGTTGCACTTTTCACCCCACCCTGCTATAATGTGCTTATAAGGGGCGTTTCGCGCCCAAAATTAAAAAGGAAGGTAGATTCACCATGAAAAAGTTTCTGGCAATGCTCCTTGCTGTGGTCATGGTCCTGTCTATGGCAGCCTGCTCCAAGCAGCCCGCCAAGGACCCCAACAAGGGCAACGATGATCCCAACCAGACCGCGACCATCACCAATCCCGATCAGATCAACGATGAGATGACCTCCGAGGATGGCAAGTACGAGATCGCTTTCATCACCGACGTGGGCCAGCTGAAGGATAAGTCCTTCAACCAGGGCACCTATGACGGCGTGAAGCTGTACGCTGCCAACAACAAGCTGTCCTATAAGTATTATCAGCCCGCCAACAAGGACCAGGCCACCGATGATGACCGTTACGAGGCCATGAAGGCCGCCGTGGAGAACGGCGCCAAGGTGGTTGTCTGCGCCGGCTTCATGCAGGAAGGCGCTCTGCGCATGGCCGCCAAGGAATTCCCCAATGTCTCCTTCGTGTTCGTGGATGGTTATCCCATCACCGAGGAAGCCGGCGTTGACGGCTCCCCCGTTCTGAAGAACGTTGCCGGTATCGCCTTCAAGGAAGAGCAGTGCGGCTATCTGGCCGGTTACGCTGTCGTCAAGGAAGGCTTCACCAAACTGGGCTTCACCGGCGGTGGCGGCGGCACCAACCCCGCCTGCTGCCGTTACGGCTATGGCTTCGTCCAGGGCGCTGACGCCGCTGCCAAGGAGCTGGGCGTGAAGGTCGATATGAACTATTCCTGGCAGTATGGCGCCAGCTTCTCCGCTTCCCCCGAGCTGCAGACCATGGTTTCCGGCTGGTACGAGGCCGGCACTGAGGTCGTGTTCGCCTGCGGCGGCTCCATGTTCGCCTCCGTGGCCGCTGCTGCCGGCGCTGCCGACGGTAAGGTCGTGGGCGTGGACGTTGACCAGTCCACCGAGTCCGACACCGTCATTACCTCCGCTATGAAGGGCCTGGCCGACTCCGTGCAGTGGGCTCTGGGCAAGTTCTACAGCAACGAGTTTGCCTCCATCGGCGGTGTGGGCACCTCCCTGGGCGCCGACGAGAACGCTGTGGGTCTGCCCACCGCTACCTGGTCCCTGACCAAGTGGACTGTTGACGAGTACAACACCATGCTGAAGGATATCGTTGACGGCAAGATCACCATCGACAGCGATTACAACAACCTGAAGTCCACCGACAACGTCACCCTGAACATCATCTGATCGTTCCGTCCGGACGTATAGCCAAAAAGGTTACATAAAATCCCGGGAGCGCTGAAGCGCTCCCGGGATTTTTCTTGTCAAAAAAGCCTCGCAGAGTTTGGTGCCCGCAGGCGGCAAAGCAAATGCAATCATTTTTTGCCGGGGCGTGTACCTGGCAAAAATACTTCCTCCCCCACGCTCACGCCTTGGGCTGCTGCTGGGTGATGCAGTGGATGTTGCCGCCGCCGAAGGCCACCTCCCGGGTCTGGACCCCCACGATCTGCCGGTCCGGGAACATCTGCTGCAGCTGCTGGATGGCCAGCTGGTCGTTTTCGTCGCCGTACTGAGGGGCGATAACGGCCCCGTTGACGATGAGGAAATTCATATACGAGGCGATGCTGACCTCGCCGTTTTCCCGGGGTACGGTACCCTCCACGGCGTCGATGGTCTCCGCCCCCTCCAGACAGCAGGGCTTTTGGGTCAGGCACAGCTTGTGCACCGTCAGCCGCCGGCCCTTGGCGTCGGTGGCCTGGCTCAGGGTGCGGAAGGCGTCCTGGGCCGCCTGATAAAAGGGGTTCTCCGGGTCCTCGGTCCAGATGCAGGCCACCTCCCCCGGGGCCACGAAGCAGGCCACGTCGTCAATGTGGCCGTTGGTCTCGTCGGGGTCGATGCCGTCCCGCAGCCAGATGACCTTTTCGCACCCCAGATAGTCGCAGAGCTTTTCTTCGATATCCCGACGGCTCAGCTCCGGGTTCCGGCCCGGGGACAGCAGGCACATCTCCGTGGTCAGCACCGTGCCCTGGCCGTCCACATGGATGGACCCGCCCTCCAGCACGAAGCCGTCGGTGCGGTAGCTGTCCACCCCCTCCAGCTCGCAGATTTTCCGGGCCACCAGGTCGTCCTGGTCCCAGGGGAAGTACAGCCCGTCATGCAGGCCGCCCCAGGCGTTGAAGGTCCAGTCCACCGCCCGCAGGTCCCCCTGATCGTTTTTCACAAAGGTGGGGCCGCAGTCCCGAACCCAGGCGTCGTTGCTGGTCATTTCCACCACCCGGATGTCCTCCGGCAGCCGGGCCCGGGCGTTCTGAAACTGGTCGGGATTCACGCACACCGTCACCGGCTCGAACCGGGCGATGGCCCGGGCCACGTCGGCAAAGGCCTGCTGGGCGGGCTTGGCCCCGCCCCGCCAGTTGTCGGGCCGCTGGGGCCACAGCATCCACACGCCGGTCTGCTCCTCAAATTCCCCGGGCATGCGATACCCGTCCTGCCGGGGAGTGGTTCCCACAATACGTTTTGCCATAGTCGTTATCCTCCTGATCTGGGTTGATGGTGCCGCCGGACGGCGATGAGCAGCTCGCCCAGCAGCACACTGATGACAGAGCCCACGGTAATGGGCAGAATGGTGGCCAGGGTCTCCCGGTCCGTGGACAGAGGCACGGCGGTGAACAGAATGGACAGGCCGATGAGCACCATGGGCACATAGGCCAGCACCCGCAGCATTCCCGGGCCTCCCGGCACCCGGAAGGGCCGCTCCGCCTGCGGATACTTCCGCCGCAGAGCCAGAAACGCCGGAAACACCGGCATATAGCTCAGCAGCAGCATCACCAGGTTCAGGGCGAAGAAGCTCCAGAACAGGGAGGAATCCGGGCTTACCGCCTGGATGGCAGCTCCCAGCAGGCACACCGCCGATGCCACGATCCCGCTGACCAGGGCCGAGCCCACGGGCATATCGTTGTCCTTCCGCCGCCGGGCGAACACGGCGGGCATGTCCCCCCGCTCGGCGGCGTAGGCGGCGGTGGAGTTGACCCCCATGGACCAGGAGATCATGTTGCCGAACAGCGTCACCAGGAACAGCAGGGCCACGATGCCCACCAGCACCCCGCCGGTGCGGCCGGTCATCAGGGACACGGCGTCGATGAGGCCGGAGTCCACGCTGATGTCCCGGGTGGGGACGGCGGCCCCGATGCCGAAGGCGGAGAACAGATAGATGGCGGCGATCACCACGCCGCCGGTAACGATGGCCTGGGGGATCTGCCGCCGGGGATCCGCCATGCTTCCGGCGTAGGTGCACACCACCTCAAAGCCCAGGAAGTTGAAGATGATGACGGAGATATACGACAGGCTGTCCAGGTCGAAGGAGGGCAGGAAGGTCCCGGCGGACATATCGTTGACAAAGCCGTTCCGGGCCACATACACAATGCCCAGCACCCCCACCGTCACCGCCAGCAGAATTTTGATGGCGGCGCTGAGGTTCAGGATGACGATGCTGTCGCACACCGGGTAAAAGGCCACCACCGTGACGATCCAGATAAAGGCCAGCTGGATCACCAGGGACCACACCGGCCCCGGCTGCCAGCCGAACACATACCCCAGCAGCTCCGGACACATCACAGCCAAAGACGCCATCCACAGGGGGAAGTTGATCCAGTAGTACCAGGAGGCCCGGGCGCCCCATCGGGAGTCAGGCCAGGCGGTGTGGATCCAGTCGTACAGGCCGCCGTCCCCGGGAAAGGCGGTGCCCAGCTCCGAGGAGATCAGCCCATAGGGCAGCAGAAACGCCAGGATCATGAACAGCCACCAGAAATACTGGCTGTTGCCGATGGAGGCCACCGGGGCGGCGGCCTCCGCCACGAACACCACGCATATGACGGACAGCACCACGTCCGCCAGGCGGAATTTGCGTTTCTCCATGTCAGCTCAGGCCCCGGTCCGCCATAAAGCGCTCCAGCTGCTCCCGGGCGGCGGCCTCCTCCAGTTCGGTGTGCTGCGGGCGGCAGCGGGTGAAATAGACCAGCAGGCCCCGCATGGCCGTCAGCCGGTTTCCGGCCTGCTCCCAGCACAGGGAGGCGGCGGAGTCCGCCACCTCGTCGGTGACGTCCTCGCCCCGGGTGGCGGGCAGGCAGTGGAGGAACTTGCAGCCGATGGCCCCCAGGCTCATCAGCTCCCGATTCACCTGATAGTCGTGGAACACCTCCACCCGCTGCTCCTTGGGCATCTCGTTTTCATACAGGCCGTACCACACGTCGGTGTAGAGGAAGTCCGCGTCCCGGACGGCGCTGCGGTCGTCTGTGACCAGGAAGCTGCCGCCGCTTTCCCGGCAGTTTCGCTCCATGATGGCCTGGTGGCCGTCGGTCAGCTGGTGGCCCTTGGGGCCGTAGTGGACGAATTTCATGCCCAGGTGGGTGGTGATGAAGCCCAGGGAGGCGCACACCTGGGTGCCGTCGCCTACGAACACCACCTTGCAGTCCGACAGCTTCTTCCCCCGGGGCAGGTGCTCCGCCATGGTGCACAGGTCGCCGATCTCCTGGGTGGGGTGGTTGTAGTCGGACATACCGTTGAGCACCGGGATGGAGCAGGCCCGGGCCAGGTCCACGACGGTGCGGTGCTGGATGACCCGGGCCATCACCACGTCCACCAGATAGCTCAGCACCCGGCCGGTGTCCTCGATGGTCTCGTGTCCCCCCAGCTGGATCATGCCGGGGCCCAGATACTGGGCGTGGCCCCCCAGCTGGCTCATGGCCGTCTCAAAGGACACCCGCGTCCGGGTGGAGGACTGCTGAAAGATCATGCCCAGGTTCATGTGCCGCAGCAGCGGCGGGTAATAGCCGCCCCGGATGGCGTCCTTGATGGACAGGCTCAGCTGGATCATGTCCAGCAGCTCCCGGGCCGAAAAGTCGTTGGTGTCGATAAAATCCTTGACCATATGGTTTCCCTCCTGCAAGAAATCGTTGGAAATTTTTGCGTTCGGCCATAGTATGCGCCGGGAGGGAACGCGATATGCAAAGGTTTTTCGACAGTCTCAAAAAAGGTTTTTTGACAACCGGCGCGCTATTTTTCGCTGGATATAAACCCGGAAAAACCCGCCTTTTTCAGTCTTTCCAGCATTTTTTCGGCATTATCCCGGTTGGCGAAGGCCCCCACCTGCACCCGGAACAGGCCGTCTCCCTTGGGCTGGGGCGCGGGCTTTTCCGCCTGGGCCGGAACATAGGCCACCCCCAGATACTGGCAAAGGCCCCGGGCGATGGCCTCGCCGATTTCATCGGTGTGCTGGATGATCCACCGGGCTGTTTCCGGATTGTCGTGAAATTCGCACTCCACATAGGCGGTGGGAGCCGCCGGGGTCCGCACCTCATACAGCCGGGAATTGGCCTGGATATTCTCCGAGGTCCCCGGAGTCAGCGGCGCCAGGGCGCCGAAGACCGCCCGGCAGGCATCGTACCCCTTTCCGGGCACGGCAAAGCAGAACAGCCGGGTGCCGGTGACCTTTCCGTTGAAGGCATTGGTGTGGACGCAATTGTGGATGTCCGCCCCAAAAGCGTTGGATTCAGCGCATCTTTGGGCCATGCTGGTTCCAAATTTTGCCAGCTGCACCTCCACGCCGCAGCGGCGCAGGGCGGCGGCCTCCGCCTCGGCGATCCTCTGGCACTGGACATGCTCATTGGTATTGCCCCAGGCGTATTTGTTTTCCACCTGGTCGCTGGGACTGATATAAACTCGTTTGGCCATTTTGGTTCCTCCTCCCCTTTCATGCTATGCGGCGCTTTTGATTTTGCCAACAAAAATACCGGAATCGGCAGAAAATCTGCCGATTCCGGTATTTTTGGCTCCATTTTATGTCTGGTCGCAGGTGATGTCCATGGCGACAGGCGGGATATTCTCCAGGGCAATATAACCGGCAGAACGGCGAATGTAGTCAAAAACATCCTCTCTTTCGTCCAACTCGTCGCTGCACAGCTCGTCCTCAAGCTGGAGACGGCCCTTCACGTCCGGAAAACCGATATCCAGCAGGATCTCCACCAATCCGCCCTCCCCATCCGGGAACTGGCGGGTCAGAGCGAAGTGAATCCACTCCGGTTCTTCGCCGAAGGGGTCGGTTATACAGGTGATCAAATCGTCCTGAATTCCCACGTTTTCCACGGGAATCCGGCACATTTCCTCGAAATAAGTGAGAATTTCCGGAAGGGCGGCGGTATCGGGGATTTTCTCCCGCAGGGAGGCCGCCAGCTGGCGGCCCAGGAGGACAGCCGGGTTGTTCGTGGGAGGTTCTGCGCGTTTTTGTTTGGATTTCTTCTGCTTTTTCTGAAAAATACGGTCAAAAATGCTCATTTTTGTTTCTCACTTTCTGTTGCTTCTTCTATATTTTCCCAGCACAGGGCGGCGGCATAGCCCTCCGGGGCCGGGAGCAGGGAGAAGGAATAGCCGGGGACGGAGCAAATGATGGATGAACCGCTCAAATCAAAGTGAACGTGCCGGATTTGGCCCAAAACGCCTCCGCGGCACTTGATAAGCGCCTCTTTCAGGGTCCAGAGCCGGAAGAAATCCGCGTCACAGCGCACAGATTCCCGCTCCTGCGGCGATAAAATGCCCATCAGCCGGGGCGGAACCGGCCGGATTTTCTCCACGTCGATGCCCACGGGGACATCCGACACGGCACAGGCCACCAGGCCGTGGCTGTGGCTGATGTTGAAATAACAGTCACTTGCCATTGGTTTACCGTTATTTCCGACAAAAACTGTCCCGGGACAGGGCGGGATGTCCCGCTTTTGGGGGTTTTTGTCCCGGTACAAAGCCAGCATCTCCCGGGACAGGGCATGCCCCATCTCGTGGTCGTCACCATGGGACCACACAAAGCGCCACTCCGTCATCCGAACAGGGTGATCTGGCTGGTGTCCGCCATACCGGCGAAGGCGCCCAGGGCTTTCAGCTGCTCGATGTGGGTTTTGGACAGCTTGCTGCAGCAGGTGGAAAATTCTTCCACGGAGATGAAGGTCTTGCCCTTCCGCTTTTCCACGGTGTCCTGGGCGGCGGTCTCCCCCAGGCCCCGGACGGAGATGAAGGGGGGCAGCAGGCCGTTGTCGGTGATCTTGAAGGCGGTGGCCTGGGACTCGTAGATGTTGATGGTGTCGAAGCGGAAGCCCCGGAGATAGAACTCGTAGCACACCTCCAGGGTGACCATCAGGTTCTGCTCCACGGCGGTGGCGTCCTTGTTGTTTTCGATTTCGCGGATCTTCCGCTTGACGGCGTCGATGCCGGCGCAGCAGTACTCCGCGTCAAACGCCTTGGCCCGGACGGTGAAGAAGGTGGCATAAAACGCCAGGGGGCGGTGGACCTTGAACCAGGCGATGCGGAAGGCCATCATCACATAGGCCACGGCGTGGGCCTTGGGGAACAGGTAGCCGATCTTGGCCAGGGACTCGATGTACCACTCCGGCACCTGGTGGGCCCGCATGGCGTCCTCCCACCCGTCCTGGAAACCGCCCTTTTTCACCTTGCCCTTTCGGACGGCCTCCATGATCTTGAAGCTCATCTTGGGGTCCAGGCCCATGTGGATCAGGTAGAGCATGATGTCGTCGCGGCAGCCCACGGTTTCCAGAACCGAGGCGGTGCCGCTGACGATCAGGTCCCGGGCGTTGCCCAGCCACACGTCGGTGCCGTGGGAGAAGCCGGACAGGCGCACCAGGGTGTTGAAGTCCTTGGGCTGGGTATCCACCAGCATACCCCGGGTGAACCGGGTGTTGAACTCCGGAATGGCCACGGCCCCGGTGGGGCCTAACAGCTCGTCGTTTTCAAAGCCCAGGACTTTGGAGGAGGTGAAGATGCTCATGGTGTCCGGGTCGTCCAGGGGGATGGCCCGGGCGTTGACCCCGGTGAGGTCCTCCAGCATACGGATCATGGTGGGGTCATCGTGGCCCAGCATATCCAGCTTCAGAAGGTTGTCCTCCATGCAGTGGTATTCAAAATGGGTGGTGATGGTGTCGGCGTCCTCGGCGTCGGCGGGGTGCTGGACGGCGGTGAAATCCTCCACGTCCATGTCGTCGGGGACCACCACCAGGCCGCCGGGGTGCTGGCCGGTGGTGCGGCGGACCCCCACGCAGCCCTGGGTCAGGCGGTTTACCTCGGCGTTGCCGGCGGTGAGGCCCCGCTCGTCCAGGTATTTGCGGACAAAGCCGAAGGCGGTTTTCTCCGCCAGGGTACCGATGGTGCCGGCCCGGAACACCTGGGTCTGGCCGAACATCTCGATGGCGTGGCGGTGGGCCCGGGCCTGGTACTCGCCGGAGAAGTTCAGGTCGATATCCGGCACCTTGCCGCCGCCGTAGCCCAGGAAGGTCTCGAAGGGGATGTCGAAGCCGTCCTTGACGTATTTCGTGCCGCAGACCGGGCAGTCCTTGTCGGGCATATCCGCCCCGCAGCCGTAGCTGCCGTCGGTGACAAATTCCACATGGCGGCAGTTGGGGCAGCGGTAGTGGGGCGGCAGGGAGTTCACCTCGGTGATGCCGGACATATAGGCCACCAGAGAGGAGCCAACGGAGCCACGGGAGCCCACCAGATAGCCGTTTTCCAGACTGCGCTGCACCAGCTTCTGGGCGGACATATACACCACGTCATACTTCCCCAGGATGCTGCCCAGCTCCACGTTCAGCCGGTCCACCACCAGCTGGGGAGGCTGGTCGCCGTACAGGGCGTGGCACTTGTCCCAGACCAGGCGGTTCAGGTCCTCCTGGGAGTTTTCCAGGCAGGGCGGGAACAGCTGGCCCGGAGGCAGCAGCTCGATCTCCTCCACCAGGTCGGCGATGTGGCGGGGGTTGTCGATGACCACCTGATGGGCCAGCTCCTCCCCCAGATAGGAAAATTCCTCCAGCATCTCGGTGGTGGTTTTGAAGTAGATGGGCAGGGGCGCGTCGGCATCGGGGAACTTCTTGCTGGCCAGAAGGATATGGCGGTAAGCCTCGTCCTCCGGCTCCTGGAAGTGGACGTCGCCGGTGGCGCAGACGGGCTTGTTCAGCTCCTGGCCCAGGCGGACGATGGTGCGGTTGAACTCCCGCAGCTCCTCCTCCGACTGGACGTCACCGTTGCGGAGCATGAACATATTGTTGCAGATGGGCTGAATTTCCAGATAGTCGTAAAACGACGCGATGCGCCTGAGCTCGGCCCAGTCCTTGTGGTCCTTCACCGCCTGGAACAGCTCCCCGGCCTCGCAGGCGGAGCCGACGATGAGGCCCTCCCGGTGAGCCATCAGCTCGGTTTTGGGGATGATGGGCACCCGCTTGAAGTATTGCAGGTTGGAGGCGGAGATCAGCTGGTACAGGTGCTTGAGGCCCATTTTGTTCTTGGCCAGCAGGATGATGTGCTTGGGAAAGCGGCTGGACTTGCTGCCCCGGGGCCGCAGCTTCAGCATCTGGGGGTTGATGTCCTGGAGGCGGCGGATGCCCAGCTCCTTTTCCATCTTCTGGAAAAACGGGATCAGCATGTAGGCCACCATGGCCGCATCGTCGGAGGCCCGGTGGTGGTTGAAGGCGGGCAGGTCCAGGTACTCGGCCACGATGTCCAGCTTGAACTTGTGCAGCTCCGGCAGGAGATTCTGGGCCAGGATCAGGGAGTCCACATAGGTGGGGTCGAAGGGAAGCCCCTCCCGGCGGCAGCCGGCCCGGATGAAGCTGATGTCAAATTCGGCGTTGTGGGCCGCCAGGGGGCGGCCGCCCACAAAGTCCAGAAAGGCCGTCAGGGCCTCCTTGGGGGACGGGGCACCGGAAAGCATGGCGTCGGTGATGCCGGTGAGGCCGATGATCTCCGGCGTCAGGCGGCGGCCGGGATTCACGAAGGTCTGGAAGCGGTCAGTGACCTGGCCGTTCTTCAGCACCACGGCGCCGATCTCGGTGATGGCCTCCCGGTCCACCTTCAGGCCGGTGGTCTCGATATCGAAGCAGACGATCTCGTCGGAGAAGTCCTGGTCCTGGGGGCCGTGGACGGCGATGCGGTCGTCTAAGTTATTGACAAAGTAGCCCTCCACGCCGTAGAGGATCTTGATCTTGCCCTTGGCGGTGTGCCAGGCGTCCGGGAAGGACTGGGCCACGCCGTGGTCGGTGATGGCGATGGCCGGGTGGCCCCAGGCGATGGCCTGCTTGATGACGGAGGCGGTGTCCGTCAGGGCGTCCATGTTGGACATCTTGGTGTGGAGGTGCAGCTCCACCCGCTTCTCCGGGGCGGTGTCCTCCCGGGGCTTGTGGGGGATCTTCATGATGTGGAAGGGGCGCAGCTGAATGTCCTTGCCGTCCCGGCTCAGCTCCACATTGCCCTGGACCCGGAGCCACATCCCCGGGGACACGGCGTTCTGCATGGACTGGGCCTCCTTGCCCTCCATGTACTTGGTGACGGTGACGGAATTCCGGTAATCCGTCATGTCGAAGGTCAGACGCCAGACGCCGGGCTTGCGGGTCTCGTAGCACTCGGCGGCAAAGACCTTGCCCTCCACCACCACGGCGCCCATCTTGGGGTTCAGGCCGTCGATGGAGACGGGCTTTCCCTTGATCTCCCGGCCCATGAGGACGTCGGACTTGTCCTCCGCGGGCTTGGGGGTGCGGAAGTGGAGCCGCAGCTGGCGCAGCTGATACTGGTCCATCAGCAGCTGGCGCAGGGCGGTGACGGCGGCCTCCGGCAGGGGGGCGGAGGCCGTCAGCTCCAGCTCCATGGTGCGCTCCGCCCGGTCCATGCTGCCGCCCACCACGCAGGCGTCGTGGAGCAGCAGGCCCAGGTCACGGGGGGGCACAAAGCTCTCGAAAAAGGTGAAAAACGGTATTTTATCGCACATACGGGGCCCTCCCTTACAGCTTGTCGATCTCGTCCATCAGGGCGTCCACCAGCTTGTCCTGGGGGACCTTGCGCAGAATTTCGCCATGGCGGAACAGCAGGCCCTCGCCGTCGCCGCCGGCGATGCCCACATCGGCGGCCCGGGCCTCGCCGGGGCCGTTGACCACGCAGCCCATGACCGCCACGGTGATGGGCTTGGTGCAGCCCTGAAGGCGGCGCTCCACCTCACGGGCGATGGGGATCATGTCGTACCGGGTGCGGCCGCAGGTGGGGCAGGAGATCAGGTCGGGGCCGGTTTTCCGCAGACCGGCGGCGGACAGGATATCCAAGGCGGCGCGGACCTCCTCCTCCGGGTCCGCCGTCAGGCTGACCCGAAGGGTATCGCCGATGCCCTGGCACAGCAGGCCGCCGATGCCGATGGCGGATTTCAGCACCCCCAGGCGGGGGGTGCCGGCCTCGGTGACCCCCAGGTGCAGGGGGTAGTGGGTCTGCTCATGGAGCATGCGGTAGGCGGCCATGTTCACCGGGACGTGGGAGCACTTGACAGAGATGCAGATGTCGTCAAAATTGCAGTCGTTCAGCAGGCGGACGTGGCCCAGGGCGCTGTCCACCAGGGCCTGGGCGGTGACGCCGCCGTATTTTTGCAGAAGCTCCCGCTCCAGGGAGCCACCGTTGACGCCGATGCGGATGGGAATGCCCCGGTCCCGGCAGGCGTCTGCCACGGCCCGGACCTTTTCCGCGGAGCCGATGTTGCCGGGGTTGATGCGGATCTTGTCCACCCCCTGGCGGACGCATTCCAGGGCCAGGCGATAGTCAAAGTGGATATCCGCCACCAGGGGGATGTGGATGCGGCGGCGGATGGGGCCGATGGCCCGGGCGGCGTCCATATCCGGCACCGCCACCCGGATGATCTGGCACCCGGCCCGCTCCAGACGGAGGATCTGGGACACGGTGCGCTCCACGTCCTGGGTGGGGGTATTGCACATGGACTGGATGCTGACCGGCGCGCCGCCGCCCACGGCCACGGCGCCCACATGGATCTGTTTACTCATGGTTTATATCCTCCTTGCGAGTAAAATGCGCCGCACGGGGCGGCGAAATGGGGCCGGCAAAGACGCCGGCCCCATTCCGGGACGGTCTGCCGCTATTGAAACAGCTTGATGACGTCGTGGAAGGTGATGACCAGCATCAGGCCCATCAGCAGGATGAAGCCGGCCAGGTGGACGTAATTTTCAAATTTGGCGGGGATCTGTTTGCGGATGGTGAGCATACACAGGGCGTTGACCACCAGGAAGAAGATCTTGCCGCCGTCCAGGGCGGGCAGGGGCAGCAGGTTCATCACCGCCAGGTTCACGGCGATCAGGGCCGCCAGGTAGGCGATGTTGGCGGCGGCGGCCCGGGCGCTTTCGGACTGCTCGCCCACGGTGGTGATGGTGGAGACGATGCCCACGGGGCCGCTCATATCGGAAAAGCCCGCCTCGCCGGTGATGAGCATCTGGAGGCTCAGGCGCACCAGGCGGACAAAGTCCACCGCCTGGTTCCAGCAGTATTGCAAGCGGCCGCCGAAGGTCAGCTCCTCCGCCCCGAAATACAGGCCGAAGCCGGTGAATTTCTCGCCGGACTGGTCCAGATACTCGCCCCGCTCCATGTGGAAGTTCTCCAGCCGGAGCTTCTGGCCGTCCCGGCGGAGGACCAGGTCAAAATCCCCGGTTTTGTTGCGGCCCAGCAGCAGGGACACGTCGCTGAAGGTGTAGATGCGCTCCCCGTCGATGGACAGGATGCGGTCCCCCTCCTGGAGACCAGCGGCGGATTCCAGGGGGCAGCCCTCGGCAAAGCCCCGGATCACCGGGACGTTGACGGCCTTGACCCCGGCGTACAGCACCAGGATGATGATAAGCCCCGCCAGGAAGTTCATCAGGGCCCCGGCGGCGAAGATCAGCAGCTTCTGCCAGAAGCCCTGGTTATTCAGGGCGGCGGGGTCGCTGGAGTCCTCCTCCTCGCCCTCCATGGCGCAGAAGCCGCCGATGGGCAGCAGGCGCAGGGAATACTGGGTGTCGCCCTTGGTTTTTTTCAGCAGGGCGGGGCCCATGCCGATGGCGAACTCGTTGACCCGCACGCCGCAGGCCTTGGCCGCCAGGAAGTGGCCCAGCTCGTGGACGGCGATGAGGACGCCGAAAATCAGGATCGCTGCGATAATATAGATCATACCATGTCTCCTACCGTTTGCAGTACAGCGGCTCGCGCCTGTCTGTCTGCTTCCAGTATATCCGGAAGGTCCGGGGCATATTTCACCTGCACCCGGGAAAGGGCGGACTCCACCAGGCGGGGAATGTCGTTGAAGCCCACACGCTCCTGCAGAAACAGGGCCACCGCCGCCTCGTTGGCACCGTTCATAATGGCGCAGGCGGTGCCGCCGGTTCTGGCGCACTGGCGGGCGATGCGCAGGCAGGGGAAGGCGTCCATGTCCGGGGCCCGGAAGGTCAGGTCGCCGCAGGTCAGCAGGTCCAGGGGCCGGTCCGGGCTGGGGGCCCGGCGGGGCCAGGTGAAGGCATAGCGGATGGGGAGCTTCATATCCGGGGTGCCCAGCTGGGCGATCATGGCGCCGTCCCGGTACTCCACCAGGGAATGAACAATGCTCTGGCGGTGGATCACCACGTCCACCTGCTCCACCGGCAGACGGTACAGCCGCATGGCCTCGATGACCTCCAGGCCCTTGTTCATCAGGGTAGCAGAGTCGATGGTGATTTTTGCACCCATGGACCAGTTGGGATGCTTCAGGGCATCGGCGGGAGTGACCCCCTCCAGGTCCCGGAAGCTGCGGCCAAAGAAGGGGCCGCCGGAGCAGGTCAGCAGCAGCCGCCGGACCTCATTCCGGTCCCGGCAGCCCTGGAGACTCTGAAAAATGGCGCTGTGCTCGGAGTCCACGGGGACGATGTCCGCCCCCCAGCGCTCCGCTTCGGCCATGACCAGCTCCCCGGCGCAGACCAGGGTCTCTTTATTGGCCAGGGCGATGCGCTTTTTCCGGCGGATGGCGGCCAGAGTGGGCTCCAGGCCCACGCTGCCCATAACGGCGGTGACCACGGTGTCGGCCTGGGGCAGCTGAGCCGCCAGCAGCAGGCCCTCCGGCCCCGACTCCACCCGGATGTCCGTGTCCGACAGGCGCAGGCGCAGCTGACGGGCGGCGTCCCGGTCGTACAGCACCGCCAGGGCGGGGTGAAACTCCCGGGCCTGCTGCTCCAGCAGGTCCACCTGGCGGTTGGCGGTCAGGGCCGCCACGGAAAGGCCCAGCTCCCGGGCCACCTGCAGGGTCTGGCGGCCGATGGAGCCGGTGGAGCCCAGCAGGGAAATGGTTTTTGTCATGTTGCGATTCTCCTTATGCCGTTTATGCCGCCAAAGCCCGCAGCAGGGCGCACAGCACCGGGGCGGCAAAAAGCACGCTGTCGAACCGGTCCAGCACGCCGCCGTGACCCGGCAGCAGACGGCCATAGTCCTTGATGCCATACTGGCGCTTCACGGCGGAGAAGCTCAGGTCCCCCAGCTCCCCCAGCAGCGCCCCCAGCAGGCCCAGGGCCACGCACAGGGGCAGGCCCAGGTTCACACCGGTGATGGCCCGGTACACCAGGCAGAAAATGGCCATACCGGCCATGCCGCCCACCAGGCCGCCTGCCGCGCCCTCCACGGTCTTATGGGGGCTGACCAGGGGGGCCAGCTTATGACGGCCCAGGGCCATGCCGGTGAACAGGGCCAGGGCATCGCTGCAGAAGGCCGCCACCAAGGGCGTCAGCACCAGGAGATACCCCCCCTCCAGCATCCGCAGGCCGTACAGCCCCGAGAAGGCCCAGGGGATGGCGAAGCCCGCCGCCGCCATGGCGCAGACGTCGGTAAAGGTCAGGGCCTGAGGCTTTCCATAGGTCAGGACCCCGGACAGGGGCAGGGTCAAAGCCGCCGCCAGCAGCAGCCACTCCAGGCCCGGCCAGGAAAATACCTGCCGCCCCAGCAGCAGCACGCCGCACAGGGCGGGCAGCACCGTCCAGCGGCGGGCCTTGTCCGGGCCGGACACCGCCGTCAGCAGCTCGTGGGCCGCAATGACAGACAGGGCCGCCAGCAGCAGGGCCGTGGCCCAGGCGGGAGCCACGCACAGCACGGCAAGCAGGGCGGGAATGCCCACCACAGCCACCAATATCCTCTGTTTCATGTTTGTATCCTCTCTATTTCACGCCGCCGAACCGCCGGTCGCGGCTCTGGTAGGCGATGATGGCTTTGTCTAAGGCCCGGGCGTCGAAGTCCGGCCACAGGGTGTCGCAGAAGTAAAACTCCGAATAGGCGCACTGCCACAGCAGGAAGCCCGACAGGCGCTCCTCGCCGCTGGTGCGGATGATGAGCTCCGGGTCCGGAATCCCGGCGGAGTAGAGATAGTCGGAGAAGCCCGCCTCGGTGAGGCTGTCCGGGTCAGCGATACCGTCGGCGCAGTCCCGGACGAAGCGGCGGGCGGCGTGGAGAATCTCCTCCCGGCCGCCGTAGTTCAGGCAGACGTTGGCCTGGAACCCGTGGATGTGGGTGGAGATCTCATTGGTGCGGTCCACCAGGGCCTGCAGCTCCGGCGAAATGGCGGACAGGTCCCCCAGAAAGCGCAGGCGGATCTGGTCCCGCTCCATGGAGTCGATGGCCTCCAGCATATACTGCTTGAGCAGGGCCATGATGGTGCTGACCTCGTCGGCGGGACGCCTCCAGTTTTCCGTGGAGAAGGCGTACACCGTCAGGTATTCCACCCCCAGGTCCTTGCAGTAGGTGGCGATTTTGCGGAAGGTCTCGGCCCCTACTTTATGTCCGGCAGTGCGAGGCAGACCCCGCTGCTTCGCCCAACGACCGTTGCCGTCCATAATAATAGCGATGTGGCGGGGCAGGCGGCTCTTGTCCACCTGCCCCGCCCCGTGATGATGAATTTTCTTGGAAAACAGGCCCATCAGACGGACAGGAGCTCCTTTTCCTTGTTTTCCAAGAGCTTGTCCAGTTCCTTGCAGCTGTCGTCGGTCAGCTTCTGCAGGTCCTTCTCCGCCATCTTCAGCTCGTCCTCGGTGATCTCGGAGGCCTTCTGCTGCTTCTTGAAATTCTCCATGGCGTCGCGGCGGATGTTGCGCACGGCCACCTTGCCGCCCTCGGTATACTTGCGGATCTGCTTGACCAGGTCCTTGCGGCGCTCCTCCGTCAGCTGGGGGAAGCTCAGGCGGATGGCCTTGCCGTCGTTCTGGGGGTTGATGCCCAGGTCAGACTCCAGAATGGCCTTTTCGATGGCCTTCAGGGCAGAAGCGTCCCAGGGGGTGATCACCAGGGTGCGGGGATCGGGAGAGCCAACGGACGCGATCTGCTGGATGGGGGTGGGGGTGCCGTAATAGTCCACATGGATGCGGTTGAGCACGGAGGCGTTGGCACGGCCTGCACGCACGGCGGCAAAGTCGTTGGCAACGGATTCGATGCTCTTTTTCATTTTTTCCTCGTAAACCTTGTACTCGTCTTTCAGCATGGGTTATGCCTCCTTCACAATTGTTCCGATTTTTTCGCCGCGCAGGGCGCGGACGATGTTGTAGGGGTCCTTCAGGGCGAACACCAGCACGGGAATGTGGTTGTCCATGGACAGGCTGGTGGCGGTGGAGTCCATGACGGCCAGGCGCCGCTTGAGCACCTCGTCATAGGTGATGGCGTCGAACTTCACGGCGTTGGCGTTCTTGGCGGGGTCGCAGTCGTACACCCCGTCGATGTTCTTGGCCAGCAGGATCACGTCAGCCCCGATCTCGGCGGCCCGGAGCACGGCGGCGGTATCCGTGGAGAAGAAGGGGCAGCCCACGCCGCAGCCGAAGATCACCACCCGGCCCTTTTCCAGGTGCCGGACGGCACGGGCCCGGATGTAGGGCTCCGCCACCTCTTTGATCTCCAGCGCCGTCTGGACCCGGACGTCCACGCCCTTCTGCTCCAGCACGTCGGCCATGGCCATGCAGTTCATGGCGGTGGCCAGCATGCCCATGTGGTCGGCACGGGTGCGCTCAATGTGGCCCTCGCCGTTTTTCACGCCCCGCCAGAAGTTGCCGCCGCCGATGACCACGCCCACCTGGACGCCCATGGCCACGCACTCCTTGATGACGTCGGCCACCCGGCCCATGACCTGGAAATCCAGGCCGAAGTGCTTGTCGCCGGCCAGAGCCTCGCCGCTGATCTTCAGCAGCACCCGTTTGTACTTCGGTTCGTCCATTGACTGAATCCTCCCTATTCATACTTGGTTGTATTTTACCTTATTTTTCTGGTTTTGCATAGGGGGTAAACGCAAATTTTTGCCAGGTTGTTTTTTCCGGAAAAAAAGTATATAATACAGAATTATCAAAAAAGGGCGAAGCCCTTTTTGATAAAAGGCTTGCAGTCTGCCGCGCGCATAATTTGTTCACTGAAAGCGAACAAATTCCACACTTGCAGACTGAGAAGTATTTTTTGCCAGGTACACGCCCCGGCAAAAAATGATTCCATTTTATTTGCCGCCTGCGGGCGGCAAACTCTGCGAGGCTTTTTTGACAAGCGGGTCATAATGCAAAATATATACAAAGGAGGCGGGGCTATGGAGCTGCGCCACGTTTATGGGAACACCTATGCGGCGGTGGGGGCCACGGCGTTGATGCCGGTATACAAGCTGACGGAGCGGGATATTGTGCTGATGGACACGGGCTATGCCCGACTGGACCGCAGCGCCCTGGTGAACCTCATTGAGGGCAACGGGTTCCGGCTGCGGGGGATTCTGTGCTCCCACGCCCACTTTGACCACACAGGCAACGTCCGGTACTTGCAGCAGCGGTACGGCTGCCAGGCGGCGGCCCAGATCATCGAGGCGGGCATCTCCGTGAATACGGAGGCGTACCGGGCCAACTATGTGGCCCTGACCTACGGCAAAAGCCGGGAGTATCTGCTGGAGGAGTGCTTTCCGGCGGACGTGATCATCCCCGCCGATGCGGAGCATCTGGACTTCTGCGGGGCCAGGTTCGGCATCCTGCAGCTGCCGGGCCACTCCGCCGGGCACATCGGCGTCGTCACCCCGGACGGGGTTGCCTATCTGGGGGACTGCCTGATCGACGAGGAGCAGATCGCCGCCGCCAAGCTCCCCACCAGCATGTTCATCGCCCGGGACCTGGAGAGCAAGGAGAGCCTGCGGAATCTCCGGCGCCCGGCGTACATCATCGCCCACAAGCAGGTGCTGACGGACATCGGCCCCCTGATCGACCGGAACATCGCCTTTATCCATGACAAGGGCCGGGAGCTGATGGAGGACCTGGAGGACGGCATGTCCTTTGACCAATGGATCTACGCCTTCTGCCAGCGGGAGAACGTCCGCACCCGGAACGAGTTCAAGTTCAGCATCGTGGAGCGGAATTTTGCCAACTTCGTGGACTGGCTGACGGACGAGGGGAAGGTGGAGGTGCGGCGGGAATTTTGCGCCAAGCACTATTTTCACCGGGAAAAGTAAAATGATTGTAAAATAATACGTTGCATATGTTGCGAAAACGGTCTATAATGGACAGATACCCCGCAAGTATAATGAAAATTTGAGGTATTTGAGGATGAACATTGGAGAAAAGCTGAACATGACCATGCTCTGCGACTTTTACGAGCTGACCATGGGCAACGGATACTTTGAAAACGGCTTCAAGGACAAGATCACGTATTTTGACGTGTTCTTCCGCCGGGTGCCGGATAAGGGCGGCTTCGCCATTGCCGCCGGTCTGGAACAGCTGATCCGTTACATCGAGGACCTGCACTTCACCCCGGAGGACATTGCGTATCTCCGTGGGCGGAACCTGTTCTGCGAGGAATTTCTGGAGTATCTGGCGAACTTCCGGTTCACCGGCGACATCTACGCCGTGCCGGAGGGAACCCCGGTGTTCCCCAAGGAGCCGCTGGTGGTGGTCCGGGCCCCGGCCATCGAGGCACAGCTCATCGAGACCTTCACCCTGCTGACCGTGAACCACCAGAGCCTCATTGCCACTAAAGCCAACCGCATCACCCGGGCCGCCAGAGGCCGGACGGTGCTGGAATTCGGCTCCCGCCGGGCCCAGGGCTCCGACGCCGCCATCACCGGCGCGCGGGCGGCCTATATCGGCGGCTGTGCCGGAACCGCCTGCACCATCTCCGACCAGCTGTACGGCGTGCCCGCCGGAGGCACCATGGCCCACGCCTGGGTGCAGATGTTCGACTCGGAGTATGATGCCTTCAAGACGTACTGCGAAATTTATCCCACCAACGCCACCCTGCTGGTGGACACCTACAACACCCTGAAATCCGGCATTCCCAACGCCATCCGGGCCTTCAACGAGGTGCTCAAGCCCAAGGGCATCACCAAGTGCGGCATCCGGCTGGACTCCGGCGACATGGCCTACCTGACCCGGAAAGCCCGGAAGATGCTGGACGACGCCGGGTGGACCGAGTGCAAGATCAGCGTGTCCAACTCCCTGGACGAGTATCTGATCCAGGACCTGTTTATGCAGGGGGCACAGATCGATATGTTCGGCGTGGGCGAGCGGATGATCACCGCCCGGTCCGAGCCGGTGTTCGGCGGCGTATACAAGCTGGCGGCGGTGGAGGACGATGAAGGAAACATCATCCCCAAGATCAAGGTCAGCGAAAACGTGGAGAAGATCACCATTCCCCATTTCAAGAAGGTGTACCGCTTCTATGGCCGGGACACCGGCAAGGCCATCGCCGACCTGATCACCCTCCACGACGAGCAGGTGGACGACACCCAGGACCTGGAGATCTTCGACCCCATGGCCACCTGGAAGAAGAAAACCGTGTACAATTTCACCGCCCGGGAGCTGCTGGTGCCCATTTTCCTCAGCGGCAAGCGGGTGTATGACAGCCCCACCCTGCCGGAGATCCAGGCCTATTGCCGCCAGCAGGTGGACACCCTGTGGGACGAGGTGAAGCGCTTCGACAACCCCCACAAGTATGTGGTGGACCTGTCCCGGAAGCTGTGGGACATCCAGCAGGAGCTTCTGCGTTCGTCCCAGCGGTGATGGAGGATAAGGGCGGACAGAGTCGTCCGCCCCTACAGGCCCTCTCAGTCGGCTGCGCCGACAGCTCTTCCAGAGGGAGAGCCAAGGCTGTAGAGCTCGCTGCCCTCAGCGGGCCGCAAAACAGACACCCTTAGATACCCATACACCGCCGATGAGCGGCGGGGGCAGCGGGAAAGGAGGAAGGATTTCCGTTGAAGAAACCGAAGGTACAGCAAAAAACCGAGCGGCGCATATCGGCGGCCCTGCGGCTGGTGCTGGTGGCGGTGCTGCTGCTGGCCCAGATCGCGCTGGTGCTGGTGCTCAATGACCTGCTGCGGCAGAGAATGGCCATCGCCTATACCCTGCTGGAGCTGGTGGCCCTGGCCTACGTCTTTCGCATCAACAGCCGCCCCGGCGGCGGCTCGTACAAGCTGGGCTGGACCCTGCTGATCCTGACGGTGCCGGTGGTGGGCCTGATCCTGTACTGGCTGTGGAACGGAGATCATCCCCAGAAGCGGCTGGACCTGCAAAAACTGCCCCGGCCCCGGGAGTCCGACGCCCGGCAGGAGCACAGCCGCCTGCAGGTGGAGCACCTGCGGCGGGAGCACCCGGAATGGGGCCGCCTGGCGGCGTATCTGGACCGGCAGGGCTTCCCCCTGTACACCGGCACCGGGGCCGTGTATCTGCCCACCGGCGAGGCGTATCTGGAGGACCTGCTGGAGCGCATGGAGCAGGCGGAGCACTTCATTTTCATGGAGTTTTACATCATGGCCGAGGGGCAGCTGTGGGACCGGCTGATGGATATTTTCCGGCGGAAGGCCGGACAGGGCGTGGAGATCAAGGTGCTGTTCGACGACTTCGGCAGCATGATGCGCATGCCCGAGGAGGCCGTGGAGGAGCTGCGGCGCATAGGGGCGGAGGTGCTGATCTTCAACCCGGTGCACCACTATGTGAACCGGCTGTACTTCAACTATCGGGACCACCGGAAGATCGCCTGCATCGACGGGGACACCGCCTATACCGGCGGGGCTAATATTGCCGACGAATACGCCAACCTGATGGAGCGGTTCGGCTATTGGAAGGACGACGGCATCCGGCTGGAGGGCCAGGGGGCCTGGACCCTGACCCGGGAGTTCATCTATATGTGGGAGCGCATGGGCGGCGCCATGCACCAGGAGCACGACTATTACCGGCCCCACGGCGACGCCCCGGGCCAGGGCTTTGTGCAGCCCTTTGTGGACGGGCCGGACAGCAACCCGGTGTCCTCCGCCGAGGACGCGTTTTTGCAGCTGATCGGCGGGGCCAAGCACATGGTGTATATCACCTCCCCCTATCTGGCCATTGACGAGTCCATGGAGAAGGCCCTGTGCATGGCCGCCGGCAGCGGGGTGGACGTGCGGCTGATGATGCCGGGGATCCCGGACCACAAATTCGCCTTCATGGTGGCGGAGAGCTATTTCGGGGAGCTGCTGGACCACGGGGTGAAGATCTATCGCTTCACGCCGGGGCTGCTGCACGGGAAAACCGTTCTGGCGGACCGGGAGGCGGCCTTTGTGGGGTCCGTGAACATGGACTACCGCAGCTTCCAGCTGCACTTCGAGTGCGGCACCCTGCTGTACGGCGCGCCGGCCCTGGAGACCCTGCTGGAGGACATGGACGGCATTATGGAAAAGTCCTGGCAGGTGACTCGGTCCGACTGGGAGCACCGCCCCCTGCTGCACCGGGTGCTGGGGGGCCTGCTGCGGCCCTTCGCCATGTGGATGTAATTCTTTTGAAAAAGCGGCAGGCCGCTTTTTCGAGAAGGCTGCACCGCGCTTCGTGCCTCACGGGCCGCCGCAGTCGTCCCCTTCGACACGCGCTCCGTGTAAAGTGTTTTTTGCGACGTACACGCCGCCGCAAAAAACGGATCACAATTGATTTGCCGCCTGCGGGCGGCAAACGCTGCGAGGCTTTTACAACAGACTCAAAAGAGACCGTATTCTTCCGAATACGGTCTCTTTTTATGCTTTATGGCTCCAGCCTGTGCAGGAGGCGGTCGGTGAGGGACACGGTCAGGGCGGCGGCAGCGGCCAGGGCCACCGTCACCGCTCCGCCGCACCACAGCACCGCCCGGTAGGCAAACCGGCGCATTACCGCTCCCCTCCCCCGCTGACGATGTGGTAATAGGCGTTGGAGGTGATCCGGTACACCAGGGTGTACAGCGCCGCGAAGGCCAGGAAGCTGGCGGCGGTGGTGCCCACCAGCAGGCGGGTGTTCCAGAGGTTGAACAGAAGCAGCAGCTTATGGACAAAGGGGAAGGCAAAGGCCAGGTGCAGTCCCGCCAGCAGCAGCGGCAGGAAGAACACCAGCAGCAGCTGGCTGTTGATGCTGGAGCGGATGTCCCGGCGGGTCATGCCCACCTTCTGCATGATGTCGAAGCGGGCCTGGTCCTCGTAGCCCTCGGAGATCTGCTTATAATAGATGATCAGCACCGCCGCCAGGGAGAAGCCCACGCTGAGGAGGATGCCCAGGAAGAACAGGCTTCCGTAGGACCCGTAGAAATCTCCGCGATTTTCCGCCAGGGACTCCACGCCCAGCACGCCGTTTTCCATCAGGCCGCCGTCCTGGGCCATGCGGCGGATGGCCTCGGCCACAGGGTCCGCGGCGTCGGGAAGCTGGCGGTCCAGGTCAAAGCCATAGTACCAGCTGCGGGACACGCCCATATTGGCCCGGTTCATCACCTGCTCCAGGGCGTCTGCGGCGGAGAGGTCCGGAACGATGAGCCACAGCTGGGTGACGACGCTGGCGGAGTCGCTGCCGGAAGGAGAAAAGTTATCCAGCAGGCCCGCCACCTGCCAGGTGGGGCCGTTCTGCAGGGTCAGGGAGGTCCCCTGATAGCCGGTCCGGCTGCGGCAGACGTACACCTGCCCCTGGGGCAGGGTCAGGTCCGTGCCCATGGCGGCGTTGTAATCCGCCAGGGGGATCAGGGTCACATCCACGGGATCGCCGAAGCCCTCATTCGGGGAGAGCACCCCGTCCCGGATGGTCATCACCGAGGACACGGAGCGGTACTCCCAAACATTGGCGGCGGACATACCGCTGCGGCTGACGGCGTCCGCCACGGCGGTGCGCAGAGACGTCAGGTCCCCGGACTGGCTGGCCCGGTCCGGGAAGTAGGCGGTGATGTTTTCATCCCGGGGATAGCGGGTGTGCAGGGAGTCCTCCGCGCCGAAATACAGGCAGGTGGTGGAGGAGAGCATCACCAGCACCATAGTGCCCAGGATGCAGATGGAGGCAAGGCCCGCGCCGTTGCGCTTCATGCGGTATACCAGGGAGGAAACGGACACGAAGTGCCGCTTCTGATAGTAAAACCGGGGGTTCTTCCGCAGCAGGCGGCACAGGGCCACGGAGCCGGAGATGAACAGCAGATAGGTGGCGGCAATGACCATCAGCACGGCGGCGAAGAACCAGGTCAGGGCCGCCAGCGGCTCCCGGATGGTGACGGCCAGGTAATAGGCCCCGGCCAGCAGCAGGATGCCCAGCAGCGCTAGGGCCCAATTGGCCCGGGGCGGCTTCTCCCCCTCCGCTTGGCTGCGCATCAGCTGCACGGCGGTGGAGCGGCCCACCCGCAGCAGGGAGGAGATCAGGATCAGCAGGAAAATGCCGGCGTAAAGCCCCAGGGTCAGGAGCAGGCCCCCGGCGGACACCCGGTACACCATGTCCGTTGCCGCGCCCACCATCCGCAGCAGGCCCAGCTCCGCCAGCTTGCCCAGCAGGATGCCCAGGGCCAGGCCCCCGGCCAGGGACAGGCCGCCGGAGAGCAGGGTCTCCCAGCAGAGGATCCGGGCGATGTCCCGCTTGCCCATGCCCAGGACGTTATACAGGGCAAACTCCCGGTTCCGGCGGCGGATCAGGAAGGAATGGGTGTAAAACAGCAGCAGCAGAGAAAACACCCACAGCACAAAGCTGCCCAGATTCAGGATCACCTGCACGGAGCCGCTGCCGGGCAGCGTTCCCTCCGGCAGCCGGGACAGGGCCACAAGAATGTAGAAAAACGACACGGCGCCTACGCCGGTCAGCAGATACGGCACATAGAGGCGGCTGTTTTTCCGGATGCCGTCCCAGGCCAGATGGCGGTACAGCTTCATGCCCGGTCACCGCCTGCCTGGAGCATGGTCAGGGTGTCCGCGATCTTCTGATACAGCTGCTCGTCGGTGCACTGGCCGCGGTACAGCTGGTGGAACACCTGACCGTCCTTGATGAACAGCACCCGCCCGGCGTGGCTGGCGGCCTTGACGGAGTGGGTGACCATGAGGATGGTCTGCCCCTGGCGGTTGATCTGGGCGAACAGGTCCAGCAGCTCGTCGGTGGAGCGGCTGTCCAGAGCGCCGGTGGGCTCGTCGGCCAGGATCAGACGGGGATGGGTGATCAGCGCCCGGGCCACGGCGGCCCGCTGCTTCTGGCCGCCGGACACCTCGTAGGGATACTTGTCCAGCAGCTCCAGGATGCCCAGCTGGCGGGCGATGGGATCCAGGCGGGCCTTCAGCTCCCGATAGGGCCGCCCCGCCAGCACCAGGGGCAGGTAGATGTTGTCCCGCAGGGTGAAGGTGTCCAGCAGGTTGAACTCCTGGAACACGAAGCCCAGGTTGTCCCGGCGGAAGGCCGCGGCGTCGGACTCCCGGACGGCGGCCATGTCCCGGCCGTCCAGCTCCACCCGGCCGGCGGTGGGCTTATCCAGAGCCGCCAGGATGTTCAGCAGGGTGGTCTTGCCGGAGCCGGACTCGCCCATAATGGCCACATATTCGCCCTCCTCCACGGAGAAATCCACCTGCCGCAGGGCCGTGACCTGGCTGCCGCCGAAGCGGGTGGTATAGACCTTTTTCAGGCCCGTTACATTCAGAATCTGCATATTGATGCCTCCTTTACGGGGCCTATTATAGCAGGCCGGGGAAATGCGCCGCCATCGAATGGGCTTACATTTCCCCGGTCTGAGCTTACATTTTTGTCACTCGTGGGTGCGGACGTTGATGAACTCCGCACGGAGCTTGGAATAGAGGATGGTCTGGCTGCTGTACAGGCCGCAGTAGCCGGAGAGGAGATAGCTCAGGGCGCAGGCCACGGCAAAATACGGCGCACCGGCGGAGCCGAACAGCTCCACGCTCAGCAGCACCGAGGCCACCGGGCAGTTCACCGCCCCGCAGAACACCGCCACCAGGCCGATGGCCCCGCCGAACCCGGCGGGCAGGCCCAGCAGGCCCCCCATGAAGCAGCCGAAGGCGGCCCCCACGAAGAACGACGGCACCACCTCGCCGCCCTTGAAGCCGCAGCCGATGGTGACGGCGGTGAACAGGATCTTCAGCAGCCACGCCCAGCCATCGGCCTCCCCCGCCAGGGCCCGGGCGATCACGTCCATGCCCGCGCCGTTGTAGTCGCCGTTTGTCAGAAGGCTCATGCCGATCAGCAGAACGGAGCCTGCCAGCACCCGGACCCAGGGGCTTCTGAACCCCCGGTCCAGCAGGCGCTCCGTCCAGTGAAGTCCCTTGCAGAACAGGATGCTGACCACGGCGCACAGAATGGCCAGGGCCACCACCGGCACCATGGTCTCCAGCGTCACAGGGGGCATGGCCACCGCGAACCGGGTGGGCTCCACCCCCATCAGGGTGGACACGCCGAAGGCCGCCATGGCGGCGGTGATGCAGGGCACCAGGCCCGCGTAATACAGCACGCCCACGCTGATGACCTCCAGGGCGAACACCGTGGCGGTCAGGGGGGTGCCGAACAGGGCGGAGAACACCCCGCTCATGCCGCACAGGGTGGCAAGGGGCAGGTCCTTTTCCCCCAGGTGCAGCAGCTTCCCGGCCTCGTAGCCCAGGCCGCCGCCGATCTGCAGGGCCGCGCCCTCCCGGCCGGCGCTGCCGCCGCACAGGTGGGTGATCACCGTGGACACAAAGATCACCGGCACCAGGAGAATGGGCACGCTTTCGCCGAAATGCACCGACTCGATGATGGCGTTGGTGCCCTTGCCCTCCAGATGGCAGAGCTTATACAGCCCCACGATGGCAAGGCCCCCCACCGGCAGCAGGTACAGAATCCAGGGGTGCGCCCCCCGGATGGCCGTGGCGTAATTGACGCCGATATGAAACAGGGAGCCGATCACGCCGCCGGCCACACCGATGATGCCGCCCAGCAGCACCCATTTTCCCAGCGCCGCCGGGTATGCTCCCATATGCATTATGGTCTTTTTCCACTTATCCACCGCTTGCCGCCGTCCTTTCCGCCCGTTCCCCCAAAAAATCTTCTTCCTTTTATAGCCAGCTTTTTTCGACAGTCTCTTTATAGCATCTTTACGGTTTGGTGTCAATCCGGCATATCAGCCATTCCCTGTTTCCGCAAAAACAGGGGCCTGCCTCCCGAAAAGCAAAGCCCCCGTCCTGTTTCATTTTGCTTCAGCTGCCCAGATGAAGCACCTGGAGAAGCAGAAGCCAGCTGAGCCCATAGTAGGTGACCACAGCCACCAGATCGTTCACGGTGGTAATCAGCGGCCCGGAGGCCACGGCAGGGTCCACCCCGATTCGCTTGAAAAACATGGGAATCAGCGTTCCCACGGCGCTGGAGATAAACATGGCCAGCAGAAGCGCCGCACCGATGCACACCGAAACCGCAAACGCATATTGGGCGGGATATCCCTTGCCCAGCATGATGTAAGCGCCCACAAGCAGCACGGAAAGGCTGCCCAGAATCAGCCCGCTGAACAGCCCCACCCGCATCTCCTTGCAGACGAGGCCCAGCTTTTTCCGGGCGGTGATCTCCTTGTCCATCAGCACACGGATGGTGACAGCCAGCGACTGCGTTCCCACATTTCCCGCCATATCCAGGATCAGCGACTGGAACGCCATAATGATCGTCAGCCGGGACACGACCTTCTCGAATGCGCCCACAACGCCTGAAACAACCATTCCCAGCACCAGCAGCACCAGCAGCCAGGGCATCCGCTTTTTCAGGCTTGCCCGCAGCGGCTCGTGCAGATCCTCCTCCGCGGAAAGGCCGCCCAGCTTCGCATAGTCGTCGCTCATCTCGTCGTCCACCGCTTCCACCAGGTCCTTCAGGGTGATGACGCCGAGAATGCAGTTGGAGGCATCCAGCACGGGAATGGCGCTTTCCGAGTAGCTTTTCAGCCGCTCGATACAGTCCTCCGTGCGCTCGCTGCAGTAGACATACGGGAACCTGTGCTGGATAAGAGGCGCGATAGCCGCGTTCTTTTCCGCAATAAGCAGAGCGCGCAGCTCCACCGTGCCGCAGAAAAAGCCGTTTTCCGCCGTCACAAAGAGCATTTGGATATTATCGTTTTCCTTCGCCTGGTCCATAAGCGCCCGGGTGGCCTGGCCCACCGTCATTTCCGAATCCAGCGAAATGAAATTGGCGCTCATTCTGCTGCCGATCTCGTCCTCGTCAAACGACACCAGCAGCTCAATCTTTTTCCGAAGCGCTCCGTTGAGCAGCCCGATCATCGCTGACCTGTCGCTGCCGGGCAGTTCCCGCAGAATGTCCGCCGCAGCATCCGGGTCAATCTTTTCCAGAATGAAAACAGCTCTTGCCGTGTCGATGTCCTTCAGGAAGGCAGCCGCCTCCTGGGGCTCGACATACTTGAAAATACCGGCCAGCTTGTCCGGCTCAATGGAGCGGATCAGCCGCATCCTTCCAAGCCGGTCCATCTGCTCCATGGACTTGGCAATATCACTGTTATGATAGTTCTCCAGCTGCTCCTGGATCATCTTCGGCGAAAGGTCATCCCTTATCAGCGCCGCGATCTCATCCGCGCAGCCTCCGCTTTTGAGGTTCTTGTCTTCGTTGAACATTGCCATGGTATTACCGCCTTTCAATTAAAATCGCATCGTGTTCCTAATTGAAAGTGAAGCCGGGCAATGTGCTGTCATATCCGGCCTTTATTTACCTGTACGAGCCGACGCAAAGCAAGCGCCGGACACAGCGGCACATTGAATACTTCGCCCGTAACTGTCACCTAAGCTCACTTTGCTCACCTCTTTCTGGAATAAAAGTCGATTGCTTTGTCATGATACCACTGTCGCGCGGTCCTGTCAACCCGGGACCGGACGCTGCCGCCTCTCCCCTTTCTCTCGTTTTTTCTGAGAAGCTGAAAAATTTTCAGGGAAGCTGATTTTCTATGATTTTCCCTGTTGATTCTGGGGAACATTTGCCGTATACTATGAGATAGAAGCAAAAAGAACAAACCGCAAAACACCCTATTACAACAATCAGGAGGAAAAGCAACATGAAATACGGTCGTACTTTCAACTTCTCCGCCGGTCCTGCTATGATGCCGGAGCCCGTGCTGGAGGAGATCCGCGACGAGATGATGAACTACCGCGGCAGCGGCATGTGCGTCATGGAGATGAGCCACCGCTCCAAGGTGTTCCAGCAGATCGCCGACGAGGCCCAGGCCGACCTGCGCAAGCTGATGAACATCCCCGATAACTACAAGGTCCTGTTTATCCAGGGCGGCGGCACCCTGCAGTTCGCCATGGTGGCCATGAACCTGATGAAGAACGGCAAGGCCTGCTATGTGGAGACCGGCGCATGGTCCAAGAAGGCCATTGCCGAGGCCAAGAAGTACGGCGAGGTGCAGGTGGTTGCCTCCTCCGCCGACAAGAACTTCTCCTACATCCCCGACTGCTCCGACCTGGACATTCCCGAGGACGCCGACTACGTCTATATCTGCGAGAACGAGACCATCAACGGCACCACCTGGCACAAGCTGCCCAACACCAAGGGCCACGTGCTGGTGTCCGACCAGTCCTCCATGTTCCTGTCCCGGCCCTGCAACGTGTCCGACTACGGTTTGATCTGGGCCGGCGTGCAGAAGAACGTGGGCCCCGCCGGCATGGCCGTGGTCATCATCCGGGAGGATCTGATCCGGGACGACCTGGATCCCAAGACCCCCATTTACATGAAGTATAAGACCCATGCCGACAACGACAGCATGTACAACACCCCCAACTGCTGGGCCATCTACTGCTGCGGCAAGGTGTTCAAGTATCTGCTGAGCATCGGCGGTCTGGAGGAAATGGAAAAGCGCAACATCGCCAAGGCCCAGGTCATCTATGACTTCCTGGATTCCTCCAAGCTGTTCAAGGGCGCCGTGGTGCCCCAGGACCGCAGCCTGATGAACATCCCCTTCGTCACCGGCGACAAGGAGCTGGACGCCGCCGTGGTGGCCGCCTCCAAGGAGGCCGGCTTCGACAACCTGAAGGGCCATAAGTCCGTGGGCGGTCTGCGGGCCTCCGTGTACAACGCTATGCCCATCGAGGGCGCCCAGGCGCTGGTGGAGTTCCTGACCAAGTTCGAGGCAGAGCACAAGTAACACGCAAAACGGGGGACGGCGTCCCCCTGCCCCCTATATCCAACAACATTTTGTATTATGGAAGGAGATTATTACGATGCGTATTCTGGTTACTGACGGTATGGATAAGACCGCTATGGCGCAGCTGCGGAAGCATGGCCATGAGGTAGTGGAGCAGTTCTATGAGCCCGATCAGCTGGGCGAGGCCCTGCGCGGGTTTGACGTGGCCGTGGTCCGCTCCAAGACCAAGGTCCGCAAGGAGCACATTGATGCGGCCAAGGGCGGCCAGCTGAAGCTGATCATCCGCGGCGGCGTGGGTGTGGACAACATCGACGTGGACTATGCCAAGGCCAACGGCATCGACGTGAAGAATACCCCCCGCGCCTCCTCCCAGTCTGTGGCAGAGCTGGCCATGGGCCATATGTTCGCCTGCGCCCGGTATCTGTCCATCGCCGGTCACACCATGCGCGAGGGCAAGTGGGAGAAGAAGGCCTATGGCAAGGGCATCGAGCTGCAGGGCAAGACCCTGGGCATCGTGGGCTTCGGCCGCATCGGCCAGCACCTGGGCGTGATGGCCAAGGCCATCGGCATGAAGGTCATCGCCTTCGATATCTATCAGATCCCCGTGATCTCCGAGCAGCTGGACATCCCCTATGTGGAGATGGATGAGCTGCTGGCCAAGTCCGACTTCATCTCCGTCCACGCCCCCGCTGTGGACGGCGGCGCGCTCATCAACGCCGAGCGCATTGCCAAGATGAAGGACGGCGTGGTGATCATCAATACCTCCCGGGGCAGCAACGTGGACGAGGATGCGCTGCTGGCCGCTCTGGAGTCCGGCAAGGTCCGGGCTGCCGGCCTGGACGTGTACGCCGACGAGCCCGCCAGCAACGTGGCGCTGTACAGCCATCCCATGGTGTCCTGCACGCCTCATATCGGCGCGGCTACCGTGGAGGCCCAGAAGCGCATCGGCCAGGAGATCGTGGAGATCATTGCGGCTATGTAACCGGGCTCGGCGGCGCCGTCCCCCGGCCCCTGCTTCCTGCCCAGTGCTTCTCCTCGCGGCATAGCCGCTGTGGTCGGAGCTAAAAATATGCCGCCGGCATATTTTCTTCACGCTCCGACGCCTCACATCGGCGCCGCCACTGTGGAGGCCCAGAAGCGCATCGGCCAGGAGATCGTGGAGATCATCGCCGCTATGTAAGTTTTCCCAAGGAAAGCTTACCCATATCGAGTCCGGAACAGGGACGCCCTCGGGCGTCCCTGTTTTTCTGTAGGGCGGCGCTGTATTTTTGCAGAAAGCCTTGACAGGAGAGGTTGAATCTGTTAAACTTACCGTAAGGTTTAATGGATTCAACCCAAAAGGAGGCGCGTGCCATGAGCGTACCCCAGATATTCGAGAGCGAGTACCGGTTCTGCCTGATCCTGTGGGAGCACGAGCCGGTGAACAGCACCCAGCTGGTGCATCTGTGCCAGGAGCAGCTGGGCTGGTCCAAGGCCACCACCTATACCGTGATCCGGCGGCTGAGCCAGCGGGGCGTGGTGAAAAATGAAAACGCCGTGGTGACCAGTCTGGTCACGAAGGAGCAGGTGCAGCAGAGCCAGATCGACCAGCTGGTGGACAAGACCTTTGAGGGCTCCCTGCCCGCCTTTGTGGCGGCCTTTGCCCGGGGGCGGCGGCTTTCAGAAAAGGAGGTCCGGCAGCTGCAGCAGCTTATTGACGACAGCGGAAAGGAGAACTGACCATGGAACAGCTTTTTCTGACCATTCTGAACCGAGCGGTTACCGCCGGGTGGCTGGTGCTGCTGGTGATGGTGCTGCGGGTGGTGCTGAAAAAAGCGCCCCGGGCAGTGCACTATGGCCTGTGGGCCATTGTGGCGGTGCGGCTGCTGTGGCCGGGGGACCTGCTGCCCCGGGCCGGCGTCAGCCTGGTGCCCACCACGGAGCCTATCTCCGGAGACGTGCTGACGGCGGCGGGAACAGCGGTATCCGGCGGGCTTCCCGCCGTCGGCAGTCCCGCCGGTGCGGCGGCAGCGGAGACGGCAGCCCGGACGGGGCAGAGCCTGGGCCACATCGCCGCAGTGGTGTGGCTTGTGGGCATGGCGGCCATGGCGCTGTATCTGGCAGGCAGCTATGTGCGGCTGCGGGTGCGGCTGCGGACGGCGGTGCGGCTGGAGGACGGCGTGTGGGAAAGCGAACAGGCCCCGTCTCCCTTTGTGCTGGGGTTTATCCGGCCCCGCATCTACCTGCCCTTCGGCCTGGATCGGGGAAGCCGGGACTATGTGCTGGCCCATGAGCGGACCCACATCCGGCACCGGGACCACTGGGTGAAGCCCCTGGCGTTTCTGCTGCTGGCGGTGTACTGGTTCAACCCACTGCTGTGGGCGGCGTATATCCTGCTGTGCCGGGATATGGAATACGCCTGTGACGAGGCGGTGCTGCGGGACCTGGAGGAGCCGGACAAGCGGGCGTATTCCCAGGCGCTTCTGAATTGCGCCGGACCCCGGCGGGCGGTGACGGCGTGTCCGGTGGCCTTCGGCGAGATCTGCGTCAAGGGGCGCATCCGCCGGGCTCTGCGGTATAAAAAGCCTGCCGTGTGGGTGACGGCGGCTGCTGTGGTGGTGTGCGCTGCGGCGGCGGTCTGCCTGCTGACCAACCCCAGGGACCGGACCCCCTATGGGTGGGCCAGCCGGGTGACGGCTGGGGGGCTGAACGTGACGTATCTGTGGGAAGGGAACTCTGCCCGGACACCGGCCGGAATGCCGGGGCTGACCTCCCGGCTGGCGGAGCAGCTCAACGGGCTGACGGAGGAGGACTTCCCTCTGCTGGAGAACTACGCATACAATCTCTTTGACCGGGGGAGGGAGCCCTTCCGCCTGCAAATGGGGCGGAAGGCCGGGAAGCGGGAGCTTCTGTACGGCGGCGACAGCGGATATCCGCTGATGCTGCTGTACCGGGGGAAGCTCTACGGCGTGAACAGCGAGGAGCTGCTGCAGACCATCCTGGAGTATACCCGGGGCGTGCAGGTGGTTCCGGCAGGGACGGAGCTGGCCCTGCGGATGGGGCTGCCCGGAGTGTACCGGATGATGACAAAGGAGAGCGCCGACGGGCCGGATGTGATACAGGGAGATGACTTTTCCTGGACCCCGGCGGCGTGGCAGGGCGGCATGGCATATGTGGACCTGATGCGGACGGAAGGGGATGCTTCCGGCTCCGTGGGCCGCATCTGGTGCGCCAGGGCCCGGTGGGGCGGCCAGGAGCGCTGGCTGGTATACGCCCGGGACGGGCAGATCGCCCTGCGGCCCACGGAAAGCGGCTCCACGAGACTGAGCATCGTCGGGCGGGGACTGGCATTCCCGGAGGACGGGACGTATCTGACGGCGGAGTGCGTGTATCAGACGCCGGAGATGCCCAGCCCGTCTCCCCTGTCGGCGGAGCTGCTGCAATTCCGGGATGAAGCCGTGAAATACTGGGCCCGGTATCAGGAGAACGCCGACGGGCAGCTGACCACCGCACTGGACCCGGAGAAGTACAGTCAGTATCCCATCCAGGGCGGTCAGAGCGTCAGCCTGGAGGAATGGGACAGCCGGTTCCCGGAGGGGTTTAGCCCGGATATCAGCGGGTACCAGGAGCGATGGCTGTTCCAGCTGGAGGACGGCTGTCAGCTGCTGCGGCTGGACGATCAGCTGTATTTGCTGCAATATCACCAGGCTGACGGGGAAGTTTTCGAGATGCTGCGGCTGCGGCCGGTGCCGCTGGAGCCGGAGCGGGTGCTGGAGCTGGATCGTCTGCTGCTCAGCGTCAGCGGAGACGACAGCGTGGCGGCGATCAGCTTCTCCGGGGCCGTGGAGGCCGCTATGCGGCAGCTGCCGGATTACCGGCGGCTGGTGGACGGCGGGGCGGATACCCTGCGGTACTGCTTCACCATGCTGGAGTGCCGGTATAACGGCGGGTATATGATGCAGGCAGCCATGATGGCGGTGTGCCGGGATATTCTGGTAGACATGGGCGAGGATCCCGGCGATGACGGGTATGACGTGCAGACCTGGTATGACGAGCTGAAGGCCCGAGCCTTTTCCGTGTCGGAGGACCTGGCGCACCATCCGGGGTATGCTGTGCTGCTGGGGCTGGGGGTGTCCCGGCCTGACGGCACGGCGGCGATAACCTATGTGGACATGGACGGCGACGGACTGGCGGAGCGCCTTACGGCAGAGAACGGAGGACTCCGGGTGCTGCGGTATGACGGCACGGAGGTGTGGTCCTCCGGCCCGGTGGGACAAAACGGGGATGAGGCCCTGTTCCTGCACCGGAACGGCGGGCAGTGGGAGCTTCTGCGCTATGGCCGGACGGCGGAGGAGCAGCTCTATGAGCTGCTGAGTCTGACCGGCGGCCGGGAGCGGCTGGTGCGGTCCCGGCATCTGGCCCACGGCGCGGCGGCAGAGAGCGTCCGGGTCTTTGCGGAGGATTTCCATACCCTGCTCTATGGCGTGGATGAGGCGGGGCTCTCCGACGGGTGCGAGATGCTGCTGCTATCCACCATGAACGGCGAGACCCGGGTGGGTCCGCTGTACAATTTCAGCGGCTATGAGATTGGAGAGGGGAACGGATGAACAGAAGCGGCTATACCATTGTACAGGCCGGGGCGGAGGTGCCGGCGGAGGAATTCGTCAGGCGGTATGTGGACCTGAAGGACCCCGCCGCCGGGTGCCGCCCCTGCCCGGACTATGGGCGGTACTGGACGTGCCCGCCCTATGACGTTCCGGCGGCGGAATACTGGGGGCGGTATGAAACGGTGCTGCTGCGGGGGATGCAGTTCCACTTTACCCGGGAGCTGCTGGAGCGGCGGTTCACGCCGGAGGAGCTGGCGGAATATACCCGGGAGCTGACCGCCGCCCACGCCCGGCGGATGGACGAGCATCTGCGGGCGCTGTATCCCGGAGCGGCGGTGCTGACCACCGGGGGATGCATGCTGTGCGCGGCGTGTACCCGGCCCGCAGGGCGGCCCTGCCGCCATCCGGAGGCGGTGGGCTACAGTCTGGAAGCTCTGGGCTGCGACGTGGGCGCCGCCGCCCGGGGGGAGCTGGGCTGGGAGCTGCTGTGGCCCCGGCGGGACCGGCTGCCCCGATATCTGACGCTGCTGTGCGCCGTGCTGCGGTGACATACAAAATTTTTGAAAGTTTTTCAAAATTCGGGTTGATTTTTCAGTATTGTATGTGTATAATGAATTTATATTCAGAGTCACCTCCGAGACTCCTGAATCGAAGCAGGACCGCCAGGCGGTCTGCCTGACTTCGCTGATTTCCCCCTTCCCCCCCTATAGCAAAAGCGCCGGTATCGCACGATACCGGCGTTTTTGCCCGTATTTGCTGCCTTCCGGTCAGGAAAGCTCCTCCTGGCCGGTGCACAGCTGGTAATACTTGCCCTTCTGGGCCATCAGGGCGGCGTGATCGCCCCGCTCGATGATCCGGCCCTGCTCCAGCACCAGAATGGCCTGGGCATTGCGGACGGTGGAGAGCCGGTGGGCGATGACAAACACCGTGCGTCCGGCCATCAGGGAGTCCATGCCCTTTTCGATGAGCTTTTCGGTGCGGGTGTCGATGGAGGAGGTGGCCTCGTCCAGGATCAGCACCGGGGGATCCGACACGGCGGCCCGGGCAATGGCCAGCAGCTGGCGCTCGCCCTGGCTGAGACTGCCGCCGTCGCCGGTGATGACGGTGTCGTACCCCTGGGGCAGGTGGCGGATGAAGGTGTCGGCATTGGCCAGCCTGGCCGCGGCGCGGACCTCCTCATCCGTGGCGTCCAGCTTCCCGTAGCGGATGTTGTCGGCCACGGTTCCGGTGAACAGGTGGGTATCCTGCAAAACAATGCCCAGAGAGCGGCGCAGGGAGTCCTTCCGGATATCCCGCACGTCGATGCCGTCATAGGTGATGACGCCGGACTGAATGTCGTAAAACCGGTTGATGAGATTGGTGATGGTGGTCTTTCCCGCGCCGGTGGAGCCCACAAAGGCGATCTTCTGCCCCGGCTCTGCGAACAGGGACACATCGTGGAGCACGGTTTTCTCCGGGTCATAGCCGAAGTCCACGTGCTCAAACCGCACGTCGCCCCGCAGCTCCGTCAGGGAGCCGTCGGACTTTTTCCAGGCCCAGTGGCCGGTGCGGCGGTCCGTCTCCGTCAGGGTATCGCCGTCCTTCAGCACTCGGACCAGGGTGGCGGTGCCGTCGTCGGTTTCGGGGTGGGCGTCCATCACGGCGAAAATCCGCTCGGCGCCGGCCACCGCCGCCAGAAGGGTATTCACCTGCTGGCTAATCTGGCTCACCGGCTGGGACACCTGCTTGACATACAGCAGATACGCGCCCAGAGAGCCGATGTCGAACACGCCGGAGATGGACAGCAGGCCGCCTACACAGCAGGTGACGGCATAGTTGATGCGGGAGAGGTTGCCCATGGCGGGCATCATGGCCCCGGCGTAGGTCTGGGCCATGGCGGCGGCGTCCCGATAGGCGCTGTTGCGGGCGGAGAACTCGTCCATGGTCTTTTGCTCATGGTGAAAGACCTTGATAACCTTCTGACCCTCGATCATCTCCTCAATGTAGCCATTGAGGCTGCCCAGGGCCGCCTGCTGCTGCTGGAAGCTGATGCGGCTGCGGCCGCCCACGCCCTTCACCACCAGGAGCATCAGCCCCAGGAACACGAAGGTGATGAGGGTCAGGGCCCAGTTCAGGTAAACCAGCATCACCACCGTGCACACGAAGGTCAGCAGGTTGGACACCACGCTGGCGAAGCTGTTGCCGATCATGTCGGACACGGTGTCCATATCGTTGGTGAAGCGGCTCATCAGGTCGCCGGACTGGTGGGTGTCGAAATACCGCAGGGGCAGGGACTGGAGCTTGTTGAACAGGTCCTGCCGCAGGGTGGCCACCGTCCGCTGGGAGATGCGCACCATGATCCGGGAATAGGCATAGGAGCACCCGGCGGACACCAGGAACACGCCGCCCATGGCCACCAGCATCCAGAACAGGCCCTTGAAGTCCCCGGCCACAATGTGGTTCAGGGCGGGCTTGAGGAAGTAGCTGCTGGCCACGGAGCCCACGGAGCTGAGCACCAGGCACACCGCCACCACGATCAGCGCCGCCTTATAGCGGCCGATATAGGCCAGGAGCTTGCCCACGGTGCCCCGGAGATTCTGGGGCCGCTGATAGCCGTGGCCCCGGCCGGGACCGTGACCCGGACCGCCGGCCCGCGCTTGATTCTTGTTTTCAGCCATCAATGGTCGCTCCTTCCTGCTGGGATTTGTAAACCTCCTGATAGATGTGGTTGGAGGCCATCAGCTGGTCATGGGTGCCTGCGCCGGAGATCTTGCCGTCGTCCAGCACCACGATCAGATCCGCGTCCATAACGGAGGAGATGCGCTGGGCGATGATGAGCTTGGTGGACCCGGGCAGGGCCTGGCGCAGGGCGGACCGGATCTTTGCGTCGGTGGCGGTGTCCACGGCGGAGGTGGAGTCGTCCAGAATCAGCACCCGGGGCCGCCGGAGAATGGCCCGGGCAATGCACAGGCGCTGCTTCTGGCCGCCGGACACGTTGGCGCCGCCCTGCTCAATGTGGGTATCGTAGCCGTCGGGCATCCGGGAGATAAACTCGTCGGCGCAGGCCATGCGGCAGGCCTCCTCCATCTCGGCGTCGGTGGCGTCCTCCCGGCCCCAGCGGAGGTTTTCCCGGATGGTGCCGGAGAACAGGGTGTTCTTTTGCAGCACCATGGCGCAGCCCTGGCGCAGGGCCTCCATGGTGTATTCCCGGACGTCGTGGCCACCTACGGACACGGCGCCCTCCGTGGCCTCATACAGCCGGGGAATCAGACTCACCAGGGTACTCTTGGCACTGCCGGTGCCGCCCAGGATGCCCACGGTCATGCCGCTTTCAATATGCAGGCAGACATCCTCCAGGTTCCAGGCGCCGCTGTCCTTGTGATACTTGAAATAGACATGATCAAAGTCCACGTCGCCGTTTTCAACGGTCAGGGCCGGGTCGGCGGCGGAGTCGGTGATCTCGGGCTGCTCCTCCAGCACCTCCACAATGCGCTTGCCGCAGGCAATGGACCGGGTCAGCACCATCATCACCATGGCCACCATCATCAGGGACATGAGAATTTCGGAGGCGTAGGTGAAGAAGGCGATCAGGTCGCCGGAGAGCATGGCGCCGCCCACCACATAGTGGCCGCCCAGCCACATGATGGCCATGATGGTGCCGCCCATAATGAGGGTCACCAGGGGGACAAACAGCACCACGAAGCTGTAGGCCCGCTCCGCCGTATCCCGAAGGGTGTCGCTGCGTTGGGCAAACTTCTCCTGCTCCCGGTCCTCCCGGACGAAGGACTTCACCACCCGGATGGCGTTGAGGTTCTCCTGCACCACCAGGTTCAGGTCGTCGGTGGACTTCTGCAGGGCGGTGAAAAACGGCCCCACATAGCGGATGACGATGGCCACCAGAAGCAGAAGAAGCGGCAGCACCACCAGGAACACCTGGCTCAACTGCAGGCTGATGGTCAGGGCCATGACCAGGGCGGTGATCAGCATCACCGGGGCCCGGACCAGCATCCGCATGCCCATCATCAGGGTCATCTGCACCGACGAGACGTCGTTTGTCAGCCGGGTGATCAGGGACGCGGTGGAAAACCGCTCGATGTTGGCAAAGGAGAACCTCTGCACCTGGGCATATTCCGCGGCCCGGACGTTGGCGCCGAAGCCCATACCGGCCTTGGCCGCCAGGCCCGCCGCCCCCACGCCCATCACCAGGGACGCCAGGGCCATCAGGATCATTTTCAGGCCCGTGGCCAGAATATACGCCTTGTCGCCGTTGGCAATGCCCACGTCCACGATCTGGCTCATGGCCTTGGGCAGCAGCAGCTCCAGCACGGCCTCGCCTGCCGAACACAGCACGCCCAGGAATATCCAGACGCGATACCCCTTGGTATAAGGGGCTAATTTCCGAATCATGCGTTGTCCTCCTCCGATGTCAGATTGTCCGCCGCCCGCAGCAGAAGCCGGCGCAGGGTCTCCGTCTCCTGGGGGTCCATGCCCCGGTGGATCAGGTCCTCGATCTGCCGGGTGATGGACTCAAAGTCGTCATAAAACCGCTGCCCGGCCTCCGTCAGCCGCAGGATGCGGCACCGGCCGTCCTTTTCCCCCGGAGTCCGGGTCAGCATCCCCTTTTCCACCAGCCGGTCCACGATGCCGTTGACGGTGGAGGGCTTCACGGCCAGATGCTGCTGCAGCTGTTTCTGGGTCACGGGGCCCGGCTGCCGGTGCAGATACGTCAGCGACCGGCACTGGATGGGCGTGACCCCATAGCGCCGCAGCTTCTGCTCCATCCGCTGATAGGCCCGGTGGTTGCAGTACCCCAGCAGGGGGCCGATCAGCTCGGGCTTTTTCATGCAGCTCATAATAGTCTGCTCCTTTCCTGAGATTTTAATATTTAGTGCCCTAAATGTTAGCAGGCTAAATATTACCACCATTGTACTCCACCGTCAATAAGCAGAGCGCCGGTTTCCTGTGAACGTTCTGTAAACGATGGTGGGGAGCTATTGACTTTTATCCGCCGGGACGGTAAGATAAGCCCGTAATCCAAAAGCTGTTATCATTGTTATTCTCTCTCCTTTTACCACAAAACAGACCGCCGGTCCCCTCTTTCCCGGGACCGGCGGTCTGTTTTTACTTGACAATCGTCCGAAATCGTACTATAGTATCCGGGTACGATTTCGGACCAAGGAGGGCGGCCCCATGGCATACACATCCCGGGATATGCGCCGGTTTAACCATCTTTTGCAGGAGACCGACGCGGTTTATCATGAAATGGCCCAGCACTGGGGCCTTTCGGACAGCGTCATGGGGGTGCTGTATACCCTGTGCGACGCCGGAGGCCGGTGCCGCCTGCGGGACATCTGCTATTGGAGCGGCATGACCAAGCAGACCGTCAACTCCGCCCTGCGTCGGATGGAGGGAGACGGGCTGATCTATCTGGAGTCCGCGGGCCGGGGCAAGGACGTGTGCCTGACGCCGGAGGGGGAGGCCCTGGTCCAGCGGACCGCCCGGCGGGTGATCCAGGCGGAAAACCAGGTGTTCGCCGCCTGGCCCCAGGAGGATGTAGAGCAATATCTGGCGCTGACCCGGCGCTTTCAGGAGGCCCTGGCCCAGAAGGCCCGGGAAATCAAGGAGAAATCATGAGCAAAACACCCATCCAGCTTTCGGATCATTTCACCTGCCGCAAGCTGATCTGCTTTACCCTGCCATCCATCACCATGATAATCTTCACCGCCATTTACGGCGTGGTGGACGGCTTCTTTGTGTCCAACTACGCCGGAAAGACCCCCTTTGCGGCGGTGAATCTCATCATCCCGGTGCTGCTGATCCTGGGAAGCGTGGGCTTCATGTTCGGCACCGGCGGCGGCGCCCTGATCGCCAAGACCATGGGCCAGGGGGACCGCCAGCGGGCCAACAACATCTTTTCCCTGATCGTGTACGCCTCGGCGGCCTGCGGCGTGGTGCTGGCGGCCCTGGGCTTTCTGATCCTGCGCCCGGCGGCGGTGCTGATGGGAGCCGAGGGGGAGCTGCTGGAGCAGGCCCTGATCTATGGCCGTATCAACCTCATCGCCCTGCCCTTCTATGTGCTGCAATATGAGTTCCAGTGCCTGTTTGCCACGGCGGAAAAGCCCCGGCTGGGCCTGTCTGTCACTGTGGCGGCGGGGGTTGCCAACATGGTGCTGGACGCCCTGTTTGTGGGGGTGTTCTCCTGGGGCGCGGCCGGTGCGGCGGCGGCCACGGCCATCAGCCAGTTCATCGGCGGCGTGGTGCCGCTGATCTACTTCGCCCGCCCCAACAGCAGTCTCCTGTGGCTGGGAAAGTGCCGCCTGGATCTGCGGGCCCTGGGAAAAACCTGCTCCAACGGCTCCTCGGAGTTTATGAGCAACGTGTCCATGTCCCTGGTGAGCATGCTGTATAACGTCCAGCTGATGAAGTACGCCGGAGAGGACGGTGTCTCTGCCTACGGCGTGCTGATGTATGTGAGCATGGTGTTCCAGGCCATTTTCGTGGGCTATTCCGTGGGCGTGGCCCCCATTGAGTCCTATCACCTGGGGGCAGAGAACCGCCGGGAGCTGCGGGGCCTGCTGCGGCGCAGCCTGGGCCTGCTGGCCGTGTGCGCCGCGTGTATGTTCGCGGCGGGCCAGGTGCTGGCCGCTCCCCTGTCCCGGCTCTATGTGGGCTATGACCCGGGCCTGTTCGAGATGACGTCCCACGCCTTCGGCATCTTCTCCTTCTCGTTCCTGTTCTCGGGCTTCGCCATCTATGGCTCGTCCTTCTTCACGGCCCTGAACGACGGGCTGACCTCCGCCATCATCGCCTTTCTGCGGACGCTGGTGTTCCAGGTGGGAGCGGTGCTGACCTTCCCGCTTCTGTGGAAGCTGGACGGCATCTGGCTTTCCATCGTGGCGGCGGAGGTCATGGCCGTGATCACCACGGCGATTTTCCTGGTGGTGGGGCGCAAGCGGTACGGGTATTGAAGCCCCACCAGAAAAAAACCAAAAAATTTCAAAAAAATGCTTGCAATCCCCGGATGAATGTGGTATATTAATCAAGCTGACATGAGTGATTCAGCCAGCTATCCGGGTGTGGCGAAGTTTGGTATCGCGCTTGAATGGGGTTCAAGAGGCCTTGAGTTCGAATCTCAACACTCGGACCACGAAGAAGTCCTGAAACCGTAAGGTTTCGGGACTTCTTTTTTGCTTTCGCGGGGGACCTTACCCGGCGGGTTTCTAACACTTTTCTAACACTTGCCGGACAGCAGAGAGGACATTTCCTGGGCGATGGACTGCTTGCGGGCCATGTCCAGGTGACCATAGACATTGGCGGTCATCTTGATATCACTGTGGCCCAGCCACTCCTGCACGTCCTTGAGCGTAAAGCCATTGCTCAGCAGAATGCTGGCACAGCTATGCCGCAGTTCGTGGAAGCGGATGCGGGGCAGGCCGTTCTTCTGGAGCAGGCGGGCAAAATGATGGGTGATATAGTCCGGAGGAAACGGACGGCCATCCGGCCATTTGAACACATACGGGTTCTCCTGGTATGCCTTGCCGAACAAGCGCCGGTTCGTGCGCTGATCAGACAGGGCCTGCAGGAAAATGGCCCGGGCTTCCGGAAGCAGCGGGAAAGAGCGGTAACTGCTGGCGTTCTTGGTCTTATCCTTTTCCACCGGCTTGGTCACCTTGCTGACGGTGTGCCGAATCGTCAGGGTGCCGGACTCAAAGTCGATGCTGTCCCATTGCAGGCCCAGCAGTTCACTGCGGCGCAGGCCGTAAATAGCCGTGATTTTCACCAGCGGGAACAGTGGATCGTCCCGGATGCTGTCCAGGAGCGTCTGCACCTGTTCCGCCGTGTAGAAATGCGCTTCATGCCGTGGGACGCTGGGCAGGTCGATATACTCGCAGGGATTGGCGGACAGCAGACCGGCCTTAACGGCTTCCGTCAGCGCCTGATACAGAATGTTCTTGTGCAGGCGGAGACTGCGGGGAGACAGGCCGCCTTTGCCGTCCTTGCGCCCATGGGCGGCCTTTTCGTCCATGTAATCCTGCAGAAGCTGGCGGGTCACCTGCTGCAGCTTCAGGCCGCTGGCATCAAAATACGGAAGAATGTGACTGTTGGCCAGACTTTCATAGCCCTGATAGGTCACCTCATCCACCCGGCGCTTTACCTGGGCCAGCCAGGTGCGGATAAAGTCGGCAAAGGACACATCGCTGGGAATGATACCCTGCTGCCGTTCATATGCCTGGATCGTCTGGCGGAGCAGTTGTTCCGCCCGGCGCTTGTTGCCCTTTACCGGCAGGTCCGTTCTGATCCATTTCTGCCGCCGTTTACCGCTTGCGTAGCTGTTGAGAACGATATAGTACTTGTTATCTTTGATTTGCAGACTTCCTGTCATAATAGCTCCTTTCCGGACAGTTAGATTTGTCTGCTGTCATGGGTTTGCTACCGTGTAGCGCGCCGACTGGACAAAATCCACCAGGCACGCCTTGGGAATAAGCATTTTTCGGCCGATATACTTGCAGCCCAGCCGCTTTTCGTGAATCAGCCGGTATACGCTGGCTTTGCCGATGCCCAGGGCACGGGCCACCTCGGCAGGGGTCATCACATCGGGATAGTCCTTGAACAAGCACAGCCCCCCTTAAAACGGCTCATCGCCGCTGTCAGCCTGCATTTCCAGGGCGCCCTGATTGATGCGGCGGCAGAAAGCTCGATAGGTTTCCGGTTCCGTTACCTGCACATTGGGGTACTGATCCGACAGCGGAATATTGCTGACCAGAAACACCTTGGTAAAGCAGGCCACCTTGTTGCTGTAGCGGCAAGGCAGCATCAAGGGATAGCCGTCCAGAAACTTGAGCATATCCGCGATGGGCAGACTGCTGCGAAACTCGTCAAACAGGATAACATCCTGACCCCGATAGTCATCAAAGGGATGGGCGTAATTGGTAACATGGAAAACATTTTCATAGCCGTACAGCTCCATGATGCTCCGGGTTTTGCCGACTCCGGTTTTGCCCCACAGATAGGTTACCTGCAGGTCCCTCCATTGACTGCGGAACCTGTTTTCCAGCAGTGTCTGCCGGGCGGCTTCAATATGCTGTAGCCGATTCATGGCGGAGGGGAACTGCATCAGAATTTCCGCATTGGAAGCGCCGGAAGAAATCATTTCCAGGATTTCAGAGCTGACAGACTGCCGTTTATCACGTTCCGGAGGAAGGTCGCCGCTTTCCTCGAAGGTTTCCGGAAGGTTGGTTTCATGCTTGCCGTCATCCAGCCATCGACCCTCCTTGCGGATATAATCGCGGTTGGCCTGATGGCTTCCCTTTGCCATCTCAATGTGAGCGCCCATGAAGCGATTTTGCAGGGTGGTGAACAGAATCGCGTTGGGGGAATATAGATACAAATGCGTGTGAGGCGTACCCTGCTCGCCTACCTCATCACACATACACCAGTATTGAATACCGGGAAAGCTGGCCAGTGTTGTGCGGATAACCTCGTGAGTAAATCCGTGGTCAACAGGGTTATTGAAGGTCAGCTGATACTTTCGGGCTTTCGTTTTCTGTGTGCACATCCTTTCATAAAATATTTCATTACACAAAACACACGGTTACCAAAGGGTAATACTATGCCTTTGGTAACCAAAGACGGGAGATCCAGCGGGCACTGGAAGCGGTTCGGTCAACGGGACATTTCTGCAGCAAGGCCATCGGAATGGAATCGCGTGCTTGATTTGATATCCGGGAGATTCAGCGGGCACCGGAAGTCATTTGCAAGACGGAAACTGTAGCAGCAAGGCCACGGGGGAGCATGGATGCGAGCCGCATTGCGGCTGACGCCGCAAGTTGCTCTCGCATTTCCTTGCGGGGAGCTGTTACTCCTCTTTTGACAGTTTCGTTTTTATTTCGGACAGGCCATCCCGGGACAGTTCCATAATCTGATCCACGGAGAGGCTGTTCAGAAGCCGCAGCATAGTTTGTGACTGTTCCAGGCCGTTGAGCTGTTGTACGATCAATTGCAGGCAGGCGCTGGCATCATTGGTAACGCCCTGGCGTTGCTTATACTCCTGTATTCTCTGGTACAGGTCGTCCGGAATGGTAAGATTGACGCGTTTTTTATCTGACGGCATAGGTCGTACCTCCTTGCGTTAAATTCTGGAATTGATTCTACAGCATGTCACAAGGAATGTCAAGGAGTACTTTGGAGTTACTCCACATATGGAATAAGCCGCCTGTTCCGTTTTGGAAGCAGGCGGCTTGTACAAAATTCATGACAGCAGATTTCTTCTAACAGTTTTCTAACACTTTTTTGATTTCCTTGTTTTTCGGTGGCCGGGCGCTGCAATATGCATCATGCAGCGCCCGGCCCAAACCCGCTGCAAATACAGGCAACTCCGTGATATACGGCGAGTCGGTCTGACTTTATATGAAACATACTTGAAAGCAATGGGGTTCAAGAGGCCTTGAGTTCGAATCTCAACACTCGGACCATAATGTGGAGACAAAAAAGATGTCTCCTGCGAAAAGCCCGAATATATCGGGCTTTTTTGCTACCTAAACGGCGATTTTTCTCTGTGCCAAAACACAGATGTAAAATCGCCGTTTTCCCTTTGTGGATAGACTTGAACTCCCGAAAAGTAAATATCAGATACACAGGCAGATAGAAATCAAAAATCTATCTGCCTTTTTTATTACCTTCATAAAGGAGAAGACAGATATGCTACAGAAAGAATTAGCCAAACGCCTCAAATCTCGGTACGATACCAAAATGGACGGTGACGGTTGGCTGGCGGTGTCCTCGGATGGGATGCCGCTGTGCCGGGTGAAGTACAACGGGAACTGCATCGTCAACGACAACCCCTACCTCTCGGAGGAATACCTCGGCAAAATCGCTGAAGTTCAAAATGAGCTGCTCACCGTAAAGGACTATGTCGCTCTTTACGAACACGCGCAGCAGATGAAGGCGGCGGATGTTTCGGAATACCGACAGCTTGCCTCCTTCGGAGATACGGTGTTGGCGGCGACCTACAGCGAAAAGAACGGCTTTATGTTCTGCACATGGAAGCAGAATACAGACGGCAACTCGGTGTTTTGGGGAGATTACTCGCCGAACTATGAATCTGTCATGTCCACGGTACTTTCTCGTCTCAATGCATTTCTGGACTCGGAACTGGAGCAGGTGCTTTGCTTCGACAGCGCCATCGATGCAGAGAAGTTTGCTTCTGAAAAGTCTGCCATCTTTCTTATTCTTCCGGAGGAGGACACCACCAAAAACTTCATGGCGGGCTTGATGATTCAAAATCTGAGCCGTGAACTGTTTGCTGTGGCGGATGAAAACGGAGGGAAGCTGCAAAACCGTGCGGTACTGTATTGTGATGAGTTCGGCACTATGCCTCCCTTCGATGTCCTCCCACTGTTCTCAGCAGGCCGTTCCCGCCGCCTGACGCTGGTGCCGATTATTCAGTCCTTAGCGCAGCTTGAAAAAAACTACGGAAAAGAAGGAAGCGAAATTATTCAGGACAACTGCCAGGACACCATCTTCGGCGGCTTCGCACCCAACAGCCAGACGGCAGAGGTGCTGTCCAAGGCGCTCGGAAACCGCACCGTTCTGTCTGGATCGGTGAGCCGTGGGAAGAACGACCCCAGCCAGAGTCTGCAAATGATGGAGCGTCCACTGCTGACGCCAGATGAGCTGAAGTCTATTCCCAAGGGGAATTTTATTGTCCAAAAGACGGGACAGCATCCCATGCGTACCCGCCTGCGGCTTTTTCTGGAATGGGGTATCACCTTCGAGAAACCTTATATCGTGCCGGAGCGGGCAGATCGTGCGGTAGCCTATGCCAACCGTGAGGATCTGGAGCGTAACCTCCCGCAGTCAAATAAGGCGGAAAATGCGGATATGCGTGGAGCCTATGCCGTTTCCGGACGCGGCGGCATTGCCCATGAGCCTGCTGTAGATAAGCCTCGGCGCAGGGGCGGAAAGCAAATGAAAACCTATGGCGAGGAGGATCTATGAGTTACTTCGGAACAATTTATGCCGACACCGAACTGCCCTCCAGAGCGAGGGCAGTTTATATGTATCTGCGTGACCGTGCAGACAGCGAGGGAAAATGCTGGCCAGGAATCAAGACGATTGCGTCCGACATGCGATTGTCACGCTCCACGGTCAAACGGGCTTTGACGGATCTGGAGCAGCATGGATACCTGCAAAAGATCCCACGCTACCGTGACAATGGGAGCAGCACATCCAACCTGTATTCCGTGCAGTAAGTCCGTAAAAAAGCGCAGTCCTCCGCCAAGGGAGGACTGCGCCCATTTGCTGAACCCAGGGGAGGTTCATGATGGACCTCCCAGAAGGACTCACTCTATCGGAGATTTAACACAGAGAAAGAAACAAGCGTCACTTCCAGAATTGCTCTAAAACCCTCTATGATATGCAAACTATAAAAGAGCGTATTGGTTATCCGAAGTATAAGTATAACTCTTATTGGATATTCTCAGCATATCGTAATTCTTTGGATTTGCGATGGCATCGTAGCAAAACTCAGCACCCATCATTAGTTGGCGCTGACATTCGCCAATCTCAGGAACTACATCAGCATAGATGCTATTATTTACATAGCACATAGAACATGATATGGGATTTAACTCTACAATGTCTATATACGAATTACCGTTGCTGTCAATAAATTCGCCTAAATCTAATGCGTAGTTAGCTGGGAAAACGCCCAATCTTCTAATGTGATCTACCATATGTATGGCAATATTTTTGTGTGATTTTGGCACGGTGTGTTTGAGTGAATGGAGCGCCCTGGATGAGTTGACAACCTGATTATTCAAAATAATGTGCCTGATTTCGCGTGTGCCCAACTGCATGATTAACGCTCGCTTTAGATACATTCATGTACTCAGCAACCTCTACTGAACGAACTGAACCATGTTGCGCTTCAAGAATAAATATGGCTTTTAGATAGTCTTCTCCTGAAGAATGAAGTCTTTCTTTTGTAACCGCCTCAGCCACACTGCTGGACATTATTTCACATGAACAGATGCAATGTCTACGTAGCTGGCATCTGTGTAGAAGTCATAGCCAGTTATCTTATCAGTATTCCACAGAGCCAGATCGTGAGTGCCGGTTACAGGCACCAGAAGATTCTGATCTGCAATACCATTCAGAATCATTCCATAGATTTCCTGCACACGCCGAGAATCAGAAGTGGAGTCCAATTCTGCGAAAATTTCAGGATTCTCAAAGAAAGCAGAGAACTGGCAGAGGATCGGATCACCCATAGCGCCAGGAGCCATATTGCTCATATCTGTTGCAGGGTCAAAGGAACCGCCAGCAGTATTGTAGAAGGTCAGATCATATTCGCCAGCCATCAAGGCTCCATACCAGGTGTTCATGTCTACTGCATCAATAGTAACATCGAAGCCGAGTTCTTTAAGAGAAGCTGCAATAGAAAGAACTGCATTGTCAACACTTGCAAGGCTCTGAGAATAGTTGAAATGAATGGCGAGAGAAGTTCCGTCCTTCTCCAGGATACCGTCATCATTGGTATCCTCATAGCCGGCTTCCTTCATGAGCTGCTTTGCCTTTTCCATGTCGGTAGGATAGGTCTTAACCTCCACACCGCAGTTGGGCTTTTCATTCGTAAAGAGGGTTTCGGCAGCAGTCTCCAGACCATCGAAAACAGAGGTTTCCAACTCCTGCTGATTAACAGCGTAGGATACTGCTTCCCTTACAAGAGGATCATTAAAGGGAGCCTTATTCAGGTTCATACCCAGATAACGAGTTTGGTTGGTGCTGTCATCCATGGCATGACCGAAAGCGGCATCCCGGGAAATTTCCGTGTAGCCTTCTGCGCTAAGTCTGCTGGAGCCGAGAATTGCATCGATTTCGCCGTTGCGCAGAGCAAGAATTTTTGCAGCATTATCAGGAATCACTTTGACTTTGAACTCGTCCACTTCAGGAGCTTCGCCCCAGTAGTAGGGATTGCGGATAAAGGTATAGGTATCTCCCTCGACCCGGTCAAACATATAGGGACCAGTACCCATAGTTGCACTCACGCAATTCTCGTAAGCCTTTTCTACGCCGCCTTCAAAGGCTGCGGGATTCACAATACCAAGAGGCAGCGCCATGGTCAGATTGTCAAGAGCAGCGTAATAAGGGGTCTTCAAAGTCATTACAAAGGTTTTTTCATCCGGGGTTTCCAGCTTGTCAAACAAAGTAGTGAGCTTACCGAAGGCACCATTCTGGGGACCCAGATGGGTTACTACTGCTTCAAGGGTCATCTTTACTGCCTCGGAAGTCAGAGGAGTACCGTCAGAAAATTTGACACCATCACGCAGATGGAAGGTGTAAGTCTTGCCGTCATCACTGATTTCCCAGGTTTCAGCCAACTCGCCCTGGATCTTCCCGTTATCATCGTAGCTTACCAGAGTGTTGTAAAAATTACGACTCCAGAATCCGGCACCATAAGTGCTGGATACCATAGGCGTGATGACAGGATAGAAGCCTACAGAAAAGTCCCAATTCTCGGTGACAGTGATTGAGACCGGCTCTGCATCGGTTTTCTCGTCAGGGTTCGTGCCGCAAGCAGCCATAGCAAGGCACATCACAAGTGCGAGTCCGAAAGCTAAAAGTTTTTTCAGTTTCATGTACAAAATCTCCTTTATTTATTTTTATATCATGCTTTTCAGCAGGGTATACGTATTTATTGAATGGTTTAACCCAAATATGGAGCAATAGAATGCAGCAGAAGCTTGGTATACGGATGTGTAAAGCAGTCTGTCGAACCGTGAAATGTACGGTCTTCGATAATCTTACCGCAGCGCATCACCATCACACGGTCTGCAAGATATAGCGCAACGTCCAGGTCATGGGTAATGAAAAAGCAAGTCATTTTTCGCTCCTGATGGAGTCGCTTCAGCAAATCAAGAATATGTTTACGAACCAGGACATCCAGCCCACTGACTGCTTCATCAAAAATCAACACATCCGGTTGAGCCGCTAACGCTCTTGCAATACATACACGTTTTTGTTGTCCACCGGATAGCTCATGAGCTTTTCGCAGCTTGATCTCTTCGGGAAGCTCCATCATGGTAAGAAGATCATTGATTTCCCGTTCTTCTTCCTTTTTGCTGAGTTTTCTGAAATTGCGAATTGGCTCTGCAATGATTTGATATACCGTAAAGCGAGGGTCCATTGCTCCCTTGCCATCCTGAAGAATCAGCTGTATTTTAGATCGCAGTACCTGCTTTTGCTTGCCCCGGCAGAGGGAAATGTTTTTTCCTTCAAACAGTACCTCTCCAGAAGATGGAACCAGAAGACCGCACATGAGCTGAGCCAAAGTGCTTTTACCAGATCCGCTTTCTCCTACCAAAGCGCAAAATGAACCATTCTGAATAGTAAAATCTACATGATCAACGGCCAGAAGCTCGTTGCTTGTGCCTTGTTCGTGAAATTCTTTTGATAGGTTGTTGACTTTAATCATGATTCCGCCCCTTTCGTGAAAGCACAGGAAAGGGAGTAAGCTTCAATCAGCGACCTTGTATAAGGTTCTGTGGTATGATCGAAGACAGATTGAACTTCACCGGATTCTATAATTTTTCCTTCTTTCATCACCAACACGTTTCCACCTAATTGAAGAGCTGTTGCGAAATCATGAGTTACCATAAGAATCCCAACTCCATTTGCTTTCATCTGCGAAAATAAATCTATGATTCCATTTCTGTGAATCACATCCAAAGCAGTTGTCGGCTCATCGGCAAGCACGAATTTTGCATCAAGCATCATAGCCATTGCGATAATGACACGCTGAAGCATTCCTCCGGAAAGCATATGGGGGTATGCTCTGTATACCCTGTCAGGATCATCTAAGCCTACATCATGCAGAAGCCGCAGAATATAGTTGTAACGCTGCTGGCGGGATTTGTCGGAATGAAGCCGTAGCGTTTCATCCATCTGTCTGCCAATACGCATAGAAGGGTCCAATGCAGTCATTGGATTTTGCGGGATATAGACAATCTGGTTTCCGTATATTCCTCGTCTCTGCTTTTCTGACGAATTCAAAAGATCAGTCTCGCCGAAGAAAACGGAACCCGACACCTTAAATTTTTTAGGGTCCAATAAGTTTAGCACCGCACTACAGGTCATTGTTTTGCCGCTGCCTGACTGGCCTAACAAGATCAAAGACTCTCCTTCTTTGACTGCAAAGGATATTTCAGAAACCAAGTTATCCGTGCCTGACCGAAGATTAATGCTTAAATGATCAATCATAAGTGATGGCATCATAGGCTGTCCTCCTCCGGCGTCAGAATATCACGGAGTGCTTCTCCAAATAAATTGAAGCCTGCTGCCGTTACGAAGATGCACAAGCCTGGATAGATTAGCAATTCCGGATGAGAGTAAAGCGCTGTCCTGGCATCATTTAACATGGCACCCCATTCCGGTGTGCCGGAGGGAAGGCCAAGTCCGAGGAAAGCAAAGCTGGAAACCATAATGATGGAAGAAGCGACACCAGTGGAAACATACACAAGAAACTGTGGCAGAATGTTAGGAATCAGATGTCTGAAGACCAGCTTTCCTGTATTGCACCCAGAAATCCGGGCTGCCAGGATATAATCTTTACCCATTTCTTGAACGGAATAAGATCTGACAATACGAACAAACCAAGCCCAGGTCGCTATCACAACAGAAACGGCAATGTTTTGGAGTCCGTTCCCCAGAACGCCTATGACAGCAATAGCAATGATAAGAGAAGGAAAAGCAATAAACACATCACAGAGTATAGTAATGAAATGGTCTGCTTTTTCTCCAGCACAGGCGCTAAAAGTACCGACAATCAGACCAATCACAGACAAAATCAGCAGCACAGGTAAACTGATTCCGATGGAATATCTGGCTCCATACAGCAGCCTTGATAAGGTACACCTGCCCAATTGATCTGTTCCAAGAGGGTATTCTGCGTCAGGCTGAGCATACTTTTGCGATAAATTCACCAATTCAGGGTCGTGAGGCGAAAAAGCAGGTGCTGCAATCGCAATCACAATCACAATAGCAATCAGGCACAGACCGATGATTGCCTGCGGCCTTTTGAGTAGCTTATGTATCATTTTCTTCCCTCACCATCCATGGACAAAGCAGACGGTTGATTATGTCTGCCATGAAATTTGCGACGACAAAAATTGCTGCAATGACGACTATACAGGTAGAAACTGCAATCGTATCTGCTGCAATCACACTGTCCACCAGATAAGTTCCGATTCCCTTGATTGAAAAAACACTTTCGATTACCGCCCCTCCGGCAATTAGAAAGCCGAATTGCTGAAAGAAAATTGTAACAACAGGCGGTAAGGCATTTCGCAGAATGTGGCATACCAGAATTCTGTTGGCAGATAGTCCACGGGCTTTTGCAAACCGAACATAATCAGAAGATAATTCAGCCAGAAGAGAGGAACGCATAATTCGGATGAGTGAACACGAACTGGGAACCGCCAGGGCAAATGAAGGTAGTAAAAAGCCCCTCCAACCTGGACTTGGTAAGACACTGAACCATTTCAGATGAATCGCAAAGAACAGTAGAAGAAGGAATCCCAGCCAGAAAGTTGGCACACAAATACCGCAGATAGTAATGCCTCTGGTAACCTGATCGAAAAGGCGGTTCCGCTTTCTGGCACAGAGCAAACTAATCGGAACGGTGAGCATGATAATCCATAGAATGGCCATCCCTACAAGAGATGTGGTCGTAGCCAGATACTTGTGCAGATCCTTTACAATCGGTTGATGAGTGGTCAAAGAAGTCCCAAGTTCTCCTGTAAACATTCCGGAAAGCCACTGAATATATCGCACAGGGAGAGGTTGATCCAATCCCATTTCCACCCGAATCATCTCAATCTGTTCCGGCGTAGGATTGGATACGCCTCGGTGTGCAATAATTTCTGCAGGATCTTTTCCGGACCAAGCAATCAACAAAAAACTTAGAATGCTGACGCCTACCAGCACAATGAGGAAGCTAATGATCCTTTTTCCAATATATTTCTTCAAATAATGCACCTCCTCACATCAGAAATCAGTTAGACATAGCTAACCAAATGCCTTTATGTTACCCTTCAGTGCGGTCTGCATCTGAAGGGCAACCTGCTTAGTAGTTAAATTTCTCTGCCAGATTGGACTTTTCAATCATCTTTCTATATGTGGGCGACTGTTTCAGCAGATGAGCATGTTTTCCACAGGCTTCTACCGTACCTGCTTTCATAACGACGATCTTATCTGCATTTTCAATAGACTTCAGTCTGTGTGAAATAACAATCACGGTCTTGCCTTGAATCAAATGATTTAATCCAGTCTGTATCTGGACTTCTGTTTCCACATCTAACGATGCAGCAATCTCATCCAGAATGATAATTGGAGCATCCTTCAGGATTGCTCTGGCAATGGACAGCCGCTGACGTTCTCCGCCGGAGAGTTTGGCTCCATTTTCCCCGATTATTGTCTGGTAGGTGTCTGGCAGACGGCTGACAAACTCATTGCAACCAGCCAGTTTTGCAGCTCGTATTACTTCTTCGTCAGAAGCATCCAGCCGCCCAAGGCGAATATTTTCCATAATAGAAGTATTAAATAGAATGACTTCCTGAAAAACAATGGAAACATACTTGAACAAGCTATCAGTGTGAATTTCTCGTATGTCGGTTCCTCCGATCTGAACGGTACCGGAATCTGCATCATATAGTCTGCTGATGAGCTTAAGCATTGTTGTTTTTCCGCAGCCGCTGGGACCGACCAATGCGGTTACCTGTCCTTGCTCCGCCGTAAAGGATGCATGGCGAATCACCTGGGTGTCTTTCTGGTAGGAAAAAGAAACATCCTTTATTTCTACATTGAAATCTGAAAGGACTGCCCTTTCTCCGCCCTGAAGTTCATGATTCTTGATTTCACCAATCCGGGCAATTCTTGCGTCCAAATAAAAGATTTCCGTCAGATAGAGCAAAACACCACCCATGGCCCCGCTGAGTTTCGCCGCCATAATAATATAGCCCAGAAGAATCAGGATACTTACCTGACCGGAGGCGAGCATTGAAAGGCCAACAGTCGCCGTGATTCCAATAGGAAGAATAGATAAAGTCTGGCCGATTGTAACAGGAATCGTCTGGGTGATCTGAGCTTTCCATTGAAGATTTTCTGACTCATCCAACTGCTGGTCCATTTGAGCTTCTACTTTTTCTTTCAACCCATAGCTTTTAATTTCCTGATTCAGTTCGATTGCATTCTGAAAGCTTTCGGAAATATCTCTCAACTTATCATAATGTTTATTTACATCTCTGACCTGCAGTTTCTTTGTCAGGAAAAGAACCGAAGCAGAAGTAAGAACGGGAAGCAATACACAGAGACCTAATTTCCAATTCATGATCAGAAGGGCTACGCTGATAACCAAAAAGTAAATTGCAAACCCTATGGAATTAGCCACTGCGTTCGCAAAAGCATGCTCAATCGAAGCCACATCTGCCATGATTGTTTGAGCAAGGTCAGACAAATTGTGCTTTGAAAAATAGGATAGGGGCAGTTTGGAAAGCTGTTCCGCCAGATCAATTCTTAAATTTGCAGATTCCTGGTAGGTTTCATCATAGGTCGTTTTATAGTTATAGTTAATAACTAAGTACATCACCAGGGTCGCTGCCAGCATAAACAGGAGATATACCACCGGTTTCCCGGTATTTCCATTCAACAGCCTGTCTGCAAACAGAAAAACACAGATCATCGGCGGTACAAAAGAAACATAATAGAGAAAGAATGACCAGATTGATTTTGCAAGGCCCTTCACACCCGAATCGCTCAGCTGGAAGGCTCTTTTTAGATATGTCTTCATCATGCCAACCTCCACTGATTTGCCTTGCAGTATACATCCTGAAAATCCTTATAACGTCCATTGCAGGCCATCAGTTCATTGTGGGTTCCCTGTTCCACAACTTTTCCGTTCTGGACAAACAGGATCTGGTCTACATTCTGAATAGAGGACAGCCTGTGTGCAATCATGATAACTGTTTTGCCCCTCATCAGTTTTTGGAAAGCCTGCTGCAACTCGTATTCATTTTCCGGATCTGCAGCTGCAGAAGCCTCATCCATAATGACGATATTCGCATTCTTTAGAATAGCCCTTGCAATGGCGATCCTTTGCACCTCACCACCGGAAAGGTATACGCCCTTTGCCCCTATGACGGTCATCTCCCGCTGGGGGAATTTGTCAAGGATGGATGTGCAGTTCGCTGCGTCAAGTGCATCCATAATCTGCTGCCGTGTTGCCTGAGGATTTCCGATTCGGACATTTTCGTAAATTGAGGTCTTTAGTAATTGACTGCGCTGGAAAACAAATGCGATGTTCTGAATGAGAGCTTTTTCAGAATAACTCCGAATGTTCTTTCCACCAATCAGAATTTCGCCGCCATCGACAGGATAAAACCCTGAAATCAGCTTTGCAATGGTAGATTTTCCTCCCCCGGAAGACCCGATGAGCGCATAAGTTTTATTCTGATGAAGTGTCAGGCTGAAATCCTTCAGCACGAAGTTGTCATCATACTTAAAGTCAACATGACGAAATTCAATATTGAAATCTTGGAAGGTCTCTTCGTTTCCATGTGGAAGCTTTGCCTGATCCATAGAAGTAGTCAGCTCATCAAGCTGATTCAGCGTATTTTGTGCGCCAAAGTTATCCTGCCCCGTAAACATGATCGATGTGAAAGAAGTAAATACAGCTCCGGAGAACACAGCAAAGAAAACAATCTTTGCCAGGATTAGCATAGCAGGTTCTCCATAGCTGATGAATACAACTGCGGCTGGTACAGCAAAAGCATAAAACACGTTGAACAGAACCTGGAATCCGACGTAGGGATTCTTACAGCTGAGGCTATACTGATAGACGTACTGTTTGTACTCTTTGATCGAGTTAATCAGAGTTTTGTAATACTGTACAGTTACACCGAAGATTTTTATGATCTGCATTCCTCTGACATATTCTACTGTTGCCGCACTCATTTTTTGAAGCGCCGCTGAATAGCCAGACAGAAATTCAGTACCACCGGACATTTTACGATACTGAAGAACACCAATCACAGTTGTAAGGATCAGGAGAATACCAAGGCGATAGTCTATTGCAAACATCAGCACAAACATTAACACCGGCGTCATAACAGCAGTGACGTTGTCCGGAATCAAATGGGCCACTGTTTTGTGTGTTTCTGCTGCGTTATCATCAATAATTTTTCGAATCTCTCCAGAGCTGTTATGGTCAAAAAAGGAAGAAGAGGCATCCAATAATTTATGAAGCCCATTTTTCCTTAAGTTTGTTTCAAGCCGGAAGCCTAAGTAGTGGGAACACGTTGCCGATGCAATGTTGAGAATGCCTCGTAAAATCATAAGTATGACTACAATAATTGCGTCATACATAGCCTTCTCATATACGGGAATAACCAAAATAGACACAATGGACTGCCACAAAAACCAATATGCTCCCATATATGAGCAGACGGCAGCGGCAGATAGTGCCATGGAGAAATATGCCCAAATTCTTTTATCTGGGACATAATGAAATAGTTTTTTATATAAACTGCGCATTGACTTCAAATATACACCTCTTTTTGCTTAAAAACGGTTTGACATACATCAACTCTTCCATTATAATTAGTTGTAGCTAATTGTAAAGGGCAAAACAGATATAAAGTCTAAACAAGGTATTAATAAATCTAAACGAGGCATCTTTGGGAGGAGCCAATGATAGAAGTTAAACGAGATGATTTCTTTGTTGAATCGATAAAGAATCCAATAGAGTACGGAACATATTATAAGATCAACCCAAAATATGGAACCGGATTTCAATGGACGAGTGAGGTTCACCACGATTTCATCATTACAGCGACAGATATAAGATTTAACCAGGAAACTATGGTCGGAGAACATATTGGGTCTGGTTATGTACTTGCTCTCTATATTAGTGGCGCAGGAGATGAATTCTATCCGTATCAAAATATTTCTCCGAATACATTGCGCTGCTATGAACCATCTGAAAAGTATAAAGCTATTTATCATCCTCAGATTCCATTAAGATGTATTACCGTGCAGGTTGACCAGGAATTTATTGATCAGTATCTCCAGGAAATTTCCGGTGATCTTGAAGTGAACTTTTCTGATTTTTTCAAAGAAAAAGGGAAATTCTATTTACCAAATGTTAATCATGCTATGCAAAGCCTATATGAGTATCTGCTTTCCATGAAAGCGTCCAGAATTACAGTAGAAGCAAAAATATATGAAATCATCTCTTATCTTGCTTCATATTTGAAAGAAAACAGACTAAATGAAGAGAATGGCCAGCCCATTAACAAAACAGATTTGCAGGCATTAGATGAACTAACGCATTACATGGACGAACATTACAGTTTTAATATTACGTTGCAGACGCTTTCCACCATTGCATGTATGAGTGAAAGCAAAATGAAAAAGCTATTTAAGTCAGTTTATAATATGTCCATTACTGAATACATTCAGAGGAAAAGGATCTCTGTAGCCGAGCATATGCTTATTCAGACCGACCTCACCATTGCGGAAATTTCAAGAATTGTTGGATACTCCAACCCCAGTAGATTGATTGAAATATTCAAAAGGTATTATGGATTTACTCCCTCAAAATACAGAAAATAAAAGTGTTATACTAATTTGGATAAACCTAACCCTCTAAAAATCAACCAAATCAATCGTTATGAGGTGACGCATACAAGCGTCACCTCATTTCTTTTTGGAAATTTCATCTTGAAAGCATCTGTGAAGGAGTATAATAAAACCATTGTCAACCCCGATGGCGATGACAGCAACCGCGGACAGAATGCCTTTTTCTATGATGCGGCGGAGGGATTGCTCACTTCGGTCATCCTGATGCTGGCGGAGTTTCTGCCGCCGGATGAGGAGCACCCACAGGAGCGCCGGCACATCGTCTCTGTCTTCAAGCTGGTGCAGGATCTGCTGGAGCCCAGCAAGGTAAAAGGCAAGAGTCACTTCCAGCTCCTGATGGGCAAGCTGCCGCCTGACCACCTCCGCAGGACACGGGCGTAATTGGATAGAACAGAAAAGCACAGCCGCTCGTTTTCTCTGAGTTGCTGTGCTTCTGCTTCTTCCTGCACCACGCTGAAAAGCGTCTGAACAGCGCGATTTACCGCTTTCTCACCCGCAATGGCATTGACCGTTACGATCCGGCGCGGTTTCTGGACTACAAGCTGGAAGTTCTGCAAATGCTGCTGTACTGCCTGCCGAAGTTCGAACCGGCGCAGGAGACGGAGTTTCTGAAATATGCAAAACATTATATCCAAAACGGGCTGCTGTTCTGCCGCATGATGGTCGAAGCCGGTTCCTTTGCCAGCCTTGCGGAGTATCGGCACGTGCGGCAGATTGGCGCGATCTATAACAATTCGGCAAAAACCGCGCAGAAGTCATTTCCGAGTTTGCCGTCCAAAGCGGATACAAGGATGAAAGCGTATCTGCGGATGAACTGCTGACCATTGCCCAGCGCAACCACAGCATTGCCGAAGGCGAGATTGCTGAAATCCGTGGTTGTGCCGTTTGAGATGGAAAGGCTGGATCTGATTTGATCATGATGGAAAGCAAAACGACGCCGTTGACAACATCTTCGGATCGTGCTACAATTTGACTGAAATGATAAATGCGGTCATAAATCCAAGGAGTGTGCGCAGTGGCTTTTACAGACGAACAGAATGAACAGATCCGCAATGACCTGATCCGGGAGGCCCAGCGCTGCGGCATTACCATTGGGATGCGGAAAACCTCTGTGGAGCAGCTGACGGAGGCCGTTGGGATTTCCAAGGGGTCATTTTACAAATTCTTTGATTCCAAAGAGCTGCTGTTTTTCGCTGTACTGGAGGACATTCATACCGAGTGCTTCGCGGCAGCGCAGAAGTCCTTGCAGGAGAATGCACCCCTGTTTCCTGCCGACCGCGCGGCAGCGGCGATCCTGGCGGCCTGCCGTTGGCTCTCCAGGACAAAAGCCTTTGTGTTCATCGAAAATGACGCAGATTTTCTTCTGCACCGACTGCCGGAAGAAGTGAAGACCGCCCACTACCACGATGACGAGACGCACATCCGTACCCTGCTGGAGATGGGCGGCCTGCAGCCCAAGGGCGGTATGGCGCTGGCTGCCGCCACAGTGCGGGGCTTGATTTTAACCGTCTCCCATCAGGAGCAGATTGGGGTACTCTATCCGCAGGTGCTGGAAACGCTGGTGCGGGGCGCCTGTCAGGAGCTATTTGCATAAGCGGAAAAGCCGCAGTGATGCGGCTTTTCAAAAGGAATACAGTTAGCTTACCCTAACTCGCTTGTGTCATCTGTGTGAGTTAGAGGAGTTTAACATCTCGTTGTGAGGGCGAAATCATGAGAAACAGTCAAAATTTCTGGGATAAAAACGCAGGGCGGTACGACCGCTTCATGCGCAAGGACGCAGCGGCTTACGAGCGGCTGTACGAGCTGCTGCGCCCCGTGGTGCGGCACAAAACCGTGCTGGAACTGGCGACCGGCACGGGGCTGATCGCCAAAAATATCGTCCGCTCTGCTGACCATATTGAAGCTACCGACGCATCCCAAGAGATGATTGAGCAGGCAAAACAGGGCGTAAAATCTACGAAGCTCTATTTTTCGGTGCAGGATATGTTCCACCTGCCTTATGCCGACGAAAGCTTTGACGTGGTCATCGTGGCCAATGCGCTGCATATCGTGCCGGAGCCGGAGAAGGCTCTCCCCGAAATTCGCCGGGTGCTGAAAGACGACGGCGTGTTGGTTGCACCGACCTTTACCCACGCAGATAACGCTTTCTTCGGAACGGCCAAAGCATTTTTCATGAAGCTGGCGGGCTTTCCGCTGCACAGCAAATGGACGAGTGCAGATTACCTTTCGTTCCTGCGGGAAAACGGCTGGACGGTGCGGAAAAGCACCGTGCTGAAAACCTCGTTCCCGCTGACCTACGCAGAGTGCGTGAAATCGGAGGGGTGAGCCATGCAGATATTGGAACACGGGCAGGCGCAGGAGCGGACGCTGCTGTTTTTCCCCTGCACGGCAGAGCCTGTATGGGCTTTTGCCGACACGATCACGCTGCTTTCTCAGAGATGGCATGTTTTTCAGGTGGTGTATGACGGCCATCAGCCGGAGTATCCCGGGGATTTCACCTCCGTGGAGCAGACCGTGGACGAGGTGATCTCCTATTTGAAGAGCCACGGCGTCTCCCGTCTGGGTGGGGCCTATGGCTGTTCCATGGGCGGTGCCTGTCTGACCCGTATGCTGGCATTGGGGAAAATACCCATCAGCCGAGCCATCATTGATGGCGGGATCACACCCTATCAGCTGCCCTTCTTGGTGCGAAAGCTGCTGCTGGCGCGGGATGTGCTGTCTTTCAAAATGGCGGCGAACAGCCGAAAAATTCTGGAAGCGGCCTTTCCGCCGGAACGGTTTACCACCGCAGGGCACGACCCCAAAAAGGAGTACGACGCCATGGAAGCCTATCTCAAAACCTTTTCCGATCGGACGATCCGCAATGTATTCTGGTCTGCCAACAACTATGCGCTTCCAAAACGCCCTGCAAAGATCGGCACGAAGATCACCTACTGGTACGGCGACGACGAAAAGAACGACCGCAAGCGGGATATCCGATTCATCAGGCACTATTTTCCTCAGACGCGCATCCACGGCATTCCGAAAATGGCCCATGCGGAGCTGGTGATGGTACACCCGGAAAAATTCTGCCGGTATGCGGAAAAATTTCTGACTATGCAAGCGGAGGAAAGATGATATGAGAGAAAAGATCAAACTCTCCGGCGTGCCGGAGACTATGCTGCAAACCATTTACGCAAGGGCGAAGGAGAGCCGGGGACGCGGCGCGATTCACGATGCAAAAGCGGAGGAAATCATCGAGAAGCTGGACTACGATTTTTCCCTTGCGGATAAGGATACGGCCATGCGCAGCGGCGTCATTGCCCGAACCATCGTGCTCGACCGGATGACGAAGGAATGGCTTGCGTCGCACCCCGGCGCGGTGGTGGTCAACATCGCCTGCGGGCTGGATACCCGCTGCTACCGGATGTCGGGTTACGCACATTGGTATAACCTCGACCTGCCGGAAACGATGGCGGTGCGGGAAAAGCTTCTGCCGGAAAGCGGCACGATTTCGCAGATTACCATGTCCGCCATGGAAGATTGGGGCAGCGAAATCAGCGAGCAGAATGTGCCGGTGCTGATCGTCATCGAGGGACTGACCATGTACCTTTCCGAGAGGAACATACAGCGTATTTTCACGGTGATTTCCAGCCGGTTTTCCAACGCCACAGTCTTTGTGGAAACCATGAATCCTACGATAGTGCGGCACTTCAAGGAGAAATCCATTGACGCAAGCAACGCAAAATTCAACTGGGGAATCAAGAATGGGAAAACACTTGCCGAACTGCTGTCGGATTTTCGCTTTGTGGAGGAACACAGCTTAACCGAGGGCATGGCGGCATTTGCGCCAGTTTACAAGCTGCTGGACAGGCTGCCCGCCGTGCGGAATATTTCCAATAAGATCATCGTTCTGGAAAAGGAGTTGTAGAAGATGTCATTCTTTGAAAACACCCGCAAACCTGTGGGCCTCGGCGGAAAGCTCATGGTCGCCATGATGAATTTGGGTCACAGCCCTGTGGCGCGCTGGGGGCTTCAATTTCTGAATGCTGCGCCGGATGCCAAGGTGCTGGACTGCGGCTGCGGTGGCGGTGCGAACATGAAAAGGCTGCTGAAAAATTGCCCGCAGGGTATCGTGAAGGGCATCGACTATTCGCCTGTCAGCGTGGAGAAGACGAAAAAGGTCAACGAGACCGCCATCGCGGAGGGGCGCTGTGCCGTCCTGCAAGGCAGTGTGGCGGATATGATCTTCGCAGATGACTGGTTTGATGCGGTCACGGCCTTTGAAACGGTCTACTTCTGGCCTGATCTGCCGCAGTGCTTTCGGGAGGTCTGCCGGGTGCTGAAGCCCGGCGGAACCTTTCTCATCTGCAACGAGAGCAGTGGCGACACAGACAAGGATGAGAAGTGGACGGAGATTATCGGCGGTATGACCATATACAAGGATGTCGAGCTGAAGGCATATCTGGAGCAGGTGGGCTTTTACGAGGTGCAGATACACAAAAAGAAAAGCTGGCTGTGCATCACGGCACGGAAATAAGGAGATCAAGCATGAGCATTTTTGCACCCATCCTGCGCATGAATATGAGGAAGTGCGCGTAGGAAACCTGAAAAGTATTGCATGGTTTAACTGCCGAAAATCAAAATGGGGAGCGATAATATGTCAAAGAAAGCGACCGAGTTTCAAAAAAAGGAAATGAGCAAGATGTACCACGGCAAGGAGATCTTCAAGCCCCTGAACACCGGCTGGGTGGACGAGCATGTGGCCTGCGTGCGGGAGTGGGTGGCGAACATCTTCTTCTACCGCAAGGGCGACACCACCATCATGATCGATGCCGGGTACAACTACGACCGGCTGGCAGAAAAAATGGGCTGGCTGGGCATCGACCCGCAGTCCATCCGGCACATCCTCATCACTCATCAGGACACCGACCACGTGGGCGCGGTGGAGGCAGACAGCCCCGGTTTGTTCCGGAGCGCAAAGCTCTATATCGGCGAGATTGAAAACCGGTATCTCACCGGCGAGGTGCGGCGAAAAGTCATATACCATCTCTATAAATTGCCGCAGGTCACAATTAACAACGAAAAGGTGCTGCTGCATGACGGCGAGACTTTCGAGATTGACGGCATCAAAATTGAGTGCTTTCTCGTCCCCGGCCATACATGGGGGCATATGGTCTATCTCATTGACGACAAATATCTCTTCACCGGCGATACTATCTGGTTCGGCGCGGACGGCGGCTACAGTTTCATTTCCTCTCTGGCAGAGGACAACAAACTGGCGGTGAAGTCGCTGGCGGCGCTGGAGCAGAAGCTGCAAAGCCGCGGATTGCGCCCGCTGTTTCTCACCGGTCACACCGGCTGGACGGACAACTTCGAGTTCGCCTTTGCCCATAAGGACAAGCTTTGCTCACCGTTCAAAAAGCGGGTTCCCGACCCCACCGCGCCTTACGACGCCTACGATGAATCGGACGACACGGAGGAAGTGGCGAGGGCCGGGTATCTTCAGGCTGTGGGGCGATAAAGGAGGATGACTGTGCGCTATAAAATTGAAAAGAACACGGTGCAGGAGACGCTGATCATTCCGCTGTACGCACGGAAAATGTGCTCCGAGCTGTACCCCAATTTGTACCGGGATGAGGCGGCGCGGCGGCTGGTAAACGCGGTCGACTATGATTTTTCCGCCTTGGAGAAAAAATCCCGCAATTTGATGCAGCGCTTCGGCTTCCTTGAGGTCGCCATGCGGCAGAACGACCTTGCCTACGAGGTGCGGGATTATCTGAAAACGCACCCCACGGCAGCAGTGGTAAACCTCGGCTGTGGGCTGGACTGCACCGGCCGCGCCTGCGACAACGGACACTGCAAAATCTACAATCTGGACTTTCCGGATGTCATCGCGGTGCGGAATCAGCTGCTTCCCGCCGGAGATCGGGAAACGAACATCCCCTGCGACCTGAATGACACAGCGTGGCTTGACAAAATCGACGCCTCCGGCGGCGCGGTCTTTTTTGCAGCGGGAGTGTTCTACTATTTCCTAAAGGAGCAGGTAAAAACACTGGTACGTGCTATGGCAGACGCCTTTCAAGGCGGCGTACTTGTGTTTGACGCCGCCAACGAAAAGGCGGTGAAACTGATGCTGAAAACATGGCTGAAGGATGCCGAGATCAAGGATGTGGGCGCATACTTTGCCGTTTCGGACGCGAAAAGCGAGATCGGCGCGTGGGACGGCAGTTTGCGGGTCTCCAGCCGGGGCTATATGCTGGGCTACAACGATCTGAAAGGCCCGTCAGTCAGCGGCTTTTTCCGCTTCCTTGCCCGGGTCGGCGATGGGATGATGAGAATGCAGATCGTAAAAATCAAATTTAGAGGGGAAAGCGATGAAGCATCAGCACTTTGATGTGGGAACCGTCGGCTTTTACGGCGCATACTGGGCGTGTGCCGGCGGATCGGACTGCGCGGTGATCGCTATGATCGGAGACGATCCGGAGGATCGGCTTGCGCGTTCAGCCGTGAAATGGCTCTGCGGGCGGGGCGTAAATGTGCTCACCATGTCGCCTGCGAAAAAGGATTATGGTCATCACAACTATCCATTGGAGCGTGTGGAGACGGCCATTTCGTGGCTGAAAGCCAACGGCAACCATAAAATTGGCATTGCCGGTGCATCGACTACGGGAACGCTCGCGCTGACAGCGGCTGCCATGTTCCCGGATGTTACCCTGACCATTGCCATGACGCCCAGCGATTTTGTGTGGCAGGGTTTTATGCAGGGCAAAAGGGACGGCTGCAAGGAATGGCCAGTCGAGGACGAGTCGCTGTTCTCCTACCGGGGCAAGCCGCTGCCCTATATGCCGTTTTGCTATCAGCATCCCGATTATTGGCACTGCGTCGCCGCCGAGAGCAAGCGCACCGGCGATATGGTCAACTCCCGCAAGCTGTTTGATGATTCCGAGGCGGTGCATCCGATCGAGCCGGAAGAATATATTCCTGTTGAAAACATCCAGGGAAAGCTGCTGCTGATCGGCGCGGAGGACGATGCGCTGTGGGATACCGCAAAGTATATCCGCCGTATGGAAAAGCGCCTCGTGGAAAAGCCGCATGAATGCGAGATTGAAACAATGGTTTATGCTCACGGCACCCACTTTGTCTTTCCGGAGGGGATGCTGAAAATCATGCTGCCGGTTGGCTCCGGCCTGTTTGTGCAGTTGGCGTTTCAGGCAGCAAAGAAATATCCCAAGGAATGCCGCCAGACCCGGATAGACATCGAGAAACGCATGTGCCGGACTCTTGCGGAATGGAAAGGAGCGAAGTGCGATGCGTTGGATGGGAATGCCCATAGCCATATGGGCAGTGTTTGCGAAGTCCTTTCAAGCGCAGCTGACGGCGGTACTGGGCTATGACCCGGACACCGCACGTAAGATCACGGAAAAGGCCAAGCCGAAGTACCGTGAGATCATCGCAAAGCTGCCCGAATTTGAAAAAGGTGATCGGTTCAGCATGAACATCATTGGCTGCGCCATGTTGGGGGCGTTCGTCCTCTGTATGCCGAAGCGGCCGGATACGGAGGTGCTGACGGTATACTATGAGAATGCCCAGATGACGCCGCTGATGAAGTGGTTCTGCCGCCAAAGCGGCAAGTCGAAGTTCACGCCCAAGGATATCGCCGGAATGAAAGCCACCGCTGCCCGGAAGGCGGCTGACCGCAACCCCTACTCGTGGAATATGGGCTTTTACGAGTATCCCGACGGCAGCGGTTATGAGGGGCGCTTCACAAAATGCGGTATCTGCACGCTGATGAAGGAGCTGGGGCTTTATGACCTGACCCCCGCCATGTGCCATTTGGACTACGCCATGAGCAAAGCGGGCGGCGTGACGAACTTTGTGCGGCAGTATACCTTGGCCTCCGGCGGCCCCTACTGCGACTGTGGGTATAAAAAGAAACAAGGGTGAGGTGGCAGACCGTTGAAATACTTTGAGTTCGGACAGGAGCACCCGGAGCTGATGGTGATGCTCCACGGCGGCGGGGTCTGCTATCGCGGCGCACTGCCGGTGGCGGAGGAAATGGCGAAAACCTACCATCTGGTGCTGGTGGCCTACGACGGCTTCAATCCCGATGAGCCGGAGACGCAGTTCCGGTCCGTGCCGGATGAGGCAAGGCGGCTGGGCGATTATATCGTGGAGCGCTACGGCGGGAAGATTGACATTCTCTACGGCGTGTCCTACGGAACATTCGTCCTCATGGACGTGCTGGCCGATAAGCGGCTGACCATCACGACTACCATTGCTAACGGTATGCCCACCATGGACTACGCCGACATCAAAAGCCCGGTTTTGCAGAACCTCTACATATTCTTCCTGACCGGCTTTTCCTATTGGCTCATCGGGAAGGCAGGCCCCATCCGGAAGAAGCTCGTCTGCAAGATGATGGGCCGCACGGAGGAATCCTTCGACCGCATCGTCTACAAAGACGCCACCTGGCAGAGCTGGGTCAATCAGGACAAGTACATGATCGGGCGGCACCGGAATTTTGATCTTTTCAAGCGCACGGACATGTACATCTGGCACGGCATTGCAAGCTCGACGGAAAAGAAGCTGGCGAAACATGTCAGAGCGTGGCAGGACAAGGGCTATGCCTTTACCTACAAGGTTTTTCCCAATATGGGTCACGGCACACTGGCGGGCGAACACCCGCGGGAGTTTTCAAAAGAGGTGCAGGCGGCGCACCAGTGCAGCCTGCAAAAGGAGAAGCGATGAGAGACAACAAACTGCAATTCAATCGCAGCTGCCATGTGCTGTATTCCAAAGCCTGCAAAAAGCAGATTCAATCGAAGATTGCCCTGCATTATCCGGAAGCGCAGCGCGAGGCCGTCTGGGAGCGGGTGCAGCGGCAGTATGTGGAATTTCTCTCGGACTGGCGGACGGACTTGGGCGGGAAGAAAAACTTTCACAACGGCGCGGGCGGCACTTACGACTGCATCGCTATCATGAGCTATTATGCCGTGTGCCGGGATGTTGTCTCCTTCCGGGAGATCGAAGAGATCGAGGAAAACCTGATTCTGCCTACCTTCCGCAAGCTCTCCCGATTTGTGGACTGCAACAAACCGTTTTTTAAGAGGCTGATGTATTGGGCCTTTCAGAACGCCGAAAAGCAGTGCGCCAAGTGGCACGATTACGAGATGCACGTTGCGCCCTATGACAAAGATAAACCTATCTATTATGAGTTCACCGCCTGCCCGGCGGCGGAGTTTGCCATCAAGCACGGTCTGACGGACATCATGCCCGCCCTGTGCAATGTGGACTTTGCGTCCATGGAGTTGCTTCACGCAAGGCTTGTCCGGAAAACCACCTGCGTGGACGGCTGCAGGTGCGACTATACCATCTGCGGCGACAAAGACCCGTACTTAAACGACCATCCCGAATACCGCGATGCGGCAGGGTATCGCAGAAACCGATAAGGAAAAGGAGAAAGTGGCCATGAAGTTTTTGGTATTCGGCGCCGGCGTTCTGGGGTGTAATCTGGCGAACAATCTGTTCCGCGCAGGAAAGGATGTCACGCTGCTGGCAAGAGGCCCATGGGCAGATGAGATTCGGCGAAACGGGCTGCGGATCAAAAATACACTTTCCCGCCGCACGGCAGTCAACCCCATTCCGGTGGCAGCGGAGCTTTTGCCGGGAGACGACTATGATGTAATTTTTGTGGCTGTGCGGTACACGCAGATCGAAACAATTCTCGAAACTCTGCGGGCAAGCCTGGCGAAAACGATGATCTTTGTGGGCAACAATGTGCGCGCCTCGGAAACGGCAGCGCTTTTGCTGGAGAAGAACGTGCTGTTTGCCTTTACCAGCGCCGCCGGACACAGAGAAAGCAATTATGTGGCCTCGGTAGACCTTCGCAAGATTACCATCGGGCCGCTGCGGAATGCGCCGTCGCAGGAAGCGCTGGTTCAGGAAATCTTTGCAGGCACGAAGTATAAGGTCACCTACGAGCCGAACATGGAGGACTATCTCCTGTGCCACGCTGCGTTTGTGCTCCCGGCGGTTTTTGCCTGCTACAAGACCGACGGCGACCTGAAAAAGCTGAAAAGGGACAACGCTTATCTGAATCGCCTGATCGATGCGAATATCGAGGGTTACCGGGCAATCCGAAACGCCGGTCACGAGATTCTGCCGGATGCAGACAAGGAATTTGAGGATGCAGCATACCGCAAGACCTGCTTTCGCTTTTTTAAGCTCATGTGTGCAACGGCTTTAGGGAAAATCTGTGCGTCCGACCATGCCATGAACGCGGTGGACGAAATGAGCGCACTGAATCGGGACATGAAAGCATTTTTTGACGTGACCGGCGCAAAGTATCCGGTCTGGAAAACGCTGGAAGCAGAATGTGGGAGCTATCTGCGGTAAAAAAGCGACCGGCTGGTCAGAGCTGCGCTCCCTGCGGGGTTCGTTGCTTAAATTTGTGCGGTCGAGGAGCAGGGCAACAAATGCAGATTGCAGAGATTTGATTGAATAAACAATATGATTGACATCTTTTTTCATGACAAAACGGGCGTGGTTTCCGGCTTCCCCGGACAAATAGATGGTTTTGAACATGCGGATGGTAACGGAGAAATCCACTACTACCGGCTGTTTGACGGCGTGGGAATCATGCTGCTGCGGCTGGAAATGGAGGCGTACACAGAAATTCGGACACAGATCGGGAGGCTGGAAGTCAATTTCTGCGTGAACGGACGGTTTGAAACCAGCTTTTCCATGCGGGATCGTGTTCTTCTGAAGCCGGGCGACATGGCGGTCAGTTGCTACGATGGCTTTCACGGAAGCAGTTCGGCGTCCTGCTTTCCGCTGAGCTACTACGAGGGAATCTGTCTGGAGATCGAACCGGCCGCCGCGGGAAATTGGATAAAGCAGAACGCACCTGCGTTTTCAGTGGATTTTGCCGCATGGAAGCAAAATCTTCTGGGCTGTAAATGGTATATGGTCGGCGCTGCGGGGCCGCGCTGTGAGCATGTATTCCGGGAGCTTTACGAAAGTGCATTCTATGAAGATCCCGGCTTTTTGCAGCTCAAGACGCTGGAACTTCTGATGCTGCTTGGGCGTATTCCACAGGAGAATACGGCGGGGTTATATTGCTCGTCCGAGCAGACGGTTCTTGCGCACCATCTCCGGGATCACTTGCTGACAAACCGGGAGGGATACATATCCCTCGCCAGCCTTGCGGCGGAGCATGAGATATCGGTATCGCATCTGCAAAAGCTCTTCAAGCAGGTCTATGGCGTGCCGATCTACCGATATATCAAGGAATACCGCCTGGAGCAGGCGGCAGTGGAGCTGGTTCGCAGCGGGAAGTCTGTTACGGAGATCGCGCAGCAAGCAGGCTATGACAACGCCAGCAAATTTTCAGAGAGCTTCAAAAAGCGGTACGGCAAGACACCGTCCCGCTATCGTGCCGATAAAAAGAATGCGGTAAAACGGAGCATCAAAAACAAAACGGAGTAGTTTAAAAACGCAAAGCGTGTTAGAATACCCGGCGGTTAGAGGAAGCTAACCAAAGAGTTTTAGGAGGTACTGTATGAAAAAGAAATTTGCTGCTTTTGTGCTTTGCGTGATCTGCCTGCTGTCGGCTGCCGGCTGCGGCCAGGCGAAAACGGATGAACAGACGCCGCCGACTGACCAGAGCGCGGTGACCGACGATTATCTGACCACCATCAGCGGCACGTATGTGGAGCTGTTCCCGGAGCTGTCAAAATCCGAGTATCGGAATATCTGGATCGATGCCACCACGCCGCTGGCAGGCGCGGAGAACGCGGAGACTGCCACGGATATGCTGCTGGGAATGTGCATGGCGGAGCCTTACGGCCCGGAGGCGGCGGAAAAATACGCGGCAGACCCGGACAGCATGGCGTTTAACTGCTATTTTCTGGGCGGCGTGGACAAGTTTGTGATGGACGGTCACACGATCACCGGTCTGGACGCGCAGGGACAGGAGGTTTTCTCCCACACCTATAAGTTGCTGGATGAGGAGAACGAAAACGGCTTCATCTTCTATCAGAGCGAGGATGAAAATTCCGGCCAGTTTACCTATTTTGCCTTCTCGCCCGACACCATGGAAACCACCTATCATCTGGAGTTTCGCTATGCGGAGGATCTGAGTGATCTTCAAAGCTGGTTCGAGGGCAATTATGCCTATTGGAATGCCGCCGCGATTGCGGAGGATTACGATCAGGCAACCATGGAAAATGTCATTGAGCTTTTTGCCACGGAAAATTTATCTGCGGCAGAATAAACGGTGCCTGCGCACCCGCTTGATTCAGGCGGGTGCGCAGGCGCGCTTATCGGTAAGGATGTGATTTTATTGAAAAAACAATCTGACTTTTCCCGCCTGATGGGCTATGCGGGCAGGTATCGGGTTTTTACCTATGCCTCCTGGGTGCTTTCCGCCATCAGCGCGCTGACGGCGCTGGTGCCGTTCCTCTATATCTGGATGATTCTGCGGGATGTACTGGCCGCTGCGCCGGATTATGCGCAGGCGGTGAACATTCCTCATTACGGCTGGATGGCAGTGCTATTCGCGGTGCTGTCTTACCTTATTTATATTGCAGCGCTGATGTGCTCCCATCTGTCGGCGTTTCGGGTGGCGACCAATCTGCGGCTGGCAGTGTCGGAGCATCTGGCACTGCTGCCGCTGGGCTTTGCCGAGAACTTCGGCAGCGGTAAGCTGCGCAAGATTATCCACGAGAGCACCGGAGCCGCCGAGACCTATCTTGCCCACCAGCTGCCCGACCAGTACAACGCCATCGCCACCCCGGTGGGGCTGCTGGTGCTGCTGTTGGCGTTCGACTGGAGGCTGGGGCTGCTGAGCCTTGCGCCGGTAGTGCTGGCTTTCCTCATTATGGCGACCATGACCGGCAAGCGGATGGTCGAAAAAATGCGGCAGTACGGCAATGCCTTGGAGGCCATGTCCAACGAGGCAGTGGAATACGTCCGGGGCATTCCGGTGGTCAAAACCTTCGGGCAGAGTGTGTTTTCCTTCAAAAAATTCAAGACCGCCATTGATGAGTACGAAAAGTGGGTCGTCTCCTACACCAAAGACCTGCGCCTGCCCATGATGTTCTACACCGCCGCCGTCAACGGCGTGTTCGCCTTTCTGATTGCAGGCGGGCTGCTGTTCACGATACACGGCGTGACCCCGGTATTTCTGCTGAACCTGCTGTTCTATATCATCATTACGCCGGTGGTCTCCCTGACGCTGACGAAGATCATGTACATGAGCGAAAACAAGATGGTGGTGGCCGATGCCCTGCAGCGGATCGATTCCGTGCTGGATGCAGCGCCTGTGCCGGTGAGCAGCAAGCCCCAGCACCCGCAGGACGGCTCCGTGACGCTGCGGGATGTGCATTTCAGCTATGACGGCAAGACGGATGTTATCAGGGGCGTTTCCATGGACATCCAGCCGGGACAGACTGTGGCTTTTGTAGGTCCCTCCGGCGGCGGAAAATCTACGCTGGCAAACCTGATCTGCCGGTTCTTTGATGTGCAGAACGGCAGCGTCCGAGTAGGCGAAGCGGATGTGCGGGATATCCCCAAGGAAGAGCTGATGGATACTATCTCCTTTGTGTTCCAGAACAGCCGCCTGCTCAAGGGCAGCATTCTGGATAATGTCCGTCTGGGCAGACCGCAGGCCACCGAAGCCGAGGTGCTGGCAGCACTGAAAGCTGCACAGTGCATGGATATCGTGGAGAAGTTCCCGGCGGGCATCCATACCGTTATCGGCACCAAGGGCGTGTATCTGTCCGGCGGCGAGCAGCAGCGCATTGCCATTGCACGCGCCATGCTGAAAAATGCGCCCGTCCTGATTTTGGACGAGGCCACCGCTTTTGCCGACCCGGACAATGAAGCTAAAGTACAGGCGGCCTTTGCCCAGCTTGCCAAGGGCAAAACGGTGCTGATGATTGCACACCGCCTGTCCACCGTAGCCAACGCCGACTGCATCTATGTGGTGCAGGATGGTCAAATTGCAGAATCCGGCACAAAGGATGAGCTGTGCGCGCAGAACGGTCTGTTTGCCCGGATGTGGCAGGAGTATCAGCTATCGGTGCAGTGGAAGGTCGCAAAGGAGGGGTAAAGATGATTGAAAAAATTCAACACGCCACGGCCAGCTCCTCGGAGGGCGCAAGGGGGCTTGTAAAGGGCGTTTTAGCGTGTGCGTTCCAGAATATGGCATTCATGCTGCCCACCGGGCTGCTGTATCTCCTGGTAAAAGATCTGTTAGCAGGCTCCACGAGCGGGAGAACCGCCTTTTATCTGCTGGGGTGCCTGGGCTGCTTTGCGCTGATTTTGCTGACCACATGGTTCCAGTACAACGGCACCTATTTTACGACCTATAAAGAGAGCGGCACCCGCCGCCTGACCCTTGCGGAGCGGCTGCGCAAGCTGCCCCTGTCCTTTTTCGGCAAGCGCGACCTTGCCGACCTGACCAGCACCATCATGGCAGACTGCGAGGTGTTGGAAAAGAACTGCTCCCACTTCATCCCCGGTCTGTTCGGTTCCCTCATCTCCACCGTACTCATTGCCCTGAGCCTGTTCGCCTTTGACGGGCGGATGGCGCTGGCGGCCCTGTGGGTCATCCCGGTATCCGCTGCCATCGTGGTGGGCAGCTACCGGGTGCAGGACAAGGTGCAGGCCAAGACCATGGCAGCGAAAATGGCCTGTGCGGACGGCATTCAGGAGTACATCGAAACCCTCCGCGACCTGAAAGCCAGCAATGCGGAGCAGCGGTATCTGTCTGGTCTTTCCGGCAAAATTCGGGCTGTGGAAAAGCAATCCATTGCGGCAGAGCTGGAAACAGCGCTGTTCGTATCCTCTGCGAGCATGGTGCTCAAGCTGGGCATTGCATCGGTGGCGCTCACCGGCTCGGTGCTGCTGGTGCAGGGCAGCATCGACGTGCTGACACTGTTCCTGTTCCTGATGGCGGCATCCCGGATGTACGACCCTATGCAGGGCGCGTTGCAGAATCTGGCGGCGGTCATCGCCATGCGCACCAATGTGGGGCGGATGAACGAGATTCTGGACGCTCCCCTGCAGACCGGCAGCGAGCAGCTGACCAATCAGGGCTGCGATATCGTGTTCGACCATGTGGGCTTTGCCTACAACTCCGGCGAAACGGTGCTGCGGGATGTCTCCTTTACCGCAAAGCAGGGGGAGGTCACGGCACTGGTGGGTCCCTCCGGCGGCGGCAAGACTACCGTTTCCCGGCTGGCGGCACGGTTCTGGGACTACCAGAAGGGCAGCATTACCGTGGGCGGCATGGAGGTTTCCCGAATCGACCCGGAAAAGCTCATGAGCCTGTATTCCATCGTGTTTCAGGATGTGACTCTGTTTGACAATACGATACTGGAAAATATCCGTCTGGGGCGCAAAGGTGCCACCGACGAGGAGACCCTTGCGGCGGCAAAGCTGGCAAACTGCGAGGAATTTGCCGAAAAGCTGCCGGACAAGTGGAACACGAACATCGGCGAGAATGGCTGCGCCCTTTCCGGCGGCGAGCGTCAGCGCATTTCCATTGCCCGCGCCTTCCTGAAGGATGCGCCCATCATTCTGCTGGACGAGGCCACCGCCAGTCTGGACGTGGAGAACGAAACTGCCATTCAGGAGGCACTTTCCCGGCTCATAAAACACAAAACTGTCCTTATCATCGCCCATCGGATGCGCACCGTAGCTGGGGCGGACAAAATCGTGGTGCTGTCCGACGGCGTGGTGGCCGAACAGGGCGCACCCGATGCACTTTATGCCCGGACCGGCCAGTACACCCACCTGGTGGATCTGCAGACCGAAAGCCAGAGCTGGGTCATCTGACCCAATTCAAAAACAGCCCTTCGGCACAACAAAAAAGGACATCTATTCAAAAGAATAGGTGTCCTTTTTATAAGTACATAACCGCTCAGCCTTGCTGTGCGGTCGCACAGCAGAGACTGCCCGATTTTGAGAGATTGGTCAGTCTCTGCGCTTTTTTTACCAATCAAAGGAGGCGTATCCATGAGCAACGAAATCATGCAGGAAAACACACCATTTGTTGAATGCAGTGCATTCCACCGTGGAATGAGCGTGTTGGAGGCCAGTCTGCGAAACACCGAGGATTCAGAAGCTATCATCAGTGGCCTTCTGAAAGGTGCGGCTGAGTTTTATGGCGCATCAAGAGAATGCACAAACTATTTCAAGTGCAATTTTCACCCATTACACCAGGCTACGGCCTCTTTGAATTGCTCCCATGTAATATCTTTGCAAAAACGGCGATCCGGTACATACAGGGATTGCCGGAGGCGAGAATGTTGAAATCTGTGATCGTGCCATTTTGGAAAGGCAGGGCATAATTACCCGCAGAGCATGACCTTCGCGCAGAACAGGCCGTCCTGATAGGTAACCGTACTCACCCCGCCGGATTTTTCTGCGATGTGACGGACGGACTGAAGCCCGACACCGTCTCCTTTTCGCTTGGAGGACTGAAAGACACCGCCTTTTTCACGGATGACTCCGTCATAGGTGTTTTCAACCTGAATCAGTGCCAGGCTGCCACTGTGCAGATAGGCGGTCAGCTCGATTCTGCGTCTGGCAGGCGCAGTGCGCAGACTGGCTTCCAGCGCATTCTCCAGCAGATTGGAAAGGACCAGACACAGCTCAACCTCGTCTACAGGAAGACATTCCGGCAGATCGAGCTGCACGGAAAATGGGATCTGCTCCCGCTTCGCAAGTGCGCAGTAATACCCGACCACGCCGTCTGCCGCCCGGTTTTCACAGAAATGCAGCTCCAGACTCGGGATTCTGGAAACTGCGCCGGAAAGATAGGCTTTGATCTTTTCAAGATTCCCTTCTTCTGCAAGGGCGGCGAGCTGACATAGCTGGTGGCGCAGATCGTGCCGCGCCTGCCGTGCTTCCTCAATGGCAGCTTTCAGGCTTTCGTAGCGCTGCTGCTGCATGGAAAGCAGCTGGTTCTCCTGCTGCAATCTCACATTCCGGTTGATGCTGATCGCCATCAGAAGGAAGATTGCGTTGAAGAAAAGCATCAAAAACAAAAGTGCGATGCTGATCACAATATATCCCTGCAAAACACGCCCGGTATAGAGCGTGTCCGCATACTTGGGGATCATAAACAGATTCAGTGCAATGAACACCAGCGGCAGCACCCAGAACACATACCATGTCTGCGCAAAATTTTCGTCCTCTACCATCCGGCGCACGGCATGGGTCGCAGGATAGAAGGAAGCAGCAGCAAACAGCCAGCAGATCACCTGATAGCAAATCACGGCCCGCAGACAGAACCATGGCGCAGCCTGCGCCTGCGGCAAACCGGCCAGCATAGCGGCGTTGATCGCCCGGCAAAGGCTGTTGATACAGGCAAATACCGCACAGGCGGACAACGCAATCGTTCCGGATTTTCAAAGCGAAATCCGGAGCGTTTTTATGTAGATCACGACTGCAAGCAAGGTTAGGCCTGCAAGCATCGGCGCAGTCGGCACGCGGTGCGCATAGCACACCACGCCTCCGGCGACACAAAGCAGCGCAAGCAGCGGGGCAAGCCACAAAACAAGCTTTGACAGCGGCTGCTTTAAGCTGGATTTTACCGGGAAGTAGGCAAGCAGCATGCCGGGAATCACCACGCCGAGCTCCAGAATTGGACGCAGCAGCTCCATTATGCCATCCGCCCCCTTTGAAGCAAGAACTCCATAAACGCCTGTCGGGCTGGCTTCAAAAGCTCTTGACTGACAAACACGCGGCTTCCGTCCGCCATGCGGAAGGCGGCGTCTTCCAGATCCTCCGCGTGTTCCAGATTCACGATCACTCCGCGTCCGCACACAAAAAAGCGTGTGTCATCCTTTAGTGGGGCGATGAACGTCTTGAAGGGTTGGCGTGTGGCAAGCGTCTTTTGAACCGTCGTATGGACATAGATCAAGTGGGCGAAGTGTTCTGCGTAGACGATGTCCTGATAGCGCAGATGGATCTCGCTTCCCTCCACCTTTAGCTCCATATATTTATCCGGCTGCGGTACGCGGGCAAGCAGCTCGTCCGTCAGCGCGTCGATGTCCGCTTCGGTAAAGGGCTTGACCAGATAGTGCAGCGCCCGTACCTGAAAGCCCTCCAGCGCATGGTCGGTCGAGGTCGTGGTAAAAACCAGCAGGCAGCCCGTGTTGGTTTCCCGCAGCTTCTTTGCCGCCTCCATGCCCGTCATGCCATCCATATAAATATCCAGAAACGCGGCAGTAAAGGGCGCTTTCCTTGCCGCTTCCAGAAATGTCTCGCCGCTTTCGTATTCCAGAATATCCGCCTGTACGTTTCTCCGCTGAAGCTGCCGCTCCAGCCGGTCTTTCAGCAGTGTGCGTTCCGCAGCAAGATTATCCACAATCGCAATTCTCATGCAGGGTTCTCTCCTTGTGCTTGAATTCCAAGATAATTATATCACAGCGTGTCGAGGATGACAAAGAACCGCTGTCGGAATTCGTGCCAAAATCGCCCCTTTCGTGCCACGGCGCTTGAAAATGCCGAATGACCTTTTTATACTGAGCGCAAGCAAGATGCTAAATCGGATGAAGGAGGGAGGGAGATCTGTGTATCGTATTGCCGTGTTGGCAGAACAGGAAGCAGAGCGGCAACACTACGCCGAGCAAATTACCCGGTTTTGTGAAGCGAAGGGGCTGTTTCCGCAGGTCATGCAATATGACGATCAGGAACGTTTTTTTGAAACGTCGCAGAAAAATGCTCCAACCAATGCCGTCATTGCACTTTCCGGAGTGGCAGGACTGAATGCAGCGGAGCATCTTCGCTCCTTATGCCCCGCGTGCCGGATGATCTGGTGCAGTGACCTGGATTTCTCTCTTCACGCCTTCCGGCTGCGGGCCGACTATTTCCTGATGAAGCCGGTTTCCGAAGAAGCATTCCAGCGAGGACTGAATGCCTGGATTGAATAAACGGGCATCGAACCAAACCGAGACAACAAGCACAAAAATGGAGGAAGTCAATGAAAAAGAAAAAGTTACAATGTTCTGTACCAACCCTTCTGCTGGCCGGTGTGTTGTGCCTGACTTTGGCGGCCTGCGGTGCGAAGCAGTCTTCCGACATGCCTGCATCGGATACAGACTCTGCGGTAAGCGCTGCCCTGCCGGTAAAGGCCATGAATGCCAAACGAGTTGACGAAAACCCTTATATGGCAAAGAGCGACGCCAACATTCACCACGACGGCTACAATACCGACTCTACGGATGAAGTCCTGCCGCTTGGCATCTATCCGGAGATCAATGTTTCCTATGAGAAAACCAACGCGAACGCTTCGCCTGCTATTTACTTTGACAACTACGGCCACGCAGTCGTTCCGCTGCTCGGCGGCATCGCTATCCGCAATCTGAATGCAGAGGAAGCCACGACGCTGGGCTATTTCTCCCCGAAGCAGCATGACGGCGGCGGTTACGTCATCCAGAGCTCCTATACGTTCCTGGATTCGGAAAACCGCATCGTCTGCCCCACCAGCAACAACCATGTGCTGATGCTGCGGGCAACCGATGAAGCGGGAAACGTCCTGCCGGAGTTTGAAAAGGTACTGGACATTGACATCAAGGCGGCAGCCGAAGCTGCGCTCGGCAAGGAGCTGACGCAGAATCTTCTTTCCGTGGTCTTTGACTACGACGGCAACCTCTGGTTTGCCACCGGCGGCTTCCGCATCTATCCCGAGCGTGAGCAGCAGGGCGTGCTCGGCTACATCGCCCACTCGGCGATCGAGGCGATCCTGAACGGAGGGCAGGCCGACCTTTCGAAGGCCGTCTTCGTCTACGAGCTGGCGCTCGGTGAGGGCGCGGAAAACGGGATTGCCGCCTCCAAGGACGGCGCGGTCATCCTGACAAACCAGAACTGCTATCTGCTGCGTGCCAATAACGGTGTCGAGGCTGTCTGGTGCACACCGTATGAGAGCGTCGGCGCTAAGGTCAGCGGCGAAAACGACAAGACCACCGGCGGCGGTCTTGCCTGGGGCGGCGGCTGCTCCCCGTCGCTGACGCCGGATCTTGTGATGTTCACCGACAACGCAGACCCCGTCAAGCTGCTGGCGCTCGATATGAAGACCGGTAAGATCGTTGCAAGTCTGCCGGTGCTGGACGATCTGCCCGAGGGCTATCAGGTGGCGGTCGAAAACTCTGCCATCGTCTATGACGACAGTGAGGGCACCGTCAGCACTATCGTGTGCAACTGGTTCGGCGCAGGCAGCGCAGGCCTTGCCGATCCCAACAGTGACTCTTCCATCCAGAGCTACGCCAACATCTATGACATGAACTGGCTGACAAAGGGCAACTGCATGATCGCGCCCGGCGTCGAACGTGTCGATACGGTCAAAACCGATTCCGGCTATGAGATGAAGAGCATCTGGTCTCGAAATGACCTGAGCGATACATCGATTCTCAAGCTCTCCACCGCGACGGGCTATATCTACGGCTATGTGCAGAATCTGGAAAGCGGCATGTGGCAGTACATCATTCTGGACTTTGCCACCGGCGAGACGGTATTCACCATGGACGTCTCCAACAAATATGGTTACAATAACATGGCTATCGGTATGTATGCCGGAAACAGCGGCAACGCGCTCTACTGCCCGACCGGCTATCTGGAGCTGCTGTGCTTGCAGGACCGCTTTGTGTATCTTCCCGAAATGCCCTACCGCAAGGTCGATCTCGATAAGGCCGCGCGGAACGTACTGACACAGGAACAGTTTGAGCAGGACGGCGGCGAAGGTACGGTCGCGAGCTGGTGCAATACTGTGACGGTCGAAAATGTTCATCCCAACACGACGGTCTCGTTCCGGATGAACAATCTTTCCGGAAGCGCCGCTGATTTGAAGCTCTATGCCTACGGTGCAGACGGAAAGCTGGCGGAGGTCAGCAAAGAGCTGTGGACGATCACGGATGAAGCCGGGACTGGCGTGGATACCCTGGCCGACGGCACACTGTATGAGCTGCGTGTGAGCGTCGCGGACGGCGGCGCGTTCGACCTGAGCGAGGCGGAAAAGGAGATCAAAATTTCCGTTGTACTTGCAAAGTAAGACTCAAGGAAGGCTGTCAAAAAACTACAAAATCACCCCCGTTTCTGATATTCTGATATAATGAAAGAAACGGGGGTGTGCGCCGGTTCGGTGGCAAGCATATAGCCGGTGGGAATCCGGCCTGGTAAGGCTTGGCAAGCCACCAGTATCGAGTCCTTGGAGCGTCAAAGGCCAACAATGACGTTTAAGCGTAGGACAGAGAGCAGGAAGGCCGTAATGCGAAAGCGTGAAGTGATAGATCTCCGTCATAGAATCAATTGTGTGGGATGGCCATGTGCCTCCGCGGTCATCAACAAGGAACGGTCGCTAACTGCAAGACCGGGAAAACACGCCGGAGTCCAAGAGCACGGCACACCCGACATTGTTATGTTTGTCATACCCGGGAGGCCTGAGTGGCTCCGCAGGAAAAAGAACTGCGGTAGAGAGTATCGGCCAAGCGCCTCGCCCCTTGTCCCATGCACGCCCCAACAATACCGACGCACCATGAGGGTAACAGTTTCGATCTCCTTTTCCTTGTTCAAGTTCTGAAGTCCTTTCTGTTTTATAAATAGTTAGTCTCCTCTAACCGTCTGCTGGAAGAAAAGGTAGGCCACCTGTATGCAGTCTGCCTTTTGCCTGATGCGAAAGCCCGCAGACGCGCGGGGCTTACAGCACCAGCGAGGGCGCGGTGTAGACCCGTGTCTTCAGCTCGCTGTTGAGCATATACAGCCCCTTGCTGTCTCCGCCGAACAGCTCCATCTTGGTGATAAGGTCGGCGGCGTTCTTCTCTTCCTCGCCCTGCTCCTTAATGAACCAGTCCAGCATCTGCATGGCGCGGAAGTCCTTGGCCTCGTATGCGGCGGCGTAGATGGCATCGATGCTGGCGGTGACGAGCTTCTCATGCTCCAGCGCCTTTTTCAGCGGGGTCATGTGGTCGCCGCGTTCCCACTCCGGCTTTGCGACGGCCTCAAAGGTGACACCCTCGCCGTTATTCTGCAAATACTGATAAAACAGCATGGCGTGATCCCGCTCCTCCTGCGCCTGCACCCGGTACCAGTTCTCAAAGCCGTCCAGTCCGACGGCGGCGTAGTAGTTAGCAAAGTCCAGATACAAATAGGCGGAGTAGAACTCCTTGTTGATCTGCTCGTTGAGCAGCTTGGATACGTTAGCGTTCATGATGCTTCTCCTCCATAATGTTGTTTTTTCCCTGCTCCCGGCAAGCGGGGCAGATGTACCGGATTCTAAGGTCGTAGGAGAGGATCTCCTGCCCCAGTGCCCGTTCGATTTGACTCTGCATATCCGGCAGGTGAACGTCCGCAATTTTCCCGCACCGGCTGCAAATCAGGTGATCGTGCCGTTCCGTCCGGTCGTACCGGTCCGGCGAACCCGGCTCGGTGATGCGGAGCAAAAGCCCCTCCTCCGCCAAACCGTTCAGGTGCTTATATACCGTACCCAAAGCGATGCTGGGATGCTCCTTTTTCATCTCCAGGAACACCTGCTCCGCCGTGGGATGCTGCTGCAGTTCCGTTACGGCGGCCAATATCTCCTCTGCGTATTTCGGCATACTGCCAACCTCCTAAATACAAGAATAAGTCTTATTCTTTCGTCTTTATTATACCCATATTTCTCTCTTTGTCAACAGCCACAAGGGTCTTACGCCCCCAAATTGCTCAAAAAACCTTGACAGCCTAAACTGTATCTGTTATAGTTACAGTATAAACTGTATCAGTAATGAACACAGTTGTATTGGAGGTTGATTATGCGTCAGATATTACTTTTTGCGGCACTTGCCGCCTCGCTGGCACTGCTGAGCGGCTGCGCGCTGTCCAAGACAAAAGCGGACACGGCGGAGGACGCGCCCGGCAAGGCGGCGTATCATAAGATCAGCGCTGAGGAAGCCTATGAGATGATGGCCTCGCAGGAGGTCGTGGTGGTGGACGTCCGCACCCGGAAGGAATACGACGGCGGGCATATTGAAAACGCCGTTCTTGTGCCCAGCGAGAGCATCGGGAGCGAAATGCCTGAGGCTCTGCCCGACAAGGAAGCCACGCTGCTGATCTACTGCCGCAGCGGCCGCCGCAGCAAGGAGGCAGCCCAAAAGCTGCTATCGCTTGGGTATCAGAGCGTCTACGACTTCGGCGGCGTCATCGACTGGCCCTACGAGCTTGTGAAGGAGGGATAATTGTGGACAGCTCCTTTAATCTGGCAGTCCACGCGCTGGTCTGCCTGAGCCACAGCGGACGCTCTCTCAGCAGCGAGGCGCTGGCGGAGAACATCTGCACCAATCCCACCCGCGTCCGCCGGGTGCTGGCGGGGCTGAAAAAGGCGGGAATGGTGGAGACCCGGGAGGGCTTGGACGGCGGCTACCGCCTGACGGCCGACCCTGCGAGCCTGACTCTGCGGCAGGTGGCGGAGGCGGTAAACGCCCGCTTTGTGGACTGCGCGTGGCACAGCGGCGACATTGACCGGGACTGCGCCATCTGCTCCGGCATGGCGGGCGTGATGGACGCGCTGTACCGGAGCATGAACGAGCAGTGCGCCGCGTATCTCTCGCGCATTACGATTACAGATATTGAAACACAACTTTTTGCACACAAATAGGAGGATTTTACGATGCTTACCATTACGACCAACCGCTTTGAAAACGACGTTCTCCGCGCGGACAAGCCCGTGCTGGTGGATTTCTGGGCACAGTGGTGCCCCTACTGCCGCCGTATTGCCCCGGCCTTTGACAAGGTGGGCGAGCAGTTCGCAGACACGCTTATCGCCGGCAAGATCAACTACGACGAGGAGCCGCAGCTCATCCAGCGTTTCGGCATCGACACCATCCCCACGCTGATGCTCTTCAAGAACGGCGAGGTGCTCGGCTCCATTGTCGCGCCCGCCTCCAAGGCGGCCATTGAGACATTTATCCGGGAAACGCTGGCGCAGTGAGGGCGTGGCTATGGAGCAGATCTATGATTCGCTTCCATGTAGCACACTTCGTGTCTCCTTAGAAACCGAGGGCAACGGTCAAAGCCATCCGTTTGCACCGTAGTCAAAATGCAAAAAGCGCAGCCGCAGATGTTCTCTGCGGCTGCGCTTCGATCCATTTTTCAAAGCTTCGGCATCACTCAACGCCATATTGTTGTCTAAATAAATCAGCGACGATGTTTTGCTTTTGAGGCATCGGGCGGACAGACGAAGCCAGACTCGCCGCCTACTCCGCGCAGAGCTCAGCCACCAGAGCATCCATCTGCGCCTCACTGGTTTGGTTCAGTGCGCCGCGCAGCGATACCTCCGTTTCACACAGTCGGAGTTCCTTCATCTTTTCCAACTCGGCGCGCATCAGCCGCGCGGCAGCAGGGGCCCATGAGCCGTTTTCCATGAGGCCGATCCGGCGGTTTCGGAATCCCTTTGTCTGTAAATGATCCAAAAAGGCCTTCATGGGCGGGAACAGTCCTCCGTCATAAGTGGAGCAGGCCAACACCAGTTTCCCACAGTAGAATGCGCTGGTCACGGCATAGGAAAGGTCTGTTGCCGTCAGATCGCACATGGTGACTCGTACACCTTTTCCCTCCAGTTTGCTCTTGAGGGCCTCCGATGCATATGCGGTATTTCCATGGATGGATGCGTGAGCGATCAGGATGCCCTCCGGTTCTTCCGGTTTCCATTGTGACCAGAGATCATAGAGCCGCAGATACTCCCCCAAGTCTTCTGTGAGCATGGGGCCATGGAGCGGGCAGATCGTTTTGATTTCCAGCGCGGAGATTTTTTTCAGCAGCGCCTGCACCTGTGCGCCATACTTTCCGACGATGTTGTAATAATACCGCCGGGCCTGCGGCGCCCAGGGGGCACGGGCAGTCCGTTCCAGTGAACCGAAGCGGCCGAAGGCATCCGCCGAGAACAGGATCTTTTCCTCCTCTTCATACGCTGCCATCACCTCCGGCCAGTGTACCATCGGTGCCAGCAGAAAGCGCAGCCGATGTGAGCCCAAAGAGATCGTGCTGCCCTCACCAACCTCCAGCATACGGTCTTCCGACAATGCACCTGTGCCGAAGAACTGCTTGATCAGGGTAAATGTTTTCGCGTTTCCCACGATCTTCATCTCCGGGTACTTTTGTGCCAGCCGCATGAGGCTGCCGGAATGATCCGGCTCCATGTGTGTGACCACAAGATAGTCGGGGCTGCGCCCCTCCAACACCCGCGCCACATTGGAAAGCCATTCCTCCGCCGCCCGTACGTCCACGCTGTCCATCACGGCGATTTTCTCGTCCAGAATGACATAGGAGTTGTAGCTCACTCCCATAGGCTGGACGGGGTACTGGTTTTCAAAGAGTGCCAATGTGTTATCATCCACCCCTACATAGCGGATGGCATCTATTACCGTTCGGATAGCCATATAAAAAATACCTCCTATTTTCCTTACTCAGACTCTGACTGATAGGTTTTTCTTTTCTAATGGAACATACGCTCAACCGCGGATCGACGGTCGCGCATTTTACCGTTGCCTTGCTTCCCCCAGAGTCGTTACATGTGGTACACCGCAGCGGAGCGAAGTCCTTCCGGCAGGCCGTCGGGCGCAGCAGGTGAAAGTTCCCAGCGTACCTGCCCCGCCCACTGGGAGGCGACGGCGGAGAAGTGGAGCATGACAATACCGAGATCCAATGCGGCATCCAAATTATCGGTGTAGGCATCCTCCTGCTGCACCAAATAGATGCTGTGATCCTGCACAAGGAAGCCATAGGGCTGACGGTTGAGATAGCTGGGGGAGAGCGAAGCGGCGTAGAAGGACTGCCAGAGCATATCGTCGTAGAAGTCCATCATCTCGTCAAGCCCAGACTTGTTGCTCCAGCTCCCCATGTGAACCAAATCATGCACGCCCTTTTTTGGCGCGTAGTACTGCTGCTCAGCCCGCACATCGATCTGAGACATACTTAGGATATTCAGCCGCAGCTTTTTTGCGGTCTTTTCCCCGTAGCCAAAGGCAACGATTGCCGCCACCTCTAACGGGGTGGTGAGAGAAAGTGCCTTTTTGATTTTGTCGCTGTCGGTGAAGGTCATCCAGCAGGTGTCAATGTCCAACTCAGTCAGCTTGAGGACGAGATCTTCCATCATGTAGCCGGCGTTGATGGCCGCATAGGAATGCGGGGCAGACATAAGGAGCAGGTAGTGCGGTGCTCCGATGAGAAATTGCTTATAGCCCGCTGAGCTCTCCAGCGCCGGCTGTGCATCCTTGTCCAAGACGATCAACTCCGTTGCAATCTCCGGGACAAGACGGGGGCAGGTCTTTTCATAGTAGGATCTGAGCTGGCCGATAGCCTCGCTCGGAACTTCCTTTTCGCGGAATGCGTGAACGGATCTGCGATTTTGAATCATAGCGCTGTAATTCATAGTAGTAATATCTCCTATTCTGATGTTTTTGGTTTTCTTATAAATCGTCTATCAGTGCGGTGCTCTTGGCGTAGGCGGTACTGCGTGCCTCAAAGAAATCGGTCTTGACCATGTTGGCGTCGGCGTACTGGCTGACCCATTCCATGCTCTCCGGTTCGCTCTCAAAGCCTGGATACAATGCGGGATAGCCAAGGCTCGTCCAGCGGAGGTTGCCGAGATAGCGGATGTAATCGCTGATCATCTGCCGGTTCAGCCCCGGGATGTCGTCGCCGATTACATAATGCCCCCATGCGATCTCCTGCTCCACGCCCTCACGCATCATCTCGCGCAGCGCTTGTACGTTCTCGGCGGTGAACAGCTCCGGCTGCTCCTTTTGCAGCTCCGTGATGATATTGCGGAACAGCCACAAGTGCGTGTTCTCATCGCGGTTGATGTAGCGAATCTCCTGCGCCGAACCGGACATCTTCCCGTTTCGGGAGAGATTGTAGAAGAACATAAAGCCGCTGTAAAAATAGATGCCCTCCAAAATATAGTTCGCCATCATCACGCGCAGCAGCGTGGGAGCGTCCTTCCGCTCCTGAAACTCGTTGTAGCAGTTCCCAATGAAGGTGTTGCGGCGCAGCAGATGCTCGTCCGTTTTCCATTGGTAGAGGATGTCATTGCGCTCCACAGGAGAGCAGATGGTGTCGAGCATATAGCTGTAGCTCTGTGAGTGGACACACTCCTGAAACGCCTGAATGGACAGGCAGAGATTGACCTCGTTGGCGGTGATGTAGGCACCGATGCTGGGCAGGTTCGCCGTCTGGATGGAGTCTAAAAAAACAAGAAAACTCAGAATTTTATCGTAGGCGCTGCGCTCGGCTGGCAGCAGGCGGGGATAGTCCTTCACATCCTGCGAGAGGTTGATCTCCTCAGGGATCCAGAAGTTGTTCATAGCCTGCCGGTACCAGTCGCTGACCCAAGCGTACTTCATGTTGTTGAAGTCGTTGAGGTTGGTGGTATTGCCGCCGATCATGCGCCGCAGGCGCACATCAGGGTCGCCCTCCGGGTTAAAGAGGGGCTTTTTCTTCAGTTCCGTCATGCTATCCTCCTTATGACGAGCAGCTTTCGCAGTCCTCGACCTCAAGGGCCTTGCTGCGGACATAGTAAATGGTCTTGACGCCGACCCTCCACGCCTCTAAATACAGTCTGAGCACCTGACGCATGGAATAGTCATTGGTGATATAGAGATTCATGCTCTGCGCCTGGTCAATATGTCTCTGGCGAAGGCCCGCGGCGCGCACCGACCAGCTTTGGTCGATCAGATGCGCCGCCTTATAGTACCACCATGTATCCATAGAAAGCTCCGGGGCAACGCGGGGCAGCATGCTGCCCTTTTTTTCCTCTAAAAAGAATTTCTTCATAATTGGGTCGATGCCCGCCGACGTGCCGGAGAGGATAGATGTGCTGGAGGTCGGTGCGACCGCCAGCAGATAGGCGTTGCGCATTCCCTGCACCGCCACCGTTTCCGCAAGCGCCCGCCACTTTTCGGAGGTATAACCCCGCTTTTCAAAATACGCGCCCGTCTGCCAGTCGCTGCCCTCAAAGAGCGCGTAGCGGCCCTTTTCCCGTGCCAGTGCTGTGTCCGCCTTGACGGCGGCGTAGTTGATATGCTCGAATACCGCGTCGGTGAAGGCAAGGTGCTCATCGCTCTCCCATCGGATGCCGCGCTTTGCCAGCATGTGGTGGTAGCCGCTGACGCCCAGGCCGATGCTGCGGTACTTCTGATTGGTAAGCCGCGCGTATTCCAACGGGTAGAAGTTGAGGTCTATCACATTATCCAGTGCGCGGATGGCCGTTTCCACCGTGCGTTCCATATAGGCCTCGTCCTCCACCGGCAGATTACCGAGAGACAGACTCGCCAGGTTGCAGACCACAAACTCACCTGGGCGTGTGGCCGTCACCACCACTGTGTCGCCGTTCTCCGTGTGCACCTCAGTGCTGATATGCTCGATGGGCGCCATGTTCTGCGCGATCTCCGTGCAGAGATTGGAGCAATAGATCATTCCCGTGTGGCCGTTTGGGTTCATACGATTTACGCTGTCGCGGTTGAAGGCGAAGGGCGTGCCGGTCTCCACTGCCGAGCGAAGCACCAGCCGCACGATGTCCTTGACGGTGACGCTGCGCTTTTCGATGCGCGGGTCATTGACGCAGTCCAGATACCGCTTCTCCCATTCCGTACCCCAGTAATCCTCCAGAGCGTAGCCCTTGACCGTAAGGATCTCATGCGGACACATGAGATGCCACGGCGCGTCTATGTTCTCATCCGCCAGTCGCCAGAAGAGATCCGGATAGCACACGGCGGGAAACACATCATGCGCCTTCATGCGGTCATCGCCGTTGTTAGTGCGCAGTTGAAGGAATTCCGGCAGATCCCGGTGCCATGCGTCTAAGTAAACCGCCACAGCGCCCTGCCGCATCCCCAACTGATCCACCGCCACGGCGGTGTCGTTGACCAGCCGGATCCAGCGGATAACACCGCCCGCCGCCCCTTGAAAGCCGCGGATGGTGCTGCCTGCAGCGCGCACCTTACCGAAGTACATCCCCATTCCACCGCCGAATTTAGAGACCTTTGCGAAGTTGTCCAGCGAGCGGTAGATGCCGTCCAGACTGTCCGGCACAGTGTCCACAAAGCAGCTTGAAAGCTGATGGTAGGGCTTTCGTGCGTTGGACATGGTAGGTGTCGCCATCGTGACCTCCATACGGCTGAGCATATCGTAAAAGCGTTTTACCCACCCCATGCGGTCAGAGCCTTCGTTCATAGCAAGATGCAGCGCGATACCCAAAAACATCTCCTGCGGTGTTTCCAGCGGCACGCGGCTGCGTGACTGGATCACATAGCGTTTGAGCAGCAGGTCAAGGCCGGAGTAGGTGAACAGCTCGTCCCGTTCCGGGCAGAGAAAGTCCTCCGCCATGGCAATCTCCTCGTGGGTATAGTGGGCAAGGATATAGTCACCATAGAGTCCCTTATCCGTCAGATAGCGAAGCCTGCCATAGAGGTCGCCGACGCCGCGCCCCTCCCATTCCTGTGCGTTGCGACAGCGAAAGAAGTGGTTCAGAAGCCGCGCCGCGATGAACTCCCACTTGGGTGCCTCTGCCGTAGTCAGCTCTACCGCTGCCTTGGTCAGTGCCTCAGCCCGCTCATCCTCCGTCATGCCCGGGCGACAGAAGCTCTCAAACTTCATTTGAAGCGCCGCGAGGGAGTAGATTTCCTCGGTAAAATCCATCTGGATACGGCGCAGCACCTCGTCAAGCGAGTTATCCCCCACCGTCTGCGCGATGGTATGCCGGACGCGGCGCAGCGCAGACCGCTTTTCGCGATAGAGGATGTACGCCTTAGCCACCTCATAGTGTCCGCGCTCCATGAGCGTCCGCTCCACCTCGTCCTGCACACGCTCCACGGTGAGCGGCGCTGCGGCGGCGAGGTTGTCGAGAACGGCGGCGAGGATATCATTCAGCTCTCTGCTCCCGATCTCCATCCCCTGTCCATCAAACGCTTTTTTCATGGCGTTGAAAATTTTCTCCTGTTGAAAGGGAACAGACTTCCCGTTTCGTTTTCTGATCTCCATTTCGATCCTCTCATCTTCTCCGGTCACTTCTCATGTCCTTTTGGGCAAAGAGCGGGCAAGCGCAGTATCACGCTTGCCCGCTCTGTTTTTGAAAGCCGGTTTTTCTGCAGCCGACGCGGCGGGGCTGTTTGTTGTCTTGGTTTTGGCTTCCCTGCCAGTCACTTCATAGATTCCAGAATGGCGTCCGCCAGTGCTTCCAGCTCAGTGCGCTTGTCCGTGCCCATGGACGAGGCGAGGCTGAGCCGCTCGTTGAGCACCGTCATGTTCTTAAGCTCATCGTTGACGAATTTCTGCATGAGGTCACCGGACTTCACCGCCCATGAGCCGTTTTCAATGATGGCAAAGGTGCGGTTTTGCAGATTCAGTGCCTTCATATCCATGAGGAAGTCATGCATGGCGGGGTAGATGCCGAGGTTGTAGGTCACAGAGGCCAGGACAATGTGACTGTACTTAAACGCCTCGGAGATCAGCTGGGAGACATGAGTGGAGGACACATCGTACATCGCCACCTTGCTCATGCCCTTATCGCAGAGCGACGCCGCCAGCGCCTGCGCCGCGTTCTCCGTGTTGCCGTACATAGAGGCGTAGACGATGAGCACGCCCTGGGTCTCAGGGGCATAGCGGCTCCATGTGTCGTACTTTTCGATGAACCAGCCCAGATCCTTGCGCCACACGGGGCCGTGGAGCGGGCAGATGTACTTGATCTGATCCAAAACACCGCCGGCCTTTTTCAGCAGGAGCTGGATATGGGGGCCGTACTTGCCCACGATGTTGGTGAGGTAGCGGCGGGCGTCATCCAGCCAGTCTCGCTCGAAATCCACCTCGTCGGCGAACAGCTTGCCGTCCAGCGCGCCGAAGGTGCCGAAGGCGTCGGCGGAAAAGAGGACGCCGTCGGTGACGTCGAGGGTCACCATGGCCTCCGGCCAGTGGACCATAGGCGCACCCACAAAGGTGACGGTGTGCTTGCCAAAGGAGACGGTGTCGCCCTCCTTCACCTCGATGCACTCATGCCCGTCCACATGGAAACCGAACTGCCGCATGAGCATGAAGGCCTTCTCGTTGGAGATCAGCTTCACCTTGGGATGGCGCAGCAGGATCTCCTCAATGCAGGCGGCGTGATCCGGCTCCAGATGGTTAACAACCAGGTAGTCCAGCTCGCGGCCATCCAGCACATACGCCAGGTTTTCCAAAAGCTGGCGGCAGGCAGACCAGTCCACCGTGTCAAAGAGCACCGTCTTTTCATCCAGCAGGCAGTAGGCGTTGTAGCTTACGCCCCGGGGAATGGGAAAGCAGTTTTCAAACAGGGCCAGGCGATGGTCGTTGGCGCCCACCCAGTAGAGGTCGTTCGTTACTTTACGCACGCAATACATCTTATCTTACCTCCTTCACGGCTCAAGCCTTTACAAATTGATCCTTCGTCTCCGCGCACTCGGGACACACCCACTCGGCGGGAAGCTGCTCAAAGAGCGTACCGGGCGCGATCTCGCCGTCCTCGTCGCCCAACTCCGGCACATACTCGTAGCCGCAGCCGCTGCAGACGTAGCGGTCGCCGATGGGGGCGGGCTTCGGCGGCGTGGGCCGCTTCATCTTTACCATGGGCGGTGCGGGCAGCTTTTCGCCGCTATCCAGCGCGGCGGTGAGCAGGGGCAGGATCTCCGCCACATCGCCCACGATGCCGTAGTCGCAGTTCTTGAAGATAGGCGCGTTACCGTTCTTATTGATGGCCACGATGGTGGAGGCGTCCTTGATGCCCTTGAGGTGCTGGGATGCGCCGGAGATGCCGCAGGCGATGTACAGATTGCCGGTGAACTTCTGACCGGACATACCCACATAGCGGTTCAGAGGCAGATATTTGAGGGTCTCCGCCACGGGACGGGAGGATCCGATGGCCGCGCCGGCGGCCTTGGCCAGCGACTCTACCAGTTTCATGTTCTTTTTCTCCCCGATGCCCTTGCCCGCGGAGACCACCCGCTCCGCCTGCGGGATGGGCGTATCCATAGGGATGCCCACGGAGAAGTCGTGACCGTCCTTCTTCAGTGCTGCCACAAGGTCGGCCACCTGCTGGGCAGCATCCCCCTCCCGGAAGATGGTCTTTTTGCGAATGCCGGTGATGGGCGCGGGCTTCCTGGCCGCCGAGCGGCTCTCGCCGCCGGAGCTCTTGCCCAGCCTGCCCACCAGATGAGAGGCGATGACCACCCGCTGAATCTCGTTGGTGCCCTCGTAGATGGTGGTGATCTTGGCGTCGCGGTAGGCCCGTTCCACCTCCATGCCCTTGAGGAAGCCGCTGCCGCCGTGGATCTGCAAGGCATCGTTGGTGACCTCCAGCGCGATGTCCGATGCGTACATCTTCGCCATGGCGGACTCCATGCCGTAAGGCGCGTGCTGCTCCTTCAGCTCCGCCGCGGAGTAGATAAGGAACCGGGCGCAGCGCAGCTTGGTGGCCATATCCGCCAGCTTGAAGGCGATGCTCTGCTGGGCCGCGATGGGCTTGCCGAACTGGATGCGCTCCTTGGAATAGCTCAGCGCGTGCTCAAACGCGCCCTGGGCGATGCCCAGCGCCTGCGCGGCGATGCCGATGCGTCCGCCGTCCAGCGTGGACATGGCAATCTTGAAGCCCTCGCCCTCCTTGCCCAACAGGTTTTCCTTGGGGACCTTCACGTCGTTGAAGATCAGCTCCGCCGTGGAGGAGGAGCGAATACCCATCTTGTCATAGTGGTCGCCGAACTCAAAGCCCTTCCAGCCCTTCTCCACGATGAAAGCGGAGATGCCCCGGGTGCCGATGTCCGGCGTGGTGACGGCGAAAACCACATAGGTGTCCGCCTTAGGGGCGTTGGTAATGAAGATCTTGCCGCCGTTGAGGAGGTAGTAGTCCCCCTTATCCAGCGCCGTGGTCTCTGTGCCGCCGGCGTCGGATCCGGCGTTGGGCTCCGTGAGGCCGAAGGCGCCGATCTTCTCGCCCTTGGCCAGCGGGATCAGATATTTCTTCTTCTGCTCCTCGGTGCCGTAGGCGAAAATGGGCCACGAGCCGAGGGAGACGTGGGCCGAGAGGATCACGCCCGCGCCGCCGTCCACACGGGCCAGCTCCTCCACCGCGATGGCGTAGCTCAGGGCATCAAGACCGGCGCCGCCGTACTCCTTGGGGTAGGGGATGCCCATCCAGCCCAGCTTGCCCAGCTTCTTGACAGCCTCCTCGGGAAACTCATTGTTCTGATCCATCAGAAATGCGAGGGGCTTGATCTCCTCCTCCGCAAAGCTCCGGATCTTCGCGCGCAGCTCTTCGTGCGCCGCCGTGGTTTGAAACAGCATACGGGTACCTCCTCTTAAAATTTTAAAGCTCGCTTGTATCTTGGGAATCGGATCCGCCGGTCAGCAGCCTGCACAGGCTCACGGCGCGGAACGCCTCGTCCTGCTTTCGCTGCAAGGCCGCAAGCTGACAGTGGATGGCGCACCGTCCATGCTCGTCCTGCCAGCGGCATACATATCCCGGCTCCATGCAGGCGCACAGGACGCCCCGATCCCCCATGACCCCCATGAGATCGTAGAGGGAGGTCGCGTCCAGATCGCAGGACAGCTCACAGCCCCCAAGGGCGCCGCGGCTCACCCGCACCAAATTACCGGCGGAGAGCTTGCGCAGGATCTGGTAGGCAAACTGAGTAGGGATCAGCTCCGTTTCCGACATCTCGGCCACCGAATGCTTCTCCCCGTCCAGCAGCACCCGCAAAATGCGCAGCGCGTAGTCCGTCTCTTTGGTGATGATCATGTCCCGCATCCTCTTTTCGCTTGCTTGTACTGCCATCATATCAATCTTGATAAATTTTGTCAAGATAATTTTGAAATGATTATTGCAATAACACAGACCGCCCCAGCCCGGGTCAGCTTCGCTTTCCATTCAGCGAAAAGCCATGTTCCTTCCAATTATAGAAGGCCGAAAAAGCTGTGCCGTGGCAGTCCGCTGAAAGCAGAAAAGACTATGACTGAAAACCAGAAAGCGGAGAAATCGGTTGGGGCTCACAGGGGTCGCCCACCCAAGGCGGATGCGGCGATCCCTGACAAGCCTAAGCCGTCCAGCCGAAACAGGCAATAAAGTGCGTGCTTTTCATGTTATATTCGACACATTATGTTATGATGTGCAGTAAATGTTCCATCTTACCATCCCACTCTCTGCTGGAATCGGCGCACTCTTTCAGTTCAGTTTCAACTTCAGCATTTATCGGCAAGTTTTTCTTATAGCGGATGGTATGCTCAAGGCTTGCCCAGAAGTCCATAGCGATTGTACGGAGTTGTATCTCCACCGGTACATGGATCTCTTTTTCCGCAAAGAATACCGGCAACCGGATCGTCAGGTGCAGACTGCGGTAGCCGTTGGGCTTTGGGTTGGAAATGTAGTCCTTCTCTGTGACTATCTCAATATCAGACTGATCTTTTAAGCACTTTGCCAAAAAGAACACATCCTCCTCGAAAGAGCAGATCACACGCACACCGGCAACATCCATGATATTTGCCTGCATGGTCGGAAAATCCAGAGGAAGTCCGCGCTTCTGCATCTTATTCATAATGCTGGACGGCGACTTCAAGCGGCTTTTCATACTTTCTATCGGATTGCGGTCATGCTGCAATGAAAACTCTTCGTTCAGAATTTCCAACCTGCTTTCAAGTGCTTTCAGTGCGCAGCGGTATTGCAGCATGACTTCCTGATACCTGCGATTTTCGCTTAAAAGGCGCTGGCATTGCAGATCATCCAAGCCTTTATCTGCCGCAACCGTCAAACCAAATAGATTTTCACTCATAGCTTCTCCATTCCGCAGGGATAGGCGCTCCGCGCTGTCTGCTGCTCTTTTGTTACGACCTGATAAAAACTGTATCCGCCGGAGAGATGGGAACAAGAGAAACCGTACTGCGTCAAAAGCCGACAGGCCAGATAACTGCGAAGCCCTGTCTGGCAATTCACATAAACAGGCTTACTCCGGTCTAACTCGTCCAAATGCTCCCGAAGATCGTCCAAGGGAACGTTCCGAAAGCCGTCCAGATGGCCCCGCTGATACTCCCACGCCGTGCGGACGTCCAGCAGCGTCGCAGCACTGCCATCGCAAGGCAAGTCCTCAACCTCATTCCAATGGAACTGCCGCACCTTCTCGCTCTCCAAATCCTCGATCATAAAACCGGCCATATTGACCGGGTCTTTGGCAGAGGAATAGGGCGGCGCATAGGAAAGGTCAAGCTCCGTCAGTTCCAAAGCTGTCATTTTTGCGTGAATGGCCGTTGCCAGTACATCAATGCGCTTGTCCACGCCCTCGCCGCCAACGATCTGCGCACCCAGCAGCCGCAGGCTTTCTTTTTCATACAGCACCTTCATTGCCATAGACTGTGCGCCGGGATAATAGGTAGCGTGGGATGCCGGGAACAATACGACTTTGTCGTAAGCGATCCCTGCTGCCTGCGCTGCCTTTTCATTGATTCCCGTAGAGGCCGCTGACAAGCCAAACAGCTTCAGAACAGACGAACCCTGAGAGCCGTGATAGCGGCTGCTTCCGCCGCAGATATTGTCAGCGGCAATGCGCCCCTGCTTGTTGGCAGGCCCCGCCAGAGAGATCAATGCTTTCTGCCCGGTCACGAAATGGGTAACCTCTACGGCATCGCCCACAGCGTAGATGTCCGGCACGGAGCTTTCCATCCGCTCGTTGACAGCGATGCTGCCACGAATACCAAGTTTGAGTCCGGCTTCTTTTGCCAAATGCGTATCCGGGGTAACACCGATGGCCAGCAGCACCATATCCGAATGCAGCGGCTCACTTTCTTCCAACAGGGTCAGCACGGAATCTCCGTCCTGTCGGAATCCGGTGACGGTTTCACCCAACCGCAGAGGCACGCCGTGTCTGCGCATTTCCGCATGGATAAAGCTCGCCATGTCCGCGTCCAGCGGGGCCAAAAGCTGCTTCGGACGTTGGACGATGGTGACGGAAACACCCATCTCCACAAGGTTCTCCGCCATTTCCAGACCGATAAAACCGCCGCCAGCCAAAACAGCAGTTTTCGGCTTCTGATTCTCTACAAAGCGCCGAATGCGGAGGGTGTCCTCCACGGTGCGCAGCGTGAAAACACGCTCGTTGCTGACGCCGGAAAGCGCAGGAACCGTCGGCTTTGCGCCGGGTGCGAGGAGCAGTTTGTCATAGGCTTCCGTATAGCTCTTCCCACTGTCCAGTGTGCGGACAATGACGGTTTTCTCTGCGGGATTGATCGCAGTTACTTCCTGCCGTACCCGTACATCAATGCGAAAGCGGTCCCAGAAGCTCTCCGGAGTTTGCAGCGTCAGCTCGTCCCGATCCACGATCACACCGCCCACATAATACGGCAGGCCGCAGTTGGCATAGGACACATAGCCGCTGCGCTCGATCATGATGATCTGCGCGTGTTCATCCAGACGGCGGATGCGGGCGGCGGCAGAAGCACCGCCGGCCACGCCGCCTACAATTACGACCTTCATTTCACACCCTCCACCATGGCGGCGATCTCCGACTTAGGCCGATAGCCCACCGATTTGGCAACGGCCTTTCCATCCTTGAATACCACCAGCATCGGGATGCTGGATACTTGAAAACGCATCGCCAGTTCCATCTGCTCGTCCACATTGACCTTGCCCACCTTGAGCGTGTCGCTTTTTTCTTCGGCAAGCTCATGCAGTATGGGAGAGAGCATTTTGCACGGTCCGCACCAGTCCGCATAGAAATCCAGCAAAACGGGTTTGTCGGAATGCAGCACCTCATTTTCGAAATTCGCAGCAGTAATTTTCAGTTCAGCCATGAGAAAGGCTCCTTTCGTTTGTATATTGTCAGTCTTTGTTTTTCAGCTTGCAAATACTCTGGGTCATAGTCCCCATGGGGCAGAAGGCGCACCATGTACGGGGCTTGTAGAGCACCATGACGATGAGGCCGATGAGCAGCGAGGTCAGCATCAAGCTATAAAAGCCGAAGCTGAACTGTGCCACCCAATCCGTCACCGTCCCGGCTGTGTAAGTCCAGCCCCACGGCACACGGAATGTCCAGAACAGCTTAATGGCCTCCCGCAGGGATGCAGCCCCTGCCGCCACCAGATAGGTCTGGAACACCATGTTGCCGAACATCGTCAGGAAAAAGATCAAAAAGCCGTAACGGAACCACTTGGAGGACATCCAGCTGGGCGTGGGCTTGCAGCGGGAGCATTTAAGGTCTGTCCCCAGCTTGCTGAACAGTTGTCCCCGTCCGCAGAGGTGGTTGCAAAAGAATTTGTTCCCGCCGAAGATGGCTAAGAACAGCGGTAGAAGAAAATCGATCATGCCCAGCCATGCAAACAGGATATTGAAAAAGCCCAGTGCAAAGTAGATGATGGCATATACCCACAGGTAATCGTACCAATGCTTTGCTTTCATGCGTCAGCCCTCACTTTCACCTCAATGCAGCCGACGGGACAGAGCTTTGCGCACTTGCCGCAGCCTACGCAGCGTTCGTCCTCCACGGCGGCGTAGCAGCCCCGGCGCACCTTGACAGCCCCCAGCGGACAGGTATTTTCACACACGCCGCAGGCGACGCACCGCGTTTTATCTACGGCAGCCAGTTTCTTTGACAGCATAGCGTTCCTCCCTTAATCCTGCAAGGATTTGTAATAGAGCATACAGTGGCAAAATCCCTCGAAGAGCGGATCTGCAATTTGATCCTTAAACTCCTGACACATACATTTGGTTGCCTCTGTGCGCTCTCTGCGGCAGGGACAGTATCCTCCGGTGCGCTTGAGTCCTTCCCGGATGGTATTGACAATCTCCTGATCGGGATTGAGCTTGATTTTCATGTTCGCCACCTCTTTCTTGATTGTGGCTTTATCATACCGCAGGACAAATCTTTTTTATGTGACGAGGTTACATTGATAAAAAAATCCGGTGCTTTTTGAGCACCGGATTTTGAGAAGGTGAATTACGCTTTCCACAGGCTGTGGAGGTTGCAGTAGGCGTAGACCGCCTCGACTTCATCGCCCTCGCAGAGAGCGAAGCAGACCTCCGGCTTTTCGCCGGGATGCAGCTCCTTACGCTGGTTGCCCTGCTTGGTGTGGAGGGACACCCACTCGATGTAGTGCTCCGGCAGCATGGGATGCTCCACGGAGCCGACCTTCACATGGACGATGCCGTTTTCCACCGTCCAGACGGGGACGTGCTTTTCCACGGCGGCGTCGGTGGTGCCGGGAACGATCTCGCTCATCGGCTCACCGCAACAGATGACGGGAACGCCCGTGTCCTTGACCTTGGCAATGATATTGCCGCAATGCTTGCAAATGTAAAACTTCTGCTCCATGATGATTCTCCTTTTCTTTCTTTAATAATTCTCCGCGTGAATTTCAAAGTAGCTCTGGGGATGGTTGCAGGCGGGGCAGACCTCCGGGGCCTTCTCGCCCACGACGATGTGACCGCAGTTGCGGCACTCCCATACCTTGACCTCACTCTTGGCAAAGACCTGCGCCGTCTCCACATTGTGCAGCAGGGCGCGGTATCGCTCCTCATGGTGCTTTTCAATGGCGGCGACCAGGCGGAAACGCTGGGCCAGCTCATGGAAACCTTCCTCGTCGGCGGTTTTGGCAAAGCCGTCGTACATATCCGTCCACTCGTAGTTCTCGCCCTCAGCGGCGGAGAGAAGATTTTCGGCGGTGTCGCCGATGCCGTTCAGTTCTTTGAACCACAGCTTGGCGTGTTCTTTCTCGTTGTCAGCGGTTTTAAGGAACAGCGCCGCGATCTGCTCGTAGCCTTCCTTCTTGGCCTTGGATGCAAAATAGGTGTACTTGTTGCGTGCCTCGGACTCACCGGCAAAGGCAGCCATCAGGTTTTTTTCGGTTTGGGTACCTGCGTATTTTGTTTCTTTCATGGTCGATGCTCCTTTCAGTTTTTCTGTTTTCATTATATCGGAATTATGATTCCGTTCTGTAACAAAGTCACATTATTTTAAGCGGTTTAGGCTGTTCTTATTCCGCAGCGTAATCGCGCCTCGTCTTAGTTCCACAAGCCCGTCCTCTGAGAAGCTTTTGAGCATCCGTGCCACTGCCTCCCGCGCCGAACTGATGTGCTGGGCGATCTGCTCATGGGTCATGCGTATCGTGTCGGAGCCGGTACGCTCCGCTTCGGCAAGAAGAAATTCTGCCAGCCGCCGATCCAATCCCTTGAACATGATCTGCTGCATCGCCCACATCACATCAGAAAACCGTTTCGTTGCCAACTCATAGAGGAAGCAGCGGACATGAAGATTTTGCTCCTTGAGTGCAGCGATGACATTTGCAGGGATAATCAGAACGTCCGTATCCGATCCTGCGGTCATTTGCGTATCAAAGGTGATCTGACTGATCACACAGGAGGCAGAAAGCACGCATAGCTCACCCGGATACAGCCGGAACAATGTGACTTCTCGCCCTTCCTCGGAGAGAAGATAGGTGCGGATCTCGCCGGAAAGGACGAACAGCATTCCAAGACATTCGGTGTCGCTGCTGTGTACGAACGCACCCTTTTCATAATGACGGACAAAGGCGCTTCGGCGTAGCGTTTCCATTTCGTGTTCGGTCAAGGATGACCAGAACGGAAGCTGTGTCAGTGTGCGTTCCATATCAATGGCAGCTATGCTTGCCGCAGCCGTGGTCACCGCAGGTGTGCCCATCCTCGCCGTGCTCGTGGTCATGGTGATCACAGTGAACATTGGGGTCGTAGCCCAGATTTCCGCTGAGCAATGCGCTCACCGCTGCGTCAGCGTCCCCGCTGACACCGCCGTAGAGCTTGATGCCCGCCTCGGCCAGAGCCGCCTGCGCACCGCCGCCGATGCCTCCGCAAATCAAAGTGTCTACACCGTGCTGCATCAGGAAGCCTGCCAGTGCGCCGTGACCACTGCCGTTGGTGTCAACGACTTCCGCATGAGTGATTTTACCGTCCGCAGCTTCATAAAGTTTGAACTGTTCGGTATGGCCGAAATGCTGAAAGATTTGACCGTTTTCATAGGTAACTGCAATTTTCATAATGGAATCTCCTTTGCAATTTTCGTTGGATTTTTCTGTGTTAGCTCTCTGCATCCGGCAGCAGCGGCCGCAGTGGGCTGCCTCCTGTCCTCCGCAGATACGGTAGTTTCCACCGGTGATGTGCAGCGGTTTCCCGTGGACAAGACACGCTGCGATCTTGCGCCGTGCGCTTTCGTAAATCTCCTGCACGGTAGAGCGGGAAATGTCCATTTGCGCGGCACATTGCTCGTGGGTTTGCTGCTCCAGGTCAACCAGCCGGATGACCTCGTACTCGTCCAGCGTCAGCAGGATCGGCTCGATATCCTCGCCCCCGTTGGGGCAGAAGGTATCAACTTGTGGTGCGCCACAAATCCGACGGCACCGTGGCGGTCTTGGCATGGATACACCCTCCTATGTTTCCGGTATATACCGATTATAACACTTTGGGTAGAAAAAAGCAATATTCTTTTCAAAAGCCACTGCAATTTCCGTCCTCATATAGATACGGACTGATATTCGGAGTCGAAAGCAACATGTAAGCTATCCTCAAGTTAGATACTTTACGAAAAGAAGCGACGCCTGAACGAGTGCCCGTGGCACTCTTTTTTTTGTTGCAATGCAATGCGGGTTAAAACATTTTTGATACGCTATAAACAAGCACAATTCGATATATGGCTTGAATTGCAGAGCAAAAAACATAATTTTCTGTATTATAGCATAAGCTCCTGTATGCTTTCAATGCAAGCGGCGTAAAATCGTGGGTTATTATTTTTCTTCGGTCATCACCTAAAATAATTATAAGATAGGTGGTGAATATCATATGGACACACAATTCGTGCGTGATCGAATTACTCAGCTGAGATTAAAAAAGGGTGTCTCTGAATATCAAATGAGTTATGATCTCGGGTATAGCAGAAGCTATGTTTATAACATATCCTCTGGCAAATCGTTGCCGCCTATGGCTGAGTTTCTTCAAATCTGTAACTATTTTGATATTACACCAAGCCAATTTTTCGATGAATCCGAAGAAAATCATGCGCTCCTGCAAACGGCCATTGAAGAATTGCGAAAGCTGAATGACGATGACTTAATGCTCATCATCGGCAATATTCGTCGGCTGACCCGTGAGTGACCATTCCCTGAAATAACACATTTGTAAGTACAGAGAAACCGCAAGGCATCGGTGTATAATCCATGCCTTGCGGGATTTTGCTTTATAGAGGTGATTTGCATTGAAGCCTGAGAGAAAAACAACTTGCAGTTCTAACTCTGGGTAATACGCCGGAATTGCATAGTATATCACCACAAAGTACACATCATTTGATTGCCATATACCATACTGATGAGTTCTACAAGGATAATCAAATGAGATGTAAACTAATAACATAGTAGGTGGTACCAATGTTCAATGCACAACAGCGGATTCGGCAGCTGATGGCCGAGCGTGGATGGACTATTTATCGATTAGCGCAGGAATCCGGATTGTCACAGACGACAATCAGTAACATCTTTAAGCGTAATAATCAGCCCTCGCTGCCAACTGTAAACGCAATTTGTGAAGCTTGTGGAATCAAGCTGGCTCAGTTCTTTACTGAGAATGAGCCAGTAAATGTTCCTAATGCCCAGAGTGAATTAAACAGCAGTGTTGCATCGCTTAGAGAGGATCAGCGCGAGGCACTTGCCGCATTCATCAAGACAATCGTATAGTACATAACCGCTCAGCTCTGCTGTGCGGCGCACAGCAGAGGCTGCCCGAGTTACGTTGGACAGTCTCTGCGCTTTTTTACCAATCAAAGGAGGCGTATTCATGAGCAAGGAAATTATGCAGGAAAGCACACAAATTGTTGAATGTAATGCGTTTCACCGCGGTATGAGTGTGCTGGAGGCCAACCTGCGGAACACAGAGGACTCAGAAAGCACCATCAGTGTGCTTCTAAAAGGTGCCGCAGAGTTTTACGGCGCATCCAGAGCATCTGTCGTAGAAGCAGACTGGGAGCTCGGAATTGGCGTCATCACATATGAGTGGTGCAGCGACGGGATCCCGGCACAGCGAGATATGCTCCAGTGCCTGCCCATGGAGAAATTCCCGAGATGGAAGAAAGCCCTGAAGGCCAACAAGCCGTTGATGATCTCAGACCTGGACGGATTGGCAAAAAGCTACCCGGATGAAGCCGCTTTCTTCCGGGAATACGGCGTAACGACACTGCTGGCGGCACCATTCTCCAAGAGAATTAATCAGGGATTCATCGCTGTAGACGATCCGACTCGCTACACAGATGACCCAGTCTTTCTGTTTATCGCTTCCTATGCAGTGGTGCTGGAGCTCAACGAAATCAAACAACAGCAATCAATTCGGGCAGCTACAAAAGCCTCCAAATATAATCCGGAGGATGTCCATATCAATTTCTTTGGAGGTATGGAGATCATCAGCCCCAAGGGAACACTGACTGGAGAGGATATCAAAGCGGACCAGTGCTACCTGCTCCTGGCGTATCTCATTCTGAATCACAAAAAGAAATTTTCTATCGATACGCTGGCAGAAATTATCTGCCCATATGATGAACTCGATTCGCCATACAAAGTCGTCAACAATATTGTTTATCGCCTGCGGCGTACTCTTTCCGTCATCGGGCTCGACAAGCTGGTCATCGGGAAGAATGGTACATTCCAGATCAATCCCAACTTCAATATCCATACGGATTTCGACCGCTTTGAGGATGCCTGCATTCAGTTGAAAACAGAAGAAAACCCGGATATGCGGCATTTCTGAAACAGGTCAAGGCAGAGAAAAACACGGCGATGTTACCGTGCTTTTCTCTGCTTTGAGCGTTGAATCAGGCGCTGTGCGCCGGAAAGGAGAAACTATGAATATCCGAAAGGCTGTGGACTACAGCACAATGTTTGCCACACTGGAATCTGTCATGAAAGCAGATCTGCCGCAGATGGAGCTGTACTGCGAAATCGGCAAGGCCGTCTGTGCCCACTCGAAAAAGGGTGCAGCGGTAGCTGCTGCGGAGTTCATAAAAGAACAATACCCGGATATGACCGGCTTCTCTCCGCGCAATGTGCGCCGGATGCGGGATTTCTGGCAGTTGTACAGCGGCACGCCGGAACTGCTTGGCGAAGCGCTTCACTTGAATTGGACACAGAACATTGTGATCATGGAGGCAGAGCTGCCCGCAGAGGAGCGCCGCTGGTACATCCGGCAGGCTACAGCACGGAATCTATCCAAGGCGGAGCTTCTGCGAATGATCGAGGATTCTGCGTATCTGGAAAGTGTTCTCGACAAAAAGGTCGATGTGTGGTATAATGAGGGCAACGATGAGATTTCGGAGAGAACGCAGTATGAAGAGGATCCTGTTTATCTGTCATGGCAATATCCTAAGAAGCCCCGAAAAAGCCTATTATATCAATGGTTTTCATCGCTCGAATGGCGCTTACTACACCACAATTACACCATTTGCGAAAGAGCTTTGATGTGACACTTTTTATAGAATCAAAATAAAAAGGGCAGGGTATTCTCTTTGCTGAGACATACTCTGCCCATATTTGTTTTATATAGCAGGTCGAACTCCTTGCAGGAAAGTGATGTGATAATAGCTGTCGGTTAAGTTTGTAAAATTCCAATTCTGTTCTGCAAAGTCTTTCATACCTCTATGACAAGTTTCATCCCACGCATAGACCTCAACATTCCAGCCAACATTGTGGAGCTTCTTCAAATCTGCAAAGAAGCCTTCATCTTTGTATATTCCTGCGCCATCACCTGACAGAAGTGCAATAGTACCCTTTTCAGAAAGGTAGCCGAGCCGCAGAAGGTGATTTTGAAGCAAATAATCAGTAGTGTTGTTCTCACCTCCAGCAGTTGAACGCGGAATTGTTTCGGGTTTTATCCCAACACTGCGAAGATATGCCCAAATACTATCCGATTCCGGTGGCGTGCTACCAACAAAGTATACTTGCCCAATTTCGCGATTCCCAACAACAAGGTTAAGCAAGTTTAAAAAATGAGTTCGATATAACTCTTTTTGCTGTCCAGGTTCTTTAATTGGAAACACTTGATTAAGACCGCCATAATGAATATTTGAGTTATCCCAGATAATGTACACTTTCGCCATAATTATTTTGCCTCCTCCTTAATTTAGTATGCTGTGATTCAACCTATTGAAATTATATCACAAGTTTTTGGAAATGTCTCTATCTGTTGGAATAAACTAAAGTTGCACAGTCATAGTGACTATTTACGTTTCCGTTTACCTTTCCCGTGCGGTAACTGCGCTCTTGCTTTTCCACGCTGACTGATAGGATTTTTCATATACTTGGACTTCTTGAGAATACCAATCAGCGAAACAAACTCTCCCTTCGTGAGCGCGTCGTAGTCGAGTCCGATTGTCGCAAGGTACGCGCGGATTTTCTTTTCCTCGACGCTCCCCTCAAAGTTCATCGCATCCTGCAACTGACCCTGTACGGTTGCGACAAGGGATGTTTCATCTGCCGTCATGGTATCAGGGCGGTGTTCACTCCGTATATCACGGAGAATATCTTTCAAATCGCTCGCAATCAGGCTTCCGAAATACTCGTCCTCTCTGATCTGCGCGACTTCCAGTGTCCGCAGGTGCAGATCGTTCGCATCGCCGCCGTTTTTCATTAACGCCATTTGCCGGACTGCTTCGAGAACGGCGTTCATGTCGTTGACCCGCATATCCGCGATCCGGTCAACGTAAATCTCAGCATCCAGCATGAAACGCTGGAAATCCTTGTGGCAGATCAGTTCCGACAGCAGTCGGTGATTGAACTTGCCCGTTCTCAATACTTCGATTGCATCATCACCCAAATGCAGAGCGTCCAGCTCTGTGTTTGGGTGATTTTTTTGTTCTGTCAGCCCCAGCAGGTAATCGGTGGACACGCCGTAGAACTTTGCCAGCTCCACCATGCTGAACGGACTGATGTCTTTGAAATCGTCGGCTTCGTATTTTCCCAGCGCAGATTTTGAAATTCCTGTTTCCACAGATAGCTGTTCCAGCGTCAGACCGCGCTCTACGCGCAGGTCTTTCAGCCGTTCCTGAATGGTGAGTTTTGGCTGCATGGCGGGGTCCTCCCTTCAAATTTCTGCCCTTTTCCGGTCTTGTCCATGAGCGTGGAAATCTGCGTTTTTCAGCGCGTTTTCCGACCTCTTGGATATACGGGAGAGGGCTATATTTTTCGCTAAAATGGTCTTGAAATCGCACCTGAACCTTGAAAATTGCATGACCGTCCGAACGGGATATGTCCCCCAGCGAAGTAACCGCCATGACCGCGTCACAGGGCTCCCACAAAAGCGAAGGCTTTTGTGGGAAGAGGAGGAGCAGCGAAATGAACGAGCTTTCGTGTTTTACACGGAAGCGAGCGATATGCAGCTTGTGACGACGAAGCGTACCAACGGGGACGAAACGCCGGGAGCGATCCTCCGGGCAGGAACGACGTTCGGAAAGAGCGGCAAAATCGAAAGTCAAAATCAAAGCAAGTGAAAACGGCGAAATAGTTTTCTGCTCTGTGCGGTTATCTGCACGGAATAGAGCGCTATTCAGCAGTGAATGACGCTTGTCGTTCAACATGATATTTCGCCGTTTCACGCAAAGACACATCAAACGGCAAAAGCGGAAGGTGCCGCCTGTGACCAACGCATCATCGGCGGTATTTCCAGTGAAAAGCCGTACATCAAAAATCAGCGCCCTATGGCAAACGGGTGTCACGATTTGACAAACCCATTTTACCATAGAGCGCACCGGAAAAACAGGAGGAACATTTGAATATGAGAAAATCTGAAACCTATCGCAATGAGATCAAGTCCTATATTGTCCGCACCGGCATGACCATGACCGAGGTGGTGGACTACCTCTCCGATGAATACGGTTGGAGCCGCAGCGTTCCCAATCTCTCCGGCAAGCTCAAGCGCGGCTCGCTTCGCTACGGCGAGGCGGTGGAGCTTGCAGACGCGCTGGGGTACGACATTGTATGGAAAAAGCGGTGAGACACATTCCCAAAAGCAACATAGTAATAAAAATAATTAAGTACTATATTGACAAAATCGTCTTCTAATTGTATCATGTAAGCGAAGAGGTGATTTACATGAATCGGCTTATTTCAAAATGCCCCGCCTGTCATGGGACACTGCGAGTTAGCACGCTACAATGCCCTGATTGTGGCATGGAGCTAAGAAACACGTTCGACCTTAGCCCTTTTGATCGGCTCGACAAGGAGCAATTCGAGTTCTTGAGTACTTTTTTGAAAGACAGAGGAAACATGAAGGAGGTACAGTCTGATATGCAAATATCTTATCCAACTGTAAAAAAGAAACTGGATGAATTGCTTGCCGCCTTAAATCTTGGCGGTGGAACGGAGAAGGTAATGCCAAAGGAAATTGATGTAAGCCGCATGGATGTGGACTATACAAGCACACTCGCGTCCGAAATCATCAAAGCAAAGCTGAAAGCGCACGGTGGTCACATCACCGTATACACAGCCAGAGGTCTTCCTTGTGAGATCTACGCAGAGTCAGACGGAACAACTTTTACAAGTGATAAGTTGCCTGTTAAGCCAGCCTACGACTATAAGGTGTTTGACGATATTGTAGAACTCCTTATAAAACAAGGCGGCAGAGCAAAGAAAGGCAATGGAAGAAACTATAAACTCGGTGAACCTGGCTGTGAGGAAAATACCGTTGTCGGTACAATAGCGCTTCACCGCGGTCGAACAATCGGAGAATCGGTTTTTGATCCCGTGTTTGTAATGGCTGCAATTTTAGAGTGGGCGGGGATTGCTAAGAATGGACGTGGCGAGTTAATTCTAACTGAGGAGCATAACGATTTATGATACAATTCTTACTCATTGCTTTTGTTAGTTTCTGGTACAACCTCTTATTTAAGAACAAGTACTAAATCATACTGTGCCTATTGGGAGGACGCGAAAATGGCGCGAAGGATTTGCTGCCCGATTATTTTTTTGCAGAAGCACAAACATTGTTCCAGTGTCAACCAAAACAAAATCTTCCGTTGGAAGAGCTGTTGTCGGTGGAACTGTGGGGGGTTTGTTTAACCCTCTTGGCACGATAATCGGTGCAGCCAGCGGAATAAACGGAAAAAGGGGAAAGACTAAATTTCTATGCCAGGATTGCGGAAAAGTTTTTGAGCGAAAAATATAAAATGGGGGCGGTTATCACATGGAGGTATTGACAAGAACATTTGAAGAAGAACTGCGTGAAAAAATGATACAAGCAAAGAAAGAGTGTAAATATAACCCTACACGGTTCAACCAGATGTTAGCGCAATACGGAGGTGTCGAAACCGCACGGCGGCTGATTGCAAGTGCGCAAAAAACGAGAAATTTATCAGAAGGGCTATCTACACTGTGGTCTTGTGGGCGCTTGGACTTATCAATGGAAGAATCGGTATGCAAGCCGGAGTACGCGGCACTTTTTTCTGAAACAGAAATCATGTATTGCAAGAACATTCTTAGAGAATTGGGATGCTAAATAATCCCTTGGTAACAAGGGCGCACTTCTATACTCCCCTGACGGGAGTATGTGCGCTCTACGAGGCAGACAGCTCGGACAGGCAAATGTCCGGGCTGTTTTGCGTCACTCCGTTCCGCACAAGGGGCTGCACCCCTTGCAACGCTTGCGCGTCTATCCCAGCGCGCTTTGCGGCGGAAACAGTCTGCTGGTGCAGACCATTTCCGCCGCAAAGTCTGAAAATCCCATACCATGAGTCAGACCGTCTACCGAAAATGTAGGCGGTCTTTTTCTATCCATCTGCCTTATCAAATCGAAGGAGGTTAGCCATGCCAAAACAGGAAACCCTTGCTGAGCTGAATGCCGAGAAAGAGAAAATCGAACGCCAGCTTGTACAGGAACAGCATATAATCCAGCGGCTTGAAAACCGCGCCGCCTACTATGCAAAGGGAGAACGGCGCAAGCGGGCGCACCGGCTTATCACCCGTGGTGCAGCCATCGAGAGCGTCGCACCGCAGACAAAAGATTTGAGCGAAACTGCGTTTTATGCTTTTGTGGAACAGGTCTTTGCTCTGCCAGACGCGCAAAGGCTTCTCATGGAAGCTGTCAGCCGCCATGCAGGAGGTGATTGAATATCGCACTCTTTCATTTTCATGTGACGCAGATCAAGCGCAGCGCGGGGCAATCTGCCGTGGCTGCTGCCGCCTACCGTGCCGGGGAAAAGCTGCACAGCGAATACTACGGCGAGATCAGCGACTACACCCGAAAAGGCGGCGTGATCTGCTCTGAAATTCTGCTCCCGTCACACGCCCCGCCAGAATACGCAGACCGCGAAACGCTCTGGAACGCCGTGGAAAAAGCCGAGCGCGGCAAGAAAGCCCAGCTTGCATACAGCTTTGACATTGCCTTGCAGAATGAGTTTTCCATGCAGGAGAACATCGATCTTGCAAGGCAATTCTTATTGGACAATTTCGTGAACCGGGGCATGGTGGCGGACTTCGCCGTGCATCAGCCAGACAAGGAGGACGGCGGCATTTCCAACCCGCACTTTCATGTCATGTGTCCCATTCGCCCTTTGGACGAACACGGCAGATGGGGCAACAAGCAGCGGCGGGAATATGTGCTGGATGAGCATGGTGAGCGCATCCGAGATGAGGCTGGCAACTATGTGTTCAACGCTGTGCCGACCACCGATTGGGGCAGTCCTGAAACCTTGGAGCATTGGCGGCAAGCGTGGGCTGATCTGTGCAATCAGAAGTTTGCGGAGAAAAGTTTGGATTGCCAGATCGACCACCGCAGCTATGAGCGGCAAGGCATTGAACAGATTCCTACCGTCCACGAGGGACCGTCTGTCCGCGCAATGGAAGCGAAGGGCATCCGCACCGACAAGGGCGACTTCAACCGCTGGGCTCGCAAAACCAATGCACTGCTGCGGGAGGCAAAAGAGAAGATCACCGCGCTGATCGGCTGGCTGAAAGATGTAAAAGCTGAGCTTGACAAACCACAGCCGCCCACGCTGAACGATTTGCTGTCGCTGCACTGTGCCAATCGCAACAAAGGCGCGTACAGCAACAAGGCGAAGAACGCCAACTTGCAGCGTTACGCCGAGGCGTTCAGCTTTCTGCAATCTAAAAAACTTTACACCGTGGACGATTTGGATAATGCACTTCACGCTATGCAGGACAAGATCGACATGCTGAAAAAATCTGCTTCTACGAAGCAATCCCGCATCAAGGAAGTGAATGAGCTGCTGCGCATGGTGGACTACTACAAATCCGGCAAGCCCGCTGCGGACAAGCTGAAATCCATCCGATTTGAGAAATCCCGGCAGAAATACAAATCCGAACACGACGATGAACTGCGGACGTTCTACATGGCAGAGCGCAAATTAAAGTCGTATTTCAAGGACGGCAAGCTGCCCATCACCGCATGGCGCAGAGAACGGGAGCAGTTGGAGCAGGAATACAAAGACATTCAGACGGAGCTTTCGCCGCTCCATGCCGACGCGAAAAAGCTCTGGGCGATTCATTACAACATCTATGAGGTACAGCATGAGCAGGAGCGACAGAACGCCGCGGCGCAACAGAAAAAGCGGGAAATCGAACATTAAGGAGGACATTGCCTATTGAGTATCTTTGAAGCCGTCAAGCAGTCTGTGACCACCCGGCAGGCTGCGGAGCGATACGGCATCCGGGTGGAACGAAACGGAATGTGCCGCTGCCCGTTCCATGATGACAGTACGCCCAGCATGAAGCTGGATCGCCGGTATTACTGCTTTGGCTGCGGGGCTACCGGGGACGTGATCGACTTCGTTTCCCGGCTTCGCGGGATCGGAAGCAAGGAAGCCGCAATTCTGCTGGCACAGTATTTTGCTATTCCGTATGAGGATGGCACGGGCAAAATGAGCAAGCCGCGACAACAAAATACCGACGAACAGAATTATCAGCACATGGAACGCTACTGCTTCCGTGTGCTGTTGGACTATTACCGGCTGTTATGCCGTTGGAAGGAGGATTATGCCCCGCAGACGCCAGAGGACGGTTATCATCCGTGCTTTGTGGAAGCGCTGCAGAAAATTTCGTTGGTTGAATATCTGCTGGACGAGCTGCTGTGCAGCGATATACAGGCGCGGGCATCCGTTGTGATCGAATATGGAGAGGAAGTGAGAAACATTGAGCAGCGAATGGCAGAGCTTGCCGCCGCAGACGAAGCAGCAGCTCAAAATGCAGATGAGCAGCATGAGATCAGCGACGAGCGTTGAAGAGGTCAAGGCTCTGCTGGACAGCACAGAAAAGGGCGGCGTCCGCAACAGCATCAAGAACTGCCTGACGGTGTTTCAGCACGATCCGCTGCTCTCCGGCGCGATCGCCTACAATCTGCTGACCGACCGCACCGATATTGTGAAGCCCATCGGTTATGAGCGAAGCCCCAGCAGCTCCATGACCGACACGGATATGAAGTACATCCGGCTATATCTGGAAGAGAATTATGACCTGACAAGCGAGAAGAAAATCATGGATGCTGCCGATCTCGCCGCTCATCAGAACAGCTACCATCCTGTCCGGGACTATCTGAGCAGCCTCACATGGGATGGCACGGAGCGTATTCGCTATTGTCTTCATCATTTCCTCGGAGCGGAAGCGGATGAGTACACCTTTCAAGCGCTGCGGCTGTTCCTGCTTGGCGCGATCCATCGGGCATTTCGTCCGGGCTGCAAATTCGAGGTCATGCTCTGTCTGGTAGGAGGTCAGGGCGCGGGAAAGTCCACCTTTTTCCGCCTGCTGGCAGGCAAGGACGAGTGGTTTTCTGACGATCTGCGGAAGCTGGACGATGAAAACGTGTACCGCAAGCTGCAAGGTCACTGGATCATTGAGATGTCCGAGATGATTGCCACCGCCAGTGCCAAGAGTATTGAGGAAATCAAGTCGTTTCTGAGCCGCCAGAAGGAGGTCTACAAAATCCCGTATGAAACCCACCCGGCAGATCGATTGCGGCAATGTGTGTTCGGCGGCACGTCAAACGCAATGGACTTTCTGCCCCTCGACCGCTCCGGCAATCGTCGCTTTCTGCCGGTACAGGTCTGCCCAGAGCAGGCAGAGGTTCACATTTTGGAGGACGAAGCCGCATCCAGAACCTATTTGCAGCAGGTGTGGGCGGAGGCAATGACCATCTACCGGGCAGGTGGTTGGAAGCTGACGTTCAGCCCGGAAATGGTGCGCTATCTTAAGGAGCATCAGAAGGACTTCATGCCGGAGGACACGAAAGCTGGTATGATTCAGGCGTTTCTGGACAGCTATACGGGAAACACCGTCTGCTCTAAGCAGCTTTACAAGGAGGCGCTAAATCACGCCTTTGACGAGCCGAAGCAATGGGAGATCCGCGAGATCAACGAGATTATGAACCAGTGCGTGACCGGCTGGACGTATTTCTCCAATCCCCGCAGCTTTGCCGGATACGGCAGGCAAAAGGGCTGGGAGCGCGAAAGAGATGCAACCGACAGCGGCAACCATGCCGCAGAAATCCCGGACGGCTTTGTGGAGATCACGGAGCAAATCGGGATGCCGTTCTGAAAAGAGCGGCTTGTTGTAAAGCATGTTGTTACCCTGTTGCCGGGCTGGTTGCCGGGAGAAATCCTTGTCCTGTCAGGTTTTTCTACCTTTGACAACCAAAACAACAGAAAAATAGAAGAAAAAGAAAATCGTAAATCAACCGTCAGACCGGGTATGTTTCGAGGTTTTTTGGAAGTCCGTTGCCGGACTTCGTTGCCGCCTCGCCCTGTCTGGCTATTTTTATAAGGAGGGTAAACTGCCTATGAAGGAAATCCCGATTTGGGAAAAGAGCAATCTGAGCTTGGAGGAGGCTGCGGCTTACTCCGGCATTGGTATCAACAAACTGCGCGAGATTACCAACGAGGACCGGTGCAAATTCGTCCTCTGGGTGGGAAACAAGCGCTTGATTAAACGCCGCCTGTTCGATCAGTTCATCGAGCAGGCGTATTCTATTTGAAATTTGTGGTGTAAAACGGAGCCTTGATATGATACAATAAGTGTGTCATATCAGGGCTCTTTCCATCACGGAAAGGAGTTTGACAATGTCCGAAAAGAGGAAGGACAACAAGGGACGTATCCTGCGGACAGGAGAGAGCCAGAGAAAAGACCTGATTTATCAATATCGGTATACAGACATTCGCGGCAAGCGGCAGACGGTGTATTCCTCCGATCTGAAAGAACTGCGGGAAAAAGAAAAGGAAATCCAGAAGCAGCTTGATGATGGCATTGATTATGCCGCAGGCAAAATTACCGTCATTCAACTGCTGGAACGCTATATCAGCATCAAGCAGGGCGTACGTTACAATACCAAAGTCGGCTATAACTTCGTGCTGAATCTGGTGAAGAAGGAAGATTTCGGTTATCGTTCCATCCGGGACATCAAGGTTTCGGACGCGCAGAAATGGATCATGAAGCTGCACGAGGACGGAAAGGGATACAGCACCCTCACCAGCGTTCGGGGCGTTGTCAAACCGGCTTTCCAGATGGCGTACAATGAGGATGTAATCCGTCGGAATCCCTTTGACTTCAAATTGGTCGATGTGGTTTCCAATGATTCACAGAAGCGCATTGCCATGACAGAGGAACAGCAGACGCTTTGGATGGATTTCATCCGGGAGGACAAGACCTACTGCAAGTATTACGACGAGTTTGTGGTGCTGCTGGGAACTGGGATGCGTGTCAGCGAGTTTTGCGGGTTGACAAAGGCTGATCTGGACTTTACCGGGCGGAAAATCCGGGTGGATCATCAGCTTGTCCGGGAGCGCGGTGGCAAGTATTATGTGGAGAAAACCAAAACCGAGTGCGGCTGCCGCTACATTCCTATGACGGACGAGGTTTACCGGAGCCTGCAAAATATTCTCTCCCGCCGCAAGCGCGTGAAAACGGAAACGATCATCGACGGGTACAGCGGTTTTCTTCTGCTGGACAAGAACGACAGTCCGAAGGTTGCCCTGCACATCGAGAATGAAATGCGCTGGGCAATGAAGAAGTATCAAAAGCTGCACCCGGACAAGCCTCTGCCGCACATCACGCCTCATGTGTTCCGGCACACCTTCTGCACGAACATGGCGAACGCTGGTATAGACATCAAGACCTTGCAGTATGTCATGGGGCATTCCGATGTGGGCGTCACGCTGAATGTTTACACACACGCGAGCTATGACCGCGCAGCCGAGCAGATGGCAAAGATCATTGATTTTAGAGGGTTTGCCGCACCGGAGCCGCAGAGAAAATCAGGTTGAAGCAATCGCAGCCACTACACCAATTACTACACCATTTGCCCGAAAATCTGCGTAGAGTTACGGGAATATGCGTAGGTTTCCGGCATGACAGCAAAAATGAAAGAAGCGACAAAAGCCTTGAAATATCATGACTTGGAGGCTTTTGAAGGGATATAGAAGCAATGGCAAAAATCTTATTCGTTTGCCATGGCAATATCTGCCGCAGCCCCATGGCCGAGTTCGTGATGAAGGACTTGGTAAAAAAGGCGGGACTGGCATCGCAATTTCATATCGAATCAGCGGCTACCAGTCGGGAGGAGATCGGCAACCCAGTCTATCCTCCGGCACGGCGCAAGCTGGCCGAGCATGGGATCTCCTGCGAAGGCCATGCTGCACGGCAGTTGACAAATCGGGATTACGACGAATACGATCTCCTGATCGGCATGGACCAGGCCAACCTCCGGGATATGTACCGCATCTGCGGCGGTGACTATGCCGAAAAGATGTCCCTCCTGATGGACCACACCGCTCGTCCCGGCAATGTGGCAGACCCATGGTACACCGAGGACTTCGAGGCGACCTGGCAGGATGTGCTGGATGGCTGCCAAGGACTTTTGAAAGAATTCATGACAGAACGAGGTGATTCAAATGGCACAAAACGATAATATCCAACTGTTCGAAAACAAGCGTATTCGAACCGCATGGGATGAGGAAAAGGAAGAATGGTACTTTTCCGTCGTTGATGTGGTAGCTGTGCTGACTGATCAGCCAGATTATCAGGCAGCTCGTAACTACTGGAAGGTAACGAAGAAACGCCTGAAGGATGAGGGAAATGAAACGGTTACAGCTTGTAACCAGTTGAAAATGACCGCTTCGGATGGCAAAAAACGATTGACTGATGTAGCCGATACCGAGCAGCTTCTCCGAATCATCCAGTCTATTCCTTCCCCGAAGGCAGAACCGTTCAAGTTGTGGCTGGCTCAGGTCGGTCGAGAGCGTATCGAGGAGACCATCGACCCGGAGCTGACCATTGACCGCGCTCTGGAAACCTATCTCAAGAAGGGTTACAGCCGTGAGTGGATCAATCAGCGGCTGCAGGCCATCCAGGTCCGTAAAGAACTGACGGATGAGTGGGATGCCCGCGGTGTGCAGAAAGGCGTAGAGTACGCCATCCTCACGGACGAGATTTCCCGAGCCTGGTCTGGCATGTCCACCCGGCAGTACAAAAATCTGAAGGGCTTGAAAAAGGAAAACCTTCGTGATAACATGACTACGCTGGAACTGGTACTGAATATGCTGGCGGAGGCCACTACCACTCAGTTTTCAAGAGATCGCAAACCAACGACCTTCCAAGAGAATTTGGCAGTTGCCAAGGCGGGCGGTCAGGTGGCTGGACGAACCAGAAAAGACATTGAGTCCCAGTCAGACACGCCAGTCATTACTGCTAAGAGTGCCGCACAGCTTAATCAGGTAGTGACAGATCTGCTGGAAGGAGCAGTCTCTGACACAACTGAAGAATCAAAAGACAAGTGAGTTCTGTGCATCAAGTTTTTCTTGCTGTCATACGACGTTTTTTAAAAGCAAATTTCAAAAATCTATAGTGTTGAGTTATGACACGAAGAAGTCCTGAAACCGTAAGGTTTCGGGACTTCTTTTTTTGCTTTCGCGGGGGACCTTACCCGGCGGGTTTCTAACACTTTTCTAACACGTGATTCTTGTTTAAAAAAATGGAATCAGGGATCCCGTGCGCTGCGCCAACGCACAGCGTGCGAAAACACGCTGTGCCGACTCATGCAAAACCGGCCGCCCCATGGCGCAAAAAAATCGGACACCAACCTGATACCCATCGTATCAAAATTGGTGTCCGATTTGGTGCGCGAGGCGGGACTTGAACCCGCACGCCCGTAATGAGCACTAGAACCTGAATCTAGCGAGTCTGCCAATTCCACCACTCGCGCGCATGGATGAAGTTTTTTTGGGGGAAAAGAAGTGGTGCGCGAGGCGGGACTTGAACCCGCACGCCCGTAATGAGCACTAGAACCTGAATCTAGCGAGTCTGCCAATTCCACCACTCGCGCATATCCGAAGTTCTTTTCCCACAGACGAAAGAGGAAAGTGGTGCGAGTGATGGGACTTGAACCCACACGTCCAGTCGAACACAAGCACCTCAAGCTTGCCTGTCTGCCTATTCCAGCACACTCGCAAATCAGCCTCAAATCGAATGCTTGTTTATTATAGCATGACTGCCAGAAATGTCAAGCATTAATTTACAAAATATCTGTTTTTTTTCGACAGGCTGCGCTGCCCCTTACCGGGCCGGGGTGCACAGGGTCACCTGCCGCCCGGCCACCTCCACCAGGCGCTCGTCCTTCATCTTCTTCAACTCCCGCATCATGGCGCTGCGGTCGGCGGAGATATAGTCCGCCAGGGCGCTGAGGGAGAAGGGCAGCTGGAAGCTGGGCTTCTGCCGCTGTCCGGCCAGCAGGCCGAAATAGCACAGCAGCTTCTCCCGGATGCTGCGGCGGCTGAGGACCTCCACCCGCTCGGACAGGGCGGCGGCCTTTTCGGTCATGATGTGGAACATATTCTCCACCAGGCGGCTGTGATGGGCGCAGGCCTTTTCGCAGCGGCGGGTCATGTGCTCGTCCTGCATGAACCACACCCGGCACGGCTCCTCGGCGATTACGGTGATGCTGTCTCCGGCCACGTTCTCGAACATCAGCATCTCCCCGAACACGCCGCCGCTTTCCAGGTGCTCCAGAATGGTGCGGCCCCCCTGGTGGTCGATGCGCTGGATCACGGCGCTGCCCCGGGCGATCAGGCCCAGATACTTCCGCCCCTCGGCGAAGTCATACACGGTCTCTCCGGCCCGGAAGCGCTCCTCCCGCACCCCGAAGCACACCCGCATCTGCTCCTGCTCCTCCAGGGTGATCCCCTCAAGAATCGGCGTTTTGACAGCTTCCATAGCGCAGCCTCTTTCCTTCCGCCATCAGGCGGTCTCTTTTCTTTCCGATGACGACGTACACGATGATATCGCCCAAGGCCCCCACAAACAGGCCCGCCAGAACGTCAATAAAGGCGTGCTGCTTGACAAACAGCGTGGCGGCGATGATGACGATGCCCAGGGCCAGGGACCCCGCGCGCCAGCCCCACTTCCGCAGACCCGGCGTGTGCCACACGGCGGACACCGCCGCGATGACCCCCAGCACATGGACGCTGGGGAACACGTTGGTGTTGGTGTCCAGGGCATAGGTGTTCTGCAGCAGCCAGGCGGCGATGTTGTGGTGCTCCATTACCGCCGGGCGCAGGTCCTGGCCGTTGGGCACCAGGGCACAGAACACCGTGGCAGTGGTGAAGGTAATCATAATGGTCCACATATACCGCCGGAAGCCCTCGCCGTCCTTGACGATCAGGTACAGGCCGATGGCCACCAGCAGGAAGGCCCAGGCGTCATAGGGGAAAATGAACCACTCGCAGAAGGGAATATAGTCGTCGATGGCCGTCTGGGTGGCCCAGTAGTTGTCGGTGATGAGATGCTCGATGATGAAAAACATGGTCAGGTACACCGGCAGATACAGCCCCCACCACATATGCGGGTGTTCCTTGATGAATTTCTTAACGGTTTCCATGGTATTCCTCCGAAAGTGATAGTGCAATAGATGATACCATAATGCGCGGAAAAAGAAAAGGGGGAAGTGATATATGTCACAGTTTTTTTACAATTGGAAACGGTTGCGGCGGCGGGGCTTTTCCGGTATAATAGGGGACAAGATCATAAATTTGGAGGATATCCCATGACCATACTGAAAAAAGAAACCAAGGACAACAACCGGGTGGAGCTGACCATCCGGGTGGAGAAGCCGGAGTGGCAGAAGGCCCTGGACGACGCCTATCAGGCCAACCGGGACCTGTACCCCGTGGACGGCTGCGTCCCCGGCAAGGCCACCCGCCGGGCTCTGGAGCAGGCCTACGCCCCGGACGTGTTCTATCAGGAGGCGGTGAACGAGACCTTCCCCCGGGCCCTGGTGGAGGCCTTCGGCCAGGAGGAGATCCTGGTGGCCGGAGCGCCGGAGCTGCGCATCGTGGACATCGGGCCGGAGGGCTTCACCTTCGCCGCCCTGGCGGAGCTGTATCCGGAGGTAAAGCTGGGCAAGTACAAGGGCCTGGCCGCCCCCATGCCCCAGGCGGAGCTGTCCAACGATGATGTGGACAAGGCCGAAAGCGAGTGGCTTCAGGCCCACCTGGTGGAGGAGGAGCGGGACCGGGCCGCCATGGGCGACGAGGTGACCCTGGACTTCGACGGCTCCGTGGACGGCGTGCCCTTCGACGGCGGCAAGGCCGAGAACTATCCCCTGCTGCTGGGCAGCGGCATGTTCATCGACGGCTTCGAGGAGCAGGTGGCGGGGATCCGCCCGGAGGAGGAGCGGGAGATCCATGTGACCTTCCCCCAGCAGTACACCCCGGAGCTGGCGGGGAAGGCGGCGGTGTTCCGGGTGAAGGCCCACCGCATCGTCCGCCGCAGTATGCCGGAGCTGAACGACGAATTTGCCCGGGCCCAGGGCTTTTCCGACGCGGCGGCCCTGCGCCAGGCCATCATGTCCGCCGCCCTCCAGCGCAAGGAGGCCCAGGCCCGGGACGCCTACGCCGACGCCCTGGTGCGCCAGGTGCTGGACGGCATGGAGGTCCGGGTCCCGGATTCCATGGTGGAAAGCCAGCTGACGGGCCTTCTGCAGGAGCTGGAAAACCGCCTGATGAGCCAGGGAGCCTCCCTGTCCGACTATCTGCAGATGGCCGGCATGACGGAGGAGGACCTGCGGGCCCACGCCCGGGAGAACGCCCTGGAGTCCGCCCGGTATGAGCTGGCCATGACGGAGATCGCCCGGCTGGAGCACATCTGCGTCACGGATGAGGACGTGGAGCGCCGGTATCAGGAGATGTCCCGGCAGTTCGGCGTGCCGGTGGAGCACATCCGCCAGCAGCTGCCCCCCATGCAGCTGAGCCACGACCTGAAGCTGGCCTATGCCCGGGCCGTGGTGGTGGACAGCGGCGTCCGGCTGTAAAACCTCCGCGGACGGTCCCGGAACAGGGCGGGACACCCCCGGGACAGACCCGGGATAAAGCGGGACAAAAATACAGAGCACCCCCGGGCGATGCCCCGGGGGTGCTCTGCGTCTGTGAGAGGGCCTTTGCGGAATTTTTTACTTGGCCAGCAGCACGCCCATGGCCAGGGAGGCATACTTGGACGCCGGGTCGCTGGCCCGGGAGGGCAGGATGATGGGGGCGGCGGCTCCCATAACGATGCCGGCGTTGGAGGAGTGCATCAGATAGTTCAGGGTCTTGGAGAAGGTGTTGGCCACCTCGATGGACGGGGCCAGGATGATGTCGGCATGGCCGGGCACCGGGGAGTCGATGCCCTTTTTCCTGGCGGCCTCGGCGGAGAGGATGTTGTCCATGGCCAGGGGGCCCTCCACCACGGCCCCGGGGAAGGCCCCCCTGTCCGCCATCTTGCACAGGCAGGCGGCGTCCACGGTGGCCTGCATCTTGGGGTTCACCGTTTCCACGGCGGCCAGGCAGGCGGCCTTAGGGGTCTCGATGCCCAGGGCCCGGGCCACGTCGATGGCGTTGCGGAGGATATCCGCCTTTTCCGTCAGGGTGGGGGCGATGTTCAGGCCGCCGTCGGTGCTGATGAGCAGCCGGTCCAGGCCGGGGATCTGCAGAACGATCAGGTGGCTGGCCAGGCGGCCGATGTTCAGGCCCCGGGTCCGGTCCAGGGCATGCTTGAGCAGGGTGCCGGTGGACACGGTGCCCTTCATGAGGATCTGGTTTTCGCCGCTGCGGATGGACTCAATGGCGGCGTCGATGGCCTGGGCCGTATCCCGGACGTCCGTCAGCTTCACCGCTCCGGCGTCCAACTGCACCTGCTCCAGCAGGGGCAGCATGCGCTCCACGTCGCCGAAAAGCTGGGGGGCGGCCAGGCCGGAGGCCAGGGCGTCCTTCACGGCCAGCAGGGTGTTCTTGTCATAGGGGGCGGCCACGGCGATGCCCTTGCGGCCGTGGGCCAGGGCTGCCTGCAGCAGCTGGTCAAAATTGCGGATCTGTTCCATAGCGGGAGGTTCCTTTCTTATATGTAATGATGTAATCAGTTATATTCCTTGGGCTGGAGCTCGCCGGTGAGGACGGCGTTGAGGTAATAGGCCAGGCTGTCCATCTCCTCCTCGCCGGGCTTGCAGATCACCCGGCCCAAATAGGAGATGCGGGAGAGCAGCAGCTGCCGGAAGGCCTGGGAATAGATGACGCCGCCGGTGAGGACGATGGCGTCCACCTGGCCGCTGAGCACGGCGGTCATGGCAGCGGGCAATGACCCCGGCGCGGTAGTCCGCCTGGTCCAGCACGTTGGCGAAGGGCTGCAGCTCCTGGGCCGGGTGAGAGATGGTTTCGGAGAATTTTCTTTCAGAACCGTAATAGACCGCCACCTTGGTGGAGGTGGAGCCGGGGTTCACGATCAGCAGTTCTTTCATGGAATCATCCTTTCTTCCGGAGAAATCGGGGACTTCCCCGTGCTTTCAAAAGGAGCATAACACGCCCGTCCGGAAAAGAAAAGAAAAAATTATAAAATTTTTCTAATTATCATCTTGCAATTAGAAGAAAAATATAACACAATAGACCTGCAAACCAAAGCTGCGTTTTGCAGGATACATATTACAACAACGATTATCCTTTGAGAAAGTGAGAGACTCAGCCATGAAACAAGTCATGCTGGGCAATGAGGCCATCGCCCGCGGCGCATACGAAGCGGGCTGTTCGGTGGCCTCGGCCTACCCCGGAACCCCCAGCACCGAGATTTTACAGAACCTTTCCAAGTATAAAGAGGTATATTCCGAGTGGTCCGTCAACGAGAAGGTGGCGGCAGAGGTGGCCATCGGCGCGTCCATGGCCGGCGCCCGGGCCATGGCGGCCATGAAGCACTTCGGCATGAACGTGGCCTCCGACGCGGTGTTCCCCTCCGTGTATATCGGGACCACCGGCGGCCTGGTGTATGTCTGCGCCGACGACCCCGGCATGAACAGCTCCGGCACCGAGCCCGACAGCCGTCATTTCGCCCCCCACATGAGGATGCCCATGCTGGAGCCTGCCGACAGCCAGGAGTGCAAGGACTTCACCAAGCGGGCCTTTGAGCTGTCCGAGCAGTTCGACACCCCTTCATGCTGCGCACCACCGTCCGGGTAAACCACGGCAGCAGCATCGTCACCCTGGAGGACCGGGTGGAGGTTCCCGTGAAGCACTATGAGCGGGACATCATGAAAAACACCAACATCCCCGCCCTGGCCCGGAACAAGCACAAGACCGTGGAGGAGCGGCTGGTGCGGCTGCAGGAGTTCTCCAACGAGACGGACCTGAACCGTGTGGAGCTGCACGACACTAAGATCGGCGTGATCTGCGCCGGTATCTGCTATCAGTACGCCCGGGAGGTGTTCGGCGACGGCGCTTCCTATCTGAAGCTGGGCTTCACCTATCCCATGCCCGACCGCAGGATCCGGGAGTTTGCCGCCCAGGTGGACAAGCTCTATGTTCTGGAGGAGCTGGACCCGTTTATCGAGGACTATGTCCGGGGTCTGGGCATCGAGTGCACCGGCAAGGCGGTTCTGCCCCTGTATCTGGAGTATTCCGCCGACATCATCCGGCGGGCTCTGGGCCTGCCCGGCGTCAGCGCCGCCTATGAGGCTCCCGTTCAGGCGCCGGTGCGTCCGGCCAGCTTCTGCGCAGGCTGTCCGCACCGGGGCATCTATCACGAGATCAGCAAGTATAACGGCAAGATCGTGGCCACCGGCGACATCGGCTGCTATGCCCTGAACATCAACCCTCCCTTCAGCGTGACCCACACCCAGATCGACATGGGCGGCAGCATCACCGCCGGTCACGGCTTCGAGCGGGTGGAGCGCTTTGCCCAGCGGGGTCTGAAGGTGTTCTCCTTTATCGGCGACTCCACCTTCTTCCACTCCGGCATTACGGGCCTGATCAACGCCGTGTATAACGGCGCAAAGACCAGCATCTTCATCCTGGACAACAGCACCACCGGCATGACCGGCCACCAGGACAACCCCGTCACCGGCGTGACCCTGATGAAGGACGTTACCACCGCCGTGGACATCAAGACCCTGGTGCTGGGCTGCGGCGTGAAGCCGGAGAACGTGCGCACCGTGGACCCCTATGACCTGAAGGCCACCGCCGCCGTGGTGAAGGAGGCCTATGAGGCCGAGGACCTGTTTGTGGTCATCGTGCGCCAGCCCTGCGCCCTGCTCAAGAGCGTTATCGCCCACCGCAAGGGCCAGCACTGCCGCGTCAACGCCGACAAGTGCCGCAGCTGCAAGGTGTGCATCAACAAGACCGCCTGCCCCGCCCTGACGGTGGGTGAAAACGGCGTGTCCATTTCCGCCGAGGACTGCAACGGGTGCACCATCTGCCAGCAGATCTGCCCCTTCGGTGCCATTGAGAAGGAGGGCGAGTGATATGTCCAACACGAGATCCATCGCCATTGTGGGCGTGGGCGGTCAGGGCACCGTTCTGACCTCTGATATCCTCATTGAGGGCCTGGTGGACCTGGGCTTCGACGTGAAAAAAACCGAGCAGCACGGCCTGTCCCAGCGGGGCGGCAGCGTCAACTGCATGGTCAAGTATGGCCAGGCCGTGTACGCCCCCATCATCGCCGACGGCGAGGCCGACGTGGTGGTGGCCTTTGAGAAGATCGAGGCCCTGCGCTGGCTGAAGCTGCTGAAGGCCGGCGGCACCCTGATCGTCAACGACAACGAGATCCTGCCCATCCCCGTGAAAATGGGCAAGGCCTCCTATCCCCACGATGCCATTGAGCAGCTGTAGCAGACGGTGGAGCATGTGTGCCCCGTCCGGGCCACGGAGCTGGCCCAGCAGCTGGGCACCATCCGCGTGGCCAGCATCATCCTGCTGGGGGCTCTGGTGAAGAAGCTAGGCCTGGAGCAGTATGACTGGACGGCCCTGATCCGCAGGAAGGTGCCCGCCAAATTCCTGGAGGCCAACCTGAAGGCCTATCAGGTGGGTCTGCAGAGCGTCTGACCTTATCACGCGCCGGGGAGACGCCTTTCCACTCCCCGGCGCTTTCTCTCCCTATACCGCACATTTTCTTCCTCATTTTCCCCATACCATGCAAATGCGCACCCGGCCCTCCATGCCGGGTGCGCATTTGCGCGGCGAAATTTTACATGGGGAAATATTGGAATTTTCATCCGGATATGGTATAATACTTGTAAGAATTTTTCAAAGAGAAGGGGACCCCTCCATGGATATGGTAAACAGACTGATTCAGATCGCCAAGGGCATTTCGCTGTCGCTGGGCGAAACCTGCGAGGCCGTGGTGCATGACGGCGACCACCGCATCGCCTATATCGCCAACGGGCACATCTCCGGCCGGGAACAGGGCCAGCAGATGGAGGAGAGCGTGTTCAAATATTTCGAGGACGAGACCCGGGCCAACAACGGCACGGTGGTGCGCCTGACCCGGAAGAACAACGGCGAGCTGCATAAGTCCACCACCATGATGTTCTTTGACGAAACCGGGGCGTATGAGGCCATGCTGTGCTTCACGGTGAACCTGACGGCCCTGGACCAGGCCAAGAAGATGCTGGACTCGCTGATGAACGTGATGCCCTTCGACTCGCCGGAGGCCATGGGCTCCGACCTGACCATCGCCGACTATTCCAAGTTGGTCATCGCCGACATCATCAAAACCGTGGGCAAGCCCTCGGCCCTGGGCTCCAAAGAGGTCAAGCTGCGGATCCTGCGCAAGCTGGAGGAGAAGGGTGTGTTCCAGCTGAAGGACTCGGTGCCCCAGGTCTGCGAGCTGCTGGACATTTCACAGGCCACCCTGTACAACTATCTGCGGGAGATTCGCACCCAGGGCAGCGGCTTCCTTCCGCTCTCCCAGAAATAAGAAAAATTTTACAATAAGTACACCGGTCAAGTAGGGAGTCTGCACAATGGCACAGCCCACTAAGGCGATAATTTCAAACGAACAGAAAAGTGGCATTCGCAAAGGCAGCAACAGGGCTTCAACCGGCAAGGTTGGAGCCTTGTTGCTATCCGCATATAGTATAATCGCATCTTTGCGTTTTTGCAACTGCCGGAGTATAATGGAAGCGTCAGGAGGTGCCGGACAATGAAAGAACAGAAGTATCATATCTATCTGACCGAGCAGGAACGGTCGGAGGTTATCAAATCCCTCATAGACCTGAAAAACACGCTTATCCGTCAAGGCAAATACACGGATGCCGTTGACGATTTGCTGGTGAAGCTGACCGGCGCAAAGCGAAAAAAGCTGAAGGTCGTATACATCTGAATAGAGTTCAAGCCGCTTATTCCCAATCGGAGTAAGCGGCTCTTTTCATTTCAGGTGGAGCTTTCCGTCAAAGAGCTTTCCTTGAAACGGCGGTTGTTTTCCAATAGCTCATCAAATGCTGCTGGAGGCTCAGCAGCACCACTTCTCCGCCTTTGTGGTGAAGGACCACTACTGCCCCACCATGCTCTCGGCCTATATCGCCGAAAAGTATGTGGGCGACGGCAGCTGCCGGGTGTTCGGCGGCATCGCCCTGAACAACTCCGTGGGCGGCATCAATCTGAAGGCGGTGGACGCCGCCGTGGCCATGGGCGCAAAGCTGGTGTGGATGCCCACGGTGTCCGCCCTGCGGCACAAGATCATGCACTCCGGCAAGGGCGTGGCTTTCCCCGCCAGCAAGGGCATGAGCGTGGCGGAAAAGCCCATCATGTACTTGCAGGAGGACGGCAGCCTGCAGCCCCAGGTGCTGGAGGTGCTGGACTATCTGGCGGCTCATCCCGACGTGATCCTGGCCACCGGCCACGGCAGCCGGGACGAGATCGACGCGCTGATCCATGCCGCCGTGGAGCGGGGCGTGCAGCGCATCCTGGTGAACCATCCCCACTATATGATCGGCGCTTCCCTGGAGGATATGGTGGCCTGGAGCCGCCTGGGGGCCTATATTGAGCTGAACGCCGTGGCCTTTGTGCCGGATTCCAAGTTCCACTCCAACGAGATCGAGGAGGCCCGGAACATCGTGGCCGCCGTGGGTCTGGACAAGATCGTGGCGGACTCCGACTATGGCCAGAACGGCAACGGCAGCCCCGTTCAGGGTCTGCTGCGCTTCATCTCCATGCTGCAGGAGGCCTGCGGCCTCACCCAGGAGCAGATGGAGGTCATGACCTATCACAATCCCGCCTGGTTGCTGGGCCTGGAGACCCGCTGACCGGCCGGACGAACATTTTATCAGGGAGGAACCTGTTATGATTTACAATTGTGCCAACTGGGCGGACCTGCCCTGGACCGAGGTGCGCCCCGGCGTGCGCCGCAAGGCCTTCACCGGCGAGGGCGCTACCTTCGCCATGAACGAGCTGCAGCCCCACCATGAGCCCCGGCCCCACAAGCATCCCTATGAGCAGATCGCTTACATCGCCGCCGGCGTGTGCGACTACCACATCGAGGACCAGGTGTTCCGTCTGACTCCCGGCGGCATGCTGGTGATCCCTCCCAATCTGATGCACTATGCCGAGGTGGTGGGCGATGAGGTTCTGGTGAACTTCGATATCTTTACCCCCAAACGGGAGGAGTACGTCAAATGATTGCCCGGGAGCTGAAGGAAAAGCTGCGCCGCTGCCCACACGGAGGAGCTGTGCCGGCGGGAGGATATTGACGTGCTGTTCATCGGCCCTATGGATATCAGCCAGTCTCTGGGACACCCCGGAGATCCGGCCCATCCGGAGGTCCAGCAGGTGGTGCGGCAGGTCATTGATACCTGCAACGCAAACAAAAAGCCCTTCGGCATTTTCGTGGGCACCACGGAGGCCGCCCGGAAATACCGGGACCTGGGCGCGTCCTATATCGCCATCGCCTCTGACCTGGCGTTTATGGCCAAGGGCTATCACCAGATGGTGGACGAGCTGAAGAAATAAGCTATAAAAAGGGCGGCGCTGCTGTGCAGCGCCGCCCTTTATGTAAGGCGTAGATTTACTTGTTGCTCAGGTACTCGTCGATGGACTTGGCGCCCAGCTTGCCTGCGCCCATGGCCAGGATCACGGTGGCCGCACCGGTAACGGCGTCGCCGCCGGCGTACACGCCCTGGCGGGAGGTGAGGCCGTCCTCGTTGACGATGATGCCGCCCTTCTTGTTGACCTCCAGGCCCTTGGTGGTGGACTTGATCAGGGGGTTGGGGGTGGTGCCCAGGGACATGATCACAGCGTCCACGGGAAGCTCAAACTCGCTGCCCTTCTTCTCCACGGGGCGGCGGCGGCCGGAAGCGTCAGGCTCGCCCAGCTCCATCTCGATGCAGGTCATGGACTTGACGCAGTCCTGCTCATCGCCGTTGATCTGGACGGGGTTGTTCAGGGTCTTGAACACCACGCCCTCCTCGATGGCGTGCTCCACCTCCTCATGACGGGCAGGCAGCTCCTCCATGCCCCGGCGATAGACCACGTACACGTCGGCGCCCAGGCGCTTGGAGCAGCGGGCGGCGTCCATAGCCACGTTGCCGCCGCCTACCACGGCCACCTTCTTGCCCTTCAGGTCCATGATGGGGGTGTCGGAATCCGGGCGATAGGCCTTCATCAGGTTGATGCGGGTCAGGAACTCGTTGGCGGAGTAAACGCCCTTCAGGTTCTCACCGGGAATGTGCATGAACATGGGCAGACCAGCGCCGGAGCCCACGAACACGGCCTCAAAGCCGTTCTCCTCCATCAGCTCGTCGATGGTGATGGTGCGGCCCACCACGGTGTTGGTCTCCACCTTCACGCCCATGGCCTTCAGACCGTCCACTTCCTTCTGGACGATGCTCTTGGGCAGACGGAACTCGGGAATGCCGTAAACCAGCACGCCGCCGGCCAGGTGCAGAGCCTCGAACACGGTGACCTCATACCCCTTCTTGGCCAGGTCGCCGGCGCAGGTCAGGCCCGCAGGGCCGGAACCCACCACCGCCACCTTGTGGCCGTTGGGCTGGGGCTTTTCGGGGGCCTCGGTGCTGTGAGCGTTGTGCCAGTCGGCCACAAAGCGCTCCAGACGGCCGATGCCCACGGGGTCGCCCTTCTTGCCCCGGACGCAGTGCATCTCGCACTGGCTCTCCTGGGGGCAGACGCGGCCGCACACGGCGGGCAGGGAGCTGGTCTGGTGGATGACCTGATAAGCGCCCTCGTAATCCCGCTCCACGATTTTGGCGATGAACTCGGGAATGCGGACGTTCACGGGACAGCCGTCCACGCAGGGGTGATTCTTGCAGTGGAGGCAGCGGGCGGCCTCGTCCAGGGCCTGTTCCTCGGTGTAGCCCAGGGCCACCTCCAGGAAGTTCTTATTCCGGACGTTGGGGTCCTGAGAGGGCATCTCATTCTTATCCAGACGCATATTGATCTTGGCAGCCATGTTACTTTACCTCCTGCTTGAACAGATTGCAGACTTCCTCGTGCTTGCGCACCTCGAAATCGTGATACATCTGGTTGCGCTTGACAGCCAGATCCCAGTCCACCTGCTGGCCGTCGAAGTCGGGGCCGTCCACGCAGGCAAACTTGGTCTCGCCGCCAACGGTCAGGCGGCAGCCGCCGCACATGCCGGTGCCGTCGATCATGATGGGGCTCATGGATACGGTGGTGGGCACGCCGTAGGGGGCGGTGGTCTTACAGACAAACTTCATCATCACCATAGGGCCGATGGCGAAGATCTCGTCATACTGGTTGCCCTCGTCCAGCAGCTGCTTCAGGGCCTCGGTGACCAGGCCCTTCTGGCCATAGGAGCCGTCGTCGGTGCAGACCTTCAGCACGGAGGAAACGGCCTTGAACTTGTCCTCGAGAATGACCACGTCCTTGTTCTTGAAGCCCACCACAGCGTGGACCTCTGCGCCGCAGTCATGGAACTTCTTCAGAACGGGATACGCGATGGCGCAGCCCACGCCGCCGCCGACGACGCAGACCTTCTTCTTGCCCTCGGTTTCGGTGGGCTTGCCCAGGGGACCCACGAAGTCGTGGAGATACTCGCCCTGCTGCTTGTGGCTGAGCTTCTCGGTGGTGGCGCCCACGGTCTGGACGATGATGGTAACGGTGCCCTTTTCGCGGTTATAGTCGTGGATGGTGATGGGGATGCGCTCGCCGTTTTCATCCACCCGCAGGATGATGAACTGGCCGGGCTGTGCCTTCCTGGCAACCATAGGAGCCTCGATCTCATACAGGATCACGGTGGGTTTCAACGCTTCTTTGGTCACGATGCGATACATGGTCGTTCCTTCTTTCCTAATTCATAAGGGGTACAGCCGTACCCGGAGCATAGGGCGGACCCAGGCCCGCCCTATGTCGTGTGTGTTTATAATATCACAATGTGCGGATTTCGTCAATCCGTAGTAAAAGATTATCAGGCAGCTTGCCAAAAGGGATTTTTGACAAGCTGCCTGACGGGTCAAAGGGGCGAGGAGAAGGTCCCCTCACCCCTTGGGTTTCGGAATGTCCGGGAAAGCAGATCAGAACCAGGCGGCCCAGGCCAGGAAGCCCAGGCAGGCCACCACGCCCACAAACAGGGTGACGATGACCAGGTAGCCCATGATGTCCCGGGCGGACAGCTTGGCGATACCCAGGGCAGGCAGGGCCCAGAAGGGCTGGATCATGTTGGTCCACTGGTCGCCCCAGGCGATGGCCATGGCGGTGCGGCCATTCTCGATGCCCATAGCTGCGCCGGCAGGCATCATGATGGGACCCTGCACGGCCCACTGGCCGCCGCCGGAGGGAACGAAGAAGTTCACCACACCGGCTGCCAGGAAGGACAGCATGGGGAAGGTGACGTTGTTGGAGATGTTCACGAAGAACTGGGAGATCACGCCCGCCAGGGACACGCCCTCAGCATTGGCGGCCACCATCATGCCCATGATACCGGCATAGAAGGGGAACTGCAGCAGCACACCGGCAGCGCCGCCGGCGGCGTCGGAAATGGCGTCCACATAGCGGCGCAGGTCGCCGTGGAGCAGAATGCCCAGGAACAGGAAGATCATGTTCACGATGTTCAGGCCCAGGGTAAAGCCGTTCTGAACGAAGTAATAGACGATGTACACAAAGCCGCCCACCAGGGTGATGGCCCACAGGAGCTTGGAGTGCTCCACCTTGTCGGCGGGAGTCTTGACCTCATAGGTGCGCTCGGCCTCGTCCTCCAGCAGAGTGGGGTCGATGCACACGGTGTGGTCCTTGTCGGGGTGCATGGCATAGTTCACGAAGGGCATGGCAAACAGAATCACGCCCACCATAATCAGGTTCATGGGGTGAAACACGGTGTCGGTGATGGGAGCCTGGTACGCCACGCCGCCGAAGTCCTTACCGGCCACCAGGTCCAGGGGGATGGAGCCGGACAGGCCCGCGTGCCAGATCACGAAGCCCGAATAGGCGGAGGCAATCAGCAGGGGATAGTCCACGGTGGGGACCCGGCGCACCACTTCCTTGGCCAGCAGGGTGCCGGCGATCAGGCCGAAGCCCCAGTTCAGCCAGCAGCAGATGGTGGAGATGAAGGTGGTGACCACGATGGCCTGCATATTGTTGTGGCACAGACCGGCGGCGGCCCGCAGGGCCTTTTTGCAGGGCTTGGCGGCGGCCATGGCGGAGCCGAACACCAGCACCAGGGCCATCTGCATGGAGAAACTCAGCAGACCCCAGAAACCCTTGGAGTCGCCCCAGGCGTTGAGCACCTGCAGCGGGCCCATCTTTGTGGCGCACATGGAGCCGATGAAAACGATGATGCTCAGGATGATGGCAAACAGGAAGGCATCCGGCAGCCATCGGTTGACCACGCGAACGCAGCCGTTGGTGAATTTCTTGAACACAGACTCACTCTCCTTTAATATGTCCGGAGGAGGGGTCCCCTCCCCCGCTGTCCTGGCCGGGCCTCTGCGCGGGGCCGGGCTGTCTCTGCTTCTATTGTATAGGAGTGCGGTCCTGTTTACAATTAATGTTTCGCCGAAATTTTAACAATCTTTTTGGTAAAGTACAACAATTTTACATTTTTCAAGTGCTTTTGCCGTAAATATGGCGTTAAAAATGCGCGCAACGTGTAAAGGCGCATTAACAAAGGGAGAGGGGGCGCGCCCCTCTCCCCTGTTTTTCAGAAAAAGTCTCGCAGAGTTTGCCGCCTGCGGGCGGCAAATCAACGGATTCCCACGTCGCTTCGCTCCTCGGAATGACAGAAACGTGTTTTTCGACAGCCCCTTAGGTCAGTTTACAAGGAACTACACGCAGACCACGAAACGGGGCTGCTGACAACAAAACAGGCTGAGTATCAAGCACCGGGGAAGTGCGAGATATTCAGCCTGTTTTGTTGTCCGGGGTTTCCAAAGGGGCACCCTTTGGCACACGACTTTGCTTGCAAAGTGTAGTGTGTTATACGCTCTGTCGGCGTTGCTGCGAAAATGCGGTTGCCGCTGGGGGGAGCAAGGGCATTTGAAGCAGCAGGAAAACAGGGCTGTGATTGCGTGGCGTGGAGCCGCAAACGCAGGGCTGGTTTCATCAGCAGATAGGGCGTATATGAAAGCCCCCGTCCCTCGTACAACGCCGAACTTCGGGACAAAGTGTCCCGAACTTGTGGATACATTCCCGTAAAAATTGAAATGGGCGGGAAGCCATTTTAGGGCTTTCCAGCCTTGATTACCCTTTAGCAAAGACAGGCAGGACTGTCAACGGCGGCGCATTTATGCGCCGTTCATCTTGACCGTTGACTGGCTCGGCTGGCTTTGCTATCTCCTCGATAAATGGGAATTTTTCTTTTTTATTCGTCCAAAGCGTCACAAAGCTTGTCCATAATTTCAGAAAGAGCAGTTGGAATTCCTTCTTCCCAGTTTGGACTTTCTAAAACTTCTCCATCTAAAGCCATATACATCTCTTTAGGTATCTCTCTTTTCATTTCCTCTTCGTCAACTTCTTCTGTCCAGTCATAATCTGAATTATATGGATCATTTTTAGGGTCAAAAGCATATTTTTGATTTTTATAATATCCTGAAATATAATTTTTTTCAAGAGTTTCAACAATATCAAAATCTTCTAAAGCCCAGCTGTCCTCTTCTTCACATTCTTTTCTATTTTCATATTTCTTAAAAAATTGAGGATTCATATACCAATATAGGAATAGAGCTGTTCCCTTGTCAGTATCAGGCTGTTCTGCTATCCATTTGATAACTTCCTTAGAATTATCAAAGTTCCAATCTATTGCTAAAAGTTGTCTTTCTTTTGGAGAGTTTTTCTTTAAATAATTTATAATTAACTGGTTTTCTAACTCATCAAATTCATTTTCGTCAATCTCTACATTTTCCCAATCAAAATCTTCTCTTAAAATATCTTCAATTTTTAACATCAAAATACCTCCTAAAATTCATATTTTTATATTTCTTTATTAGTTCTATCAACTGAATTTTACTTTTCACCTATTGCCTTGAAACAGACCACTGCACCGCAAATAAAAAATATAATGCAAATAATGAGTGGGATTATTAAGTCTAATCCCAACAAACTGCCTAAAATACCAGTAATTCCGTTATAATCCCACTGGTAAGGTGCCGCAGAGCATAGAATAATTATTGAACCAAGAAAACCCATTAGCTGCCACACAATTCCTAAAATCATTTTTTTCATACAATCACATTCCTTTATCAAATTCCGATTTGCTGTTCTCCTACTTCCGCCCCCGTTGTGGGTTTGGATTTTTCAGCAAGTCCGACTTCTGTGCAATCTTCTTCAGCCACTTCTTTTCTTCCTCGGACAGCTTCTTCAAATTCAATTTGAGCCGCTTACAGATAAACGCCAAAGCTGCTTGCTCCGGGTCGCTGTCTGGGCTGGCGGTTTCCTCGGCGGTCTGCAAAAAATCTTCCAGCGGGTTGTCCTCCGGGACGCTGAAAAAATCGTCCTTATGTGCTTCCCGCAGGTCAAGAGCTATCTTGTTTATGTCCTGCTGTATCACATAGCGGCAAAAGCTGTCATCATCAATATGGGCGGCGATAAGCTGTCTTAACTGCGGGTCAGACAAGCCGGGATTGTGCTGCTTCATAATGGTTGCGCTCACAGCGTCTACAATAGCGTTTGCACTCTGCACCTGTTTGCCAGCAATACCGTTTACATAGATTTCGAGGTCAGCCATCAGCCGGGGGAAATCCGGGTGTACCGCCAGCTCACACAAGAGGGAATTATCCACCCGCCCACTTTTCAAGAGTACAATCATATCATCACTCAAACGCAGGTCTGCAAGATCGGCGTTTGGGTGATTTTTTGTTTGAGAACGCCCCAGCAGATAATCAACAGTCACTTCATAAAACTTTGCTAACTCAATAAGGGCATAATGGCTGATGTCCTTGAAATTATCCCCCTCATAACTGCCCAGCGCCGACTTGGAGAGATGTGTTTGCTCTGCAAGCTGTTCCAGCGTCAGCCCACGCTCCACACGCAGGTCTTTCAATCGTTCTTGTATGGATAGTTCCATGCTCCCCCTCCTTGTCTGCTTGATAGATGAAAAGTTATAGCTTTTGTGCTCTATTCAGATGCCAGATGAACTAAGCATCATATTATTTGTAGTAATAATACCAATTTCCGTTATATTCTTTATCACATTCTTCTTGTGAAGCAAACGTACAATCTTTAATTCCTTGAATTGGATAATTATGTTTTTTCAACTGTGCTCTGTGATATAAATTGATTTTTTCGGTTAGTCCGCTTTGCTGTGCCGCTTTTAATCGCGCATTTGTAGAAAAGATGTACGATACAAAATAGTTTGCTGGCTGAATATATGTTCCAAATTCAATACTCTGTTCTATATCCGCAAAGTAATTTTTAACATCTTCCATGCAAATTTCTATTATTCTTTGCCATTTAATCTCCTGTTCCCTATTTCTCATTTTTTACCTCTACAACTATGAATGGACACTTAATGTATTTTTATTTTACCACAATTCCGAGAGCGTGGAAATAGGCAGTTTTCCGGGCTGATTTCCGACCTTATGGATATACGGGGCGGGTGGTCTTTTAGGTGTAGACTTAAGGTAGTTCATCGATGAGCTGCACCTTGAAAAATGAATGACCGTCCGAAAAGGAATACCTAGGCAGGGGAAGCACTGCAACGAGCCACTTCGGGACAAAATGTCCCGAAGTCCGGGGAGCGTGCCAACGCTGGAACACGCCGCAGGAATGGGGCAGGAAGCCTTTTCGGGGAGAACGGCAAAGGAAAAATGGAGGGAACACATGAGAGAGAACCCATATAAACGACTGCCGCCCATAGAGCGCAAGCAGGACGGTCCCCTTTACCGCATGACACCGGCACAGAGGAAACAGGCAAACGCCCTGATCCGCCGGGAGTGCTGCAACTATGAGGACGGGAACTGTATGCTCCTTGACGATGGGGACACCCACACCTGCCCCCAGACCATTTCTTTCTCAGTCTGCTGTAAGTGGTTCCGCTGTTCGGTCTTGCCGCAAATCGGGACGCTGGAAACAGAGATTTTCCGGGATAAGGAGCTAAAACACTGTGCGGTCTGCGGCAGCGTGTTCGTCCCAAAGTCCAACCGGGCGAAATACTGTCCCAACTGTGCCGCCAGAGTTCACAGGCGGCAGAAAACAGAAAGTGAACGGAAAAGGAGGTCTTGTGTGGACAGTTAGGGGCTGAAAGGTCCTTGATTTTCAAGGCTTTGCAAGCACAGAACAGGGGCAGGCAATAGAAACTACCGTCTGCCCCAGAAAATGGGCTTCTAACCGTCCACAAAACACGATATGACAAACAACATTTATATCCATCAGCCGGAAAAGACGGTCAGCTTTACCCGGCTTCCCAATTTCCTTTTTGAAGCCCCCACATTCACGCCACTGTCCAACGAAGCAAAGGTACTGTATGCCTTTATCCTGCGCCGGACAGACCTGTCCCGGAAAAACGGCTGGGCAGATGAATATGGGCGGATTTACCTCTACTATCCCATCAACGAAGTAGTGGAGCTGCTCCACTGCGGGCGGCAGAAGGCGGTCAACACCCTGCGGGAACTGCAATATGCCGGACTGGTGGAAATCCAGAAGCAGGGCTGTGGAAAACCCAATCGCATTTACCCAAAATCCTACGAAGCGGTTCCAAACACCGACTTCAAGAAATCCAGTTATGGAACGCCGGAGGACTGAAAACCGCACTCCACAAGTACGATAATCAATCCTCTTGAAGTACGAAAACCGGACGGTATATAGAAATACAGAGATTAAAACGATTTTATTTATATCTTATCCATTCCTATCCGATCCGAGATATTTTCTGCGGGATTTTCCTGTGGAAAAGTCCCGGAAAGGAATGGAATGGGGAAAGGAGTTTCATGGCACAACACGCAATTTTGCGATTTGAAAAACACAAAGGCAATCCGGCAAGACCGCTGGAAGCCCATCACGAACGGCAAAAGGAACAGTACGCCAGCAATCCCAACATTGACACCAGCCGGAGCAAGTACAATTTCCACATTGTTAAGCCGGAGGGCAGGTACTACCACTTTATACAGAACCGTATTGAACAGGCAGGCTGCCGCACCCGCAGGGACAGCACCCGGTTTGTGGATACGCTGATTACCGCCAGCCCGGAATTTTTTAAGAAGAAGTCCCCAAAGGAGATACAGGAATTTTTCCAGAGGGCGGCTGATTTCTTAATCGGGCGGGTAGGGAAAGAAAATATCGTGTCGGCGGTGGTACACATGGACGAGAAAACGCCCCACCTGCATTTGGTCTTTGTCCCGCTGACAGAGGACAACCGCCTGTGTGCAAAGGAGATTATAGGGAATAGAGCCAACCTCACAAAATGGCAGGACGATTTTCACGCTTATATGGTGGAGAAATATCCCGACTTGGAGCGTGGGGAAAGTGCCAGTAAGACAGGCAGGAAGCATATCCCCACCCGTCTGTTCAAGCAGGCGGTCAATCTCTCCAAACAGGCAAGAGCCATTGAAGCCACGCTGGACGGTATTACCCCGTTCAATGCCGGAAAGAAGAAAGAGGAAGCCCTCTCCCTGATGAAAAAGTGGTTTCCGCAGATGGAGAACTTCTCCGGTCAGCTCAAAAAATATAAGGTCACAATAAACGACCTTTTAGCAGAAAATGAACAGTTGGAAGCCAGAGCCAAAGCCAGTGAAAAAGGCAAGATGAAAGATACGATGGAACGGGCAAAGCTGGAAAGCGAGCTGAAAGACATTCAGCGGCTGGTAGACCGTATCCCGCCGGAGGTGCTGGCAGAGCTGAAACGGCAGCAGCGACACACAAGGGAACGGTGATTGATGGCAGAAAACATTTCACGCCGCAGCATGGCGGCACTGCACTTTGAAAATTAAATACGGAGGTACTATGGAGCATATCAGATACAAGAAAGAAACCGAAGTCGTGACTTTTCAGGGAAAGGAAATCACGCTGGAAAATCTCTCCCCGGTGTTCACGCCGGAGCAGGAAGCGGCAAAACGCCGGGAGCTGGAACAGCAGCTTTATGAGGTGTTCCGCAAGTATGCCGACAAGCGGCAGAGTGAGGAAGCCGGGGCATAAGATTTTCCGAAGCCATCGTTGATTTGCGGGGCTGCTGGCGGTATAATAAAACTGTCAGCAGCTCCGTTTCTTTTTTAAGAAAAGGAGCGACAATATGAACAATCGGATAGACGCAATCTATGCAAGACAATCGGTAGACAAAAAGGACAGCATTTCCATTGAAAGCCAGATTGAATTTTGCAAATACGAGTTGAAAGGCGGTAACTGCAAGGAATACACAGACAAAGGGTACAGCGGCAAGAACACAGACCGTCCGAAGTTTCAAGAACTGGTGCGGGACATCAAGCAGGGCTTAATTGCAAAGGTCGTGGTTTACAAGCTCGACCGTATCAGCCGTTCCATTCTGGACTTTGCCAACATGATGGAGCTGTTCCAACAGTACAATGTAGAGTTTGTGTCCTCTACGGAAAAGTTTGATACCTCCACCCCGATGGGGAGGGCTATGCTGAATATCTGTATCGTGTTCGCCCAGCTTGAGAGAGAAACCATACAGAAGCGGGTAACGGACGCTTACTATTCCCGCAGCCAACGAGGTTTCAAGATGGGTGGAAAAGCCCCTTACGGCTTCCATACAGAGCCGATCAAGATGGACGGTATCAACACAAAAAAGCTGGTGGTAAACCCGGATGAAGCGGCAAATATCCGGCTGATGTTCGAGATGTACGCCCAGCCCACAACCTCCTACGGGGACATTACCCGGTACTTTGCCGAACAGGGGATTTTATTCAACGGCAAAGAGCTGATACGCCCCACGCTGGCGCAGATGTTACGCAATCCTGTCTATGTGCAGGCAGACCTTGATGTGTACGAATTTTTTAAAAGTCAAGGGACAGTCATTGTCAATGACGCTGCCGATTTTACGGGCATGAACGGCTGCTATCTGTATCAGGGGCGGGATGTGAAGCCCAGCAAAAAGAACGACTTGAAAGACCAAATGCTGGTGTTGGCTCCCCATGAGGGTATCGTCCCCTCTGACATCTGGCTGACCTGCCGCAAGAAGCTGATGAACAACATGAAAATCCAGTCCGCCCGGAAAGCCACCCACACATGGCTGGCGGGAAAAATCAAATGCGGGAATTGCGGGTATGCCCTTATGAGCATCTTCAATCCCTCCGGCAAGCAATACCTTCGCTGTACGAAACGGCTGGATAACAAGAGTTGTCCGGGGTGCGGGAAAATCATTACTTCGGAACTGGAGGCGGTTGTTTATCAGCAGATGGTAAAGAAACTGGCAAGCTACAAGACGCTGACAGGCAGAAAGAAAGCGGCAAAGGCAAACCCGAAAATCGCCGCCCTGCAAGTGGAACTTGCTCATGTGGACGGCGAGATTGAAAAGCTGGTGGACAGTCTGACGGGCGCAAACAATGTCCTTCTCTCCTATGTGAATGTGAAGATAGCAGAATTGGACGGGCGCAAGCAGGAACTTCTGGCGAGGATAGCAGAGCTGACGGTGGAAGCCATCAGCCCGGAACAGGTCAGCCAGATTTCCGGCTACCTCGACACTTGGGAGAATGTATCCTTTGACGACAAGCGGCGGGTGGTGGATTTGATGATTACCACCATAGCCGCCACAAGCGACAGCTTGAATATCACATGGAAAATCTGACGGGCGGAACACCTCCCGTCAGATACCTACTCTGTGTAGTCCCTTGTAAACTGTACTTTGGTTTAGTGCAAATATTTTTTCAGGTACTGGCCGGTGTAGGACGCCGGGCAGGCGGACACGGTCTCCGGCGTTCCGGCGCAGACCAGGGTACCGCCGCCGGAGCCGCCCTCCGGCCCCAGGTCGATGAGCCAGTCGGCGGACTTGATCACGTCCAGGTTGTGCTCGATGACCAGCACCGTGTTCCCGGCGTCCACCAGCCGCTGCAGCACCTCCAGCAGCTTCTTCACGTCGTCGGAGTGCAGGCCGGTGGTGGGCTCGTCCAGGATATAGAAGGTGCGGCCCGTGGCCCGGCGGGACAGCTCCGTGGCCAGCTTCACCCGCTGGGCCTCGCCGCCGGACAGGGTGGTGGAGGACTGGCCCAGCTTCACATAGCCCAGGCCCACGTCGCACAGGGTCCGCAGCTTTTCGGCGATCCTGGGCACCGGGGCGAAGAACTCCAGGGCCTCCTCCGCCGTCATGTCCAGCACGTCGGCGATGCTCTTGCCCTTGTAGCGCACCTCCAGAGTCTCCCGGTTATAGCGCTTGCCGCGGCACACCTCGCAGGGGACGTATACGTCGGACAGGAAGTGCATCTCGATTTTCAGCATGCCGTCGCCGCAGCAGGCCTCGCAGCGGCCGCCCTTGGTATTGAAGGAGAATCGTCCCGGGCCGTAGCCCCGGGCCTTGGCCTCCTGGGTGGCGGCGAACAGGGTGCGGATCTCGTTGAACAGGCCCGTGTAGGTGGCGGGATTGGAGCGGGGCGTCCGGCCGATGGGGCTCTGGTCGATGCCCACCACCTTGTCCAGATGCTCCTCCCCCTCCAGGGCGTCATGCTTGCCGGGCCGGACTTTCATGCGGTTCAGGTCCGCCCCCAGGCGCTTGAAGATGATCTCGTTGACCAGGGAGGACTTGCCGGAGCCGGACACGCCGGTGACGCAGGTGAAGGTCCCCAGTGGGACGGATACGTCGATATGCCGCAGGTTGTTTTCCGCCGCGCCCCGGACGGTGAGGTATGCTCCGCTGCCCGGGCGGCGGCTCTCCGGCACGGGGATGGACTTTTTGCCGCTTAAATACTGGCCGGTGAGGCTGTTGGGGTTGGCCATGACCTCCTCCGGCGTGCCGGCGGCCATAACCTGTCCGCCATGGGCCCCGGCCCCGGGGCCGATGTCGATGAGGTAGTCGGCGGCGCGCATGGTGTCCTCGTCGTGCTCCACCACGATCAGGGTGTTGCCCAGGTCCCGCAGCCGCTTCAGGGTGGCCAGCAGCTTGTCGTTGTCCCGCTGGTGCAGGCCGATGGACGGCTCGTCCAGGATATACAGCACCCCCATGAGGCTGCTGCCGATCTGGGTGGCCAGGCGGATGCGCTGGCTTTCACCGCCGGACAGGGTGCCGCTGGACCGGGACAGGGTCAGGTAGCTCAGGCCCACGGATTGCAGGAAGCCCAGCCGGGAGCGGATCTCTTTGAGAATCTGGGCGGCGATGAGCTGCTGGGTGGGGGTCAGGGTCAGGGCGTTGAAGAATTCCAGCTCCCGGTCCACCGGCAGCTCTGTGGCCTCCATAATGGACAGGTCCCCTACCGTTACCGCCAGGGCCTCGGGCCACAGGCGGCGGCCCTTACACGCCGGGCAGGGGCACTGGGTCATGAACTCCTCGATCTCCCGCTTGCTGGCGTCGGACTGGGTTTCCTGATACCGGCGCTCCAGGTTGTTGGCGACGCCCTCGAAGGGCTGATACAGGGTGCCCCGGCCCCGGGGCTGGTCATAGTGCAGCTCCAGCTTCTGGCCCTTGGTGCCGTAGAGGATGACGTCCCGCACCTCCTCCGGCAGTTGGGCCACCGGGGTTTGCAGGGAGAAGTGATAGGCCTTGGCCAGGGCCTCGAAATACATGCGGCTGATGCCGTCGGAGCGGATGGAGTTCCACCCCGGGGCCACGATGGCCCCATCTAAGATAGACAGCCGGTCGTCGGGGATGATCAGCGCCGGGTCCGCCTTCAGCTGCATCCCCAGGCCCGTGCAGGTGGGGCAGGCGCCGAAGGGATTGTTGAAGGAGAACATCCGGGGCGTCAGCTCCTCGATGCTGATGCCGCAGTCGTCGCAGGCGTAATTCTGGGAAAAGGTCAGGTCCTGCCCCTCCCGCACCAGGTTCACCAGCACGATGCCGCCGGACAGGTGGGAGGCGGTCTCCACGGAGTCCGTCAGCCGCTGGGCCCCGTCGGGGCGGACGATCAGACGGTCCACCACGATCTCGATGTTGTGCTTCTTGTTCTTCTCCAGGGGAATGTCCTCGGACAGGTCATAGAGGTTTCCGTCGGCCCGGACCCGGACATAGCCGGAGCGGCGGGCGTCGTCCAGCACCTTGGCGTGCTCGCCCTTGCGGCCCCGGACCACCGGGGCCAGCACCTGGATGCGGGTGCCCTCCGGCAGGGCCATGATCTGGTCGATGATCTGGTCGATGGTCTGCTGGCGGATCTCCTTGCCGCATTTGGGGCAGTGGGGGGTGCCCACCCGGGCCCACAGCAGCCGCAGATAGTCGTAGATCTCCGTCACCGTGCCCACGGTGGACCGGGGGTTCTTGCTGGTGGTCTTCTGGTCGATGGAGATGGCCGGGGACAGGCCGTCGATATAGTCCACGTCGGGCTTGTCCATCTGGCCCAGGAACATCCGGGCATAGCTGGACAGGCTCTCCACATACCGGCGCTGGCCCTCGGCATAGATGGTGTCGAAGGCCAGGGAGGATTTCCCGGACCCGGACAGCCCCGTCAGCACCACCAGCTTGTCCCGGGGGATGGTGACGTCGATGTTTTTCAGGTTATTCTCCCGGGCGCCTTTGATGAAAATATGATCCTGCATGGTGATTTGTCCTCATTCCACGATAATATCCGCCGTTTTGGCCCCCAGCAGGGCCAGCAGGTCCTTGGGGTCGCACTGGACCTGGCGGCCGATGCGTCCCGCCGACACCATGATGGTGGGAAGGTCTGCCGCCGTCCGGTGGAACACCGTGGGGAAGGGCTTTTTCATGCCCACCGGGCTGCACCCGCCGTGGACATAGCCGGTCAGGGGCAGCAGCTCCTTCTGGGGCAGCATGGCCACGGACTTCTCCCCCACCGCCCGGGCGGCCTTTTTCAGGTCCAGGTTCTCCGCTGCCGGGATGTCGAAAACGTAATAGCCGCCGCTGGCGCCCCGGGTCACCAGGGTCTTGAACACGCAGGCCGGGTCCTGGCCCAGGGTCCGGGCCACGGACACCCCGTCGATGGGGCCGTCGGGGTCATAGGCGTGGGGGATATAGGCGATCTTCTTCTGGTCCAGCGTCCGCATGACGTTGGTTTTTTCTTCCTTCTTGGCCATTGTGTGCCTCCTTATCTTGTCAAATGATTCTATAATACTGATTCTTGATTCAAAAAAATGAATCAAGAATCCTGTGCGCTGCGCGCACACACAGCGTGTGGAAACACGCTGTGACGTCTCATACAAAACCTGACGCACCTTCGGTGCTATAAAAAGCTTTTCAAGCTTTTTAACAGGTTTTGGTATCAATCAGCCACAGCACCAGCAGGTGGGCCGGGTAAAAGCCGTACCATACCCACCGGAGCCAGGGGCCGTGGGGGCCCTGACGGCCCCGGTACAGCCAGATGGGGAGCAGGGCCGCCGTGGCCAGCAGCTCCACCGGCAGGGTGACGCCCCAGAGGGTCATATTGGCGCTGGGCAGCAGCCAGCCGTTGATCACCAGCATGGCCGCCAGCTCCGGAAGCCGCCCTATATGCCATTGGCGGCACAGGGCGAACACCAGCACCGTCAGCACCCCGGGACCGAAATAGTCGGATTGCAGCGCCTCCCCCAGCAGATAGCCCGCCGCGCCGGCGCACAGTGCCGCCAGCGGCAGGGGGATCTGCAGCCGCCGCAGGGCCTCCATGGCCCACAGGGCCGCCGCCGCGATGCAGAAGGTCCAAAGGACGTTCTGGTACCCGGGGTCTATCAATTGGCCGCTTATGGCCAGGTCGAAGGGTATCTCCGACAGCAGGCCGCACAGGGCCAGCCGCAGGAAATACCTCCGGCGGTCGTGGGTCCTGTACCACCCCTCGGCCACCTGAAAGGCGAAGATGGGGAAGGCCAGCCGCCCCACGCACCGCATCCAGAGGGCCTGGGGGAAAAACAGATAGCCTATGTGGTCCGCCAGCATGGCAGCCATGGCCAGGAGCTTCAGGTCAAACGCGCTGAGGTCAAGCCGGTTTTTTCCCATGGCCTCTCCTCATACCCGCTTCCGGCGGCCCCGGGGAGCCGCGGCGGCCCGGGCCTGCTGGGCCAGGACGTATGCCTCCGGGTCGAAGGGCTCCGTGACGGAGTCCGCCCGCAGGTACAGGGGGTGGTGGGGATGCCCGGCCTTGGAGCGGCGGCCGCAGGTGACCCATTGGGCGCCGTATTCCCGGCCCAGCGCGATCATATCCTCCAGACAGGTCCAGAGGTAGTCCCGTTTTTCGATGATGGTGCCCCAGGCGGCCCACACCACCGGCCGGGGATTCAGGGACAGGGCATAGGCAAAGGCCCGCATGTTCTCCCGGTGCAGCTCCGGGTTGCAGGTCCTCTCCATGTCGTCCGGCGACGTGGCCCGCTGGGCGTAGACATTGAACATGATGAACGAGTCGAAGCCGTTGTTCCGGGCTACCCGCTCCACGCTTTGCAGGGTGGGGTCCAGGTCCCCGGGCCGGGCGGTGGAGGGGTTGATGCCGATGCAGATCAGGGGTCTTTCCCCCCGGGTGCCCAGGATGTACCGGTACTCGGTGTATTCATTGGGGACGAACAGCCACTGCTGCACGTCATAGTCCGGGCTGGGGGCCAGAGCCTTTTCCAGCTGGGTATCGAAGCGGATATCCCCCAGGCGGCGGATATCCACGGTGGGAACGTGGGGCATGGCGAATCCTCATTTCTCCCCCCGCAGGGCGATGATCTGATCGCGCAGCAGGGCGGCGTATTCAAACTCCAGCATCTTGCTGGCCTCTTTCATTTCCTTCTCCAGGCGGCGGATGGTGGCCTCCCGCTCGGCATCCGTCAGTTTGCGGCGGCTGGCCTGCTGCTCCTGCTGGGCATCCTTGGAGATCTCCAGCACCTTGCGCACGTCCTTGCGGATGGTCTGGGGCACGATGCCGTGGGCCTTGTTATAGGCGTCCTGCTTCACCCGGCGGCGCTCTGTCTCGTCCATGGCCGCCCGCATGGAGGGGGTGACGGTGTCGGCGTACAGGATCACCAGGCCCTGGGCGTTCCGGGCGGCCCGGCCGATGGTCTGGATGAGGCTGGTCTCGCTGCGGAGGAAGCCCTCCTTGTCGGCGTCCAGAATGGCCACCAGGCTCACCTCCGGCAGGTCCAGGCCCTCCCGCAGCAGGTTGATGCCCACCAGCACGTCGAATTCGCCCAGCCGCAGATCCCGGATGATCTCCATTCGTTCGATGGCGGCCACGTCCGAGTGCATATACCGCACCCGCAGGCCCAGACCCTTCATGTGGTCCGTCAGGTCCTCCGCCATGCGCTTGGTCAGGGTGGTCACCAGCGTCCGCTCGTTTCTCTCGATCCGCAGGCGGATCTCGTCCACCAGGTCGTCGATCTGGCCTTCCACCGGTCGCACCTCCACCTGGGGGTCCAGCAGACCTGTGGGCCGGATCACCTGCTCGGCCACCTGGTCGGCGTGCTCCCGCTCATAATCTCCCGGCGTGGCGGAGACGAACACCGCCTGGTGATACCGCTCCTCAAATTCCGGGAATTTCAGGGGCCGGTTGTCGAAGGCGCAGGGCAGGCGGAAGCCGTATTCCACCAGGCTCTCCTTCCGGGCCCGGTCGCCGTTGTACATGGCCCGGACCTGGGGCAGGGTCACATGGCTCTCGTCCACGAACAGCAGAAAATCCTCCGGGAAATAGTCCAGCAGGGTGGTGGGCGGGGAGCCGGGCTCCCGGCCGGAGATCACCCGGGAATAGTTTTCGATGCCGGTACAGTAGCCCAGCTCCCGCATCATCTCCAGGTCATACCGGGTGCGCTGGTCAATGCGCTGGGCCTCGATGAGCTTGCCATGGTCCTCAAACCACTTTTTCCGCTCCGCCAGCTCCTTTTCGATCTCCTCCGCCGCCCGCTCCATCTTGTCCTTGGTGGTGACATAGTGGCTGGCGGGATAGATGGCCACATGCTGGAGCACCCGCTGGGCCTGACCGGTGACGGGGTTGATCTGGGAAATGCGGTCGATCTCGTCGCCGAAGAACTCCACCCGGATGGCGTAGCCGTTGGCATATACCGGATAGATCTCCACCGTGTCCCCCCGGACCCGGAACATATTCCGGTCAAAGGCGATGTCGTTGCGCTCATAGCGGATCTCCACCAGCTTGCGCAGCAGCTGGTCCCGGGGGTACTCCTTCCCCTGGCGCAGGGAGATCACCATGTTGGCATAGTCGATGGGGTCCCCCAGCCCGTAGATGCAGGACACCGACGACACCACGATGACGTCCCGCCGCTCAAACAGGGCGGCGGTAGCGCTGTGGCGCAGGCGCTCGATCTCGTCGTTGATGGCGGCGTCCTTTTCGATGAAAGTGTCCGTGTGGGGGATGTACGCCTCCGGCTGATAGTAGTCATAGTAGGACACGAAGTATTCCACGGCGTTTTCCGGGAAGAAGGCCCGGAACTCCTCGCACAGCTGGGCCGCCAGGGTCTTGTTGTGGGCCAGCACCAGGGTGGGCCGCTGGACCCGCTCGATGACCTTGGCCATGGTATAGGTCTTGCCGCTGCCGGTGACGCCCAGCAGCACCTGGTCCCGCAAGCCGTTTTCGATGCCGCTGGCCAGGGTGTCGATGGCCTGGGGCTGGTCCCCGCTGGGGGTGTATTCCGATACCACCTTGAATTTTCCCATAAGCGCCTCCCGGATGCAGTATTCTGTCGTAGTATTCTATTGTAGCACCATTATTTTTATCTGTAAACAGATTTTTTCAAACAAATGTTCTGGATCTGGCCCAGGGCGGCAGGCATGTGTTGATAAGAGCAGCAGGGACGCGGCAGAATGGCCGCGTCCCCGCTATGCTGTTTCTCTATTCCGGCCGGTCACGCGGGCGATTGGGTGAAATTAGGTATCGCCGTACCCGGAAGTCCTTCTAAAAGTTGATAAAACGCCATAAATCCTGATATATCAATGGTTCCAAAGATTTGAAAAATTACAAAAATCTATATAACTCGATATAGATTTTTACACGTTTGGTACAGAAATGGTACAGTAAATTTGCGTGGTTTTTGAGGAAAAATGAGCCCGCTGCAACGGGGTGAAAAAGGCCGGAGGACGTGCGTCCTCCGGCCTTCGTTTGGGCTGTGATGTCAGGTGAAGCCGGTGAGATCAAAGTATCCGATCATTTTCGTGAGGTCACGAAAATGATCGTACCGGGAACAGCTCGAACGGGAAATCAAGGGCTATATGCAGCATTCCCGATTCCAGCGATTTGAAATCTCCCATCCGATGCGCTACTCACAGGAGCACCCTTTGCACTTTACGGAAACGAAAACGACCACGCCGAACCGCACAAAGTCACGCGAAACCGCGCATGCCGTGCATGGTTTGCAGAAGCGTGGACGGGTGTAATTCGTTTGCGTAAGGGGGAATAAATTTGCGGTTTGGGCAGGGATTGAATCTGTCCGAGCTTTTCAGGGCTTTCTACAGGGCATTTATTTCCCATCTTCATTAAAATAAAGCATTTTGCCAGAAACCGGCTCTCTTTGGGGTTCAGTGTATTCAGTTCCATAAATCTTGCACCTGAACTTCTCCAATGATGCATCAATATCATCAAATACACTCTGAAATACCAAGGTGTTTGTATACCCAGAAGTTTTTTCCTCTCTTGAAGAAAAATACTTCTGATTTAGGGCGCGCACTTTTGATGCACACGCTGGTAGGGTATCCTTTCCGCTTTTTAGCAAGCTAAAGTGGCTCGCCTCAGTTCTAAATTCATTCACTATATCCCTTAATTTGTTGTAAATTGGATCACACACCTTTTGCCGAATATGCTTGTTACCCACAAGAAAATCTAAGTTGCCGTAGGCATTGTCAAATGCACCTAACCCTACAGAAGATGCCAACCGGTAGCTATCCATGCACCGGATAAATACTTCTTTATATTTTTTTATTTCGTACTCATATATCGTGTCCAACTCCCGATCAACATCGGTGTTTTCATCAAAAGTGAGAACGGCTGATTCCTCATACCAAGATAATAATTTGTCTTTGGCTTCATGATGGACCTCTTTGTCTTCTGACAAGGCTGCAATTATCTTGTGCCATTCGTTTGACCGTTCTTCTGTAAATGCATCTATAATCAAATCATATGGAGCGTCTACTTCAAGATAATTAATCTTTCGCAATCTTTTCAAGACACTTGTTGCCTGAAGCCAAAACTCCTCCATGGCCTTTCGTTTTTCAACAAAATACTCTGTAAGCGACATGATAAATCCCAAGAAAGCACTTCCAAGAAAAGCCATGGAGATATCATAAAAAATGCAATTACCGTCCTTGCCAATGGCGAATGCACTCACTAAGGATATTAGTGAGATAACAAAAGTGATGATGGTCAGCCATTTCTTTGCTTTCATTTTTCATCCCCTTGCTATTACTCTATCGTTGCAGATTTTGGATAATCCTTCTGCTTATTTCTTCTCATCTATAATCCCATATCGCTTCATTAGCTCGATGCGCCCTTTTGCCAGCTTGATGGAGCCGGACGCGCTGTTGTCCGCGCCGGACTGCTTTTCTCCGGCGTAGTGGGCGATGCGCTGCACCCACGCCACGGGCAGCAGGTACGGGCGCTTTTTGAGGTACGGGTAGCGCCGCTCCAGATACGCCCGCTTGGGGAACACCGTGCGCAGGACACTGCTTTTCTCGCCGGTGCGGCTGGCCTTGACGGCGTTCAGCGTCACGGTGGACGAGTGCAGGCGGGTGTAGCTGTTGGAGCCGTACACGCCGCCGCAAAGGGTGTCGTGCAGCAGCGGCTCCACGTCTACATCGCCGTCCCACAGCCCGGGCAGGTCAAAGTCGATGTCCAGATACGTCCGGGCGATCCGGAAGGCCGCGGCGGCGAAGGTCGCCGCGTGGACCCCGGCGCACTGATCATGCAGGCGCTGCCAGTCGATCTGATCGTGGTACGCCTGCGCCCAGAGGCCGATGTCGCAGAACTGCCGCAGGCCGATGCCGCTGTACACAAAGTGCTTGTAGGCGTGCAGAATCAGGTACAGCAGGTGCTCATGGGGCGGCATAGTCAGGAAGCCGTCCACCTCCACGGGGGCGATGTCCACAAAGAAGTGATTCAGCTCGTCGTGGGCATCCTCAGCGGAATCGAACAGGTGGCGGTGCAGCTCGATGTAAAGCGGGCTGTCTTTTTTTGTGTAGGACACCTCGTCCGCCGTGGGCAGCTCATCGGCGGGCGTATCGGTGGTCAGGCCATTTGCCAGCAGCGCCTCGTGGCAGACAAAGAACTCGCCCTCCGGGATGAAGAGGTCGTCGTCCGCACTGATGCGTTGATCGCGCAGGGGGTAAAGCCTGCTGCAAAGCTGCCCCTTCACCACAACAGGGTGCAGTCCGGCGGCCCGGAGCTTCCCGTAAAGGTCGGCGAACTCCGCCGAGCGCACGGTCTGGTTCAGCACCTGCCCGATGACCTGCCGCTTGATGGCCGCGAACAGCGGGGCGTTCTCCCCGGCGGCAGGCGTCTTGCGGACGGCCTCGAAGAGGATGGGCAGCAGCTTCTGCTGGTTTGCCAGCGTGAATATGGCAGGCCAGTCCACGGCCTCCGTGGGCAGCTCCCCGCCGGAGACGGCAGCCTTGGCGATATGCAGAAATTGCGTTTCGGTGGCAGTCAGGGTCATGGTCGTGGGCCTTTCCTTGTGTTTTTCCATGGCGTGGGCCAGCAACAGCGAGGCCGCGCCGACGAACGCCCCCAGTGTGTTGCAGATCACGTCGTCCGTCTCCGCCATGCCGAGAGCAAAGCGGTACTGCGCGTACTCGATCCCCGCACTGAGGACGCAGCCGGTCAGCGTCGTGAGGGCGATGCGGAGCCAGCGGTGCCATGTACGCGGCAGGGCGTTGGACAGCGTCAGCCCCAGCGGGAAGAAGAGGAAGACGTTCATCAGCATCTCCCGGTAAAGCTCCGGCTGCTGCCGCGCGGCCGCAAGCGCGGCGAAGGGGGTGAGGACGGCGGCGTAAGTCCCGGGCGTGCGGGAGAGAAGGGTGGCGTGGAGGATGATCGCTGCGGACACGCAGAACAGGATCACATTGACGGCGATTCTGACCTTTGCGCGGAGGCAGTTGCAGAGCACCGTCCATCCGGCAAACGCCAACAGCATCAGGAGGCACACCGTCCATGGATTCATCGCATAGATTTGGCGAAATATCATATTTATCGCGTCAGGCGGCGAATGACGCGGGCCAGAAGGCTTCTGTTCCAGCGTTCCTTCGCTGCCTCTTCCTTTGTCGGTTCGCAGCAGGCGGAAACCAGTTCCGCAAACGGTTTCTGTTCATATCCTGCCCAGAACTCATCGTACCGCGCCGGTTTCTGAATAGGCCGGAGCATAGCAGGATTCCATGTAAGCGCGCCCTCTGCGGCAGGACAGGTTTGCAGCCTATCCTTGCAGCGTTCCAGCAAAGCGCGGCCTTTCTCGCTGTGCAGCAAAACAAGGGATGTCCCCTGCGGATGGTAGGCTTCCGGCTGAATACCCTTGACGCCCCAGTAGTCCGCCAATGTGATATCGCTGCACCGCTCGATACCCTTGAATTTACAATCAAAGCAGGAGCCGCGGGAATACAGACCTTTGATAAATCCACGCTGATACGGATTCTTGGCAGCAAGCTGTAAAAATTCTCTGCGGTTCTCAAATGCAGCATGGATATGATAGTTCTCCCATCCGGTTGCTTTCTTGCGGAATGAGAACGATTTCAATTTACTGCCGTTCTGCGTTTCCAGCGCAGAGCGATAATCCTTCCAAATCATAGGGGATGGCACACTGTGGCAGGCGGTATCCTGCGTGATCAGCGTCTCATACTCCCGGCTGAGGTAATTCTTTAGTCCGGCCACCTGACACGGCATTCCGCTGAAATAAACCCAGCGCCCGGCGGTAAGCGCCGCCTTCGCCTGCGCATAGATGTCCGCCGGGATGCTGCTCTGCACATATTTGGAACTGCAAAGCGCAGCAAGCTCCGCGATGCTCTCTGCGGCAGTATGTATCACGTCGAAGTTCTGATTGAACGCCGCGCCGAACACGATACCGCCACGGCGGATGATCTCGGAGGCCAGCACCGGGAAAATCGCACCGGAAGAGGATGCAGGCAGGAGCGCTTCGTCGTTTGCATATCCGGTCAGGATCTCCGTGTGGGCCGATACCTGCGGCGGTGTGGAAACCGGGCACTTGCAGGCGCAAAGGCCGCAGTCAGTACACGCTGCGGCGTCAACTGCCGGATGGAGAAAGCCGTGTTCATCCGGCTGCATCCGGATCGCGGCAGACGGACAAACGGCAACGCAACTGCCACAGCCGGTGCAGATATCAGAAATTTGAGAGATGTTCATAAAGTTTCCCTTAAAGTATCTATTGCGGTCTTAATCTTTCTTATACAGCGCAGCGGAAAAACCATATAAGGGCAAAAAAGCGAACAATAACCTATCATGTCATTAATGGTGCACGCATGAACCCTCCTCAAATCGGCATAAACTGTCCTTGCTGTTTTCTTAGACTTTAATTTGATTGCCTCATTAAAAGCCAGCTTATAGTAGGCTATGTCGGCCAGCAATCTATATTTTTGAACCTCTACTGGATCATTTATAACTTGGCCTATCAAATGATATCGAATATCCCTATAGCCCGCACAGTTCTTCATAAATTTCTCTATTGCTACTTCAGAATCAGCAGCAGATTGTGACAAGGAGTTCTCCTGAATATTGTAAATCATTTGCGGCTCATCTATATAGCCGCACTTTTTCTTGTAGGTTAGCGGCATCAGGAACTGTAGATTCTGTCCAAAGCGAGACTGGTAGATTTCTCGATCCGGGTAAAAATCAAACAGTGCAGATGTCCTGACCATATAACTTCCTGCCCAGTTATTTGTTTCTCCTCCAACCAGTGCAGAAAAAACATCATCTATACGTTTCTCTTTTTCATCATATATAAAAAGGCTCTTTCCGCTTTTTCGATTATACCAGCCATTTGAGCGAACAACATCTATATCCGGATGCGATTTTAAAAAAGCAACCCTTGTAGAAACCGCAGATTCGAGCAATTCATCGTCGATATCTATCAGACACAAATATTCTCCCGTCACATGCTTCAATCCAGTATTAATCGCTCCCCCGGGACCTTTGTTCTCTTGAGAAACGTAAACGAGCTGTATTCCTGCGTTTCTGAATCTGTCATTCCATGCGAGTACGCGTTGTTCGCTCTGATCAGTTGATCCATCATTCACGACAATAACTTCCATGTGAGCGTACTTTTGCTTGAGAATTGAATCAAAGCACCTATCGACGAACTTTTCTCCATTATAACACGGAACAATTATACTAGCTAAACTATCCATTTCTATCCTCTTTTTTTGAACAAAGCCTTGCTGTCGTTCCTCTAACTAAACGGATGGTCAAAGTCTTGATTGCGCCGAACTCTGTCGTCCTATAAAACAAGGCACAACTCAGTAAGGCAGGAACGCCTACTGACACTATCCCTCTAACAAGGAATAGTAAATATGCGTTTGAAAGGTAAATCTGTGCATTCAGCCAATAGGTAAGAGCGATATATCCAACGCCAAGGAGCAGGTACACCATATATTTTCTAAAATACTTTTTCACAGGAGCATGGAATACCGTTCGATAGATTACAAATGGTCTGTACCAATCCGCAGTAAACAGACTTCCAATAATAGTTCCAAGAAATACACCCGCTACTCCAAATGGTTTCGCCAGCAAAATAGACGCGACTAAATTTACTATAGCGAATCCGAACGGAATCCACGTGTCCTCCAGATATTTTCCAGCAGCACCCTTCATCGTAATAAGAGGGATTCTCAGACCCGTCAGATAATTATTTAAAACAATTACCGCAACCGTCCCCGCACTAAAAATATAGTTTCTCCCTATCCAGATATCTCCAATAAACAGATTGTAAAGGCTCATAAAGCACGTAGCTTCTATGCTGTAAATTAAGAATGCGCAGAAAAAAACCGTATCAAATATTTCCAGTTTCTTCTCATCGTTTTCAACTGCTACAACGTTTCCCATGCTAGCAGTTATTCCACTAAACAATGTGGCAATAAAGCCATTGATCATGTTCCGAATCAACAGATAATTTGAATATATACCTGTAGCAGCAAGGCTTACAAGTTTCGTAATAATCAGATTGTCAGTTGAATTTACCAAATAGTCGCCAATTTTCGCGATAATCAGGCCAGAGACATTTCTCTTTATTTCTACTGTTTTTTCACTCGGCAGCCTGTCCTTAGAAGAAAAATCAACTTCACTATATTTTTGGGTTATATAGATGTTTTGGAGTGCCATTAGAATAATTGAGCAAACAATTTGTACGCTCAAGTAAACCACATAATTTCGAGTTAAGACAAGCACAAGAATCTGCAAAATGGTTTGTGCCGTGTTGACCGCCATGTTGATCGGAACAAGGCGGAACGCCTGATTATCCGAGGATATGAGGGTTGTCTTATATGCCAGAAAATAACTGACAACCGTGTTGGCAAGAAAAGCAAAGTACGCGAAATCAGTTCCTGCTGGTTGTTGATCAACGGGGATGAAGAAATCCAAAAAGAAGAAAAGCAGAATTCCCGATATCAGCACAATCGTTCCAATTATTGAATACGCTTTTCTATATAAAGACATCAAGGAACTGACAACCTTATAGTCCTTTTCCGCCAGCGGCTTATAGAGACTAAAGCCAATTGCGGTGGCAATACCTAGCTCACTGATGGATAAAAAGCCGAGGACATTCCCAAGCAGCCCAGCCAATCCTAAGTAGTCCGTCCCTAATATATGAATAAAAACTGTTCTTGAGATAAAGCCTAGTATTGAGACAAGAATTGTATTTCCAAAAGAAAACACAATATTTTTTGCAGAATTTTCCAGTCGTGACATATTTACCTCGTCGGTTTTCTGATAAGGATCTGTACTATTTTTTTATTAGTTCCTCCAATGCACTGCGCGCATCATCCGCGCGGGCAATGTACGCAGGGAGTATCGTTTTCAAATGTGTCTGGATGTTTTCGCGCTTTTCATACAGCTTTATAAATGCCCGTGTCAGTTCGTCGCTTTCCTTCAGCTGCTGCACCGGCAAAACATAACCTTCTTCCGTTCCAAACAGATCGCGGGCAATGCCGCGCGCCTTGACGGAGTAACCGACCACCAAAGTCGGAACGCCCGTAGAATATGCCGCTATGGTCGCATGGGTCCGCGCACCGATGAAGAATCTGCATTTGGAAATTATATATTTCAGCTGCGGCGCAATATGGTCATCTACAAGAATCAGGCGCGGGTCATGATCGAAGTCGTCATAAAGCTGTTTCAGTGGAATACGATCATCATTGCTGGCCCAGACCACATGGGGAATCAGCGCAATATAAGCATCGGTGTTGTCCAGAATATATCGGATCAGGGTTTTGTAGTTGGCATAAGCCGCACCCTTGTTCTGCTCATTATGAATGATCATGGGGCTGATATTGATGCCAATGACGTTGCTTTGCAAGAAACGCTCATCAAGGCTACACGTCTCTGGACTCATATGAAATGCAGGATCAGGCATTTGCACGACATTGGCACCTGTCTCTTTAACTGCTTCGTATGTAATGCTTTCTCTGGCTGCGACAAGGGCATAATTCCACAAATCTTCGGCAACAGACGCTTCTGCTACAACATCCGGTTCTATCGAACACCCCCAAAGGATCGTTCTAATTTTCTGCTTTATAAAAGCCCGGTTCAGATATGCATATATGCCGGTATTTCCATAACAGTAATTGTCGCCGCCAACGGATAGTGCAATATCCGTGTTGCCCTTACACCGCTGAATTGCAGGCAAATAGTAGAGTCCGTCCATATCTGTATATTTTCCGGTCAGTTTTAATCTCGCATATGCTTTCAGAAATTCAAAATCCTTTTTTCTGAAGCCTCTTGCGGAAGTCAGGGCTGCGATACGTGCGAGTGCGTATTGAGAATCCTCTTTGCAGTTCTCTGAAAGAATGCAATACGAATGTTCTCCCAGAAGCTGTATTGTTCCCCGTACAATCGCCTCGCAGCCATGGTTGCCGCTACCGCCGTTTCCGTACATTATAATCTTCATAGTTTGATACCTTCTACGCATCGATCAGTGTTTCTATCTGTCTCATAACCTGTTCCGGGCTGTATTGCTCAGGGCACTTTGTGTTTTCACAAATGCGCTGATACAGCGCCTTGTCGTTCAAGATCTCAAGCACTCTTGCAGTCAAAGACTCCGGGGACTGCTCCGTCAATAATCCGCTGATACCGTCCTGAATGAATTCGCAGGGGCCGCGGGATTTCGTTACCACGCATGGAACACCCAGCGCCATGGCTTCCAGCACCGTCAGGCCCTGTGATTCCACATAGGACGGATGAACGAAAAGCTGCGCATACTTCATGTACGGGTAGGGATTCGTTTTGCTTCCTTCCAGAACCACATGGCTTTCCAGACCGCTGTCTGCGATCAATACTTCCAATTTTGTACGTTCCGGCCCTTCCCCGACGATATGCCATACAAAATCAGCGCCGGCTTCCCTCAGCGCCTTTGCCGCAGGAATAACGTTCTCAAAGTGTTTTTCCGGTGCCAAGCGTCCTACGGAAACGATGTGCAGCATGCCATCAGCATAGGGGGAGTTTAATGCTTTCTGACTGATTGCTTCTGCATCCAGCATATTCGGAATGCAAACCATCTTGTCCGCAAATCCCGGCAGGATTTGCTTCAACATTTCTTCACATGTTTGCGACACAACCGCAAGCGCATCCATTCTCCCGCACATGTTGGCGTATGCCGTCTGGTCAACATTGAACTCGCCGTGATGCCACCATGTAATTTTTCGTTCTGCCTGAATGGAATATGCTGCCAGGTCAGAGCAGATACCGGGGCGAAATCCGATGACGCAATCATAATGGTACTTTCCCAGCAAAATCTTCGCCGCAGACTTCAGGGCACGCTCCCCGATCCATTTTCGTAATAGGAACAGCAAGCGCAAGCGCAGGCACATCCAGTTCTGATGAGTGATGCAGCGGCGAAGCGACGATAGGAAGCTTCCATAGGTATCGTGTATATCAAGGAACAGCACAGAAACCTCCGGAGGAAGTTCCTCCAGATAATCGCCCTTCTCCTCTAGAAGCAGAACGTCTACCGTATATTTCGTATCATCCATGTGCCGGAGAATGTCTACCAGTGAGCGCTCCACCCCGCCGGTATTCAAATGTCCGTTGATAAACAGCACATTTTGCATAATTGTCTTACCTTTTAAGCATCATCACTGCAGGACGGAGGTACTTTTTCTTGTAAATCAAAGTGATAATTTTGAGTTTCCATGAAATGTCCAACTGGCTGACCTGGATCTTGCCAAGTGATTCGTGAACCAACGGATCATCCAACACCTCGCTGACCTCATGGAAAAGTTCTTTTGCTGATAAGTTTGCAGAAAGCCTTTGATTCATTGCCATGTAAACAAAAAAAAGCATGCAGCGCTGAATCTGCGGTGTGAAGTCATAATCCGTTTTTTTTCGGAAACTTTCAGCAATCCTGCACCAAAGTTCTCTCAAAAGAGGCCACTTGTCCTTATATTCCGTATGCGTTACAGACTCCGGATTTTGGCGGTAATGGTACGGAGTAAAGCCTTTCAAATAGGTCATGCTTCTTGCATGATAACCCACCTCAGCCCCAAACAGAAGATCTTCTGAGAAACGCATACCGATTGGAAAAGAGAGATGGTTTTCCGTAATCACAGTATGCCGAATCAGGAGAAGCCAGTTTGAAATTGTAACTGGGTATTCCATAGTATCCGGCATTAGAAGTTGGGGATAGTACACCGAACGTATACGATCACAGCCATATGTGCCGGACGGAAGCGCATGTGTATAAAGTTGGCTGCCTCTGTCGGATTCCTTCAGGCAGTCACAAATCACAAGCTCGCTTTTATCTAACTCGGCAGCAGCAAACATCCGCTCATACATATCTGCATCAATCCAGTCATCACTGTCTACAAAAGCAACATATTCCCCCTGTGCAATGCCCAGACCATGGTTTCTGGCTGCCGCTGCCCCTGCATTTTCCTGATGTATTACACGTACCCGCGCATCTTTGGCCGCGTACTGATCGCAGAGTGCCGGGCTACCGTCGGTAGAACCATCATCCACCAGAATCAGTTCAATATCAGAGAGTGTTTGGCACAGCACGCTCTCCACACACTCCTGCAAATATTTTTCGGCATTGTAAACCGGAACGATAATACTGACTTTCGGCATATGACTTATCTCGCCCTTTCTCTCCTGACATCAAGCCAGTTGATCACTTGCTGTATTGCTAGAGAGCAAACAGCACTGATTGCACCCACCGAGAAAAGCAACCAGAACTTTTCTGACAGGGGAATCCCTCTCATTTGGCTGTAAAACCTCAAAACACCAAGAAGCCAAGACCCACCCCACAGCAAAATAAAAGAACACTTTCTAACTATCAGCAAAAGTATTGCCACGGCAGCACAAATCAGTAATAATTCCGGCCTGCAAATGGACTGGACAAAGTGGTACACATTCTTTGTCAAATTGGAAAGAGTGTGCTTTTCCGAAATTGTCATATTCACTTTTGAATTGCCAATATCCTGCGTAGAAATTCCATGAAGGTTATCGACAGAGTCTCCCATGCTCATAGAGAGATACCATTCATTATCTTGCGTGATGACTCCATATATGCAATATAATCTGCCATCGCTATAGAGAATGCATGGGCGGTAGAACGCTTTCCAGAAATTCTCCTTCCGGACAATAGGCACTGGACGTTCCCAAGTGATTCCATCATGGCTTTCAGTATACAAAATGGTATTGCTTTTCCCTGAATCCTCTATAAATGCAAATCGATATGTATCGTCAAGTGAAACAGCTCCGTGCCAAATCTTTTCTATTCCATAATAGCCTCCGAAAGTGCATTTTTCGAACGGGGTCCATGTATCACCATCCGTGCTTTCCGAATAGGCCAATGCACCTTCTCTTCCTGAGGTAGATGGCTCAATTGCCCACAGTTTATACTTGCCTTCGCTATAAACAATACTCGGAGATAGGTAGCCCACCAAATCCCGCATAATTTCATATTCGCTCCAATGCACTCCATCTGAAGAAACTTTGCGGAACAAAAGCAGTATTCCGCCGCTTTTAATGGTGGAATCGGTTCGTCCCAGATACCAGATTTCCATTCTGTTCAAATCATTGTTGTATACGATATGCGGATCCTTCAATTCATCGCAGGCCGTTTCTTCATTGAATGCAATGGGGTTGTACAATCCGTCCGGCGTTGTCCAGTGAATCATGTCATTCGATACTCCGATGCACGGATTTTCCTCTGCACCATCAGCGTTGGGATAAGGAGAATAAGACATCCAATATCTGTATCCATTCCACTCACGCTTCATATCAATAACTGCCGGGTGTGTGGGTTGGTTCTGTCCATCAATATACGTTTCAATATTTAATACAGCGCTACCTTCAGATTGCGAAAATGCTGGTGCAAAGTAATCTGTCAAAGTCAGTACACACCCCAAACATCCGAATGTCAAAAGTGCCAATAACAGAACCGTAAATGCTGTTGCTCTTTTCATCCTCTAATCGCCCTCTTCATTCTTCTGTATATCCTCCCAATTTTGACCTTAATCTGTTTATACCATGGCAACCAACTCATAGAGTACCAGTGTATGGAGTATGTATTCTCCGTTTTGGTCAGCTTCCCTGTCACGCTGTCCAGCGGGTTGAAAAAGTCCGCCGGGTAGACATGGATACCGGCTACGGTTTGCTCCTGCCCATTTCGGACAAGGCCGTAGCGCTCCATGATGTCCGTATTCAGATGCGGACACCCCACCGCGTTCGTCGTTCCGTCTGCATTGGTGAAATGCAGCTTCCGATACTCCTCAATCATCGCCTGCACAACCGGATGATGCGGCACGGATGCAATGGTCAGTCCTGATGCGACATATTGGTCGTTTTCAAATCCGATGAAGCCCTCGTCATCCATCAGCGGCGCGATATCCCGCACGGCCTCTACGTCAGTGTCAAAATACACACCGCCGTACTGCTCCAGCACCAGAAGCCGCATGACGTCTGACACAAACGCGTACTTCTTGGCAGCATACGCCTCGGCCATGAAGGGCATAGCAAGATAATCGCAGTTGTCCTCGTTCCACTCGCGGATCTCGAAATCCGGGCAGAATTTGCGCCAGCTGGCAATGCATTTTTTCGCCAGCTCCGGCTTTTCGCCCCGGCCGAACCAGCAGTAGTGGATGATCTTCGGGATCATGATGTTACCTCACAAGCTTCAAAATTGGTCTGCTCAGCCACCTAATCACATAGGACGACGCAAGCGAAAGCGCGATTAGAAGGAGGAAAACAGGAATCGGATATCTGGCACTGAAAACCAGATTATCAAATAGGACCGAATAGAAGAACATATGGACAAGCCAGATGTTCGTGGAATGCTCACCGAAATAGCAAAGGAGATTTGTCAGCCACACAGGAAGAGGGCAAATGCAGAGCAGAATGATCGTCACGGTCGCAGTAATGAATGCGACAAAGAGCGGCTGTATCACCCCATGCACTACGATCATGCCAGCAAAAGTAATTGCTGTGAATATATATATTACGAGCCTTAACGGCAGCCAATCGCTGCCGTAGGGCAGCAACCACCTGTTTTTTGCAGAACAACATACCAATGACATACGGGAAATAGGAAGTGCCCAGCAGTCCTATGTGCGTAATAATCCAGGCCAGCACAGCCGAGCAGCAACTGCCCCACCCCCAGAACCGGATACCATAGCCAACGGTGTAAAATGCGAAGAAAGCAAGAAGCACGGCCCACGCCGGACAGCGTTCCACAAATTTGCGCGAAAGCGGCTGCAACGCGACCAATAGTATGTAGGTGTTCGCATACCACCAAGCGCCGTTATAGCTGTTCTTAATGGTCAGGCAATTCAGCAGAAATTCCTTTGCGCTGGCAGGAATCGCAGGATTGCCTGTGATTATGCCAATCAACGAGAATACCGCCGCAATTACCCAAAATGGGATCAAAAAACAGAGGAGACGCTTCCAGCGATGCCGCAGTTCTGTTTCGGAGGACTGCATGTAATGGGCATAGCCGCTGACAAAGCAATAAATCGCCACGCAGATGTCTCCGAACAAGCCAAAGTAGTAAATCAGGGGTGTATCCCCTATCCACAGCAAAGGGGGTGTAGGGCAGGTTATCCCTCCGACAGAAGAGATGCAGCATCAGCATAGCGAGGATCGCTACGCCCTTCAGCATTTTTGAATCTCTTTTGGTAATATCCATCGTTCACTCCATCAGCGCGTAGAATTTCTCCACCTCTGCGCTGTTCATATAGTCTCGCTTGACACAGTTTTCTGAAAGCTGCTGCATCCGCGCCGGGTCACGCAGCAGAGCCGCGATACCGGCAGCGCAGCCTGCGTTGTCCATCGGGACGATCACACCGTCCACGCCGTCCTCCAACTGGCTGGCGGAGGTGGCATAGTTTGTGATGACCACAGGCTTGCCGAGAAGCTGCGCCTCCCGCACCGTGACGGCCTTGCCCTCGTAGCGGGAAGGCTGCACATACAGGTCGCAGGCCCGCATATAGGGATAGGGGTTGTCCTTCTTGCCGAGAATAATGACGCGCTCCTGCATCCCGGCTTCGGTGATCTTCTGCCGGATCAGCGGCTCATCTCCGCCGTAGCCGATGAGATACCATTTGACGTTCAGGCCATCCTTCACCAGACGGCGGCAGATATCCGGCACGTTGTCAAAGTTTTTTGCGTCACAGAAACGGCCAACAGAAAGAATCTTAATCGCGCCATCGGAGGGTATATCAGTCTGCGGCTGCTCTGCCTGTTTCGCAATCAATTCTTTCGGCAGGATATTTTCGACGGTCTGAACCTGATTGGAAAGCTCCGGAAACACCGTTCGAAAACTCCGGGACCCCTGCTCCGACACGCCACAAATCGCGTCATATCCGCTCCACATGGCAAGCTCCGCCGACCGATCAAACGACAGGGCAGTATAATCCGTATGAATCCACGCCGCATATTTTTTTGCCTTGACCCGCTCCCGCGCGAAATAATGCGGCGTCAGAAAGCTGATAGCAAGGTCATAGGTCTTATCGGAAATCTGCGGCATGGCAGGCAGCGTGAACTTGTGGCTGTATGTCAGCGCGGTGACAGATGGCTTACTGCTGGGATGCCGCTTGTCAAAGCGCTTGGCCGCAAGCTTCCCTCTTAGCCGCCCGTAGAGAACACCGATCTGCCCGCTTTTGAGCAGCGATACCATGGGGACCGCCAGCGATGTGTATTGCGGAATTTCCGGAAGAAGATTCGCCTTCGGATTCAGGTAGGGCATCAATTCGCCGCTGTGCCGCATCAGAAAAAGGTCCACGTCATAGTGGTCATAGTCGATGGAGTCCAGCAGTCCCAGCAAACTGCGCTCCACCCCGCCAAGCTCCATGGCTTGGGAGAAGATGAGAATGGTGTGCGTTATTTTTTTAGGCATAATACAAATCAGACTACTCTTCCATCTGTTCCTTCCGCAAATACTCTTTTCCTTCCTCGGGGATCTCCATATAGTTACCATACCACAATTTAAGTAAGTACTCATACCCGCTGGGTACCGGAAAATCCATGTCTTCAAATTTGAGCATCTTAGTTTCTAAAAGCCACTCACTTCTTATAACTCGGGACGGATCTTCAAGTATCACCAACCGGCCAGTTGGATATTCACTTACCAAAAGCAAATAAATCCATTTTTCGATCCTTGCACTGCCAAATATTCCGCATAATACATCACCTAAAAAGACAACAAACCTTTTACTCTTGCTGTCTTTAAAATGTTCGTAAAGAATATTTTTCTCTGCTTTGCTGAGTTTCGCGATATGTAAAAAGCGTCCCAACGCTCCATTAATTTTAGTACATATATTTGAAGTTATACGAGCGTTATCGATTATGAATATATCTATGTGAATATCTCCAAATACGCAGTCCTTAGGCTTTACAACTCTCGACAATCCGGCATACTCTATAGAGCTATAACATATATCCCACACCTCCAACCAGTCTGGAAGTTCTTGAACAACGCTCTTAAATCGGTTAAATTGCGTTCTTTCCATCGCGATATCTATGTCATAATCCCACGGGATAAACTTCGAGTGGCGCACAGCACCCAGCAGAGTACCATACAGCAAATAGTACTCGATGCCGTATTTTGAGCACAGGTCATTCACGCTTTGTAAAATCTTGTACTGTTCCAGTTGCAATTTTCGTAATTGCTTATGATCTTCAAGCATAGCTACACCTCTGAGTTTTATTCTACCGCAACAGTCCTACTTTTTTGTTTATAAATGCAGTCAGTACCCATCCAACCGGTGTACACAGCACCGTCAGCAGCTTGCGGGGGGATTCCTTGATATAGTGCCGGTTTCCGGCAATCTGACTGCTGGAGCAGTAGTGGATGCAATCCATAACCAGCCGCTTGAAGGACTCCGGGTACTGCATCTTGACCGTCCGCCAGAAGGCAAACCCCTTCGGATTTTTCAGGTACTGCCGGAACATATTATTGCTGGAGCCGTCTGGCTGATATTCCACATTGCACAGGACGTCGTCCAGCACAGCCAGCTTATAATTCTGATCGATCAGGAGATATTTGTAAGACAAGCTGACATACTTCTCACCCTCGAACACAGGGTACTCCGGATAAGCGTTGATCACATCCGTGCGGTAGACCAGCTTTTTGTCGCCCGCCCCCCCGGCAGCGTAGTAACCGGAAATGGTCGTCTCCGTCATATTGACCGGGAAGCCTTTTCCGATTACATTCCCGGAGAAATCAGCGTCAAGCCCGACAAGACCGGCATAGCCCTTATCTTTGACCTCCGCCCATTTGCTCAGGATCTTCTCCACCGCGCCGTCTGCCAGCATATCGTCCGAGTCAATGCAGGTGTTCAGTTCGGTATGAATATTGGCGTAGGCAGCATTGTGAGCTGTATGCATACCGCCATTTTCCTTGTAGATGTACTGAATCTCAAACCCGTTATCGCGGCTCTGCCACTGCTGCACCAACGCGGCTGTGTTATCCGTGGAACCATCGTCCACAATGAGCCAGATGAAGGCCTTGCAGCTTTGGCGGCAAAGGCTCTCATAGGTGCGCGGCAGCGTATGGGCGCGATTGTAGGCGGGGGTAAAAATGGTGAGAATCGGATCAGCAGTTTTGTTCATAGGCATTCAAATAGAACTCCTGTAGTTTGACAGCCTCTGTGGTGATATCGAAGCCGTGAGCGGCAATTTCGGCGCTGCGGTCAGTGCGAGGTGTATTACGCTTTTCGAGGATCGCGTCAGCCCACGCCTCCGCCCCAGCCGATAGCGACATAACGTCCACAAGTCCCTCTGTCAGAATGCACTCCGGCGGAACCTTGTCAGAGATGATGCATGGCAACCCCGAAGCCTGCGCTTCCACCATGGTAACGGGAAGCCCCTCATACAAAGACGGAAACGCAAATACATCCATGGCCTGCATCAGATCGGCAACGTCACTTCGGACCCCCAAAAAGCGGACGTGATCCGCAATGCCAAGCTCCCGCGCCTTTGCCTGCATCTTCGGCATATCCTCGCCGCCGCCCACCAGCAGGAGCGTGGCGTTCGGCTCTTTTTTCAGCAGCGCAGCAAAAATGGCAAGTAAGAATGGGTGGTTTTTCGGCTGATTGAACCGGCCAACGTGGCCGATTACCAACTCATCTGCAAGTCCCATTTCCCGCCGCATTTCTAAGCGCTTTATCGGGCTGTAGGTATAGGCCGAAACGTCAATCGCATTGTTGACGATTTGATATGGTGCGCCGCCGAACATCCAATCGCCCGCATCTCTGCCGCAAGCCAAAAGATTGGTCGTATACTTGGGAATATCCCGCTTATACCAAAGCTTGAGCGGGTATTTCAGATTCTTATCCTGATTGGCGCTATGGCTGTGGGCAATACGCACTGGCACACCATGTTTTTTTGCTGCTTTCAGGATAACCGAACTGAGGCAATCCTGATGAACGTGAACAATTTTATATTCCGGGTGATCGGCAAAGAACTGATTCAGCGCAGCAAGATATGACTTGCTCCACGGCACAAGACGGGGTAAGCGATAGATTTTTCCGCCCAATGCTTCGATCTCGTTATCATAGGCGGCTCGTTCCTGCCGGTGCGCAAGGAAATCAAACTGCACCTTCTCGCGATCCATATGCCGATAGTAATTCATCAGCATAGTTTCCAGTCCGCCGCGATCCATGTGGGTAACAACTTGCAAAACACGAATAGATGCCACGATTTATCCTCCCAGCTGCGCAAGGTACTCCGACAAACTCAGCCGCGCAAAGTCCTGATCAAACGGCTGGTTGATTGCATTCGCGTAATAGAAGTACGCAAGGAATCCCAACACCATCAGTGCAGTCAGCATTTTCCTATCCCTGCCGCCGATTTTCTTCAACATCCAAGGGAGCGACAGCGACTGGGAAATCAAAAAATAGTTGGCCAGCCGTGCAAAATAGTTTGCCGTTCCATCTGCGAATTGATTTTTCAGCACGCTCGCGTCTTATGGTGTATTTTTCCTTTGGCGCCCTGAGTAAGATATTTTCGACTTTTCCAATCAATCCGCCGGAACCACTTGTATGCCCTCGACTGTACAGCAGGTTGATCGCACAGGCTATGTACTGAATGTTTTTTCCCAACTTGCTGGGGGCGACCCGATCGCCGGGAAAAATATCAACGAATATCCCCTTGTGATAGTGCTTTTCCCGCTCAGATTCGCCCTGCAAAAACGTCGTGTGGTCTTTCCTGATTTTGGTAAAATTTTGCGTAAAATCCGGGTCTGTTCGCGTGTTTTGCAGAATATACCCCTTTGGTGCGGCTTCATTCCAGATGGCAAGAAGCTTTTCATAGTCCTCCCGCGGCATCATCAAGTCAATATCATCGTCCCACGGGATAAAGCCCTTATGCCGCACAGCGCCGATCAACGTACCATACGCCAGAGAATACCGCAGCCCATACTCCGTACAGACCTGATGGATCACATCCAATATCTCCTGCTCGGTTGCCCAAATCTGCCGCTGGAGCTGATCTGGTATTTGCTTCATGCCTGTGTGTCCTTTCTCTCCTGTAAGTAGCCGGACGCATCCCTGAAGAAGCTCGCTACGATAATGAGGATGATAATTCCAATGGGAAATGCCGCGATGATTGATACAGATTGCAGACTGTGCATGGAATTCTCAGAGAATATCAACGCTATAGGCAGAAGAATGAATACCACAGCCCAGAAGGTGCGGACTCTTTTATCCGGCTCTTGCTCCGGCTTCAACCTCTTGTACGAATAGCTCGAAACAACCATTGTCAGCGCATCAAACGTGGTGGAATAGAAGGCAATCATTGTAACCGCCAGCAGAATCAGGCCGACCTCCGTTAGCGGAAGCGTATCAAAGATCTTCATAATTGCCTCGGAATAGTCCCCGCCCGCTGCGACAAAGCCCGTAATATCAAGGCCGTGTTTAAGCTGCTGCGCAAGGCCGTAATTTCCAAGGATAATGAACGAGGTAAACGTCCCTGCAAGCCCCCAGCCGTAGCCGCCGAGAATGGTATTGCGGATCGTGCGTCCCTTGCTGATCACGCCAATAAAGAACGGTGTCGCAACGCACCAGACCATCCAATATGCCCAGTAATAGATCGTCCAATTTTGCGGGAAACTCGTTTCCCGCAACGGATCCATCCATGTTGACAGGCCGATAAAATTCTGGACAAGATTGCCTATGGCAGAAAAACCTGTTTCAAGAATATACCGGGTTTCACCGCCGCCAAACAGAACGTATGCAAGCAGTGCAAAGAAGCAATAGCTGCAAATGGCGGCGAGCTTCGCGATTCCTTTCATGCCGAACCAGACCGTAAAGGTGTAGACTGCCGCGATCATCAAAAGGATTGCTATCGTTAACCCGATGCTGTCCTGCAGGCCAAACACACGGCTGATTGCTCTGGAAAGCAGCGGCGTTGCGAGAGAAAACGTCGTCGCTGTGCCCGCAATCAGCGCAAAAATCGCAGTCAGGTCGATCACACGCCCCAAAACTCCATCTACCCGGCTTCCCAGCAGGGGGCGGCAGGCTTCAGAGAATTTCTGCTTATCACGGCCGCGGATATGGATCATAAAGCCGAATGCAACCGCGAGCACGATATAAAAGCCCCACGCGATAGGTCCCCAGTGGAAAAGCGGGTAAGTGGACGCCCATTTCTGCATGCCGCCCATCATTTCCACCTGCGATTCATTGGCATACAGCGCCCACTCGCACAGCGAATAAAACAGAATATCCGCAGCCATGGTGGATGTAAAAATCATAGTGCCCCACTGAAAAGAGCGATATTGCGGCTTCTCACAGTCGCCAAGCTTGATCTTGCCGAATTTGGAAAAGGCTATGTAAAGCGTACAGCCTACGATGCCAACGCCGAGCAGTGCATAGTAGAGGCCAAAGTCATCCCCCAGAAAGCCGCGCACCACGCTAAGGACGAGCTTGGAGCCTTCCGGAAAAATCATAAACAGCGCACATACCGTCAGTACGATTGCCAGCGGCACCAGCATAGATACCCAGTCAAGCTCTTTTTTCAGTGTGTTTTTCTTCATATCTCAATTAACCCTTCCTCTATATGATGAATCCGCCTCGCAAAGCTCTGTGAAGCTGTCAATTTCGCGCAGATCTTCCGCTGAAATGGGGTAAACGCCGAACTGGTACTCATCAGGGTGGCAAAACATTGCAACATCATCCCAGTAAATGCTCCGATTTTCGTTTTGCACAAATTCCAGTTCCAAGTGCTTTCTGAGTCGCTGCCCATCTTCTGCTGTCCAGCGTGACACACTGAAGAGCTGCCAGCCGTGATCGCCGCCTGTGTGGCTGCATTTTGTCACGATCCCATTTTTAACCGTCAACAGCCATTCGTTTGTAGCTCTGTCTGTCCAGGCGCAGCTATACCCGGAGCGGGTAAATTCCCGGTGAAGGATCGCCGGGTTGCGGATGATCTGATCGCCGTCCAAAATAATCGCGTTGTTCAGGTATTCACGCGCGACATAGAGGGACGCGATGTTATTGCACTCCGCGTACCATGGATTTTCTATCAGCGTAATGCCGTTGTACTTTTTCGCCCATTCATAGAATTGCTCTTTTAGGTATCCGACCACGACATAAATCTCGTGGATTTCATTCTCGTGAAGCGCCGCGATGATCGTATCGATCATGCACACGCCATTTACTGTGACCAACGGTTTGGGAGTCGTCAGGGTCACAGGGCGCAGCCGCTGGCCGATGTCCGCAGCCATAATGATTGCACGTTCTACAATATGTTCAGACATAATCTCTGCCAAATACCTCTCTATATTCTCGGAAGAATATCTCACTGTATTCTCTTGCGTAGTCATATTGACGTTGTGTGTAAGCACCGAACTCTACACCACAATGACGCTTGAACTCGCACCAGTTGCTCCACACAAGGCCACTGACAGCAATATAGCAATATATCTTCAGGCGGGTGGCTTTATCGCAGCCATCAGAGAAATACAGGTCTATCAGTTTCTCAGCTGAGTCTCTATCGTACATTGCATAGATAATAAACATTGCGACGTCCAAGTGCGGGTCCTGCATACCAGCATACTCCCAGTCGGTGAGCTTAATCTCCTCGCTTCCATCTTTTCCAGTCACAAACAGGAAGTTATCTGGAACAGCATCGATATGACAGAGCTGGATGCTCTTTGGCTGTGCGTCAATATAGCCTTTCAAGCTAAGGACAGTCTGCTTCGTTTTATCATAATCCGCGTAAACGGAAGGCGCACCATTCCAAAGGCTCTGATAGAAAGCGAGACGTTCCCAAAGATCGAAGCTATGAGAAACGTGCAGCTTCTGCGCATGGAATCTTTTTAATGCTGATAAACAACGCTCAACTTCTTCCCAGTTACTGCTGTCACAGACGTGGGCATCCGTTAAATAGGCCGCAATTTTAATTCCTGTTTTTGGATCAAAATAATAAACGTCCTCGCTGATTCCCAGAGATGAAATTGCATTATATACCGCGTGCTCTTGTTTGCGGTTAATCAGGCGATCCGTGCCCTCTCCCGGAATGCGGATAATATATCGCTTATCGTCCATGCAGAACGAATAGGAACGGTTGGTCATTCCGCTTTTCATTGCCCGGAGACTCTTAACCTTCTCAGCGCGGCAAAACCCACAGGATTCAATTATTTGAGGAACATCCGAGACCATCATAACCCTAACCTCCAAAAAGACTTGTGATAAACTGCCACAGTGTGATAGATGAGTATCCGCTGCCAAATCCTTTCGATACGCCAAATTCGTACAGAAAATAGATGAAATACAGCACAGCTGCGCAAGCTGTAACATATTGCGCGGAACGCTTGGTGAACAGCTTCTTTATCATCCACGGAAGCGTGATCGCCGTGGCAATCTCAAAATATGCTGCCATTCGCGCAAACAGATTTGCCGCCTGAACCAATCCGATCATCAAAATAAATGCGCTGATGAGGCTCATGTTAGCAAACAGATTTTCCACCCTTGTCGAGTTTGAAAAAAGCCTCTTACGAAACACTAATGTGAGCAACGCAGGCACCCAGTAAACAGCAACGCGCAGAACGTTGATGGCGTTATTATCAAACACCTCGATCTCTGCCACCAATGCTCCCATAGACTGCGCATATTCCATAAACGCACCAAGGGTTGCATCGTAAGTCGCCATTGCAAAAAGGGCAGCTCCGAAAAATGCAATGGTAACTTTCCCCCACGGCTTTCCAAAAAGCAGCGGCACAATTGCAAACATGAATGCATGGGTATGAAACAGGACCGCGACAAACACCAGCAGGTAAAATCTCACATATTTCTTGTCTATTGCATACGGCAATGCCAAAAGCAGGAAAAACATTGCAAAGCATTGCTTTAGTGCCGCAATATACATGACATATGTACCGATAGAGAAAAAAACAAGCAGTGAAAGCGCAGGGCTGACAGAGTATTTCTTACAAAGCTTAACAACCGCAAAACTGCTGAGGAATGCTGGGAAAAAGAAGTAAATATGATAGTCAGTCGTGATATCACGCATAGCATCACGATACAATTCCGAAAGAGGATTACCCGTCCAGTCCAAAAGACCGTTTCTTGCAAAATAGTCTGCGACAGACTCTGAGTCCATAAAGTGGGCGATATATGTTCCCGTATCGTTATAGCTTGTCCGTAGGAACGAAAAGCATGTCATCCACACGATCGCGGCAATCATAAACACGTCCGCCTTGCGCAGCATGAAGTGGCAACGCCCAGTCTGGGGGCCCTCCAACTGCATGGACGTGGGATAATAAACCTGAGACAGATACATCAGAAAGACGCAGCCCCAATAGAGCAAAATCAGCTGCCGCATGCTCAGTTCCTCACTGCCGCAGGCAGGCCGAGGCCATCCAGCGTCTTTGCCACCACAAGCTGTTTATCAAACTTACGCTCAACGAGCGCGCGTCCGCTCTGCCCCATCTGCACCTGCCGGTCAAAGGATTGCTGCGCGAAATCACGCATGGCTTGGGTCAGGCCCTCTGCATCCTGTGCCGGACACAGATACCCGCTGACGCCATCCTCCACCGCTTCGCGGCAGCCGGGGATATCGCTGGTGATCAGGGCGCGGCCTGTGGCGGCACCCTCCAGCAGCACGTTGGACATGCCCTCATGATAGGACGGCAGCACCACACAGTCCGCCGCCTCATAAAACGGATGCACATCCGTCTGGAACCCATGAAAACGCACGATGCCATCGGCAACCAGCTGATCCACCTGCTCTTTGTAGGCGTCCTCATAAAAGCCCACCACATCGAAGGCGACTTCCCCACCAAATTCCGCTTTCAGCGTTCTGGCCGCAGAGAAAAACTCGTCCACGCCCTTTTCCTTCATAATGCGCCCCACAAACAGGAAGCTGCACACGCCGTCATCCCCCATGGGAACGCAGGGATACTCGTCCAGATTGATGCCCGCACCGGGAAGCACACTTACCTGCCGGTGGGAGATGATCTTTTTGTTCAGGAAAAACTGGGCGTTCTCCTCATTCTCGAAGAACACCGTTTTTGCCTTGCGCAGGGCGCTGCGATACATCACCGACACCACAGACGACAGCACCGGCTTTTCAAACGCCGTGCCCAGTCCCTGCACGTTGGCGACGTATGGGATACCCTTGGCCTTGCAGGCTGTGCCCATATAGATATTGGGCTTGATGGAATAGGTGACCACCATGTCCGGCTGAAGCTCGTCCAGCATCTGCCGGTACGTCTTCAGCAGCTTCATATCCTTGAAGGGGTTGATGCTGCGGCGGTCAATATCCGTCTCGATGCAGCGCAGCCCCATGGCCTGCAGATCGTCCTCATGCCCCACAAAGGGCGTGCTGAGAATGACCTCGTGCTCCTGCATCAACGCCTCCACCAGCTCCTTGCGGAAGCGGTAGAACATATAGGAATGGTTGGTTGCGATCAGAATCTTCATTTCTTGTTCTCCATCCTGTGCAGCTCCCCGGTGCCGCCCTCTACCACACCGTCTCCGATCAATGCGGAAATGGCCGTTCCGAAGAAGCAGCGGCAATCAAAGCTGAAGCTCATACGCTGCACATACTCGCCGTCCAGACGCGCCTTGTCAGAAATCTCCAGCTCATCCCGGCCGCAGATCTGCGCCCAGCCGGACAGGCCCGGCTTCACATCGTTGGCACCGTACTTGTCGCGCTCAGCCAGCAGGTCCTCCTGATTCCAGAGGGCCGGGCGCGGGCCGATGACGCTCATATCACCCCGCAGAATGTTCCAGAGCTGCGGAATCTCATCCAGCGATGTCTTGCGCAGGAATTTCCCCACCCGCGTGATGTACTGCTCCGGATTCTCAAGAAGATGCGTGGGCATATCGTGTGGCGTGGACATCTTCATGCTGCGGAATTTATAGAGCTGAAAATATTTTTTGTGGATGCCCACGCGCTTCTGTGAGAAAAACACCGGGCCGGGATCGTCGATCTCGATGGCAATCATGATAAGCAGAAACAGCCACGAGGCCAGGATCAGACCGACCAGTGACAAAATCACGTCAATGATGCGCTTCACATATCGTCTGTACATGTAATTCGGTTCCTATCAGTCTTGCAGGGTATCATTCCCCCGGCAAGGACAACTTAAAATCTCCCGCAAATAGTCATATTCCGCAATCTGCTATGCGAGATATGACTATTTGGCTATTTAATTATACAGCAAACAATGCAGTTACGCAATGGCATTCAGTAAAAATCTGTATGCCAATTTCCGTGTGAAAAGCCGGGAAATCATCGTGGAAATGGCGGCCTGAGAGGCTTCAAAATCACAAAAAAGCGTCATTGCAAAGATGTCGTTAAGTTCGCGTGCGATTCCCCGGATCCACGGCGATTTTGCAAAAATCAGGCAGGGTTTGGGAGCATCCCAAAAGTCGAAATGTGCAGTCTGCCCGCAGGGCTGAAACGCGCATTTTGACCGTGTGTCCGGACACCGGATGTGCTTGCTATAGGTGTGGAACATGGCGGAAACACCGGCCGCGCAAAAAAACATCCCCAGCGCATAGTAGATCACGCGCAGCCAGACGCTGCCCGCCGGAAGCGCGGCGCCAAGCAGCATGAAAGCGTCCAGCGCAAAGCCGTAGACGACCGCCGTGACAAAGGAGAAGAGATATGACACGCGGAAGCGCAGCAGCAGGCACATGGCGAGCAGCAGCACAGCCTGCAAGCAGTATTCCGCCATGCCGAAGGTGACGAAGCTCCACACGGGAGACAGCCAGCGGTAAAGAAGGTATGCAGGCGCGACCACCATGGAAGCGCCGAAGTCGGCCTTTTCCATCAGGACAACGCCCAGCGCGACAAATACGATGCCGAATACATAGGCAAGCTCCGTGCTGAATGTTCTCTTCATTTTTGATCCTCCAAACAAAAAATGAGCCTTCTCCGTTTGGTATAGAAACGGAAAAAGCTCATTTATGTTGTACCACGCCTGTCAAGCGGCGCAGAACTTTGGCAGCGCTATGCCTCATCCTCCGCCAGCATCCGGTATCCGACGCCAAGCTCATTGATGATGTAGCGCTTTTCACCGGGCGTCACGCCCATTTTCTTGCGGATGTTCTTCATGTTGACTTGCAGCTTCTTGACGCTGCCATAGTCTGAATACCCCCAGACCGCCCGAATGATGGCGGCATACGTCAGCACCTTCCCCGCATGGACGGAGAGAAACGCCATGATGTTGTACTCCGTCTGAGTCAGGTCGATCTCTTCTTTGCCAACAAAGACCTGCCGCGTATCATAGTCGATCAGCAGATCCTGAAGGCGGAATTTTCCGCCGGGGGAACGTTCCTCTTCTTTGCTGTGCCGATGGCTGCGGAGAACGGCGCGGATACGGGCCAGCAGTTCCTCCGTCCCAAAGGGCTTGGTAATATAATCATTCGCCCCCAGATCCAGCGCCTCCACCTTGTCCCGCTCGTTGGAGCGGGCGGAGAGCACAATGATGGGCACGGTGTCCGATTCCCGGACTTTCTGAATCAAGTCCAAACCATCCCGATCCGGCAGGCCGAGATCCAGAACGATGAGATCCGGACGATGGGAGGCGTACATCATTATGCCGAGCGCACAGGTCTCCGCGCAGAGCACCTGATAGTCACTGGTTTCCAGATTGGCTTTGATAAAGCTTCGGATGTTGGCCTCGTCCTCTACGATCAGGATCTTGTACTTGTTATTGCCCATCGTCCTCACCCCCTCTTTCCAGCGCAAAGCGGAATACCGCACCGCCGCCCTTCCTGTTTTCTGCGGTAATGTCACTGCCGTGCGCTTTGACGATGGCAGCGCATACAGATAGTCCGATCCCCATATTGCGGCGCGTCCCGTCCACCGGCGCGGCGGACTTTTCATAGCTTCCGCTGAAAATCTTTTGAAGCGCATCCTCCGGAATGCCGCAGCCGTTGTCGGCGACCTCAAATACCGCCTTGTCTCCCACGAGAGAAACGGAAAGCGTCAGCTCCGTCATACCTTTTGCGTGGAACACGGCGTTTTCCAGAAGATTCAGCAGCACTTGCTCAATGAGAAGCGAGTCCATGGGAATATCCACAAACTCGTCCGGTATTTGCGTGATGACCTTCTGGTTCGGATGCTTTTTGGAAAACTTCATGAGAACCGAGTCGATCAGCTCATCCAGAACAGTCGGCGTCTTCACGACCTTGACCTTTGCACCGTCGATCCTTGTGACGGACAGGAGATTTTCGACCATGCGGATGAGCCATTCGCTGTCCTCCTGGATCTCTCCCAGCAGCTTGAGCTGCTGTTCCTTCGGCAACTCATCATACTTGGAGAGCAGCGTGGAGGATGACCCGTATATGGAGGTGAGGGGCGTGCGCAGGTCATGGGAGATCGCCCGCAGCAGATTGCCGCGCATTCTTTCCTTTTCGTTTTCTGAGCGCAGCTTTTCCTGATCGCGGATGCGAATGTTCAGCGTACTGGTGGAAACGGCGACGACCATCATGATGACAGCGGATAGGATACTTTCTTCTACGAAAAAGCCAAAGACATAATAGGGATAGGTGAAGGCAAAATCCACCGCAAACACACTGACGATCGCCGAAGTGATGCCATAGCAATACCCATGCGTTTTCAGCGAGATCAAAAATACGCCGAACACAAAGATCATGGGCACCAGCGTCTGCGTGGTAAATAGCTTCTGAATCAGCAAATTGACGGCAAAGGCGCTGAAAAAGACGATGAGCGAAAATAAAATATCCTTTTGTCGTTGGCGGCTTTTCATGGCAATCTCTCCAAAGGTGCTTTTTAACATCTTTATTATACTCCATGAGAAGAAACGCTTCAAGATTTCTCACAGGGGGATATTGCGCCGCACTTGTTTCTTTACCGAATCTACACCGGAGAAATGCTATGATATAAGCACACAGCAAAAAGGAGGAAGAATTTCGTGGAAAACGACAGTAGCGACGATAACGGTAACAGCTCCTATATGTTCTGTTCATGTGTGGCATATCTACGCCCTTTGCTGCGGTATCGGGTATAGGCGTGCCTTTTTTTGCTTGGTACGATAATACGAACAGAACATAAAGGAGTTTGAAATGAATTATTTTGGAAGCATTTTCGCAATGGTGGTCTGCATTGCCATGTCCGCCTATTTCAGTGCCACAGAAACGGCGTTTTCATCCCTGAACAAGACCCGCCTCAAGGTGTTGGCGGACAACGGAAACAAGCGGGCAGCGCTGGCGCTCAAGCTGTCCGAAGATTATGACAAGCTGATCTCCACCATCCTGATCGGCAACAATATCGTCAATATCATGGTGGCGTCCATCGGCACGCTTCTGTTCGTCGGACTTTACGGCGACATCGGCGCGACCGTTTCCACCATTGTGGTCACGGTCGTTGTCCTGATCTTTGGCGAGATCACCCCCAAAAGCGTTGCAAAGGACACGCCGGAGCGCTTTGCCATGTTCAGTGCGCCCTTTATCCGGCTCTGGATCTGGGTGCTGACCCCGCTGAATTTTCTCTTTTCCCAGTGGAAAAAGCTGGTTTCTCGCTTCTTCAAGACAAATGACGACGCAAAAATGTCCCACGAGGAACTGCTCCTTTTCATGGAGGACGTGGAGCAGGACGGCGGCATTGACGAAAATGAGGGTGAGCTGCTGCGCAACGCCCTTGAGTTCCGCGACCTGACGGCGGCGGAAATTCTGACGCATCGCATCGAATTGGAGGCCGTGGACATCGACGAGAGCCACGAGGAAATTGCCAGAGCCTTTACACAGTCCCGCTTCTCCCGTCTGCTGGTCTACCGGGATACCATCGATCAGATCGTCGGTGTTCTTCATCAGAAGGACTTCTATATCAACGGCAAGATGACGGATCAGCCCATTACGGCAATCATGACGGAACCGTTGTTCGTCTATCAGCACACGAAGATCCGCGACATTCTAAAAATGCTCCAGCATCAGAAGTCCCATGTCGCCGTCGTTGTAGACGATTTTGGCGGCACGCTCGGTATTGTTACGATGGAGGATATTTTGGAAGAACTGGTTGGTGAAATTTGGGACGAACACGACGAAGTGGAAGAAGATTTTGAAAAGCTGGACGAGAATACCTACCGCGTGGACTGCTCCGTCAGCTTGGAGGATTTTATGGAATTCTTTGATGTCAAGCTGGAATCGGACAGTGTTTCTGTCGGCGGCTGGGTCATGGAGCAGCTGAATAGAGTCCCCGTCAAGGGCGATTCCTTCGCTGTGCAGAATTTGGAGATCACGGTCTCCGGGCTGAGCGCGCATCGGGTGTCCTCTGTCACAGTCAGGCAATGCGGCGTGTGTTTGGCCTGCGCACAATAAATCTATCGCGCAATTCACAAGGAGTGAGGATGATGTCAGAAGAAATGGTTTGCAGAAAGCATCGTCTTTCGTCTTTTCAAATCATCATATTGGGCTTTGCAGGGGTAATCCTGCTGGGCGCGCTGCTGCTGATGCTGCCAATTTCTGCGACAGCTCGGTGTGTAACGCCGTTTCATGAGGCACTGTTTACCGCGACCTCCGCTGTTTGTGTAACGGGTCTTGTGGTGCAGGATACCGGCAGCTATTGGTCGGTCTTTGGGCAGGCTGTGATCCTGACGCTGATTCAGATAGGCGGGCTTGGTGTTGTCACCGTGGCGGCATCGTTTGCGCTGCTGTCCGGGCGAAGGATCTCTCTGATGCAGCGCAGCACCATGCAGGACGCCATCTCAGCGCCGAGGGTCGGAGGGATCGTCCGGCTGACACGGTTCATCCTGCGGGGAACATTTCTGATCGAACTGATCGGCGCGCTTGCCATGCTGCCGGTGTTTTGCCGGGACTACGGATGGCACGGGATATGGATGGCGGTATTTCACTCCATCTCCGCCTTTTGCAACGCGGGGTTTGACATTCTGGGAACGAACAACAACTTGTATCCGTCCCTTACCGGTTATGTCCAAAATCCGGTGATCAATATCACGATCATGCTGCTGATCATAACCGGCGGCATCGGTTTCTTGACGTGGGATGACATTTGCGAAAACAAGCTGCACTTCCACCGTTATCGAATGCAGAGCAAGGTGATTCTTGTCACGACACTTGCACTAATCGTCCTTCCGGCGCTGTTTTTCTTCTTTGTGGACTTTGATGCCCTTCCCCTCAGAGAGCGGGTTCAGGCAGCCCTGTTCCAATCGGTCACGCCGAGAACGGCGGGCTTCAACACAGTCGATCTACCCGCCATGTCCGGCGCATCGCTGGGCGTGATGATCCTTCTGATGCTCATCGGCGGTTCTCCCGGCTCTACGGCAGGCGGCATGAAAACCACAACGCTGGCTGTTCTGCTTGCCAATGCTGCTGCGAGCTTCCGGCAGCGGGACAGCGCTCAATTCTTTGGGCGCAGAGTCGATTGCAGTGCCGTCAAAACCGCCGCGACCATTCTGACGATGTACCTTGCGCTGTTCTTTGGGGGAGCCGTCTTTATCAGCGTATATGAGAATCTTCCGCTGTCCCCCTGCCTATATGAAACCGCGTCGGCGGTGGGCACCGTGGGACTGACTCTGGGTATTACGCCGCAGCTGCACATTCCCTCGCAGGCGGTATTGATCGCGCTGATGTATCTGGGCAGGGTCGGCGGGCTGACGCTCATTTATGCGGCGGTGTCCAGCAAAAAAAGCGGCAATGCAAAGCTGCCACAGGAAAGAATCACGATTGGATAAGCAAAGGAGTTGTCTATCCCATGAAAAATGTTTTATTGATTGGAGCAGGCCGCTTTGGGCGGCATATCGCCATGCAGCTCTCTCCACTGGGGCATCAGGTCATGGCAGTCGATACCAATGAGGAACGGATCAACAATGTGCTTCCGTTTGTCACCAACGCACAGATCGGTGACAGCACCAATGCGGAGTTCCTGCGTTCGCTCGGCATCGGGAATTTTGACGTTTGCTTTGTGACCATCAGCGGCAACTTCCAGAACTCGCTGGAAACCACCTCGCTGCTGAAAGAGCTGGGCGCAAAATACGTGGTATCCCGCGCCGAACGCGACGTGCAGGCGAAGTTTCTGCTCCGCAACGGCGCAGATAACGTGGTCTATCCCGAAAAGCAGATGGCAAAATGGGCAGCGATTCGATTCACTGCCGACCATATTTTTGACTATATAGAGATCGACGAGCAGCACGCCATCTTTGAAGTTCAGGTGCCAGAGGCGTGGGTCGGGAAAAGCGTTGGAGAACTGGATGTTCGCCGAAAGTTCGGCATCAATATCCTCGGCATCAAGCGTGCAGGAAAAACGGATGTTTCCGTTACGCCGGACACTGTATTGTCCGATGACATAACGATTCTGGCAATGGGTGAGTATAAAGCCCTGCAAAAGTGCTTTCGGATTTGAATGGGCCTGTGCACAATAGTGGAAAGGAAGAAACATGGCGAAGAAACCGCAAAACACAGCCGGTAACAGAAATGAGGATTCCGCGCCGCAGGAACGCAAATGGCCGGACAAGGCGATTATTCGTTACATTATCCGCGCATTGGTGCTGCTGATTGTATTTGCGTGGGCACTGGTAAACCTTGACGCTGTTTTGCGTTTTCTCGGCACGGTGCTTGCGCTGTTCACGCCATTTCTGATCGGTGGCGCGATTGCGTTTTTGATCAACGTAGTCCTTCGACCGTTGGAATGCTGCTGGAACAAGGTGTGCCGAAGGGCTCCTGAAAAACTGACCCGCCCTGTGTGCCTGAGCGCAAGCACCGTGCTCGTTCTTGGGATTCTGTTTGCCGTGGTGTTTATGATGATCCCCAGCCTGCGGGAGTCCGGCGACGAGTTTATTCAAAACATTCCGGCCTATGTGGAGGAAATCGGGCGGTGGTGGACAGGCGTTGTCCGGTTTACTGCAAAATATAACATTGTCCTGCCCGAATACGCCATAGACTCCGACCTGTTGATCGAGAAGGTCACCGCCTTGATCAGCGATGAGGGAAGCGGCATCCTCACCGTGACGTGGGGCGCGGCAACCTCTGTCCTGTCGGCTTTGGTGGATGTTCTCTTGGGACTTGTCTTTGCGCTGTATCTGCTTGCAAAGAAGGAAGTCGTCGCGGCACATTTGAAAAAACTCATTGTAACAGTCCTTCCGCAAAAGAAGGCACAGCGGCTTCTGAGTATTGCCTCTCTGACCAACCAGACCTTCACAAATTTTGTCAGCGGACAGCTTACCGAAGCGGTCATCATCGGCGTTCTGTGCTTCTTTGGAATGCTGATTCTTGGGATCCCGTATGCCGGTGCGGTCTCCGCGTTTGTGGCCGTTACTGCGCTGGTGCCGATTTTCGGCGCATGGATCGGCGGCGGTCTTGGTGCGTTTTTGATCCTGCTGGCAGAACCCGGCAAGGCTCTGTGGTTCATTCTCTTTCTGCTCATTTTGCAGCAGGTGGAGGGCAATCTGATTTATCCCAAGGTGGTCGGCAAGTCCGTTGGGCTTCCCGGACTGCTTGTGCTGATGGCTGTTACAATCGGCGGCGAAGCATTCGGCGTCTTAGGGATGCTGTTCAGCGTACCCGTCTGTGCTGTGTTGTACAGTCTTTATCTGGAGTTCATGAAGAAAGCAAGCACCAACCACTGAATGATTCATGATCGGCTGCCTCCTGAATAAAAGGCTGCGAGCCAAATGCAAAGGGCTTGGGATTATCCCAAAATCGCTGCGTGTCCGGACAGCGGCTGTGCTTGCTATTCTATCAAATCCCAATATCCGCAGATCGTGATGTCCCCGCTTTTTCGAAAGCGGGGACATTTTTCTTCTCTGATACTTAAAAAACGGCAGAGAAAGCCCGCCCTCATCACGCTGAACTACCCAGCGGACGCAAAGCTCATCGCAAAGGAGGGCGAAGATGCACAAGCTTGACCCCATCGAACGCCTGCCGGACCCATCCTCAACCCAAAAAGACTTCGCCGCTGCGAAGTCTGCGGCACGGGCATCCTTGCTCGCTCTGGGAGGGCAAAATACTGCCGAGACTGCGCGGCCAAAGTCCATCGCAAACAAAAGGCGGAATCCGCCCGGAAACGGCGGTCGGGTGTAGACAGTTTGGGGGCGAAAAGCCCTTGAATGGCAAGCCTTCCCGCACCGCCAAAGCCGCACGGCAATACGATTTCCCTCGCAGCCGCGAAATCGAATTCTATTTGTCTACATAGCCGCCAAGAAAGGAGAATTTTCTATGGACAACATTCTCACCGTCCCCATCCACCTCAAAATGACACTGACCGCCAGAGAAACGGCAGAATACAGCAACATCGGCATCAACAAGATCGACAGTATGCTGAGAGTGCCCAACTGCCCCTTCGTCTTGTTCGTCGGGACGAAAAAGCTGGTGAAGCGCCGGGAGTTTGAAGAGTACATCAGTCAAAAGCTGGTGATCTGACAGCAAAAGATAATTTGTAAAAACAGCTTGAGAGAAAAGAACCTATCTGCTATAATTATGTTGTTGCAGTAGGCTCTTTTCTCTCTGCGGGAAAGGAGTATACAATGGGCAAAAACTTAAAAGGCAAAGAATGCGGTAGGGGTATCTACCAAAGAAAGGACGGATTATATCACGCACGTTTTGTAGTCAAAGCAGGAAAACGACATGAGAAATATTTCCAGACGATTCCCGAGGCGCGCAACTGGATCGAGCAAGCGAAATATGCCGACAAGCACGAAGATATGTTTTGTCCCTCAGACACGACGGTTGACGCATGGTTTTCATTTTGGATCGAGAACATTGTGGGCGATTTAGCACCGAATACCCTGCGAAATTATCGGGAGCGATATAAGCAGAATATCCAGCCCATCATCGGCAAAATGCTCCTTTCCGATGTGAAGCCCATGCACTGCAAAAAAGTGCTGCTTTCCATGGATGCGGATTATGCAGGGTCTACCATCCGGCAGACCTATATCACGATGGGAACCTTGCTCAAGGCTGCGAAGATGAACGATCTGATTTACAAGCACCCGATGGACGGCGTTCGCTACACAAAGCCGGTCCGAGCGCCGGACGACATTCATTTTTTGACGCGGGATGAGCAAATCAGATTTCTCGAAGTTGCGAAATGTTCCCACAACTACAATCAGTACGCGCTGATCCTTGAAACCGGCTTGCGTACCGGTGAGATGATCGGGCTGACGTGGGATGCGATAGACTTCCAGAATCGGACGCTGACGGTCAATAAAACCTTGGAGTATCGTCACAAGCAGCATTTTTGGCGTGCAGGACCTCCGAAAACACAGCAAAGCTATCGCACCATCCCGCTGACAGATCGGGCCTATGAAATTCTGAAAGAAATCAAGGACAAGCGCCCTTGGCAAAAGGAATCTCCGCTGCTCTCGCAAACACTGGAATATATCGACCGGCGAACGGGGGCAATCTCCCGGCTGGTCATGCGCGATCTTGTCTTTATCAACTGGCGTACCGGGGAACCGGCGAAAAACAGTTCCTATGATACCCACTTATATAAGCTCTGCGATGAAGCAGGGATCAAACACTTTTGTATGCACGCCCTGCGACATACCTATGCTACAAGAGCAATCGAAAGCGGTATGCAGCCGAAGGTGCTGCAAAAACTGCTGGGTCATGCCAGCATCAAAACAACAATGGATCGGTATGTTCATGTGACTGCCGAATCGCTGGATTATGCCATCAAGCAATTTCAGCAAAATGGTGTAGTCTGATGAAATCCAATAAAGCCAAATGCGAAAATGGTGTAAAAATGGTGTAACAGCCAAGACGCCAAACGCTGAAACCCCTTGAAAATCAAGGAAAATCGAAGGAGAATGAGTATATATGAAATTAGGTATCGTGGGACTGCCCAACGTGGGCAAATCAACGCTGTTCAACGCCATCACCAACGCCGGAGCCGAAAGCGCCAACTACCCCTTCTGCACCATCGAGCCCAACGTGGGCATGGTGGCCGTGCCGGATGCAAGGCTTGATAAGCTGGCGGAGATGTATCAGCCCGACAAAAAGACCCCCGCCGTCATCGAATTTGTGGACATTGCGGGCCTGGTGAAGGGCGCCAGCCAGGGGGCAGGCCTGGGCAACAAGTTCCTGGAGAACATCCGCCGCACCGACGCCATCGTCCATGTGGTGCGCTGCTTCGACGACGAGAACATCATGCACGTGGTGGCCGACGCCGGGACCAACGTGCCGGTGGACCCCCTGGGCGACATCGAGACCATCGACCTGGAGCTAATCATGGCGGACCTGGACATGGTGAACCGCCGGGTGGAGAAGGCCGCCAAGGCCGCCAAGGGCGACAAGAAGTTCCTGCACGAGGCCGAGGTATTCCGGGCCCTGGCGGAGCATCTCAACGCCGGAAGGTCCGCCCGCACCTTCGACTGCGGCGACGAGGACCGCGCCATTGTGGAGACCGCCGACCTGCTGAGCCTGAAGCCCATCATCTACGCCGCCAACATGGACGAGGCGGGCTTCGCCGACCACGAGAACAACCGCTACTTCCGGATGGTCCGGGACCTGGCCCAAAAGGAAGGGGCCCAGGTGCTGCCCATCTGCGCCAAGCTGGAGGAGGACATTGCCCAGCTGGACGACCCCGACGAGCGGGCCATGTTCCTGGAGGACCTGGGGGTGGAGCAGTCCGGCCTGGACCGGCTGATCCAGTGCAGCTATGAGCTGCTGGGCCTGATCTCCTTCCTGACCTACGGCAAGGACGAGTGCCGGGCCTGGACCATCCGCAAGGGCACCAAGGCCCCCCAAGCCGCCGGAAAGATTCACTCCGACATCGAGCGGGGCTTCATCCGGGCGGAGACCATCAACTTCGACGAGATGATGGCCTGCGGCAGCGTGGCCGCCGCCAAGGAAAAGGGTCTGCTGCGGTCCGAGGGAAAGGACTATGTGGTCAAGGACGGCGACATGATCTATTTCCGCTTCAACGTGTAAACAAGCAGGCTGCGTGCCGCAGGGCATTTCCCTGGGCGGCACGCAGCCTGTTCCTGTTTCCGGCGCAACCCATTCCCAGGGCAGGAGCGGGGCGCCGATCAAAAAGAGGCGGCGATTCTTTGGAATCGCCGCCTCTTTTGGCGCGGAAGGAGGGATTTGAACCCTCGCGCGTGGTTTAGACGCCTACTCCCTTAGCAGGGGAGCCCCTTCGGCCACTTGGGTACTTCCGCAAACGATATGAAAATTGGCGGAGAGAGTGGGATTCGAACCCACGGATGCTTTCACATCGCCGGTTTTCAAGACCGGTGCTTTCAACCACTCAGCCATCTCTCCGTGCGTGCAAAAGCATATTCAACTCAGACGCAGGACACATTTTACCACATTGCGTCCCGGCTGTCAATGGATTTCTGCGCTCCGGGTCAAAAAAGTGTGTAGGACTACAATACATCTTGGACAATTGGATAAAAAGGGTATGAGGAATAGGGTCTCATGTGTTAAAGTTAAGCTACCACACCAAACTTTCTGAAAGGAGACCATATTCCTCATGAGTAAGAGTATAACACAGGACATGGCCTACAGGCAATCTCTAATGAAGTACGCAGAAAAGTACGGCGTCAGCCGCGCCAGCCGGAAATACAACAAAAGCCGGTCGTACATCTACTTCTGGAAGCAGCGCTGGGACGGGAGTGTGGCGTCTCTGGCCTGCCAGTCCAGACGCCCTCACAGCCACCCCAACCAGCACACAGAGGCCGAGCTAAAGCTCATCCGCGATATGCGCCGCCGCAATCCGTCGCTGGGCATGATCGAACTGTGGCACCGTCTGCGGAAGCGCGGCTACACCCGCTGTCCGGAGAGCTTGTTCCGCGTTATGCGCAAAATGGGGCTGTTTCCGGCCGAAAAGCCCAAAAATCCGTACAAGCCAAAGCCTTACGAGCAGATGACCTATCCCGGCCAGCGTGTGCAGGTGGATGTCAAGGTCGTTCCCCGCCGCTGTATTGCAGATCCGGAGCTTCGCCTGTTCCAGTACACCGCCATCGACGAGTTCACAAGGCTGCGTTTCCTGGCGGCCTACCCGGAGCAGTCCACCTATTCCTCGGCGGACTTCCTGCGCAAGCTGCGGGCGTGGTACGCCCGCAGGGGCATAGAAGTGGAGTGTGTCCAGACGGAAAACGGCTTCGAGTTCACCAACCGCTTCTCCAACAGCAAGCGCGATCTGCCCACACTGTTCGAGAAAACTGCCACCGAGCTGGTCATCCGTCACAAGCTGATCCGGCCCTACACGCCGCGCCAACAACTTGCCCATGAGACCCCTCCGCTGGCTCTCGCCTAATGAGTTCGCTGTCCAATATGTTTGACAAACCTACACGGGGGCGAAATGTTCAAAAAAAGGTAATGACTTTTCCCCTGCGATGGGTTACAATAGACCCACTTGAATCGTATTGGAGGAATTTCCCCTTGAAAAAGCTCTATACCGCGGTGGACCGCTTCTGCGCCCGGCACCCCCGCTTTGGCATCCCGGACCTGATGCGCTGGATCGTCATTGGCAACGTGGCGGTGTACGTTCTGATGCTGCTGACCATGCGCGCCGACGCCAACGCCCTGTCCTTCCTGTATCTGGACGGCAGCAAGGTCCTTCGGGGCGAGATATGGCGCATCGTCACCTTCATCTTCGTCCCCGCCAGCAGCAGTCCCTTCTGGCTGGCCGTCAGTCTGTACTTCTACTACTGGATCGGCACCTCCCTGGAGCGCCAATGGGGCACCGCCCGCTTCAACCTCTATTACTGGAGCGGCGTCCTGCTGACGGCCATCGTCACCATCGCGGCCTCCGCCATTTCCGGCACAGGCTATCCCGTGGGCGGCACGGAGTATGTGAACCTGTCCATGTTCCTGGCCTTCGCCTTCCTGTTCCCGGACACCCGGCTGCTGCTGTTCTTCTTCATCCCGGTGAAGATCAAGTGGCTGGCCTGGCTGGATATTGCGGTGTTCGTCATCGGCATCATCCAGTCCCTGCTGGCCGGCAGCTGGCTGGGCGCCATTTTGCCGGTGGTGGCGCTGCTGAACTTCCTGGTGTTCATCTGGCCCGCTATTGACGCCTTTATCCGGCAGCAGAAATATCGCCATAACCCCCAGACGGTGAACTTCAAAAAGGCCGTCCGCCAACAGCAGCAGCAGCGGGGCTATCACCACAAGTGCGCCGTCTGCGGCCGCACGGACACGGACTATCCCAACCTGCAGTTCCGCTATTGCAGCAAGTGCGCCGGGTACCGCTGCTTCTGCCAGGACCACATCTTCTCCCACGTGCACTTCACCGAGGAGGACCAGTAATCCCCATAACGAGCTCCCCCGCCCGCAGGCAGCTTCGGCTGCCCCGGACGGGGGAGTTTATTTTTTATGCCTGCGGGCGGAACACGTCCTCAAACTCCTGGGCGGTCATGGTCTCATGCTGCAGCAGGAACTGGGCCACCTGGTCCAGCTGGGGGCGATACTGCTCCAGGATTTTCCGGCAGCGGCCATAGGCCTCGTCCATGATGCGGCGGATCTCCTGATCCATCTCCGCCGCCGTCTCCTCGGAATAGGGGCGGGTCTGGGCCATGGACTTGCCGATGAACACCTCGTCGCGTCCGGCGTCGAAGGCCGCGTTGCCCATGCGGTCGGACATGCCGTAGGTCCCCACCATCTTCCGGGCCATCTGGGTGGCCCGGCTGATATCGTTGGAAGCGCCGGTGGAGATATCCCCCAGCACCAGCTGCTCTGCCGCCCGGCCGCCCAGCAGTCCGGCGATGTTGTCCAGCAGATAGCTGCGGGAGAGGTACGACCGGTCCTCGTCCGGCAGATAGATGGTCATGCCCCCTGCCTGGCCCCGGGGCACGATGGTGATCTGATGCACCGGATCCAGATCCGGCAAAGCGTGCATCACCACGGCGTGGCCCGCCTCGTGATAGGCGGTAAGCCGCCGCTCATGCTCGGGGATCACCCGGCTGTGCTTCTCCGGCCCGGCGATGACCTTGATCACGGACTTCTGCAGATCGTCCATGGTGATGGCCTTCTCGTCCCGCCGCCCGGCCAGCAGAGCCGCCTCGTTCAGCAGGTTTTCCAGGTCCGCCCCGGTGAAGCCGGAGGTACCCTTGGCCAGCTTGTCCAGGTCCACGTCCTCCGCCAGGGGCTTGTTCCGGGCGTGAACGGCCAGGATGTCCCGGCGGCCCTTGATATCCGGCAGTCCCACATAGACCTGCCGGTCAAAGCGGCCGGGCCGCAGCAGGGCCGGGTCCAGAATGTCCACCCGGTTGGTGGCCGCCAGGACCACCACGCCCTCGTTGGCGGTGAAGCCGTCCATTTCCACCAGCAGCTGGTTCAGGGTCTGCTCCCGCTCGTCGTGGCCGCCGCCCAGGCCGCTGCCTCTCTGGCGGCCCACGGCGTCGATCTCGTCGATGAAGATGATGGCGGGGGAATTCTGCTTGGCCTGGCGGAACAGGTCCCGCACCCGGCTGGCGCCCACGCCCACATACATCTCCACAAAGTCGGAGCCGGAGATGGACAGGAATTTCACCCCCGCCTCACCGGCCACGGCCTTGGCAAGCAAAGTCTTGCCGGTGCCCGGAGGGCCCACCAGCAGCACGCCCTTGGGGATCCGCGCCCCCAGGGCCAGATACTTGTCCGGCTGGCGCAGGAACTCCACGATCTCCCGGAGCTCCTCCTTCTCCTCGTCCTCACCGGCCACGTCCTGGAAGGTGACCTTGCTGTCCTGGGGGGTGTCCTGCACCCGGGCGTCGCCGAAGTGGGACATCCGGTCCTGGGCTCCGCCGGGGCCTGCCCCGGTCATCCGGGCCATCAGGTTCATCAGCAGGATGAACCCCAGGATCACCAGCACATACGGCAGCAGGAGCTGCAGCCAGTTGGTGGAGTGGTCGGCGTGATAGGTATAGTCCCGGATGATGCCCTGGTCGTGCTGCTGCTGCACCAGGTCGTTCAGATCGTCGTAAAACACCTGAAAGTCATACAGGTCGCAGCTGACGGTGCTGCCGTCGGACAGCTTGGCGGTGAGCCGGGTGTCGCTGATGGCGAACTCCTGCACCTTTTCGTCCAGAAACAGCTGCCGCACCTGGGCATAGCTGACGGCGTCCTGACTGCGCAGGCCCGAGGCCAGGTAATACACCAGGCACATGGCCAGCAGCACCAGCAGGACGGCCCCCCAGCTGAATCTTCTCTTGTTGGCGGTCAAATAAAGGCCCCCTCTCTTTTAATGGATCACCCGGACGCCCCGCCAGCTGTTGTCCGGCAGCACCGATATCCCCACCATTACCTTGGCCCGGATGTTGTCCACGGAGATATACGGCTGCTTCCAGAAGCGGGCGTCGTTGGAGCCGGTGCGGTTGTCGCCCATGAAGAACACGCAGCCCTCCGGCACCAGGAAGCTGGCGCTGCACTGGGTGATGCCCTGCCGGGGCAGGTACGACTCATCCAGCATCTCGCCGTTGATATAGGTATACCCGTCCTGGAAGGTGATCTCGTCCCCGGGCAGGCCCACCACGCGCTTGACCAGCAGCTTGCCCAGCTCATCGCTCCAGAAGGTGACGATGTCCCCCCGCTGGGGCGTGGGGTCCGACACCATATACGGCAGCTGCCACGAGATCAGCAGCGTGTCCTCGGGAATGGTGGTCTCCATGGAGCCGGAGGGCACCCAGCTCAGCTGGAAGATCACCTTGAACAGCACCACGATGACCGCCACGGTGACGATCAGATATCCCCAGTTGTTCCAGAAGCCGCCCCGGGACTCCGGGGCCAGACGCTTGCCCCCCACGGGGCGGTTTTCATGTTCCTCCACGGCGATGCTCCTCCCTTCGCTCCCCCTCTGGCGGATTGGAATTACTTGCTATAGACCTCCGGCTTCAGCACGCCGATATAGGGCATGTTGCGGTACTGCTGGCAGTAGTCCAGGCCGTAGCCCACCACGAACTCGTCAGGCACCACAAAGCCGGACAGGTCGGCGGTGATGGCCTTCTCCCGGCGGGCGGGCTTATCCAGCAGGGTGACGATGGTGATGCTCTTGGCTCCCTTGGCCAGCATGTAGTCCTTCAAAAAGGCCAGGGTGTTGCCGGAGTCCAGAATGTCCTCCACCACGATGATGTCCCGGCCGGAGATATCCCGCTGCAGGTCCCGGGTGATCTGGACGCAGCCGGAGGACTTGGTGGCGTTTTTATAAGAGGACAGGCCGATGAACTCCACCTCGCTTTTCAGCTGAGCGGCCCGGACCAGGTCCGCCATAAAGATGAAGCAGCCGCTGAGAACCCCCACAAACATGGGGTTCTTGTCGTGGAACCGGTCATACAGCTGGTCTCCCAGCTCCTGGGTGCGGTTGCGGATCTCGTCCTCGGTGATGAGGACCTTCAGGATATCCTGATCCATGTTGCTCTTAGCCATTGCGGTTTCCTCCATTTGTCGTTACGGTGATCTCCATATTTTGGCCGGACTCCTCCGGCAGAAATTCCATGTCCGTGCCCACGCCCCACACGGCGGCGGGCCGGTCCCCGACGCACAGCACCGGGACGCGCTGCCGCAGCTCCGGAGGGATTCCCCGGTCCGCCAGCAGGCGCTTGACGCTGCGCCCGCCCCGGCTGCCGGGAAGGGTCAGCCGCTGGCCCCCGGTATAGGGGCCCACGGACAGCGCACCGTCTATCTTATCACAGTTCAGAACAATTGTATCGCTTCTGCGAGAAAAATTTCCGGCGGTTTTCCGAACGGAAATTGTGTATTCTCCCCAAAAATTCTTCCCTGGGTGCAGAACCACGGGGGCAAGCGGCGGCCCGGGGGGCAGAAGCGTCAGCGTCTGCCCCCGGCACACGGCGCAGGCCCCGGCCGGCAGGGTCAGCATACCGCCCCCCTCCAGCAGATCGGCCAGCGCCCGATAGTGGGCGGCGGTGAAGTCCTTCTTCCCCACCGGCAGCCGCTCCGCCAGCAGGCGCAGGGCCCGCAGCCGCAGCACCTCCGGCGCTGACCGCAGCCGCTGCCGCCCGGCGGTAAGCCCCGCCGCAGGCAGATAGTCCGCCGCCAGGGAATCCAGAAACGCGTCCTCCTGCCGCAGCAGCTCCGCCGTGCGGCAGATGTTGGCGGCGGCCCCGTCGTGAAGCTCCGCCAGCCGGGGCATGACCTCCCGGCGCAGCAGGTTCCGCCGCAGGGCGGTGTCCCGGTTTGTCTCGTCCTCCACGTGGGACAGACGGTGGGTTTCCAGGTATGTCTCGATTTCCTCCCGGGAGGTTTCCAGCAGGGGACGGACGATCCGGCCCCGCACCGGGGGGATCCCTGCCAGGCCCTGCATCCCGGTGCCCCGGACCAGGTTCAGCACCACCGTCTCCGCCTGGTCGGCGGCGTGGTGGGCGGTGGCGATGCGCTGGGCGCCCAGCCGGTCCGCCGTGCGGCGGAAGAAGTCGTACCGGGCCATGCGCCCGGCCTCCTCCAGCCCCACGCCCCGCTCACGGGCCAGGGCGGGCACATCCGCCCGCTCCACCGTCAGCGGCACGTCCAGCTCCCGGCACAGCTCCTCCACAAAGGCCGCGTCCCGGCCCGCCGTGGGCCGCTGGCCGTGGTTCAGGTGGGCCGCCGCCACGGTGAAATCCCGGGGCATGACGGCCAGATAGTGCAGCAGGCACACGGAGTCCCGCCCGCCGGACATGGCCACCAGCATCACCCCGCCGGAAGGCGGCAGCATATGCCACCGCTCCATAAACGGGCGCAGGTCCATCAGTTCTCCTCCTGATAGCGGTTTTCCAGGGTGCCGAAGGAGGTGTATTCCGGCAGCCACCGCAGCTCCACCTTGCCGGTTTCCCCGTGGCGGTTTTTGGCCACGATGCACTCGGCAATGTTGCGTTTTTCGGAATCGGAATTGTAATAATCGTCCCGGTACAGGAACATCACGATGTCCGCGTCCTGCTCGATGGCGCCGGACTCCCGGAGGTCCGACAGCATGGGCCGCTTGTCGTCCCGCTTCTCGTTGGCACGGGACAGCTGGGACAGGCACAGCACCGGCACCTGCAGTTCTTTAGCCATGATCTTCAGCATACGGCTGATATCCGACACCGCCTGCTGGCGGTTTTCGCCGCTGTAGCCCTTGCCTCCAGCGGAGGTCATCAATTGCAGGTAGTCGATGACCACCAGGCCCAGGTCGTCCAGCCGCCGGCACTTGGCGTTCATATCCGCCACCGTCAGCAGGGGGTTGTCGTCAATGCGGATGTCCAGGCGGCTGAGGGTGGAAGCCCCCTCGGCAATGCGGACCCAATCGCTCTCCCGCAGGTTCCCGGTGACCAGCCGGGTGTTGTCGATAAGCCCCTCCCCAGCCAGCAGCCGGGTCACCAGCTGCTCCCGGGACATTTCCAGGGAGAACACGGCCACGGTTTTCCGGCTGGCCTTGGCGGCGTTCACCGCCACGTTCAGGCCCATACTGGTCTTGCCCATACCGGGGCGGCCGGCCAGCAGCAGCAGGTCCGACTTATTCAGGCCGTTGATCTTCCGGTCCACGTCGGAAAAGCCGGTGGTCAGGCCCGGCATGGTCTCGCCGCCTGCGGCGGTAAGCTCCCCCAGCCGTTCCAGCACCGCCTGCAGCACCATGCTGATGGGCACCATGTTCTGGGCGCTGCGGCCCCGGCGGATGGCATAGATTTTCTGCTCCGCCGCCTCCAGAACGGCGTTGGCCTCGCCGGTGCCCTCCTGGACCATGGCGGTGATGTCCGCCGCGGCGGAGGCCACCGCCCGCAGCAGGGCCTTTTCCCGGACGATCTTCACATACTCCATGACGTTGGCGCTGGTGGGGGTCACCTCCATCAGCTGGACCAGATACCCCCGGGTGTCGTCGGTATACAGGCCGCTGCGCTCCATCTCCCCGGCCACGGTAACGCCGTCGATGGGCTTGGAGTACACGAACATGGAATAGATGGTCTCGAAAATCTCCCGGTTCTGGCGCAGGTAGAAGTCCTCGGGCTGGAGCTTGTCCATGACGTCCTTGACGCAGTCGGCGTCGATGAGCATGGAGCCCAGCACCGCCTGCTCCGCCTCCGGGGAGTGGGGCGCCTGGCGGATCAGTAATTCATCCACGGAAACAGCTCCTTTCGTTGGGTGCTTTCGCTCCCGGTTACTTGGCCTCGCAGACCAGAACGTTCACCAGGCCGCTGATCTCGAAGCCCAGCTTGGCCTTGACCTGATAGCTGCCGAAGGACTTGATGGCGTCCGGCAGCACCAGCTTCTTGCTGTCCAGCTCCAGGCCGAACTGCTCCTTCAGGGCGGCGGAAATCTCCTTGGTGGTGACGGAGCCGAACAGCTTGCCGCCCTCGCCGCCCTTGCAGGGGATCTTCACCTGGATGCCCTTGAGCTGCTCGGCGATGGCCTGTGCCGCCGCCTTGGCCTCGGCGTCGGCCTTGGCCTTGGCCTTTTCCTGCAGGCGCATGGTGTTCATGGCGTCGGCGGTGGCGGGGATGGCGTCGCCCTTGGGCAGCAGGAAGTTGCGGGCATAGCCCTCGGCCACCTCGATCATCTGGCCCTTCTTACCTTTGCCCCGGATATCCTTCTGCAAAATCACTTTCATGGTTGGTTCCTCCTATTGTGTCATATGATTTCTTATTTTTCAAAATACTCGTCGATGGCCCGCAGCAGCGCCGTCCGGGCCACGGCGATATCGGGGACGTTCAGCTGTCCCCCGGCGGTGGTGGAATTGCCGCCGCCGCCCAGGGCCTCCACAATCACCTGCACGTTGACCTCCCCCAGGGACCGGGCGGAGATATACACCCCCTGGTCCTTGGGATACAGGACGAAGGAGGCCCGGATGCCCTTCAGGGTCAGCAGCTCATCGGCGGCCTTGGCGGCCGTGACTCGGTCGCAGGTGGTGTCCAGCGCCGCCACCGCCAGATCCCCGCGGTACAGCTGGGCCTGCCGGATAATGTCGTACCGGGCGATCATGGATTTCAGGTCCCCCTGGAACATCCGCTGCACGTCGGAGGTATCGGCCCCGGCCCGGCGCAGATACGCCGCCGCCTCAAAGGTGCGGCCGCCGGTGCGGTTGGTGAAGTTCTTGGTGTCCAGCACGATGCCCGCCAGCAGGGCCTCCGCCTCGCATTTGAGGATGTCCCCCGGCTCCACCAGGTACTGCAGCAGCTCCGTCACCAGCTCCGAGGCCGACGAGGCGTAAGGCTCGTGATAGTTCAGGGCCATTTTCTCGATATAGCTGCTGCCCCGGCGGTGGTGGTCGATGACCGCCACCCGGTTGCAGGTCTCCAGCAGCTGCTCGGACTCCACGCTGCCGGGGCGGTTGGTATCCACCACCACCAGCAGGGTGCCGGGCTGCACCTTCAGAAACGCCTCGCTGCCGGTGAGGAAGGCCCCGTGATACTCCGGCTGCTCCACCAGCTTGCGCAGGATGGGGTGGGCGGCGTTGTTCTCGGTGTCGATGACGATCTGGCACTTCTTCCCCCGCTTGCGGGCGATGCAGCACACGCCTGCCGCCGCGCCCAGGGAGTCCATGTCCGCATAGCTGTGGCCCATGACGTACACCTGCCGGGCGTCGTCCATCAGCTCGCCCAGGGCGTTGGCCATGACCCGGGACTTCACCTTGGTGCGCTTCTCGGTGCTCTTGGCCCGGCCGCCGTAAAACTGGAAGTTCAGCCGGTCCTTCACCACCGCCTGGTCGCCGCCCCGGCTCAGAGCCATCTCCAGGGCCAGGGACGCGTTTTTGAACAGGGCGTCGAAGCTGTCGGCGTCCCGGCCCACGCCGATGGACAGGGTAGCCGCCACGCCGCCGGCCGCCACCTCCCGCACGGTATCCAGCACGGCGAAGCGGTGCTGGGCATAGTCGGAATAGCTGCGCTCCTCGAACACGAACAGATACCGGTCCCGATCATAGTGCAGCATCAGGCCGTCGGCCCCGGCGGACCACTGATCCAGCTTCTCCTCCAGCTGGGCCAGCACCGCCGAGCGCTTGCTCTCCGGGCAGGCCTTCATCAGGTCCTCATAGTTATCCACCATCAGGATGGCCACCACCGGCCGGGTCATCTGTAAGGTCTGGCGCAGCTGTTCGGAGTCGGTGACGTCCATCCAATAGGTGGTGGCCATGGTGGCCGGGGTATCCGGCGTGGGGCGGGTCAGACCGCCGTACACCCGATAGATCCGGTGGTTCCACACCACGTGCTCCGGGCACTCGTTTTTCCCCTCCATCAGCCAGCGGACGGAGAAGGTGGGCACCACGGCGTTGAGGTGGGCGTCAAACACGCCCTCCTTCTGCTCCGTCAGAGCCAGGAAGCCGTCGTTGCACCACACCACGGCCTGGGTGTCCATGTCGAACACCATCATGGGAAGCGGGGCAAAGAGCATGTTGCTGGACCGGGCGGAATCCATGCCGCCGGTGAAGCGGTCCATATACTGGCGCATACTCTGCTGCACGGAGCGGCTGCGCCGCCGGGCGATGATCAGCAGCAGCACCGCCGCTGCCCCCTCGCCGATGGCCAGCCGCACGTCGAAGGGGATGGCCGCCAGGGCAAACAGCACCAGGCATATGAAATACAGGGTGACGTTGGTGCGCAGGATATTGGTGAGCTTTTTGTTCAAGGGTGTTCCCTCCCTCAGGCATACAGATCCACTCTACAATAGTTGATTTTCTATTATAGCATATCTTCCCGCCGTTCACAATGGATTTTCCGGGGATTTTTTGCCTCTGTCGAAGACCCGGGGAAAAAAGCGAAGGGAAACACTGTACAAACCCGGATGAATGTGCTATACTGTGTATAATCGTTCCGGTCCACAGGCCGGAGACGGACGTTTTTGTATGCTGCGCGGGGCCAATGGGCCCATGCGTTCATGTATAACCGGGATGCGCCGGAGGTCCACTCCCTCCCCGTGCTTCCCTCTTGATCCACACGGCAGACGGGCGCGATTCCCGGACTCCGGCGGCGATGCAGGGCCGCCGGGCGGACGGATGCGTCCCGGTTTTGGTGCGCCCATTTTCCGGCGCACAGCCCTGGGGGAAAGGGCCGCACCATCCCATCAAATACTGAATTTCTAAAAGGAGAATCATCTGAAAATATGGCAGAAAAACTGAAAATCATCCCTCTGGGCGGTCTGAATGAGATCGGCAAGAACATGACCGCCTATGAGTACGGCGGCGAGATCATCGTGGTGGACTGCGGCATGGCCTTCCCCGGCGACGATATGTACGGCATCGACTGCGTGATACCGGACGTGTCGTATCTGGTGAAGAACAAGTCCCGTCTGCGGGGCCTGTTCATCACCCACGGCCACGAGGACCACATCGGGGCCATCCCCTATGTCCTCAAGCAGATCAACCTGCCCATTTACTGCACCCGCTTCACCGCCGGACTGATCCGGCTGAAGCTCCAGGAGCACCGCCTGCTGGACAGCACGAAGCTTGTGACCGTGGAGGCCGGGCAGACGGTGAAGGCCGGAAAGTTCCAGGTGGAGTTCATCCATGTGAACCACTCCATCGCCGACTCCGTGGCCTTCGCCATCCACACCCGCATGGGCACCGTGGTCCACACCGGCGACTTCAAGATCGACTCCACCCCCATCGACGGGGAGGTCATCGACCTGGCCCGGTTCGGCGCTCTGGGCAAGGAGGGAGTCCTGGCCCTGCTGGCGGACTCCACCAACGTGGAGCGCCCGGGCTATACCATGAGCGAGCGCACCGTGGGCAAGACCTTCATCCGGCAGTTCACCGGGTGCAAAAAGCGCATCATCGTCACCACATTCGCCAGCAACGTCCACCGCATCCAGCAGGTCATCGACGCTGCCGCCGCCTGCGGGCGGAAGGTGGCCGTCACCGGCCGCAGCATGGAGAACATCATGAAGGTGTCCACGGAGCTGGGCTATATGAAGCTGCCCAAGGGCACGGTGATGGACATCAACCGCATCAAGGGCCTGCCGCCTCAGCAGCAGGTGATCATCACCACCGGCAGCCAGGGCGAGGAGATGAGCGCCCTGTACCGCATGGCCTTCTCCACCCACAAGCAGATCGACATCGGACCCCAGGACAAGGTCATCATCTCCGCCTCCGCCATCCCCGGCAACGAGGTGACGGTGGGCCGGGTCATCAACGAGCTGTTCCGCAAGGGAGCCGACGTGGTGTATGACAAGGCGGACATGCTGCACGTGTCCGGCCACGCCTGCCAGGAGGAGCTGAAGATCATCCACGCCCTGACCAAACCCCGCTTCTTCATCCCCCTCCACGGGGAGCAGCGGATGCTGCAGATCCACAAGCGGGTGGCGGAGTCCATGGGCATGGACCCCAACAACATCTGCGTGGCGGAGAACGGCTCCGTCATCGAGCTGACCACCAAGCACATGAAGTGCGAGGCCTCCGTTCCCGCCGGCGAGGTCTTTGTGGACGGCTCCGGGGTAGGCGACGTGGGAGCCGTGGTCCTCAACGACCGGAAGCTCCTGGCCGAGGACGGCATGGTGGTCATCGTGCTGCCCATGTCCTCCCACGATCACCAGCTGCTGTGCCAGCCGGAGATCGTCACCCGGGGCTTTGTATATGTAAAGGAGTCCGAGGAGCTGCTGCAGGAGCTGCGGGACATTGCCCAGAACGCCGTGGACGGTATGTCCGCCCGGCGGCGGAAGGATCAGGGCGAGGTCTGCAAAACCGTGCGCGCCGCCGTCAGCAGCTATCTGTTCAAGCACACCAAGCGCAGCCCCATGGTGATCCCCATGGTGACTATGCTGTAAAAAAAACGATATCACCGCAAAAAACGCCCGCTGGCACATGGCCAGCGGGCGTTTCTGCGATTATTCGGCATCTCCCCCGCCTTACAGCAGCACCGGGACCGGGCGGTCCATTTCGATGCTGCCGGGGGTCACGCGGCAGGAATAGGCGGCGATCTCCACCCCCGCCCGGGCCGCCTGGCGCAGGGCCTGGCCGAAGGCCGGGTCCGTGTCGTCATTGGGGGCGAAGTCCAGGGCGTTTTCCATCTGAATCACGAAAAACGCCGTGGCCTGATAACCCTCCTCCACCGCCCGGATCAGCTCGTGCAGGTGCCGGGTACCCCGCTCCGTGGGAGCGTCGGGGAAGCGGCAGCGGCCGTCCTGCTCCAGGGTCACGCCCTTCACCTCCACCAGGTGATGCCCGTTCAGGCAGAAGTCCAGCCGGGACCGGCCGTACCGCACCTCCGGGTGCACGTCGGCGTACCGCTCCCGGGCCCACTCGGCGAACACCCGGTTGGGGGCCTGGGCGTCCATGTTGATGAGCTTTCCGCCCTTGTCGGCGGCGATCAGGTCCCAGGCGGTGCGGCGGTTGGGGTTGGTTCCCCGCTCCAGATATACCGTGGCCCCGGGTACCAGCAGCTCCCGGCACCGGCCGGTGTTTTTCACATGGCACTCCACCGTCTGCTCCCCCAGCCGCACCCGGGCGATGAACCGGTTGGGGCGGGCCAAAAACCGGGCGGGGACCACGCAGCCGTACTGCATTATTCCACGGTGACGCCCCGCTCAGCGAAGCCCCGGACCATCAGGTCAAGGTCCGGCTCGATGTGCAGGGGCTCACCGGCGGACTTGATGGCGTTGGCCACGTCCTTCAGGCCGTTGCCGGTGACCACGGACACCACGGTGGCGTCCTTTTCGATGAGGCCCTGCTCACAGGCCTTCTTCAGGGCGGCGGCGCCGGTGACGCCGGCAGGCTCGCCGAACACGCCGCAGGTGCGGCCCAGCAGCCGCTGAGCGGCCAGGATCTCCTCGTCGGTGACGCAGACGGCCAGGCCGTTGGACTCCCGGATGGCGGCCAGGGCCTTGTCGGCATTCCGGGGCACGCCCACGGAGATGGAGTCGGCGATGGTATTCTCCTCCATAGGCTCCCAGGGCTTGTTCTCCTGGATGGCCCGGTTGATGGGATAGCAGCCGTAGGACTGGGCGGAGATCAGACGGGGCAGCTTGTCGATGAAGCCGATGGCATACAGATCCTTGAAGCCCTTCCACACACCGGCGATGGTGCAGCCGTCGCCCACGGAGATGGCCAGATAGTCGGGCATCTCCCAGTTCAGCTGCTCGGCGATCTCCAGAGCCACGGTCTTCTTGCCCTCGGACAGATAGGGGTTGATGGCGGCGTTGCGGTTGTACCAGCCGTACTTCTCGATGGCCTGGGCGGACATTTTGAAGGTCTCCTCATAGTTTCCCTTGACGGAGATGACGTTGGCGCCGAAGATCATCAGCTGGGCCACCTTGCCCTTGGGGGCCCGCTCGGGCACGAAAATATAGGTCTTGAAGCCCGCGGCGGCAGCGTTGCCCGCCAGGGAGGAGGCGGCGTTGCCGGTGGAGGAGCAGGCGATGGTCCTGGCCCCGGCCTCATAGGCCTTGGCCACAGCCATGGCGCTGGCCCGGTCCTTCAGGCTGGCGGTGGGGTTCTGGCCGTCGTCCTTGATCCACAGCTTCCGGAGGCCCAGGAGCCGGGCCAGGTTAGGCTCCTCATACAGGGGGCTCCAGCCCACCCGCAGGGGGGTGTCGGGGGTGGTCTCCTCCACCGGCAGCAGCTCGCGATAGCGCCACATGGAGCGGTTTTCCCGCCGGGCCAGCTTCTCCTTGGTCAGGACGGTCTTGATGTAGTCATAGTCGTACACGATGTCCAGAATGCCGCCGCATTCGCAGTTGGTCAGGTCGGGCTTGGCCTCATACGTCCGGCCGCAGCGGACGCACTTGCCGTATTTCACGTTTTTCATGGTGTTTACCTCATTTACAAAATAATTTTAATCTTCGTCATCCTGCAAATTTTCCAACGCCACCCGCACCGCCTCCACCACGAAGGCGGAAAAAGTGCAATCCTGTCCACGGATGGCATCCTCCACCCGTTCGATCAAATCATTGGGAAAACGAATGCTTTTATTGGTGGATGACGGTGTTTTGGGGATTTTGAATTTCATCGCAAGCACCTCGCAATACATTTGTCATACATATGGTATTGCATTTTGCCGTGAAATCATGCATTATATATGTAGCACAAAATATAATGCAAGTAGGATATTCAAATGTCGGAAAATATGCAGCAGGAGTTCCCGGCCTATTACACCGCCCTGTGCGCCCGGGTGGCGGACGCCATCGATGCATTGGAGCAGCAGAATTACGGGGCCGCAAGAGATGCATTGATTTCGGGAATGCAGGAGGCGGAGGAGATCATCCTGACGCAGGTGGATGGATCCCCGGCGAAATGAAACATTCGTCCTCCGCCCACCGGGCGGGATTGCGGTTGGTGCATGGAATAAAAATCAGGGCGGGGCAAAGCCCCGCCCTGAGGCGTTATCGGAAAGCGATTTTTTACAGAGCCTTCAGCAGGCCGGTGGCCTCGTTGAACTCGTTGATCAGCTCGTCCAGCTCCTTGGCCTGGGCGTGAACGGCATCCCAGGTGCCCTTGGTGTCGTACCACTGGGCGTTCAGGTCCTCCACGGTCATGCCCTGCTGCTCCACCCAGGTGTAATACTTCAGGTTGTGGACCCGCTTACGCTCGGTGTAGGTCAGCTCCAGCATGCTGTCGGTCTTCAGGTCCAGCATATGACGGGCATGATCCATGGCGGCCTCATGAGCGTTGTATGCGCCGTGCTGCTGGTTCAGCTCGTCCACCCGGGACTGATACATGGCGGCGGAGTCGGTGAGGACGGTGCCCACCACGTCGTTCTCGGTGAGCTCATAGTACTTGGCCATCTTGATGCAGCACAGGACGTTGGCGATGCCGGAGATGCCCAGCCAGGACATCTTCTCGATCTCCTCGTCGCTCATACCCAGTTCGTTCTTCATGTAGGCCTTGCCGTCCTCGGTGTTGAACAGGCGCAGCAGGCGCTGGGAATCCTCGTCGTCGATGGCGATGGCCATGTCGGTGTTCTTCACGTTGTGGATCCAGGGGATGTGCTTGTCGCCGATGCCCTCGATGCGGTGGCCGCCGAAGCCGTTGTCCAGGATGGTGGGGCACTGCAGGGCCTCGCCCACGGCCAGCTTCAGGTGGGGATAGCGCTCCTTCAGCAGGTCACCGGCGGACATGGTGCCAGCGGAACCGGAGGTGAAGCAGGCGCCGGCGAAGTTCTGGCCGGGCTTCTTCACGGCCTCGAACAGCTCGGCCAGGGCGTAGCCGGTGACGTTGTAGTGCCACAGGGGGTTGCCCATCTCGGCGAACTGGTTGAAGATCATCATGGTGGGATCCTGCTTCAGCTCCCAGGTCTTGTCGAAGATCTCCTTGACGTTGGACTCGCAGCCGGGGGTGGCGATGATCTGACCGGCGATGGACTTCAGCCAGTCGAAGCGCTCCTTGGACATATCCTGGGGCAGGATGGCCACGGACTCGCAGGCCAGCAGCTTGGAGTTGAAGGCGCCGCCGCGGCAGTAGTTGCCGGTGGAGGGCCAGACGGCGTGGTGATAGGTGGCGTCGAACTGACCGGTGACCAGGCGGGGGGCCAGGCAGCCGAAGGAGGCGCCCACCTTATGGCAGCCGGTGGGGAACCACTTGCCGGACATGGCGATGATGCGGCAGGGCACGCCGGAGAGTTTGCTGGGGATCTCCACATAGTTGGGCACCGCCTGGAACAGGCCGCCCTGCTCCTTGGCCTCGTTGTGCCAGGAGATACGGAACAGGTTCACGGGGTCCACGTCCCACAGGCCGGTGTGGCTGAGCTTGGCCTTGATCTTCTCGGGGATCAGGTCGGGGTTCTGCATCTGGGCGATGGTGGGGATGATGATGTGGTTCTCCTTAGCCTTCTGGATATTGTGCTCCAGGCCGGTCTTGTTGATGGTCAGATCGATCATGTTTTCTTTTCCTCCTGATTTATTTGTCTCCGTCTTTGTTTGCGTCGATATAAGAATAAAGGGTATATTTGGAAATACCGAAGTATTTTGCCACCTTGTCGCCGGACTTGGTCACCAGGAACGCCCCGGACTCGTTCAGAAAGCGGATGGCCCGGACCTTGTCGTCCTTGTTCATCAGGGCCACAGGCTTTCCCACCAGGGCCACGGACTGCTCAATGAGCTCATCCAGAACGTGGTTGACGTTGATGATGCGCTCGGGCTCCGTCTGCTCCTTGTCCTGGGTGGACAGCAGGTCGCCGATGGTGCTCTGGATCATCATCAGCCCCGACACGTCGTAGTTGATGGAGAAGATGGCCGTCACGGCCCCCCGCCGGTTGCGGATATACAGCGTGGAGGACTTGAGGATCTTGCCGTCCGGCGTCCGGGTCAGATAGCACAGGTGGTCCCGGGGGTGCTCGGCCTGGGTCGCCATCTGATCCAGCACCACCTGGGACGCCCCGTCGCCTACCTTGCGGCCGGACACATGGCCGTTTTCAATGTGGACAATAGAGTGGTCCGGATGATTGCTGGACACATCGTGGATCACTACCTCACAGTTGCTGCCGAACTGCGCGGCGATGCCCGCCGCCAGCTGCTTGAGCATTTCCAAACGTTTTTCCTCCATAGCCCACCTCTCCGCAATTTTTCTACACCCCCATGATACCACACTTTTTTCAGAAATCAACGGCTTTCCCAAAAAAATTTTTAGGAATCCAGATTTTTTGTTTGACATCTGCGTTCTCTGTGATATGATAAAAGCACAGAGAACAATCTCCCCCCTGTTGAGACAGAAAATAAGGAAAGCAAACGGAGGTAACACCATGAATTTCGAAGCCATCAAGAAGGCCGCACAGGACTATCGTCCCGCTATGGCCAAGTTCCTGCGGGACATGATCGCCATCCCCTCGGAATCCTGCCAGGAAGAGGGCGTCGTCCGCCGCATCGCCCAGGAAATGGAAAGCCTGGGGTATGACAAGGTGGAGTTCGACAAGCTGGGCAACGTCATCGGCTGGATGGGTACCGGCGACAAGATCATCGCCCTGGATTCCCACATTGACACCGTGGGCATCGGCAACATCGAAAACTGGGAGGCCGATCCCTATCAGGGCTATGAGACCGACGAGGTCATCTATGGCCGGGGCGGCTCCGACCAGGAGGGTGGCATGGCCGCCGCCACCTATGGCGCCAGGATCATGAAGGATCTGGACCTGATTCCCCAGGGCTACAGGATCATGGTGGTGGGCTCCGTTCAGGAGGAGGACTGCGACGGTATGTGCTGGCAGTCCATCGTCAATGAATATTTCAACGGTCCCGAGGACGCCCGGAACCAGGTGGAGTTCGTCGTCTCCACCGAGCCCACCGACGGCGGCATCTATCGCGGCCATCGCGGCCGGATGGAGATCCGCGTGGACATGCACGGCGTGTCCTGCCACGGCTCCGCTCCCGAGCGCGGCGACAACGCCATCCACAAGATGGCCGAGGTGCTGCTGAACATCCGCGACCTCAACGAGAACCCCGCCGACGGCTCCACCGAGATCAACGGCCTGGTGAAGATGCTGGATCCCAAGTTCAACCCCGAGCACTATGAGGACGCCCGCTTCCTGGGCCGGGGCACCTGCACCACCAGCCAGATCTTCTACACCTCTCCCTCCCGCTGCGCTGTGGCCGACTCCTGCGCCATCTCCATCGACCGCCGCATGACCGCCGGCGAGACCTACAAGTCCTGCCTGAAGGAGATCGAGGACCTGCCCGCCTGCAAGAAGTACGCCAAGGACGTGAAGGTGTCCATGTATATGTATGACCGTCCCGCCTGGACCGGCCACGTCTACGAGACCGAGTGCTTCTTCCCCACCTGGATCAACAAGGAGTCCGCTCCCCACGTCCAGGCCCTGATCGATGCCCACCACGCCCTGTGGGGCACGGAGCGCATCGGCGCTGACGAGAAGGCCATGTCCACCCGCCGGGGCCGTCCCCTGACGGATAAGTGGACCTTCTCCACCAACGGCGTGTCCATCCAGGGCCGCTACGGCATCCCCTGCGTGGGCTTCGGCCCCGGAGCCGAGTCCCAGGCCCACGCCCCCAATGAGATCACCTGGAAGCAGGATCTGGTGACCTGCGCCGCTCTGTACGCCGCCGTTCCCGGCCTGTATAAGCCTGAGAACAAGGACGGCTCCGCCACCAGCTTCCGCCAGGAGCTCACCGGCAACGACATCAAGTAAGTCTGATTGAAAACAGCAGGCTGTATATATCAGAATACTCACACACATAAAATAAAGGAGAAAAAACACTATGAGCAAGACCATCGAGCTGGCACGCCATCTGGAGACTCTGCATATCAACGATATGTACAAGACCGACTTCTACTGGACCTGGGACAAGACCGACGACGAGATCGACGCCGTGTTCACCGTGGCCGACGCCCTGCGTGACCTGCGCGAGCGCAACAAGAGCACCCGGATCTTCGATTCCGGCCTGGGCATCTCCATCTTCCGCGACAACTCCACCCGCACCCGCTTCTCCTTCGCCTCCGCCTGCAACCTGCTGGGCCTGGAGGTGCAGGACCTGGACGAGAAGAAGTCCCAGATCGCCCACGGCGAGACCGTCCGCGAGACGGCCAACATGGTGTCCTTCATGGCCGACGTCATCGGCATCCGGGACGACATGTTCATCGGCGAGGGCCACAAGTATCAGACCACCTTCATGGACGCCGTGAAGGAAGGCTATCGCGACGGCATTCTGGAGCAGCAGCCCACCCTGGTGAACCTGCAGTGCGACGTGGATCACCCCACCCAGTGCATGGCCGATATGCTGCACGTCATCCACTACTTCGGCGGCGTGGAGAACCTGAAGGGCAAGAAGGTCGCCATGACCTGGGCCTATTCTCCCTCCTACGGCAAGCCCCTGTCCGTTCCCCAGGGCGTTATCGGCCTGTTCACCCGCTTCGGCATGGACGTGACCCTGGCTCATCCCGAGGGCTATGACGTGATGCCCGAGGTGGAGGAGGTGGCCCGCAAGAACTGCGAGAAGTACGGCTCCAAGTTCCACAAGACCAACTCCATGGCCGAGGCCTTTACCGACGCCGATATCGTGTATCCCAAGAGCTGGGCTCCCTTCGCCGCCATGGAGGAGCGCACCAAGCTGTATGCTCAGGGCGACAAGGACGGCATCGACGCTCTGGAGAAGAAGCTGCTGGCCCAGAACGCCCAGCACAAGGATTGGGCCTGCACCGAGGAGATGATGAAGCTCACCAAGGATGGCAAGGCTCTGTACCTGCACTGCCTGCCCGCCGACATCACCGGCCTGAGCTGCGCCGAGGGCGAAGTGGACAACTCCGTGTTCGACCGCTACATCGTGCCTCTGTACAAGCAGGCCTCCTACAAGCCCTATATCATCGCCGCCATGATCTTCCTGGCCCAGGTGAAGGATCCCGTCCGCGCCCTGATGGCCATGGACGAGGGCAAGGAGCAGCGTAAATCCTTCTGAATCCGGTAAAACTACATAGCGGGGGCGTTTTTGCCCCCGCTATCCCCGCTCATTCTGATTATTGAGAGGTAAAAGCACTATGTCCAAACGCATCGTCATCGCCCTGGGCGGCAACGCCCTGGGCAGCACCGCCGCCGAGCAGCTGGCCCTGGTCAGCAAAACCGCCAAGGCCATCGTGGACCTGATCGCCGAGGGCAACGAGGTGGTCATCGCCCACGGCAACGGCCCCCAGGTGGGTATGATCAACCTGGGCCTGTCCACCGCCGCCGAGGCCGGCGCCATCAAGGCTGACATGCCCTTCCCCGAGTGCGGCGCCATGTCCGAGGGCTATATCGGCTATCACCTGCAGCAGGCCATCGGCAACGAGCTGACCGCCCGGGGCATCCGGAAGCCCGTGGCCACCATCGTCACCCAGACCGTGGTGTCCCAGGACGACCCCGCCTTCCAGAATCCCACCAAGCCCGTGGGCGCCTTCTATGACAAGGAGACCGCCGACCGCATCGCCGCCGAAAAGGGCTATACCATGGTGGAGGACGCCGGCCGGGGCTATCGCCAGGTGGTCCCCTCCCCCAAGCCCTTTGACATCGTGGAGGCCGAGTCCATCAAGGCCCTGTTCAACGCCGGTCATGTGGTCATCGCCGTGGGCGGCGGCGGCATCCCCGTGGTGCGCAAGGACGGCAGGCTCTGCGGCACCCCCGCCGTCATCGACAAGGACTTCGGCAGCGAGCTGCTGGCCGAGCTGCTGGACGCCGACGTGCTGGTGATCCTCACTGCCGTGGAGCAGGTGGCCATCAACTTCAACAAGCCCGACCAGAAGGGTCTGGACGACCTGACCCCGGCCCAGGCCAAGGTCTATATGGACGAGAACCAGTTCGCCAAGGGCTCCATGCTGCCCAAGGTCCAGGCTGCGGTGAAGTTCGCCGAGTCCAAGGCCGGCCGCACCGCCCTGATCACCCTGCTGGAGAAGGCCAAGGACGGCATCGAAGGCAAGACCGGTACCCGGGTCCATCAGTAAAAATATCCCCCCATTGCCCGCAGAGCGTCCCCCGCCCTGCGGGCAATGCCCTATCCCCCGCCATAAGCACGGCCAAGGGCTGCTGCCGGAATTTCCTATCGCCGGGGCGGTAATTTCTGCGATTCCGCCGGTTCTTTCCCTGAGCCGTTCGGTGGAATTGTAGCTTTCGGTGAAATTTTTGGCATTTATTGCATTTTTAGTTGAAATCCTTCCGAGAATCCTGTATAATACTACATAACATGTGAATGCCGGGGTGACCCGTTATTCAGGCGTGCGGCACATTTCGCACTTCTTTCAGCCGGACGCTACATATTAAAAGGAGGAAAAACAAAACATGAAAAAAGTCCTTGCAATGATCCTGGCTCTGGTCATGGCTCTGTCCCTGGTGGCCTGCTCCAACGGCGGCACCGACAAGCCCGATGACAACACCGAGACCAAGAAGATCAAGGTGGGTTTCATCACCCTGCACGATGAGAACTCCACCTATGACCTCAACTTCATCAACGCCGCCAAGGAAGCCTGCCAGACCCTGGGCCTGGTGGAGAATGAAGACTACTTCATCAAGAAGAACGTTCCCGAAGGCCAGGAGTGCTACAACGCTGCCGCCGAGCTGGCTGAGCAGGGCTGCAACATCATCTTCGCCGACAGCTTTGGCCACGAGTCCTTCATGATCGAGGCCGCCAAGGAGTTCCCCAACGTCCAGTTCTGCCACTCCACCGGTGTCCGCGCTCACACCGAGGGCCTGTCCAACTATCACAACGCTTTCGCCTCCATCTATGAGGGCCGCTACCTGGCCGGTATTGCCGCCGGTATGAAGCTCAACCAGATGATCGCGGAAGGCAAGATCACCGCTGACAAGGCCAAGATGGGCTACGTTGGCGCCTTCACCTATGCCGAGGTTATCTCCGGCTACACCTCCTTCTTCCTGGGCGCTCGCTCCGTCTGCCCCACTGCCACCATGGAAGTGACCTTCACCGGCAGCTGGTACGATGAGACCGCCGAGAAGGAAGGCGCTGAGAAGCTGATCCAGAACGGCTGCGTCCTGATCAGCCAGCACGCTGACTCCATGGGCGCCCCCACCGCCTGCGAGAAGGCCGGTGTGCCCAACGTGTCCTACAACGGCTCCACCGTTTCCGTTGGCCCCAACACCTACATCATCTCCTCCCGCATTGACTGGGCTCCCTACTATGTCTACGCCATCCAGGCTGCTATGGACGGCAAGACCATCGACGCTGACTGGACCGGCACCCTGGCCACCAAGTCCGTGGTTCTGTCCGACCTGAACACCAACGTGGCCGCCGACGGCACCCAGGCCGCCATTGACGAGGCCATGAAGAAGCTGGAGAACGGCGAGCTGCACGTCTTTGACGTGTCCACCTTCACCGTCACCGGCGAGAATGTCACCGCTGACATGAAGACCGACGCCGAGGGCCACCTGACCTCCTACATGGCCGACGTGGACAACGACGCCAACATGGAGCATGACACCGAGGTCGTCCACGATGGTTACTTTGCCGAGTCCGAGAAGCGCTCCGCTCCTTACTTCGACATCGCCATCGACGGCATCGTCCGCCTGGACGTGAACTTCGGCTAAGTCACGGCTGAACCCGAAAGTGCGAACATAAGAATCCCGGCTGCTTTCGCAGCCGGGATTCTTTTATATTATGCTGTGGGTGCGCCGCAGGCCAGGTCGCAGATGGCTGCGGCGGCGTTGCGGGGGAACTCCTCCTCCCGGCGGCGCAGCATGGCCGTGGGGTCAATGGCCCCGCTGATGACACCGGACAGCAGCGGCTTCAGTTCCTCGTCGCTCTCCACCGCCAGGGCATAGCCCCGGCTCGTCATGAAGTCGATGTTGCGGCTTTCGCAGCCGGGCACCGCGTTGAGATACAGCAGCGGCGTCCGGGAGGCCACCGCTTCGGCGGTGGTAAGGCCCCCTGCCTTGGAGATCAGCAGGTCCGACGCCTGCATATAGGCACACATCTGTTCCGTGAAGCCCAGAACCCGGACCCGGGGATTGTCCACAAAGTCGTCGATCATCTGGCGGTGCATCCGCTGGTTGCTGCCGCACACCGCCACCAGCCGGTCCTCCGGCCCCAGCAGCCCCGCGATGCAGGCGGCGGTGGAGCGCAGGGGCCCGGCCCCCATACTGCCGCAGGCCAGGGTGAACACATGGCGGCAGCCCTCCAGCTCCAGCTGCCGCCGGGCGGCGTCCCGGTCCGGGGTCTGGCAGAACTGCCGCCGGATGGGGATCCCCGTGGGGAAGATGCGCTGGGCGGGCAGGCCCGCCGCCTGAAACTCCAGCGTCAGGGCCGGATGAGGGATGCAGATGCCGTCCAGCTGCAGCTCACCCACCCCGGGAGAGCAGGTGAAGTCCGTGGCCACGAACCAGGTGGGCATCCGCAGACCGTAGCCGCAGCGCAGCCCCGTCATCATCATGGCCGGGAACACGTGGACGCAGATGGCCGCGTCGGCTCCCAGGTCCACCAGCGCCTCATACAGGGGGCCGATGCCCCGGATGCTGTTTTCATACAGCAGCGGCGAGGGGCGCTTCTCCTCCATGCGATAGCCCGCGCCGTACAGCTTGGGGGCATAGCGATAGGCAAAGTCGTGGCCCCGGCTGATCAGGTCCGCCGCCCCCTTGGGCAGAAAGTCCAGGGTGTTATAGGTCCTGCTTTCGTGACCCCTGGCGGACAGCTCCTCCGCCAGGGCGGCGGCTGCGGCGTTGTGCCCGCCGCCGGTGTTGCAGGAGAGAATGGCAATTTTCATAGACGTTTTTTGTTCTCCTTCTCCGCCAGACGAAGCAGGCGGGGCCTGTTATAGCGCTGGATCAGGATGAAGCTGACGTTGCCCAGCAGGTTGTATACCAGCCACAGCGCCCATGACCACACGCTTTTCCACAAAAAAAGCATACCCACGGACAGCACCACCAGCCAGCAGTGGACGCACTCGGCCACGCAGGTCTCCTGCACCAGGGACATGGGGTCCGCCGCCGCCAGCTTCTTTTTCACCATGTCCGGCATCAGGCGGCTCATGTCCGGCAGGCGGTCCTTCCAGCGGCGGATGTGCAGCTTGTTATATACCCGGCCGCCCTGCTCCCAGTCCCGGCAGCGATAGGGAGCCCGGTGGGGGTCAAACCAGCGGCGGGGCAGAGCCTGTCCCACCGGGTGGGCCAGAATGCCCAGGGCCGCCGCGTACAGGGCGGCCCGCCAAAAACCGTGCATATGCGGTCCTCCGTTCGTGTATTACAGTCTATCATACCAGACCGGACCATAAGAATCAAGCGGTGAAAAGTAAATTTTGTAATATTTTATATTAGATGCATGACCCCCCCCGGCCCGCCGAGGGCAGCGGGCCCTACGGACCCGGCTCTCCCTCTGGGAGAGCTGTCACCGAAGGCGACTGAGAGGGCCTGTAGGGCGGCACTTTGGCGATTTCCATGTGCCTTGTGCCCTGCGAAAATAAACGGGACGCGCCCCGACGGGCGCGTCCCGTTTGTGCGGATGGCGAAAGTTTTACCGCTCTTCTCGGAAGTAGCTCAAGCCTAAGCTCGCCGGAGGCTGCTTTTCCTTGTTGTTCCGCAGGCTGGAGATCACCAGCACCACCACGGTGACCACATACGGCAGCATCTTGTACAGCTCCTTCACGGCCATCTGGCTGCCGGTGGGGATGTACAGATACAGGATGTACAGGCCGCCGAACAGGATGGAGGCCAGAACGCTGACATTGGGACGCCAGATGGTGAAGATCACCAGGGCGATGGCCAGCCAGCCGCGGTCGCCGAAGGCGTTGTTGGACCACACGCCGCTGGCGTAGTCCATCACGTAGTACAGGCCGCCGAGACCGGCGATCATGCTGCCCACGCAGGTGGCCAGGTACTTATACCGGGTGACGTTGATGCCGGCGGCGTCGGCGGTGGAGGCGCTTTCACCCACGGAGCGCAGGTGCAGGCCGGGGCGGGTGTGCTTCAGGAAATAGGAGGACAGCAGGGCCAGGATAATGGCCAGATACGCCAGGAAGCCATAGGACAGGAAGATCTGGCCGAACCAGCCCAGACTCTTGGCAAAGGGCAGGGACTTGGCAAAATAGCCGCTGGTGGCGGACAGGGCGATGGAGGGGACCTCGCTGCCGGTGAGCTTGATCAGGGAGCCGCCGAAGAAGTTGCCGATGCCCACGCCGAAGGTGGTCATGGTCAGGCCGGTAACGTTCTGGTTGGCCCGGAGGGTCACCGTCAGGAAGCAGTACAGCAGGCCCATCAGCAGAGAGCCCAGCAGGGAGCACAGCATGGGGATCAGAATGGCCAGAAAGCCGCTCATCTGGTCGGCGGGCACGGCCTGCTCATAGAAGAACGCGCCGATGACGCCGCAGATACCGCCCACATACATGATGCCGGGGATACCCAGGTTCAGATTGCCGGACTTCTCGGTGAGGATCTCGCCGGTGCTGCCGTACAGCAGGGGGATACCCTGCATGACCGCGCGGGGGATGAAGGATACAATATCAAAATTCATTTCCTCACGCCTCCTTCTTTCCGGAAGAACGGAACTGGACCTTGTAGTTGATGAAGAACTCGCAGCCGATGATGAAGAACAGGATGATGCCCGTCAGGATATCGGAGAAGGAGCGGTTCAGGCCGAAGGCCGTGGAGATCTCGCTGGCGCCGCGGCTGAGGACCACCAGCAGCAGGGACACGAAGATCATGATAACGGGGTTGAACTTGGCCATCCAGGACACCATGACGGCGGTGAAGCCCCGGCCGTCCACGATGGTGGTGGTCATGGTGTGGTCGGTGCTGGAGGTCAGCAGCAGGCCGATCAGGCCGCACAGAGCGCCGGACAGGGCCATGGTCCGGATGATGACCCGGTCCACCTTGATGCCGGCATAGCTGGCGGTGCGGCGGCTTTCGCCCACCACGGCGATCTCATAGCCGTGCTTGCTGTAGTTCAGGTAGATGTACATCAGGCCCGTGAGGATGGCCACCACCAGAATGGCCAGCAGGTACTTCTGGTTGCCGATGGTGGGCAGCCAGCCGGCCTGGGTGTCCTGGTTGATGATGCCGATCTTGCCGGAGCCCTTGGGAACCTCCCAGATGATGATGAAGTAGGCCACCAGCTGGGTGGCGATATAGTTCATCATCAGGGTGAACAGCGTCTCGTTGGTGTTCCACTTGGCCTTGAAGAAGCCGGGCAGGAAGCCCCACAGAGCGCCTGCGGCCAGGGACGCGACGGTCATGACCACCAGCAGCAGCCAGTTGGGCATCTTGCCGCCCAGGCAGATCATGCAGGTGGTGGAGGCCAGACAGCCGATGAGGACCTGGCCCTCGGCGCCGATGTTCCAGAAGCGCATCTTGAAGGCGGGGGTCACCGCCAGGGAGATGCCCAGCAGAATGGCCACGTTTTCCCAGGTGGTCCAGCTCTTGCGGGCGGTGCCGAAGGCGCCCTTGAGGATGGTGCCGTAAATGCTCAGGGGATTTTCGCCGGTGAGGATGGTGGTGACCAGGGCGCACACCACCAGCGCCAGGATGATGGCGCCGCCCCGGATGGCCACGTTGGTGTACCACGGCAGGGTGTCCCGCTTGGAAATGTGGAACAGGGATTTCTTATTCATCCGCTTTGCCTCCTTTGTTCACCAGCGTCATCAGCGCGCCGACCTGGTGCTTGTCAGTGGTCCGGGCGTCTACCACGCCGGAGACCTGGCCGCCGCACAGAACCACGATCCGGTCGCACAGCTCCAGCAGCACGTCCAGATCCTCGCCCACATACACCACGGCCACGCCCTTCATCTTCTGCTCGGTCAGCAGATTATAAATGGTATAGGAGGTGTTGATGTCCAGGCCGCGGACGGCGTAGGCCGTCATCAGCACGGCGGGCTGCTGGGCGATCTCGCGGCCCACCAGGACCTTCTGCACGTTGCCGCCGGACATGCGGCGCACGGGGAAGCTGGTGCTGGGGGTCACCACCTCCAGCTCCTGCCAGATGCGGTTGGCCAGGGCCTCGGGGTCCTTGCGGTCCAGGAAGATGCCGCCGCCCTTCCGCCAGGAGCGCAGCATCATATTGCCGGTCATGCCCATGGAGCCCACCAGGCCCATACCCAGGCGGTCCTCCGGGACGAAGGACATGGCGATGCCGCTCTTGCGGATGGCCATGGGGCTCAGGCCCACCAGCTCCTTGGGCTGGTCATTATCGGGATTATAATAGGTGACGGAGCCGGAGGCCACGGGATACAGGCCCGCGATGGACTCCAGCAGCTCCCGCTGGCCGGAGCCGGCGATACCGGCAATGCCCAGCACCTCGCCGGCGTTGACGGTGAAGGTCACGTCGTCCAGGCGCTTGACGCCCATCTCGTCAAAGACCGTCAGGCCCTTGATGTCCAGCCGGGGCTTCACGTTCACGGGGGTGGGGCGGTCGATGTTCAGGGTGACGGCGTGGCCCACCATCATGTCCGTCAGGGACTGCTGATTGGCGTCCTTGGTCTGCACGCAGCCGATGTACGCGCCCTTGCGCAGCACCGCCACCCGGTCGGACACGTCCAGCACCTCGTGGAGCTTGTGGGTGATGATGATCAGGGACTTGCCGTCGTTCTTCATGTTGCGCATGACGGCAAACAGCTTGTCGGTCTCCTGGGGGGTCAGCACGGCGGTGGGCTCGTCCAGGATCAGGATGTTGGCCCCGCGGTACAGGACCTTCACGATCTCCACCGTCTGCTTCTGGGACACGGACATGTCATAGATCTTCTGGTCCGGGTCAATGTCGAAGCCGTACCGGTCGCAGATCTCCTTGACCTTCTTCCGAGCCTCGGCCAGGTTCAGCTTCCCGGGCATACCCAGGATGATGTTTTCCGTGGCGGTGAACACGTCCACCAGCTTGAAGTGCTGGTGGATCATGCCGATTCCCAGGGCGAAGGCGTCCTTGGGGGAGGCGATGGTCACAGGCTGGCCGTCGATGTAGATCTGTCCCTCGTCGGGGAAATAGATGCCGGAGAGCATATTCATCAAGGTGGTCTTGCCGCTGCCGTTTTCACCCAGCAGGGACAGGATCTCACCCTTATACAGCTCCAGCGTAACGTCCTTGTTGGCCGTTACCTTGCCGAAGCGCTTGGTGATATTCTCCATTTTAACTGCGCATACGTTTGCCAAGGCAGTCACCCTTTCTTTCCGGGGGGCCGGGGCGCAGGAGGCCCCTCCGGGTTTTTGTTCCATAGGCGTTATTTTACCATAATTCTGCAGCGTTGTAAATCGCTAACAGCAAAAAAATGAAAATAAATACAAAAAAATTTAGATGGTTACAAAATTTATCAGGCAAAACCCATAGAGAAACCGGAAAAACAGCACTTTTGTGAAATTTGACACAATGCCGTTTAATTATTCACAAAGCACCGGGTCCAATGAAAGAAAAGCGAGCGGGTTGGTAGGTAGGTTTCCGGCAAATATTTCGGCATATTGCAAAATGTGCATAAAAAGAGAATGTGAATAAGTTCACATAATGTTAAAATTGCAGAAATTGACGTTAAAAGTTTATTAAAATTGTCAATTGTGCAATTGGCCGAAACTCTGTATACTTTGAATATGTCCAATAGACGCATGCCGCCGGCACGGCCTGCGCCGGCTCCCGCCCCGCCGGGGCGGAGGAGGAAAAAGAAAAGGAGAGAATTCAATGGAAGAAAGAAAAGGCTTTGGAACCACATTCGGGTTCCTGATGGCTGCCGTGGGATCGGCAGTGGGCCTTGGCAACATCTGGGGCTTCCCCAACAAGATGGGCGCCAACGGCGGCTTCACGTTCCTGGTCATCTATCTGATCCTGGCGGCGCTGTGCGGCTTCATCGTCATGGTGGGTGAGCTTGCCCTGGGCCGCAAGACCGGCCGCGGCGTCATCAGCACCTATAAGATCCTCACCAAGCGCTTCAAGTGGCTGGGCTGGCTGGGTATCATCGCACCCTTCCTGATCCTGTCGTTCTACTGCGCTCTGGGCGGTTACTGCATCAAGTATGTCACCGTGAACCTGGGCAACCTCTTCAACGCCGGCTTCGGCACCGGCGGCCTGGGCGGCGCAGAGGTGTTCGGCGGCCTGCTGACCAACCAGGGCGAGTCCGTGATCTATGGTCTGATCTTCGTGCTCATCACCCTGATCATCGTTATGTGCGGCGTCAGCAACGGCATTGAGAAGGTCTGTTCCGTGGGTATGCCCGCCCTGTTCATCCTGCTGGTGATCTGCATCATCCGGGCCTGCACCCTGGGCGGCAACGACTTCACCGTGGCCGTTCTGCAGGCCGACGGCAGCACCGTGCAGCAGGTGATCCACAGCAGTGCCCTGGACGGCCTGAAGTACATGTTCCAGCCGGGCTATGTCACCAGCACCGGTTATTATGAGCCCGCCAAGGCTCTGGTGGACGGGGCCATGGTCGGTGCCGTTGCCGGTGTGCCCGTGGTCAAGCACGTCACCGAGATCCCCAACTTCATCAGCATCCTCGCCACCGCCGGCGGTCAGATGTTCTTCTCCCTGTCTCTGGGCATGGGCATCATGATCACCTACGGTTCCTATCTGGACAAGAAGCAGAACGTGGAGAAGAACGCCCTGGTCATCGTGGTGTGCGACACCCTGATCGCCCTGATGGCCGGTCTGGCCGTGATGCCCAGCCGCTTCGCCCTGGACGCCGCAGGCGCCGTGGGCGGCCCCAAGCTGCTGTTCATCACCATGCAGAACGTGTTCGACAAGATGGGCTCCATCGGCCCCATCTTCGGCATCCTGTTCTACCTGCTGGTGGTCTTTGCCGCCATCTCCTCCTCCATCTCCCTGCTGGAGGTCATCGTGGCCCACTTCGTGGATGATGCCCGCGACGCCGGTAAGGGCGACAAGCGCAAGCCTTATTCCATCCTGGCTGCCATCGCTGCCGGTGTCCTGTGCGTGCTGGTGTGCCTGGACGGCCTGGGCGAAAACGGCATTGCCCCCGCCACCCTGCTGAACATCGAGGCCAGCGGCTGGAGCGATTGCTGGCTGGACTTCTTCGACTGCGTGGCCGAGGGTATCCTGATGCCCCTGGGCGCTCTGCTGATGTGCATCTGCATCGGCTGGGAGCTGGGTCCCCAGATCGTGGACGACGAGTGCTGCCTGGAGGGCAACCGCTTCAAGAGCAAGGCATTCTTCAACGTGTGCGTGAAGTATATCACCCCCATCATCATGATCCTGATTCTGGCCGGTCAGCTGGACAGCTTCTTCGGCCTGGGCTGGTTCTCCTGATGGAGCCAAACCTGTAAAAGCATCATGGTTATCCGGAGGGTCCGCCGACAGGCGGGCCCTCCGATGCGTTATTTTGCGTTATTTGTTGCATTTTCTCCTGGAATATGTTACAATTTATCCCACTATGCAAGAAGAAATGCACGAGGAAGGAATCATTTTATGAAGCACGAACCCAAGCCGCCCCGCCGCAAGCTCCGGGACCTGGGGCCCATCATCCGCCGCCACCCGGCGGTGTTCGCCGTATACCTGGTGCTGCGTCTGATCGTCATCGCCGTTCTGGTGTCCTCCATCCTCCGGCGGGAGTATGAGAGCGCCTTCATCTGCCTGCTGGTGCTGGTGCTGTTTATGCTGCCCTTCTTCATCCAGCAGAACTTCGGCATCGAGCTGCCCTCCGCCCTGGAGATCATCATTCTGCTGTTCATCTTCGCGGCGGAGATCCTGGGGGAGCTGGGGTGCTATTTCATCACCTATCCCTATTGGGACTCCATGCTCCACACCACCACGGGGTTCCTGTGCGCCGCCACGGGCTTCGCCTTGATTGACATCCTCAACCGCAACAGCCGCATCAAATTCCAGCTTTCGCCGGTGTATGTGGCCCTGGCAGCCTTCTGCTTCTCCATGACCGTTGGCGTCATGTGGGAGTTTTTCGAGTTCGGCATGGACCGGCTGTTCCACATGGACATGCAGAAGGACACCGTGATCCAGTCCGTCACCTCCGTGATGCTGGACCCCACCAACAGCAACATCCCCGTCACCATCGACGGCATCCACTCCGTGGCCGTCAACGGCCAGGACCTGGGCTTTGACGGATACCTGGATATCGGCCTGTATGACACCATGGAGGACCTGTTCGTGAACTTCGTGGGAGCCGTGGTGTTCAGCACCATCGGATATTTCTATATCAAGCACCGGGGCCGGGGCAAGCTGGCCCGGGCCTTCATCCCCACCATTACGGAGGAGGAGCCGGAACAGGAAGCGGAATAAAATACATCCCCCGCCCGACTCTGCTTGCCGCAGGGCCGGGCGGGGAGAGACTGTCCAAAAAGGGCTTCGCCCTTTTTGGACAAAAGGCTTGCAGTCTGCCGCGCGCATAATTGGTTCGCCATGGGCGAACCAATTCCACACTTGCAGACTGAGAAGAATTTTCGCCCAGGTACACGCCCCGGGCGAAAATGGATTGCATTTGATTTGCCGCCTGCGGGCGGCAAACTCTGCGAGGCTTTTTTGAAAAGCTGCCCCGCCCGACTCTGCTTGCCGCAGGGCCGGGCGGGGGATTTTTATCAGTATCAGAACCGCATGGGGTACTTGTTGGTGAAAAAATCCAGGCCATTCTGGCTTAGGGGGGTGAAGGTCCCCACCTGGCGCAGGCCGCCGTCATAGAGATACAGCTGCTCCGGGGACTCCGAGCGGTATTCCATCACCCCTGCCAGCACGCCGCCCTTATACACGGCGTCCATGCCGTGATAGCTGCCCCCTGCATAGAGGATCCGGTTGACGATCAGCACATCGTCATAGCATCCCACAATCACAACGCCCTCATATCCCCATTCCGGGCTGTTGGGCGTTCCCTCCGGCCAAAGGGTGTCCAGCCGGGCAATGTCCAGGGGCTCCGTGACCTCCTGGGTCACCGGGTCAAAGGCCAGTATGGTCTCTCCTGCCGCCATATACAGCTTGCCGCCTGAATAGACCGGATTCTCAACCAGAACATCGGAAGCATAATCGGAGCCTACCTCCATCCGGGTCCACTCCGCCTGGCCCGGTTGTCCCTGGGGATACCGGGCCACGGAGACGGTAAGTCCCGTCACCAGGCCGCTCTGATCTGACTCGGACTTGTAGTAGACGGCCACCACCGTGTCCCCGTCCAGAACCACCTGGCGCAGGGCTCCCTCGGATTCCGGCGGCGTCTCCCGCAGGGTCTCGCCGTCCTTGGTACAGGCGAATGAGCCGTCATACTGGTCGATGAACTGCGGCTGCCACTCCTCCGGCAGGCTCCGAGGTGTCAGGATAGACCACTGCTCCGTCTCATAAAGCTCTCCGGTGGTGATGCAGCCCTTCTGCAGGTCCCACTGACCGGTGTACCACTGCTGCACCTGGTTGTCCTCGCCGCCGTCCAGGCGATAGACCGTCAGCAGCGGCACCGTCCACTCGCCCGCCTCCGGAAGGCCCAGACCCCGCACCGGGTCCGGCTGGTTCGTGTCAACGTCGGTGGGCTGGGGCTTGGCGGCGCATCCCGCCAGAAGCAGCAGCATCAGGCACAGGGCCGTGCATATGCTGAAAAATCGTCTTTCCGAGTTCATGGTTTTCTCCTTTCAAATGCTACAATGCTATAGAAATGCATCACGTGGTTGGATTTCCTCCATACTGAGAACCACTAACCGCAATCGTAAAATCGTAGTAGGTGGGGCTACCGCCATAAGATGCAGTAAAGCTATAATTTAATCTATCTGTTGTGTGCCCAGAAAGCAGTTGTTTGGTGCTATCCTTATATGTACACATAACAATGTGGTTACGGGGGCTTGTGGACGAATTACACACAATCAGACTTCCAGTTTTTAAGTCAGCAAAGGTGCATTTGTTGATGTAGGATTTTGAAATCAGGTAGTCGATTAGTCCTCCAACATTTACCCATGCATAGCTTTCAGCCTTCCATGTTGAATTCGTAGAAAGTCCCGCGTATTTTATTGCTTGAGACATATAGTTCGCGCAGTCTGCATGGCAGTGATAATTGTACGCACTGTTATATTTGCTTGTGTTTTGCTTTGCCTCACCATGCGGGCAATAACTTGTTGCATTAGAGGTATATGTTCTTGCATAATGTCCTGCATCGTAACGATAATACCGTTGGAGAGCTTGAATTTCATCGCTACCAGGTTCTATCTCAGTACTACGGTTTATTACATATGCCCAACCTTCAGAAAACAGCTCGTCGCTAGTCTTGGGATAGTAGTCTTCAACCGGGAAAATTCCTTCATCATTCAAGCCGTAAACAGATGTAATGTTTCCATTGCTTGCCAGCATCAAACGCAAGCCAAAGGTTGCATCAACACTACCATGGAAATTTTGCTTCAAGTCTTCCACATAATTGCTCACAATTGTTTGCATTAACTCTAACTTGATTGACTGAGCACGTGGGAAACGATTTTCTACGTTCTTCGCTTGAGTGGCGGCCATCATTCCTCGAACGAATGGTGTATCTTCCGGACTATTTGCTTTGGGGGACATCGTCAACGTAAGGAAACAATCCACATATGCCCTCCCTTCATCGTTCCATTCCACATCGCAAATGGCGATTTCAGTGTTTGTGATTTCATCATACAGCGACTGTGCCTCAATCAGCGGCTGTACAGCAGACAAGACGTCGTCCGAAGACGGCTTGGATACCATTTCCGCCGCTAAAGACGTTTGCAGGGGAGAGAGTAAGAGACAGATTAAAAGTGAGATGCTCAAAAAACGAACTTTTGCTTTCATTGGTGTGATACTCCTTTCCCGTTCTTGTATTTGTGTGAGCTGTTTTTATTATATACTTTTTTGCGTTGTATGCAATAGATTTTCGTACATTGTAACCATTTTTAACCATTGTAACGGTTTTGTTACCGTTTAGTACACTTTTGTAACCAGCCTTTTTCGCCCCGGACCGACAAAATCGGTTGCAAAAACGTTTCCGGTGCGCTATGATAGGGCTATATCACGCAATTGAGGAGGTTTTCCCTATGGATTACAACGAAATTCTCAAAAACGCCCGGGAGTGCAGCGGCCCGTACTGCAAGGCATGTCCCGTATGCAACGGCATGGCCTGCCGCACCCAGGTGCCCGGCCCCGGCGGCAAGGGTACCGCCGCCACCATGCTGCGCAACTATCAGAAGTGGCAGGAGGTGTGCATCAACATGGACACCATCTGCGAAAATGCTCCCATTGACACCACCTTCACTCTGTTCGGGCGGAAGTTTGCCGCTCCCATCTTCGCCGCCCCCGTGGGGGCCATGAAGCTCCACTATGGGGATAAATACGACGATCTGACCTACAACGACATTCTGGTGTCCTCCTGCGCCCAGGCGGGCATCGCCGCCTTCACCGGCGACGGCACCAACCCCGCCGTGATGGAGGGCGCTCTGCACGCCATCACCGCCGCCGGGGGTCTGGGCGTGCCCACGGTGAAGCCCTGGAACATGGAGACGGTGTTTGCCAAGCTGGACGCCGTGCGCCGGGCGGACCCCATGGCCGTGGCCATGGACATTGACGCAGCGGGCCTGCCCTTCCTGAAGGGGCTGACGCCTCCCGCCGGCAGCAAGACTGTGGAGGAACTGCGGCAGATCATCGACTACGCCCAGAAGCCCTTCATCGTCAAGGGCGTCATGACCGTCCGGGGCGCCCTGAAGGCCCTGGAGGCCGGGGCCAGCGGCATCGTGGTGTCCAACCACGGCGGCCGGGTCCAGGATCAGTGTCCCTCCACGGCGGAGGTCCTGCCCGCCATCGCCGACGCGGTGGGCGGCAAGCTGACCATCCTGGTGGACGGCGGCCTGCGCAACGGCACGGACATCTTCAAGGCCCTGGCCATGGGCGCGGACGGCGTGCTCATCGGCCGTCCCTTCGTCACCATGGTCTATGGCGGCGGGGCCGAGGGCCCCGCCGTGCTGGTGAAAAAGCTCCAGGCGGAGCTGGCGGACACCATGGCCATGTGCGGCGCCCACAACCTGGCGGAGATCCGCCGGGACATGCTGTTCGGGTATTAATACTGATTCCTGATTCAAAAATTGAATCAAGAATCCCGTGCGCCGGGCGCACGCACAGCGTGTGAAAACACGCTGTGACGTCTCATACAAAACCTGACGCACCTTCGGTGCTATAAAAAGCTTTTCAAGCTTTTTAACAGGTTTTGGTATAATCGCATCAAGGCGCAAAAAAGGACCGGCTGCTTCGGCAGCCGGTCCTCTTGTTTTCACTTCAGCCCATCCCGAACCTGGTCCAGGGTCAGGTCCTGCTCCCGGGCGATGCGGGCCAGGTCCTCAAACTCCGGCTTCTGCCGCCGGACGCCCCAGCCCTGGGAGGTTTTCCGGGCCACGGGACCCCAGGGTGTATCCACCGTGTCCTCCGTGCGGGACAGGGTATAGCGCCGGTGCCGGGTCTCCCGGACGCCCAGGGTGGTGGTGTGCCGCAGCAGCAGCCGGACCATATCCTCCCGCTGCTCCTCCCGGCACAGGACGCACAGCATCACGCCGGGCCTGGATTTTTTCATGCCAATGGGCAAGGTGTACACATCCAGTGCCCCGGCGGCCAGCAGCCGTTCCATGGCGAAGGCGATGCCCTCGCCGGTCATGTCGTCCAGGTTGCAGGCCAGCTCCACCACGTCGCCGCTCTCCGCCGCCGTCTCCCCCAGCATGGCCCGCAGGCAGTTGGCCCGGGGAAAGTCCTTCTGTCCCATGCCATAGCCCACGGCCTCCAGGGTCATCACCGGCATATCGCCGAAGCGGGTAACGAAGTGCCGCAGCAGAGCCGCCCCGGTGGGGGTGCACAGCTCCCCCTGGATGGCCCCGCCATAGATGGGTACATCCCGCAGGAGATATGCCGTGGCCGGGGCAGGCACCGGCAGAACGCCGTGGGCGCAGCGGACGGTGCCGCTGCCCACATGGACCGGGGAGGCGATCACCTGATCCGCCGCCAGCTCCTCCATCAGCAGGCACACCGCCGTCACGTCCGCCACGGCGTCCATGGTGCCCACCTCGTGAAAATGGATGTCCGTCACCGGCACGCCGTGGACGTGACTCTCCGCCTGGGCAATGCTGTCGTACACCGCCCGGATGTCCGCCCGCACCTTTTCCGACACCGGCAGGTGCCCGATCAGATGGCCGATCTCCTCCATGCCGCTGTGGTGATGGTGGTGCTCGTGGTCATGCTCATGGTGATGGTCATGCTCGTGGTCGTGCTCGCCCTCTGCGTGGCCGTCCACCGTCACGGTGATGTGAGTGCCGGTGATGCCGCACTTTTCCGCCTGTTCCCGGTGATAGGTCACGCCGGGAATACCCAGGCCGTTGAGACGCTTGACAAATTCGTCGGGCCGGGGCAGCAGCTCCAGCAGCGCCGCCGTCAGCATATCTCCGGCAGCGCCCATGCCGCAGTCCAGATACAGGGTCCTCATTTTTTCACCTCCATGTGGTTGATCATACTGGCCAGATACCCCGCGCCGAAGCCGTTGTCGATGTTCACCACCGACACGCCGCTGGCGCAGGAGTTCAGCATGGACAACAGAGCCGACACGCCGCCGAAGGAAGCACCGTAGCCCACGCTGGTGGGCACGGCAATCACCGGACAGTCCGCCAGGCCGCCGATGACGCTGGCCAGGGCCCCCTCCATGCCGGCAATGGCCACGATCACCGAGGCGCTCATGATATCGTCCATATGGTGCAGGGTCCGGTGCAGGCCCGCCACCCCCACGTCATACAGCCGCAGCACTTCGTTGCCGTGGACCTCCGCCGTCAGGGCGGCCTCCTCGGCCACGGGGATATCGCTGGTGCCGCCGGTAGCGATAACGATGCGGCCGATGCCGTCAGGCTCCGGCAGGTCGCCGATGATGCCGCACCGGGCATCATCGTGATAGTCCAGAGGATACGCGGCGGCGATCTCCGCCGCCGACTCCGGCGACAGCCGGGTGATGAGAATGGTCCGCTGGCCCCGCCGGCGCATGACGCCGATGATGCCGATCATCTGGGCCGGAGTCTTTCCCGCGCCGTAGATCACCTCCGCCGCCCCCTGGCGGATGCCCCGGTGCATATCCACCTTGGCATAGCCGATGTCGGCAAAGGGCTCCTTCTTGATGGCCAGCAGCGCCTCGTCCACGGACATGGTGCCCTGCTGCACGGCCTCCAGCAGCTTTCTGGTATCGCTGTTCATTCTCGTCCCTCCAAATCCAGCCATACGCCGTCATAATCCGGCCCCAGGCGCTGCAAAATCTCCTGCCGGTGCTCCAGCAGCCCCGGCATCTGGGCGGCGGGCAACTGAATCTTGGCGCTGCGGCCCACCATCCGCACCCGGAAGTCCGTGAAGCCCAGGGAGAACAGATCGCTCTCCGCCGCCTCGGTGACAGCCAGGTCCCGGGCGGTAATGGGCTGTCCGGTGGGGATGCGGGTGGCCAGGCATGCGTATGCGGGCTTGTCCCAGGTAAACAGTCCTGCGTCCCGGGACAGCATGCGGACATCCCGCTTGGTCAGGCCGCACTCCCGCAGAGGCGACCGCACCGCCAGCTCCCGCAGGGCCCGCATACCGGGCCGGTCTCCAGCATCGTCGGAGGCGTTGGTGCCGTCCAGCAGCACGGTGAAGCCGTCCGCCTCCGCCGCGGCCAGGATGGTGCGGAAGATCATCTGCTTGCAGTGGTAGCACCGGTCCGGCGGGTTGGCGGTTACGGTTTCCGACGCCAGCACGTCCACCGGCAGGACCTTCATGTCGGCGTTCAGTTCCCCGGCCAGACGCCGGGCGTCCTCCAGCTCAAAGGCCGGCTGGAAGGCGGAATTTACATAATAGGCCCTTGCCCGGGCCCCATAGTGCAGGGCGGCATACAGCAGGTAGGACGAGTCCGCCCCGCCGGAAAAGGCGATGGCCACCCGGGGATTTTCCGCGAAAAATTCTTGCAGGTTCATATGGATATGCTCTTTCCCTTTGCTTTATTTTGCATTGGGCACGATGCCCAGGATCACCAGAGGCTCTGTGCCGGTGTTGACGACACTGTGGCTGTGACCCCGGGGGCAGTAATGGCACAGGCCCGGGCCCACCGGCACCTCCGCGCCGTCGTCCAGGCACACCCCAGTGCCGGACAGGAAGTACATGATCTCGCAGCTGTCCTCATGGGTGTGCAGACCGATGGAGGAGCCGGGCTGAAGCGTCAGCCGCAGGATCTTCCCCATGTCGTCCTGAAAGATCCGGGTCTCGGCCTCCCCCTGGCCGCCCTTGAACCGGGGCTGCACCAGGGAGGGCATGCGGTCAAAATCCAGCGTCATGGCCCGTCACCTCAGTTCAGAAAGTCCTTGAGCTTCTTGCTGCGGGAGGGATGGCGGAGCTTCCGCAGGGCCTTGGCCTCGATCTGGCGGATGCGCTCGCGGGTGACGTTGAACTCCTTGCCCACCTCCTCCAGGGTGCGGGTGCGGCCGTCCTCCAGGCCGAAGCGCAGCTTCAGCACCTTCTCCTCCCGGGGGGTCAGGGTGCTGAGCACGGACACCAGCTGCTCCTTCAGCAGGGTATAGCTGGCAGCCTCGCTGGGCTCGGACGCGCCCTCGTCAGGGATGAAGTCCCCCAGATGGGAGTCCTCCTCCTCGCCGATGGGGGTCTCCAGGGACACCGGCTCCTGGGCGATCTTCAGAATCTCCCGGACCTTGTCCACGGGCATGTTCATCTCCTCGGCGATCTCCTCGGGGGAGGGGTCGTGGCCCAGCTCCTGCAGCAGCTGCCGGGACACCCGGATGACCTTGTTGATGGTTTCCACCATGTGGACGGGGATGCGGATGGTGCGGGCCTGGTCGGCGATGGCCCGGGTGATGGCCTGGCGGATCCACCAGGTGGCATAGGTGGAGAATTTATAGCCCTTGGTGTGGTCGAATTTCTCCACGGCCTTGATCAGACCCAGGTTGCCCTCCTGGATCAGGTCCAGGAACAGCATGCCCCGGCCCACATAGCGCTTGGCGATGGACACCACCAGACGCAGGTTGGCCTCGACCAGCTGTTTTTTGGCTTTTTCCCCGGCCTTCAGCTCCGCCTTGGCCTGGGCCAGCTCCTCATCGGTCAGGGTCAGCTCCCCGGCCTCTACCTGGGCCAGCCGCTCCTTGGCGGCGTTCCCGGCGGACATGGCGGTGGCCAGCCGGACCTCCTGGTCGCCGGTCAGCAGGGGCACCTTGCCGATCTCCTTCAGATACATGCGCACCGGGTCGTCGATGTTGAAGCTATCCACCAGGGTGTTGGGGTCGACCAGCTCCTCCTCCTCGATCTCGGCGATCTCCTCCATGGCAGGCTCCATGTCCTCGGGGATGTCGTTGGTGAAATCCTCGGTGACGATGTCGATGCCCAGGTCCGCCAGGGAGTCATAGATGCGGTCCATCTGGTCGCCGTCCAGGTCCAGGGGGTCCACCACCTCGGACAGCTCCGCCGGCTCCAGGCGGCCCTTCTTCTTGCCCTTGATAAACAGCTCCCGGAGCTTCTCGTTCCCGGCCAGCAGCGCCGCCGCCGGGCACTTGGCCAGCTTCTCCTCCAGGGCCTTGTCCGCCGCGGGCTTTGCTTCCTCGGCCTTCTGGGCGGCGGCCCTTCCGGCCTTCTTCTTGTCGTCGGCGGCCAGCAGCTGGTCCGCCATTTCCTTCAGCTCCTGCTGGGTATAAACTTTATCCGTCATTGTGCTTTCCTCCATAGCCCTTTTTATTTTTATATTTCTCCGCCGCAGCCGCCAGGGGGTCCGTTCCCGCCCCGGCGGTGCGTTTCTGCGCTTCTTCCCGGATGACCCGGCAGTAATCCGCCAGGGCCCGCTCCCCTCCGGCAGGGGATTCCGGCTTCTGCACCACCCCGGTCAGGTGGCTCATCTCCTCACCGGTCAGCTCCCCGCTGAGGGAGGAGATGCTCAAAGGCCGCCCGGCCATGTGGCTCTCCCACAGGCTGGCGTATACCCGGCCCAGCAGCGGCGAGGAGAACGACTCCGCCGGAACCGGCGGCGTGTCGCCGAACAGGCTGTCGTCCAGCAGCAGAAGCCGGATGACCCCCTCCTCCGCCAGGGCGCTGCGGAGGTTGTCGTACCGCAGGCCACGCTCCTGGGGCTGCAGGGACACCGCCGGGTTCAGCTCCCGGCGCTCCCGGGTCTTTTTCTCCTTGGCGGCCATGCGGCGGAAGGACCGCTGCACCTCCATTTTCAGGGCCTCCGGCGTCAGCCCCGCCGCCTCCGCCGCCCGGGTGGTGTAGATCTCCCGCTCCACGGCGTTTTCCAGGGTGCACAGCACCCCGCTGACCTCCTGGGCATAGGCCACCCGGGCCTGATCGTCCCGCAGGTCATACTTCCCGGCGATCTCGTGCAGCCGGAACTCGATGCCGTTGGCGCTGCCGGACAGCAGCCGCTCAAAGGCCTCCGGCCCCTGGAATTTGATGAAATCGTCGGCGTCCTGCTTCACATATTCCCCGTCCACCAGCCGGTTGGGCAGCCGCAGCACCCGAACGGTGAACTCCGACCGGTTCAGCAGCTCCAGAGCCCGCTGGGTGGCCAGTGCCCCCGCCTTATCGTTGTCGTAGCACAGCACCAGCTCCTTGGTATACCGGGACAGCAGCCGGGTCTGCTCCACCGTCAGGGCCGTGCCCATGGAGGCCACGGCGTTGTCGAACCCCGCCTGGTGCAGGGTCACCACGTCCAGGTTGCCCTCGCACAGGATGATGTTGGGCCGCTTGGTCTTTTTGGCCAGGTTCAGGCCGTACAGCACCCGGCGCTTGCTGTATGTAAGGGTTTCGGGGGTGTTCATATACTTGGGCTCGGACTTGTCCAGCACCCGGCTGCCAAAGCCCACCACGTCGCCCCGCACGTCGATCACCGGCAGGATCAGCCGGTTGCGGAACTTGTCGTATATGTGCCCGTTCTTTCCGCTGACGGCCAGGCCCGCCCGGATCAGCTCGTCCTTGGAATAGCCCCTGGCGGTCATGGCGGTCAGCAGGGCGTCCCAGCTGTCCGGCGCGGCCCCCATGCCGAAGCGCACGGCGATCCTCCGGTGGATCTGCCGCCGGTCCAGATAGTCCCGGACGGCCTGGCCCTCCGGGGCCTGGAGGGTCTGATAGTACCACCGGGCGGCGTCCCGGTTCAGCTCCAGCATCCGGCGGCGGAGCTTTTCCGTGCCGTCGCTGGCCTCCTCCGGCACCGGGATGTTGGCCCGCTTGGCCAGAAACCGCACCGCGTCGGGATAGGACAGATTCTCGATGTCCATGACGAAGTTGATGACGCCGCCGCCCTTTTTGCAGCCGAAGCAGTGATAAAACTGCTTGTCCGGCAGCACATGGAAGGAGGGGGTCTTCTCGTTGTGGAAGGGGCAGCAGCCCCAGAAGCTGCCTCCCTTGGGCGTCAGGGACACATAGGAGCCCACCACGTCCACAATATCGTTCCGGGCGATCAGCTCGTCCAGAAAGCTCTGGGGAAACGGCATGGCTGCACCTCCTGTCCGGCCGGAATTCCCGTGATATCTATAGATACCCCTAAAATTCCCGGAATCCTCTTTTTTTGCGAAAATTTTTTGAAAAAATTTTTCCCGCCGCAGACGCGGCGGGAAAAACAGGATAAGCCCCGGTTACAGGGTGTATTTCTTCTGATATTCGGCGGAGTACCGGGCGAAGGAGGCGGACTTCATGGCCTTGACGCTGTTGAGGTACTCATGGGTGTCGAAGGAGTCGGATTCCAGCTCGATCATGGCCACGGCGATGTTGGAGCAGTGGTCCGCCACCCGCTCATAGTTGGTCAGCAGGTCGTTGAAGATAAAGCCCTGGTTCAGGGTGCACACGCCCTTTTGCAGGCGGTCCACATGGTGCAGCTTCATCTCGTCGCACAGGCCGTCCACGATCTCCTCCAGCGGCTCCACCCGGGAGGCGGCCTCCAGGTCGCCGGAGACGAAGGCCCCGACGGCCAGGTGCAGGATCTCGGTGATGGCCTGCTCCAGGGTCCGAAGCTCCCGCTCGGCCTCCGGGGAGAACACCACGCTTTTGGCGTTGATCTCCCGGGCGGCGTCGCAGATGTTCAGGGCGTGGTCGGAAATGCGCTCAAAGTCGGAGATGGTGTGCAGATACTTGGACACCTCCTCGCTTTGCCGCTGGGACAGCTCCTTGCCGGTGATCTTCATCAGATAGGTGCCCAGCCGGTCCTCGTAGCGGTCGATGGCGTTTTCGGCATCCTCCACTGCCCGGCAGCCCTTGTCGCTGAATTTGTGCACCAGATCCATGGCCCGCAGCAGGTTGTCCATGGCCCGCTGGGCCATGGCGTCGGTGACCTGGCGGCTCTGTTCCAGGGCCAGGGCCGGGTGCAGCAGGAAGCGCTCCTCCAGCCGGTCCATCTCCTGTTCCTCTCGAACGCTTTCGGGGTTCTCCGGGATCAGCAGGCACACGCATTTTTCCAATACTCCGATAAGCGGTGCCAGCACAATGACCGTGGCCAGACGGAACAGGGTGTTCATCAGGGCGATGGACACGGTGGTCATGGTCATGGTCATGAAATCAAAGTGGGCGATGGCGTTGGCGATATAGAACACCGTGGCCCAGATCACCACGCCCAGCACGTCGATCAGCAGATACACAAAGGCCGTGCGCTTGCCGCTGACGTTGGCCCCCAGGGCCGACAGCAGCACCGGCACCGCCGCACCGATGGCGATGCCCATGATGATGGGCAGGGCGATCTCAAAGGTGATGGCCCCGGTGACAGCCAGAGCCTGGAGAATACCCACAGCGGCGCTGGCGCTCTGGATGACGCTGGTGAACAGCAGGCCCGCCAGAATGCCCAGCAGGGGGTTGGAGAAGGAGGTCAGGGCGTCGATGAACACCTGGCTGTCCCGCAGGGGGGAGACGGCGTCGCTCATGGCGCTCATGCCGTACATCAGCACCGCGAAGCCCAGCAGGATGTCCCCGATGTGGTGGGTAGAGGGCCGCTTGGCGGCCATGCGCAGGACGATGCCCACCACCGCCACCAGGCCCGTCAGGGTGGCGGTACTCAGCAGGGTCACCCAGCCGCTGCCGCCGCTGAGACTGCTGAGACAGAGGATCCACCCGGTGACGCTGGTGCCCAGAATGGCGCCCATGACGATGCCGATGGCCTGGTTTACCTTCATCATGCCGGAGTTGACGAAGCCCACCACCATCACGGAGGTGGCGGAGGAGGACTGGATCACGGCGGTGACGCCGGTGCCCAGCAGAACCCCCTTCAGCGGTGTGCTGGTCAGCTTATACAGCACCAGCTCCAGCTTGCTTCCGGCGACTTTTTTCAGGCCGTCGCCCATGATGGCCATGCCGAATAAAAACAGCGCGATGCCGCCTAACAGGCCGATGATCTCGGATGCACCCATACGCATTCCCCTCCCAGTATATGTCTATTCTATAGTATAGCAAATTCCGGGGAGCCGTGTCGATGGAAAACCCCGCAAAAGAATGGAGAATTGCGGAGAAAAAACGCCGGATTCTTTGTGTATTCCACAAAATCCTTCGGCAAAAAAATAACAATTCTTGCGTATCCCGCCGGGGCGGGGTATACTATGTTATTATACCATCAATTAGACTGGCTTAACGCTGCAAAAGGAGCCCTTATGTTCAAGCATTGTCTCATCGTGTTTCTGGTGTCCATGGTGCCCATCATCGAGCTGCGGGGGGCCATCCCCTACGGCGTGGGCTTCGGCCTGCCCCTGTGGCTGACGTATATCATCGCCATTGTGGGCAATATGCTGCCGGTGCCGCTGATCTATTTCTTTGCCCGGAAGGTGCTGGAGTGGGGCCGGGACAAGCCCGTCATCGGCAAATTCTTCACCTTCTGCCTGGAAAAGGGCAAAAAGGGCGGCGAAAAGCTCCAGGCCAAGGCAGGCCGGGGCCTGTTCTGGGCGCTGCTGCTGTTTGTGGGCATCCCCCTGCCCGGCACGGGGGCCTGGACCGGCACCCTGGCCGCCAGCCTGCTGGATATGGACTTCCGCCGCAGCGTGCTGGCCTGCATGGGCGGCGTGCTGTTGGCCGGGTGCATCATGGGCGCGCTGAGCCTGCTGGGAGTCTCCGCCTTCGGCGCCATCGCCGGATAAAAAGCAGCATATAAACAGCAAAAAGCCCCCTGCCGGGGGCTTTTTTCGTGCCATCCTCCTGGTGAGCCGCTTACCGCTTGTCCCCGGGGCGGAAGATCAGCGCCGCCAGCACCCCGAACACCACCGCGGCGGCAATGCCCCCGGCGGTGGCCGTCAGCCCCCCGGTCAGAGCGCCCAGCAGTCCCTTTTCCGCCACGGCCTTCGCTACTCCCTTGGCCAGGCAATAGCCAAAGCCCGTCAGGGGCACCGTGGCTCCGGCGCCGCCCCAGTCCACCAGGGGCTGATACAGCCCCACCGCCTGCAACAGCACCCCCGCCACCACATAGCCCGTCAGGATCCGGGCGGGGGTCAGCTGGGTCCGGTCGATGAGGATCTGTCCCACGGCGCACAGCAGTCCGCCGCACAAAAACGCGTTCAGATAGGTCACTTTTCCCCCTCCTTCCCGGCGGAAAACACCACCGCGTGGCAGATGCCCGGCACGCTCTCCCCCTGGAAGGAGGAGGTGGGGCTCAATAAGGCCCCGGTGGGGGCAAACACCAGCCGCCGCCACCGGCCCCGCCGCAGGCCGTCCAGCAGATATCCGTTCAGCACCGCCGCCGAGCAGCCGCAGCCGGAGCCTCCGGCGTGCATGTCCTGCTTCTCCAGGTCGTACAGCAGCATTCCGCAATCCTGATAGTTCCGGGACAGGTCCACCCCGTCCCGGCGGAACAGGTCCGTGACGATGGCGTGGCCCAGGGCCCCCAGGTCCCCGGTGACGATCAGGTCATAGTCCCCGGGGCCGGTTTTCGTCTCCCGGAACAGGGCCGACAGGGTGTCATAGGCGGCGGGAGCCATGGCGGCCCCCATGTTGTTCACGTCGGTGATGCCCATGTCCACGATTTTCCCGCAGGTCACATGGGTGATATACGGCCCGTCCCCCTGGTCCCCCAGGATACAGCACCCGGCGGCGGTAGCAGTCCACTGGGCGGTGGGGGTCCGCTGGCTGCCGTAGGGCACCGGCATGCGGTACTGCCGCTCGGCGGTGCAGTAGTGGGAGCTGGTCATGCAGGCCGCCGTCCGGGCGTGGCCGCCGGAGATCAGCAGGCTCCCCAGGGCCAGGCTCTCCCCCATGGTGGAGCAGGCCCCGTACAGGCCGAAAAACGGAATCTGAAAATCCCGCAGGCCGAAGGCGGTGCCGATGCACTGGTTCAGCAGGTCCCCGGCCAGGACGTAGTCCAATTCCGCCGGGGTCAGCCCGCCCTTTTCCAGGGCCCGGGTCAGGGCCTCCTGCTGCATGGCGGACTCCGCTTGCTCCCAGGTGTCCTTCCCGAAGAAGGAATCCGTGCACAGCAGGTCAAAATGCCCCGCCAGGGGGCCGTTGGCCTCGAATTTTCCGCCGACGTTGGCATAGGACACCACGCTGGGGGGCCGCAGCAGAGCCACCGTCTGCCGCCCCAGGCGTCTGGACGTCATAAAAATCACCTCTTGTCCATAGTCTGCCGCACCGACGCCTGAATATGCGCAAAAACCTCCGCCGGGCGGCGCCCGGCGGAGGTTTTGTGCTCTTTTTTTACTTGCCCACCGCGTGGAAATACAGCGACAGCATACCGGGGCCCACATGGGCGCCGGTCACCGGCTCGTGGGGCACCAGCAGGATGGGCCCCCGATGGCCCGCCTCCCGCAGCTTGGTCTCCAGCCGCAGGGCCTCGCCGGGGCAGTCCCCGTGGGAGATGCCGATCAGGTCGTCCAGGTCGATGGCCCGCTCCTTATAGATGCTCACCAGCCGCTCGATGGCCCGCAGCTTGCCCCGGGCCTTGTCGAACAGGACGATCTTGCCCTCCTCGTTGCCCCGGAGGATGGGCTTGATCTGCAGCAGGGAGCCCACCAGCGCCGACGCACCGGAGATGCGGCCGCCCTTGCGCAGGTACTTCAGGTCGTCCACAGCGAAATACTGGCAGTAATTCTGGCAGTACACTGTCATTTTCTCCACCAGCTCGTCCAGGCCCATGCCCTGGCGCACCAGGGAGGAGGCCTTCAGAGCCGGGATCCCCGCCCCCAGGGACGCGCCCATGCTGTCGATGGGGCAGACCCGGCGCTGGGGATACTGCTCCATCAGCTCGTCCCCGGCCAGCTTGGCCGACCACCAGCTGCCGCTGATGCCGGCAGAAATGCTGAAATACACCACGTCGTCTCCCTGGGCGATATAAGGCTCAAAGGCCTTCCGGGCGTCGTCCGGGTTCACCATGGAGGTGCGCACGTCGGCGCCGGAGCGCAGGGCCTCATAATACTCGTGGCCGTCCAGCCCCTCCGGGGCCGGCTGATCGTCAATGGTCAGGGCCATGGGAAGCAGGTGGATGTTGTATTGCTCCCGCAGCTCGGGGGACAGATTGGCCCCGGAGTCCACAAAGATCTGGATCATGATAAAACAGTTCCTTTCAAGATTTTTGCCCAAGATGCTTATATATTCTTCTTTACCCAATCCGCCAGGGTGTCGAACAGCTGCTCATAGCCCGGCATGGTCAGGTGGATGCCGTCGGCGGCAATCAGCTGGGACAGCCGGTGGTTCCGCAGAAACGTCTGCCGCACCGGGATCAGGGGGATGTTCTCCCGCAGGGCGATCTCCGCCGCCGTGTCGGCGTACAGCTCCTGGTGGCGATAGATCATCTGAGGCTCCCCCAGCCAGTCCAGAATGCGGTCCCGCCGCAGATTGTCCCGGCACAGGAAGTCCAGATACCGCTCCCCGTCAATGGGGGGCAGGGTCATCATCACCGGCTGCACCCCGCCCTGGCGCAGGGCGTCCAGGGTCTCATGCAGGGTGTCGGCAAACTCCGGCAGCTCCGTGTTGGGCCGGTGGTCGGCCTCGGGGTCGGCGTCGATGGCGGCCCAGTCGAAGTCGCTGTCGTTGCCGCCGTAGGACACCAGGGCATACCGGGCCTCCAGGCCCCGGTCCAGGTCATGCCGCACCAGGCTCAGCCCCTTGCGGATGGTGGCCCCCATTTTCGACCGGTTCACCACCTCCACCAGCTTGGTCTGGTAGCGCTGCATGACTTCATTGATGTGAAAATGATAGTGAAAATCTCCGTCCGGCACCGTGGCCTTCAGCAGAGAGTCTCCGTAAATATAAATCTTATCCGGCATGGCTATGACCTCCATCCCTCTTTTTTCCTAATATAGCATATTAGTTCTGGCAAGTCAACCTATTATTTCCCGATTTCTGCTTGCGCCCAACCAAATATTCTGATATTATATGGAAAAAGGAAACGCCGGAGGAATGCTGTATGCAATATGACAAAGAGCTGATCGCCCACAAGCTGAACCGGTGGGACCGGTTCATCACCGACTACCACCTGCCGGAGTGGGACGCCATCCCCGATCTGGGGCTGTATATGGACCAGGTGGTGGTGCTGCTGGCCCAGTATCTGAACTTCATCCCGGCCATGCCCGGCGGGAAGGAAAGCTTTGTCACCTCCTCCACCATCAACAACTATGTGCGGCTGAAGATCATGCCCGCCCCGGTAAAGCGGAAATACTTCCGGGTCCACATCGCCTATCTCATCATGATCCTGACCATGAAGCAGAGCATCAGCATCAGCGACGTGCAGAAGATCATCCCGGCGGACATCCCCGAGGAGGAGGTCCGGGCCATATATCAGGAGTATTCCGAGAAATTCCGCCACATTGCCCTGTTTTTCAACCAACAGGTCCAGGACGCGGCGGAGGATATCCGCACACCGGACCAGCCCGGCGAGGCCGCCGTGTCCCGGCTGGTCATCGAAAGCACCCTGATCGCGGGGTTTTCCAAGATCCTGGCGGAGAAGCTCATCCGCCTGTGCGGGGCCGACACCCAGGAGGTTCTGGCCGCCGAGCAGCCCCCCCAGGCGTAAGGCTCCTGCGCTTTACAGCCCGCCGCATCCCCTGCCCTTCGGGGCGGGGGCTTTTTGTTTTACGCAGCCATTCCTTGCGGCAGGGCACACGGGCCCTGCCCTACAGTATTCTTTCAATAAACGTTCCGTAGGGCGGGGCCCATATCTGCCCACCGTCGTGCCAGCCGACTCTCGGCCGCTACCGCGGCCGACAGCCGGGGCACTTCCTCGAAATCGCCTCGCTTCATCCGCCACTGGCGGCGCTTCGGCGATTTACCCGCCATTCCGTCACCGGCAGGCGATCACCCCTTGTATAATCCGGCAGAAAAATGACGAATCGTATTGCTTTTTACGCCCGTTCCAGCAGCTTTTCACCGGCCCGGAAGATGTCTCCCGCGCCCACGGTGAGGATCAGGTCACCGGGCCGGGCCAGGGAGGCCAGGGTGTCGGCCACCTTGTCCAGGGTGGAGCAATAGATGGCCCCGGGGATCTTCTCCGCCAGGTCCCGGGAGGAGATGCCCAGGACGTTCTGCTCCCGGGCGGCGTAGATCTCCGCCAGCACCGTCACATCCGGCAGCTGAAGCTCCCGGACAAAGTCGTCAAACAGCGCCTTGGTGCGGGTGTAGGTGTGGGGCTGGAAGGCGCAGATCACCCGGTCATAGCCCATGGACCGGGCGGTGGTCAGCAGGGCGTGAAGCTCCGCCGGGTGGTGGGCATAGTCGTCATACACCGCCGCCCCGTGATAGCTGCCCTTGTGCTCGAACCGGCGTCCGGCCCCGTGGAAATCCTCCAGGCCCAGGGTGACGGCCTGGCCGGGGATCCCCAGCACATAGGCCGCCGAGGCCGCCGCCAGGGCGTTGAGAATGTTGTGCTTGCCGGGAATGTGCAGGTCCACATGGGCATACAGCTCCCCGTGGATCATCACGTCGAAGCTGGCGCAGCCGTCGAAAAACGCCACGTCCCGGGCATAGCAGTCCGCCGTCCGGTCCGCCAGGGAGAAGGTGAACACCGGGTGGCTCAGGCCCGCCACGGCGTCCCGGGCCCCCTGGTCGTCGGCGTTGGCAATGACATAGCCCCGCTGGGGCACCAGGTCGGCGAAGGCGTGGAAGGAGTGCTCAATGTCCTTCAGATCCTTGAAAAAGTCCAGGTGGTCCTCTCCCACGTTCAGGATCACCGCCACCGTGGGAAAGAAGTTCAGAAACGAGTTGCAGTATTCGCAGGATTCCAGGATGATGGTGTTTCCCTTGCCCACCCGATAGCCCGCATGGAGCATGGGCAGGGTGCCGCCGATCATCACGGTGGGGTCCGCCTGGGCCGCCATGAAGATGTGGGTGGCCATGGAGGTGGTGGTGGTTTTGCCGTGGGTGCCGGAGATGCACAGGGCGTTTTCATAGTGCTGCATGATAGCGCCCCAGGCCTGGGCCCGCTCATACACGGGGATGCCCCGGGCGATGGCCCCGGCGATCTCGGGATTCTCGTCGTGGATGGCGGCGGTGCGGATCACCAGATCGCAGTCCTTCAGGTTTTCCGCCGAGTGGCCGATGGCCACGTCGATGCCCTGGGACCGGAGCTGGCGGACGGTGTCGCTTTCCGTCATGTCCGAGCCCTGCACCCGCAGGCCCATGCCCAGCAGCACCTCCGCCAGGGGACACATACTCACCCCGCCGATGCCGGCCAGGTGGGCCCGGACCCCGGGCTTGAGAAAGGTTTTGATATCTATGGTAGGATGCATCATATTGGGTCCCTCCCGCATTTGGAAAATTCGTATCCTATATTATACTATACCCTGCCGGAGTGTGCAACTCACATACCCCACAAAAAATGACTTCTGTTGCAAAACCGGGAAATTTCTGCTATAATGCGGGGCAAAAGGAGGGGATTGCTATGCGACTGGACAAATATCTGAAGGTATCCCGCCTCATCAAGCGGCGGACGGTGGCCAACGAGGCCTGCGACAATGAGCGGGTCAGCGTCAACGGCCGGGTGCAGCGGGCGTCCTACGAGGTGAAGCCCGGGGACAAAATTGCCATCCGCTTCGGGGCCAGGACCCTGGAGGTGGAGGTGCTGTCGGTGGCGGACAACGTGGGCAAGGCCGACGCCGCCGCCATGTACCGGGAAATCGGCGGGACAACTCCGGGACAAAGCTGAGACAGCCCCGGGACAGACCGGGACAACCGGTATAATTTTTCCCGCCCTCTCATACACATGGGATATTCGATTGAAATATTCCATTGCTGATATGAGGGGGCGGTTTTTTATGGCGTATGAAACGGGGCAGCAGCTGTATCACCGGGTGGAGCTGGAGGGCCGGGACAAGCTGACGGTGTCCGGGGTGGAGGACGTGGAGCGGTTCGACGAGGGCTGCATCGTCATGGCCACCTGCGAGGGGACCCTGATCGTCACCGGGGAGGGGCTGCACATCGGCAAGCTGAGCCTGGACGGCGGCGAGCTGCAGGTGGACGGCCGGGTGGAGGCCCTGACCTATGAGGAGCAGCAGGCTCCCCGGGGCTCCTGGCTGACCCGGCTGCTGGGCTGAGGGGACGGATGGAGAACTATGTGGCCGGTCAGCTGGCCGCCCTGGGAGCCGCCGTGGCCCTGGGAGCCGCCGGGGGCCTGGTATACGACCTGCTGCGGGTGCTGCGGCGCAGGCGGCCGGGGCTGACCCATGCCGCCGACGCGGTGTTCGGCGGCATGTGCCTGCTGGGGGCCCTGTGGGCCCTGACCCGGGTAGGCGGCGGCGAGCCCCAGCTGTATCTGCTGCTGGGAGCCGGGGCGGGGATGCTGCTGTATCTGCTGGCGGCTGCGCCGCTGCTGCGGCCCCTGTGGGAATTCTGGGCCGATGTGGCCGGAGAGCTGGCGCGGCTTTTGCGGCTGCCCCTGGATTTTTGCCGCCATCAGGCAAAAAAATTGCTGCCGGAAGCAAAAAAGGGCTTCCATTCTGCGGCAAAGTACGCTATACTAAATACATATAGGTGGAAGTGTTTTCTACGACCAAAAGATGACGCACGGAAGGGAGTCCGCAGACATGGCAAGAAGCAAGAAAAAACCCGTCAGCCGCAGCCGCGTGGCGGCTCTGCTGGTGATCGTGGTGCTGGTGGCCGCCGCAGGGGCAGGCATCGTCCGGATATACGGCAGCCGTCTGCCGGAGCTTCGCAGCAAGAGCCAGGCGCTGGAGGCCCAGATCCAGCAGACCGAAAAGCAGAATGACGCCCTGCGGTCCGACCTGGAGCACCAGGGAGATCAGGACTTCATCCAGGGTCTGGCCCGGGATGATCTGGGCCTGGCCTCCGATGGCGAGCGCATTTTTTACGACGTGAACAACTGACACGCCACACTTTCGAAGGGAGCAGATAGATTCGTTTATGGAATTAACGGTTGGGACCATTATCACCGGGAAGGTGACCAGCATCACCAAATTCGGCGCATTTGTGGCGCTGCCCGATGGAAAATCCGGGCTGGTTCACATCTCTGAGGTGGCCGGCACCTTCGTCAGCGATGTCCACGATTTCCTCACCCAGGGGCAGGAGGTACCCGTGAAGGTGCTGTCCATCTCGCCGGAGGGGAAGATCAGCCTGTCCGTGAAGCAGGCGCAGCCGCCCAAGCCCCGGCCTCCCCATGGCGACCGTCCGGCACGGCCCCGTGGCCCCCGTCCCGCTCCCGCCCGTTCCGCTCCCGCCCAGCCCGCCGCCCCGGCGGAGCTGTCCTTTGAGGACAAGCTCAAGCAGTTCATGTCCGTGTCCGACAGCAAGCAGTCGGAGCTGAACCGCTACATGGCCTCCAAGCGGGGCGGCCGCCGCCGCAAATAATCCTGTCGAAAACCTGCCGCGGGCCACAGCCTGCGGCAGGTTTTTTGATTGTCCCAAAAGGGCTTTGCCCTTTGGGGACATGAATCGGATAGATCGTCTGTAATTGACGGCGGGGCACGCGGGCCCCGCCCTACGGAGTGTGTGCCGATAGAATATCCTGTAGGGCAGGGCCCATGTGCCCTGCCGCCCGAAAGCGCCACATTGGTGGGCCCACGCCCCTACAGGCCCTCTCAGTCACCTTCGGTGACAGCTCTCCCAAAGGGAGAGCCAAGTCCGTAGGGTCCGCCGCCGGTGGTTATCCACCGCCCCCGCTGCCGAATTCGATTGCATTCCGTATATTTCGACCGTAAAATTGCAATACGTATTCAAAATCCCCCATTATCCGCCCCCCGGCTTGCATCCCCGGGGGCGGTATGGTATGATAAAAGGTAAGAAAGAAAGGGGGCAAACCATGCAGCGATGGAGTCCGGAGGTCATCCGCTATCTGCACACGGCGGCGGACCGCAGCCGCTACTATACGGACCTGGCCCGGGAGCTGGGGGCGTTCCTGCACCCGGAGGACCGGGTGTGCGACGCCGGGTGCGGCCTGGGTCTGCTGAGCCGGGCCCTTCTGCCCTACTGCGGACACGTCACCGCCATAGACCGCTCCCCGGCGGCCATCGCCGACCTGACCGCCCGGGGCCATGACCCCCGGCTGACGGCCCTGACCGGGGACATCCGGGACCTGCCGCCCCAAAGGCCCTATGACGCCATGGTGTTCTGCCTGTTCGGCGGCACCGATGAGATTCTGGACATCGCCGCCCGGCAGTGCGGCGGCACAGCCCTGGTGGTGCGGCGAGACTTCCGGCAGCACCAGTTCAGCTCCGGCGTACGCATGGCGGGCCACACCGCCGCCGACATGGAGCAGGAGCTGCGCCGCCGGGGACTGACCTGCACCCTCCGGCGGTTCACCCTGGAATTCGGCCAGCCCTTCCGATCCGTGGAGGACGCCCTGACGTTTTTCCGGCTGTACAGCCGGGACGGGACGGCGCCTGCCCGGCAGGAGCTGGAGGCCCGGCTGGAGCCATCCCCCTGGCCGGACTATCCCCTGTATCTGCCCAATCCCAAGCCCCTGTGCCTGCTGGCCATCCCGGCGGCCCAGCTGAAGGAGGGTTCCCATGGATAAAATACTCATCTGCGGCCCCCGGGGGGTGGGGAAAAGCACCCTCATCCGGCGGCTGACAGCCCTGTATCCCGGCCCAGTGTCGGGCTTTGTCACCAAGCGGGAGACCGTGGCGGACGGCGAGGGCCTGTTCCCCATTTACATTCACCCCGCCGCCTGTCCGGAAGCCCGGCGGCAGTACGGCCCGGAGAATCTGATCGGCCGGTGCGACAGCCGCCGCAGTGTCCGCTGTACCCCGGCCTTTGATGACTGGGGACCCCGGCTGCTGGAGGGGCCGGGCCTGCTGCTGATGGACGAGCTGGGCTTTTTAGAGCGGGACGCCCATCGGTTTCAGGAGGCGGTGCTGGCGGCTTTGCAGGGTGACCAGCCGGTGCTGGCGGCGGTGAAAAACCGGAACGACCCGTTTTTGCAGGCGGTGCGGGGCGTCCCCGGCGTCCGGGTGCTGTATATCACCCGGGAGAACCGGGAGGGGCTGTTCCGCCTGCTGAAGCGGGACCTTGCACAGGCCGAATAATCACAAAAAACAGCGGTGGGCTTTTGCCGTGTGCCGATAAGACAGTAATTTGAGAAAACTACAAAATCGGCATCTGCTAAGCAGGATTGGACAACAAAACAGGCGGCACTCAGCTTCGGTTGGGTGCTGCCTGTTTTTGTACATCTAAGGGTTGAAAATCACCGACTTTCTGCTCTGTAAAGCAAGGATAGTAAAAAGGGTGAAATAGTTATCGCTCTCATGCAGTTCCTTTGTGAAACAGCGAATCGCTGTATAAGGTATACGGTTCGCTGGGAAGTGCGCATATTTGCGGTCGTGCAAAATACCCCACAAAACCGTAAAGTCGATAGAGGGGTATTTCGATGCAGAGTATGTTCGACACTGGGGAAACTGAAAATCAGCTTATATTCGTAGAAAAGTTACATTTTAGGGCGATAAATTCTGGGTATTGTATTGAAAACAGAGCTATCCTTGTGATATAATGTGTGTACACACTTTCGAGGAGGTGCAGCATGGCTATACCAAAGCTGAAAAAGCAGGATGTTATTGATGCCCTGAAATTCATCGACGAGAATGGGGTTCCCGAACATAATACGAGCGTAAAATATGTCCTTGTGTCTGAGGATGGGAAAAAATATCCGCCGAAGTATGTGGTGGCCGTTGCTGACCATTTGGCAAACAGCACGGATATTTCGACAGAATCCTTTAACAGCGTTGACGCAAAGAACTATCTGGAAAGTCTGGGCTTCTCCATCGAGACTAAGCAGCAAGAAAAATTTGAGTTATCTATTACTGCCGAAAGCGTCGAGTCAACAGATGAACGCTTTACAATGGATAATCTGAACCTCGGTGATAGCTATAAGCCGCTGGATGCCTGTTTCAAGAGGGCAAATGGAGACGTAATCAAGCGAGCCTACAGCAAAGGCGAAAGAAGAAATTCCAATCAAACCTTGCCCCGCATTGCCTGTCAGGTGTTCGAGAAGCAGCTTGCTGCATTATCGGTTGAGGACAAGGAGAACTTCCCTGTCTGCAAATATAACCCGGACAGCGACGTAATCAGAGGTATTTATGCGAGTGTTGACGATTTCAAGAAGCACCGCAACACAATAGAGTACCTGACATACGGCTATGACAACGGACGGCAGTTTGTTATCTATTGCTGGAATATCTTCTCTACGATTATCTTCGTTCAGGAATGTTTGAAACGTTTCGGTGAACCGGGAGATCAGTTTATTTTGACATACCGCGAAAAAGATGAGAAGGAAACCGCAGCGGCAGAAACGGAAGCTGCTGTTCAGGAAGAGCTTGTTCAACAGTTCAAGGGATACCGAAATCCGTTTTCTTCCATGCTGATTGAATCAAAAAATCTGATTTTCAGAGGTGCGCCCGGTACCGGAAAATCTTATCTTGCCAAAGAAATCGCTGCGGACATCATCAGCAATGGGTACTTTGACGATTACACACTTCTTACTGACGAGCAGAAAAAACAGGTTGAGTTCGTTCAGTTCCATCCGAGTTATGACTACTCTGATTTTGTTGAAGGACTAAGACCGAAAATCAATGATGATGGGACAATGGGCTTTGAATTGCAGGATGGCATTTTCAAGAAGTTTGTTGCCCGTGCCAGAAAGAACTATGAGGACTCCCAAAAATCCAGAGAAACCGTAGAAAAGGAAGTCACGGTTCAAGAATCCATGACAGAGTTTTTCTCCAGCGTTGAGTTTGGCGTTGACACATTTAAGACGATCAATGGAAATGAATTTACCATTACCGGCGTGGATGACGGGCATATCCGCATTTCTATTCCCGGAAACGCATCTGTCAACAGGCTTGCTCTGAGTTTGGATGAAGTTCGGAAAATGCTGGAATCCGGGCAGAAGTTTGAAAAAATAAAGGATATCACGTCCTTTTTCGGAAAGACGTTTGCTACGCAAGGATATTCCTATGACTTTGCCATCTATAAAGCAATCAAAGCAAAGAAAAGTACAATTTCAAAAGCAAAGGCAAAACAGGAGGAACTGAAAAAATACATATTCATCATAGATGAAATCAACCGCGGTGAGATTTCAAAGATTTTCGGTGAATTGTTCTTTGCAATAGATCCCGGTTATCGCGGTAAAGCCGGAGAGATCTCCACGCAGTATTCCAATCTGCACTCTGACCCCGGCGAAAAGTTCTATATTCCTGAAAATGTCTATATCATCGGCACCATGAACGATATCGACCGCTCTGTGGACAGCTTTGATTTTGCCATGCGTCGTCGCTTCCGTTTCGTAGAACTCAGAGCGGATGAGCGCCTTGAGATGCTTGCGTCGCTGGAAAACGAGGAGTTGGAGGCTGAGGCAATCAGAAGGATGGCTGCGCTCAATAAGGCAATCGCAGAGGTCGAGGATCTGAATGAAAATTATCAGATCGGAGCGTCTTACTTCCTGAAGTTGAAAACACTTGATTTTGACCAGCTTTGGACTGATTATCTGCAACCGCTCCTACAGGAATACATTCAGGGAATGTACGATGAGGAAGGAATTATGAATCGGTTCGCAAGGGCATACGGCTATCAGAAACCTGCCAGAGGTGATGCGAATGAAGCTGCTCAGGATCAAGGATAACTCCCAGCAGAAAAAAGATGCCTTTTCTCAAGTAGCGAGGCTGACAGGCAAAATTGCAGATAAGACATTGGAACAGCTTGAGCGCGAAGGTGTGTTCGTATTTCCTGAAACCGTAAAAGATGCAGAGGATATTACGCAAGATCAAATGATCCTCCAAAGCGTCAATGACACCTATCGCTCCGGCAATGTGATGGGCTTTCTTGGCTACGGTGATGAGCGGCTTGTGATCGCATCCCGTTTTTGCGGAGAGGGTGAGGATTACTTTTTCCAGTATCTTTTAGACAAAGTTCTGGACTTTCCAAACATCGTAGATTTGGATGCAGATGCCAATCAAGACAATCGGCTGTTCAATTTTCTGCTGTTTCTGTTTCCGTATTACCTCAAAGCAGCGATGCGGAAGGGCTTGTTCAAAAAGTATATCCGCCACAGGTACAATGATGGAAATGTAAAAGGCGCGATTGATGTCGCAAGACATATAGAGAAGAACACCCCATTTGTAGGAAATGTTGCATACAGCCAGAGAGAATTTTCCTACGATAACAGCCTGATGGAACTGGTACGGCATACCGTAGAGTTTATCAAAAGAAAGCCTTACGGAAATAAGCTTCTTATCAAAGTGAAAGACGAGGTAAAACTCGTTATAGATGCGACTTCAGAATATGAGCCGTGTGACAGGCAGAAAATTATTGAGCAAAACAAAAAGAATACTGTCCGACACGCTTATTTCAGAGAGTATCTCGCATTACAAAGGTTGTGTCTCTTAATTCTCCGACACCAAAGACATCAAATTGGCACGGGAGCAAGGCAGATATACGGTATTCTGTTTGACGGTGCATGGCTGTGGGAGGAATATATTAACTTGCTCATTGAAGATATCTTTTATCACCCAATGAACAAGAGTGGCACAGGCGCTCAGAGACTTTTTGATGGAAATGTCGGATTGATCTATCCTGATTTCATCAGTCGGAATAGCGAACCACGGATCATTGCCGACGCGAAGTATAAACCCCTTGACAACATTGGCAATCGAGATTATTTACAGGTGCTTGCCTATATGTTCCGGTTTGATGCAAAGGCTGGTTACTATCTCTATCCAGAAGCGGAAGGGTCTGACGATTTGAAATTGTGGTTGAACCGTGGTTTGACCTATGAGAAAAATGTTATGGCGCGTGACGACATCAGCGTTATCAAGCACGGCTTGAAAATTCCCATAGATGCGCAGAATTATTCAGAGTTTACAGCAAAGATGAAGGTTCAGGAGCAGGAATTTACAAGCGTATTCTATGCGTGATTTTGTAGGAGAACACAGAACTGCATATCAATAATCGATCGGTTTTGATTAGAAATAATCCGTAGGAGTAAAGAGGAATCCCGATGCCAGACAACAGGAATCGCAAGCGACCGATACAGGTCAAATTCTTCGTAGATGAAAAAGAACTCAGCTTGATAAAGGCGAGGATGGCGCAGCTTGGGATAGAGAATATGAGCGCTTACCTTCGCAAAATGGCGATCGACGGATATGAGAAAAAACCGGATATGCCTGAACACCGTGAGCCGAAAAATCCCTGACTCACTTTCCGAAGATAGATTGATGTTCAGCTCCGCAGGAGCGCAGCCGATTTCTCTGAAATCGTTCAGGGGTTTGGGGCATTTCCCCAACAAGATTGCACGGGTGTATAAACACGAGCATTGCTTGCCAAGTGCGTTTCGCAGTTGGCAAGTAATGAGAAGTGGGTACCGCCGTGCATTGCTTGCCGGAATGGCAAGCTCCGGTGTGGGTACTCACCGGATTTGCTTGCTATTCTGCAAGGAAATCCCGGTCGTACCACGCCGGATTTCGCAAGTGTACATACACTTGCTGTGCTTGCTATTCTCTGTTCTTCATAATAGCAAGCGCCATTTCCCAAATGAAAATCGGCGGCAACCGCCGCCTTGTCTGCCAAAAAGTGAAATGGACGGACAGAAGTCAATGGCGGCGTAGCCGTTCATCTTGACCATTGACGGCGTTCGTCCGTTTTGCTCCCCCGACTATAATTTTGAATGAAATGAATCGAAGTGAAGGAGGCTTGACGAAGTGAATCCAAAAGAAAATGACAATGAGATCATCGAACTGACCGACGAGGAACTGAATGAGATTTTCGCCGACGATGATTTTGACAACGGTGAGGATGGCGGCGAAATCCGTTCGTTCTATTTCTCCAATCCTGACCCGTATGCCAAGGTCAAGCCACGCCCCGACGAGGCCCCAAAGAGGGAGTTTTCTTTCGATGAGAAGGGCAGCATTGTTGTGAAAAATCCGTCCGCCTTTTGGCTGCCCGATGTCAAAATCGTGGAGGAACACGGCGGCACGGAATACACCGTAACCGGCAGCTATGAGGGAACGGAAACCCTCGACAAGAAGCTCAGACGCATTATGGAACAGAACGCCGCCGATGATAAAAACGGTATCACGGAGGACGCCGATGAGTAACGACGTTTCTCTTGATATAAACCAAGAATCCAATCCTGTTCAGACAGTTGCCCCACCAAAGGAGGACAACAATATGTTAAGGGCAACCAACAAAATCACAGCGCTTTATTGCAGACTGTCCGTGGAGGACACCAAAGAAAAGGACGGCAAGGATGACCCGTCGAACTCCATCCAGCATCAGCAGATCATGTTAATGGAGTATGCAAAATCTCAGCACTTTCCGAACCCGACGTTCTTCATTGATGACGGGTACAGTGGCGTGGATTTTTCCAACCGCCCCGGCTTTCAGAAAATGCTTGCGGAAATTGAAGCCGGTCATGTGGAAGTGGTGATTACGAAAGACCTCAGTAGGCTTGGTCGTAATTCCTCGCTGACAGGGCTTTATATCAACTACACGTTTCCTCAGTACGGCGTGCGGTATATTGCCATCAATGACCACTTCGACACCATTGACCCCAACAGCACCGACAGCGACATGGCAGGCATCAAGAATTGGTTCAACGAGTGGTACGCCAAAGATACCAGCCGCAAAATCCGTGCCGTCAACAAGGCAAAGGGGGAGCGCGGAGAGCGCTTGACCACCAACGTTCCCTACGGCTATAAACGTGACTCTGACGATCCTAAGAAATGGGTGATTGACGAGGAAGCTGCACAGGTCGTGAAGTGGATCTTTGCACTCTGCATGGAGGGAAAAGGGCCGAGCCAGACCGCCGCCCTACTGGAAAAGGAGAAGGTGCTGAACCCCACCGCATACAAGCAGCGGGAGGGCAGAAAAACACCGCATCAGACCCCGGAGAACGAGCACCGCTGGCACGAAAGCACCGTTGCTTACATCCTCGAATACATGGAGTACACAGGCTGCACGGTCAATTTCAAGACCTATACCAACTCCATCTGGGATAAAAAGCAGCGGGAGAACTCAATGGAGAATCGCAAGGTTTTCTATAACACCCACCCGGCGATCATCTCTCTGGAAGTCTTTGATAAGGTGCAGGAGATTCGGCAGCAGCGGCACCGCAGAACAGCGACGGGGAAGAGCAATATGTTCTCCAGCTTGGTATTCTGCAACGACTGTAAGCAGAAGCTCTACTACTCCACCACCAGCTATTTTGAAAAGCGGCAGGACTTCTTCATCTGCTCCACCCATCGTGCCAACAAGGACAAGTGCAGCGGACATTATATCCGTGCCGTTGTGCTGGAACAGATCGTCTGGAAGCACATTCAGGAGGTCATATCGGTAGTCACTCGCTACGAGGCCTATTTCCGTTCCGAGATGGAGCAAAAGCTTCGCATACAGAGCGAGGAATCGCTGCGGCTGTATCAAAAGCGGCTGGCACAGGCTGAGAAGCGAATCGGAGAACTTGACCGTCTTTTCATCCGCATTTACGAGGACAATGTAGCCGGTCGGCTGGACGATGAACGCTTTGCCATGATGAGTAGGAACTACACCGAGGAACAGAAAGACCTCAAAGCCGAGGTCAAAGGTCTGCAACAGCAAATTCATGAACAGGAACAACAGGCAGAGAATATAGAGCAGTTTGTTCAGCGGGTAAAGAGGAACAGCACCCTCACGGAACTGACTCCCTATGCCCTCAGAGAGCTTGTGAAGGCGGTCTATGTGGATGCACCGGACAAGTCCAGTGGCAAGCGCAGACAGAAGGTACATATCGAGTACGACCTTGTGGGCTACATTCCCGTGGATGAACTGCTAAAAGCGGAACAGGCATGACCGAGATCATGCCTGTTCCAAGAATTTTGAGTTTTACTGTCTTACCAGCAGGGGGCCTTGCCTGCCGCTGTTTTTCATATTGGTTCACAAAGTCAACCCCCGGCAGAGCCGGTGGTTGACTTTGTGAACCAATATAAGGCCCCCGCGCAGCGTGCTGCGCGGGGGGCCTTGCTGTTACTCTGTCAGTCAATGGTGCGGGTGAAGCTCATGCCGCTTTTCTGCATATGCACGTCCAGCCGGACCCGGTCGCCCCGGATATAGCTGCGGGTATACTCATAAATGCGGCCGTCCTCGGTGCGGGTGCGGCGCTGGTGATAAAAGGCGCAGCTGCCCGGCTCCACCCCCAGCAGGCTGGCCCGGGGGGCGTCCAGGATCACGGATTCATAGCTGTCCTCGGCGGAAAAGGGTGTGATCCCCACATGATACAGCAGGCTGTAAAAGCTGTGAGTCTGGACCATTTCCCGGGTGAGGTTGGGATAGATGTACTGGGGATAGTAGGAGGTTTCCAGGATCAGCGGCTCCCCGTCCACGTTGCGGACACGGGTGAAGCAATACACCGGGGTTCCCTCCTGCAGGTCCATCCGCTGGCAGATGGCCCGGGTGGGGATCACCACGCCGAAATCCACCAGGGTGGATGACGGCGTCTTGCCCAGGGACGACACCTCCGTGGTGAAGGAATAGCGCACGCCCCGGCGGTTGTTGTTGGGGTCGGCCACAAAGGTGCCCTTGCCCCGCTTGCGGACCACCAGTCCCTCGTCCTCCAGCTCGCCGATGGCCTGGCGGGCGGTGTTTCGGCTGATATCCAGCGCCCGGCACAGCTCCGCCTCCGACGGCAACAGGTCCCCGATTTTCAGCGCGCCGGAGGAGATCTCCCGCTTGATGATGCCCACCAGCTGGGCGTACAGGGGAATGTTGCTGCTCAGGGACAGCTTGCTGTCCAGGATCGCATTGTGTTCCATAAGATAAGACCTACCTTCTCCGGCACCATGTTGTACCGCATACATTTGGGATATTCTGATTGTACCATATACATCCGGAAAAAGATAGCCCCTATTTTACAAATTTATGACATAGATTTTATGTATTTCGCCAATCACCCTCCGGAAGTGGACGGTCTCAGTCTCCCTCCCGCATGCGGTAGCCCACGCCCACCTCGGTGAAGATGTACTGGGGCTGGCCGGGGGTGTCCTCGATCTTGCGGCGGATATTGGCCATGTTCACCCGGAGGATCTGGTTGTCGGCCTTGGCCTTGGGGCCCCACAGCTCCCGGATGATGAAGTCATAGGTCAGCACCTTGCCGGCATATTTGCCCAGCAGGGCCACGATCTTGTATTCGTTCACCGTCAGCTTGGCGTTTTCGCCCCGGATCAGCACCTGGTGCTTGTCATAGTCGATGGTCAGGTCCCCGGCGGTGAATTTGCCGGACTGGGCGATCTGGGAGTTGGCCAGGGTGGTGCGGGTATGGCGGATGGCGGTGCGGATGCGGGCCAGCAGCTCGGAGGTGCCGAAGGGCTTCACCAGATAGTCGTCGGCCCCGTAATCCAGCGCATCCACCTTGTCGTGCTCGTGGTTCCGGGCGGACACCACCACCACCGGAAGATTGGACCACTTGCGCACGGACTTGAGCACCTCCATGCCGTCCATATCCGGCAGACCCAGGTCCAGGACGATCAGGTCCGGGCAGTGGGAGGCGATCATGGTCAGCGCTTCTTCACCGCTGCCCACAATGATGGTATCGTATCCGCTGGCGTTGAGGACCATGGAGATGAAATTGCTGATGCTCTGCTCATCCTCCACGATCAGAACCTTATCCTTGATCTTCATGTTCATCCTCCTCCAGGGGCAGGTCCACCGTGAACCGGGCGCCGCCCCCCTTGATATTTTCTCCTTTTATTTTGCCGCAGTGGGCTGCCACCACGGTTTTGCACACAGACAGGCCGATGCCCATGCTGCGGGTGCTGTCCCCCTTCTGGGCGCTCTGGGTGCCGTCGAACAGGTTGTGCAGCCGTCCCTCCGGGATGCCCCGGCCATTGTCGCACACAGTGAACCGGGCCCATTTCCCCCGTTTTTCCAGGGATACCACCACCCGGGTGGTGGTGACGCCGTGGACGGCGGCGTTTTCCAGAAGGTTCGTCATCACCTGCTGGATCAGCAGCGGGTCCATGGGCACCAGGAAGAACTCCTCCGGAAGCTCCACCCGGACGTCGATCTGCGGATACTGCCGCCGGAATTTGCCCACAGCGCCCTCAATGACCTCCTCCGCTGCCTCTGGGGTCTTGGTGACCCGGGCGTCCTCTCCCGCGCCGATGCGGGTGATGGACAGGAGGTTCTCCACAATGTGGATCAGCCACTGGGCCTCCTCGTTGGCATTTTTCAGCAGCTCCCGCCGCTGCTGGGGCGTCAGGACGTCATCCTGCTCCAGCAGGACGTTGGTGGCCCCCACGATGCCCGTCAGCGGGGTGCGGATGTCGTGGGACACCGCCCGCAGCAGGTTGCTGTGGATCTTCTCCCGCTCCGCCTCCCGCTCCATCTCGCTGACCTTCTTGGCCCGGCTGGTAACGATACCGGTCGCCACGCAGATGGTCATCATCACCAGGAACGTCAGCGGAAAGCCCGCCAGCGTGAAGCTGACCTCCCAGAAGGGCGGGGTGAAGATGTAGTCCACGCTGAGCACGGCGAACACCGCGATGGTCAGGCTGAAGAAAAACCCGTCCGTCAGCAGGGCCGTCAGAAACACATCCAGCAGGAAGATCATGGACACATAGCTGGTGTCGTTGTTGGGGTCGAAGTTCCGCAGCACCAGACAGAACCCCACCGAGATCAGATACAGCGACACGGATACGATAAAATCCTTTCCGGAATAAGACAGCAGGTCCGTCCGGAACAGGCGAGTCCGCCTCAGCCACTCGTCGGGCCAGCGGATCTGAAAGCGCTTCATGGCTGTTTTTCCCCTCCCCGCGCCTGTAATGTCATTATTGTACCATATTTCGGCGTTAAGAAAACGCTAAAATCATGTTAAGAAGCGAAATTTTTTCGGCAGGATCCGCGCATGTAAAATATCACAGCCGGGGGTTGCAATTTCCCCTGCCGCCCTGTATAATAAATTCGACATACTCCACCAGAGGCAATGTGGCCGCAAAGGCCCCCTGCGGGTCAGGCGCATTGATGAACAAGGGAATGGGGACGAGCCCCGCGTTGACCAACACCGTGTGTACCAAGGCATCTGTCCGTCGGCGAAAGCCGGTCATTGGAAGGCACTCCTTCTGAGAAGGCAGGACAGACCCGCCGCTTGAGGTACGAGTCGGGAGACCTACTGTGTGCACACGAATAATTTCCAAAAACGGTTATGGTGTTATTCTGTGATGGCAGAATAACACCATTTTTTGTTTATCCGGGAGGAAACGGTATGAAAAATCGCAAAACCTATCTTCTGCGGGGACTGCTGGTGCTTCTGGCGGCGGCCCTGGTGCTGGCGGCGGCCCTGCCGGGGCTGGGCCTGTCCACCGGTGGCCCCACGCCCCTTCCCCAGGCCCAGGCGGACCCCCTGCGCCCGGAGGGACAGTCCCAATCGCCCCAGACGCCTCCGGACCAGCCGGAAGAACCGGACACCCCCGAGGAGCCCCAGGAGCCGGAACAGCCGGATACCCCGGATCAGCCCGACCAGCCGGACACCCCCCAGGACCCGGATACTCCGCCCGAGGACCCCGGCCAGGACCCGGACCCGGACGCCCCGCCCAAGGACGACGGCCCCCGGGACGACACCGGCGGTACCGATCCCACCCCGGCCCCTCTGACGACGCCTCCCCCCGGATCGTCACGGACCTGTGCAGCGGTGAGATCACCTATGACCAGCTCACCGACGACACCCTGCATTTTTACGCCTATATTCTCAACGCCAACGGCCAGACCCTGAAGGTCAAGCTCCGCAACAGCCAGACCTCCCAGAACGGCCAGTACCTTACCGCCGACGGCCGGAACTATCAGGCCCGGCTCTGCCGGGGCGAGACCAACTACTTCACCCTCTACCGCAAGGACGGCAATAAAACCGTCCAGGAGGTGAACTACGCCATCCGCTACGCGGCCCAGAAGGCCGACGAGCGCCACCCCACCATCGGCGACCATCCCCCCACCATCGTCACCAACTTAGAGGGCGTCACCGAAACCACCAACCGCAACTTCACCCTGACGGTGCAGGCCACCGCCTACACCGGCCGCTCCCTGCCGGAGAGCAATATCCAGGTATACCTGGACGGCAAGCGAGTCCTTCAGCCCACCGGCAACCCGGTGTTCGAGTACCAGCTTCGCTTCCCCGACCCCTTCTCCGGCGACAGCGAGGCCCACACCATCTCCATCCGGGCCTGGGACGGCCAGGGCAACTCCCGCTATGTGTCCTACCGCATCATCTACCGCTTTGTGGACACCGGCGACGTCATCGGCACGGCCTATGTGGTCCTGGACATCACCACCATGGGCATGGGCCTGCCGGAGGAGCCCTTTGCCGTTCAGGTGCGCCAGAACGTTCCGGCGTCCTACGCCGTTATGGAGGCCCTGGAGGAGTGGGGCTATGAATACGAATACAGCGGCTCCCCGGACGTCGGGTTCTATCTGCGCCGCATCAGCCGGGCGGGGTTCATGGACTATCCCGACATCCCGGAAAACCTCTGGGCCAAAATCCTCCGGGACGGCCTGAACCTCACCGGCCAGCACGACAACGACAGCCTGGGCGAGTTCGACTATACCCAGGGCTCCGGCTGGATGTACTCCATCGGTGGCCAGACCTACGCCGGAAAGGGCCTGTCCAATTACTTCCTGTCCTCCGGCGACACCCTGTATCTGCGCTTCACCCTGGCCTACGGCAAGGACATCGGCGGCTATGACGCCACCGGCGGCAATTACGGGGCCCTGTCCACCTACTGCGGCCGCTGGATCAACGGCCAGTACATCGACGAGCACCGCTGGGGCCAGCCCCAGCAGACCACGGCCCCGGACTGCACCCACCCCGGCCAGGCCGCCGTCACCTGCCAGGTGTGCGGCGACGTGAGCCGGACCCAGGAAATTCCGGCCCTGGGCCACGACTTCCAGGAAACGGAGCGCCGGGACGGCGTCATCATCTATACCTGCTCCCGATGTGGGGAGCGGAAGGAGGAGCCCATTCCATGAGAAGATCCCTGGCAGGCGCTCTGCTGGCCCTGATGCTGGCGGCGGCGCTGATCTGCCCCGCCTGGGGGGAGGATTTCCGCCCCCTGCTGGAAAACCGGCCCCTGACGGCGGGAGACTCCGTATCCGACTGGCTGGCCGTCGCCTCCGGCCGGGCCGGGCTTCAGCGGCCGGACTATCTCCGGGATCTGGAGTCCTATGTCACCTCCATGTACCGGGAAAACGGCGGTCTGGACCGCATCAAGGCCACCGAGTGGCACCGCATCACCCTGGCGGTGCAGGCCCAGGGCGGGGACCCCACCGCCTTTGGCCGGGACCGGGAGGGAAAGCCCATCGACCTGGTAGCCGAGGGGACCTATAACTGGTCCCGCTCCCGCTCCCTGGGGGCCCAGGGACTCAACGGCTGGATTTTCGCCCTGATTACTCTGGACAGCGGCGGCTTCGCCGTGCCGGAGGGGGCGGCCTATACCCGGGAGGATATGCGCCGGGCCATTCTGGCGGCCCAGACAGAGGAAGGGGCCTTCGGCCTCTCCGCCGGGACGGCGGACGTGGACATCACGGCCATGGCCCTGCAGGCTCTGTCCCCCTATCAGGAGGACGCCGCCACGGCGGAGGCCATCCGCCGGGGGCTGGCGTGGCTGTCCGGCCAGCAGACGGAAAACGGCGACTTCGTCAGCTGGGGAGACCCCAACGCCGAAAGCACCGCCCAGGTGCTCATCGCCCTGTGCAGTCTGGGCTTGGACCCGGAAACGGATGCCCGGTTTATCCAGAATGGCCGCACCCTCCGGGACGGACTGCTGTCCTATCGCACCCGGGAGGGCCTGTTCCGCCACACGGCGGAGGGCCTCGAGGACCTGATGGCCACCGAGCAGGCCATTCTGGCCCTGCAGGCCCTGGACCGGCTCCGGGCAGGCCAGGGGCGGCTGTATGACCTGCGGGATATCCCCCCGGCGGTCTCCGCCCATGCCTCCCCCCTTCCCTGGCTCATCGCCGGGGCGGCGGGCCTGGCGGCGGCGGGCATTGTCATCATCGTTATAAGAAAGAGGAAACGCGTATGTACGAAATAACCCGGAATGTTCTGGCGGAAGTGAAGAAGGCCATCGTGGGCAAGGACGACGTGATCTCCAAGGTGTGGATCGCCCTGCTGGCCGAGGGCCACGTCCTGCTGGAGGACGTCCCCGGCGTGGGCAAAACCACCATGGCCCTGGCCTTCTCCCGGGCCCTGGGGCTGGACACCAAGCGCATCCAGTTCACCCCGGACACCATGCCCTCGGATATCATCGGCTTCTCCATGCCCGGAAAGGACGGCATGGTCTACCAGCCCGGGGCCATTATGACCAATCTTCTGCTGGCGGACGAGATCAACCGCACCTCCAGCAAAACCCAGTCCGCCCTTCTGGAGGCCATGGAGGAGGGCCAGGTGACAGTGGACCGCGTTACCCATCCCCTGCCCCGGCCCTTTGCGGTGCTGGCCACCCAGAACCCCGTTGGCTCCGCCGGGACCCAGGACCTGCCCAATTCCCAGCTGGACCGCTTTCTCATGAAGCTCAGCATGGGCTATCCGGACCTGCAGAGCCAGATCCACATTCTCCGGGACCGCAGCGGGGAGGACCCCCTGACCCGGGTGCAGGCCGTGGCGGACCGTGAGGCCCTGTGCGAGGCCATCCGCCGGGTCCGGGCCATCCACATCGCCGACCCCGTGTATGACTACATTGCCCGCCTGACCGAGGCCACCCGCAGCCACCCCATGGTGCGCCTGGGCATCAGCCCCCGGGGGGCCCTGGCCCTGTGTCGGTGCGCCAAGGCGGCGGCCTTTGCCGCCGGGCGGGACTTCGTTCTGCCGGAGGACGCGGCGGAACTGGTGCCCTATGTGTTCGGCCACCGGCTGATGCTGTCCTCCCGGGCAAAGCTCAACGACTATACCCCCGAGGCCATTCTGGCCCAGGTGCTGGAGGAGACCCCCGCCCCGGCCATGACGGAGCGGACCCTATGACCCAGGCGCTGTGGGTTCTGTGCCTTCTGCTGCTGGCGGCGGGCTATATCGCCGCCCCCTCGGGGCCGGTGCTGGCGGCGGAACTGGCGGCGCTGGCGCTGCCGGTGCTGTCCTGGCTGGCGGTGCTGCTGTGCCGCCGGAAGCTCCGGGCGGAGCTGTCCTGCCCGGCCTCTGCGGAAAAGGGACGGCCCGCCGCCGTCCGCCTGACCCTGCGCCGTCCCCGGGCCCTGCCGGTGGGACGGGTGCGGTTTCACCTGGCGGCGGAGAACACCGTCACCGGCGAAACCGCCTGCATGACCCTGCCGGAGGGGGAGAGCGCCGTGTCCGGCCGTCTGTGCGGCTGCCTGACCCTGCGCATCACCGGGGTCACGGTGTGGGACGCCTTCTCCCTGCTGCCGGTTCCGGCCCCCTGCCGGGCCCGGGGCCAGCTGTGCGTCATGCCGGATACCTTTCCTCTGGATATGGAGGATTTTCAGGCCCTGCGCCCCCGGCGGGAGGGCAGCGTCTATGACCCCGGCCGCCGGGGAACGGACCGGACGGAGACCTTCCAGGTCCGGGACTACGCCCCCGGCGACAGCCTGCGCCAGGTCCACTGGAAGCTCTCCGGCAAAACCGGGCGGCTGGTGGTCCGGGACCCGGCCCGGCCGGTGGACCACCGGCTGACGGTGCTGGTGCTGCGGCAGAAAGCCCCGCCCCCTCTGGCGGACGCCCTGATGGAGGCGGCGGCCTCCCTGTGCCAGGCCCTGGAGGGCCGGAGCTTCCGGCTGGCCTGGAACGGCCCCGAGGGCTATGAGAGCCGCACCCTGGGCGCCCAGGAGCAGCTGGCCCAGGCCCTGCCGGAGCTGATGAAGTCCCCGGCTCAGGAGTCCGACCCGCCTCCCTGGCAGGAGGCGGGCACGGTGATCTGCCTGTGCTGCCGGGTGCCGCCGGACCTGCCGGAAAACGCCCTGGTGCTGCGGTGCAGCCAACAGGGCGGCGAACCCGGCGTCTTTACCCCGGAGCAGATGCCCCAACAAATCCAGCAGTGGATCAGGAGTGCGCAATAACGTGAAAAAACCATCATCCTCCATCCGAATAGAGAAGCCCGCCGGCGGAAAACCCGCCGGCCCCGGGGCCCTGCCGGGAGGCGTCGTGTTTCTGGCGGGGCTTTGGGCCGGGGTGTGGCAGTGGCTGCACCCGGCGGGAAGCCTGGTCCCGGCGGTTCTCCCCATAGCCGCCGCCGTAACGGCCCTGTGCCTGGGCCTGCTGGTCCGGTGGGAAAAGCCCGGACGGCTGACGGCCCTGGCGGCGGTGCTGGCCGCGTGGCTGGCGTGGGCCGTCCTGTGCCGGAACCGGCTGACCGCCGCCGCAGCCGCCCTGGGAAACCTGGCAAATCACCGTCTGCTGCTGCAGACCGGGCGGTATCACCTGCCCTATTCCGGCGGCGGCAGCGTCTGGCCCCTGGTGCTGACCCTGGCGGTCCTCACCGGCGGAGTCACGGCGCTGGCCCTGCGCCGCCGGTGGCCGGGGTTCTGCCTGGCCGCGGGCCTGGCGGCGCTGATGCTGCGGCTGCTGGGCCTTCTGGAGGGAGGCTGGCCGCTGGCGGTTCTGCTGGTGGGCGGGCTGATGTGCCTGCTGCCCCGGCAGGGGCTGAGGCGGCAGGCGATGCTGGCCGGACTGTCCCTTTTTGTTGCGGCTTTTTGCGCCCTTGTCCCGCTGATCCCCGGCCTTGTCCCGGCACAGGGGAACGGCGTCTTTCTGCACCGGCTGCGGTACGAGTCCCATCCCTCCCCCCTGCCGGAGGGGGACCTGACCCGGCCCCACGGCTCCGGCAGCCAGACGGCCCTGACCGTGACCATGGACCGGTGGGAGCCCCTGTATCTGCGGGGCTTCGCCGCCGGGGAATACACCGGCCGCAGCTGGCAGCCCCTGGAGGGGGAGGCCCTGGCGGCCCAGTCCGACACCCTGTATACCCTGCAAAGGGACTATTTCTTCCCCTCCACCCAGGTTTCCGCCGCCTGGCAGGACGTATCCGGCGGCGAAAGCCGGACCGTCACCGTGGCCAACGCCGGGGCCTGCCGCCAGCGGCTGTATCTGCCCTATGGGGCGGCCACGGATGCCCTGGACGCCGCCGACCTGGCCGGAGAGGGGGGCCGCGTCCCGGCGGGCGCCGTCACCCTGTCCGTTTACCCGGTGGAGGACAGCTATCTCTTGCAGGACGCCCTGTCCCGGTCCGGGGACGACACCCCCTATCGCCAGGGGGAGGCGGTATACCGCCAGTGGGTCTATGACCACTATCTGACGGTGCCCCAGAGCACCTATGAGGCCCTGACCCGGGCCTTTACCCCGGAGAGCAATATGACCACCACCCAGGCCAAGGCGGCGGTGCTGGCCTGGCTTTCCCAGAGCGTCAGCTATCGCCAGGGGGCCTCGGTGTCCGGCGGCGACATCGCCGCCGCCATGGCCTCCGGCGGCCAGCAGGGCAGCGACATCCACTATGCCACCCTGGCGGCTCTGCTGCTGCGGTGCTGCGGCGTCCCGGCCCGATACGCTGAGGGCTACGTCGTGACCCGCCAGCAGGCGGAGGCCATGGTCCCCGGCGGCACCCTGACCCTGACGGAGCAGAGCAGCCACGCCTGGACGGAGTATTATCTGGACGGCGTGGGCTGGCTGCCCTTTGACGCCGCCCCGGGCTATACGGACCTGGTGGAATACCGGCTGCCGGAAAACGGCCCGGAGGGAGAAAACGGCCAGGGGGACACCCCCGTGCCGGACACCCCCGTTCAGGAGCGGGAGCCGGAGGTCGTCCCGGAGGAGGAACAGCCCCAGGACCGGCGGGCGGAATATGTCCGCAATGCCCTGCTGACCCTGGCGGCGGCGCTGGCGCTGGGACTGCTGGCCCTGACCGTCCGCGCCCTTCTGGGCCGCAGGCGGCTGCGGCAGGCGGCGGCCCGGTATCAGGATCCGGACTGCCGCATGGGCTGCGGATACATCCTGTGCGCCGTCCATGACCTGCTGGGTCAGCCGGGCCTCCCGGAGGATCCCCTGTCCCCGGAGGACGCGGAGGACCTGGTGTATCTGGAGCGGGAGGTGTGGTACAGCGGCCACACCATGACGGAGGACCAGCGGCGGCGGTGCCTGGCCCTGCTGGAAAGCGCCCGCCGGGTATGGCGGGAGCAAACCCCGGCCCTGCGCCGGTTTGCGGCAAGATTTATCACCTGCAAGGTGTTTTGAATAGAGAAAGAACAAAGGAGGAAACATCACATGAGAGTTACCAAACGCCTGATGGCCGCGCTGCTGGCGTGCCTGATGCTGCTGTCTCTGCTGCCGGTTCCGGCCTATGCGGCAGACGACGGGCGCATCGCCCTGCTGGCCGTGACCCAGGACGGCTATGTCATCGAGCCGGAGTATATCGGCTATCGCTCCGGCGACACGGTGAAGGACGTGCTGAAAAACAGCGGCCACACCTTCTCCGGCATCGACAGCGGGTTCATTACCGCCGTGGACGGCCGGACGGACAACTACTCCCTGCACTACGATGGCGACGGCTATGCCCTGGACGCCTCGGCCAAGGGACTGACGGCCATCTGGTTCACCACCAACGCCAACCAGAGCTACGGCGATGACCTGCTGCACCTGGCAGAGCGGATGGCGGCCTACAACACGTCCACCAACGGACTGAAGGACTACGCCGCCGCCAAGGAGGCCTATGACGCCGCCCACAGCGGCTTCTATGCCGCCGCCAACGCCGCGGCGGCCCCCCTGCGCACCGCCCTGGAAAAGGCCATCGACAAGTTCGAGGCCTTCCAGGCGGGCGACCGGGTGACCGTGACCATCGCCGCCACCCAGGACGGCAGCGCCGTGACCCCGGCGCAGGCCACCTTCACCAGCGAGTTCGGCACCGTGACCACCGTGAAGAACGCCGGTTCCGTGCAGCTGGTGCCCGCCACCTATCAGTTTGACCTGTCCGACGGCGGCATCAACCACGTCCGGGGCACCGTGGAGGTCACGGCCCAGGGCGCGGCCGTGTCCGCTCCCCTGCCCTCCGGCAAGTGGATCAAGGAGCTCCGCCTGGGCATCGACAACCAGTGGAAGGACGGCGAGGACGTCCCCAAGTTTGACGAGACCGACGGCGGCGCCACCTTCTGGGTGCCTGACTATTCCTATGGCACCCTGTATCCCTACATGGTCCCCGGAGACGGCATCGGCACCGCCGAGGGGCAGATGAACGTCCGGGTATACCTGGCCGGGGTGGAGACCCTGCCCAAGTACGCCCGCTCCTGGCAGAGCAAGGCCACGGCGCTGAGCCGGGTCCTTCCCGGCAGCAGCCTAGAGGGCGGGGACGTGGTGCTGGAAGCCCGGTATGCCGTGGACGGCTACGAGCAGTATCAGCCCTATACCCTGCACGTTCTGCGCACCCCCAGCCTGACGGACCTGGTGGTATCCGACGCCTCCGCCCGGCTGAAGCTGGACTTTGACAAGAAAACCCTGAGCTATACCGTGGCCACCACAGAGGACACGGTGACCGTTACCGCCTCCCCCCTGTGCGCCCAGGCCAAGCTGACCGTTGCCGGGAAGGCGGCCCAGGGCGGCGCTCCCGTGAACGTGACCCTGGCCGGCTGCCAGAAGAACAGCAAGGGGCAGTACATCATCCCCGTGGAGCTGACCTTCGAGGGCCGCGCCGTCACTTATACGGTGCTGGTGGAAAAGCGGGAAAGCGTTCTGGTGACCCTGGAGCATGAGCAGGATGTGACGGTGGAGCTGACCAACAACGCCGGGGCGGTGATCGCCCCCCGGCAGCAGACCGGCACCGCCGACGTGTACGCCCTGGTTCCCGGCGACAGCTACACCTATGTCTCCACCAAGAACAGCTATTATCACACCACCGCCGCCGTGAAGGCCTCCGCCGGGCTGACGGTGCAGGTGCCCACCCCCATTGTGGAGGACTGGCTCAAGGGCCTGGACGCCAAGAGCGGCACCTCCGCCAAGGCCATCCCCTATCCCATGACCCCGGCTTTCAGCGCAGGCGTCCACGAGTATGACTTCGCCGTGGAGTCCAACAACGCCTCCTTCTTCCTGAACCGGGCCAGGACAGACAGCACCTATGTGACCACCATGGTCTATTACGGTCACTATAACACCAACTTCGCCGACAAGCTGTATGAAAAGGCGCTGACCTCCAAGGACGATGGCTACGGCTCCGTGGCCAACTTCATGGCCGCCGGCGGCCATGGCAACTCCATGGAGCTGCAGGTGGCCCAGGCCAAGGCCGTAGGCGGCGTCACCTTCTATCAGAGCTATCTCATCTCCGCCCACCGGGTCATGACCCTGAACTCCATGAAGCTGGCGGACAACAACGGCAGTGCCCTGCCCCTGAATCAGAAGGACGATGCATCCAAAGCCTTCGACAAGCTGGTGCTGGATTATACAACGTCCCTGGGCCAGCGGGTGCCGGAGGTGCAGCTGACTCTGCGCCCCCTGTCTGGCTATAAGCTGGACGCGGACATGACCGTTACCGTGGCCTGCGGCGACTGGAGCCAGACCCTGACCTATGACGCGGACAACAAGCCCAACGTCCTGCGGACGGTGAACGTTCCCCTGAACACCGCCCTGCAGACGGAGGCCGTCACCGTCACCGTTTCCCACAGCCAGCCCACCTCCGTAGCGCAGACCTATTCCATCCGGATCAACAAGCTGCCGCCGGTGGAGACCGCCGTCACCACCGACCCCGCCGACGCCACGGTGTTCCTGACCAGCAACGTCAACGGCCAGCGGATCCTGCCCGGCGAGACCGGCACCTATACCCTGGACACCAACGGAGCCTATACCCTGGTGGTGACCCGCAGCGGCTATGTGGGCCAGAAGCTGGACGTGATCGCCGGGGAGGACAGCAAGAACATCACCGTGAAGCTGGACAAGGCCCCGGAGAGCACCCACAACGACATTCTCCAGCCCGGCGACTGGCCCCTGTTCCGGGCGGACAGCAACAACAACGGCGTGGTCAGCGCCCCCACCCCCATCACCGCCGAGGACGCGGTGCTGGTGTGGGCCAACAAGGTGGGCGAGGGCTACGGCGCCAGCGCCGCCTCCTGCCCCATTATTGCAGGCGGGTATCTCTACGCCTATGCCCGGGACAAGCTGCTGAAGATCGACAAGGACACCGGCGCGGTGGTGGGCCAGGGTACCATGGTCACCAGCTCCTCCTTCGCCATCAACTCCCCCACCTATGCCGACGGCATGATCTTCGTGGCCCTCAGCGGCGGCCGCATCCAGGCCTTCGACGCCGAGAGCCTGGAGTCCCTGTGGGTGTATACCGATCCCCTGGGCGGTCAGCCCAACTGCCCCATTGCCTACTGCGACGGGTATATCTATACCGGCTTCTGGAACTCCGAAACCAAGCAGGCCAACTTCGCGGGCATCAGCGTTACCGATGAGGACCCCACCCAGACCCAGGAGGCCAAGCTGGCCGCCTGGACCTATACCCACAACGGGTTTTACTGGGCCGGGGCCTATGCCTGCGAAAACTTCGTCCTGGTGACCACCGACGACGGCGACAGCGGCTATACCACGGGCTACGGCTCCGTGCTGTCCCTGGATCCCAAGACCGGCGTTCTGCTGGACCAGCTGAAGGCCACCAACGTGGGCGACCTGCGCAGCAGCGTGTGCTATGACCCCGCCACCGACGCCTATTACTTCACCTCCAAGGGCGGCGACCTGTATCAGGTCCGCACCAACGAGGACGGCACCTTCGTGAAGGGGTCCCTGAACCGCCTGCACCTGGACAACGGCAGCAACGACGACAACACGCCGCCCATGTCCACCTCCACACCGGTGATCCACAACGGCCGGGCCTACATCGGCGTGTCCGGCGCCAGCCAGTTCGGGGCCTATTCCGGCCACAACATGACCGTGGTGGATCTGGAGAGCTTCTCCATCGCCTATACCGTCCCCACCCAGGGCTATCCCCAGACCAGCGGTCTGCTGACCACGGCCTATGAGGACCAGGACGGCTATGCGTATGTGTACTTCTTCGACAACTATACCCCCGGCAAGCTGCGGGTCCTGCGGGATAAGCCCGGCATGACCGAGGTGGACCACACCTACACCACCATGGAGACCTATAACGGCGATTCCGGCGAGGTCACCATCGAGACCGGGTATGTGCTGTTTACCCCCAGCGGCGCACAGGCCCAGTACGCCATCTGCAGCCCCATTGTGGACGGCGAGGGCAACATCTATTTCAAGAACGACTCGGCCTATATGATGCGGCTGAGCAGCCGCGTCACCGCCCTGGAGATCACCCGGCAGCCGGAGCGCACCGTCTATGAGATCGGCGAGACCTTCGACGGCGCCGGCATGCAGGTGACGGCCCTGCTGGCCAACGGCATGACCCGGGACGTGACGGACTATGTGAAGTTCACCGCCGAGCCCCTGACGGCGGAGGATACGGAGATCACCGTGTCCCTGGATCTGACCCGGCTGGACATCCCCGGCGGCCCCAACTGGGTGTTCTATCAGAATCGGGACGGCCAGACCGGCCAGGAGTGGACCTGCCCCACCGGCACGGTGAACATCGACCTGAAGGACGGTCATGTGTACGGCCAGCCGGTGTGGACCTGGAACGACGATTTCAGCGCCTATGCCGAATTTGCCTGCACCGTGAATCCCCGGCATGAGAAGCTGCATCTGGACGCCCAGGTCACCAGCGAGATCACCACCGGCAGCTCCTGCCTGGAGGGCGGCGTCCGCACCTATACCGCCAAGGTGGTCCTGGACGGCGTCACCTATACCGACGTCCGGACCCAGCCCATTCCCGCCGACGGCCACAAGCTGTCCGCCGTGGCGGAGGTCCCCGCCGCCTGCACCGAAAACGGCGTCAAGGCCCACTGGGTGTGCTCCGTGTGCGGCAAGCTGTTTGCCGATGCCGAAGGCCAGAAAGAGACCACCCTGGAGGCCCTGACCATCCCCGCTCTGGGCCACAAGACCCAGCTGGTAGGCGCTAAGCCCGCCACCTGCACGGAAGATGGCTACACCGGCGACGAGGTCTGCACCGTGTGCGGTGAGACCATTAAGAAGGGCGAGGTCATCCCCGCCACCGGCCACAAGACCCAGCTGGTAGGTGCGAAGGCCGCCACCTGCACGGAGGACGGTTACACCGGCGACCAAGTCTGCACCGTGTGCGGCGAGACCGTCAAGAAGGGCGAGGTTATCCCCGCCACCGGTCACAAGACCCAGCTGGTAGGTGCGAAGGCCGCCACCTGCACCGAGGACGGCTACACCGGCGACGAGGTCTGCACCGTGTGCCAGGAGATCGTGAAGAAGGGCGAGACCATCCCCGCCACCGGTCACGACTACAAGGACGGCAAGTGCACCGTGTGCGGCGAGACCGATCCCAACTACAAGCCCGATGAGCCTGTGCAGCCCGAGAATCCCGGCGTCAAGACCGGAGATGAGGCTCACACCGCTCTGTGGCTGGCTGCGGCCTCCGTTTCCCTGCTGGCTGCCGCCGCCCTGCTGCTGGGCAAGAAAAAGCACCTGAGCTGACCCTAAAAAGTCAGGTAATAGCAATAGCCCCGGGACGCTATCGCGTCCCGGGGCTATTTGTTGCTTATGGGAGAAAAAGCGGTCCGCTCAGGCGCTTTTTGCGGCCGATGGTCAGGGCCATCAGCAGGGCGGCCGGGATCATCTCATAGCCGCATGCGCAGGGTGAGCAGTATGCTCAGGACGCGTTCTTTCATAGCTTCGTTTTCTTTTCTTTGTCCTCCGGGGCCGCCGGGGCGGCGGCCTGTGCTTCCTCCGACAGGGAAAACTCATAATGCATGGCCAGGGCCTGGAACAGCTTCTGCATCACCTGCTCCGCCACGGTGCGGATGTCCAATCCCTCCACAAAACGCAGAATCTGCTGCACCTCCTCCTCCGGGACCTTATAGCCCCGCAGGCTCAGGGTCAGGAACATCCGCAGCTTCTTCTCCAGCGTCAGCGTCCCATCGCAGGGGCGGACCATGTAGCCCCGCATAAGGCCGGCGGAGCCAAGCTCCAGGGTGTAGAAGTCCTCCTCCGTCAGCTCCGGCTGATAGGAGCCGAAGATCCGGTACAGCTCCCGGGCGGTGGCCCGGAAAATAAACTCGGACACCTCGCTGTGGGTATAGCTCTCCACATAGATCTCCCGCAGGTTCTCGTTCAGCTCCGTCAGGGTCATCTGGATGGCGGTCTCCGCGGCGTAGACATAGGCGGGGGGCAGCTGCTTCCCGGTGACGTCCCGGGCCATGGAGAACTGGTTAGAGAACATGAACTCCGCCAGCTCCGTCAGGACGCCGTCCTTGGCCCGGAAGATATTCTGGAAAATGCTGTTGGACACCGCCGCCTTGTGAACGATCTCCGCCACGGTGGTTTTTTTGTAACCCTGCTCCAGAAACAGCTTGACGCAGACCGTCAGGATCCGTTTTTTGGCGGGCAGACTGGCGCTTGTGATGGTCGTAATACGCACTTCCTTCCCTATATTTGGCATGCATGCCATGATTGTAACAGAGATTTTCGGAAAAGGCAAGGGGAATTTGGAAAAAGCCCCGCGCCCCGGACGGGACGCAGGGGGCGGGTCAGAACAGGTCCAGGGTGTTGTCCAGATACAGGGCCTCCCGGACGTGAATGTGGTACTCCGGGCGGGTCAGATAGTGCAGCAGGAACTCCAGCAGCAGGGCGGTGCCCAGGCTGCGGCCCTCGATCTTGAACTGGGAAAAGCCCATGGGGAGATAAACGTCCCGGATATCGTTCACGCCGATGAAGCCGGGGTTCTCCATGGCCCGGGAGAAGCGATAGCCCCCGGCGGCGTCCGGGGCGGTGCAGCGGTGGACGGGACCCTCCAGGCCCAGGTTCTCCCGGCTGACGGACCGGTAGCAGGCGGCCCGGTCCCGGCAGCCGAAGGCGCAGCACTCGTTGCACAGAAGCTCCGTCTTGTCCCGCAGGACCTGGGGCAGGGTGTCCAGCTGGCGGAAGGCCCGGTTCAGCCGGAAATCCGCCACCACATAGCGGAACTCCGGCCGCTCCAGCTCCCGGCGCAGCAGGGAAAAATCCGTCAGCACCTTGGTGGTGGAGGAGACGAAGTACAGCCCGGGATAGGTCCGGCGCAGATGGTCCAGCAGCAGGTCCGAGTGGACGATGACTCCGTTCTGCGGGCCGGGGCTTTCCGCCAGCAGGCGGCACAGCCGGTTGCAGCGGGGGTCCGACAGGTGCTCCGGCCGCAGCAGGGAGTTGCTGAAGGTCAGCCGGGCGGAGATGCCGTATTCCCGGGTCAGGGCCAGCACCTCCCGGGGGTCCCGGTCCCCGGACCCCACCCGGCCGCCGCCCCAGATGCAGTCCGCCGGTGCGCCATACAGGGAGGCGATGCGGCACCAATCGTAAAAATACTCCCGGTGCTGCCGGAACAGCGGCAGAAACACCCGGTAAAAATCGTAAAATTCAAACAGGCCCGGCAGATGATAGCAGGCGGCGGATGCGGACATGGCGAAACGGCTCCTCCCTTGTGCGGATACCCCTACTGTACCACGCCGCCGGGAAAAAGGCAAGAAAACAGCCCCCGGCGGGAATCCGCCGGGGGCTGCGTAACGAACCGTATATGCCCGGAGTCGTCTTACTCCTGGTCCTGCTCGTCCTGGCCGGGAGTTTCCTCCAGCACCTGGGCGGCGTCCTCCTGCAGGGCCTCCACGCCGGTGGCCTGCTCTTCGGGCTGCTCCTCCTGAAGCTCCTCCTCCGTCACGGGGACCAGCTCCTCGGCGAAGTGCCGATAGGCGTTCAGGCCGGTGCCGGCGGGGATCAGCTTGCCGATGATGACGTTCTCCTTCAGGCCCACCAGGTGGTCCACCTTGCCCTTGATGGCGGCCTCGGTGAGGACCTTGGTGGTCTCCTGGAAGGACGCGGCAGACAGGAAGGAATCCGTGGCCAGAGAGGCCTTGGTGATGCCCATCAGAAGCTGGGTATAGGTGGCCTCCTGCAGAGGCTCGCCGTCCTCCCGGACCTCGCCCGCTTCGATGCGCTGGCGGACGCGCTCGTTCTCGTCCTCCACCTCCAGGACGTCGGCCATGGCGCCGGACAGCAGGCCGGTGTCGTTGGCGTCCTCCACCCGGACCTTGCGCATCATCTGGCGCACGATGACCTCGATGTGCTTATCGTTGATGTCCACGCCCTGCTGGCGGTACACCTTCAGGACCTCCTGGATCAGGTAGTTGTGCACGGCGGAGGCGCCGCGGATCCGCAGCACGTCGTGGGGGTTCAGGGCGCCGTCCTGCAGCTGTTTGCCCTTTTCGATGACGTCGCCGTCACGGACCTGCAGGCCGGTGTGGGGCACGGAATAGGTGCGGGTGTCGCCGTCGTCGGCGGTGACGATGATGTTCAGCAGACTGCCCTTGGTGGCCTCCTCGAAGCGGACCTTGCCGCCGATCTCGGCCAGAGTGGCCATCTTCTTGGGCTTGCGGGCCTCGAACAGTTCCTCCACGCGGGGAAGACCCTGGGTGATGTCGCCGCCGGCCACGCCGCCGGTGTGGAAGGTACGCATGGTCAGCTGGGTACCGGGCTCGCCGATGGACTGGGCTGCGATGATGCCAACGGCCTCGCCGGGGCCCACGGGCTTGGAGGTGGCCAGGTTCATGCCGTAGCACTTGGCGCAGATGCCGCTGTGGGCCTTGCAGGTCAGCACGGTGCGGATCTCGGCGGAGTGAATGTCGAAGCTCTCCAGCAGGGCGGCGTCGCTCTCGGTCATCATGTGATCCTTGGAGATCAGCACCTCGCCGGTCTTGGGGTCGGTGATGTCATGCACCGGGAAGCGGCCTCGGATGCGCTCGGAGAATTTCTCGATGACCTGGCCGTTTTCGCTGATCTCGGACACCAGAATGCCCTTCTGCACGCCGCAGTCATCCTCCCGGATGATGACATCCTGGCACACGTCCACCATGCGGCGGGTCAGGTAACCGGAGTCGGCGGTACGCAGAGCGGTATCGGCCAGGCCCTTCCGGGCGCCTCGGGAGGAGGTGAAGTAGTCCAGCACGGACATACCCTCGCGGAAGTTGGCCTTGATGGGGATCTCGATGGTCTTACCGGCGGTGTTGGCCATCAGGCCGCGCATACCGGTCAGCTGACGGATCTGCTTCATGGAGCCGCGGGCGCCGGAGTCCGCCATCATGAAGATGGGGTTGTAGCGGTCCAGGCTGGCGGTCAGGGCGTCGGTAACGTCGTTGGTGGTCTTTTCCCACTCGCGGACCACCAGCTTATAGCGCTCCTCGTCGGTGATGAAGCCCATGTTGTACTGGTCCTCGATGTCCACCACCCGCTGTTCGGTCTCCCGGATCAGCTCATACTTCTTCTCGGGGACGGTCATGTCCGCGATGGAGATGGTGATGGAGCCCCGGGTGGAGTATTTATAGCCCGTGGCCTTGATGTTGTCCAGCACCTCGGCGGCGGTGGTGAAGCCGTACTGCTTGATGGTGCGGTCCACGATCTTGCCCAACAGCTTCTTGCCGCAGGTCTCGGTGATCTCATAGTCGAAGAAGTGCTCGGAACGGGTGCCGTCGTCGTTATACCGCTTCACAAAGCCCAGATCCTGGGGGATGTTGCGGTTGAAGATGATGCGGCCGGCGGTGGCCCGGACCACATGGGACAGCTTTTCGCCGTTCACTTCCTTGGTGACGCGGATCCACACCGGCTGGTGCACGCCGATGATGTGCTCGTTATAGGCCATGAGCACCTCGTCCTCGTCGCGATAGATGTTCATGTGGACGTTGGCCCGCTCCTGGTCGGTAAGCTCGTCATAGCTCTTGCCGGCCAGGGAGAAATCCACGCCCTGGGGCCAGTATTCGTCGTTGTCCATCTGGCTGACGCCGTTTTCAAACCGCTCGAAGGTCAGGTAGTAGGAGCCCAGCACCATATCCTGGGTAGGAACGGTAACGGGACCGCCGTCCTGGGGACGCAGGAGGTTGTTGGCGGACAGCATCAGCAGGCGGGCCTCGGCCTGGGCCTCGGCAGACAGGGGGACGTGGATGGCCATCTGGTCGCCGTCGAAGTCGGCGTTGAAGGCGGTGCAGTTCAGGGGGTGCAGCTTCAGGGCGCGGCCCTCCACCAGCACCGGCTCAAAGGCCTGGATGCCCAGGCGGTGCAGAGTAGGCGCGCGGTTGAGCATCACGGGGTGGTCCTTGATGATCACGTCCAGAGCGTCCCACACCTCGGTGACGCCCTTGTCCACCATGCGCTTGGCGGACTTGATGTTGTTGGCGGAGCCGTCCTCCACCAGCTTCTTCATGATGAAGGGGCGGAACAGCTCCAGGGCCATCTCCTTGGGCACGCCGCACTGATAGATCTTCAGCTCGGGGCCCACGCAGATAACGGAGCGGCCGGAATAGTCCACGCGCTTGCCCAGCAGGTTCTGGCGGAAGCGGCCCTGCTTGCCCTTGAGCATATCGCTGAGGGATTTCAGCGCCCGGTTGTTGGCGCCGGTGACGGGGCGGCCCCGGCGGCCGTTGTCGATGAGGGCGTCCACGGCCTCCTGGAGCATGCGCTTTTCGTTGCGGACGATGATGTCCGGGGCGCTGAGCTCCATCAGGCGCTTGAGGCGGTTGTTGCGGTTGATGACCCGGCGATACAGGTCGTTGAGGTCAGAGGTGGCGAACCGGCCGCCGTCCAGCTGGACCATGGGCCGAAGCTCCGGGGGGATCACCGGCAGCACGTCGATGACCATCCACTCCGGCTTGTTGCCGGACAGACGGAAGGCGTCCACCACCTCCAGGCGCTTCACCACCCGGGCCTTCTTCTGGCCGGTGACGGTTTTCAGCTCCGCGTGGAGCTGGGCGCTGAGCTCCTCCAGGTCGATCTGCTGCAGGAGCTTCTTCACGGCCTCGGCGCCCATGCCGGCGTCGAAATCGTCCTCATACTTCTCCCGCATGTCCCGGTATTCCTTCTCGGACAGCAGCTGGTTGCGCAGCAGAGGGGTCTCGCCGGGGTCGGTGACGATATACGCCGCGAAGTACAGGACCTTCTCCAGGATCCGGGGGCTGATGTCCAGCAGCAGGCCCATCCGGGAAGGGATGCCCTTGAAATACCAGATATGGCTGACGGGGGTGGCCAGCTCGATGTGGCCCATGCGCTCACGGCGCACCTTGGCCCGGGTGACCTCCACGCCGCAGCGGTCGCAGATCTTGCCCTTGAAGCTGATCTTCTTATACTTGCCGCAGTGGCACTCCCAATCCTTGGTGGGCCCGAAGATCCGCTCGCAGAACAGGCCGTCCCGCTCGGGCTTCAGGGTGCGGTAGTTGATGGTCTCGGGCTTCTTCACCTCGCCGTAGGACCACTCGCGAATCATTTCCGGAGAAGCGATTCCGATTTTAATGGCGTCAAAAGTGGGATAACTCATGCTCTATGCTCCTCCTGTTCCTTAAAATTCATCGTCCGCGCCGTCGTAGGAGGCCTCCACCTCTTCCTCGGGCACATAGTCGAAGCCTGCGTCCGCCAGCTCGCTCTCGTCGGCGTAGCGGCTGCGGCGGTCGTCCTCGGCGTCCATCCGGGCCAGGTTGAAGGAATCCGGGGCGTTCTCGTCCTCCTTCAGCTCGATCTGGTTGCCGTCCTCGTCCAGCACCTGGATATCCAGGCACAGGGACTGCAGCTCCTTCACCAGCACCTTGAAGGACTCGGGCACGCCGGGGGTGGGTACGTTGTGGCCCTTGACAATGGCCTCGTAGGTCTGCACGCGGCCGGTGACGTCGTCGGACTTCACCGTCAGGATCTCCTGCAGGGTATAGGCCGCGCCGTAAGCCTCCAGCGCCCAGACTTCCATCTCGCCGAAGCGCTGGCCGCCGAACTGGGCCTTGCCGCCCAGGGGCTGCTGGGTCACCAGGGAGTAGGGGCCGGTGGACCGGGCGTGGATCTTATCGTCCACCAGGTGGTGCAGCTTCAGGAAGTACACATAGCCCACGGTGACCTTGTTGTCGAACCGCTCGCCGGTGCGTCCGTCATACAGCCAGCTCTTGCCCTGGGGGTCCAGACCCGCCTGGGTCAGGGCCTCGGTGATGTCCTTATCGGTGGCGCCGTCGAAAATGGGGGTGGCCACCTTCCAGCCCAGAGTCTTGGCGGCGTAGCCCAGATGGACCTCCAGCACCTGGCCGATGTTCATACGGGAGGGCACGCCCAGGGGGTTCAGCACGATGTCCAGGGGGGTGCCGTCGGGCAGGAAGGGCATATCCTCCTGGGGCAGGACCCGGGACACCACGCCCTTGTTGCCGTGGCGGCCAGCCATCTTGTCGCCGGGCTGGATCTTGCGCCGCTGGGCGATATACACCCGGACCACCTGGTTCACGCCGGGCCCCAGCTCGTCGCCGGCCTCCCGGGTGAACACCTTGGCGTCCACGATGATGCCGCTTTCGCCGTGGGGCACCTTCAGGGAGGTGTCCCGGACCTCCCGGGCCTTCTCGCCGAAGATAGCCCGCAGGAGACGCTCCTCGGCGGTGAGGTCGGTCTCGCCCTTGGGGGTGACCTTACCCACCAGGATGTCCCCGGCGTGGACCTCGGCGCCCACGCGGATGATGCCGCGCTCGTCCAGGTCCTTCAGGGCGTCCTCGCCCACGTTGGGGATATCCCGGGTGATCTCCTCGGGCCCCAGCTTGGTGTCGCGGGCGTCGATCTCATATTCCTCGATATGGATGGAGGTGTAAACATCCTCCTTCACCAGCCGCTCGTTGAGCAGCACGGCGTCCTCGTAGTTGTAGCCCTCCCAGGTCATGAAGCCCACCAGGATATTGCGGCCCAGGGCGATCTCGCCCTGATCGGTGGCGGGGCCGTCGGCCAGCACCGTGGGATCGTCGCCGCCGTGGACCCGCTCGCCCACGGAAACGATGGGCTTCTGGTTGATGCAGGTGCCGTGGTTGGAGCGCAGGAACTTGATGAGCTTATAGTCCTTGCTCTCGCCGCTGTCATACTTGACGGACACGTTGGTGGCGTCCACCTTGGTGACCACGCCGTCGCCCTCGGCCAGCACCACCACCTCGGAATCCAGGCAGATCTTGTGCTCCATACCGGTGCCCACGATGGGAGCCTCCGGCCGCAGCAGGGGCACGGCCTGCCGCTGCATGTTGGCGCCCATCAGGGCGCGGTTGGCGTCGTCGTTGGGCAGGAAGGGGATCATGGCCGTGGCGATGGACACCATCATACGGGGGGAGATGTCCATATAGTCCACGTATTCCGGCTCCACCTGGATGGTCTCGTCCTGGTGGCGGCAGGTGATACGGGGGCCGATGAGGCAGCCGTTCTCGTCCACCGGCTCCGCCGCCTGACACACAACGTACTGATCCTCCACGTCGGCGGTCATATAGGTGATCTCGTCGGTGACGCGGCCGGAGGGGCGCTCCACCCGGCGGAAGGGGGCCTCGATGAAGCCGTACTCATTGACCCGGGCATAGGTGGCCAGATAGGAGATCAGGCCGATGTTGGGACCTTCGGGGGTCTCGATGGGGCACATGCGGCCATAGTGGCTGTAGTGCACGTCGCGGACCTCCATGTTGGCGCGCTCGCGGCTGAGGCCGCCGGGGCCCAGGGCGGACAGACGCCGCTTGTGGGTCAGCTCGGCCAGGGGGTTGGTCTGGTCCATGAACTGGCTCAGGGGGCTGGAGCCGAAGAACTCCTTGATGGCTGCGGTGACGGGCCGGATGTTGATGAGGCTCTGGGGCGTGACGATGTCCAGATCCTGGATGGTCATCCGCTCCCGGATGACCCGCTCCATGCGGGAAAAGCCGATGCGGAACTGGTTTTGCAGCAGCTCGCCCACGCAGCGCAGGCGGCGGTTGCCCAGATGGTCGATGTCGTCCTTGGACACCAGGCCGTGGGCCAGGACGTTCATATAGTTGATGGAGGTGAGGATGTCGTCGATGATGATGTGCTTGGGCACCAGGCGGTCCGCCTGCAGGCGGCACTGCTCGATAAGCTCCTCGCCCTGATACTGGCCCATCAGCTCCTGCAGCACGTCAAAGCGCACCCGCTCCTTGATGCCGCACGCCGTCTTGGGGTCAAAGTCCACATAGCGGCTCATATCGCACATGCGGTTGGTGAAAATGCGGATGACCTCGCCGTTTTCCAGCCGGACCTTCACCATACCCACGCCGATGGCGTCCAGGGTGCGGCAGTCGTCGCCGGAGAGGACGTGGCCCTCCTCCAGCAGAAGCTCGCCGGTGGCGGGGTCGGCCACGGGCTCGGCCAGCTTCTGACCCTTGGCCTGGGCCCACAGGGTCAGCTTCTTGTTGAACTTATACCGGCCCACGGTGCTCAGGTCATACCGCCGGGGGTCGAAGAACAGGCCCTGCATCAGGTTCTCGGCGGAGTCCAGCGTGGGGGGCTCGCCGGGGCGCTGCTTGCGGTAGATCTCCAGCATGGCCTCCTCATAGGACTTGCAGGTGTCCTTTTCCATGGTGGTCACGATGCGGGGATCGTCGCCGAAGCGGTCCAGAATCTCGCCGTCGGTCTTCAGACCCAGGGCCCGGATCAGGCAGGTGATGGGGAGCTTGCGGTTCTTGTCGATGCGGACCCAGAACACCTCGCTGCTGTCGGTCTCATACTCCAGCCACGCGCCCCGGTAGGGGATCACCGTGGACGTCAGCAGGGGCAGGTCGGTTTTCAGGTCGATCTCCTTGCCGTAGTAGATGCCGGGGGAGCGGACGATCTGGCTGACCACCACGCGCTCGGCGCCGTTGATGACGAAGGTGCCGGAGTGGGTCATCAGGGGGAAATCGCCCATGAAGATCTCCTGCTCCTTGATTTCGCCGGTCTCCTTATTGTGCAGGCGCACGCTGACCTTCATGGGGGCGGCATAGGTGGCGTCCCGGGCCTTGCACTCCTCCACGTCGTACTTGGGCTTCTCGTCCATGCTGTAGTCGATGAAGCTCAGCTCCAGGTTGCCGGCATAGTCGCCGATGGAGGCCACGTCGGCGAAAACCTCCCGCAGGCCGGTGTCCAGGAACCACTGATAGGATTTCTTCTGGATCTCCAGCAGGTTGGGCATCGCCATGACCTCTTCGTGTCTGGCAAAGTTCTTGCGCAGGGTCTTGCCATAATACTTGTCCTTGGCCATCTTCAATACTCACGCCTTTCTTTTCGCATTTTCTCCGTGCTTTTCCTTGGGAACCGCTCTCCCGGGATTTTGACACGCTCGGCCCGGTTGTTTGTTTTCGCCCGAGCCCACTTGTAATTTTGGGGGAAAGCTGGTATCATAACAGCAGATTGAAATGGGGCATCAGGCCCCATTTTCTCAATATAGCGTCTTATTGTACCACAGGCGCGGCCCCTTTGTCAACATAAAACCCCGCCGGGAGCCCGATTTTTTCGGACTCCCGGCGGGATTTTTCGCAGGCGCCGTATTTTTATGCTGCGCAAGGGATTTTTCGAAATTGCGGGCATTTCCCGCGCGATCCGTCGGACGGAGCCGCGGACGGTCCGCAAATGCGTAGCCTTGCAGCGCGCCGGAAAGCTCCATCCCCGGGTGTCTGGCCCGGGGCCGTTTTTTTGACTGGAGAATGCCGGAAAATTTGGAAAATATTTTGGCATTTTATGCCGATACGTCATTGCATTAAAGCCCAAAAGCTGGTATAATATGTAAGTCGCGCTGAGCTTTTATGCAGCGGCGGACAATATATTTTATAGGAGGAACGAGATGACAGCTATCAAACGGTGCTGCGCACTGGCTCTGGCGGTTCTGATGATCCTGACCGCCCTGCCGGTGACGGCATTCGCCCAGGCAGCTGAGCAGGAGGTCAACGCCTCCCTGCAGGAAACCACGGTCAGCGGTATCGCCAACGATATCGCCCGCCAGGTCCTGCGCAGCGGCCAGAAAAACGGCGAAAAAATCCAGATGGAGAACACCGCGAAGCTCGACGACAGCGACGAAGTCGAGATCATCGTGGTGGTCAACGACTCCGTGGCCGACCCGGATTCCCGGGCCCAGGTCAACGCCCTGCTGCGCACGCAGAAGAGCGCCCTGGCTCAGATCAACCGGGCCATTGACGGGCAGGTGGAGCCCCAGCGGCAGTATACCACCCTGCTCAACGGCTTTTCCGCCACGGTGACCTATGGCCAGTACAAGGCCATCCGGAAGCTGGACTGCGTCCAGTCCGCCTTCATTTCCCCCACGTTTGAGCTGCTGCCCGACACCGCCAACAGCAACCGGATGATCGGCGGCGGTATCTATAATACCACGGGCTTCACCGGCGAGGGGATGCTGGTGGCCATTCTGGATACCGGCGTGGACATGAGCCACGAGATCTTCAAAACCGCCCCCAAGAGCCCTTCCCTGACCCGGGAGAAGCTCCAGTCCATGCTGGAGACTTATGATTTCCAGGTGGAGAGCATCGTCAAGGGCATCAGCGTGTCCGACCTGTATTACAGCGCCAAGATCCCCTTCCAGTTTGACTACGGCGACAAGGATAAGGACGGCAATCCCGGCGAAAAGGGCAGCCACGGCACCCATGTGGCCTCCACCGCCGCCGGTAATGTGGGCGTCAACGATGCCGTCATGGGCGTGGCTCCCCAGGCCCAGATCATCAACATGAACGTGTTCAAGTCCACCGGCGGCGCGTCCTATGCGGACATTCTGGCCGCTCTGGAGGACTGCATCCTGCTGGGCGTGGACGTGGCCAACCTGAGCCTGGGCTCCGACTGCGGCTACATCGACTATGACAGCGAGGACGCCTTCACCAAGAGCCTGCTGGACGTGTTCGAGCGCACCGGCGAGAGCGGCGTGTCCCTGGCTGTGGCCGCCGGCAACGCCTATAACGCCGCCTATGGCGACGCCTTCGGCGGCAAGGCCCTGGCCTCCAACCCCGATTACGGCCTGGTCAGCGAGCCCTCCACCTATGGCGAGTCCCTGTCCGTGGCCGCCGTGTCCAACGGCATGGTCAAGGGCCCCTATGTCACCGTGGGCGGCAAGGACCTGGCCTATCAGGACAGCGCCACCATCAGCGAGGACGAGAACGCCAAGCCCTTCCGCAGCCTGTCCGCCCGGGGCTCCATCGAGTATGTGGTGGTTCCCAACTACGGCGCGGAGGAGGACTATGCAGGCCTGGACCTGACCGGCAAGATCGCCCTGGTGCAGCGGGGCGGCGGTATGTACTATGAGCAGAAGGAGCGCAACGCCGCCAACGCCGGCGCCATTGGCATGCTGGTGTACAACAACGTCCCCGGCATGCTGTACATGTCCATCACCGACTGGAAGATCCCCTGCGCCTTCATCTCCCAGGCCGCCGGTGAATACATGAAGCAGCAGGAGACCAAGACTCTGTCCGTGGCCTCCGCCGACGCCCTGGTGGAATCCCCCACCTATGGCATGGCCGACTTCTCCAGCTGGGGCGCTACCCCCGAGCTGACCCTGAAGCCGGAGATCACCGCCCCCGGCGCGGGCATCTATGCCGCCGTGCCCGGCGGTTATGAGAGCATGGACGGCACGTCCATGGCATCCCCCCACGCGGCCGGCGGCATGGCCATCGTCCAGCAGGCCCTGAAGGCCCGGGGCAACAGCATGACCGGCGCCCAGCGCAAGCACATGACCGACACCCTGCTCATGAGCACCGCCCATGTGATCTATGACGACAACGGCGTGCCCTATTCCCCCCGGAAGCAGGGCGCTGGCCTGATGAGCATCAACGACGCCGTGAATACCCGGGGTTATCTGTCCGTGGAGGGCATGGAGCGTCCCAAGCTGGAGCTGAAGGACGATCCCGCCATGAAGGGCGTGTACACCATGACCTTCACCGTCCACAACACCGGCAGCGACACCCTGTATTACGACGTGACCCCCCTGGTGCTGACCGACACCACCGAGGCCTATGTCAACGGCAGCGGGCAGGAGTTCTCCACCATCAGCGGAAGCTCCCGGCTGCTCCCCCACACCTTCACCACCAACTGCGAGAATAATCGGGTGGCCGTGGCTCCCGGCAAGACCGCCGATGTCACCGTCACCGTCACCGTTACCGACGAGGGCCGGAAGATGCTGGCCCAGTTCCCCAACGGCAGCTATGTGGAGGGCTTCGTGACCCTGACCCAGGTGGCCGCCGACGGCAGCGCCCTGACCGATCCCATTGATCTGGGCCTGCCGTTCCTGGCCTTCTACGGCGACTGGACCAAGGCTCCCATCATGGATTCCACCGATTACTGGGAGACGCTGGACGGCTCCGCCAGCCAGGCCCAGGCGTACATGAACACCGCCTTCTCCTCCTCCAGCGAGAACACGGTGGACACCTATCTGGGCGACAACAACTACACCACCGTTCCGTATCTGGCGGACCGCAACGCCATTTCCCCCAACAACGATGACTTCATGGACAGCCTCACCGGCATCTACACCGGTCTGCTGCGCAACACCAAGAGCCTGAGGTATACCATCACCGGCGCCAACGGCCAGGTGTACTACAGCAAGGACTGCGAGTATGTGGGCAAGTCCATCTACAGCTACGACTATTACCGCATTGTGCCCGCCGGTGTGGACGCCGAATATGACGGCATTGAGCCCTGGTACGGCACCGACGCCCACAACGCCAAGCTACCCAACAACACCAAGGCCACCGTGACCATCGAGGCCACCCTGCCCTATGGCGACGGCGTGGGGACCAACCAGAAGCACTCCTGGTCCTTCCCCATCACCATCGACACCGAGGAGCCTCATGCCGACAACCTGAAGGTCACCGAGTCCGAGGGCCGGTACTATCTGAGCCTGGACGTGTCCGATAACCAGTATGTGGCGGCCGTGGTGTTCTACAACATCAAGAACAGCGAGATGCTCTATGGTATGCAGGGCTTCGGCGAGGACAAGCCCGGCGTCACCAGCCACATCAAGGAGTATGACATCACCGGCTTCGGCGAGACCTTCGGCATGATCGTCCACGACTACGCCGGCAACTCCAAGGTGTATACCGTCCGTGCTCCCGGCAACCCCGACGATCACGGCACCATCACCCCCACCAACATCCTCTGGACCGAGAACTTCAACGAGAAGTGGCTCCCCGACGACTGGAGCGTCCAGAGCAAGGGCGGCTCTCTGAACACCTGGTACCGCGACGAGGACTACATGGCCGCCGTGGATCATGACGACGACAACCAGCAGGACGAGTGGCTGATCTCCCGCACCACCGATATCAGCGGCGTGGATACCGAGGTCCACATGGTCTTCGATTTCTACACCACCTATTGGTACACCGTGGAGTATAAGCACTGCAACCTGCAGGTCATGGCCTCCGGCGACGGCGGCGAGAACTGGCAGGAGATCTGGAACCTGCAGCGGGATTCCGGCCTGTTCACCGCCTGGACCAAGACCCAGGCCAAGGTGACCATCCCCGAGAGCCTGCAAAGCAGCAAGGACCTGCGCTTCGCCTTTGTCTACACCGGTAAGGGCGGCTCCACCCTGTCTATGGACAACGTCCAGCTGTACGCCGAGGAGCGGGACAACTATGTGTCCGTCACCGCCACCGCCGGTGAGGGCGGCACCATCACCCCCGCCGGTCAGACCCTGGTGAAGAAGGGTACCAGCAAGACCTTCGACATCGCTCCCGCCCAGGGCTATGAGATCGTCAACGTCAACGTGGACGGCGCCGATCTCGGCCCCATCAGCTACTACACCTTCCAGCGGGTGGGCGTGGACCACACCATCTCCGCCACCTTCCAGAAGGCCCAGCAGTCCGGCGACACCGTGACCCTGACCACCACCGCCAATGAGGGCGGTACCGTGGCCCCCGCCGGTCAGACCACCTATGTCTCCGGCCAGGCCGTGGACGTTACCTTCACCCCGGACCAGGGCTATCAGCTGGCCTCCGTGAAGGTCAACGGCCGCACCGTGGACGTGACGGACGGCGCCTACACCCTGGTCATGGACCAGAGCTATGCCGTGTCCGCCGCCTTCGAGAAGATTCCCGACGTCCCCGTGGTGATGTTCCAGAACGACTTCGAGGACGTGGCCGGCGACAGCTTCCCCTTCCACGGTTGGACCGTGAAGGTGCAGGATACCAGCAGCACATGGAAGCAGTATACCTATTACAACTGGAAGAACGAGGGCAATGATTCCAAGCACGCTTACATCAGCAACGACTGGAAGGGTGCACAGGATGAGTACCTGATCTCCCCGGTGGTGGACCTGTCCGGTACCCGTGACGGCGTGCTGACCTTCGACTTCGCCTACGGCGAGTACGGCATCAAGAACAAGACCTTCACCGCTACGGTGGAAGCTTCTACCGACGGCGGAAAGACGTGGAACGCTATCTGGAACTTCCAAGACAGCTATACCGGCCAGCAGGCCAGCAACTACATCATTTCCGGCAGCGCAGAGGTTCCCGTGCCCGCCGAGTACAATGTGGACGGCGTCCAGTTTGCCTTCCGCTATGTCCATCCCAATGAGGACACTACCGGCCAGCTGGCCATCGACAACGTGAAGCTGATGGCGGTGGAGGACGGCCCCGTGGCCCAGAAGTACACCATCACCGCCACCGCCGGTGAGGGCGGCTCCATCACCCCCGCCGGTGAGGTGTCCGTGAAGGAGGGCGCGTCCCAGACCTTCGCCATCGCCGCCCAGGAGGGCTACGCCATCGCCGATGTGCTGGTGGACGGCCAGAGCGTGGGCGCGGTGGACAGCTACACCTTTGAGAATGTCACCGCCAACCACACCATCGCCGCCCTGTTCACCAAGACGGCCTCCGACGTGCAGTTCGACAACGACTTCGAGTCCGAGACCTTCCCCGGCCACGGCTGGACCCTCCAGTCCACCCGCAGCGACAGCCCCTATACCTGGTACCAGGGCACCAACAGAAACCTCAACACCACCAAGCAGGCCCGCATCGACATGGATTACTATGAAGATCCCTGGGGCGGCGGCTGGAGCGTGGGCAGCATCCGCAAGCCCCTGCTGCCTATGGCAGGCGGCAGCGACAAGCTGCAGGATGAGTATCTCATCTCCCCGGTGGTGAACCTCACCGGCAAGACGCCCACGCTGAGCTTCGATTACCTGCTGTTCAAGTCCGTCATCGGCAACTACTGCTCCGTGACCGTGGAGGCCACCACCGACGGCGGCCAGACCTGGACCACCATCTGGAATGCCGCCGATCTGGAGCCGGTAAGCGGTTATTGGTTCATGGGCACGGCCAACGTTGCCGTTCCCGCCGCCTTCTGCACGGACAATGCCCAGTTCGCCTTCCACTTCTATAAGAAGGCCAACCGGGGCTATGACGATACCGACGCCATGTTCGCCATCGACAACGTGACCATGACCTACGGCGCCACCGATCCCTGCGCCGATGGTCATACCCTCACCGCCGTGGCGGAGGTCCCCGCCACCTGCACCGAGACCGGCGTCAAGGCCCACTGGGTGTGCTCCGTCTGCAGCAAGCTGTTCAGCGACGCCGATGGCAAGAACGAGACCACCCTGGAGGCCCTGACCATCGGCGTGCTGGGCCACGACTATGGCGAGGCCGCCTGGACCTGGACCGGCTACGAGTCCGCCAAGGCTACCTTCACCTGCAGCCGTGACGCCAGCCATGTGGAGGAGGTCACCGCCGCTGTTACCAGCGAGATCACCACCCCCGCTTCCTGCGAGAGCACCGGCGTCCGGACCTATACCGCCACGGTGACCTTCCAGGGCAAGAACTACACCGACACCCGCACCGAGACCCTGCCCTCCCTGGGTCACAAGACCCAGCTGGTGGGTGCTAAGCCCGCCACCTGCACGGAAGACGGCTACACCGGCGACGAGGTGTGCACCGTGTGCCAAGAGGTCGTGAAGAAGGGCGAAGTCATCCCCGCTACCGGCCACGATTACAAGGACGGCAAGTGCACCAACTGCGGCGAGACCGACCCCAACTACAAGCCCGCTGAGCCCGAGAATCCCGGCGTCAAGACCGGCGACGAGGCTCACACCGCTCTGTGGCTGGCTGCGGCCTCCGTATCCCTGCTGGCTGCCGCTGCCCTGCTGCTGAGCAAGAAAAAGCACCTGAGCTGACCCTAAAAAGTCAGGTAATAGCAATAGCCCCGGGATGCTATCGCGTCCCGGGGCTATTGCATAGAACCTTTGATTCTCTGCACTCCATAAAAAATCCGCAGGGCACAGCCCTGCGGATTTTTTTACTTGATTCGGTTACAGATACTTGCGCATGCCCTCGGTGGCCACGGAAGCGTCGGCGGTGAGGGTCACGGTGAACTTCACGGTGTTGGCATCGCTGAACTTGTCCAGCCAGTGCAGGAACTTTTCCACGGCGGCGAAGTCCTCGCTATGTACGATCTTGCACAGGTTGTCCACATAGACGTGGGAAATATCGTAATTGCCCGCATACAGACCGCTGATGAAGCCCCGCAGGCACTCAAAAGAATCCAAGTGGTATTCACCGGCGTTGACCAGGCGCACAGAGGACTTGATGTCGTAGGTCATGTCCGCGCCGGGCTCGATGCAGACAACGCAGCCGCCCTCCTCGGCCACGGAGGCATGAACCAGCTCGATGAGCTGCTTGGTCTTGCCTGCGCCGTTGTCGCCCATAATCAATCTAACCATAAGAGATCACTCCTTTTGCATATATGTATACCATACCATAACTTGACGGAAATGGCAATGGGAAAATATACGGTTTTTTACCGGCCCAGCTTTTCCCGCAGGGCCTGGCCCATGTCCTCATAGCCGGGCTTGCCCAGCAGGGCGAACATATTCTTCTTATACGCCTCCACCCCCGGCTGGTCGAAGGGGTTCACGTCCAGCAGATAGCCCGACAGGCCGCAGGCATATTCAAAGAAATAGATCAGCTGCCCCAGGGTGTCTGCGTCCAGGGCCCCGCAGCGCAGGATGATGTTGGGCACGCCGCCCTCCTCGTGGGCCAGCAGGGTGCCGTCCATGGCCTGGGTGCGGATAAAGTCCATGGTCCTGCCCGCCAGGAAGTTCAGCCCGTCGCCGTCGGCGGCGTCAAAGGGCACCGTGCTCTCCTGCTTCTCCGGGTCGAAGCGCACCACCGTCTCCAGCAGATGGCGCTCCCCCTGCTGGATATACTGGCCCATGGAGTGCAGGTCCGCCGTGAACTCCACGCTGGCCGGGAACAGGCCCTTGTTCTCCTTGCCCTCGGACTCGCCGTACAGCTGCTTCCACCACTCGGACATGAACCGGAAGGACGGCTCATAGGAGGCCAGGATCTCGATCTTCTTCCCGGCGCGGTAGAGCTGGTACCGGGCCCCGGCATACTGCCAGGCGGGATTCTGCTCCATATCTCCGGCGGTGCAGACCTCCTGCATCCGGGCGGCCCCCTGCATCAGGGCCCGGATGTCGATGCCCGCCACGGCGATGGGCAGCAGGCCCACGGCGGTGAGGACGCTGTAGCGCCCGCCGATGTCGTCAGGCACCACGAAGGTCTCATACCCGGCCTGATCGGCCAGGGACTTCAGGGCCCCCTTCTGCCGGTCGGTGGTGGCGTAAATGCGCCGGGCCGCGCCGTCGGGGCCGTATTTCTTCTCCAGCAGCTCCCGGAAGAACCGGAAGGCCACGGCAGGCTCCGTGGTGGTGCCGGACTTGGAGATGACGTTCACGGAGAAGTCCACCCCCTCCAGCAGCTCCATGGTCTCCCGCAGCTGCCGGTCGGACAGGCCGTTGCCCACAAAATAGATGTTGGGAGTGTCCTTGCGCCTGAGGTTATAGTTGGGGGAGCACAGGCACTCGATGACGCCCCTTGCCCCCAGATAGGAGCCGCCGATGCCGATGACCACCAGGGCCCGGGAATCGCTCTGAATGCGCCGGGCCGCCGCCTGGATGCGGTCGAACTCCTGCCGGTCATACTCCTGGGGCAGGCGCACCCAGCCGGTGAAGTCGCCTCCGGCTCCATCGTTCTTCTGCAAGTGGTTGTGGGCGATGCGCAGGCGGGGCGCCAGCGCCGCCTCATAGGGCAGGGCGATAAATCGCCGCATATGGGTCAGGTCCACCTGGATCATAGGGATTACCTCCTGTGTAAATCGGATTTTTCATCACACCGTATCTTACCGCGTTTTCCCGGAAAATACAAGGGGATTCCCGTCGAAACGGTGAAAATCCTATCCGATCACATGGTCCGCAGCTCTGCCCGGGGCGCGGTCAGGTCCCAGCCGCGCCCATCCCGCAGCAGCAGCGCCGCCGGACCGCCGGGGATGTGCTCCGGGGCCCGGTCCACCCGGGCGTCCACCATCAGGAGCCGGGACAGCGGCGTGCTTCTCAGCCAGTCCGGCATAGGCGGGCGGTCCCGCAGCAGCAGCGGCAGCCGGAACAGCTGATCGTCGTTGCCACTGAACATCCTATAGCCGGTCGTATCAATAAGATACCGCTGCGCGCCGAAGCGGATAGCCGCCGGACTGTTGGCCCGCGCCCATTCTCCGCACTCCCTCCGGGAGGACGCCATCAGCAGGCTGAGACTGCCGTAATACGCATCCCGGGTAAAGCCGAAGGCGTACCACTCCCGCCCGTCCGGCAGGCACAGAACGCTGCCCAGGGGCCGGACCTCCTGGATATTGCCGCTCTCCCAGGCCAGGATCTCCGGGGTCAGATATCGAAGAATATTTTGCATTATGATTATCCTCCTGAGTTTATCCTGAGTTTATATTTTATTGTATCGTTGTTTCCTCTGTGCCGCAATAGCATTCCTGTTCAGTTTCCGCCAAGGATCACCCGCAGAAGCACATGGTCCGGGCCAGGCGCAGGAACATCTCCCCGAAGGTGAGCTTTTCCACGGTTTCCGCCGCCCGGATGGGTACCTCCAGCAGCGTTTCGCCGTTCTGGGTGACGGTCAGGGTCCCCAGCGCGTCCCCCTGACGCACCGGGGCCGCTGCGGATTCCGGCAGGGTCACCGTCTGTTCCAGCCCCTGGAGCCGGGCCTTTTCCGCCAGCAGCAGGCCCTCCGCCGGGTCCACCATGGGCTGCACCGCATCCCGGGTCCCCAAGGTCACCGGCACCGGCGGCAGCGGCTCCTCCGGGGCGGCATGGACCAGGCCATAGGTGGAGAACCCATAGTTCAGCAAAGTCTTGGCGTCCTCGAACCGCTGCTGGCCGGTGGGGGATTTCAGCACCACGGCGATCAGCTCCATGCCCTCCCGCTCCGCCGTGGCGGAAATGCAGTATCTGGCGGAGTCCGTGGACCCGGTTTTCAGCCCCGTGGCCCCCTCATAAAAGCGGATGAGCTTGTTGGTGTTGGACAGCTGGAACTGTCCGTCCCGAAGGGTGTCCATCCAGATGGTGGTAAAGCGCCGGATGTCCGGGTGACGGCGGATCAGCTCCCGGGACATCACGGCGATGTCCCATGCGCTGGTGACGTGGCCCTCCGCCGGAAGGCCCGTGCAGTTGACGAAATGGGTGTCCTGCATCCCCAGCTCCCGGGCCCGGTTGTTCATCTGCTCCACAAACAGCTCCGTGACCCCCGCCATTTTTTCCGCCAGGGCCACGGCGGCGTCGTTGCCGCTGGACACGCACACCCCCTTCAGCAGGTCCTCCACGGTGATCTGCTCCCCGGGGGACAGAAAGATCTGGCTGCCGCCCATGGAGGCGGCATAGTCGCTGACGGTGACCACGTCGTCATAGGCCAGGGTCCCCCGGTCGATGGCCTCCATCACCAGCAGCAGGGTCATGACCTTGGTGACGCTGGCCGGTTCCAGGGCCTGGTGCTCGTTTTTGGCGTAGAGCACCTGTCCCGTCTCCTTCTCCATCAGCAGCGCCGCCTCCGCCTGCACCGGCAGCTCCACCCCCCAGGCCGGACACAGCGTCAGCAGCAGCACCAGCACCGGCAGTGTCCCCAGCAGCTTTTTCATGGCAAACCCCTCCCCGTTTTTTCTTCACCGTATGCGCCCGGGGACAAAAAAAGAACGCCCCCGGCAGGAGGCGTTCTTTTCGTATGCCTTGTTATGCGTTGAGGATGCTCATGAACTCCTCGCCGGTGATGGTCTCCTTTTCGTGCAGGAACCTGGCCAGCTCATCCAGCTTCTGCCGGTCGTCCCGCAGGATCTGCAATGCCTTCTGGTGCTGCCGCTCCACCAGCTCCACCACCAGCCGGTCGATCTTGGCCTGGGTCTCCGGCGAGCAGGCCAGGGACGCATCCCCGCCCAGATACTGGTTGGTAACGGTCTCCAGTGCCACCATGCCGAATTCGTCGCTCATGCCGTACCGGGTCAGCATGGCACGGGCCAGCTTGGTGGCCTGTTCGATGTCGTTGGACGCGCCGGTGGTGACGGAGCCGAACACCACCTCCTCGGCGGCACGGCCGCCGGTAAACGTGGCGATCTTGTTTTCAATCTCCTCCCGGCTCATCAGATAGTGGTTGCCCTCCTCCACCTGCATGGTATAGCCCAGGGCGCCGGAGGTCCGGGGGATGATGGTGATCTTCTGCACCGGGGCGGAGTGGGTCTGGCGGGCCGCCACCAGGGCGTGGCCGATCTCGTGATAGGACACGATCCACTTCTCCCGGTCGGTGAGGATGGCGTTCTTCTTCTGATATCCGGCGATGACGGTCTCGATGCTCTCCTCCAGGTCGGCCTGGGTCACCAGCTTCCGGCCGTCCCGCACCGCCCGCAGGGCGGCCTCGTTGACGATGTTGGCCAGCTCCGCGCCGGACGCGCCGGAGGCCATCCGGGCCACGGTGGAAAAGTCCACGTTCTCCGCCAGCTTGATCTTCCGGGCGTGGACCTTCAGAATCTCCTCCCGGCCCTTCAGGTCCGGCAGCTCCACCGGCACCCGGCGGTCAAACCGGCCGGGACGGGTCAGCGCGGGGTCCAGGGACTCCGGGCGGTTGGTGGCCGCCAGGATGATCACGCCGGAGTTATCGTCGAAGCCGTCCATCTCCGTCAGCAGCTGGTTCAGGGTCTGCTCCCGCTCATCGTTGCCGCCGTACTGGCCGCCGCTGCGCTTCTGGCCGATGGCGTCGATCTCGTCGATGAACACGATGCAGGGGGCCTTCTCCTTGGCTTGGCTGAACAGGTCCCGGACCTTGGACGCGCCCATGCCCACGAACATCTCCACAAACTCCGAGCCGGAGATGGAGAAGAAGGGCACCTGAGACTCGCCTGCCACGGCCTTGGCCAGCATGGTCTTGCCGGTTCCCGGAGGGCCCACCAGCAGGATGCCCTTGGGCATGGATGCGCCGATCTCCTGATACTTGCCGGGGTCATGGAGATAGTTCACGATCTCCTGCAGGTTCTCCTTGGCCTCATCCTCACCGGCCACGTCGGAGAAGTGGATGCCCTGGGTGGACTGCACATAGATCTTGGCGTTGGATTTTCTTGCGCCGAACATCATGGAGCCGGGGCCTCCGGCCCGGTCCGTCAGCTTCTTGGTCATCAGCTGGCCGATGGCGATGAAGATGATGATGGGCAGGATCCACGTCAGCACAAAGCTCAGCAGAGGCGAGGTCTGCTCTACAATGTCCCGGGTGAACTCCGCTCCGGCGTCATACAGCCGCTGGGTCAGGTCCGGGTCGTTCATGGGCCCGGTTTTATAGACCTTGCTGCCGTCCTTGTTGGTGAAGATGATCTGGTTGTCCTCCACCTCCACCTGGCCGATCTCCTTGTTTTCGGTCATGGTCATGAAGGTGCCGTAGTCCACCTCCTGCACCGCGTGCCGGGCCACCAGGGGCACCAGCAGAAAGTTGATCAGCAGCAGCACCACCAGGGCGATGCCATAGTAGTAAAATAGCGGTTTCCTCGGGGGTTTTACTTCTTTCATAGCGCATCCTCCTGCGTCGCCCGGAGCCGGGCCCCGGAAATTTTGAGATATGATAGCATGTCTTTTCCTGAAAATCAACAGAAAATTGTGAACAATGCGGCGTCAACGGACAAAGGCGGGGACGCCGCCCCGCCTTTGTCCGTTAAGGCCATCAAAAGGTCTTGTTGACGTAGTCGTTGTACTTCTTCACGTCCATCTGGCCCTGATAGGTGTTCTGGAACCGCTTCACCGTCAGGCTGTTGAACTGGACGATCTGGCGGTATTTCAGGAAGCCCACCACCAGGGGCAGACCGCCGGACAGATAGCTGATGGGGGCCTGCCGCCACACGCCGTAGCCAAAGGCCGCCACCACCACCAGGGAGATGATGACCCCGGCGACCTCCTTTTTGGGGTGGAGCTTGTGCACCACGTCCGCCTGCACCACGCCCAGGTCGATCATGGTCTTAGCGAAGCGCTTCTGCACCGTGAACAGGCTGACGGCGTTGAGCACGCAGGGGGCCACCACGAAAAACGCAAACAGCGCAATGATGGCCTGGAAAATGAAAATCATCAATCCTTCGTTATCCAAAAATCTATCCTCCTATTATTATAATTAGTCCACAAATTTCACGGCCACGTCCTCCCGGGCGCTGGCATACAGCATGGTCAGGTAGATCACGTCGAAATCCACGATATCCCCCACCTGCGGGCAGGGGTCGCAGTCCTCCACGTCCAGGATGCAGTGGTCCGACGAGCCGCCCACCACCGTCATACCCGGCGTCCGGGGATGCAGCATCATGATATCCCCCACGTCGGCCCGGCCGATGCCGGCAATGGCCCGGCGGCGGATGCCCCGGTCCTCATAGGTGGGCCGGTTGCAGAAGCAGTCCACCACGATGGGCCCCACCGGGTGGGTGGGCTTGTCCTTCACCTCCACGATCTGGGCCCGCAGAGTCATGCAGTCCATCCGCAGATAGTCCATGTCGTGGATGCCCCAGTCCACCTGTAAATCCTTGGATACCAGGATGCCCTCGCCGATGCGCAGATGGTTGATGCCCTCCGGCATGGTGCCCCAGTGGACCAGAGTAAAGGAGCTGGTGGCCCCGCCGGACACGATCTCCAGCTTCCGGCCGATGGCATCCTCCACCCGCCGGGCGATATGTACCAGCTGGCCCAGATTCTCCGGCGTGGGCTGGATGGAGCCGTAGCACCCCAGGTTCACGCCTACGCCTGCCAGCTCCACATGGGGCAGGTCCCGCTCCACATGGACGCACACGTCCAGCATCTCGTCCTGGTCCCAGAAGCCCTCCCGCAGGTCCCCCAGGTCCGCCATGACCACGGCCTTGTGGACAGCTCCCTGCCGGGCGCAGGCCTCCTCCAGGGCGTCCAGCGTGGCGGCCTCGCTTTCCAGGGAATAGTCGCACCACCGGGCCACGTCCTCCAGCTCGCACAGCATGGGAATCCGCAGCAGCATATACGGCCCCGGCACCCCGGCCCGGCGGCAGCGGATGATCTGCTCCAGGCGGCTGCTGGCCAGCTGGGTGGCCCCGCAGTCCCGGAACATACGGCCCACCTCCGGCAGGCCGCTGCACCCCTTGATGACGCCGCACACCTGGATGCCCCGGGCGGTGCAGCGGGAGATGACCTCCTCCATATTGTGCCGCAGGCGGCTGCGGCTGATTTCCAGACAGGGATATTGCCGGTTCATATGCGAAAGCCTCGATTCTGACAGATACATAACACATGAATTATAGCATACTCTTTCCCATCTGGCTACCAATTTTCCACATTTTCTTCCGCCGGTCAGAAATAGACGGTGACGTCCGGGTGCTGCTGCAGCTCCCAGCGCAGGTCCTCCAGAAACAGGGCCGCCTCCCGGGGCAGCTCCACCGCCCGGGGGGTGATGAGATAGCTGATGCGGTCCGGCGGCGGGGCGGTGAAGCGGCAGATCTTGGCCCGGCCCGCCCGGCGCATATGCTCGGCGGCAATGGCCGGGGCCGCCGCCCACACCCGGCGGGTAGGGGGCCACGCATCCGCCAGCTGCATGGTGTCGGTGTTCAGCAGGGGGCGGGCGTCGGACCCGAACCAATAGTCGTTCCACACCTGCACCTCCCGCCGCTGGGACACGTTGATCTCCTGGGACATATCCAGGTCATGGGGGTTCACCAACTCCGGATAGTCGCTGCCCTCGGAGCAGATCATATAGAACGACTCCCGGAACAGGGGCGTCACCTGCAGCTCCGGGTTGAAGCCCACGTCGTCCTCCACAATGGCCATGTCCAGCTCCCGGCGGGTAACGGCCTCCTGGGCCTGCTGGCTGGACAGGGTCTCCACCCGCAGAGCCACCGGCAGGTCCCGCTCCAGAAACCGCTTGTATACCGGCGGCAGCACATATTGGTTGGCGGTGTAGGCAGCGCCGATGCGGAAGTGGGTCCGGGCCTCGGCGGCGGCAATGCCGTGCATCTCGGCCATCAGCCGCTGCCACCGCTGGGCCAGGGGCAGAAACCGGGTTCCCGCCTCCGTCAGCTCCAGCCGCCGCAGGCCCTTGCCCCGGACAAACAGCGGCGTCCCCACCTCGTCCTCCAGGGTCTGGAGCCGGGCGGAAAGGGTGGGCTGGGTGATATAAAGCGCCTGGGCGGCGGCGGTCATGGACCCGCTGCGCAGCACCGTCAGAAAGGTTTCGATCTCCATATCCGTCATGTCGGAGCCCTCCTGGAATTATAGATTGCGACCTATATTATAAGGGAAAAGAACCGATTTTACAAATCCCTTTTTTCGTGTTATCTTATCACTCGCCCGAAGGGGAACCGCACCGGACGCGGCGCGGGATCACAGCAGAAAGGAGTGTTCTCAAATGACTAAGACGAATCACACCGGTATGGTAGTTGCAGCCGTTGTTGCTGCTGTATTGATGGCACTCACGCTGGTGAGCACGGCCACCGGCCACTTCTATGGCCTGACGGTGGTGCTGGCGTTTCTGATGCCGGTTCTGGCTTTCGTGGAGCTGGACCTGCTGTGCAAGCTGCTGTAACGCAAATTCGCTTTTCCATCCTTTTCCATTCCGCATATACCCTCCAAGTTTTTCTCTCTTACAAATGGTCCGCCGCTGCCGGGCGGCGGACCGCAAAAAACACCGCAGGGCTGCCGGGTCCTGCGTTTTTTGCACCTTGTTAATTATGAACAAATTGTAAACTTTAAAAATCATCTTTCCTTGCGAGTTCTAATATGGTATATTAGATGTCGAGAAAACGCGAAAACTATACCTTCCAAGGAGGTTTTTCCCATGCGCGAATATGTTCTCATGACCGACAGCTGCTGCGACCTGCCGGACCAGATGGCAAAGGACCTGCAGCTGGAGGTGCTGCCCCTGACCATGCACATGGACGGGCAGGACTATCCCAACACCCTGGATGGCGCGGCCATCAGCAACGAGGAGTTTTACCGGCGGATCCGGGCGGGCAAAATGGCCACCACCTCCGCCGTCAACGTGGGCCAGTTTGAGGACGCCATGTCCGCCATTCTGGAGCAGGGGAAGGATATCCTGTGCATCAGCTTCTCCTCGGCCCTGTCCACCACCTACCAGTCCGCCTGCATCGCGGCGGAGACCGTTCTGGCCAAGCACCCCGAGGGCCGCATCCGGGTCATCGACTCCCTCAGCGCCTCCCTGGGCCAGGGCCTGCTGATGTACCTGACCGCCCACAAGAAGCTGGAGGAGAACCTGACCCTGGACCAGCTGGGGGACTGGGTGGAGGAAAACAAGCTCCACGTCTGCCACTGGTTCACGGTGGACGACCTGAACTATCTGAAAAAGGGCGGCCGGGTGTCCGCCGCCACGGCGCTGGTGGGCACCATGCTGTCCATCAAGCCCATCATGCACACCTCCGACGAGGGCAAGCTGACGGTGGTGGGCAAGGCCCGGGGCCGCAAGAGCAGTCTGAACACCCTCATCGACACCGTGGGCCGTCTGGGCATTGACCTGCAGGATCAGGTGATGTTCATCTGCCAGGCGGACTGCCAGGCGGAGGCGGAGACCGTGGCCGCCCAGCTCAAGCAGCGCTACGGCGTCAAAGAGGTGTATATCAACTACATCGGCCCTGTCATCGGCAGCCATACCGGCCCCAACACCATGGGCCTGTTCTTTGTGGGAACGGAGCGCTGAGCATGAAGTGGCTGGAGCTGAAGATCGACGCCGCCCCCGCCGGGCTGGAGCCCGTCAGCGCACTGCTGGAGGACCTGGGCATCACCGGCCTGGTCATTGACGACGAGGGGGATTTCCAGGACTTTCTGGAGCACAACCACGCCTATTGGGACTATGTGGACGACCAGCTGATGCAGGAGAAAAAGGGCCTGTGCCGCATCACCTTCTATCTGGAGGACAGTCCCGACGGGTACAACACCCTGGCTCAGGTCCGCATGGCCCTGTCCCGGGTGAAGCAGGAGCACCCCGAATACGGCCGGCTGCTGCTGACCATGGAGAACATGGAGGACGCCGACTGGGAGAACAACTGGAAGCAGTTTTACAAGCCCATGGAGATCGGCGACCGGCTGACCGTCATCCCGGAGTGGGAGAGCACCGGTGTGCCGGAGGACCGGGTGGCCCTGCGGCTGAATCCGGGCCTCACCTTCGGCACCGGCAGCCACGCCACCACCCGCCTGTGCCTGACGGCCCTGGAAAAGCATATCACCGGCGGCCAGACGGTGCTGGACCTGGGCTGCGGCAGCGGCATTCTGTCCATTGCCGCCCTGCTGCTGGGGGCGGACCGGGCCGTGGCCTGCGACATTGACGAAAAGTGCATGGACGTGGCCTATGAAAACGCCGCCCTCAACGGCGTGGGCCGGGACCGCTACACCGTCCGCTGGGGCGATGTGGTAACGGATCAGGCCCTGCGGCAGGAGCTGGGCGGCCCCTATGACGTGGTGGTGGCCAACATCGTGGCCGACGTCATCAAGGCCCTGGCCTCCACGGTGCGGCCCCTGGTGAAGGAGGGGGGCATCTTCCTGTGCTCCGGCATCATCGACGACCGGGCGGAGGAGGTGGCCCAGTGCCTGCGGGATAACGGCTGGACCATTGCCGAGGCCCGCAGCAGCGAGGGCTGGTTCTCCTATCTGTGCCGATAAAATCAAAACCTCCGGCAATGCCGGAGGTTTTGATTTATGGCGCGCAGGAGTCCTGATCCAGGCCGCTGCGGTATTCGTTGGGGGACACGCCGATGACGTCCCGGAAGGCCCGGGCGAATTTGCTGGCGTTGTCATAGCCGAACTGCCCGGCGATGTCCAGCACCGTCCGGTCCGTGGACCGCAGCAGCTCCGCCGCGCCGTGCATCTTCTGCAGGCGCAGCCAGGCGGCGGGACTGCTGCCATAGACCCCCCGGAAGCTGGCCTGGATCTGGGCGGCGGAGGCCCCGAAATGCCGGGACAGCTCCTGCACCGTCACCTTGCTTTCGGTGTTGGCCAGCAGATAGTCCGCCGTCTTTCTGGCCAGGGACACCTGCCCCCGGGAAAGGCCCGGCGCAGCCGCCTGGGGCTGGGCGGGCACCTCCAGAGCGCTGAGAAACAGCAGCAGCTCCAGGATCTTCACCTTCAGATACCCCCGGCGCAGGTCCTCCGGCACCTGATACAGCTCCGAAAACACGTGCTCCACCCGCCGGGAGGACCGGGCGGCAAAATACCCCCCGGCGGCGCAGAATTTCTCCGCCAGGGCGGCGGGCTGCACCTCCACGTCCTCCAGAAAGCAGGACAGGCACCGGGGCGCCAGCACCGGGTCCACGGTAACGGTGATGCCGTGGTAATGGCCGGTGGGAAAGGCGGCCAGGGTGGGCAGCACGTCCTGCCGGGCCACGGACAAGTCCCCCGGGGCCAGATAGAAATACCGGCTCCCCAAGCGGTACTCCATGCGCCCCTCCCGGCAGTGGCTGATCTCCAGCACCCCCGGGGCGGCGGGTTCTAAGGGACAGGAGGCGGCATGGACATCGTGATAGCGGATGTCGATGCCGGGAAACACCGGATAAAGCGTCACCGCCGCCTGGCCCCCGTCCGGGGTTTCCCGGCGGACGGTGTGCTCCGGCAGCGGCAAGGGTTCATGCAGACACGCAGATTCCATGGTCACTTTTTCAGGCGGCCCAACAGGCCCCGCTTTTCCAGAGGACGGGATACCACCTCCCCGGCCTGATAGCCGGTGTCGTTGATGACCCGGACCAGCTGCTCCCGGTCCAGGGGCTCCTGGGACTGGATCACGGTCTGGCCCTTGGTGTGGGAGGAGGAGACCTTCTTCACCTGGAAATGGCTGCGGATAGCGTCGTTGATGTGGCTTTCGCACATGCCGCACATCATGCCATCCACCTGGACAATGGTTTCGATCATAGCGTTATACCTCCTTGAGGAAATGGGTTGTTTTTCCTGCGGGGCTATTGCTCCGCCGACAGCAGGCGGTCCCGGAGCTGGGGCAGCCGGTCCTGGGACTGGGCCAGGATGGCGCAGACCGCCGTCTGACAGGCGTCCTCCTCCAGGCCCAGGGCCTGCTGCATCCGGCGGCACAGGGGGCCGAAGCACGCGGCGTATTCCGCGGCGGCCCGGCGGCCCTCCGGCGTCAGGAACACCGTGCCATAGCGCTCCTTTTCCACCAGGCCCGCCTGACAGAGATTCTGGAGCATGGAGTGGGCGCTGGGCTTGGACACGTTCATCCGGGCGGCGATTTCCACCGAGCGGACGCCCCTGCCCTCCCGGCACAGATCGTCCAGCACCAGCAGATATCGGATGGAGGCCGGGGTCATGGCCTGTGGGCAATTAGACATATCTAACCTCCTGGGTGAAAGGGCGGGGGAGACGCGGAGCTGCCCACGTCTCCCCCGGGGATCAGGTCACGGCTGGCTGCGGTGGCACTGGCCATGCATGGCGCAGTGGGCGCACCCTGCGCCGCAGGAGGACTTTCCCTGCTTTTTCTGGCGGATCAGACTGCGGATGATAAGGACTACAATGGCAATAAGGACCAGGGTGATGAGAATGGTGGAGAGATTGGCGCTGATCCAATGCAGCATGGAATTTCACTCCTTTTCGGAAAATGTCGTTAGATGGGATAGGATAGCTCAGACGGTGGCGTTGAGCTTGGTGGCCTCCTTATAGGGGCGCACCAGCATATAGACCATCAGGGCCAGGGCCGCCACGGCGAAGATCAGGCCGATGACATTGACGCTGCCGGTGAACAGGCCGCCGAACTGGTTGATCATCAGGCTGATGAGATAGGCAAAGCCGCACTGATAGCCGATGGCGAACCAGGTCCACTTGCGGTTGTTCATCTCCCGCTTGATGGCGCCGATGGCGGCGAAGCAGGGAGCGCACAGCAGGTTGAACACCAGGAAGCTGAAGCCGCTGATGCCGGTGAAGGCCGCGCCGATGTTCTGATACACGGTGCCGTCGCCGCCGCCATAGAGGATGCCCAGGGTGCCCACGATGTTCTCCTTGGCCACAAGGCCGGTGATGGAGGCCACGGCAGCCTGCCAGTTGCCCCAGCCCAGGGGCTTGAAGATCCAGGCGATGACGCCGCCGATGGCAGCCAGGATGGAGCTCTGGATCTCGCTCTCGTCCAGCATACGGAAGGTGCCATCCACCCAGCCGAAGTAGGTGGTGAACCACACGAAGATGGTGGAAAGCAGGATGATGGTGCCGGCCTTCTTGATGAAGCTCCAGCCCCGCTCCCACATGCTGCGCAGCACGTTGCCCAGAGTGGGCCAGTGATAGGCGGGCAGCTCCATCACGAAGGGAGCGGGATCACCGGCGAACATCTTGGTCTTCTTCAGCATGATGCCGGAGACGATGATGGCGGCCATGCCGATGAAGTAAGCAGAGGTGGAGACCCATGCGCTGCCGCCGAAGATGGCGCCTGCGATCATGGCGATGAAGGGGACCTTGGCGCCGCAGGGGATGAAGGTGGTGGTCATAACGGTCATCCGGCGGTCGCGTTCATTTTCGATGGTACGGGAAGCCATGATACCGGGCACGCCGCAGCCCACGCCGATGAGCATGGGGATGAAGGACTTGCCGGACAGGCCGAACTTGCGGAACACGCGGTCCAGCACGAAGGCGATACGGGCCATATAGCCGCAGGCCTCCAGGAAAGCCAGCATCAGGAACAGAACCAGCATCTGGGGCACGAAGCCCAGCACCGCGCCCACACCGGCCACGATGCCGTCATTGATCAGGCCGCTGAGCCAGTCGGCGGCGCCGGCAGACTCCAGACCATTGCTGACCAGCACGGGGATACCGGGGACCCACACGCCGTAGTCGGCGGGGTCGGGGGCGTCAAAGCCGTTTTCAGTGAGATACTTCACGGCGTCCACAAAGGTCATCTGCACCACGTCGTCCATCTTGTCCGCGCCCTCGGGCAGGGTGTCATAATAGGCGGTCATGGTGTTGATGGCCAGGGTCTCCTCGTCCTCCACGTCCACGGTGGCGGTGGAGGAGCTGGGCTGGAAGCTCTGCATTTGGGCCAGCAGGGCCTGGGCGTCAAAGTCCTCGGCCTCGGGGTCGATCTCCGTGCCCAGGAAGGCGTCCACAGCCTGGATGGCGGCGGTGTAATCGTCGTTGACGGTGTTATACTCCTTGCTGCCGATGCCCAGCAGGTGCCAGCCGTCGCCGAACACGCCGTCGTTGGCCCAGTCGGTGGCGGGAGCGCCCACGGCTACCATGGCGATCCAGTAAACCAGGAACATCACCACGGCGAAGATGGGCAGGCCCAGCCAGCGGTTGGTGACCACCTTGTCGATCTTGTCGGAGGTGGACAGCTGGCCCTTGCGCTTCTGCTTGTAGCAGCTCTTGATGATCTCGGCGATGTAAACATAGCGCTCGTTGGTGATGATGCTCTCGGCGTCGTCGTCCAGCTCCTTTTCGGCGGCCTGGATGTCCTGCTCAATGTGCTGCATCACGTCGGCGGGGATGCTGAGCTTCTGCAGCACCTTGTCGTCCCGCTCGAAGATCTTGATGGCATACCAGCGCTGCTGCTCCTCGGGCAGGGTGTGGACGGCGGCCTCCTCAATGTGGGCAATGGCGTGCTCCACGGGGCCGGAGAAGGTGTGCATGGGGATGGTCTTGGTCTGGCCCTTGGCGGCCTTCACGGCGGCCTCGGCGGCGTCCATAACGCCGTCGCCCTTCAGAGCGGAGATCTCCACGATCTCGCAGCCCAGCTGGCGGGACAGCTCCTTGACGTTGATCTGGTCGCCGTTCTTGCGGACCACGTCCATCATGTTCACGGCGATGACCACGGGAATGCCCAGCTCCGTCAGCTGGGTGGTCAGGTACAGGTTGCGCTCCAGGTTGGTGCCGTCGATGATGTTCAGGATGGCGTCGGGGCGCTCGCCGATCAGGTAATTCCGGGCCACCACCTCCTCCAGGGTGTAGGGGGACAGGGAGTAGATGCCGGGCAGGTCCATGATGACCACGTCATCGTGCTTCTTCAGCTTGCCCTCCTTCTTCTCCACGGTGACGCCGGGCCAGTTGCCCACGAACTGGTTGGAGCCGGTGAGGGCGTTGAACAGGGTGGTTTTACCGCAGTTCGGGTTGCCCGCCAGGGCAATTTTGATCTGCTTATCCATATGATTCTCGTATCTCCTTTCCGGGAACTTATTCCACTTCGATCATTTCGGTGTCGGCCTTCCGCAGGCTCAGCTCATAGCCCCGGACGGTGACTTCCATGGGGTCGCCCAGAGGGGCCACCTTCCGGACAAACACCTGGGTGCCCCGGGTGATGCCCATGTCCATGATGCGGCGCTTCACGGGGCCCTCCCCGTGGAGCTTCACCACCTGGACCGTCTCGCCGATTTTCACGTCGCGCAGTGTTTTCATGTGGATTCTCTCCTTTTATGTATTTTTTGATTTTCTCAGATCATGATCTTTCGGGCCATTTCCTCGCTGATGGCGATGCGGGCCTCCTTGACCTTGACGATGACGTTTCCGCCCAGGGCCGCCACCACTGTGACGGTGCCCCCGGCCACAAAGCCCAGGTCCTCCAGATGCTTTTTCACCTCGGGGTTGCCGCCCACCCGGTGGATGAGATTTTCTTCGCCCATGTTGGCTAATGTCAGCGGCATCATTGCTGCTTCCCTCCCTGTGATAGCGGTTAGGGGTCGCTAACCGATCGTGAAAAATGAATGGTTAATCTGCCTTAACCTCTTTGCCAAGAAAAAGGTTAAGCTCCCTTAACCGCTGGATAGTTTAACACCTCTAACATTTCTTGTCAACCCCTTTTGGCGAAAAATTTTTCTTCCTTGCAATTTTGGTTAAAATATGCTAACCTATATATAATCTTACTGGAAGGTTGGTACTGTTTGCCATGCAGATCTTAAGAGCCTCGGAGGATTACCTGGAAACCATGCTGATGATGAAGGAGAAGCATGGCTACATTCGCTCCATTGACATTGCGGAGTATCTGGGCGTGACAAAGCCCAGCGTCAGCTACGCCACCAAGCGCCTGCGGGAGAGCGGCTATATCACCATGGACAAGGAGGGGCTCATCACCCTGACGGACACGGGCATGGCCATCGCCGCCAGCATGCTGGACCGGCACAAGACCCTGACGCAGTTTCTGATCCATCTGGGTGTGGACCCGGAAACCGCCGAGGCCGACGCCTGCAAGATGGAGCACGACATCAGCCAGCAGACCTTTGAGGCCATCTGCCGCCACGCAGGCCGGGCAGAATAAGTCCTCCGGGCAAATCCACGTTTCCGCCACGGACAGTGCCGTCCGCCCCTGCGGATACGGGCACCGGCATGCTCTCTGTTCGGATTCGCAAAAAAACGTCCATTTTTATTTGACAAATTCGTCCAAAAGCGTATAATGGTTTTGTATAAGTATCGGAATATTGTGGCATATCGGAAAGGAGACGGACCATGAAAAAGCTCTTGCCCCTTCTGTTGGCGCTGTGCCTGACGCTTTCGGCCTGCGCCGCCCCGGCGGCTGTGCCGCTGCCCGGCGATTCGGTGACCGCCGTCACCGTTACCTACGCCGGAAAAACCGTTACCTGCACCGACCCGGCCCAGGTCCGGGCCATGACCGACGCCGCCCGGAGCCTGGAATTTGTTCCCACGGACGCCTCCGTCACCACCCCCGGCGCCATGTCCATGGAGCTGACCTTCACGGACAGCAGCGGCAGCGCCGTGACCCTGACCCTGCCCCTGACCCAGTCCGGCGGAAAAGTCTATGACGCCGGAGCAGACAGCATTGGAATTTTTGCCGAAATTTTAGGCGAATAGGTTCAAAAAACAGCGGGACGCCCAAAGCATTTCCACAGCCTTGGGCGTCCCGCCTTTTCTCGCCTTTGTCCCGGGACAAACCGCCGGTTTTCCGGGCCGTCCCGCTCTGTACCGGGACGGTTTTTTCCGTCAGGGGTTCAGGTGCCGCTTGAAGTTGCCCAGGGTATGTACCCCCTCCTGGACCATGAAGAACGCATGGGGGTCCACCTTCCGGACCTCCTGCCGCCACGCAGGCCGGGAGGACTGAATACGATAAACGGGCTCCCCGGGCGAAAATCGTCCGGGGAGCCTGCCAGCTTATCGGAAATGCCCCTGCCGGGGATTCATAGAAAATTAACACAAAAGCCGTCATTCTCCGCTTGTGACGGAATTTATTTTATGGTATACTGCAAGAATGCTACTACTATCTGCCCGGAAGCGGCCAGGCTGGGGGCAGTTTTTTTGACGGAAGGAGACCAAGATGGACTCAAACAACAGAAACGGCGGAAACAACGGCGGAAACAAGAAGAACAACCGGAATCTGCGCAGCGTCCTCTCCCTGATCGGCTGGGCGTTGGTGCTGACCCTGGTGTTCAACTACATTCTGGCCATGACCAGCGGCGGCAAGAGCTTCGAGATCACCTACAGCCAGATGATGAACCTGGTGCAGGAGGACCAGATCAAGAAGATCGAGCTGAAGGACGGCGTGCTGTATGCCACCCCGGTAGACGGCTATACCTATACCCAGGAGTCGTCCAACAAGAATCAGCAGCCCCGGACCTATACCCAGAGCGAGAAGAACCCCATCACCCTGTACACCACCTACCTGACGGACACCCGGCTGCTTCCCCTGCTGGATGAGCACGGCGTGGAGTATTCCAGCCCCGTCAAGAGCTCCTGGAGCGTCCTGGGCGACATCCTGGTGATGTACATTCTGCCTATGCTGCTGACCATGGGGCTGATCGTGCTGGTGATGCGGATCGTGTCCAAAAACGGCGGCAGCATCGGCGGCATCGGCAACGTGGGCAAGTCCAACGCCAAGGTGTATATGGAGAAGCAGACCGGCGTCACCTTCAAGGACGTGGCCGGTCAGGACGAGGCCAAGGAGTCCCTGGAGGAGATCATCGACTTCCTCCACAACCCCGGCAAATACACCGCCATCGGCGCGAAGCTCCCCAAGGGCGCGCTGCTGGTGGGCTCCCCGGGTACTGGCAAGACCCTGCTGGCCAAGGCCGTGGCCGGTGAGGCCAACGTGCCCTTCTTCTCCATCTCCGGCTCCGACTTTGTGGAGATGTTCGTGGGCGTGGGCGCGTCCCGGGTCCGGGACCTGTTCAAGGAGGCCGCCAAGGTGGCTCCCTGCATCATCTTCATCGACGAGATCGACACCATCGGCAAATCCCGTGACGGCGGCCGCTTCGGCGGCAACGACGAGCGGGAGCAGACTCTGAACCAGCTGCTGGCGGAGCTGGACGGCTTCGACCCCAGCAAGGGCGTCATCGTTCTGGGGGCCACCAACCGGCCGGAGGTGCTGGATAAGGCCCTGCTGCGTCCCGGCCGCTTCGACCGGCGCATCACCGTGGACCGGCCCAACCTGGCAGGCAGACTTGCCACCCTGCAGGTCCACACCCGGAACATCCGCCTGGCGGAGGACGTGAATCTGGACAAGATCGCCCAGGCCACCGCCGGGTGCGTAGGCGCGGACCTGGCCAACCTGGTGAACGAGGCGGCCCTGCGGGCCGTGCGCAAGGGCCGCAAGGCCGTGAACCAGAACGACCTGCTGGCGGCCTTTGAGACGGTCATCGCAGGCTCCGAGAAGAAGGGCACCGTCATCACCCAGGAGGAAAAGCGCATCATCGCCTATCACGAGGTGGGCCACGCCTTGGTGGCGGCCAAGCAGAAGAATGCCCAGCCCGTCAGCAAGATCACCATCGTGCCCCACACCCAGGGGGCCCTGGGCTACACCCTGCACCTGCCGGAGGAGGAGAAGTTCCTCATGTCCAAGGAGGACATCCTGGCGGAGATCCGCACATTGCTTGCCGGCCGGTCCTCGGAGGAGATCGTGTGCAACACCATGACCTCCGGCGCCGCCAACGACATCGAGCGGGCCACGGAGATGGCCCGGAACCTGGTGGCGCGGTTCGGTATGTGCGAGGAGTTCGACATGATGGCCCTGGGCACCGTCCAGAGCCAGTATCTGGACGGCGGCTACTCCATGACCTGCGCCCAGGAGACGTATGCCGCGGCGGACCGGGCCACCATCGCCATCATCCGCCAGTGCCACCAGGACGCCAAGCAGATCCTCAGCGAAAACCGGGAACTGCTGGACAAGATCGCGGCGTACCTGCTGAAAAAGGAGACCATCACCGGCCAGGAGATGATGGCCATCATCGAGGGCCGGGACCCGGAGACTGTGGACAACTACGGCGCCACCCGGGAGGAGGATCAGAAGCTGTTCCGCCCCTCCACCCCGGACGTGATCGAGGCCCCCGCCAAGCACATCAACATCGTGTCGGAGCCCATCCCCATGCCGGACTTCGACAGCCAACCGGAGGATAAACCGGAGGACAAGCCGGAAGAAAAGCCCCAGGAGGACCCCCAGCCGGAGGACTCCCAGGACAAGGAATAATCGCCATGCAAAAGCTCCGGGATGAGAACCTCATCCCGGAGCTTTGATTTTTTACGGCAGGTAGTTCAGCGGGTCCACCAGGGTGCCGTTGCGGGTCACGGCGAAGTGGCAGTGGGGGCCGCTGCTGATGCCGGTGGAGCCCATGCGGGCGATCTGCTGGCCCTTGTACACATGCTGGCCCACAGACACCAGCAGGGAGCTGTTGTGGCCATAGGTGGTGACAAAGCCGTTGCCGTGGTCGATCTTCACGCAGTAGCCCAGGCCGCCGTACCACCCGGCCAGGGTCACGGTGCCGCCGTCGGCGGCGTAAATGGCGGTACCGTAGCTGTTGGCGATGTCCAGGGCCTCATGATAGGTGGAGGCGCCGGCCACGCTGGCCCGGCGGGGGCCGAAGTAGGAGGTGATAACGCCGTAGCAGGGCCAGCGGAAGCTGCCGGTGGGGAACCAGGTGGGCCGGACCTTGGTGCCCCGGGCCTGGACCTCGGCCACAGGCTGGGACAGGGTCACGGAGGCCACATATTCCCGGGCGGTCTCCTCGCCGTTGATGATGGTCACGTTGGCGGTGACGTCCGCCTTGCCGTACACGCCTTTGGACAGCACCTTGGTGTCGCCCTGGTACATACTGGCGTCGTCCCGGTAGGTGATGGTATAGGGCAGGTCCCGGATGTAGTTCTGCCGCTCCACGGCCACCACCGTCAGATAGGGTACGGCGTTGGAGATGGTCAGCTGGTCCCCGGCGTGGAGCACGGCGATGTCATAGCCGGGGTTCAGGGTCAGAAGCTGCTGGTTGGTCATGCCGTTGTCCTCGGCGATGGCGGACCACACGTCGCCGGGCTTCACGGTGTATACCACGGCCCCCTCCTTGGTGGCGTTGAGCTTCTCAGCGATATAGCCCAGGTTGGAGATCAGGGAGCTGTCCACATAGCCCTCCTTGATCTCCACGTTTTCCACAAAGCTGCAGTCCACGGTGTTCTCGGTGATATAGCCCGCCTTCATCTGCTCCAGCAGCTGATCGATGGCTCCGGCGTAGGTGGTGGCGGCCACGGCCTCGCCGTCTACATACAGGGTATAGCCATAGGTGACGTCGCCGATCTGGTCCGTCAGGTTCTCGGCGAACTCCTCCCGGCTCTCCAGGTCCCGGCGGGGGACCACATGGGTCTGGGTGGACAGCAGGGCGGTGTCGATGGCGTAGTCCTGGTCCTCTAAGGTCTGGCGGGTGACGGTCTCCAGCTGCTGCACCGCCTGGTCCACCGTCCGGCGGGAGCCCACGGTGCCCAGGTTGATGCCGTCATAGCGGACGGTGGTGCCGATGGTGTATACCGACAGCAGCACGATCACCGCCGCCGCCGTGACGCAGGTGCCCAGGAAGATGGCCGGGTGCAGGTGCAGCCGCTCCAGCAGGCCCCGGATGCTGCCGCTGCGGCGGATGTTGTGCTTGCGGCGCAGGGCAAACCGCTCCCGCAGGCCCGCGCCCATCCGGGGCATACTGCCCCAGGCGAACAGCAGCAGCTGGGCCAGGCGGTTTTCGGATTCCGGAAACTCCCGGCGCTTCTTCTGGTGGGCCAGACTCCGCAGGCGATGCCAGCCCTCCCGCAGGGGGGCGATGACGTGGCGCTTCACGGCGGTCTGGATGTCCAGGTCCAGCCAGTCGGGATTTTCCCGGATGTACCAGGCCCAGTCCTTCAGATTCTGCCGCCAGAGCTGCCAGATGCTGCGCCGCTCCTCCGGCGTGATGTTGACGTCGTTGACGTCTTTATGCATAAGGTCTTGTTTCATAATCAGGTTGCCTCAAAAAGTTACAAATTCGTTACAAAAATATATGATACATGGTTTTCCCCCATCCGTCAAGGGATTTCACGGGAATTAACAGCTTTTTCATATTTAATTCCCGGTAAATTCCGGAAAATCCGCCGGTATTTGCCGGGAAAAGGGGCGGGAGACCAATATGGCTCCCGCGGAAAATAGGGATTTACTTTTTGTATAAAGTGCGGTATAATCAACTTCCTGTATAAAATAGAGAGATGGGTGAGAGAGAATGGCAACTGACTTTTCCCGCACGCTGAGCCTGCTGCGGCAGGAGAAGGGCGTTTCCCAGCGGAAGGCGGCGGCGGAGCTGGGCATCAGCCAGGCCCTGCTGAGCCACTATGAAAACGGCATCCGGGAGCCGGGCCTGGCCTTCGTGACCCGGGCGTGCGACTATTACCACGTGTCGGCGGACTATCTGTTGGGCCGGACCTTGAGCCGGGACGGGTCCATCATCGAGGCCGGGGACGTGTACGACTCCTCCGGCGAAAAGGGCAGCCTGCGGGGCAGCATCATGGCCACCCTGCAAAAAAAGCTGGTGGTGAACACCGCAGGGGTCCTGTTTGACCAGCTGGGCAAAACCGGCAGCCGGGAGGCCGTCACCGCCGCCGGGGACTATCTCAGCGGGGCGCTGTATGCCCTGCTGCGGCAGCTGTATCGCCGGGGCGGCGGCAACGAGGACTTCTTCGCCGTGTCCCCCGGGGACTATGACGGCGGCCTGGTGCAGGCGGACATGACCATGAGCCAGGTGCGGTACCGCCGGGCCCTGAGCCAGGCGGAGGAGGTCCAGGAGATCACCCCGGACACCCTGACCGCCGGGTATCCCGGCCTGGGTCAGAGCGTGGCCCAGGTAATCCACAACACCGACGAGCGGTGCAAGAGCCTGCAATAACATTCAAAACAAGGAGGTATCCCCCATGTCTGACGAGACGAAAGCCAGCGCCACCGTGTCCGACTACCTCCGGTGGCGGGGCGACCTGACCTTTGCCCAGGACGGGTTCAACGAGGTGGACAACCTGCTCCTGTGCATCATTTCCTATATCAAGCTGGAGAACATCCCCCGGCTGCGCAGCTTCGACCCTCAGGACGCCATGCCCATGGGAGACGTGTGCCGCCTGCTGACGGAGGAGGACGAGCAACTGGGCCTGTCCACCCTGGACTACATCCCTCTGATGCGCCAGGCGGCGGAGACGCCCCGGTTCCGGGAGGTGTCCCTGTTCGCCTTTGAGAGCCTCCACGACGAGGACCGGCAGATGCAGTTTGCCGCCGTGTCCTTCCTGCTGCCGGACGGCAGCGTATACGCCGCCTACCGGGGCACGGACATGACCATTGTGGGCTGGCAGGAGGACTTCAACATGAGCTTCCTTTCCGCCGTCCCCGCCCAGGTGAAGGCCGCGGAGTATGCCGGGGCCGTGGCCCGGGCCTGCCCCCGGCGTGCCCTGCGCATCGGCGGACACTCCAAGGGAGGAAATCTGGCGGCCTGGGCGGCGGTCCACCTGGACGAAAAGCTCCAGCGCAAGCGGCTTATCGCCGCCTATAACAACGACGGTCCGGGCTTCAGCCGGGACCTGGTGGACACCCCCAGCTATCAGGCGGTGGCGGATCGGCTGTTCACCTATATCCCCGCCTCCTCCATCGTGGGGGTCCTGCTGGAGCACGCCGAGGACTATGAGGTGGTGGACAGCACCGCCCGGTCCATTATGCAGCATGAGCCCCTGTCCTGGTGCGTGGAAGGCCCCCGGTTCGTCCACCTGGGCCAGCGGTCCCAGCTGGGCCAGCTGTCCGACGGGGTGCTGCGGGAGTGGATCGGCTCCATGAGCCCCCAGGAGCGGGAGCAGTTCTCCCGGGCGTTTTTCGACATCCTCAGCCGGGGCGGCCGCACCAAGACCCTGGAGGACCTGCGCAGCGGCGGTCTGGCCGCCGGAGCGGCCCTGATCCGGGAGTATGCCGGGGCCGACGAGGAGAAGAAAAAGATCATCTCCGAGATCTTCCGCCGCCTGGCGGTGGACGTGAAGGACGAGCTGGTGAAGGCCGCCGGAGCCGGGGTGCGCCGGGCCGGGGAGACCATCCTGGCCACGGGCCAGGCCATCGCCGACCTGCGGAAATGAGGATTTTATCCTGAATATCGAGTTTACTGCCGTGTTTTGCGTGACACGGCAGTAAATTTTTACCATTTTGAAAACTTTTGTTACCAATCTGTAATTTTTTGTAGCTTTTTTGAAACCATTGTGGTATAGTATCTCTTGTCGTTAGAAAATCCCCTTATGGAAAGGAAGTCTTACCCATGGTATCCCGACGTTTCGCCTGTCTGTTCCTGGCCGTGTCCATGACGCTGTCCAGCATCTGGATCGTCAGCGCAGATCAGAGCCATCAGATACAGGATGCGGCCGAAGCCGCCGCCAGCTACTCCGCCGCCGTGCAGGCGCTGGAGGAGGCCGGCCTGTCCCAGTCCGCCCAGGCCAATTCCAACATCGCCATCGACCTGGGGATGCTGGAGCAGGAGGAGACGGTGGACCTGTCCCAGCTGGCCGTTCAGGCGGTGCAGCTGCAGCAGGAGGAGGAAGCCAGGCAGGCGGAAGCCGCCCGCCAGGCCAACCGCGAGGCCGCCCGCCGCACCGGCCGTCAGGCCGCCCGCCAGGCCCTGCTGGACGCCTATGACGGCGCCATGGCCGCCCGTCAGATCACCGTGTACGCCGCACCCAGCGACAGCGCCGCCTCCCTGCGGACCCTGCGCCAGGGCAAGGTGGCCCGGCTCAACGACGTCACCGAGGACGGCAATTGGTATCAGATCACCTTCAGCGGCACCACCGGCTATGTCCGGGCTGACGGGTGCCAGACCGTGCAGTACAGCGACTACGCCGGGACCTCCGCCGTGAAGAGCGCCCGGGAGGACCTGGTGGACTATGCAAAGTCCTTCCTGGGCACCCGGTATGTGTGGGGCGGGGCCTCCCCCAGCGGGTTCGACTGCTCGGGTTTCACCATGTACGTCTACGCCCACTTCGGCTATCGCATGTCCCACGGGGCCAGCGACCAGCTGTACGCCTTCACCCGGGTGTCCACCGCGGAGCGGCTGGCCGGGGACCTGGTGTTCTTCTCCTATGGCGGCGGCGACATCTCCCATGTGGGCATTTATCTGGGCGGCGGGGCCTTCATCCACGCCACCTCCAACGGCGGGGTCAAGATCAGCTATTTCGATGGCTATTACAGCAGCACCTATGTGGGTGCGGTGCGGATCCTGGCCGACTGACAACGATTTACTCTCTCATCCCCCCTTTGCTTCTCCGCGCAGCGGTCCGACGCTGCGCGGAGAACTATTTTTTCTGCCGGGTTTCACTGAATCCGTTTGCCGTATTTTCGCATTTGTGCACGATTCAAAGACAAAAACACTTATTTTGGCGATGAAGGGTTGACCTTTCCGCATTTTCCCCCTATAATGAAGGAACTGACGATTTCTTTACATAAGGAGGCGATGCGGCGTGGCCGCCATCAACCGCAGCACCGATATGACCACCGGCTCCATCTGGAAGCGCATGGTCAGCTTTGCAGTGCCGGTCTTTTTGGGCAATCTCTGCCAGCAGCTATACAACACGGTGGACAGCGTCATCGTGGGCAAATTTGTGGGCAAGCAGGCTCTGGCCGCTGTGGCCAGCAGCGGCAACCTCATTTTTATGATGACAGGCTTTTTTATGGGCCTGTTCATCGGGGCGGGCATCGTCATCGCCCAGTATTTCGGGGCCAGGAACTATGAAAAGGTCCGCTCCGCTGTGCACACGGACATCGCCTTTGCCCTGTGCTGCGGTGTGCTGCTGACCCTGCTGGGCGTGTTCTTCACCCCCACCATCCTTACCTGGATGCGCACCCCGGCGGACGTGCTGGACACCTCCATTCTGTATTTCCGGCTGTACTTCCTGGGAAGCCTGGCCACCATCCTGTATAACGCAGGCATGGGCATTCTGCAGGCGGTGGGCGACAGCCGCAGCCCCCTGTACTATCTGGTTATCTCGTCGGTGGTCAACGTGGCCCTGGACCTGCTGTTTGTGGGGGCCATGGATATGGGCGTGGCAGGCGCCGCCGTAGCCACCGTGATCAGCCAGGTGGTCAGCGCCGTCCTGTGCATCATCAAGCTGACCCGGTCCGACGGGCCGTACCGGCTGGAGATCAAGCGCATCGGCTTTGATCTGCCTCTGCTGAAGAAAATCACTTCCCAGGGTGTTCCCTCCGGCGTGCAGAACTCCATCATCGCCATCGCCAACGTGGTGGTGCAGTCCAACATCAACACCTTCGGCTCCGACGCCATGGCGGGCTGCGGCTCGTATTCCAAGGTGGAGGGTTTCGTGTTCCTGCCCATCACCGCCTTCGCCATGGCTCTGACCACCTTCATCGGCCAGAACCTGGGAGCGGGGCAGTTTGACCGGGCCAAGCAGGGTGCACGGATCGGCATCCTGTGCAGCATGGCCATGGCGGAGCTTATCGGCGTGGCACTGTTTTTCCTGGCCCCCTATGCCATGCGGCTGTTCAACGACGACCCGGCCGTGGTGGCCATCGGTGTGCGGCAGTCCCACATTGAGGCGCTGTTCTTCTGCTTCCTGGCCTTTGCCCACGGCGTGTCCGCCGTGCTGCGGGGCGCGGGCCGGGCCCAGGTGCCTATGTACACCATGCTGGGCTGCTGGTGCATCCTGCGGGTCAGCTATATCACCCTGGCCCTGAAGGTCTGGCCGGATATTGTCACCATTTTCTGGGCCTATCCCATCACCTGGAGCGTCAGCTGCGTGGTGTTCCTGATTTATTACCTGAAGGCCGACTGGGTCCACGCCCTGGAAAAGAGCCTGTAAATATGCTTCAACCCCTCTGCGAAAACTTTTCGCAGAGGGGTTGAGACTGTCCAAAAAAGGCGAAGCCCTTTTTGGACAAAAGGCTTGCAGTCTGCCGCGCGCATAATTTGTTCGCTGAAAGCGAACAAATTCCACACTTGCAGACTGAGAAGTATTTTTTGCCAGGTACACGCCCCGGCAAAAAATGGATTGCACTTGATTTGCCGCCTGCGGGCGGCAAACTCTGCGAGGCTTTTTTGACAAGTTGCCCCCTGACGAAAAATTTTCGTCAGGGGGTTGACTTTTGTGCGTGACAAGAATATACTACCAACATACCACATTGGTAGTAGTTTTTAGGAACCGAGGTCATTTCCATGGAAGCGTCTGTGGTTTTCCGATGTTGTAAGGTGTCCGTCCGCTGAAAAAACAACCAACATCTTACAATATAAAGGAGAAATGAACCATGTCTCATATCTATACCTCCGCCGATCAGCTGATCGGCCGCACCCCCCTGCTGGAGCTGACCCATCTGGAGAAGAAATACGGCCTGAAGGCCCGGATCCTGGCCAAGCTGGAGTATCTGAACCCCGCCGGATCCGTGAAGGACCGCATCGCCCGGGCCATGATCGACGACGCCGAGGCCAGGGGCCTGCTGCATGAGGGCAGCGTCATCATCGAGCCCACCTCCGGCAACACCGGCATCGGCCTGGCCTCCGTGGCCGCCGCCCGGGGCTATCGGGTGATCATCGTCATGCCGGAAACCATGAGCGTGGAGCGCCGCCAGCTGATGAAGGCCTATGGCGCGGAGCTGGTGCTCACCGAGGGGGCCAAGGGCATGAAGGGGGCCATTGCCAAGGCCGATGAGCTGGCCCGGGAGATCCCCGGCAGCTTCGTCCCCGGCCAGTTCGTCAACGCCACCAACCCCAAGGCCCACTTTGACACCACTGGGCCGGAGATCTGGCAGGATACCGACGGGCAGGTGGACTGGTTCGTGGCAGGCGTCGGCACCGGCGGCACCATCACCGGCGTGGGGCAGTATCTGAAGTCCCGGAACGCCGCCGTCCGGGTGGCGGCGGTGGAGCCGAAAAGCTCGGCGGTGCTGTCCACCGGCGTGGCCGGGGCCCACAAGATTCAGGGCATCGGCGCGGGCTTCGTGCCCCAGGTGCTGGACACCCAGGTCTATGACGAGATCGTCCCCGTCACCAACGAGGACGCTTTCGCCCTGGGCCGGGAGATCGGGCATACCGAGGGCGTGCTGGTGGGCATCTCCTCCGGCGCCGCCGTGTGGGCGGCTCTGCAGATCGCCCAGCGGCCGGAGTCCGCAGGCAAGACCATCGTGGTGCTTCTGCCGGACACCGGCGATCGGTATCTGTCCACTCCCCTGTTTGCAGAGTAATGAATTGCATAAAGCCAGGCCCTCCGGCTGACGCCGGAGGGCCTTGTCGCGTTTTGAGTCACTTCCCCTGGGTGATCTGCTCGCACAGCCACTGGGAGAACATATAGGCGAACTTTCCGTAGGGATGGACGCCGTCGCCGGTGTATTCCGGCAGCATGAAGCCGTCGTCGCCGCAGAACAGGGTGTCCGAGTCCAGGCAGCGGATGCGGTCGCCGTCGGCCAGCTCCGCAAAGCCCTGGTTCACGGCGGTCAGGCGGCTGTGGGCAAAGCTGGGATTCCCGGCAGCCACGTCGGCGGTGACGCCGTAGACCTTCAGAATGTAGATGGTGGCACCCGGCTGGAGCTGGCGCAGCTGCTCCAGGTCGCTCTGGTAGGCATCGAACAGGTTCCCCAGGGGATAACCGGCCTCGTTGAGGCCCAGCATCACGAAAATGTGGCTGTATTGCTTGCTGCGCAGCAGGGACCCCAGGTCCATTGCGCCGAAATTCTTGTCGGAGGCGGTGGTGGAGAACATCTTGAACACCGTCATGCCCACGTCAGCGAAGTAGTCGGCATTGCCCAGCCGGGCATAGTTGGCCACGTTCACCATCCGGGAGTCGCCGATGAACAGGGCGTCGTCGAAAAAGCTCTCGTCCTGGCCGTATACGGCGTTGGTGACCACCACCGGCGGCTCCGGCTCAGGTTCGGGTTCCGGGTCAGGCTCCGGTTCCGGTTCGGGCTCGGGTTCGGGGTCCGGCGCAGGCGGGGCGTTTTTCGCCGCCAGCATCCGCTGCCAGTCGGTGTCGTCCCGCAGCATCAGAAAGGGCACGGCGATGGCCCACTTGTCGTCATAGCCGCCCACATAGTTCTGCAGCTGTCCCTTCATCACCAGGCCGCACACGGCGGCGGCTGCAGAGGTGACCACCAGGATGGCGGCCAGGGCCAGGGGGCGGAAATTCTTGATATGCTTCATGATAACGCCCCCTTTAGAACGAGAAGTACATAAACGGATCGTTGGTGGCCACGGACATGCAGTAAACGCAGGCCCAGAACAGCACCGCCAGGATCACCGTGCCCAGCCAGGTGCCGCGGATGCGGTTCCACAGTTTCTCCGGCCCGGGGGTAGAGAACACGATGCCCAGCACCAGCAGCCACCAATACTGTTTGCCATACTGCAGCCAGTCCCCGGCGTTGACGGCGATCCCTTGGGACACGAGGGGAAACAGCCGGCCCAGGTAAACGCCGATGCGGCTCACCGAGGGGATGGCGAACAGCATCCAGCTCAGGGGGATCATCAGCACCATGTACACCCGGGAGATTACCCGGCTGCGCGCCAGCACCCGGCCCCATCCGGCCCGCTCCAGGGCGATGAGGGCGAACAGCAGCAGGCCCCACAGCAGGAAATTCAGGGTGCTGCCGTGCCACAGGCCCGTCAGGACCCACACCGCCAGCAGGTTCAGATAGGTCCGGGCCGTCCCCTCCCGGCTGCCGCCCAGGGGGATATAGACGTAATCCCGGAACCAGGAGCTGAGGCTGATGTGCCACCGCCGCCAGAAGTCCTGCATGGAGCGGGCGGCGTAGGGGTGTTCAAAGTTCCGGGGCAGCCGGAAGCCCAGCATCCGCCCCAGGCCCAGGGCCATCCAGGAATAGCCGCAGAAGTCCAGATACAGCTGCAGGGAGTAGGCCGCGATGCCCATCCACGCCAGAGGCGTGGACACGCTTTCATAGCCGATGTTCCCCACCTGACGCCACAGGCCGCCGATCTGGTTGGCCAGCAGCACCTTCATGGACAGGCCCAGGATAAAGTCCCGCAGGCCGCTGTCGAAGTCCTCCAGGCCCGGCCGGGGCGGGGCGGACAGCTGCTCATGCAGGGACAGAGGGTCCATCAGCGGGCCGGACAGCAGCTTGGGAAACAGCAGCACGCCGGTGAAAAACAGCAGGGGCTTTCTTTCCGCCGGGACCCGGCCCCGGTACACGTCGATCAGGTACGCCGCCAGCTGGAAGGAATAGAAGCTGATGGCCAGGGGCAGCGTCACTCCCAGACCCAGGAGTCCGGCGTATTTGAAGAAGAACAGGCAGCCGAACAGGGCCGCCAGGCCCAGGACCAGCAGTCCCCGGCTCTCCCGGGGCCGCATCCGCAGGCCCAGCAGATACACCAGAACCGCCAGACCCAGCAGCGGAGCCAGGCACCAGGGCCGCTGCCACACGCCGATGACGTAGAACACCAGGCTCCCCAGGCACAGCAGGCCCGCCTGCCAGCGGGCGGGGACTAGATAAAACGCCGCCAGAAACAGCGGCAGAAACACAAACACAAACGGAAGTGTATTAAAACCCATGAAAATATCCCTCTTAATTCTGGCGGGGCCGGGCCCCGGATGATCTCGCAAGGCATATTATAAGGCGGCCCCGGCGGAAAAGTCCAGTTAAAAAGAGGAAACAAAATGTAACAAATTATGACAAATACCCCGGCGCAGTGCGCCGGGGTATTGGGAGGATATAGGTTTTTCGCTTACCGCTGACCCTTGTCGTAGGGGATGCCCTCGGCCTTGGGGGCCCGGGACTTCTTGGAGGTAAAGGCCAGCACCAGCAGGGTGATCAGATACGGCAGCATCCGGTACAGGTGGGCGCTGATGCCGATATTGGCCAGCAGGAACACGCCGTCGCCGTTGATGTCGATGCTGGCGTATGCCGCGGCGATGCACTTGAACAGGCCGAACAGCAGGGACGCCCCGGCGATGTTCAGAGGCTTCCAGTTGCCGAAGATCATAACGGCCAGGGCCAGGAAGCCGAAGCCCGCCACGTCGCCGTTGGAGGAGCAGTTGGCGGTGGTCATGGCGTACACGAAGCCGCCCATGCCCGCCAGTGCGCCGGAAATGGTAACACCGGCATAGCGCATTTTATACACGTTGATGCCCAGGGAGTCCGCCGCCTGGGGATTTTCGCCGCAGGCCCGCAGACGCAGGCCGAACTTGGTCTTGTACAGGATGACGGACAGAATGATGAACAGCAGGATGCAGATGTAGGTGGCCAGGTAGATTTTGTTCAGGAAGGTTTCCCCGAAGAAGCCCCAGTCCACGTTCTTATCCACGCCGAAGGTGGACTTTTTCAGCATGAACCAGCTGGCAGAGTCGCCGGTGGCCATCTGCAGGGTATTCTGGTTGGCGATGATGCGGATCAGGAACAGCACCAGGGCCGGAGCCATCAGGTTCAGGGCCGTGCCGCCGATGGTCTGGTCGGCCCGGAGGTTGATGGACGCAAAGCTCAGCAGCAGGGAGAACACCGCGCCCATGGCCGCCGCCACCAGCATGGTCAGAAGCTCCAGCCCCTGAAGGGCCACCCAGTCACCGGCCTGCTTGGCGGCCAGCACCGCCTGGGACCCCTGCATCAGCCGCACAAACAGCACGCCGATGAAGGCGCCGAAGATCATGATACCTTCCAGGGCCAGGTTGATGATACCGCTTCGCTCGGCGAACACGCCCGCCAGGGCCACGATCATCAGGGGCACCGCGTAAATCAAAGTCTGTTGGATCAGAAACGTCATGCCTGGTCGCCTCCTTCCTCCGTCTGAGCCGCTATCGGCTCTGCCGGTTCCGTGGGTTCCTCCGCCGGTTCCTCCGGGGGTGCGGCGTCCGCCGCCGGGGCGGCAGTCTCCTCCACATGGGCGTGGGGCTTTTTCTTCCGGGACAGCATCATGCGGATGGCCAGGGAGAAGGCGGACAGGTACACGATCACGGAGATGATGACGTCAGTGATATACTCGTTATAGGCCGTCAGGTTGGTCAGCTGCAGACCCACGATGTTCAGCATGGCCATGAAGATACCGGTGAAGATCACCGCGATGGGGTTGTTCAGGGCCAGCAGGGCCACGGGGATGCCGTTGAAGCCCACGGCAGGCAGGGCCTGATAGGTGGACCAATAGAACTCGGTGTTGCCGGAGAGCCAGTACAGGGCCGCGCCGGCTCCGGCCAGCGCACCGGCAATGGCCATGGACAGCACGATGTTGCGCTTGTCCCGGATACCGGCATAGCGGGCGGCGTGACGGTTGGCGCCGCAGGCCTTCAGCTCATAGCCCAGGGTGGTCTTGTTCATCAGGATGTACATGGCGATGGCGATGACGATGGCAACGAGAATGCCGCCGTTGACCTGGGAGCCGGGGAAGATGGCGTCCAGCCCCAGCTTGGGGGTGGCCACGCCGTTGAAGGTGGTCTTATAGATATAGCCGGACTTGGTGCTCTCGACCATATTCTTGAAATTGCTGATGTCGAACATCCAGGTCACCAGGTTGGCGGCGATCCAGTTGGTCATGATGCACGCCAGCACCTCGTTGATGTTCAGCAGGGCCTTCACCAGGCCGGGAATCGCGCCCCACAGAGCGCCGGACAGGCACCCGGCCAGGAAGGCCAGCACCCAGATAACGCCCACGGGCACCGCGCTGGAGGGAATGGACAGGGCCACCATCAGGGTGACCATGGTGGAGATCAGATACTGGCCGGGGGCGCCGATGTTAAAGAGGCCCGTCTTGAAGGCCACGGCCACGGAAAGGCCCGTCATGATCAGGGGCGTGGCCCGGAACAGCATGTTGCCCAGGTTCACCGCGTTGAAGCCCCAGGTCAGGGTACCGGCGGCGTCGCGGCCGGTGCTGAAGATACCGGCGAAGATGATGCGGATGCCGTCCCATGCGCCGCTCAGGGAGATCTTCTCGTTGCACAGGCCCACGATCAGAACGGCGATGCCGCCCACTAAAAGACCCGCCACAATGGAGATCAGGGATGAGAGCACCTTTTTGGTGCCGTCTTTTTCGTAAAGCGCTGCCAGTGCGTTCTTTTTCATGCCTGGTCACCTCCCATATCGTCCCGCTTGGCGCCGGACATATACAGGCCCAGCTCGGCCACGGTGGTGGTTTTCGGATTCAGCTGGCCCACAAGCCGGCCCTCGTACATCACCAGGATGCGGTCGGACAGGCTCATGACCTCGTCCAGCTCCAGGGACACCAGCAGCACCGCCTTGCCCCGGTCCCGCTCGGCCACCAGCTGGCTGTGGATATACTCGATAGCGCCCACGTCCAGGCCGCGGGTGGGCTGCACCGCCACGATCAGGGACTTATCCCGGTCCACCTCGCGGGCGATGATGGCCTTCTGCTGGTTGCCGCCGGACATGCTGCGGGCGATGGTCACGGGACCCTGGCCGCTGCGCACGTCGTACTGGTCGATGAGGTGCTGGGCGTATTCCCGGACGGCGGCGTTCCTGATGAAGCCCGCCTTCTGGAACTGCGGCTCCAGATACCGCTGCAGGACCATGTTCTGCTCCAGGGTGAAGTCCAGGATCAGGCCGTGCTTGTGCCGGTCCTCGGGAATGTGGCTCATGTTCTCGCCCCGGCGGCGGATGGAGGCGTGGGTGATGTTCTTGCCGCACAGCTCCACGGTGCCGCCGGTGATCTTATCCAGGCCCGTCAGGCCCTGGACGAACTCCGTCTGGCCGTTGCCGTCGATACCGGCGATGCACACGATCTCTCCGGCCCGGACCTCCAGGCTCACGTCGTGAACGGCGTCCCGCTTGTGCTGGTGGGAGGCCACGCACATGTGCCGCACCCGCAGAACGGGGTCCTTGGGCTGGGCAGGCTCCTTCACCACCTGCAGCTGCACCGGGCGGCCCACCATCATGTTGGACAGCTCCTGCTTGTTGGTGTCGCAGGTGTTCACCGTGCCCACATACCGGCCCTTGCGCAGAACGGTGACCCGATCCGCCACGGCCATGATCTCGTTGAGCTTGTGGGAGATAAACAGGATGGACTTGCCCTCCTTGGTAAGGCTGCGCATGATGTCCATCAGCTCGTCGATCTCCTGGGGAGTCAGAACGGCGGTGGGCTCGTCGAAGATGAGGATCTCGTTGTCGCGATACAGCATCTTCAGGATCTCCACCCGCTGCTGCATACCCACGGTGATGTCCTCCACCTTGGCGTCCAGGTCCACCCGCAGGCCGTACCGCTGGGACAGCTCCTGGACCTTCTGCCGGGCCGCCTTTTTTTGCAGGAAGCCCAGCTTGGTATCCTCCGCGCCCAGGATGATGTTGTCCAGGACGGTGAACACGTCGATGAGCTTGAAGTGCTGGTGCACCATGCCGATGCCCAGCGCCGTTGCGTCATTGGGGTCGTTGATCTTCACCGGCTTGCCGTTTTTGCGGATCTCGCCCTCCTCCGGCTGATACAGGCCGAACAGGACGGACATCAGCGTGGACTTGCCTGCGCCGTTTTCGCCCAGCAGGGCGTGGATCTCACCCTTGCGCAGCTGCAGGGTGATGTCGTCGTTGGCCTTGATGCCGGGAAACTCCTTGGTGATGTGAAGCATTTCGATCACATACTGGGGAGATTGCTCCATGCCGCCACCTACTTTCTCTCATTTTCCTGCCCGCTGCAATCGCTTCCGCCAGCGGACAATGTAACAAGTTTATTATAACGGTTGCGGTCGGGAATTGCAAGAACGAACCGGAAAAATAGATGTTTTTTGCATCCGAGCGAAAGCATCGCCGCTTGACAACCTATCGTTCGGTAGGCATAATGTAATGGACGTCATGCATTACTTCACCGGGCTTGTGCGTTTCCATATTCGTCCGGAGCGGGAGGCAGACGCAAGGCACCCGTCTGGAGTCCTATCGAAAGCTGAAAACTGAGAACGCCTATGCCGCTGACAGCAGCCGGTATTCGGAAGCAAAACGGGCAAAATTCAAGGAGATATCCAAAATCAATAAATCAGACAGGAAAAGATAGCTGAAAATTGCAGGGCCGATCATCCGCAAGCCAACAGGCAGCGCGGATGACCGGCTCTTTTGTTTTTCTCTATCACGTCAGTTTGGCTCAGCCGGAGGGGTTTCATTTTTCCTGTTCTTTCAGCAGGGAATTGGGCGATATCTCAAGTGTTACGCCGCCCATACCAAGGGTGGTTTTGATCCCGATGCCGCAGAGAGTGGAAAACACCAGCAGCAGATTCCACACCTCCTGCATAGGCGCGCTGAGGGAGGAGGAGAGTGTCAGGCGTCCTGAAAATCCGGGGATCTTTGCGGATTTCAGCGTATAACGCCCCGAGCGAAGCTGATAGTCTGTGATGCGGACGCCGCGCTCCAATGCGGCTGCCGCATCCTCATCATCCAACGAATACTCCGGAAACCATGCGTTCCATTTGGCCAGCAGACTCCTCAGCAGCAGCCGCTCCTGGGGAAAGATCACATAGCTGCCGTCCTGCTTGAAGGAGCTGGTGGCGTGAAAGCGTATGGTGACCCGCGAGGGCAGCCGCAGCTCCCTGGCGTACAGAAGAAGCTCCTGCGTCGATGCAAAGCACCGCTTGTCCAGCAGAGCGGCCTGCAGCGTTGTTTGGCGCAGCGCAATGCAGGAAATGCGCTCCAGCACGGGCTCCAGCAGCTCATACAGCTCCCCTTGAAATACACTGACGACCCATAGGGTCCGGTTTTCCGCCTTATCATAGCGGATATACTGCGAGAGGGGTTTTTCTCCCTGCTCATGCAGCTGCCGGCCGATATCCTCCGGAAGCTGCTCCAGAAGCCAGCCATATAAGCGGTAAGCCATCATAGACGGAATGGGGGCCCCATCGGCAGAGCGCAGAGCGAAGCAATATTGTCCGATCACCGCACAGACACCTCGCAGATTCCGTAGGGATACATTTTCCCGTTCCACTGGGTGTATTTCATCATATGGGGCGACATCCCCCACCCCTCGTCATATTGATGGTAATGTCCCCGGAAGGTGCGGTGCATATATGCAGAGACCTCATGCAGCGCCTGCTCCTCTCCATAGTAGGGATAGGCCAGCGATTTGGAAAAGAAGCCTGCGCCGCCGCCGAGGATCAGGCAGTGATTCATTCTGCCCGGAGCCGCCCCTTCCGGCAGTGCAAAGCCGCAGGCGTAGGTTTCCTCATAGTATCGGTCAAACGCCTCGATGGCGTCCACAATGGACTCAGCCGTCAGCTGTCCATGCAGGACGGATTGATCCAGCGTCAGAGAAAAGCGGATCCTTGTTCCCGGAGCCACTGCCTCGCGGCACAGATTGATGGCATTGACCTCGCCGCCGAATGCCGCGTCTCTCTTTCCGGTCAGCGTCATGGCGTTGTTGGGGATGGGTTCGCTGTCGGAAACAAGCACACCCCGCAGAAGGCTGCTCACGGCGTCCAGGCGCGTTTTTCCTTTGCTGTCGCGGGCAAAACGCAGGGTGTTCAGATATTCCCGCTCCGGGATACCGTCCTCCTTGCTGTAGTCCCGCCAATTCCGGGTGCCCAGTATCCCCTGCTCCTGCATGGCCTGATACAGCAGGACCGTGCGCAGGGCGCCCTTGACACTGCTGCCGGGAACATAGGGACGGAAGGCATTGTCGCGCATAAATGCCTGAATATTCTTCAGGCTGTGTTCCGCGTCCAGCGCATCGCCTGCCGGCAGGTCGTAAACGCAAAGCGCCCGGATTCCTGCCTCGTCCAGTCCGCACTCCTGCCGGAGGAAGCTGTGGAGGTTGGTGCTCCCGCCCAGAATAAACCGCTCATAGCTGTCGGCCAGATCGTTTTCCGCCAGAAAGTGAATAAACCGATTGCGGTGCAGCACAGAGACCCGATTGCTCCTGCGGTTATAGATATACTCCGTGCGCTGATAGCTCTGACCGCTGCCGACAAACAGCGGAGACCGCACGGTCAGGATCAGCTCATACTGCTGAAGCTGTTCCAGCTCTCTCATACGGACACCCCCAAAAGAAGCGGCTTGCTGAAGCGATACGCCGGATGGTCCTGCCTGGCCGCCAGATAGAGAGCTCCGCCGAAGCGCCGCCGCACCACAGAGCCTGCCGTCAGGAAGAATTGCTCTCTCTTTTTCTGCCCCGATGGCGCAAAGGAGTCGGAGCTGACAAATCCGCCCCGTCTGGTCAGCGTGTAGGACGCATCTTCCATGGTGCGCTCCAGCTCCTCCTCATCAGGAAGCGCCGTGGTAAGCAGCAGATAGGCGGGAGCATCCCGGCAAAGCGCCCGGAACAGCCACGCTGTCTGCTCATCGAAGGGGTCATTCAGATAAATCGCAGCATCTACCGTAAACTTTCCATAGCCGGAACTGACCTTTCCGCCGATGCCGCTCAATCCCAACGCACGCATCAGCGTGCGCAGCCATGCGGCATCATCGCTTTCAAGCCCTGCCAGCACATACAGGCCGCAGTCCTCCGCAAAGCGAAAGGCGCCCACATGATAGGGGAGCGTGTCCTGCCCCTCAAAAACGGCGGCGCGGGTGCTGTCCATGGGAACACCGAAGCACTGCTTTTTCCGGCCGGCATCGAACAGTCCCTGGCCGCGCATACAGGCGAGATAGTCCGCCATGTCCTCCACGGCAATATACGCCAGGTTTTTCATAGCCTTGCGTTCTGCCCCCGCAGTATGACCGTCCGTCCGGGCAGTCAGAAACGGGCGGGGCAGATAGTACCGCTCGCCGCACCAGGGCATGGCGTCGGAGAGAAACAGCTGATCCTTTTGGGCTTTTTCAATCAGCGCTTCCACGCCGCTGTTGCCATACAGCGTCCGCGCTGTATGGCAGAGGGCTGAAAACAGCGTATCCGCGCAGAAGTGATCCTCCGAGGTGTAGAGCGAAAGCGCACTGTCCGAAGAGCCAAAATGGCAGGGCGTGTGAAAGCTCAGCTTAAACAGGAAGTAATTCATACGCCTCTACCTCCTTGAAAAGGGCACACAGAGGTTCAAGCTCCACAGAGGTTTCAAAAGGCTTCAGCCGGAAATCACACAGACTCACCCGGCCGCTTCCGCGGGAGCCGTGGCCGCCCAGATAGTCCATCTGCAGCAGCTTCATCCCCTTGGCCAACAGGGCAAAATCCTCGGCGGTCTGCCCCGCATCCTCCACATCGTACACAATGCTGACGGCAAAACGGGTGCCTGCCACCACGCGCTCAATAAAGCGGGGGTTTGCAACGGAGGTGGCCCGATTGATGGCGTTTTCCGCCTTGACCTCGGTGATATGAACACGCTCCATCTCCTCTGCATTGGCCACAAAGCAGTCGGCGAACTGCAGGCGGGCGCGGTGCACCGGATTGGCGCTGCCGAAAAGGCGCTTGATGCGTCCGTCATCCTGATCAAAGTCGGGCATACGCTGGATATCCTTGCTGAGACTTCTGGCCAGAAGGGAACGCAGCTTGCCCTTCAGGCTGCTGCCGGGGATCATAGGCAGTCCGGTCAGCGGATCGCGCACCACCTGGCTGTCTACTGCGCCGATGGCGCTGAAGGCATTGCCTGCGCCGATATGCAGACCGGTGCGCACCACCAGGCAGCAACGGATGATCATTTTTCCGTACATAAGCCTTAACCCTCCTTCATGTGCAGAATGAAGCGATGGTATGCCACCAAGGCTTCCATATAATGGGCGAAGTCCATCAGCTTAGCCCGGGAATCACCCAATCCCTTTATATACTCCAGAAGCTGCGCGCGCTCCAAAAACAGCTTTACCGCATCGTCGCGCCCCGCCTCATAGACCATGCGGATCCGCAGTGCGATCAGCCCCGAGGCACTTTCCTCGGAAATGGTATCCGCCGTGCGCAGGTTTTCCCGATTATAGATCTCCGACACCAGGCTCAGCAGGTTGCGGATCTTGTTGGTGCTGATCTTGTTCCGTTCATCATACAGCGAGCGGATGACCCGCTCCGCCTCGTCCACATAATTTGCAGGCAGCGGCCTGGCAGTGATCTCGCGGGGCGGGCGCGCTGCATTGCGGTTTGACTGCCTGCCCTGGCTGTTTCTGTCATTGTAGCCCATCCTTCTTCCCCCTCTTTCTGTTTCGATACACATAGATGCAGATGGCCGTGAGAAGCTCTCCCCGGCCGGCGCTGTTCAATGCCCAACGGTACATATCCTCCGAAAAGCGCTTATAGCCGGAGTAATTGGGCGCGTTTCTTTTCGGCTCCAGTCTTGCAAGCAAGTAGGCATAGCGCGCCAGAGCGATCCCGCCCCCAGCCTGCGCCTGACGCAGAAGCTCCATCAGGCGATAAAGAAAGGCCGTGCCGTGTTCGCTGTCGCCGGAGGAAAAATATCGCCCCAGAGTGACCAGCTTTTCGCCGCAGATCCGTTCCAGATAGGTATCCCATGGGTAGCAGTGTCCGTCTCCTGCGGCAAAGAGGGCGATGCCGTCCTTATGCGGCAGGCTCTTTGCCTCATCCTCCAGCCCGGCGGTGAGAGAAGCGGCCTGACGGATGGGGAAATGATCCCCATAGATGCCGATCCCGGCGCTGATGGTCAGCGCGCCGCAGGTATAGCGGCGCAGAGCCTCCCGGATCCGCCGCGCCCCCTCCAGCACATCCGTCCATGCGCCCACCAGGAACACATCGTCGCCGCCGGAATAGACCACGGCCACCTGCAAGGCCCGGTAATGCTCAAATTCTCCGCTGAGGATGGGATTGATATAGCCCTTGAAAAACAGCGACATCTGTCGGGAAAACGCCGCCGTGCGGGACAGCGTGACAAAGTGCTGGTGCTTCACCGGATCGCTCTCTGCGGCGCATTCATAGCCGGAGACAAAGGACTGCCCCAGATTATCCACATCCATGCGGCACACGCCCAGGCGGGGCACACCCTCCGAGGCGCCGGCCAGCGCCGCCATGCTGTTGTCGGCGGCGTAATCGCCCACATAGATGCGGGTGCTGTAGCGCAGGCCCGCGCAGAAGCGATTCTTCGTATAGACGCGCGCCACGCCCTCGCCTGTGAGAAGCTGTCTTGCCCGGGCCTCATTGGTAAGGATAAAGGACAGCTCACCCTGGGCGGCGGGCAGTGCGAAGTCTGCACCGGCCGCATCGCGGCTGACCACATACACATCCTGTCCCTGGATTTTCCGGGACAGACTCTCGAACAGGGCGCACCAGAGGCAGATGCAGGTATCCTCCTCTCCGTCGCGCAGGGCGTCTGTCCTGCCGCAGATCCGGCATTCCCGCTGGCCGGGGTCCTGATGGCTCTGATTCATCCGGCGAAGCTGCTGCACCGAATAGCGGTGCAGCTTCTTTTTTGCCACCTGATGGCTCACCCGGCGGAACATCGCCTGATAGGGGGCCTCCTCCGCCGGGGTGTTGGTCAGATCGTTGGCGCTGCAGGGGGTATAGCCGTCTGCCAGATACAGCCGCACGCCAAACTGCTCAATGAGGAAGTCGTTGAAGCGGGTGTTCCACGCCTGGATGGCCCGGACGGTCTTTTCCGTGTTGGGCAGCAGCACATAGCAGTGCCCGCCGCCGCTGTAGAGCAGATTGGCCCGGCTGAGGCCGCACAGCTGCAGCAGCTCGTCTATGTAATGCTCCATGCACAGCTCCAGAAAGAAGGAGCGGCTTCGCAGGGACTTCAGCGCATTCCTGGTGGACACGCTGTAGATGAACTTCTGGATGCCGGAAAAATCGGCGGAATAGAGCAAAAACGCCTGCTGCAGGCGGAAGCTCTGCTCCTGCTGCACCAGGGCGGTGAAATAGTCCGTTTCGCCCCGATCCAGCAGATACTCGCTGATGCACGCCCCCACGGCGGCAGTGACCTTGCTGTGGTCATACAGGGAAATGTCGGGACTTTCCCCGGTGTTGGTGCTGGAGGGCACGGTGCTCATACAGCTCTCCCAAACGGACAGCAGGGAGTTGAGCCACTCCTCCTGCGGCGGCAGGGCGGAAAGCTCCCGGCGCAGGGTCAGCAGGATCTGCTCATAGTCGCCGGCGGAGAGGCGGAAGGACCCGTCCAGCGGCAGACGAAGGCAGCCGTCCAGTGCGTGGGGCGGCAGGGTGTGCCCCGGATGCTCCCCGTTGAGATGGGTGAACACCGGCGACAGGGGCAGATAGCGGTCAAACTGCGTTTCGTCGCCGGTCTGCCGCCGGTCGGCGGCCGCGGCGATGTTGTCGGCAATGCAGGCGATGGCGGCAAGGGGGTCGCAGTCCTTTGCCTGACGAAGCTGGGCGGCGTGGTGATAGCGGATGCAGTCCAGCACGGCCTTGGCCTGTCCGTAGCCGTCGATGTCCCGGACAAAGCGATATCCGGCCTCGCCGTGCCGCCCGTCGGAAATACCGGCGCGGCAGACTGCCTTGCCCACATCATGGAGCAGACAGCCGAAGGTGGCTTGTACGGTTTGCGGGTTCATGAGGATCCCTCCTTTCCAAAGGGTCGTCCCCTTGCGGGGTGTAAGTTGTTTCTGGCGGGAGGGGCAACGCCGCTGCCTCTGGAGAGTTACCGTCCCCTTGCGGGGTGCGAGTTGTTTCGGCAATAGTATACAGCATCTCCGTGGAATGCTCAACCGCATTTGTTTGATTTCAATAGACCATCCCACCGGATTCCGCTTTTTATCAAGAACCCGTATCAATACTGTTTCTGAATATAGCGGATGATGCGCTCATAGATGTGGAAAACCTCCGGGTCGCAGGCGGGGAACAGCAGGAGAATGCACCGCTCGATCAGCGAAATGATCTGCTCCGGCGTCTTGCCGCACGCCGCCCGGATCTCGTCCGCCGTCACCGCGCACAGGCGGTGGGCCAGACCGTTGCGCACCTCCTTCAGATCGGCATAGCAGCGGAAATAGGTTTTGGTTTCCTCCGGCTGTGTGGACAGGATGTCCAGTATATCGTCGCAGAACGGCGTGCTCAGATCGGACGGGCGGCATTCCCACGTCCCCGTCACATAAAGCCGGTCGTACAGCTCCGGCATCTTTGCCTGCATCAGGCCGGGCTCGATTTTCATGCGTCCTCCGTACCTCGATTGCACATGGGTCAGATCATACCCATAACGCCTGGGCAGAAGCTGATTCAGCAGCGTTTCCTGCAGGCGCAGGGTCAGCGGCTCCATGTACAGCACAAATTCCGTGTAGCTGTGGGAGCAGAGCAGATTTTTCATCAGCAGCGCATACTCGCAGATGTCCTGATGCGCGGGGGCGGCCTCCGGCAGATACAGCTTCAGACCAAGCCCGTATCCCCGCACGGCTTTCCGGGCCTCCTCCGGCAGCAGGTCATTGCGATAGGCCATGTGCTTCACCAGAGCCATCAGCTCCTCCGACAGAGGCGCCGGACGCATTTCCGCAACGCCCCGGAAGCACCGCTGATTCAGCAGCGCCTCCACCTGCTGCCATTGATTCTTGCGGCGCACGGAGAACATTTCCGGCTCAACGCAGCGGTTGGGCGCGCCCTCCTGCTCGTCCTCATTGCACTCGATCTCCAGGTCGATGTCGTAGTTTTCGCTGTCGTTGGTGCGAACGGTGGTGCCGGCCTTCTTCTCCGGCGTTTTCACCTGTATGCCCCGGGCATGATAGCGCAGCTCCAGCACCATCTGCGACAGCAGCATCTGCATCTGGGGCGTGCCGGAGGTGATGTTCACCAGGATCTCCGCATCCGCATACTCGCGGCTCAGCCGGTTCATCACGACGTGGAGCGGCTGGTCCAGCTCGTCCATATCGGAAACATCGCTGACGGAAAGATCCTGCTCCAACACCACCGGAGCGTAGCCGTCCCAATGGGACTTGAGGTGGAAAAACACCTTTTCATAGCGTTCGTCCGCCTCCGCCAGCTTTCGCACCTCGGGCGTAAACAGCAGGCAGACTACCTCGGGGCGGTAGTGGCGCAGAATGTGCAGCATAGCGCCGTCGCGCTCACCGCGAATGGGATCGGTGGTCCCTAAAAAGCTCAACAATACCTGCCTGCGCGTGGTTTTCTTTTTCATGATGCAGCCCCTCCCTGTTGTTATCAATTTCTCCGAACCTGCCGCCTGTATAGTATACCATAATTGTATGTGTATCACAACTGTCGTTGGCATTTATCCGTTAAAAATGCCGGATAGAGATCAAGCCGTATCCGGGTACATTTCGTCTCCGCACGGCCGTCCGCGCCCGGTGCTTTCGCATAATCTGCCTGGGAGTGCAGATACTACCTTTGCCAATATTCAGTTACAAAGGGAGTTATCATATGAAAGCAACCGGAATCGTGCGCCGCATCGACGACCTGGGACGGGTGGTCATTCCCAAGGAGATCCGCCGCACCATGCGCATCCGCGAGGGTGACCCGTCACAGATAACATTGGCACGGTGGGAACAATTCTGCTTTGCGATGGGCGATTTGGCCAAGAGGCAAGGTTGGAAGTAGTACATAGTGACGGAAAAGGCCAATTATTTTTTACAATAAATATTGGGGCCAGGTACTGAAACCTGACCCCAATATTTATTGTTTTGAGACGCCTGCCAGCAATAGGCACTGTCTATAGCACAGGGCATTATCCAGCTCCCCGGCTCAGCACCGGAAATCGTTACTCACCCACATAGAACAGCCAGGTGTTCAAACCCCGGCCAATGGCGGCAAAGGTGTGCGTGGTTCCCTCAACATCGATGGTATAGATGGTAAAATCCTTGCGGATGCCATCGGTGTAGTCCTTCAGGTGCACCGTTTCGCCGGTATCCGTCCACTGATAATCGAAGATGTTCACACCCCAGAGCTTGTAGGTCTTATTCTTGATCAGCTTACCCAGCTTCCAGTTCATAAAAGAGCCTCCTTTTTTTCATGATCTCATTATACTTTCCGACTGGGAAAATGCAACTTATTTTTGCAGATAATTGGCCCAGGAATCCGGCTCGCCCAACTCGGCCTTTACCATTTCCGGGTCCAGCGGCTCCACCTTGCGCCCGGTGGCCAGCGCCGCCAGATAGGTCTGGGACGCCTCCTCCAGATAAACCGCCGCATACAGGGCGATTTGCAGCGTGGGGCCGAAGGCCATCACACCGTGGCCTCGCAGGATCACCGCCAGGGAGCCGTTATAGTGCTCCACCGTTAGAACGCCCATCCCCTTGTCGGAGGACGGCGTAAAGGGCGCCACCGGCACATCACCCCGCAGGGCATCGATCTGGGACACCAGCGTGGCGGGGAACACGTCCTGCACCAGGCCCAACGCCGTGGCGTAGGGCTGGTGGGTATGAATGGTGGCATTGACCCAGGGGAATTTTTCAAAAATATACAGGATGGCATCCAGGTCGGAGGTGGGGCGGCGGGTGCCCTCCACGATCTTGCCCTGGGGCGTCACGATGACCACGTCGTCAGAGGTCATGATCTCATAGTCCATGCCAGAGGGGGTGACGGCGATGTTGCCGTTATTCAGGCGCATGCACACGTTGCCGCCGCACAGAGTGATCAGGCGGCATTCCTTCATCTGCAGGGCGCAGTCGATCAGGGCGCGTCTTTCTTTTTCGTACATATTGCGTCTCTCCTATTCATCCATACAATAGCGGCGGGTATACTGCTCCAGCAGCTGCGCCGGGGTCTGCTGCCGCTCACTGGGCAGATAGGCCCGGCGGGTCTCGCCGGCCTGGGCCAGCTTTTCCGGGAAGATCATCCGCCCGGCAATCACCGCGTCCACACCCAGGGCGAAGCAGTTCTTCATCTCGGTTTCGTCCATGGCGCCGTCCACCCACAGCTCCTTGCCCGCAGGCAACGCCGCCCGGGCCTGGCGGATGCGGTCATGATTGGCGAAGCAGAAGCCCAGCCCATTGGTGCCGCCATAGCCGCTGTCCATGGTCATGACCATCAGGAAGTCGATGTATTCAAAAAACGGCTCCACCTGGGAGATGGACGTGCGAAGATTGATGGCCAGGCCGGGGATCATCCCCAGCTCCCGGATCCGGCACAGCTCCTCGGAGGGGTAGGGCAGGCCCTCAAAATGGACCGCCACCTGTCTGGCACCGCATTTGGCGATCTCCTCAAAATACTGGGAGGGATTGGTGGCCATGAAGTGAAAACACAGGGGGTGCTGCGGGAACATGTTGGCAATGGAACGCACTGTCCGCATGCCGAAGGTGATGTTGTTGACAAAATTGCCGTCCTCGATGTCCACATGCAGCAGGGTTCCGGCGGGAAAGGCTCCGATCTCCTCCGCCAGGAACAGCTGGTTGGCGGAGGCCACAGAGGGAATGATCCGTTTCATGGTTGCTCCTTTCCTGGGGCCTTACAGCTTCTGCCGCAGGGCTTTGACCACGTCCATGAACTCCTTGACCCGGTTGATATCCACACGGACGTTCTCCAGGTTGTCGTTCTCCAGACGGCCGCCCTCCTTGAAATAGGTGCCGACAACAGCCGCGTCGGCGGTGGCCAGCTTTTTCTCGATGGTGTCGGGGCGGCAGCCGGTGTTGCACAGCACCACCACGTTGGGGGCGATCTCCTTCACGCTGGCAATCAGCGCGTCGTCCACATCCTGGCCGGCGGCGTTGGCGGAGATGCACAGTCCGTCGGGATGGGCCTTGAAGATAGTGGAGCGGGCGATATCCGCCAGGGGACGGGTATCCAGGTTGCGGTCGGATTCGGGATTGATAAAGTACAGCATCTTCAGCTCGTCCAGGTGAAGGGCGGCCTTGCGGCGCAGCAGCTGGGAAAAGTCGTTGTTGTACAGGCCGCCGTCGCCCACATACACGCCGCTGAAGGTGCCGCGGATAAACTTTGCGTCCACGGCGGCCGCCAGCTCAATGGCAGCCAGGCCATCGGAGATGCAGTCCACGCCGTAGGGGACGCGGATCTCGGACTTCAGCTCGCCGATCACCCGGGCCATGGCCGCCGGGGTCACGAAGCTCATGTGCCGCTCATAGGGCAGGCTGAACTCGTTGGAGAACATGATGCCGTCCACGCCACCATCCTGCAGGGCGTGCAGGTCGGCCCGGGCATGCTCCACCACCCGGTCCATGCAGTCGCCGTAATAATATCGGGGATCGCCGGGCAGGGGATCCAGGTGCAGCATGGTAATGATCGGCTTCTTTACGCCAAACATATTGTCGATCCACATAAGAATTTCACCTTTTTCTTTAGATTTTTGATGGAGATGCGCTCAGGTCCACAGCTCCTGCATACGGGCCTTGATGCGGCGGGCCTCCGCCGCCGGATTTTCCGCATTGCGGATGGAACGGCCGCAGATCACGGCATACAGCGGCAGACCCGCCAGGATGTCCAGGTCCTCATAGGTGATGCCGCCGGTGGCGGTGACCTCGAACCCCATGTCGCACAGCTGGCGCACGAAGTCCACGTCCTGGGCGGTCCAGGGGCCGCTGGCCGAGCTGGGCCGGCCATAGATGATCTGGCGGATGCCGATGTCCTTCCACTCCCGCAGGTCGTCGAAGGTCCAGCTTTCGCCGTAGTCGCCGTACAACTCGATCTGAACGTCCTGGCCGCCTGCCTTGGCCTGGGCCAGAATGGCGGCCTTTACCTCGTTGCGGGCAGGGGAGAACATGGTCACAAACTGGGTTCCCGCAGCCAGGACCTTGGGCCCGAAATGCGCCACGGACAGCGCGGCGTCGGCCACCATAATCTTGTCGGGGAAGCAGGCCCGCATGATCCGCGCCGCCCGCACGCCCTCCATCAGGATCAGCATGGTGCCCACCTCAATGATGTCCACCTCGTTGCCCAGTCCGCCCCGCAGGGTGTGGAAGGCGTCCTCCAGGGATTCGTTATCCAATGCAATCTGCAAATAAGGAGCTTTCATAATTCCTCCATTATATTCATACTCATAGGCTTTGCTTGTAAAAAAACGCAGGGATCCCCGTATAAAGCGGCCCGCCCGACGGACGGGCCGCTTTGGGAAACGACCGTGATGTGCCTCACGCCGCCATGGTTTGCAGCAGCTCCACGATCATGTAATAGTTGCCCAAAAAGAAGATCAGCGGAATAAACACCTTTCTTCTGGACAGGGACCGATTTACCAGATCGCGGTATACCAAATAGCAGATGAGGAGAAATGACACGATAAAGTAGGAAACGGTGGGAACCTCAACGGCGGAATACCCGAACCAGGTCCGCAGGACCAATGTATCGGGCAGCTTCTGCCAATAAATCAGGTTCAGTGCTCCCGTTCCCAACACGATCAGGATATACATGATCCGACAGAACCAGGAGGCCTGGGCAATGCCCTCCCGCAGGGGAAGGCGCTTGGGCTGCCAGCGCTGCACGGTGGCGGAGTTGGGATCGCACTCCTCAGGAGAGGTGGGGACGTGCGGCCGGGTCCGTTCATCACGATCATTCTTCATAGCTGTCCTCTTACTTTCTCAGTGCGTAGAAGCGGGCGGGATTCTCATACATGAACTTGTGGACGACTTCCTCGGAGAAGCCCTCGTCCAGCAGACGGGGGATGAACTTCTGCTTGATGAAGCCCCAGCCGGGACCATAGCCATAGCTCTGGTGATGGCTCTTCTTACCCATGTCGTTGCTGAGCATGATCTGGTTTTCAAAGCCGGCGTCCACCAGGCGGCGCAGCAGATCCACGCGGACGGAGTCGGGATAGTACTTCACCTTGCCGGGACCGTCATAGATCAGGTAAGCGCCGGACTCGGCGATCTTCTTGTGCAGCCAGAAGTCGGGGTTGCGGTCAATGTGCGCCACGCCGAACTGGGAGCCGGGCAGGCCCTCGTTAAGGACGATCTCCAGCTGCTCCAGAGCGAAAGAGCCGCCGTCGGTGTGGGTATGAACGGCGGCGCCGGTGGCCAGAGCGGCCCGGGCAGCGGCCTTCAGGCCCTTGATCTCGCCGGGAGTGGCATAGCAGTACTGCGTGCCGGCCTTGATCCAGCCGGCCTTGATGTTGGTGCCGTTCATGCCCTCGGTGATCTCCTTGACATAGCCGGCGGCGATCTCGTCCACGTCCTTATCCTTCCAGACGATGGATAGATCCATCAGGGGCTCCCGGTCGCCGGGATAGTCGAAGGGGATACCGGTGGCGGCGATGATATGAACGCCGGTGGTCTCGGAAATGACCTTCAGATACGCGGGGCAGCGGCCGTCCTGGTCGCGGCACATGGCGTCCACCAGGGTTCCGCCGCCGATGGCCTTGTAATCCTTGACCATCTGAAGCTGGATATTGAAATCACGCAGCGCCCACTCGTTGTCAGGAGCGAACAGGCCGCGGGGACAATGGATAACGTGCTCGTGGGCCATGGTAAAGCCAAGCTCAGACGCTTCGATATCACCCAGTACGGTTCTTACTTTCGGCATTTGGAATAATCCTCCTTGTTCGTTAAATAAGCCGCTGCTGCCGGGCACGGATCGCGGCGACCGGATGCCTGTCTGCGCCCTGCATTGATGAAAGTATACGATGGAGCGGCCGATAATGCAATAGGTTTTGTCACATTTCACAACGTGTCATCCAGCACACCCGGCAGGGGCCGAAAAAATGCCTCCGACCGAAATTTTCAGTTTTTTATTTGCACAAATGTGTAGCAAAACCGGGAGTTTTCCCTATATGTTCCAGGAATTTCCAGAAAAAGAGGCAAATGACGGCTTATTTTCTGCGCATGTGTGCAAGGAGGACTTGTGTGTATCTTTCGTGCAGCAGTTGCATATTTCAGAAAAATCGTGCATAATGGCGGTGTGAGTTTTGTCGGATATGCCCAGAGAAGCCCCTGCGGACCCGGGCAGCAGAACTGCATATTCATTCATCCGTGGGAGGAGAACACATGGAACTGGCTTATCTGAAAAAGCTGTATCAAGACGGGCTGTTCGACGTTTACAGCGGGTTCGACACCTGGGAGGAGGCCGTGAAGGCGGCCTGTTCGCCGCTGATCCGCCAGGGGCTGGTGGAGCCGGCCTATGCCGACAGCATCATAGAGAACGTGGCCGAGAACGGCCCCTACATCTTCATCGCGCCCCACATCTGCATGCCTCATTCCAAGCGCACGGACCTGGTCAGGCAGGCGACGGTGAGCTTCGTGAAGATCAACCGCCCCGTGTACTACGACGAGAGCGACCCGGAGATGGGTGCGGAGCTGTTTTTCGCCATCGCCGTCAAGGAGCTTAACGCCCACCTGGACGTGATGATGGACCTGGCAGATGTGTTCGACGATGAGGAGACGGTCCGGGCTCTGCTGGACGCCAAAACAAAAGAGGATTTTGACAAGCTGCTGGGCTGAGCCGCTCCTGAGCTTGTTTGAATTAAATTTGGATTCCCACAATCAGTTTTTGACCGGAGAGAGGAGAGGATCTATCCCCGCCCCGTCGGGGCTCGTGCCTTCCATACTCAGCAATCTACCGCGTAAAAGCTCTTTACCAACATACTTTGTGTGAATACGGAGGAAAATCATAATGGATTCTGTTGTTTCCGTTCTGAGCTGGATCTGGTATAACTTCTTTGACCGGGCTGCCATGTTTATGATGGTCCTGGTGTTTATCGGCCAGCTTCTGACCAAGCGCCCCTTCCTGGAATCCCTGATGGGCGCTCTGAAGGCCTATATCGGCTATATTGTTTATCAAACCGCTACCGGCGGCCTGTACACCACCTTCCAGCCCATCATGATGGGCCTGCGCCAGGTGCTGGGCATGAACATCATCGTCAACGATGACTCCCTGGGCGCCGGCACGCTGACGGCCATTCTGGAAAGCTTTGGCCGCACCACCAGTCTGCAGATGGCATCCATGGCCGCCGGCTTCGGCATCGCCATCATCCTGGTGCTGATGAAAAAATACACCAAGTGTCGCTCCCTGATCATTCAGGCCCACATCCTGTCCGGTCAGGCCATCGACATGGTCCCCATCCTGCTGGTGATGTTCCCCGTTATGGGCGACTTTGCCACCATCCTGGCTGTGGGTCTGTATCTGGCCGTGAAGTGGTGCGTGCTGTCCAACCTCACCGTTGAGCCCGCTCAGGATCTTACCGACGGCGCCAACATGTGCGTGGGCCACACCCAGATGATCCTGGACCGCCTGGGCTATGAGTACGGCCGCCTGCTGGAGCGCCGGGCCAAGAAGAAGGGCAAGGAAGTCAAGAAGTTTGACAATCTGGAGCTGCCCGGCTTCCTGTCCATCTTCAACGACATGTATGTGGCCTCTTTTATCGTTATGCTGGCCTATTTCGCCGTGCTGATCTCCCTGATCGGCAAGGAGGCCATGATGGGCATCGACTCCAGCCTCACCGCCGACACCAGCTTCGCGCTGTATATCTTCCACACCGCCGGCAAGTTCCCCGTGTATCTGGTGATCCTGCTGACCGGTATGCGCATGTTCGTGGCTGAGCTGACCGTGGCCTTCAGCGGCATCTCCGAGAAGGTCCTGCCCAACACCCTGCCCGGCATCGACTGCGCCGCCTTCTACGGCTTCGTGACCAACGGCTCCGTCATCACCGTCAGCTTCCTGGTGGGCTCTCTGACCATGACCGTGTTCACCACCGTGGGCATGCTGCTGAATCTGCCCTTCGTGTGCCTGGTGGGCTTTGTTCCCATGATGTTCGACAGCGCCACCGTGGGTATCTTTGCCCATCACCGCGGCGGCATCAAGGCACTGGTGGTCTCCTGCATCGCCGTTGCTCTGTCTGACGTGTTCCTGGCCGGTATCGCTGCCTGCATCATCGGCTTCGACGTCTACGGCGGCGTGGGCTTCCAGGTGGATAACGCCATCACGCTGTCCGCCTTCTCCCCCCTGTGGAAGTATCTTGGCTGGGCCGGCTATGCGCTGGTGCTGGTCATCATGCTGGCTATCCCCCAGATCCAGTATCTCAAGAACAAGAAGGGCTACTGGCTGGCCGCCGAGGACTGGGAGCAGTACAAGGAGGTCATGGGCGAGGACCTGTAAGGCCCTTTGCTGACCCAATAAACCTGACAACCACCCTTTTCTACACACTGCTGACGGGCCTCCGCGAAAGCGGAGGTCTGTCGGCAGGTGACGTACCCTTTGCCCCCGTTATCCCGCGCTGCCGGCGGCGGCGCTATGCATCATATTATACATACTGTCAAAACAGGAGGAACGAACAATGGATATCACTTCCAAAAAATTCAACATTCTGGCCTGCTGCGCTGCCGGCAACGGGTGCTGTCAGCTGGTGAGCCTCAAGGTCAAGCGCGTGTTCACCAAGCTGGGCCTGAAGTGCAACGTGGAGGCCAACACCGTCTCCGTGGGCAAGGCCATCGGCCAGAAGTACGACGTAGTGTATTGCAGCGTCTCGCTGGAGCCGCAGTTTGCCGATGCCAAGCGCAAGGGCGCCCACGTGATCCCGCTGAAGAATATCATGTCCGAGGCGGAAATTGAAGAAAAGACCCGGGCCTATCTGGATGAACTCAGCAAGGCCTGAGAAAAGAGCTGTTATATGAAAGAATTTACTTATGTGATCCAGGACGCCGAGGGACTTCACGCCCGCCCGGCCGGACTGATCGTCAAGCTGGCCCAGGCCATGGACAGCCGCGTCACCCTGACCGCCAACGAAAAAACCGCCGACTGCAAGCGCCTGTTCGCTGTGATGAAGCTGGCGGCCAAGTGCGGTCAGGAGCTGCGGGTCACCGTGGAGGGCGGCGACGAGGACGCCGCCTGCCAGGCATTGCAGGATTTCTGCCAGGCGGAGCTGTGAGGAGGATGCGGCAATGATCACTCTTCACGGTATTCCCGCCTCACCGGGGGTGGCCATCGGCCCCGCATGGCTGTATCAGAAGGTGCAGCTGGCCGCCTATGAGGAGCTGTCCCGGCTGACGGCCCAGGCGGAGCAGCGCCGGTTTGACTGCGCCGTGCAGGAGGCCCGGGCTCAGCTGGACCGGCTGTATGAAAAGACCGTTCGGGAAGCCGGCGAGGCCGCCGCCCAGATCTTTGACATACACAAAATGATGATGGAGGACCTGGACTATCTGGAGTCGGTGGAGGACAACATCACCAACCAGCTCTATACGGCGGAGCACGCCGTGGCCTGCGCCGGCCAGGAGTTTGCAGAGATGTTCGCCTCTATGGACGATGAGGTCATGCGGGCCCGCAGCGCCGATATCCGGGACATCACCCAGCGGCTGCTGCAGGTGCTGACCGGCGGGCAGAGCCAGGCCCTGAAGGAGTCCTCCGTGGTGTGTGCCCACGACCTGTTCCCCAGTGACACCATGCAGCTGGAGCGGGAGCATGTCATGGCGTTCGTCACGGAGCTGGGTTCCCACGTTTCGCACTCTGCCATTCTGGCTCGCACCATGGGAATCCCCGCTGTGGTGGGCGTCGGCGGACTGGTGGAGGCTCTCTCCGCCGCCTCCGGGACCGTCGTAGTGGACGGCTCCCAGGGGCTGGTGATCCTGGACGCGGACGAGCAGACCCTGGCGGATTATTCGGCCCGGCGTCAGGCCTATCTCCGGGAGCAGACGGATCTGCAGGTGTATCGCGACCTCCCCAGCCGCACCAAGGACGGCCTGGAGCTGGAGATCTGCGCCAACATTGCCTATGTCACGGACGCGGACAACGCCGCGGCGGTGCGCGCTGACGGCGTGGGGCTGATGCGCAGCGAGTTCCTCTATATGAATGCCGACAGCGCACCGGACGAGGACACGCAGTTTGCGGCCTATCGGGCGGTGTTGGAAAAGCTGGAGGGCAAGCGCGTGGTGGTGCGGACACTGGATATCGGCGCCGATAAGGTGCCGCCCTGGCTGCCGCTGCCGCCGGAGGAAAACCCCGCCATGGGCTGGCGGGCGGTGCGCATGTGCCTGGATCACCGGGACATGTTCCGCACCCAGCTGCGGGCCCTGCTGCGGGCATCGCACTATGGCCGCCTGGCCATTATGTTCCCCATGATCGGGGACCTGGACCAGCTTCGCCGGGCCAAGGCCCTGCTGGCGGAGTGCCGCCGGGAGCTGGAGGCAGAGCAGGTTCCCCTGGCCCGGGACATCGAGGTGGGCATGATGGTGGAGGTTCCCTCCGCCGCCATCCTGGCCGACCAGTTTGCCCAGGAGGTGGATTTCTTCTCCATCGGGACCAATGATCTGACCCAGTACACGTTGGCGGCGGATCGGCTCAACGATAAGGTTGCCGATCTGTTCGACTCCTCTCACCCGGCGGTGCTGCGTCTGATCCAGAACACCGCCCAGGCCGCCGCGGCCCGGGGGATCTGGTGCGGCATCTGCGGAGAGTCCGCCGGAAACGAGGCGCTGCTTCCCTTCTATATCAAGGCCGGTGTGCGGGAGCTGTCTGTAGTTCCCGGGAAGGTGCTGGAGCTGCGGCGGGCTCTGTCCGCCATCGACGCCTCCACTCTTTGAATCGCAGGCCTCATCGGAACAAAAGGAAATTACGGGACATACAAAACACAAACAGCAGGAGCTTCTCCATCCGGAGGGGCTCCTGCTGTTTGTGATTCAATTGGTCGCCGGCGGACATTCCCGGCGGAAGGCAATGCCCCGGCGGGACAGCTCCTGCTGAAATTCCTCCCGGGTGCGTCCGGAAAAATACTTCCGCATCCGGCGGTAAAAGCCGAACAGAATGCGGCGGCCGGATACCTGATTGATAAAGTGCAGCCAATCACCGTAGGACAGGACATATCCTTCCGGCTGGTCATTGAACATCACCAGCACATCCCGGCGCCGGCCCAGCTTGTCGGAACGAACCAGGCAATAGGAGATATCCTTCATCAGAGTGAGTTTCACGCTTTGGCTGGCATCCAGAGACAGAACGCTCATATGGTCCTCCCTTATATCAGACTGCATCCAGATTCAGAATCTGGCTGGCAATTTTGGAATTGGTAATCAGCACATTGCACATACCGCCCCGCAGAGCCCCCAGAATGGCTTTGGCCTTGAACCGGTCCGAAGCGATACAGATCCGGGTCTGAGCGGATTGGAAGATGCTGCGATCGGGGATGATCATGCGGTTATACAAGGGCGTGTCGATAATGTTGCCGTTGATATCAAAGAAATAGCCCCACATGCAGCCCACGGCACCCTGGTTCATCAGAGGATGCACGTCCTTCTCGTCCATGCGCTCCGCCCAATAGAGCATGGTGTCCACACCGCTGATGAAGGTATTCACGTCCTTGCGGCAGCGCAGCACCTCGCGGGTGGCGCTGTGCCGGCAGATCAGGGCCTTGCTCTCCTCATCATCCAGCAGATACGGCACCAGCAGGCGCTTGCAGTCGCATCCGTACAGAGCGGCCACCCGCTGCAGAATAAACATCTCGTCGATATCCGGATTGATGCTCTCCATAGAACCGGCCAGCTGCACAAAGCGCATATCCGGCAAGGTTTTGGACGGCTTCAGCGCGCCGATGGTGGCAGCTACCGTTTTCCCCTTGGACACAGCCAGCACACTGCGGTTGGTGAGAATGCTGTTGAGATAGGACGCGCCCATGCTGCACACGCTGTTGAACTCCTCCCGAGGGCCGGTGTTTTCAGTGTAGGCCACCAGAATCTTCTCCATTCCGAAGCGCTCTGCCAGGCTTATCTCCAAACTGACATGGTTTTCAAAGGGCGAGCGGATGATGATTTCAACGATCCCCAGAGCACGGGCCTCCTTCAGCATGCGGGAGACGTGGGACCGGGACAGAAACACCTTTTCGGCGATCTCCTGCTGCGTCAACCCCTGTTCATAGTACATCTTGGCAACCGCCAAAAGCTGCTCCATATCAGTCATTATATCACCTCCCCCGGCTGCAGCTCATCTCTTATTGCTTACTCTTTTATTATAGCAAAAAAACGGAAAAACATCAAATGTAAATTTCGTTTGAAAGAATTTAGGTCACAAGACAACATCTCACATTTGGCGTACGGATATTTTGTATCCCACTAATAGCTTGAAATGCGAAGTGTTTCTGTAATTCTATTCGAAAGAGGGTTTCTCTCATCGTTGATGCAGACTTCCTTTTGAATTTCCATGCCTGGCTTTCTAAATCGCGGCCCAACTATTCCTCCCCGCTCCACAAATACGCCGTATATCTTCCGCCGCTGAGCTTGGTGATTTCGCCGTTTTTCAGCAGCTCCGCCAGCGTGCGCTGGACGGTGATCTGGCTGATGTCCGGGCATTTGGCCATGATCTCGCTCTTGGTGATCTTGCCGAGGTGATTTTTGATGATCTCCCGCACCCGGTCGGGCTTGGACAGGCCCTTGGTGGTCAGCAGCTCGATCCGGCTCTCGAAATCCCGGTACGCCGCCACCAGAACACCCAGCATATAGGTGACAAAGGGTGCATAGTCGTTGGTTCCCTCGTGCCAGTTGCAGGAGCTTTCCTGCAACGCCTCGTAATAGGTCTCCTTAGTGTCGGAGATCAGCTTTTCGATGCTGATATACTTGCCCACGATATAGCCGGAGCGGTACAGAAGCAGCAGCGTCAGGAGCCTGCTCATGCGGCCATTACCGTCATTGAAGGGGTGGATGCAGAGAAAGTCCAGAATGAAAATCGGAATCAGCAGCAGCGGATCAAACTCCGTGTCCTGCATGGCCGTCCGGAAGGCATCGCAAAGTGCCGTCATTGCCCCCGGCGTTTCCCACGCGGAGACAGGCTCAAACCGGACGATCTTCCGTCCATCCGGCAGTTCCTCGGCAATCACATTATCCGAGTTTTTGAAGCTGCCGCCGATGGACTTGCCGCTGAACTTGTACAGGTCCCGATGCAACTGCAAAATGACCGTCGGCTTTGGCGGGATATAGTCGTGGCTCTCGTGGATCGTCGCCAGCACGTCGCGGTATCCGGCGATCTCTTTTTCGCTGCGGGTCTGGGGCATGGTCTTTTCGCGGACGATCTTTTTCAGGCGGTCGTCCGTGGTGATGATGCCCTCGATGCGGTTGGATGCCTCGGTGCTCTGAATCTTCGCAACCTCCAAAAGATTGGACAGTGCATCCGCCTTGGCCTCGATAAAGAGGTTCTGCTGCCCCTTGTACTCGTGGATCTGCGTCAGATACGCCACGACCTCCGGCGTCAGGAGCTTTTGATATTCTGCTTTGAAGTCGAATTCTCTCATTCAAATTCCTCATTCAGCGTTTAATTTCATCAAATATCATTCAATGATGCAGTTACAGTATACCCATAAATTGCATCACCGTCAATCGCAATTTTCTCACTTTTGCAGTAATGACAAAATTGAAGTTGACGGTAAAAAAAGAAAGCCCGTTCCTGCGAGGGACGGACTTCCTTTTGTATTTTCTGAGCAGGTGTTCCAAGCTGCGTTTTTGCAGCCTGTATATGCACCTGCGAGGAAAATGGAGGGATTGCAAAGGGAGGTCTCGCCTGTCGGCTCGGTCAGCGCTTCAAAGCGTTTCACGCTTTGAGGTCTCCACCGGAGACCCGCGCCTCTTTGCCGCTGGGTTTCCAATAGGGGCGCGCAGCATCCCTGTTGGCACACGATTTTGCTTGCAAAGTCTAGTGTGTTATACCTTTGCTTCCAGCTGGCGCGGAAGAGGGGTTGGCGGCGTGCTCTGCAGTGCAGCAGAGTGTGGCAACAAACGCTTTTTCGCGGCAGCAGGACAGGCGGATTTTGTGATGTGAGCTACAGCACAATCGCAGGATTTTTGAGAAGCAAAATCCGACTGGCCGGAAAAGAAAGGAAAGGTATATAAAAACCCGCCGCAGCGACGCTCCCCGTTTCAGCGTTTTTTTCGTTTTCCCTTGCCGTGGGTCATAGTCGTTTTTCCGCGCTGGCTGATAGGACTTTTCATGTGCTTGGACTTCTTGAGGATTCCAATCAGCGAAACAAACTCTTCTTTCGTGAGCGTGTCGTAATCAATGCCAAGTGTTGCAAGGTATGCGCGGATTTTCTTTTCCTCGGAGCTGCCCTCAAAATGTACGGCCTCCATCAACTGCTTCTGCACAGCGGCAGCGGACAGGTCATCGTCCGCGGTCAGCGCATCCGTCCTGTGTTCCTCCCGGATGTCCCGCAGGATGCTGCTCAGATCACCCGCAACGAGATGTCCGAAATATTCTTCTTCCTGTATCTGCGCCGCTTTCAGAGTATGGAGGTACAGATCGTCAGCTACCTCGCCATGTTCCATCAGAACCATCTGACGGGTGGCTTCCAGCACGGTATTCATATCCTTGATTCGCATATCTGCGATCCGGTCAACGTAAATTTCCGCATCCAACATAAGCCGCTGGAAATCCCTGTGGCAGATCAGCTCCGATAGCAGCCGGTGGTTGAACTTGCCTGTTTTCAATACATCGATCGAAGTATCACTCAAATGCAGCTCGTGCAGAGCTGTGTTTGGGTGATTTTTTGTTTCCGTCCGCCCCATCAGATAGTCAGAAGAAACGCCATAGTAGTCCGCCAACATCGAAATGCTGTACGGGCTGATGTCCTTGCCGTTATCCGATTCATATCTGCCAAGTGCGGATTTCGAGATGCCCACCTCAACAGCAAGCTGCTCCAAGGTCAGTTTTTTCACCACTCGTAAATCCTTCAAACGCTCCCCGATTGTCAGCTTAATCTGCATATACCCACCTCCATTTTAGCTTTTTCTGGATGATATCACACTTTTTTATTTTTGCCGAAAAGCGTGGAAATTGCCGTCTTTCATGCAACTTTTCCCACCTTTCGGATATACAGGGGAGGGCGCGTTTTCTTACTAAAATTTAGACATAAACCACGCAGCACCTTGAAAACTTCATGACCGTCCGATGGGATATGTTTTCCGACGAAGTACCGCATTCCGCGTATCAAGGAGAACGAAACGCCGGGGTGAGATTCTCGGGCAGGAACGGCACCGGGCAGAACGGCAGCTCTCAAAATATTTTTCAAAGGAGGAGACGAACATCAACTTATTTGCACAAATCAAGACGGCAGTTTCCATAAAAGAAGCTGCCGAACACTACGGCCTGAAAATCGGGCGCGGCAATATGGTCTGCTGCCCCTTCCATGCCGACCGCACGCCCAGCATGAAGCTGAACGAGGACTACTTCTACTGCTTCGGCTGTGGGGCAACTGGTGACGTGATCGACCTTGTGGCGAGGCTTTTTCACCTGCCGCCAGCGGAAGCTGCCAAGAGACTGGCAGAGGATTTTGGCGTTGCCGAGCAGAAGCCGTCCGTTCTGGCGAGGCTGAAGCGCGGAAAGACGCAGATGGAAGCCGAACGCCACTCTTTCCGGGTGCTGCGGGATTACTTCGGCATCTTACAGGACTGGAAGGAACACTGTGCGCCGCAGTTGCCGGAAGACCCCATTGACCCGCGCTATGCGGAAGCGTGCCACATGCTGGATCGCATCGGGAATATGCTGGATATTCTGATCTCCGGCACACCGCAGGAACGTGGGTCGGTGGTGGCCGACATGCAGAAGGACAACCGCCTTGGACTCATGGAAGAGCGGAACCGCCAAATCAAGGAGGACGCACATGAACAAAGCTGAAACGCCGCGCTGGATACAGGATAAGCACTTCAACGAGGTGCTGTTCTGCGAGGATTTTCTGGCGGCGTACCCGATGGTATGTGTCAGCGGCAGCTTTTTCACCGTGGATGGCCGCATCACCGATGAGGAGAGCATCCGCAAGCAGATTTACGAAATGCTCCGCCCGCATTTCAGCTGCGGTCTTGCAAAACGCGCCTCCGGTCTGCTGGAAATGCTGAAGCTGGAAGCCTACGCGCCGGACCTGCCCCTGCACGAGGATCGGATTCACGTGTCCAACGGCACGCTGTTCCTCAGCGGCGCGTTCCGACCCGAAAAGGAGTTCTGCCGCAACCGCCTGCCGGTTAAATTTGATCCCAACGCGCCGCAGCCGGTTCACTGGCTGCGTTTTTTGTCGGAGTTGCTGGAGGAGACGGACATTCTGACCCTGCAGGAATATCTCGGCTACTGCCTGATTCCAACAAATCGCGGGCAAGTCATGATGCTGCTGAAGGGCAACGGCGGCGAGGGCAAGAGCCGCATCGGCGTGGTGATGCAGAAAATGCTCGGCAGCAACCTGAAAAACGGCAGCATCGCCAAGGTGGAGCGCAGCCCCTTCGCCCGGGCCGATCTGGAGCACGAGCTTCTAATGGTGGATGACGACATGAAGATGGAAGCCCTGAAATCTACCCACTACCTCAAATCCCTCATCACCGCCGAAATGCCCATGGACTTGGAGCGCAAGGGCGAGCAGAGCTATCAGGGCAAGATGTACGTCCGGTTTCTGGCGTTTTCCAACGGCGATCTGGAATCTCTCTACGACCACTCGGACGGCTTTTACCGGCGTCAGCTCATCCTGTCGGTGAAGAAAAAGCCGCCCAATCGGGAGGATGATCCGTTTCTAGTGGACAAGCTCTGCGGGGAAATCGAGGGGATCTTCCTCTGGTGCTTAGAAGGGCTGCGCCGCCTGCAAGCCAACAGCTTCCGCTTTACTGAAAGCACGCAGACGAAGGCCAACCGCGAGGACGCCCGGCAGGAAGCAGACAACGTGCTGCTGTTCCTGCGCTCGGAGGGATACATCCGTCTGAAAGCCGACAGTACCATTACGTCGGCCAATCTGTACGCCATTTATACCATGTGGTGCAGCGACAACGCCTACAAGCCTCTGGCGGCGCGGACGGTGAGCATGACGCTGAAAAAGCACGCCGACGAGTTCGGCTTGGAGCATGACAACCATATCCAGAACGCCCTTGGCAAGCGGGTCAACGGCTTCTGGGGCATCGAGGCATTGGTCACACCGCCGGTTTTATGAGATTAAACGCAGAAAGCTCCATCCCATCCATCCCACGCATCCCGGATAGATGGGCGGATGGGATGGATGATTTCAAATTCAACTGCGAATTGGGGTTCAATCGGCGTTCCGGCAGAGCTGAAAAGGAGAGGGTATTTTCAGGAGCGATGAGAACCGGAAAGAAATTTACACGAAAACGAAACCATTTCACGAAACCGCGCTGCTTGGAACCGTGTACCGGCTTCGCGGATGGGCGTGACCCTGCACGATTCCGAAAAGTCGATATCATGCACCTGCGAGGAATGCATCGACTGCGGAATTTCCAGCGGATTTTGGAGAGACAGAATATTTCACCAGACGGCGAAGCCGATTTGCAAAAGCGTGCATCGGCTTCGCTGTTTTCATAACAAGAATTCAGGGAGGATTTTATGAATATCAGAAACGAAATCAAGTCACAGATCATTCGCGCCGGTTTTACCATGCAGGAAGCGTTGGACCGGCTGGCCGAGGAACACGATTGGAGCGACAGTGTTTCCAACCTGTCCGCAAAATTGCAGCGGGAGAGCATCCGCTATAAGGAGGTTATGGAGCTGGCCGACGTGCTGGACTGCGACATCGTGTGGGCGAAGCGAGGGGAGTGCCGATGAAAGCACAGTACGCCATTCTCCGCTTTGCCAAGTACAAAGGGCCGGAGATTTCCAATATTGAGGCGCACAACGAGCGCACCAAGGAGAAATACGCCAGCAACCCCGACGTGGACACGTCCCGCAGTCACCTGAATTTTCATCTGGTGACGCCGCAGCGCAAGTACCGCGCCGAGGCGGAAAAGCAGATCGCCAAGGCCGGTTGCCGCACGCGGTCGGACAGTGTGCGGGTGGTGGAGGCGCTGGTGACGGCCAGTCCGGAGTTTTTCAGAGGCAAGAAGCGCAGCGAGATCAAAGCCTATTTTGCTGAAGCGTTGGACTTCATCAAGCAAAACCAGAAGCCAGAAACAATCATATCCGCTGTGGTGCATATGGACGAGAAAACGCCCCATATGCACCTTTCTTTTGTCCCGCTGACAGAGGATGGACGGCTCAGTGCCAAGGAAATCGTAGGCAACAAGAAGAAGCTGACGCAGTGGCAGGACCGATTTTGGGAGCACATGGTCAAGAAATACCCAGACCTGGAGCGCGGCGAGAGCGCCAGCGAAACCGGACGTGACCACATCCCGCCGCGACTGTTCAAGGAGGCTGTCCATCTGAACCGGATGAAGGAGCAGATCATGGCGATTCTGAACGACACCAATCCGTTCAACAAAAAGGCCAAGCTGGACGAGCTGGAAGCGCTGCTGGGTAAGTACGTTCCCGGCGCGGAGGCTCTGCGGACGAAGCTCAAGAAGTATGACGCCGCTTATAAGGCGCTGACTGCCGAGAATGCGGCGCTCGAAAAGCAGCTGGGCGCTGCCTCCAAGGAAAGCGTCCTGAAAAAACTGGAGATCAACGAAAAGCTCCGGGAGCTGGACGAGCTGCACCGCATGGTGGACGTCTTGCCACCGGAGATTTTGCAGGCGGCAAAGCAGGTGGCCGCGCATAAGCCGCAGGAAAGATGAGGAAACTAAGGTTGTTAAAGGAGGTCGGTTCTATTTGGAGATGAACGTCAGGGACGATCAGAAGCTTGTTGAAATCTGGCTGACGAATGCAGAAAAAATTGACCCCGTCCTGCGGGAGGGGCTGAAGGAAATTTACGCCAAGTATAAGACGAAGAAATACATGGTTGCTGTGTTCGAGTCCGGCAAGGGCGATCTTTATGAGAACACGCGGGATCTGCTGCTCTTCAACCGCCGCCGCAGCGCCGAGAAGACCGTGCAGCAGGCGAAAAAGCAGAAGGCCGCGGGCATGGTGCGCTGAACTTCGGGCGGAAGGGAAAAATTCCTTCCGCCTTTTTCTTTTTGGACTTGCAAAGAGCATCAGTATCGTGTACAATATTATCTAAAATAATAAACTTATGTGAAGATACAAGTGTCATATGTCCACTGCGACAGAAACGGAGGGGAGTGAACTGGTGACGAATCGTCACCAGTTGAAAATGCGGGCAGCAGACAGCAAAAACCGCCTCACCGACGTTGGAACAAATAGAGGAGAATGCAAATGGGAAATGAAATGATGGGACAGGGCGAAATCCTGTTGTATAGCAACGGCAGCGACAAAGAATATGTCAGCGTTGTATTCAAGGACGAAACCTTCTGGCTGACCCAAAAGGCCATGGCAGAACTGTTCGATGTTAATGTTCCGGCCGTCTCAAAGCACCTGCAAAATATCTATGAAGAGCAGGAGCTTTCCCGTGATGCAACTATTTCCAAAATGGAAACAGTTCGGCAGGAGGGTGAGCGGCAGGTAAAACGGACGGTAGATTTTTACAATCTTGACGCCATCATCGCCGTGGGTTACCGCGTGAACTCCAAAAAAGCCACCCGTTTCCGCCAGTGGGCGACGAAAACGCTGAAGGAGTACATTCAAAAGGGCTTTGTCCTCAACGATGAGATGATGAAAAACGGCCGTCCGTTCGGCAAGGATTACTTTGATGAGCTCTTAGAGCGCATCCGGGAAATCCGCGCCAGCGAGCGTCGAGCTTACCAGAAAATTGCCGATGTGTTTGAGCAGTGCAGCTACGACTACGACAAAAACAGCGAAACCACGAAAGCGTTCTATGCCTTCGTGCAGAACAAGCTGCACTATGCCGTCACCGGCATGACGGCGGCAGAGCTGATTTCCGAGCGGGCAACGCTGGACAGCCCCACCATGGGCCTGACCACATGGAAGGGTGCACCGGACGGCAAAATTCTCAAAAGCGACACGCTGGTGGCAAAAAACTACCTGAACGAAAAGGAGCTGGCCCATCTGAATCGGCTGGTCACCATGTTTATCGACTACGCCGAGTTGATGGCGGAGGATGAGCAGCTTATGAGTATGCAGGATTGGCTGGACGAAACCGACCGATTTCTCACCAACAACCGCCGCAAGGTGCTCAACAGCAAGGGGCATATCTCGCGGGAGGCGGCGGCAAAGAAGGTCGGCGCAATTTACGAGGAGTTCCGCAAAAAACAGGACGCCGAATACATCTCCGAGTTTGACCGGGAGATGGCGAAATATCTGAAAGGCGGTGAGCCAGATTGATTGAAACATTTGACATTGCGGGCTATGCCCGCATTTCCGTAGACGATGAGCAGGAGCAGAAGAACATCTCCATTGAAAACCAGAAGGCCATCATCGAAGATTATGTAAAAACCCACTTTCCCGGCAGCACGCTGATGTTTTTTGAAGACCGCGACCGCTCCGGCTACACCTTCGACCAGCGCGAGGGCTATCAGGAGATGCGCCGGGGGTTGATGCAGCACAAATACGACATTCTCATCATCAAGGACTTTTCCCGTTTCTCCCGCCGCAACTCGCGCGGCCTCGTGGAGCTGGAAGACCTGCGCGACGCGGGCGTGCGCATCATCTCCATCGGCGACGGCATCGACTTTCCCAATGATGACGACTGGCTGAAAATCCAGTTTCAGTTCCTTGTGAACGAAATGCCCGTCACCGATACCTCCCGCAAGGTGCGAAACGTCATCAAGCGGCGGCAGGCGGACGGCGAATGGATCTGCGCCGCGCCCTACGGTTACATCGTTACCGAGGGGAAGCAGTTTGAAGTCGTCCCCACCGAGGCGGCCACCGTCCGGAAGATCTTCGACCTCTATAACAACGATGGCTGGGGCTACAAGAAAATTGCCAACTACCTGACGGACACCGGCGTTCCCACGCCCCGTATGGCCGAGCGCCTGCGCAAGGAGGCGGCGGGCAAGAAGACTACGCGGGACGCCAAGAACGCATGGGCCATCGTCACGGTGCAGGGCATTCTGGATAACGACTTCTATATTGGAACGCTCCGACAGGGCAAGTACACCCGCGCGAAGATCAACGGCAAGGAGGTCAGGCGGGACGAGGGCGAGCACATTGTCATTGAGAACCACCATCAGGCCATCATCGACTACCGCACCTTCGCCACCACCCGGGCGCTGCGGGAAAAGCGCAGCCGCAGCAACTATCGCGGCGTGAAGATCAACGACAATGTGTACTCCGGCTTTTTGCAGTGCGGCGACTGCGGCAGCCCGCTGTTCGCCATGAGCCGCAGCGACTTAGCCCCTGCCTACACCTGCGGGACGTATCACCGGCGCGGTCTCAAGGGCTGCACCAGCCACCACATCCGCGTTGATAAGCTGGACGAGCTGCTGAAAAGCTATGTGCGGAAGCTGGCGGACAGCTCCTCCGCCATGCTGGTGCAACTCAACGAGGAACTGAAGCGGGAGACCGAGCAGGTGGCGGAAACGGAGCAGTCTGCGGACAATCTCGCCGCGGTGCTGGACGATCTCACCGAAGAATTGAAGGTGACGAAGCGCCAGCGCATTCGGGAAATTATGAAAAAGCCCGAGCAGGAGGCATCCATCGAGGCGCTGTATGACGAGATGGAAGACGACCTCCAAAAGAAAATCGACGGCCTCAACCACCAGATCGACCTGCTCTCTGACAAGCGCAACACCATCATTCAGGTGAACCGCGTGGCCAAGACCGCCATCGACGTGTTCCATGACATTCTGGAAAAGGACAAGCTGGAGCGGAACGACCTGGAGCTGCTGATCGACAAAATTCTCGTCTTTGAGGATCATTTAGAAATTAAGCTCAAAACCGACATCGACACGCTGCTGCGCTGCGGCACGCTGGAGGACGCCGCAAATTTTAAGCAAGGCACGAAAAATATCGAAAGCACGCTGATCCAGTCCTCAAAAGGCCACGAGGACAAGGTTTTCCGTGTCCGTGTTATCAGTGACGGTGACCCGTTGGAGATTTACACCTCCCGGGAGGGGGAGGTCATTTTCAAGAAGTATTCCCTGCTGGGGGGGCTGGAGGACTTTGCGGCGCAGTTCTGCGACGCCCTCAACCGCACCAGCGGCTTCACCGCCGCCGTCACCGACCGGGACGCCGTGATCGCCATCACCGGCGCCGGAAAGCGGGAGCTGCTGGGCAAGTCCCTGTCCGAGGCTCTGTCCCGGGTCATGGAGGAGCGCCGCATCTACTGCTGCCAGGGCGCGGACCAGCCCCTGCCCGTCACCGACGGAAACGACCGCTACACCGCCGCCGTGGCCGCGCCCATTCTCTGCGAGGGGGACGTGCTGGGCCTGGTGCTGTTCCTGTCGGCGGAGGGCCAGGTCCCCGGCGAGGGGGAGTATAAGCTGGCCCAGACCGTGTCCGCCTTCCTGGGAAAGCACATGGAATCGTGAAAACAGACCGCCGGAGGCAGCGCCTCCGGCGGTGCTTTTTCAGGACTTTTCTCAGAAGGACACGGTCAGCAGCATCTTGAAGCGCTCCTGGCCATAGACCGCGTGGGGGATGTCCTTGGGCATAATCAGGGTCTGGCCCTCATGCAGCAGGAACTCCTGCCCGCCCACAGTGAAGCGGCCGGTGCCCTCCAGTACCGTCACCATGGCGTCGCCGCCGGCGGCGTGGGTGCTGATCTCCTCGCCCTTTTCAAATGCGAACAGGGTCATGCTCATCAGCTCATTCTGCACCAGGGTGCGGCTGATGATCTGACCGGCCTGATAGTCCACCTGTTCCCGCAGCTCCAGGGCGGTCTGCTTTTCGATATTCTTATACATGATACGCTCCTCCTTGTCCCGTAGTTTGCCGGGACGTCTCATTTTTTATACACGATCCGCTGGATAAGCCGGACCGTGTTGTTGCCGACGTTTTCATAGCAATAGGGCTGACTGCCGGGGAAGGACAGGCAGTCCCGGTTCTCCAGGCGATAGGTCTCGCCGCCGGTGGTGACCTCCGCCGTTCCGGACAGGGAGGTGACATACACCCAGGAGCCGGGGACCCGGTCCGGTCCCTCATAGCGGCCGCTGATGAACAGGTCCAGCTGGAGGGACTCGCTGCGGGACTCCGGGTCAAAGGGGAACAGCCGGTAGGCGATGACCTTTCCGCCGCACAGCCGCTGTCCGGCCACGTCCACCGCCCGATACAGGGCCGTAGGCGGGTCGTCGTGGCAGGCGATCAACTGCTCCAGGGGGACGTGCAGCCCCAGGGCCACCCGGCTGAGCACTGACACCGTGGGGTTGGCCAGGCCCCGCTCGATCTGGCCCCACATACTCTTGGACACCCCGGACAGCTCCGCCGCCCGGTCGATGCTGAGCTTCTGCGCTTTTCGGATGCGGTGGATGTTCTCCGCCACCGCCTGCTGAATGTCCATGGGCATTCCCTCCAATATCTTGAGCATTTCCGCCACTATATTACCGGATTCGGCGGCATCTGTCAAGGTCGGAACCCGAAATCAAAACCTCCGGCTAAGCCTGAGGTCTGATCTGGCCCTGTAAGGGCCTATTACTGGCAAGTCCCTCAAAGAGCACCGAATTTTCTTCACGCACATTCTCTGCCCTACCGCCCGTAAACAGGCCATCACCGTCACAGTCAAGCTTTTGTTTGTCGTTGGTTTTATTACTTGTCATGAATTAGTCTCCTTGTTTTTGTAAGTCTTGGCCGACAAGCCTTTTTTCTTACTCTAACTCGGAGACTTTTTCTTGTCTACTCTTCCCCTCGCCATAGGCCTTCTGTTTCTCCCGGCAGAGCCGGGGGTTGACTTTATGAACCAAGCAAAAAAAGCGGACATCCGAAGATGTCCGCTTGTGTTGGCGCTACCTATTTTTCCGGGCCGTCTCCAGCCAAGTATCGTGGGCAGAAGCGAGCTTAACTTCCGTGTTCGGGATGGGAACGGGTGGACCCTCGCCCTAATAAGCACCAACTATATTGCAGCTGCTTTCGCAGTAACAACCATTATATTCACTTTTCCGCTCTCTGTCAAGAGAAAAATGGTGACCCGTACCGGATTCGAACCGATGTTAAAGGCGTGAGAGGCCTCTGTCTTAACCACTTGACCAACGGGCCATGTTCCGTCTCTATATCTCAATCAGCTTTCGCTGCCTGAAATCCTGGTACACCATCAGGGACTCGAACCCTGGACACCCTGATTAAGAGTCAGGTGCTCTACCAACTGAGCTAATGGTGCATATCGCGCTGCACCCTCAAAACCGAACAACGTAACCGCGACCGTGAGTAAGGCTTGGATTGCCTGCATAATCGTAGGTCAAGCCCTCGGGCTATTAGTACCGGTCAGCTCCATACATTACTGCACTTCCACCTCCGGCCTATCAACCAGATCGTCTTTCTGGGCCCTTACTCCATAATGGATGAGAGATCTCATCTTAGGGGGAGTTTCACGCTTAGATGCTTTCAGCGTTTATCTCGTCCGTACATAGCTACCCAGCTATGCCCTTGGCAGGACAACTGGTGCACCAGAGGTACGTCCATCCCGGTCCTCTCGTACTAAGGACAGCTCCCTTCAAATCTCTTACGCCCGCAACAGATAGGGACCGAACTGTCTCACGACGTTCTGAACCCAGCTCGCGTGCCGCTTTAATTGGCGAACAGCCAAACCCTTGGGACCGAATACAGCCCCAGGATGCGACGAGCCGACATCGAGGTGCCAAACCTCCCCGTCGCTGTGGACGCTTGGGGGAGATCAGCCTGTTATCCCCAGGGTAGCTTTTATCCGTTGAGCGATGGCATTTCCACTCACATACCACCGGATCACTAACTCCAACTTTCGTTACTGCTCGACCCGTCGGTCTCGCAGTTAGGCTCGTTTATGCGTTTACACTCAATGCACGATTTCCGTCCGTGCTGAACGAACCTTTGAGCGCCTCCGTTACTCTTTTGGAGGCGACCGCCCCAGTCAAACTGCCCGTCTAACAGTGTCCCCCGACCGGATTCACGGCCGCAGGTTAGGAAATCAGCAATACAAGAGTGGTATCCCACCGGTGACTCCACATGACCTGACGACCATGCTTCCTAGTCTCCCACCTATCCTGTACATGCATTACCGATTCCCAGTATTAAACTGCAGTAAAGCTCCATGGGGTCTTTCCGTCTAGTTGCGGGTAACTGGCATCTTCACCAGTACTACAATTTCGCCGGGCGGGCTGTCGAGACAGTGCCCAAATCATTACGCCATTCGTGCGGGTCAGAACTTACCTGACAAGGAATTTCGCTACCTTAGGACCGTTATAGTTACGGCCGCCGTTTACCGGGGCTTCAATTCAAACCTTCGATTGCTCTAAGCTCTCCTCTTAACCTTCCGGCACCGGGCAGGCGTCAGCTCATATACGTCATCTTTCGATTTAGCATAAACCTGTGTTTTTGGTAAACAGTTGCTTGGGCCTATTCACTGCGGCCCCTTTCGGGGCTCCCCTTCTTCCGAAGTTACGGGGTCAATTTGCCGAGTTCCTTAACAACCCTTCTCCCGTTGGCCTTAGGATTCTCTCCTCATCTACCTGTGTCGGTTTGCGGTACGGGCGCCTTAGTATTCATCAGAGCTTTTCTCGCCTTTCAGCATCGCGGACTTCCCTACTAATTTCAGTCCCTTTCGCCCAGCTCAACCAACGGCTGGGTTCCGCTATCTGCAAGTGTCCCTCTGACTTAAAGTTCGGCGGCTACGGAATCTTTACCGTATGTGCATCGACTACGCCTTGCGGCCTCGCCTTAGCTCCCGGCTTACCTTGGGCGGACGAACCTTCCCCAAGAAACCTTAGATTTTCGGCCATTATGATTCCCACATAATTCTCGCTACTCATTCCGGCATTCTCACTCGTGTACAGTCCACCGCTCCTTCCGATGCGACTTCACCCCGTACACGACGCTCCCCTACCACTGTCTTTAGACAATCCCAAGCTTCGGTTGCATGCTTAGCCCCGTTATATTTTCCGCGCAGAGTCACTCGACCAGTGAGCTATTACGCACTCTTTTAATGAGTGGCTGCTTCTAAGCCAACATCCTGGTTGTTTTCGCAATTCCACATCGTTTTCCACTTAGCATGCATTAGGGACCTTAGCTGTGGGTCTGGGCTGTTTCCCTTTTGACAATGAAACTTATCTCACACTGTCTGACTGCTATCCATCAATTAGCCGGCATTCTGAGTTTGATAGGGTTCAGTAAGCTTATCGCCCCCTAGCCCATTCAGTGCTTTACCTCCGGTAATCTAAGATAACGCTAGCCCTAAAGCTATTTCGGGGAGAACCAGCTATCTCCGAGTTCGATTGGAATTTCTCCGCTAACCACAAGTCATCGCCGGTCATTGCAACGAACGTGCGTTCGGCCCTCCATGAGATTTTACTCTCACTTCAGCCTGCTCATGGTTAGGTCACCCGGTTTCGGGTCTATGGCAACGAACTTTTTACGCCCTATTCAGACTCGCTCTCGCTTCGCCTCCGGTACTGAATACCTTAAGCTTGCTCGTTACTATAACTCGCCGGACCGTTCTACAAAAAGTACCTCATCACACTTTAACGTGCTTTGAGTGCTTGTAAGCACAAGGTTTCAGGTTCTCTTTCACTCCCCTCCCGGGGTCCTTTTCACCTTTCCCTCACGGTACTGCTCCTCTATCGGTCATCAGGTAGTATTTAGGCTTGGATGGTGGTCCACCCGTTTTCCCACGGGGTTCCTCGTGTCCCGCGGTACTCTGGATACTCGCTGTCAGTTTCACCTTTCAAATACGGGGCTCTCACCCTCTGTGGCCGGCCTTCCCATGCCGTTCTTTTAGGCTCCTCTGATCTTGATGCAAGTCCGAACCCCGGAGAATAAATCCTCCGGTTTGGCCTCCTCCGCGTTCGCTCGCCACTACTAGCGGAATCTCGGTTGATGTCTTTTCCTCGCCCTACTTAGATGTTTCAGTTCAGGCGGTTCCCCACGTACACCTATTTGATTCAATGCACGTTACTGGAGTATTGCTCCAGTGGGTTTCCCCATTCGGAAATCTCCGGATCATAGGATATTTGCTCCTCCCCGAAGCTTATCGCAGCTTGTCACGTCCTTCGTCGGCTCCTGATGCCAAGGCATTCCCCTTGCGCTCTTTATAGCTTGACCTATTAGAGATATTTTGGTTCTCTATAGTTGAATTATGCAGGCAATCAACAGGTTTTCTTCGCAAAATTGTAATTGTTACCCTCTTCTTTTAACAGAAGTGTTCCACAATTAAAAATTCACAACTTTTCTTTCAAGTCTCCTTGAAAGACCTCTCTGTTGCCTTGCTTCTTCATCACATGTTACGTTGTTCAGTTTTCAAGGTGCAGCTTCCAGCTTCTTTTGAAGCCAGATCTCAAAATCCAATTCCTTGGGTTTTGAGATCCAACGCCAAATTGGAATCTTGGTGGGCCCGAGTGGGCTCGAACCACCGACCTTACGATTATCAGTCGTACGCTCTAGCCAGCTGAGCTACGGGCCCGTCGTCGATGCGGACTTCATATCGCTCATTGCACCGCAAGCGCTGCAACTCGCTCATTCCGTCGCATCTCCTCTTCGAATCACAAACGCTTCGCTGGTTTGCGATTCGAGTTAAACGAGAATATGAACTTGGTGGAGATAGTCGGGATCGAACCGGCGACCTCCTGCTTGCAAGGCAGGCGCTCTCCCAGCTGAGCTATATCCCCGTCTATCTTCTCCGCTTCCGCAGAGCCTGTATCCTCTAAATTAAACAATGAACTACTGAAATCCCAAACGTCTGACCAGGATGTTACAAGCAAGCCTTGGCTTACTTGAGGTCTCCTTAGAAAGGAGGTGATCCAGCCGCTCGTTCTCGAACGGCTACCTTGTTACGACTTCACCCCAATTATCGAACCCACCTTCGGCCGCGCCCTCCTTACGGTTAGGCTACGGACTTCGGGTGTTCCCGACTCTCATGGTGTGACGGGCGGTGTGTACAAGGCCCGGGAACGTATTCACCGCGGCATGCTGATCCGCGATTACTAGCGATTCCGACTTCATGTGGGCGGGTTGCAGCCCACAATCTGAACTGAGACGGCTTTTAGGGGTTCGCTCCACCTTACGGTTTTGCATCCCTCTGTTGACCGCCATTGTATTACGTGTGTAGCCCAGGACATAAGGGGCATGATGATTTGACGTCGTCCCCACCTTCCTCCGTTTTGTCAACGGCAGTCTCGCTAGAGTGCTCTTGCGTAGCAACTAACAATAGGGGTTGCGCTCGTTGCGGGACTTAACCCAACATCTCACGACACGAGCTGACGACAACCATGCACCACCTGTCTCTACTTTCCCCGAAGGGCACCTGATGTATCTCTACTTCGTTAGTAGGATGTCAAGCCCTGGTAAGGTTCTTCGCGTTGCGTCGAATTAAACCACATAATCCACCGCTTGTGCGGGCCCCCGTCAATTCCTTTGAGTTTCAACCTTGCGATCGTACTCCCCAGGTGGAATACTTATTGTGTTAACTGCGGCACGCAGGGGGTCAGTCCCCGCACACCTAGTATTCATCGTTTACAGCGTGGACTACCAGGGTATCTAATCCTGTTTGCTCCCCACGCTTTCGCGCCTCACCGTCAGTTGTCGTCCAGCAATCCGCCTTCGCCACTGGTGTTCCTCCTAATATCTACGCATTTCACCGCTACACTAGGAATTCCGATTGCCTCTCCGATACTCAAGAAAAGTAGTTTCAAATGCAGTTCACGAGTTAAGCCCGTGGATTTCACATCTGACTTGCCTTCCCGGCTACACGCCCTTTACACCCAGTAAATCCGGACAACGCTTGCCACCTACGTATTACCGCGGCTGCTGGCACGTAGTTAGCCGTGGCTTATTCGCCAGGTACCGTCTTCTACTCGTCCCCGACAAAAGAAGTTTACAACCCGAAAGCCTTCTTCCTTCACGCGGCGTTGCTGGGTCAGGCTTGCGCCCATTGCCCAATATTCCCCACTGCTGCCTCCCGTAGGAGTCTGGGCCGTATCTCAGTCCCAATGTGGCCGGTCAACCTCTCAGTCCGGCTACTGATCGTCGCCTTGGTGGGCCGTTACCTCACCAACTAGCTAATCAGACGCGAGGCCATCTTTCAGCGATAAATCTTTGACATAAAAACCATGCGATCTCTATGTGTCATGCGGTATTAGCAGTCGTTTCCAACTGTTGTCCCCCTCTGAAAGGCAGGTTCCTCACGCGTTACTCACCCGTCCGCCACTGTCCTCACCTTCCGTTGTCCGAAAACTCCTTCCAGTGATTCTCGTTCGACTTGCATGTGTTAAGCACGCCGCCAGCGTTCGTCCTGAGCCAGGATCAAACTCTCTATAAATCGTATCAACACAGCGTTTCCGCTGAGCTAATCATTTTACAGAGCTATTTCCATAGCTTCATAAACTCTGCTCAAACACCGGGTAATTGACTAAACCCCAGCGTCCGAGCTTTTCAGTCGCGCATCTTCCGATGCGCTCCCGTCTGGTGCTTTGTTCGTTCATTGTTTAATTTACAAGATACACGCCCCGCACCCGCGGAACAGATTTATTATACCGCGGATCATCCGCTTTGTCAAGACTTTTTTGAACCTTTTGTAAAGTTTTTTGGAAGCCTCAACGCCGCGTCACACACAGCTTTGATAGGATACCAGACCTGGCAGGAAATGTCAACCCCTTTTTTGCAAAAAACCTAAAATTTTTGAATGTCTCCTATCAGGTGACAAAATGGCCGCCGTATGCTATACTATGGAGACGACCTTATCTATAAAGGAGGAACTTCCTCTTGCACATTCTTGAGATGCAGGCCGCCTATGGGCGGCTGCGGGGCGACAGTCTCCGGCTGGAGCCGGGGCTGAACCTGATCTATGCCCCCAACGAATCCGGCAAGTCCACCTGGTGCAGCTTCATCCGCACCATGCTGTATGGTCTGCCTACCCGCCAGAGCGGCCCCCTGGCGGACAAGAACCGCTTCGCCCCCTGGACCGGGGAGGCCATGCAGGGGCGGATGGACCTGGAAACCGGCGGCCAGCGCTGGACGGTGCTGCGGGACACCCGCCGGGCCAGCGCCCCCATGCAGGACTTCTCCTGCACCTATACCGGCACGGCCCAGCCGGTGCCGGAGGTAAACGGTCAGAACCTGGGAGAGACTCTGCTGGGCGTACCCCGGGAGGTATTCCAGCGCAGCGCCTTCATCGGCCAGAGCGGCCTGGCCGTCAGCCAGGACCCGGAGCTGGAGCGCCGGATCGCCGCCCTGCTGTCCACGGGACAGGAGGACGTGTCCTATTCCGAAAGCTATGACCGGCTGAAAAAGCAGCTGAACCGCCGCCGCCACAACAAGACCGGGCTGATCCCCCAGCTGGAGCAGGAGCAGGCCCGGCTGGACGACGCCCTGCGCCGTCAGGCGGAGCTTACCGCCCAGCTGGAAAACGCCCGGGAACAGCAGTGCACCGCCCAGACCCGGGTAGAGGAGCTGGAGCAGCGCCGGGCCCAATGGGAGGCCCTGGAAAAGCAGGAGGCCCTGCGGCAGTGGCGGGAGACCCAGGAGGACCTGGCCCGCCGCCGCCAGCAGCTGACGGCCCTGCAGCAGCTGGACGGCGATCTGCCGGACCGGGACACCCTGGCCCGGATGCAGGCTCAGCTGGAACTGCTGGAGCAATCCGGGGGGACCCTGACCCAGGCCCGGCGCATCGCCCAGCAGCGGCAGACGGAAGCCCAGGAGGCTCAGGAAGCCTGGTCGGCTCACCCGCTGTATCCCAACGACGAAAACCAACTGCGGCAGCAGGCGGAGAGCATGATGGCTCCCGCCGGGCCGGGGAAGGCCCTGCCCATCGCCGCCGGGGTGCTGCTGTGCGCCGCCGCTGCGGCGTTGGCCCTGCTGCCGGCTCCGGCGAAGCTCATCGCCGCCGCCATAGGCGCAGCCGCCGCCGTGGGGCTGTTCCTATATTATATGGTATCCCGCCGCCGGGCCGTCGATGCCGCCCAGACGGTGCAGACCCGGAAGGCAGCGCTGCAGCGGCAGACGGAGGAGTATCTGCGTCTGCGGGAGGACGCCCGGCAGGCGGAGGACGCCGCCCGAACGGCCGCGGCCTCTGCCGAGGGTCTCACCCAGCAGCTGCAAGGGCAGCTGGTAACCCTGCTGGCCCAGGTGCAGCCCTTCTGGCCCGAGGCCAACGGCGCAGACGGCGTTCGCGTGGCCCTGACCGCCGCCCTCCGGCGCCGGGAAGCCCTGGACGGCGCCGCCCTCCAGGTGCAGAAGGCCCAGATTCGGTGCGACGCCATGTCCCGGCACCTGCCCCAGCCGCCGCTGCCGGACCCGGAGGAGACCCTGCCCCGGCCGGTGCTGTCCCGGGAGCAGATAGACGCCGCCCTGCCCCAGGTCCGGAATCAGCTGCGGGAAGCCCGCTCCCGGGTGGACAGCCTTACCGGCCAGCTGCGGACCATGGACAGTCCCGAGAGCCTACAGGCCCAGCGGGACCAGTGCACCCGGCGGCTGGAGGCCCTCCAGGCGGAGTACGACGCCATTGCCCTGGCCATGGAGGCCCTGACCCAGGCCAACACCGTCCTGCAAACCCGGTTTTCCCCGGCCCTGGGGGCGGAAACGGCCCGGATTTTCTCCGCCATCACCGGCGGCCGGTACGACAAGGTGCTGCTGGACCGGAACCTGTCCCTCAGCGCCCAGCCCGCCGGGGACGCCATGCCCCGGGCCCTGTCCCTGCTGAGCCAGGGCGCGGGGGATCAGCTGTACCTGGCGGTGCGGCTGGCCATCTGCCGGATGGTGCTGCCCCGGGATAAGGCCGCGCCCCTGATCCTGGACGATGCCCTGGCCAACTTTGACGACCAGCGGCTGGCCGCCGCCCTGGACTGGCTGCTGGAGGAGAGCCGCAGCCGCCAGATCCTGCTGTTCACCTGCCACCGGCGGGAGGGCGACTATCTCCGGGACCGCGCCCACGTTATATCCCTGAATTGAGGTGTCTTATGTTTCTGCCCCTGAATAGCTTTGACAACATCTGCGTATGCTTTCTGCTGATGATCATCTACAGCACCGCCGGTTGGGTGGGTGAGATGATCTATCACTCCATCGTCATCAAGCATTTAAGTGAAAAACGCGGATTTCTCAACGGATTTCTCTGCCCCATCTATGGACACGGCGCGCTTTTGGTGTTATATGTATTAAATGGCGGGCTGAAGAATCCTCTTCTGACCTTCCTGGCCGGCATGGTGCTGACCACGGCCCTGGAATATTTCACCAGCTGGATGATGGAGGCCATCTTCCACATGCGCTGGTGGGACTACTCCCACTGCAAGTACCAGCTCAACGGCCGCATCTGCCTGACCAACTGCATTTTCTTCGGTCTGGGCTGCGTGCTGCTGTGCCATGTGGTGAATCCGCCGGTGCTGCGGTGGCTGATGGGCATCGGGCCGGAGTACACCGTGCCGGCGGCGTCCTTCATCTTCGGCCTGTATATCATGGACAACGTTCTGTCCATCCGCAGCGCCTTCCAGCTGTCCCACCGGCTGGACAAGCTGCAGAAGATCCAGCAGGAGATCCGCCAGCACCTGGACGAAAAGGCCCAGCTGTACGGCAACCGGGTGGAGGAGCTTACCGTCCGCCTGATGAACGGCCTGGAGAAGGCCAGCGACGAGTATCTGCAGGAGCGGATGCTGCGCCTGGCCCAGCTGCGCAGCGGCGCAGACGTGTTCGAGCGCCGTCTGCTGCGCTCCCACCCCAACCTGCGCTCCAAGCGCCACGGCAGCAAGCTCATCGACGTGCTGCGGCAGAAGAAGGACGGCGTCGTCAAGAAATAATTTCTACAACATAATTATAAAGGAGAATTGATTATGAGCGATTGTACCCACGATTGCAGCTCCTGCGGCGAAAGCTGCGCGGAGCGCCAGGAGGGCAGCCCCTTCCAGATCAAGCCCCTGCGGGAGGGCTGCCGGGTCGGCAAGGTTTACGGCGTGGTGTCCGGCAAGGGCGGCGTCGGCAAGTCCATGGTCACCAGCCAGCTGGCCGTCACCATGCAGCGCCGGGGCCACAATGTGGCGGTGCTGGACGCCGACATCACCGGTCCCTCCATCCCCAAGGCCTTCGGTATCCACGGCCGGGCCGTGGCCACCGAGGACGCCATCCTGCCGGTCATCACCGGCACCGGCATCCAGCTGATGAGCGTAAATCTGCTGCTGAAGCACGAGACTGATCCCGTCATCTGGCGCGGCCCCGTCATCGGCGGCGTGGTGCAGCAGTTCTGGGGGGACGTGCTGTGGCAGGACGTGGACTATATGTTCGTGGATATGCCTCCCGGAACCGGCGACGTGGCCCTGAACGTGTTCCAGACCCTGCCGGTGGACGGCGTCATCATCGTGGCCAGCCCCCAGGAGCTGGTGAGCATGGTGGTGCAGAAGGCCGTGAAAATGGCCCAGATGATGAACATCCCCATTGTGGGCCTGGTGGAAAACATGAGCTATATCACCTGTCCCGACTGCGGGAAGAAGCTCTATCCCTTCGGCGAGGGCAAGACCCAGCAGGCCGCCGATGAATACGGTCTGCCCCTGCTGGCCAGGATGCCCATCGACCCGGAACTGGCCCACCTGGTGGACCTGGGCCGCATCGAGGATTTCCAGGGCAATTGGCTGGACGCCGTGGCCGACAAGCTGTAAGCAAATTTCGGGAGGCCCTGCCATCGGCAGGGCCTCCCCCCTTGTTTATTTCTCCCTATCCGCCGCCGTTTTTCTTGTATGGTTTGCCGGATTTCATTCTTTTCTTGCCTTATTCTCCCATTTATGATATAAAAGAATTATCAAGAGAGAGAAAAGGAGCGACCCCATGAAGCATATCAAGCGCATCGCCGCCGCAGTGCTGGCCCTGTGTTCCCTGCTGGCGCTGACGGCCTGCGGCGGACTGCAGGAAAAGGTGGAGTCCAAGCTGTGGGAAACCGCCGCCCCCATCCTGGTCCAGGGGAACATGGACCTGCTGTATAAGGGCGTCTGCGACGAGAACTATCTGAAGCTGGTAAACAGCACCCAGGAGGACTGCCTCCCCTATTACGAGGAGAACATGGCCCTTCAGGCCCAGGCCATTATGGCCGCCTTCGAGATCAACGACGTCAACAACAACCAGTCCGACCGCTTTATCGACATCATGAAGCAGGTCTATGCCAAGGCGGACTACACCATCGGCGCCGCCAGCCAGGTGGACGACAGCCACTTCCTGGTGGACGTCACCGTAACGCCCCTGAACTTCCCCGCCCAGGTATACGACAACCTGGGCATCGGTCTGATGACCTTCTTCAACACCTATGGCGAGCTGACCGATGAACAGCTCAACGCCATGTCCGACGAGGAGTACATCCAGTATGAGGAGACCTGGGCCACCGGCATCCACAACGCCTGCCGGGTGTCCGTGAAGGACGGCCCGGACACCCTGGACCCCGTCACCATCCAGATGGCCGTCAGCAAAACCGACGACGGCAAATGGTCCATCGACGACGACTCCATCCTCCGGTTCAACGAGGCCCTGATGTTCTATCCTGAGAGCTTCGAGTAATTGGTACAAATTGCAAAGCAAGTCCCCGGCACCTTGCCAATCTGTCAAAAAGCCTCGCAGAGTTTGCCGCCCGCAGGCGGCAAATCAATTGAGATCATTTTTTGCCGGGGCGTGTACCTGGCAAAAAATACTTCTCAGTCTGCAAGTGTGGAATTTGTTCGCCTATGGCGAACAAATTATGCGCGCGGCAGACTGCAAGCCTTTTGTCCAAAATGGGCTTCGCCCATTTTGGATAGAATAACAAGTCCCCGGCGCAGACGCGCCGGGGACTTGTTATTCTATTCTATGTTATGTGCCGCTGTGGGCGTGGGCCTTTTCCGGCTCCTCCTTCTCCGGCGGCAGGGGCCGCACCCGGATCTCCATGACCCGCCGGTGCTCCACCCGGGTGACGCACACGTCCAGGCCGTCGGCCTGGAACCGGTCGCCTACGTCGGGTACCCGCCCGATCTCCTCCATGACCCAGCCGGACACCGTGGAGGCGTCATACTCCTGGCCGGGCTTCATGTCAAACAGGTCGTACAGATCGTCCAGGTCCGCCGAGCAGGCCACCAGATAGCTGCCGTCGGACTGCTTGCGGAACTCCTCAACGACCTCGTCGTGCTCGTCCCAGATCTCGCCCACCAGCTCCTCCATGATGTCCTCCATGGTGACGATGCCCTGGGTGCCGCCGTATTCGTCCACCACCACCGCCATGTGGACCTTGTTCTGCTGCAGCTGCCGCAGCAGGTCCGATATCCGGGCGGTTTCCGTGGTGTACAGCACGGAGCCCTTCAGCTCCGACAGGCGCTTGACGCCCCGGCAATAGGCGGCGTAGAAGTCCTTCTCGTGCAGGACGCCGATGATATTGTCAATACTGTCGTGATAGATGGGCAGCCGGGAGAACCCGCTGTCTGCGTACATGGCCGCCGCCTCCTCCATGGTGGCGGTGTCCGCCAGGGCCTCCAGGTCCACCCGGGGGGTGAGGATCTCGGAAACCTCCATGTCGTTGAACTCGATGGCGTTGCGGATGAGATCGCTTTCGTGCTGGTCCAGGCTTCCCTCGGTTTCGGCCTGGTCCACCATGCCCATCAGCTCCTCCTCGGTGATGCCGTCGTCGTCCTGGTGCCGCAGCAGCACCCGCAGCAGCTTCTTCCACTGGGTGAACAGGAAGTTCACCGGCGTCAGCAGCACCGCCATCACCCGCAGCAGCGGCGTGGCGACGATGGCCCAGGCCTCCGGCCGCTCCTTGGCCAGACTCTTGGGAGTCACCTCGCCAAAGATCAGGATCACGATGGTCAGCACCGTGGCGGACACCGTGGGGCCCTTCCCCGGGCCGATGAGCTGGATAAACAGCACCGCGCCGATGGTGGTAGCCACGTTGTTGACGATGTTGTTGCCGATGAGGAGGGTGGAGAGCAGCCGGTCGAAATCGGCTGCCAGGGCCAGCGTCCGGGCGGCGCGCTTGTCGCCGTCGTCGGCCCGGGTTTTCAGGCGGATGCGGTTCAGGGATGTAAAAGCGGTCTCCGTGGCGGAGAAGTAGGCGGATAGGGCGACCAGCGCCACCAGCGCCGCCAGCATTGCGACAGTACTACTGTCCATAGAAAGGTTACCAACTCAGCTTTCTGTAATGAAATTTCAGGCAGGTTCACAGCCTGATGGTTCAGTATATCATATTCCGGTCCTTTATGCAACAAATTCCTTTGAATTAACGGCCTCTCCCCGGCATTTCCGGAATCTTTATGGCTGCTTAACGAAAATCAGGCCGCAGAGCGGGGAACTCTGCGGCCTGATCGGCGGTGTATTTACTTGGCGTATTCCACGACCTTGGTCTCCCGCAGGACGTGTACCTTGATCTGTCCGGGGTACTCCAGCTCGTTTTCGATGCGCTTGGCAAGCTCCCGGGCCAGAATGACCATCTGATCCTCGGACACCTGCTCAGGCTTCACCATCACGCGGACCTCGCGGCCGGCCTGGATGGCGTAGCTCTTTTCCACGCCGGGATAGCTGCCGGTGATCTCCTCCAGCTTCTCCAGGCGCTTGATATAGTTCTCCAGGTTCTCCCGCCGGGCGCCGGGGCGCGCAGCGGAGATGGCGTCGGCCGCCTGGACCAGGCAGGCCACCAGGGTCTTGCACTCCACGTCGTTGTGGTGTGCCTGGATGGCGTGGATGATGTCCTCCTTCTCCCGGTACTTCCGGCAGAACTCCACGCCCAGGGCCACATGGGTGCCCTCCATCTCGTGGTCCACGGCCTTGCCGATATCGTGCAGTAGGCCCGCCCGCTTGGCGGCCTGCACATCGGCCCCCAGCTCCGCGGCCATGAGGCCGGCGATGTGGCTGACCTCGATGGAGTGCTGCAGCACGTTCTGGCCATAGCTGGTGCGGTAGCGCAGGCGGCCCAGCATCTTCTGCAGCTCTGGGTGCAGGCCCCGGACGCCGGTTTCCAGCACGGCGCGCTCGCCCTCGGCCCGGATGGTGGCCTCCACCTCCCGGCGGGCCTTCTCCACCATCTCCTCAATGTGGGTGGGGTGGATGCGGCCGTCGGCAATGAGCTTTTCCAGAGCCAGCCGGGCGATCTCCCGCCGGACGGGCTCGAAGCAGGAGACGGTGATGGCCTCCGGCGTGTCGTCGATGATCAGGTCCGCCCCGGTCAGGGTCTCCAGGGTGCGGATGTTGCGGCCCTCGCGGCCGATGATGCGTCCTTTCATCTCGTCATTGGGCAGGGGAACCACACTGACGGTGATCTCGGCCACATGGTCGGCGGCGCAGCGCTGGATGGCGGTGGCCACGATTTCCCGGGCGCGGCTGTCGGCCTCGTCCTTGGCCCGGGCCTCGATCTCCTTGATCTTCAGGGCCGTTTCATGGGTCACTTCGGACTCCACCTGGGCGATGAGGTAATCCTTGGCCTGGTCGGCGGTGAAGCCGGAGATGCGCTCCAGCATCTCGGTCTGGCTGCGCTTGATGATCTGAATTTCTTCGTTTGCCTTGTCGGCGGCGGCGTGCTTGGCCGCCAGCGCCTCCTCTTTCTTCTCGATGGCGTCCATCTTGTGATCGAGGTTTTCTTCCTTTTGCTGCAGGCGCCGCTCCTGCTTCTGCAGGTCGGCCCGCCGCTCCTTCACTTCCTTCTCGTACTCGCTGCGGGACTTCAGGATCTCTTCCTTGGCCTCCACAAGGGCCTCTCTTTTCTTGCTTTCAGAGCTCTTGATGGCTTCGTTGATGATGCGGGTGGCCTCCTCCTCCGCGCTGGAGATCTCCTTTTCGGCCACGCGCTTGCGATAGCGAATACCGAGGAGGAAAAACAGCACTGCCGCCGCAGCAAAGGCGGCCGCTGCTACGATCCAACCGGTAGGTGTCATGGTTGGTGTTCCTCCTATTCATAATTTGTGTATGCAAACGGATGACTCCGTTCCTGGCAGATAATAACCGGGAGAATCCCCTGTCCCCCCGATGATAATCTTCATTAATTTTAATCGGATTGCACAAAACTGTCAAGAGCATATTCGCATGTTCCCTGCTATTTTTTCGCTCAGGTGTCTAAATCTGCACATATGGGGCGCTGACGTAGCCCAGAATGTCGTCATACAGCACCACATACCACCCCCGGTACTGGCCGAACACCGTCACCGTCTCCCCGCTGGGGATCCGGGCCAGCACCTGCCCCGACACCGACGGCTCCCCCCGCAGGTTCACCGGCCCGCCGGACTCCGTGGCGATGACGCCGGGCTGGCTGGGGCCGGGATAGGTGAAGGGCAGGCCGAAATACTCCGCCATGCTCATGGCCAGGCTCTGGCCGATGGCGTCGATGTGGCTTTCAATCCAGCGGGCGTCGGCCTCATTGTCGTGATACCCGATCTCCACCAGCACCGCCGGGGCCCGGGGCTGGCGCACCTCCCCCAGACTGGTGGTGGACCGGGTCACCACCCGCTCCGGCAGGGGGTAAATCTCCTGCAGATTCCGGGCGATGATCTCCGCCCCCCGGCGGCCGTTCCGGCTGGTGGGGTAATAGAAGGCGATGATCCCCCGGTTCTGCCCCTCACTGCCGGGGCCGGAGGCGTTGGAGTGCAGAGCCAGATAGAAGTCGTAGTCCCCGCGGTTTGCCTGGCGGATGGAGGACGCGGCGGTCATATCCGGGGTGTTCCGGGAAAACTGGATGCCGTTGGCCAGCAGATACGGCTCCATGGCGTCGGCCACCAGGTTCATGAAATATTCCTCCGACCCGTTCCCGGTGACATAGGGGTTATATTCCTGGGTGGAAGGACTCAGATAAATTTTCGGCATGGGCATTCTCCTTTCCTGGTCATTCTATGCCAAAATACCGGCTCTGCGCACTGGTAATTCCCCGGCGTATGTGATACAATGGTTTCATACGACAAAAGGACGGTGCCCATTATGAAAGCAGAACGACCCTATCCCCAGATCGCCATCACCCCCAAGGGGGAGGCAGCCCTGACCGGCGGCCATCCCTGGGTGTACGAGGGCGAGGTCACATCCGTCACCGGCAGCCCCGCCGACGGCGGCCTGGTGGACGTGGTGAGCCGCCGGGGCAGCTGGCTGGGCGCCGGATTTTACAACAGCCGCTCCCTGATCCGGGTGCGGCTTCTGTCCCGCAACCCCAACGACCGGTTCGACCCGGACTTCTGGGCCCGGCGGGTGAAATACGCCTGGGACTACCGCAAAACGGTGATGGCCCCGGAGGAGCTGACCTGCTGCCGGGTGATCTTCGGCGAGGCGGACCATTTTCCCGGCCTGACGGTGGACCGCTTTGGCCCGGTGCTGGTGGCCCAGGTGCTGTGCCTGGGGCTGGACCGGGTGAAGGACGTGATCTTCTCCCAGCTGGTCCGGGTCCTGCGGGAGGACGGCCAGGACATCGCCGGGATATATGAGCGCAACGACGTTGCCCTGCGGGACAAGGAGGGCATGGCCCAGGGCAAGGGCTGGTATCCCCTGGCCGGGGAGCCTCTGCCGGACTTCACCCGCACAGACATTGTGGAAAACGGCATCCGCTATACCGTGGACTTTGAAAACGGCCAGAAAACCGGCTTCTTCCTGGACCAGAAGTACAACCGCCAGGCGGTGGCCCGGCTGGCCCGGGGCAAAACGGTGCTGGACTGCTTCACCCACACCGGCTCCTTCGCCCTGAACGCCGCCCGGGGCGGCGCGGCCCGCGTCACCGCCGTGGACGTGTCGGAGTTCGCCGTGGAATGTGCCCGGGAAAACGCGGCCCGCAACGGCCTGTCCCAGGTGGTGGACTGCATGGCCGCCAACGTGTTCGACCTGCTGCCCCAATTGCAGAAGGGGCAGTATGACTTCATCATCCTGGACCCCCCGGCCTTCACCAAAAGCCGCCAGACCACCCAGCGGGCCATGGCCGGGTATAAGGAGATCAACTACCGGGCCATGCGGCTGCTGCCCCGGGGCGGCTATCTGGCCACCTGCTCCTGCAGCCACTTCGCCACAGAGGAGCTGTTCCGGAAAATGCTCCACGCCGCCGCCCACGACGCCGGGGTCCAGCTGCGGCAGATCGAGGCCCGGCAGCAGTCCGCCGACCACCCCATCCTCTGGGGCGTGGAGGAGACCAGCTATCTGAAATTCTACCTGTTCCAGGTGGTATAAAGTGGTATAAAAAGGAGAACGACCATGGAATTTCGCGTTTTGGCCATCGGCGACGTCACCAGCGAGGAGGGCACCGCCCACCTGCGCCGCCATCTGCCGGACTTTAAAAAAATGAAGGGCGTGGACTTCACCGTTATCAACGGCGAGAACATCTCCGGCACCGGCCTGACCCCCCAGCAGGCCGACGACCTGTTTGCCGCCGGGGCCGACGTCATCACCCTGGGCAACCACACCTGGGGCAAAATGCAGATCACCGATTATCTGGAGGAGAACCGCTACATTCTCCGCCCTGCCAACTTCTCCCCCCGCACTCCGGGCCGGGGCTACGGGGTCTATGACCTGGGCCGGGTGCAGGTGGCGGTGCTGGTGCTCATCGGCCGGTGCGACCTGGCCTGGGGCAGCGACAACCCCTTCACCACGGCGGACCGCCTGCTGAAGGCCGGGGAAAAGCCCACCTTCACACTGGTGGACTTTCACGCCCAGGCCACCAGCGAAAAGCTGGCCATGGCCTATTATCTGGACGGCCGCGTCTCCGCCCTGTGGGGCACCCATACCCATGTGCCCACCGCCGATGAGCGGGTGTTTCCCCAGGGCACCGGCTATATCACGGACCTGGGCATGACCGGTGCGGTGGAGTCCGTTCTGGGCATCCGCCCGGAGCAGTCGGTGGAGACCTTCCTGGGGGGCCTGCCGGGCCGCTATCGCCCGGCGGAGGGCCCCTGCAAGGCCCAGGGTGCCCTGTTCACCCTGGACAGCGCCACCGGCCTGTGCACCGCCGTGGAGCGTGTGGATATCCGATAAATACAGAGGAGGAACCGTATCATGTCCGTTGAAAAAGTCCGGGCCTATCTGGAGCATTTCGGCGTGTCGGACCGCATCCGGGAGTTCGATGTGTCCAGCGCCACCGTGGAGCTGGCCGCCGTGGCCGTGGGGGTGGAGCCCGCCCGCATTGCCAAGACCCTGAGCTTCAAGCTGGGGGAGGACCCCATCCTGGTGGTGACCGCCGGCGACGCAAAAATCGACAACAGCAAGTATAAGCACTTCTTCGGCATGAAGGCCAAAATGCTCACCCCGGAGGAGGCGGTGGAGCGCATCGGCCACGCCGTGGGGGGCGTGTGCCCCTTCGCCCTGCCGGAGGACGTGAAAACCTACCTGGATCTGTCCCTGCGGCGGTTTGACACGGTGTTTCCCGCCGTGGGCAGCGCCGCCAGCGCCATTGAGCTGACCTGCGGCGAACTGGAGCGCTGCTGCGGGACCAATTTTGTCTCCTGGGTGGACGTGTGCAAGGGCTGGCAGGAGGAGACGGATGGCTAAGGTCCTTCACGCGGCGGACTTCCACCTGGACAGTGCCTTCCGTTCCCTGCCGGAGGAGCAAGCCCGTCTGCGGCGGCAGGAGAGCCGGGAGCTGCCCGGCCGCCTGGTGGATTGGGCCAACGACCACGGAGCCCAGCTGATGCTGCTGGCCGGGGACCTGTTCGACTCCGACCGGCTGTTCAGCCAGACGGCCCAGATGCTGGCCCAGGCCCTGTCCCGCTTTCGGGGCACGGTGGTCATCGCCCCGGGGAATCACGACTGGCTCTCCGCCGCCAGTCCCTACCGCCAGCCCATCTGGCCGGACAATGTTCACATCTTTCTGGGCCGGGGCATGGAGCGGCTGCCGCTGCCGGAGCTTCAGTGCACCGTATACGGGGCGGCCTTCACCGCCCCGGAGGAGCCGGAAAGCGGCCTGCGGGGCTTTTATGCCCAGCCGGACGGCAGCGCCCGCATCATGGTTCTTCACGGGGACATGGGCAGCCGGGAAAGCCGCTACCGCCCCCTGACCCCGGAGGAGATCGCTGCCACGGGCCTGGACTATCTGGCCCTGGGCCATGTCCACGCCCCCTCGGCCATGAATCGGGCCGGGAGCACCGTGTGGGCCTATCCCGGCTGTCCCCAGGGCCGGGGCTTTGACGAGACCGGCGACCGGGGCTTCCTGTTCGGCGACGTGGAGCCGGGCCGGGTGGATATGCAGTTTGTCCCCTTTGCCCGCCGCCGCTATGAGATCCTCACCGTGGACGTGTCCCAGGGGGACGCCCTGGAGGCCATCCGCCGCCGTCTGCCGCCGGACACCTCCCGGGACATCTACCGCATCCGCCTGACCGGCGAAACGGCGGAGCCGCTGACCCTGCCCGCCCTGGAGCAGGCCCTGTCCGGCGGCTTCTTCCAGCTGGAGCTGGCGGACGGCACCCGTCTGCGCCGGGACCTGTGGGACCGCTGCGGCGATGATACCCTGCGGGGCCTGTTTCTGCGCCGGCTGCGCCAGGAATATGACGCCGCCGACCCCCGGCGGCAGAAGGAGATCGAGCAGGCGGTGCGCTTCGGCCTGGCCGCCATAGACAACAAGGAGCTTTGATATGAAAAACATCCTCATGATCGGCACCGGCGGCACCATCGCCTCCGGCCAGACGGCGGAGGGTCTTGCTCCCGAGCTGGACCCCAGCCGCCTTTTGCAGGACACCCCCCGGGTGGCCCAGCTGTGCCGGGTGGACTGCCTGCAGCTGTACAGCCTGGACAGCACCAACATCCGCCCCTGTCACTGGCTGGGCCTGGCCCGGGCCATCCGGGAGCGGTACGACCAGTATGATGGCTTCGTCATCAGCCACGGCACCGACACCATGGCCTACACGGCGGCGGCCCTGAGCTATCTCATCCAGGACTGTCCCAAGCCCATCGTCCTCACCGGGGCCCAGAAGCCCATCTGGTACGACGGCACCGACTCCAAGCGCAACCTCACCGACGCGTTCCTGTATGCCTGCCGGGGCTGCGGCGGGGTGCAGATCGTGTTCAACGGCAAGGTCATTCTGGGCACCCGGGCCCGCAAGACCTTCTCCAAGAGCTTCCAGGCCTTCTCCAGCGTCAACTATCCGGAGCTGGCCCTGATCCAGGACGAGCGCCTGCTGCAATATATCACCACCGGCAGCCGCCCCGCCCCCCGGTTTTACGACGCCCTGGACGGCAGCGTGGGCCTGCTGAAGCTGATCCCCGGCACCCGGCGGGAGCTGCTGGCCTTTATGGCCGACCACTATGACGGCCTGGTCATCGAGGGCTTCGGCGTAGGCGGTCTGCCGGAATACGACGGGTTTTACGACGTGGTCCGCCAGGCGGCGGAGGCGGGCAAGCTCATCGTCATGACCACCCAGGTGCCCAACGAGGGCAGCGACCTGACGGTATACCATGTGGGCGGCCACCTGAAGCACACCCTCCAGGTGCTGGAGGCCTATGACATGACCACCGAGTCCGCCGTGTGCAAGCTCATGTGGATCCTGGGCCAGACCCGGGACTTCGCCCAGGCGGAAAAGCTGTTCTACACCCCGGTCTCCCGGGATATTCTCCGGTTTTCCGGGGAATAAGCGAAGCGAGGTGAACCCCTATGGCTGAATTTCTGCCGGGCGCTCCCGTGGCGGAGCGCCTGACCCAGGACCTGAAAGCCCGGTCCGACGCCCTGCGGCAGCGGGGCGTGACCCCCACCCTGGCCATCATCCGGGTGGGCCGGGACCCCGGCGGCCTGGCCTATGAAAAGGGCGCAGCCTCCCGCTGCGCCAAGTGCGGCATCGACCTGCGCCGCATCCCCCTGGATGACGCCGCCTCCCTGCCGGAGGTCATCCGGTCCGTGAACGACGATCCCGCCATCCACGGCTGCCTGCTGCTGCGTCCCCTGGCGGACAAGGCGGCGGAGGAAGCCGCCGGGCGGCTTCTGTCCCCGGACAAGGACGTGGACGGCATGACCCCCGGCTCCCTGGCGGGACTGCTGACCGGCCGGGGCGGCTTCGCCCCCTGCACGGCCCAGGCCTGCCTGGAGCTGCTGGACTATTACGGCGTGGACCCGGCGGGCCGCCGGGCGGTGGTCATCGGCCGCAGCCTGGTGGTGGGCCAGCCCGCCGCCCTGCTGCTCCAGCGCCGCAACGCCACCGTCACCGTGTGCCACACCGGCACCCGGGACATACCGGCCCTGTGCCGGGACGCGGACATCGTCATTGCCGCCGCCGGACGGCCGGGCCTCATCACGGCGGACTTCCTCCGTCCGGGGCAGACGGTGCTGGACGTGGGCGTCCATCCCGGGCCGGACGGAACCCTCTGCGGCGATGTGGCGGCGGAGGCCGCCGCCCTGGACGTGGCCCTGACCCCGGTTCCCGGCGGCGTAGGCTCCGTCACCTCCGCCGTCCTCTGCAAGCACACCATCCAGGCGGCGGAAAACACACGGCTATAACAAAATACAGGGACCTGCGATTTTCGCAGGTCCCTGTATTTTGCTTTTGCGTTTATTTCACCAGGTCCAGGATCTCCTGGGGCGATACCAGGCCCACGGACCGGTCCGCCACCTGGCCGCCCTTGAACACCAGCAGGGTGGGGATGCTCTCGATGCCGTACTGTAAAGCCAGGTCCCGGTTTTCGTCCACGTCCACCTTGACGATCTTCAGCTCCGGGTGCTGGCCGGACAGCTCCTCCAGAATCGGGGCCAGCATCCGGCAGGGACCGCACCAGGTGGCCCAGAAGTCCACCAGCACCGTGCCGCTATCCTGCAGGACCTCCCGGTCAAACTCGCTCTCGTTCACATGCAAAATCGCCATATGCAGCGCCTCCTCGTTTGGTATAGTCGTATTATAGCAGGTTTCGCGCCGCATTTCTGCGGCATATGCAACAGTTGGTCAAAAAAATCACAAAGTTTTTCAGAAAGGGATGGTCCCCATGGCCGCAGCCGCCGGGTCGGCAAAGGGCCCGATGTCCGGAGCGCCCACCGTCAGCAGGAGATAGGCGATCCCCACCAGGATGGCCAACACATACCACACCAGCTCCCCGCCGGGGACCCGCCGGGACAGCACCGTGCCGTGGAGGGTCAGTCCCCCGGCCAGCACCAGGCTCCACAGCCGCAGCCACCGGCCCGGCAGCAGCCAGCACAGCCCCGCCATGCACAGGGGCATCGCCGCCAGCAGCAGGCAGTGCCCGCCCCGGCAGCCCCCCTCTGGGCCCAGCCGCCAGATCACCAGAGCCGCCGGAAGATACGGCCAGAACAGCAGCTTCCCCATTTCCCAGGGGCTGCCGTTGGCCGGAGCCAGCAGGGCCGTCAGCGGACACGGAAAGGTCCTGTGCAGCAGCCACAGCGCCGCCGCCGCTGCCGCCGCCGTGAAAAATCCCAGGATATAGCGCCTCAATTTCCCCCACCTCCGGCCCTACCCTATGCGCCGGGGCGGGGGAAAAGAACCCTATCGGATCCCACGCAGGCCCGTCTCCGGGTCCGCAAACAGCGGCAGGTCCGGCGGGGCGAAGGTCCATAGGATAAACGCCGCCCATACCGCCGCCAGCACCGCCGCTCCGGCCACCTGCCACACCGGGGACGCCAGGGCCCAGCGGCGCAGCATGGCCCAGGTCACCCAGAAGCCCAGCAGCACGGCTATCTGGAAAATGGCCACGTCCAGCCACATGATGTCCCGGCCCAGAACCCCCTGATACCCGTAAAACAGCAGCGGGATAGCCGCCAGCCCTGCCAGCAGGCCCGCCGCCCGGGCCGTCAGCACCGGCAGGCCGGTGCGCCGCAGGGCGGCAAACTCCACGATGCTCCACAGGACCCAGGGGGTGGTCAGCAGCTTCATATGCTCCCAGGTGGACTCGTTGACGGAGGCCAGGACCCCCACCACCGGGCTTTGCCCGGACCAATCATATACAAAATGCAGCAGATTCCCCGCCGCCAGCACGAATATCAGCCCCAGGACCTCCCAGGTGCGCCATTTTCTGTCGCTCATGCGCTTCACCTTCCTTTATGGGAAGCATAGACCGATCTCCGCCGTTTTATACACGGCCCCGCCGCGCAGACCAGCAGAGCCGCCGCCGTCCACAGCAGAAAGGGGCTGCGCCGGGCCAGGGCCGCACCGGCAACGGTCAGCAGGCCCGCCGCCGCCAGGCTGACGGCCTGGGTCACCCGATCCGCCAGAAACGGGTCCGTCCCCCAGCACAGGGCCAGCCACAGCATCCGCCCGCCGTCCAGAGGCAGGATGGGCAGCAGGTTGAAGCAGCCCAGCACCGCCTGGGCCCCGGCCAGCAGATACAGCGGCTCCCCCCACCGGCCCAGAAGTCCCAGCGCCGCCGCCAGCACCAGATTCACCGCCGGTCCGGCGGCGGCCGCCAGCAGCTCGCCGCCGTAGCTCATCCGCCCCGCCACCTGCATCTCCGCCCCCAGGGCGGAGATGCGCACTGCCCGGACCCAGCCGCCCCGGCGGCGCAGGGCGGCATAGTGGCCCAGCTCGTGGCACAGAGCCGCCAGCAGCACCGCCCCCAGCACCTCCGGCGACGACAGCCACACAAATACCGCCAACAGCGCCGGGGCCCCCGGCGACACCCGGATCCGGGTCCGCTCAGGGGGCCGCATAGTAATAGATGGGATTCACATACACCCCGTCTTTCATCAGTTCGAAGTGCAGATGGGGCCCGGTGGCGTTGCCGGTGTGGCCCACCTCCGCGATGGGGTCCCCGGGCCGCACCTGCTGGCCGGAGGAGGCGTTGATGCGGCTGCAATGGGCATACAGGGTGACAAAGCCCCCGGGGTGCTGCACCGTCACATAATTGCCCAGCTCCGCGCTGTCTCCCACCGCCGTGACGGTCCCGGCGGCAAAGGCCGTGATCACCGCCCCCTCATCGGCGGCGATGTCCAGGCCGTAGTGGAACTGCTGCCCGCCGCCGTTGGGGTCCTGTCGATAGCCGAACCGGTCCGTCACCGGCCCGGTCAGCGGATTGGCATAGGCAAAGCCCAGCACCTGCTGGGTCAGACACACGTCCCCGGGGGTGTTCTCCGCCGTATAGGCCGCCGGGTCCGCCGCGTCCTGGGGGACCGTGCCCCCGGTATCCTGGGGGCCGAACACCGCCGTGTAGGCGTCGTTCAGCGCCTTCCCCACGGCGCCCTGGCCGGATACCGCCCGGCCCACGGCGGAAAACGCCGCCCGGAAGTCCGTCTGCCCGGCCATCAGGTCCAGCAGCCTGTCCCGGTACCGGTCCATAGCCGACGGGGCCGTGATCTTCACCACCACCACCGCCAGCAGCAGCACCGCACTGACGGCCAGCTGGGCCAGGCGGCGGTCCCCCCGCCGGGAGGCGGGCTGTTCCCGCTTGCCCCGGGGCGGAGGCGGCGGCGTCCGGCGCCGCCGGGCGGGCCGCGGTCTGTCTGTCATAGCGCATTCCCCCTTTTGGAGCAGTGTATGCCCCCGGCGGCGGGGATAGAACCGAAAAACGCGTCCCGCTGCATCCGCCCCATGGCCAAATGTCCCCGGATGGCGTGTAATAGGGCCACTATGAACGCAGGAGGAGCAGCCATGAGCGGAATCATGCAGCGCAGACCGATAACCCTATACGAGACGTTGGAGGCGCTGTATCAACAGGTCAACGCCCCCTTCTGCGCCCAGCGGCGGCCTCAGCGTCCGGCCCTGGGAGGAGCCGGGCCAGGCCCCGGAGCTTATCGACCAGCTGGAGGCGCTGCTGCGCCCGGCGGCGGACACGGCCCGGCAGGAGCTGGCGGCCCTGGCCGCTCAGTGGGCCCCGGAGGGTGAAACCACCTGATGCGGCTATCCCCTCGCCGCCGCCATCTTCCACAAGGTGGTCCACAAGGATATCAACCACGAGACCCTGCTGGAGCAGTATGTGGCCGACGGCCAGAGCGTGGGCGCTGTCAGCAGCCACACCTTCAGCAAGCTGACCACCGGCCACACCATCCGGGCCGAGTTCGAGCCCATCACCTTCACCGTCACCTTCGTGGACGGCATCACCGGCGAGACTCTGGACACCCAGACCGTGACCTATGGCCAGGACGCCGCTGCCCCCCAGGCTCCCCAGCACGAGGGCTACACCTTCTCCGGCTGGGACGCTGCCTTCACCAACGTCCGCAGCAACCTCACCGTTACCGCTCAGTATGACAAGAACAGCGAGTCCACCACTCCGGACCAGCCTGAGCCCGGCCAGCCCGATCAGCCGGACCAGCCGGACCAGCCGGACGACGGCAAGCAGGACGACAAGCCCACCACCGGCGACAGCTTCTCTGCCGGTTGGCTGGCCCTGCCCCTGTTCAGCGGCGCTACGGCCGCCTGCATGGTCCTCCTGCGCAGAAAGAAAGATGACTGATTTCCTTTCCCCCTATAGGCAGAACCCCCCGCAGCCGATGGGCTGCGGGGGTTCTGCCCGTTGCGAAGGTGTTCCCTCCAAGCCGCCGCCGTCGAGGGCAGCAGGCCCTACGGACTTGGCTCTCCCTCTGGGAGAGCTGTCACCGAAGGTGACTGAGAGGGCCTGATGGGCGGGGCTCATGTCTTCCCACCGTCGTGCCAAACGCAAAAAAACAGCCTTTGGGGCACCCTCCGTAAGGAAGGGACTCCAATGATTTGTATTTAGCTTTTTTCGCGGATTGTGGTGTCATAATCCGATGCTTGCTATCCCTGTGGACACGACGGCAAATGCTTCGTATTATTTATTTATAATAACTCCTTTGTACCAAGTCGGAATGGATTTCGTCATATTCTCATACCAGCTTAGTACATCTTTTGCTTGATTTATCATTACTTGAATTTGGCTCTGCCCAAAAGGAATTGCCCAAGGCACAGAAGATAAAGCATTGCTGCTAATATAAAGTGCGAGCAACTCCCAAAACGGAATTGGTACGTCATTGCTGAAGTATCCGTTTACCATTCCGGTTGCAAACAAAGGGGTAGCTTGAGCGCACCACACAATGCGGTTAAATTCTTCCCACGGATCTCCGAAGTCATTTCTATTAAAATCAATGATGTAGAGTCGCTTATCATTCCCTATCATCATATTGCCGATATGGTAATCTCCGTGCTGATAGGTTCGAGGGCGACCGCTGAGCAAATATCTGTGAGCGTTAATGTAATCAATGAAGGCTTGCCCATTTTCGTACTTGACAGGACATTCTTCATACATCTTGATTTTGTGGTCTGCTTTACGATTAAAATAGATTTCCCAATCTTCTATTTCTTTCGGAGCGGGGATTTTATGAATTTCTTTTAGTATTTTTCCCGCTTCAAAACCATAAGAATACTGTTCTTGGTCTGTTAAATTATGTATATTTTCTTCTGCATCAATGCCATCTATCCAAGTTTGAATAGAATAAACTCCTTCATCAAATGTGCCGAACTCTAAGGGGCGGCACATTGGTACACCGAGAGCTGCTACCTGACCCATAAGTTCATATTCGCTTTTCTTCCTGTCATACTGTTCAATCGGAGAAACACGAAGCAAAAATTTATTTCCTTGCTCGTCGGTAACACAGTATTTTCTATCTTCTGACCAACCTTTATCTATTAGTTGCTTTGTAATAAATTCATGTTGTGGCATAGCCTTTCATCCTTTCAAAGAATTATTTGCCTTACAAAAATTATTCTTGGGAAAATTATATTTCTTATTATACAGAAAATAAAATCATTATTTACTATTTTTTGCTCCTACCGTAATCCTTCAATATGATTGTTTTTCCTATAAATCCAAATTCCGGCTGACGACAAAACCAAAGGGAGACAACTTCCTTACGAAGCCTCTCCCTTCGGCTGCTTTTTTGCTATTCTCCAGACAAATTCAGAACAAACCGGGGATGTTCAGCCCGCCGGTGAGGGCGCCCATGGCGGACTCCATGGCCTCCTCCGCCTGGCGCAGGGCCTCGTTGACGGCGGAGATCACCAGGTCCTGCAGCATCTCCACGTCCGCCGGGTCCACGGCGTCGGGCTGGATGGCCAGGGCCGTCAGCTGCTTCTTGCCGGACACGGTGGCCTGCACCGCGCCGCCGCCCACGGAGGCGGTGAAACTGCTCTCCTCCACGTTCTTTTGGGCGCTTTCCATCTCCTGCTGCATCTTGGCCAGCTTCTGCTGCATTTGCTGCTGCTGGCGCATCATCCCGGCGCTGCCGCCGAACCCGTTGCGGGCGCTGTATCCCTTAGCCATGGTCGAAATCTCCTTTATAATACTGATTTAATATCGTGCGATCACTTGATTTTGAAATTTTCCAGCTGGCGGCCCTGGGCGGCCACCTCGTCCAGCTTGTCCGGGGCCTTTTCCGCCGGAGGCTCCTCCCAGGGGGGCGTCTGCTCCGGCTCCGGGACTTCCTCCGGGGGCTTCTCCGGCGCTTTTTCTGTCACTTTCTCCGGCTTAGGCCGGGGCTTGGCGGGCTTTTTCCCCGCCGGGGCGCCGCCTACCGTCAGCGCCACCCGGATGGTCTGCCCCTCGGCGGCGGAGGCCACCTCCTGCAGCACGTGCAGCACCGTATTGTTGTTCAGGGAGTCCCGGACGAACTCGTTCTGGCAGTACAGCGTCAGGCAGTCGCCGTCCACCGCTCCCTGGACCATGTTCAGAAACACCCGGTGGTTCACCGCCAGGCGGCCCTTGCAGTGCTCCTTCATGGCGTCCCACTTGCCGGTGTCGCCCACCACGGCAGTGGACTTTGCCGCCACAGGCTTCCGGGCGGGTTTAGCGGCTGGGCGAGCCGCAGGTGGCTCCTCGTCCGGAATATCGTATACCCGCTCCCGTCCGCCGGGTTCCTCCGGCAGGGGCGGCTCCTCCGGCATAGGGGGCCGGTCATCGCTTGGCACGTCCCGGCTTGTCCCGGCGTTGTCCCGGGACAAAGGGGCGGTTTTGGGGGACGTCCCGGCGGTTTGCGGGACAGTTTTTACCGGTATTCCGTTTGCAACCCGATCTTCCAGACGGTCGATCCGCTGGCTCAAAGCCGTCAGGTCGCCGGACAGACTCTCGTCACACAGCCGCAGCAGACACAGCTCCGCATCCGTCCGGGGCTGGAAGCTGTCCCCCAGCCCGGCGCAGCAGGACTGCAGCGTCTCCGTCAGATACAGAAACCGCCGCATGGGCTGGCTGCCGGAAAGGGACTTCAGGGTCTTGGTATCGTATATGCCCGTCAGCAGGGCGGCGGCCCCGTCGGGGGCGGCCTTGAGAATGGTCATGTCCCGGGCCAGGTCCCCCAGCTCCCCCAGCATGGCGGCCACGTCCTTGCCGCCCCGGTACAGCCCGTCCAGCCGGGTCAGAGCCCCGGCGGCGTCCCGCCGCAGGATGCAGTCCATCAGCTCCACCGTCTGGACACTGCCGGCCAGGCCCAGAATATCCAGCACCGCCCGGCTGTCCAGCTGGCCCTGGGCTACCCGGCACTGATCCAGCAGGCTCAGGGCGTCCCGCAGGGCGCCGTTGGCCATCCGGGCCAGGATCTCCGCCCCGTCGGGAGTCAGGTCGATCTGCTCCGCCTGGGCGATTCCCAGCAGGTGCTTTTCCATATCCCGGGGCAGAATGCGCTTGAAGGTGAAGCGCTGGCACCGGGAGAGAATGGTGGCCGGGACCTTGTGCAGCTCCGTGGTGGCCAGGATGAACATCAGGTGCTCCGGCGGCTCCTCGATGGTTTTCAGCAGGGCGTTGAAGGCCTGGGTGGACAGCATGTGGACCTCGTCGATGATGTAGACCCGCTTTTTCAGCACCGTGGGGGTGTATACCGACTCGCTGAGCAGCTCCCGGATGTCGTCCACCCGGCTGTTGCTGGCGGCGTCCAGCTCCGTCACGTCCAGCAGGGAGCCGCTGTCGATGCCCCGGCAGGCCTCGCACTGGTTGCAGGGGGCCCCGTCCTCCGGGTGCAGGCAGTTGACGGCCTTGGCCAGAATCCGGGCGCAGGTGGTTTTGCCGGTGCCCCGGGTGCCGGTGAACAGATAGGCGTGGGCCGTGCGGCCCTCGGCCACCTGCCGCTGGAGGGTGCCGGTGATGTGGTCCTGGCCCACCACCTGGGAAAAGGTTTTGGGCCGCCATTTCCGATACAGTGCCTGATACATGAACCAGCCCTCCCTTCGGCCGAAAAATCAGAACAGAACAAACTCCTCCGCTGCCAGCCACGGGGCCGGTGGACTCGCGGCACATGGATGATCCCTCTTAATGCTGCTCGGTTCCCCGCCTGACATGATTCGTGGGTATCCATTGCGCGAGACCGGCTCCGCAGCTGGCGGCGGAGGAGTCGTCATGAAGATATCTTATCACATTTCCCCTCGGTTGGCAACAGGAAATTTGCAGCCGGAGAAACCTACAGCTCCATTTCCCCGCAGCGGAACGAAGAGCAGCCGTCCCGTTCTTATCCTCCGCTATTCGTGTATTAACTCCAAACTTAAATTTGATTCTTCAAGAAATATTTACAAATTTATGCTTCCATTTTTGTAATCCATGTGTTATGCTAATGCTAACCTAAGATTTCGGATCAAAATTCAAATTAACACGAATCTTAATTCCGCTTGCGGCACACACAAGCCCAGGCAATTGCACAAGGAGGAATCATCATGCCCGAATTCAAGCCCGGTGCGCGGCTGTCCAAGAAGCCGCCGCTGAACGAGCAGGAGCTCTATCAGATCGACGCCTACTGGCGCGCCGCCAATTACCTGACCGCATGCCAGCTGTATCTGCTGGATAACCCGCTGCTGGAGCGTCCGCTGCGCAAGAGCGACCTCAAGCAGACCATCGTGGGCCACTGGGGCACCTGCCCGGGCCAGAACTTTATCTATACCCATCTGGACCGGGTCATCAAGCGCAGCGACCTGGACATGATCTATCTCTCCGGCCCCGGCCACGGCGGCAACGCCATGGTGGCCCAGGACTGGCTGGACGGCAGCTATACCGAGGTCTATCCCAACATCACCCGGGACAAGGACGGCATGCAGAAGCTGTTCAAGCGATTCTCCTTCCCCGGCGGCATCCCCAGCCATGTGGCGCCGGAGACTCCCGGCTCCATCCATGAGGGCGGCGAGCTGGGCTATTCCCTGGCCCACGCCTTCGGCGCCGTGGCGGACAATCCCGACCTGATCGCCGCCTGCGTGGTGGGCGACGGCGAGGCCGAGACCGGCCCCCTGGCCACCTCCTGGCATGGCAACAAGTTCATGAATCCCATCACCGATGGCGCGGTGCTGCCCATTCTGCACCTGAACGGCTTCAAGATCGCCAACCCCACCATTTTCTCCCGCATGAGCCACGAGGAGGTGGAGAGCTTCTTCCGGGGCTGCGGCTGGGAGCCCCGTTTTGTGGAGGGCGACGAGCCCATGCTCATGCACCAGCAGATGGCGGCGGCCCTGGACTGGGCCATCCGCGAGATCAAGCGCATCCAGCGGGAGACCCGCAAGAGCGCCCAGGCCAAGCGGCCCCGCTGGCCCATGCTGGTGCTGCGCACCCCCAAGGGCTGGACCGGGCCCAAGGAGGTGGACGACCTGCCGGTGGAGGGCTGCTGGCGGGCGCACCAGGTACCCATCTCCATGGGCGCCGACACTGACCGGCACCTGGCCCAGCTGGAGCAGTGGCTGCGCTCCTATAAGCCGGAGGAGCTGTTCAACTCCGACGGTACGCCCGTGGAGCTGGTAGCGTCCTTCCCCCCTGCGGGCAATCGACGCATGGGTGCAAACCCCCACGCCAACGGCGGTCTGCTGCTGCGGGATCTGCGGACCCCCGATTTCCGGGACTATGCCGTGGACGTCACGGTTCCCGGCGGCGTGGAGGCCCAGGATATGTACGTTCTGGGCACCTATGTCCGGGACGTAATGAAGCTGAACATGGACGCCCGGAACTTCCGGATCTTTGCCCCGGACGAAACGGCGTCCAACCGCTTGCAGGCGGTGTTTGAGGTCACCGGCCGCCGCTTCCTGGACCAGCAGATCCCGGGCATCGACGACCATCTGGACCCCGACGGCCGGGTCATGGACTCTATGCTCTCCGAGCACTTCTGCGAGGGCTTCCTGGAGGGCTATCTGCTCACCGGACGCCACGGCTTCTTCGACAGCTATGAGGCCTTCATCCGCATCGTGGACTCCATGTTCGCCCAGCACGCCAAGTGGCTGAAGATGTGCAGCGAGCTGCCCTGGCGGCACGACATCGCCTCCCTGAACTATATTCTGGCTTCCAACGTATGGCAGCAGGACCACAACGGCTTCACCCATCAGGACCCCGGCTTCCTGGACCATGTGGCCAACAAGAAGGCCGACGTGGTGCGTATCTATCTGCCGCCGGATGCCAACTGCCTGCTCTCCTGCTTCGACCACTGCATCAGGAGCCGCAACTATGTCAACGTGATGGTGGCCAGCAAGCACCCCCGGCCCCAGTGGCTGACCATGGAGCAGGCGGTGAAGCACTGCACCCAGGGCATCGGTATCTGGGATTGGGCCTCCAACGACGCCGGGTGCGAGCCGGACGTGGTGATGGCCTGCTGCGGCGACACCCCCACCCTGGAGACGCTGGCTGCCGTCAGCATCCTGCGCCGGGAGCTGCCGGAGCTGAAGATCCGTGTGGTGAACGTGGTGGACCTGATGAAGCTGCAGCCCCACACCGAGCATCCCCACGGCCTCACCGACGAGGAGTATGACGGCCTGTTCACCAAGGATAAGCCCATCATCTTCGCCTATCACGGCTATCCCACCCTGGTCCATGAGCTGACCTATCGCCGCCACAACAAGAACCTCCACGTCCGGGGCTATAAGGAGGAGGGCACCATCACCACCCCCTTCGACATGCGCGTGCTCAACGACATCGACCGCTTTGACCTGGTCATCGACACGGTTCGCCGTCTGCCCCAGCTGGGCAACCGGGGCGCCTACCTGGTCCAGAAGATGCAGGACAAGCTGGTGGAGCACCGGCAGTATATCCGGGACAACGGCGTGGACCTGCCGGAGGTCCGGGAGTGGAAGTGGGATCTGACCCCCGAAACGAAGTAAACCGGCGTTTTAAAACAGATTTTTTCAAAGCAAAGGCGGGCCGCTGGCCCGCCTTTGCTTTTTATTCCGCCTTTCGGATGCCCCGCTGTGCGGTGGATACGCTGACCAGGGCAATCACCGCCAATGCGATGGCCAGGGCCCCGGCGCACAGGGCGACGGTCTGGCCGGTGGAAACGGTCAGCGTCAGATCAGAGCCGGTCAGGGCCTGGATTTTGTCCGTGGCCCAGGACATCCCGGGGATGCTGACGACCAACGCGATGATTGTCCCCACCAGGGCCACCAATGCCGAGGGTATCCAGATTTGTCCCGCAATATCCCGGCGTTTTGCGCCCAGTGTCCACATACGCAGGGCGGTTTTCCCCTCCTGCATGGGAAGCAGTACGCAATAGGCTGCCAAAACTACCGCCCAAAGTGCTAAACCCACACAGAGCATCGTCCGGGACACTCGCGTGTAGCCGTCCAGGCTCTCCACAATGTCGCTGTACCCCTGGTCGTAGTAGGTGACCGTGCCGCCCAGGCCGTTTTCCGCCAGCCGGGCCTCCATCTGGTCGATGGTACCGTTTTGCAGGACCAGGCTGGACCACACGCCGCAGCTGCCGGTTACTGTCTGGCAGGTGACGCTTTTCTCCGGCACGAACACGCTGTTGGGGGTAAAGCTGGTGGGTGAAGTCACCCACTCGCTGCTCTGGCGGTACAGACCGATGATGGTATATTCCGTCTCCTGCCGGAAGCCCTCCTGGGGCACGAACACAGACGCCCGGGGATTGCAGGACTCCTGAAACCTGGCATAGATCGGAGGAAGCCCCGGGTCATCCTCATACAGGGACAGGGGCAGGGAATCCCCTACGTTCAGACCGTTTTCCCGGGCCAGGGACTCGGAAATCAGGCACACCGCTGCTCCGGAGTCATACTCCGATTGGGAGAAGCTGCGGCCCTGGGTGACCATGGCGTTCCCGGCGGCGAAATCCGCCAGGGCCTCTACCTTTTCCACCGTCAGCACCGGCACACTGTGGTTGGTGACGTCCAGTGCTTTCAGGGCCGTCTGCCAGGAGGCGGTGCCGTCCATGATCTCCCGGGCGGTGACGCCCTCCGGAAGCTCCTGGATAGATGGCAGGTCATAGCGGCCATAGTCCACCGTCTGCATCGTCCACAGGCCGGAATCCCCGTCCGGGGCCAGGGTTTCCATCATCCCGGAATACCGGACCACGTTGGTGCGCAGATGGTCCGTCGCGTTCATGGACAGGCTGAACACCTCCGCCCCGGTAGTGGGGTCCCGATAACCCAGGGCGTCCGGGGGCAGCTCCTGAAGCGTCTCGTCCAAAACCTGCTCCTCCTGGCGGGTCCTCTGGTCATAGCGGATCAGGTTGTTCTCAATGTCCAGGGACCAGGGGTTCAGCTTGACATTGGTCTGCCACAGAATTTCGGCGGCGATCCCGCATCGCTCCTCCCACTCCGTGTCGTCATAGGTGCAGGCCAGCAGCAGATATCGTTTTCCCGCCTCCGGCCGCACGGGGACGTCCCCATCGCCGTAATACTGGGTGAAGCGGATATCCGCCTGCCACCCGGTGGGGTCCCGCAGCCTCTGCTGCAAGCCGTACACCCCCTGCACCTGCCCGGATATGGACCATGTGGACTCGGAGTAGGATGCCCCCTCCTGTGGCCGGTCATGGCGCTCCAGAGCGTCCGTTACCAGAACCTCCAGAATAAAGTATGTATACGGAGCGTCCGGGGCAGAGTCCATTGTCTCGCCGCCATTGTAACTGCGGAAATTGTACAGATCCAGCAAGGGCATCAGATTGGACGCATAGCCGCTGACCAGCCCCACCCTGGGCCGGGACCGGATGATGCTCCAGTTCTGCTGTTCCGGCTGTTCCAGAAACCGGGCCGCCTCCCATGCGGCGGAGGCACTTGCGAGGGATGGGTCGGAATTCCCCGCCTGCTCGGCCCCACCGGTGACCACCGCCACGGTGGTGTAGGTCGCCTCCACCCCGGCCCGGGTCCGGGCTGCCGCCCAGAACTGGCCCCCGGACAGAGCCAGAATCACCCCCGCCAGGGCCAGCAATAACGCGCCGAAGGCCGCCTTCACCGGCCGCCGGGTCAGTTGGTGCATGGGATTCATAAGCGCAGCTCCTTTCTTATTCCGCCTTGCGGATGCCCCGCTGTGCGGTGGATACGCTGACCAGGGCGATCACTGCCAATGCGATGGCCAGGGCCCCAGCGCACAGGGCCACGGTCTGGCCGGTGGATACCTTCAGCGTTAAATCAGAGCCGGTCAGGGCCTGGATTTTGTCCGTGGCCCAGGACATCCCGGGGATGCTGACGGCCAACGCGATGATTGTCCCCACCAGGGCCACCAATGCCGAGGGTATCCAGATTTGTCCCGCAATATCCCGGCGTTTTGCACCCAGTGTCCACATGCGCAAGGCGGTTTTCCCTTCCTGCATGGGGAGCAGTACGCAGTACGCCGCCAGCACCACCGCCCAAAGTGCTAAACCCACCAGAAGCACCGTCCGGGACACCCGGGTATAGCCGTCCAGGCTCTCCACAATGTCGCTGTACCCCTGGTCGTAGTAGGTGACCGTGCCGCCCAGGCCGTTTTCCGCCAGCCGGGCCTCCATCTGGTCGATGGTACCGTTTTGCAGAACCATCGTCTCCCAAAGACAGCCGGAGCTGACCCCCAGCCCCGTTTCGCCGGTCTCCACGGCGCAGGTGACGCTCTTTCGCGGCACCAGCACGGTGTTGGGCGTAAAACTGGCCACGCCCTGGCTCCATTCGTTGCTCTGGCGATACAGACCGATGACGGTATACTCCGTCTCCTGCTGGAAGCCCCTTTGCGGCAGGTAATAGGATGCCGTCGGGTCGCTGTCTCCAACCGTGGTCGGCATCAGGTTTTTTTCCTTTTCGTACAGGGACAGCGGCAGGGTATCCCCCACGTCCAGGCCGCTTTCCCGGGCCAGGGTCTCGGAGATCAGGCACACCGCCGCGCCGTCGCGGTACTCCTCCTGGCTGATGCTGCGGCCCTGGGTGATCTGGGTCCTTCCGGAGGCAAATTCCAGCATGCCCTCCACGGAATCCACCGCCAGCACCGGCACGCTGTGGTTATTGACCCGGATGGACTCCATGGCCATGCGCCAGCTGGAGGTGTTGTCAATGACCTCCTGAGCGGTGACGCCGTCGGGCAACTCCTGGATGCTGGGCAGGTTATACTGGGTATAGTCCACTGTCTCCGGGCGCCAGTTCCCCGGCTGCTGGGGGTCCTCCACCATGATCTCCCCGGTGTCCTTGAGCGCATCGACGGCAAAGCTGAACCAGCCGAAGGCATCCGGATCGACGTTCATGACCTCCGCGCCGGTGGTAGGGTCCCGGTAAATCAGCTCCTCCGGGGCAAATTCCACAGGTTCCTCCGCAGCATCGCCCGCCGTGTGATACCAGTGCTCACTCTGGTTCTTGCGCTGGTCATAGCGGATCAGATTCCCGGGGATGTCCAGGGACCAAGGGTCCAATTGGACGTTGGTTTCCATGAAAACCCAGTCGGCTACGTTCCGCCGCAGGGACCACTCACTGTCTCCGTAACTGTGGGACAGCAGCAGATAGTGCTTTCCCGCCTCCGGATGCAGCAGCTCCGCCGGGTCGTCATACTCCTGGTGCAGCGACACGGAGGCCCGCTGGCCGGAGGGGTCCCGAAAAGCATCGTTCAGGCCATAGATCCCCAGCACCTGGCCGTCCAGCTGCCAGTTGGCACTGCCGGATTCGCCGAACCAATCGTTGTTTACTTCCGTGACCGCGTCCGCTCGGATCTCGACAATGGAGTATTCATAGGGCACATCGCTGCTGCTATGGCCGGTGTAGAGGGAGATGGCAGGCTTCAGGCCGGGGCTGTACCCGCTGACCAGGCCCACTCTGGGCCGGGAACGGATGATGCTCCAGTTCTGCTGTTCCGGCTCCGCCAGGAAGATGGCGGCAGCCATGGCACTGTCCTGCCGGAGGCTCTCCGCGTCGCTCTTCCCCTCAGCGGAGGGAGTAAGAACCTCATCCGAGGAGATCCGTCCGGTAACCACCGCCACGGTGGTGTAGCTCTCCTCCACCCCGGCCCGGGTCCGGGCCGCCGCCCAGAACTGGCCCCCGGACAGAGCCAGGATCACCCCCGCCAGGGCCAGAAGCAGTGCGCCGAAGGCCGCCTTCACCGGCCGCCGGATCAACTGGTGCATGGGATTCATCAGAGCATCTCCTTTCGAGTTATGTATCGTAAACCGATTTTAGTCTATCATACATAATCCGTCCTGTCAAGGGGACGGCGGCGGAGAAGGCACAAAAATGAGCTCTTTTGTATGGCGGCTGTGCCATACAAAAGAGCTCATTTGCGGTTTGGGGTTTTTTACTTCACCAGTTCGATGATAGCGGTCTCGGCAGCATCGCCGCGGCGGATGCCGGTGCGGATGATGCGGGTGTAGCCGCCGTTGCGCTGGGCATATTCAGGAGCGATCTCCTTGAACAGCTTGTGAGCGACGGTCTCTCTGGTAATGAAGCTCAGCGCCTGACGATAGGCAGCCAGATCACCCTTCTTGCCCAGGGTAATCATCTTTTCAGCCAGGGGCTTGATCTCCTTGGCGCGGGTGACGGTGGTCTCCATCCGGCCATTGTCCAGGAAATCGGTGACCTGCTGACGGAGCATCGCCATACGCTGATCGGTAGTCTTACCGAGCTTACGAGTTCCGGGCATTTCAGTTTCCTCCTTGTAAGGATATGCGCACAGGGGCGCGTTAGTTGTTCTCTTCGTCGGCCAGGGACAGGCCCATTGCCTCCAGCTTGCCGATGACCTCCTCCAGGGACTTGCGGCCCAGGTTGCGCACCTTCATCATCTCGTCCTCGGTCTTGGAGATCAGATCCGCCACCGTGTTGATGTTGGCGCGCTTGAGGCAGTTGAAGCTGCGGACGGACAGGTCCAGCTCTTCGATGGTCATATCCAGCACCGTGCTCTGGGGATCGGCGGACTTCTCCACCACGATGGGGCGGCCGTCCAGCGTGTCGGACAGATCGGTGAACAGGGCAAAGTGATCGCACAGGATCTTCGCGCCCAGGGATACGGCGTCGCGGGCGGAAATGGTGGAATCCGTCCAGACCTCCAGCGTCAGCTTGTCGAAGTCGCTCATGCTGCCGACGCGGGTGTTTTCCACCGTGTAATTCACCTTGTACACGGGGGTATAGATGGAGTCGATGGGAATCACGCCGATGACGCCGGGCCGCTGGGCCTTGTTCCGGTCGGCGGACACATAGCCCCGGCCGTGGCTCAGGGTGATTTCCATGCTCAGGGTGGCACCCACATCCAGGGTGGCCAGGTGCAGCTCGGGGTTCAGGACCTCGACCTCACCGTCGCTCTTGATGTCGCCGGCCGTCACCTCGCAGGGACCAGCCGCCTCAATATAGACGGTCTTGGTGCCCTCGCAGTGCAGCTTGGTCAGCAGACTTTTCACGTTCAGAACGATCTCGGTCACGTCCTCTTTCACACCGGGGATGGTGGAAAACTCATGCTGCACGCCGGCGATCTTGATGCTGGTGGCCGCCGTGCCGGGCAGAGAGGAGAGCATGATGCGCCGCAGCGCATTGCCCAGGGTCGTTCCGTAACCGCGCTCCAGGGGTTCGATCACATATTTTCCATAGGAAGCATCGCCGGGCGTTTCGATACACTCGATCTGGGGCTTCTCAATTTCGATCATGCAGTACCCTCCTTCATTCTCGTTACGGTGCGGACAAGTCCGCACTTACTTGGATTCCTTTGCTTTATGAGGGTCTCGACCCTATTACTTGGAGTACAACTCGACGATGAGGTGTTCCTCAATGGGCATATCAATGTCCTCGCGGGCGGGCATCTTGGTGACGGTGCCCTTCAGGGCATTCTTGTCACGCTCCAGCCACTGGGGGACGGTGACCAGCGGGGCATCCTCGCCGGTCAGGCGCTTGAAGGCCACGGAGGAGCGGCTGCTCTCGCGGACCTCGATGACATCGCCAACGCGAACCAGATAGGAGGGGATGTTCACCTTCTGGCCGTTGACGGTGAAATGCGCATGGTTCACCAGCTGACGGGCCTCGCGGCGGGTCATGGCAAAGCCCAGACGATACACCACGTTGTCCAGGCGGCGCTCCACCAGGGTCAGCAGGTTCTCGCCGGTCTTGCCGGGCATGCGGGAAGCCTTCTCATAGTACATATGGAACTGCTTCTCCAGGATGCCGTAGACGAACTTCACCTTCTGCTTCTCGTTGAGCTGGATGGCATACTCGCTCTTCTTCTTTCTCATCTGGCCGCCGGGGTTGCGCTTGGTCTCCTTCTTGGAGTAACCCATGACGGTAGGAGAAATGCCCAGCGCCTTGCAGCGCTTGGCAATAGGCTGCATATTCTTAGCCATATCTTACTTATCCTCCTTGTTCCGATTACACACGCCGACGCTTGGGGGGACGGCAGCCATTGTGGGGGATGGGAGTGACGTCCTTGATCATGGTCACTTCCAGGCCCACGGCCTGCAGGGCGCGGATGGCGGCCTCACGACCCTGGCCAGGACCCTTCACGAAGACCTCAACGGTCTTCAGGCCATGCTCCATGGCGGCCTTGGCGGCGGTCTCGGCGGCGCTCTGTGCGGCGAAGGGGGTGGACTTCTTGCTGCCGCGGAAGCCCAGGCCGCCGGAGGAAGCCCAGGACAGTGCGTTGCCCTGGCTGTCGGTCACGGTGACCATGGTGTTGTTGAAGGAAGAACGGATATGGACCTGGCCCTTCTCGACGTTCTTCTTCTCACGACGGCGGCGGATGACCTTCTTACCGGTCTTAGGATTAGCCATATTCTATCTTCCCTCCTTACTTCTTCTTGTTGGCGATGGTCTTCTTGGGGCCCTTGCGGGTGCGGGCGTTGGTCTTGCTGCGCTGGCCGCGCACGGGCAGGCCGCGGCGATGACGGGTGCCGCGGTAGCAGCCGATCTCGGTCAGCCGCTTGATATCCAGAGCAACCTGACGGCGCAGGTCGCCTTCCACCACGTAGCTCTGGTCGATGGCCTCACGAAGCTTGGCTTCGTCGGCCTCGGTCAGATCCTTCACGCGGGTGTCGGGGTTGATCCCAGTCTGCGCCAGGATGTCCTGGGCGCTCTTTCTGCCAATACCGTAGATATAGGTCAAACCGATTTCGATTCGCTTATCCTTGGGCAGGTCAATACCGGCAATACGTGCCATACTTTAAAGCACCTCCACTTTCTACTTAGCCCTGACGCTGCTTGTGCTTGGGATTCTCGCAGATCACCATAACGCGACCTTTGCGGCGAATGATCTTGCACTTTTCGCACATGGGCTTCACGGACGGTCTTACTTTCATGTCAATAAACCTCCTACTTACTACGCCAGGTAATCCGGCCGCGGGTCAGATCGTAAGGGGACATCTCCACTGTCACCTTGTCGCCGGGCAGAATCCTGATGAAATTCATTCTGAGCTTTCCGGAAATATGCGCTAAGATAGTGTGACCATTTCCAATGTCAACTTGGAATGTGGTGTTGGGCAGTGATTCAACCACCACTCCCTCAACTTCGATCATGTCGGATTTTGCCAAGTGCTATCCCTCCTGGTCCTGATTACCGCCGCTGACTGCGGCTAAGGCTTTACGAAGCTCACTATTTGTGATTTTTTCGCTGCTTCTGATCTTGTCGGCAGCGGGGCCGCCCCCCTCCTGCACCAGCTCCACATGCTTGCGGCGCTTGCGCTTGGGGCTTTCCACGCGGCGGCGTCTGCCGTCCGCCAGCAGGAGGAAGTCTCCCTCCGTCGCAAGTACGAAGAAGAGGCTTCCTGCGTCCCTGCCGGCGATAGATTTTACGATGTTGGATCTGGCAATGTCCATACGCTCACACCAAAGAGCCCTCGGGGTCCGTCAGAAGCTCCGGGTCCCCGGCGGTGATGAGAACGGTGTTCTCATAGTGGGCGGCGTATTTGCCGTCCGCCGTGCGAACGGTCCATCCGTCGGGCATCTGCACAATGGCGGCGGAGCCGGCGTTGACCATGGGCTCCACGGCGATGGTCATGCCCCGCAGCAGGCGGGGGCCATGGCCGGGGCGGCCATAGTTGGGCACCTCCGGCGCCTCGTGCATGTTGCGCCCGATGCCGTGACCCACATACTCCCGGACGATGCTGTAGCCCTGACTCTCGGCATACGCCTGAATGGCGGCGGAGATGTCGGACAGGCGATAGCCCTCCTGGGCGTACCTGATGCCCTCAAAGAAGCTCTGCTGGGTGGCACGGATCAGCCGCAGCGCCTCGTCGGACACCTGCCCGCAGGGGTAGGTGCCGGCGCAGTCGCCATGGAAGCCGCCGATGAACGCGCCCACGTCCACGCTGACGATGTCGCCCTCCTGCAGCACCCGCTTGCCGGGGATGCCGTGGATGATCTCATCGTTGACGGAGACGCACACGCTGGCCGGATAGCCGTTGTAGTGCAGGAACGACGGGGTCGCTCCCTGCTCGGTGATGAACTTATAGACTGCCTTGTCAATTTGTTGGGTTGTTACGCCGGGTTTTACCATATCCCGTGCCACAGCACGGGCAGCCGCGGTAATCTTTCCCGCCCGGCGCATCAGTTCGATCTCGTGCGCGGATTTCAGCGTGATCATTCGGTCACTCCCAATTCACGCAGGATCGCCTGCGTGGTCCCAGCCACGGTGGGCTGGTCCTCCACAGTTTTCAGAATCCCACGGGCCTCGTAGAAACCCTTCAGGGGCTCTGTCTCTTTATGATAAACCGCCAGCCGGTCACGGACCGTCTCGGGGTTATCATCCTTGCGCTGCACGAGCTTGCCGCCGCACACATCGCACACGCCCTCGGTCTTGGGAGGGATGTTCACGATGTGATAGCTGGCGCCGCAGCTCTCGCAGACACGGCGGCCACCCATACGAGCCACGATCTTTTCATCGGGGATCTCGATGGCCACCACGGCGTCGAAGCTGATGCCGGCCTGTTCCATGGCCTCGGCCTGGGCGATGGTGCGGGGCACCCCGTCCAGAATATAGCCGTTGGCACAGTCGGACTCCTGCAGACGCTCCTGGATGATGCCGATGATGACTTCATCGGGCACCAGGCGGCCGGCGTCCATGTACTCCTTGGCACGAAGGCCCGTGGGCGTACCGTTTTTGACGGCGGCGCGGAGGATGTTGCCGGTGGAAATGGTGGGCACGTTGAGCTTTTTCTTGAGAATATCCGCCTGAGTGCCCTTCCCGGCACCCGGAGCGCCTAAAAGGATCAGTTTCATATTGCACACCTCGATTATTCCAGGAAGCCCTTATACTGACGCATCAGCATCTGGGACTCCAGAGCCTGGACGGTCTCCAGCGCCACACCCACAACGATGATGACGGAGGTGCCGCCGATGGACAGAGCCGCGACATTGACGATCTTGCCAATGATCAGAGGCAGAATGGCCACGATACCCAGATACACGGCGCCGAAGAGCGTGACCTTATTGAGGACCTTCTGAATGAACGCAGCGGTGGGATTGCCCGGGCGGAAGCCGGGAATGAAGCCGCCGTTCTTCTTCAGGTTGTTGGAGATCTCCACGGGGTTGAACTGGATGGTGGCGTAGAAGTAGCTGAAAGCGATGATCATCAGGAAATAGAAGATCATGTACAGCACAGACTTGGTGTCGATGGCGTTCAGGAAGCCATACCAGAAGGTGCCCTTCTCAGGCTGCTTGCAGAAAGCGGCGATGGTGGAGGGGATCATGGCGATGGACTGAGCGAAGATGATGGGCAGGACGCCGGACATGTTCACCTTCATGGGAAGGGTGGAGGACTGGCCGCCGTACATCTTTCGGCCCACCTGGCGCTTGGCGTACTGCACGGGGATCCGGCGCTCGGCGCCGTTGACCCAGGTGATCAGCACGATCAGCAGCAGGATGCCCACGATGACCAGCAGGACCATCCACCATTTCAGGGAACCGGCCCGCATACCCCCGACCATCTGGGACACCATGGTGGGAACGCGGGACAGGATGCCCGCGAACAGGATGATGGAGATGCCGTTGCCGATACCGAACTCGGTGATCTGCTCGCCCATCCACATCACGAAGGAGGAGCCCGCAATGAAGGACACGATGATGACCAGGGCGGCCCACACAGACGTGCTGGTGAGGATGCCGTAGTTCTTCATCAGGAAGAAGTAGCCGACACCCTGGATGATGGCGATGGCCACGGTGGCATACCGGGTGATGGACTGGATCTTCTTTTTGCCTTCCTCGCCGCCCTCCTGTGCCATGCGGCCCAGGGAGGGAATGGCGATGGTCAGCAGCTGGATGATGATGGAGCTGTTGATATAGGGCTGGACGCCCAGGGCGAAGATGGTGGCCTGGGCGAAGGCGCCGCCGGACATCACGTTATACAGGCTCAGCACGGTGGTGCTCAGCTGGTTGATATAGGTGCCCAGCAGGCCGGTGTCCACATAGGGGACGGGGATGGCGTTGCCGATCCGGAAGATCAGCAGGATCAGCGCGGTAAAGACGATCTTTTTGCGCAGCTCGGGGATGCCCCAAGCCTTCTTGATGGTCTGGATCAACTTAGATCACCTCTGCCTTTCCTCCAGCAGCCTCGATTGCATCCTTGGCAGACTGGGAGAAAGCAGCGGCCTGTACGGTCACCTTCTTGGTAACATTGCCGTTACCCAGAACCTTGTAGCCGTATTCACACTTGCTCAGGATTCCCTTGGCAAGCAGGGCCTCTGCGGTGACGATGTCGCCGTCCTCAAACTTGTTGAGAGCGGTCAGGTTGATGATCTCCAGGGGTTTGGCGAAAATGTTGTTGAAGCCACGCTTGGGGATACGGCGTGCCAGAGGCATCTGGCCGCCTTCGAACCCGATGCGGGTACCGCCGCCGGAGCGGGCCTTCTGGCCCTTATGGCCGCGGCCGGCAGTCTTGCCGTTACCGGAGCCGGCGCCGCGGCCCTTGCGGTAAGCTTCCTTGACGGAGCCAGTGGCGGGAGACAGTTCGTTGAGTTTCATCCTCTCGCACCTCCTTTATTCTACTTCGGTGACCTGGAGCAGATAGCCGATCTTGGCGATCTTGCCCCGGGTCTGGGCGTTGTCGGGCTGAACGGTGGTGTCACCGATCTTCCGCAGGCCCATGGACTTGGCAGTGGCAATGTGCTTTTCCAGTCTGCCGTTAAGGCTCTTGACGAGCTTGATGTTCAGATTAGCCATTGTTCACGCCTCCTTAGCCCACGATCTCGTCGACGCTCTTGCCGCGGGTGCGGGCGACCTCTTCCGGGGTGCGCAGGGCCTTCAGGCCCTCGAAGGTGGCGGCGACAACGTTGACGGCGGTGTTGGAGCGCAGGCACTTGGTACGGATGTCCTTCACGCCGGCAGCTTCCATGATGATACGCACAGGACCACCGGCGATCACGCCGGTACCGGGGGCGGCGGGCTTCATCAGCACGCGGCCTGCACCCTTCTCGCCGATGATCTCGTGAGGAATGGTGCTGCCGGACAGGGAGATGGTGATCATGTTCTTCTTGGCGTCCTCGATGCCCTTGCGGATCGCCTCGGGCACTTCAGCGGCCTTGCCAAGGCCGAAACCGACCTTGCCCTTGCCGTCGCCGACGACCATCAGAGCGGAGAACTTCATGACGCGGCCGCCCTTGACCGTCTTGGATACACGGTTGGTGCAGACGACTTTTTCGATGAACTCGCTGGGTTCTCTTTCAAATCTTGCCATTTGTCAGTGTTCCTCCTCTCTCAGAATTCCAGGCCGCCCTCGCGGGCGCCTTCAGCCAGCTCGGCCACGCGGCCGTGATACAGATAGCCGCCGCGATCGAACACCACGGTGTCGATGCCCTTGGCCTTGGCGCGCTCAGCCACCAGCTTGCCCACGGCGCGGGCCGTGGTCTTGTTGCCGCCGTTGCCCTCGATCTCCTTATCCAGGGAGGAAGCGGAGACCAGGGTGTTGCCGGCCACATCGTCGATGATCTGGGCATAGATATTCTTTTCGCTGCGGAACACGTTCAGACGAGGACGCTGGGTAGTGCCGAACACCTTGGAGCGGACTCTCTTATGGCGCTTCTGACGCTGAGCGTTGGTATTGGGTCTTTTAATCATAACGGCACACCTCCTTACTTCTTGGCGCCGGTCTTACCGACCTTGCGGCGGATGACTTCGTCGACATACTTGATGCCCTTGCCCTTATAAGGCTCGGGAGGACGCTTCTCGCGGACTTCCGCCGCGAACTGGCCCACCTTCTGCTTGTCGGGGCCGGAAATGACCACCTTGTTGGCAGAGGGGACATCAATGGTGATGCCGTCGATCTCGGGAACGATGACCTGGTGGGAATAGCCCAGGTTCATGACCAGGTTCTTCCCTTCCTTGGCGGCGCGGTAACCGACGCCGTTGATCTCCAGTTCCTTCTTGAAGCCTTCGCTGACGCCGACGACCATGTTGTGCAGCAGAGCGCGGGTCATGCCGTGCAGAGCGCAGTGCAGCTTGTCGTCAGAGGGGCGCTTGACGTGGATGACGCTGCCGTCCTGCTCCAGGATCATCTCCGGGCGCAGAGCCTGAGTCAGAGTGCCCTTGGGGCCCTTGACGGTAACGACGTTGTTCTCCGCGATGGTGACTTCCACACCGGCGGGGACGGTAATGGGCATTCTACCAATTCTCGACATTGTTCAATACCCTCCTTACCAAACAAACGCAAGGACTTCGCCGCCGACGTGAGCCGCGCGAGCAGCCTTGTCGGTCATGACGCCCTTAGAAGTGGATACGATGGCAATGCCCAGGCCGCGCAGAACGCGGGGCAGCTCGTCGGCGCCCACATACACCCGCAGACCGGGCTTGGACACGCGGCGCAGACCGGAGATAACCTTCTCCTTGCCGGCATTGTACTTCAGAGTGATGCGGATCACGCCCTGGGTGCCGTCTTCGACGACCTGGAAGGCCTTGATATAGCCCTCGTCCAGCAGAATCTGAGCGATGCTCTTCTTCATGTTGGAGGCAGGAACGTCAACGGTCTCATGCTTGGCGTTGTTGGCGTTGCGGATACGGGTCAGCATATCAGCAACAGGATCAGTGATGTGCATAAATGTTTCCTCCTAATTTAGAGTTACAGGGTCGCCCCTGTTGAGGCAGCGAGGTATCACTGATAATTTAGGCACCGTCCGATGACCAGCGATGTTTAATTACCAGTGACCTTTCGCCATCCTATATTGCCAGAGCGCACGGAGCGCTCGCAGGCACTTGTTGATTGGATTTTTTCGCCAGACGAGGCGAGGCGACGGCGTACTTTGTGTATGCCGGGCCGGGCCAATGAAGTATGGCGGAAAAATCTTGAATTTTTTCACCAGACGAGGCGGCAAGGCGATGGCGTACTTTGTGTATGCCGGGCCGGGCCAACGAAGTATGGCGGAAAAATCTTGAATTTTTTCGTTAGACGAGGCGGCGAGGCGACGGCGTACTTTGTGTACGCCGAGCCGAGCCAACGAAGTATAACGGAAAAATTTTACCAGGAAGCCTTGCGGACGCCGGGAATCTCGCCCTTGTAAGCCAGCGTGCGGAAGCAGACACGGCAGACGCCGTAGTCACGCAGATAGGCGTGGGGACGGCCGCACAGCTTGCAGCGGTTGTACTTACGGGTGGAGAACTTCGCGGGAGCCTGCTGCTTCAGGATCATAGACTTCTTTGCCATGGTGTTTCTCCTCCTAATCAGCGTTCAAAGGGAGCGCCGACCAGGGTCAGCAGCTCGCGTGCTTCTTCATCGGTCTGAGCGGTGGTGCAGATCACGATGTCCATGCCGCGGATCTTGTCGATCTTGTCATACTCGATCTCGGGGAAGATCAGCTGCTCCTTGATGCCCAGGGCATAGTTGCCGCGGCCGTCGAAGGCGTTGGCGCTGATGCCGCGGAAGTCGCGGACACGGGGCAGAGCCACGTTGAACAGACGATCCAGGAACTCCCACATCTTGTCGCCCCGCAGGGTGACCTTGGCGCCGACGGGCATGCCCTCACGCAGCTTGAAGTTAGCCACGGACTTCTTGGCGATGGTGATGATGGCCTTCTGGCCGGTGATCTGGGACAGCTGGCTGACGACGGCGTCCAGAACCTTGGGGTTCTCGCGGGCCTCGCCGCAGCCGACGTTCAGGACCACCTTCTCGATCTTGGGGATCTGCATGGTGCTCTTGTAACCGAACTTCTTGAAGAGAGCGGGAGCCACTTCTTCGGTATACTTAACTTTCAGACGTGCCATTTTTTACGCTCTCCTTTCTCACAGTTCTGCGCCGCACTTCTTGCAGGTGCGGACTTTCTTGCCATCCTTCAGCTCATAGCCCACGCGGGTGTTCTTGCCGCACTTGGGGCAGACCACCTGGACCTTGCTGGCGTAGATAGCGGCCTCGCGCTTGACGATGCCGCCCTCCTCGCCCTGACGGCGGGGCTTGATGTGGCAGGTGACCATGTTGCAGCCTTCCACAACGACCTTGCCCTCGCTGGGGACGGTGCCCAGCACCTTACCCTGCTTGCCGCGGTCCTTGCCGGACAGGATGACAACGGTGTCATTCTTCTTGATCTTCAGACTATTCATTTCTCTGGCCCCTCCATCAAACAACTTCGGGAGCGAGGGACAGGATCTTCATGTAATCCTTGTCGCGCAGCTCACGAGCAACGGGCCCAAAGATACGGGTACCTCTGGGGTTTTTGTCGTCCTTAATGAGGACGGCGGCATTGTCGTCGAAACGGACATAGGTGCCGTCGGCACGACGGACGCCCTTGGCGCTGCGGACGATAACGGCCTTGACCACTTCGCCCTTCTTCACCTGGCCGCCGGGGGTGCTCTTGCGCACGGAGGCGACGATCACATCGCCGATGTTGCCGTACTTGCGCTTGGAACCGCCCAGGACGCGGATGCACTTGATCTCCTTGGCGCCGGTATTATCGGCAACCTTCAGATAAGACTCTGACTGAATCATACTCGGCTACCTCCTTACTTCGCCTTCTCGACGATCTCGACCACGCGCCAACGCTTGTCCTTGGACAGGGGGCGGGTCTCCATCACCTTGACAATATCACCTACGCCGCAGGCGTTCTCCTCGTCGTGGGCCTTCAGCTTATAGGTGCGGCCAACGATCTTCTTATACAGAGGATGAGCGACACGGTCCTCGATGGCGACCACGACGGTCTTGTCCATCTTGTCGGAAACGACCTTACCGACGCGGACCTTGCGGGAGGAAACTCTCTTCTCTTCCATGTTACTTCTCCTCCTTTTCACGGATAACGGTCTTGACGCGGGCAATATCACGCTTGGTTTCAGCGATCTTGAGAGGATTGTCCAGCTGATTGGTGGCGTGCTGCATACGCAGGAAGAACAGATCCTTCTTCAGGGAGGTCAGCTTCTCGTTGAGCTGCTCCACGCTCATTGCACGTACTTCAGTTGCCTTCATCTCATTCACCTACTTCCTGTGCTTCGAGATCCTCGCGCTTGACGATCTTCGTCTTGATGGGCAGCTTGTGGCTGGCCAGACGCAGGGCCTCACGGGCGACCTCTTCGGGAACACCGGCGATCTCAAACATGACACGGCCGGGCTTGACGACTGCGACCCAGTACTCGGGGGAGCCCTTACCGGAACCCATGCGGGTCTCGGCCGGCTTCTCGGTGACGGGCTTATCGGGGAAGATCTTGATCCAGACCTGACCGCCACGCTTGGTATAACGGGTCATGGCGATACGGGCTGCTTCGATCTGGTTGCTGGTGATCCACGCGGGCTCCACAGCGACGAGGCCAAACTCACCGTAGGTGACCTTGTTGCCTCTCATGGCCTTGCCGGTGAGGCGGCCACGGTGTACTCTGCGGTACTTAACTCTCTTGGGCAGAAGCATTACTGAGCGCCTCCTTCTTTCTTTTCTGCGGGCTTGCGGAAGCCGCCCTGGGGACGGTTGCCGTCCCGGCGGTCACGGTTGAAGCCACCATTCTGGCCATCGCGGCGGAAACCGCCGCGGCGGTCGCCGTCACGGCGGCCGCGGCGCTCACGGCGCTCCTGATAGGGCTTGCTGGTGTCCAGGGTGCGGGGGGTGGTCCGCAGGGCCTGGGACAGGATCTCGCCCTTATAGATCCAGACCTTCACGCCGATGCGGCCGAAGGTGGTAGCAGCCTCAGCGAAGCCGTAGTCAATGTCGGCGCGCAGGGTCTGCAGGGGGATGGTGCCCTCGTGATAGTGCTCGGAACCGGCGATCTCGCGGCCGCCCAGACGGCCGGAGCAGTTGCACTTGATGCCCTTGGCGCCGGCGCGCATGGCGCGGCCCATGGCATTCTTCATGGCGCGGCGGTGAGAAATACGCTTCTCCAGCTGAGCAGCGATGTTCTCGGCCACCAGCTGCGCGTCCATATCGGGGTTGCGGACCTCGACGATGTTCAGCTTTACGGTCTTGCCGATGAGCTTCTCAACGTCCTTGCGGTACTGCTCGATCTGCTCGCCGCCCTTGCCGATGACCACGCCGGGGCGGGCCACATGCAGGTAAACGGTGACGACCTCGTTGCTGCGCTCGATCTCGATCTTGGAGACACCGGCAGCATACAGGAGCTTCTTCAGGTAGACGCGGATCTTGTGATCCTCGACCAGCAGGTCGCCCACCTTCTCATTGCTGGCATACCAACGGGAATCCCAGTCTTTGATGACGCCCACGCGGAAGCCGTGGGGATTAACTTTCTGTCCCATAAACTGTCTCCTCCCTTCAGTTCTTCTCAGCGACGGCCAGCGTCACGTGAGAGGTTCTCTTATTGATGCGATAGGCGCGGCCCTGAGCGCGGGGCATCATCCGCTTGAGGATGGGGCCGGGGGTGGCGAACACCTGGGTGACCACCAGCTTCTCGGGGTCCATGCTGAAGTTGTTCTCCGCATTGGCGCAGGCGCTCTTGAGGAGCTTCATCAGGGGCTCGGAGGCAGCCTTGGGGGTCTGCATCAGGATGGCCATGGCAGTCTGCACGTCCTTGCCGCGGATCAGATCGCAGACGATCTGGATCTTGCGGGGAGAGATGCGGACATATCTCAAATAAGCTTTAGCTTCCATTGTTCAGTGCATCCTCCTTACTTAGACTTGGCGTGGCCGCGGAAGGTGCGGGTGGGAGCGAACTCACCCAGCTTGTGACCGACCATATCCTCCTGGATATAGACAGGCACATGACGGCGGCCGTCGTGGACTGCGATGGTGTGGCCGACGAAGGCGGGGAAGATGGTGGAGCTGCGGCTCCAGGTCTTCAGCACGTTCTTCTCGCCGGTCTTGTTCATTTCTTCAACCCGCTTCAGCAGCTCAGGGGCAACATACGGGCCTTTTTTAATAGATCTGCTCATATTTCTTTGCCTCCCTTACTTCACATTACGACGCTTGACAATGAACTTGTCAGTGCGGTTCTTGGTCTTGCGGGTCTTGTAACCCAGGGCAGGCTTGCCCCAAGGGGTAACAGGACCGGGGCGGCCCACAGGGGACTTGCCCTCACCACCGCCGTGGGGGTGGTCGCAGGGGTTCATGACGGAACCGCGAACGGTGGGACGCCAGCCCATGTGACGCTTGCGGCCGGCCTTACCGATCTGGACGTTCTCATGCTCCAGGTTGCCCACCTGGCCGATGCAGGCGGTGCAGTTGGTGCGGATGATGCGAACCTCGCCGGAGGGCATACGGATCTGGGCGTTGTCGCCGTCCTTGGCCATCAGCTGGGCATAGGCGCCGGCGGAGCGCACCAGCTGGGCGCCCTTGCCGGGGTGCATCTCCACGTTGTGGATCACGGTACCCACGGGAATGTTGGCGATGGGCAGGCAGTTGCCGGGCTTGATATCGGCGGAGGCGGAGGAGAGCACCTTGTCGCCTGCGGTCAGACCCACAGGGGCGATGATATAGCGCTTCTCGCCGTCCTCATACTGCACCAGGGCAATGTTGGCGCTGCGGTTGGGGTCATACTCCAGGCGCAGAACGGTGGCTTCCATATCCACCTTGTCGCGCTTGAAGTCGATGATGCGGTACTTCCGCTTCTCGCCGCCGCCGCGATGGCGGACGGTGATGTGACCATAGCTGTTGCGACCAGCGTTCTTCTTCAGGACTTCCGTCAGGCTGGCTTCGGGCTTGGCGTGCTTGTCAATGCCGTCGAAGCCGGAAACAGTCATATGACGGCGGGAAGGGGTGGTCGGCTTAAAGGTTTTGATAGACATTTCTTACACTCCTTCCTTCTCTTATACCATACCCTCGAAGAACTCGATGGTCTTGGAATCCTGGGTCAGCTGGACATAGGCCTTCTTCCAGCTCTTGCGGGCGCCGGGGCGGCCGGCGCCGACGCGCTTGGTCTTGCCATCGTAGTTGATGGTGTTGACCTTAGCCACCTTCACGCCGAAGATCTGCTCCACGGCGTTCTTGATCTCGATCTTGCCGGCGGTGGGAGCCACTTCAAAGACGTACTTCTTGTCAGCGGTGGCCTCCATGGAGCGCTCGGTGATGATGGGGCGGATGATGATGTCGTATACGTTAGCCATTACGCAAACACCTCCTGGATTACTGCAAGGGCTCCCTTGTCGAGGACCAGGTACTTGGCCTTCAGAATGTCATAGACATTGATGAGGCCGGCCATGGCAGTCTCGACGCCGGGGATATTGCGGGCGCTCTTGATGACGGTCTCGTCCTTGGCGGGGGTGACCACCAGGGATTTGCCGTCGGCCTTCACGGCGGACAGGAACGCGCGGAAGTCCTTGGTCTTGATGGCGTCCATCTTGATGGAGTCGATGACGATGATCTCGCCGGCGGCCGCCTTAGCGGACAGGGCAGACTTCATCGCCAGTCTCTTGACCTTCTTGTTCAGGACGTAAGAATAGCTGCGGGGCTTGGGGGCAAACACGATGCCGCCGTGGGTCCACTGGGGAGCACGGGTGCTGCCCTGGCGGGCGTGACCGGTGCCCTTCTGACGCCAGGGCTTCTTGCCGCCGCCGGAGACCTCTGCACGGGTCAGAGCGCTCTGAGTGCCCTGTCTGCAGTTGGCCAGGTGGTTCTTCACCACTTCGTGCACGACGGCCTGATTGGGCTCGATGCCGAAGATGCTGTCGCACAGTTCAACAGTGCCGACTTCTGCGCCGGCCATGTTCAACACTTTGATAGTAGACATTTCAAGCACTCCTTTCCTTATTTGTTACGGGCGGAAGCCTTCTGGGGATTACGGCCGGAAGCCTTCTGCGGGTTGTTGCTGATGCCGGACTCGACGTTCTTGACGCGGTGGACCTTGACGGTGGTCTTGATGAGGACCAGGCCGCCCTTGGGGCCGGGAACGGCGCCGCGAACAGCGATGAGGTTCAGCTCGGGATCGACCTTGACCACATCCAGGTTCTGGATGGTGACCTGATCGCAGCCCATCTGGCCAGCGCCGATCTTACCCTTGAAGATGCGGGAGGGATCGGTGGTGGAGCCCATGGAACCGGCATGACGATGGACGGGGCCGCCGCCGTGGCTCATGGGGGTGCGCTGGGCGCCCCAGCGCTTGATGACGCCCTGGTAGCCGTGGCCCTTGGTGGTGCCGGTCACGTCCACGAAGTCGCCCTTCTTGAAGGTGTCGGCCTTGATGATGTCGCCGGCGTTGAGCTCAGCGGCGTTCTCCAGGTCGAACTCGCGCAGGTATTTCTTGGGGGCCACGCCAGCCTTGTTCAGGTGGCCCATTTCGGGCTTGGTGAGCTTCCGCTCGGGAATGTCCTCATAGCCCAGCTGAACGGCGTTGTAGCCGTCCTTTTCGGCAGTCTTCTTCTGAACGACCACGCAGGGACCCGCCTCGATTACGGTGACGGGGATCACCTTGCCGTTTTCGTCGAAGATCTGAGACATGCCAACCTTCTTGCCGATGATTGCTTTCATGTATGATCCTCCTTAAAGGTTATTGGTCGGCATAGATTCAGTCCGCATTGGGGTCGGACCGCTTGCTCTGCCGACGTAACCCCCATCCGCCTTACGCAAGTCAGCGGATGGCTGGGCAGCAAGCAAATTTGCTTTGCCGGGTTCCTCCCGGCGGGGGGTAATTAAATGAGGGAGATGCGTTTACAGCTTGATCTCGATCTCCACACCGGCGGGCAGATCCAGAGCCATCAGGGCCTCCACGGTCTTGGGGGTGGAGTTGGTGATGTCGATCAGGCGCTTGTGGGTGCGGCGCTCAAACTGCTCGCGGCTGTCCTTATACTTGTGGGTAGCCCGCAGAATGGTGACGATCTCCTTCTTGGTGGGCAGAGGGATGGGGCCGGACACGGTGGCGCCGGTGCGCTTGGCGGTCTCGACGATCTTCTCTGCGCTCTGGTCGATGACCTGGTGGTCATAGGCCTTCAGCCGAATGCGAATCATTTCTTTTGCCATTTGGTGTGTTCCTCCATTACTTCGTACGGTTTTTGATTGCGTGACCAACTGCCGTACGGCGAGAATTTTCTTATACGCCGTTCCGTGCGTATCATTCCGGCTCATAAGAAACACCGGCTGAATCCGGCCGGTGCCCTTCTGGCGCAGCGATCTACGCTGACGTGCAGAATCTTCTCAGCCGCCCGATGATCGGACATACTCCCCGGAAGTTACCGGCCATGGGCCGCAATCTCCCGGTTCATCGCAGTGTAAACGCCTCCGGGTGTATACCACCCATCGCACGCGTACCAGTATATCATAATAGAAAAAGCCCCTTTTGTCAAGGGACTTTTTCTATTATTTTCACGAAATTTTTTGGCGGTTTTTGTTCATGCCGACAAGGGCATCATCAATACGCCACGCCCCAGTAGATATCGGTGGTGCATTCCTTGCCGCACACGGGGCACTTGCCCACGGTGCCGGACTGCTTCAGGGGCATGCAGCGGCTGGACACGCCGGCCTTTTCCTTCATGGCCAGCTCGCACTCCAGGCTGCCGCACCACTTGGTGCGGGCGAAGCCGCCCCTGCCCTGGGCCATATCCCGGACCTCCTCCCAGGTGGTCAGGTCGAAGGTGTTGTCCTCCAGGTTCTTCTCGGCCATGGCGTACAGGTTGTCGTGAACGTCCTGCAGCAGGGTCTGCGCGGCGCTCTCCAGGTCGCTCAGCGGCACGAAGGTCTTTTCGCCGGTGTCCCGCCGGGCCATGCAGCACTGCTGCTTCTCCATATCCTTGGGGCCGATCTCCACCCGCAGGGGCACGCCCTTCATCTCATACTGGGCGAACTTCCAGCCCGGGGACTGGTCGCTGTCGTCCAGCTTCACCCGCAGACCGGCAGCCTCCAGCCGCTGCTTCAGCTCATGGGCGGCGTCCAGGACGCCGGGCTTGTGCTGGGCGATGGGCACCACCGCCACCTGGATGGGGGCCACCGCCGGGGGCAGCACCAGGCCGTTGTTGTCGGAATGGGTCATGATGCACGCGCCGATGAGGCGGGTAGTGGAGCCCCAGGAGGTCTGGAAGGGGTACTGCAGCTTGTTGTCCCGGCCGGTGAAGGTCACGTCATAGGCCCGGGAGAACTTGTCGCCGAAATAGTGGCTGGTGCCGGACTGGAGGGCCTTGCGGTCCTTCATCATGGCCTCGATGGTATAGGTGGCCTCGGCCCCGGCGAACTTCTCCTTGTCGGTCTTGCGGCCCTTCACCACAGGCATGGCCAGGGCGTCCCGGCAGAAGTCGGCATAGCAGTTGAGCTGCTGCTCGGTTTCGGCAATGGCCTCCTCCGCCGTCTCATGGATGGTATGGCCCTCCTGCCACCAGAACTCCCGGGACCGCAGGAAGGGGCGGGTGGTCTTTTCCCAGCGGATGACGGAGCACCACTGGTTATACAGCATGGGCAGCTCCCGATAGCTCTGCAGCACGTTGTGCCAGTGGTCGCAGAACATGGTCTCAGAGGTGGGGCGGAAGGCCAGGCGCTCCTCCAGCTTCTCGCTGCCGCCCATGGTGACCCAGGCCACCTCCGGGGCGAAGCCCTCTACCAGCTCCCCCTCCTTTTTCAGCAGGCTCTCGGGGATCAGCACGGGCATGGCCACGTTCACATGGCCGGTCTTTTTGAACATGCCGTCCATAATGCGCTGGATATTCTCCCAGATGGCGTAGCCATAGGGGCGCAGGATCATGAAGCCCTTCACGGACGCATAGTCCACCAGCTCCGCCTTCAGGCAGATGTCGGTATACCACTTGGCGAAGTCCACCTCCATGGGGGTGATGGCTTCCACATTTCTCTGGTCTTTTGCCATAATTTCTCTCAGTCCTTTATTTTCATCGTTTTAACGGATTATTATCCCTGAACTCTTATTGTATCTGCCCGGCGGGGAAATGTCAACACAAAAAGCCGCCGGTTTCCCGGCGGGCCGCAGCCCCCGGAAACATACCATTATATAACAAAGAAATCCGCCAGCAGCGCCAGCACCGTGGTGAGGATGCCGCACAGGCCGATGGCCAGGCCGCTCATGGCCCCCTCGGTTTCCCCCAGCTCCAGGGCCTTGGCGGTGCCCATGGCGTGGCTGCACGCGCCGATGCCCAGGCCCACGGCCATGGGGTCCTTCACCCGGAACAGCTTCACCAGCAGCGGGGCGCACAGGTTCCCCAGCATGCCGGTGACCACCACCGCCGCCACGGTAACGGCCACAGTGCCGCCGTGGCCCTGGGCCACCACCGTGGCAATGGGCATGGTGACGGATTTTGGCAGCAGGGACATGGTCATGGCCCGGTCCAGGCCCAACAGGCGGCACAGCACCAGGATGCTGCCCATGGCCGTGACCACGCCCACCACGCAGCCCACCAGCACCGGCAGCCAGTGCTTTGCCAGCAGCTTCCGCTGGGAATAGATGGTCACCGCCATGCAGGCCGTGGCCGGACCCAGGAACAGGTTAATGAGCTCCCCGCCCTGCCAGTAGCTTTCATAGGGGATATGGAACACCAGCAGCACCGCGATCACCAGCAGTACCGCGATAAGCATGCCGTTGCAGATGGCCAGGCGGGTCTTTTTCTGGACCTTCATCCCCAGCCAGTAGGCCGCCACCGTCAGCATAACGCCGAAATACGGCTGCGCCGTCAGCTCCTTCATTTCCGCTTCCCTCCCCGTTCCATCAGTCTCCGGGTCAGATGCACGGCCCAGACCGTGGCCCCATAGGTCAGCACCATGGACACCACGCACACCGTCAGAAACGCCGCCGCGTTCTGCCAGATCAGGTCCACATAGCTGATGATGCTGACGGACACCGGGATGAAGAAGAAGCCCAGATTCCCCAGCAGGAAGTCGGACTTCTCCCGCACATGGTCCACCTTCACGATCCCCGTCAGCAGCAGGACCAGCAGCAAAAGCAGGCTGATGACGCTGGCCGGGAAGGCCACCGGCAGGACGGCCTCGATGCCCTGGCTGACCCAGTAAATGCCGAATACCAATGCAACTTGCAGCAAGATTTTCATAACGCTCCACCTTTACGATCACAATAAAAGCCGCCCTCCGGTCAGAGAGCGGCTTTTATTGTAAGAGCCTTTATGCAGAAAGTCAAATCAAATTGCAATATTTTGTCAAAATCACCGAAAAAATCATTGGGGCAGAGGCAGGCCATGGAGCATGACCCGGCCGAAGCAGGTGAGACTGCGTCCGCTGCTGGGGGGCAGCAGCACGTCGGCGTCGGACCGGCGGCGGTTCAGGCTGAACAGATACACCATGCCCAGGGGGTCCCGGTAATACTGCTTGCACACCATGTCGCCGTCCACGCAGAAAATGCCCACGTCGCCGTTGTGCAGGGGGTCGTGGTTCACATACACCACGCCGCCGTCGTGGATATACGGCTCCATGGAGTCCCCCTGGATCCGCACCGCCAACTCCGCTCCCCGGGGCACCTGGCCGGTAACGGGAATGGTCTCATAGTCCTCGTTGAACACCGGGGCGGCATATCCGGCGGCGGCGGGACTGGCATACAGGGGGATGGTGCGGGGGTCCTGCCGGGGCTGAAGGCGCTCCGACTCCTGCTGCAGGTCCTCCAGGGCCCGGACCATGGTGTGGACCGTCTGCCGGCCCGCCAGGCTCAGCCGGCGGTATCCCTCCAGCAGGGCCTGCTCCTCGTCGGACCGGATGCCGCCGTGGGCACGGTAGGCGTCCCGGTACAGATAGTTGGGGTCCACCCCCAGGGCGTCAAACAGCCGCAGCAGCACCTCCTCCTTGGGAGCACTGACGCCGGTTTCATAGTTTCCCACCGCCGACCGGGAAATTCCCAACCGGCCTGCCAACTCCACCCGGGAGATGCCCAGCTCCTCCCGGCGCTTGCGCAGCTGTTCGCCAAAGCTCATGCTTTCGCCCTCCTTCGACGGGGTTCGCCCCATGCTGTCGATAGCGTACCACATTTGTTGGTTCTTGTCAATAGTTTTAACAAGAATCTTGTTAATTTAGGATTGACATAACAAGTTTCTTGTGCTATAGTAGCGTCATTCTCAAGTTACTTGGCAGCAAGGCCGAAAAAAACCTGCCGCAGCCGCGGCAGGCATAGTCCTTTTTGACAAACGCTGGTTATTCCGGCAGGTCGGCGGCATGGGGCAGGCCCCAGCGGAAATGGGCCGCGCACAGCCGCAGCACCAGGATCACCGCCGCCCCCAGCAGCATGGAGGGGATATCCCCCAGGTGCCGCCAGCACAGGGCGCACAGCAATGCCCCGATCAGGGTGGGGCAGGCGTAAAAATGCTTGACAAAGATATAGGGCTTCTGGTTGGACAGCACGTCCCGCAGCACACCGCCGCCTACGCCGGTGATGACGCCCACGAACACCAGCAGAAACAGGTTATAGTCCTGGGCCTGCTGAAAGGCGCACTGAACGCCCACCACCGTGAACAGCCCCAGACCGATGGAGTCCAGCCACAGCATCACCAGCTCATAGGCCCGGCTCTCCACCGCCAGCAGGTGCCGCACCGCCGGCAGGAACACCAGGGCCGACACCCCCATGGCCACCAGGGCATACACCGGCTGGCAGAACATCACCGGCGGGGTGATGCCCAGGGTCAGGTCCCGGATGACCCCGCCGCCGCAGGCGGTGCACACGCCCAGGATCACCACGCCGAAGGCGTCCAACTGGCGCTGAAGCCCCGCCAGGGCCCCGGAGGCGGCAAAAACCGCCGTGCCCACGATTTCCAGTATGAAAAGTACCGTATCGGTCATAAAAATCGCCCTTTTTCCTCAGAATGCCCCGGCATTATAGCACAGGCGGCAGGGCCGCGCAATGGGACAGTGCAACAAATTTTTCCGGTTGTTGCCCGGATTTATGCAACGATTTGAGAAAATTCATGTATAGGTAGAGGCAAAAAAAGACTTCCGGATGCAAGCATCCGGAAGTCCTGGTGGGGGATGGTGGATTCGAACCACCGAAGGCGTTGCCAGCAGATTTACAGTCTGTCCCCTTTGGCCACTCGGGAAATCCCCCATATATGAAGTTTGGAGCTGGTGGACGGATTCGAACCCCCGACCTGCTGATTACAAATCAGCTGCTCTACCAGCTGAGCTACACCAGCGTCTGACCAGCGAAGATTATATTACCAGACTCCACCTCGTTTGTCAACAGAAATTTTCGCCTCTGGCGGGAATTTTTTACATAAACCGGCACCGACACCACATTCACCCATGCACACAGGAGAGAGGAGGCAGTTGATATGACGATGCAGGAATTGTCCCCGCAGTATGCCCGGCAGGCGGAGGCCGTGTCCCGGCGGCTGCGGGAGCTGCGCCATCAGGCGCTGACGGAGGGGGACCCGGAGCGGGTCCAGGCCCTGCGCCGCAGACAGCAGGAGCTGCGGCCCCTGCTGCAGGAGGCCCGGGAGCTGGCGGAGCACACCGCCCATTATTATGACAGGGGGTACATAAGACGTGAAAAATACCGCATCTGATCTGGCAGGCCTGCCCTATGATCCGCTGAGCATGGCCAGTCTGCAGCTCTGGAAGCAGGAGAACCAGGAGGACAACCGCCCCCGGATCGAGCGGCTTCTGCGGAACCTCCCCCTGGCCATGGAGGAGGAGCTGACGCCCCGTCAGCGGCAGATCATGCGCATGCGCTATTCCCGGAACATGTCCGTCACCCGCATTGCCCAGGAGCTGGGCATCAACAAGGCCACCGTTTCCCGGACCCTGTCCCGCAGCACCTGGAAGCTGTACCGCAGCCTGCGGTACAGTCTGTAAAAAAACTTACATTTTCCCCGGAAAAGCCTTGACTTTTCCGGGGAAAACCTTATAATGCCTATACTGTACGCGCGGTTTATATGGGGCCTGTGTCTGTCCGGCGGACAGGCGGTCCCCTGCGGGATAGAGGGAAAAGACAGACGAGAAAGGGTGGTATCTCCTATTATGTTAGATAAGCTTGTGCACAATCGCTGGCCCCGGGTGGGGGCGGCACTGTTCGGGTCGCTGCTGCTGGCTCTGGCCATCAATCTGTTCATCGTGCCCCAGCACCTGTACACCAGCGGTCTGCTGGGCCTGTGCCAGGTGATCCGCACCCTGCTGGACACCAAGCTGGGCATCCGCTTCAGCAACTTCGACCTGGCGGGCACGCTGTACCTGCTGGCGAACCTGCCGCTGCTGCTGCTGGCCTACAAGACCATGGGCCGGACCTTCGTGGTGAAGCTGGCCCTGTGCACGGTGTCCAACTCCCTGTTTCTTTCCATCATCCCCATTCCGGCGGAGCCCATCATTCCGGATATGCTCACCAGCTGCCTGGTGGGCGGCATCCTGGCGGGCTTTTCCAACGGCCTGGTGCTGACCTGCGGCGCCTCCTGCGGCGGGCTGGACATTCTGGGGCTGTATCTGTCCAAAAAGGGCCGGGGCTTCACGGTGGGCAAATTCTCCCTGCTGTTCAACGCCGCCCTGTATACCCTGTGCCTGATCCTGTTCAGCGCCCCCACGGCCATCTATTCCGCCATTTACACGGTGTTCAACGCCCTGTTTGTGGACCGGGTGCACCAGCAGAACATCACCACCCAGGTGCTCATCGTCACCAAACTCCGGGACCTGGAGCCCTTCTGGGAGCTGGGGCGGAAGATGGACCGGGGCATCACCTACTGGACCGGCCACGGCGCCTACACCGGCGATGAGGTGCAGATCCTCTGCATCTGCCTGTCCAAGTACGAGATCGAGACATTGCAGCAGGAGGTCCAGAAAATTGACTCCCACGCCTTCTTCATGATGCAGGAGGGCGTACATACCCGGGGCAACTTCAAGCGGCACCTGAACCCCTGACGGCCCATACCCATCAACATACCGGGAGCCCGGCGCACCGCGCCGGGCTCCTTCGTTTTTATCGCCCCTTGCCCGAAGCCGCCGGATGTGCTACACTGATAGGGAATCGTACACACGGAGGACCCCCGCATGAAACGTATTGCCAGTATCCAGGATATCTCGTGTCTGGGCCGCTGCTCACTGACGGTGGCGCTGCCGGTGATCTCCGCCATGGCGGTGGAGTGCGCCATCGTACCCACGGCGGTGCTCAGCACCCACACCATGTTCCCCGGCTTCATCAGCCGGGACCTGTCGGACCAGCTGCTGCCCATCGCCCGCCACTGGAAAAGCCAGAACGTGACCCTGGACGCCATCTGCACCGGCTATCTGGCCTCCCCCCGGCAGACGGAGGAGGTCTGTGACTTTTTCGACCTGCTGGCAGGGCCGGACACCCTGCTGTTTGTGGACCCGGCCATGGCCGACGGCGGACGGCTGTACAGCGGCTTCGGCCCGGACTTTCCGGCGTATATGCGCCGGGTGGTAAGCCGGGCCCATGTGGCGGTGCCCAACGTGACGGAGGCCTGCCTGCTGACGGACACCCCCTACCGGGAGACGGAGGACCTGTCCTGGTGGCGGGACCTGCTGCGGCGGGTGGGAGACCTGGGGCCCCGCTGCCCGGTGCTCACCGGGGTGCCCTTCGGGCCGGACCGCCTGGGGGTCATGGCCCTGGACCCGGAAAGCGGCGGCATCTTCCAGTACCACACCCCCCGGGTCCACGACCACTTCCACGGCACCGGCGACATCTTCTCCGCCGCCTGCGCCGGGGCCATGGTCCGGGGCAAGGGGCTGCCCGACGCCCTGCGCCTGGCGGCGGATTTCACCCTGGCCTGTATTCAGGCCACCCAGCGGGACCCCAACGCCCCCTGGTACGGGGTGGAGTTTGAGAAGGCCCTGCACCTGCTGCCGGGGCTGCTGGAGCGGTGATTTCCCCCCTGCCCCGGGAGGTTTTCCGGAAATTTTGCTGAAAATCCCTAAAAATATAGTTGTCAGAACCGGCAAAATATTATATAATCCATATGTTGAACGAATGCACGGCGGGAAAAGCCGCGCTTGCACAGAAAACGAAGGGAGAACAACCATTATGACTGCCAACGACATCCGCAACATCGCCCTGCTGGGCCACGGCGGCTCCGGCAAGACCTCTCTGGCCGAGCAGATGCTCTTTATGACCAAGGGCACCGACCGCCTGGGCCGCACCGCCGACGGCAACACCACCTGCGACTATGACGCCGAGGAGATCAAGCGCCAGATTTCCATTTCCCTGGCCTTTGCTCCCGTGAATTATAAGGGCGTGAAGATCAACGTGATGGACGCCCCCGGCAACTTCGACTTCTCCGGCGAGGCTCTGTCCGCCATCCGCGCCGCTGAGTGCGCCGTTCTGGTGGGCGCCGCCAAGGACGGCCTGTCCGTGGGCATGGAGCGCTCCTGGAAGATGCTGGGCAAGAAGCCCCGGATGATCTTCATCAACCGCACTGATGAGGACAACAGCGACTACGCCTCCTGCCTGGACGCCCTGAAGGGCAAGTTCGGCCAGGCCATCGCCCCCATCGTTGCCCCGGTCATCGACGGCAACAAGAAGGTCACCGCCATCGTGGACCTGCTGCACAACACCGCCTATGAGGTCAAGGGCGGCAAGGCCGCTGCCTGCGCCATCCCCGCCGACATGGCCGACGAGGTGGAGGCCCTGCGCGCCGAGCTGATGGAGGCCGCCGCCGGCGCCGACGAGGAGCTGATGGAGAAGTTCTTCGACACCATGGAGCTGTCCGCCCAGGATATGGCCAAGGGCCTGAAGATCGGCGTCCGGGACGGCAGTGTCTGCCCCGTGCTGTGCGGCTCCGCCAACACCGGTCTGGGCGTGGAGATGCTGCTGCAGACCATCCTGGACCTGGCCCCTGTGGCCACCGATATGCCCGCCGAGGCCGCCCAGGATGACGACGGCAACGACATCGAGGTCGCCTTCGATCCCAACGGCCCCACCGCCGCCATCGTGTTCAAGACCATCTCCGACCAGTACGGCAAGTATTCCATGATCAAGGTCATCCGCGGCAAGGTCACCGGCGACATGGCCCTGTATAACCCCACCACCGGCAACACCGAGAAGCTGGGCCGCCTGTATGTCATGAGGGGCAAGAAGGGCGAGGAGACCAAGGAGATCTGCTGCGGCGACATCGGCGCCATCGGCAAGATGGACAAGGTCAAGACCGGCGACACCCTGTGCGACGCCAAGAACATCGTCCGCCTCCACGGCATGGACTATGCCCAGCCCTGCTACAGCCGCGCCATCTCCCCCAAGACCAAGCAGGAGATCGAGAAGCTGGGCACCGGCCTGAACAAGCTCAACGAGGAGGATCCCACCTTCCATGTGGTCAACAACGCCGAGACCCACCAGACCGTGATCTCCGGCGCCGGCGATATCCAGATCGACGTGCTGTGCGCCAAGCTGAAGAGCCGCTTCGGCGTGGACGCTGAGCTGTCCGCTCCCCGGGTCGCCTATCGCGAGAAGATTCGCTCCACCGTCCGCAAGCAGGGCCGTTATAAGAAGCAGACCGGCGGCAGCGGCCAGTTCGGCGACGTCCATATCATTTTCGAGCCCCAGACCGAGCAGGAGGATATGATCTTCGAGGAAAACGTGTTCGGCGGCTCCGTGCCCAAGAACTACTTCCCCGCCGTGGAAAAGGGCCTGCGCGAGAGCTGCCAGCACGGCGTGCTGGCCGGCTATCCCGTGGTGTTCCTGAAGGCCACCCTGGTGGACGGCTCCTATCACCCGGTGGACTCCTCCGAAATCGCCTTCAAGCTGGCTGCCAACCTGGCCTTCAAGGCCGCTCTGCCCGAGGCCAAGCCCGTGCTGATGGAGCCCATCGGCGAGCTGAAGGTCACCATTCCCGACAGCTACCTGGGCGACGTGATGGGCGACCTGAACAAGCGCCGGGGCCGCGTCATGGGTATGAATCCCACCGGCGACGGCGAGCAGGTGCTGGAGGCCGAGGTCCCCATGGCTGAGATGATGAGCTATGCCATCGACCTGCGCTCCATGACCCAGTCCCGCGGCACCTTCACCTTCAACTTCGTCCGCTACGAGGATTGCCCCGCCGCGGCCCAGGAGAAGGCCATTGCCGAGGCCAAGGCTCTGGCCGAGGCCGAGTAAGTCTCTCCCCCAATACGTATCCAAGGCCCCCGGCTTTCGCCGGGGGCCTTGTTCTGTCCTGGGGATTATTGACTTTCCCCGGTGGGTAAACTATAATAGGCTGCGGCAAGAGTTTCTTCAACCGTTCCGTTTTTCCGTCGGACAGACCCATCGGGGGCTTTATTTATGAATTATCGCATCATTTTCCATATGGCGGGACGGGTCCTGCTGGCGGAGGCGGGGCTGCTGGTCCTGCCGCTGGCGGTGTCCCTCCTGTATCGGGAGGACTGCGCCTGGGCAGTGCTGGCCTCCATGGCCGTGGCCGCCGTTCTGGGCGGGCTGCTGACGCTGCTGGCCCGGCCCCGCAGCCACAAGTTCTTCAGCCGGGAGGGATACATCATCGTGGCCCTGGCCTGGGTGCTGCTGTCGGCGGTGGGGGCCCTGCCCTTCTGGTTCAGCCGGGAGATTCCCTCCTATGCCGACGCATTTTTTGAGACGGTCAGCGGCTTCACCACCACCGGGGCCTCCATCCTGACGGACGTGGAGGCCATGAGCCACGGGCTGCTGTTCTGGCGCAGCTTCACCCACTGGGTGGGCGGCATGGGGGTGCTGGTGTTCATCACCATGCTCTCCGGCAGCACCGACCGCTCCATGAACATTCTCAAGGCGGAGATGCCCGGCCCGGTAAAGGGCAAGCTGACCCCCCGGACCCGGGACACCGCCCGGGTGCTGTATCTGCTGTATTTTCTTATCACGGCGGTGCTGGTGGGCATGCTGCTGCTGGGGGGTATGCCCCTGTTTGACAGCCTGGTCCACGCCTTCGGCACCGTGGGCACCGGCGGCTTCGGCATCAGGGCCGACTCCATTGCCTCCTACTCCCCGTATATCCAGGGGGTCATCACCGTTTTCATGATCCTCTGCGGCATCAACTTCAACCTCTATTATCTGCTGTTGCTGCGCCAGTGGCGGGCAGCCCTGCGCAGTGACGAGCTGTGGACCTATCTGGGACTGGCAGTCGTGGCCACCGGCGTTATCACCCTGGACCTGCGGGGGGTGTACGGCGGTCTGGGCACCTGCCTGCGGCAGGCGGCGTTCCAGGTCAGCTCCGTCCTCACCACCACCGGCTATGCCACGGCGGACTTTGACCTGTGGCCGGGACTGTCCCGGGCCATCCTGTTCGCCCTGCTGTTCATTGGCGGCTGCGCCGGGTCCACCGCCGGCGGCCTGAAGGTGTCCCGGGCCATGATCCTGCTGCGCACCATCCGGCGGGAGGTGAACCGCCTGGTCCATCCCCGGCGGGTCACCGCCGTCCGCTGCGACGGCAAGGCCCTGAGCAGCGAGGTCCAGCGGGGCGTCAGCATCTACTTCGCCCTGTACTGCCTGTGCATCCTGATCACCTTCCTGTGCCTCAGCGGGGAGCCCTTCTCCCTGGAGACCAACCTGTCGGCGGTGGTGTCCTGCTTCAACAACGTGGGTCCGGGCCTGGGGGCCGTGGGCCCCGCCGGAAGCTACGCCGGGTATTCCGTCCTGTCCAAGCTGCTGCTGTCGGCGGCCATGCTGATGGGGCGGCTGGAGATCTATCCCATGCTGGTGGCCCTGTCCCCCTCCGTCTGGAGGAAGGACTGATTTCATGCAGGACAAACGCGGGACGCGCCGGGTTATTCCGGTGCGTCCCGCGTTTTTGCTATGCAAAAGCATAGCAAAAAATAGAATGTGCCATTCCCTCGCCCCTTCGGGGCAACCGGGAATGATGCACAAAACTTCATGCACAGAAGATTTTGCCTGTTTTCGCGGTGCGCCGCACAGTGCATGAAGTTTTATGCCCGGCTGCTTCACAGCCATTTTTTCCACTTGAAGATCACCAGCTCCACCAGAATGCACACCGCGCTGACGATGCACACGGCCAGATACCCGTGCCGGGCGGTGAGCTCCGGCATGTTCACAAAGTTCATGCCGTACCACCCGGCGATCAGGGACAGGGGCAGAAACACCGTGGTAACGATGGTCAGGATCTTCATGATCTGGTTCTGCCGCATGTCCAGTTGGGTCTGGTGCATTTCACGCAGCTGTAAGGCGTACTCCTTCTCCTGCTCCGTGGCGGACAGCAGCCGCTGGGCCCGGCCCGTCAGGTGGTCGAACAGCCGGGAGACGTGGGGGTCGCCCTCCTCCGTCTCCTCCGACAGCACCGCAAACAGGTCGTCCAGCTGCTCATAATACGCCGCGAACACCGACAGCTCCCGGCGGATGCGGAACAGCTTCTTGTCCAGGTCCTGGGCCTGGTCCTGCATCAGGTCCTCCTCCAGGGCTGTCAGCCGCTTTTCGTATTTCTGCAGGGTGGGCATGTCCTCCTGCAAAAGCCGGGTGAACAGCTCCGCCAGGGCCTGGGCCGGGGTCCCGGCCTCCAGGTCGTCCGCCAGGCCCCGCAAAAACTCCCCGTCCTCCGCCAGCAGCAGCCGCCGCTGGGTCAGATAGAAGCCGAAAAAGTGCTTCTCGCCGGTGGGGGCCATGGGCCGGGGCATGGCATAGGTCCCGGCGGCCCCGCCGCCCTTGAGCCGCTCCGCCCGGCAGAAGGCGCCGCCGGAGGGGGCAATGCGGTGCTGCTCCAGCTGGGGATACCGCTGGCGCAGCTGGTCAAAGGTCACCAGCTCCACGCAGGATGCGCACATCTCGCCCATGGCCTTACAGGAAAAACTTCCGGTGCAGGGACCGGCGCAGGGGCTTGCACACGGCAATGATCAGCAGCATGGCCCCCAGCAGCACCCCCGCCGCCAAGGGATAGAAGGACCAAATGAACGTGTGATGCAGCCCGAAGGTCAGGTTCAGCAGGAACTCGATGAGCACCGCCAGGCCGCCTCCGGCTATCAGCGCCCCGCCGAAGATATACAGGTGCCCCCGGCTCAGATACCGCAGCAGCGTCACCACCGTAGTCACCAGAACCCCGATGGTCCCCGTGACCGGAAGGGCGAAGGTCAGGAACCAGTGTCCGCCGGTGGCGAAGTTGATATACAGCAGGTACAGCCCGATGGCCACAAAGTCCGCCGGGACGAAGATCACCGGGTTGGGCTTTCTGAACCACAGGGGCAGCACCGCCAGGATGTACAGCAGCGCCACGCCGCCTGCAGCGTACCCGGACCACAGGATGGCCCCGTTGACGCTCCAGTCGCACAGGATGCAGATCACGATGGGCAGCACCGCCAGCATGGTCAGGATGAACAGCGCTCCGGAGCGGTTCACCTCCTCGGGATGGCCCATGGGGTCCGGCGGAAAGGGAGGCTCCCCCTGCTGCCGGGGCATATCCGGGTGAAACACCCGGGTCCCGCACAGGGGACACACGGTTTCGCTGTCGGCCAGCTCCACGCCGCAATTGATGCAATACATATCGGACACTCCTTTCCCTTATCCCCGGCCCCGGCGGTTGCTCTCCACCTTCACAGGCAGACCCAGCCGCTGCAGGACCCGGTAAAAATGCAGCTCCAGCTCCGGCTCCTGGATGCTGCGGATGCAGTTGATATACATGGTTCCGTTCCAGGACACCACGCCGCAGTCGTGGGGCGCGGCGGCCTGAACGCCGATGATGAAGTCCAGCCTCTGCACATACGGGGCCATGGCCTCCGGCAGCTCCACCGCCCCCAGGTTTGACAGGCACAGACAGGACTTCCGCTCGCCCACGGCGTTAAACACCGCCTTCATGGCGATGTTCTTGATGAACAGGGGCATCACCTTCAGCACCGGGGACTTCTCGCTGGCCACATTGGCGGCGAACTTGGAGCGCAGGGTGTGGGTGTTATTCTCCAGGCCCATCCGGTGGTGCACGGCGGCGCAGATCTCGGAAAAGGTATAGTCCCCGGTGCGGGGATCGATCTCCGGGGTGATATACGAGGCAAAGTTCCGCAGGCTGCGGCTGGGGAACAGGGTCCGCAGGTTCACCGGCAGCAGCACCTTCACCGGCTTGCGGCGGCTGCGCCGGGGCACCTTCTCCGCCTGCAGGTCGGCGATGGCCTGCATCATGGCGGCGCACAGCAGCTCCGTCACGGACACGCCGTATTTCCTTGCGCACACCCGCACCCGGTCCACCGGCACCATCATGGTCACCAGGTTCTTATACCCGTCCTTTTCCGGGGTGCCGCTGAGGTGATAGGCGGTGCTCTCCGCCCGGCTGGCGGCAACGTCCCCGGCATAGCGCAGGAAGCTGTCCTCCAGCTCCTGGGGGCTTGGCTCCTCCAGCCGGCCCAGAACGCCCTTTTCCGCCGGAACGGTGATGCCGTATTTCTGGCACAGATACTCCGCCACCAGGGTTTTCAGGAAGATCAGCCCCCCGGTGCCGTCGGTGACGGCGTGGAAAAACTCCACTGCCACCCGGTTGTGATACACCAGCACCCGGAAGGCGCAGCGCCGCACCTGGCCAAAGGGAACGTGGGCCAGGGGGCAGCTCTTTTCCGGCTGGATTTCCGGGGCCTGGGGGATCTCCTCCAGATAGTACCAGAACACCCCCCGCCTCAGCCGCACGGCCATGGACGGGAACCGCCGCACCGTCACGTCCAGGGCCGCCCGCAGCACGGGCACGTCGATGGGCTCCGTCAGGGTGGCGGACAGGCGGAAGAAGTTGTTCCAGTTCCGCCGCTTAGCGGCGGGATAGATCTTGGCGGCGTTGTCCAGCCGCATCCACCGCAGGCTCCTGGCCGGGGACAGGGTCCGGTCCAGGAAGTGGTTGATGGCCTCAAAATCCTGCTCCATATTCTCGTTCAGGCAGTACAGCACATAGGCGTGCCACCGCTCCGGGGCGATGTGCAGCCTGCTGCGGCACCCGGCGGCCAGGAGCTTTTCGTGCAGGGCCCGGGTGTCGTCCAGCATCACCTCGTCCCCGCCCACAAACAGCAGAGACGGCGGCAGGCCCGTCAGGTCGCCGAACAGCGGCGAGCAAAGGGGGTCCGTGGGGTCCTGGGTATAGCACCCCGCGTAAAACTGCAGCAGCTCCGGGGTCATGGAGGGGTCGTTTTCCCGGTTCTCCCGATAGGAGTCCCCGGAGCCGGTCAGGTCCGTCCAAGGGGAAATGCCGATCAGGCCGCAGGGCAGCTCCATGCCCAGCTCCTTCAGCTTCAGGCACAGACAGTAGATCAGCCCGCCTCCGGCGGACTCCCCGGCCAGCATGATCTGCCCCGGCTCATAGCCCTTCTGCAGCAGGTACTGATAGCTCTCCAGCGCGTCGTCCAGGGCCGCCGGATACGGATGCTCCGGGGCCAAGCGATAGGCCGGGCAGAACACCCGCACGCCGCACTCCGAGGCCAGGGCGGCGGCAAAGCCCTTGGCGTATTCCAGACTGCCGCAGGTATAGCCCCCGCCGTGGAGATACAGGATCACCCCGGTGCGGCGCTGGTCCTTGGGCATGACCCACGCCCCCTGAAAATGCTCAAAATCGTGGTCCCGCACCAGCACCTCCCGCCGGTGCAGGGCGGTCATCAGCTCGCCCAGCTTGTCCTGGCCCTTCCGGGTGGCCTCCAGAGACAGGCCCGCCACAAAGGGCTTGAAAAAAGACAGCTGCGAGCGAACCAGCTTTGCGTGCAGCTCCATGCAATGTCGTTCCTTTCCTGAAAATCTTCTGAACCCTTTTATTATACCAGTTATCCCGCGTCTTCACAAGGCGTGAAGGCCGCAATTTTTTTCCGTTGCGTTTTCCCGCCGGAGACGCTACAATAGCCTGGGCGGAACATCCGCCGGATTTTCAATTGCGTTTGTGGAGGGATTTTCATGCACAAATATGCCTTGGTGGTCATCGACATGCAGCGGGGCTTTCTGGACCCGTCCAGTCCCCTGTATATCGCCGGGGCGGCGGACACGGTGCCCGCCTGCGCCCGGGCCATCGACTGCTGCCATCGGGCCGGGGTGCCGGTGGTGTTCGCCGTGCGGCACTATCGGGCGGACGGGTCCGATGTGGAGCGGGCCCGATATGACGTGTGGGCCAAAGGCGGGAAGCCCCTGTCCGAGATGTGCCCGGCGTCCATGTCCGACGCCTGGCCGGAGGAGTTCCGCCGGGCCCCGGCGGACTACGTCATCGTGAAGCCCCGGTTTTCCGCCTTTTTCCACACGGAGCTGGACCTGATCCTCCGCCGCCTGGGGGTGGACACGGTGCTGCTGGCCGGGACCACCACCCCCAACTGCATCCGCTCCACCTTTTACGACGCCCTGTCTCTGGACTATGACGCCGTGGTGCTGTCGGACTGCACCTCCTCTGTGACCCCCGCCGTGCAGCAGGCCAACCTGGCGGATATGCAGCGGGTGGGCGGCCGCATTATGACGGCGGCGGACCTGGAGCAGCTGCTGGGCTGACCCGCGCACCAACTTATCCGCCGCCTGCGGGCGGCAAACTCTGCGAGGCTTTTTGACAAGCTGAGGAATCCCTCCGGCCCAGGCCGGAGGGGTTCCTGTTTCCGCAGGGGCGGACAAATCTGTCCGCCCCTCTTTTTATATCGTGTACACAAACGGGTCCCCGGGGTTTTTCAGCACCGGGGCCGGGGTGGCGGCGGCCACCCGGGTGCCGCTGCGGACGGACCGGGTCAAAAACACGTTGCCCCCCACCACGGAGCCGTTGCCGATGTCCGTGTCGCCCCCCAGAATGGACGCGCCGGAATAGATGGTCACGTCGTCCCCCACGGTGGGATGGCGCTTGCCGGGCAGGGAAGCGTGGCCGCCCCGGGGAGACATGGCCCCCAGGGTCACCCCCTGATACAGCTTCACGTTCCGGCCGATGACGGTGGTCTCGCCCACCACGATGCCGGTGCCGTGGTCGATGAAGAAGTGGGGGCCGATGGAGGCCCCGGGGTGGATGTCGATACCGGTGCGGCTGTGGGCATATTCGGACATGATCCGGGGGATCATGGGCACCCGCTGGCAGTACAGCAGGTGGGCGATGCGGTAAACGAAGATGGCGAACAGCCCCGGATAGGCGAAGATGATCTCCTCCCGGGAGGCGGCGGCGGGGTCGGACTCAAAGGTGGCGTCCAGGTCCTCCAGCAGCAGCTTCTGCACCTGGGGCAGGCGGCGGGCAAATTCCCGGGCGATCTCCTCCGCCCGGCCCACCTGGTCCTCCGGCAGGGCCAGCTTCAGCTGCTCGGTGAGCTTTTCACAGATGCGCTCCAGCAGCAGGGCGGCGTAATTCTCCGGGGCCAGGGACATCAGCGCCGGGTCCCCGAAATAGGCGGGAAACAGCAGGCGGCGGACCTCCTTCACCAGCTCGATGACCGCCCGGCGGTCCGGCAGGCGCAGGCCGCTGCCATACAGGGGGGTGTCGCTCTCCGTCAGGGTGCGGCCTATGGCCGCGGCGGCTTCTTGGATGTGTTGGGGATACATAAGCAGGCTTCCTTTCCGTGTGTGGAAAAAACAAAGCGGCAGAGAATGCGTCATACATCCTCTGCCGCTGCTTTTACGCGCTTTTCCCGGGCGCGTCAGGCCCGGGCCTTCTGGGCAAACCATGCATGACCGTTCCGGGCACGACAACAACAGGCCATGGTACAAATGGCCCGGCAGCTGTTCATGGAAACGTTGCGGTTCATGGCGTTTGCTCCTTTTGGAATCTGGCCCTATTATATGCTCCCCGCGCCCCCGCGTCCATTGTCATTTTGGACAAAATGCGGGTTTTATTCGCCCCGCACACGGCGGTACAGGGTCCCGCAGGCAGGCTGCACCCCCTTGACGGCGAACAGTTCCTCCACGGTGACGAACTGCACCCCCCGGGGCTGCAGCCGGTCCACGATCTCCAGGGCCGCCGTGACGCTGGTGGGATAGCAGTCGTGGAGCAGGAGGATATCCCCGTCTCCGGCCTGCCGCAGCACGATGTCCAGGATGCTGTCCACGTTCCGGCTTTTCCAGTCCTCCGTGTCCACGGACCAGCAGATGGCCGGGGTCCCCAGGGCCCGCAGCTCCTCCTGCGATATGAAGCCGTAAGGGGGCCGCAGCCAGTAGCTTCCCGGCCCCAGCACCCGTTCCAGGGCCCGGCTGCATTTGTCCAGGTCCGCCAGGGCCTGGGCGGCGGACAGGTCCGTCAGGTCCCCGTGGCCGAAGGAGTGATTGCCGATCTGGTGGCCCTCCTGCCGGATGCGCCGCACCAGGTCCTCCCGGCCTTCGATCCGACTGCCCACCAAAAAGAACGTGGCCCGGACGCCCCGCCGGGAAAGGCCCTCCAACAGCCGGGGGGTGTTGGACGGGGAGGGGCCGTCGTCAAAGGTCAGGGCCATGTACACCGGTTCCGCCGCAGGTTCTGCCGCCGGGCCTGCCGGTTCCGCCGGGGTGCAGCCCGTCAGCACCAGCAGCAGGGCCAGAACTATCCCCGCCCGCCGCCTCATACCGGACCCTCCAGGGCCACCGCCTGCATCCCCAGCTCCCGGTGCCGCTGCCACACCGTCTCCCGGGGCCAGGCCGCCATGCCCCGGTCCTTCCAGGGGTCGCAGCAGATATAGTGCTCCCGGTCGTATCCCGCCAGCACCACGCAGTGCTCGTTGGAGATCCACATGAAGGGCTCGCCTCCCGGCTCCAGACGGTACCAGGGTCCGTTGACGGTGGGGCGCAGGTCGATGCTGACCCACAGCAGCACCGGCAGGTCCCGGTCGATGTATCGGCGGCACAGATAGCCCAGCTCCGCGCCGGTCTCGTTTTTGACCCGGTATGTCCCGGCTCCGTCCCGGGACTTAGCCGCCAGGAACCGGGACAATCCGGTCTGTACCGCGCTGGCCCAGCAGCCCAGGGCCTCCGGGTCGTGGGGGTCCCCCACAAAGGCCCGGCGGGGGTCCGGCCCGTGGCGGACGCCGTTCTCGTCCCGGTAAAACCGGCCCCGGGGCAGCCACTCCCGGGCGAACTCCTCCGCCGTCACGGAGAAGCCCAGGTATTGCAGCACCATGGCGGCGCTGACGCTTTCGCAGCCGGTGGGCAGGTCCTGCCCCTGGCCGATAAAGGGCACCGGAAGCCGCTTCATACCGCCGCCGCCCCTGCCCGCCGCCGTGAAAGCCGGTTCAGCAGGAACACCTGCCCCGTTACCAGCGCAGCCCCGATGGCCAGGGGCACCCAGGGATTTCCCAGCGCCGGGGCCAGCAGATAGCACACCGTGCAGTCGGCGGCAACCGCCAGGCCGTACCACAGCTGGGTGTTCACATGGGCCATGTGGTCGCAGCCGGCTCCGGTGGAGCTCATGATGGAGGTGTCGGAGATGGGGGAGCAGTGGTCCCCCATAACGGCCCCGGCGCACACCGCCGCCACCGCCATGGGCAGCAGCGGGCTTCCGGCAAACACCGGCACCGCCACGGGAATGAGAATGCCCATGGTGCCCCAGCTGGTGCCGGTGGCAAAGGCCAGCACCCCGCCCACCAGGAACAGGGCCAGGGGGAACAGGGCCGTCAGGGTTTCCTGGCCGTCAAACAGCTCCCGGACAAAGGCCGCCGTGTCCAGCCGGGCGGCAAAGGATTTCAGCCCCCAGGCGAAGGTCAGCACCAGCAGCGCCGGGGTGATGAGCTTGAATCCGTCCAGAAAGCCCTCCACAAACCCGGAAAAGCTCATGACCCCCCGGGGGATATACAGCAGGGCCATCACCAGCAGGGTGACGGAGCAGCCGAAGCACAGGGCCATGGGGGCGTCGGTGTTGGCAAAGACGTTGGAGGCCGTCAGGGCCAGGCCCGCCTCCCGGCAGCTGCGGCGGCCCAGCACTGCCATGCCCCACACCACCGTGACGATCAGGCACGCCGTGGGCAGCAGCAGGTCCACCGCCCGGCCCCGGGGGCGGTCCCGGCCCTCCGGCGCAGTCTCGGGCCGGGGCGGTTCCTGCCGGATGGCCAGCTGCTCCCGGCGGTACATAGGGCCGAAATCCCGGCCCGTCAGGGCCACCAGAAACACCAGCCACAGCATCAGCAGGGCATAGAAATTATACGGTATGGCCTGAATAAACAGGGCGAAGCCGTTGACATGGCTGTAATCCGCCGGGATGTACGACGACACGGCGGCGGCCCAGGAGCTGATGGGGGCCAGGATGCACACCGGGGCGGCGGTGGCGTCGATGATAAAGGACAGCTTCTCCCGGGAGACCCGGCAGCGGTCGGTGATGGGCTGCATGATGGCCCCCACCGTCAGGCAGTTGAAATAGTCGTCCAGGAAGATCAGGCAGCCCAGGCCCGCCGTAGCCGTTACCGCCCCCCGGCGGGACCGCACCCGGCGGGAGGCCCACTCCCCGAAGGCCCGGGAGCCGCCGGACCGGGCAAACAGCACCACAATGGCCCCCAGCAGCACGTCAAAGAAGAAGATCTTCAGGTCGATGCCCTCCATCAGGGTCAGGAACAGGGTCTCAAAGCTGCGCCAGGGGGCAAAGCCCTCCGTCAGCAGTGCTCCCACCACGCACCCGGCCAGCAGGGAGGAATACACCTCCTTGGTGGCAAAGGCCAGCACAATGGCCACCGCCGGAGGCAGCAGCGCCCAGCCGGTGGCCGCAAAAGAGGCCGGGCCGCCGCGATCGGCAAAGGAGACGGCGCACAGCAGCACCAGCGCCGCCGCCAGCACCGCCCCCCGCCTGCGGAAGGTTCGTTTCATGGTCAATATCCTCACTTTCCCCATAAGTCGGCGCCCCGGCGGGGCAGGCCGCTTACTATGAGTGTATGCGGGAGTATGACAGGGATATTTCCGGGGCATGCACCGTCCGTCCCCCAGGTGCATTTGACTTTTTACATAAATTTTCCTGGCGTTTCTTGTAAAAAACGTTGGTTTTTTGGAAGCCTATTGACACAGCCCGGTAAAGTTCATATAATCATTTATAGATTTGTCGGACATAGAACAAATGACAAAGTTTGAACAATCTTGGAGGGAACCGTAATATGAAGCACGGAAGATCAATTGTCGCTGCGCTGTTGGGAACTGCCCTGCTCATCGGCAGTCTGTCCGGCTGCGGCAGCACCGAGCCGTCCGGTGGAAGCGACGGCGAATATCAGAAAATCAACCTGTCCATGGCGGTCAACGGAACCGACACCCAGATCGACTCGCTGGTGGCCCACCACTTTGCCGATCTGGTGGAGGAGCGCTCCGGCGGCAACGTGGTGATCGACGTATTCTCCAACGACACCCTGGCCGGCGGCAACAGCACCAAGGGCGTGGAGTACATCGCCGTGGGCGGCTCCGACCTGGGCGCTTACGCCACCTGCGTGCTGGCCAACCTGGAGCCGAAGATGTCCGTGGCCACCCTGCCCTGGTCCTTCACCTCCTATCAGCAGGCCCGCCAGGTCATCGACACCACCGGCGGCGCTTACTATGCCAAGCTGCTGGAGGCCAAGGGCATCACCTATCTGGGCTCCTTCCACAACGGCTTCCGCCAGCTGACCAACAGCAAGCACCCGGTGACCAAGCCCGAGGACCTGAAGGATCTGAAGATCCGCGTGCCCGGCTCGGCGGTGTATATGGGCGTGTTCAATGCCCTGGGCGCAAGCCCCACGGCCATGAGCTGGAGCGAGGTGTTCACCGCCATCCAGCAGAAGACCATCGACGGCCAGGAGAACGGCTGCTCCGTGACCAAGTCCGCCAAGATGGACGAGATCCAGCAGTACATGACCATCTGGAACTACAGCTATGAGAACGACCTGTTTGTGGCCAACAGCCGGGTTTGGGAAAGCCTGGACGAGAACACCCGGCAGCTGCTGCAGGAGTGCGCCACGGAGTCCTGCGAGTGGGGCCGCGACCACCTGGAGGCCGAGGAGGACCAGCTGATCCAGGGCTTCATGGACAGCGGCATGCAGGTGGATATCCTGACCGAGGACCAGCTGCAGGCGTTCAAGGATGCCGTGGCCGGCGTCACGGCTGACCTGAAGGCGGAATACGGTGAGGACGCCTGCGCCGCCTTCGGGATCAACTAAGGAGGGGCCAACATGTTTGAGAAAATCGAAAAATTCGTCGCCTGCGCGTGCGTGGCGGTTATGGCGGTGCTGGTGTTTGCCAACGTCGTGGCCCGCTTTGTGTTCAAGCACTCGCTGGCTGTGTCCGACGAGATGTCCACCTATCTGTTTGTGCTGATGAGCTTCATGGGCACGGCCATCGCCGCCCGGCGGAAGGCCCACCTGGGCCTGTCCATCGTGACGGACCGGGTCAGCCCCAAGGCCCGCATCATCATCCATCTGACCGTTTATGCGATTTCCGCTCTGTTCTGCCTGCTGATCGTGGTCACCGGCGTGCAGATGGTTATCAGCCAGTATCAGCTGGGTCAGGAAACGGCCAACATGCAGTGGCCTGAGTGGATCTATGGTTCGTTTGTACCCGTGGGCGCGGCCTTCGCCGCCATTGCGTTCCTGCAGACCATGGTGCAGATGTATAAAGACTATCGGGCAGAGGAGGGCAAATAAATGGTCGGTATCGTATTACTGGGTATCTTTGTGCTGCTGCTGGCCTTCGGCGCACCCATCGCCGTCTGCCTGGGCATGTCCAGCGTAGGCGCTATCCTGGTGCAGGGCGCAGGCAAACCCCTGGACGCCATCATGAGCGTGCTTCCCCGTCTGTGCTCCTCGGCCAGCAGCAAGTTCGTCCTGCTGGCGATCCCGTTCTTCATCCTCTCCGGCAACGTGATGGAGAAGGCCGGTATCTCCGGCCGCCTCATCAACCTGGCGGAAAAGTGCCTGGGCCACATCCGCGGCGGCATGGCCATGGTCTGCGTGGTGGTGTCCTGCTTCTTCGCGGCCATCTCCGGCTCCGGTCCGGCCACCGTGGCGGCCCTGGGCCTGATTATGATCCCCGCTCTGAAGAAGGCGGGCTATTCCCCGGCCTTTGCCTGCGCTCTGATGGCCGCCGGCGGCGCCATCGGCGTGGTTATTCCCCCGTCCATCACCTTCGTGGTGTACGGCTCCATCGCTGACGCCTCCATCACCGACCTGTTCAAGGCCGGCGTCATCCCCGGCCTGCTGATGGGCCTGGGCCTGATCGTGGCCGCCCTGTTCGTGGGCCGCAAGGCCAACCTGACGGTGCAGCCCAAGGCCTCCGGCAAGGAACGGCTGAAGGCCTTCAAGGATGCCTTCTGGGGCCTGCTGATGCCCGTGATCATCCTGGGCGGTATCTATGGCAGCATCTTCACCCCCACCGAGGCCGCCGCTGTCTCCGTGTTCTATGGCCTGATCGTGGGCGTGTTCATCTATCGCGAGGTCAACTGGAAGAAGATGAAGGACATCCTCATCGACTCCTGCTCCACCACCGCCACGGTTATGTTCATCACCATGGGCGCCACCCTGTTCGGCTATGTCCTGACCCGTGCAAGACTGGATCTGGCCATTGAGAACTTCATGCTCACCGTTACCAACGGCAACACGGTTATCTTCTTCATCATCGTCAACGTGGTGCTGCTGATCGCCGGCTGCTTCCTGGACTCCACCTCCGCTCTGTACATCTTCACCCCGCTGTTTGCCCCCGTTGCGGTGCAGCTGGGCATTGACCCCATCCACCTGGGCACCGTTATGATCGTGAACCTGGCCATCGGCCTGTTCACCCCGCCGGTGGGCGTCAACCTGTATGTGGCCTGCGGCATCGGAGATATCAAGATCGAGGAGATCACCAAGGGCATTGTCCCGTGCCTCATCGCCGAGCTGGCGGTGCTGCTGCTGATCACCTACGTCCCCGCAATTTCCACATTCCTCATTCACTAACGCTTCCTTTCTCTCTCCACACACAGCTTTCTATCCCACGCATGCAGCACCGGGCGGATTTCATCCGCCCGGTGCTGCATTTTCTTATTCCGCCGCCCCATATCTGTCCAGATTTCGGTCAATTTCCATAAAAAACATGCAAAGAATTAGGCAAAAGAGAAAAATTCAAAAAAGCCCTTGACTTTGTCAGACAAAGCGCTATACTGTAATTGTCATTTGTCCGACATTAAACAAATCAGAGCATTCCGAAAATTTTCAATGAGGTGATTTTTGTGAAAGATATCTCCATGCAAGAGCTGAAAAACACCGCCACGCAGATGCGTATGAAGGTCATCGACATGATCTACAAGGCCCAGTCCGGTCATCCCGGCGGATCCCTGTCTGCGGCAGATTTTGTCACCGCCTGCTACTTCAAATATATGAACCTGGACCCCAAGAACCCCCGCTGGGAGGACCGGGACCGCATGGTGCTCTCCAAGGGCCATGTCTGCCCCATCCAGTATGCCTGCCTGGCTACCGTGGGCTTCTTCCCCGAGTCCGTGCTGGACACCCTGCGCAAGGAGGGCTCCATGCTTCAGGGTCACCCCTCCATGAACCGCTGCCCCGGCATCGACATCTCCACCGGCTCCCTGGGTCAGGGTCTGGCCTGCGCCGCCGGTATGGCCCTGGCCGGTAAGCTGGACCACAAGGACTACAAGGTCTTCTGCGTGGTGGGCGACGGCGAGGCCCAGGAGGGCGAGATCTGGGAGGCTGCCAACACCGCTCACAAGTACGGTCTGGACAACCTGATCGTTTTCGTGGATAACAACAACCTGCAGCTGGACGGCACCTGCGACGAGATCATGCCCAACGGCGACCTGGGCGAGAAGTTCCGTGCCTTCGGCTGGGAGGTCCTGGAGCTCGACGGCCACAGCATGGAGGAGATCACCGCCTCCATCGACAAGTGCTATGCCTCCCAGAACGGCAAGCCCAAGTGTCTGTATGCCCACACCGTCAAGGGCAAGGGCGTTTCCTTCATGGAAAACCAGTGCGGCTGGCACGGCGTTGCCCCCAACGATGAGCAGTATAAGCAGGCCATGGCTGAGCTGGAAGCCCAGCTGATCCACTAAGCAAGGAGGAAAGAGCAATGAGCGAAAAGAAAAAGATCGCTACCCGCGAAGGCTTCGGCAAGGAGATCGTGGCCCTGGGCAAGGAAAACCCTGACATTCTGGTGGTGGATATTGATATCGGCAAGAGCTGCAAGACCGGCGACTTCCGCAAGGAGCTGCCCCAGCAGTATCTGAACGTGGGCATCGCCGAGCAGAACGGCGCAGGCCTGGCTGCGGGTCTTGCCACCTGCGGCAAGGTCCCCTTCGTGGTCACCTACGCCGTGTTCGGCTCCCTGCGTATGTGCGAAATGATCCGCCAGGAGGTCTGCTATCCCAACCTGAACGTGAAGATCGCCTGCTCCCACGGCGGCGTGACCCCCGCCAACGACGGCGCTTCCCACCAGTCCATCGAGGACATGGGCGTGCTGCGCACCATCCCCAACATGACCGTGATCATGCCGGCGGACTATAACGCCGCCCGCAAGCTGGTCCGCCAGGCCGCCGAGACCTACGGCCCCATGTATCTGCGCTTCACCCGTGACGCCGTGCCCCAGATCTATGACGAGGACGTGGAGTTCACCATCGGCAAGGCCCACCAGATTCAGGACGGCAAGGACGTGGCCATCATCGCCAACGGCGACACCGTGCGCCTGGCCATCGAGGCCGCCAAGGTCCTGGCCGGTAAGGGCATCTCCGCCCGCGTGCTGGATATGCACACCATCAAGCCCCTGGACGTGGAGGCCGTCACCGCCGCCATCAACGACATCGGCAAGGTCATCACCGTGGAGGACCACAACATCATCAACGGCCTGGGCTCCGCCGTGTGCGAGGTAGCCGCCGAGATGGGCAAGGGCCTTGTCAAGCGCGTGGGTATCCGGGATCAGTTCGGTCAGTCCGCCCCCTATGAGCGCCTGCTGGCCATGAACGGCGTGACCGTTGAGGACATCGTGGCCATCGCCGAGAGCATGAACGCCTAACATCGGAAAAATCAGGAGGTTATCATTATGAGAATCGGTTTTGTTGGCTGCGGCGCCATCGGCAGCTGCTATGCAAGCTATCTGTCCCGGAAGCATGAGGTCTGCGTGCTGGATACCTATGCCCCGGTGATTGAATCCATCAAGAAGAACGGCATTCTCCTGGACGAGTGCGCCCCCGGCAGCGGCACCGGCGAGACCGTGTCCTTCCGCCCGGCCATGGCCACCACCGACCCCAAGGAGATCGGCGTGGTGGACCTGCTGATCGTGTTCGTGCACTATCAGTATCTGGAGGCCGCCGTGCGCAACGCTCTGCCCATGATCGACCGGCACACCATGATCCTGTGCCTGCAGAACGGCCTGGGCAACTATGACGAGATCGCCAAGGTGGTTCCCGAGGAGCAGATCATCATCGGCAACACCGCCTTCGGCGCCACCCCCATGGAGCCCGGCCATGTGAAGCACACCGGCACCGGTGTGACCAACATGGGCTCCCTGAAGGCCCCCAAGGAGAACGTGGAGCGCATGGCCGAGGCCCTGCGCGAGGCCGGCCTGGAGGTCTGCGTCCACGAGAACGTCATGAACGCCATCTGGCACAAGCTGCTGGCCAACGTGGCCATCAACGGCATGAGCGCCCTGCTGGAGACCAAGAACGGCTTTGTGGACGGCAACCAGTATGCCCACGAGGCCGCCCGGATGCTGGTGGAGGAGGCCATCACCGTGGCCAACGCCTGCGGCTGCACCCTGGACCACGACGCCGAGCTGGAGCACGCCTATGAGGTGTCCCGCATGACCGACGAGACCATCAGCTCCATGGTGCAGGACGTGACCCATCACCGGGAGACCGAGATCCGCATCATCACCGGCGCTGTGTGCCGCCTGGGCCGGGAGCACGGCATCGCCACTCCCTGCAACGACCTGATGCTGCAGCTGGTGCTGGCCAAGCAGTCCATCTATCTGGGCCGCTGACAAAAATTACACAGTCAAACACATCTTCTTTTACCCTTTTCCCCTCCGAAAGCAGCGGACGGCAGCTTTTGTCTGCCGTCCGCTGCGCGTTTTGATGTCTTGGTGAAACTTTTACTTGACGGTATTCAAACTTTGTACTATGTTATACATATGTTATAGAGTTAACAGTCCCATAAAGGAGCGATTTATATGAGTGATACCCCCGGCTATGTGAAAAATCTGAAGAAGGAGTCGGTGGTGCAGAGCGTTATCAACTGCCTGACCGATGCCATGCGCAATAAGCAGCTCAAGCCCGGAGACCGCATTCCGCCGGAGCCGGATCTGGCCGCCTCCATGGGCGTGGCCCGCAGCTCCGTGCGGGAGGCCATCAAAATTCTCACCTATCTGGGCGTGCTGGAGAGCAAGCGCTCCGAGGGGACCTTCGTTTGCAGCGGCTTTCAGGAGAGCATGATCGACCCCATGATCTATGGCATGATCCTGAACCAGGACTCCTTTGACAACCTGATGGAGCTGCGCGAGATGGTAGAGGCCGGCATCATGCGCCTGGCCAGCGCCAAGTATAATGAGGAGGACGGCCGGGTGCTGGAGCAGCTCCTGGACCAGATGCGCGGCATCGTCCGCGGCGATGGCCAGGACAAGGTGGAGCGCTTTTTCGCCGTGGACAACCAGTTCCACGACATGGTGTCCCAGATGGGAAAGAACCCCCTGGCCGACAAGATCAGCCGGGTGGTGCGCACCCTGACCCACGCCGTCCGGTATGAAACGGTCAGCACCATGATCAACACCGGCCGGGGCGAGGAGCTGCTGGAGGCCCACAGCGACCTGTTCGAGACCCTGCGCAGCCGCCGCCAGGACAACGTGGAGGAGATCGTCCGGGCCACCTATTTCAAAGCGGCCCTGTATGGCCAGGAGAAGAACTGAATTCCATAAAAAAATCTCAAAGGGCCAAAGCCCTTTGAGATTTTTTTCTTATTCCGGCAGGCCCTGCCGCATTTCCCGGCAGGCGGCGTTGGTGATGAACACCGAGCCCGGGCGCAGGGGATCCAGGAAGGAGCCGTCCAGCCGGACGGCGACGCCTCCGGCCTCCTGGGCGATCAAAGACCCGGCGGCATAGTCCCAGGGGGACAGTCGGCACTCGAAGAAGATCTCCGCCCGGCCGCAGGCCACCATGCAGCAGTCCAGGGCCGCTGAGGCAAACCGCCGGTAGTCCAGGCACCGGTCATACAGGTGCCGCAGAATGGCAAAGTGCCGGTCGGTATAGCTGCGGTCATAGATGGTGGAGCCGCAGGCCACAATGGCGTGGGCGGCGTCCCGGGAGCTGGCGCGGATGGGCGCGCCGTTGAGGGTGGCCCCGCAGCCCCTTTGAGCGGCGAACAGCTCGCCCACAAAGGGGTTATACACCACGCCGTACTCCGCCTGCCCGTTGTGGACCAGGGCCACGGACACGCTGCTGCAATTCATGCGGCGGGTGAAATTGGTGGTGCCGTCGATGGGGTCCACCACAAAAATCCAGGGGTGGGTCAGAGCGGGCCGCTCCCCCTCCTCGCCGAAAAACTCCGCCTCCGGCAGCAGCTTCAGCAGCTCCTGCCGCAAAAACACCTGCACGGCCTCGTCATATTGGGTCACCAGGTCCGCCGGGCCGTGCTTCTCCCGGGTGACGTTCTGAATGTCGTGGGCGGAGAGGACCATGTCCCCCGCCCGGCGCACAATGTCGATGATCTGCTCCAGCATGCTTAGCTCCTTCTGACGATCTGCCCGGCCATGACGCCGGTGTATTGGCCGCCGTCGATGACCGGCTGTCCGGCCACCAGCACGGTGTCCAGCCCCTCCGCCATGCGGCAGGGGTCCTGATACGTCCCCGGCTCCCGCAGGTCCTCCGGGGCGAACACGTTGATATCCGCCTGGGCCCCGGGGGTCAGCACACCCCGGTCCTTCATGCCCAGCACCGCCGCCGGGCGGCCCGTCATCTTGTGGATGGCCGCCTCCGGCGTCAGGTCCCCCCGCTCCCGGACGAACCGGGTCAGCAGGTGGACAAAGGTGCCGTATACCCGGGGATGGGGCTGGCCCTCCGTGGGATAGGTGGAGTCGGAGATCAGGTTGGAGAAGGGATCTTGCAGAATGGCGGCGATGTCCTCCTCGTGGGCCATGAAGTCGATCATGGTGATCTCCCCCTGCTCCCGCACCAGCAGGTCGCAGCAGCAGGTCAGGGGGTCCTGGCCGGTCAGCTCCGCGATCTGCTGCAGGCTCATGCCCTGATAGGGGTGATCCTCCGGGCAGTGGAGACTGGTGAGAAAAATGCCGTCCCAGCCCGCCAGCTTGGCGATGTCGTCAAAGCCATCGCCGCTTTCGATGCGCCGGGCCAGCAGCTTCCGCTGGTCCGGGTCCCCCAGGCGGCGGACAATGGCCTCCATGCCCCCGGCCAGAAACTCCGGCGGCAGGATGTGCAGCAGCTGGGTGGACCCGGCGGTGTAGGGATACACGTCGCAGGACAGGTCCAGCCCCTCCTGCCTGGCCCGGTCCAGCAGAGCCAGCACCTGGGGGATCTTGCGGTTCCAGTTGTCCCGGCCCATGGCCTTCAGGTGGGAGATATGCACCGGGGCCTTCAGGGCCCGGGCCACCCCCACCATCTCCCGGGCGGCCTCCACCACGCCGCCGCCCTCCTGGCGCATGTGCACGGTGATGGGGATGCTCTGCCCCGCCAGGGGGGCCAGGGCCCGGATCAGCTCGTCGGTGGTATAGAAGCACTCCGGCGCATAGCCCAGGCCCAGGGACACGCCCAGGGCCCCGTCGGCCAAAGCCCCCTCCAGCCGCCGGTGAATGGCGGCGTAGTGCTCCGGCTCCAGGCGCTGCACCTGATACCCGGCCACGCTGGCCCGGATGGTGCCGGCTCCCGCCAGCATCCCCGTGTGCAGGGGGGCTGCGGGCTGGGCGGCGAAATACTCCGCCAGGGTCTCCCGGGCCGCCTCCGGCGGCACCCGGCCGCAGATGGGCTCCAGATACGAGGTGATGGCCGGCAGGTTCTCCGGCCCCACTGGGGCGCAGGATAGGCCGCAGTTGCCGTTAACGATGGTGGTGAGCCCCTGGCGCAGCTCCAGCTCCCCGAAGCCCGGCCGGAAGGCCGCGGCATCGGCGTGGCGGTGGATGTCGATGAAGCCCGGGGTCACCCACCTGCCCCGGGCGTCGATGACCCGGGCGGCCCGGGCGGCGGGCAGCGGCTCCACGGCGGCGATTTTACCGCCGGACACCGCCACGTCCGCCTGGATGCCGGGGCGGCCGGAACCGTCATAGACGGTTCCGCCCCGGATGATCAGATCAAACATGAGATTCCCTTCTTTTGCGCGATTATTTCCTCCCGCCCAGCGGGAGAGTCACAATGAAACGGGTGGAGCGGGCGTCGCTTTCGCAGCGGATGGCCCCCTGATGCTCCCGGACGATGGCCTGGGCAATGGACAGGCCCAGGCCGAAGCCTCCCTGGGTGCGGCTGCCGTCGGCTCGGTAGAACCGCTCAAACAGGTGGGGCAGCACCTCCGCCGGGATGGGCGGGCCGCCGTTTTCCACCGTCAGCACGGCCTTTCGGTCCGCCTGGACCAGGGTCATGCGGACCTGTGCCCCCTGGGGGGCGTATTTGATGGCGTTGTCCAGCAGGACCCCCGCCACCTGCTGCAATTGGTCCCGGCTGCCGGTGACGGCGATGCCCGGGGCAATGTCATAGTCCAGCCGGCGTCCGGCCTCGAAGGCCACGGGCTCGAAGCGCAGGGCCGTATCCTCCATGGCGTCGGACAGGTCCACCGGGGTCATGGCGGCCTTCAGCCGCCCGTCGTCGGCCCGGGACAGCGTCAGCATATCCTCCACCAGGCGCTTCATCCGCCGTCCGGACCAGCGGATATTGTCCACATAGGGCTGCTGATCCGGCTGCACATCCGTCTGCTGCATCAGGTCCGCCGAGGACAGGATCACCGTCAGCGGGGTCTTCAGCTCGTGGGATGCGTCGGACAGGAACCGGCGCTGCTGGTCCAGGGAGCGGGCCACAGGCCGGGCGGCCAGACCCGCCAGCAGCCAGCTGCATCCCAGCAGCACCGCCAGGGCCGCCACGCCTACGATCAGGCACATTTTCACCACCGCCCGGAGGGTGGCGTCCTCCTGGGCGGCGTCGGTGAAGGCGATGCGGGTATACAGGGGCCCATCGGCCCGGAGATACCGCAGATGATAGCTGCGCAGGATGCCGGAGGAATCCCCCTGCTCCAGGCAGGCGGTAACGATCTCCGCCATGGCATCCTGGTCATCCAGCCGGTAATAGCTGCTGCCGGACAGGCGCACGGTGCCGCTGGGGTACACGTCCGCCACAAAGCAGGGGGCGGCGGACCCCTCCCCGGGCAGGGAGGCGTCATACCGCCCGGTCTGGACCACCTGCATGAGCCGCTGGTTCACGGTGCGCTCCACGGCGGCCCGGCTGGACACCAGCACCCCCACGAACACCGCCAGCAGCACCGCCGTCACCATGGCCATGTTGATGGCCACGATCTTCCAGCGAAGGCGGCGGATCATGCCTCCACCTCCAGGAAATACCCCACCATCCGCCGGGTGCGGATGGTGACGGCGGAGTGCAGATGGGTCAGCTTCCGCCGCAGGAAGCTGATATACACCTCCACGTTGTTGTCCTCGGCGTCGGAGTCATAGCCCCACACCTTCAGCAGCAGCTGCTCCTTGGGCACCACCCGGCCCTGGCTGCGCAGCAGCAGCTCCAGCATGTCGTATTCCCGGCGGCTCAGCCGCAAGGACCGCTCCCCGCAGGACAGCTGAAAGGTCCCCGGCTCCAGCCGCAGATCCCCGAAGGTGATGGCATCGTCGGTCCGGGCGTCGCCGCCGCCCCGCCGCAGCAGGGAGCGCACGCAGGCCAGCAGCTCCTCCGGCTCAAAGGGCTTGGTGAGATAATAGTCCGCCCCGCAATCCAGTCCCTGGACCCGGTCGGACAGGTCGCTGCGGGCCGTCAGCATCAGCACCGGCACGGCGTGGCCCCCGGCGCGCAGCTTCCGCAGCAGGGTGAACCCGTCCATCCCCGGCAGCATGGCGTCCAGCAGGATCAGGTCATACAGGTCCGTGGAGGCGTTGTCGTAGCCGGACACGCCGTCGCTGCTGACGTCCACGGTGTACCCCTGCCGCCGCAGCAGCTCCGCCAGGTTCTGGGCCAGGCGCTTTTCATCCTCGATCACAAGCAGCCGCATGGAGCGCCTCCTTCTTTATGCCAGGCCCGTCTGGGCCAGGGCCAGCAGCGGGGCCAGGGCCTCCGCGCTCATCAGATAAATGGTGTCGTCATCGGAAACGGTGACGCAGTAGCCTGCACCCCGCTGACCGCCTACCGTCAGGGTGAAGCTGTGCTGCACCCCGTTATGGGTATACTCCGCCGTCAGAACTGCACCCGGCTGGTCCAGCCCGCACAGAGCCGCCGCCCCGGCGCTGGGCCGCCAGTCCACACAGGCCGCCAGGTGCATATCCCCCAGCCAGGCAGTCAGGTCTGCCAGCTGATCCGTTACATCCCGGCCATCGGCGGTCCAGGCCCCCTCCGCAGGAGTCAGGGTCAGGGTGCTCTCTCCGGCGGTGACGGTCAGGGAGGTGACATTCTCCGCCGTCAGCTGCGGAAGCTCCGGCAGGGCCATCATGTCATAGATGCTGCGGCCGATCTGACCCAGCAGGTCCGGCACGGCGTACACCGTGGCCTCGGCCCCCTCCCGATAGACGTACACACTGCCGTCGGACTCGCTGCCCAGGCGATAGGTGACGGACGTGTCCTGGCTGTCGGTGACGGTAACGTATTTGGTGGGGCTGTCCAGGCCGTAATCCGCCAGCTGGGCGGCGGTGGTGACCGGAGGCAGGTGCTCGATGCCCTGCACCGTCTCCAGCAGGGTCAGGGCATAGCTCTCGTCCAGGGGGAAGGTCTTGTCATCGGCCCACAGCCAGCGTCCGTTCTCCTCCCGGCTGAAGCGCAGGGTGGTGGAGCCGTTGCTGCACACCAGCCGCACTGGCACCGTCTCCTCCTCCTGGGGGACGTCCGGGTTCTCCGGCTGGGTGGGCTGCTCCTTTTGGCCGCAGCCCGCCAGGGCCAGCAGCATCAGCGCCAGCAGCAGGGCGCACAGGTTCCGTATCTTCATGGCAAATCTCCTTTGATCGTGTATCACCGCTCCAGGCCCAGCAGGGCCATGACGGCCTCCTCCCGGGCCCGCATCTGCTCCTTCATAGGCCCCTCGTCCAGGTGGTCGTAGCCCAGCAGGTGCAGCACCGAGTGGGTCACCAGGTACGCCAGCTCCCGCCGCCGGGAGTGGCCGAACTCCTTGGCCTGGGCCGCCACCCGCTCCATGGACAGCACCATGTCCCCCAGGGGGATCAGTCCTGTGCCGGGGTCGGCGTCCTCCGGCCCCGGATGCTCCCCGGGGGCCAAGTCAAATTCCGGAAAGCTCAGCACGTCCGTGGGCCTGTCCACCTGCCGCATATCCAGGTTGATGCGGTGGATGCCCTCGTCGTCGGTCAGCAGCACGTCCACCTCGCAGGGGGCCGTGACCCCCTCCGCCGCCAGGGCTGTGCGGATGGTGCGGCGGATCAGGGCGCAGTTGGCATCGCCGGCGGCGCCGGGCACGTCGGCGGTAACGGGGATATAGTGGGTCTTTCTCATCTCTTTTTCTCCTCAAACCGGGCATAGGCCTCGATGATGCGCTGGACCATCACATGCCGCACCACGTCGGCCTTGCCCAGCTGGCAGATGGACACGCCCTCCACCCCCTTCAGGACCTTCATGGCCTCCTTCAGGCCGCTGGGCTTGTCCCCGGGCAGGTCGATCTGGGTAATGTCGCCGGTGATGACCACCTTGGAGCCGAAGCCCATCCGGGTCAGGAACATCTTCATCTGCTCCCGGCTGGTGTTCTGGGCCTCGTCCAGGATGATAAAGCTGTCGTCCAGGGTCCGGCCCCGCATATAGGCCAGAGGGGCTACCTCGATGTTGCCCCGCTCCAGATATTTCTGATACGTCTCCGCCCCCAGCATGTCAAACAGGGCGTCGTACAACGGCCGCAGATAGGGGTCCACCTTGCTTTGCAGGTCGCCGGGCAGGAAGCCCAGCCGCTCCCCGGCCTCCACGGCGGGGCGGGTCAGGATGATGCGGTTGACCTGCTTGTCCCGGAAGGCGGCCACCGCCGCCGCCACCGCCAGATAGGTCTTGCCGGTTCCGGCGGGGCCCACGCCGATGGTGACGGTGTCCTGCATGATGGCGTCCACATACTGCTTCTGGCCGATGGTCTTGGGCTTCACCGGCCGGCCCTTGGACGTGATGCAGATCACGTCCTGGGTCAGCTCGCCGATGCGCTCGGACTGGCCGCTGCGGCACAGGCCCACCACATACCGGACGTGCTGCTCGCTGATGCTCTCCCCCTTGGCGGACAGGGTCAGCAGGGCCTGCACGGCCTTCTCCGCCAGCATCACGTTCTCCGGCTCACCGGAGATCACCAGCTCGCCGCCCCGGTTCACCACCGTTACCTGGAATTCCGATTCCAGCAGGCGGATATTTTCGTCAAAGGAGCCAAACAGGTTGATGGCCTCCTCCATGCGCTCGATACCGATGCGCTGTTCCATTGGGCATTCCTCCCCTTGTATCTTCAAAAATTTATTCCTTGGTCAGCGGGACCTCCCGGCCGATCTCCTCCAGGCACTCCGCCCGCAGGGTCACCGTCAGCCAGCCGTCCTGCTCCACCGCGTCCACCCGGACGCTTTCCGCCGTGCCGGTATCCGCCAGCAGCCGGGTCAGCCGGTCCCGCAGCAGGGCCTCACCCTCGTCCCGGGCCTCCCGGGTGCTGCGGGGAACGTCCGTGGACGGGCCATAGGCCGTCACCGTCTCCGCCGCCACCGTGATGGGCAGGCGCAGGCCCCAGGGCAGGCACACGGGCCTATACTGGGTTATTTTATCACAGTCGCCCCCCAATGTGCTACCCTTTGCGTATAATTTTATCCGCTTTTTGCCGATATCCAGGGCATACCGGGTCCGGGAGGACAGGGGGACCCCCCTCTGCCGCACCGTCAGGGGCACCTGGGCCGTCAGCTCGTACCAGGTCCTGGCCCACACCCGGCCCATGCCGTGCTGCCACCGCAGCCCCCCGTTGTCCAGGTCCACCGCCCCGGAGATCAGCAGCTGTCCCTGGGTCACGGTGTCCCCGGGAACCACGGCGGCCTGACCCCCCAGGGCCTCCACCCGGGTCACAAGCCCCGGCCGCCGGGCCACCACGTTGGCCGGGCCGTCCTCCACCATGTCCTGCCCCCGGACCCGCTCCACCACCTGCACCCGGGCCACGCAGCCCCGGACGTTCACCGCCAGCCACACCACGTCCTCCAGCTCCAGCAGCACATGGTTGCGCATGTCCTTCTGGTCGATGTCCAGGCTCCGGGTGCCGATGGTGATGCCGTAATCCTCCAATGCCCGTAAGACGGCCTCGTCCGGCACCGTCTCGTTGCCGCTGACCTGAAATTCCCAGATGGTGAAGTTCCCCTCCACCACCAGCAGCACCGTCAGCAGCGCCGCCGCCAGCAGTACATACCGCCGCCGCAGCCGCCGGGCCAGCAGGGGCGCCCCCTGCTCCCGCCGCACCGTGGCCGCGGCCCCCACCTGCTCCGCCGCCCGGCGCACCTGCGCCAGTCCCCGCCGGGTGGTGCGCAGGGTCAGCTCCACCGGCGACAGCCACCGTACGTCCCAGAAGGGCACCTCCGCCCCGGCGCACAGGTTCACCACCCGCTCCGGGCAGCCGCTTTCGATATGGACCAGCACCTGGCCCCGCAGGAAGTTCACCGCCGCCTTATACATGGCCGCCTCCCGGCCGCAGCTCCACCGCGGCGATGCGGCCCCGCAGCCGCAGCTCCTCCTCCGTCATGGCCACCAGCTGCAGCTCCGTGCCGATCACCCGCACCGTCAGGCTCCCGCCGCCGATCTCCACGGTTTCCGTGCTGTATGACAGCACCCCCCGGTGCCGGCACATGAAAAACTCCCGCTCGCCTATCAGCTCCATATGCGGCACCCCCGCCGGGATATCCCCCGGCAGGTCCAGCCGCTCCATAGCCGCCTGGCCCGCCCGGGTCAGCCACCCTCTCTCCATGCCGCGCCACCGCCTTTCTCCCGATTCCGTAAACCCTATGCGCGCCGCCGGAAAAACTTGCAAGTCCCACCGCCGGGGCGCATACAGTGGCCATGGAGGTGAGGGATATGAAGGGAAAGCTGGCGGCCTGGGGATGCCTGGCGGCTCTTGGACTGCTGCTGGCCCGGTCGGCGGAGGCGGCCCAGGCCGTCCGGGATGGGCTGGCCCTGTGCGCCGGATCGGTGATCCCGGCGCTGTTTCCGTTTCTGGCGGTGTCGGGCCTGCTGACGGCGCTGGACGCCGGGGAATCTCCGGCTCTGGGGCCTCTGGCCCGGCTGCTGGGGTGCAGCCAAGCCGGAGCTCGGGCCTTTCTCCTGGGCCTTACGGGCAGCTATCCCGTGGGGGCCCGCACCGTGGCCCAGCTGTATCGCCGGGGCGGGATCTCCCGGCGGGAGGCCGGCCGCCTGCTGCTGTTTTCCAACAACTGCGGCCCGGCGTTTATCCTGGGGGTGGCGGGGCTGGGCTGCTTCGGCAGCCTCCGGGCCGGGGTGCTGCTGTGGGGGGTGCATATTCTGGCGGCGCTGGTCATAGCCCTGGCCCTGCCCCGGCGGGCGGCGGAGCCGCCGGAACGTCCCGGCTCTGTTCCGGCCCGTCCCCCCCTTGTCCCGGCTCTGATCGCCGCCGTGCGGGACGCCGCCGGGACCATGGTGTACATCTGCGGCTTCGTGGTGTTCTTTCTGGTGCTGCTGCGGGTGTTGGGCCGGGTCACGGGTCTGAGCCACCCGGTGCTGTCGGGAGCGGTGGAGCTGACCCAGGGGATCCTGGCCCTGCCCCATACCCGCCGGGGCTTCGTGTGGGCGGCGGGCCTGCTGGGCTGGGGCGGCCTGTCGGTCCACGGGCAGTCCGCCGCCGTGCTGTCCGGCACGGACCTGCCCATGGGGCCGTATCTGGCGGCCAAGGCCGCCCACGCCGCCGTGTCCGTCCTGCTGGCCTGGCCGGTGAGCATGTGCCTGTGAAAAAAGAACGCACCTGGCGGTGCGTTCTTTGAGGACAAAAGCCCTGCAGCCTGATTTGTCTGCTATGCACGGTTTATTATGACCGCTTGCAGATATCCGGCCTCTGCCTGTAAAGATACAGCGCCGTTTGCAGGGCCAGTCTTGCATCGCCCTCGGGCTGTCCGCCGGGGAGTATGCCCCACAGCTGATGCAGGCGATAGGCAACCGTGTTGTAGTGCAGGTGCATCAGCTGGGCCATCTGCCGCTGGTTGCCGAAGCAGACAAACCAGCATTCCAGCGTGTCCAGCAGTTCGCGCCGCCGCCCGGACTCCTGGCAAAAAATCGGCGCCAGGTGATCCCGGACATAGGAGGCAATGGCCGCCTCCGGCGAATCGCTGCCAATCATCCGCACCACCCCTGCCGGGTCATCCGTCAGGCAGGAAATCCCCTGCGCACGCGCCATTTGCAGCGCCGTGCGGGCGCTGTCATCGGCCCGGAGCAATCCGCAGATTCCGGCATATGGCCGCCCGATGCCGCAGGAGCTTCTCTCCGGGCATCCGGCGGTGAACATCTTCGCTATACGGGAAAAGCTCTCCTCTGCGGCAGGATCATCCCCACACGCCAGCAGGATCACCAACTCTCCATCCAGCACAGCGGCCCAGACCTGGACACCTGCCTGTCGGAAGCAGTGAACCGCCTCGTGCATCAGGCGGCGTTTTTCCGATGCGGCTGCCTCGATGTGCAGGCGCAGGATCATGTGTGGCTGTTCGGGGTTTATGTCCAGCTCCCGAGCCGTTTGCAGGGCGGCGCTGTCGGAAAGCGGAGCGCTCAGCAGCTGGGCAAGGCACAGCGCTTCTCTCCGTTCCTGCTCGGCCGGAATCTGCCGCCGGGCAATCTCCTGGGACACGGCGCTGGCCAGGTCCGAAAATCTCGCCTGTGCCGGAAGCGCGATCAGCGGAAGGGACAGCCGGTCTGCCGCCTCCACCAGCCCGGCAGGCATAACATCCGGCAGATATCTGCCGGCCTTAATGCAGACGCCGGACAGTCCGCAGCGTTCCGCCGTGGGCAGCAGAGCATCAACGGCCTGCTGATCCCCGGCAATGGAAAAGCCGGTGGTGATAAGCAGTTCACCGGCAGAGAGCCAGCGGGAATAGTCCGGCGTATCCGTCAGGTTGACTCCCCGCACAAGGCGGTCAAGTCCTGCATGGCCGCCGCAGACTCGACTGCAGCTGAAGCTCGGGAGCCTCAGAAGCTCCTCCACAGTGGGATATCGGTCAAAATGGCTCAAGTCCATAGCTGCTCCTTCTTCTGGTTCTCCTTTGTGATACCTTCACAAAGATATCGCAAAAGTTCCCGTCCATTCCACATAGCCGCCGCTTCCCGCCGAATGTATAATTCATGACATCCGGAAACGGAATCTATCAATAGGGAGGCGTCAACTATGACCCAGAATACTACAAAAAAGCCCGCCTGTAAAGAGGTCGGACAGCCGATGCAGGACCGCAGCCGCCTGCGGACGGACTCACGGCAGTGCGCCTTGGAGAAGCAGGAAGCGATCTCCGAGCATGCCCGGCGCTGTACAGATGCCGGACCGGCACAAGCCATGCGCTGCTATGGCTAAAGCTGCTGCGAGCCAGCCCGTGGGCCGACTCGCAGCAACAGATTTTTTGCGTATCGGGATGCTTTATCTTGCGTTATAGGCCCGGATGCCCAGGGCCAGCAGGTCCATGGCCCGCTCCAGGTCCTCCTGCTTGAGCACATAGGCGATGCGGATCTCGCTGCGGCCCCGGCCGGGGGTGGCATAGAAGGGCTCGCCCGGAGCGAACATCACGGTGTCGCCGTTGTCCTCGAACTCCTCCAGCAGCCAGCGCTGGAAGGTGTCGGCGTCGTCCACCGGCAGGTGGGCCATGACGTAGAACGCCCCCTTGGGACACTCGCAGATGACGCCGGGGATGGCCTGGAGCTTCTGCATCACCGTATCCCGGCGGCGCTTATACTCCTCCCGCACGGCGGCAAAATACTCCGGGCCCACGTCGTACAGGGCGGCGGAGGCCACCTGGTCCAGGGTGGGCACCGACAGGCGGCACTGGGCATACTTCATGGCGTGGGCCATCAGCTCCCGGTTCCGGGTGATCAGGCAGCCGATGCGGGCGCCGCAGGCGGAGAACCGTTTGGACACGGTGTCGATGACGATGACGTTTTCCGCCGCGTCCGCAAACTGACCCATGGACTGCAGAGGCTCCCCGGCGTAGACAAACTCCCGGTACGCCTCGTCGCCGATGATGAACAGGCCGTGCTCCTTGGCCACGTCCACCAGCATGCGCATTTCCTCCGGCGTCAGTACTACGCCGGTGGGATTGCCGGGGTTGGTGCAGACGATGGCCCGGGTGTGCTCATTGATCTCGGCCTCGATGCGGGCCCGGTCGGCATAGCGATAACCCTCATGGGGGCTGGTGGGAATGGGGTGGATGGACGCGCCGCAGGTGCACACCATGGTGTTGTAGTTGGGATAGAAGGGCTCGGGAATCAGGATCTCGTCGCCGTCGTCGAGAATGCAGTTGAAGGCGATCTGCAGGGCCTCGGAGCCGCCGTTGGTGATGAGAATATCCCCGGCGTCGAAGTGCATGTCCAGCTTGTCATAGTAATGCCGGATGGCGTCGATGAGCACCGGCATGCCGGGGGAGGGGGCATACTCCAGCACCGGCAGGTCAAAATGCCGCACGGCCTCGAAATACGCCTTGGGGGTCTCGATGTCCGGCTGGCCGATGTTCAGGTGATAGATCTTTCTGCCCTTGGCCTCCGCCGCCACGGCGTAGGGATGGAACTTCCGCATGGGGGACAGGCCGCATTTCTGGACCTTGCTGGAGAATTTCATATCAGGTGACCTCCTACACACTTTTAACAGAATTGGGTACCCTTTCTACCCTCCATCTTAGCGTATTTTCCGCAAAAGTCAACCTTGAGTTTTTATGGCGGGGAAAGTGCGTGAAAAAGCAAAAGGAGACGGGCCTCGGCCCGTCTCTTTTTGTTAAGACTGTAATATTGCAATTTCTTCACCGAACCCTGCCATCAATGAAAATCCACAAAGAATCTGACCTGTATCGGCCGCCTGCGATTTCTGTTATCCGGCATAGGTGTCTCCTTCACTCATAACTGACAAAATCCTGCTCAACCAGCGCATAATCAACCGATGATTGAAGCCGACCGAACTGGTCTTTCCAAGAATCGATATTGGTTCGTATCTTGCGGAATCCAAGTAATTCGTAAACGTGCTGCGCTCTTGTGTTCGTCAAGTTCGTATCGAGGATGATTTCGGCATAGCCGTTTCTGAAGAGCCAACGGATCAGCATACTCAAAACCTTTCTGCCAACACCACGGTTCTGACAATCGGTTTCGCAGATCTTAATGCCAATTTCTGCAACTCCATCTGACGCATTGTGGTAATTGCACTCGCCAATCAGACGGTCGCTTTCCTCAACGACCAGAAGACCATTTCTAAGTCCTTTTACAACTTCTTCCTCGGTCGTTCCCAGACCGTTGGGAAAGCCTGCGTGTGCCATCACAGCACCATCATTCCACCAAGCGGCAAGCTGCTTCGCATCGGTAACCTCGGCTTGGCGGATTGTTAGGTTTTTATGTTGTATTCTCACTTGGTTACTCCTTGCCCTGTCTCCCGACTGTTAGTGTGTACACATATTTTATCACAAGGATAGCTCTGTTTTCAATAGAATACTCGGAATTTAACACCCTAAAATGTAACTTTTCTGCGAATGAAAGTTGATTTTCAGTTTCCACCGTGTCGAACATACTCTGCATCGAAATACCCGCCTATCGACTTTGCGGTTTTGTGGGGTGTTTTGCACAATCGTAAATATACGCACTCCCCAGCGAACGGTATCCGCTATGCAGCGATTCGCTGTTTCACAAAAGAACCGCACAGAGGCGATAGCTATTTCACCCTTTTCGTTATCCTTGCTTTACAGCGCAAAACAGGTGATTCTCAACCCTTAGATGTAAAAACAGGCGGCATCCAACCGAAGTTGAATGTCGCCTGTTTTGTCCAATCCTGTTTCGCAGTTGCCGATTTCGTAATTCTCTCAAATTACTGTCTTATCGGCACACGCCTCTCGGCCCGTCTCTTTTTGTTAAGACTGTAATATTGCAATTTCTTCACCGAACCCTGCCATCAATGAAAATCCACAAAGAATCTGACCTGTATCGGCCGCCTGCGATTTCTGTTATCTGGCATAGATGCTATCCCGCTCCTGTTCAGTTATCTCTCGTCCGTAGTGAAATGCTTTATCATATTCGTTGGATTTTTCAATTCTGTTTTGAAAAATTGGGGATACATCGGAATATCCTCGTCCAGCGAAACCCACACCAAGTGTTCTTTGCTGCTGCCTTCCATGAAACTCTCGCTGACCGGCGCAAAGGTATCAGGCACTTTCATATAGAAGATAAGCGAAATCTCATAAACTAGCTTGTTCCGCTTGGAAGGCGCATCGCCATAGAAATAGATTTCGTGCACAAAGCCAAGACGATCAATTTCCATCTGAACGCCTGTTTCCTCCAACACCTCACGGACTACGGCCTCTTCTGCTGTTTCACCGAATTTTACCCTGCCGCCAACGGAGTAGAGATAGTCTCTGTCATTGCCAACCATCAAAAGCTTTCCATCCTTCATGATGATTGCGCCGACACGAATATTCAAAATCCCATCGTCACAGGCTACGCACATATCTTTGTTCATTGTTTTTCTACCTCTGCACACAGTTTCAGTGCTGTCATTTTTGCTTTTATCAAGCAAAGTCCTTTTCATCTACGAAAAATTTGACCTGTATCGGTCGCCTGCGATTCCTGTTATCCGGCAAAGATGCCGCCCTCTGAATTCTGAATATGCGCTCTGATAGCTGCTTCGTGCTCTTTGCAATAAGCATAACTATTCCGCATAAAATCCTCGATACTCTGACTCTGGTACATGGTGTCCAGCGTGTCCAAAATCGGTTTGCCATCCACCACCATATCGAAGAAATAGGGGTAGATGCAGCCGCCGTTCTCTCTGGGGAAGTAGGGATTGATGGAACCGAGTCGTTCATCCTTCATCACAGACTCAACCACCATTTCACTCAAAATCCATTTGAGTGATGGGCGCTCATATTCATCGTAACTGTCTCCGAACAACCGATTCCATACATGGAACCAAACAAAATGTATGATCTCGTGTATTCCACCACCGATCGCGCCTCTTTCGCTGTTCAGATAGAAAGTATCATAACAGCGCTCTTTCAAAAACCGCGGCTCAATGGGATTCAAGCTCAAATTGCACCGTATGTCGTTAAATAAGTTGGCACAATCCACGCCAAAAGCATCCGATAAAGCCGCTGTAATCTGCGGCTTACAAGCGTTCCAATGGCGAGTATATAAAGCTGCCTTTTCATTGATCGTATCTTCTAACTTAGCATAAACGGCTCGCATGGTTCGCTCAATGTATTCGTTCCTTTCGGAAAAAGGTAAACTGATCGCATAGGCTTTATCAAGCTGCGGATAGAAACGGTATAGGGGTTCAGACCAAAAGGCTGATTCGGCTTTGGTCTGAAAGTCCATGATCCGCTGAATCATATAATCAACGCCCGGATTTACAAATTCAATGTCCATAGTCTTCTCCAATCAAAAGCAAAACGGATTTACCACATGCTCCGCCCCGAACACTTTTATCGCCATTCGATACATGGCTCTTGCGTGGATACGGTCATGCCAGATAAAACGGCGCAGGACCTTACGCAGTGACCAATCCTCGCCATAGCTGCCTTTTCTGACGGCATTTTGCAAAAAATCGGGGCTTGCTTCCAGCACCTCAAATCCCCGCTTGCGGCATTCGTATATGTTGCCGTCATGATCGGCCTCCACAGCAATCTCCGCAAAATAATATGTATTCACATTCTTTGTATGCTCGTACATTTCATTTGCCGTGCGGGGAACCGGTCCGTAAAAGGTCTTGCGTTTCGGTGCGGCGGCTGCGTCCTTATCCGGGATAGATTCGTACAATGCAAGGAAATCCTTTGCTGACTTCAGCGCAAGGGTTTTAAGCGTCTCATATTCTTCTATTGTCAGTTGTGCTTGTTCGCTTTCAAAAAGCACATCGGAATCCGCATCCCGAATTGTAAGCTCGGAGCATTTTTCTCCGACGATCACGATTTCCGCTTTGCCCTCGGCCTCCATGCCCAGCCAGCTGCAATAAGAAACGATTTCCTGCGGCATCTTTGCCTTTGCGATTTCAAGGCTTTCGCCACGGGTATATGCGCCGACAAAATTTGTGGCATAAAGCAAGGTGTCGCTGCCATTATGCTCCCATACGCAGTTAATGATCATAACGCTCCTCCGATCTGAGGTTACTCCGAAGATCAATACTCGTTGTCCGCTTCAAGGTCTTCCTCTGGATTGCTGTCCATATGGAACGCAAGTCTTTTGTCTCATACCAAAACCTGTTAAAAAGCTTGAAAAGCTTTTTATAGCACCGAAGGTGCGTCAGGTTTTGTATGAGACGTCACAGCGTGTTTTCACACGCTGTGCGTGCGCACAGCGCACGGGATTCTTGATTAAAGAATTTAATCAAGAATCAGTATCAGTCCTCGATGACGCCGCCGCCCAGCACCTGGTCCCCGTCGTACAGCACCACCGCCTGTCCGGCGGTGACGGCCCGCTGGGGCCGGTCAAAGACCACCTCCATGCGCCCGTCCGGCAGGGGGGTCACGGCGGCCTCGGCCTCCGTCTGGCTGTATCGGGTTTTGGCGGTGACCCGGATGGGGCCCGCCGGGGCGGCCCCGGCGATCCAGTTCACCCGGCAGGCGGTGAGGCGGCTGGTGAACAGGTCCCGGTCATCCCCCAGCAGAATGGTGTTGTCCCGGGCGTTTTTCCGCACCACATAGACGTGCTTCCCGGCGGACACCCCCAGTCCCTTGCGCTGGCCGGTGGTGTAGCAGGGAAGGCCCTTGTGGCGGCCCAGCACATGGCCCTCCCGGTCCACAAAGTTCCCGGGCTCCAGGGTCACATGGCCGTATTCCTGCAAAAACGCCGTGTAGTCCCCGCCGGGGACAAAGCAGATGTCCTGGCTGTCGGCCTTGTCGGCGTTCAGCAGCCCCGCCTGGCGGGCGCTTTCCCGGATGGCGGGTTTGTCATAGTCCCCCACCGGCAGCAGCAGGTGGGCCAGCTGGCCCTGGGTCAGCTGATAGAGCACATAGCTCTGGTCCTTCCGCCGGTCCCGGCCCCGCAGCAGGCGATACAGCCCCGTGACCGGGTCCCGGTCCACCCGGGCATAGTGGCCGGTGGCGATGTAGTCATACCCCAGCACCAGAGCCCGGTCCAGCAGCGCGCCGAACTTCAGGCAGCGGTTGCAGTCGATGCAGGGGTTGGGGGTATGTCCGGCGCAGTATTCCGCCACGAACCGGTCCATGACCTCCCGGGCGAAGCGCTCCGTCTCGTTGAACACATAAAACTTCATGCCCAGGCGATAGGCCACAGACCGGGCGTCGTCGGCGTCGTCGGCGGAGCAGCAGGTCCCCGCCTTTTCGCCGTTATACAGCCGCAGCATGGCCCCGTCGCACTCGTACCCCTGCTGCCGCAGCAGCAGAGCGGCGGCGCTGCTGTCCACCCCGCCGGACATGGCCACCAATACGCGTTTTCCTTCCATGTGTGACCTCCTATGCATAAAACAGGGAAAAAACGGCAATCCTTCAATCAATATAATTCCTGGTGAACGCCTGGACCGGCAAGGCGTCGGCCAGCTCCACCAGCACCGGGTTGAAGCCGCCGGCATAGTGGAAGAGCGGCTGGCGCACCAGGGTCACGCCGCTGCGGCGGTCCGGCAGGCGCACCGTTACCGCGGTGCCCTCCCCCTGCCGGGAGGAGACCACCAGGCTGCCGCCGTGGCCCTGGGCAATGCGGCGGCACAGAGGCAGGCCCAGGCCCAGCCCGTGGACCGGCAGGTCCATGCTGCTGTGCTGCCAGCGGTCAAACAGCCGCTCCATCTTGTCCTGAGGAATGCCGGGGCCGCTGTCCTTCACGCACAGTAGCACGCACTCCGGCCCCGTCCGCAGGGCCACCTCGATGGTCCCGCCGGGGGGCGTGAATTTCATGGCGTTGGACACCAGGTTCCAGAACAGCCGCTCTAAAAGCTCCCGGTTGGCGGCGATGACGTGGGCCCGGTCCCGGCAGGTGAACACCAGGCGCAGGTCCATCAGCTCCGCCAGGACCTGCCCCTGGCGGCACAGACCCTCCAGCAGCTCCACCAGCTCCACGTTCTCCGTGTCCAGGGGCTTGTCCTCCGCCAGCATGGGGGCGTCGGACAGGTTGTTCACCACCCGCAGGATCTTGTAATAGCTCTGGCACAGAATGGCGGCGCTGCGGTCCGTTCCGGTGTCCCGGTCCCGCAGCCGCTCCGGAGCCAGGCGGCCCAGAGCCCCATGTATATTGGCCAATGCCCCGCGCAGCTGGACGGCAATCCCCGGCAGCACCTCGCGGAGCATCTGCTTTTCGGCTTCGCTGTATTCCATGTGATACAGCCTCCTTCCACTATTGTTTACGATTCCGGAAAAGCCCGACGCTTATTCCCGGAACGTTCTGTCTGTCATGCAAATTTATACCATACTATATCAAAGAAAGAGGAAAAACACAAGATATTTGTCGCATTCTGGAAAATCAGAAAAATTTTAAAAAGGGTCTTGCATTTTTGGAATTCATCGCATATAATACTAAACGTACCATACATTTGATATATTCCATTACGGAGAGGAAGCTGTGTTTATATGAGCATCAAAGTCGGCATCAATGGTTTTGGCCGCATCGGCCGCATGGTCCTGCGCTGCAGCCTGCAGCACCCCGAGATCGAGATCGTGGGCATCAACGACCTGTGTCCCGCCGATTACCTGGCCTATATGCTGAAGTATGACACCATGCACGGCAGGATCAATGCCCAGGTGTCCTCCGGCGATAATTCCATCATCGTGGACGGCCACGTGATTCCCGTGTACGCCGAGCGTGACCCCGCCAACCTGCCCTGGAAGGAAATCGGCGCGGAGTACGTCATCGAGTCCACCGGCCTGTTCCTGACCAAGGACAAGGCCAAGGGCCATATCGAGGCCGGCGCCAAGCATGTGGTCATGTCCGCCCCCTCCAAGGACGACACCCCCATGTTCGTTATGGGCGTGAACCAGGACAGCTACACCTCCGATATGACTTTCGTGTCCAACGCCAGCTGCACCACCAACTGCCTGGCCCCCATTGCCAAGGTGCTGCACGATAACTTCGGCATTGCCGACGGCCTGATGACCACCGTTCACTCCACCACCGCCACCCAGAAAACCGTGGACGGTGTGTCCGTGAAGGATTGGCGGGGCGGCCGCGCCGCTTCCGGCAACATCATCCCCAGCTCCACCGGCGCCGCCAAGGCCGTGGGCAAGGTGATCCCCAGCCTGAACGGCAAGCTCACCGGTATGTCCATGCGCGTGCCCACCCTGGACGTGTCCGTGGTGGACCTGACTGTGAACCTGGAGAAGCCCGCCAGCTATGACGAGATCTGCGACGCCATGAAGAAGGCCGCCCAGGGCCAGCTGAAGGGCATTCTGGATTACACCGACGAGCCCGTGGTGTCCTCCGACTTCCTGGGCAACACCCACACCTCTATTTTCGACGCCAAGGCCGGTATCGCCCTGACCGACACCTTCGTGAAGGTGGTCTCCTGGTACGATAACGAGATCGGCTATTCCGATAAGATCCTGTGCCTGATTGAGCACATGTATTCCGTGGATCACAAGTAAATCCAGCCAATTTCCCCTTTTATTGTTTTCCTTCTTTTTGTTCCGGAAAAAACGCCGTCCATCCTGGGCGGCGTTTTTTCCGTTCGGACGCCGGAATACGCAGGGAAAAGCCGTCTTCGGAAAGGAAGATCGTTACGAAAGAAACCCATCAGGAGTGTCTTTCGTTTGCAATCATAGGCATTTCAGAACGTAACGTTCTGAAATGCTGCAAGCAGCCTGTCAAAAAAATTTTTGACAGGCTGCCCGGAAAAAGCGCCGTCCATCCCCCGTCGGGCGGCTTTGATATATATCTGGCTATCGGGAAAAGGGCGGTTATTCCGCCAGCAGGCCCGCGTGGACCATGGCGTGGTACAGGCCGTCCTCCGCCGGGGTACCGGTGACATACTCCGCCACCGCCTGCACCCGGGCCGGGGCATTGCCCATCACCAGCGGGTGCCCCACGCACTGCAGCATCTCCAGGTCGTTGGCGCTGTCGCCAATGGCATAGCAGTCAGCCAGGTCCTCCCCCAGGGCCTGGGCCACCGCCAGGCAGCCGGAGGCCTTGGAATACCCCCGCACCGGCAGCTCCAGCATGTTGCCCCGGTCGATGATCTGGCACATGGGGGCCACCTCCGCCAGGAACTTCTCCCGGAGGCTGTCCGGCGCCGTCAGCACGCACACCTTGTCACAGTGGAAGTCCGGGTCTCCGTCGGGCTGTCCCACCCGGACGCCCCGGGCCTCCAGCCGGGCGATGGCCCCCCGCAGCTCCCGGTTCTCAATGCCGTGTGGGGTGTCGCACCAGATGCGCTCCGCCTCCTCAAAGTACATATCCACCCGGCACCGGCGGCCGATCTCCAGGATTTTCCGGCTGGTCTCCCGGTCGAAGCCCACATGGCGGATGATCTTCCCGTCCAACTGGATATACTGGCCGCAGGAGCACACCAGTCCGTCAAAATCCATGTCCATAAGCTGCGGGTCCATGGCAAGCCTGGGCCGCCCGGTGTTGATGACGCAGTGGTGCCCCGCCTGGCGCAGCCGCCGCACCGCCGTCACGGCGGAGGGGGGAATGGTTCCGTCCAGGTCCATAACGGTGCCGTCGATGTCAAAGAAAATAATGCTCATATTCCGGTTCTCTCCCTGTGTATTTTCCTCAGCTTGTCAAAAAAGACTTTTTTGACAAGCTGAGTGCGGTTTTTCAGAACTTAAAAAGTTCTGAAAAACCTGTGATTGCAAACGAAAGACACCCCTGATGGGTTTCTTTCGTAACTATCTTCCTTTCTGATGGCGGAAGATTTCCGAGTTTTTCGACAGTCTCTTTTTCCATTCATTGTACGGCAATTTCCCCTGAAAAGGAATCCGCATAATGCACAAATGTGCCGCCCCGGCGGACGGGAGTTTTTCCCGGGCTTGCAATGGCCGCCGCCCTCTGCTACAATAAAGCAAAATCGCCAGAGCATCCAAGGAGGAACATCCCATGACCAAGCAGGAAACCTACGACTATCTCCGGGCCCGGGGCGTGGCCTTTGAGATCACCGAGCACCCGGCGGTGTTCAATATGGAGGAGTGCGCCGCCGTGGACATGCCGTATCCGGAGGACGATGCCAAGAACATCTTCGTCCGGGACGCCAAAAAGCAGAATTACTATCTCATCACCATCCGCCACGACAAGCGGGTAGACCTGAAGGAGTTTCAGCACCGCCACGGCACCACCCGGCTGAGCTTCGCCTCCCCGGAGGACCTGATGGCCCGGCTGCATCTGACCCCCGGGTCCGTGACGCCTCTGGGCCTGCTGAACGATCCGGACCGGTCGGTGCAGTTCTATCTGGACCGGGATTTCGAGGGAGGCCGCATCGGCGTTCACCCCAACGACAACACCGCCACCGTGTGGCTGTCCACCCGGGACCTGCTGGACCTGCTGCGGGAGCACGGCTCCCCGGTCCAGTGGGCAGAAATCTGAGGTAAGGAGGTCCGCCATGAATCCCACCGATCTGCTGGCCGCTCTGCACACGGCGGAGCGGCTGAAGGACACCACCCGCCACTGCTGCACCTCTCACCGCCGCCCGGAAAGCGTGGCAGAGCACAGCTGGCGCATCGCCCTGATGGCCTTCTGGCTGCGGGACGAGTTTCCGCAGGCGGATATGGACCGGGTCATCCGCATGTGCCTGATCCACGACCTGGGGGAGTGCTTCACCGGCGATATCCCCACCTTCCGCAAAACGGCGGAGGACGAGGAACGGGAGGAGCGGCTGCTGCATGAGTGGGTGGACACCCTGCCCGCCCCTTATGGAACGGAGATGCGCGCCCTGTATCGGGAGATGGCCGCCCAGGAGACTCCGGAGTCCCGCATCTATAAGGCCCTGGACAAATTTGAGGCCGTGATCCAGCACAACGAGTCCCCCATCGACACCTGGGAGCCTCGGGAATACGACCTGAACCGCACCTACGCCATGGAAAACGCCGCCTGGTCCCCCTATCTGACCCGCCTGCGGCAGGCCATCCTCCGGGAAACGGAGGAGAAGATCGCCAACGAACAATAAACGGCAGTCCCCCGGCCCAGGCCGGGGGACTGCTTTGCTTATTCGTGTTCCTGTTGCTTTCGATCATGCCGCCGGCAGACGGCCCGATAAATCAGCAGCCCCACGCCGGACACCGCCAGGGTCACGGCGAAAACCAGGATGGCGAACTGATAGTCCTTCACCCCCAGGGCGCTGCCGCCGATGGTGGAGGTCAGCACCGAGGGCAGACGCCCCACGGTGCACAGCAGCAGCCACTTGCCCCAGGACAGGTCCGTCAGCCCGGCGAAGTAGCACAGCAGGTCCTTGGGGGTGCCCGGCACGGTGAATATCAGCCAGAACAGGGCGTCCCGCTTGGGGGAGCTTTGCAGGAATTTCAGCTTCTCCAGCTTCTCCCGGGGGAAGAAGATCTCCACCAGCTCCCGGCCGAACCGCCGCACCAGGGCAAACACCGCCACGCTGCCCAGAACCCCCCCCAGCAGACACAGCACGCTGCCCCGCAGGGCCCCGAAGGCATAGCCGCCGCTGATCTCCAGGGGCTCCCCGGGGATCACAGCCACCACCACCTGCAAAAACACCATGCCCACATAGGCGGCCATGCCCAGCAGGCCGTGGCCGTCCACCCACAGGCGGAACTCCTCCGGCCGGGAGGCAAATCGCACCAGGGGGCGGCCAATGAACCATCCCACCGCCGCCGACAGCAGCAGGAAGATGGCGATGGCCGCCCAGGCGATGAGCTTTTTCTGTTTATCCGTGAAAACATGCTTGTCCATAAGAAACCTCGATCTGTTGATATGGACATTATACCACATTCTTCCGACCGTTTTTGAACAGACCGTGAAATAATCCTTAAACCGGGGTTACGCCCTTAAAGATATCACAATAAGCAATCCGCTTCCGGCAAAAACCGGAAGCGGATTGCTTATTTTTTATTGTTCTGCCGGGCCGGGGATGTCGCCCACGCCGTCCAGCACCAGCCGGGGGCGGTAGGGGAACTTGGCGATGTCCTCCCGCCGGGTGACGCCGGAGAGCACCAGCACCGTGTCCAGGCCGGTTTCGATACCGGCCACCATGTCGGTGTCCATGCGGTCGCCGATCATCACGGCGTCCTCTGAGTGGACCCCCAGAATCCGCAGGCCCGTGCGCATCATCAGGGGGTTGGGCTTGCCCACGAAATAGGCGCTCTGGCCGGTGGCCATCTCGATGGGGGCGATCATGGCCCGGCAGGCGGGGATGATGCCGTCCTCCGATGGGCCGGTCAGGTCGCTGTTGGTGCCGATGAGCCGGGCGCCCTTCAGCACCAGCCGCACCGCCCGCAGGATGTTCTCGTAATTATAGCTGTTGCCCTCGCCGATGATGACGTAATCCGGGTCCACGTCGTTCATGGTGATGCCCTCGTCGTGCAGGGCCATGATCAGCCCCGCCCCGCCGATGACATAGGCGCTGCAACCCGGCGCCTGGCTGCTGATGAACCGGGCCGTGGCCAGGGCGCTGGTGTAAAAGTGGCTCTCGTCCACGTCCAGGCCCATGCGCCGAAGCTTCTGCTGCAGCTCCTTGGGGCTGCGCTCGGAGGAGTTGGTCAAAAACAGGAAATTCTTCTCCTCGCGATACAGCCAGTCCACAAATTCCTTCACCCCCGGCAGCAGCCGGTTGCCGTGATAGATGACGCCGTCCATGTCGCAGATAAAGCCTTTTTTCTGTCGCAGCTGGTCCATAAGGTCCCTCCTATATGATAAAATTTACCGATTTCCGCAGTTTTTCCGCCAGATCAGGGCCAGGCCCCGCAGAAGCAGGCTGTCGTCCCGGCGGATGTCCCGGCGGCAATAGGGGGTGATGACCCCGGCCAGGCCGCCGGTGGCCACGGCAGTGCAGGGAGCACCCAGCTCCTCCTCCATGCGGTCCAGCAGACCGTCGGCCATGGCGGCGGCTCCGTAAATGGCACCAGCCTGGAGGCTGTCCTCGGTGACGGAGCAGATGACCTTCCCCGGGGCCTCCAGGGCGATATCCGGCAGCTGGGCCGTGCCGGAAAACAGGGCGTGGAGACTCAGCTTCACCCCCGCCAGGATCACGCCGCCCCGATAGCGGCGGTCTGCGTCCACCACGGTGACAGTGGTGGCGGTGCCGAAGTCGAACACCACCACCGGCAGGGGATACTCCGCCGCAGCGGCGGCGTCGGCAGCCAGCAGGTCCACCCCCAGGGTCTCCGGCTGTTCAATGGCAATGTCCAGCCCGGCGGGGGTGGTGGGCCCCACGATGAAGGCTTCCAGCCCCGCGACCCGGCGGATGGCGTCGGCGGTCTCCGCCGTCAGCCGGGGCACCACCGAGCCGATGACGGCCCCTTCCGGGGCGGCCTGGCCCGCCAGCACCTGCCTCACGGCGTCCTCGTAGGCCGCAAGGGGCAGCACCTCTCCCGAGGGGATGCGGCGCTGGGATACCACCCGGTCCCCGTGGTCCAGCAGGGCCAGAACGATGTTGGTGTTTCCGATGTCGGCAGTCAGCAGCATAAAATTTCCTCACTTATACAGCGTTTTAGCTTGGCCAGAAAGCGCAAGCTTTCCGGCCAAGCTGTGGTTATTTCAGGGCTTTTTCTTAGGAATGGTCACGGTAATGGTGGTGCCCTTGCCGGGCTGGCTCTCCAGCTGCACGGTTCCGTGGTGATAGGCCACGGCGTGCTTCACGATGGACAGGCCCAGGCCGGTGCCGCCGGAGGCCTTGGAGTGGCTCTTATCCACCCGGTAAAACCGCTCAAACACCCGGCTCTGGTGCTCCGGCGCAATGCCGATGCCGGTATCCGCCACGGAAATGGCGGCGCTGTCTCCCCGGTCGGTGACGGTGACCCGGACGCTGCCGCCGGGGACGTTATACTGAATGGCATTGTCGCAGAGGTTATACACCGTCTCATACAGCAGACGGCGCACGCCCTCCGCCTGGACGTCCTGTCCCTCCACGGTGAGGCTGACCTGGCTTTTCTCGGCCTTGTCCCGCAGATCGGCGGCAATGTCCCGGCACAGAGCCGGGATGTCCACCTGCTCCCAGGGCAGGGGGTCCCCCTCGTCCAGCTGGGACAGACGGATGATGTCGCCGATGAGGGCCACCAGCCGCTGGGCCTCCCGGCGGATGTGGCCCACGAACCGGGGCAGGTCCTCCTGCTTCACCAGTCCGTTTTCAATCAGCTCGGCGCTGCCGATGATCCCCTGGAGGGGGGTCTTCAATTCGTGGGAGACGTTGGCGGTGAACTCCCGGCGGCTCTGCTCCGCCGTCTCCTGCTGGGTGATGTCGAAGGCCAGCAGCACCGCGCCCAGCACGTCTTCGCCAGACCGGATGCGGGAGATATCGAACTGATAAATGCGGCCCGGGCGCTGCACATGGACCTCGCTGTGGCCGGAGGTCATGGCCTCCGCCAACGCGGCGCTGACGTCCCGGCTGCGGTCCACCGTCAGGAAATCCTGGCCCAGGCAGGTCTCGTCCGCCTCGAAAATCCGGCAGGCGGCGGGGTTGATGCTCAGCACGGCCCCGGCGTCGTCCAGCAGCACCAGGCCCTCCTGCATATGGGAGGTGATCTGTTGGAACTCGTCGGACCGGCGGCGCAGGTCCGTCAGCTGGCTGTCGATCTGCTGGCGCTGCACATTGATGCGGCACAGCAGGGGGGACAGCTCCTCATAGGTGTCGTTTTCCAGGGGGTGCTCCAGGTCCAGGGCGTTCAGGGGCGCGGTGATGCGGCGGGACAGGCGGCCCGCCAGCAGGCCCGACAGGATCAGGGCCACCGCCGCCGTCAGCAGAATGGCCGGCAGCATCCCCAGCAGCAGCATCCCCACGGTGGCCCGGCTGATGGAAATGCGCAGCACCGTGCCGTCCGGCATCCGGCGGGCATAGTAGCTGGTTTTTTCCAGCAGGGTGCTGGAATAGCGGGTGGAGTGGCCGGAGCCGGTGCGCAGGGCCTCCCGCACCTCGGTGCGGTCGCCGTGATTTTCCAGGCTTTCGGCGTCCCGCTTGGTGTCGCACAGCACCGCCCCGTCCGGGGCGATCCAGGTCAGACGGTACCGGTCCGCCGTGAGCTTGTTCAGATAGTCGCGGCCCTGGGTTTCCACCGCGGCGGCGGCCAGCTGCAGCTGATCCTGCAGCTGGTTTTCCTGCACGGAGGCAAAATAGCTGTACAGGCAGGTCATGACGATGGCCACCGCCGCTAAAAGCACGGCGGCGGCGGACAGCATAAACGAACGGAAAATTTTCTTGGTCATCCTTGTTCCTCCAGCCGGTAGCCCACATTGCGGACGGTCTGGATCAGACCGCCGTAGGGGCCCAGCTTCTGGCGCAGCGTGCGGATGTGCATATCCACGGTGCGGGTCTCGCCGTAATAGTCGGTGCCCCACACCTGGGCCATCAGCTGGTCCCGGGTGAAGGCCATGCCGGGATGGGACAAAAACAGCCGCAGCAGCTCGTATTCCTTATAGGTCAGGGGCACCCGCTGTCCGTCGCAGGAGACGGTGTGGGCGTCCTGGTCCAGGGTCAGGCCGGACAGGTGCAGCACGTGGCTGGGCCGGGCGCACCGGCGCAGCACGGCCTTGACGCAGGACACCAGCTCCATGACCCCGAAGGGCTTGGTGAGATAGTAGTCCGCGCCCAGGTCCAGGGCCTGGATCTTGTCATATTCCGCCCCCCGGGCCGTGGCCATGACCACGGGGATGGAGCGGGTAGCCGGGGCGGCCCGCAGGCGGCGCAGCAGCTCCACCCCGTCCACGCCCGGAAGCATTACGTCCAGCACCACCAGCTCCGGCAGCTCCCGGGCCGTCCCGATGGCGGACCAGAAGGCCGTCCCGTCGGCAAAGCCCCGGGCCTCGAAGCCGGTGGAACGCAGTGTATATACCTCCACATCGCGGATGCTGGAGTCATCCTCCACACACCAGATCATGGGTTATCCCTCCTTATGCCGGCCGGTGATGGAAAAAATCACCCACTCGGCGATGTTGGTGGCGTGGTCGCCGATGCGCTCGAAATACTTGGCGATCATCAGCAGGTCCAGGGCATACTCCCCGTCTGCGGGGTCGGCGGCGATGCGGCCGATGAGGGCGTGCTTCACCTGCTCGAAATAGGCGTCCACGGTGTCGTCGGCGGCAAGCACCGCCTCTGCTTTTATTGTATCATGTTTTATGTATGCGTCAACACTTTCTGTCACCATAGAGATGGTTGCCCGGGCCATCTGGCACAGAATGTCGTCGTGCTCGGCGGTGCGGCCCCGGAGAAAGGTGACGATCTCGGCGATGTCCTCGGCCTGGTCGCCGATGCGCTCCATATCCGTGATCATCTTCAGGGCGGCGGAGATCTGGCGCAGGTCCCGGGCCACCGGCTGCTGCTGCAAAAGCAGCTTCAGGCACAGCGACTCGATGGTGCGCTCCTTCTGGTCGATCTCCGTGTCCAGGGGGCCCACCTGGGCGGCCAGGGCGGGGTCTCCCTCCGTCAGGGCCTTGGAGGCCAGGGCGATGACCTCCTCGCACAGGGCGCCCATCTCGATGAGCTCCCGGTTCAGCAGCGCCAACTGCTGGTCAAACTGTCTTCTCATTATCCGAACCTCCCGGTGATGTAGTCCTCGGTGCGCTTGTCGGCGGGGGCGGAGAACAGCTGCTCCGTTTTGCCGAACTCCACCAGCTCGCCCAGCAGGAAAAAGGCCGTATTGTCGGAAATGCGGGCCGCCTGCTGCATGTTGTGGGTGACCATGACCACGGTGTAATGCTCCTTCAGCTCCAGGGCCAGGTCCTCGATTTTGGAGGTGGAAATGGGGTCCAGGGCGCTGGTGGCCTCATCCATCAGCAGCACCTCCGGCTCCACGGCCAGGGCCCGGGCGATGCACAGGCGCTGCTGCTGGCCGCCGGAGAGGCCCATGGCGCTTTTCTTCAGCCGGTCCTTCACCTCGTCCCAGATGGCGGCGGAGCGCAGGGAGCGCTCCACGATGTCGTCCAGCTTGGCGTGGCTGCGGATGCCGTGGGTCCGGGGCCCGTAGGCCACGTTGTCATAAATGCTCATGGGGAAGGGGTTGGCCTTCTGGAACACCATGCCGATGCGCTTGCGCAGCAGGGTGGGGTCCACCCTGGCGTCATAGATGTTCTTCCCGTGGAAGTCCACCTCCCCTTCGATCTTCACGGAGGGGATCAGGTCGTTCATGCGGTTCAGCGTCCGCAGGAACGTGGATTTGCCGCAGCCGGAGGGGCCGATGAAGGCGGTGATCTGCCGCTCCGGAATGGCCACGGACACATCGTGGAGGGCGTGATTGGGCCCGTACCACAGGTTCAGGCTCTTGGCCTCAAGAATCGGTTCCATAAATTGCCTCATTTCTTTCGCAGCTTCCGCCCCACCAGGGAGGCGGTCAGGTTGATCAGCAGGGTCAGCACCATCAGGATGGTGGCGATGGAGAAGGCCAGGGCCGTCTCGCCCCGCTCGGTGGCGTAGACATACAGGGCCACGGTCAGGGAGGCGGCGGAGGTGTGCAGGGACTTGATAAAGCCCACCAGTTCCAGGCCGAAGCCCGCCGTATACAGCAGGGCGGCGCTTTCGCCCACAATGCGGCCCACCGCCAGGATGCAGCCGGTGACGATGCCGTCCACGGCCCCGGGCAGCACCACGGTGCGGATCATGTGCCACTTTCCGGCTCCCAGGCCCAGGGCCCCCTCCCGATAGGACTGGGGCACGGTTTTCAGGCTCTCCTGGGTGGTGCGGACGATGGTGGGCAGAATCATCACCACCAGCGTCAGGTTGCCGGCCAGGATGCCCGCCTTCAGGCCCAGCCGCTGCACAAACAGCAGCATACCCACCAGGCCGAAGATGATGGAGGGGATGCCCGTCAGGGTCTCGGTGGCGAACTCGATGACGGCCACCAGGCGGCGGTTGGCGGCGTACTCCGTCAGATAGATGGCGGCCCCTACCCCCAGGGGCAGGACGATGACCATGGCCACCACGATGATATACAGGGTGTTGAGAATGTTGGGCAGGACGCCCACGGTGTCCTTGATATAGCTGGTCTGGCTGGTCAGCAGGGACCAGGTGATGCCCGGCACCCCGCGATAGAAGATATAGCCGATGAGAAACAGCAGCAGGGCGCAGGTCAGTCCCGCGCACAGCCACACCAGAAACCGCAGCCCTCTGTCATACAGACGGCGGCGGGGCGACAGCTTTTGCTCCATGGGTCAGTCCTCCTTCCGCTTTTTGATGAACACATTGAGAAAAACGTTGATGAGCATAATGAACAGAAACAGCACCAGGCCGATGGAAAACAGGGCCTGCTGATACAGACTGCCCACCGGGGCGTAGGACATGCCGGAGATGATGCCGGTGGTCAGGAACCGGACGGACTGGAACAGCCCCGGCATATTGGCCACGTTTCCGGCCACCATGATGATGGCCATGGCCTCACCGATGGCCCGGCCCACGCCCAGCACCACGGCGGTGGCCACGCCGCTGCGGGCGGCGTGGAGGCTGACCCGGAAATAGGTCTCCGTGGCGGTGGCCCCCAGGGCCAGGCTGGCCTCCTCATACTCCCGGGGCACCGCCCGCAGGGCCGTTTCCGACACGTTGATGATGGAGGGCAGCACCATAATGGACAGCACCAGGATGGCCGCCAGCAGACAGGCGCCGGACCCCAGGGAGAAGGTGGTGCGGATCAGGGGCACCAGCACGATCATGCCCACCAGGCCGTATACCACCGACGGGATGCCCGCCAGCAGCTGCACGGCGGTGCGGATCACGGCGGCGGCCCTGGGCGGGGCCAGCTTTGCCAGGAAGATGGCCGTCATCAGGCCGATGGGCACGCCGATGACCATGGCCCCGGCGGTGCCGTATATGGAGGTGAGGATGAAGGGGAGAATGCCGTACTGGGCCCCGGTGGTGGTGTTGGTGGGGTCCCAGACCTGGCCGAACAGGAATTTGAACAGGCCGATCTGGCGGATGGCGGGCAGGCCCGAGAGGATCAGATACACGCTGATGACCAGCACGAAGCCCACGGCCACGATGCCGCACAGCAGGAAGATCAGATGGATCACGGTTTCCAGGGCCTTGCGGGCCCCTGTATTCTTTGAACGCATAGTCGGTTCCTTTCTGGTCCGGAACGGGAAAGGCCCCTGGCCCGGGATAACGGGTCAGGGGAGGTCTCCCGGGGATGGTTACTTGGCCACGGGCACCGCACCGGCGTTCTTGATGAGGTCGGAAGCGGCGGAGGAGGTGGCGAAGTCAAAGAAAGCCTGGGCGGCGGCGGAGAGAGTCACGCCCTGCTTGGTCACCAGCACAAAGGGACGCTGGATTTCATAGCTGCCGTCCAGGACGGTGGCTTCGGTGCAGGCCACACCGCCCACGGTGAGGGCCTTGACAGTGGACTTGCCTTCCACGGCGGACAGAGATGCGTAGCCGATGGCGTTGGGGTTGCCGGCAACGGCCTCAATGACGCCGCCGGTGGAGGTCAGCTCCTGGTCCAGCTTGCAGGCATCCTTGGTATCGGTGATGGACTCGAAACCGTCCCGGGTGCCGCTGCCGGACTCACGGCCGATGCAGGAGATGGCGCCGGGGTCGCCGCCCACCTCGCTCCAGTCGGTGATCTTGCCGGTGAAGATGTCGGCGATCTGCGCAACGGTCAGGTCCGCGACCTTGCTATCGGCGTTGATGATGATGGCGATGCCGTCCAGGGCCACGGTGGTCTCCTGGAGACCGGCGGACTTCTCCTGGTCCTTCAGGGCCCGGGAGGCCAGGCCGATATCGGCGGAGCCGTTCTTCACGGCCTCGATGCCGGCGCCGGAGCCGGTGGGATCATAGGTGACGGTGACGCCGGGGTTGTCGGCGGTGAACTGCTCCTTCAGCGCGCCGATGACCTTGTCCATGGAGGTGGAGCCGTTGGTAGACACGGAGCCGGAGAGAGCGGTGCTGTTATCGTCGTTCTTAGGGGTGTCATTGGTCTTCTGGCCGCAGCCGGACAGGATGCCCAGTGCCATGACGATGCACAGGGCCATGGAAAGAAACCTTTTCATTTTTTCAGAATCTCCTTTCGATTCAACGGATTTTGGATATCCTCGGTACAGTTCATAGGATACGGGCCGGATGTAAAGCCGGAAAGGCGTGTTTTGTAAAATCCCGGTAAAATGCCGGGCCCGGCCAAGGGCGAAATTTTCGCCGCCCGGCTTTACGGATGCCCGGCGGCGTGGTATACTCCAAAAGACAGAGAACGAGAAAAATCGGAAAGAGATGAGTCCTGTGCGGAAAAATCAGGCAGAGGGGCTGCTGCGGAAGCTGCCCCGGCCCGCCGGGAAGAAACCGGCCCCGGCTGCCAATAAGGAGTAAATAACATGAAATATCAGGCGATTTTATTTGATATGGACGGAACACTGCTGGACACCCTGACGGATATGCAGGCAGCGGTGAACTACATCCTGGAAAAATACGGCTATCCCACCCGGACCCTGGAGGAGGTGCGCCGGTTCGTGGGCAACGGCGCGGGACCGCTGATTCACCGGGCCCTGCCCCAGGGGGTGGACCCGGACCGGGAGGCGGAAATCCTGGCGGACTACCGGGCCTATTACCAGGCCCACAACTGCGTGGAGACCCGGCCCTATGACGGCATCGGGCCGCTGCTGGAGCGGCTGCGGCAGGAGGGCGTGCGGACGGCGGTGGTGTCCAACAAGCCGGACCGGACCACCCGGACCCTGGCGGCCCGGTTCTTCCCGGAGCTGGACGGGGCCATGGGCCAGCGGGAGGGCATCGCCTCCAAGCCCGCCCCGGATATGGTCCGGGCGGCTCTGGACCAGCTTCACGCGGCCCCGGAGGAGGCTCTGTATGTGGGCGACAGCGAGGTGGACGTGGCCACCGCCCGGAACGCCGGGCTGGACATGATCGGCGTGGCCTGGGGGTTCCGGGGTCGGGCGGCTCTGGAGGCCGCAGGCGCGCCCCTGGTGGCGGACACCCCGGAGCAGCTGCTGGACATGCTGCAATGACCCCAAATCACGAAACGAGGTGCAATATGCATACATTTATGGTGCCCTGCCTGCTGGGCCTGGAGAAATTGGTGGGCGACGAGATCCGGCGGCTGGGCTTGAAGGACGTGCAGGTGGAAAACGGCCGGGTGCTGTGCCGGGGGGAGCTGTCCGACCTGGCGCGGCTGAACATCAACCTGCGCTGCGGGGCACGGGTGCTGCTGGTGCTGGGCCGGTTCCCGGCCCGCAGCTTTGAGGAGCTGTTTCAGGGCACCCGGGCCATCCCATGGGAGGAGTATCTGCCCCGGGACGCGGCCTTCCCGGTGAAGGGCTACTCCATCTCCTCCCAGCTGCACGCGGTGCCCGCCTGCCAGTCCATCATCAAAAAGGCCATGGTGGAGCGGATGAAGGCCCACTACGGCCTGGAGCAGTTCCCGGAGGACGGGGTCAAGTATCAGGTGCGGTTCTCCCTGTTCAAGGACGAGGCCATGATCTGCCTGGACAGCTCCGGCGAGGGACTGTACAAGCGGGGCTATCGGGCCGTGGGCGTGGAGGCCCCCCTGCGGGAGACGCTGGCGGCGGCCATGGTGACCCTGTCCCGCTTCCGGGGCCGGGACCCCTTCTGCGACCCCTTCTGCGGCAGCGGCACCATCTGCATCGAGGCGGCGCTGATCGCCATGAACCGGGCCCCGGGCCTGGACCGCAGCTTCGACGCCCAGCGCTGGGGCTTCGTGCCCTCCGGGGACTGGCTGACCGCCGCCGGAGAGGCCATGGACAAGGAGTTCCACGGCCGGTACGACATCTGGGGCGGCGACGTGGACCCCCGGGCCGTGGCCATTGCCCGGGACAACGCCCGGAAGGCCGGGGTGGAGGACGTGGTGCGCTTCGAGGTGGCGGATATGCGGAATTTCCGCCGGGACGACACCTATGGCCAGCTGGTGACCAATCCCCCCTACGGCGAGCGGCTGCTGGAGCGGCAGGAGGCCGAGGCCCTGTACCGGGACTTCGGCAAAATGTGGGAGCGGCTGCCGGACACCTGGCGGACGCTGGTCCTCAGCAGCCACACGGAATTTGAGCGCACCTTCGGCCACCAGGCCAAGAAGAAGCACAAGCTCTATAACGGCATGATCAAGTGCGACCTGTTTATGTACGGCAACGTATAAGCACCCGCCCCGGGCATTTTATTTGCACCCGGCAGCTTCCTGTGATATAATGACGGCATCACACGGATCAATTATCAAGGAGGCGCAGCTATGCAAAAGCTGGACAAACAGTTCCATATCCACTGCGTGGAGGGCGACGTGGGCCGTTACGTCATCCTGCCCGGCGACCCCGGCCGCTGCGAAAAGATCGCGGCCCTGTTCGACGACGCCCATTTTGTGGCCCAGAACCGCGAATTCACCATCTATACCGGCACCCTGCTGGGGGAAAAGGTCTCCGTCTGCTCCACCGGCATCGGCGGCCCCTCCGCCTCCATCGCCATGGAGGAGCTGCACAACATCGGCGCGGATACCTTCATCCGGGTGGGCACCTGCGGCGGCATCGACCTGGACGTGCGCTCCGGCGACGTGGTGGTGGCCACCGGGGCCATCCGCTTTGAGCACACCAGCCGGGAGTATGCCCCCATCGAGTACCCGGCCGTGGCCAATTTCGACGTCACCTGCGCCCTGGTACAGGCCGCCAAAAACCTGGGCAAGTCCCTGAAAACCGGCGTGGTGCAGTGCAAGGACGCCTTCTATGGCCAGCACAGCCCCGCCAGAATGCCGGTGTCCTATGAGCTGCTGAACAAGTGGGAGGCCTGGAAGCGCCTGCACGTGAAGGCCAGCGAAATGGAAAGCGCCGCCCTGTTTGTGGTGGCCGACGCCCTGGGCTGCCGCTGCGGCAGCTGCTTCCATGTGATCTGGAACCAGGAGCGGGAAGCCGCCGGGTTGGACCAGGACATGAGCGAGGACACCACCTCCGCCGTGGAGGTGGGCGTGGAGGCCCTGAAGCTGCTGATCCAGGCGGACCGGCAGGCATAAATTGCAGAAAACGGGCGGCCCCGGTCAGGGGCCGCCCGTTTATCAGAGCAGGTAAGAGGCGTACACGCTGTTCTGCCCCTCGACTTTCTCAAATCCGGACGCAGCGTAAGCCGCGATTTCTTCCGCCGCGTCTGTGTAAACCAGCGCCATCATCCGGTTCGGCCCGTTTCGTCTGACCGCCTCTGCCAGCAGGGGGACCGCATATTTCCGGAAGGGCAGTCCGGGCCTGACCAACAGGCCCTGCACGGTCCCGTCTGCCACAACGGCAAATGCGGATTCGTCCTTCCGGTGCAGTGAACCGTAAAGATTATCGGGGTCATATGTGAAATGTGGGTCACAAAAGAGCGGGTCGCGCGAAATGTCCAGAATGAACGCCCGGTATTTCTCAAAGGAATTGATTGTCACGATCATGTGGATTCTCCTGTATGATTCGCCATCTCAACTCATTTGCAACGATATAAGTATCTGCCGGTTCAGCAATTGAATTATCAATCTTATTAATATCGAAGCAGTCCGTATCCGACCACACGATCACCCGATCCGGGCTTCCCGGCAGTAAGCCGTTGTGGAAGGCCAGATATGCGTCCAAAATAAGGCAAAGATAATTATCCTGCCAGCCTACTATATGCATCTGACGTAGCCCCGAGAACTGTAGCTCTATTGTTTTAGGCTCCCATTGACTCTGGCATATAACGGACAGTATTCTTTCGTTTGGGCCTCCAAAATGCATGACCATATCGTTATCAACGAATGCACCGCTCTGAAAACTGAGCGAAACGATGCAGGAATCATGAAAACCGCCATAAGTCTCCATTAAAAAGTCAATATCTTCTTGTAATTCAATCTTATGCCAATCGCCCATCGCTTCCGCCTCCACAGGTGTAAGTTCGGTCAATAGATTATATCAGATTCGTGTGCTTGGTTCAAATAAAAATCTTCTGATTGACAATCCGATAATGCGAAACGGGCGGCCCCATAGACATAAGGGGCCGCCCGTTTGCAGTGAGCGATATATCATATTTTTTGCCGGGTCAAAAGACACGCCCGGGTGTTCGGATGGGGTACAGCCAGCCGACAGAATGACGAAAGCCCCGAAACCTTAGTGGTTTCAGGGCTTTTCGGCTATGGTGCGCGGTACAGGACTCGAATTGACCCGCCACCATATCTGCCCATGTTGTCCGGTATCGAAAAGTACCGTGAATAAAACCTCGGTCGAGGTGGTTCATGTTAGGCAGCGTTAGATCGAATTACCCAAGTTTATCGCCATAAGGCTAAAAATAAGGCTAAATTTTATGGCCGCGCGGAATGTACCAAATGCGCTGAAAACTATCAACGCGACGCTCTTACAACAGCAGGAGTTTGTCCGCCTCCCGCCGCAGCTCTGCCCAGAAGTCCGGGGCGATGTGGTGATAATGCACTCTATCCACTGACGGATGTTGGTGCCCTTCAGGTGGACTTTGCTGTACTTTGTCACAATGCATTCCACCTGGTTGCGGGATTTGTACCGCTGGTGCAGTGTCATAGAGTTCTTCGGTCCCGCCTTGTTGCACTCAATAATAGCACAAAAAGAGAGGTTTGTAAAATACAGAATTGCTTTGCACGGCATACTTAATCACATGAAAGTAGAAGTCTGTCCGGCGGACAGGCTCCTGCTTTCGTGGTGGAGACTACTGGACTCGAACCAGTGACCTCCTGCGTATGAAGAACTGCGTAGCCGTCGCTATTAACCTTGGTGTTGTCTTTTCTACGTCCGGTTGCTTCATTTATGCCATAGCTCAAGCAAGCAGTTCCCTCTTTCGGGCTTTGAAATAGAGAAAACCGACCAGATCTGCCAGCGCCCAGCCGATCGGAACCGACCACCAGATACCGGTCACGCCGAATGCGGGGACAGCGGACAGCAGATAGGCCAGCGCGACACGAGTGCCCAACGAGATGACCGTCAGGACGACGCTCATTCCCGGCTTCCCCAAGGCGCGATACAGGCCATAGAGCAGGAACAGACAGCCGATGCCGCAGTAAAACGCGCCTTCAATGCGCAGATACCGCACACCTTCCCGGATGACCTCGGTTTCTCCGGCATCCACAAAAATCGTCATAAGCAGTTGGGCGAAAGCGAAAACGAGTGCGGATATGACCACGCAGAAGGCTGCGGAAATGCACACGGCGCTTTTCAGCCCGGCGCGTATCCGTGTACTTTCTTTCGCGCCGTAATTCTGCGCAATGAATGTGGAAAAGGCGTTGCCAAAATCCTGCACCGGCATATAGGCGAAGGCGTCGATCTTCACAGCGGCAGCAAAGGCCGCCATGACAACGGGGCCGAAGCTGTTGACAAGTCCCTGCACCATAAGGATACCGAGATTCATGACCGATTGCTGAACACAGGTCAGCGTGGAAAAGGAAACGATTTCGCGGATGCGGCCTCTCCGCAGGCTGCGGAAATTGCCTATCGAACGCACTTGCGGGAAGCGCATAAGCGCGTAAATGGCGATACCGATGCCCGAAAGATACTGGGCAATTACCGTTGCTTCCGCAGCACCGGCGACACCCCTGTTTAATCCGATCACAAACCAGAGGTCAAGGGCGATATTCAGCACAGCGGAAACCGCCAGAAACGCCAGCGGGATAACGGAGTTGCCGATCGCCCGCAGGAAAGAGGCAAAATAGTTGTACAGGAAAACGGCGGGAATGCCCATAAAGATCACGAACAGGTACTTCCGCATATCGCCCCAGACCTCGGCAGGGACTCTGAGAAACGTGCGAAGTCCGTCCAGACAGATGAAAGCCAGAACGTTCAAAAGAACTGTAACGAACGCAATGAAGAAGAACGACGCACACAGATTCTCCCGCAGCGCCTTTTCATCCCGCTGCCCGAAGCGCATGGAAAACAGCGCACCGCTTCCCATACACAGGCCAAGGATAATGGAAGTCAGAAACGTCATCAGTGTAAAAGACGATCCCACCGCCGCAAGGGCGTCCCGCCCGAGGAACTGTCCGACGATCAGCGTATCGGCAATGTTATAGCACTGCTGAAGCAGATCCCCTAAAATCATAGGGATGGCAAACAGCAGCATGGAACGGATAACTGGCCCTTTCGTTAAATCCCGATTCATAGCATATCTCCAAAACGTAAGAAAGAAATTGCGATTCGCAAGTATTGTAGTGCTTCGGAAACGTTCTGTCAATATGGTATTTACTTTTTGAAGGATCGGTGCTATCCTATGAGATAAGGAGCAGCGAGAAATCGTGGCTTGTGGAGGAAGCACTATGTACTTAGATGGACTGGACGGATTGGATCGAAAGATCGTGCAGCTGCTGATAGAAAATGCGCGTATCTCCTATTCTGATATTGGAGAAAAGATCGGCATCTCAAGAGTCGCGGTAAAAGCCCGGATACAGGCGCTGGAGCAGAAAGGCGTTATCGAGGAATACACGACCGTTATCAACCCGCAGAAGATCAGCGGCGCGGTGTCCTGCTATTTTGAAATCGAAACAACGCCGGATTGTTTGTCAAAGGTCACAGAGATATTGAACCGGCATGATACGGTCACGCAGATCTACCGCGTGACTGGGAAAGACAAGCTGCACGTTCACGCTGTTGCCGCTTCCGGCGAAGAAATGGAGACATTCCTGCATACCGTCATTGACACCTTGCCCGGTGTGGTCAGTTGCAGCTGTAATATGATCCTCTCGCGCATTAAGGACATAAAGGGCCTGCGGCTATAAGAAGCGCTAGTAATCAACCGAACTTCTGAACCTTGTTTGAAACCATTTTGTTGTCTCAATATTGTCCCTTCATACACCTCTTTTGTACAGAGAGCACCTCTCTGTATGTCGAAGAAGTCCAGAGAAAAGGTGTGCACCAGAGTGTAACACCGATAAAACACGAAGGGTATCCTCGGGTGGAAAAAGAAATAACGACCATGTGACGGAATCCATGTGGTCGCTATTTTTATGTCCAAAATAGAATTATAAAGGCAACATTTTAAAGGGCGGATCATCTTTTTTGCTTAGTTTTCTTGCTTTTTAAAAAGTAGTATGTTAGTATGTGAACAAACATACTATTCGAAAGGAGGGGCGCGGATGGCTAGAGAAAGAAAGAAATCCGAATTTGGAAAATACCTTGCACAACTAATCAAAGACGCTGGGATGACACAATGCGATTTCTACAGCGAAGCAGAAATCGCAAGGCCGTATTTTTACGACATGCTTAGTGGAAGAACGAATCCGCCTCCGCGGGAAACCCTTGAACGTATGCTGGATGTGTTGGAGAAACGGCTCCCACCGAATGAAAAGCGCCGCACGGAGTTCATTAACCGTGTGGCAATCAGCAGGGGCGAGATTCCCTGTGATATCAGCGAAATGATTATTGGACACCCGGAGTGTTGGGACAGCTTACGCACGACGTTACAGACAATGATTGCATCAAGCAAATAAGGAGAACAGAATATGAATGAAAGATTAGACCGTTTTACGAAATTATTAAAGGAAATCTTCGAGCTCGATAAATCTGACCTCGATTTCGGTATTTATCGCGTGATGAATCTCCGCAAAGCGCAGATTGAACAGTTTCTGACCGAGCGTCTGCCGAAAATGGTGCAGGAGACTCTTACCCCTTTCGCGCAGGGCAGTAAAGAAGAAATCCGTGCCAAAATGAAGCAGATTGAGGAAAGCGTGGCAGAAATGGGAATGACCGTGGACGCTCTCCCCAACACCGCACAGAAAAAACAACAGTATTTGCAGCTCCAGAAGCAGCTTGCGGAAGGCGCCGATTTGGCTGCACTGGAGACAGACGTGTATTCTGCACTGTATTCCTTCTTTAACCGATACTACGAGGACGGCGATTTTATTTCCAAGCGCCGGTATAAGGAAGGCGTCTACGCCATTCCCTACGAGGGTGAGGAGGTCAAACTCTACTGGGCAAATCAGGATCAGTACTACATCAAAACCAGCGAAAATTTCAAAGATTACACCTTTGTTTTCGATGGGATCAACGTGCACTTCCGGCTAGTAGATGCGACCACTGAGCAGAACAACAACAAGGAGAGCAAGGACAACAAACGCGCCTTTATGCTCTTCAGGGAGGATGAGGAAATCTACCCGGGGATTAAGACATTTGAGTATGATCCAGACACGGCGGAGATTGTGATCCGCTTTGTATACGATATTCCTGAGGATAAGAAAAAGAAATACACCGAAGAAAACTATGCACGTATTACCGAATGGCTTTTGTCTCAGCGTCGGGCAGAACTGAATCCGCTGATTGCACCGATCCCCACGGGCAAGGGCAGAGAGACAACTACCCTGCTGGAAAAGCACCTGAAAGGCTATGTGGCAAAAAACACTTTCGATTACTTTATTCATAAGGATCTGCATGGATTCCTGACGCGTGAGCTGGATTTCTTCATTAAGAGTGAGGTCATGCATTTAGAGGATTTGGACACTGGCAGCGAAGCCCGTGTGGAAACCTACCTTGCTAAGGTGAAAGCCGTTAAGCGTGTCGGCAAAATCATCATCGACTTCCTTGCCCAGATTGAGAATTTCCAGAAAAAACTGTGGCTGAAGAAAAAATTCGTAGTGGAGACAAACTGGTGCGTTACGCTGGATAAGATCGACGAATCCTTCTGGCCGGAAATCATCGGGAATAAGGCACAGATTGATGAATGGATTGTCATGTACGCCATAGACGAAGCGGAAGGCTGGACGAACCCGCCGTCCGGCGATTTTCTACACCAGAACCAAAATCTGATCATCGATACCAAGCACTTCTCAAATACATTCAAATATGCGCTGTTGGAGAGTATTCCTAATCTGGACGAACAGACTGATGGGCTGATGATTAATGGCGATAACTATCATGCACTGAATTTCTTACAATCGCGATACTCTGCATCTATTGATGTCGCATACATTGATCCTCCCTACAACACAGATGCGAGCGAAATACTGTATAAAAACAATTACAAGCATTCGTCTTTTTTGACAATGATGGATAATCGTCTAACGATGGCCTATGATTTGCTTTCCGACCAAAGTATGATTTCGGTAGCAATCGATGATGCAGAGTTAGATAGATTGATTCCGCTAATGGATAGTATTTTCCCTAAAAATGCAGGTGTTACGGTGGTTCGTTCAAATCCCCAAAGCAGAAAAGCAAAGGGGAAATTTTCGCCCCAACACGAGTACTGCCTTTATTATGCAAAGCGCGATGAGACAACTCCGAAATCACTTGGTTTTAGCGAAAGCAAATTAAAAAGATATCCATTGGTGGACGAGATCGGGCATTTTTCTTGGATGAACTTCATTCGTGCCGGAAATAACGACCTGAGAACAGATAGACCTAAACTGTATTATCCTATTGCAGTGGCCGCAGATGATTCTCTCCGTGTGCTCAATATGACTTGGAACGAGGGACGCCAAGAGTATTCCTTGCTGGAAACTCCTAAAAATGATGAAATTTTGGTTTATCCGGTCAAGTATCAGAATGGGGTTAAAATAGAAAAGAACTGGCAACGTGGGCACGAACGCATGAAGAGGGAAATTCCGCTGGGTGAATATAGAGCCAGACGTACTGACGAAGGAATATCTATTGACTTTAAAACTCGTATGGACGAGGAAGCCATGCCGACCACATGGTGGGAAAAGAATGAGTATGCTTCTGCCAATTATGCACCAACTGAACTAAAAGAGCTTTTTGGAGAAAAACCTTTTGATTTTGCTAAGGCTCGAACTTTGGTGCAAGATGCAATTTGTGCTTGCGGTGGTACCAAGTCAACAGCGCGTGTATTGGACTTTTTTGCAGGATCTGCAACAACTGGTGATGCAGTTATACAGCTTAATAGAATTGATGATGGCAAAAGAAAGTATATTCTGGTTGAAATGGGTGAATATTTTAGTCGTGTAACCAAACCCAGAATGCAAAAAGTGGCCTATGCTGCAGAATGGAAAGATGGAAAACCTCAAAATCGTACCACAGGTGTACCCCAAATCATTAAGTATATGCGGCTTGAGAGCTATGAAGACGCTCTTTCCAATATCCAGCTTTCCGATAACGGCGGACAGTTCAAGGCACTGCTGGGCGAGGATTACATGATACATTACATGGTGGATCTGGAAAGCCGCGGCAGTCTGTTGGACGTGGAGGCATTTGCTAATCCCTTCGCCTATATCATGAAAATCACTGAGAAAAACGAGTGCAAAGAGCGTCCGGTCGATTTAATGGAAACGTTTAACTATCTGATTGGCCTGACGATCGCCAGACAGAGTGCAATCTCCTATTGGCTCAGCAAACCCGCCAAGACTCCGGTTTACGAAGGCGCTGTGGAGTTGGTTAGCGATATCAGCGGCCAATATGCGTTCCGACAGATCGAAGGCACCTTGCCCGACGGTCGTCGTGCACTGGTGATCTGGCGCACCGTGACGGATGACATCATTGCATCCAATGCGGCGCTGGATGCGTATTTCACCACCCACCGCAAAGACGCAGAGGATCGAAAATACGACGTGATCTTTGTCAACGGCGACAACAATCTTGAAAACCTGCGCGGTAGTAGCGAAGGCTGGACGGTTCGGATAACGGAGATCGAATTCAAAAACCGCATGTTCGAGGAGGTCTAACTATGAGCAGCTTAACATACACAGAAAGAGAGCGAATCGCCAGATTTCTTGGATTCAAAGGAGGGTATGTTTTCACCTTTTTAAAAAGCGGGTATACAAAAACGAATACTCGCGACATGATATACGCGGCTACAGGTATTGATATTTATAAGAATACGGAATATGACATGTCACAGGAACGGTGTATACGCAAAATCTGGGACGAATGCGATGATTATACAGTTGGCAAACTGCTCAAAATTATGCTTGACTACTATTGGAATGTAGCAGAATGGGATTGGGATAGACGCGAGGAAACAGATTATCAAGAGCTTAGGGAATTAGAAAAAAGGCTAATGCAAAATCCTATTTCAATTCCCGCCGCAACAACCGATACGCTTAAACTTGTAAAGGAGGATATTGAGCGTAGCTGCAATAATAATATCCCAGAACTTGCTCTCGATAGACTACATACTTTTTCGACGGAATTTTTCCGGTCTGTGTGTAAAAAGCACGGAATCAGCACCGAAGATGATCGAGGAAATGAATATCCTTTGCAGTCTCTTGTTGGTCGGCTTAAAAACTGGTATGCGGAAAACCATTATTTCGATTCAGATTTTTCTGTTGTTGCAATACAGAACACAATAAACATTTTTGACAAATTCAATGCGATCCGTAATGATCAAAGCGCTGCTCATCCGAATGAAGTGCTGAACAAAGCAGAAGCAATGTACGTTGTCCGTATTGTTGCGGAAACATTGACCTTCATTGACAAGATCGAATGTATCAAAGATGCAGCGGCAACGCCTCGCTTGCCTTGGGATGATCTTGAAACTGATGATGAATTACCGTTTTAAATAGGTGATTATTATGACAAGAAGACAAACAAATCATGGGCCATCTTTCGACGACCAACTCGTCTTGTTCCGCTATTTCCTGCATGAGCTGAAACTAGATTCCCTTAGCGCTCTCAGCGAAAAGCTGAACAGCAGCGAGTATGAGGGTGTCAACGAAAGCGGCAACACATACTTTTATATCTATATCGCCCGTGTCTGCCAGATGCGAGGCGCTACTATCACGCCAGAAAAACTGCGCCTGTATGATGAGAACATTTGCCGTCATACCCGGAAGATTGGAGAAAAGCGTGGTGGCCTGCAATGGAAATATTATCAGTACATCGCTCTGCTTTTTACGGAAATGTATCTGGATCGCTACTTTTCCGACGCGGATGCCTTCTGCAACGACCTGAACGCATGGCTGCGACAGGTCAAAGGTCAGTCGCTCGGTCTCATCGATTTCCAGCTATATACGCCGGACAAGTTGAACAAACTGGCGTTCATGTGTGCCACCGGCAGCGGGAAAACGCTGATCATGCATATAAACATTCTGCAATTCCTGCATTATTTCAAGCGTGCCAAGCGGATCAACAGCAGGCTGTCCATCAACAAGATCATCGTGCTGGCACCCAACGAGAATATGAGCCGCCAGCATCTGGATGAGCTTTCACGGTCGTCTATTCCGGCGGCAATGTTTGAGAAAGATCATGGTTTCGTCAAGCAGCAGGATGACGTGATCGTAATCGACATGAACAAACTAAAAGAAGAAGGCAAAGTCAAGACCGTCTCCGTTGACAGTTTCGAGCAAAATAATTTGGTGTTGGTTGATGAAGGCCATCGCGGCCTGTCCGGTGACGTGTGGTACGATTACCGCACTCGCCTTTCAGAAGACGGATTTGCCTTTGAGTATTCCGCCACCTTCAAACAAGCGCTGAATGCCAACGCCACCGGCAATACGCAACAGGCCCGAGACGCACGGGCTCTGATGGAGGAATACGGGAAATCTATCATTATGGATTATTCCTACAAGTATTTCTACGATGATGGGTACGGAAAAGACTACCGCATATACAATCTGCAGAGTACCCTAGATCCGGAGCAGAAGCATTTGTATCTGGTCGGATGCCTGCTGTCCTTTTATCAGCAGATGAAGTTGTTTGAAGTGAAGACGGATGCACTACGTGAATTCCGGATTGAAAAGCCCCTGCTGGTGTTTGTGGGCAATCGAGTTACCGCGCCAGTCAAGAGTAGCGGCCTATCACAGGCGGAAAAAAATTTGCTCACGGACGTGGAAGAAGTGCTGCTCTTCCTCAACAAATTTCTGAACAACCGGGCGCAATCGATGGAGCATATCCTTGCCGTGCTGAACGCGGATACTAATCTGGTCGATGCCAGCGGCAGAGAGTTGTTCTATCAGGATTTTCGTGCGCTGCAGGAGATTTTCGGTTTGGAGCCGGATCCTGCTGTAATCTTTTCGGACATTCTTCGTATTATATTCAATACTGACGGGAACGCCGATGAACCGCGCCTGCGGATGGAGAATATTCGGCAGGTCACCGGTGAGATTGGCTTGAAGGTAGGCGAGTACGGCGATTATTTCGGCGTTATCAATATTGGTGACACATCCGGTCTGATGAAAAGCTGTGAGCAGAAGGGTATCATCATCAGCAACGAGGAATTCGTTTCAGAATCGTTGTTCCGGCATATCAATACGCCGAATTCCAAGATTAAAATACTAATTGGCTCCCGAAAGTTTACAGAGGGCTGGAACAGCTGGCGTGTGTCCACTATGGGCCTGATCAACTTTGCAAAAGGTGAGGGATCGCAGGCCATTCAGCTTTTTGGTCGTGGTGTGCGTTTGAAGGGATATAATGGATGCCTGAAGCGTTCCCGCAAGCTGGATACCAATGTCACGCCTCCCAAGCATATCGAGTTACTGGAAACACTGACCATATTTGGCGTAAAGGCACAGTATATGGAAGATTTTAAGAGCTATCTGGAGCAGGAAGGCACACCCACCAATGAGACAATCCACGAGTACCGCCTACCGGTGATCAGCCGCTTTGATGAAGTCAAAGAAAAAAAGCTCCATGTCATCAAGGTAAAAGACGGAGCCAATTTCAAGCAGCAGGCTGCTCGGCTGATTCTGGACAAGCCGGATCAGGGGTTCCTGCGCTACCTGCTCAAAAGTAAAACAGTCATCGACTGCCGCAGCAAAATCCAGACAATCGATTCTACTTACAGTTTCAAAATAGAATCCATGCTGGAGCCGCGAACACTTCCGGCGGATATTCTCCCACTGCTGGATGTCCAGCGGATCTTTGATGAGCTGCAGGCGTATAAGAGCGAAAGGCGGTATTTCAACATCAGCATCGTCAAGGACAAGCTACTTGATATACTGCGGAAAGATGACTGGTACGGACTGTTGATTCCGCAAAATCATCTAGAGATCAATTCAATCGCCAAGCTAGAGGCAGCAACCGATTACGCCGTCATGGCACTCAAATCCTATATGGATAAGTTTTTTAAATATGAAAAAGAAAGATGGGAAGTTCCACGACTGGAGTATGCGATTCTGGATGCGGATAACAGCAATTTTGTCGACGAATACACGTTAACCTACGCTCAGCAGAGTGCGATGGATCCCAAGGGCGATGAACTGGATGCATTCGTTGCGGAAATGTCCGCTGTGCTGCAGGCGAATAACGGCCTTGACGTTTACAAAAAGAATTTCTTCCGCGGTAAGCTGGTGTTGTTTGATTTTCGCTCGCATTTGTATGCCCCGCTGATTTGCCTTGAAAAGAGCAACCTGAAAATACAGTTGGCACCCGTAGCACTGAATACGGACGAAATGCGATTTGTGGATTATCTCAAATCATATGTAGACGATCACGCAGCGGAGTTGGCGGGCAAATCCCTGTATTTGCTCCGTAACAAAAGTAAGGTCGGCATGGGTTTCTTTGAGGCGGGCAATTTCTATCCTGATTACATCCTCTGGATTGATACGCCGGCAACGCAATACATTTCGTTTATCGACCCAAAAGGTTTGATGCATATCCGCCCGGATGATCCCAAAATTGAGTTTCACAAAACAATCAAGGATTTAGAAACGCGCTTGTCCCCCACAGCGGACGGAAAGCGAATCGTGCTCAATTCGTTCATCATGGCGGGTACCCGCTCGTCGGATTTGCGTATGTGGTGGTCTACGCCGGAGGTCGATGCCGATCGTGCGTACAGAGAAGCTAGAAACGTTTATACACTCGATAATGACGAATGCGTGGAATCCATGATGCGAAAAATACTTCAGTAAAAAGAGATAATGCCCTGTAGTCAGAATCGACTATAGGGCATTGTCATCTTTCCGGTTTTGCACAATGCGTAACGACCTTGTTACTTCAACTTTATGGCTTACGGCGAAAAGGCCTCTGTGGAATGTGGAAGCCTTTTCTTATAGGTGGTATACCCCGCTGGATTCAGGCTAACGGCCAGCAGAGATGGAAATTGCGCCTCTATTTAGTCTCGCCATAAATGCGATTAGGTCAGTCCTTGCGGGAACAATACGCACACAATACGCATTATCTTTGTGATACGTCTGTAATACGCATTTAATACGGAGATAATGCGTATTACATTTTGCCCGCGCTTTTCCCAAACGCACTATTTAGATGATTTTATATTGACAACTACAACATATTGTGGTATATAAGAATCATCCAGTTATTTGTGCACCGCCCCAATGGGGTTTCCGAACACGTTTCGGATCGCACACGTTGTTAAGTTTGTACTGAGGAGCACCATGCTCCCGTTTGAGATAAGGGTCACTGCGCCCATTTGATTCAATGACTATGCTGCGAGAAGTTTTCTTGCGGCATTTTCCACCTGTACGCCGCTTTGCCGCCGTGCTATGATGTGCCTGTACTTAAGGCATCAAGCATTTAGGTCGGAGCAGAGCAGGCACGGGTGGAAGGCTATCAATAGCTTTTCGCTCTGACTAAGAACCCGAAGTATGTCAAAATGCGCCTCCCGAAAAACGGGTGGCCACCAGAATTGAACAATACTGCAAACGCAGGAAGGATCGTATGAAGCCGAAACGGCAGGAAGATTCTTCCTGCGTTTTTGCTTATTATTTTGTCGCGGCACTTGCCACCGCCGCGATACCGCAGGAAAAGAAAGAGCGCCGAGATCAATTCGGCGCAGATCAGGAAAGAGGAGCTTTGTAAAAGCCGTTGGGACGATACGGCAGGAAAATCGTCAAGGGAGAGGCAAGCTCCCGCCCTGTATGCCGCAGTCAGAGTGCGGCACCGGTCATACGGGGTATCGCGCATTCCTCGATCCGTCACCGGGCGGATCACAGGACACCGGCGGAGCCTTCCGCAGCCGAGTTCAGCGGCCTGGTGTCCGCGGTTGCTCACACGAGCAGAGGTCAAAGACCTCCATACCGCAGCGTACTGACCTGGTACAAGTAAAGAGAGACAGACATACGGGCAGACCTCGAAAAACACACAGCACCAAGGCTTTCCGCCTGCGGCAGTCTATCATTTCTGCGGAGATACGCCGGAAATGGCTCTCCTTGCCAACGGGTGAAGTGCGTCCATCTGAACACGACTACGATTACAAGGAGATTTCTTTATATGACCACAAAAGGCATTTACCACACCCTCGTTACCCAGTTGGACAAGCTGGCTCGCCACAACCGACAGGGCAGCTTCCGCACGAAAGACCGCTACTACGAGGCGGTCAAGCGATTCTGCGCCTACCTCGCCGCCCACTACCACCTGCAAAAGCTGGAGAACGTCAGCGGCAAGCATCTGGTGAGCTATGTCCTCTATTTGCAGGCGCAGGGCAAGTCGGCCAGCACCATCAAAACTGACCTCTCCGCCATCCGCTTTTTCCACGACAAGATGTCCCATCCCCGTTACACGCTGCCGGGCAACGAAGAGCTAGGCGTTGCGCTGGAACGCCGCCGCTTCGGGCAGCAGGATCGCACATGGACGAACTCGGAGTTCGGCAAGCTGATCGGCCGCGCCATGGCGGAGGAGCGGGAGGATTACATCCTCGCCCTGTATCTGGCCCGCTATGCCGGTCTGCGCATCCATGAGTGCTTCCGCACGGACACCGCCGCGGCGGAGCGTGCACTGCGAGAAAACGCCCTCACCGTGAAAGGCAAGGGCGGCAAGGTGCGTATCGTTCCCATCGAGGACGACCGTATTACGATGATGCTGCAGCGACTGCTGGAGAAAACGGAACGCGGTCACAAGCTGCTGGTGCCGGACGGCGTCCCCACCGACCGAGCCATCAACGGTATGCAGCAGTTTATCAGCCGTCATCGCGACGCCATCTGTGACCCCGCTGCACTGGGCAGGCGCATTACCTTCCATGGGCTGCGCCATACCTACGCCGCCGAAAAGTACACGTCCCTCGTCAGCGGCGGCATGACACCGTTGGACGCTCATTTCACCGTGTCTCGCCTGCTGGGACACGAGCGACCCGATGTGACGGACATTTACCTGGCATCCGTGAAGGGAGGTTCTGCCCGTGGAGAATAAGTACCGTGATCTAAGCGATCTCCCCATGATCCTGCGGGTAGAGGACTTGATGCCCATCCTCGGCATTGGCCGCAACACCGCCTATGAGCTGATCCGCAGCGGCCAGATACGAAGCGTCCGCATCGGTAGGCAGATTCGTATTTCACGGGAGGCACTGCTGGAGTTCCTGCGGAAGTAAATCTCTTCGTCACAGAAATAAAACTTGCACAACAGCCGCGCGGGATATATCATGGAGATGGTACATTCCGCGCGGCGGAAAGGAGCGTATATGCCGCGTACAAAAACAGGAAAAGGAGCCGGCGGCGCCGGTTCCATCAGAAAAATCACAACAACAAAGAACGGAAAGACCTATACCTACTGGCAGGGCCGCTACACAGAAGGCTTCGACCCCGGCACAGGCAAGCAGATCCAGCGCAGCATCACCGGAAAGACGCAGAAAGAAGTGGCACAGAAGCTGCGCCAGATCACAGCGTCGCTGGACGATGGCACCTACAAAGCACCTTGTAAGCTAACGGTTGGAGAATGGCTGGACATCTGGACACAGGACTATCTTGGTGGAGTGAAAGCGTCTACGGCGTATCTCTACAAGAAGAATGTGGAGTTGTATATTGCGCCGCATCTTGGGAACATCAAGCTGGAAGCCCTGAACGCCCATACGGTACAGCACTTTTACAATCAGCTTGTCTCTCCAATCGACCCAACAGTCAATCCCCTTTCGGCAAAGACGGTAAAGAATATTCACGGTGTTTTTCACAAGGCCATGCAGCAAGCAGTGCTGATCGGTTATCTGCGCGTCAATCCAACGGATGCCTGTACACTTCCCCGTGTTATCAAAAAGGAAATGCACCCGCTGGAGGAAGATCAAGTCTCTGCATTTCTGAAAGAAGTCCAGGGAAGTCCCCACGAATACCTTTACAAAATCACCCTGTTTACAGGGCTGCGGGAGGGCGAAATACTTGGGTTAGGCTGGGAGCATATTGATCTTGAGAACGGCATCCTGACCGTGAAACGTCAACTCCGCAAAGAGCAGAAAAAGGGCGGGCAATATTACTTCTCTCCGCCGAAGAACAACCGTACTCGCAGCATCTCTCTTGCGCCCTCGGTGGTGTTTCTGTTTCGCCTGCAGAAGCTGAAGCAAAACGGCATGAGGCTGGAAGCAGGCGATGCCTGGCAGGAGAATGGTCTTGTCTTTTCCAATCAAACAGGCGGATACCTATCCTATCGCACGGTGTACGACTGCTTCAAGCGGATCGTAAAGAAGATCGGTGCGCCATCCACCCGTTTTCACGACCTGCGCCACACATACGCAGTTGCCTGTATCAAAAGCGGCGACGACATTAAAACCGTGCAGGAAAATCTCGGTCATGCCACCGCAGCATTCACTCTGGATGCTTACGGACATGTTACGAAGCAGATGAAGCAGGATAGCGCACAGCGGATGGAGCAATTTATCCAGTCCGTTTCTATCGGGTGACTTCATAAGGCTAAAAATAAGGCTAACTCCACTTTTGGGCAAAGCAAAAAACCTTGCAACCATGATGGTTACAAGGTTTTTAGATGGTGCGCGGTACAGGACTCGAACCTGTGACCCCATGCACGTCAAGCATGTGCTCTACCAGCTGAGCTAACCGCGCGGAACAGTATGTATTTTACACGGTTTGCCCGTATTTGTCAACAGTTTTCTTGCCAAGTTTCTTTTTTTTTGCTATACTTTTCTCAAAACCACCCAGGAGGACAAACATCATGGAAAAAATCGCGCTGGTAACGGGCTCATCCCGGGGCATCGGGCGGGCCGTGGCGGCGGAGCTGGCCCGGCAGGGCTGGGCCGTATGCATCAACTATCGGGTCCGGGAGGACTGCGCCCGGTCGCTGCTGGAGCAGCTGACGGCGGAGGGCTGCCGGGCCATGATGGTCCGGGCGGACGTGTCCCAGCGGGACCAGGTGGAGGCCATGGTGCGCCGGGTGGAGGAAACCTTCGGCCCGGTGTCGCTGCTGGTGAACAACGCCGGTGTGGCGGGCCAGGCCCTGTTCCAGGACATCTCTGAGGAGCTGTGGCGCCGCTACTTCTCCGTCAACGTGGACGGCGCGTTCCACACCATCCAGGCGGTGCTGCCCCGGATGCTCCACCAGCACGCAGGCTGCATCGTGAACATCTCCTCCATCTGGGGCCAGCGGGGCGCCAGCTGTGAGGTGACATACTCCTGCACCAAGGCGGCGCTCATCGGCCTGACCCGGTCCCTGGCCATGGAGCTGGCCCCCACCCACATCCGGGTCAACTGCGTGGCCCCCGGGGTCATCCGCACGGATATGCTGGATGCCCTGCCGCCAGAGGTACTGCCCCAGCTGGCTCAGGAAACGCCCCTGGGCCGCCTGGGCACGCCGGAGGACATCGCCCACGCCGTGGCCTTCCTGGCCGGGGACGGGGCCTCCTTCATCACCGGCCAGGTGCTCACCTGCGACGGCGGCTTCATCCTGTGAAGAAAAGTTCCCGGAAACGGGTATATTTTCCTTTACAGAACAGCCATATCCGGCTATAATAGATAAGCTAAGGAATTTTTTTCGATAAGGAGACGACCGACTATGGCAGTCATTGAATACGACGAGTATAAACAGAAGCTCCAGGCCCTGGAGCCCACTCTGGGCGAGCTGGAGAAGGCCCTGGGCATCCCCAAGGACCGCCAGGAGCTGAAGGACCTGCAGGCCGAGACGGAGCAGGACGGCTTCTGGAACAACATCGAGCACAGCCAGAAGGTGTCCCAGCAGATCAAGCGCCTGGAGCACCGCATCAAGAAGTACGACCGGCTGGTGTCCGAGTGGGAGGACACCGTGACCCTGTGCGAAATGGCCCAGGAGGAAGACGACGCCTCCCTGCTGCCGGAGGTCACCGCCGGGTACGACAACCTGGAAAAGGAGATCAGCGAGCGCCGTCTGGCGGCTCTGCTGTCCGGCGAATACGACGCCAACAACGCCATTCTCACCTTCCACGCCGGCGCAGGCGGCACCGAGGCCCAGGACTGGACCGAGATGCTCTACCGCATGTATACCCGCTGGGCCGAGCGCCACGGCTACACCTATCAGCTGATGGACTACGAGGCCGGTGACGAGGCGGGCATCAAGTCCGCCACCATCCTCATCGAGGGCGACAACGCCTATGGCTACCTCAAGAGCGAAAACGGCGTCCACCGGCTGGTCCGGGTGTCCCCCTTCGACGCCAACGCCCGGCGGCAGACCAGCTTCGCCGCCGTGGAGGTCATGCCCGAGCTGGATGACGACAGCGAGATCGAGATCCGCCCCGAGGACATCGAAATGCAGGCCTGCCGCTCCAGCGGTGCCGGCGGCCAGCACATCAACAAGACCTCCTCCGCCGTCCGCCTGACCCACCTGCCCACCGGCATCGTGGTGTTCTGCCAGACGGAGCGCAGCCAGTTCCAGAACCGTGACAACGCCATGAAGATGCTGCGGGCCAAGCTGGCGGAGCTGAAGATGCAGCAGCACGCCGAAAAGGTCAGCGACCTGAAGGGCGTGCAGATGAAGATCGAGTGGGGCAGCCAGATCCGTTCCTATGTGTTCATGCCCTATACCCTGGCCAAGGACACCCGCACCGGCTACGAAATGGGCAACATCCAGGCCGTCATGGACGGCGATATTGACGGGTTTATCAACGCCTACCTGACCGCCGCCGCCAACGGCGAGATCAAGAAATAAGGGACGCCAGCCGTCCATGACATCGCCGCTGCGCGGCGTACAAGCGTTTTGCCTGCGGCAAAACCTTGGCCGGGCGGAATTCATTTCCGACCGGCATGGTTTGATCCGGGGGCCCCGCAAAGCCCCGCTTTGCGGGGAAACGGCGATATTGACGGGTTTATCAACGCCTACCTGACCGCCGCCGCCAACGGCGAGATCAAGAAATAATTGCATTCGACTATGCCCCCCAGAGGCGGACCGCCGGTCCGCCTCTGGCTTTTTGTTCCGGTGCTCTCGGGCCGGGTAGAACCCGGCCCCTACGGACGCATCCCGGAAGCCGCCCCATTCCCTGCGGCGGGGCCCATGTGCTCCGCCGAAAACTGCCGATTCCGGCAGATTTGCAGCTTTTTGCGGCAGGAACTCCGCAATTTTGTGCAGTTTATTTTGAAAACGTCTTGCATTTTCCCCCGGGCAATGGTATAGTATCCCCAGGAGTTAAACTGCTCTAATTTAAGCCATCAAACCATAGGAGGTAACATCATGAAGAAATTCGGTCTGTTCGCCGCCGGTGTGCTGTTCGGCACCGCCGGCATCAAGGTCCTGTCCAGCAAGGACGCCAAGAAGGTCTATACCCACACCACCGCCGCCGTGCTGCGGGCCAAGGACAGCGTCATGGAGACCGTCACCGCCGTCCGGGAGAACGCGGAGGATATCTACGCCGACGCCAAGGCCATCAACCAGCAGCGGGCCCAACAGGAGGCCGACGCCGTGATCGAGGATGCTTCCGAGGCGGAATAAGCCATGAAATGCAGCATTCTCCATGAGTCCGCCGGACGGCTGCGGGTCCGCCTGCACTGCCCCGCCATGACCCTGCGCCAGGCGGACGTTCTGGAATACTATCTGCGGGCGGTGGACGGCGTCACGGAGGTGAAGGTCTATGACCGGACCCGGGACGCGGTGGTCTGCTTCGCCTGCGGCCGGGGGGACGTCATCGCCGCCCTGGCCGCCTTTTCCTTCCCCCGGGCGGAGGCCATGGACCTGGTGCCGGAGCACACCTCCCGGGCCCTGAACCGGGAGTTTGAGGACAAGCTCACCATGACCGTGGCCCGCCGGATCATCTCCCGGCTGTTCCTTCCGGCGCCGGTGACCACGGCGCTGGCCGTCATCCGGTCGGTGAAGTACATCCGGGAGGGGCTTTCGGCCCTGTGGCATGGCCGCCTGTCCGTGGCCGTGCTGGACGCCACCGCCGTCACCGTGTCCATGGCCCGGGGCGATTTCGCCACCGCCGGGTCCGTGATGTTCATGCTGCGGCTGGGGGAGATCCTGGAGGAATGGACCCACAAGAAGTCCGTGGCCGATCTGGCCGGGGCCATGTCCCTGCACGTGGACCAGGTCTGGCTGCAAACCGGCGGCGCCGAGGTGCTGACCCCCATCGACGCCGTCCGGGCCGGGGACCGCATCGTCATCCGCACCGGCAGCGTGATCCCCCTGGACGGCCGGGTGTCCGATGGCGAGGCCATGGTGAACCAGTCCTCCATGACCGGCGAGTCCATGCCCGTGGCCAAGCGGCCCGGCAGCTATGTATACGCCGGGACCGTGGTGGAGGAGGGCCAGTGCGTGGTCTGCGTGGAAAAGGCCTCCGGCGGCGGGCGGTATGACCGCATCGTCCGCATGATCGAGGAGTCCGAAAAGCTGAAATCCACCGCCGAGGACCGGGCCTCCCGGCTGGCGGACCGCCTGGTACCCTATACCCTGGGCGGCACGGCGCTGACGTACCTGCTGACCCGGAATGTCACCAAGACCCTGTCGGTGCTGATGGTGGACTTCTCCTGCGCCCTGAAGCTGGCCATTCCCATTGCGGTGCTCTCCGCCATGCGGGAGTGCAGCGGACACCATATCTCCGTCAAGGGCGGGCGGTTCATGGAGGCCGTGGCCCAGGCGGACACCATCGTTTTCGACAAGACCGGCACCCTGACCTATGCCACCCCCAGGGTGGCGGAGATCGTGCCCTTCGGCGGCCGTGACCCCCAGGAGATGCTGCGGCTGGCCGCCTGCCTGGAGGAGCACTATCCCCACTCCATGGCCAACGCTGTGGTGGAGGAGGCCCGGACCCGGGGCCTGTCCCACGAGGAGTACCACTCCCAGGTGCAGTATGTGGTGGCCCACGGCATCTCCAGCATGGTGGAGGGGGAAAAGGTCCTCATCGGCAGCGCCCACTTCGTGTTCGAGGACGAGGGCTGCCGGGTGCCGGAGGGGGAGGACGAGAAGTTCCGGACCCTCTCCCCTGCCTATTCCCACCTGTACCTGTGCATCGCCGGGGAGCTGGCCGCCGTGATCTGCATCCACGATCCCCTGCGCCGGGAGGCCCGGGACGCCGTGGCCGCCCTTCATGCCTGCGGCATCGGCAAGGTGGTGATGATGACCGGCGACAACCGCCAGACCGCCCAGGCCGTGGCCCGGGCGGTAGGCGTGGACGCCGTGTATGCCGAGGTGCTGCCGGAGGACAAGGCCGCCTTCATCCGCAGCGAGAAGGCCGCCGGGCACACCGTCATCATGGTGGGCGACGGGGTCAACGACTCCCCTGCCCTGTCCGAGGCCGACGCAGGCGTGGCCATCTCCACCGGCGCGGCCATTGCCCGGGAGATCGCCGACATCACCATCGCCTCGGAGGATCTGTTTGAGCTGGTGACCCTGCGCCGGCTGAGTCAGGCCCTGATGGCCCGGATCCACCGGAACTACCGGTTCATCGTGGGCTTCAACCTGTCGCTGATCCTGCTGGGCGTGGCGGGCCTTCTGCCGCCCACCACCTCCGCCCTGCTGCACAACATGTCCACCCTGGGCATCAGCCTGAAAAGCATGACGGACCTGGGCCCGGAGCTGCCCTCCCCTACCCCAGCAGAGCGGTGACGTCCGCCGCCGTCAGGGACGGCTGCAGGGCCAGGGTGATGCCGTAACCCAGCAGCCGGCCCAGCTCCCGGATCCGCTGGTCGATGTCCCGGGGGGTCAGGAACAGCCCCGCCCGGGGGTCGGCGTCCACCACCGTGGGGATGCCCACGGCGATCACCGGCACCCCCAGGGTACCCTGATCCAGGGCGCTGCGGCGGTTGCCCACGCCGGAGCCGGGCACCAGCCCCGTGTCCGACAGCTGCACCGTGGCACACAGGCGAGCGCTGTCCCGGGCAGCCAGAGCGTCCACGGCGATCACCGCCGCCGGATGCACCCGCTCCACGGCTCCCCGCACCAGCTCCAGGGCTTCCATGCCCGTGCGGGCCAGAACGCCGGGGCACACTGCCGCCACCGGGCGGAAATCCGCGAACTGCCGGGGCATGGCCCGGATCATGTGGCGGGTCACCAACAGATTGTCCACCACCGCCGGGCCCACGGCGTCGCAGATCATGGCCCGGTTCCCCAGACCCGCCGCCAGCACCGGTCCCTCCGGCAGCATTCCCCGCAGCTCCTGCGCCAGACACCGGACGCCCCGGTCAAAATAGTCCTCCTCCCGGCGGAAATACGGCCCCAGGTCCACGGTGACATATCGGCCCACAGGCTTCCCCAGCGCCTGGGCCCCGACGTCGCTCTCGATCCGGATGTGTGTTATGGCATAGCCTTCCCGCCGGTTCTCCTGGCTGCGGACCCCGGGAACCGCATCCTCCCGGGCCACTTTTGCAGCGGCCTGGACGGATTCCAGCGCCAGGTCCGTTCGTGTCATGCTCATATCTATGGTCATCGCCCCCCAGAAAACACCAAATATTGTGGCTATAGCCCAGTTTCCCCGGGAGAGAAGAAATTATACGAAAAACTACAGATAAATTTCAAAAAGTGCTTGCAATTTTCTGGCAAAGGTGATAAAATACTATCCTGCCTGGGTATTTAAGTGCCCGTGCAAGAAAATTTATCGCCGGGGAGGTGTTTGGTTTGCCGAATATCAAGTCTGCTAAGAAGCGCGTGCTGATCGCCGAGGTTCGTAACGCTCGCAACAAGGCCAACAAGTCTGCGCTGAAGACTGCTATCAAGAAGTTCGAGGCTGCTGCCGTGGAAGGCAATCGCACCGAGGCCGAGGGCGCTTACAAGGTCGCAGTGAAGTCCATCGACAAGGCCGCTGCCAAGGGTCTGATGCACAAGAACAATGCAGCCCACAAGAAGAGCGCTCTGACTCTGAAGCTGAATCAGATCGGTTGATGAAGCCAAACCAAAGGACGTCCCGAGAGGACGTCCTTTTTATTTTATTCCAGCTCCTGCTCCAGGTTGTCAAACTCCGGGGCGGTGAAAAACTGCCCCAGGGTGATCCCCAGGCCGTCGCAGATGAGCTTGATGGTCAGCAGCTTCGGATTCCGGCTTTTCCCATACAGGATGTTCTTGATGCTGGACGGCGGCAGTGCGCTGACCGTGGCCAGCCGGTTGATGGTCATGTCATGCTCCTGGCAAAGACGAAGAATGCGGTCCCGGACCGCCTCGTTGGTTTTCATGCTGCACCTCCCGGACTTTTTCCTATAGCATATCCGAAAGGGCTTGCCAAAATAGGCTACGCGTGCTACTATAGGCTATGCGTAGACGATTTGGAGGTGTGAAATGGCGGACTATCAGAAAATGTATGCCCTGTTGTGCGGAGCTGTGGACGATGTAATCGACCCCTTGGAGCAGATTCCCCTGGCTATCCCCTATGCAAGAGTTCTTCGCCGCGCGCTGGAGGATGCGGAGGAGCTATACATAGAAACTGCGGACCCGGCGGAATAAGCCGCAAATTTTCCTTGACGCGGCGGCTTGTGGATGATCCGGTTCTGTGATAGAATACAGGGCATTCCAGTGTTTTTAAGGAGGTCGTCATGGGATTTACCTTTATTTTACTGCTTGCCTATCTGGCCCTGACCGGCCTTGCGGTCATCGCCTTCCGGTCCGGGCGCAAGGCCCTGGGCGGCGGGGTGCTGGCCGTTATGGCCGTCAGCATAGCCGTGCTGGGATACCTGTGGGTCACGTCTCCCATGTGACGGAGGGGAATTATGGAGATCAGACAACTTACCGATTCGGCGGAAAAACAGGCCGTAACGCGCCTGATTCTGGAGGCGCTGCCGGAGTGGTTCGGCATTCCGGAGGCCCGGGAGGAGTATATCCGGGAAAGTGCAGGCAGGATATTCTTCTGCGCCTATGACCGGAACAGACCGGTGGGTTTTCTGTATCTGAAGGAAACGGGAAACGCCACCGTGGAGCTGTACGTCATGGGCATTCGGAAGGAGTATCACCGCCAGGGCATAGGCCGCCTGCTGTTCCGGCAGGCCAGGGACGCCGCCTCCGGGGCCGGGTACGCCTTTATGCAGGTGAAAACCGTGCAGATGGGGAAATATGAGGAGTACGACCGGACCAACCGATTTTATCTGGCCCTGGGCTTCCGGGAGTTTGAGGTGTTCCCCACCCTGTGGGACGAAGGAAACCCCTGCCAGGTGTACGTCATGTCCCTGGAATAGGCCGCAAATTTTCCTTGACGCGGCGGGAAAAACATGGTATCCTCATGCTGTTATAGGCGATGATGGGTGCGGCAGCCCGGAGCCGCGGGAGGAAATGCCCGCCGGACGCCCCGTTACCGGCGCAAGAGTGTGGATATATCCAAATTCAGGTGGAACCACGGACGTTATTTCGTTCGCCCTGAGCTGTTATGGCTCGGGGCGGCTTTTATTTTGCATCCAAAAACATCACATAAAGGAGATTTGACACATGAAAAACACGGAAAAGACCATGGACAAGATCGTGGCCCTGTGCAAAAATCGGGGCTTCATCTTCGCCGGCTCCGAGATCTACGGTGGCCTGGCCAACACCTGGGACTACGGTCCTTTGGGCGTGGAGCTGAAAAACAACGTGAAACGGGCCTGGTGGAAGAAGTTCGTCCAGGAGAACCCCTATAACGTGGGCCAGGATGCCGCCATCCTCATGAACCCCCAGACCTGGGTGGCCAGCGGCCATCTGTCCGGCTTCTCCGATCCTCTGATGGACTGCCGGGAGTGCAAGGAGCGCTTCCGGGCCGACAAGCTCATCGAGGACTGGTGCCAGCAGGAGAGCGTAGAGCTGCCCAAGCCCATCGACGCCTTCACCCAGCAGGAGATGAAGGATTTCATTGAGGAGCACAACATCCCCTGCCCCTCCTGCGGCAAGCATAATTTCACCGATATCCGCCAGTTCAACCTGATGTTTAAGACGTTCCAGGGAGTCACCGAGGACGCCAAGAACACCGTGTATCTCCGTCCCGAGACCGCCCAGGGCATCTTCACCAACTTCGTCAACACCCAGCGCACCACCCGGCGCAAGCTGCCCTTCGGCGTGTGCCAGATCGGCAAGTCCTTCCGCAACGAGATCACCCCGGGCAACTTCATCTTCCGGGTCCGGGAGTTTGAGCAGATGGAGCTGGAGTTCTTCTGCAAGCCCGGCACCGACCTGGAGTGGTTCCAGTATTGGCGGACCTTCTGCCACAACTGGCTGCTTTCCATCGGCCTGAAGGACGAGAACCTGCGGCTGCGGGACCACGACCCCGAGGAGCTGTGCTTCTATTCCAAGGCCACCACGGACTTTGAGTTCCTGTTCCCCTTCGGCTGGGGCGAGCTGTGGGGCGTGGCGGACCGCACCGACTATGACCTGACCCAGCACCAGAACACCTCCGGCAAGGACCTGACCTATTTCGACCCCGAGACCAACCAGCGGTACATCCCCTATGTGGTGGAGCCGTCTTTGGGCGTGGAGCGCAGCGTCCTGGCGGTGCTGTGCAACGCCTATGACGAGGAAGTGGTGGGCCAGGACAAGAACGGCAAGGACGACGTGCGGGTGGTGCTGCACCTGCACCCGGCTCTGGCCCCCTATAAGGCGGCCATCCTGCCCCTGAGCAAGAAGCTGTCGGAGCCTGCCATGGAGATCTATAACGACCTGTGCAAGGACTTTATGCTGGACTTCGACGAGACCGGCTCCATCGGCAAGCGCTATCGCCGGGAGGACGAGATCGGCACCCCCTTCTGCATCACCGTGGACTTTGACACCGTGGGCGACGGCGAGAACCCCGGCGACCGCTGCGTCACCGTCCGGGAGCGGGACACCATGGAGCAGGTGCGGATTCCCATCAGCGAGCTGAAGGCGTACCTCACCGAGAAGCTGGCCTATTGATCCGGCCATGAACATGAAAAAGCAGCTGGCCCTGGGCGGCGCACTGCTGACGGCGGCCACCGCCGTCTGCCTGAAGCTGGCCCAGTGGGCGGGAAAGAAGATCGAGTCCCGCCAGAAGAAAAAACAATAACCCAATAATTAAGAGGGAGAGGCCGGAGCCTCTCCCTCTTATTATCTGCGTTTCCCCGTTACCGGCGCTCCAGCAGGCCGTCGTTGATGCGGTACACCACGTCGGCCCGGTCCATTACGGACAGGTCGTGGGTCACCACGATGACGCAGCGGTTTTCGTCATGGGCCAGCTTCAGCAGCAGGTCGATGATGTTGTCGCTGTTCTCGCTGTCTAAGTTGCCGGTGGGCTCGTCTGCCAGCAGCAGCCGCCGGTCCATGGTCAGGCCCCGGGCGATGGCCACACGCTGCTGCTCGCCGCCGCTGATGTGGGTGGGATAGCGGTCCAGCAGCTCCTCCGGCAGGGACACCCGCCGGGCCAGCGCCAGCGCCTGCTGCCGGGCCTCCTTGGCGTCCACATGGCACAGCTCCATGGGGTACTCGATGTTCTCCAGGGCTGTCAGCATGGGGAACAGGGCGAAGTCCTGATAGATCACCGCGGCCTTCCGGCGGCGGTATTCGTCCAGGTCCATGTCCCCGGTGGGGGTGCCCTCAAACAGCACCTGGCCGCTTTCCGGCAGGTCCAGCCCCGCCATCAGGCTCAGCAGCGTGCTCTTGCCCGCGCCGGACTTGCCCACCAGGGCGTACAGGGTGCCGCACTCGAAGACGCAGTTCACACCCCGCAGCACCACCTTCTCGGGACTGTAGCTGTAGCGCACGTCTTTCAATTCCAGAATCGGCATATCATTCAACCTCCCTGCGGTTTTTCAGAATATGGCGGCTGTTGGCCCGGCACAGGGCCACATGGGCCCCCAGCAGCCACAGCACGGCAAAGGCGGCGGTGAGGCCCAGGCCCAGCCTGCTGCCCCAGCCCAGGACCAGGCACAGGCCCGCTCCCAGGACGGCTCCCAGCGCGGCCAGCATCAGCTGCTCCAAAAACAGGCTCCCATAGGCGGTTTTCCGGTCCGCGCCCACGCTGCGCATGGTGCGCAGCTCCCGCCGCCGGGACTGCACCTGTAAAAATGCCAGCAGATACGCCAGGCCCAGGGCGATGGCATACACCACCGGGAACAGGTGCTGCATATACCACAGGCGCTGGGCGGCGGCCCGCTCCGTGGTCAGGTACGCCGCGTCGTTGATGATGACGAAGTTGCGGATGCTGCTGATCCGCCCCACCTCCGACAGGCCCATGTCGTGCAGGGCCTGCTTCACGGAGGTCAGGTCCGTGCAGCTGGGGATGGAGAACGTGGCCCCGCTGTACGCCTGCCGCATACAAATGCCGCCGCGGGTGAGGATGGTCCCGCCCGGCAGATCCTGGGTGCTCCATTCATAAACGGAGGCCATGGACAGGTCCAGGAAATACTTGGGCATATCCAGGTTCGCATAGATGTTGTTGGCCCGGCCCGTCTGCACAAAGGCTCCCACCACCCGGAAGGCCACCTGGATGATCTGGGTGTCGTTGGAGTTCGTGTAGGGATAGGTGATGGTCTCCAGCCAGATCCAGTCGCCCAGCCGGATGCCGTACTCGTCCATCATGTCCGTGGGGATCAGGCAGCGGTTCTCCGGCGGCTTATCCTTCACGATGTGACCGGTGTTGGGGTCGATCTCCAGCGTGGGGTCGGCGGCCAGGAAGCCCTCGTCATAGCCCTCCAGCCACTCCACCTCCACCGAGGTGCGGGACAGGAACTCCGGCGCGCCTTTCAGGCTGTTGGTAAACACCAGCTTGGGCCCGGACCGCAGCTCGTCCTCATATCGCTCGGCGGCAAAGGAGCCAATGGGCTGCTCCCGCTGGCCGGGACCTCCGGCGAACTTGCCGTCCCGATAGAAGCCGTTGAAATAGTAGGGCGCGGTGGTCAGATAGGTCACGTCGGCCACGCCGGGGATTTGGCTGATCCCCTCCACCACGCCGTCGCCCAGGGCCAGCCCGCTGGTGGACTGGCCGCGGATATCCGTCAGGAAGCCCCGGACGGAGCTGTCCGAGCGCAGCTTCATCAGCTGCTGGTCATAGCGGGTGACGGTGCCCGTCAGCTGGCAGAACAGCACCGCCGCGCATACGCCCGCCAGCACCGGCACCAGGGACCGGAAGCCCCCTCGCCGGGCCGAAAGCCGGGCATAGGTCAGCGCGCCGCCCTTCAGGCTCCGGGACCGGGCGCCCTGGGCGGTATGCCGGGTCCGGCGGCGCTTATGCCGCCGCTCCAGGCTGACCACGCTGAACACCAGGCAGGAGACCAGCGCCAGGATCAGGGTGGCCAGGGCGATCAGGGCCAGGATCCCCCAGCCCGGGGCCGCCAGATACTCCGTGGCCGTGCGCTGCATGGCCAGGGCGGTGTTGCTGAAATACAGCTCCGCCGACGCGCCGTTTTCCAGCATCAGCTCCAGCAGCTTCAGAACGCCCAGACCCACGCACCGGCTGAGGATCCATCCCAGCACCGCCGCAGGCAGGGCCACCGTTCCGGCGCAGAACAGGAAATAGGTATGCACGTTCCGCCGGGCAGCGCCCACGCGGATCATGGTGCGGCCCACGCCCCGCTGGCGATACACCAGCAGATAGCCGAACAGCACCAAAAAGCCCAGACCCACCGCCAGGCACACCCCGGCGATGATCTGCACCATCCGCAGCATATCCTCCAGAGACTGGGACACGGCGGTGTAGCCCTGGTCGTATACGGTGATCTGGATGGAGCCGGGCAGCTGCTGCTGCAGCCGCTCCACATACGCCTGGGCCTGGCCGTTCCGAATCTGCAGCTGCCCCAGGGTATAGGAGCAGTGGTTCACCGTCATGTCCACGTCCTCCCGCACCGGGATATACACCATGGAATCGTATTCCTCGTTGGCGGAGAAAATGCCGCTGACGGTATAGGTGTCCTGGGCATCGAAGCCCTGACTGTTCCAATAGCTGTAGGGGACCAGGGTGTCCTCCCGGACGGCCAGGGACAGGGGCAGACTGCCGCCCACGTCCAGCCCCAGGTCATCGGCCAGCGTCTGGGAAATCAAGCAGCTCTTGCTGCCGGCGGCGTAGTAGTCCCCCTGGACCAGGGTCAGCTCATCCTGCTGGAAGGGCAGCAGGTCCGCCGGGCGGTCCGTGGCCTGGGCCGTCAGGCTGTGGCTGGTGACCTGGAAGGTCCGGCCCACGGCCTCGATATCGGTGCTGCCGTCCAGCTGGGCGCAGGTGCCGTCGGGCCGGGTGATGTCGATGGCGCTGACCTGGCTCAGGGACACGCCGTTGGCCTGGTAAGGCTCGGGGCACAGCTGCTTATAGGACGGGCCCAGCAGCGTGTTCTCCGTGTAGATCCCCTGGACCAGATAGTAGTGCCCGGCCTTCCAGATGGTGTCCGAGGGCATATGGTAATCCTGGCTCAGGTCGGCGCTGCTGCCCTCCTGCACGTCCAGCAGCACCGGCTGATTCGCAGTCAGCCGCTCGCCGCTGAACAGGGTCTCGACGACGTTGGCATAGTAATACGGCAGCTTCACTTCCCGGTCCGGGGTACCCGTGCCCCACTGCCAGACCAGTTGACCGTCCGGGTCCAGGAGCGGATAGAAATCCGGGTCCTGGCCCTTGATGCGCCGGGTGGCCTGCTCCGTCAGCCGGATCACCAGCGCAAAGCGGTTTTCCAGCACGGAGTAGTCCGTCAGCGACTCCAGCGCCGGGGTATAGCCCAGGGCCATGCGGGTGGGCTCCCAGTCCACCAGGGCCGGGTCCGACCGGTCCAGCCTGCTTTCAAACTTCGCCAGAACCTCTCCGGCGTCCTCCACCACCCGGGCGGTGGAGGGATAGCCCGGGCCCAGATACTCCACCAGTCCGATGGTGGAATAATTCTCCCGGCATTGGCGCAGGGTCTCCTGCAGGGCGAAGCTCAGCCCCAGGGATGTGCCCAGCAGCGTCACCAGCAGGGTCATCAGCAGCAGAAATGCCACCGATCGCCTGCGGGTGCGCAGGGCGTTCTGAATGCCGTGTCTGGCAAACATACGGCCTTTCCCCCTTCTTTGATTTCCGTTATGTAATGGATGTTATTGCAGCCAGGCGTGGAAGGACACGCTGCCGCCGGAATACCGCGGGTCCTCCTCCAGCAGCAGGGACTGGCCCACCCGGCGGAAGGTCGAGCGCTGCACCCCGTCCACGCTGAGCACCGTTACGGAATCCACGATGTAGTCATTGTATCGGGTGCCCGTGTCCGGCCGCTGGGATTCCAGGTCCGTGGGCTGGTCGGCAAGGCCCCACTCATAAAACCGCAGATGGGGCACATCCGTCTGCCGATAGTAAGACCCCGCCTCGGGGTAGAAGATCTCCACGTCGGCGTAGCTGGCCACGCCGTACCACTGCTTCTGGGCGATCCAGTCCTCCGACTCCTCCGTCAGCTGCACCGTGTAGCTGATCCGCTGGGCGGCGGGGTCCAGGGTGGAGGAGACGATCAGGGCCTTGGAGCTGGTCTCCCGGAGCCGGTCGGGGTCTGTCTGACCGGAAGCGGTCTCCGGGGATACCCCGGTCCGGGCGGGCTTTGGCTCCGTGAGGAAGGTCATGGCCAGCGCGGCGCACAGCAGCACCGCCGCCGCCGACAGCCACACCCCGGGGCGGCGATAGTGCAGCACCGACTTCACCCGGTCCCGGACCCCCACCTCGCCGAAGGCCAGGGGACACAGCACCAGCCTGCGCCGCCGGGGCATGGCGCAGTCCAGCAGGGCCTGGGAATAAGCGGCCCGCTGGGCCCGGTTCATATCCCGCACCACCCGCTCGTCGCAGGCCAGCTCAATGTCCCGGCACAGCAGGACATACGCCGCCCAGATCAGGGGGTGGAACCAGTATACCGCCACCAGCAGATGACCCAGCGGCTTCCACCAGTGGTCCCGGCGGCGCAGATGGGCCCCCTCGTGGCGCAGCACGCTTTGCAGGGTCTCCCCCTCCAGCCCCGAGGGCAGATACACCCGGGGCCGGAAAATGCCCAGAATAAAGGGGGAGGAGATGTCGTCGCAGAGGTAAACCTGCTTCCCCACCCGGATGGAGGCCGCCACCTGCCGCCGCAGCCGCAGATAGCTCGCCGCCGCCCAGCCCAGCACCGCCGCCATGCCCACCAGCCATACCCAGGCCAGGTCCGTCAGGGTAATCCCCGCTCCGGGGGAGGCCGTCTCCATGGCCGCGGCGGCGGGAAGCGCCGCCTGCCCCGGCTGGGGCCGGACGCTGAGAACGCTTTCCGGCAGCACCGGGCACATCAGGCACACCGCCACCAGCCCCCACAGCAGGCAGTTGCCCCACTTGGGCATCCGCCGCCGGGTCACCAGCCGCACCGCCAGGATGGCCAGCACCAGAAGTCCGGCGTTGGCGCTCATACCCGCCACCGCCAGGAAGATCCGGCTCAGCACGGTCACTCCTCCTTCCGGAATTTGTCGATCATCTGCTGAATTTCCTCCGCCTCCTGGGCAGACAGGCCCTTCTGGGCGGTAAAGGCCGCCACAAAGGCCGGCAGGGAGCCGTGGAAGGCGTTGTCCACAAACTGCTCGCTGCGGCGGGAGGCAAACTGCTCCCGGCTCATCACCGAGGACACCACTCCGTTCACATTCTGAAACAGCCCCTTTTCGCACAGCTTCCGCAGCACCGTATAGGTGGTAGGCTTTTTCCAATTCAGCTCCTGCTCGCACAGCTTCACCAGCTGGCCGGAGGGGATGGGCTCATGGTCCCACACCAGGTTGGCAAACCGCTCCTGCACCTCACCGATCTCCATATCACGAACACGCATATCAAATGACCTCCTTTATATAGTTGACGTGTTGTAAACTCCTATCAGCTTATCATACGCCAATCCCTTTGTCAAGTTAAAGCGTGGAATCGTGTATTCCCCCTCTTTTTGTTTGTCACATACGCACAGGTGTCGCAAGTTTGTCCTTGAGACGGAAAATTTGTGCAATTTCCCTTGCCGGTTTTGCAGTATGAAACCGGACGCCCGCCCTGAGATTTTGTAAACCGGGCTACAGATTCTATTCTGACGAAACATTTTGCAAGTCTGCCCTGCACGGAACGCATTTTTACCAAACCATTCGGTGTTTTCATGTGCTTAATGGAGAAAATGCGCCCCGGGCGGGATTTTTGCGGAAAACCGATTCACAACCCCGGGCGGGTGTGCTACATTTAACATGGACCAGAAAAAGAAGGACTCTGCGCCCGCCGCAGAGGAAATGTGTAGGAGGTATATCCATTATGATCCAGCTCACCGACCACGGCATGTACCTGGTAAACGGCGTTCCCCAGGAAACTGCGGCCACGGCCCAGGAGGAAGCCCGCCGCCGGACCATGGCCTGGCAGATCCTGCAGGCCCACAACGAGTCCCCGGATCCCATGCAGCTGCGCATCCGGTTTGACGCCATGGTGTCCCACGACATCACCTATGTGGGCATCATCCAGCAGGCACGGGCCTCCGGCATGAAGGAATTCCCCATTCCCTATGCCCTGACCAACTGTCACAACAGCCTGTGCGCCGTGGGCGGCACCATCAACGAGGACGACCATATGTTCGGCCTGTCCGCCGCCAAGAAGTACGGCGGCATCTACGTCCCCGCCAACCAGAGCGTGATCCACTCCTACGCCCGGGAGCAGATGGCCAAGTGCGGCTCCATGATCCTGGGCTCCGACTCCCACACCCGCTATGGCGCCCTGGGCACCATGGCCGTGGGCGAGGGCGGCCCGGAGCTGGCCAAGCAGCTGCTGAAGAACACCTGGGACACCCCCATGCCCAAGGTGGTGCTGGTGTATCTCACCGGCAAGCCCCGGCAGGGCATTGGCCCCCACGACGTGGCCATCGCCCTGGTGAAGGCCACCTTTGAAAGCGGCTTTGTGAACAACTGCGTTCTGGAGTTTGCAGGCCCCGGCATCAAGAGCCTGCCCATCGACTTCCGCAATGGCATCGACGTGATGACCACGGAGACCACGTGTCTGTCCTCCATCTGGGAGACCGACGAGGTCACCCGGGGCTTCTACGAGGCCCACAAGCGGCCCGAGGACTACAAGCCCCTGCACCCGGGCCAGGACGCCTATTATGATAAGATGATCACCATCGACCTGAGCAGGATGGAGTCCATGATCGCCCTGCCCTTCCACCCCTCCAACGCCTGGACCATCCACGAGTTCCTGGAAAATGCCCAGGAGCTGCTGGCCAAGGTGGAGGCCGACGCCAAGCGCCGCTTCCCCAAGGCCAACCCCCAGCTCACCGGCAAGATCCACGACGGCGCCGTCTGGGCCGACCAGGGCGTCATCGCCGGCTGCTCCGGCGGTCTGTTTGACAACATCACCGAGGCGGCGGATATCGTCCGCGGCCACTATACCGGCTCCGGTGCCTTCAGCTTCGACGTGTACCCCACCTCCGTGCCCGTGTCCCTGGAGCTGATGAAGGTGGGCTCCACCGCCGACCTGCTGGCCTCCGGCGCCATCATCAAACCCAGCTTCTGCGGTCCCTGCTTCGGCGCAGGGGACGTGCCCGCCAACAACGGTCTGTCCCTGCGGCACACCACCCGCAACTTCCCCAACCGCGAGGGCTCCAAGCCAGGCGAGGGACAGTTCGCCGCCGTGTGCCTGATGGACGCCCGCTCCATCGCCGCCACCGCCGCCAACGGCGGTCGCATCACCGCCGCCACCGATGTGGACTATACCCCCGTTCACCACGAGTATCACTTCGACAAGGAAGTGTATGACAACCGCCTGTACTACGGCTTCGGCAAGGCCGATCCCAGCGTGGAGCTGGTGATGGGCCCCAACATCACCGACTGGCCCAAGATGTACAATCTCACCGAGAACCTGCTGGTGGAGCTGGCCGCCGTGATCCATGATCCCGTTACCACCACCGACGAGCTGATCCCCTCCGGCGAGACCTCCTCCTATCGCTCCAACCCCCTGCGTCTGGCGGAGTTTACCCTGTCCCGCCGGGTGCCGGAGTATGTCCCCCGGGCCAAGGACGTGGCCACCCGGGAGGCCCAGCGCCGCCAGGGCGACGTCCCCGCCGGTCTGCTGGAGGTTCTGGGCCGGGTGGGCGACGCCCAGGCACTGGCCAAGAACACCCAGTTCGGCTCCTGCGTGTTTGCCAACAAGCCCGGCGACGGCTCCGCCCGGGAGCAGGCCGCCTCCTGCCAGAAGGTCCTGGGCGGCTTCGCCAACATCTGCTATGAATACGCCACCAAGCGCTATCGCAGCAACTGCATCAACTGGGGCATCCTGCCCTTCACCATCGACCAGGGCACGCCCTTCGATTATCAGCCCGGCGACTGCGTGTTCGTGCCCGGCATCCGGGCCGCCATCGAAAACGGCGCAGAGGACATCCCCGCCCAGGTCATCTGCCGCGACGGCAGCACCCATGACCTGCTGCTCCACGTCCGGGGCCTGACCCAGGATGAGAAGGAGATCATCCTGGACGGCTGCCTGATGAACTACTACGCCGCCAGAATGTAATCAGCTTGTCAAAAAAGGGCGAAGCCCTTTTTTGACAAAAGGCTTGCAGTCTGCCGCGCGCATAATTTGTTCGCTGAAAGCGAACAAATTCCACACTTGCAGACTGAGAAGTGTTTTTTTCGACGTACACGCCGCCGCAAAAAACGGATTAAACTTGCTTTGCCGCCTGCGGGCGGCAAACTCTGCGAGGCTTTTGGGACGGCCTCATGTAATATATCCCCGCCCGGGAGGCTTCCCGCCTCCCGGGCACCCCGAACCATACAAACCGCCCCGGAATATTGAAGGAGGAAATATCGCTCATGGAAAAAATCAAGATGGTCACCCCCCTGGTGGAGATGGACGGCGACGAAATGACCCGCATCCTGTGGCAGATGATCAAGGACCAGCTGATCCTGCCCTTTGTGGACCTGAAAACCGAGTATTATGACCTGGGCCTGCTGCACCGCAACGAGACCCAGGATCAGGTCACCGTGGACGCCGCCAACGCCACCCGCCGCCTGGGTGTGGCCGTGAAGTGCGCCACCATCACCCCCAACAAGCAGCGCATGGAGGAATATCCCCAGCTGACCCAGATGTGGAAAAGCCCCAACGGCACCATCCGCTCCATTCTGGACGGCACCGTGTTCCGTGCCCCCATCCTCATCGACAGCATCCACCCGGTGGTGAAGAACTGGAAAAAGCCCATCACCATCGCCCGTCACGCCTACGGCGACGTGTATAAGAGCGTGGATCTGTACACCACCGAGCCCGGCGAGTGCACCATGACCTTCCGGGGCGAGAGCGGCGAGGAAAAGACCCTGCTGGTGCAGAAGGTGGACGGTCCCGCCGTGTGGCAGGGCGCCCACAACAAGGAAAAGAGCATCCGCTCCTTCGCCCGGGCCTGCTTCCAGTACGCCATCGACACCAAGCAGGACCTGTGGTTCTCCACCAAGGACACCATCGCCAAGGTCTATGACGGCGAGTTCAAGAAGGTGTTCGAGGAGGAGTTTGAAAGCTACAAAGCTAAGTTCGACGAACTGGGCATCACCTATTTCTATACCCTCATCGACGACGCCGTGGCCCGGGTCATCCGCAGCCAGGGCGGGTTCATCTGGGCCTGCAAGAACTATGACGGCGACGTCATGAGCGACATGGTGTCCACCGCCTTCGGAAGCCTGGCCATGATGACCTCCGTGCTGGTGTCCCCCGACGGCACCACCGAGTATGAGGCCGCCCACGGCACCGTCACCAAGCACTACTACAAGCACCTGAAGGGCGAGCAGACCTCCACCAACCCCATGGCCACCATCTTCGCCTGGTCCGGCGCTCTGCGCAAGCGGGGCCAGCTGGACGGCCTGACCGACCTGTCCGCCTTTGCCGACAAGCTGGAGGCCGCCTGCTTCGAGACCCTGGGCGACGGCATCATGACCAAGGACCTGGTGGGCCTGGTGGACGAGGGCACCCCCGTCACCGCCGTCAACAGCAGCGAATTCATCGGCGCGATCCACGACCGTCTGGCCGCGAAGCTGTAAAAAAGGGAGGCAGAGAAATGAACCTGCTCATCACCGCCACCGCCGGCACCATGGAGTCCAACGACATCATGGTCACCCTGGAGCCCGCCCAGTCCGGCGGCATCCAGATCAGCCTGACCAGCAACGTTCTTCAGCAGTTCGGCCGCCAGATCGAGGCCGTCATCCGGGACACCCTGACCCACTACGGCATTGAGAATGCCGAGGTCACCGCCGTGGACAAGGGCGCCCTGGACTGCACCGTCCGGGCCCGGGTCACCGCCGCCATTTTCCGGTCCGCCCAGTCCGACGCCTATGAATGGGAGGTCAAATAACATGTATGTGAAAGACAGACTGCGCCGCAGTATGATGTTCGTGCCCGGCAACAACCCCGGCATGATCCGCGACGCCCATATCTACGGGGCCGACTCCATCATGTTCGACCTGGAGGACTCCGTGGCCTATACCGAGAAGGACTCCGCCCGTTTTCTGGTGTATAACGCCCTGAAGACCCTGCACTTCGGCTCCAAGGAGACCGTGGTCCGCATCAACGACCTGAGCAGCGGCCTGGGTATCAAGGACCTGGAGGCCGTGGTCCGGGCCGGGGTCCAGGTGGTGCGCCTGCCCAAAACCGACAGCGCCCAGGACGTTATCGACTGCGAGCGGGAGATCGAGCGCATCGAGCGGGAGTCCGGGATCCCCGTGGGCACCACCGGCATGATGGCCGCCATTGAGAGCGCCAACGGCGTTCTCCACGCCGCCGAGATCGCCCACGCCAGCGACCGCCTCATCGGCATCGCCCTGGGAGCCGAGGACTATGTCACCGACCTGAAAACCACCCGCTCCGACGGCATCGAGCTGCTGTTTGCCCGCTGCATGATCCTCAACGCCGCCCGCTCCGCCGGTATCGCCGCCCTGGATACGGTGTATTCCGACGTCAACAACGAGGAAGGCTTCATCGCCGAGGCCACCCTCATCAAGAAGCTGGGCTTCGACGGCAAGTCCGTTATCAATCCCCGCCAGATCGAGCCTCTGCACCAGGTGTTCATGCCCAGCGAGAAGGACCTGAACAAGGCCCGGGCCATTATGGACGCCATCGCCGAGGCCAACGCCCGGGGCAGCGGCGTGGCCAGCCTCAAGGGCAAGATGATCGACAAGCCCGTGGTCACCCGGGCCAAGCGCCTGCTGGACCTGTACGAGGCCGGCAGCAAGATCGACGAAGTGGAGGAGATTTGACATGATCGAGCTTGAAAAGATCCCGCATATCCACGAGATCAGCAACCACGGGCCGTATCACGGCGCGCGGGAGAAGAACACCGCCACCTTCCAGGCCCGCTCCACCCGTCAGAACAAGCTGGTGCCCTCCCTGGAGGAGGCCATCCGCCGCACCGGCCTGAAGGACGGCATGACCATCAGCTTCCACCACCACTTCCGCAACGGCGACCACATCATCAACACCGTGGTGGATAAGCTGGCGGAAATGGGCTATAAAAACCTGACCCTGGCGGCCAGCTCCCTGGCCGCGGTCCACGCCCCCCTGATCCGCCACATCCAGAACGGCGTCATCACCCATATCGAGACCTCCGGTATGCGGGGCGAGCTGGCCGAGCAGGTGTCCCGGGGCCTCATCGACTGCCCGGTGGTGTTCCGGTCCCACGGCGGCCGGGCCAGCGCCATCCGCTCCGGCGACCTGCACATTGACGTGGCCTTCCTGGGTGCTCCCTCCTGCGACCCCTACGGCAACGCCAACGGCTACAGCCGGGACGACGAGGACGGCATCGCCTGCGGCTCCCTGGGCTATGCCCGCACCGACGCCACCTATGCCGACAACGTCATCGTCATTACCAACCACCTGGTGGCCTATCCCAACGCCCCCTGGGCCATCCCCGAGTTCGAGGTGGACTATGTGGTCATGACCGACGACATCGGCGACCCCAAGGGCATCATGTCCGGGGCCACCCGCTATACCAAGGACCCCAAGGAGCTGCTGATCGCCAAAACCGCCGCCAACGTCATCGAGGCCGCCGGTTATCTGTACGACGGCTTCTCCATGCAGATGGGCTCCGGCGGCGCGTCCCTGGCCACCGCCCGGTTCCTGCGCCAGAAGATGATCGACCAGAACATCCACTGCCGCTTCGCCCTGGGCGGCATCACCGGCCAGATCGCCGCCATGCACGAGGAGGGCCTCATCGACCGCATCCTGGACGTGCAGAGCTTTGACCTGGACGCCGCCAAGAGCCTGAAGAACAACCACTTCCACCATCAGATCGGCGCCAGCTACTACGCCAGCCACATGGTGGCCGCCGCCGTGGACCAGCTGGACTTCGTGATCCTCTCCGCCCTGGAGATCGACACCGACTTCAACGTCAACGTCCTCACCGGCTCCGACGGCGTCATCCGCGGTGCCATCGGCGGCCATCCCGACACGGCGGAGGGTGCCAGCCTTTCTGTGGTGGTGGCTCCCCTGACCCGGGGCCGCATTCCCACCATCGTCAAGCGCGTCAACACCGTGGTCACCCCCGGCGACGTGGTGGACGTGGTGGTCACCGACCAGGGCATTGCCGTGAATCCCCGGCGGCCCGACGTGAAGGAAAAGCTGGAAAAGGCCGGCCTGCACGTGTTCACCATCCAGCAGCTCCAGAAGCGGGCCGAGAAGCTCGTGGGCGTGCCCGATCCCATCCGCTATAAGGACCGCATCGTGGGCGTGGTCATGTACCGCGACAACACCATCATCGACGTGATTCGCCAGATCGACGAGGATGCCTGATCTGCGTATTGTAACGGCGCTTCCGCTGTCCCTGCGCCCGGCGTATGAGGCCCTGCTGGCCTCCGCCGGGCTGCGGGACGAGGGAGACGCCGACTGCACGGCCCTGCTGTCGTCCGACGGCGGGGCCCTGCTGGCCTGCGGGTCCGTCAGCGGCCGGGTCCTCAAGCAGATCGCCGTGGCCCCCTGGGCCGAGGGCGACGGGGCCTGCGCCCGGATCGTCACCGCCCTGCTGGAAGAGTCCGCCCGGCGGGGCGTGGCCCACCCGTTTCTGTATACCAAGCCGAAAAATGCCCGCCTGTTCCGCAGCCTGGGCTTCTTCCCGGTGGCGGAAACGGCGGACATACTGATGATGGAGCACCGCCGGGGCGGCGTGGAGCGGTACATCGCCTCCCTTCCGGCGTATGACGGCGAAAGCGGGGCCGTGGTGTGCCACGCCAACCCCTTCACCCGGGGCCACCGGCACCTGGTGGAATATGCTGCCGCCCGCTGTCCCCACCTGTATGTGTTCGTCCTCAGCGAGGAGACCGGGGATTTCCCGGCGGCGGACCGGCTGGAACTGGTGCGCCGGGGCACGGCGGACCTTCCCAACGTGGACGTGGTCCCCGGCGGGGACTATATCATCTCCCGGGCCACCTTCCCTGCGTATTTTTTACAGGGCGACCCGGAGCAGGCCCGCTGCGACCTGGAGCTGACCCTGTTCGGAAAGCGCATCGCCCCGGCCCTGGGCATCACCCGGCGGTTCGTGGGCCAGGAGCCCTACTCCCCGGTGACGGCCCGGTATAACCAGCGGATGCAGGCCCTGCTGCCCCAGTGGGGCATCCGCGTGGAGGAAATCCCCCGGCTGGAGGGCATCAGCGCCAGCCGGGTGCGTCAGCTGCTGCGCCAGGGCCGCCTGGCGGAGCTCCAACCCCTGGTGCCGGAGACGACCTATGCATACTGTCGAGATCACTTTGGAGCAGGTGCTCCTTGCCCGTGACCGCCGGGTCCTGCGCCAGCGGGCGCTGGCCGCCCGATACGGCGGGACCCTGCTGTCCTTTACCATGAATATCGCCGGTCCCGTGAAGGACGCCCCCCTGGTCCGCCTGGCCTTTCAGGCGGGCCTTGCGGCGCTGGACCGGGACCTGGGAAAGCCGGTGCACCGGGAGCTCATCCAGGCCCCCACCGGCCCCGAGGCTCTGCTGGTCTATGACCGCCCGGCCCCCTGGGTGAAGGAGCGCTGCCTTCTGCTGGAGGAGCGGGACCCTGTGGGCCGCCTGTATGACCTGGACGTGCTGTCCCCGGAGGGGGAGAAGCTGTCCCGGCCCCAGAGCCGCCGGTGCCTGATCTGCGGCGGACCGGTGACGGTGTGCTCCCGCAGCCGGGCCCACGGTCTGCCTGCCATCCGGGCAAGGACCCGGGACATCCTGGCGGACTTTGCCGCCGGGCATCTGTCCGCTCTGGCCCGGCAGGCCCTGGAGGACGAGGTGGACCTGACCCCCAAGCCCGGCCTGGTGGACCGGCGCAACACCGGCGCCCATGACGACATGGACCGCCCCCTGTTTCACCGCAGCGCCGGGGCCTTGGCACCGTATTTCCGGCAGTTTGCCGCCCTGGGCATGGCCGGGGCCTCGCCCCGGGAGCTGCAAAGCCTGGGCCGTCAGGCGGAGCATGCCATGCTGGCCGCCACCGGCGGCGTCAACACCCACAAGGGGGCGCTGTACAGCTTCGCCCTGCTGCTGTCGGCCCTGGGCCAGTGCCTGGCGGAGGGCGGCGACCCCTTTGACACGGCGGCCGCCATAGCCGCGGCACTGCCTCCGGCGGAAAACACCCACGGCAGCGCCGTCCGGGCTCAGTGCGGCGGCGTCCGGCAGGAGGCCGTGTCCGGCTTCCCCACCGCCCGGCATATGCGGGGGCTTCTGGAGAGCGCCGGGCCGCTGTCGGCCCTGGTGTGGGCCATGTCCCGGCTGGACGACAGCACCCTGGTCTATCGGGGCGGCCCCCAGGGGCTGGCCTATGTCCGCCGGAGGGCGGCGGAGCTGCTGCGACTACCGGAGGAGGCCCTGCCCCCGGCGCTGGAGGCCCTGGACGATGATCTGATGGCCCGGCGCCTGAGCCCCGGCGGCAGCGCCGATCTGCTGGCCCTGGCCCTGTTCCTCCGCGCCGCCGCCCCGGAGACCTGGCTGTAAAGCGCAAAAATCATCCCCGGAAAGCATAGCTTTCCGGGGATGATTTTTTTCACACGGCAGCGGTCTCCTGAGACGGTTCCTTGGCGGGCTCCTCCTGGCAGAAGGGATACTCCAGCATCCGGGGCAGGCGCATATACCGCCGGAAGTCGTTGCAGAAGGCGGCGTACTCATACCCGGTGCAGATGCGCTCGTCCATCACCACGCCGATGGGCATCATCTTCTTGGTCAGGTCGCCGGATATGTAGTTGGGCACAGGCTTGCCCATGCACACGAACACGCTGGTGGTGCCGAATTCATAGCAGTGGTGGTGGATATAGCTGGTCTTGATGGAGGCCAGGTTGGTGATGAACATGCTGGTGTGGAAGGGGGACAGATCGATGATCTTCCGGGGCAGCAGACCGTGCTTATCCAGGTGATAGGCCAGCCACACCACAAATTTCGGCAGCCCCGGCACGGAAAACATGAACTTCGCAAATTTGTCGGTGCTGTTGGTCTGATGCTCCGCCTTGTTGGCGTCGATGGCGTCCTTGATCTTCTGGTTCACGGTGAACACCGTGTCGTTCTCGTCCAGATACACCTTCAGCGTGGTCTCGTTGACCACCCCGTCGGCCTGCTTTTTCAGGATCACGAAGGACACGCAGAAGTGGTTGCGGCGATAAATGCGGCCGTTCATCACAAAATAATTGAGCTTTGGATTGCGCAGCACCGCCTTGTAATAGGCGGAGATGATGACGCTCATATGGTTCAGCCGGACTCCGGCCCGGCGGTGGGTGCGGATAAAGTCCTTGATGACCTCCTCGTCGATGTTCTCGGTAACGGAGTTCCATGCGTCGTAGCGCTTGGGCATGATATAGGGGATGGCCGCCACCAGCGGCGGCAGATCCTTTACGCGGGTTCCATCAGGGCGCATTGCGTTGCCCTCCTCTTTTGTCAGATAGAGCTATTATACGGCATCTTTACGGGGATTGCAAGTCAGAATGCCCGGTGTCCTGCCAGCTTTTGAAAAAGCCTCACAGAGTTTGCCGCCCGCAGGCGGCAAATCAAATGCAATCCGTTTTTTGCGGCGGCGCCCCCCAAGGGGACTTCCGTTGGGCGTGTACGTCGCAAAAAACACTTCTCAGTCTGCTTGCCCCAAAAGGGCTTTGCCCTTTCGGGGCAAGCAGAAGCGCCGCCCGGATGGGCGGCGCTTCTGCTATTTATGACATGAGTAAGGTTCGTTGTATGGCTCAGTCGTCGTACATTTCGATGAGCTTCAGCAGGTGATCGTAGCGAGCCTTGGCCTCGGCCTCGTTGCGGGCGAACAGATTCTCCGCACGGTCGGGGAACTCGCGGGTCAGACGGCTGTAGCGGGCCTCGTTCATCAGGAAGTCGTGATAGCCGCCGGCGGGAGCCTTGGAATCCAGGGTGAACTTCTTCTCCGCAGCGGGGTTGAAGCGGAACAGGTTCCAGTAACCGCAGTCCACAGCCTTCTTCATTTCCTTCTGGCAGTTCATCATGCCGCCCTTGATGGAGTGCATCTCGCAGGGGCTGTAGCCGATGATCAGGGACGGGCCGTGATAGGCTTCGGCCTCGGTGATGGCCTTGATGGTCTGAGCGGGGTTGGCGCCCATGGCCACCTGGGCCACATACACATAGCCATACTGCATGGCGATCTCCGCCAGGCTCTTTTTCTTGACCTCCTTACCGGCAGCGGCAAACTGAGCCACCTGGCCGATGTTGGAAGCCTTGGAGGCCTGTCCGCCGGTGTTGGAGTACACCTCGGTGTCGAACACGAAGATGTTGACGTCCTTCTTGCTGGCGATGACGTGGTCCAGGCCGCCGTAACCGATGTCGTAGGCCCAGCCGTCGCCGCCGAAGATCCACATGGACTTCTTGGCCAGGTATTCCTTCTTGCTGAGGATGTCGGCAGCCAGGGTGCAGGCGGCGCAGTCGCACAGCAGCTTGCCCTGGGCCTTCAGCTGGGCGGCGTGCTCAGCGAACTGAGGAATGGCAGCCAGCTCCTCCACGGTGGCGATGCTCTCCTCCAGGGCCTTCACATAGGCCCGGGCGGGCTCGGCGTTGGCGGTGCCGTCGTCCATGGTATCCAGCCATGCCTGAGCGGCGGCTTTCAGCTCGGGACGGGCCCACTCCACGGCGATCAGCTGGCGGGTCTCGTCGGCCAGATCCTGGCGGATCTTATCCTGGCCCACGAACATGCCCAGACCGTGCTCCGCGTTATCCTCGAACAGGGAGTTGCACCATGCGGGGCCGTGGCCCTCCTTGTTGGTGCAGTAGGGGGAAGTAGCCGCGGGACCGCCCCAGATGGAGGAGCAGCCGGTGGCGTTGGAGATGTACATATGATCGCCGAACAGCTGGGTGACGAGACGGGCATAGCTGGTCTCGGCGCAGCCGGCGCAGGAGCCGGAGAACTCCAGCATGGGCTGCTTGAACTGGCTGCCCTTGACGGTGTTGTCCTGCATATCCTTCTTCTCGGCGACCTTGGCCACGCAGTAGTCGAACACATCCTGCTGAGGCAGCTCGCCCTCCTGGGCCACCATGGACAGCGCGTTCACGGGGCAGGCGCCGATGCACACGCCGCAGCCCATGCAGTCCAGAGGACTGATGGCCATGGTGAACTGGTAGGTGCCCTTGCCCTTGCCGGCCTTGACGTCCACGATCTTGGCGGCCTCGGGAGCGTTCTTGGCCTCCTCGGCGGTCAGGGCGAAGGGACGGATGGTGGCGTGGGGGCAGACATAGGCGCACTGGTTGCACTGGATGCACTTGGCGGCGTCCCAGGTGGGGACGGACACGGCCACGCCGCGCTTCTCATAGGCGGAGGCGCCCAGCTCGAACTGGCCGTCCACATGATCAGAGAAGGCAGAGACGGGCAGGCTGTCGCCGTCCATCTTGCCCACGGGCTCCAGGATCTCCTTGACCATCTTCACAAGCTCGGGCTTGCCCTCCAGCTGCTTGTGCTCGGTCTCGTCCACGGCGTCGGCCCACTCGGCGGGCACATCGATCTTCTTATAGGCGGTGGCGCCCAGGTCGATGGCCTTGTAGTTCATATCCACCACGTCCTGGCCCTTCTTCAGGTAGGAGGCCTTGGCCTTCTCCTTCATGAAGCGGATGGCGTCCTCCTCGGGCATGACCTTGGCCAGAGAGAAGAAAGCGGACTGCAGGATGGTGTTGTTGCGCTTGCCCATACCGATCTCAATGGCCAGGTCAATGGCGTCGATGGTATACAGCTGGATGTTGTTGCGGGCGATATAGCGCTTGGCATCGGCCTTCAGGTGATGGTTCAGCTCATCGAAGTCCCACTGGCAGTTGATCATGAACACGCCGCCGGGCTTCACGTCGTTGACCATCTTGAAGCCCTTGGTGATGTAGCTGGGGTTGTGGCAGGCCACGAAGTCGGCCTTGTTGATATAGTACGGGGAACGGATGGGGTGATCGCCGAAGCGCAGATGGCTGATGGTCACGCCGCCGGTCTTCTTGGAGTCATACTGGAAGTATGCCTGCACGTACTTGTCGGTGTGGTCGCCGATGATCTTGATGGAGTTCTTGTTGGCGCCCACGGTGCCGTCGCCGCCCAGACCCCAGAACTTGCACTCGATGGTGCCGGGAGCAGCGGTGTTGGGACAGTTCTTGTCCTCGGGCAGGGACAGGTTGGTGACATCGTCCACGATGCCGATGGTGAACTGGCGCTTCATCTCGTCGCGCTTGAGCTCGTCATACACGGCGAACACGGAGGCAGGAGGCGTATCCTTGCTGCCCAGACCGTAACGGCCGCCGATGACCTGGATGTCGTTGCGTCCGGCGTTGGCCAGAGCGGTGACCACATCCTGATACAGGGGCTCGCCCAGAGCGCCGGGCTCCTTGGTGCGGTCCAGAACGGCGATCTTCTTGACGGAGGCGGGAATGGCCTCGATGAGCTTCTCGGGAGCGAAGGGGCGGAACAGGCGGACCTTCACCAGGCCGACCTTCTCGCCGTGGGCGTTCAGATAGTCGATGACCTCCTCGGCCACATCGCAGATGGAGCCCATGGCCACGATGACCCGGTCGGCATCCTCAGCGCCGTAGTAGTTGAACAGGCCATAGTTGGTGCCCAGCTTGGCGTTGATCTTGTCCATGTACTTCTCCACCACGGCGGGCAGAGCGTTGTAGTACTTGTTGCAGGCCTCGCGGTGCTGGAAGAAGATATCGCCATTCTCATGGCTGCCGCGCATATGGGGATGCTCGGGATTCAGGGCGTGCTGACGGAACTCCTTCACGGCGTCCATGTCGCACATATCCTTCAGGTCCTCGTAATCCCACACGGCGATCTTCTGGATCTCGTGGCTGGTACGGAAGCCGTCAAAGAAGTTGATGAAGGGGACCTTCCCCTCCAGAGCGGCCAGGTGGGCCACAGGGGACAGATCCATGACCTCCTGCACGTTGCCCTCGCACAGCATGGCAAAGCCGGTCTGGCGGCAGGCCATCACGTCGGAGTGGTCGCCGAAGATGTTCAGTGCCTGGGTGGACACGGTACGGGCGGAGACATGGAACACGGCGGGCAGCTGCTCGGCGGCGATCTTGTACATGTTGGGGATCATCAGCAGCAGGCCCTGGGAAGCGGTATAGGTGGTGGTCAGAGCGCCTGCGCCCAGAGAACCGTGAACCGCGCCGGCAGCGCCGGCCTCAGACTGCATTTCCACCACCTTGACCTGGGTGCCGAAGATGTTCTTCAGCCCGTTGGCGGACCACTGGTCCACAAAGTCGGCCATGGGGGACGACGGGGTGATGGGGTAGATGGCCGCAACCTCAGAGAACGCGTAGGACACGTGCGCCGCAGCGTTGTTGCCATCCATGGACTTCATTTTTCTTACCATAAATGAACCTCCTCATAAAAACATTTCGCGGATTTCTCAACGAAACACCATACATTGTGTATATTACCACAATGTCTTTTTTTTGTAAACGGAAAAATCAGCCTTTTTCACGGATTAAGGCTTTTTCTTCATCGTGCACAAAAATTCTCACGCCAACCGGGAAGTTTTTTTGGCAATGTATTTCAAAACGGCGGGATATGTGCTAAAATACAGATGAAACATATCAGAAAGCAACATGAGACTGTCAAAAAAAATTGGAAATCTTCCGCCATCGGAAAGGAAGATCGTTACGAAAGAAACCCATCAGGGGTGTCTTTCGTTTGCAATCACAGGTTTTTCAGAACTTATTAGGTTCTGAAAAACCGCACGCAGCTTGTCAAAAAGCCATTTTTGACAAGCTGCGCAGAACACGCGTATTTTTTGTGAAAGGATGTGAGGGGGCATGGTGGTAACGGTACGGTCCCTGGGCCTCAGCGGCATCAGCGGATACGAGGTGTCGGTGGAGTGCTTCCTGTCCGGGGGACTGCCCGCCTTCGACGTGGTGGGCCTGCCGGACGCGGCGGTGCGGGAATCCCGGGAGCGGGTCCGGGCCGCCATCAAGGCCTGCGGGGCCAGATTCCCCGTCAGCCGCATCACCGTGAACCTGGCCCCGGCGGGCCAGCGGAAGGAGGGCACGGTGTACGACCTGCCCATTCTGCTGGGCATTCTGACAGCGGCAGAGGAGCTGAAGGGCCTGCCCGCCGATGCGGCGTTTCTGGGAGAGCTGAGCCTCACCGGCGCGCTGCGCCCGGTGACGGGGGTCCTGCCCATGGCCCTGTGCGCCGCCCGGCTGGGCATCCGCCAGCTGTACGTCCCCGCCCAGAACGCCCCGGAGGCCACCCTGGCCCAGGGGATCACCGTCTATCCGGTGGAAAACATCGCCCAGTTGGTGGCCCACCTTACCGGCGACGCGCCCATCCGGCCCCAGACCCCCTGGACCCCCTCGCCGGTGACCCGGCCCCTGCCGGATTTTGCCGACGTCATGGGCCAGGAAAACGTCAAGCGGGCCCTGGAGGTAGCCGCCGCCGGGGGCCACAACGTGCTGCTGATCGGCTCCCCCGGCTCCGGCAAGTCCATGCTGGCCCGGCGGCTGCCGTCCATTCTGCCGGATATGACCCGGCAGGAGTCCCTGCAAACCACGGAGGTATACTCCGTGGCGGGGATGACGGACCCCGCCCACCCTCTGGTGACCCAGCGGCCCTTCCGCAGCCCCCACCACACCGCCTCGCCGGTGTCCCTGTCCGGCGGCGGCACGGTGCCCCGGCCCGGCGAGATTTCCCTGGCCCACAACGGCATCCTGTTTCTGGACGAGCTGCCGGAGTTCGACAAAACCGCCCTGGAGACCCTGCGCCAGCCCCTGGAGGACGGGGTGGTCACCATCACCCGGGTGTCCGGGTCCCTGACCCTGCCCAGCCGGTTCATGCTGGTGTGCGCCATGAACCCCTGCCGCTGCGGGTGGTACGGCCACCCCTCCGGCCGCTGCACCTGTTCGGAAAGCCAGGTGGAAAGCTATATGCGCCGCATTTCCGGCCCCCTGCTGGACCGCATTGATATGCACATCGAGGTGCCGTCGGTGGAGTACGAGGCCATGCGCCGCAAGGAAAAGCCCGAGACCTCGGCCCAGGTCCGCGCCCGGGTCAACGCCGCCCGGGAGCTTCAGAAGCAGCGCTTTTCCGGCACCGGCGTCAGCTGCAACGCCTATATGACCCCCGCCATGATCGGGCAGTACTGCCTGCTGGACCAGGCGGGAGAGCGGCTGATGAAGGGGGCCTTTGACCGGCTGGGCCTCACCGGCCGCAGCCACGACCGCATTCTCCGCATGGCCCGCACCATCGCCGACCTGGACGGCAGCGAGCGCATCGAGGCCGCCCACCTGGCCGAGGCCATCCAGTATCGCAGCAGCACCCTGTTGAAATAGTCCCCCCGGTGGGTTATAATAACTGGAAACCATATACAAGGAGAAACGATCCCATGCACGAGATGATCCTGTGCAAGCTGGGCGAGGTGGTCCTGAAGGGCCTGAACCGCCGCAGCTTTGAAATGAAGCTCATGTCCAACCTCCGCCGCCGCACCGCCCGGTTCGGCAGGTTCCGGGTCTATTCCAAGCAGAGCACCATCTATGTGGAGCCTGCCGGGGAGGCCTGCGACCTGGACGGGGCGTATGACGCCTGCAAGCGGGTGTTCGGCATCATCGCCGTGGCCCGGGCCCTGCCCTGTGCCAAGGAAAAGGAGGCCATTCTGGACACCGCCAAGACCTATCTGAGCAGCGCCCTGACAGCGGCCCGGAGCTTCAAGGTGGAGAGCAAGCGGGCAGACAAGACCTTCCCCATGACCTCCATCCAGCTGAGCCAGTGGGTAGGCGGCCACTTGCACGAGGCCTTCCCCCACCTGACGGTGGACGTTCACCACCCGGAGCTGACGGTGTATGTGGAGGTCCGGGAGGAGGCGGCGTATGTCCACGCCCCGGCGGAGCCTGCCGCAGGCGGCCTGCCCATCGGCATGGGCGGCCGGGCCGTGAGCCTGCTGTCCGGCGGCATCGACTCCCCGGTGGCTAGCTATATGATCGCCAAGCGGGGCGTGGAGCTGGAGATGATCCACTTTGCCTCGCCCCCCTATACCAGCGAGCAGGCCCGGGAAAAGGTCCTCCAGCTGGCCCGGGAGCTGGTGCCCTGGTGCGGGCGGCTGAATGTCACCATTGTTCCCTTTGCCGGGATTCAGGAGGAGATCCGCCGCAATTGCCCGGAGGATCACTTCACCCTGATCATGCGGCGGTTTATGATGCGCCTGGCCGACGCCCTGGCCCGGGACCTGAACTGCCGGGCCCTGGTCACCGGTGAGAGCCTGGGCCAGGTGGCCAGCCAGACCATGGATGCCCTGGCCGTCAGCGGCGACGTGACGGACCTGCCCATTCTGCGGCCGGTAATCGGCATGGACAAGGAGGAGATCGTCCGTATCGCCCGTCACATCGGCACCTTTGAGACCTCCATCCTGCCCTATGAGGACTGCTGCACCGTGTTCACCCCCCGCCATCCCAAGACCCGCCCCCATGTGGAGGAGGTCCGGGAGATGGAGCAGGCCCTGGACGTGGAGGGCCTGGTCCGCCGGGCCATGGACGGCCGCGAGGTGGTAAAGCTCCGCTGACCCGTTTTAACCCCAACGAAAAGGAAGTGATACCATGCCCCACCAGGCGGAGATCCTTGCCGTGGGCACGGAACTACTTTTAGGCAACATTGCCAATACAAACGCACAATTTTTGTCGGAACTGCTGGCCTCGGCAGGGATCGACGTGCTGTACCACACCGCCGTGGGGGACAATCCCCGGCGTCTGCGCCAGGCGGTGGAGATCGCCCGGGGCCGCTGCGACCTGCTGGTGTTCACCGGCGGCTTAGGCCCCACCTATGACGACATGACCAAGGAGACGGTGGCCGAAGCCTTCGGCCTGGCCCTGGAGTATCACCCGGAGGTCATGGAGGAAATCCGGCGCTATTTCGACAACGTATTCCACCGGCCCATGCCCGCCTGCAACCGCCAGCAGGCCATGCTGCCCCAGGGCTGCACGGTGCTGCACAACCCCGTGGGCACCGCTCCGGGCTGCATCTTCACGGCGGACGGCGTCACGGCGGTGCTGCTGCCGGGGGTCCCCCACGAGTGCCGCTATCTGGCGGAGCACGCCCTGCTTCCCTGGCTTCAGGGGTGCAGCGGCGGCGTTATCTGCAGCCACGACCTGCGGGTGTTCGGCCTGACGGAGCCCCGGGTCCAGGAGCTGCTGGGGGACCTGATGGACCGGGCGGAAAACCCCTCCCTGGCCCCCTATGCCAAGCCCGGCGAGGTGATGCTGCGGCTGACGGCCAAGGGCGAAAGCCCCCAGGACTGCCAGGAGCGCATGGCCCCGCTGTTCTGGGACGTCCGCTCCCGGCTGGGGGACTGTTTATACGGCGTGGACGTGTCCTCCCTGGAGGAGGTGGTCATCACCCGGCTGCGGCAGAAGGGGCTGACCCTTTCGGCGGCGGAGAGCTGCACCGGCGGCCTCATCGCCAAGCGGCTGACGGACGTGCCCGGAGCCTCGGCGGCGTTTCTGGGGGGTGTGGTGTCCTATACCAACGCCGTCAAGGCCGGGGTGCTGGGCGTGCCCCGGGACCTGCTGGAGCAATACGGCGCGGTGTCGGAGCCGGTGGCCCGGGCCATGGCGGAGGGCGTCCGGCGGCTTACCGGCAGCGACCTTTCGGTGTCCGTCACCGGGCTGGCCGGGCCTGACGGCGACGACCGGGGGAACCCCGTGGGCACCGCATATGTGGGGCTGAGCTGGCAGGGGGGCTCCCTGGTGCGGCGGCTGGCCCTGGGCGGCGACCGGCCCCGCATCCGGCTTCTGGCCGCCAGCAGCGCACTGGATATCATACGCAGACACCTTTGTGATCTGCCCATAGAACAGGAATAGGAGAAAAAATAACATGGCAGCAAACCCGATGAACAACAAGAACCTGGGCCGGACCCACAGCAAGGAACTGGCCAAAAACAACCGCGGCAAGCGCACCCGGAAAAACAGCGACTACCAGACTGCGGCCACTGCCGCCCGCCAGGCCCAGGCCCAGAGCCAGGCCGCCCGGAAGGCCCCCTGGCCCACCAAGGTGAAGGTCACCCTGGGCATCATGTTCGGCGTGCTGGTGGCGTGCCTGGTGGTGCGGCTGGCGGTCCCCTCCCTGCAGGAAAACCAGATCCTCAACAGCGCCACCACCCTGCTGCTGGGTCTTTCCTGCGGCGCGCTGTATCTGATCCGCAAGGACTACCCCGCCCCCAAGCCCTCGAAGCTGGACGGCGTGGTCAACGCCGTTCTGATCGTGTTCGCCCTGGTATACGGCCTTCTGGGCGTCTGGGGCGTGATCCAGCTGTTCGCGTAAAATTGTCCCGCCCTGTCCCGCCTCTGTCCCGGGAATTTCCCGTTGACAACCGGGACAGGGCGTGCTATATTGAGGGATAACAAAAGGCGTTGACGAGGAAGCCGCCTGCGGCAGGCAGCAGAGAGGGGCCCATCTTGGTGCAAGGGTCCCGGCTGAAAGCAGGATGCGTACCGCCTCCGAGCCGTCCGCCCAACGGGCCATGGCCCCAGTAGGCCGGACCGGGCCCTCCCGTTACAGAGGAGCTACGAGCGACGGGACCCGTGTCCCGTAAGCAGGGTGGAACCGTGGAGTAATGCCGATTACCTCACCCCTGAATCACTGTCAGGGGTGGGGATTTTTATTTTCCCGACCCCAATATCAAGGAGGAATCATCATGAGCGAAGAAAACAAGTACACCTTTGAAAACGAGGAATACCGCCGGACCTATTGGCACACCTGCTCCCACGTCCTGGCCCAGGCCGTCAAGCGCCTGCACCCGGAGGTGAAGCTGGCCATCGGCCCGTCCATCGAAAACGGCTTTTATTACGATCTGGACGCGCCCTTTGCCTTCACCCCCGAGGACCTGGCCGAGATCGAGGGCGAAATGCGCAAGATCTGCAAGGAGAAGCTGAAGCTGGAGCGCTTTGAGCTGCCCCGGGAGGAGGCCCTGCAATACATGGAAGAGCGGCAGGAGCCCTACAAGGTGGAACTGATCAACGACCTGCCCGCCGACGCCCACATCTCCTTCTATAAGCAGGGAGAGTTCGTGGACCTGTGCGCCGGTCCCCACCTGGATTCCACCGGCCGCATCAAGGGCAACGCCATCAAGCTGACCGCCTGCAACGCCGCCTATTGGCGGGGCGACAGCAATCGCCAGACCCTGCAGCGGATCTATGGCGTGGCCTTCCCCAAGAAGGAGGAGCTGGACGCCTATCTGGAGCGCATTGAGGAGGCCAAGCGCCGCGACCACCGCAAGCTGGGCAAGGAGCTGGGCCTGTTCATGATGACCGAGGAGGGCCCGGGCTTCCCGTTCTTCCTGCCCAAGGGCATGGTGCTGAAAAACACCCTGCTGGACTATTGGCGGCAGTGCCACAAGCGCTACGGCTATGTGGAGATCTCCACGCCCATCATCCTCAACCAGGAGCTCTGGCACCGCAGCGGCCACTGGGATCACTACAAGGACAATATGTACACCACCGTCATCGACGGCGAGGATTACGCCATCAAGCCCATGAACTGCCCCGGCGGCATGCTGGTTTATAAGAGCGAGCCCCATTCCTACCGCGACCTGCCCCTGCGCATGGCGGAGCTGGGCCTGGTCCACCGCCACGAGATGTCCGGCGCGCTGCACGGCCTGTTCCGCGTCCGCTGCTTCACCCAGGACGACGCCCACATCTTCATGACCCCCGACCAGATGAAGGACGAGATCAAGAACGTCGTGAAGCTGTTTGACGAAATTTACTCCACCTTCGGCCTGACCTATCAGATCGAGCTGTCCACCATGCCCGAGGACCACATGGGCGACGAGAAGGACTGGAAGTTCGCCGAGGATACCCTGCAGGCGGCCATCACCGAAATGGGCAAGGACTTCATCATCAACGCCGGTGACGGCGCGTTCTATGGCCCGAAGCTGGACTTCCATCTGGCCGATTCCCTGGGCCGGACCTGGCAGTGCGGCACCATCCAGCTGGACTTCCAGATGCCCGAGCGCTTCGACCTGGAGTATGTGGGCGAGGACGGCGAGAAGCACCGCCCCGTCATGATCCACCGGGCGCTGCTGGGCTCCATCGAGCGCTTCATCGGCGTCATCACCGAGCATTTTGCCGGCGCCTTCCCGGCATGGCTGTCCCCGGTGCAGGTCAAGCTCCTGCCCGTTACCGACCGGGCCATGGACTACGCCAAAAACGTCGCCGCCCAGCTGGACAGCCAGGGCTTCCGGGTGGAGGTGGACGGCCGCAACGAAAAGATCGGCAAGAAGATCCGGGAGGCCACCCTGGAGAAGATCCCCTTCATGCTGGTGGTGGGCGACCGGGATATGGAGGCGGGCACCGTGTCCGTCCGCACCCGCACCGGCGAGGACCTGGGGGCCATGTCCCTGGCGGACTTCGCCGCCAAGCTCCACGAGATCGTGGACTCCAAGGCAAGACAGTAAAAAAGAACCCTTTTTCTCCGCCGCCCGGGGCCTCCCGGGCGGCGGAGCTGTTGCCTGCAAGGAGGCAACCGGTCCGGAAAATTTGTGGATTTTGTGATTTAGCCCTTGACATTCTCACAGATTTTGTTATAATAGTCCATGCTGTTGTCGCAGCGGAATATATGCAGTGGTATCGAAGTGGTCATAACGAGCACGACTGGAAATCGTGTTGTCGTCAAAAGCGGCACGAGGGTTCAAATCCCTCCCACTGCGCCAGAGAAACCCCCGGAAAGCATCCGCTTTCCGGGGGTTTGATTTTGCCCGGCCCGGCAAATAAACCATCCCCCGCCCTGCCAATCGGCAAGGCGTGGGATGCGCTGTTCGGGTTATTCGCCGATGGGATCGTCGTCGGAGTCGTCGTGGACCGGCGCGCCGCCGTTGGCAGGCAGCGGGGCGATGAGGGTGCGGTACAGCCGCCGGAAGAACACCAGGGTCACCAGCAGGGAGGCAATCTCCGCCAGGGGATAGCTCCACCAGACCAGATCATCGTTGCCGATAGAATAGCCGTAGCGGGCCAGGACATAGGCAATGGGCACCAGAAACACCAGCTGCCGGATGATGGAGGTGGTCATGGAGTACACCGCTTTGCCCAGAGCCTGGAAGGAGCTGCCCAGGGCGATGCAGGCTCCGGCCATGCAGAAGCTCAGGGAGATGATCCGCAGGGCAGGGACGCCCACCTGGAGCATGGTGTCCGTGGCGTCGAAGATCTTCAGCAGAGGCCCGGGAATGGCCCAGAAGATGACCACGCCCAGCACCATGATGCAGGAGGCGTAGATGGTGCTGCGCTTGATGGTCTCCACCATCCGCAGCCGGTTCTGGGCCCCGTAGTTATACGCCACGATGGGCACCACGCCGTTGTTCAGGCCGAACACCGGCATGAAGATGAAGCTGTTGAGCTTGAAGTAAATGCCGAAGGCCGTGGCCGCCGTCTCCTTGGCGGAGTGATAGGCAATGAGGATCTTGTTCATGCAGAAGGTCATCACCGAGCCGATGGCCACCATGATGACGCTGGGCAGACCGATGGCGTAGATGTTGCCCACCAGCCGCCAGTTGGGCCGGAAGCCCCGGAATTGCAGGTGAATTTCCTTGTTCTTCTTCAGGTTGAAGATCAGGGCCAGGATACAGCCGCAGAACTGTCCGATGACCGTAGCCACCGCCGCGCCGGTGACGCCCATGTCCAGCACGAAGATAAAGATGGGGTCCAGCACGATGTTCACAATGGCGCCCAGACCCTGGGTATACATGGACAGGATGGATCGGCCGGTGCCCTGCAGCAGCCGCTCGAACATGATCTCGCAGAACAGGCCCAGGGAGCCGCAGCAGCAGACCAGCAGATAGTCCGTGCCGTTTTCCACAATGTAGTCGATCTGGGTCTGGGACCGGAAGAAGGGCCCGGCAAACAGCAGCGCCAGCACGGCGCAGATGGCAAAGCCCACCACCGCCAGGAACACGCCGTTGATGGCCACGGCGTTGGCCCGCTCCTGGTCCTTGGCTCCCAGGGCCCGGCCCATCAGGGCGTTGACGCCCACGGCGGTGCCGGTGGCCAGACCGATCATCAGGTTCTGGGCCGGAAACGCCAGGGACACGGCGGTCAGCGCCTGCTCACACACCCGGGACACGAACACGCTGTCCACGATGTTGTACAGGGCCTGCACCAGCATGGAGATGATAATGGGCAGGGACATGTTGATAATCAGCTTGGAAATGGGCATGGTGCCCAGCTTGTTTTCCTTTTCCATGGGACTATCCCCTCCTTGATTTCGATTCACAAAAGGATATTGTACCATAGCCTTGGACAAATGAAAACCCCCTGAAAGCCACATTTTCGTCGGCGTTTCAGGGGATTTTTTATTCATTTTGGAAACTTATTTCGCCCGTCGAAACAATTTCTCACTGGGTCACCAGATAGCTGCCGCTGTCGGGGGCGTAGGCGGTCATGGCCACCACCCGGGTGGCGGCGTCGTAGCTGGCGGGCAGGGCCGAGGCGTCCGCCTCCGGCATGACATACACCCGGTCAAAGCAGGCCGTCAGCAGCTCCGGCGTCAGGCCGTTGTCCGCCGTGGGCGTCTCCCGCAGCACCACGGACAGCACCGTGCCCTCCGGCAGCTGCTTTTCCAGAGCCTGGGCGAAGTCCTTCAGCACCGCCGTCCTGTCGGCAGGCAGTTCCAGGGCCGTCTGGTCGCCGCTGGTGGGGTACAGGAACCAGTCCAGCAGAACCTCATCAAAGCCCAGCCGGGCGCACTCCTCGGCCAGGTCCGTGATATACCGCAGGGTCTCCGGCTTGGTGGGGTCCAGCCAGCGGCGGCCGGAGCCGTCCCGGTACAGGACGCCCTCGGCGGTGCACAGGGCCGCCCGGTCCCCCATGGCGTCGGCATAGGCGTTGTCGCAGAAGCAGGCAAGCCTTGCCACGGTGTAGCAGTCGCTGTCCAGAATGGTCTGGAGGTTCCGGCTGGTGGCATTGCCGCCGGTGAGGACGCCCTCCGGCAGGGACACCGCCGTGTGATAGGCCACGGAGCCGTCGTACAGCTTCACGTTGACGGCCACGGCCTCCCGGCCCGTCAGCAGATAGCCGGGGTCGCCGCCCAGACAGCCGTAGGGCAGCTCCCAGGCGTGGATGGCCTCCACCTTCTGCCGTTGCGGCTCCTCCCGGGTGATGTCCACATCATCCGGCGCAGGGGTGGAGTCCGGCTGGGGCTTCTCCGGCTCCTTCCGGGACCAGGGCAGCTCCAGATGGGCCTTGCCCTCGTCATCATACACCACGTATTCCTGGGTCAGCAGATAGGCCACCGCCGCGATCAGCACCAGCACCAGCACGATGACCAGCGCCACCTTGCCCCGGGTGTTTCTTCCCCGGTAGCGATGATATCCCTTTGTGGTCATGGAGCGCACCTCCGTTCACGGAAAATTCAGGGCTGGATGCTGTCCAGCTGGCCCACCCGGCGGGCATGGCGTCCGCCCTCAAATTCGGTGTTCAGGAACACCTCCACAATGCGCTTGGCCAGGTTGGGGCCGGTGATGCCCGCGCCCAGGGCCAGCACGTTGGCGTCGTTGTGGCGGCGGGTCATTTCGGCGGACAGGGAGTCCGTGCAGTGGGCGCAGCGGATGCCCTTGACCTTGTTGGCGGCGATGGAAATGCCGATGCCGGTGGTGCAGATGACAATGCCCTTTTCGCATTCGCCGGAGGCCACCAGCCGGGCCACCTTCTCGCCATAAATGGGATAGTCCACGCTTTCGGTGGAGAAGCAGCCCACGTCCTCAAAGTCGATGTCGTGCTCCTCCAGCCAGATGAGAATGTCCTGCTTCAGCAGATAGCCGCCGTGATCGCAGCCGATGGCAATTTTCATGATTCGTTCTCCTCTCGGGTATCACAGGGCCTGAAACAGCGGCCGGCCCCGTTCAAATGTGGTGAAATAGCGGAAGCCGCAGGTCCGCAGAAGCTCCTGGCGCTGCCGGATGAAGCAGCCCACGTCCTCCGGCCGGTGGGCGTCGCTGCCCAGGGTGATGATCTCGCCGCCCAGACTGCGGTACAGCCGCAGAATATCCTCCCCCGGCAGGGGCTCGTTTCCCCGGTTGGTGTTGCACTCGATGCCCACCCCCTGGGGAATGATGGCGCGGAAGATCTCCTCCACCCGGTCCATGTGGCGGCGGAAGGTCATGTGCTCCCCGTGGTGCTCGTTGATATACCGCAGGGGCAGGGTCAGGTGGCCCAGCACCTGGAACCGGCCCCACCGGGCCAGGGCCAGCACATCGTCCAGATAGCTGTCGATGACACTATCATAATACGCTTCGCTGCCTTTTTCAATATAGTACAGGTCCATGTTGGCAAACTTTTTTCCGCTTAGGTGCACGGAGCCGATGACAAAGTCCAGCTCCTCCCCGGCCAGAAGCCGGTCCGCCCGGTCGAAGCTCAGCTGGGCCTCCCCCAGCTCCGCCCCCCACCGCAGGGTGATCCGGTCCCCCCACAGCGCCTGGGCCTCATGGAACTGCCGCCAGGACTCCTCCCAGTCGAAGTCGTCCCGGGGAGCCAGGGTGCCCCAGTGGATGGTGTCCACATGGTCGGTGATGCACAGCTCCCGCAGGCCCTGCCGGACGGCAGCCTCCGCCGCCTGGGCCATGGTCTGGTGCCCGTCCGGGGAGCAGGTGGAATGGACGTGATAGTCTGCAAGATACATGGCTTACTTCTTCTTCCCGAAAAAGCTGCGGTGCTTTTCGTAGTTGCCTTCGCCCAGGGTCTCGCTGAATTTCTTCAGGGCCTCCTTCTGCTCCCGGTTCAGGTCCCGGGGCGTCTCGATGGTGACGGTGACGTACTGGTCGCCCCGGCCCCGGCTGTTGAGGACGGGAATGCCCTTGCCCCGCAGCCGGAACACGGTGCCGGTCTGGGTGCCCTCGGGGATGGTGTATTTCACCCGGCCGTCGATGGTGGGGATCTCCAGCTCCGCGCCCAGCACCGCCTGGGTGAAGGTGATGGGGGCCTCGCAGAACACGGAGGTGCCCTCCCGGCGGAAGATCTCGTGGGGCCGCACCATCACGGTAATCAGCAGGTCGCCGCTGGGGCCGCCGTTGGAGCCTGCGTGGCCCTGGCCCCGCAGGGAGATGGTCTGGCCGTTGTCGATACCGGCGGGGATGTTCACCTGAATGGTCCGGCGCTTGCGAATGCGGCCGCTGCCGTGACAGTCGGGGCAGGGCTGGTGGATGATCTTGCCGGTGCCCCGGCACTTCTGGCAGGGGCCCTGGCTCTGCATGACGCCGAAGGGCGTCCGCTGGGCCTGGGTCACGGTGCCGGTGCCATGGCACTCGGGGCACACCTCCGGCGTGGTGCCGTGGGCGCAGCCGTTTCCTTTGCAGGTGGGGCAGGACTCGCTGCGCTCCACCGTCACGGATTTCTCGCAGCCGAAGGCGGCCTCCGTGAAGTCCACGGACACGCTGGCCCGGATGCTCTCGCCCCGGCGGGGTCCGTTGCGCCGCTGCTGGCCGCCGCCGAAGCCGCCGCCGAAGAAGCTGCCGAAAATGTCGCCCAGGTCGCCGAAGTCGAAGCCGCCTGCCCCGTATCCGCCGCCCTGACCCGCGCCATAGTTGGGGTCCACCCCGGCAAAGCCGAACTGGTCATATTTCTGGCGCTTATCGGGATTGGACAGCACCTCGTTGGCCTCGTTGATCTCCTTGAACTTCTCCTCGGCCTCCTTGTCGCCGGGGTTCATGTCCGGGTGATACTTCCGGGCCAGCTTTTTGTATGCTCTTTTGATCTCGTCCTCGCTGGCGCCCTTTTCCACGCCCAGGACCTCGTAATAATCGCGTTTCTCTGCCATAACGGCCCGCTCCCTTCTCTGGGTCTTCTATCCCTGAACACCACACGAAGGGACAGGAAGCCCTGCCCCTTTCCGGTGGTGAAATTTCACTTATTTATTCTTGGTGTCGTCGTCATCCACGACCTTGTAGTCGGCGTCGTAATACTGGCCGCCCTGGTCACCCTGGGCGCCGCCCTGCTGGCCGGCCTGGGTGGGGTCGCCCTGGGGTGCCTGCTGCTGATACAGCTTCTCGCTCATCTTGTAGAACAGCTGGGTCAGCTCCTCGGTGGCGGCCTTGATGGCGTCGGTGTCCTCGCCCTTCAGGGTCTCCTTCAGCTTGTCGATACCGGCCTGGATGGGGGCCTTCTCGCTTTCGGGCAGCTTGTCGCCCACCTCGCTGAGGGTCTTTTCGGACTGATAGACCATCTGGTCGGCCTGGTTGCGGACCTCTACCTTCTCCTTGATCTTGGCGTCCTCGGCGGCATACTGCTCGGCCTCCTTCACGGCCTTCTCGATGTCGTCCTTGCTCATGTTGGAGGAGGAGGTGATGGTGATGTGCTGCTCGGTGCCGGTGCCCAGGTCCTTGGCGGACACGTTGACGATGCCGTTGGCGTCGATGTCGAAGGTCACCTCGATCTGGGGCACGCCGCGGCGGGCCGGAGCGATGCCGTCCAGGTGGAAGCGGCCCAGGCTCTTGTTGGCGGCGGCCATCTCCCGCTCGCCCTGCAGCACGTTGACCTCTACGGAGGTCTGGTTGTCGGCGGCGGTGGAGAAGATCTGGCTCTTCTTCACGGGGATGGTGGTGTTGCGCTCGATCAGGCGGGTGCACACGCCGCCCATGGTCTCAATGCCCAGGGACAGGGGGGTCACGTCCAGCAGCAGCAGACCCTTGACGTCGCCGGTCAGCACGCCGGCCTGCAGGGCCGCGCCCATGGCCACGCACTCATCGGGGTTGATGCCCTTGAAGGGCTCGTTGCCGGTGAAGTTCTTCACGGCCTCCACCACGGCGGGGATACGGCTGGAGCCGCCCACCATCAGGACCTTGGACAGGTCGGAGGGCTTCAGACCGGCGTCGGACATGGCCTGGCGCACGGGGCCCATGGTGGCGTCCACCAGATGGCCGGTGAGCTCGTTGAACTTGGCCCGGGTCAGGGTCACGTCCAGGTGCTTGGGGCCGGTGGCGTCGGCGGTGATATAGGGGAGGTTGATGTTGCTGGTGGTCACGCCGGACAGCTCGATCTTGGCCTTCTCGGCGGCCTCCTTCAGGCGCTGCATGGCAACCTTGTCGCCGGACAGGTCGATGCCCTCGGTGCGCTTGAACTCGCTGACCAGGTACTTCATGATGCACTGGTCGAAGTCGTCGCCGCCCAGCCGGTTGTTGCCGGCGGTGGCCAGAACCTCGATGACGCCGTCGTCGATCTCCAGAATGGACACATCGAAGGTGCCGCCGCCCAGGTCATACACCATGATCTTCTGGGCCTGCTCCTTGTCCACGCCATAGGCCAGGGCCGCGGCGGTGGGCTCGTTGATGATACGCTTCACGTCCAGACCCGCGATCTTGCCGGCATCCTTGGTGGCCTGACGCTGGGCATCGGTGAAGTAGGCGGGGACGGTGATAACGGCCTCGGTGACGGTGCTGCCCAGATAGGCCTCGGCGTCGCTCTTGAGCTTCTGCAGGATCATGGCGCTGATCTCCTGGGGAGTGTAGGACTTGCCGTCGATGCTGACCCGGTGGTCGGAGCCCATCTCGCGCTTGATGGAGGAGATGGTGCGGTCGGGGTTGGTGATGGCCTGGCGCTTGGCCACCTGGCCCACCATGCGCTCGCCGGTCTTGGAGAAGGCCACCACGGACGGGGTGGTGCGGTTACCCTCTGCGTTGGGGATGACAACTGCCTCGCCGCCCTCCATGACGGCTACGCAGGAATTGGTGGTGCCAAGGTCGATACCGATAACTTTAGACATAATAATTGCCTCCTGAATATATGAAATAAAATTTGTTTACAAGGGTCAGTCCACCGGATACTCGGGGATCACGATGGCGGCGATGATATAGCCCAGCACGCCGCTGCCGCCCAGCAGGCTGAACAGCACCCACGCCAGACGGATGATGGTGGGGTCCATATTGAAATACTCGGCGATCCCGGCGCACACGCCGGAGATCATCCGGTTATCCCGGCTTTTATAAAGTTTTTTTCCGTTCATAGCACATGCTCCTCTCAATTAGCAACCTTTACCATGGCGAACCGCAGGATCTTGTCGCCCAGGGCGTATCCCTGCTGGAATACCTCCACCACGGTGTTCTCCCCGGCCGACTCATCCTCCACATGCATCACGGCGTTGTGGCGGGCGGGGTCAAAGGGCTGGCCCAGGGCCTCAATCTGCTGTACGCCCAGCTTTTCCAGCACGGTCATGAACTGCTTGCAGATCATCTCCATACCCTGGCGGTGGGGGTCCCCCTCCTCGAACTGGGCCAGGCCCCGCTCCAGGTTGTCCAGCACCTCCAAAAAGGGCTTCACGGTGTCGGCCTTGGCGTCGCCGTACAGACTCTCCTTTTCCTTGGCGGTGCGTTTGCGGTAGTTGTCGTATTCCGCTGCCAGCCGCAGATATTTGTCGCTGGCGTCGGACACCATCTTGGCCAGCTGTTCCATTTTCTCCATCTGGTCCCGGGTGACGGTGAAGGTCTCCTCCGCCGTTTCCGGAGACGGCTCCTGCTGGGGCTGGGTCTCCGGGGTGTCCGTGTTTTCCTGTTCCTGCTTGTTTTCCTGATTCACATTCTCGCTCATGTTTCCTGGTCCTCCTTGGGGGGCAGCTGGTTCTTCCCGAACATGCGGCCCAGACTCTCGGCAAAGTAGCTCAGGCGCGCCGCCACGGTGGCGTAGTCCATCCGGGTGGGTCCGACCACGCCCACCAGTCCCCGCATATTGTCTCCGATGTCATAGCTGGCCACCACCACGCTGCTGTCCCGCAGGGCCTCGTTGAGATTTTCGGGGCCGATGAGGATCTGCACCGGGCCGCCCTCCGTGGGCGCGGGCAGCTGTTCTTTATTGTCCACCATAAAGGTCATCAGGTCGTGGGCCTTGTCCGCGTCCCGGTATTCCGGGAACCGCAGGAACTCCTTGGCCCCGCCGGTAAAGACCTCCTGGCTGTTGGCTTCCTTCAATAACCGTCCGGCATATTCCACCACCTGGTTCAGCGGCAGGAACCACTGGCCGGACACCTGCTCCGACAGGCTCATGAGCCGTCCGTTCATGTCCTCCGGCCCGATGCCGGTGAAATGGGTGTTCAGCAGGTGGCTCATGTCCGGCAGGCCCCCGTCGGCCACCGGCAATTGCAGGGGCAGCAGCTGGCTTTTCACCTGGCTGTCCGACAGCATCACCACGGCGATGAAGCTGCTCTGGTCCACGGGGATCAGCTCAAAGCGCCGCACGGTGGCGGCGGTTTTGTGGTCCGCCACGGTGTAGGCGGGATAGCCCACAAAGGACGAGACCATCTGGCCCGCCCGGGCCATGACCTGGTCCGTTCCCGCCAGCTTCTCGGCCAGGGAGGTGTTGAGCTTTTCCTCCTCCTCCCGGCTCAGGGACCGCCGCTCCATCAGCTCGTTGACGTACAGTCGGTAGCCCTTGGCGGAGGGGACCCGTCCGGCGGAGGTGTGGGGCTGTTCCAGATAGCCCATCTCCGTCAGGTCCGCCAGTTCGTTGCGGATGGTGGCGGAGCTGATCTTGCCGGGCATCCTCTGGGCGATGGCCTTGGAGCCCACCGGCTCCGCCGCCGCCACATATTCCTCCACCACGATCTTCAGTATCTGTCTTTTTCGATCGGTCAATTCCATATCGTTTTCTCCGTTAGCACTCCAACTTCCTGAGTGCTAAACGCAGTTTACCACCCCCCGCCGCCCTTGTCAAGTGGAAGCCTTTGAATTATTTGTAAACAAAGCCGGTTTTCCGCCGGGGAAATCGCCGAAGCGCCGCCGGTGGCGGATGAAGCGAGGCGATTTCGAGGAAGTGCCCCGGCTGGCGGGCATGACACAATGCCTGCCAGTCGGCTGGCACGATGGTGGGCAGACGCGGGCCCCGCCCTACAGGAACGGGAAGGCCGGCAGGCCGTCCGTAGGGCCCGCTGCCCTCAGCGGGCCGCGTCACCCTCGGAACAGGGCGATTTCTCCCTTGTGGTGTCACGGCAGGGATACTTTTTGACAAGCAAAAGAGGAACGGCGCAGCCGTTCCTCTTTTGCTATTTGTATTATTATATGCGAATATTACGCTCCGTATCAGAAACTGACGTTCTCCGGGTCCGGCTTCTGGCAGGGCTTCACGCCGGTGACGTACAGCACCGGGCCCTCACCGTCATAGGCCTGGCATTTCTCCTTCTTCACGGTGGCCTGGATCTCCACCCACTGGCGGTTCTTGAACTTCTCCAGCTCCTGGCCCTTGCACACCAGGGCCAGGAACTGCATGTCGTTGTTGCAGCACACCATGGCGAAGCGGCCGGGGCAGTGGATCCCCGGGAACTTCTTGGAGTGGCACATCAGCGCCTTATACCGCACGGTGACGCCGTCGTAGCGCTGGGGGTTGTCCATCATGTCCACATACCAGATGCCGTAGTCGTTGTCCGGCACGTCCAGGTGGCCGCCGGACAGGTCAAAGGGGGACATATCGTCGGTGACGTAGTCCTCGCTGGTGCCGTCGGTGTTCTCCAGATAGATGTCCGCCCGGCGGTTCACCATCCGCAGGTTCCGGCCCCGCAGGGCCTTGCGCAGCTCCTCATTGCAGCGGTTGAAGATGATCATGTCCGCGTTGAGAATTTTTTCCATCATCAGCTGGCCCATGTTCCGCAGATACGGCTCAAAGGTGGTGGCGTCCACCAGGCACATGATCTGATACAGGATCCAGTTGGCGGGCAGGCCCTCCCGGTACAGGGGCTCGAAGCTCCACATGCCGTTGAACTCGATGATCACCTGCTTAGGGCGGTACTGCTTTTCCAGCTTCTTGAAGAACTCCGGCGTCAGCTGGGCGGGGTCGTCCACGGTGTAGGTGAAGACGTTGAACAGGGATTTGGGGTCGTACTCCGTCTCCCCTTCCTCGCAGCACAGCAGCAGCGTCCGGTCCTCGGCGGCGAAGCCGTCCTTCAGGATGCCGTTGATGAAGTCGGTTTTTCCGGCGTCCAGAAAACCGGTGATGAGATATACAGGAATGTCCATAGGCGTCTCCTTACAGGCCGAACAGGGTCTTCAGGCCGTCCTCCTTCAGCTGGGAGCCGATGACGCACAGGCGGCCGGTGTAGTCGGCGGCACCATAGCGCACCTCGTGCTCCTGGGGCACATAGTCAAAGTGCAGCCACTGGCCGTCGGCGGCGGGCACAATGCCCTTGGCCCGCAGGATGGCGCCGTATTCGCCGGAATCCAGGGCCGTCAGAATGCGGTCGATATCCGCCTGGGTGAACTGCTTGGGGGTCTCCGCGCCCCAGCTGGTGAACACCTCGTCGGCGTGGTGGTGATGGTGGTGGCAGGCGCACTCCGGATCGTCGCACTCGCCCTCGCCGTGATGATGGTGGTGATGCTCGTGCTCGTCGTGGTCATGGTCATGCTCATGATCATGGTCGTGATGATGGTGCTCGTGCTCGTCCTCATCCTCGTCATGATCATGATCGTGATGATGGTGATGCTCATGCGCATCCTCGTCATGCTCGTCGTGGTCATGATGATGGTGATGATGCTCAGCCTCCTCGGCCTCGTGCTCGGCCCGCATCTTCTCCAGCAGCTCGTCGGCCAGGGACACCTTCTCCACGGCGGCCAGAATGGTCTTGCCGTCCAGCTGGTCCCAGGGGGTGGTCAGGATGGCGGCGGTGGGGTTCTTCTCCCGCAGCAGGGCCGCGGCGGCCTCCAGCTTCTCCTGGGTCAGCTTCTGGGTCCGGGACAGGATGATGGTGCCGGCGGACTCGATCTGGTTGTTATAGAACTCGCCGAAGTTCTTCATATACACCTTCACCTTGCCGGCGTCGGCCACGGTGACAAAGGAGTTCAGCTTCATATCCGGAATATCCGCCACGGTGTTCTCCACCGCCACGATGACGTCGCTGAGCTTGCCCACGCCGGAGGGCTCGATGAGGATGCGGTCCGGCTGGAACTGCTCCTTCACCTCCCGCAGGGCCTTGCCGAAGTCGCCCACCAGGGAGCAGCAGATGCAGCCCGAGGACATTTCGGAGATCTGGATACCGGCGTCCTTCAAAAAGCCGCCGTCGATGCTGATCTCGCCGAACTCGTTTTCGATCAGCACCAGCTTCTCGCCCTGATATGCCTCCTTCACCATCTTCTTGATGAGGGTGGTCTTACCTGCGCCCAGGAAACCGGACACGATGTCAATTTTTGTCATAACAGTACCTTCTTTTCTTCTCCCGCCGGGCGGGACATATTCTTTCTCCTATATCATAGCCTATTTTTTCAAAATTGCAAGGGGAGGGGAAAAAATTCACATTTCCGTCCGCATCACCGGCGGTTTGTCCCGCTTTTGCCGGGTTTTGTCCCGATTTTTCGGCGGGACAGGCCGGGACAGAAACAAAAGGGTAGCCATCCGGCGAAAAATACGGTATAATGGGGGAAAATCCAAAAAGTGAGGTATTTCCCCTATGTCCGTGAATCAGCAGCAGACCGGCGAATGGGCCCCCGATTGGGCTCCGGAAGGAGAGCCGGAATACACCCCCCGGCCCCGGCGCAGCCGGAAGCAGCGCCGCCCCAAGTGGCCCGGCGTGGTCCTGGCCCTGGTGTGCCTGGCCACCATTGCCGCCCTGGTGTGGCACTTCACCCGGCAGCAGGCAAAGCCCCTGGAGACGGCGGCGGGCTATATCGCCTCGGCGTCGGAAACGGCCCCCCTGTACGATGAGGAGGGCGCCGTTCTGGAGCAGCTGATCCGAGGCAGTCAGGTGAACTATGTGGTGGAGGAGGCCAGTGATGACCACCCGGACCAGGTTCGGGTGCCCCGGGAGGACGGCAGCTTCGGCTGGCTGGACCGGGCCAACCTCACCAGCGACGTCAACGCCGTGGTGACGCTGGAGACGGTGTATGTCCGCCGGGCCCAGAACCTGACGGACGGGGACGGGAACCCCACCGGGCCCCTGGTGCTCCGGGGCCAGGCCCTGACCGTTACCGGCTACCGAGGGCTGGCGGAGGACGGCAGCGTGGCCTATTACCAGGCGGAGGGGGGGTGCATCCCCGCCCGGTATGTCCGGCTGACGGAGGAGGAGGCCGCCGCAGCCTATGATGCGGATATGGCCCGGCTCCACGCCGACCGGGGCGACAGCTATGGCGGCGGCGACGCGGCGGGGCTGGACTATGACGCCTATGAAAAGCCCAAGTTCGAGAACAACGTCATGCCCGGCACCGTGAAGGCCCTGTATCTGAACAACGAGGCCATCCGGAATCCGGAGGCCTACATCGCCGTGGCCGACAGCTGCGGCATCAACGCCTTTGTGGTGGACGTGATGGACGGCGGGGCCATTGGCTACGCCTCCCCGGTGATGCAGCAGTATTCCCCCAGCGCCTATGCGGATGCCTACAACACCTTAGAGGACTATCAGGCGGCGGTGCGGAAGCTGAAGGACGCCGGGTACTATGTCATCGGCCGGATCACCGCCTTCAACGATCCCAACCTGGCCACGGATCACCCGGAGTGCGTGGTGGCGGACCTGGACGGCAATCCGCTGAAGATCGGCGGCATGTACTGGCCCAGCGTGTATAACCGCCGCGTGTGGCAGTATAAGGTGGACCTGGCCCTGGAGGCCGCCCAGACCATGGGCTTCAACGAGATTCAGTTCGACTATGTCCGCTTCCCGGACGGCACCTGGGGCTATGACGAGGCGGGCACCATCGACTACCGCAACATCAATGACGAGAGCAGGGCCCAGGCGGTGCAGCGGTTTTTGCAGTATGCCGCCGACCGGCTCCATGAGGCGGGGGTGTATGTCTCGGCAGACGTGTTCGGCGAGTGCGCCGAGAAATACGTCACCGCCTATGGCCAGTACTGGGCCGCCATCAGCGGCGTGGTGGACGCCATCAGCGCCATGCCGTACCCGGACCATTACGCCGCCTCCGGCAGCTGGCTGCCCTGGGAGCATCCCTATGAGACCATGAAAACCTTCGGCGAAAAGGCCGCCGCCCGCCAGCAGGAGACCCCCTCCCCTGCCGCCGTGCGCACCTGGATCCAGTGCTACAACGCCATCCAGGAGCCGTACAACACCTATGGCCCCGATGAGATCGCCGCCCAAATCCGGGCCCTGACCGAAACCGGCAACACCGGCGGCTACATGACCTGGAATGCTGCGTCCAGCCTGGATAAGTACCGCTATGTCAGCGGGGTGTTTGAATAAAGCAGAAAATGGAATTTGATGGAGGAAGTAAGTATGCTAAACAACATAGAGTTCGACCTTTGGGCTGATGGCTATGACAAAACTGTTGGCATTTCTGATGAGGAAAACACATACCCTTTTGCCGGTTATAAAAAGGTTCTTGGGTTCATTTTTCAGGCCATAATGAGAGCTGAAAATGCCGCTGTGCTGGATATTGGATTCGGAACAGGCACATTAACGACAAAACTATACGAGCGAGGCTGTTCCATTTATGGGCAGGACTTTTCATCAAGAATGATTGCGTTGGCGTCTGAGAAAATGCCAAATGCGCATTTATATCAGGGGGACTTTTCAAAAGGGCTTGTCGAACCATTGCGTAACTTTCGTTATGATTATATTGTTGCGACATACTCTCTACATCATTTGACGGATGCGCAAAAGAACGACTTTCTGTTAGACTTGCGTAACTACTTAAAAGAATCCGGTAAAATTATTATCGGCGATGTTGCCTTTGAAACACGAAAGGACTTAGAACAGTGTAAATTGAAGGCAGGAGACACATGGGATAATGATGAAATCTACTTTGTCGTTGAGGAACTGAGAAAAGATTTTCCAGACCTTTCATTTGCACAAATGTCCGATTGCGCAGGCGTCCTGATTTTGGACTGACAACTTCAAGTTTGCCGGTTATCTTCAACAGGGCGTTTGAATAAAGCAGAAAATGGGATTTGACGGAGGTGCTTGGCGTGGAGATAACCGAAATTTCAAAAAACTATCAGGTGCGGAGGCTGGGCAGGGATGACGTGGACGCCATCTATGAGCTGTGCCGCGAAAACCGGATTTTTTACCGGTATCATGAGCCCTTTGTGACAAAAGAGAGCATATTGGACGACATGGAGGCCCTGCCGCCGGGAAAAAGCCGCGAGGACAAATATTACGTCGGCTTTTTTGAGGGCGGGTCCCTGGCGGCCATTATGGACCTGATCCTGGGCTATCCCGAAAAAAACACCGCCTTCATCGGCCTGTTCATGACCGACGTGCGGTATCAGCACCGGGGCGTGGGTTCACAGATCATCAGCGGGCTTGCGGCGTATCTTTCCGCCTGCGGCTGCGAAAAAATACGCCTGGGGGTGGACAAGGGCAATCCCCAGAGCCACGCCTTCTGGACGAAAAATCGTTTCCAGACCATAGGCGAGGCCCGGTACATTGTCATGGAGCGGGAGATATGACGCACAGGCGGGAGAGCCGGAAACAGGAGGAGAAAAGATGCTGCTGAAAATCACAGACGGTCAGGCGCTGGACGAGAGAAAGCTGATGGATGTCTACGCCGAAAGCAACCTGGAAAACACGGACTTTTTCTGCCCGGAGGAGCCGGACAAGGAGGCAGCCGTCCGCATGGTGGAGTCCGGATTTCTGGACTTTCTGAAAAACGAGTTCTTCAAGGAGCCGGAGGCCATTTGCTGGGCCCTTGAGGAGGACGGCGTGTGGGTCAGCGCTCTGAGGACCTGTAAGATTCCGGAGGGGCCGTATTACCTGGAGGCCCTGGAGACGCGCCCGGACCGGAGACGGCAGGGATACGGCGTCCGGCTCCTTTCGGAGGTCCTGGACGCAATGAAAGCGGAGGGACCGTTCCGGCTCTGCGACTGCGTGGGCAAAAAGAACGCCGCGTCCCTGAAGGCCCACGAAAAATGCGGCTTCCGGATCGTGTCGGAGCAGGGCTGCGATTATCTGCACCAGGAGGCGGATGACCGGGATTTCGGGCTGGAATACCGCTATGAAAGGCCGTGACGGCCTCGAACAGCAAAAGCACCAGGCAGGGGCAGGCCCTGTCTGGTGCTTTTGTTATGCAATCAGCTGTGCATGGGGCAGCCGTGGGAGGTGGGGCCCCGGCGCTGGGCACGGACCTGGATCATCTCACCGGCGATGCTGACGGCGATCTCCTCCGGCGTCACCGCCAGGATAGGGGTGCCGATGGGGGTGTGCACCAGGTCGATGGAGGACTGGTGGATGCCCGCCTCCAGCAGCCGCTGATTCACCGATGCGGTTTTCCGCCGGGAGCCGATGACCCCCACATAGGCGAAGGGGCCCCGAAGGGTCTGCTCCTCCACCTGGAAGTCCCGGACATGGCCGCTGGTCATGATGACCACAAAGTCCTCGTCGGTGATGGTCAGATAGTCGCTGATGCGGGTGAAGTCCCCGCAGATCACCTGCTCCGCCGTGGGGAACAGCCGGGTGTTGGCCAGCTCCGGCCGGTCGTCGAACACCACCGGGCGGAAGCCGATGGTGTTCAGCAGGGGGCACAGGGCCTGGGAGATATGCCCCGCGCCGAACAGCAGGGCCCGCTGGCCGATGGGCAGGGGCAGGGAGATATACCCCGCCGCCATGGAGAAGCCCGGGGTCCGCAGGGCCTGGGCGGTATCCTCCGGCAGACTGCCGGAAACCACGCTCTCCCGGTCCAGCAGCGCCGGGGCGGAGCCGTCCTCCGCCAGCACCAGCCAGCCGGCGGTGCGGCGGTTCAGTAGGGCCAGGGCCCGGCTGGCGGTCTCGCTCCAAGTGGGGTCCTCCGCCGGGATGAACTGGAAATGGGCGGTGACATCGCCGCCGCAGACCATGCCGATGTCCCGTTCCGGGGCCTGGTGCAGGGGGAACTCCCGGATGCAGGAGCGGCGCTGGGCCAGCAGCTGCTGGCTCAGCTGGATGCTGCGGCCCTCCACCGCGCCGCCGCCGATGGTGCCCACCAGGCGGCCCTCCGCCCCCACCAGCATCTGTGCCCCGGCCTTCCGGGGGGCGCTGCCCCGGTCGGCGATGAGGGTCACCAGCACCGTGTCCCGGTGCTTTTCCACCTCGTAAAACAGCTGGGAGAAAATCTGCTCCATGGGGTCAGCTCTCCTTCCAGGCCCGGGTCTCCTCCAGCAGCCACTGACGCCAGGCATCCACGCCCAGGCCGGACTTGGCGGAGATGGGGAAAATCTTCAGATTGGGGTTGCGGCGGTGGGCGTACTCCACCACCTTGTCCATGTCGAAGTCGAAATAGGGCAGCACGTCGATCTTGTTGATGATCAGAGCGTCGCACACCGTGAAGATCAGGGGGTATTTCAGGGGCTTGTCGTGGCCCTCGGGCACGGAGAGGATCATGGCGTTCTTCACGGCGCCGGTGTCGAACTCCGCCGGGCACACCAGATTGCCCACATTCTCCAGCACCACCAGGTCCAGGTCCTCCGTCCCCAGCTCCTGCAGGCCCTGCTCCGTCATGCCCGCGTCCAGGTGGCACATACCACCGGTGTGCAGCTGGATGGAGCGGACCCCTGCGCCCGCCATGGCGGCGGCGTCCACGTCGGAGTCGATGTCGGCCTCCATAACGCCGATGCGCAGCTGATCCTTCAGTCCCTCCACGGTGCGCAGCAGGGTGGTGGTCTTGCCGCTGCCGGGGGAGGACATCAGATTCAGCAGAAAGGTCCCCTGGCCCTTCAACTGTTGGCGGACCCGGTCCGCCTCCCGGTCATTATCGGCGAAAACGCTTTCCTTTACCTGGATGATCTTGTATTGGTCCATAAGAGCGCCTCATTTCTGTGGATTTTTCAGCAGTATAGCATATTCATCATGAATATGCAAATGTTCCGACAGAAAATGTGGAAATTTACCAAAAAAGGTTTGCCTTACCCACCGGTTTGGGGGTATAATGGAGGGACACGAAGGAGGCAGATAGCATGATCTCGACAAAAGGGCGGTATTCCATCCGGATCCTTTTGGACCTGGCGGAGCATCGCAACGGCGGTTACATCCCCATGAAGGAGGTCGCTGCAAGGCAGGACATCTCGCTGAAATATATTGAGAAGCTGATGCCTGCCCTGAAGGCCGCCGGTTTCATTGAGAGCGTTCACGGCATCGGGGGTGGGTATCGCCTGGCCCGGGAGCCGGAGACGTACACCCTGTGGGACATTCTGCTGCGGTCCGAAGGCGATCTGGCCCCGGTGAGCTGCCTGAAGGACGGGGCCGGCGCCTGTGCCCGGGCGGCCGACTGCCGGACGCTGCCGGTGTGGGAGGGGTATTACCGGGTGACCCGGGAATACTTCTCCGGCGTGACCCTGGCAGACCTGATGTCCCTGCCCCAGGGGGACAACTACGTCATCTGAACCTGCGCCGCCCGGCCCGGGACTGCCCATCCCCGGCCGGGCGGCGCAGTTTTCCCGGTTCCGACAAAAAAAGCGGTTGCAAAACCGCCGGGAGTCTGCTATAATCAGCAGGTAGCGGTTCGCAGGGTTAGTACATCGGTAGTACATCGGCTTCCCAAGCCGAGGAGGCGGGTTCGATTCCCGTACCCTGCTCCAAAAAGAAATCACCATCCTTGAGGGATGGTGATTTCTTTTTGTGACATTGGTTTTGCCGCTCCCGGATCAGTAGTATATCCGGCGGCTGCCGGAGACGGTCTCCCGGGTGCAGTAGTCGATCCAGGCCACGGCGGCGGAAAGGTCCCGGTCCCGGATGTGGCGGCACAGGCGGACGCTGGTCTCATAGAGCATGGAAACGCCGTTGAGGGCGCAGAACCGCTCCCACAGCACCAGCACCGAGGAATAGAAGGACCGGAAGATCAGGGGCAGCAGGGTGTTGCCCGACTGCATGGCCAGCTCATGCTGGAAGGCAAAGGCCGCCTCCGCCGCATGGCGGTTGTCCCCGGCCTCCCGGATGGTCTCCGCCGCCCGGAACAGGGCGGCGATGTCCTCCTCCGAGGCGCAGGCGATGATCCCCGCCGCCGCCAGCTTGTCCAGGGCGTCCCGGATCTCCAGAATGGAGCGGATCTCCTCGTTGCGCAGGCGGCCCCGGTTATAGGTCATGATGGATTTCAGGGTGTCCAGGGTCCCGGCCCGGCGATAGTCCGTGACGAAGGTGCCCACCCGGGGCCGGACCTCTAAAAATCCCCGGCGCTCCAGCTCCGCCACGCCGCTGTTGACCACCGCCCGGCTGACGCCCATGGACTGGGCCAGCTGGCGCTCCGGCGGCAGCTGCTGCCCCACCGGCAGCTCCCCGGAAAGGATCATGGCCTCGATGTGGGTGATGAACAGGTCCTTCAGCGATGGGGACACCAGCTTTTCAAACTCCATACGCGCTTCCTCCTCTGGCTGTGGTATGGCCACATACCACAGCCGATTTCAGTTCCATTATGCCCGCTTTTTCTGGCTTTTTCAACACTTTTTTCCGTGTGACAGTTGACTTTTTAAGGAAACCTGTGCTATATTGGCGGCATGGCCGATGGTCCGGGCTTCTCTGGCTGGACCAGGCGGCTGAGCTTAGGAGACAGAAAATTTTTTAGGAGGAATGGACATGTTATTCCAGATCTATGGCGAGACCGCCCTGTACCAGCTGCTGGGCTTTGTGCTGGTGTTTACCGGGCTGGTGCTGGCCAACGAGTTCGCCCGCCGCACCAAGACCGGCGGCATCATCTGCTTTCTGGTGCTGCCCGCCGCGCTGACGGTGTATTTCATCGCCATTGCCATCGGCGCACGGGCCGGCGCGGAATGGGCCCTGAACAACCAGACCTATACCAACATGAACAGCTGGTTCCACTATGCCAAGCTGTACGCCGCCACCGCCGGGTGCATCGGCTTCATGATGCTCAAGTATAAGTGGAGCATCGGCAAGACGGAGTGGTTCAAGGTGTTCCCCTTTGCCATTGTGGCCATCAACATTCTCATCGCCGTGGCCAGCGACTTCGAGTCCGGCATCCGGGGCGCCATGGCCCTGAAGGAGTTCGGCGACCGCTGGTGGCTGTCCTCCGAGAACGTGTGGCTGTACGGCGGCTGGTGGAACTGGGTCAACGGCATCGCCGGTATCGTCAACATCTTCTGTATGACCGCCTGGTGGGGCATTTACTCCTCCAAGGATCAGAAGGACATGCTGTGGCCCGACATGACCTGGTGCTATATCCTGGCCTATGACCTGTGGAACTTCGAGTATACCTACAACTGCCTGCCCACCCACTCCTGGTACTGCGGCCTGGCCCTGCTGCTGGCCCCCACCTTTGCCAACCACTTCTGGAACAAGGGCGGCTGGATCCAGAACCGGGCCAACACCCTGGCCCTGTGGTGCATGTTTGCCCAGGTGTTCCCCCTGTTCCAGGATGACAGCGTGTTCAGCACCATCACCTCCGTCTATGCCAACGGCTTCATGGATCCCGCCGTCCGGCCCACGGCGGCCAATCCCACGGCCCAAGGCGTGATCTCCATCGTGGCGCTGGTGGTGAACGTGGTGATCCTGGCCAGCATCATCAAGCGGGCCAAGGCACAGAAGAAGAACCCCTACAAGCAGGAGATCTTCACCGACCAGAGAGACTTCCGGGAGGCCATGGAGAGAGCCTGAAGATGAATCCGGCTGTTGGGACCCTCTTTCAGCCGAAGATTTATACGAGAAAAGCACGGCTTGCGCCGTGCTTTTCTTGATACTGTCAAAAATGGGCTTCGCCCATTTTTGACAAAAGGCTTGCAGTCTGCGAGGCTTTTTTGCCCCGCCCTGCGGAGGGACGGCGGTAGGGTCAGCGGATGGCGGTGACGGTGTAGCCCTTGTCCTCCACGGTGCGGCGCAGGACGTCGTCCTCCACCGGGGCAGTGAGGGTCACCACGGCGGTGCCGCTTTCGTGGCTGACCTGAGCGGCCTGCACCTGGGGCATGGCCTCCAGGGTGGTGCGGACGGTGGCCTCGCAGTGGGGGCACATCATGCCCTTGATCTCCAGTGTCTTTTCCATAGTTTGTTCCTCCTTGTTCTCGTTGTTCAGATGATTGGTTCGTTTATGATCGTGCCGGTTATCCCGGAGCTTGAACAGATTCAGCCGCAGGGCGTTGGACACCACGCAGAAGCTGGAAAGGCTCATGGCGGCGGCGCCGAACATGGGGTTCAGGGTCAGGCCCAGGGGGATGAACACCCCGGCGGCCAGAGGAATGCCGATGGCGTTGTAGAAAAACGCCCAGAACAGGTTTTCGTGGATGTTCCGCAAGGTGGCCCGGCTGAGCCGAATGGCGGCGGGCACGTCCAGCAGACTGCTGTTCATCAGTACCACGTCCGCCGCGTCGATGGCCACGTCGGCTCCCGCGCCGATGGCGATGCCGGTGTCGGCCCGGGTCAGGGCCGGGGCGTCGTTGATGCCGTCGCCTACCATGGCCACCTTGCCCCGCTGCATCAGCCGGCGGATGGCGGCCTCCTTGCCCTCCGGCAGCACCCCGGCGATGACCTGATCCACCCCCGCCTGGGCCCCGATGGCCTGAGCGGTGCGCCGGTTATCGCCGGTGAGCATCACCACGCGGATGCCCATATTCCGCAGCTCCCGGACCGCCCGGGGGCTGTCCTCCTTGATGACGTCCGCCACGGCAATGACGCCCAGGAGCCGGTCCTCCGCCCCGAAGAACAGGGGCGTTTTCCCCTGCCGGGACAGCTCCTCGGTCTTAGCCTGCAGGTCCGGAGATACGGCGGCGCGCTTCTCTGTAAAGGCGGCGCTGCCGCCCCAGAGGGCCTTCCCCTCCAGCACAGCCGTCAGGCCGTTGCCGGGCAGAGCCTGAAAGTCCGACACCTCCGGAGCCGTAAGCCCCGCCGCCCGGTCCAGCACAGCCCGGGCCAGGGGGTGCTCACTTTTCTGCTCCAGGGCCAGGGCATGGGTCAGCAGCTCCTGCTCCGTGACGCCCTCCGCCGGGAGGATGTCCGTCACCCGGGGCTGGCCGCTGGTGATGGTGCCGGTTTTGTCCAGGGCCACGATCTGCACCCGGCCCGTCTCCTCCAGGGAGGCGGCGGTTTTGAACAGGATGCCGTTTTTGGCCCCTAGGCCGCTGCCTACCATAATGGCCACAGGAGTGGCCAGGCCCAGGGCACAGGGGCAGCTGATCACCAGAACGGAGATGCCCCGGGCCAGGGCGTAACCCACCGGGTGGCCCAGCAGCAGCCACACCGCCGTGGTCACGGCGGCAATGGAGATCACCGCCGGAACGAACACGCCGGAGACCTTATCGGCGATCTTGGCGATGGGGGCCTTGGTGGCGGCAGCGTCGCTGACCATGCGGATGATCTGGGACAGGGTGGTATCCTGGCCCACCCGGGTAGCCCGGCAGCGGAGATAGCCGGACTGGTTCACCGTGGCGGCGGACACGCCGTCGCCGGGGGCCTTGTCCACGGGGATGCTCTCCCCGGTCAGGGCGGACTCATTGACGGCGCTGGAGCCCTCCAGCACCACGCCGTCCACGGGGATGCTCTCCCCGGGCCGGACGGCGAACTCGTCCCCCTGCTGCACCTGCTCCACCGGCACCTCCACCTCCCGGCCGTCCCGGAGCACAGAGGCGGTTCTGGGAGCCAGGCTCATGAGGCTTTTCAGGGCGTCGGTGGTTTTGCCCTTGGACCGGGCCTCCAGCATCTTGCCCACGGTGATCAGGGTCAGGATCATGGCGGCGGACTCAAAATAGAAGTCCATCATATAGGTCATGACGGCGGCTTCATCGCCCCGGACCTGGGCCGCCGTCATGGCGAACAGGGCATAGGTGCTGTAGCCGAAGGCCGCCGTGGCCCCCAGGGCCACCAGGGTGTCCATATTGGGGGCCCGGTGCCACAGGGCCTTATAGCCGCTGATGAAGAACTTCTGGTTGATGACCATGATGATCCCCGTCAGCAGCAGCTGGGTCAGCCCCATGGCCACATGGTTGTTGTCGTAAAACGGCGGCAGGGGCCAGCCCCACATCATGTGGCCCATGGAAAAGTACATCAGCACCAGCAGAAAGCCCACGGACCAGATAAGCCGCCGCCGGATACGGGGCGTCTCGTGGTCCTCCAGCTGCTGCTCGTCGGCGCTGGGAGACGACTGGGCCGCGCCCTTTTCCGACGCGCCGTACCCCGCCTCCTCCACGGCGGCGATGACGGCGGAGGGCTCCGCCGTGCCCTCTACGCCCATGGAGTTGGTCAGCAGGCTCACAGAGCACGCCGTGACCCCCGGGACCTTCCCCACCGCCTTTTCCACCCGGGCCGAGCAGGCGGCGCAGCTCATGCCCGTGACATTGTATTGCTTCATTGGGTCCACTCCTATTTCATCAGCTTTTGCAGGGTGGTCACCAGCTCGTCGATGACCTGATCCTTGCCGTCCCGGATGTCCTGGGCCACGCAGGTGCGGATGTGGCTGGCCAGCAGCTCCTTGTTGAAGGCGTTGATGGCCGCGTTCACCGCCGCCGCCTGGACCAGGATGTCGGGACAGTAAGCCCCGGCCTCCACCATGCCCCGGATGCCCCGGATCTGGCCCTCGATGCGGTTGAGCCGGTGGATCAGGCGCTTGTATTCCTCCGGCGAGCGCTCCTTTTTCCGCTGGGAGCAGCGGCAGCAGTTGTGTTCTTCCATAGTTTCCCCGCCTCGCTTTGTTTCATGATACCCCGTGGGGGTATCTATAGTTATATACCCCTCCTGGGTATTTGTCAAGCACAAAAAATCTCCCCGGGCGGGGAGATTTTTGTGTTATTGATAGTCCGACAGCAGGAACATGGGCTTCACGGCCACCACCTCGTCATACTCCCACTGCTCCACCTGGACATCGGCGGTCAGGGCCTTCAGGTCCCGCTTCACCACGTCCAGGGCCTCGTCGGCGGTCTGGGCCCGGCCCTCCCGCAGAACGCGGATCATCCGGGTCAGCACCACCGGGTGGGCATAGCGGGCAGGCAGGGGGAAATCCTTCGGCAGCACCGCCGCCAGGTCCGCCTGGGCCTGCTCCCACTCCCGGGTCAGGGCCGTTTTGTTGTTGCGGGCGGTAGGCAGCACATGGGCCCCGGAGAACAGGAACACCGCCGCCAGGCCGAACAGGGCAAAGTAGATGCCCACGCTGTTGGTACCCCGGATCATGGACACCACGCCGTATACCAGGGCAATAAGCCCGGCGATAACGATGGCCAGGGCCACCCACTTATAGCTGGGGTTGGAGCGGTCGTTGACCCGCTTGGCCTTGGCCGCCTGGGACAGGCGGCGGGTCAGGTTGGTGTGATCCTCCAGGAAGGTGCGGGCCTGCTCCAGGCGCTCCCTTTCGGCCTGGGCCTGGGGCGTCAGCTCCTTGAGATAGCGGCGGGCGTTCTCGGCCCGCTGCTGGGCCATGTGCTGCTCCACCTTGCGGCTTTGCAGCGGCAGATCCGGGCAGAGCTTGGAGAGGTAGGCCAGCAGGTTGTCCACGTCCTCCTCGTGCTTGAAATTGCACTGCTTTTCGCCGCCGTCGTACTCCACCACCAGGTAGGGGATGGAGCCGAAGGCCCCCTTGCCGGTGAAGCCGCCCTTGCTCATGGCCACACGCTTGAACACGCGGCGCACCGAGGACAGCGCCACATAATAGTGCCGGTCGATGAAAAAGCTGTTGAGATACAGGGCCTTTTCGCCCACGCCGCAGGGGCCGAAGCGGCGGCAGCCCTTCTTATCCGCCGCCAGGGTCTCGTTATCCAGCGTGACGCTGCCAAGGCGTGCAGGTGCAAAGATCATAGCAGTTCCTCCCATAGGGGCAAAGCGGCAGGAGGGGCCTGCCGCTTTGCGAAGTTTTGAAAAAGGGGCGAATTACTTGCCCAGCGTCTCGTAGTGAGGCTGGGTATGGCGCTTCTTGATGGTGTACAGGAAGATACCCAGGAACAGGACGGCCACGGCGATGCCGATGGGATAAGCCACGGCGGTGTTGTACACGGTGACGCCCTCGGCGGTCTTGTGGTTGATGAACTGGCCCAGGCACTCGTTGCCCAGCAGGAAGTAAGTGGCGGAAACGGCGCTCATAAAGGTGGCAGGCACGGCGGTAATCCAGTAGTTCTTCTTCTCATAGTACAGGTACATGGAAGCGGCCCACAGGACGATCATGGCCAGAGTCTGGTTGGTCCAGCTGAAGTAACGCCAGATAACGGTGTAGTCGATGAAGCCCAGGGCATTGCCCACGCCCAGGACAGCGCCCACGCCCAGAACGGGCACGCACAGCAGCAGACGGTTCTTCCACTTCTTCTGGTCAATCTTGAACCAGTCGGACAGCACCAGACGGGCGCTGCGGAAGGCCGTATCGCCGGAGGTGATGGGGCAGGCAATCACGCCCAGCATGGCCAGGGCCACGCCCACCTTGCCCATGGTCTTGACGCAGACATCATAGATGGCGGCAGACTGGCCGTTGGCCAGGATCTCGGCCAGGCCGGTGTTCAGACCGCCGGTGACCTCATACAGAGCGCAGCCGGCAGCGGCCCACACCAGGGCGATAACGCCCTCGGAAACCATGGCGCCGTAGAACACGAAGCGGCCCTGCTTCTCACTCTTCATGCAGCGGGCCATCAGGGGGCTCTGGGTGGAGTGGAAGCCGGAGATAGCGCCGCAGGCCACGGTGATGAACATGAAGCTCCACACGGGAGTTCCCTTGGGATGCATGGAACCGAAGTGATCCCAGATCTCAGGAATGGTGTACTCAGGCTTGACAAAGATGCCCACGGCCACGCCGACGGCCATGACGATCAGGCAGATACCAAAGATAGGATAAATCTTACCGATGATCTTGTCAATGGAAATAAAGGTGGCGATGAAATAATACACCAGGACGATGATCAGCCAGAACAGAGTGGTGGTGACAATGCCGGTGGAGCCGCCGTTCTTGAACAGGGTGACGATCAGGCCGGCAGGACCCACGGCGAACACGGTGCCCACCATGATCAGCAGCACCACGCTGAACACACGCATGACGTTCTTCATGAAGCCACCCAGGTAGATACCGGAGATCTCGGAGATGGAAGCGCCGTTGTTGCGCTCGCTCATCATGCCGGAGAAGTAGTCATGCACTGCGCCGGCAAAAATCGTACCAAAGGTGATCCACAGGAACACGATGGGGCCCCACAGAGCACCCTGCATAGCGCCGAAGATGGGACCAAGGCCCGCGATGTTCAGCAGTTGGATCATGAACAGCTTCCACTGGGGGAGGACCACATAGTCCACGCCGTCGTTGATCTTCACAGCGGGGGTCTCGCGGTCGTCCGGCCCGAAGGTGTTTTCCACCACCTTGCCATAGACGAAATAACCGCCGATGAGCAAGGCCAGGCAAATCAGAAAGCTAACCATTTTTCTCCTCCTCTATTCATACATCATAATGTTTTGGAGCAAAAGGACGCAACTCCTCTTGCATTCCGTCCAATATGATAATTATTTTACAGAAAAAATCAATTCTCACTTTGTACAAAAATTCTTTACATTTTCGTTACGATATTCACGAAAAATTCACGGATTCTTTATTGCGTCGAAATAATTTGCTGATGTTCGCACAAGGACGGCGCGGATTTTTGAAAGATGATACATCGTGCGGAGGTCAGCGCGGTAACGTTTGCGGTCGTTAATTCGTTTTGGAGGCATGAAAGAAATCCTGCACGGCGTGAGCCGCGCAGGATTTCTTGAGACTGTCGAAAAACTCGGAAATCTTCCGCCATCGGAAAGGAAGATAGTTACGAAAGAAACCCATCAGGGGTGTCTTTCGTTTGCAATCACAGGTTTTTCAGAACTTTTTAATTTCTGAAAAACCGCACACAGCTTGTCAAAAAAGACTTTTTTGACAAGCTGTGAAATCCTGCACGGCGTAAGCCGTGCAGGATTTCTTGAGACTTCTATTGCTCCCGCTTCAGAAGGCGGATGTCCTGGCCGATGAAGGGCAGAAGCTCAAACTCTCCCTCCAGCCGGGACATGATCTGGGCCGAATAGCGGCGGCCAATCTGGTCGGGGTCCAGGTTGGTGCTGATGATGGTGCTTTTCCCCGCCAGCAGGCGGCCGTTGAGCAGCTGGTACAGGGCGCTCTGGACAAAGGCGGTGGTCATCTCGGTGCCCAGGTCGTCCAGGATCAGCAGGTCGCAGGCCATGCAGCGCTCCACGCTTTCGTCCGGCTCGTCCACGTCGTCCCGGCGGAACTTGGCCGCCTCGAACTGGGAGAAAATATGCCCCGCCGTGTCGTACACCACGGAGAAGCCGTCCTCGCTGACCACCCGGGCGATGCAGGCGGACAGAAACGTCTTGCCCAGGCCCGGCGCGCCGAACAGCAGCAGATTCTGCTTCCCGGGGCGGAAGTCCCGGGCGAAGGACTGGCAGATCTCCAGATTCCGCTGGGCCGCCTCCCGGGGGGAGCGGGGCAGGCCGCCCCGGTCCGTGGAATAGTAGTCCAGGCGGAAGGTGTCGAAGCTCTGGGAGCCGATGTCCAGCATGTGGGACAGCTCCGCGATCTGCTCCCGGGCGTAGTAGCTGCGCAGGCAGGCGCACATGGAGCCGTCCGGCAGGAACCCGGCGTCGCCGCACCGGGCGCACCGGGGCTTCTCCTCCAGATAGTCGGCAGGATAGCCCAGAGCCGTAAGGAGCTCCCCCCGGCGGCGCTGGAGGGCCAGATTCTCGTCCCGGATGGCGTGGATGGCAGGCACCGGGTCCCGGCCCCCCTTCAGGGCCCTGGTGATGATCTGGCTCATGGTGCCGCGCAGGCGGCGGTCGATGTCCGCCAGCTCCGGCTCCCGGGCAAACAGCTGCTGCTGACGCTCCCGGAACTGCCGGGCCCGGCGCTGCTTATCCTCGTCAAAGCGGGCCATGGCCCGGCTGAGAATTTTTCCATCGTAGGGCATGGGGTTCCCTCCTTTACCGCTTTATATTACCACTTCATGTATTTTTCCATGCGGGAGTTGTCCTGATCCGGCTTGTCCGGCTTCGGGGACGGCTGGGCGGGCTTTCCGGCGTCGCCCTGCTGGACCTCCTCCGGGGTGTGCCAGCCGTTTTCGTGCCAGCGGCGGAGGATGCCGTTGAGATACCGCCACTCTAACTGCTTCTTATAGAATATGGTCTTGTCGTAGGCCAGGGCCACCGTTTCCGGCGGGAAGCCCTTGTCCATCCAATCGGAGATGTACTTTTCCTCGCTGGCCACCGGGCGGCGCTGGCCCAGGCCCAGCACCTGCATATAGGCGGACTGGCCCTGCTGTCTGTCCCGCCAGGTTTTCAGATAGCGGGCGGCGCTGTCCTGGTCGAACAGGCCCTGGCGGGCCCAGTAGTAGCCCTCCTTCTCGATCTGGCGCAGGGTGGGGCGGCGGCCGGGGCCGTAGCGCTCCTCGGACCGGGTGATGCAGTGGTTCACCAGCAGATAGATCACGTCCGCCGGCATGCCCAGGTCGTCATACAGCCCCGCCAGCACCTGCAGGTCGGCGGTTTTCAGCTTGCGGCCCAGCTTCTCCTCCACCTGGGGGATCAGCATCCGGAAGGAGCGGTCGTCCTCCAGAAGGGCCGCCAGGTCCTGGGCGCTGTATACCGGGCGCTCCTCCGCCGGGGCCGGAGGCGGCGTCTCCGCCGGGCGCTGGATCAGGCCCAGCCGCTGCAGGCCCGTTTCCGCCGCATTCAGCCGCAGCTGGCTCCAGCGCAGCCGGGACTGCAGCTCCTGCTCGGTGATGCCCCGGTCCGCCCGCATCAGAAGCAGGTATAAAAGCGCGGCGTCGCCGTCGCCGTTTTTCACCAGGCGGTCCACCTGGTCCGCCGTCAGCACGATGCTGGGGTCATTTTCCCGCAGGATATAGCCGCTCATAGCCGCGCCCTCCCTTCTGTTTCCTTCGGAACCCCTTTATTTTACACGAAATCCCCCGGTTCGTAAAGCCGCCCAGGCAGGTTTTTCACAAAATTATCCTTTTCGGCAGAAAAGGCTTTTCCCGGCGGGATTTTGTGGTATAATGGATTCTGTATCGGTATGACTCTTTTTGCGGTTTACATAAATAGGAGGATGACATGGCAAATAAGGTGACAATGAACATCTGCGGCCAGGAGTATACCCTGGTGGCAGACGAGAGCGCGGCATATATGGAGAAGGTAGGCGCACTGGTGGACGAGAGGATGCGCCAGGTGCTGGATGCCCTGCATGTGAGCCAGACGGACGCGGCGGTGCTGGCGGCGGTGAACCTGGCGGATGAGCTGCTGAAAAATCAGGCGGCGGCGGAGAATCTGCGCCGCCAGGTGAAAAACTATCTGGACGAGGCCACCCAGGCCAAGAACGAGGCCTCGGAGCTGAAGCGCCAGCTGTTCAAGGCCCAGCAGGGCCGGGGCCAATGATGGAGCTGCTGAGCCCCGCCGGGGGCTGGGAGGCCATGGTGGCCGCCGTGCAGAACGGGGCAGACGCCGTGTACATGGGCTTCGGCGGGCTCAACGCCCGGCGCAGCGCCCGGAATTTCACGGACGAGGAGTTCCGGGAGGCCGTGGCCTACTGCCATCTGCGGGGGGTGAAGGTGTATCTGACCCTGAACACCCTGGTGACGGACCGGGAGCTGCCTGCCGCCGCCGAGGCCCTGAAAAAAGCCTCGGACATGGGGGTGGACGCCATTCTCATCCAGGACTGGGGCATCTGGCGGCTGGCCCGGGAAATTGCGCCCGATGTTCCCCTCCACGCCAGCACTCAGATGAGCCTGCACACCCTGGGCGGGGCGTGCCGGGCGGCGGAGCTGGGCCTGGAGCGGGTGGTGCTGGCCCGGGAGCTGAGCCGCCGGGACATCCACACCATAACCCGGGGCTGTCCCGCGGAAATCGAGGTGTTCGGGCACGGGGCCCTGTGCATGTGCTACTCGGGTCAGTGCGAAATGAGCGCCGTGATCGGCGGACGCAGCGGCAACCGGGGAGCCTGCGCCCAGCCCTGCCGCCTGCCCTACGGCGTCAACGAAAAGGCCGCCGGAGGCCATCCCCTGAGCCTGAAGGACGCCAACCTGGCGGACTATGTGCAGGAGCTGGAACAGATGGGCGTGGCGTGCCTGAAGCTGGAGGGCCGCATGAAGCGGCCGGAATATGTGGCGGTGATCACAGGGATCTATCGCCGTCTGCTGGATGAGAAGCGGGGACCCAGCCGGGAGGAGTCCCGGCAGCTGGAGGCCGCCTTCTCCCGCAGCGGCTTCACCGACGGATACTATAAGGGGCGCACCGGGCCGGAGATGTTCGGCACCCGGCCGGAGAACGCCCCGGAGCCCAAGGAGCTGTTTGCCCGGGCCAAGGCCGGGTACAGCAGGGAGGACAGCCGCCGGGTGCCGGTGGACATGGTCTGCACTCTGCGGGCCGGGGAGCCGGTATCCCTGACGGCCAGCGCCGGGGGACACGTCGTCCGGGCGGAGGGTCCCACCCCGGAGGAGGCCCGGAACCGGGCCCTGACGGCGGAGGAATTGCAATCCCGGCTGGAGAAAACCGGCGGCACCGTGTTCCGGCCCCGGGAAACCCGGGTGGAACTGGAGGAGGGGCTGATGCTGCCGGCCAGCGCCGTGAACGCCCTGCGGCGGCAGGCCCTGGAGGGCCTGGAAGCCGCCCTGGCCCAGCCGCCGGTGCGGCGGACGGGTACCCCCTCTCCCCTGCCCCAGGCCCAGCCGGGGCCTGACGCGCCGGTGCTGACCTGCTCCATTATGCGGCCGGAGCAGCTGACGGAGCCCCTGGCCCAGTGCGAGACGGTGTATGTTCCGGCGGAGCTTCTGGAAAAGCTCGACCTGAACCGCTGGGCGGAAATGACCCACATCTGCGCCGTTCTGCCCCGGATTTTTCGGACGGAGGACCAGGCGGCGCTGCGGGCGCTTTTGCAGCAGCACCGGGAGCACCTGTCCGCCGTGGCCATCGGCAATCTGGGACACCTGCCCATTGCCGAGAGTCTGGGTCTGCCCCTGTGGGGGGACCTGGGGCTGAATCTTTTCAACAGTGAGTCCCTGCTTTTCTGGAAGGAGCTGGGGCTGGAAGCTGCCGCCGTGTCCATGGAGCTGCGGTGGCAGCAGCTCCGGGACCTGCGGAAGGTTCTGCCCTGCGAGGCGGTGGTATACGGCCGCCTGCCGCTGATGATTATGGAAAACTGCGTCATCCGCAATGAGCTGGGCTGCCGGGACGCCGGGCGGGACTATGCGGACCGCTCCCCTGCCTGCCGGTGCGGCCAGGAGAATGTCCTGGTGGACCGCACCGGGGCGCAGTTCCCCCTGGTGGGCCAGTGGGGCCACCGGTGCGAGATCGAGAACAGTAAAGTGCTGTTCCTGGCGGATAAGCCGGAGTGGCGGCAGCTGGGGCTGACCCGGGCGCGGCTGCGGTTTACCACGGAGCCGCCGGAGGAGTGCGTCCGGGTGCTGCGGGCCTATCAGGGCCGCAGCGACTACCGGCCGGACCAGCTGACCCGGGGCCTGTTCTACCGGGGCGTGGAATAAATACGCCCGGTTATCAACCTTTACAATCTTTTCACAGTTTGTTTTCATATTCAATAGGAGCAAGTGGTACAATGGAGCTTAAAATCAAGGCGGTGTCGCCGAAAATAGGCCGGGAGTTCCCGCTGCCCCAGTATAAGACGGCGGGAGCGGCGGCCATGGACCTGTGCGCGTGCATGGAGGAGGACGTGACCCTGGCCCCGGGCCAGCGGATGGGCATCCCCACGGGAATTGCCATTGCCCTGCCCTCCCCGGACTATGTGGCCCTGGTGTTTGTGCGCAGCGGCATGGGCTTCAGGAACGGAATCGGCCTGAGCAACGGCGTGGGCGTTATCGACAGCGACTATCGGGGGGAGATCTCTGTGGGGCTGGTGAATCTGTCCGGGGAGGACTATACCATCCGGCCCGGGGACCGCATCGCCCAGCTGATGGTGGTGCCGGTGGTGCGGCCTGTTCTGGTGCAGGCGGAGGAGCTGGATGAGACGGACCGGGGCGCAGGCGGCTTCGGCTCCACCGGGAGGTGAGGCCATGGCAAGGATCGTGCTGGCCTCCGGTTCCCCCCGGCGGCAGGAGCTGCTGACCCGGATCGGCATCCGGGATTTCACCGTGCGGGTGCCTCAGGTAGAGGAGTGGTATCCCCAGGGCCTGACGCCCCCGGAGATCGTGTCGTATATCAGCCGGGAGAAATCCCAGGCGGTGCCGTCGGAGGAGGACGAGATCGTCATCACCGCCGACACCATGGTGTTTCTGGACCAACAGCGGCTGGGAAAGCCCAAGGATGAGGCGGACGCCCTGCGGATGCTGACGGACCTGGCGGGGCGGCGGCACACGGTGTGCACCGGGGTTACCCTGCGGCAGGGACAGCGGTCCCTGACCCGGGCCCAGTCCACGGACGTGTATTTCCGGCCCGCCGGCCGGGAGGAGCTGACGGCCTATATCCGGGGCGGCGAGCCCATGGACAAGGCCGGGGCCTACGGCGTGCAGGGCCAGGGGACCCTGCTGGTGGAGCGCATCGACGGGGACTTTTTCAACGTGATGGGTCTGCCGGTGCTGCTGCTGAGCCGGATGCTGGCGGAGTTCGGCGTGACGCTGCTGTGACCAGTTTATCAAAAAAGGCTTTTTTGATAAACTCGACGATAAGGAATACGCTATGAAACGATTTTTTCAGAAAAACGGCATTATGATGCTGGCCGCTGTGGTGGTGGTGGCGGTGGGGCTGTGTATCGCCAGCGCCGTCAGCAACCAGACGGGCTTTTTGCAGAACGCCGCCGGGGTGGTCACCTATCCCTTCCGGGCGGCGGGTTCCGCCGTGGCCGGATGGTTCCAGAACATCGGCCAGCGGTTCGAGACGGTGGAAGCCCTGCGCCAGGAGATCGAGGAGCTGCGCAAGGAAAACGCCCAGCTGAAGGAGGATGCGCGCCAGGCCAAGACCGACAGCGAGGAGAACCAGCGGCTGCGGGACCTGAACGGTCTGCGGCAGCAGCGGCGGGACTTCACCTTTGAGGCGGCCCGGGTCATCGAGCGCAGCACCTCCAACTGGTCCAGGACCCTGACCCTGAACAAGGGCACCGGCCTGGGCGTGGCCATCGGCGACTGCGTGGTGGATCAGTACGGCTATCTGGTGGGTGTGGTCACCGAGGCGGGCGCCAACTGGTGCACCGTGACCACCATCCTGGACACGGATTCCCAGCTGGGGGCCCTGGTGTTCCGCACCGGCGAGGTGACGGTGGCCATGGGCGACCTGGCCCTGATGGGGCAGGGAAAACTGAAGCTGTCGTACCTGGAGGGGGAATCCAGCCTCATCAACGGCGACATGATCGTCACCTCCGGCCTGGGAGGCTACTATCCCTCGGGACTGGTCATCGGCTCCGTGGAGGAGATCAAAACCGATGACAACGGCTTGACCCGCTACGCCACCATCATCCCCAAAACCGATATCACCCAGCTGGTGGAGGTGTTCGTGATCACGGACTTCACCATCGTGGATTGAGAGGAGCGGCCATGAATCAATCCATGAACCAACGGGATATGTTCTTCAAATGGCTGTACTACGCCGGGGCGGTGCTGCTGCTGGTGCTGGTGCAGTCCCTGGTGCTCAACCGCATCTCCGTGTGGGCGGTGCACCCGTTTCTGCCGCCGGTGATCGCCGGGATCATGGCCATGCTGGAGGGTCCCGCCGAGGGGGCCGTGTTCGGCGGCATCTTCGGCCTGCTGTGCGACCTGACCATGCCGGGGGTCATTCCGTGCTTCTATACCCTGGCGTTTCTGGCGGCGGCGCTGCCGGCGGCGATGATCGCCAAGCGGCTTCTGAGCCAAGGATTCCTGTGCGCCGTTCTGTGCGCGGCTCTGGCTCTGGTGATCACGGACCTGCTGCACACGGTGCTGCTGACCTTCCGGCAGGGGGTGGAGCTGAGCGCCGCCCTGTCGCTGACGGGGCGGGAGCTGGCCGTGACGGTGGTGCTGTCGCCGCTGGTGTATCTGCTGCTGCGCAGCGTGCACAACCGGATCCTGAGATAGGAGGCGTGCCATGAAGAAAAACGCATTTGACCCGGTGCGGGCCCGCATCTGGGCGCTGACGGGGCTGATGGGCCTGTGCCTGCTGGCCTTCGCCGGGGTGATGTACTATACCCAGATCCTTCACGGGGAGGAAAACCGGGCCAAGTCCCTGGCCAGCAACGCCGCCAGCGAGACGGTGGAGGCCTCCCGGGGGATCATCACCGACCGCAACGGCAAGGTGCTGGTGTCCAACCGGCTGACCTATACCCTGATCTTCTCCGCCAAGGATTTTGAGAATGACCAGGACCTGAACGCCGCCATCCTGCGGCTGACGGACCTGTGCACCGAGAACAACACCGTTTGGAACGATACCCTGCCCCTGAGCAAAACCGCGCCCTACAGCTATACCGACGCCCAGGACAGCGAGGGCTTCGCCCTGTTCCTGAAGAACAAGAGCATCCCCTATTCCAAGCTGTCCCAGGTGACCCCCACCCTGCAGCCGGACCGGTTCATGGCCAAGCTGCGGGAGCTGTTCAAAATCGACAGCAGCTATACCGACGACCAGGCCCGGACCATCGCCGGGGTGCGGTATGAGCTGGCGGTGAAGAGTCTGACGGACGCACAGTACGTCTTTGCCGACGACGTGTCCGTGGAGCTCATCAGCCAGACGGCGGACGGCCAGTATCAGGGGGTATCCACCGGTACCTCCTCCGCCCGGGTATATAACACCGAATATGCCGCCCATGTGCTGGGGCGGCTGAGCCCCATCTACTACGAGGACTGGGTGGGCGACCCGGAAAACGGCGTCACCGGCTATCGGGACATGGAGGGCTACTCCATGAACTCCCTGGTGGGCCGGGAGGGCGCGGAGAAGGCCTTTGAGTCCTATCTCCACGGCACCAAGGGCACCCGGATCATCACCACCAACGAGGAGGGGAAGATCACCGGCGAGCTTTACACCAAGGAGCCTCAGCCCGGCGGCACCGTGGCCCTGACCCTGGACATCGATGTGCAGGAGGACACGGAGAAGTCCCTGGCCCAGACCATTGAGGCCATGACCGCCAAGGACGGCATCGTCCGGGGCGGCGCGGCGGTGGTGGTGGGGGTTGGCTCCGGCGAGGTGCTGGCCATGGCCAGCTATCCCACCTATAACCTGTCCACCTTTGACCAGGATTACAGCAAGCTGGTCAGCGACACCGTGGGCACTCCCCTGCTGAACCGGGCCATCGGCGGCGCATACGCCCCGGGCTCCACCTTCAAGCCCTGTACCGCCGTGGCGGCCCTGGAGTCGGGGATCATCACCCCCTCCTCCACCATTGTGGACCGGGGCGTGTATGACTACTACAAATCTCCCCAGCCCCGGTGCTGGATCTATAACGAGTACGGCGGCACCCACGGACGGGTCAACGTGTCCCAGGCCATCACCGTGTCCTGCAACTATTTCTTCTATGAGGTGGGCCGGTTGACGGGTATCAAGACCCTGGCGGACTACGCCAGGCAGTTCGGTCTGGGCGAGTATACCGGCATCGAGATCGGCGGGGCGGGAAGTGCCGAGGCCAAGGGCTCCATGGCCACCCCGGAGTTTGCCGAACGCAACGGTCTGGAGTGGACCGACGGCCAGACCCTGACCGCCGCCATCGGCCAGAGCTATGACCTGTTCACGCCCCTGCAGCTGGCCAACTACATCGCCACCCTGGTGGGCAGCGGCCAGCACTATGAGGCCCATCTGCTGAAAAACGTGAAATCCTACGACAACTCCTCGGTGATCTACGCCTATGACAAGGCGCCGCTGAACACCGTGGAGATGAGCGACAGCACCGTGCAGGCGGTGAAGGAGGGCATGCACAACCTGACCACCGGGAGCCTGTCCTACTACTTCTCCAATTGCGTGGTGTCCGCCGGCGCCAAGACCGGTACCGCAGAAACCGGTATCGCCAATACCAACAACGGCGTGTTCGTGTGCTTCGCCCCCTATGACGATCCCCAGATCGCCGTGGCCGTGGTCATCGAGAAGGGCGGCTCCGGTGCGGCCCTGGCCTCCACCGCCGTGGACATTGTGAACTCCTATTTCTCCCAGGAGGAGATCGGCGCCGTGGTCATCGGCGAAAATACCCTGCTGAAATGAGGCATTCCATGAGCAAGATCTTTGACTCCCGCGATACGGAATATAAGTCCCCCTTTGGCGCCGCCGTGTGCGGCGCCACTGTCCGTTTCGCGGTTCGACCGGGGGATGAAAACGTTACCGGCGTGACGCTGCTCCTGCGGCGGGAATTTGCGGGTACGGAGCAGGAGGTGGCCCTGTCCCCCGGCGATGACGGCCGGTGGCAGGGGGTATACACCGCCCCGGAGGAGCCGGAGCTGGTGTGGTACGCCTTCCGGTTTTCGTATCCGGAGGGGCAAAGGCTATACGGCCTTCACGGCTTCGACGACCAGGCCCGGTGGCAGCTGACGATTTATGACGACAGCCGCCCTACCCCCGCCTGGTTTGGCCGGGGGATCACCTATCAGATCTTCCCGGACCGGTTCTGCCGCACCCGGGTGCCGGACCCCGCCGGGATGGTGGGGGACCGGGTGGTCCATCGGGATTGGGACGACACCCCGGTTTGGCGGCCCGACGCCCAGGGGATCATCCGCAACAACGATTTCTTCGGCGGCAGTCTGGCGGGGATCACCTCCCGATTAGACTACCTACAGAGTATGGGAGTAGGTACGTTGTACCTGTGCCCGATTTTTGAGTCCGACAGCAACCACCGGTACGACACGGCGGACTACCGGCGGATTGACCCCATGCTGGGCACCGAGGAGGACTTCCGCACCCTGTGCCGGGAGGCCGGGTGCCGGGGCATCCGGGTGATGCTGGACGGGGTGTTCAACCACACCGGCAGCAACAGCCGGTATTTCAACGCCCAGGGATTCTATCCGGAGCTGGGGGCGGCCCAGAGCCGGGAGTCCCAGTATTATAATTGGTACTCCTTCCACCCCTGGCCGGAGGATTACGATGCCTGGTGGGGCATCAAGACCCTGCCGGCGGTGCAGGAGTCCGCGGACAGCTATCGCCGGTTCATCATCCGGGACGGAGACTCCGTGGTGCGGCACTGGCTGCGGCAGGGGGCCTCCGGCTGGCGGCTGGACGTGGCCGATGAGCTGCCGGACGACTTCATTGCCGAAATTCGCAGCGCCATGGACCAGGAAAAGCCCGACAGTTTCCTGCTGGGTGAGGTGTGGGAGGACGGCAGCAACAAGATCGCCTACAGCCAGCGCAGGCGGTATCTGCTGGGCAGCGAGACCAACGGGCTGATGAACTATCCCTTCCGGACGGCAGCCCTGGACTGGCTGCGGGGCGGCGACGCCGCCTGCTTCCGGGGCACCATGGAGGTCATCCGGGAGCACTATCCCCGGCCCGCCTTCTACAGCGCCCTGAACATTCTGGGTACCCACGACACGCCCCGGATCCTGACCCTGCTGGGAGCGGAGGATGTGCCGGATACCAAGGACGGACGGGCGGCATACCGCCTCTCCCCTGCCCAGCGGCAGAAGGGCCAGGCCCGGCTGCGGGTGGGCGAGATGCTGCTGTACTGCTTCCCCGGCTCCCCTACGGTGTACTACGGCGACGAGGCCGGGATGGAGGGCTTTGAGGACCCCCTGAACCGGGGGACCTATCCCTGGGGCCGGGAGGACCAGGAGCTGCTGGCCTTCTTCCGCCAGCTGGGGCAGCTGCGCCGGGAGCGCCTGTCCCTGCAGGAGGGGGACCTGACCTATCTCCATGCCCGGGGCGGCGTTCTGGTGCTGCGGCGGCAGCTGAGAGACGAGATCACCGTGGCAGCCCTGAACGCAGGCGAGGACGCCGCAGAGGTAGCCATCCCCTGGCCCCGGGAGCTGGCCCGGGAGGCCCTGACCTTCCAGCAGTTCTATGCCCCCGGCGGGAAGCTGCGGCTGCGGCTGCCGCCGGTTTCGGGGATGATCCTGATATGACCCACGGGGTGGATGTTTCACGTGAAACATCCACCCTTTTTGCGTGTTGGTTTCGCTGTTTCACGTGAAACATTTTTCTCAAGTTTTTTCTCATTTTGCAGATTTTCTATTGAAACCGACCGAAAATGTGATATACTAAAATAAAGACCGACAGAAAGCGAGTGTGGACAAAGTGGCGAAAATCGTGGCGATCGTGAATCAAAAAGGCGGCGTTGGGAAGACCACCACCTGTGTCAACCTGGCTGCGGCCCTGAAATACCTGGGGAAGCGGGTGCTTTTGTGCGACTTTGACCCCCAGGCCAACGCCACCTCCGGCATGGGGGTGGACAAATCCGTGTCCAACGGCGTGTATGACGTGCTCATCAACGGCGTGGAGACCCGGAAGGCCATCGTCACCACCCCCTATGGCGACGTGCTGCCCAGCAGCAAGGCCCTGGCCGGGGGCGGCGTGGAGATGATCGAAATGGCGGACCGGCAGTTCCTGCTGCGCAGCGCCCTGGACGCCGTCCGGGAGGATTATGACTATATCTTTGTGGACTGTCCCCCCTCCCTGGAGCTGCTGACCCTGAACGCTCTGTGCGCGGCGGACTCCCTGCTGGTACCGCTTCAGGGGGAGTACTACGCCCTGGAGGGCCTCAGCGACCTGATGAACACCGTGCGCATCGTCCGGCGGAACATGAATCCCCGGCTCCAGATCGAGGGCGTGCTGCTGACCATGTTCGACGGGCGCACCAACCTGGCCATTCAGGTGGCCCAGGAGGTCAAGCGGTTCTTCCCCGGGAAGGTGTATGCCACGGTGATCCCCCGGAACATCCGCTTGTCCGAGGCGCCCAGCCACGGAAAGCCCATCACGGCCTATGACCGGGGCTGCCGGGGCGCGGAGGCCTATCTGGCTCTGGCCAACGAATTTCTCAAGAAAAATACCTGATTCTGTGCGGAAAGGAGCGTTTCAGCAATGGCCAACAACCCAAAAGGGCTGGGCAAAGGCCTGGCCGCCCTGTTGGGAGACGACGTGATCGACTCTCAGGAGGAAAAGAGCAGTCTGTTTCTGCCGATTTCTCAGGTGGAAAGCTGCGCATCCCAACCCCGCAAGCAATTTGATCCGGAGTCACTGGCGGACTTAGCCGACTCCATCCGGGAGCACGGCATCATCCAGCCGCTGACGGTGCGGAAGCTGCAGTCCGGCTATTACCAGATCATCGCCGGTGAGCGGCGCTGGCGGGCCGCCCGCATGGCGGGACTGACCCAGGTGCCGGCCATCGTCATCGAGGCCGACGACCGCAAGGCCATGGAGCTGGCCATGATCGAAAACCTCCAGCGGGAGGACCTGAACCCCATCGAGGAAGCCGAGGGCTATCAGGTGCTGATGAGCCAGTACAGCATGACCCAGGAGGAAACCGCCCAGCGGGTGGGCAAGTCCCGGTCCGCCGTGGCCAACGCCCTGCGTCTGCTGAACCTGTGTCCTCCAGTGCGGGCCATGGTGGAGGACGGACGGCTGACCAACGGCCACGCCCGGGCGCTGCTGCCCCTGTCCCCTGCCCTGCAGGAGACCACGGCGGCCACCATCCTGAAAAATGACCTGTCCGTCCGGCAGACGGAGCAGCTGGTGAAGAAACTCACCGCCGGAAAGAAGGAGAAGCCCTCCCCTGCCGGTCTGATCGTGGACTATGCCCAGGAGGCCGCCCGGGATCTGGGGAACACCCTGGGCCGGGGATGCCGCATTGTCTCCGGCAAGAAGAAAGGGCGCATTGAGTTGGAATATTACGGTGTGGACGACCTGAACGAGCTGTTGGAAGCCCTGCACACCATCAAAAAACCATGATGTTTCACGTGAAACACGGAAAGGTGCGATAAAAGCCATGCTTGATATCAAATTTGTCCGGGACAATCCGGAAGCTGTTAAAGAAAACATCCGCAAGAAGTTCCAGAACGCCAAGCTCCCCCTGGTGGACGAGGTCATTGCCCTGGACGCCGAGAAGCGGGCCGCCATGAACGAGGCCAACGACCTGCGGGCCCAGCGGAACCAGCTGTCCAAGCGGGTGGGTATGCTGATGGGTCAGGCCAAGAAGGACCCCAGTAAGCTGGCGGAGGCCGAGGAGGCCAAGGCCCAGGTGAAAGCCAACGCCGACCGGCTGGCCCAGCTGGAGGAGATGGAGGGCCGTCTGACCCAGCAGATCACCAAGATCATGATGGTCATCCCCCAGATGATCGACCCCTCCGTGCCCATCGGCCCCGATGACTCCCACAATGTGGAGGTCCAGCGCTTCGGCGAGGCCAAGCTGCCGGAGTTCGATATCCCCTATCACACGGAGATCATGGAGCGCTTCGACGGCATCGACATGGACGCCGCCGGGCGGGTGTCCGGCAACGGATTTTACTATCTGATGGGCGATATTGCCCGGCTCCACGAGGCCGTGCTGGCCTATGGCCGGGATTTCATGATCGACAAGGGCTTCACCTATTGCATTCCCCCGTTTATGATCCACGGCAACGTGGTGGAGGGCGTCATGAGCCAGACCGACATGGACACCATGATGTATAAAATCGAGGGCGAGGACCTGTACCTGATCGGCACCAGCGAGCACTCCATGATCGGCAAGTTCATCGACCAGATCGTGCCCGCCGAGTCCCTGCCCCAGACGCTGACCTCCTATTCCCCCTGCTTCCGGAAGGAGAAGGGCGCCCACGGCATTGAGGAGCGGGGCATCTATCGCATTCACCAGTTTGAAAAGCAGGAGATGATCGTGGTCTGCAAGCCCGAGGACTCCAAGAAGTGGTACGAACAGCTGTGGCGCTACAGCGTGGAGCTGTTCCGGTCCCTGGATATCCCGGTGCGGCAGCTGGAGTGCTGCTCCGGCGACCTGGCAGACCTGAAGTGCAAGTCCTGCGACATCGAGGCCTGGTCCCCCCGGCAACAGAAGTATTTCGAGGTTTGCTCCTGCTCCAACCTGGGCGACGCCCAGGCCCGGCGGCTGAAAATCCGCTATAAGGACGAAAACGGCAGGATGCAGCTGTGCCATACCCTGAACAACACCTGTGTGGCCCCTCCCCGGATGCTGATCGCCTTCCTGGAGAACAACCTTCAGGCCGATGGCTCCGTGCTGATCCCCCAGGCCCTGCGGCCCTATATGGGCGGCCACGACCGCATCGTTCCCAAGCACTGAGGACGGAAGGAGGATACTTATGAAGAAGTTTTTTCATGAGTTCAAGGAGTTTGCCATGCGCGGCAACGTCCTGGACATGGCCATCGGCGTGGTCATCGGCGCCGCCTTCGGCAAGATCACCACTTCCCTGGTCAACGACATCATCATGCCCCTCATCGGTCTCATCACCGGCGGCATCGACCTGACCCAGTGGAACATCATCCTCAACAAGACCGCCGTGGTGGCGGGCGCCGACCCGGTAACCCTGGGCATCGGCAATCTGCTGGCGGTGATCCTGGACTTCATCATCGTGGCCTTTGCCATGTTCCTGCTGGTGAAAGCCATGAACAAGCTGGCCGCCCTGAAGAAGAAGGATGAGGAGCCTGCGCCGGAGGAGCCTGCCGGTCCCACCACTGAGGAGCTGCTGGTGGAGATCCGGGACCTGCTGAAGGAGCAGAAGTAATTTGGAAGCCATTCTGAAAGAGGGTCTGGCCCAGCTGGGACTGGACACAGGAAGCATCCCGGCGCTGACGGAGTTTTCCCGGCGGCTGCTGGAGAAGAACCAGGTCATGAATCTGACCGCCATCACCGAACCGGCAGACGTGGCGCGGCTGCACCTGCTGGACTGCGCCTGCCTGCTGACGGCGGCGGACTTCCGGGGCAAGCAGGTGGTGGACGTAGGCACCGGGGCCGGATTCCCGGGAATGCCCCTGCGGCTGCTGGAGCCGAATTTTGACCTGACCCTGCTGGACAGCCTGGGAAAGCGCATCGACTTTTTGCAGGAGACCGTGGACGCCATGGGCCTGCAGCGGGTCCAGTGCGTCCACGCCCGGGCGGAGGAGTTCGCCCGGCAGCACCGGGAGCAGTACGACATAGCCGCCTCCCGGGCCGTGGCCCAGCTGAATATACTGTGTGAGCTGGCCCTGCCCCTGGTGAAGGTGGGCGGTCAGTTCCTGGCCATGAAGTCGGTGGACATCGACGACGAGATTCAGCGCGCCAGAAGCGCCATTGCCCAGCTGGGGGGCAAAATTGGAAAAATCTGGGATTATGCCATCCCCGGAACGGACGTGCGGCACCGGGTGGTCATCATCCGGAAGGAGCGTCCCACCCCGGCAGCCTATCCCCGGCCCTTCGCCCGCATCAAAAAAGCGCCGTTGGGCTGAGTCCCCAACTGTATACGAGGTACCTGGATATGGGAAAAATCATTGCAGTGGTCTCCGGCAAGGGCGGCACCGGAAAGACCTCCTTCACCGCCAACGTGGGGTTGGCGCTGGCCGCCCTTGGGAAAAATACCCTGTGCCTGGACTGCGACATCACCCTGCGGAACCTGGACCTGGCCCTGGGGCTGACGGACAAGGCCCTGATGGATTTTTCCGACGTCATCGCCGGCCGCTGCTCCCTGTCCGACGCCGCGGCCGATCACCCCAAGTATCCCGGGCTGCATCTGCTGACCGCTCCCCTGTCCCCCGGGGGACAGCTGGACGTGACCGATGAGCAGATGCGGCAGCTGCTGGACCAGGTGCGCCAGGAGTATGACTATTGCCTGATCGACGCCCCGGCGGGGCTGGGTCAGGGCTTCCGGCTGGCCACCGGCTGCGCCGACTGCGTGGTGGTCATCACCACCACCGACGCCTCCGCCCTGCGGGACGCCCAGCATACCGTGATGCTGCTGGATAAGCGCTTCACCACAGAGAGTCTGTTCCTGGTGGTGGGGCGGGTGCAGAAGAAGCTGCTCCGGGCCCTCCACAGCACCATCGACGACGCCATGGACGCCGCCGGGCTGCCCCTGCTGGGGGTGGTGCCGGAGGATGGCGACGTCCCCTATGCCCTGAACCGGGGCATCCCCCTGCGGGATATCAACTATTACGCGGCCCGGGCCTATGAAAACATCGCACGGCGCATCACCGGGCACCAGGTGCCCCTGATGCGAATCTGAAAACACGAAAGGAAGTGCCTCCATGAATATCGCACTGATCGCCCACGACAACAAAAAGGAACTGATGGTCCAGTTCTGCACCGCATACTGCGGCATTCTGGCCCAGCACACCCTTTGCGCCACCGCCACCACCGGCCTCCAGATCGGGGAGGCCACCGGCCTGCGCATCCACCGCTTCCTGTCCTTCGACCACGGCGGCGGCCAGCAGATTGCAGCCCGCATTGCCTATAATGAGCTGGACATGGTTCTCTGCTTCAGCGACCCCAACCAGAAAGTCCCTGACGAGGACGTGGCCAATATCTTCCGCCTGTGCGACCAGAACAATATCCCCTATGCCAGCAATGTGGCCACCGCCGAGATGCTGGTGCTGGGCCTGGCCCGGGGCGACCTGGCCTGGCGCGACATTGTCAATCCCAAAACCAAGCCCTTTACCGCTTGACAAGCGGGCCCGAATGCCATAAAATAGGAAGAACGACCGCCATAAAGGAGACAGGAGTACCTTCACCCCCACCGGCACCAGAGAGGCGCGACACCGGCTGAAAGCGCGCCCCGGCAGGAGAAGCGAAGACAGTCCCCCAGCGGGGATGGAAACATCCACGGCCCGCTCCCCGTAACAGGAGCTACGAGGGCCCCTTGGGGCTGAATTTGGGTGGCACCACGAAGCGTATTCATGCGCTCTCGTCCCAAACACGGGACGGGAGCGCATTTTTTCGTACCAAAACCGAAATACACAACAGAAAGGAAATATTTCACCATGGCAACTGTGACCCCCCGGACTCTCTCCGGCTTCATGGAGCTGCTGCCTGCCCCGCAGCAGCAGATGGAGCGGATGATGGAGATCCTGCGCACCACCTACAGCCGATACGGCTTCACTCCCCTGGACACCCCGGCCATTGAGGCCAGCGAGGTGCTGCTGGCCAAGGGCGGCGGCGAAACCGAGAAGCAGATCTATCGCTTCCAGAAGGGCGACGCCGATCTGTCCCTGCGGTTTGACCTGACGGTGCCCCTGGCCAAGTATGTGGCCCTGCACTACAACGACCTGGCCTTCCCCTTCCGCCGGTATCAGATCGGCAAGGTATACCGGGGCGAGCGGGCCCAGCGGGGCCGCTTCCGGGAGTTCTATCAGGCGGACATCGACATCATCGGCGACGGCAAGCTGGACATCACCAACGAGGCGGAGATCCCCTCCATCATCTATCAGACCTTCACCTCTCTGGGCCTGACCCGGTTCCAGATCCGGGTCAACAACCGGAAGATCCTCAACGGATTTTACGCCATGCTGGGCCTGACGGAGCAGTCCGGCGACATCATGCGCACCGTGGACAAGCTGGACAAGATCGGGGCCGACAAGGTCCGGACCTGCCTGACGGAGGACGTGGGACTGACGGCGGAGCAGGCCGACGAGATCATGCGGTTCATCTCCATCACCGGCAGCAACCGGCAGGTGCTGGACGCTCTGGCCGGGTATCAGGGGCGGCACAAGCTGTTCGACCAGGGGCTGGAGGAGCTGAACACCGTCACCCGCTATCTCTCCGCCTTCGGCGTTCCGGAGGAGAATTTCGCCGTGGATCTGACCATCGCCCGGGGCCTGGACTACTACACCGGCACGGTGTATGAGACCACCCTGCTGGACCATCCAGAGATCGGTTCCGTGTGTTCCGGAGGGCGTTACGACAACCTCGCTGAGTATTATACCGATCGTCAGCTCCCCGGCGTGGGCATCTCCATCGGCCTGACGCGGCTGTTTTATGTGCTGGGCGAGCAGGGTCTGCTGAACCCCCAGCTGCCCACGGCCCCCGCCGATGTGCTGATCCTGCCCATGACCCAGGACCTGACGCCGGCCATCCGGCTGGCTACTCGGCTGCGGAGTGCAGGCGTCCGCACCCAGCTGTATACAGAGCAGAAAAAGTTCAAGGCCAAGATGAACTATGCCGACAAGCTGGGGGTCCCCTATGTGGTGTTCCTGGGGGACGACGAGATCGCCGCAGGACAGGTGGCCTGCAAGGATATGACCTCCGGCGAGCAGACCAAGCTGTCCTTTGAGGACACTCTGTCCCGGATCACCCAGGGACTGTCCCAGCGAAACCAGGGCAAGGTCATCCTGGAATAATAAATACAAACCGAAATATCTGAATGAAATATTTCAACTTGTAATCAAGTAATTCAATACAGAACGTGATATTTTAACCAAACTATACAAATATTTATCAGAACAGGAGCGATTCATATGATGCAGATGCGAACCCATACCTGTGGGGAGCTGCGGCTGGCCAATGCGGGTCAGCGCGTGAAAATCGTGGGCTGGATGGAAAACGTCCGGGTCGTGGGGCAGAACTTCGCCTTTGTGGTGCTGCGGGATTTCTACGGCACCACCCAGGTGGTGGTGGAGAACCAGGAGATGATGGACATCATCAACGGCCTGAACAAGGAGTCCACCATCAGCGTGGAGGGCACCGTCCGGGAGCGGGCCAGCAAGAACCCCAAGCAGGCCACCGGCGACGTGGAAGTGGTGCCGGAGAAGATCGAGGTCCTGGGCCGCTGCCGGTACAACAGCCTGCCCTTTGAGATCAACCGCAGCCGGGAGGCCGACGAGACCCAGCGTCTGAAATATCGTTATCTGGACCTGCGGAACCCGGCGGTGAAGAGCAACATCATCCTGCGGTGCCAGGTGGTGTCCGCCCTGCGTGCGGCCATGACCCAGCACGGCTTCCTGGAGATCACCACCCCCATCCTGACGGCCTCCTCCCCGGAGGGCGCCCGGGATTATCTGGTGCCCGCCCGGAAGCACCCCGGCAAGTTCTATGCCCTGCCCCAGGCTCCCCAGCAGTTCAAGCAGCTGCTGATGACCGCGGGATTCGACCGGTATTTCCAGATCGCTCCCTGCTTCCGGGATGAGGACGCCCGGGGCGACCGCTCCCCCGGCGAGTTCTATCAGCTGGATATGGAGATGGCCTTCGCCACCCAGGAGGACGTGTTCGCCGTGCTGGAGGACGTGCTGCCCCCCATCTTTGCCAAGTTCGGCACCTATAACGTGGCCTCCTCCGCCCCCTTCCGCCGCATTGCCTATCGGGACGCCATGGAGACCTACGGCTCCGATAAGCCCGACCTGCGCATCGACCTGACCTGCAAAAACGTCACCTCCCTGTTCACCGAAAGCGAGTTCGAGGCCCTGCGGGGTCAGACCGTGAAGATGGTCCCCGTGTCCGACTGTAAGCTCACCCGCAAGCAGATCGACAAGCTGCTGGGCGACTGCGAGGTGCAGTCCGGCTCCAAGGCCTACTGGTTCAAGATGGACGAAAACGGCCAGCTGGCCGGCGGCATCGCCAAGTTCGTCACCGGTATCCAGGAGCAGCTGACCCAGGCCCTGGACCTGAAGCCCAATACCCTGGTGTTGGTGGCTGCCGGGGCCGCCGCCACCAAGTCCGTGGGCGTGCTGATCAAGACCTTCGGCGCGGCCTGCGAGGGACACATGGACAAGGAGCGGTACGAGTTCTGCTGGATCGTGGACTTCCCCATGTACGAGATCGGCGACGAGTCCGGCCAGCTGGAGTTCTGCCACAATCCCTTCTCCATGCCCAGCGGCGGCCTGGAGGTGCTGCTGAAGGCCGAGCGGGGCGAGATCGACCCCCTGACCATCACCGCCGACCAGTACGACCTGGTGTGCAACGGCGTGGAGCTGTCCAGCGGTGCCGTCCGGAACCACGATCCCGAGATCATGGTCAAGGCCTTTGAGCTGGTGCGTCTGGGCGAGGAGGACGTGAAGAAGAAATTCCCCGCCATGTACAACGCCTTCTGCTACGGTGCGCCTCCCCATGCCGGCATCGCCCCGGGCGTGGACCGCATGGTGATGTTGCTGGCAGGCGAAAGCTCCATCCGGGAGATCATCCCCTTCCCCATGAACAAGAACGCCCAGGATATCATGATGGGCGCCCCCTCCACCGTGGAGCAGAAGCAATTGGATGAATTGCACATTGCTATCGTGGGTGACGTGGAGGAGGACTAAAAGCTGTATGTCCCCTCCTCCCTGCTGCTTTTGCTCCACCACAAGCGTTTTGCACAGCAAAACCTTGCCGCAGGCGGAATTCACTTCCGCCGAGGATGTTTGATCCCTGCGAGGGGCCCCCGCAAAATGCTCCGACATTTTGCGGGGACGGGCAGAAGCAGCTGGATGAATTGCACAGTGCTATCGTGGGTGACGTGGAGGAGGACTAAACCGTATACATCCGGGTTTCGGCGGGGCACATGGGCCCCGCCCTACCGGATTTTTCGAAATTATAAAACGCAGGACCGGCCTGGTCCTGCGTTTTTATTTCATCTCCTGCACCAGAAGCTCCAGAAGTTCCAGCTGGTGGCCGGTGAGCCGCCGCAGGCTCTGATTCAGCCGCTTCAGCCGCATGGGGTCGGCAAGCTCCACCGAGAAAAACTCCTCCGGCGTGACCTCCAGATAGTCGCAAATGTAGAAGAACATGGCCATGGACGGCAGATTCACGCCGTTTTCGATGTTGTTGATATACCCGGCGCTCTGCCCCAGAGAAAGGCTCATGTCCCGGGCCGACACGCCCTTGGCCTGCCGTAGCTGTGACATCCGCCGGGCAAATTCCTCCTTTTCCATGCGGCCACCTCCAAACTTTTTGCTAATTGTACTATATGTATAGACAAAATTTATCCTGTTTAACAGGTTATTTTCTTGACATAACTATTTGTAGTAGTTATAATAAAGAAAAGTGTCGTGGAGAAAGGATAAGAGTGATTATGTCGATCTTTTTTATTATCCTCGGCGTCGTGATGATTTGGGGCTTGTGCAAATCTGGCAGCAGATTTTCTGAGCCGAGGGCAAAGGGTGAGGAGATATGGGAGGAGCCATCCGATCAGGTGCGCAAAAACTCGGACGACGAGCTGGAGAAAATCCGCCGCCAGGTCTGGGAGGATCGCAAGCGGCAGGAGGAACTCCGTCAAAAACAGCTGGAGGAGAAACGGATGGCTCCCATTCTGGAAGAACAGGCGGCGCTTGCAAGGCAAAAGGAGCTGGAGGATAAATACTTCAACAGTCCCTTGACCCGGCAGATCATCGACGCCATCAGCGACTGCACCGGCCAGCTGCCGGAGGAGATCACGGTTTATGACGACCGCGTCACCGGCCGCACCAATGGCCAGATGAGAACCTTCGATTTTGCCGCCAATCGGGTGCCGATTTTTGACCAGGTTTATGAATGCAAGGCAGAATCCATCAAAGAAGAACTTCTTCTCCGCCCGCAGGTGGCTCTCGGCAACGCTATCAACCGCATTCTGAACGGGCAGTATGACGTATCAGACAAGGCTATCCGCAGATCGGAACAAAGAAGCTTCTCAGATGGAGAAATCTTTTTTCTTCATCACTATACCTCTGATCACGTTCTGCTTCGTCTCAAGGCCACCAACCACTGGTAACCCCCCGCGTGGGATCATAAATAACAAGGAGGATCACAACATGGCACGCTGCTACTATCTGGATTACATCAGCAAGGGCTTCCTCAGCAGCTACAGCAACGACGAGTACGTCTGCAAGCTGTGCGGCAAGCACTTCTCCACCAACGACCCCCAGGTGAAGTACACCTGCAACCCCGACTACGGCGAGGAGTATAAGAAGTGTCCTGTGTATCAGAACAACCGGTGACATAACAAACAAGAACGGCAGGGCCGAAGCCCCGCCGTTCTCGCTTTTATTCGCTTATTCTCCGCTTCGCTCATACACGGCCCGGACGTATTTCCGGCCCCGCCAGATGGTGGCCAGGCACACGGCCATGGAAAACCCGCCGCACAGGGACACGCACAGCCGGTAATCCAGCACCTCACCCAAGGCCCCGATGACCAGGGACAGCACCGCCGCCGCGCCGGTATAGAGCATGGACTCGAAGGCGTTGACCCGGGCCCGCAGCCGGTCCGGGATATACCGCTGCACCGCCGCCTGGCGCATGGTGGCGCTGTTGATGCCCAGAAAGCCGCACAGGCCCCGGCTGACCAGCATCAGGGGGTACGGCAGCCACAGCAGGAACAGATCCACCGTCTCATACAGCATATACACCAAAAACGCAAAGCCGTACTTTTTCTTCTCCGGAATTTCCGTCCGGTACTGCACCATACCTCCCAGGCTGCGGCCCAGAAACTCCGCCAGAGACAGCAGGGAATACATGGTGGCCGTCATGCCGGGGAAGGTGCGGAAAAAGGCCACCAGAATGGGGGAATAGCCGCTGCCTACGCCGTTGGTCACGGCCATGTAGCCGTAGATGTTCATCAGGCCCTTTTCCCGGCGCAGATACTGGATGGCCTCCTTTACATCGGCCCACCAGGTTTTCAGGCCGGAGCCCTCCTCCGACGGCCGGCGCTGCTCCTTTATGCGGATGCCGCTTTCCACCGCCGCCGCGCACAGGGACAGTCCCCCCTGCCCCACCAGCAGCCACGCCGCGCCCACCGCGTCCAGCAGCACCGCCGACAGGGGCAGCATCACCACCCGCAGCACCGGATACAGGGTGGAGGCCACGGCATAGCCCTTCTGCTGGGTGCCCTCCGGCAGCAGCATGGGAAAAATGCTGTTGTAAGCAAGCTCGTCAAAGGAGCTGAGGGTGGCCAGCACCAGGGAAAAGGCCAGATAGCCCACATAGGAAAAGGCCCCCCGCAGTAGATACAGTCCCAGCAGCAGGTACATGATCCCGTTGAGGACGTCGCCGCCCACCAAAAAGGGCTTGCGGGGCATACGATCCATCCACGGGGCAATCACCAGGGGCAGCAGAAACCCCGGAATCAGCTGGGCTGCCAGCACCAAGGCCGAGGCCATGGTGCTGCCGGTTTCGTCGAACACCAGAAACGACATGGCAAAGCCACCGGCGATGCCGCCGATGGCCCCCAGTCCGGTGGCGGCGATCAGCAGAGTAAAATTGCGGTTCCATAGCTTGGTTTGCATCTTCTCTCACCTCCGCTTTATCATAGCACACGGGTAAGAGAATGAAAACGGGGTATATTTGGGAAAGTTTTCCCTGTAGAGCCCTATTCAATTGTCAGATTCGGTAGTTTGATAGGAAAATCCCGCAGAAGCTCATAGGCCTGCTTATACTGCCGCCCGGCGGTGAGCCACTCCAGTACCCGGGGCAGGTGAAAGGCCGAGTATCCGATGGGCAGCTCCCGGCGGCAGCGGTTGAATACGTCCATCAGCTCCGCGCCGTAATCCGGGTCCCGCAGATAGCCGGGGTTTTCCAGCCTGCGCCGCACCAGCCCGCAGATCCCCATGCACAGAGCCCGGTCCGGATACTCCTCCGGGGCCGTCTCCGCCCGATCCAGAGCGTCCAGGGCCTCCCGGGTCCGGCCCAGCCCCTCGCAGCACACCGCCAGCTTGTGCAGCTCCATGACCCGGGGGTGCTCCAGGGCGGCAAAATAGCCGTAGGCCTCCTGATACCGGCCGCACTCCACCTGGGAGGCCGCCCGGTTATAGGCCATGATCCGCAGATCATCCTCCCGGCCCAGAGCCCGGGCCATACGCTCCGCCGCCTGATAATGCGCCTCCATGCCACCCAGGTCCAGCTGGTTGCAGCAGAGACTCCCCATGAACATCCGGCACTCCAGCATCAACCGCACCCGGCCGTCCCGGGCCGCCAGGTCATAGCCCTGCTGCAGCAGAGCCATGGCACCGGTATAGTCGCTGCCCTGCTCATACCCGGCGATACCGGCCATGAGATAGCAATACGCCTCCGGCAGCAGCCGCACCGCCTCCACATCCCGGTCCTGCACCACCCGCAGAATGGCCAGCTGACGCCGGTCCAGATACGGCTCCAGGGCCGGTGGGATCTCCGTGGGGTCGTTCCGGTCCATGGCGTCCAGCACCAGGCCGTCCGCCGCCAGGGGGCTGGACAGGATGGTCTCCAGCGCCTGGGAGAACGCCTTCCGGCTATCCTGAAACGCCTCCCGCTCTCCGTCCAGCAGCAGCGCGTACCGGCGCTCCACCAGCCGCTCCAGCTCCGGCAGACTCTCCCCGTACCAGGGCAGCTCCAGCCTCCGGAACAGCAGCTCCAGCAGCTCCGGGGCCGCCTGCACCTGTCCCTGTTCGATTTTGGACAGATACGACGCCGCACAGATGTCCCGGCACAGGCCCTCCTGGCTCCAGCCCCGCTTCAGCCGCTGCTGGCGCAGCCGCAGGCCCACCGCCGCCGCACCGGCGGAATAGGGTTCCTTCATATGCATCCCCTCCCCTTTTTGCATCCGTTTTGTATCAGTGTAACACAGACGAGGGCATTTGGGAATAAGCAAACTCCCTCCGCCAGCGGCGGAGGGAGTTTATATGCAGTTGTCAGCAGAGCTTGGCGCCGGCGGGAATGGCGTCGTCCAGCAGCAGCAGGTGCAGCTTCTCCTCGCCCTTTTCCTTGTGGACGGCGGAGATCAGCATACCGCAGCTGGGGATGCCCATCATCTTCCGGGGCGGCAGATTCAGAACCGCCACGGCAGTTTTGCCGATGAGCTGCTCCGGCTGGTAATAGTGCCGGATGCCCGAGAGAATGGTGCGGTCCGTGCCGCTGCCGTCGTCCAGGGTGAACTTCAGCAGCTTGTCGCTCTTTTTCACAGCCTCGCAGTTCTTGATCTTCACGGCCCGGAGGTCGGACTTGCAGAAGGTATCAAAATCCACGTTTTCCTGGCTGTAGGGCTCCAGCTCCAGGGCGGGCAGGGCCGCCTTGCGCTGGGCCTCCTGGATGGCGTTGAGCTCGGCCAGGGCCTTCTCGGCGTCGATGCGGGGGAACAGGGCCTCGCCCTTGTGAACGGTGACGTCCGGGCGCAGGCTGCCCCACACGTTGGCCTTTTCCCAGGTGCGGCAGCACGGGCAGGCACCGATCTGGTCAAAGATCTTTTCGGCGCTGTCGGGAATGAAGGGAGTCAGCAGCACGGCGCAGATGCGGATGGTTTCCAGCAGGTTATACATAACCGTGGCCAGGCGGGCCCGGTTGGCGGGGTCCTTGGCCAGGGTCCAGGGGGCGTTCTCGTCGATATACTTGTTGGCCCGCTGGATGGTCCTGAACACCTGCTCCAGGGCGTTCTGGAACTGGAAGCGCTCCATCTCCGCCTGGTAGCGGTCCCGCAGGGTGGAGGCCATGGTCTTCAGGTCGCAGTCGGCGTCGCTGTTTTCCCGCTCCGCAGGCAGGGTGCCGCCGAAGTATTTCTCCACCATGGCGGTGGTGCGGCTGACCAGGTTGCCCAGGTCGTTGGCCAGATCCATGTTGATGGTCTGGATCAGCAGCTCGTTGGAGAAGTTGCCGTCGGAGCCGAAGGGGAAGGTCCGCAGCAGGAAGAAGCGCAGAGCGTCCACACCGAACTTCTCCGCCAGGACATAGGGGTCCACCACGTTGCCCTTGGACTTGGACATCTTGCCGCCGTCCATCACCAGCCAGCCGTGGCCGTACACGTGCTTGGGCAGGGGCATTTCCATGCTCATGAGCATGGCGGGCCAGATAATGGAGTGGAACCGGACGATCTCCTTGCCCACAAAGTGGACGTCGGCGGGCCAATACTTGTCGTAATCGTGATACCGGTCGTTCATAAAGCCCAGGGCGGTGGTGTAGTTGAACAGAGCGTCCACCCAGACGTATACCACATGGCCCGGGTCAAAGTCCACGGGGATGCCCCAGGAGAAGCTGGTGCGGCTGACGCACAGGTCCTCCAGGCCGGGCTTGATGAAGTTGTTGACCATCTCGTTGACCCGGGAGCGGGGCTGTAGGAAGTCGGTGTCCTCCAGCAGGTGGCGGACCCGGTCGGCGTACTTGCTCAAGCGGAAGAAATAGGCCTCCTCCTCGGCGTCCATGACCTCGCGGCCGCAGTCGGGGCACTTGCCGTCCACCAGCTGGCTCTCGGTCCAGAAGCTCTCGCAGGGCTTGCAGTATTTGCCCTTGTAGGTGCCCTTGTAGATGTCGCCCTTTTCGTACATCTTGCGGAAGATCTTCTGGATGGAGGCACAGTGGTAATCATCGGTGGTGCGGATGAAGCGGTCGTTGGAGATGTTCATCAGCTTCCACAGGTCCAGGATGCCCTGGGGACCCTCCACGATGTTGTCCAGGAACTCCTTGGGGGTCTTTCCAGCGGCCTTGGCCTTGTCCTCGATCTTCTGGCCGTGCTCATCGGTGCCCGTCAGAAACAGCACGTCGCAGCCGGTGAGCCGCTTGTAGCGGGCCATGGCGTCGGTGGCCACGGTGCAGTAGGTGTGGCCGATGTGCAGCTTGTCCGAGGGGTAGTAAATGGGTGTGGTGATATAGAATTTCTGCTTTTCCATGGGGATCTATCTCCTTTTCCGCCGCTCCGAATGGAAGAGCGGCTTAATATTTTGGCGTTTTTCCGGCGGCCGGGCAAACAAAAAACGCCCCCGGCTGACTGCCAAGGGCGATGCAGCGCACCGCGGTACCACCTTGCTTCGCCGCGCTCCCCCAGGAGGCGGCCTCATGGGACGCCGACACGTCCCCGCGCTGTAACGGGCACACCCGGTCCGGCTTCACGCGCCTGCGCTGGGCCGGACGGCTCCGGGGCCATGTTCGCCGGGTCCCCCGTGTCCGCTTTCACCTTGCCGGACTCTCTTGTGACGGAGGCTGAACCGGGTACTCTTCCCATCCACGCCGATTTATCCCTATCTTATCCCCGGCGGCGGGGTTTGTCAATGATTTTCTTGGATTATGGCCCGGTTTGTGGTATGATACAGAAAAAAACGAAGGGAGAGCGCCATGAAGCTGGTAAGCTGGAACGTCAACGGCCTGCGGTCATGCCTGACCAAGGGCTTTCTGGAATATGTGAAAAATGAGGACCCGGACGTGATATGCCTGCAGGAGACCAAGCTGCAGCCGGAGCAGGCGGTATTTGAGCTGGAGGGCTATCACCGGTATTTTTACTCCGCCGAGAAGAAGGGCTATTCCGGCACGGCGGTGCTGACCAAGGAGGAGCCGCTTTCGGTGGTATTCGGCTTCGGCGATGACATCCACCGCCACGAGGGCCGGGTCATCACCGCGGAATACCCGGATTTCTATCTGGTGTGCTGCTATACTCCCAACAGCCAGGACGGGCTGAAGCGGCTGGATTACCGGATGCAGTGGGAGGATGACCTGCGGGCCTATCTGATGGAGCTGGACCGGACAAAGCCCGTGGTATACTGCGGCGACCTGAACGTGGCCCACCAGGAGATGGACCTGAAAAACCCCAAGACCAACCGAATGAACCCGGGCTTCACCGACCAGGAGCGGGAGAAGATGAACGCCCTGCTGGCCTCGGGCTTTGCCGACACCTTCCGGACCCTGCACCCGGAGGAGATCACCTATTCCTGGTGGAGCTACCGCTTCCACGCCCGGGAGAAGAACGTGGGGTGGCGCATCGACTATTTCATCGTGTCCCGGCGTCTGCTGCCCCGGGTGACAGGCGCCGCCATCCGCACGGAGGTGTACGGCAGCGACCACTGCCCGGTGGTTCTGGAAATTTCCTGAAAAAACACTTGACTGTCAAGTCCCTTTACCCCTTATACTGCGGATAAAAGGAGGGCAACGCCATGCATATCAAGGACGTAGAGCAGCGCACCGGGCTGTCCCGGGCCAACATCCGATACTATGAACAGGAGGGGCTGGTGCATCCGGCCCGGCGGAAAAACGGCTATCGGGACTACAGCCCTGATGACCTGGAGACCCTGCTGCGCATCCGCCTGCTGCGGCGGCTGGACGTGCCCATTGAGGAGATCCGATCCATGCAGGCCGGGAAGCTGTCCCTGTCCGAGGCCCTGTCCCAGCGGCTGGCGGCCCTGCGCCGCCGGGAGGAGCAAGCCCGGACGGATCAGTCCGTGTGCCGGGCCATGCAGGCCGACCACGCCTGCTATGACACCCTGGACGCGGAAAAATACTGGCGGCTTCTGTACACGCCGCCCCAGGCGGCCGTTGCCGCAGCCCGGACGGACCGTCAGGATCCCTGCCCCTGGCGGCGGTTTCTGGCCCGGGGGCTGGATATGCTTCTGTGCTCCTCCGCCGTGGCCCTGGCGCTGATGCTGGGGCGGATCGCGCCCCAGACCCCGGGGTTCTCCCTGCTGACCTATGTGGGAAGCCTGCTGCTGATGCTGGGGGTGGAGCCGGTGCTGCTGCACCTGTGGGGCGTCACGCCGGGCAAGCTGCTGCTGGGGCTGACGGTAGAACAGCCGGACGGCCGCCGCCCCACCTGGGGCCAGGCCTACGCCTACACGGCCATGGCTGTGGTATACGGGATCGCCCTGTACATTCCCGTTCTGCGGCTGTGGCGGCTGCGCAGGAGCTATCTGGACTGCCGGGACGGCCTGGAAATGCCCTGGGAGGGAGAGCTCCTGTGCCAGAGCCGGGACATTCCCTGGTGGCGGTGGGCGCTGCTTCCCGCAGCCTGGGGGCTGGTGATCCTGGCCATAATCGGCGGCAGCAACATTCTTCTGATGCCTGCTAACAGCGGGCGGCTGACGGTGGAGGAGTTTGCGGAAAACTTCAACCAGATGGCCCAGGTCACGGATTCTCCCCTGCGGCTACACTCCAATGGCGCATGGGTGCGGGATTCGTTCCGGGGATATGCAGCCACCCTGGAAAACGCCTTTCCAAGCCGCCTGAAATATGAGACAGACGCCAACGGATACCTGACCGCCGTGAGGTTCCGGTGCTCCTATACCGCCCAGGGCGGCGGGGACCCGTCCTCCGCCCCGGACTTCGTCTATGCCAGCACTGCCTTTATCCAGCCGCTTCTATTGGCCATGCTGGCCAGCCAGGACGCCTCTGCCCAGGATATGGCGGCGCTGGTCAACGACCGCTGGGACCAGGGCTTTGTGTTTGAGACGGAGGACGCCCGCACCTCCGTCACCGTCACCTGCTATGGCTATGTGGTGGACCGCAGCACCGGCATGCTGATTTCCCACGACGCCTCCTGCGGCTTCACCGCCGCCTTTGACATCGTGTGGAACTGAACAGGAAAAAAGGCAGCCGCCCGGGCCGGGCGGCTGCCTTTATAACGCTTGAGGGATTTCGATCAATACACCCGGGCAGGCTCCTCGCCGTTGAGGACACGCAGAGCGCCCTGGGCCAGGGCCAGCAGCTCATCCTCGCCGGGATACACGGTGATGGGGGCGATCCAGCCCACCATATCGGTGATGGCGTCCACGGTCTCCTGACCGTAGGCAATGCCGCCGGTGAGAATGATCTGGTCCACCTTGCCCTTCATGACGGCGGCCATTGCGCCCACTTCCTTGCCGATCTGATAGTGGAATGCCTCCACGGTGGCGGCAATCTCCTTGTCGCCCTCGGCGGCGGCCTTCAGCAGGTCGCGCATGTCGTTGGAGCCGGTGTAGGCCACCAGGCCGCCGTGGCCGGCCAGCATCTTGCGGACCTCGCCGGCGGTGTACTTGCCGCTGAAGCACAGGCTCACCAGCTGACCGGTGGGCAGGCTGCCGGACCGCTCGGGGGAGAAGGGGCCGTCGCCGTCCAGGGCATTCTGGGTATCCACCACGCTGCCGTGGACGTGGGCGCCGATGGAGCAGCCGCCGCCCATGTGGCAGACGATAAGGTTCAGGTCCTCATACTTTCTGCCGTGCTCCTTGGCATAGCGCTTGGCAACGGCCTTCTGGTTCAGGGCGTGGAAAATGCTGGTGCGATGGAACAGGGGATGGCCGGCATAGCGGGCCACGTCGGACAGCTCATCCACCACCACGGGGTCCACGATGAAGGAGGGGATGCCCAGCTGGTCGCCGATCTCCCGGGCGATGATGCCGCCCAGGTTGGAGGCGTGCTGTCCCTGAACGCCCACGGTGCAGTCGCGGACCAGACGGTCGCTGACGGCGTAGGTGCCGCCCCGGATAGGAGCCAGCAGGCCGCCGCGGCCGGAGACGGCGGACAGGGTCTTCACATCGAATCCCTGATCCTCCAGGGCCTTCATCACCAGCTTGCGCCGCCAGTCCTTCTGGGCGGGGATGGAGTCAAACTTTTCGAGTTCCTCGGCGCTGTGGCGCAGAGTCTTGTCAAAGAGCAGGTTCTCGTCCTCATAGACGCCGATTTTGGTGGACGTGGAGCCCGGGTTGACGACCAGAATTCTGTAAGACATGGGAATTTTCCTCCTGTTATTTTTTTGAATTGTTCCGTAAAAAGCAGCCTGATAACGACTTTACTATATTATACAACAGTCGGTCAAGCCGTGTAAACTACTTTTTCTACTATAAGGAAACAATTTCGAAAAAATGTTAAATTTTTGCCGTTCTTTTTTGGTCCGGCGGCATCACATAAAAAAAGAACGCCCGCAGGCGTTCTTTTTTTGTATTCGTTTACCGCTTGTCGCGGTCGTAGGACACCACCACGCGGCGGTTGGGCTCGGTGCCGATGGAGTAGGTGTTCACACCGGGGACATCCTGCAGGGCGGCGTGGATCACATGGCGCTCATAGGCGTTCATGGGCTCCAGGGTGACGCTGCGGCGATACTTGGTGACCTTTCCGGCCACCTTGCGGGCCAGGGACTCCAGGCTCTGCTCGCGCTTGGCCCGGTAGTTCTCGGCGTCCACATGGACGCGGATGCGCTTTTCCCGGCCGGAATTGACGGCATAGTTGGTCAGCTGCTGGATGGCGTCCAGGGTCTCGCCCCGGCGGCCGATGAGCTGGCCCAGCTTCTGGCCCTCCAGCACCACGCTGTAGCGGCCCTTCTCCGTCTCGGTGACCTTCACCTGGGCAGGGCTGTCCATATGCTCCAGCAGGCCCGTCAGGAACTCGGTGATGCGGCGGGCGTTGTCGTCCTGGCAGAGCTCCTGAGCCGGGGCGGCAGGGGTCTCCGCAGCCTTGGGGGCTTCGGGAGCCTTGGGAGCGGCCTTGGGTGCCTCGGCCTTCTGGGGCTTGGGCTGCTGGGGTTTGGGTTCGGGCTTCTTTTCGGGTTTCTTCTCCGGCTGGACCGGGGCGGCGGGAGCCTCGGGCTCCTGCTGACCATAGGTCACGCGGACCCGGGCAGGGCTGCTGCCGATGCCCAGAAAGCCGCTCTTGGCCCGCTCCAAAATCTCAACAGAGACATCGTCGCGGTCCATCTGCAGCTGCTGGAGCGCTTTGCGGATGGCTTCCTCCTCGGTCTTGCCCGTTACGTCAATATAACTCATAGACAAAACTCCTTAGTCATCATTAGTCATCGTAATGGCTCTTGTCATAGGCGCGGCCCCTGGCATAGGGACGCTGGCCCACGCGGCCGTTTTCGTTGCTTCCGGCAGACTTTTTCTTGTCGCCGGAGGGCTTTTTCTTCCCCTGCTGATTCTGGGGCTTCTTGCCGCCGTTGGCCAGCTGCTGCTGGGCCATCAGCTCCTTCTGGCGCTGATACTTGGCATAGCGCTTTTCCCGGGCGGCCTTCTCCTTCTCCGTCTCCTCGCGGTCCAGAATCTTGTTGAAATACTCGTTCAGGGTGACCTCCTGGATCAGGGAGAACGCGGAGTTGGCAATCCAGTAGATGCACAGAGCGGAGGGCAGGATATAGCCCATCCACAGGGTCATCAGGGGCATCATGTACATCATGGTCTTGGTGGACCCATTGGGGGCAGAGCCATTGGTGCGCATGGTGATGAAGCTCATGGCGAACTGGATGCCGGCGGAGATGATGGGCAGCAGAATGGCGCCCCACACGGGCCAGCCGCCGCCGGGGAACTGGCTGAACAGGTCGCTGGGCCGGTTGGCCAGGTCAATGTGCAGGAAGCTATAGTTCAGGTCGATGAGGCCGTCGAACTTTCCGGCAAACTCCGCCCAATGCTCATGGATGAACTTGGCCAGATAGATCTGTTCATAGGCCTGGCTGCCGTCGGCCACGGTGAAGCCCAGGCTTCCGGCCAGAGTGGTGATCTCGGCGATCACCGTCTCGGACAGGCCCATGAAGTACCGCATGGGCACGCGGATGATGTAGTACAGGGCGATCAGGATGGGGAAGGGAATGAAGGACCACAGGCAGCCGGACATGTGGTTGATGCCTTCCTTGGCATACAGCTCCGCCATGGCCTCCTGCTGCTTCTGCTGGTTGTTGGCATAGCGGGTCTTGATGTCGTTGAGCTTGCCCTGCATGCGGTTCATGCGCAGCATGCTCTTCTTGCTCTTGAGCTGGAAGGGCAGCAGCACCAACTTCACCACCAGGGTAAACAGGATCAGGGCCACGCCATAGGACCCGGTCCAGCTGTAGAACAGCCGGGTCAGGAAGGCAAAGGGAACGCAGATATAATATCCGAGCGTTGCAAACATGGGGTAGTTACCTCCGTTTTTTGTTGGGTGGGAAAAACGAGGTTTTCAGGGAACAGGATCATACCCGCCTTTGTGAAAGGGATTGCATCGCAGAAAGCGCCGCAGCGCCATAAAGCCGCCCCGCAGCGGCCCGTATTTCTCCACGGCCTGCAGGGCGTATTCCGAGCAGGTGGGGATATACCGGCAGCGGGGCGGAAACAGCGGCGACACGGACGCCTGATAAAACCGGATGACCCGCAGGATGGCCCGCTTCATGACGGGTCCTCCCGCAGCAGATTCAATTGCCTCAGAAGGCGCAGATAGGTGCTTTCCAGCTTTTGATAGCCGGTTTCCACGGCCCGGACCCGGGCCACCACGATGATGTCGTATCCCGGGACCATTTTCGGCTTATTCAGCCGGTAAATCTCCCGGATGCGCCTTCTCACCCGGTTGCGGACCACGGCGCCGCCCAGCTTCGTGCTGACGGAGACCCCCAGGCGGCTCAGCCCCCGGCGGTTCCGCTGGCAATAGATCACCAGCTGCGGCGACACCGCCGACTTCCCCTTGCGGTAGATCCGGCGGAATTCGTAGTTCTCTTTTACCGTGACGGCAGGATTCATGAAAACAAGCACCTTCTCCGCCGGTGCGGCGGCTGAAATGAGCATAGGCCAAAAGGGACGGCAGTTTTCCCTTCCACCGTCCCTGGTCTATCCTTTATGCGCGATGCACTTTCCGCGACCTCAATGGGTCAGGCGAGCGCGGCCCTTGGCGCGGCGGCGGGCCAGAACCTTACGGCCGTTGCTGGTGGCCATTCTCTTGCGGAAGCCGTGCTCCTTGGAGCGCTGGCGCTTCTTGGGCTGATAGGTACGGAACATTGCATGACACCTCCATTTTGTAAAAATCCGGCGGCAGATCGAAGCTGCCGCACATACTCGACGGCGGGCGGAGGACTTGTCCCCCGCGGCCGCAGTTGACAAAGCGGATGCCGCAAAACGGCATGGTAAACATTATACAGAATCCCGGCCCCGCTGTCAACAGAAATCTGCATTTTCCACGAAAAGGGCATTTTGGACGCTTCGGGTACTCCATTCGGCCCATTTTTCGGAAAATACGCCGGAAATGGGGCGTATTTTCTTCCGGAATCTGTTTAGGGAGAAGAAAAAAATTTTATACTTAGTATTAGTATATGTGTGGACTTTCCGGCGCTGATTTGATATAATGTGAGGTGTTATTTTGCCTGAAACAGAGAGAGAAAAACGCATGATCCGCGGGAAAGGGGCGCTTTCATTGAATTCAATCGCAGACGTATGGAAAAACGTGCTGGACCGGCTGCGGTCCCAGCTGTCGGAAACCACCATCAACACCTGGTTCGACGAGGTGGAGGTGGTGACCATGGAGGACTCCGCCTTTGTGCTCCATTGCAGCAACTCCTTCAAAAAATCCACCATCGAGGCCCGGTTCATGAGCCATATCAAGGCCGCGCTGAAGGACATCTTCTCCTCCGACCTGGAGGTAAAAATTCTGGACGATCAGCAGCTTTCCGCCTATCACGGGGTGGCTCCGGACCGGCCCGGCTCCCTGCTGGAGTCCGACGCCTTCACCTTCGGCACCTATGTGGTGGGTCCCCAGAACAAGATGGCCTATGCCGCCGCCCGGGCCGTGGCCGAGAAGCCTGCGGAGCACTATAACCCCCTGTTCATCTATGGCGACTCCGGCCTGGGCAAGACCCACCTGCTGTACGCCATCGCCCACCAGGTCCGCCAGCGGCAGCCGGAGGCCCGCATCGTGTACATCAAGGGCGACGATTTCACCAACGAGCTGATCGCCTCCATCCGGGAGGGAAAGAACGCCGAATTCCGGGAGAAATACCGCCAGTCCACCCTGCTGCTGGTGGACGATATCCAGTTCATCGCCGGCAAGAAGCAGACCCAGGAGGAATTCTTCCACACCTTCAACACCCTGTACGAATCCGGGCGGCAGATCGTGCTGACCTCGGACCGTCCTCCCCGGGAGATGACCCAGCTGGAGGACCGGCTTCAGACCCGGTTCGAGTGGGGCCTGATGGTGGATGTGGCGCCGCCGGACTTTGAGACAAGGCTCGCCATCATCAAAAACAAGGCCGCCCTGCTGGGGGTACAGCTGCCGGACGATATCAGCAGCTTCATCGCCGAAAACCTCACCGCCAACGTCCGCCAGATCGAGGGGGCCCTGAACAAGCTCCTGGCCTATCGGGACCTGCTGGGCAACCAGGTGGACGGCGAGGCCGTCAGCCGTGCCGTAAAGGACATGCTGAAGAAATACAACGAGTTCGTGCCGTCGCCGGCCCTGATCATCGAGTATATCTGCCGCTATTACGACGTGGACGAGGAGCAGGTCCGGGGCCAGGGCCGGAAGCGGGACCTGATGGAGGCCCGGCAGACCGCCATGTATCTGATCCGCCGGATGACCAACCTCTCCCTCAACGACATCGGCAAGGAGTTCGGCGACCGGGACCACACCACGGTGCTGCACTCGCTGGATCAGGTGGAGAAAAAGATGCGCTCCGACCCGGCCTACGCCGAAAAGGTCAAGGAGATCACCACCAACATCAACAACAAGAAGTAACCCTCTTTCCACATTCTCTGTGGATTCCACGGGGAAAACCTGTGGAGTACCGGACCCCGGATTTTCCGGTGGAAAACTCCCACCCTCTCTCCCCACCCGGGTGTGGAGAAAGAATCCGCTGATTTCAGGCCCTCCGGCACTTTTCCACATGAATTTTCCCTACGGCGACTGTTACTAAAATAAAGATATCTTTTTGTTCTCTTTTGGAGAACGGAGTCTCTTTTCATTCTGAAAGAAAGGAACGCGTCCTTATGCTTCGATTTTCCTGTGAAAAGGCGCTGCTGCAAAGCGCCGTCAACACCACCTCCCGGGCGGTAGCCGCCAAAAGCTCCATTCCGGCCCTGGAGGGGATCCTGCTGGAGGGGGGCGATACCCTGACCCTGTCCGGCTACAACATGCAGACCGGCATCCGCACCATCGTGGACGCCCAGGTCCAGTCCCCGGGCCGCATCGTCCTCAGCGCCCGGCTGTTCGGCGAGATGATCCGGAAAATGCCGGACGATGTGATCGTGTTTGCGGCGGATGAAAATCTGTCCGTCCATCTGACCTGCGGCGACGCCAGCTTTGAGATTCTGGGCCTGTCCGCCGACGACTATCCGGAGCTGCCTGAGGTGGATGACCAGTTTTCCGTGGACATCCGACAGGGTACCCTGAAGGCCATGATCAACCAGACCAGCTTCGCCGTGTCCACCAACGAGAGCCGCCCCGTCCATACCGGCTCCCTGTTTGAGGTAGGCGACCAGGACCTGACGGTGGTGTCCGTGGACGGCTTCCGTCTGGCCCTGCGCCGGGAGCCTCTGGACCGGGCCGAGGGCGGCGCCTTCAAATTTGTGGCCCCCGGCTCCGCTCTGAACGAGGTGGAGAAAATTTGCGAGGATTCCGACGAAAAAGTCACCATTATCCAGGGCAAGCGCCACCTGCTGTTTGAGGCCGGGGCCACCCAGCTGATCTGCCGCCGCCTGGAGGGGGACTTCCTGGACTATAAAAACGCCATCCCCCGGAATAATCCCATCCGCCTGACGGTGGACACCAAGACCATGCTGGGGAGCCTGGACCGGGTCAGCGTGGTCATCAGCGAAAAGCTCAAGAGCCCGGTGCGCTGCGTGTTTGAAAATGGCCGGGTGCTGCTGTCCGCCAAAACCGGCGCCGGCGAGGCCAAGGACATCTGCCCCCTGGACGGCGACGGAAACGGCCTGGAGATCGGCTTCAACAACCGCTATCTCATGGACGCCCTGCGCTATGCCCCGGCGGACTCCGTGACCCTGGAGCTGAACACCAGCATCTCTCCGGCGGTGATCGTGCCCGCAGACGGAGAGGAGAGCTTCCTTTATATGGTGCTGCCGGTGCGGCTGAAAGCGTGATAAATATGGAAATGATTACCATTACCACGGAGTATATCAAGCTCCAGGACCTTCTGAAGCTGGCGGCCGTCACCGCCACCGGCGGCGAGGCCAAGCTGCTGATCCAGGACGGAGAGGTTCTGGTCAACGGCGAGGTGTGCACCATGCGGGGAAAGAAGCTCCGCCCCGGCGACGTGGTGGAGGCCCTGGGGCGGCGCTGCGGCGTGCAGTATGCAGATTGACCGCCTGCTGCTGGAGGGCTTCCGGAATTACGACAGCCAGCAGCTGACCTTTGATGAAAGCTGCAACGTGATCTATGGAGACAATGCCCAGGGAAAGACCAACCTGCTGGAGGCCATTGTGTATCTGTCCTGCGGCCGCAGTCCCCGGACCCATGCGGATCGGGAGCTTATTGGCTTCGGAACGGACAGGGCCAGGCTGGTGGGACAGATCCGGTCCCGGGAACGGGAATTTGAAACGGAGATTCAGCTGACCCGGGGACGGCGGCGGAAGATGACCGTTAACGGCGTGGCCGCCAAAAACGGCGGCGACCTGTCCCAGGTGCTGCACACGGTGTTTTTCTCGCCGGAGGACCTGTTTCTCATACGGGAAGGTGCGGCGGCCCGGCGGCGGTTCATGGATATGTCCCTGTGCCAGCTGCGGCCCCGGTATGCCGAGGCCCTGGCGGAATACGGGCGGCTGTATGAACACAAGACCCGCATCCTCCGGGACAGTGACGAGTATCCTCGGCTGCTGGACACCCTGCCCGACTTTGACCGGCGGCTGTGCCAGGTGGGGGCGGTGCTCATCAGCTATCGGGCCCGGTATGTCCAGGCGCTGGCGGTCCATGCCCGGCGGGCCCACTGGGAGTGCTCCGGGGAACGGGAGGAGCTGGCTCTGTCGTATCAGACCGTGAAAACCGTGGAGGACCCTTTGGGTCCGGCGGCGGACATTGCGGCGGCGCTGGCAGAGCACCAGGCACAGCATCATCAGGCGGAGCTGGCCTCCCGGCTGTGTCTGTCGGGACCCCATAAGGACGATATCGCCGTGACGGTAAACGGGCTGGAGGCCCGGCATTTCTGCTCCCAGGGCCAGGTGCGCACCGCAGCCCTGAGCCTGAAGCTGGCGGACCGGGAGATTCACAAAACCGCCATCGGAGAGTATCCGGTGATGCTGCTGGACGACGTGCTGTCGGAGCTGGACCCCCGGCGGCAGGAGTATGTGCTCAACCGCATTGCAGGCGGACAGGTGTTCATCACCTGCTGCGAAAATGACCGGCTGGATGCGCTGCTGTCCGGCCGGGTGTATCACGTTCGGGAAGGAAAGGTGCTGTGATGGGCTTTCTGCATATCGGCCAGAACGTCATGGTCAACGACCGGCGCATCATCGGCATATTCGATCTGGATATCACGTCCCAGTCCGCTCAGACCCGGCGGTTTCTGGACCAGGCGGAGCAGGAGGGCGTGGTGCTGCCGGTGTGCGACGACATTCCCAAGTCGTTTCTGGTGTGCGACCATCCGTATCACCGGCAGATCGTATATATTTCCCAGCTGAATACCCAGACGCTGGTGAAAAGAGCGGAAAAGAAGTAAAGAATTCCCTGTCATTGCCGGGAGATCGGCAGACACCTGGTTCCCGGGAATGACAGGAAAGACCCAAGGAAAGGAAAGATGACCCAATGAGCGAACTGGAAAAAGTCACCGCCGTGGACACCACCTATGACGCCTCGGAAATTCAGGTTCTGGAGGGGCTGGAGGCGGTGCGCAAGCGGCCCGGCATGTATATTGGCTCCACATCGGCCTCGGGCCTGCACCATCTGGTGTATGAGATCGTGGACAACGCCATTGACGAGGCACTGGCCGGATACTGCACCGAGATCACCGTCACCATCAACCCTGGCGACACCATCACCGTTACCGATAACGGCCGCGGCATCCCCGTGGACATCCAGAAGCAGACCGGCCGGCCGGCGCTGGAGGTGGTATACACCGTGCTCCACGCCGGCGGTAAGTTCGGCGGCGGAGGCTATAAGGTATCCGGCGGCCTCCACGGCGTGGGCGCGTCCGTGGTCAATGCCCTGTCCGAATGGCTGGAGGTGCAGGTTCAGAAGGACGGCAGAATTTACGAGATGAAGTTCTCCCGGGGCGGCATCACCCAGGAGATGAAGATTTTGGGCGACACCGATCAGACCGGCACCGCCGTTACCTTCAAGCCGGATCCGGAGATGTTCGACACCCTGGTGTATGACTATGAAACGCTGCACACCCGGATGCGGGAGCAGGCGTTCCTGAATGCGGGGCTGCGTATCACCATTACCGACGCCCGGCCCGGCCAGGAGCAAAGTGACTCCATGTGCTACGAGGGAGGCATCCGGGAATTTGTTACCTGGCTCAACCGCAACAAGACGGCGCTGCATGAGGAGGTCATCTATCTGGCGGGGGCCAAGGGCGACAGCACCGCCGAGGTTGCCCTGCAGTATAACGACAGCTATAACGAGACCCTGGTGTCCTTCGCCAACGACATCCACACCCCCGAGGGCGGCATGCACGAGACGGGCTTCAAAACGGCCCTGACCCGGGTGCTGAACGCCTATGGCATGAAATACGGCATGATCAAGGAGGGCGACAAGGTCTCCGGCGAGGACGTCCGGGAGGGCATCACCGCCGTGATCTCCGTGAAGCTGACGGAGGCCCAGTTCGAGGGACAGACCAAGGCCAAGCTGGGCAACGCCTCCATCCGCACCCTGGTGGACAGCGTGGTATCCGACCAGCTGGCCGTGTATCTGGAGGAGCACCCGGTGGTGGCCCGGACCATTCTGGACAAGGCCCTGACCGCCAACCGGGCCAGGGAGGCTGCCCGAAAGGCCCGGGAATCCATCCGCCGCAAGACCGCCCTGGGCGGGGCGGCCATGCCCGACAAGCTGCGGGACTGCAACGAAAATAACCCCGAGCTGACGGAGATCTATATCGTGGAGGGCGACTCCGCAGGCGGCTCTGCTACTCAGGGACGGGACTCCCGCTTCCAGGCCATCCTGCCTCTGTGGGGCAAGATGCTGAACGTGGAAAAGGCCCGGGCGGATAAGGTCTACGGCAACGACAAGCTCCAGCCGGTGATCACGGCCCTGGGCGCCGGGATCGGCGACGAGCTGGACCTGAACCGGCTGCGGTATCACAAGATCATCATCATGGCCGATGCCGATGTGGACGGCGCCCATATCCGGACGCTGCTGCTGACCTTCTTCTTCCGGTTCATGCGGCCCCTGATCGAGGAGGGGTATGTATACTCCGCCGTGCCCCCTCTGTATAAGCTGACCCGGGGCAAGCAGCAGCGGGTGGCCTATACCGACGAGGAGCGGGACGCCATTTCCGCCGAAATGCGCAGCGGCAACCCCAACGTGAAAATTGACATCAGCCGCTTCAAGGGCCTGGGCGAGATGAACCCCCACGAGCTGTGGGAGACCACCATGGACCCGGAAAAGCGCACCCTGCGCCGCATTACCCTGGACGACGCCGTGGCCGCCGACGCCACGTTTACGGTGCTGATGGGCGAAAAGGTGGAGCCCCGAAAGGAGTTCATCGAGAAAAACGCCAAATATGCGGTGAATCTGGATTATTGATTCAAAAATGCTTGCATTTTTGAATTTCACCATCCCCACAAGGAGAATAAAATATGAGCAAAAAACCACAGTACGACCCTGAGGAGCTGCGGTACCCGGACCAGCACATTGTGGAGCGGTCCCTGGTGCCGGAGATGGAAAAATCCTATATCGAATACGCCATGTCCGTGATCGTGGGCCGGGCCCTGCCCGACGTGCGGGACGGCCTGAAGCCCGTGCACCGGCGGATCCTCTACGCCATGTATGAGGACAACCTGACCTCGGACCGCCCCTTCAAGAAGTCCGCCACCTGCGTGGGCGACGTGCTGGGCCGGTATCACCCCCACGGCGACGCGTCCGTGTATGACGCCCTGGTCCGCCTGGCCCAGGACTTCTCCATGCGCTATATGCTGGTGGACGGGCACGGCAACTTCGGTTCCGTGGATGGCGACCCCCCTGCGGCCTACCGTTACACCGAGGCAAGGCTGGCCAAGATCGCAGGCGAAATGCTGCGGGACATCGAAAAGGACACCGTGGACTGGGACCCCAACTTCGACGAAAGCCGCAAGGAGCCCCGGGTGCTGCCCTGCCGGTTCCCCAATCTTCTGGTCAACGGCTCCTCCGGCATCGCCGTGGGTATGGCTACCAATATCCCGCCTCATAATCTGCGGGAGGTCATCGGTGCGTGCATCTGTGTGCTGGACAATCCCGACGCCACCTTGGGTGATCTGATGGAGCACGTCCAGGGTCCCGACTTCCCCACCAAGGGCATCATCATGGGCCGGGCCGGGATCCGGGCCGCCTATGCCACCGGCCGGGGCCGGGTGGTGGTTCGGGCACGCCACGAATTCGAGGAATTCGGCAACAACCGCACCCGCATCATCATCACGGAGCTTCCGTATCAGGTGAACAAGCGGATGCTTATCAAGAATATGGCCGACCAGGTGGAGGACAAGCGTCTGGAGGGCATTAGCAACATTCAGGATGAGACGGACCGTAACGGTATGCGCATCGTCATCGAGCTGAAGCGGGACGCCAACCCCCAGGTGGTGCTCAATCGTCTGTTTGCCCAGACCCAGCTGCAAAGCTCCTTTGCCATCAATATGCTGGCCCTGGTCCAGAACCAGTCCCAGCCGAAAATTCTCTCCCTGCGGCACATCATCGACGAGTACCTGGCCTTCCAGGAGGAGATCATCGTCCGCCGCACCAGATACGACCTGAAGAAGGCCCAGGAGCGGGCCCATCTTCTGGAGGGTCTGCTGATTGCCCAGGACAACATTGACGAGGTCATCCATATCATCCGCACCAGCTATGACAATGCCAAGGAGAACCTGATGCAGCGCTTCGGGCTGGACGACGTCCAGGCCCAGGCCATTTTGGATATGCGTCTGAAGGCTTTGCAGGGGCTGGACCGGGAAAAGCTCCAGAACGAGTATCAGGAGCTGGAGGAGAAGATCGCCTATTACCTGCGGGTGCTGGGAGACGAGAACCTGGTGAAGGCCATCCTGAAGGAGGAGCTGCAGGCCATCTCCGACAAGTACGGCGACGACCGCAAGACAGAGATTCAGGACGTGGAGGACGAGATCGACATCGAGGACCTGATCGAGGAGGAGGAGTGCGTCTTTACCCTTACCGCCAACGGGTACATCAAGCGCACCCCCGTCAGCGAGTATGCGGCCCAGAGTAAGGGCGGCATGGGCAAGAAGGGCATCACCACCCGGGACGAGGACACCGTGGTGGACGTGTTCACCGCCTCCACCCATGACTATATTCTGTTCTTTACCGACACCGGCAAGGTGTATAAGAAGAAGGGCTATCTGATTCCCGAAAGCGGCAAGGCCGCCAAGGGCACCAACATCGTGAACATCCTGCAGGTGGAGACCGGCGAGCGGGTCCAGGCTATGCTGCACTTCCGGGAAACCGGCGACGACCAGTTGTATTTGTTCATGACCACCCGGAACGGCACCGTAAAGCGCCTGGAGGTATCGGCCCTGAAGAACCTCCGCAACAACGGCATCCGGGCCCTGACCCTGGACGAGGGCGACCGGCTCATCGACGTGTTGGAGACCCACGGCAGCGACCGGATCCTCATCGCCACCCACGACGGCCAGGCCGTCTGCTTCGACGAGACCGACGTCCGGGCTATGGGCCGCACGGCGGTAGGCGTCCGGGGCATCCGCCTGCGGGAGGGCGACTATGTGGTGGGCGCCGCCAAGGCGGTGCCCGGCAAGACGGTGCTGTCTATCACCGAGCGGGGCTACGGCAAGCGCACAGCGGTGGAGGAATACCGCATCACCGCCCGGGGCGGCCTGGGCATCCGCAACTATATGGTCACGGAGAAAACCGGCCCCATCGTGGGCATCAAGGTGGTGGACGGTACCGAGGACCTGCTGCTGGTGACCCAGGCAGGCATCCTCATCCGCACGGCGGTGGAGAATATCCGTATTGCCGGCCGCGCCACCCAGGGCGTCATTGTCATGCGCTTTAAGGAGGAAGGCGACCGCGTCATCTCCATGGCCCTGACGGACCGGGAGCAGGACGCCGAAAAGGAGCCGAGCCATGAGTAAGAAAAAGGAGATGTACGCCCCCCTGACCCGGTGGCAGTATTTCACCAAGACGCTGTATCATGACCCCAGCAAGACCCAGGAATTTGAATATGACGGCGTGATCTATCTGAAAAGCCAGGAGCTGCAGGACATCGAGGAGCGCAACGCCCGGGTCAACTGGGTGTTGCTGCTGGTGCTGTGCGCCATGTTCCTGACGGCCATCAAGTGGCAGAACATCGTGGTCATCGCCGTGGGCATGGTGGTCATCGTGGCGGGGGAACTGTTCCGCATGAGCCGCCTGCCCAAGGATATCAAGGCCCACCTGACGGATTCCGGACGGAGGAAGCTGTGACGGAGATGAAGATCATCGCCCGGATCCGGACGGAGCTGCCGGAGAAATTCGGCGTGCCCCGGCAGAGCGGCCTGGTGCCCCAGCTGCGGGGCCGGGTGATCTTTGAGCCGGAGTACCGGAACCCGGACGCCGTCCGGGGCCTGGAGGACTTCTCCCATATCTGGCTGATCTGGCAGTTTTCCCGGGCGGTGCGGGAGGGCTGGTCCCCAACGGTGCGGCCCCCCAGGCTGGGTGGCAACCGCCGCATGGGGGTGTTTGCCACCCGGTCGCCCTTCCGGCCCAACGCCCTGGGGCTGTCCTCCGTGCGGCTGGACCGGGTGGAGCTGGACCCGGCCCTGGGGCCGGTGCTCCATGTGTCCGGGGCGGACCTGATGGACGGGACGCCGATCTTCGACATCAAGCCCTATCTCCCCTATACCGACAGCCATCCCCAGGCCGCCGGCGGCTTCACCGACGGCCTGGCCCATGCGCCGCTGACGGTAGAGTGCTCCCCTGCCCTGCTGGAGCATATCCCGGCGGACAGCCGGGAGGGACTTCTGGGAGTGCTGGCCGGGGATCCCCGGCCCCGGTATCAGGAGGACCCCCAGCGGATATACGGCCTGTCCTTCGCCGGGCACAACGTGAAATTCACCGTGGACGGAGACCGTCTCACCGTGATCGCGGTGGAATAACAGGATGATTCTATGAAAACAGTTACGATCTATACCGACGGCGCGTGCTCCGGCAACCCCGGCCCCGGGGGCTGGGGGGCCATCCTGGAGTGGAACGGCGTGGAAAAGGAGCTGTCCGGCGGCGCGGCGGACACCACCAACAACCGCATGGAGCTCACCGGCGTCATCCGGGCCCTGTCCTGCCTGAGGGAGCCCTGCGTGGTGGAGCTGTACTCCGACTCCAAATACGTCATCGACGCCCTGTCCAAGGGCTGGGTGTACGGCTGGCAGAAGCGAGGATGGGTGAAAAGCGACAAAAAGCCCGCCCTGAACGTGGACCTGTGGCAGGAGCTGCTGCCCCTGGTCGCCCGGCATGAGGTGCACTATCACTGGGTCAAGGGCCACGCCTCCAACGAGAAAAACAACCGCTGCGACCAGCTGGCGGTGGCGGAGAGCAAGAAATTCTGAAAAAATCTGCGATGTTCACAAAAAGTTCACGTGGATTTCATGATTTCGCCATGTTTACAAGGTATTCTTTTACCTGTACAAAGGAACCATTCCTTATGTGATTTTCTCTCTCTCCTAACAAACACACAGAAAACTCCCTCTGCCGCTGGCGGAGGGAGTTTTCTGTGTGAAAAAAAATTCCGGTGCCGAAGCACCGGAATTTTTTGCGGTCAGATTTACCGGGTCAGGAAGAACATCAGGGCGAACAGGATGCTGATGATCCAGGTGCCCACGTTGATATCCTTGATCTTGCCGGTGAAGATCTTCACGAAAACGTAGGAGATCAGGCCGAAGGCAATACCGTAGGAAATGTTGTAGGTCAGGGGCATGAAGGCCACGGTGACAAAGCCGGTGACGGCGGCGGCGGGATCGTCCCAGTTGATGTTGCGGACGTTGGACATCATCAGAACGCCCACATAGATCAGGGCCGCGGCGCAGGCATAGGTGGGGATCAGCTGGGCCACCGGGGACAGGAACATGGCGATGAAGAACATCACCGCGGTAGCCATAGAGGCAAGACCGGTGCGGCCGCCCTCGGCCACGCCGGCAGAGGACTCCACGAAGGTGGTGACGGTGGAGGTGCCGCAGACGGCGCCGGCACAGGTAGCGCAGGCATCGGCCAGCATAGCACGGTCCATGTTGGGGACGTTGCCGTCCTTATCCAGCATGTTGCCGGCAGAGCAGGCGCCGTACAGGGTGCCCAGGGTGTCGAACATATCCACCATGCAGAAGGCCAGCATCGTAGTCAGCAGCATCACCACAAAAGCGCCGGTGCCGTTGGCGGCAATGAAGGCAGAGAAGTCAAAGCCGGACTTGAACACCGCGGCGAAGGCCTGGGTGCCGAAATCACGGAAAGCGCCGAAGAAGTCGGAGGTCAGGTTGGGAGCCACGGCGGAGGCATAGAAGCCGGGAACGGTGATCAGGCCGATGGCATAGTACAGCACGGCAGCGCCCAGAATACCCCACAGCACCGCGCCGCGGACCTTCTTCTTGCTCATGGCGCCGATGGCGAACACGGCGATCAGGGTGATGAGCATGGGGAAGATGGTGGCCCAGGTCTGCTCGCCGGTGAACACGTTGAAGGAATGCAGGTTCACGCAGGTGGAGGCGTCGTTGACCACGATGCCGGCGTTCTGCAGGCCGATGAAGGCGATGAACAGGCCGATACCGGCGGAGATGGCCACCTTGACCTCGTGGGGAATGGAGTCGAAGATGATCTTGCGCAGACCGGTAACGGTCAGCAGCACGAAGATGATGCCATCGAACAGCACCAGCACCAGGGCGTTGGCATAGCTCAGGCCCAGGCCCACACACACGGTGTAGACGAAATAGGCGTTGAGGCCCATGCCGGAGGCCTGCGCCAGAGGCAGGTTAGACAGCAGGCCGATGAGCAGGGTGCCCACCACGGCGGAAATGGCGGTGGCCACGTAAATGGCGCCGTAGCTGACGCCCAGCACGTCTGTGCCGTCGCCAAAGGGGTTCGAGAACATACCGGCATTGACCATCAGAATGTAGGCCATAGCCATGAAGGTGGTGATACCGGCCATGATCTCCGTCCGGATGGTGGAGCCTTTTTCGGTTACATGGAAGAAACGATCCATAAACTCTCTCCTTTTCTGAATTGTTTTCCACTGCGCCTTCTGGGCGCAGCAACTCAATTCTACCATTATGTACCTTTTCCCGCAACCCCTGTTTCGACAAAAGCTCCCCGCTTCTGCGAAATTTGTGACTCTTGCCGGGAAATGAGCCGGTTTTTTTGTGGAAACAGCGAGATAAAGCATCGCCTTGAACGCACCGCAAAATTCTGCTGTTCGATGAATCGAATTTTCTTGCTTTTTGGGGAATTTCTGTTATACTGAGCTTGTAACGAGTGTATATTGTTACAGAGAGAATAAGAGAAAAAGGAGAACAAATTATGCTTTTGGAAATTATCGGAGCGATTTTGTCCATGGTGGGTTCCTGGATGATCTTTAAGAAGATGGGCCGCCAGGGCTGGGAGGGCATCGTCCCCATCTACAGCACCTATGTTCTGTGCAAGGTGCTGTACGGCAACGGCTGGAAGTTCCTGCTGCTGCTGATCCCCTTCTACAACATCTATTTCGCCATCAAGATGATGGTGGACCTGGCCAAGGCCTTCAACCAGGGCGTGGGCTTTGCCATCGGTCTGCTGCTGCTGCCCTTCGTGTTCAACCTGATCCTGGCCTTTGGCGGGGCTCAGTATATGGACGGCAGCTTTGCCAATACCCAGCCCGACATGGTGGAGGACGTGGTCAACAAGGCCAGGGATGCCGTGTCCGGCGACCAGAACGACCGGTAAATATCAAAAAGCTCCGGCCCGACCGGAGCTTTTTGACGCTTGATCGCATAAAAAGGGGAGAGACTTGCAGCCTCTCCCCTTTTTATGCGATTCCTTACTTCCCGAAGTACCGGTTCAGCAGACCCTCAAAGGCCTTGCCGTGTCTCGCCTCGTCCCGGGCCATCTCGTGGACGGTGTCGTGGATGGCGTCCAGGTTGTACTTCTTGGCCAGCTTGGCCAGCTCGAACTTACCGGCGGTAGCGCCGTTCTCGGCGTCCACGCGCATCTGCAGGTTCTTCTTGGTGGAATCGGTGACCACCTCGCCCAGCAGCTCGGCGAACTTGGCAGCGTGCTCGGCCTCCTCCAGGCCGGCCTTCTCCCAGTACATGCCGATCTCGGGATAGCCCTCGCGGTGGGCCACACGGGCCATGGCCAGATACATACCCACCTCGCTGCACTCGCCCTCGAAGTTGGCGCGCAGACCGGCAATGATCTCCTCGCGGACCTCGGCAGGGACGTCCTCGCCGAACACCTTGCCTACGCCCACCACATGCTCGGCGGCCCAGGTCTTTTCCTCGGCCTGCAGGGTGAACTTATCGCCGCTGACATGGCACACCGGGCACTCAGCCGGGGGATTCTCGCCTTCATAAACGTAACCGCAAACAGGACAGACCCACTTTTTCATAGTAAATTTCCTCCGTTATATTCAGTATTTATTGGTTTTGGGAACCGTGGCTCCCTCATTGACTGAATGCAGTATAACACGGAATCGGGTCCTTTATAAGTTGCAATTGCAACAATCGGAAAATTTTTCCGATTGTTTTTACGCCTGGGGCGGATCGTTCTCCACCAGCGCCTTGGCGCTGGCCGCCAGACCTGCCAGGCCCTGGATCTCGCTGGGGATAATGATCTTGGTGGCCTTGCCGTCGGCCATTTTCTCCAGAGCCTCCAGGCTCTTGAGCTTGATGACCTGGTCGTTGGGGGCGTTCTCGTTGAGCATGCGCATGGCGTCGGCCAGGGCCTGCTGCACCTTCATGATGGAGGTGGCCTCGGCCTCGGCAGCCATGATCTTGGCCTGCTTGGCGGCATCGGCCCGCAGAATGGCGGACTGCTTCTCGCCCTCGGCCACCAGGATCTTGCTGGCCTTCTCGCCCTCGGCCTGAAGGATGGACTCCCGGCGCTCGCGCTCGGCCTTCATCTGCTTTTCCATGGCGTTCTGGATCTCGCGGGGAGGCAGGATGTTCTTCAGCTCCACCCGGTTGACCTTGATGCCCCAGGGGTCCGTGGCCTCGTCCAGGATGGTGCGCATCTTGGCGTTGATGGTATCCCGGGAGGTGAGGCTCTGGTCCAGCTCCAGCTCGCCGATGATGTTGCGCAGGGTGGTGGCGGTGAGGTTCTCAATGGCGTTCATGGGATACTCCACGCCGTAGGTATACAGCTTGGGGTCGGTGATCTGGAAATAGATCACGGTGTCGATCTGCATGGTGACGTTGTCCTTGGTGATCACGGGCTGGGGATCGAAATCCGCCACCTGCTCCTTCAGGCTGACCTTCTTCACCACCCGCTCAATGAACGGGACCTTCAGATGGAAGCCCACGCCCCACACGGAGTGGAACGCGCCCAGGCGCTCCACCACATAGGCCTTGGACTGCTGCACGATATAGATGTTGCGGACGATGACGATGAGCACCAGCACCACCAGAATGGCGATGGCCACTGCGCCGGGGATAGAGATGTTGCTTGGCATGTGATTTTCCTCCTGTTTTTAATATAAGTAGTGTTTACGGACTTACACGGGTTCCACGAACAGGCGCACGCCCTCCATGCGGACGATCTTCACCTGCGCGTTGCGGGGGATGGGCTGGCCGCTTTCGCTGCGGGCGGTCCAGGTCATGCCGCCCACATACACCGCCCCGGTGGGCACGGCGTTGTCGATGCTCTCCGTGACCCGGGCGGTCTGGCCCAGCACGCGGTCGGCGTTGGTGGCGGTAACGTCCTTGTGCAGCAGCTTCTTCACCAGGGGCCGGGTGGCCGCCAGGCACACGATGGACACCACGAAGAACAGGGCCAGCTGCAGCCAGATGGGACCGCCGCAGATGGCGGCAATCAGCCCTGCCACGGAGCCCACTACGAACCAGATGGACGTCAGCCCCACGGTGATGGCCTCCACCACGCCGAAGATCACCATGGCGGCGATCCAGATCAGCGTCATCATATCGGTGCTTCCTCCTTTCAGACACAGCCCCAGCACCAGGGCCAGAGCCAGGGTCACGGCCACTGCGCCGATGCCCAGCCACTTCTCCCGGGGGGCCAGATTGGCGAAAAACGCGGACAGCGCCGTTTTCAGGGTTTTCTCCGGCAGCGGGGCCTTGGGCACGTCCTGCACCGGAGCCTCCCGGGGCACCTCCTGGGAAAACAGCTCATCCAGGGACACCTGATACCGGTTGCAGATATAGAGGATCTTCTCAATCTCCGGATATCCCCGGCAGGATTCCCATTTGCTGACGGCCTGCCGGGACACCTTCAGCTCCGCTGCGAACTGCTCCTGAGTCAGTCCCGCCCGGCGGCGCACCTCCTGTAACCGTTCTCCAAAGGCCATGGCCCCGTCCCTCCGTTTCTCACTGGCCCCATCCTACCGGAAACGGGCCGCAATGTCTACCAACCTCCGTTTGCACCCGGGGAAAAACTGGAATTTTCTGCGCAACCTCAGGTTGTCATGGTTTTAGTATACTATATTTTCGCCTCCCGCGCCACAACATTTTGAAAAATCCTCCGGATTTTTACCCGGCGGACAAATCGGCTTGACAAATGTTTCCTGCCCGTGTATACTGAACCCATCTGATAAGAAAGGTGGTGCCCGATATGCTGTTTTATAACGCTTTTGTCGTGTCGGGGACCCTTGTGCGCCTGTAACGAGCCTGCCGTAAGATAGGGCGGGCCCCTTGCGGCTGTGTCGGCGTCCTCGGAAGGAGGGCGCTTTTTTCGTGCCCGGAATTTGGAAAAGAGAGAAGAATGAGAGAGGAAGTGTTTTTGCCTTCATGGAAACCACCCGAAAATTATCCCGGCGGGAGAAGCTCGCCCTGATCGGGAAATATCTGCGCCCCTGCTGGGGGCACTTTGCGGCGGCGCTGCTGTGCGCATGCCTGGCCATGGTGTTCAACGCCCTGACGCCCCAGATCATCCGCATCACCGTGGACTCCATCCTGGGGCCCGAAACGCCCCAGCTGCCCGGATTCCTGATGTCCTGGCTGAACTGGGCGGCTCTGGAGGCCCAGCCCCTGCGGGCCCTGTGGTGGGCCGCTGCCGCCGTCCTGCTGACGGCCCTGCTGCGGGGCGTGTGCAGCTATGGCCAGCGGCTCCAGCTGGCCCGGGGCTCCGAGAGCTACGTCAAGGGCATCCGGGACGATCTGTACCGCCACATTCAGTATCTGCCCTTTGCCTGGCACAAGAATAACCCCACCGGCGATATCATCCAGCGCTGCACCTCCGACGTGGACGTGATCCGCCAGTTCGTGTGCAATCAGCTGGTGGAGGTGGTGCGCACGGTGTTTCTCATCGCGCTGTACCTATGCATCATGTTCACCATGAACCTGCGCCTGTCCCTGATCTCGGCGCTGTTCATCCCCATTGTGGGCCTGTCCTCCGGTGTGTTCTACAAGAAAATCTCCGGCCGCTTCCAGGCCGCCGACGAGGCGGAGGGCGACCTGACCACCTGCGCCCAGGAGAACCTCACCGCCGTCCGGGTGGTCCGGGCCTTCGGCCGGGAGCGGTATGAGGAGGAGAAGTTCAACGGGAAAAACCAACGCTTCTCCCAGCTGTGGATCCGGCTGGGAAAGCTCCTGTCCGTATACTGGGCCTCCGGCACCCTGCTGACCTGCCTGCAGGTGATGGTCATCGTGGTGGCCGGCGCCTGCGAATGCGTGGCCGGGCGGATGACCCTGGGCTCCTTTGTGGCCTTCGTCACCTATAACGAGGCTCTGGCCTGGCCCGTCCGTTCCCTGGGCCGGGTGCTGTCCGATATGAGCAAGGCCGGGGTGTCCATGGACCGCGTGGGCTATATCCTCAACGCCCGGGAGGAGCGGGACCTGCCCGACGCCGTGGACGCCGTAAACGGCGACATCGTCTTTGACCACGTCAGCTTTGCCTACGACGGCCAGCCGGTGCTGGAGGACGTGTCCTTTACCATTCACCAAGGGGAGACCTTTGCCATTCTGGGGGGCACCGGCTCCGGCAAGAGCACTCTGGTGCACCTGCTGGACCGGCTGTATGACCTGCCGAAGGGCGGCGGCTCCATCACCATCGGCGGGGTGGACATCCGCCGCATGAAGCGGGAGTCCCTGCGCCGCCAGATCGGCCTGGTGCTCCAGGAGCCTTTCCTGTTCTCCCAGACCGTGGGCGAGAATATCTGCGCCGTGCGGCCGGACGCCGGGGACGAGGCCATGCGCCGGGCCGCCGCCGTGGCCTGCGTGGACGAGGCCATCTCCGCCTTCCCCCAGGGGTACGACACCGTGGTGGGCGAGCGGGGCGTCACCCTGTCCGGCGGACAGAAGCAGCGGGTGGCCATCGCCCGGATGCTGATGCAGCAGGCCCCCATTATGGTGTTTGACGACTCCCTGTCCGCCGTGGACGCCGAAACCGACGCCAGGATCCGCGCCGCCCTGCGGGACACCCTGCACAGCGCCACCGTGCTGCTGATCTCCCACCGGGTCACCACCCTGATGCAGGCCGACCGCATTCTGGTGCTGGACGGCGGCCGGGTGTCCGCCCTGGGCGCCCACCGGGAGCTGATTGACCGCCCCGGCATTTACCGGGATATTTACGACATCCAGATGCGCAGCGATGACCGCGCCCTGGTGGAGGAAGGAGGGAACGCCTGATGGCTGCCTTCGACGAGAAAGATTATACAAGATCCTTTGACTGGAGCATCTGGAAAAGGCTGACCCCTTTTGTGCGGCCTTTCCGCCGGGACTTTGTAGGGATGCTGGTGTTCAACGGCCTGTGCGCCCTGGTGGACGTGGCCATTCCCCTGTTCCAGCGCTACGCCATCCGCGGCTTCATCCAGGTGGATTCCCTCCGGGGCATCGTGCCCTTCTCCCTGGTGTATCTGCTGGTAATTCTTTTACAGGCTCTGTCCGTGGTGGCCTTCGCCCGCAACTCCATGACCATCGAGATGAACATGGGCCGGGATATGCGCCGCTCCCTGTTCCACCATCTCCAGACCCTGTCCTTCTCCTTCTATAACGTGACCCCCGTGGGCTATCTGTTGACCCGGGTCATGAGCGATACAAACCGCATTGCCAGCATGATCGCCTGGAACATGACGGATATCCTCTGGGCCCTGTTCTATGTGCTGGGCACCTTTGCGGCCATGCTGGCCCTGAACTGGCGGCTGGCCCTGGTGGTCATCGTCATCGTGCCTGTCATGGCGGTGCTCACCGGATATTTCCAGAACCGCATCCTCCGCTGGAACCGGAAGGTCCGGAAGCTGAACTCCCGCATCACCGGCTCTTTCAACGAGGGCATCACCGGCGCCAAAACCACCAAGACCCTGGGCACCGAGGAGCAGACCGTGGCCGCCTTCCGGGACCTGACCCGCCAGATGCACGACGCCGGCATCGGCGCGGCCCGGCTCAATGCCATCTATATCCCGCTGGTGCTGTTTGCCAGCACCATGGCCGTGGCCATTGTGCTGCTGCGGGGCGGGTATATGGTGTCGGGGGGACTGCTGGAGCTGGCCACCCTCTCCACCTTCACCACCTACGCCGTGGGCATTTTCGAGCCCATCCAGATGACCGCCGCCAACATCGCCGAGTTCATCTCCCTCCAGGCCTCCATCGAGCGGGTCATGGACCTGATGGACAAGACCCCCCAGATCCAGGACGCCCCGGAGGTCATCGAAAAGTACGGCGACGCCTTCCACCCCAAGCGGGAGAACTGGGAGCCCATCCGGGGCGAGATCGAGTTCCGGGACGTGACCTTCCGCTATCCCGACGGCGGCGGCAACGTGCTGGAGCACTTCTCCCTGCACATTCCCCAGGGGTCCACCGTGGCCATCGTGGGCGAAACCGGCGCGGGTAAGAGCACCCTGGTGAACCTGGCCTGCCGGTTCTTCGAGCCCACGGAGGGCAAGATTCTCATCGACGGCGTGGACTATCGCCAACGCAGCCAGCTGTGGCTTCACAGCAGCATCGGCTACGTGCTCCAGGACCCCCACCTGTTCTCCGGCACCGTCCGGGAGAACATCCGCTACGGGAAGCTGGATGCCACCGATGCGCAGGTGGAGGCCGCCGCCCGGGCCGTGTCCGCCGACACGGTGGTGGCCAAGCTGGAAAAGGGCTGGGACAGCGACGTGGGCGAGGGCGGCGGACGGCTCTCCACCGGCGAAAAGCAGCTGATCTCCTTTGCCCGGGCCGTGCTGGCGGACCCCCGCATCTTCGTCCTGGACGAGGCCACCTCCTCCATCGACACCCAGACCGAGCAGCTGATCCAGCAGGCCATCGACCACCTGCTCCAGGACCGCACCTCCTTCCTGATCGCCCACCGGCTCTCCACCATCCGCAAGGCGGACATGATCCTGGTGGTCCGGGACGGCCGCATCGTGGAGCAGGGCACCCACCAGGAGCTGCTGCGCCGCCATGGCTATTACCACGATCTTTACAGCAAGCAGTTCGCCGAGGAATCTGCGGCCCGCATCCTGCAATAATTACCAGAATATGGAAGCCCTGGCAGCGGCGCTGCCGGGGCTTTTTTCACCCCGTTTTCCGGGAAAGCGCTTCCCATCTGTCCCCCTGTGACGGACAGACTTTCCTTGGCTCCTATCGACCGTTTCCCGCCTGACAGGCGGATACTCCGTGAAAATTCTGACAAGCAGATTCACCCGTTTGCCAGGATTTTCACATATTTGTCCGCCTATGGAATACAGCCGTTTCCTATACCTGACATTGTTAAAACCTTGACCGCTATATTTTCATTTTGCTTCCAGTTATTTCCAAAAAAGGTTGCCAAGCCGCCGTCTTTTCGATACAATATCCTGCGAGATAGAGAAGAAGGAACCTGCAGCATGTAATGTGGGACCAAAAATCAAGGAGGTCTTTCATGAAAGTATTAGTCATCAATGCCGGCAGCTCATCCCTGAAGTATCAGCTGCTGGACCCGGAAACCGGCCATCTGCTGGCCAAAGGCCTGTGCGAGCGCATCGGCATTGACGGAAGATTCACCTATAAGCCCCAGGTGGAGGGCAAGGCCGCCGTGTCGGCGGCGGACGTCCCCATGCCCACCCATTCCGAGGCCATCCAGGCGGTGCTGTCCGCCCTGGTGGACCCGGACAACGGCGTCATCTCCTCCATGAAGGAGATCGACGCGGTGGGTCACCGGGTGGTCCACGGCGGCGAGAGCTTCGCCAGCTCCGTCCTCATCACCGACCAGGTGATGCAGGCGGTGGAGGACTGCACCCCCCTGGCGCCTCTGCATAATCCGGCCAACATCATCGGCATCGAGGCCTGCCGGGCCGTCCTGGGCCACGACGTGCCCCAGGTGGCGGTGTTCGACACCGCCTTCCACCAGACCATGCCCGAGCATGCGTATCTGTACTCCATCCCCTATGAGTATTACGAGAAGGACAAGATCCGCCGCTACGGCTTCCACGGCACCTCCCACCGCTATGTGTCCCTGCGGGCGGCGGAGCTTCTGGGCCGTGACCCAGCGGAGCTGAAGGTGGTGTCCTGCCACCTGGGCAACGGCTCTTCCCTGGCGGCAGTCAAGGGCGGCCGCTGCGTGGACACCTCCATGGGCCTGACGCCGCTGGCGGGCCTGCCTATGGGCACCCGGGCCGGTGATATGGACGTGGGCGTGGTGGAGTTCATCGCCAACAAGTACGACATGACCATTTCCGAGGCCGTGAACCTGCTGAACAAGGAATCCGGCATGCTGGGCCTGTCCGGCGTGTCCTCCGACTTCCGGGATCTGGAGCAGGCGGCGGAGAAGGACCATCACCGGGCCACCGTGGCCCTGGAGATCTTCGAGTACCGGGTCCGCAAGATGATCGCCGAGTATGCCGCCGCCATGGGCGGCGTGGACGTGGTGGTATTCACCGCCGGTGTGGGTGAAAACGCACCCGAGACCCGGGCCCACATCCTCCAGGGCCTGGAGTTCATGGGCATCACCTGCGATCCGGAGAAGAACCGCTGCCGGGGCAAGGAGCAGATCATCTCCCGGGACGGCGCCCCCGTCATCGTCATGGTGGTCCCCACCAACGAGGAGCTGATGATCGCCCAGGACACCATGGAGCTGGTCCTGGACCAGGAATAAGCCCTATTTAATTGACCATTTCGCAAAAAAACCGGGACGCCGCAGCGTCCCGGTTTTTTAACTTGTCAACAAGTCCAGCCCTGCGCAGCGGGCCGCAGAAGTCTTTACCAGCTCTGGGCCGACAGGATGACCTTCTTATAGCTGCGGCGGAAATAGAGAATCTCCGCGGCGCCGGTGATGGCCCAGGAGAAGATATACAGCAGATACAGGGAGGTGATGGTGCCCAGCCAGGCGAACACGGTGTATACCCAGATGACCCGGAACACGCAGGAGCCCAGAATAACGATCACCGTGGGGCCTACGCTTTTGCCGATGCCCCGGGAGGCGGCGATGCTGGCGTCCATCAGCGGGGACACCACATAGGAAAAGCTCATGATCCGCAGCCGCTGCATGCCTGCGTCGATGACCGCCGTCTCGTTGGCAAACAGGCCCAGGAAGCTCCGGCCGAAAAACAGCAGCAGCAGACCGCACACGGCCCCCACCCCGGCAGCGTAGCACATGCTCACCAGGTAGCTTTTGACGATGCGCTCGGTTTTGCCGGCGCCCCAGTTCCGGCTGACGAAGCTGGCGCAGCCGGTATAGAAGGCCGCCATCATGTTAAAGAGCAGGGTATCGGCGTTGGCGGCGGCGGAGCTGCCGGACACCGTGACGGCGTCGAAGGAGTTCAGGCCCACCTGGACAAACAGGTTGGCCACGGCGAAAATGGCGTTCTGCAGCCCCGTGGGGATGCCGATGGCCAGGACCCGGCGGGCCTCCTGGGGATGGACCCGGAGGCGGCGCAGCTCCAGGCGGCAGGCGTCCTTCCGCCGCAGCAGGTGCAGCACGATCAGCAGGGCCGACAGGCACTGGGCGATGACGCTGGCGATGGCCACGCCCTCGGCGGCCATGTGGCAGCGGATCACAAAGAACAGGTTCAGGACCACGTTCAGCACACCGGCAACGGACAGATACAGCAGAGGCCGCCGGGTGTCGCCCACGGCGCTCATGATGCCGTTGCCGCAGTTGTACACGGCCATGGCCGGCATACTCAGGGCGTATATCTTCAGGTAGAGGACGGCCCCATCCATCAGCTCGTCCTTGGTGTGCAGCAGGGTCAGCATGGGCCGGGCCAGCAGCACGCAGATCAGGCACAGCACCACGCCGATGGCGGCGCACAGCACAAAGGACGTGTGAACGGTTTTTTCCACCCGCTGCCTATCCCCCATGCCCAGGCCCCGGGCCACCGCCACGTTGACGCCGCTGCCCATGCCGATCAGCAGTCCCGTGAACAGCGACACCAGCAGCGTGGTGGAGCCCACGGCTCCCAGCGCCCGGTAGTCCGCGAACTTGCCGGCAATGGCCACGTCGCTGAGGTTGAACAGCACCTCCAGCACCTGGGTCAGCATCAGGGGCAGGCTGAACAGCAGCATGTTTTTCCACAGGGAGCCTTCCGTCATGTTGACGGACAGGGCGCTCTTTTTTTGCGTCGCTTCCATGAAACACACCTCTTATCCAAAATATACTGGCACGCAATTGCACAGTATAACACCACAATTTGCACAAAACAACCCCCTCAGACGCCATATTTTCCCCAGAGGAAATGGCACGTCATTGTGCACAATGTTGTGTTCCGGAGGCAGCCCCCTCTACCGGCGGAAAAAACCGGGAAAACGGCGGCAGATGGATAAAATTTTCACATTCCGGGAGAAAAGTCGCGAAAAGCCCTTGCAATCCACGGGGAAATGTGGTACAGTCCACTTCGACAATTGAATAGGGGCGGCGGGGCCTGTCCGCACTGCCGCCTGACACCATTATTTCTGGCTTGCCGCCAAGGTCGCGGCAAGGAAAAAGGAGAAAGCTATGAAGAAGAAACTATTGGCTCTTTTCCTGGCGCTGGTAATGGTCGGCGCCGTACTCCCGGGATGCGGAGACGGCAGCAAGGACCCCGGCGGACAAGGAAATAACGGCAAAACGGGCGAACCGGTCAAGGGTGGCGAGATCACCGTTGGCATCGCCCAGGACCTGGACGACAGTCTTGACCCCCACCAGACGGTGGCCGCAGGAACCAGAGAGGTCTTGTTCAACATCTTCGAGGGATTGGTGAAGCCCAATTCCGACGGCGAAATGATCCCCGCTGTGGCGGAGAAATACACGCTGTCCGAGGATGGAACCACCTATACCTTCACGCTTCGTGAGGGAGTGAAGTTCCACAACGGCCAGACAGTGACCGCAGAGGATGTTGTATATTCCATCAATCGCTGCGCCGCTGTGCCGGAGGGTCAGGAGAAGCCTCTGGTAGCGGCGTTTTCTGCTGTCAAGAGTGTCGAGGCCCTGGACGAAAAGACCGTTGCCGTTACCATCGCACAGCGGGACCTGGAGTTCATCAGCTATATGACGGCCGCCATCATCCCCGCGGACTATGAAAATCAGGACACGGCTCCGGTGGGCACCGGCCCCTTCAAGTTCGTGTCCCGGACCCCCCAGCAGGACTTCGTCATGGAGCGGTTCGAGGATTACTGGGGCGCCCCGGCGTGGCTGGACAAGGTCACCTATAAAATCTGCGAAAATGCCGACGCCCTGGTGATGAACCTGAACGGCGGGTCCATCGACCTGTGCGCCCACCTGACCTCCGCCCAGGCCTCCCAGCTGAACCAGAACTTCCAGGTGCTGGAGGGCACCATGAACCTGGTGCAGGCCATCTATCTGAACAACCAGGCCAAGCCCTTTGACAATCAGCTGGTGCGCCAGGCCCTGTGCTATGCCATCGACCGGCAGGGCATCATGGACATGGTGGCCGACGGCCACGGCACCGCCGTGGGCAGCAGCATCTATCCCGCATTCACCAAGTATTTCCTGCCGGAGCTGGTGGATAAGTATCCCCACGATGTGGCCAAGGCCAAGGAGCTGCTGGCCCAGGCCGGGTATCCCGACGGCTTCGACATGACCATCTCCGTCCCCAACAACTATCAGCCCCATATGGACACCGCCGAGGTGGTGGCCGAGCAGCTGCGGGAGGCGGGGATCAACGTGACCATCCAGCCGGTGGAATGGAGCACCTGGCTGGACACCATCTATAACGGCCGCCAGTTCCAGGCCACGGTGGTGGGCGTGGACGCCGCCAATATGACCGCCCGGGCCATGCTGGAGCGTTTTACCTCCGACTACGGCAAGAACTTCATCAACTATAATAACCCCGCCTATGACGCCCTGTTCCAGCAGGCTATCAACGCCCAGGACGAGGCCACTCAGACGGACCTGTACAAGCAGATGGAGGCCATGCTGGCGGACACCGCCGCCAACGTGTATATCCAGGACCTGTGCGACCTGGTGGCCATGCGGCAGGATCTGGGGGGACTGAAGTTCTATCCCATCTATGTGCTGGACCTGTCCACGGTCTATCTGACCCAGCGGTAACGTTATACTGAACTGAAAGAGGCGATGACCATGAAATACGCGGCCAAGAAAATCGGACTGATGCTGCTGACCATGGTCATCGTCTCTTTTCTGGCGTTTCTGGCGTTCCAGGTGATCCCCGGGGACCCGGCGGTGAAGCTGCTGGGTACCGAGGCCACCCCGGAGCGCATTGCCGCCCTGCGGGCGGAAATGGGACTGGACCGGCCGTTTTTTGAGCGGTATGTCCAGTGGGTGCTGGGGGCCCTGAAGGGGGACTTCGGCACGTCCTACAGCTATAAAATGCCGGTGTCGTCCATGCTGGCGGGGAAGCTGCCGGTGACGGGGCTTCTGACGGGGATGTCCTTTGTGCTGATTCTGGCCTTTTCCATCCCCCTGGGCATTTTCACCGCCCGCCACGCCGGAGGGCGGCTGGACCGGGCCATGACCGCCGTGAACCAGGTGCTCATGGCCATCCCGGCCTTTGTGACGGGCATCCTGCTGACCTATGTGTTCGGCCTGGTGCTGCGGTGGTTCGTGCCGGGAAACTACGTTTCTCCCGGCGACAACTTCGGCGCTAGCCTGTGGTATTTTCTGTTCCCGGCCGTGTCCATCGCCCTGCCCAGGGTGGCTATGACGGTGAAGATGCTGCGCTCGTCCATTCTGTCGGAGCTGCAGAAGGACTATGTCCGCACCTCCCACAGCCGGGGCAACAGCGACCGGGCTACCCTGTACCGCCATGTGCTGCGCAATGCCATGGGGCCGGTGGTGTCGTTTCTGGCCATGACCGTGGCGGACATTGTGGCCGGCTCCGTGGTCATCGAGCAGGTATTCTCCCTGCCGGGGCTGGGCCGGATGCTGCTGACCTCCATCGCCAACCGGGACTATCCCGTGGTGCAGGCGGTGGTGGTGATCGTGGCCTTCTGGGTGGTGCTGGTGAATCTGCTGGCGGACCTGATCAACCAGCGGCTGGACCCCCGGCTGCGGCTGACGTGACAAATCGGAAAAAGAAAGGTGGGAGCGGGCCTTGCTGCTGAACGAAAAAAAGAATCACTATCTGCGGACGGGGCTGATCCTCACCGGATTGATGGCGGCCCTGGCCCTGGTGGGCTGCGTGTGGACCCCCTATTCCCCCACGGCCATGTCCGGCAGCGAAAAATTCCTGGCCCCGTGCCTGCGGCACCTGTTCGGCACGGACAACTTCGGCCGGGACATTTTCAGCCGGGTGCTGGCCGGGGCGGGCACCACCTTCTTCATCAGCGCCGCCACCGTGTGCATCGGCGCGGCGGCGGGCACCCTGGTGGGGGCCTTTACCGGCTATTTCGGCGGCTGGCTGGACGAGGCGCTGATGCGCGTCAACGACGCGGTGACGGCGTTTCCCAGCATCCTGCTGGCCCTGGTGTTCATCTCGCTGCTGGGGTTCGGCAAGTACAACGTGATCCTGGCCCTGGGTGTCGCCTTTGTGCCCAGCTATGCCCGGGTGATCCGCAGCGAATTTGCCCGGCACCGGGAGATGAACTATGTCAAAAGCGCCCGGCTCATGGGAGCGGGGCATCTGCGCATTATGTTTCTGCATATTCTGCCCAACACCCGGCAGGTGCTCCTGCCGACGCTGGTGATCGGGTTTAACAACGCCGTGCTGGCGGAGGCCAGCATGAGCTATCTGGGCATCGGCGTGAAGCCCCCGGACGTGTCCCTGGGGTACATGCTGTCGGAGTCCCAGAGCTATATGGCCAGGGCCCCCTGGTATATGCTGACGGTGGGCGGCGTGATCGTGCTGCTGATTTTAGGCGTCAGCCTGCTGGGCGAGGGCCTGCAGCAAAAGGAATGGGGGAGGTGACGGTATGCTGGAGATCCGGGATCTGCACGTGCAGTTTCACGGGGCGGACCACGAGGCGGTGCGGGGCATCGACCTGACGGTGGGCGACGGCGAGATCGTGGGCCTGGTGGGTGAATCCGGCAGCGGCAAAACCGTCACGGCCATGATGATCTCCGGTCTGCTGCGGCCGGAGCAGGCGGCCTTCCGGGGCCAGATTCTGCTGGACGGGCGGGACCTGCTGACCAGCAGCGGCGACACCCTGCGCAGCATCCAGGGCCGGGACATCTGCGTGGTGTTCCAGGAGCCTATGAGCGCCATGGACCCCACCATGCGCATCGGGCCCCAGGTGGAGGAGTGCCTGCGGGTGCACACGGACCTGCCGCCGGGAAAGCGGCGGGAGCTGGCCCTGCAGGCCCTGCGGGACGTGGACCTGCCGGAGGCGGAGGAGGTATACCGGAAATATCCCCACGAGCTGTCCGGCGGTATGCTGCAGCGGGCCATGATCGCGGCGGCCATCCTGCCCCGGCCGAAACTCCTGCTGGCGGACGAGCCCACCACGGCTCTGGACGTGACCATCCAGGCCCAGATTCTGGAGCTGCTGCGGCGGCTGAACCGGGAGCTGGGCATGTCCATTCTGTTTATTTCCCACAACCTGGCGGTGGTGCGGAAGCTGTGCACCCGGGTGGCGGTGATGGAGAAGGGACACATCGTGGAGTCCGGGCCGGTGGATCAGATATTCTTCCACCCCCAGGCCCCCTATACCCAGCGGCTGATCGCCGCCATTCCCACAAGGAGGAAGCTATGAGCCAGGACATTGTTCTGCAGGTCCGTGACCTGAACGTATGGTACCGGCCCTCCGGGACCATCGGGCGCAGAAAGCGCCGGCAGGTGCTCCATGATGTGAGCTTTGATCTGCACCGGGGGGAGATTCTGGGTTTGGTGGGGGAATCCGGCAGTGGAAAGACCACCCTGGCCCGGACCATTCTGGGCTTTGTGCCGGACTATACCGGCACGGTGACTCACTTCACCAAGCGGCCCCAGATGGTGTTCCAGGACCCGGCCAGCAGCCTGAATCCCAGCCGCACCGTGGGCTGGATTCTGGCCGAGCCTCTGCGGATATACGGCAAGTATGACCGGGAGGAGATCGCCCGCCGGGTGGAGCGGACCATGGAGCTGGTGGGCCTGGACCCGGAGTGCCGGGACCGGCTGCCCCATCAGCTGTCCGGCGGACAGCGGCAGCGGGTGTGCATCGGGGCAGCCCTGATCGTGCACCCCCAGCTCATCGTGGCCGACGAGGCCGTGTCGGCCCTGGATGTGACCATCCAGGCGCAGATTTTGCAGCTCATCGCCCGGCTGCGCCGGGAGCTGGGCATATCGTATCTGTTTATCTCCCACGATCTGAACGTGGTCTACGAGATCTGCGACCGGTGTCTGGTGATGCACCATGGCCGCATCGTGGAGCAGGGGCCGGTGGAGGAGCTATTTGACCATCCGAAGGAGGAATATACCCGCCAGCTGCTGGCAGCGGCGGAGTGAGCGCATATGACCGAAGAACGGAGACAGAAATTACTGCAATCATCCCAGGGCCCCGGGGCGGAGCCCTTCAGCCAGTATAATCATATGAAGGTCACTGCCGTGGACGACGGCACCGCCACGGTGGAGCTGGTTCTGCAGCCGGACAGCCTGAACTGCTGGGGCACCCCCCACGGCGGCGCGCTGTTCACCATGGCCGACGTGGCGGCGGGGATGGCCCTGCTGACCCTGCGGCAGGAGGTGACCTTCACGGTGTCCTCCAGCATCGAATACCTGTCCGCCGCCCCGGGAACCGGGAAGCTCACCGCCGTGGGCACCGTGGAGAAGATGGGCGGGCACATGGGCTTCAGCCGCACGGACATCCGGGACGAGAGCGGCAAGCTCGTCGCGGCCCTGCGGACGGTGATGTATCTGACGGGCCGCCCGCTGGAGCTGTGAGAGCCTTTTTCCGGCGGCACCGGGGGCTGCACATCTGGCTTTTGTCGGTGTGCGGGGTGCTGGCCCTGTACTTTGCCCTGCGGACTGTGCCGGGGCTGATGACCCGGTTCAGCCGGGGGATCATCATGCCCCTGGAGCGGGCGGTGGCGGCGGTGTGCTATCGGGCGTCCTTCTCCGTGGCAGAGCTGCTGTACGCCATAGCGGCGGGAGTGGTTCTGCTGTGGCTGGGGGCCGCCGTCCGGCGGCTGATCACGGAAAAGGGCCGCCGGGGGCGGATCGTGTACCGGTTCGTACTGACGGCGGTGTGCGTGGTGCTGACGGTGTACGCCGGGTTCAGCCTGCTGTGGGGCGTCAACTACTACGCCGAGTCCTTTCAGGAGCAGTCCGGCGTATATGCCCGGGAGTCCACCCCGGAGGAGCTGGCCCGGGTGACGGAGTATTTCGCCCGGCAGCTGGCCGGCTGCGCGGACCAGGTGCAGCGGGACGAAAACGGCCTCTTTGCCGAAAGCCGGGCGGACATCTTCGCCCACAGCGTGCGGGTGTTCGACGGGATATACGACGAGTTTCCGTGCCTGGTGATGGAGGACCGGGTGCCCAAGGGGGTGCGGTTTTCCACGGCCCTCAGCGCCATGGACTTCACGGGATTTTACTTCCCCTTTACCGGGGAGGCCAACCTGAACATCGACAGCCCCGCCTGCTATCTGCCCAGCACCATTGCCCATGAGATGGCCCATCAGCGGGGCATCGCCTCGGAGCAGGAGTGCAATTTCATCGCCATTGCCGCCTCCACCACGGCGCAAAGCCCGGCGTATCGCTACTCCGGGTGGCTGATGGGGTTCACCTACCTCTCCAACGCCCTGTACCGGGCGGATCAGGAGGCCTGGAAGCAGGTGCGGGTGCTGCTGCCGGACACGGTGGTGGCGGACCTGCGGGACAACTCCGCCTATTGGGCGGAATTTGAGGGTCCGGTAAACGACGCGGCCCAGAAGGTGTACGACTCCTTCCTGAAAAGCAGCGGCGAGTCCCGGGGGACCCAGAGCTACGGCACCGTGGTGGATATGCTGATGGCGTATTATGGATAAGTCAAAAAAGGCGCTGCCCTTTTAGTGACGGGGACCGTTCCGGTGGGACGGTCCCCGTTTTTTTGACGAAAATGCCAAATTTCAGGTGACAACCCGCCGCCTATCCCGTATAATAGACCCCACAGGCCCTCCGGGGCCTGGATAGGGAAATATAGGGAAAACGGAAGGAGAAGCCACATGACAGACATTCAGATCGCCCAGCAGGCCGCGCCCCTGCCCATCGGCGATATTGCCGCCGCCTGCGGCATCGATCCCCAGTATCTGGAGCAGTACGGCCGGTATAAGGCCAAGATCGACTACCGCCTGCTGCGGGACCGGGCGGACCGGCCCGACGGCAAGCTGATCCTGGTCACCGCCATCACCCCCACCCCCGCCGGGGAGGGGAAAACCACCACCACCGTGGGCCTCACCGACGGCCTGCGGAAAATCGGCAAAAACGCCGTGGCCGCCCTGCGGGAGCCGTCCCTGGGGCCGGTGTTCGGCGTGAAGGGCGGGGCCGCCGGCGGCGGCTATGCCCAGGTGATCCCCATGGAGGACATCAACCTCCACTTCACCGGGGATTTCCACGCCATCGGGGCGGCCAACAACCTGCTGGCCGCTCTGCTGGACAACCACATCCAGCAGGGCAACGCCCTGGGCATCGACTGCAAGCAGATCGTGTGGAAGCGCTGCGTGGACATGAACGACCGCCAGCTCCGCCACGTTATCGACGGCCTGGGAGGCCGGATGCAGGGGGTGCCCCGGGAGGACGGGTTCGACATCACCGTGGCCAGCGAGGTCATGGCCGTGCTGTGCCTGGCCAGCGATATTCCGGATCTGAAGGCCCGGCTGGGCCGGATGATCGTGGCCTATACCTTTGACGGGCGGCCGGTGACGGCCCACGATCTCAAGGCGGAGGGGGCCATGACGGCCCTGCTGAAGGATGCGCTGAAGCCCAACCTGGTGCAGACGCTGGAGCACTCCCCTGCCCTGATCCACGGCGGGCCCTTTGCCAACATCGCCCACGGGTGCAACAGCGTCACCGCTACCCGCATGGCCCTGAAGCTGGGGGACTATGCCGTTACCGAGGCGGGCTTTGCCGCCGACCTGGGGGCGGAGAAGTTTTTCGACATCAAGTGCCGCCTGTCCGGTCTGCGGCCCTCCGCCGTGGTGATCGTGGCCACGGTGCGGGCGCTGAAATACCACGGCGGCGTGCCCAAGGCGGAGCTGAACCGGGAGGATCTGTCCGCCCTGGAAAAGGGTCTGCCCAACCTGCTGCACCATGTGGGCACCATCCGCAATACCTTCCACCTGCCCTGCGTGGTGGCCGTCAACGCCTTCCCCACGGACACGGCGGAGGAGCTTCGGCTGGTGCAGGAGCGGTGCCGGGAGCTGGGAGTCAACGCCGTGCTGTCGGAGGTCTGGGCCAAGGGCGGCCAGGGAGGCCGGGACCTGGCCCGGGAGGTGGTGCGCCTGTGCGATCAGCCCCGGCTGGAGGAGTTCACCTTCGCCTATCCCGACAACACCTCCCTGATCTATAAGCTCAACTCCATTGTGGGCCGGGTGTACGGCGGCAGCCAGGCGGTGCTGACCCCCGCCGCCCAGAAGCAGCTGAAGCGGCTGACGGAGCTGGGCTTCGGCGGCCTGCCGGTGTGCATGGCCAAGACCCAGTATTCCCTGTCCGACGACCCGGCCCTGCCGGGGGCCCCCAGGGACTTCACCGTCACCGTCCGCAGTCTGAAGGTCAGCGCCGGAGCGGGGTTCATCGTGGCCTATACCGGGGACATCATGACCATGCCGGGCCTGCCCCGGGTCCCGGCGGCGGAGAACATCGACGTGGACGAAAACGGCGTCATCACCGGGCTGTTCTGAGAGGATACATGTAGAAGCAATCGCACCCCCGGCGGATTCCGCCGGGGGTGCGTGTTGTTTTCAATTATCACGCGTTTTCCGCAATATACCGGGCCACATACACGCCGCTGGCGCTGGCGTGGGACAGGGAGTGGGTCACGCCGCTGCCGTCGCCGATGACGAACAGGCCCGGGTGGCAGGTCTGGAGGTTCTTGTCCAGCTGGACCTCCATGTTATAGAACTTCACCTCCACGCCATAGAGCAGGGTGTCGTCGTTGGCGGTGCCGGGGGCGATCTTGTCCAGGGCGTAGATCATCTCGATGATGCCGTCCAGGATGCGCTTGGGCATCACCAGGCTCAGGTCGCCGGGGGTGGCGGACAGGGTGGGGGTCACGAAGCTCTCCTCAATGCGCTTGGGGGTGGACCGCTGGCCCCGAATCAGGTCGCCGAAGCGCTGGATGATCACGCCGCCGCCCAGCATGTTGGACAGCCGGGCGATGCTCTCGCCGTAGCCGTTGGAATCCTTGAAGGGCTCGGAGAAGTGCTTGGCCACCAGCAGGGCAAAGTTGGTATTCTCCGTATGCATGGCCGGGTCCTCATAGCTGTGGCCGTTGACGGTGACGATGCCGTTGGTGTTCTCGTTGACCACCGCCCCCTTGGGATTCATGCAGAAGGTGCGCACCCGGTCCTGGAACTTCTCGGTGCGGTAGACGATCTTGCTTTCATACAGCTCGTCGGTCAGGTGGGCGAACACCTCATAGGGCAGCTCCACCCGGACGCCGATGTCCACCCGGTTGGACTTAGTGGCGATGTCCAGCTCCCGGCACACCTGCTCCATCCACTTGCTGCCGCTGCGGCCCACGGAGATGACGCAGTAGCGCCCGTCGTAGCTGCCCTTGTCCGTCACCACCCGGTAGCCGCCGTCGGTGCGCTCCACGGACTGCACCGGCGTGTCAAAGTAGATATCCATCTTGTCCTTCAGCCGGTTATACAGGTGCTCCAGCACCACCAGGTTCTTATCCGTGCCCAGGTGGCGCACGGAGGCGTCCAGCAGGTGCAGGTCGTTCTCCAGGCACAGCTTCTTGATGGGGGTTGCGCCGGTGGAGTACAGGTGGGTGCCCTCACCACCGTTTGCCACGTTGATTTCGTCCACATATTCCATCAGCTCCAGAGCCTGCTTTTTGCCGATGTATTCGTGCAGGGTGCCGCCGAACTGGTTGGTGATGTTGTATTTGCCGTCGGAAAAGGCCCCGGCCCCGCCGAAGCCGTTCATAATGGCGCAGGTGGGGCACTTGACGCAGGACTTCACCTTCACGCCGTCAATGGGACAGTGCCGCCGGGCCAGGGCGTGGCCCGCCTCAAACAGGGCGATCTTCAGGTCCGGCCGCTTCTCCAGCAGCTCATAGGCGGAATAAATTCCGCCGGGGCCTCCGCCCACGATCAGCACATCATACTGCATAGTCATTTCCTCCTGATTCACATAGTTATACATATATAGTATACCACCAGCCGCCCGGTGAAACAAACAACTTTTCCTTATGTCTGCCATTTCCTTGTATCTTACCCCCCGTTATGGTACAATAACCCCAAAACGTATAAGGAGGGGCCGCCTATGAGCCGCGCCGATGAAATATTTCAGCAGAACTGCCGGGACATCCTGGAAAACGGGGTGTGGGACACAGACCAGAACGTCCGCCCCCACTGGGAGGACGGTACTCCGGCCCACACGGTGAAGAAATTCGGCATCATCAACCGCTATGACCTGCGGCAGGAGTTTCCCATTCTCACCATCCGCCGCACCTATTTCAAAACCTGCATCGACGAGCTTCTGTGGATCTGGCAGAAGAAGTCCAACAACATCCACGACCTCCGGGGCCATATCTGGGACAGCTGGGCCGACGAAAACGGCTCCATCGGCAAAGCCTACGGCTATCAGCTGGGGGTGAAGCACCAATACCCGGAGGGGGCGTTTGACCAGGTGGACCGGGTGCTGTATGACCTGCGGCACAACCCCGCCTCCCGGCGGATCATGACCAATCTGTATAACTTCCAGGACCTGCACGAGATGGCCCTGTACCCCTGCGCCTATTCCGTGACCTTCAACGTGTCGGGCCGGACCCTGAACGCCATTCTGAACCAGCGCAGCCAGGATATGCTGACGGCCAACAACTGGAACGTGGCCCAGTATGCCGTGCTGGTGCATATGATGGCCCAGGCCTCCGGCCTGGAGGCCGGGGAGCTGGTCCACGTCATCGCCGACGCCCACATCTATGACCGGCACGTCCCCCTGGTGCGGCAGCTGCTGGAGCGGCAGGGCCGCCCGGCCCCGGCCTTCGTCATGGACCCGGAGGTGACGGATTTCTATCGCTTCACCAGGGACAGCTTCCGGCTGGAGGGGTACGACCCCCTGCCCTTTGACGAAAAGATCCCCGTGGCCATCTGATTTTCCCCGCCCCACAGGCTTTTTTCTTGACCGAAAATGGCCTGTGGGGTATAATAGTCTTAACGCAAATTCGGAGGCGATGGGATGAAAAAAATCGTTCACAAACCGGCTGCGCCGCTGTATGCGGCGGCGGCTGCATGGGTGCTGTATGCCCTGCTGTTCCCCCTGTACCGGCCGGGGCACTTTGTCATAGCCCTGGCGGCCTCCGCCGTGGTATACGGCATCGCCCGGCTGTTCTGCAAGGATATTGTGGAGGAGGTGCCCCAGGAGCCGGAGACCACCGGCAATCCGGAGCTGGACCAGATGATCGCCCAGGGAAAGGGCGCTCTGGACGAGATGCGCCGCCTGAACGACAGCATCCAGGACGCGGCCATCAGCGCCCAGATTGAACGGCTTTCCCAGGTGTCCGACAAGATTTTTCAGCAGGTGCAGAAGAATCCCTCCCAGCTGCCCCAGATCCGCAAGTTCATGAGCTACTATCTGCCCACCACCCTGAAGCTGCTGCGGGCCTATGACGACATGAGCCGCCAGGGCGTTCAGGGGGAGAACATCACCGGCACCATGGAGCGGGTGCGGGGCATGATGAGCACCATCGTCACCGCCTTCGAGCGGCAGCTGGACAGCCTGTTCGGCGACCAGGCCCTGGATATCTCCACGGATATCACGGTGCTGGACAACATGATGGCCCGGGAGGGCCTCAGCGACGACCCCATCCACCGCACCCAGGCAAAGCCTGACGACGGCCCCCAGGACGACGGGATCCAATTGGAGCTTTAAGACACCATTACTCATAAAGGAAGGACGATTACCATGACCGATAACATGACCCCTCAGCTGACCCTGGACCCCACCGCCGCTGCCGCCGAGGCAGTGCCCACCCTGACTCTGACTCCGGAAGCCCCGGAGGCCCCCCAGGTGGAGGAGGAAAAGAAAATTGAGCCCGTGGAGATGGACGACAAGCTGCTGACCGACGCGGAAAAGAAGGCGGTGGAGGATTTCTCCCACAAGATCGACATCCGGGACACCAACATGATCCTGCAGTACGGCGCGGCGGCCCAGAAGAGCGTGGCGGGCTTTTCCGAAAACGCCCTGAACAGCGTCCGCAACAAGGACCTGGGCGAGATCGGCAAGGACCTGAGCCAGCTGGTGGTGGAGCTGAAGGGCTTCGGCGAGGAGGAGGAAAAGAAGGGCCTGGCGGGCCTGTTCAGAAGGACCGGCAACCGGCTGGAGACCATGAAGGCCCAGTACGGCAAGGTGGAGGCCAACGTGGACAAGATCGCCCAGAGCCTGGAACAGCACCAGATCACCCTGCTGAAGGATGTGGCCATGTTTGACCAGATGTATGAGCTGAACCTGAAGTATTACAAGGAACTGACCATGTACATTCTGGCCGGGAAGAAGCGGCTGGCGGAGGTGCGGTCCACGGAGCTGGAGGAGCTGCGCAAAAAGGCGGAGCAGACGGGTCTTGCCGAGGACGCCCAGGCCTACAACGACCTGGTGAACCTGTGCAACCGGTTTGAAAAGAAGCTCCACGACCTGGAGCTGACCCGGATGGTGTCCGTGCAGATGGGGCCCCAGACCCGCCTCCTGCAAAACAACGACACCCAGATGATCGAGAAGATCCAGTCCTCCCTGGTGAACACCATTCCCCTGTGGAAGAGCCAGATGGTGCTGGCCCTGGGCATGGAGCACAGCCGTCAGGCCACCGCCGCCCAGAACGCCGTCACCGAGATGACCAACCAGCTCCTGCGCAAGAACGCCGACACCCTGAAGATGGGCACCATCGCCACCGCCAAGGAGGCCGAGCGCTCCATCGTGGATATCGAGACCCTGCAGCACACCAACCAGCAGCTGATCTCCACCCTGGACGAGGTGATGAACATCCAGAAGGAGGGGGCCGAGAAGCGCAAGGCCGCCGAGGTGGAGCTGGGCCGCATCGAGGGCGAGCTGAAGCAGAAGCTCCTGGAGCTCCGGGGCTGATGCCCGCACACAGACTTTCCCCGAAAGGACCGGTGGCGTCACCATGAAATTCTATCAAAAACGGGGCTTTGCGCTGGTGGTGCTGATCCTGGCCATCATCGGCTCCGGCGTTTACGGCATCAGCAAAAAGCCCGCCGCCCTGCCGGAGGTGTCCTATTACAACTGGATCTGCGACGAGGCGGGCCTGCTGGACCAGGAGACCCGGCAGACCATCCAGGACTATAACACCGCCTGGAACAAGCAATATTACGCCGTGGTGGCGGTGGCCGCCGTGGACGATATCCGGGGCTGGTCCAGCGAGGACTATGCCCGGGAGCTGGGGGCCAGGTGGGGCCTGGGAGCCAACGATATGCTCCTGCTACTGGTAAAGGGCGGCGATTGGTACGTTGCCTGCGGCGACGACTTAGCCGACCAAATGACCGACACCCAGCAGACCCGGCTGAAAACCGCCCTGGACACCCCCTACTATGCCGGGGATTATTCCCAGGCAGCGGTGGATTTCTTCCGCCAGTCCGACGTGGTCCTGGCCCAGACCCTGGGCCGCTCAAGTACCGGCGGTCAGTCCCCGGCTCCGGGCCAGCGCTGGCAGGAGCCTGCCGGCGCCTCCGGCGTCAGCATCGCCGGTGTGGTGCTGCTGATCATGTGCATATTCGTGGTTTGGGCGCTGCTGGACCGTATGCGCTACAACCGCTATCGCCGGCGTCCGGCTATGATGGGCGGGCCGGTGTACTATCCCATTTTCTGGGGCCGCAGGCCCCGGGCGCCCCGGCCGCCCCGTCCCCCTCGGGGTCCCGGCGGTCCCATGGGTGGACCCATGGGCGGCGGTCCCCGTCCGCCCCGGCCCACACCGCCCCGTCCGCCCCGGTCTAACGGGCCCCGGCCCGGCGGTTTCGGCGGCTCACGGCCCGGCGGCAGCTTCGGCGGCGGGTCCAGGTCCGGGGGCTTCGGCAATCGCGGCGGCTTTGGCGGCGGCGGACGCTCCTCCGGCGGCAGCCGGGGCGGAGGCTTCGGCGGCAAGGGCGGCTTCGGCGGCGGACGCCGCTGAGATCCATCCCCGACAATCCAATAAAAATCGCACCTCAGGGGTCCCGGATATCCGGGACCCCTGAGGTGCTTAAAGGAAGAAAGATGAAAGAAGAAAGAGAGAGTAAAAGGAAAATGCGAAATATATCCAGTGATGCTTCCGAAGAAGCCGTCACGCTGCCTTAATTACCCCGGCCGCCGTTGCCCCGGCCGAAGAAGTAGTCATACAGGTCGCCGTAGGAATCCTGCTGACCCTGGTTCTGGTTGGGGGAATCGTCCTCGGTGCCGGTGGTCTGAGGCTGCTGGTCGAAGGTCAGGCTCAGGGTGATCTCCTGGCCGCCGCGCCACACCGTCAGGGTGACGGTATCGCCGGCCTTATAGCTCTTCTTGGCCATGGACAGGTCGCTCATGGAGGTGATGTCCGTGTCGTTGAGCTTGGTGATGACGTCGCCCAGCTGCAGGCCCGCCTTTTCCCCGGCGCCGCCCTTTTCCACGGCGTAGACGAACACGCCCTTGGTCACGTCGATGTTGTACTGGGCGGCCATCTGCTCGGTCATGCTGCCGGCCTTGATGGCCATATAGGCCTTATCGGTGACCTGGCCGTTTTCCATGATGTCGGTGATGATGGTTTGGACATCGCTGATGGGGATGGCAAAGCCGATACCCTCCACGGTGGTGTCGGAATAGCTGGAATACTTAGCGGACACAATGCCCACTACCTCACCGTACAGGTTCATCAGGGGGCCGCCGGAGTTGCCGGGGTTGATGGAGGCGTCCACCTGGATCATGTTGAAGGGGGTGCCGTCCACGTTGATGGCCCGGTCGCAGCAGGACACGATGCCCTGGCTCATGGAGAAGGTCAGCTCGCCCAGGGGATTGCCGATGGCCATCACTGTGTCGCCCACGTTGACGTCGGCGCTCTTGCCCAGGGTCACGGCCTGGAGGCCGGTGGCCTCGATCTTCAGCACGGCCACATCATAGTCACTGTCGCCGCCCACTACAGTGGCGGGATAGGTATCGCCGTTATACAGGGTGACGTTGACGCTGCTGGCGCCGGACACCACGTGCTGGTTGGTGACGATATAGCCGTCCTGGGTGATGACGAAGCCGCTGCCGGAGGAGGCGGACTCCACCTTCTGGCCGAAGATGTTGGTGGACACGGCGGAGCAGTTGATGGATACCACGCTGTTCACCGTGGAGGCGTACACCTCGGCGGGGGTCATCAGGGTCTGGCCGTCCACGGATTTGACGCTGACGGCGGAAGCCGTGCGGCCGGACTCCTGAATGGTGGCCTTGCCGCCCCGGCGGGCCAGGGACGCGCCGCCGAAGCCGCACAGGCCGCCGATCAGGGCGCAGCACAGAACCAGAGCCGTGACCTTGGTACCGGTCTTTTTCCAGAAGGAGCCCTTTTCCGGCTTGGGGGGCTGGGGGTCATCCTGGCAGGCGCCGGTGGTGTAGGCCACAGGCTCCTCCGGGGAGACCGGATCCTCCGGCCGGGATGCCGGCTGCCAGCTGGTCTGGCTGGGGTCGGGCTGTCCGGGCTGGGGCTCCCGGTCCTTGGAATAACTGTAATGATACAGGCTGTTTTCATCGTTGAAAGCGCCCTGATTGTTCTCGTCGTTGACACCGCTATACATAACTGTGAACCTCCTATTGTCGGGCGGGGCGGAATGTGGTATGATGTGGTATCATGCTCCGCCGCCGCTGTGGTTTTCCTTCCGATGGTTTATAGTATACGCGGAAACCTTAAGCGAAGCTTTAAGAAACGGCGGAAAAATTTGAACATTCTATGAAGAAAGGGGGCGGGAGCCCATGGTCAGGATCGAGGGGCTGAAGCTGGCCCCGGGGCAGGATGAGCAGCTGCTGCGGGGCAAGGCCGCCCGGCTGCTGCGGGTGCCGGAGGGGGACATTCTGTCCCTTCAGGTGCTGCGCCGGGCCATCGACGCCCGGGAGGAGCTGCACTTTGTCTATACGGCGGCGGTGACCCTGCGGCAGGAGAAGGCCGCACTGCGGCGGGTCCGGGACCGGCGGGTAACGCCGTATGCGCCGGAGGTATACCGGCTGCCGGAGACCCTGGCGGCCCCTGAGACGCCGCCGGTGGTCATCGGGGCCGGGCCGGGGGGCCTGTTCACGGCCCTTGTTCTGGCCCGGTGCGGCCTGCGGCCCATCGTGCTGGAGCGGGGGCAGGACGCCGTGACCCGGCAGCGGGACGTGGCGTCCTTCTGGCGCACCGGAGTGCTGGACCCGGAGTCCAACGTACAGTTCGGCGAGGGCGGCGCCGGGGCCTTTTCCGACGGAAAGCTGAACACCGGCACCCGGGACATCCGGCACCGGTGGATTTTGGAGCAGCTGGCGGCCTGCGGCGCGCCGGAGAGCATCCTCACGGACGCCAAGCCCCATGTGGGCACGGATATGCTCCATTTGACCCTGGTGAACCTGCGGCGGCAGCTGCTGGACCTGGGGGCTCAGGTGCGGTTCGGCCACCGGGTCACCGGACTGCGGGTCCGGGACGGAGCCTTGGAGGGGCTGGAGGTGTCGTCGCCGGAGGGGAGCTATGTGCTGCCGGCCAGGCAGGCGGTGCTGGCCCTGGGCCACAGCGCCCGGGATACCTTTGAAATGCTCCACGCCGCCGGGGTGCGGATGGAGCAGAAGCCCTTTGCTGTGGGGGTGCGCATCGAGCACCGGCAGGCGGATATGGACGCGGCGCAGTACCGGACGTTTGCCGGGCACCCGTGCCTGCCCGCCGCCGGCTATAAGCTGTCGTGCCACCCGGAAAACGGGCGCAGCGCCTTCTCCTTCTGCGTCTGCCCCGGGGGGCAGGTGGTGGCCGCCGCGTCGGAGGAGGGCCGGGTGGTGACCAACGGCATGAGCGAATATGCCCGGGACCGGGAGAACATCAACGGCGGCCTGCTGGTGAACGTGACCCCGGCGGACTTCGGCAGCAGCCATCCCCTGGCGGGCATCGCCTTCCAGCGGCGGCTGGAGGAGGCGGCCTTCCGCCTGGGCGGCGGAGGCTATGCGGCTCCCTGCCAGCGGGTGGAGGATTTTCTGGCCGGGCGGCCCTCCACGGGGCCGGGACGGGTGATCCCCAGCTATCGGCCCGGGGTCCGGTGGACGGACCTGCGGCAGTGTCTGCCGGAGTTCGTGTGGGAAACCCTGGCCCTGGCGCTGCCGATGCTGGACGGAAAGGTCCGGGGCTATGCCCAGGGGGACGCCGTGCTGACGGCAGTGGAGACCCGGTCGTCGTCGCCGGTGCGGATCATACGAGACAACAGCGGTCAGTGCAATGTCCGGGGGCTGTACCCCTGCGGCGAGGGGGCGGGCTATGCCGGAGGCATCCTGTCCGCTGCCGCCGACGGCATGCGCTGCGCAGAAAAAATATGGGAGGTATACGGTAAATGAGAAAAATCGCGGTGATGGAGGACTTCCTGACGCCGGAGCACCGGAAAAGGGTGCTGGCAGCGGCGGAAAAGCACGGCTTTGCGGTGGACTTTTACGGGCGGGGCAAGGCTCCGGCAGAGGGGCTGGACCAGTATGAGATCATCTACGGATGGTGCGAGCCCGGAGACCTGAAGCGGGCCACGGGGCTGAAGTGGTATTGCTGCGGCTTCGCCGGGGTGGACCAGCTGTCCGACGACAGCCTGTACGCCAGCCCCGACGTGGTGCTGTCCAACTCCTCCGGAGCCTACGGCCTCACCATCAGCGAGCACATCCTCATGGTGACGCTGATGCTGCTGCGGCGGATGCCGGAGTTCCAGGACATCGTCCGGCGGCGGGAATGGGTGTCGGAGCTGCCTATGCGGTCCATTTACGGCAGCCGCATCACGGTGCTGGGGGCCGGGGACATCGGCACCAATTTCGCCCGGCGGGCCAAGGCCCTGGGAGCGGGACACATCTGCGGCGTGTCCCGCAGCGGCCGGAACCCGGACCCCGCCTATGACCGGATGCTGCCCCAGGAGCAGCTGGACCAGGTGCTGCCGGAGACGGAGATCCTGGTGATGGCTCTGCCGTCGGTGGCGGACACCGTAGGCATCCTCAGCCGGGAGCGCATTGCCCTGCTGCCCCGGGACGCCATTGTGGTGAACGTGGGCCGGGGCACCGCCATCGACCAGGAGGCCCTGATGGAGGCCCTGAACGCCGGGCGCATCGCCGGGGCGGCCCTGGACGTGGTGGTGCCGGAGCCGCTGCCCAGGGAGCACCCCCTGTGGAGTACCCGGAACCTGCTGCTGACGCCCCACATTTCGGGGAATATGTCCTTGGGCTACACCTGCGACATCAACGTGGATATGTTCTGCCGGGATCTGGAAAACTACGCCGCCGGCCGTCCCCTGGAGCACCGGGTGGACCGGAAGCGGGGCTATTAAAAGCTTGTCCAAAAAGGCTTGCAAGCTGAGCAGGGCCGCCCGGGAGGGCGGCCCTGCTGCTTTATATTACTGCTTTGGCGCCTGCTTCATGGACAGGCTGATGCGGCGCTTCTTTTCGTCCACCTCCAGGACCGTCACCTTTACCACGTCTCCCACGGATACGATCTCCGAGGGGTGGCGGATGAACCTGTTGCACACCTGGGAGATATGCACCAGGCCGTCCTGGTGGACGCCGATGTCCACGAACACGCCGAAATCCACCACATTGCGGACGGTGCCCGTCAGCACCATGCCGGGGGCCAGGTCCTTGATCTCCAGCACGTCCGTCCGGAGGATGGGGGCAGGCAGGTCGTCCCGGACGTCCCGGCCCGGCTTGGCCAGCTCCGCCGCCACGTCCTGCAGGGTGGGAACGCCTACGTTCAGCCGGGCGGCGGTCTCCTCCCAGCCCAGGGCCTTCACCTTCTGGGGCAGGTCCGCCAGCCTCCCGGCGGCCACGTCGGCCAGGGTATAGCCGCACAGGGCCAGCAGTCCCTCCGCAGCGGCGTAGCTCTCCGGATGGACGCCGGTGTTGTCCAGCACAGACTTGCTCTCCGGCACCCGCAGGAAGCCCGCCGACTGCTGGAAGGCCTTGGGCCCCAGCTTGGGCACCTTCAGAAGCTGACGGCGGCCGGTGAAGGCGCCGTTTTCCTCCCGGTATTTCACGATATTTTTGGCGGTGGCGGCGTTCAGGCCGGACACCCGGCCCAGCAGGCTGGCGGAGGCGGTGTTCACGTCCACGCCCACGGCGTTGACGCAGTCCTCCACCACCCCGGACAGCGTCTCGTCCAGCCGCTTCTGGGGCATATCGTGCTGATACTGGCCCACGCCGATGGCCTTGGGGTCGATCTTCACCAGCTCGGCCAGGGGGTCCTGCATCCGCCGGGCGATGGACACGGCGCTGCGCAGGTTCACGTCATACTCCGGGAACTCCTCCGCCGCCAGCTTGCTGGCGGAGTATACGGAGGCCCCGGCCTCGTTGACCATCATATAGCTGACGCCGCCTCCCAGGGCCCGGATCATCTCCACCGCCATCTGCTCGGTCTCCCGGCTGGCGGTGCCGTTGCCGATGGCGATGTGGGTGACGCCGTGGCGGCGGACCAGACGGGACAGCCGGTCGATGGCCTCCTGCTTCTGGCGGGGGCCGTAGGTGGGGTACACCACGGCGGTGTCCAGCACCCGGCCGGTGCCGTCGATGACCGCCACCTTGCAGCCGTGGGCATAGCCGGGGTCCAGGCCCATGGTGACGTGGCCCTTTACCGGGGGCTGCATCAGCAGGGGCTTCAGGTTCAGGCCGAAGTTGGCGATGGCCCCCTCGCAGGCGGAGGCGGTGAGATCGGACCGGGCCTCCCGCTCCAGGGAGGGATAGATCAGCCGGTCATAGGCATCCTCACAGGCGGCCTTGATAAACTCCATAGCCCGGGACCCGGGTCGCACCACCGCCCGGCGCAGAGTCATCAGACCCAGCTCCCGGTCCAGCAGCACGGTGACGGAGAGGACGCCCTCCTTTTCGCCCCGGTTGATGGCCAGGACCTGGTGCCCGGCCAGCTTGGCGATGGGCTGGTCAAAGTCGTAATACAGCCGGTAAACGGTGTCCTCCTCCGTGGCGGCCAGACTCCGCAGATGTCCCTGCCGGCGCAGCAGCTCCCGCAGGGTCTTGCGGATGGCGGCATCGTCCGACAGCAGCTCTGCTACGATGTCGTTGGCCCCCTGGAGGGCGTCGGCCAGAGTCTCCACCCCCTTCTCCGGGTCCACATAGTCCCGGGCGGCCTCTTCCGGAGCCGGGCAGTCCCGGCCCTGGTCCAGCAGCAGAAGGGCCAGGGGCTCCAGGCCCTTCTCCCGGGCCACCGTGGCCCGGGTGCGGCGCTTCTGCTTATAGGGGCGGTACAGGTCCTCCACCTCCGCCAGGGTGGCGGCGCTGTCGATGGCGGCGGACAGCTCGTCGGTGAGCTTCCCCTGGCCGTCGATGGCGTTTTTCACCTCCTGGCGGCGCTGGTCCAGGTTCCGCAGATAGCTCAGCCGGTCCTCCAGGGTCCGCAGGGCGGTGTCGTCCATGCTGCCGTGCAGCTCCTTGCGGTAGCGGGCGATGAAGGGGATGGTATTGCCCTGGTCCAGCAGGTCGATGACGTTCTGCACATGGGCCAGGGGCTTGTCCAGCTCCCGGGCCAGAATTTCAGCAATGGTGGGCATAAAGTACTCCTTTCTTCCGGGGAAAAACCGGGACGGAGCCTGTCCGTCCCGGTTTTTTCACTTGTGATACAGGCGCTTGATCTCGTACCGGGGCTGGCAGCTGACGTGGATGCCCAGGCGCTTATAGAGCTTCTCGTCCTCCTCGGAGATAATGACGGAGAAGTGGGCGTCGCAGCCCCGGAGGTCGTCCAGCTTCTTCAGCACCCGCTCCGCCAGGGGGTTGGTGACGGCGGAGATGGACAGGGCGATGAGCACCTCGTCGGAGTGCAGCCGGGGGTTCCGGTGGCCCAGGTGGGAAATCTTCATGTCGCTGATGGGGGCGATGATGGACGACGGCAGCAGGTCCAGTTCCTTGTCGATGCCCGCCAGGGCCTTGATGGCGTTCAGCAGCAGCGCCGCCGAGGGTCCCAGCAGGGAGCTGTTCTTTCCGGTGACCACCCGGCCGTCCGGCAGGACCATGGCCCCGGCGGGGGCGGCGGTCTCCTCCGCCTTTTTCAGGCAGGCCGCCACGGCGGGACAAATATCCGGCGTGACACCGGCCTGCTGCATGATGATCTCCAGCTTGCGCACCACATCGTCGTCGCACTTGCCCCGGACCCGGTCCACCATACCGGCATAGTACCGGCGGAGGATCTCCATCCGGGAGGCCTCCTGGCATACCGCATCGTCCACAATGGCGAAGCCCGCCATGTTCACGCCCATGTCCGTGGGGGACTGATAGGGGGACGCGCCCTGGATCCGCTGGAACATGGCGTTGAGCACCGGGAAAATCTCCACATCCCGGTTGTAGTTCACGGTGGTCTTGCCGTAGGCCTCCAGGTGGAATGGGTCGATCATGTTCACGTCGTTCAGGTCCGCCGTGGCCGCCTCATAGGCCAGGTTCACCGGGTGCTTCAAAGGCAGGTTCCAGATGGGGAAGGTCTCATACTTGGCGTAGCCCGCCCGGACGCCCCGCTTGTTCTCGTGATACAGCTGGCTCAGGCAGGTGGCCATTTTGCCGCTGCCGGGGCCGGGAGCCGTCACCACCACGATGGGGCGAGTGGTTTCGATATAGTCGTTTTTGCCCAGGCCGTCGTCGGACACGATGTGGGCCACGTCCGAGGGGTATCCGGCAATGGGATAGTGGCGATAGCTCCGGACGCCCAGGGCCGTCAGCCGCTTGATGAAGGCGTCCGCCGCCGGCTGCCCGGCGTACTGGGTGATGACCACGGAGCCCACATAGAACCCCAGGCCCCGGAACACGTCCATCAGCCGCAGCACGTCCTCGTCATAGCCGATGCCCAGGTCGCCGCGGATCTTCTTCTTTTCGATGTCTCCGGCGCAGATGGCCACCACGATCTCCACCTCGTCCCGGATGGAGGCCAGCATCCGGATCTTGCTGTCCGGCTGGAACCCCGGCAGCACCCGGGAGGCGTGGTAATCGTCGAACAGCTTGCCGCCGAACTCGATATACAGCTTGTCGCCGAATTGCTCCCGCCGGGCCCGGATGTGCTGGGCCTGGAGGGCCAGGTATTTGTCGTTATCAAAACCGATTTTCATATGTGCTCCCTCTTTCCGGTAATTGCTTCAACCTAACTATTATACACGACCGGGCCCGGGGAGAAAAGGCCTTTTTGCATTTTCCCCTCCGGCAAATTTGCCGGTTTTCGGGGCGGGATTTTGGGCGAAACGCGCCGTTGCGTTTTGCCCCCGGCGGGGGTATACTAAAAGGTACACCACATATGCAGGAGGATGCACACCATGCGCTTTCAGGTTTTGCTGAAAAAGGAAAACGTTCCGGGGACCAATTTCTTCCCCTTTTTCGAGACCGACGACATCCAGGAGGCCAAGGACTTCGCCATGCGGCTGGCCTTTGAGGAGTTCAACCTGGTGAAGGTCATGGACACCAAGCGCCAGGAGCTGGTGCGGGACTTTGACGCCGCCATCTATCGGGAGTAACGCGAATACGGGAAAAAAGAGGCGCTGCCGCGGCAGCGCCTCTTCTCAATTGGTGGATCGGGTAAATCAGAACCACAGGCCCCAGGCCAGGAAGCCCAGGCAGGCCACCACGCCGGTGAACAGCAGAACGATGACCAGATAGCCCATGATATCCCGGGCAGACAGCTTGGCAATGCCCAGAGCAGGCAGAGCCCAGAAGGGCTGGATCATGTTGGTCCACTGGTCGCCCCAGGCAATGGCCATGGCGGTGCGTCCGGCGTCGATGCCCAGGTTGGCGCCGGCGGGCATCATGATGGGACCCTGAACGGCCCACTGGCCGCCGCCGGAGGGAACGAAGAAGTTCACGATACCGGCCGCCAGGAAGGACAGCATGGGGAAGGTGATGCTGTTGGAGATGTTCACGAAGAACTGGGAGATAACGCTGGCCAGAGACACGCCCTGCTCGTTGGCAGCCACCATCATGCCCATGATACCGGCATAGAAGGGGAACTGCAGCAGGATACCGGCGGCGCCGGCAGCAGCCTCGCCGATGGCGTCCACATAGCGGCGCAGGTCACCGTGGAGCAGGATGCCCAGGAACAGGAAGATCATGTTCACGATGTTCAGGCCCAGGGTGAAGCCGTTCTGGACGAAGTAGTAAACGATGTAGGCAAACCCGGCCACCACCAGGATCACCCACAGGATCTTGGAGTGCTCGATGCGGTCAGCGGGGGTCTTGATCTCGTAGGTCTTGTCCTTCTCATCCTGCAGCAGGGTGGGGTCGATGCAGACGGTGTGGGCCTTGTCGGGATGCATGGCGTAGTTGATGAAGGGCATGGCGATCAGGATCACGACGCACATGATGATGTTCACAGGGTGGAACACGGTGGCGGTGATGGGGGCCTGATAGGTCACCTCACCGAAGGCCTTGCCGGCCACCAGGTCCAGGGGGATGGAGCCGGACAGACCCGCGTGCCAGATCACGAAGCCGGAGTAGGCGGAGGCGATCAGCAGAGGATAGTCCACGGTGGGAACGCGGCGGACCACTTCCTTGGCCAGCAGAGCGCCCACCACCAGGCCGAAGCCCCAGTTCAGCCAGCAGCAGATGGTGGAGACTATGGTGGTGATCACGATGGCCTGCATATTGTTGTGGCACAGACCCGCCACAGCCCGCAGGGCCTTTTTGCAGGGCTTGGCGGAAGCCATGGCGGAACCGAATACCAGAACCAGGGCCATCTGCATGGAGAACGCCAGCAGGCCCCAGAAGCCCTTTGCGTCGCCCCAGGCGTTGAGCACCTTCAGCGGACCCATTCCCGTGGCAAACATGGCGCCGATGAAAACGATGATGCTCAGGATGATGGCGAACAGGAAGGCATCCGGCAGCCAGCGATTGACCACGCGAACGCAGCCGTTGGTGAATTTCTTGAACACAGACTCACTCTCCTTAATTTGGGGGCGCGGCGCACCGCGCTGTTTTGTTTCCCGGTCCGCCGCCCTATACGCAGCGGACCCGTCTATGTTAATTCTATAACAGTCACAGAATGTTTACAATTGCCAAATCGCTGAATTTTTAACGAACATTTTGTGAAGTGTTACAGATTTCTCGGATTTTTCATATATCACGCTAAAATATCGCAGAAAAGCATAAAGAATCAATAAAGTAATGGAGTTTTCGCGTTAAGTTTTTGGTTGGAGTCACCGAGCGACAGAGCAATAAAAACGGATGAGATTCTCCACTGCGGCGGACAGATTTTCCCGGCAGGAAACCCGCACCTGTTCAAAGGGCAGGGGCAGAGGATTGACGGGGAAGGCGGCGGTGAGGCCCAGCTCATAGGCCCGGGGTAGGACGGAGACGTCCACCGCCCCGGCCAGGGCCGCGCAGGGAACTCTCAGCTCCCGGGCCCGCCGGGCCACGCCGATGACGGCCTTGCCGCCCAGGCTCTGGCTGTCCAGCCTGCCCTCGCCGGTTATGATCAGGTCCGCGTCCGCCGCCAGATGGGGGAAATCCGCCGCGTCCAGCAGCATCTCCACCCCCGGCCGCAGCCGGGCGTTCAGCAGGGCCGCCGCTCCCGCGCCGAAGCCGCCTGCCGCGCCGCCGCCGGGCATGTCCAGCACGTCCCGTCCCGTGTCCAGGCGCAGCACCGCCGCCAGATGGGCCAGGCCCGCGTCCAGCAGCTGCACCATGTCCGGGTCCGCCCCCTTCTGGGGGCCGAACACGGCGGCAGCGCCCCGGGGGCCGCACAGTGGGTTGTCCACGTCGCACAGCACCGTCACCGGCGGCAGAGGCTCCAGGTTTTCGGCGCAGATGCGGTGGATATCCCCCAGTGTGCCGCCGGTGGGGACAAAGGTCCGGCCCCGGCGGTCGTAAAATTCCACGCCCAGGGCAGCGGCGGCGCCGCAGCCGCCGTCGTTGGTGGCGCTGCCGCCCAGGCCCAGCAGCAGACGCCTGGCCCCATGGCGGGCGGCGTGCAGCAGCAGCTGGCCCACGCCGTAGGTGGTGGCCTCCGCCGGATGCAGGTCCGTTCCGGCCAGAGGCAGTCCTGCGGCGGCTGCCAGCTCCACAACGGCGGTGCCGTCAGGCAGCAGGCCGTAAAACCCCGGCGCCGTGCCGCCATAGGGGCCCGTGCAGGGGCATTCGATCCGCTGGCCGCCGCAGGCCGCCAGAAACGCCTCCACCGTACCCTCGCCGCCGTCGGCCAGGGGGATGGAGAGCACCTGTGCCCCGGGGTCCGCCCGCCCGATGGCCTCCCGGGCCACGGCGCAGAAGTCCCGGGCGGACAGGGTGCCCTTGAAGGAATCGGGGATAAGAATGTATTTGTGCATATTGCACCTCCCGGTGTAGCTTGTTGTCCATAGGATACTCCATCGGGGGAAAAATAACAAGAGGGCGCGGCCCAGCCGCGCCCTCCTGGGGGTGTCCTCCCAATTGTACCATTTTCGGCGGCAATCCGCCCTCTGCCCCGGCCCGCCGAGGGCAGCGGGCCCTACGGACTTGGCTCTCCCTCTGGGAGAGCTGTCGGCGCAGCCGACTGAGAGGGCCCGCGTCCCCCCCGCCTTTTGTTCACCGGATCTCGATGGCCCCTACCGGGCAGCTGTCCGCCGCCTCCTGGGCCGCCAGCCGGCACTCCTCCGGCACCGGGCCGCTGATGGCCCGGGCGGGTTCCCCGGGATCCAGGGTAAACACGTCCGGGCATACTGCCGGACACAGCCCACACTGGATGCACGTTTTCGCATGGACCATAGCCTGCATATTCCGCCCCTCCTTTCCGTTGATCTGCCCATAGTCTGCCCCGTTTCCCGGGGAATTATCGCCTGCTGCCTTGCCCGGGGCAACAAATCATGCTATACTGACAGCATGTATGTATAAAAGGAGTGCGTTTCCATGTCTGATACCATCGCCGCCATTGCCACGGCCCCGGGGCCGTCGGCCATTGGCGTGGTGCGCCTGTCCGGGCCGGACACCTGCACCGTGCTGGACCGGGTGTTCCGCCCGAAAAACGGCCGCCCCATGTCCCGGCAGGAGCCCCGCCGCCTGGTGCTGGGGGACGTGCTGGACCGGGACGGCCAGGTCATCGACAGCGCCTTGGCGGTGCTGTTCCCCGGCCCCGGCAGCTACACCGGCCAGGACTGCGGCGAGCTGCAGTGCCACGGAAGCCCGGTGGTGCTGGACGCGGCCCTGGCCGCCATGCTTGCCGCCGGAGCCCGCCAGGCCAAGGGCGGCGAGTTCACCCGCCGGGCCTTTCTCAACGGCCGCATGGACCTTTTGCAGGCGGAGGCCGTGGCGGACCTGATCGACGCCGAGACCGCCCAGGCGGCCCACAACGCCGTGGGCCAGCTGGAGGGGGTCCTCAGCCGCACCGTGGCGGAGATCTACGACGGCCTGATGGCCATTGTCTCCCGGTTTTACGCCGTGGTGGACTATCCCGACGAGGACATCGGCGACCTCCAGCGGGAGGACATGCTGGATACCCTCCGCCGCGCCGAAAACCGGCTGGAGGAGCTGCTGGCCACCTTCTCCCGGGGAAAGCTCCTGAAATTAGGGGTCCCCACGGTGATCCTGGGCCGCCCCAACGTGGGCAAGTCCTCCCTGCTCAACGCCCTGCTGGGCTATGACCGGGCCATTGTCACCGACGTGGCCGGAACCACCCGGGACACGGTGGAGGAAAAGGTCCGGGTGGGCCATGTGCTGCTGCGCCTGTGCGACACGGCGGGCATTCACCAGACGGAGGACGCCGTGGAGAAGATCGGCGTGGAGCGGGCCCGGGCCGCCGCCCGCCAGGCCTCCCTGGCCCTGCTGGTGCTGGACGGCTCCACCCCCCTGACCGATGCCGACCGGGAGGCCATGGACCTGGCCCGGCAGGCGCCCAACCTACTGGTGGCGGTGAACAAATCCGACCTGCCCCGGGCGGTGGACATCGGCCGACTGGCCGACGAGTTCGACAACGTGGTGTCCCTGTCCGCCCGCAGCGGCGAGGGGGTGTCCGTCCTGTGCGACGCCATCGGAGCCATGTACCCCGCCGGGGAGGGCCGCCCCGGGGAGCTGCTGACCAATGCCCGCCAGGCCGACGCCGTGTCCCGGGCTCTGGCCTCCGTCCGCAGCGCCCGCAGCGCCCTGCGTATCGGCATGACCCCGGACGTGGTGCTCACCGACGCCGAGGCCGCCCTGGAGGCTCTGGGGGAGCTGAACGGAAAACACATCCGGGACGACCTGATCCAGACCATTTTCTCCCGCTTCTGCGTGGGAAAATAAAAAGACGCAAAAAACGCCGGGACAGGGCTTTCCGTCCCGGCCTGTCCCGGATAAAAACCGGGACAAAGCCCGGCTTTTGCGGGACGTCCCGCCTGAAACCGGGACAGCTTTTGGGGAGGTTTTATGGACAGGAGTGAGGCAAAGAAAAAGGACCAGCTGCCCGCCTGTCCGGTGGAGACCACGCTGACCTTGATCGGCGACAAGTGGAAGGTGCTGATCCTCCGGGACCTGATGCCGGGCACCAAGCGCTTCAGCGAGCTGAGAAAATCCGTGGGCGATGTGTCCCAGAAGGTGCTCGCCGCCCAGCTGCGGGACATGGAGAAAAGCGGCCTGGTCCACCGGGAGGTCTATGCCGAGGTGCCGCCCCGGGTGGAGTATTCCCTGACCCTGCTGAGCCGGAGCCTGAAGCCCATTCTGGACTCCATGTGGGCCTGGGGCGAGGGATACAAGGCATCCCTGGAATGAAAAAACGCCGTGAAGCGCTTGAAAAAGAAGCGCTTCACGGCGTTTTTTTGCTATTTTTTCAGCAGAACATAGGTGACGCCCCGGTTTTCGGCGTCCAGATCCCGGTCCTGCCGCAGCCGGGGGCACAGGGCCAGCCACCGGCGGGCCTCCTGGTTGAAGATGCTGAACTCCTCCCCGGGCAGGAAGCACAGCTCCTGCTGCCGCAGCCAGGTGCGGCAGGCAGTGCGCAGCCGCCCGCCCTTGCCGGAGGAGCCGTAGCCATGGATCAGCTTCATGGCCGGGGTCCCCATTTTCCGGGCGGCCTCCACCTCCGCCGCCAGGCGGCGGAGGGCTTCCGCGGCGTCGGGCCGCCCCAGCTCCAGATTCAGCTCCCGCACGGGTCTGTCCATGGTTCTCCTCCTATCAGTGCAGCGAAATAGGCAAACAGGGCCTCTGCCCCGGGGGCGTCCGCCCGGCGCAGGCCATAGCTCTGGCGCTCCGGGTGCCACTGGACCCCCAGCACCGGCAGCTGCCGGTGGACCGCCGCCTCCACCACGCCGTCCGGGGACCACTGCACCGCCTGTAAGGGCGGGGCCAGGCGGTCCACCGCCTGGTGGTGGCAGCTGGTGACGGCGGGAGCTTCCCCCAGCAGACGGGCCATCAGCCCCTCCGCCCGGGTGGGGTGCACCAGATCGCCCCGGGGCAGCTGGTGGCCGGGGATATCCCGCAGGGTCCCGCCCCAGTGGACGTTCAAGGCCTGGAGTCCCCGGCAGATCCCCAGAATGGGCCGCCGGGACCGGGCAAAGGAGTCGATCAGAAAGGACTCCGTTCCCGGAAGGGGGCCCCGGATGTCCCCGCCGCCGGGCAGCAGCAGTCCCCCGCAGTCCAGACTGCGGTACAGGTCCCGGCACAGGACCACCCGGGCCCCGGCGCTCTCCAGTGCCGCCAGATAGTTTTCATATTGACCCGGCACACCGTACAGATAAACAGCAGGCTTCATAGCGTTCCCCTCCCCTGTCTATTATGCGGCGGCGGGGAAAATTATGCCGGGACGGCGGACAAAACAATAAATCCGAACCCACGGCCAATCGGCAAAGGGTTCGGATTCTATTGTGTTGGTGGACCTGAAGGGATTCGAACCCTCGACCTCTCGGATGCGAACCGAACGCTCTCCCAGCTGAGCTACAAGCCCATATGAACAGGGCAGTACACCCTGCTCATCTATTATACACATTTCCCGGCGGATTGCAAGCATTTTCTTCCCCGGCGGGCAAAAATCCGGTTCCGGCGGCGGGGCGGGAGCCGATTGTAAAGCCTTCTGATTTGTGATAAAATGCATGCCGGACCATAAAAGACAAAGGAGGCGCGCCATGGACCGGGAAGCCTTTGACCGGAAATATGCCGCCCGGCTGAACCGCCAGCAGCAGGAGGCGGTGCACGCCGTGGAGGGCCCTGTGCTGCTGCTGGCGGTGCCCGGCAGCGGGAAAACCACCGTGCTGGTGACCCGCCTGGGTTATATGCTGTGCTGCTGCGGCATTGCGCCGGACCAGATCCTCACCATGACCTATACCCGGGCCGCCGCCGGGGAGATGAAGCAGCGCTTTGCCGCCCTGTTCGGCCAGGACTGCCCCCATCCCCCGGAGATCCGCACCATCAACGGCGTATCCTCCAAGATCATCGCCTACTATGCCCAAAATTGCGGCAAAAGGCCGCCCTTCATCCTGGCGGAGGACGAGAGTGCCCTGGCGAAGCTGGTTTCGGACCTGTACCGGGACCTGTGCGGCGAGTACCCCACCCAGAGCGTGGTGAAGGAGCTGCGCAAGAGCATCGCCTATGCCAAAAATATGATGCTGCCGGAGGAGCGGCTGGGGGAGCTGGACACCGGCTTCGAGAAATTCCCGGAGCTGTACCGGGAATACGGCAAGGCCCTGCGGGACAATAAATGGATGGACTATGACGACCAGATGGTGTACGCCAAAAAAATTCTGGAGTTCCACGAGGATGTGCGGACCCATTTTCAGAACCGCTTCCCCTATATCTGCGTGGACGAATCCCAGGACACCTCCCGGATCCAGCACGCCATCATCCGCCTGCTGGCCGGGAAAAGCGGCAACATCTTCATGGTAGGCGACGAGGACCAGAGCATCTATGGCTTCCGGGCCGCCTATCCGGATGCCCTGATGCAGTTTGAACAGACCTATCCCGGGGCCCGGGTGCTGCTGATGGAGGAAAACTACCGCTCCACGCCGGAAATTCTCCGGGCGGCGGACGCCTTCATCCGGAAAAATCACCACCGCCGCCCCAAGACCATCCACCCCACCCGGGCCTCCGGCGCTGCCGTCCGGGTGATCTACGCCATGGACCGGGCCGACCAGTACCCCTGGCTGGTGAATATGGCGGCCAGCGTCCGGGAGGAGACGGCGGTGCTTTACCGCAACAACGACAGCGCCCTGCCGCTGATCGACCTGCTGGACCGGGGCGGGATACCCTATCGCTGCCGCCGGATGGACGACGCCTTTTTCACCCACCGGATCGTGGCGGACATCCGGGACATCATCGCCCTGGCCCATGACCAGACGGACGCGGAGACCTTCCTGCGAATTTACTACAAGGTCGGCGGCGGAATTTCCAAAAAGGCGGCGGAGTATGCCTGCCAGAAAAGCCGGGCCAACGGAGGCTCCATCCTTCGGGAGCTGCTGGGCTTTCCGCAGCTGTCCCAATACGGCAGGGACAGCGCCGCCGCTCTGCTGACCATGCTGCCCATGCTTTTGCAGGACAACGCCGCCCAGGGCCTGAGCCGCATCTGGGACGGCCTGCGCTACCGGGACTATGCGGAGCGCCAGAAGCTGGACGGCGGCAAATATGAAATTCTCTGTCTGCTGGCCCGGCAGGAGACCGGGCTGGAGGGGCTGTGCCGCCGCCTGGACGAGCTGCAGGCCCTGGTGTCGGCCCCCTCCCTGCCCTGCGGCGGGGGACTGATCCTGTCCACCGTCCACTCCAGCAAGGGCCTGGAGTACGACACGGTGTATCTGCTGGACGTGCTGGACGGCATCCTTCCGGCGGTGACGGAGCCGAAGGACGCCGGGCAGCAGGACCAGTATCAGGAGGAGCGGCGGCTGTTCTATGTGGCCGTGACCCGGGCCCGGAATCGGCTGTATCTGTTCGCCTGCCGGAATCGGGAGTCCGCCTTTGCCGACGAGCTGCGCCGGGAGCTGCCCCGGGAATACATCGGGCCGGAGGACGTGTTCGCCTCCCTGAATACGGAGCCGTGCGGAAAGCACTATCGCCACGCCGAAAAGGGCGGCGGCGTGATCCGGGCCTGCTGCCGGGGGCAGTGCATGGTGGCCTATGCCTCCGGCGAGACGGAGTTCCTGACCCTGGGCCAGATGGTGGACCGGCGGGCCGTGGCCTGGAGGGCCCCGGACCGGCCGGCTCCGGCGGCATTGCCCCGGGAGCAGGCGGCGCTGCCGCCGTCCGGGGTCCGTTCCGGGCAGAGGGCCGTCCACAGGGTTTTCGGACCGGGAACCGTGTTGTCCTTCCGGGACCCCATCGTGGAGATACGCTTTCCTGCCAAGGGGGACAAGAAATTCGTCCTGTCCGACTCGGTGCAGCGGGGACTGCTGCGCCTTGAGGAGTGAGGGAGTGTCGGTATTTTTCCAGATTCAGGAAATTTCTGCATGATACTGTTCATTCTGGGGAAACATAAACAGTGAAAAAGTAGATATGTCAGGGACGTTGTATAAGGAAATTGTATGACGCATTCGCCGAAATGTGTTGCATTTTTTGGGGCGTGTATTATAATATGGACATACCCGCAGTTCTATCAGGCAAATACAGACAAGAAGGTGATCAATTATGGAACTTCAGATTCAGGATCTTGTTTCTTCCATCAAAAAGGACGGCATCGACAGCGCAAATCAGCAGGCCGCCGCGATTCTGGCCGACGCCCGGAAGCAGGCGGACGCCATCATCGCCGACGCAAAGAGTCAGGCGGATAAGCTGCGGGACGACGCCAAGGCCGAGATCGAGGTGTTCAAAAACAGCGCCCAGCTCAGCGCCCAGCAGGCCAAGCGGGACGCGGTTCTGGCCTTCCGGCAGGAGGTGCAGCAGGAGTTTGAGAAAATCCTGGCCGCCGACGTGGGCAAGGCTCTGGACCAGCAGACGCTGGCCAAGCTCATCCAGGCAGCCCTTCAGGGAGAGGACGTTTCCGGCTACGCCGTGGAGGTGGGCCAGGTGACGGACGGCATCCGCCAGCAGCTGGCCCAGGAGCTGAAAAACGGCCTGGAGCTCCGCCCCTCCAAGAAGGTGGGCGCAGGCTTCCGGCTGGCCGCCAAGGACGGCTCCGGCTATTTTGACTGCTCCGACCAGGAGATCGCGGAGATGCTCATGCCCTTCTTCCGGGATATGCACCTGTAAGGGGGCGGCCTATGGCTTCCTACTACTATCTCATCTCCAGCCTGCCCATGCTCCGGACCCAGGGGGAGCCTCCCATGGACTACGCCGCTTTTCTGGCCATGTGCCGCTCGGCGGTCAGCGCCGGGGTATACCGGACGCTGGAGGAGCTGACGGTGGACTCGGACAAGGGGCCGCTGCTGTCGGAGTGGGCCGGGTTTTACAAGGCCCTGTGCCGGGAGCTGACCTATCAGCGGAATGTGAAGCTGGGCCGGCCCTGCGCCGTGCCCTCCGACCGGGACGCCGGCATTGTCCAGACGGTGACGGCGGCGGTAAACGCCGAAAATCCCCTGGAGGGGGAGCGGCTGCTGCTGGACCTGGAATTCCGCCGCCTGGACGGCATGATCGGCCTGCACAACTTCGATGACCACGCCCTGTACGGCTACGCCATGAAGCTGCAGCTGCTGGAGCGGCAGCGGACCTTCCGGTATGAGTCCGGCAAGCGGGCCTTCGACGGCCTGATGCAGAACATCCGCCAGCAGGTTTCCAGCCTATAACGAAACAGGAGAATCAAAATGGACAAAGTGACAGGATATGTGACCGGAGTGAACGGGAATCTGGTGGCAGCCACCTTTTCCGGCTCCGTCCGAAAGAATGAAGTGGGCTATGTCCTGGTGGGCGATGACCGGCTCAAGGGCGAGGTCATCCGCGTCAACGGCGACACGGCCAGCATGCAGATCTATGAAATGACCAACGGCATCCAGGTGGGCGACAAGGTGGAGCTTTCCGGCGAGCTGATGAGCGTGGAGCTGGGCCCGGGCCTGCTGACCCAGGTGTTCGACGGTCTGCAGAACCCCCTGCCGGAGCTGGCGCAGCAGTGCGGCTTCTTCCTGCAGCGGGGCGTGTATCTGGATCCCATCCCCAACAAGGACTGGGAGTTTACCCCCCTGGTGAAGCCCGGTGACCACGTCACCGCAGGCGACGCCGTGGGCAGCGTGCCCGAGGGGCTGTTCACCCACCTGATCATGGTGCCCTTCGGCCTGAAGGACGAAGGATGGCGGGTGAAATCCGTCCGGGAAAAGGGCGTGTACAACGTCCGGGACACCGTGGCGGTGCTGGAAAACGACAACGGCGAGGAGAAGGAGCTGACCATGGTGTTCTCCTGGCCCGTGAAGCAGCCCATCCGCTGCTATGAGGAGCGTCTGCGCCCGGATGAGACCCTGGTGACCAAGCTCCGCTCCATCGATACCTTCCTGCCGGTGGCCAAGGGCGGCACCTTCTGCGTGCCCGGCCCCTTCGGCGCCGGCAAGACGGTGCTTCAGCACATGGAGGCCAAGAACGCCGATGTGGACATCGTCATCGTGGCCGCCTGCGGCGAGCGGGCCGGCGAGGTGGTGGAGGTGCTGAAGGAGTTCCCCGAGCTGGTGGACCCCCGCACCGGACGCTCCCTGATGGAGCGCACCATCATCATCTGCAACACCTCCTCCATGCCCGTGGCTGCCCGTGAGGCGTCGGTGTACACCGCCGTCACCATGGCGGAGTATTACCGCCAGATGGGTCTGGACGTGCTGCTGCTGGCGGATTCCACCAGCCGCTGGGCCCAGGCCATGCGTGAGATGAGCGGCCGTCTGGAGGAGATCCCCGGCGAGGAGGCCTTCCCCGCCTATCTGGAGTCCGTCATTGCCTCCTTCTATGAGCGGGCCGGTAAGGTCCGGCTGAAGAACGGCAAGATCGCCTCCGTCACCATCGGCGGCACCGTGTCCCCCGCCGGCGGCAACTTCGAGGAGCCCGTGACCCAGGCCACCCTGAAGGTGGTGGGCGCGTTCCACGGTCTGTCCCGCGAGCGGTCCGACGCCCGCAAATACCCCGCCATCCACCCCATCGACTCCTGGTCCAAGTACCGGGGCGTGGTGGATATGGACCGGGTGGAGCAGGCCCGCAGCATCCTCAAGCGCAGCAACGAGATCAACCAGATGATGAAGGTCATCGGCGAGGAGGGTACCTCCGCCGAGGACTATATCGTCTATCAGAAGGGCGAGCTGCTGGACGCGGTGTATCTGCAGCAGAACTCCTTCGATCCCATCGACGCGGCCTGCGATCCCGACCGTCAGATCCACGAGTTCAACGTGCTGTATGACGTGCTGACCCGGGATTTCGCACTCAGCGACAAAAAAGAGATCCGCGCCTTCTTCAACCAGGTCCGGCAGGAGTTCCTGGACTGGCACAACACCGTGTTCCGCACCCCGGAATTTGAGGCCCAGGAAAAGCGGCTCAAGGACTTTTACCTGAGCAAGGCAGCGGGTTGAGAGGGGAGTCAATATGCAGAAAGTTTACACGAAAATTGAGTCCATCGTGGGTAACGTGGTCACGGTCCGGGCCTCCGGCGTCCGCAACGGCGACCTGGCCCTGGTGGGCGACAGCTATGCCAACGTCATCAAGCTGGACAAGGACCTGGTAACGCTTCAGGTGTTCAGCGGCACCCAGGGCGTCAGCACCACGGACCCGGTCCGGTTCCTGGGCCGCCCCATGATGGTGTCCTTCTCCGACCACCTGCTGGGCCGCATCTTCGACGGCGCCGGTGTCCCCCGGGACAACGGCCCCGCCCTGACGGAGAACATGATCCCCATCGGCGGCCCCTCCGTGAACCCGTCCCGGCGTATCGTGCCCAACAAGCTGATCCGCACCGGTATCCCCATGATCGACGTGTTCAACACCCTGGTGGAAAGCCAGAAGCTGCCCATCTTCTCCGTGTCCGGCGAGCCGTATAACCAGCTGCTCTCCCGCATCGCCATGCAGGCCCAGGTGGACATCATCGTCCTGGGCGGCATGGGCCTGAAGTACGACGACTATCTGTACTTCCGGGACACCCTGGAAAAGAGCGGCGCCATGGGCCGCACGGTGATGTTCATCCACACCGCCTCCGACCCCACCGTGGAATGCACCCTGGTGCCGGATATGGCCCTGGCCGTGGCGGAGCAGTTCGCCCTGGCCGGCAAGCGGGTGCTGGTGCTGCTGACGGATATGACCAACTACGCCGACGCGCAGAAGGAAATGGCCATCACTATGGAACAGGTGCCCTCCAACCGGGGCTATCCGGGCGATCTGTACAGCTGCCTGGCCGCCCGCTATGAAAAGGCTGTGGACTTCGAGGGCGCGGGCTCCATCACCATTCTGGGCGTCACCACCATGCCCGGCGACGACGTGACCCATCCGGTGCCCGACAACACCGGCTATATCACCGAGGGCCAGTATTACCTGAAAAACGGTCACATCGAGCCCTTCGGCTCCCTGTCCCGTCTGAAGCAGAATGTCAACGACAAGACCAGAAGCGACCACCGGGCCCTGATGGACGGCATGATCCGGCTGTACAGCGCCTATAAGGAGAGCCTGGAAAAAAAGTCCATGGGCTTCATGATGTCCGAGTGGGACGAAAAGCTGCTGAAATACGGCCACCTGTTTGAAACGAAGCTGATGGACCTGAGCGTGAATATCCCGCTGGAGGAGGCGCTGGACCTGGGCTGGGAGATCCTGGCCGAGTGCTTCGAGCCCAATGAAACCGGCCTGAAAACGAGCCTCATCCAGGAGAGATGGCCCAAGCGGTCCGCCGTGGAATGAGGGTGCGCCTATGGCTGTCAAACTTACCAAAAATGAATTGAAGGTGCAGAAGGACCGCCTGAAGCAGTTCCAGCGGTATCTGCCCACCCTCCAGCTGAAAAAGCAGCAGCTGCAATCCGTGGTGATGCAGGTAACGGCCCAGCTGGAGCAGGTGGAGCAGCAGCGCCGGGCCGCCGTGGCGGGACTGGACGACTGGGTGGCCGTTTTCGCGGAAAACGACAGCTTCCCGGCGGACAAGCGCCTGGAGACCCTGATCCGCCCCCACCATGTGGTGTGCGGCGAGGAGAACATCGCCGGTGTCACCGTTCCGGTGTTCCAGGAGCTGAGCTTTGAGGAGATCCAATACGACGTGGCGGACTATCCCCTGTGGGTGGACACCGCCGCCGTGCGCCTGCGGGAGATCGCCCGGCTGGACGCTCTGGAAAAGACCCTCCGCCGCCAGGTGGAGCTTCTGGAGCAGGAGCTGCGCTCCACGGCCCAGCGGGTGAACCTGTTTGAAAAGGTCAAGATCCCCGAGGCCAAGGAGAACATCCGGGTCATCGGCATCTACCTGGGCGACCAGCAGACCTCCGCCGTGGTGCGGGGCAAGATCGCCAAGAAGAAGCTGCAGGAGGTGAGCGGATGATCGAAAAAATGAAGGTCGTCCACATTGTGGCGGCCGCATCGGAAAAAACCGCCCTGCTGGACCGGCTGCGGACCCTGGGCATCGTCCACTTCGCCGAAAAGGCCAGCGCCGACCAGCGGCATCTGGAGCGCTTTGCGCAGCTGTCCCGGATGGACATGGCCCTGCAGGAGTACGTCGGCCCGGGCCGGGAGACCGCGCCCATGTCCGACAAGGACTTTGAGCCTTTTTATAAGGAGCTGGCCGACTGCCTGGAGCGCCGCAAGACCCTGCAGGAGAAGAAAACCGCCGCCGGTGCGGCGGCGGAGAAGCTGGCCGAGTGGGGCGACTTCTCCCCGGAGGAGCTGCGGGAGCTGAAGGACCAAGGCTTCGACATCCACGTCTACCGGACGGATAAAAAGACCATGGCCGCCCTTGCGGCGGACCCGGACGTGCGTGTGATCCGGTTGGCCCCGGTGGGAAAGATGCCCACCCTGGCCTCCATCGGTCCCCTGCCGGGGACCTACCCCGTCACCGAGTTCCCCATCCCCGATAAGGGTGCGGGTCAGCTGCGGCGTGAGCGGGACGACTGCGACCAGGGGCTTCGCAGCTGCCAGGCCTTCCTGACCGAGGCCGCCAAGCACCTGCCCAGCATCCACGACCAGATGCTCAAGACCCAGAACGCCGCCGAGTACTCCTCCGTCAGCAACACGTCCCAGAGCCAGGATGGCCTGGTGTGGCTCACCGGCTATATCCCGGAGGCGGAGGCGGAGGGCTTCAAGAAGGCCGCCGCCCAGGCCCACTGGGCCTGGGCTATGGAGGACCCCGCCGCCGATGACGACAAGGTCCCCACCAAGGTCAAGTACAACAAGGTCACCCGGCTGATGATCCCGGTGTTCGACATTCTGGGCGTGGTTCCCGGCTACCGGGAGTATGACATTTCCTTCTGGTTTCTGGGCTTCTTCACCCTGTTCTTTGCCATGATCATCGGCGACGCCGGATACGGCTGCCTGTTCCTGCTGGCGGCGCTGGTCATGACCCTGAAAAGCAAGAAGGCGTCCACCGCGGTGCAGCTGCTGTGGCTGCTGTCCATTGCCACCATTGTGTGGGGCGCGCTGACAGGCACCTGGTTCGGCCTGGAGCAGGCCATGGACGTGCCCTTGCTCCGGAGCCTGGTGATCCCCACCTTCGCCAACTATCCCGCCCACTTCGGTGTGGAATCCACCACCCAGCAGAACACCATCATGAAGTTCTGCTTCATCCTGGGCACGGTGCAGCTGTCGCTGGCCTGCGTCATGAACATCCGCCGCAAGCTCCGGGAGAAGGACCTGAGCTGGCTGGCGGACCTGGGCTGGCTGGCCGCCATCGACGCGCTGTATTTCGTGGTGCTGTACCTGGTCATCGGCCAGCAGGTGAATCTGATGCCTGTGGCCTGCGTGGTCATCGCGGGCTTCCTGCTGGTGGTGCTGTTCGGCGGTATGTCCCCGGACAAGAGCTTCGGCCAGGGCCTGAAGGCGGGCCTGGGCGACGCGTTCACGGTGTTCCTGAACACCATCAGCGCCTTCGGCAACATCATGAGCTACATCCGCCTGTTTGCCGTGGGCATGGCGTCTCTGGCCATCGCTCAGAGCTTCAACAACATGGCCCTGGGCTTCAAGGGCCCCTTGGTCATCGCCGCCATCCTGATCCTGCTGATCGGTCACGGGCTGAACATCGTCATGGGCCTGCTGTCTGTGGTGGTCCACGGCGTCCGCCTGAACCTGCTGGAGTTTTCCGGTCAGCTGGGTATGGAGTGGGCCGGTATTGCTTACGATCCCTTTAAAAAGCACGATAAAATCAAAAAATAAACGGATAGGAGATCAACTATGAATATCGAATTTATTGGTATGGCGTGCGCTCTGGGCCTGTCCGCCATGGGCTCTGCGTTTGGTTCCGGTTTTGCCGCTCAGGCCTCCGTGGGCGCGTGGAAAAAGTGCTACGCCAACGGCAAGCCCGCTCCCTTCATCATGGTGGCCTTCTCCGGCGCACCTCTGACCCAGACCATCTATGGCTTCCTGCTGATGAACTTCATCCGCAGCGCCGTGGAGGGCGGCTGTGACGCGGCTCTGGCCATGTTCACCGGCATTTTCGCGGGCCTGGCCATCGGCCTGTCTGCCTTCTTCCAGGGCAAGGTTGCCGCCGCCTCCGCCGACGCTCTGGGCGAAACCGGAAAGGGCACGGCAAACTACTTCATTGTCATCGGTATTATCGAAACGGTGGCACTGTTCACCCTGGTGTTCAGCCTGCTGCTGCTCCAGTAACCCCGCAAAAGCAAGGGGATCCGGTCCCCTGCCAGACAACGCAAAAACTTCCCCTGCCATAGGCAGGGGAAGTTTTTTGCTTATTAAAAAGGTCTCGCAGAGTTTGCCGCCCGCAGGTTTCGCGCATTTTGGACAAGTATTAGTAATACTTCACCAGCCCCGACAGCAGCAGGGTGGGGAGCAGCAGCAGAACCAGGAAGGCCAGCATGTACAGCGGCGACAGGGCGGCGAAATCGCCGGCGGTGGTCAGATAGTACGACAGCACCAGGCCGCACAGGCCGCCGATCCAGCTGAGGACGGTGGACCAGCGCACCGCCTGACACATCCGCTGGCTGCCGATGACGGTTTCCGCCATAGGCAGCAGGCCGTCCCGATAGATCAGGGCGTTGGGGGTCTCCCCGGGCTGGGCGGTCAGGTCCGCCAGGGCCAGCCGGGTGGCTACCCCCGGGTAAATGGGCCGGGCGTTCAGGCGGAATTTCCGCTTCAGCAGATTGGGGGTGATGTTGACGCCCCGGGTGGCCAGCACCGGGGTCATCCGGTTCCGGCGCAGGGCCCGCAGGGCCCACTCCACGTTCCGGGAGGGCAGGTACTTCACCGCGAAGATGGCCGCCAGGCGGCCGTCCACCGTCATGAAAACACCGGTTTCCATTTTCAGGTCCCGGGGCAGGGCGATGCGGCGCTTTTTCATGAAATAGGCGCTGCCCATGGCCACCGTGGCCCCCCGGACGGTGCAGTCGATGCCGCCATCCTCGTAATAGTGCAGGTCGTGGGCGTCGTAGCGGAAGCTGACCTGGCCGTCCATCAGCTGCAGCAGCAGGGGCGTCAGCTGGCTTCCGGCGGCCCGGCACAGGGCCTCGGCATAGGCCAGGGCCTCGCCGATCTCCTGATCGTATACCTTCAGGCCGTTAAGCTCCACCGTACCCAGGGCGGCGGAGGGCTCGTTCTTCTCCTTGCCGCGCAGGGACAGGACCCCGGCCGGGAACAGGTCCTCGTCCGTGACCACCACCCGGCGGGCGGCGGTAATGGCCCGGGCCCCCCTCCAGCCCGCCACGGCGCAGCCGCTTTTGTGCAGGCGGCGGCACAGCAGGGACAGGGGCAGCGTCCCGGACAGGGGCAGGGACAGGGGTACCGTGGCCGACAGCAGCGCCGACCACAGCCAGAGGAAGCGGTTCATCTGGTGCCCGCTGAGGGCTGCCACCAGGGCCAGCACCGTGGCCAGGGCCAGGTACAGCGGCGTCAGAATGGGCTGCCACCGGGCGGCGGGGTCCGGGGACTGCCACATGCGGTAAAAGCCCTCCAGCCGCCCCTGCTGCTTGCAGGCTCCGGCGGCGGTGACGGAGGCCACATACGGCGGCGTGCCACCCAGCTGGGCCAGGCGGAAGCTGTCATACCGGGCCCGGGCGGCGCGATATTGGCCGCAGGCGCACAGATACAGCAACGCCGCCGCCGGGGCGGCAAAGGGCAGGTTCGGGCATTGCCCCAGAAACAGGCACTGGGCGCTGTCCGCCAGGGCTGCCAGGCCGCACACCAGAGCCGCCGCCGGGGCGGTGACGCGCCCATGGCCCAGGCTCTCCCCTGCCTCGTGCCACAGCCGGGTGCTCAGCAGCAGGCACAGGGCCAGCAGCCCCGCCGGTATGCCGCAGCGCAGCCAGACGTGGTCATACCACCCCTGGGACAGCAGATCCAGCCCGTCGATGACGGCCACGGCTATGGCCAGCAGGGTGGGCGCCGTCAGCAGCAGACGCTGCCGGTGCAGCCGGGCGCACTGCCACTTCTGCTCCCGGGCGGCGTCGTCCATGGTGGGCTCCGGCTCCGGCGGCTCCTCCGGGGCGTCGTCCGGGTTTTCCAGGTCCCGGGCGGGGATGCGGTCCCGAACCCACTGGGCGGCGGCGGACAGGCGCTCCCTCAAAGGCACCCGCTCCGGCAGGACGCCGTCCTCGTCGTCCTCCTCCGGAACGGCCCGGGGCTCGTCCGGGTCCTCCTGCCGCTGCCGGAAGCGGCGGCGCAGCCGGTCCAGGGGGTTCTCCCGGGGCGGTTCGTCGTCCGGACGATACTCCGGCTCCGGAACAGGCTCCGGTTCCGGTTCGGGTTCTGGTTGTGGTTCTTGTTCCGGCTCTTGTTCCGGTTCGGGGGCCGGCTCCGGCTCAGGCTCCGGTTCGGAGACCGGTTCGGGTTCGGGGATGGGCTCCGGTTCGGGGGCCGGCTCCGGCTCCCTTCGGGACCCACCCGAGCCGAATTCGTCCAGAATGTCGTCTATGGTGAAGTCCATCTCCGGCGGCGTGGGCCGCATGTCTTCGTTACGCATGGTGATCCCTCGTTGTTATCCCCGGCGCTGGCGCACGGCCTCATACAGCAGGATGGCGGCGGCCGCCGACGCGTTCAGGGAGGAAATATGCCCCTTCATGGGGATGCTGACCAGGAAATCGCAGTTTTCCGCCACCAGGCGGCTCATGCCATCTCCCTCGGAGCCGATGACAATGGCCGCCGGGCCCTTGAGATCGGCGCTGTACAGGTTGGTGGAGGCTCCGGCGGCGGTGCCGAAGATCCAGACCCCCTGTTTTTTCAGGTCCTTCAGGACGGAGGTCAGGTTGGCCACCCGGGCCACCGGCAGATAGCTGACAGCCCCGGCGGAGGTTTTCCCCACGATGGCGGTGAGCCCGGCGGAGCGGCGCTTGGGGATGATGAGCCCGTGGGCCCCGGCGCACTCGGCGGTGCGGAGGATGGCCCCCAGGTTGTGGGGGTCGGATATCTCGTCGCACACCACCAGCAGAGGCGGCTCCCCCTTGGCGGCGGCGGCATCCAGGATGCTCTGGACGCTGACGTATTCCCGGACGGCGGCCAGGGCGATGACCCCCTGGTGGGAGTGGGTGCGGCTCATGGCGTCCAGCTTCCGCCGGTCCGCCTCCACCACCACCACACCGGCCTCCCGGGCCCGGGAGGCGATATGGCCCAGGGTCTTGTCCGTCTCGCCCTTGGCCAGATAGATCTTGTCAATGGCCGTTCCGGCCCGCAGGGCCTCGATCACAGCGTTGCGGCCCTCGATGAGGCCGTCGGCCTCCGCCTGGGGGGCGGGCCATCTGGTTTCGTTGTCTCTCATGGTGCGATGTCCTCGTTTTTTCGATATTTTATCCAGTATACCATATTCCATGGACAAGATAAAGCGCCCGGGACACAAATTTTTCGCCATTTTTCCCGGCGGGCTTTCTTGTATCAGGCCGGAAAATGTGGTATGATAAATTATTAAATTAGGGAAGTGCCGCCTTTTTCACGACACGGGGCGGCTGGGAGGTTTCCATTGGACAGAAAGCAAGTGCTTCTCGACGACGGGCAGATGGCCCGCCAGCGGGAATTTACCGAAAAAATCCACGCCATGCACCAGGCCCGGGGCCGGACGCCTCTGGCTCTGGTGGACACCTTCGGGTGCCAGCAGAACGTGGCCGACAGCCAGCATATCCTGGGGATGCTGCGGGACATGGGGTGCGAGTTCACCGACGATGCCGCCCGGGCGGACATTGTGGTGATGAACACCTGCGCCATCCGGGACCATGCGGAAAAGCGGGTATACGGCACCCTGGGCGCCCTGACCCACACCAAGAAGCAGAACCCGGAGCAGATCATCTGCCTGTGCGGCTGCATGGCCCAGCGGCCGGAGGTGGCGGAGAAGGTCCGGACCAGCTATCGCCATGTGGACCTGGTGTTCGGGCCCCAGGCCCTGTGGAAGTTCCCGGAACTTCTGTATCAGGTGTATACCCGCCGGGGCCGGGTGTTCTCCGTGGAGAACGAGCACGGCTCCATTGCCGAGGGGATGCCCGTGGTCCGGGAGGGCCGGGTCCGGGCGTGGGTGTCCATCATGTATGGGTGCAACAACTTCTGCTCCTACTGCATCGTCCCCTATGTCCGGGGCCGGGAGCGCAGCCGCGCCCCGGAGAAGATCGTGGAGGAGGTCCGCCAGCTGGCGGCGGAGGGCTTCAAGGAGATCACCCTGCTGGGCCAGAACGTGAACTCCTACGGAAAGGACCTGCCGGAGCCCTGGGACTTTGCGGACCTTCTGCGGGAGCTGGACAAGATCGACGGCGACTACCTGATCCGCTTTATGTCGTCCCAGCCCAAGGATGCCAGCTATAAGCTGTTTGACACCATGGCCCAGAGCCGCCACGTGGCCCACCAGCTGCACCTGCCGGTGCAGTCCGGCAGCGACCGGGTGCTGCGGGCCATGAACCGCCCCTATGACCGGGCGAAATACCTGGACCTGATCGGCTATGCCCGGAAGGTCATGCCGGACCTGGTGCTGACGTCGGACGTGATCATCGGCTTCCCCGGCGAGACGGAGGCCGAGGCCATGGAGACGGTGGACCTGGTGCGGCAGGTGGAATTCGACGCCCTGTTCACCTTCATCTTCTCCCCCCGGCCCGGTACGCCGGCGGCCAAAATGGACGATCCGGTGCCCCGGGCGGAGAAGCAGAAGTGGTTCGACACCCTGTGCAGCACCCAGAACGAGATTTCTGCCCGGCTCCACGCCGGGTATGTGGGCCGGACCCTGCGGGTGCTGGTGGACGGCGAAACCGACGACACCCGGTGGCCCCTGTCCGCCCGGACGGCGGGGGGACGGCTGGTGCACCTGGTGGGGGACAAGTCCGCCCTGGGCCAGTACCGGGACGTGAAGATCACCGACAGCAACACCTGGGCCCTGTTCGGGGAGATGCTTCCTGCATCAAAAGAACAACGTTCTTTTGATGCATAAAACTGTCCAAAAAGGGCCTTGCCCTTTTTGGACAAAAGGCCCGCAGTCTGCTGCGCGCATAATTGGTCCGCCATGGGCGAACCAATTCCACACTTGCAGACCGAGAAGTATTTTCGGCCAGGTACACGCCCCGGCCGAAAATGATTGCATTTCATTTACCGCCTGCGGGCGGCAAACTCTGCGAGGCTTTTTGATGCATAAGATACCACGGCCAACGCCGCGAAGCGGGCATATGCCCCATAGAACAATAAGTTTTGCACTTTTCAACAATGTTTTCCACCACCATTCGACAGATCAGCCGCCTATGCGGCAGAAAGCGCGGGTGAAACCATGGCAGAGCTGACCCCCATGATGAAGCAGTATCTGCAGATTAAGGAACAGAATCAGGACGCCATCCTGTTTTTCCGGCTGGGAGATTTTTACGAGATGTTCGGCGACGACGCCCGGAAGGCGTCCAAGGAGCTGGACCTGACCCTGACCACCCGGGATAAGGACAAGAACAAGAGCTTCGAGGAGAAGATCCCCATGTGCGGCATCCCCTATCACGCCTCGGACGCCTATATTGCCCGGCTTATTGCCAAGGGCTACAAGGTGGCCATCTGCGAGCAGACCGAGGACCCTGCCACGGCCAAGGGCCTGGTGGACCGGGACATCATCCGGGTGGTGACCCCCGGCACGGTCATTGACGCGGCCTGCCTGGAGGAGGGACGCTCCAACTTCTGCGCGGGGCTGTATCTGGACGACACCTGCGCGGGCTTCAGCGTGTGCGACATCTCCACCGGCAAGACCCACGTCACCGCCTTCCAGGGTCCGGACCGGGCGGAGCACCTGCTCAACGAGCTGGGGCGGTTTTCCCCGGCGGAGGCGGTGGTGAACCAGGCGGCCTACGACTGCGGGCCGCTGCTGAGTCTGATGCAGGATAAGCTCCACTGCCATGTGGAGCGGCTGAGCGCCGGACGCTTTCAATTGCAGGAGGCGGAAAGGACCGTCCGGCAGCAGTTCGGCGACGAGGCCGCCGCCCGGCTGCCCAAGGGGAATCCCGCGGCGGCGCTGTCGCTGGGAGCCCTGCTGGGCTATCTCCACGAGACGCAGAAAACCGACCTGCGCCATGTGGACGACCTGGACTATTATCAGCAGGGGCAGTTTATGGAGCTGGACCTGACGGCCCGGCGGAATCTGGAGCTGACGGAGACCCTACGCAGCAAGGAGAAAAAGGGCAGCCTCCTGTGGGTGCTGGACAAGACCAAGACCCCCATGGGCGGGCGGATGCTCCGCAGCTGGCTGGAGCGGCCCCTGCTGTCCGTAACGGCCATCACCCGCCGCAGCGGCGCCGTGGGCCAGCTGGTGGACCACACCATGACCCGGGAGGAGCTGGCCCTGGCCCTGTCCGGCATCGGCGACATGGAGCGGCTGGTGGGCCGCATTGTATACGGCACCGCCGGGGGCCGGGACGTGGTATCCCTGAAAAACGCCATGGCGCGGCTTCCCCATGTAAAGGAGCTGCTGTCGGCCTTTGACCGGGGCCGCCTGGGGGAGCTGGCCCAGCTGGACCCCCTGGAGGACCTGACGGACCTCATCGGCCGCACCCTGTGCGACGATCCCCCCTTCTCCGTCCGGGAGGGGGAGTTCATCCGGGAGGGCTTCGACCCGGAGGTGGACCGCCTGCGGAGCATCCTCCATGGCGGCAAGGGCGTCATCGCCTCCATGGAGGCCGCCGAAAAGGAGAAAACCGGCATCCGCACCCTGAAGATCGGATACAACAAGGTATTCGGATACTACATCGAGGTGTCCAACTCCTTCAAGGACCAGGTGCCGGATACCTATATCCGCAAGCAGACCCTGGTCAACGGCGAGCGCTATATTACCCAGGAGCTGAAGGACCTGGAGCACGACATTCTGTCCGCCTCGGACCGGGTGTCGGCCCTGGAATATGAGCTGTTCACCCGCCTGCGGCAGGAGCTGAGCGGCCATGTGGCCCGGATCCAGGCCACGGCCGCCGCCGTGGCGGAGGCGGACTGCCTGTGCTCCCTGGCCGCGGTGGCAGTGAAGAACAACTACTGCTGCCCGGCGGTGGACGAGTCCGGGGTCATCGAAATCCACCAGGGACGCCACCCGGTGGTGGAGGCCATGCGGCCTGACGCCCTGTTTGTGCCCAACGACACCTATATGGGCCGCAGCGAGGACCGGGTGTCCATCATCACCGGCCCCAACATGGCGGGCAAGTCCACCTATATGCGCCAGGTGGCGCTGATGGTGCTCATGGCCCAGATCGGGTCCTTTGTCCCGGCCAAGGCCGCAAGGCTTGGCATCGTGGACCGGATCTTCACCCGCATCGGGGCCTCCGACGACCTGTCGGCGGGACAGTCCACCTTTATGGTGGAGATGACGGAGGTCAGCGACATTCTGCGCACCGCCACCGCCGACAGCCTGCTGATCCTGGACGAGATCGGCCGGGGCACCTCCACCTTCGACGGCATGAGCATCGCCCGGGCGGTGCTGGAATACTGCGCCGACCCCAAGCGCCTGGGGGCCAAGACCCTGTTTGCCACCCACTATCACGAGCTGACCGCCATGGAGGGGACCCTTCCCGGCGTGAAGAACTATAACATCGCCGTCCGCACCCGGGGGGAGGAGATCGTGTTCCTGCGGAAGATCGTCCCCGGCGGCGCGGACCGCAGCTACGGCATCGAGGTGGCCAAGCTGGCGGGCCTGCCGGAGGCGGTGGTGTCCCGGGCCAGAAAGATCCTCCGGCAGCTGGAGGAGGAGTCCGGCCACCCGGCGGCAGCCCCCGCTCCCCGGGAGGACCAGGTGTCCTTTGCCGCCGTGGCCGAGGGGGAGGTCATCGACCGGCTGCGCCGGGCCCAGGTGGACTCCCTGACGCCCCTGGAGGCATTGCAGCTGCTGTATGAGCTGAAAAAGAAGCTGACGTAACACGAAAGGACAACGCTATGCCTGATATTCAATGCCTGCCCCGGCACGTGGCGGACCTGATCGCCGCCGGCGAGGTGGTGGAGCGGCCCGCCAGCGTGGCCAAGGAGCTGCTGGAAAACGCCCTGGACGCCGGGGCTACCGCCATCGTGGCAGAGGTGCAGCACGGGGGCCTGACCTATCTGCGGATGACGGACAACGGCTGCGGCATCGCGCCCCAGCAGCTGCCCACGGCGTTTCTGCGCCATGCCACCAGCAAGCTGCGCACCGCCGGGGACCTGGCTGCCATCGGCACCCTGGGCTTCCGGGGGGAGGCCCTGGCGGCTATTTCCGCCGTGTCCCGGGTGGATATCCTGACCCGCCAGACCGGGGCCCAGACCGGGGCCTCCCTGCATCTGGAGGGGGGCGTGCCGGGCCAGGTGGAGGAGATCGGGTGCCCGGAGGGCACCACCATCTGCGTGCGGGACCTGTTTTACAACACCCCCGCCCGGATGAAATTCATGAAAAAGGACAGCGCCGAGGGAGCCGCCGTGGCGGGCATCGTCCAGCACCTGGCCCTGAGCCATCCGGAGGTGTCCTTCAAGCTGCTGCGGGACGGGGCCGAGGTGCTCCACACCCCCGGCGACGGGCAGCTGCTGTCTGCCGTATACGCGGCCATGGGCCGGGACTTCGCCATGGGCCTGCAGGAGGTCCGGGGCTGCGGCGGCGACGTGCAGGTGTCGGGCTATGTGACCCGGCCCCTGAACGGCCACGGCACCCGGGGCCGCCAGCTGTTCTTCGTCAACGGCCGGTTCGTGAAAAGCCAGCTGCTGTCGGCGGCCCTGGAGGAGGCGTACCGCAACCGCCTGCTGAAGGGGAAGTTCCCCGGCTGCGTGCTGCATCTGACCCTGCCGGAGGACCGGGTGGACGTGAACGTGCACCCGGCCAAGACCGTGGTGAAATTCGTATCCGACAAAACCGCCTTTGACGCGGTGTACTATACCGTCATGGACGCCCTGAACCGGGCGGAACAGCCCGCCCGGCAGGAGGAAAAGCCCTTTTACCGGACCATGACCGCCCAGGAGTTCCGGCAGCAGCAGAAGCCCCAGCCGGAGAAGCCGCCGCTGGGCAGCTATACTGCCCGGCCCGCCGCCCCGGCCCGGCCGGTGCACCCGGCGGAACAGCCGGCCCTGGCGGTGCGGGACGTGGCCCCGGAGCCGGGGAAGGCCTTCACGGCCCCCACGGCCCGGCCCGGCGTCAGCTATCACATCACCCCGCCGTCCCCGGCCCCTGCGGCAGAGCCGCAGGAACCGGCGCCTGTGCGGGAGGAACCGCCTGTGCAGGAGACGGTATCCCTGCCGGAGCAGGTGACTCTGGAGCCGCCGCATGAGGCCCCCTGGCGCATCGCCGGGGAGGTGCTGCGGACCTATATCATCTGCGAGGACGAGGAGGAGAATGTGTGGCTCATCGACAAGCACGCCGCTCATGAGCGGGTGCGGTTCGACGCGCTGAAGGCCGCCGCGGAGCCGGTGATGACCCAGACCCTGCTGGAGCCGTTGGCGGTGGAGCTGCCGCCGGAGGACTGCGCGGCGGTGCTGGAGCAGCTGCCCCTGCTGGAGCGATACGGCTTCCGGTGCGAGGATTTCGGCGGCGCGGTGCTGGTGCGGGAGGTACCCGGCGATATCGACGACCCCGCCGGGGCCCTGGAGGAACTGGCGGAGGACCTGCGGCTGAACCGGGCGGACCCGGACGCGGCCCGGGACAGCCTGCTGTCCACCATGGCCTGCAAATCCGCCATCAAGGCCGGGATGCACACCGACCCCGCCGAGCTGCGGCGTCTGGTGGACCGGGTCCAGTCCGGGGAGATCCAGTATTGCCCCCATGGCCGCCCGGTGGCGGTGAAGCTCAGCAAATACCAGGTGGAGAAGATGTTCAAGCGGGCGTGACAGCCCGGGAAAGGAACCGCCTATGACTGTTCTGTGCGTGGTAGGACCCACCGCCAGCGGAAAAACGAAAATGGCCGTGGCCCTGGCCCGGTGGCTGAACGGCGAGGTGGTGTCCGTGGACTCCATGCAGATCTACCGGGGCATGACCATCGGCACCGCCGCCCCCACGGCGGAGGAGATGGAGGGGGTCCCCCATCACATGATCGCCGTGGCGGACCCGGCGGAGCAGTGGTCTGCGGCCCGGTTCTGCCAGGCGGCGGACGCCTGCATTCAGGATATCCTCAGCCGGGGAAAGCTCCCGGTGCTGGCCGGGGGCACGGGCCTGTACCTGGACGCCCTGATCCGGGGAGACGACTTCGCCCCCGGCTGCCAGGGGGGGCAGACCCGCCTGCGGCTTCAGCAGGAGCTGCGGGAGCTGGGGCCCCGGGAGATGCTGCGGCGGCTGGAGGCCGTGGACCCGGAGACGGCGGCGCGGCTGCACCTGCGGGACGAAAAGCGCATCCTCCGGGCCCTGGAGGTATATGAGGAGACCGGGGAGCCCATGTCCCGGCGGGACAAGCGGGGCCGGGAAAAGCCGGACCGGTACCAGGCTCTCTATATCGGGCTGAACTTCCGGGACCGGGCGGACCTGCGGGAGCGCATCGACCGCCGGGTGGACGAGATGGTCCGCCGGGGGCTTTTGCAGGAGGTGCAGGCGCTTCTGGACGGGGGCCTTCCCCGGGACGCCACGGCCCTGCAGGCCATCGGATACAAGCAGTTCCTGGCGGTGGCCGACGGCACGGCCACGGCGGAGCAGGCGGTGGAGGAGGTCAAGCTCCGCTCCCGCCAATATGCCAAGCGGCAGCTGACCTGGCTGCGGCGGAACCCGGCGATCCACTGGATCTACTGGGACAAGGAGCCGGATTTCCCGGCGGCTCTCCAGAATGCGACAGATTTTCTCACAGCCCATGGCTTAGGATAAGGGCAGGCGGACAGCCGTCCGCACAAAGAGAAAAGGAGCATTCGTTATGCAGAAAAACAACCTTCAGGACATCTTTTTGACCAAAGTCCGCAAGCAGAGCCTGCCTGTGACCGTGTTTCTGATGAACGGTTTCCAGATGCGGGGCAGCGTCACCGGCTTCGACAGCTTCACCGTGGTGCTGGACACCGACGGCAGGCAGCAGGTGATCTATAAGCACGCTATATCTACGATTGTCCCGTTGCACCCGGTGGTCCTGTATGACCCATGCCTGCCGTCGGAGGCGCAATAGCGCCGCCGCCCGACAGGGCGCACAAGCGCTTTGCCGCAGGCAAAGCCTTGGGCACGGAGAATTTTTGAGACATGCCCCGGCGCGCGGCAGCGCCCCAACACCATCACCCGGCCACCAAAGGAGGTTACGCCATGAAATCCACCCGCGTATTCAAAATTCTGTCCATTGCCCTGGCGGCGGCGGTGGTGTTCTATTTCCTGGTCCAGGGGGTGCGGTATCTGACGAACCCCTACGCCACCACCCGGGTGTATACCAGCACCACGGAGGACGCCGTGGAGGCCTCCGGCTGGTTGGTGCGGGAGGAGGAGACCTTCCGCACCGACGCCGGGACCCTGAGTCCCACCCGGGAGGAGGGGGAGAAGGTGGGCCAGGGCCAGGTCATTGCCGCCACCTATGACAGCCCCGGGGCCCTGGAGGCCGTGGCCCAGATCCAGGCCAAGCGGCTCCAGCTGGAGCAGCTGGAGTATGCCCTGTCCTCCTACCTGAACCCCGACGCCGCCCTGAAGCTGGACGGCTCCATCTCCGACGACATCATGGCCCTGCGGAAGAACCTCACCGGCGGGGACTATACCGCCGCCTCCGGCGACCTGTCCCAGCTGAAGGCCGCCATTGTCAAGCGCAGCCGGGCCTATACCTCCAGCCAGGAGATCAAGGCCGAGATCACCGCCGTGCAGGACGAGATCGACTCTTTGCAGGCGGGACTCACCGGCGCGGCCAACATCACCGCCCCCCGGGCGGGGACCTACTCCGCCGTGTGCGACGGATACGAGTCCGTGCTGACCCCGGCGGGGCTGGATGACCTGACCCCCAGCGCCCTGGACAAGCTCACCGCCGGGGAGAATAACGCCAACGTGGGAAAGCTCATCTACGGCAACACCTGGTACTATGCCGCCGCCGTCACCCAGGAGGAGGCCCAGCGCATCGCCGGCTGCGGCAGCGTGTCCCTGCGGCTGACCAAAGGCATCACCGATGACATCGCCGCCACGGTCCACTCCGTCGGCCCGGCGGAGGACGGCCGGTGCGTGGTGGTGCTGGCCTGCCGGGAGTATCTGGCGGAGACCACCCAGCTGCGGCACCAGACGGCCCAGATCGTGCTCCACAGCTACACCGGGCTGCGTCTGCCCTCCGTGTGCCTGCGGCAGCAGGAGGACGGGACCCTGGGGGTTTACTGCGCCCAGGGCAGCTTCTCCCGGTTCAAGCCGGTGGACATGGTGTACCAGGGAGATGACTATGTGCTGGTGTCGGTGCCCCAGAACACCGACGGACTGGACACCCTGCGTCCCGGGGACGAGGTCATCATGACCGGCGTCACCCTGGACGGCTCACAGATATTGACAGGAGATTAATACGGGAAAGGAAGGCTTTCACTATGTCTATTGCGGAGAACATTGCCGCCGTCCGGCAGCAGATGGACCAGGCGGCCCGGGAGACCGGCCGCACCGGCGCCGACATCATCCTGGTGGGCGCCAGCAAAATGAACGACGCTGCCGCCTGCCAGGAGGCCATTGCCGCCGGTATTGACGCCCTGGGGGAAAACCGGGTCCAGGAGATGACCGCCAAGCTGGCGGAAAACGCCTATGAGGGCCGTCCCCTGCACTTTATCGGCCATTTGCAGCGCAACAAGGTCCGCCAGGTGGTGGGCAAGGCCGATCTGATCCAGTCTGTGGGCAGCACGGAGCTTTTGCAGGAGATCGAAAAGGCCGCCGGAAGACTGGAGCTCTGCCAGGATATCCTGCTGGAGGTGAACATCGGCGGCGAGGCCGCCAAAAGCGGCTTTTCCCCGGATCAGATCCACGCTGCGGCGGAGATGGCCCGGGCCCTGCCCCATGTGCAGGTGCGGGGACTGATGACCATCCCCCCGGTGGCGGCGGAGCCCCACGGAAATTTGGCATATTTCGAGAAAATGCGTTGGTTATATGTTGACATCAATGCAAAAATATACGATAATAAGATGGAATATCTCTCAATGGGCATGAGCGGCGACTTCGCCGACGCCATCCGGTGCGGCAGCAACATGATCCGGGTGGGCACGGCGATCTTCGGCGCGCGGGACTATACGAAATAAAGAACAGGAGGGACGCATATGAGCCTGAAGGACGAGTTCAGAAAGTTTATCCACCCCTATGACGAGGAGGATGAACCGGAGGAGTATCAGGAGGAGGAGCGCCCGGAGCGTCCCCGCCGGGACGAGGAGCGCCGCAGCGACGACCGCCGCAGCAAGGTGGTGAACATCAACTCCGCCGGGCAGCTGAAGGTGGTGCTGATGAAGCCGGTGAAGTTTGATGAGGATGCCAACACCATTGCTGACCATCTGATGGAAAAGCGCACGGTGGTGATGAATATGGAGAACACCGACCCGGATATCGCCCGGCGTCTGCTGGACTTCGTGTCCGGCGTGGCCTATGCCACCAGCGGCAACGTCAAGCGCGTGGCGGCCAAGACCTATATCGTCACCCCCTATTCGGTGGACCTGATGGGGGACCTGATCGACGGACTGGAAAACAGCGGCCTGTATATGTGACGGACCGAGAGAGAATACGGAGGGATAGAGCATGTACACACCCCAGGAAGTTTCCGAAAAAACCTTTCCCAAGTCCACCGGCCTGACCAGCGGCTATAACATGACCGCCGTGGACGAGTTTCTGGACGGCTTGACGGAGGATTATACCGCCCTGTATAAGGACAACACCACCCTGAAGGCCAAGCTGAAGATGCTGGCGGAAAAGGTGGAGGAATACCGGGCCACCGAGGACGCCATGCGCTCCACCCTGCTGGCGGCCCAGAAGATGGCGGCCCAGATGGTGGCCGACGCCCAGGCGGAGAAGGAAAAGACCATCGCCGATGCCCAGGCCCAGGCGGAGCAGATCCTTGCCGACGCCCGGGGCGAGGCGGATGTCCAGGCCCGGCAGCTCCAGCAGGAGATCCGGGATTCCTGGGAGAAGCTGGCAACGGCCCAGAGCGAGACGGAGGACTTCATCCAGCGCAGCCGGGACCTGTGCGCCCAGCAGCTGGCGTTTCTGGATTCCCTGCCGGAGCGCAATGCCCCGGAGCAGGAGGACCAGGAGCCGGAGAACGAGGCGGTGACCCTGCCCGCCCCGGAGGAGAACGCCGTGCCCGTGGCGGACGCGGAGCCTGTTCCCCAGGAGGAGGCCCCCCAGCCGGAGTCTGCCGCCGAACCGGAGCCGCAGCCGGAGTTTCAGGAGAAGAAAGAGGAGGAGTCTCCCTTCCCCCTGGATTTCAAGCTGAATCTGGAGGACCTGCAGTTTGGCCGCAACTATAACGGCGGCGACCGGCGGTGAATCATTCTGTCAAAAGCGGCCCGGCGGCCGCTTTTGCCTTATCTGCAAGGAGGTGGCAGTATGACGCCCATCGTGGCCCTGCTGTATGACTTTGACAAGACCCTGTGCACCACGGATATGGAGGACTACGCCTTTATCCCGGCTCTGGGCTATACCCCGGCGGAGTTTTGGAAAAAGGCCAACGATTTCGGCCGGGAGAACCGCATGGACGGCCTTCTGGCGTATATGTACACCATGATCGCCGAGTGCCGGACCCAGAACATCCGGCTGGACCGGGAGTTTCTGGTGCGCTGCGGCCACAGCCTGGAGCTGTTCCCCGGGGTGGCGGATTGGTTCGGCCGCATCAACGCCTTCGGCCGCAGCCAGGGGGTGCAGGTGGAGCACTATGTCATCTCCTCCGGCCTGCGGGAGATCATCGAGGGCAGCGGCATCGCCCGGGAGTTCCGGGAGATCTACGCCTGTGAGTTCTTCTATGACCGGGACGGGCTGGCCTCCTGGCCCAAGCTGGACGTGAACTTCACCAACAAGACCCAGTTCGTCTATCGCATCAACAAGGGCGTTCTGGACGTGTCCGACGACAAGAGCCTGAACGACTCCATGCCCGACGACAGCAAGCGGGTGCCCTTTACTAACATGATCTACATCGGCGACGGACTGTCCGACGTGCCGTGCATGAAGATGATGCGGGCCTATGGCGGCCAGGCCATCGCCGTGTATCAGCAGGAGAACCGCCAGGGGGTGGAGGACCTGCTGGCCAAGGGGCGGGTGGACTTCATCTTCCCTGCCGACTATCGGGAGGGGACGGCCCTGGACGCCACCGTGCGGAACATCATCCGCAAAATGGCCATTACTGACGCGCTGACGGAGGAAAACGCCGCCCAGCGCCGGAATATCGGCCAGGCGGGCCTGCCCTACCAGGCCAGTCTCTTTGAGGAATAAAATCACAAAAGTGCGGCAGTTCACGAGAACTGCCGCACTTTTTTCCGTGTAAACGGTAAGTTTTCCTTGCATCCCGGGGGCTTTTCCGATATAATGTCATGTGCGGCAGTTTTGGAAGCGCCGCAAAAGGAAAAATTGGGGAAAACTCTTGCTCAAATCGCCGCCGGGCCCGGCCCGGGGCCTTAACGTAAGGAGAAAAGCAGCAAATGAAGGTAAAGATCACCTCGGACAGCACCTGCGACTTATCGCCGGAGCTGATCGAAAAGTACGACATTGCCATCACCCCCCTGTCGGTGCACTGCGGCGACAAGGTGGGCCGCGACGGCGTGGAGATCACGCCGGAAATCATCTATGACTATGTGGACGCCAGCGGGCAGCTGCCCCGGACCAGCGCCGTCAACGTGTTTGACTATGTCCGGGAGCTTCGCCACTGGCGCCAGCAGGGGTACAGCATCGTGCACTTCTGCATCAGCAGCGACTTTTCCAGCTCCTACCAGAACGCCTGCATCGCGGCGGCGGACATCGGCCAGGTGTATGTGGTGGATTCCCGGAACCTCTCCACCGGCCAGGGTCTGCTGGTGCTCCACGGGGCGGAGCTGGCCGCCGCCGGACAGACGGCGGAGGAGATCCAGAAGGCCTGCACGGACCTGGCTCCCCAGGTGGAGGCCAGCTTCGTCATCGACCGGCTGGACTATCTGTACAAGGGCGGTCGTTGTTCGGCCCTCAGCGCCTTCGGCGGAAACCTGCTGAAGCTGAAGCCCTGCATCGAAGTGAAGGACGGCAAAATGACCCCCGGCAAGAAGTATCGCGGCCCCATCGACAAGGTGATGCTGCAATATGCCGACGACCGGCTGCGGGGTCGGGACGACATCAACAAGCACCGGGTGTTCATCACCCACACCCGCTGCGCCCCGGAGGCGGTGGAGGCCGTGCGGCAGAAGATCCTGGAGCTGGCCCCGGACTTTGAGGAGATCATCGAAACCAACGCCGGTTCCACCGTGACCTCCCACTGCGGCCCCGGCACCCTGGGCGTGCTGTTCATCCGCACAAAATAGGTCTGCAATTCCCGGAGCACCGCTCCGGGAATTTTTTTTAAAATTTTTTGAAAAAACCGGTTGCAGATTCGCCGCTTTGGTGTTTCATGAGTATAGGGGGCGAAAAGCGCCCTATCTGCGGGATCACCTGTGCGGGGACCGACCCTCTCCTGTACGGTATCCATAGAAAAATACCGCCGGATTTTCCGGCGGTATTTTTTGCTCGTTTGCGTATCAGAAGGCCCAGGTGCCGTTCCGGAACAGGGGAACGGTTTTCCCATCCTGGCATACGCCGTCGATAGACAGATCCGCCGAGCCGATCATGAAGTCCTCGTGGACCATGGAGTCGTTGACGCCCAGGCTGCGGCACTCCTCCAGGGTCTTGCTCTGGAAGTCCCGGATGGTGTCGGCAAAGCCCATGCCCAGGGCCAGATGGCAGCAGGCATTCTCGTCAAACAGCGTGTTGTAGAACAGCAGGCCGGACTGGTTGATGGGGGAGTCGAAGGGCACCAGGGCGCACTCGCCCAGATAGCAGCTGCCCTGGTCCATGGTGATGAGCTTGGTCAGCAGGTCGTTGTTGACCTGGGCGTTCCACTCCACGGCCTTGCCCTCGTGGAAGCGGATCCAGAACTCGTCGATGAGCTGACCCTGATAGCTCAGGGGCTTGGTGGAATAGACGATGCCCTCGGCCTGGCCCTTCATGGGGGAGGTGAAGCACTCCTCGGTGGGGATGTTGGGGTTGAAGAAGATCCCCTGCAGGCTGGTTTCGCCGCCGCCGCAGAACTGCCCCTCCGGGATCAGCCCCACGGTCAGGTCCGTGCCGTTGGCGCTCTTATACTTCAGCTGCCGCAGGTGCAGGCTGTTGAGATACTGGCACCGGTCGTGAAGGTCCTGGTTGTGGGCGTCCCAGGCGGCCAAGGGGTCCTCATCCACCCGGCTGGTGGACAGAATGGCCTCCCACAGCTTCTCCATAGCCTGGCTGGTGCGCAGGCCCGGGAACAGCTTCTTGGCCCAGGCCGCGCCGGGCACGGCGGCGATGCACCACTGATACTTGTTCTCGATCTGGTCCCGGTATTTGCGGATGGTGGGATAGAGCCGCTGCTGGGACTTGGCCATCTTCTCCTGGTTGATGCCGTTGAGGCCGTCGGGGTCCTCCGACAGCAGATAGATGCGGCAGGGGATGGTGTCCACATAGTGCTGCCAGCGGGCCTCCTCATAGTTGTCCAGCTTGGACAGGGTGGTCATGGTGCGATAGCGGTAGTGCAGCTTCTGCAGAGGCTGATAGCTCCAGTCCACCACCACCTTCTTGGCCTTGCGCTTGTAGCACTCCTCCACCAGCATCTTCACAAACTCCGGCTGATCCAGGTCGGCGGCGATGAACACCTCCTGGCCGGGCTGCACGTTGACGCCGGTCTGGGCGATGAGCTGGGCATATTTGCGTAAAACGGTCTTTTTCATGGCTGTGATTCCCCCTGTAGTACAAAATAATGGAAACATTATACCACCGGCGGACAATCTTGAAAAGAGGTTTTTGTGAAATTTGAAGAAAGCCGCCGCGTCACTCCGCCTGGCGGGCGATGTCCAGCAGCCAGCGGACCGCCTGCACCGGATACCGGCCCCGGGCCGTTTCCCCGGTGAGCATCAGGGCCGACGCCCCGTCCAGCACGGCGTTGTACACGTCCAGCACCTCCGCCCGGGTGGGGGTGGGGTGCTCCGTCATGGTGTGCAGCAGCTGGGTCACCACCAGGAAGGGCTTCCCGGCCCGGCGGCACCGGGCGGCGATGTCCTTCTGGGCGGCGGGCAGGTGCAGAAGCCCCAGATTGCTGCCCAGGTCCCCCCGGGCCACGGTGACCACGTCGCAGGCGTCCATCCATTGGGGCAGACTCTGCCAGCCCCGCCGGTCCTCGATCTTGGCGAATATCGTGAGGTGCTCCAGACCCCGGCGGGCCAGGGCCGCCCGGACCTGCTCCAGCTCATGGCGGCTGCGGACAAAGGGCTGCATCACCGCCGTGACCCCCTGTCCGGCGGCGGCGTCCAGGTCCAGCAGGTCCTGCTCCGTCAGGGCCGGGCGGCACAGCTCCACCCCGGGCAGGGTGATGCTTTTCCGGCTTTCCAGCACCCCGCCCCGGGTGACGGTGCAGGTGACGGCCCGGCCGCAGGTCTCCGCCCGCAGGGCCATCAGGCCGTCGTCCAGCAAAATCTCCTGCCCCGGGGCCACGGCGGCCAGAATATCCGGCTCCACCGGCAGGCCCCCGGGGCCCAGGGTCACGGTCTCCCCCGCCGTCAGGGTCACGGGACGGGACAGGGGCCCCATCCGCAGCTCCGGACCACGCATATCGACGATCAGCTCCGCATCCCGGCCCGACGCCTGGCGGGCCGCCTGCACCGCATGGGTCCAGGGGCGGCAGGCAGCCAATGTGGTATGGGACAGGTTCAGCCGGAAGCCGGTGAGGCCCAGGCCCAGCAGTTCCGTCAGCAGGTCCGCCCGGCAGCAGGCGGGGCCAAGGGTGGCGTAGGTTTTCACGGCGTCTCCTCCTTGTGAAAGTGGTCGTATACCGCCCGGGCGGCGGCCTTGGGCACCACCGCCTCCAGCTGGGGCAGCTCCGCCTGGGCAATGGCCCTGACGCTTTTGAAGTGCTTCAAAAGGGCCTTCTTCCGCACGTCCCCTACCCCGGGGATGCCGTCCAGCCGGGAGGTCAGAGCGGACTTCGTGTGCTTCTCATGGTGATAGGTAATGGCGAAGCGGTGGACCTCCTCCTGGATCTGGCCCACCAGGGCGAACAGCGGGGGGCTCTGCTGGATGCCCAGCTCCTGGCCCTCCGCCGTTACCAGCGCCCGGGTCCGGTGGCGGTCGTCCTTCACCATGCCCAGCACCGGCACCGTAAGGCCCAGGCGCTCCAGCACATGGCAGGCGGCCTCCGCCTGGAGCTGGCCGCCGTCCATCAGCAGCAGGTCCGGCAGGGGGGCAAAGTGCTCGTCCCCCTCCAGATACCGCCGGAACCGGCGCTCCAGCACCTCCTCCATGGCCCGCAGGTCGTCGGCGTGGTCCAGAGTCTTTACCTGGAACCGGCGATAGTCCCGCTTCAGGGGCCGTCCGTCCGCAAACACCACCATGGAGGCCACCATGTCCTGCCCGGCGGTGTGGGAAATATCGTAGGATTCCAGCCGCCGGGGGGCCTCCGCCAGCCCGGCCAGGGTCCCCAGCTGCTCTAAGGTCTTGCCGGTGCGCTCGGCGTCGGAGGTGATGCGCTCCACCTCCTCCCGGGCGTTGCGGCGGGCCATGCGCAGCAGCTCCGCCCGCTCTCCCCGCTGGGGCACCCGCAGGATCACCCGGTGCCCGGCCCGGCCTGTCAGCAGGGCAGCGAAGGTGTCCATATCCTCCAGCTCGCAGGGCACTAAAATCTCCCGGGGCAGGGCCTGGCGGTCCAGGTAATACTGGCTCAGCACGGCGGAGAGAATGTCCGCCTCCTCCTGGTCGGCGGCGGCGGAGAACACCTCCACCTCCCGGCCCAGAAGATTGCCGTCCTCAATGTGCAGCACGGCGCTGCCGCAGCGGACCTGGCCCGGGTACACGCCCCACACGTCCGTGTCGGCGCAGACTCCGGCGATGACCTGCTGGGTCTTGCCCAGCACGGAGATGGCCCGGATGCGGTCCCGCAGGGCGGCGGCCTTTTCAAAGTTCAGCTCCTCCGCCGCCTGCTCCATCTCCTGCTGCAGCTCCGCCGTCAGCTGGCGGTAATGCCCGTTGAAGATCCGCACCGCCTGGCGGATCCGGGCCTGATACTCCGCTTGGCCGGGGCCGTCCGGGCGGCAGAAGCCGTCGCAGCGGCCGATGTGGTGGTTCAGGCAGGGCCGCTCCCTGCCGATGTCCCGGGGAAACTGGCGGGCACAGGTGGGTAGGTGCAGGGCCCCGCACACGGCCTCAATGGCCAGCCGGGTCTCCCGCCGGCCGCCGAAGGGGCCGAAATATTTTGCGCCGTCGTCCGCCGTTTTTCCCACCAGGGAAAAGCGGGGATAGGCCGCGCCGGTATCCAGCCGCACAAAGGGATAGCCCTTGTCGTCCTTCAGCAGGATGTTGTACCGGGGCATATGGCGCTTGATGAGAGAGTTTTCCAGGATCAGGGCCTCGAACTCCGTGGAGACAAAGATGGTGTCGAAATGGTCCACCTGGGACACCATGGCCCGGGTCTTTTCGTTGTGGGAGGCGGTGTCCTGGAAATATTGGCTGACGCGGTTTTTCAGCTTTTTGGCCTTGCCCACATAGATCACCTTACCGGTTTTGTCCATCATCAGATAGACCCCCGGGGCCAGAGGCAGATCGTTGGCCTTCTGCCGCAGCTCATCCTTGGTCATGGCGACCCTCCTTTCAGGGTTTTCCCCAGTATAGCACGTTTACCACCGGAAAGGAAGTTTACATTTTCCTCGACAGAAGGTATAATAGGGGGAAAAGACACCACTAAGGAAAGAGGGAGAATCCGTATGCATAACAAATGGAACAGCGCCAACGTGGATCAGGTGCTGCTGCGAAAAGGAGAGGAACATCTGCTGTACCGGGGCCCGGAGGGCAGCGTGGTCCGGAATGACCACCTGGTCATGAGCGATATCGCCGACGGACCGGCTCTGGCGGCGCTTCTGCGCCGCCTGGGGCTGGAAAACGGGGGGCTTTTCTGCGTCCCCCAGGGGGCCAGTGACGAGGTGGCCCGGGCCTTTGGCCTGAAAAAGGGCGTCCCCTGCACCCAGTGGGTCTATGGCGAAAGCCAGCCGCCCCGGGTCCCCGCCGCGGAGGTGCGGCCTATAACGGAGGAATACCTCCCCCTGTGCGCCGCCCACTATCACCCGGAGGACGGCGAGGCGGCATATCTGCGCAGCCGGATGGAGGCGGGGCAGCTGTGGGGCCTGTTTGAAGATGGGCAGCTGGCGGCTTTCATCGGTGTGCACCACGAGGGCAGCATGGGCATTTTAGAGGTCCTGCCGGAGTATCGCCGCCGGGGCCTGGCCATGGCCCTGGAGGGCTGGCTGATCCGGTGGCACCTGGAGCGGGGCTGGACCCCCTTCTGCCATGTGTATGAGGACAACCCCGCTTCCCACGCCCTGCAGAAAAAGCTGGGCCTGACTCCGGCCCCGGAGCAGGTGGTGTGGCTGCATCGTCCCCACGGGGAGGACGAGGAATGATCGCCATTGCAGCCGTCTGCGAAAACGGCGGCATCGGCCGGGAGGGCGCTCTGCTGTTTCACATCCGGGAGGACCTGCGGCGGTTCCGGCAGCTGACCCTGGGGAAAACCGTGGTCATGGGCCGCCGGACCCTGGAGAGTCTCCCCGGGGGCCGGGGCCTGCCGGACCGGCGGAACCTGGTGCTGACCCGGGATCTGGATTTCACCGCCCCGGGGGCGGAGGTGATCCATGACCTGGCGGAGGTGCCGGAGGACGCGGTGGTCATCGGCGGGGAAAGCGTGTACCGGCAGCTGCTGCCCCGGTGCAGCACCGTGTATCTGACGAGGATTTTCGCCGCGCCCCAGGCCGACGCGTTTTTCCCCGATTTATCCCGGGACAGTGCGTGGACAAAGGCGGAACAAAGCGAGACATTCACCTCCGGCGGCGTGTCGTTCCAATATGTGACCTACCGCCGGAAATAAGAACGAAGGAGGCGGTCTTATGGCAGACCTGGGCACCAATGTGCGATATATCAAGGGCATCGGCGAGGCCCGGGCCGCCGCCCTGGAAAAGCTGGGCATTACCACCCTGGGGGACCTGATCGCCTATTTCCCCCGGGGGTATGAGGACCGGACCCAGGTCCGCCCCATCCGGGAGCTGACCGCCGGGGAGAGCGTATGCGTCCGGGGCATGGTGGCGGCGGACCTGACGGCCTATCGCATTTCCGGAGGCCGCACCATCGCCAAGACCCGGGTGGTGGACGACAGCGGGTCTCTGGACCTGGTGTTTTTCAACATGGAGCACCGGAGGGACGCCCTGCACCAGGGGGATGTGTGCGTCTTTTTCGGCAAGGTGGAGGACAATCTGCGGCGCAAGCAGATGATCAACCCCCTGTTTGAGCCGGAGGGGCGGCAGCAGGTCACCGGGCGCATCATGCCCATCTATCCCCTGACCGCCGGAGTCACCCAGGGGCTGATGGCCCGGGCCGCCCGCCAGGGGCTGGACGCCTGCCGGGAGCTGCTGCCGGACGTGCTGCCGGATGAGGTGCGGCAGGCCCACAAGCTGTGTTATGTAAACTATGCATATGAGAACATCCACTTTCCCGCCTCGCCGGAGGCGCTGGAGGTGGCCCGGCGGCGGCTGGTGTTCGAGGAGCTGTTTCTGCTGACCTGCGGTCTGCAGCTGCTGCGGCAGCGGCGGCGGGACGTGGCAGGCCCGGCCTGCCGGCGGATGAGCATGGAGCCCTTTTACCGGCGGCTGCCCTTCGCCCTGACCGGGGCCCAGCGCCGGGCCATTGCCGACGCCGTGGAGGACATGGTGTCCGGCAAGCCCATGAACCGCCTGTGCCAGGGGGACGTGGGCAGCGGCAAGACCATGGTGGCGGCGGCGTGCATCTGGTTCGCCGTGGAAAACGGGTGGCAGACGGCCCTGATGGCCCCCACGGAAATTCTGGCCCGGCAGCACTATCAGGGGCTGGCGCCGCTGCTGGCCCGGTTTTTCATCCGGTGCGCCCTGCTGACCGGGTCCACCCGGGCCAAGGAGCGGCGGGAGATTTTAGCGGGGCTGGCGGACGGGTCCATCGACCTGTGCATCGGCACCCACGCCCTGCTGACGGAGGACGTGCAGTATCAGAAGCTGGGCCTGGTGGTAACGGACGAGCAGCACCGGTTCGGCGTGAACCAGCGGGCGGCCCTGTCCCAGAAGGCGGAGGACCCCCACCTGCTGGTGCTGTCGGCCACGCCTATCCCCCGGACCCTGGCCCTGGTGATCTATGGCGACCTGGACGTGTCGGTGATCGACGAGCTGCCTCCCGGGCGGCAGAAGGTGGACACCTTCGCCCTGGGGGAGAGCTATCGCCCCCGGGTGCAGGCCTTTATCCGGAAGCTGGCGGCGGCGGGACAGCAGATCTTCATCGTTTGCCCCCTGGTGGGGGAGGCGGACCAGATCCCCGACGAGCGCAAGGCCGTGACGGCCTACGCCAAGCAGCTGCAGGAGCAGGTGTTTCCGGACCTGCGGGTGGCGGTGCTCCACGGGAAGATGAAGCCCAGGGAGAAGGAGAAGGTCATGGCGGCCTTTGCCGCCGGGGAAAGCGACATTCTGGTGTCCACCACCGTGGTGGAGGTGGGGGTGGACGTGCCCAACGCCACCTGCATGGTGGTGGAAAACGCCGACCGGTTCGGCCTGTCCCAGCTGCACCAGCTGCGGGGCCGGGTGGGCCGGGGCAAGGCCAAAAGCTACTGCATCCTGCTGTCGGACAGCCAGAATGAGGAGACCCGGGCCCGGCTGAAGGTGATGACCCAGACCAACGACGGCTTCCGCATCTCCCAGGAGGACCTGCGGCTGCGGGGGCCGGGAGATTTCTTCGGCCAGCGGCAGCACGGTCTGCCGGCCATGAAGATCGCCGACCTCAGCTGCGACATGCGGCTGCTGGACGAGGCCCAGACGGCGGCCCGGCAGCTGATGGAGCGTGACCCGGAGCTGACGGCCCCGGCCCACCGGCCCCTGCGCCGGCGCATCCGCCAGCTGTTCGACACCAACGCCGATATGCTGAACTGAGGTATGAAAACAAACACCGGAGGGACAGCCGTCCCTCCGGTGTTTTCCGGTTATTTCGTTTTTACTCGCCCAGCTGATTGTCCACCAGCTGCGCCAGGGCCTCCACGGCCTCCTTGGCGTCGGGGCCGTCGGCGATCAGGGTGATGGTGGTGCCCTTCACGATGCCCAGGGACAGAACGCCCAGCAGGCTTTTGGCGTTGACCCGGCGTTCCTCCTTCTCCACCCAGATGCCGCTTTTGAACTCGTTGGCCTTCTGGATAAAATAGGTAGCAGGCCGGGCGTGCAGGCCCACCTCATTGTTCACGGTAACTTCCTGTGTAAACATTCCATTGCACTCCTTTTATGAAGCATTTTCGCAAAATGCGGGGACATACTTCTCTCACACTATAATATTATACCGAAACGGGGAAAGAAAGCAATATCCAAAGCTACAAATTCTTGAAGCGAGGCCTGAAAAAAAGTTTGGCCCTTTTGGCAGAATCCACAAACTCCGTCTGTTATTTCAGCTCCACCACCGTTACGCCGGCCTCTCCCTCGCCATAGCGGCCCAGACGGAAGCTCTTGACGGCCTTGTTCCGCTTGAGCATCTCGTGGACCGCCTTGCGCAGGGCGCCGGTGCCCTTGCCGTGGATGATGGTCACGGTGCCCAGCTTTGCCATCACGGCGCTGTCGATGTAATTCTCCACCACGCTTTCGGCCTCCAGGGTCTCATAGCCCCGGATATCCAGCTCCGACGAAGCCCGGGACTGGAGATTCAGTTTGGGACTGCCGCCCACCGGAGCGGCGGGCTTCTTTTTGGGCTGGCCCTCCGGCAGGCGCACCTGCTGGGCCTTGACGGTCATCTTCATCTTCCCCGCCTGCAGGAGCAATGTGCCGTCGTTGTTGACGGCCAGCACCGAGGCGGCCATTTTCACCCCGGGAAGCTCCACCAGGTCCCCTACCTCGATGGGGCGGCTGGGGGCGTAGGCAGGCTCCTGGGGCTCGCTGCGCAGGTGCAGGGCCTCCTGGGCCTGGTTCAGACTGTGCCGCACGGCGGCCTTGGCGTCGTTGAGCTCCTGGAAGTTGATCTGCTTTTGCTGCTGGCGGCGCAGCTGGTCCAGCTGGGCGAAGATCTCGTCGGCCTGGGCCTGGGCCTGGCGCACGATGCGCTTGGCCTCGGCCTCGCCCTTGGTGCGGGCGTTTTCCTTGGCCTTCTCCATCTGCTCCCGGAAGGTCCGGGTCTTTCGGGCGTCCTCCTCCCGCTGACGCCACAGGCGATCCGCCTCGGCCTGGGCCTTCTCCAGCCGCTGGCGCTTCTCCTCCAGCTGGGTCAGCACGTCCTCGAAGCGGACGGAGTCGCTGTCCATCTGCTGCTGGGCGGCCTGGATCACGGACTCGTCCAGCCCCAGCCGCCGGGAGATGGCGAAGGCGTTGGACTTGCCGGGGATGCCAATCAGCAGTCGGTAGGTGGGGCGCAGGGTCTGCACGTCGAACTCACAGCTGGCGTTTTCCACCCCCGCCGTGGTCATGGCGAAGGTTTTCAGCTCGGCATAGTGGGTGGTGGCGGCGATCAGCGCCCCCTGACTGCGGGCGCTTTCGATGATGGCAATGGCCAGGGCCGCGCCCTCGATGGGGTCCGTACCGGCTCCCAGCTCGTCAAACAGCAGCAGGCTCTGGTCGTCCACCTCCCGCAGAATCTGCACGATGTTGGACATATGGGCGGAGAAGGTGGACAGGCTCTGTTCGATGCTCTGCTCGTCGCCTACGTCCGCCAGCACCCGGTGGAATACCCGGACGGCGCTGCCGCTGTCGGCGGGGATGTGCAGGCCGCACTGGGCCATCAGGCACAGCAGGCCGATGGTTTTCAGGGTCACGGTCTTGCCGCCGGTGTTGGGGCCGGTGATCACCAGGGTGTCGAACTGCTCACCCAGCTCCACGGTGATGGGCACTGCCTTGGCCTGGTCCAGCAGCGGGTGCCGGGCCCGGCGCAGGGCCACGCCGCCCCGGCGGCGGACCTCCGGACGGCTGGCGTTGAGCTGATAGCTCAGCTGCGCCCGGGCAAAGATCACGTCCAGGTGCACCAGAATGTCATAGTCCCAGAGGATGTTCTCCATCTGGGCGGCGCAGGCGGCGGACAGCTGCCGCAGGATGCGGTCGATCTCCTTCTGCTCCCGGGCCTCCAGCTCCTTCAGCTCGTTGTTGGCCTGCACCACACCCATGGGCTCCACAAACAACGTGGCCCCGGAGGAGGAGATGTCGTGGACCAGGCCGGGCATACTGCCCTTGCACTCGGCCTTCACCGGCACCACGAACCGCCCGTCCCGCTGGGTGATCAGGGCCTCCTGCAGCACCTTGGCATAGGACGGCGAGGAGATGATGCGCTGGAGAATCTGGCGGCCCTTGGAGGCGGCCAGCCGCATTTTCCGGCGGATGTCCGCCAGCTCGCTGCTGGCGGTGTCGGCGATGGTCTCCTCGTCCAGAATGGCGGAGCGGATCTGCTCCTCTAAGTATTTATTGGTGTGCAGGGAGGCAAACAGGCGGTCCAGCACCGTCTCCTCCCCCTGGCGCTGGGCGTCGTAATCCGACACCCGGCGGCTGGCGGTGAGGACGCCGGCGATGTCCAGCAGCTCCCGGGTGTTCAGCATGCCGCCGTGGTCCGCCCGGGTCAGGGCGGCGGATACGTCCTTCACGCCGGAGAAGGACGGACTGCCGTGGAGTCCCAGCCGCTCCTTGGCGGCATCGGTCTCGTCCAGCAGCCGCAGCACCTCCTCCACGTCCGTGGAGGGGGTCAGCTTCAGGCACCGGTCCTTGGCCGCCTGGCTGACGGCCTTGGCCGCCAGCTTTTCCAGCACCGCCGGAAGCTCCAGGGTGCGGATGGATTTTTCAAATAATTCACTCATATTTCGTTTCCTCTTGCGGAAGAATGGTCTTGTAATAGTCCAGGGTACGGAAGCTGCGCTCCAGCTGGGCGGAAACGTAGGCGTCCGCCGCATGGTTCAGGGCACGCAGTCCCTCCGGCGGCAGGGAAAAGCTGTACAGCCGCCGGGGGTCGCCGTAGAGCACGTATCGCAGGGCCGCCAGGCCCGACGCCGTCAGCGGCAGGGACAGGCCCCCTTTTTCCCGGCATTTGCCGCAGTGGACCACCCCGTGGACCACGTCCAGCATGGGATTTTCCGGCTGGGGTGCGCCGCACAGGGCGCAGCCATCGGCCATGGGCTCATAGCCTGCCAGGGCCATCAGCCGGAACTGGAACGCGGGCTTCACCAGCTGAGGCGGCTTTTTCAGGGCGCTGAGGGCATACAGGGCGTTGAGCAGCAGGGGCAGCACGTCGCCGCCGCTGCCGTCGGACACCGCTTCCGTCAGCTCGGCGAAGTAGGCCGCCAGGCTCAGGGCCGTCAGGTCCTGCCGCAGGCCGTCGAACAGCTCGATGGTGTCCGCCGCGTCCAGCATGGTCCACCGGCCCCTTTCATACAGGGTCATCTCCGAATAGGCCAGCAGCTGGCAGGCCGCGGCCACGCGGCTGCCCTTGCGCCGGGCGCCCCGGGCGATCACGGAGAGCCTGCCCCGGTCCAGGGTCAGCACGGTGAGGATCTTGTCCGCGTCCCGGGTCACCGTTTCCCGCAGCACCAGGCCGCACGTTACGAATCGTTCCGGCTGCATTCAGCCGCCTCCTTATACAGCAAGTACGCCTCCGGCGCTCCGGTGGCCCAGAACAGGGCCCAGCGCTCCTCCATGGCTTTTCACCTCCGCCCATAGCTTGCCGCTTTTCCGGCGGCGTCATGAGTGGAAGCTTTTGGAGGGGGGATTACTGCTCATCATATCCCCTGGCGCGGATGAAATTCACATTATCCCGCCAGTTTGCCCCAGTCAGATGATATCTGACCGGGGACCCCTCATACCATCTGCTGCGGCGGAAATGAATTCCGCCGGCAGAAATTCTTTGAATTTACGCCGCAGAGCGGCGAGCGGCTGACGCCGCAAGAAAACTGGCACAGCATGGCCGATGGGAAGAAGTCACTGCTCATCGTACCCTCTGGCGCGGATGAAATTCACATTATCCCGCCAGTTTTCTTTGACCTTGACCCAGGTTTCCATGTACACCTTGGTGCCCATGAACTTTTCGATGTCCCGGCGGGCCAGGGAGCTGATGCGCTTGAGCATATCCCCGTGCTTGCCGATGATGATGCCCTTGTGGCTGGCCTTTTCGCAGTAGATGGTCACGTCCAGGTCGATGATGCCGGTGTCCTCCCGCTCGGTGAAGCGGGTCACCTCCACCGCCGTGCCGTGGGGGATCTCCTTGTCCAGGCACAGCAGCATCTTCTCCCGCAGAATCTCGGCGCAGACCTGGGCGTCGGGCTGGTCGGTGGTCATGCCGTCGGGGAACAGCTGGGGGCCTTCCGCGGCATAGGTCTGCAGCTGGGCCATCAGGTCCTCCAGGCCGTCGCCGGTCCGGGCGGAGATGGGGATAATGGCGTCGAAGCCGTCAAAGGCCTGGCTGTAGGCCGCGATCACCGCCAGCAGGTCGTCCTTTTTCTCCACGGTGTCGATCTTGTTGATGCACAGCACGCAGGGCAGGTGCTCCTCCTGGATGCGCTGGAGCAGGATCTTCTCCGGCTCCCCCACATGGGCGATGGGCTCCACCAGCAGCAGGGCGGCCTCCACCTGCTCCAGGCTCTCCCGCACCACCTTCACCATATAGTCCCCCAGCCGGGAACGGGGCTTGTGCAGGCCCGGGGTGTCCAGCAGCACATACTGGGTGTCTCCCCGGTTCACCACGCCGTAAATCCGGTTGCGGGTGGTCTGGGGCTTGTCGGAGACGATGGCGATCTTCTCCCCCACCAGGGCGTTGGTGAGGCTGGACTTGCCCACATTGGGCCGCCCGCAGATGGTGATCATAGCGGTTTTTGTGATGTTGTTCATAGGTGATCCTCAACTTTCTTTTGAGCAATTTTATTGTGTCAGGGTAAACCGATAAGTGACAGAGTTCTGCCACCGTTCCTCGTTTGCCAGGTCCTGCCCGATCACCTTGCCGCCCATGCGCTCATAGAAGCTGCGGGCGTTAAGATTCTCCGGGACACAGTGGCAGACAAAGGAGGCGGCATGGTGCGCTCTGCAATACGCTTTCACGAAATCGAACGCTTGCCGGCCGATCCCCTGTCTTTGGTATTCGGCGGAAATATACAGGGATTGCAGGGTGATTACATCGGCTTCGTTTATCGTCAGGTAGCCAATGTCCTGCCGATCCTTTCGGACCAAGTACACAGAATACGCCGGATGATGGACCCTCAGCAGCTCCATTTCCCTGTGCCAGTCCCAGTCAAAGTTATCTATCATGCTGTCGGGGTAGACGCCTCGGTATGTGGTGCCCCAGATTCTTTGCCGCAGAGCGATAATGGACGGCACATCCTCTTCGGATGCCTCAATAAACAGCTTTTCCTCGGCCATGCTATCACATCTCCTTCCGGGATTTTTACTCAATTTCCACACTCCGGGGCCGGCACGCTCTCCGCTGCCCGATTGCGGACAGCAAACAGGAACACCGGGCGGAGCAGGCCCAGGGATAAAACGGTGAACACGGTCAGGACGTCCCCATATTTACCGGCGCGGCTTTTATAGATCCGGTGGGCGATCAGGGTGTCCAGGATAAAGACCGCCAACAGGGCCATCAGCAGGAGGATGAACCAAAGAGTATTCAGCTCCCGGCAGACGTAGAAATAGACGCAAAGGCAGACGGACAGAAGCGTCAGAAGGGCCGACACGGCGCCCATGACCCGCCGGTCTGCCAGCCTTCCCAGCAGATACTTGCTGTAAAAGGGAATCCAGGCAGGGAATGTATGTGCGTCGCCCGCTTTTTTGCGCATGCAGGCGATGGAAAAGCCCTCCAGCACATAGCTGGCCATGATATACGCCGCCGCGGCGGCAAACACGGCGATGAAGAACAGAAAAATCGCCGATAATATACCCGAAACAATCAGAACGCCGAATCCGGCCATATGCGATACCTCCTATTTTACCCCAGCCGGTCGCCGTTTTCCACAGGCTTGTCCGGGGTAATGAGCACCACGCCGCCCTGGGAGTAGGTCCCCAGCACCAGCACCTGGGAGAAGAAATTGGCGATCTGGCGGGGCGGAAAATTCACCACCGCCAGCACCTGCTTACCCACCAGCTCCTCCGGGGCATACTGCTGGGTGATCTGGGCGCTGGAGCGCTTCCGGCCCAGCTCCGGGCCAAGGTCCACCAGCAGCTGATAGGCGGGCCTGCGGGCCTTTTCAAAGGGCCGGGCCTCCACAATGGTGCCCACCCGGATATCCAGCTTCATAAAATCGTCAAACGTGGCCTGTTCCATGTGCGTTCCTCCTGTTATCAATCGCTGTCCAGCTTAAGCACCGCCATGAAGGCTTCCGTAGGCACTTGAACCGTACCCAGATTCCGCATCTTCTTCTTGCCTTCTTTCTGCTTTTCCAGCAGCTTCTTCTTCCGGGTAATGTCGCCGCCGTAGCACTTGGCCAGCACGTCCTTGCGCATGGCCTTTACCGTCTCCCGGGCGATGATCCGCCCGCCGATGGCCGCCTGGATGGGCACCTCAAACAGCTGGCGGGGGATGTTCTCCTTCAGCTTTTCGCACAGCCGCCGGGCCCGGGGATAGGCCTTGTCCTTGTGGGCGATGAAGCTCAGGGCGTCCACGCCGTCGCCGTTGAGCAGCAGATCCACCTTCACCAGCTCGCTGGGCCGGTAGCCGGACAGCTCATAGTCCAGGGAGGCATAGCCCTTGGTGTTGGCCTTCAGGGTGTCAAAAAAGTCGTAGATGATCTCGTTGAGGGGCATCTGATAGTGCAGCTCCACCAGGTGGGTGTCCAGATACTGCATGTCCTTGAACTCGCCCCGGCGGTCCTGGCACATGGGCATGATGTTGCCCACATACTCGTTGGGGCTGATGATGGACACCTTTACATAGGGCTCCTCGGCGTGCTCGATGACCGTGGGGTCCGGGTAGTTGTGGGGATTGTCCACCTTCACCATGGTGCCGTCGGACTTGTACACGTGATAGATGACGCTGGGCAGGGTGGTCACCAGGTCCAGATTGAATTCCCGCTCCAGCCGCTCCTGGATAATCTCCATATGCAGCATCCCCAGAAAGCCGCAGCGGAAGCCGAAGCCCAGGGCCACGGAGCTTTCCGGCTCGAAGGTCAGGGAGGCGTCGTTGAGCTGGAGCTTCTCCAGGGCGTCCCGCAGGTCGGGATACTTGCTGCCGTCCTCGGTGTAAATGCCGCAGTAGACCATGGACTGGGCGGGCCGGTAGCCGGGCAGAGGCTCGGCGGCGGGGTTTTCGGCGTCGGTGATGGTGTCGCCCACCTGGGTGTCCTTGACGTTTTTGATGGAGGCGGTGAAATAGCCCACCTCACCGGCCTGGAGGGCGTCCGTGGGCTCGTTGCCCAGGGGCTTGAGATATCCGCACTCCAGAATGGTATACTGGGCTCCGGTGGCCATCATGCGCACCGTCTGCCCCCGGCGGATGGTGCCCTGCTTGATGCGGAACAGCACCACCACCCCCACATAGGGGTCGTACTGGCTGTCGAAGATCAGGGCCTGCAGGGGGGCGTTGGGGTCGCCGGTGGGGGCGGGGACATTGTGCACCACGTCCTCCAGCACCGACTCCACGTTCAGGCCCAGCTTGGCGGAGATTTCCGGCGCGTCCATGGCGGGCAGGCCGATGATGTCCTCCACCTCCTGCTTGGCCTTCATGGGGTCGGCGGCGGGCAGGTCGATCTTGTTGAATACCGGCAGAATCTCCAGGTCGTGCTCCATGGCAAGATAGGTGTTGGCCAGGGTCTGGGCCTCCACCCCTTGGGTGGCGTCCACCACCAGCACCGCCCCCTCGCAGGCGGCCAGGGACCGGGACACCTCATAGTTGAAGTCCACATGGCCCGGGGTGTCGATGAGGTTCAGGGCGTAGATCTCGCCGTCCTGAGCCTTGTAGAACAGGTGCACGGCCCGGGACTTGATGGTGATGCCCCGCTCCCGCTCCAGGTCCATGTTGTCCAGAATCTGGTTCTCCATCTCCCGCTCCGGCACGGCGTCGCACAGCTCCAGCAGCCGGTCCGCCAGCGTGGACTTGCCATGGTCGATGTGGGCGATAATGGAAAAGTTGCGGATATGGGATTGTTCAAACATTTGCGTTCCTCCTGTAGGTAAGTCCACGCTGACGCGCCAAGTGGCGCGTAACAAGCGTTTTGCGCAGCAAAACCTTGCCGCAGGCGGAATTCATTTCCGCCGAAGGACATTAAATGAAAAGGGCTCCCGGTTTGCCGTCAGGCAAACTGGGAATGGGACTTGCCGTGGTCGATGTGGGCGATAATGGAAAAGTTGCGGATATGGGATTGTTCAAACATTTGCGTTCCTCCTCAGGGGAATAACAAGTTATATTCCCACCTATTATAACGGATGTTCCGGCAAAATGCAATTCCTGTTGCCGCCGGGAAGAAAAAGTGTTACAATAAAGGCACCCCAATTTTTGAGAGGAAAGGACGAACGCCATGAAGCTGAGTTTTTTCGGCGCTGACCAGTGTGTCACCGGCAGCTGCCATTGTCTGGAGGTAGGCGGCAAGCGCATCCTCATCGACTGCGGATTGCAGCAGGGCCGGGACGAGGTGGACAACCGCACCCTGCCCTTTGCCCCGGGCAGCATCGACTATGTGCTCATCACCCACGCCCACATCGACCACTCCGGCCGGGTGCCCATGCTCATCAAAAACGGCTTCCAGGGCCGTATTCTCACCACCCGGCTCACGGCTCAGCTCATGAGCATCATGCTCCAGGATTCCGCCCACATCCAGGAGAGCGACGCCGAGTATAAAAACCGCAAGAACCGCCGGGCCGGGCGGCCGGAGGAGGAGCCTCTGTATACCGTGGCCGACGCCCAGCGGGTGCCGGAGTTTATTGACACCTGCGAATATGACCAGCCCGTCCACCTGTGCGACGGGGTGGACGCCGTGTTCATCGACGCGGGCCATCTGCTGGGCTCCGCGTCCATCCGCCTGACCCTCACCGAAGGCGGCGAGACCCGCACCATCGTCTTTTCCGGCGATATCGGCAACGTGGACCAGCCCATCATCCGGGACCCCCAGTTCTTCACCGGGGCGGACTATGTGGTCATGGAGAGCACCTATGGCGACCGCAACCACACCGAGGTGTGGAGCTATACCGGCCAGCTGGCCCAGATCATCGACGAGACCCTGGGCAAGGGCGGCAACGTGGTGATCCCCTCCTTTGCCGTGGGCCGCACCCAGGAGCTGCTGTATTTCATCCGGGAGATCAAGGATCAGGGCCTGGTGACCTCCGTGCCGAATTTCCCGGTGTATGTGGACAGTCCCCTGGCGAAAAGTGCCACCACCATTTTCTGCGGCGATCTGCGGGGCTATCTGGACCAGGACGCTCTGGAGCTGGTGAAGGACGGCACCCATATGTTCAATTTCCCGGGCCTGCACCTGACGGAGACCGTGGACGAGTCCAAGGCCCTGAACGAGGACCACACCCCCAAGGTCATCATCTCCGCCTCCGGTATGTGCGACGCGGGCCGCATCCGCCACCATCTGAAGTATAACCTGTGGCGGGCGGACAGTGCCGTGGTGTTCGTGGGCTTCCAGTCCCCGGGCACCCTGGGCCGCACCCTGCTGGACGGGACTCCCTCCGTGAAGCTGTTCGGCGAGGACGTGGCCGTCCGGGCCAAGGTGGTGAATTTCCAGGGCCTCAGCTCCCACGCCGACCACGACCATCTGCTGGACTGGATCAGCCATTTCAAGGAGCCCAAGCCCCAGCACGTGTTCGTGGTCCACGGCGACCGGGAGGTGGCTCCGGTGTTTGCCCAGACGGTGAGCCAGCTGGGCTTCACGGCCCATGCGCCCCAGTATACCGAGGAGTATGACCTGCTGACCTGCACCCAGCTGGCAGCGGGCTATCTGCCCCAGCGCAAGACCCGCACCTTCGAGGGTGCGCCCCGGGTCACCGCGGCGTATCAGAAGCTGGTGCAGCTGGGCGATTCCCTGGTGGGCCTTATCCGCCGCAGCAAGGGCCGGGACAACAAGACCCTGGCCTCCTTTGCCGAGGCCCTGCGCAAGGTCATGGAGAAGTTCGAGATTTAACCAAGTTTTGGAAACCTTTCAGGGGCGGACAGCTCTGTCCGCCCCTAATTTTCGTATGATTCGCACGAGAGGAGGGCGCTTATGCCCGGATTGGAGAAAAACCGCATTTACCGCGCCTGTATCCAGGGCTATTCCAGCGAGGGGCTGGGCATCGCCCGGATAGACGGCCAGGTGGTGTTTGTCCACGGGGCCATCCGGGGGGAGATCTGCGACGTTCTGGTGATGAAGGTGCTGAAAAACGCCGCCTTCGGCAAGATCGCCGCCCTGGTGGAGCCCTCCCCTGCCCGCCGGACGCCGGACTGCCCCTACTACGGCCGCTGCGGCGGCTGCGATTTCCGGCATATGTCCTATGAGGAGGAGCTGTGGGCCAAGCGTGCCCGGGTGCAGGACGCACTGACCCGCATCGGCGGGGCGGAGGTGACGGTGGAAGAAATTCTGGGTGCGGAGCAGCCCCTGCACTACCGCAACAAGAGCATCTATCCCATCTCCCCGGTGGGGGAGGTGGGCTTTTACCGGGCCCGCAGCCACCAGGTGGTGCATGTGGAGCACTGTCTCATCCAAAAGCCGGAGGCCGATGCCCTGGCTCAGGCGGTGCGGGACTATATTGCCCGGTTTCAGGTGGAGCCGTATAACGAGGCCACTGGCCGGGGCCTGCTGCGGCACCTGTACGTCCGCACCAGCTGCCGGGGGGAGTCCCTGGCGTGCCTGCTGGTCAACGGCTCCCGCCTGCCCCATGAGCAGGAGCTGGTGAATATGCTCCGGGCCGCCGCGCCAAAAACCTGCGGCGTGGTGCTGGGGGAAAATACCCGCCGGGGAAACGCCATCCTGGGGGACCGGTACCGCACCCTGTGGGGCCGGGACTATCTGACGGACACCCTGTGCGGCCTGGAGCTGCGGCTGTCGGTGCCGTCGTTTTATCAGGTGAACCACGACCAGGCCCAGCGCCTGTATGAAAAGGCCCTGGAATACGCGGGGCTGACGGGCCGGGAGCTGGCGGTGGACCTGTACTGCGGCGCCGGGACCATCACCCAGGTGCTGGCCCGCCGGGCCAGGCACGTCATCGGCGGCGAGATCGTCCCGGAGGCCATCCGGGACGCGGAGGAAAGCGCCCGCCGCAACGGCGTGGGCAACGTGGAGTTCCTGTGCGGCGACGCCTCCCGGCTGGCGGCGGAGCTGCGGCAGCGGGGCCTGCGGCCCGACGTGATCTGCGTGGACCCGCCCAGGAAGGGGCTGGCCCCCGACGTGGTGGAGGCAGCGGCCTCCATGGAGCCGGAGCGCATCGTCTATGTCTCCTGCGACCCGGCCACCCTGGCCCGGGATGTGGCCCGCTTCGCCCCCCTGGGCTACCGCCCCGTCCGGGCCTGCGCCGTGGACCTGTTCCCCGGCACGGCGAACGTGGAGACGGTTGTCCTCTTGTCACGGGAAACAAATCCACTGACGGTTGAGGTCAGGATGGAAGTGGAAACCGGCGAGGTCAAGGAGCATCCGACCTATAAACGCATTCAGGAGTATGTGCAGGAAAAGTACGGCTTCAAAGTCCATACGGCATATATTGCCGAGGTCAAGCGTATGGTCGGGCTGGATATGCACAAAGCACCGAATGCTGTTGAACAGAGAAAACATGAGTATCATCCCTGCCCGCCTGAAAAGGTCGAGGCAATCAAGGATGCGCTGCGGCACTTTGGCTTAACCTCAGAGTGAGTTTACGGCTAAAAACCCAGCATCACGTCAATGGCGTGGTGCTGGGCTTATTTTTTGTCGTGCTTCGGGGCTTTTTTTGAGGATAAAACCGCCTGTGTGCCGTTTGCTTTTCTTTGCCATATTGACACGCTGCCCTCTGTTCGTCGTGGCACTGTGCGTTTTCGGGATAGAAAATGGACACTTATCTTTGTATAGAGAGAAAGCCAGAGAGGAAAAAGAGGGTGAGCGCAGGCTGTGGGAACGGTGCGTAAACCGCTTGCGGTTTTCCACGGTTTCCATAGCCGCAGCGAGGGAGAAAAGGGAGAGGTGGCTTTCTCGCTCAGGCGGCTTGCCGCTGCTCTTTGGCTCTCCCTTTTCTCCCTGAAAATCAGGGATTATTCTGCATCATTGCTCGGCGTAACAGGACGAAAGTCCTCCTGAACGCCCTCATTGAGGTCAAAGCACATGGTTTTTGCATCGGCAACCCAGAACCCGCGCACCCTGTAACGCTTGCCGGGAATCCAGTCCTCGCCGGTGACAGCGCGAAGCGGGTCAAGCAGATTCTTGTTGGAGATCGTAACAACACCTTTCTGTTCGCCTCTCGGCTTGGAGAACTTGAATCCCTTCGGTTCGTTGCTCTTGCAGGAACGGATCGCAAATACCCTCGCTTTCGCATCCAGCAGACACAAAACGTAGGCGGGATAGCTCAAGTCCTCAAGCACTTTCTTAGTGAAAGTCACGCCGTTCTGATTCAGGAACATATCCGGGTAGGCGTTGATGTTGGAGTCGATGGTTTCAAAGTTCAAAGCGGAAAAATCGAAGTTCATAGTAAAAATCCTTTCATTTCATAGTGTTTTGCGCCTCATCCACGATTTTCATAAACTCCTGACGTTCCATAAAAGACCAGCGGGAATCCATAATCAGATAGCCCTTGAAAAGACCATCCTTTACGCGGTATGCGACGAAGTGATTGCTTAAACGGCGCAATGTAGTTCGTTTTGCTGTGCTGTGCCGCTCTGACAGTAGCTTTTGTACCTTGATCCAATCCTCTTTTTTGATAATCGCTGTGTGGTGATTTTCCTTGAAATACATATTCAAATCTGTATTTTTGACGGATTTATGGGTGCGAAAATCCTTGGTATAGGTTTTCTGCATCAAAGCATCACCGCAGTATTTCTCATTTCGGAGGATGCTGCGGACAGTACCGGCAGACCAGAGATCGTTCCCCATTGGAGATTTGATACCCTGTTCTGTCAGTGCGGCGGCGATTTCTGCCGGGGTTGCGCCCTCCAAGCAGCTTTCATAGATGTACTCAACAATTCTTGCCTCGGTCGGCTCAATGACAAGCCGCCCGAAATGATCACGATAGAAGCCAAGCGTATTCTGAACGGAGAACTTGTAGATGCCCTCCGCCATGCGCCAGCGGATACCAGCCTTAACTGCCTCGCTCTTTTGCTGGGACTCCATTTCAGCCAAGGCTGCCAGCAGCGAGATCAGCAGATTATTCCGCCCATCGCCGGTATAGGCGATTCCTTCTGTCTCAAACTCAACGGAAACGGGCGGGTTCAGCGCAGAAAGCGTTCGCAGATTGTCCAGAATATCCACGATATTTCTACCAAAACGGCTGATGCTTTTGGTGAGAATCAGGTCAATCTTCCCGTCAACTGCGTCGGCAATCATTTTCTGAAAGCCAAGACGTTTTTCAACGGTAGTTGCGCTGATGCCCTCGTCTTGATAAATCTCAACCAGCTCCCATTGCGGATTTGCCTCAATCCTCTTGGTAAAATGGTGGATCTGCATATCAAAGCTGCCGACCTGCTGTTCCTCCTGTGTGCTGACGCGGCAGTACGCCGCAACACGGAGTTTGGGCGGCTCCTCTGCAAGTTCCCGCCGTTTCTGCGGTGGGATAATAATAACGCCATTTCCACGCTGGTTATAAGAAATTTCGTCCTGCATCTGGCGGCGTTTTTGCTCTCTGCGCTCGGCTCTGCTTCCGGTCTGTCGCTTTACCTCTATCGCTTTGGGGTCAAGCGGTTTTGCCATATTCCGCCTCCTGCATCAGAATCCGTCTGCGTTTTCTGCTTTGCATCGGCACACCACCTCCTTTGACCGATTTCCAATTTCATTACTACCACGCTCCTTTTTGAAAATTATGACAATCCACATACGCGAGGTAAGCGGAACAGTCACCCAAAGAAAAAGGCAGCAGAATTGCTCCTGCTGCCTGAATCTGTATGAACTTGTAAGGAGATCAAAATGTTTCTCCGTCGTAATCACAGCGTCGAGACAGGGGCTTATTTCACACCATAGGTGATGAAAAATCAGGGGTAGATATTATCGACCTCCACGGCAGAATAAACCCCAATTACCACTCTAAAAACCGCCGCATAAATCAATGCTTGTGAAATCCGAAAAGTTATTTCCCGATTTGCATACTCATTACACGGAATCGCGCTCTACGGTACAGTGTTCCCAGTGTTCGGAACGGGAAAGGTTTTTGCGGATTGGCGCAATCCCGTTCGGTTCCGCAAAACCGCATAGGGGCTGATATGAACAGTGCGTCATTGCCGTCTGTCAGAATCGCCCAGAAACGGGATTCACAGCGCCGCGACAATCTCAACAAATTTGCTCATGCTGACTGCTCCTTTTGGCAGGTCTGCATCCTTTTCAAACACCATGAAATACCGATACTGGTTTCCTGCATGACCGCTCCACATTGTGCCGAGGTCGATTTTCTCCCGGCTGTCATCATTTTTCAGGTGTTCGCCCTTAGTTTCCGCAAAGATGACCTTGCCCTTTTCCGTCATAATCAGAATATCAGGATAGTGATTGATATAGCCGTTGATACAGAAGCCCTGACGGGAAATGTTTCTGTGCCACCAGCGCACATTCGGCAAGGCGGTCAATTCCATAATCAGCTTTTGTTCCAGCTTGTTCATATCGCCGTCCTCTGCTTGATACAGCGATTTCGCGTAGATGTCCGTATGCGCAGCGGGATGAATTGCGTCTGGCAGACGATAATACGGCAAGCATACAATGCGTTCGGTGGAGAGCCAGTCGGAGAAGTTCTCCCGGCAATGCTGCTCCAACAGGGCTTGCACCTTGTCCTTGATTTTCTTTGCATAGCCAAGCGGCACTTTCTCCATTGCTGCAAGCTGGTCCTTGCTCATGTTGCCGACAATACGCTCTATGTAGGCTTTCAGTTCGGCAGCGTCCACGCCATTCAGCTTGTTAAGCTGACGGAGCATCATTTCCTTGCACTGGCGTACCCGGCTTTCCGGGGGCAGACTGTTGAAGTATTCCTTGAAATATTGCTGCTCCGGGCTGGACATTTTGAATACACGGGGCAAGCCGTTTTCCTTGTTCTCAATATCCACCTTAACGATTCCATCGTCCGCTGCGGCAAAATCAATGTCGCAGTCCTTGTTTTTCAGCGTGAAGCCCTCGGAAAGCTGCGCTTCATCCAGCAGCACATGAGAACCATCCGTAAACAGCGTATCCGGAATAGCTGCAAAGAACTGCGGGATGACAAGGCGCTCAATATCTTCCCGGAACTCCGGCTTGACAGCGAATGTAGGCATCTGTTCCCGCACCTCCCACGGCGTTTTTTGCAGATAGGGGTCATTGCCCGACTGCTGGATTGCGGCATTGTAGGCTTATCCCGCGCTTTCCGCTTCGGATAGCATACTGTCGGCTTTCGGGGTGGTTTCAGGTGATTTCTCCGCTTCTCTGCGCCGCTGGTATTCTTCATTGACTAACTTCCAATCCACACCGGAAACGTCCTCTTCGGGCGATTCCAAAGGGGTTTCCATTTTGGAACACCCATTGTCAATCATGATTTGCACCGGGTCAGGGGCTTTCGGCGTAGGCGGCTCGGAAACGCGATAATCCTTATCGCTGAAACCTGCGTCATTCAAGCCCTGAATGATGCCTTTTACGGTTTCGTTGAAATCATTGGAAGATGTCAGCACATAGGACATATTCAGGGATGACTGCCTGTGCTGGGTGGTGTGGGGCAGACGCAGGATACGTCCCAAAATCTGCTCCACCTGAACCTGACTCGTCTTGTTGGCAATAGACGCAAGAATATAGGCAAGGGGGCAGTCCCATCCCTCGCTCAATGCGTTGACCGTGATAATATAGCGAATCGGGCAGTCTGCGGACATGAGTTCGGTGTTTTTCAGCTCGTTCACGTCCGCTGTGCGGATGGCGATTTGCTCTGCGGGGATGTCATAGCCAATCAGCTTTTCGCGGATTTTCTCAAAGGTAGTGGCTTCTTCCTTGCCTTTCGGCTCTGCCTGAAACAGCACAATGGGGCGAATATACTTCTTGCTCACGGCATATTCGGCTGCGGCGAGTTCTTCCAGCTTGTTTCTCAGGGCGATTGCGTCCAGAATGACCTCTGCCTGACTGTCGCGGTTGTAGACGATGACGGGCAGCTTTACCATGTGTTCGGTCTTTAGCTGTACCGCGTCCACATAGGAGATAATATTGCTGTCCTTGCGCGGCGTGGCGGTCAGGTCCAGCACAAAGCACGGATTGAAATTTGCCAGCATTTCCCGGCTCAAATCCGAACGGGCGTGGTGGCTCTCGTCCACGATGACAAGAGGGTTAAGCTGATTGATGATCTGGAACAGGGCGGTTTCGTCCGCGCCCTCAATGGGGCTGTCAGGTTTTCCCAGCACTTTGGGGAACTCCGCAAGATTGCTGTTTTCCTGAAACGCCTTGCGCCCGTCCTTTCTGCTGGTGCGGAACGAATCGTAGGACAGCACCATAATAGAAAGCTGCTCCGTTACGGCAGTGGGGTTGAAGTTCTGACCGTTCAAAAGCTCCTGCTTGGTGTAGACCTCCACGCGCCCACCGAAATCCACGTCGATTTTCTGACGGTAGGGGTGGGACGTATCTTTCAGGGCTTTCGCCGTCTGCGTCAGGATGGCTTCTGACGGGACAAGCCAGACAACCGCTTTCGTCTTGGTGACGGGGAGCGCGTCAAACACCGGGCGAATGGCGTTGCAGGCGATAAAGGTCTTACCGCCGCCTGTCGGCATCTTGAAGCAGAGGTTCGGGACACCGGGTATCACATTTTGGTATAGCCCTAAAGTCGGGGCTGATTTCTCCTGCCAAAACAGGCGAAACGCCGCTGCGTCACTCCTTGTTTCGTTCAGCAGTTCCAGATAGCGGGTCAAGTCCGCTATCACCTTTTTCTGATATGATTTCAGTTCCATATTTTCACCTTCAAGGTAGTATGACAGCACATTTCTTAGGTCAGCGGATGATTCATCAGCTTTGCAGAAATCCCGATCTCGTTGAAAAACCTTGCCCAAGATAGCCAAAGGACTTGCCTATGCCCACGCCAGCTTCAATCGCAAAATGCAGATCGTTTATGAGGGCGTCCACAATCTCAAAAGACATATCCTGCTGCCCCTCACGCATTTCCAATCCATGCTGCGGGGCTTCATCCCAAAAGAAGGTGCTGACTTGCTCACTCATGGAGTACAGCTCTGCTTTTCTGCGCTTTTTCCGTTCCTCCGATGTATTGAATCCAAAATAAAATCTATTGTCCATCCACATTCCTCCCGGAATAGAAACCAAGGCTATCCGCGTTTCAGCTCAATGCTGACGTTTCCGTTCTCGTCGATGGTCAGCGTCATGTGCCTGATGTGCTTCTCATAGAACTGCCGCCGCTCTGCGGGAGACATTTCGATCCTCGTGTTTCGCAGAGCAGCGTCAAACATATCGTTGACGTTCAGGTGAACGGAGTTGTCAATCCAGCGGTACATCTCCTTGAATAGTGCGTTTTTCTTGATGTCCTCGCTGTTGCCGGAGTAGAAGTCATCCAGATAGCAGTAGAATATCCCGGATTCTGCAAGTGCTGCCTTCATATCCGGTCCACATTTTTCCCGCTCAATCATGACAAGAAATCTGGCGTCCGGCAAGGAAGAGATAAGCCCCCAGTAGTCGGAATCGCTTGAGACAATGACGAAGGAATCCACTTGCTTCTGGTAGTGTTCCTGACAGGCTCTTGCGGTGAGCTTGATGTCTACCAGTGATTTGTTCTGCTTGATCCGCTCAATCATGATATGTTCAACGGGGATGCGGGTGTAGTTTTCAAGAATCCGCCATGCCGTAGCAGTATGTACGTCATCAAAAAGAATGATCGCCGTAATTTTCTGCATGACTTCATAATCAAGGTTTTTGAGCGTGGCGCACAGCTTGTACGGGTCAGAGTTTTCGCAGTCCACTACCAATACGGTTTTCTCGCTGTCATCTATGAAATCGTAGATATTGTTTTTTACAAAAGCCCCTGCATCGGAGACTTTACTGTATTCCGTGAAGGCGTCGCAATGCCATTGATAAAGCAGGGTTGCAAACTTCTTGTCATTATAGAGGACATTGCCCTCGTCCATCGGTACCCAGTTGATGTACATTTGATAGGGGTAGTAGGAGAGACTTGCGTAATAGATGTCCGCAGCATCTTTCGTTCCGTCCTCTGTCAAACCGTTTGGCATAATGAACAGCTCTTTTATGTACGTCCAGTTAATCCAGATTGGAAAGAGGCTTTTGCAGTTGTTAATGCGGTCTGAAATCAGCCGGTTGATCTCGATAATGTGGTGGCATAGCTTTGTACTCGACTTTTTGATAAAGCTGATTCCGTCGTTTGAGAGCTGCTGCATACTGGAAGCAGGAATGATCTCCGGCATTGAAAGCAGCCCACGGTATTCCATCCGCATGATGTCATTTATTTTCCGGTAGTTGCACTCAATGGCGGTGCGGATGATACATAGATTTCGGATAATGCGGGCATTTTTATCCTGCTCAAGCCGGATTTTACTTTACACAATAACTCCATATAATTACCGGAATCAGACAAAGCCGAAAAAAGAAAGAAGATTAGGAACCGTAATAATTCTATTCAAATTTTCTTCCTGATTCACTTTACTCTGCATGTACGGTCACCTCACTTTCCTTTTTTTTAGGCATAAACCAATAAAATATAACACAAAATGCTAAAGTAAACACAACACCAAAAACATTTTGACTCACTCTAAGACTAACCGCTCCTTGTAGTCCATATGTCTCTGCAGCAATGGCTAAAGCACCAAATGTGTTAAATACTGCCTGCCAGCCATATTGTGCTGAAAATCCTACACCGATTCCACCAAGAATTCCTATATATGCATAGATTGACGAAGGAAGCAGAAAATATAATACTGTAAAACATATAACACCTGCAATATTTCCGACAATCCTTTTACGGACTCTGTAGTGCATATCTTCCATAGACGGCAAAATCACGGACATGGCCGCAATACCAGCCCACATTGCACGTGGCATATTACAAAGTTCTGCAATACAAAGGACAATCGGTACGCATAAAATCTGACATATCTGCCATTTTGTTCTGGAAGAAGTGATATCAAATTCTTGTATCAGATCTTTCAGATTTATTTTATAAGTTCTGTTTTTATGATTTCGATAAAATACGAAGCAGGTAAGTGCTGCACCTAAAGCCATTCCGACTAATCGCATCTGATAGCTTTTTCCCGTAACATCATAACCATATAGCAACAGATACCCAAGAACCAATGTAGATTGATTAAACATGAATGGATTATGGCATCCGAACAGAATCAACACAGCCAGTGCCGCAATATTTAACAGCATTCCCAATACCGGTGAAAACTGATTTGCTAAATGCGGACATACAGTCATAATTACAAAGAACAAAGCCAAAAGCATCGTAGATTGTCCGGTGTGGATCCCCAGATCCGCATTTCTAAACACCATGAGACATAATAAGACTACTACACCTACAATGCTGTTCTCATTTCCAAATAGGATGCTGAAAATACTAACAAAGAAAAAACAAAATGCCATTGTAGCAGCTATCTTCACCAGATATACCCACATATGATATATTTTTTCTTTTTGTGTTTCACTCTTTTTCAACAGGTTTTTAGAACCTGCCTGATTTAACTGCAACTCCTGATAAAATGTCATATAAATCCTCCCATCTTCTAATTTATCTTTAAACTATATAATCTCATCTTTCTGCTTTGGCAGCTCTATAACAAATCTGCATCCACCATATTCACGGTTTTCTGCTTTGATTGTTCCTCCGGCACTATCTACAATCCGTTTTACAAGTGCAAGACCTAGGCCATTTCCTTCTGCTTTATGAGATCCATCTACCTGATAGAACTTGTCAAATATTCTGGATTTTACATCATCCTCTATTCCTGGTCCTTCATCTTCCAGAATGAACTTAACAGAATCCTGTTCTTGTTTCAGAAACATCGTAATTGTCCCCTTTGAAGGGCTGAACTTAATCGCATTATCCAAAAGATTTATCCAGATATGCATAAAAAGTCCTTCATTCCCAGTATATTTAACTTCCTCCAATTCTACCTGAAAACCAATTTCTTTTTCTGTCCATTTTGTTTCCAATGAAAGAAATGCCTGGCGGATCTGTTCATCCAGACGATATTCTGTTTTTTTCATTGGTATATTCTGATTCTCTAACTTGGATAACAGCAAAATATTACCAACCAATCCGGAAAGTCTTTGGGTGTTAAATAAGATTTTTTCTACATATTCCTCTTGATCCGGAGACAGTTCTTCTCCCTGAAGCAGCATTGTATATCCTTCAATGGCATTAATCGGGGTCTTAAACTCATGAGAAACATTAGATACAAAATCCATCTGCAGCACCTCTGTTGCACGAAGTTCTTTTGTCATAACGTTAAAACTTTGATAAGATTCTCCAACTTCTGCTATACGGCTGTTCGTTTCCAAATGCTGTTCAAAATCTCCCTGAGAAACTTCCTTCATTGCTTTACTAAGTCTGGTAATTGGTTCCAGTAACTTTGCATTGATAAAGGAAGTGATCAGCCCTGCAATCAATGTATTGAAAATCAAAAGCCAGCCAAGCACAGGTATGCTGCCCGGCAGATTAAAAAAATGATTCAAAAAAGCAAATAATAAAGCAGATATGACTGTTGAAAATACAAGTGCCAGCCAGATTGCACCAGTCAGACAGGATCGGATCCGCAATCCTTTTTCTTTCTTTTGTTCCATTATTTTTTCACCACCTTGTATCCAATTCCACGCATTGTTACGATTTCAAAATCAGGGTTATTTTTAAAACGCTCTCTGATTCTTCCTATATGTACCTCTATCGTATGTGGGTCTGCCTCCGTCTCGTATCCCCATACTTCATCCATCAACTGTTGTTTTGTAAATGTTCTGCCTGGCGAAGCTGCAAGCTTATATAAAAGCAGGAATTCTTTTTTAGGCAAAACAAGACTTTCCTTATCAGTTGTAACCGTCATTGCATCATAATCAAACTCTGTTGAACCGATCACAATTTTGTGTTCATTCAGTATCTGTGCACGGCGAAGCAGTGCTCCGACTCTTAAAACCATTTCATTCACATTTACCGGTTTTACCATATAATCGTCACTTCCCGAAAGAAATCCCTGGCGCATATCATCAAAGGAACCTTTCGCAGTGATCATAAGCACTGGTATCTGATATCCTGCTGAACGAAGTTCTGACACCAGTTCATAGCCATCCATAACCGGCATCATAATATCAGAAATGATCAGATCAATATATTCCTTATCCAATACTTCTAATGCCTGTGCTCCATCCGATGCACTTTTGACTTGATATCCATTCTTCTCAAGCACTTTTTGGAATAGCTGGCTTAATTCTTTATCATCTTCTACAATCAATATTTGAAACACGTTTTCCTTCCTCCTTATTAAAACAGATACCTTGCCCATCCAAGCAGATGCTGTACCAAAAATATTATTCTCTGACGTTTCTTTGTTAGTTCGATTGGCTCTACATGATATGGATCACGATAGGTTCCATCTTCCAATACCTGGCGGGACACTCTTTCATATTCCATCATGCCCTCTTCCAACTGTTTATTAATATCTTTACTGCGAATTACAAGCATCAGTTCCGTATCCAGATATGCACTTCTCATGTCCATATTAAAGGAACCGATTACAGACAGATCATCGTCAATCAGAATACTTTTTCCGTGGTATGAATAACCGCCTTCATATTCCCAAATATTAATTCCTGTACTTAAGATTCTATTTCTGTTTTTCGCATAATCGGCAGCCCCAAATGGATTCCCATTATTCGCAACTGAATTTGTCATGATAGAAAAATCTGAAACGTTCTCTGCAATCTCCTCCCATGTATTATACATCATATCATTACAGATAATATATGGCGTGTGGATCTTCACACGATTTTTTGCATTTTTCATCAATTCTCCCAACTGATACCACACTACTGGTTCTTTGGAACCTGTGTGAATAGGATTTGACACTAATGCAATCTTTTCTGTCTCAAAAGTTTCGTCCGTGTAATCGGTATCGCAGATTCTTTCCTTATTCTCTTCAAAATATTTCTGATAGCCGTTCTGCAGCTCTAAAACTGCGTTCTTTACAGATTTTCTATTTGCCAGTTTTTTATTGTCATGAAAATAACCACTGTCTTCTTGTTCCCATATCGTTTCAAAATACTCTAACAACTGGTTAACTGAATTTTCTTTCTCAGGTTCATCGCAAACCACTAACACGTCTCTGTCATAGTTCTTATGTCCCGGAAAATCACCCAGGAAATAATTGTGTGTATTTCTTCCCCCAAGAATATATCTCTTTCCATCTGCAATCAAATATTTATCATGCATTCTACCCATCATCTTCCATGGTTTCAACGGATTGGCCTTATTATATAGTTTAATTTCAACATTCTCATGGGAAGATAATCCATAGAAATACGGATTTCCTTCCATATCAATCCAGCTCTCCATTCCATCTACTAACAGACGAATATGTACACCTCTGTCTGCCGCATCATGCAGTGCTCCTAAGATCAATTTTCCACTTTCATCTGATCGAAATGCAAAAGTAGAAAGAATAATGTCTTCTTTTGCATTTCGGATCAAACGCACTCTTTGTAAAAGTGCTTCTGGATTTTTTTCTATGATCACTGCTCGTTCCATATTCTCGCTGCGTTCGTTCCACGAATCATTTTGTGTTTCTTTTTTGATGGTATTAGACACTTCCGGCTGTTTTTTATATGCAATACAGATTCCAAATAATTCATAAAAAACCACACATAAAAAAATTGACAGTATAACAAGAAGGATTTTACATATTTTATACTTTTTCATTGTACATCACCTGATTCCTTTTTATTTCATACTTATACAATACAAAGTCAATCTCAATTTAACCTCAACAAGGTTTGTTTTTTTATCCATGCAAAATCTCCTTTGTACAACAGACTGTTAGATATAGCAAAAACGGCCTTTCAAAAACAGTTAACTTCTAAATCAACTGCTTTTTGAAAGGTCGTTTCATCAGATTCTTATAGCAATCCAGCAAATAATCTCATAAATAATTGTCCCAGTCGCAAAAATGCACTTCGTCCGGTTTGATATTGGTCTGTCACATCACGACATTCTCCCATCGTTCTTATCAGATCATTTTTTATTTCCACAACTGCCTGACAATCTGCCATAAAACAGCCGTTTTCAAAATGGTGATATAAACTTCGATAATCCAGATTAATTGTTCCACAAGTTGCCATACAGTCATCTGCCACACTCATTTTTGCATGACAGAAACCAGGAGTCCACTCATAAACACGAACACCATGTTTAACTAATCCATGATAAAAAGAACGAGTTATATTATAAATGAATTTTTTATCAGGGATACCAGGTGTGATAATTCTTACGTCTACCCCTCGCTTAGCAGCCAGACATAACGCATGCGTCATTTCATCTGTTATGATTAGATATGGAGTCATAAACCAACAATATTTTTCAGCTTTATTTATCATACTGATATAAACTTCTTCTCCTACTTGCTCATTATCCATAGGGCTGTCTGCATAAGGTTGAACAAACCCAGTTTGCTGTGCCGCATAATCATAGTGGAAAAGGTATTTACTAAAATCAGAATCATTAGCATCCTTATCACTTACTGCATTCCACATTTCCAAAAATGTCACCGTAAGCGACTGAACAGCATCTCCTTCTAAACGAATACCTGTATCTTTCCACTGTCCATACGGGTGTGTGTAATTAAAATATTCGTTTGCTAGATTATATCCACCTGTAAATCCAACTTTTCCATCAATTACTGTTATTTTTCTGTGATCACGATTGTTCAAAAATAGATTTAAGCCTGGCACAAATGGATTGAATACACGACAATGAATTCCTATACTCTCCATCTTTTTTACAAAATCTGTGTTAATAAAGCCTATAGAACCCATATCATCGTAGAATACTCTAACTTCCACACCTGCTTTTACTCGCTCTTCCAGAACATCTTGAATCTTATGCCATGCTTCAGCGTCTTCTATCGCATGATATTCCATAAAGATAAACTTTTGTGCTTTCTCCAAATCCTTAAGCTGTGCCTCTAATCCTTTCACTGCTTCATCAAAATACACAATATCCGTATTCTGATAGATTGGATACTGCGAATTTCTTTGTATGTAACTTGCTATATTTCCTGCTTTCGGAATTGTTTCTTTTATTCTGCTCAAACACTCCTGACTGTCCGGAAGCATTGGTAACAATTTGCTATCAATTTCTGCATATCGCTCACGCATTTTATGTGTGCCACCATTCAAACCAATCAACAAATACAGGCCTACACCCATAATTGGGAAAATTAGAATTAAGATGACCCAAGGCATTTTCATAGAGGATGTCTTATTTGATGCGTACAATCCCAAAACCAAGATCCCACTCAAAATCTTTGTAAATAAATTTATGATTTCTGCATATTCATTCAAGCGTGTTACGATAGTAATAATAAAAATCACTTCCAGAAGAATGCAGATTATGGAAAAACACAGCCGTTTTACCCCATTTTTTGTTTTTGCTTTGCCCTCTAAAGTATCTTGTTTCATATATATTCCGCCTCTTCTTTCTACGTCAGCTCTATATTCAAAATACTATTTATTTTGATAGTTGATTCGTTCTCCTTGAATTAGTGGATAACAAATCATTTTATCACTATCCAGATTTTCTACATGCATATCTACTGCACTGATCTGATGGTTTTCATAAGTATTGTAATAATAAATACCTTTTGTAACATTACAACACGACGTATACAATGTGATTTCATATTTTCCATCCGCTACTTCGCAACATCCTCGTTGCTGATCCACAGATCCAAGAATGTGAAAGAACTGACTAACACTTTCTTCCTCAGATTCACCTGAAATTGCATTTACCTTTGTAAAAGCCACACGCACAAAACGAGAAGAAGATGAAAGATCTCCCGGAAGACCTAAACCTCCCATACCTCTACTATATGCATTAAGAGCCAAATTTCCTCCAAAAGTGTTTTTGGGTTGCTTTGGGGATAAATACATATAATTATTTAATTGAAACATCTGCTGTGGAAATGGCGGATTATTCGTAAGCACTCCTACAGGATTATCGTAAATATGTAGACTATCTGACATAGACTCTACAGTAATTGATTCATTTTCATCAGCGATAATCCAATGTAATTGTGCTAATGGCAATTGCTCACTGAAAGGAGTATTAACAATATTAATTTGATTAAGAAGCTTACGAACTTCTGCTAAAGAAGCACACTGACTTAAAATCCATGGAATAAATTCAAACTGTGCAATATTTTCAACATCTGGTTGAACCTCGGAATAAACAGCATTTCCGACAAAATTCAGACCTGCCATTGCCACTCCTTTTTCATTCATCGCATCATAATGTAAAGGATAATCCTCTGCAACATGAGCCATTCCAATAATTGCATAATGATTTTTCATATCGCCAACATGACGGAAATGGAATGAATAGTTACGTGGTGTAATTACTATCTGATCACCGTAAGAGAATTCATAATCGAGGGTTCGTCCAAAGTAAAAATCTTTTGTCTTATAGGTTGCTGCTGTACACATGATTGTTTATCCTCCTAAATAATATGAACTATATCAATAAGTTTTTTGTTGAACAATAGTATATAAGGGTGTGTCTGATCTATCACATTTGCTCCAATCTACCTACTCTATCATAGCATAGTGCCTGTCCCATATTTAGGACTGTGTGTTGTCAGGGACAAACTCCACGATATCGCCAATATTGCAGCCAAGGCAAATGCAGATTTTTCTCAGAGCTTCCATTGACACGTCCTCGCCCTTTCGGAGTTTTGTCATGGCACTAGAAGACAGCCCGGACGCTTTGTGTAGATCTCCTTTGCTCATTTCCTTATCGACGAGCAGTTTCCACAATTTTTTGTAGCTTGCTTTCATGACTTTCACCTCAGCAAAGTATGTAAAATAAGCCTAACTTACATTATAGCACAAGAAGACCTGCTATTCAATAGAGTTTCGTAAACTTTGGGTGAATACGACTGTAGGACTACAATACATCTTGGACAATTGAATAAAAAGGGTATGAGGAATAGGGCCTCATGTGTTAAAGTTAAACTACCACACAAAACTTTCCGAAAGGAGACCATATTCCTCATGAGTAAGAGTATAACACAGGACATGGCTTACAGACAATCCCTAATGAAGTACGCAGAAAAGTACGGCGTCAGCCGCGCCAGCCGGAAATACAACAAAAGCCGGTCGTACATCTACTTCTGGAAGCAGCGCTGGGACGGGAGTGTGGCGTCCCTGGCCTGCCAGTCCAGACGGCCTCACAGCCACCCCAACCAGCACACGGAGGCCGAGCTAAAGCTCATCCGCGATATGCGCCGCCGCAATCCGTCGCTGGGCATGATCGAGCTGTGGCACCGTCTGCGGAAGCGCGGCTACACCCGTTGCCCGGAGAGTCTGTTCCGTGTCATGCGTAAAATGGGGTTGTTTCCTGCCGAAAAGCCGAAAAATACATACAAACCCAAGCCTTACGAGCAGATGACCCGTCCCGGAGAGCGCGTGCAGGTAGATGTGAAGGTCGTGCCGCGCAAGTGCATCGCGGATCCGGAGCTTCGGCTGTTCCAGTACACCGCCATCGACGAGTTCACGCGCCTGCGCTTCCTCGCCGCCTATCCGGAGCAGTCCACCTATTCCTCGGCGGACTTCCTGCGCAGGCTGCGAGCGTGGTACGCCCGCAGAGGCATAGAAGTGGAGTGTGTCCAGACGGACAACGGCTTCGAGTTCACCAACCGTTTCTCCAACAGCAAGCGCGATCTGCCCACACTGTTCGAGAAAACTGCCGCCGAGCTGGGCATCCGTCACAAGCTGATCCGGCCCCACACGCCGCGCCACAACGGCAAGGTGGAGCGCAGCCATCGTGAGGATCAGAAACGCTTCTATTCCTGCCATTCGTTCTATTCACTCAACGACTTTGCCAAGCAGCTTGCCGTCCATAACCGCCGCGCCAACAACTTGCCCATGAGACCCCTCCGCTGGCTCTCGCCTAATGAGTTCGCTGTCCAATATGTTTGACAAACCTACAGTTTCGTAAACTTTGGGTGAATACGACCGATTTGCACGAGACGTTCAATTTTTTCGAGTTGGATGATATACAGCTAAAGGGAAAGACTGTGCCGGTCAAAAAGCCAGCACAGCCTTTTTGTTATTCTCTCTGGTTATCTCGAATTTGTTCAGGCTCTTGAACTACACTCGGCTTGAGGAAAATATCTACATTTGCCATTCCCAATTTTCTTTTTATAGAGCGCATAATAATTCTACTTTTATATAAATAACCAGGCATATCTAAAACATATATTTTATCAGCTTCATCAAAACTTTGCTGTACCCAGGCATAATATACCCCCTCAATTATCCGCTCATCATTATTATATAATATTTCTTGTAATAACGCTTTCCGTTCATCAAGCGTTCTCTTTTTGCCATATTCTTTGGCGTTATTATCCCATTGAATATCATCTAAGTCGAAATGGGAAATATTATACTTTTTTGAAAGTGCATTTGCTAAATAGGTTTTTCCAGAACCACTGCAACCAATAATATGTATTTTCATAAGTCAGTATTCTCCACAAATCCCGATTTGTCTGCCCCTTAAAGTCCAAGTCCTTCAACCCACGCCGCAAGCTCCTGATGCCCGACGCTGCCCTTGAAAACCTTGCCGTCCATCAGCTTTGCGCCTTTGCAGCTCGGCGCAAGGCGTTCGTTCGTCTTGCCAATGTCGCTTCCGCCGGAGGTCGCAAACGGGATGATCGTCTTGCCGGTCAGGTCATAGCTCTCAAGGAACGTATTGATAATCGTCGGCGCAACATACCACCAGATCGGGAAGCCCACAAAGATGGTATCGTAGTCCTTCATGTTGTCCCGCTTCACGGCAATTTCCGGTCGTGAGGCGGGATTGTTCATTTCAATCGTACTGCGGGCTTAGGAACTCTTTCATGACATTATGACAGCGCGAGACATGAAGGCAAGACTATCGGTATGGATATTGCCTTCAAGAACCTTATCTATGACTATTACAGCAAAGACCTGTCCAAGAAGGTCAAGTCTGCAATGGGAATGAAACAGGAGAAGGCGAAGTTTGTGAACACCGTCCCATACGGGTATAAAGCCGATCCTGCTGACAAGCATCACCTTATCATCGACGTGGAAACAGCTCCGATAGTCCGCCGTATTTTCATGGAAGTGATTGGAGGCAAGTCCTGCACACAGATTGCAAAGGAGCTGAACACAGAGGGCATTCCAACGCCCGCCCAGCATAAAGCCGTGTCCAGAAAGGCGCCTTCCAAGAAGCCCCAGTGGACACATCGTGGCCTCCTGACTATGATAGAGAGTGTGAAGTACACCGGAACAATGGTTAACCATACCCGCGAAAGCAGATTCATCCGTGACAAAAACCAGCGGCGCGTTCCCAAAGAAGAATGGTATATCCGCGAAAATGCGCATGAGGCGATTGTGACAAAGGATGAATACGAACAGGCACAAGAGGCAATCCAGAGGCGTAGAAAGTATGTCCGAAGCTCCCATGACCAGTCAGACCGAGTTTACTTCTGCGCTCATTGCGGCGGAAAACTTGAGAAAGCCAATGGAACCGTATTTGCCTGTCCGTCCCATCGGTATCACGATGGCAGCCCGTGTGAAAACGTCCGCTGGCGGAAAAGCGCACTTGAAGAAATCGTCTTTGAAGCATTGAAAAGGCAGATCGAAATCGTCCGTGTCGAATCCGCTGCCATCAGAAAAACGGCGAAGAGCAAAGGTGAAAGTCTGGAAAGACAGCTCGTCTTGCTGAAAGCTCAGTATGATGCCTGTGATCGTGAGAAGTTTACGATCTATGAAAACTATCGTGAAGGGGAGCTGACTCCGGAAGAGTATCTGTCCGGCAAAGAAGCCCTTGCACAAAAACAAGCCGCCCTGAAAGAGCAGCTTGAAACCTGTGAGACTCAGCTTGAAGTCTTTCATCAGCAAAGTCTTAATGCAGAAGAACAGCATGAAGCAGCAAGCCGGATGACCGGCTTGTCCGATGACAAACTCAGAGAGCATCTGTATGATGCAGTTGAGCGTGTACTTGTTTATGACACCGAGACAATCGAAATTGTCTGGAAGTTCAACGAAGCAAAAATCGACACCGATGAAAACATCGGAGTTGCAAAGTGACTCCGATGTTTTATTTCGGGGCAAAACTGTCGAATTTGCTCCTAAAATAACATAATCTATCGAAACCTCGTAGGTGCATCGTAGCACCGTCCGGAAAGCCCAGAGCCATTGATATTAAAGGCTTTTCGGATAGTTTGTAAAATTTTTTTGCACCTACTTGACATAAAGGGACGATTTAGGTAGATTCGTGACAAGGGGGCAGTGCGCCCATTCGCACCCGCGAGGTGGAATAGGCCCCATTATTTCGAGTTAGAGCCGCTGATATAATGCGGCTCATTTTTCGTTTTCGGCGGGCTTCTTGATATACTTGCCGTTCTTGATTCTCGCGTCCGCTGGCTTTTCTGCGTCCTCTGGGATCCCCCAGACTGTGCCAATGCGGATCGCACCGGGGACGCGCCCTTCGCCGCACAAAATCTGAATACGGCGAGTGGAGATACCCCAGCGTTCGGCGGTTTGCGCGATTGATAAATACTTCATGGGCAGCACTCCTGTTGCAGTTCAGTTCTGCGTCTGCTTATAAAATCGCAGTATAATTATAATCGTCAAAGCGAATAAAAGCAAGGGCTTTTCGGAAAAGTTCAGGAAGTATTTTCAATTCAGACATGAAAGGGGTGTGGGGATTCCCCAACAACAAAATGAGCAGTTCGGGCGCAGGGCTGAACCGCTCATTTTTCCGGTGTGTACGGACACCGGATGTGCTTGCCACTCTCCCAAATCTCATATCCGCAGATATACCGCGCTCCCGCTTTCGCAAAAGCAGGGGCGCATATTTTTTGAAAATTTCTCATTTCGATACCTGCGTTTTGACTTAAAAATGTCCGTTGTAAAGTGAAAGGAAAAAATTTTTTGCCGCCATACTCAACAAACGGCAAAAAGGTGTCCGTTGTAAAGTGAAAGGAGTTCTTTGATATGCCAGACCGCACACGACCCATCCGCAAGGAAATCTGCCTGAATGAGCAGGAACTGAATCTCATCCAGCACAAGATGCGCCAGTTGGGGACGCACAACTTCGGCGCGTATGCCCGGAAAATGCTGATTGACGGGTACATCATCAAGGTCGATTACGCCGAGCAGAAAAAGTTAGCTGCCGCTGTCAGCAGAATTGCCACAAACATCAACCACGTCTGCCGCCGCATTAACAGCACCGGGCATTTCTACGATGCCGACGTTGCCGAGCTGAAAGAACGGATGGCTGACGTATGGGAACTGCTGAAAGTACAGCAGAGAAACGAATTGTAATTCGGGAAAGGAGTACAGATATGCCGCGCATGAGCAAATCAAAAAAGCTGGATTGGTCGTTCTTCCTGAATGACCGGGGACGCAAGGCGTACAACACGCTCTGCCGTCGCTGCGTCCACGACTGCAAGCAGAGTTTCCGGGCGGTTGTCGTTATTTGTCCGCATTATCAGTCAAAGAGGGCAAAAAAGGGTGGTACATCTGCGTACTCCCCTCGCGGACCTGACAGAAAACCGCCATAGCAGCCGTATCACACCAGACCAGATAGGATGTGATGAAAAATCTATTTGAAACTGAACACCGCATTGCCGCCGTTCATTCCCTTGCCGCGCTTCATGCTGGCGGGCGAATATTCCATCAACGCCAAGCTGCTATATGGGCTGCTGCTTAACCGCACTACGCTTTCCCAGAAAAGCGGCTGGGTGTCCGAGGATGGGAATGTGTATGTGATCTATACGATCAAGCAGATGGCAAACGATCTTGACCGGAGTGAGCGGACGGTCAAGACCGCCCTGCGGGAGCTGGAAAATGCCGGAATGATCACCCGCGTCCGTCAGGGATGGAATCAGGCGAACCGCATCTTTCTGCAAATCCCGGACAGGGTGCAGGTTTCTTCCCGTCCAGCGGGCAATACCTGCCCAATGGATGTGCAGGATCCTTCCCCTTGCATGGGGCAGAATTTGCCCCCTAATAAGAATGATAAGAAAGAGAACAACAGAACTCATAACAAGGAGAGTGAAGCCCTCCGCCGTTTTGGAGAATTTCAAAATGTTTTTCTTTCTGACGGACAGCTTGCCGCGCTGAAAGCGGACTATCCGGGACGATATGAGGAATACATCAGCCGCCTGTCGGTCTATATGGCGTCCAATGACAGGCACTACGCCAATCACTATGCCACCATCAAGAAGTGGCTGGACGAGGACAGCAAGGGCAGGAGCGCGAAAAACTACACCTACGACGATAACGAGGGAGAGTGTCTATGAATCCGATTTTTACGAAAATGGTTGATGCCGTTGAAGCGGCTAATGCCGCACCTGACGATTATATCAATCCTGCCGATGGGCTGAAATACTGCGGCAAGTGCCGCACGCCGAAAGAAGCATTATACCCCACAGACCTTCAGGCACAGGGCTTTACCAAGCACCCGGTTATGTGCAAATGCGCTGCCGAACGCCGCGAACGGAAAGAAGCAAAGCGCCGGGAATACGAGAGAATGTCCTGCATGACAATGCTCCGCAGTGAAGCGTTCCGTGATATGCCCGCCGCTGACTGGCGGTTTGAGTCAGCCGCAGTTACAACGCCCCAACTTGCAAAGGCGAGAGGCTACGCGCAGAACTGGGACGAGTTCAAAAAAGCGGGGATCGGGCTGCTCCTGTTCGGGAATGTTGGCACAGGAAAGTCCTATGCCGCTGGCTGTATTGCCAACGCTCTGATTGACCGTCTGGAGTCTGTCCTCTTTGTGGGAATGTCCGATGTGGTCAACCGGATGCAAGGCAATTTCGGCGCAGACCGCGACCATTACATGCAATCACTTATGTGCCCCGACCTCCTTGTTCTGGACGATTTGGGGGCAGAGCGCAACACCAGCTTCAGCAAGGAGTGCGTATTCGATGTGGTTGACAAGCGGCTGCTGACAGGCAAGCCCATGATCGTTACCACGAATATCCAGCTTTCCGTTATGATGCAAGCTGCCGATCTGGATGACCGCCGCATTTTTGACCGCATCTTGGAAGTCTGCGTCCCGATCCGCTTCGACGGGGAGAACTTCCGCAAAGGCAATGCCAGGGCGAATATCAAAAAAGCCGCAGAAATGCTGAATGGGTAAGCTGTTGCAGCAGCTTACCCACCCATGAGACAGGAATATTATTCAACCGGCTTTCCTGTTTCTTCTGAAATAAAACGACCCTCAAACCGACAGCCGATAGCCGCCGCTATTTCCTGCAACTCGCTTTCCCTGAAATTGTCACGGCGCATTTTGCCGCTGATATTTTGGGTTGTGCAGCCAAGCTGCCTTGAAAGCTGACTGACAGTTACGCCTTGCTTCTTCATAGCAGCCCGGATAACCTGAGCCATACTCATTGACTTCACCTCCGGGGATTTTCAAAGTAATTATACATGAGAGCAAGCAGAAATGTCAATTCAGGAGTTACCGGAGAATCGCTCCGGAGCTATTGACCCAAGACTGGAAATAGCATATAATAGTAATTGCTGAGTTACCGTTGAAAGTGCGGCACTTCATTCGGCTGACGAACATAATGTCAAATGGAGTGATTATATGGTAGAAAACGAAAACTACAAGAGCTACACTGCAAACAATGGAACTGAGCTTCGCTTTCCCAAGGAGAGCGTGATTCAGATGACAGCAGAGCAGAGAGACTGCTACCAGAACTTTATCAATGTTCTGGCACAAATCCTGATTAAATATGCTGCCGCAGAAAAGGAAAATCAGAAAATCTGAGCAGAGTATTCCGGGCGGTCGATGACCGCCCGGATCTGCAATAGGAGGAAATATGTATAATACGAAAGAGGGCAAATCGTGTGTTATCTATATCCGCGTCAGCAGTGAGCGTCAGGTAAAGGGGTATAGTCTGGACGGGCAGAAACACTATCTGGCTGAATGCGCCGAGCGTCGGGGTATGACCGTTCTTGATATCTACGTTGAAGAAGGCAAAAGCGGCAAGAGCATCGAGGGACGGACTGAGTTCCAGCGGATGCTGGATGACATTCAGAGCGGAAAAGTGCATACGGACTATGTGCTGGTTTTCAAATTATCGAGGTTTGGCAGAAACGCACGGGACGTGCTGAACTCCCTTGAGTTCATTATGAAATATGGCGTTCATCTGATGTGCGTAGAAGATGGGCTTGATTTCTCAACCTCTATGGGAAAAATGATGATTACCATTCTCGGTGCGGTAGCTGAGTTGGAACGTGAGAACATCATTGCACAGAGCCTTTTGGGGCGTGAGGAAAAAGCAAAGTCCGGCGGCTGGAACGGCGGCTTTGCACCCTATGGGTATCGTCTGGTAAAGGGTGATGACAAGAGTAAAGGGAAATTGGAGACCGTCCCGGAAGAAAAGGCTGTCGTGCAACTGGTTTTTGATATGTTCCTGAACCGAAATATGGGCTACACGGCAATTTCGGGCTATCTCAATCGAAACGGTTATACTCGCCCACCGGCAAAGAATGCCATCCGCCCCAGCTATGGAGAGTGGAGTTCTGACCACATTAAGAGAATGCTCAGTAATCCAATCTATACCGGGCGCGTAGCATGGGGCAAGCGCCGCACAGAGAAAGTTCCCGGCAAAGATAACGAGTATCGGCTTGTGAAGCAGGACGAGTATATTTTGAGTGAGGTTGTTTCCCATGAGGCGTTTGTTTCCAAAGAAGATTTTGACAAGGTTCAGGAGATCAAAGCCATTCGTGGGAAAAAGGGTAATCACAACATTGGTCAGTATAACGCGCATCTGTTGTCCGGTATCGTAAAATGTCCGCAATGCGGCGCACCTATGTATATCGGTATGACCAAGTGGACAAATCAGGATGGCACGGAGCGCCGCACAGAATCTTATGTCTGTTCTTATGCGACTAAACACAGGGGGACTTTGGTATGCCGCAGAAATGGCGTGGTAGCCAGTCAGGTTGAGGACGAGGTGATGGAGTACACCCGGAAGATTGTCCGCAATCCGCAGTTTATCAAGGATTTGCAGGAAAAGGTAATGACCGCCGTGGACATGACCGAGGTCGAAAATGACATTACCGCCTATAAAAAGCAGCTATCCGCTTTACAGCGCAGCCGTGACAGCTTGGAACAGGATATTGACCGCATTGCCCCGGATGACAAGTATGCAGAACGACGCCGCGCGGATATGACGCGCCGCCTGAATGACCTCTATGACCAGATTTATAAGGCGGAGGATCTGCTGCAAGAGAGCCTGATGAAAAAGGCAACTTTGGAAAGCGAGCAGATGTCTGTGCAATCTATGATTGGAATCCTCTCGTCTTTTGACGCAATCTATGATAGAATGAATGCGGCAGAGCGGCGCGACCTTGTGAAATACCTGATTTCCGAGGTTGAGTTGTTCCCACGTGAGGAGCAAAAGACGCAGAAACGCTTTGTAAAGGCGATTGCGTACAAGTTTCCCATTGAGCAAAAGGTGCTCACGCAATTTGACGAATGCGGGGCATCTGTCGAGACGGTGTGTCTATTGACCAAGCATCCGGACTGAGGCAGAAATGCGGCATCATTGAGCGTGAGAATTACAACAAGCCCAAGTCTGAGGATACCAGGCAACCGCAATGCCCGCCGGAGAAGGAAAAGGCAATTACGGAGGCATTACGTCACTTTGGGATGATTTGAGGCGGATGTCTTAATCATAAAAGGAACGGTGAGGGTATGAAGTACAAAATTGCGATCTGCGACGACTCCGGTGCGGACAGGCAATATGTTTTGAATATGGTGCGCGCTTGGGCTTCGTCCGCCGGTCATACGGTGCATATCGACGACTTCCCCTCCGCCGAGAGCTTCCTGTTCCGCTACGCAGAAGAAAGCGACTACGACATTCTCCTGCTGGATATCGAAATGGGCGCGATGGACGGCGTCACGATGGCAAAAGAGCTTCGCAAGAGCAACGACACGGTGCAGATCATTTTCATCACCGGCTACTCCGATTACATTTCAGAGGGCTACGAGGTGGCAGCGCTCCACTATCTGATGAAGCCCGTGAAGGAAGAAAAGCTCCGGTCGGTGCTGGACCGCGCCGTGGAAAAGATAACGAAAAACGAACGGGTCTTGCATTTCGAGGCCGGCGGAGAAATGGTGCGTGTGCCGATTTATCAGATTCGATATGCAGATGTGCTGGGCAACTATGTGACCGTTCACGCGCGAACGGATGTGACGGTGAAAATGACATTGGGCGAGCTTGAAAGGCGGCTTGACGAGCGGTTTTACCGCGTGGGGCGCTCTGCGCTCGTGAATCTGACGCAGATTAGCCGCGTCACCAAGACGGAAATCAAACTGAGCGACGGAACCGCCATCCCGCTGCCGCGGGGCGCGTATGAGGGCGTCAACCGTGCCATCATCCACATGAGGTAAGGCGTATGGGCTTGTTTGCAAAGAAAATTGAAAAGCAGCTCGCCTCCTATCAGCAGGAGCTGATCGAAACGCATTATCGCGAAGTAGACAATATGTACCGTCAAATTCGCGGCTGGCGGCACGACTACCGCAACCATATCCAGACCATGAAGGCCTACGCCGCTGCGCAGGACTGGGACGCCATCCAAAACTACCTCGACCTGCTGGACACCGACCTGCAAACCGTGGACACGGTCATCAAGACCGGCAATCCCATGACCGACGCCATCTTGAACTCCAAAATCTCCCTTGCAAAGGCGAAGGGCATCGAGGTAGCGGCGGATGCCCACATCCCCGTCAGGCTGAAATCCTCGGAAATTGACCTCTGCTGCATCCTCGGCAATCTCTTCGACAACGCCATTGAGGCCAGCATGAAGCTGCCGGAGGACAAGCGCCTCATCCGGGTCTATATGGATATGAAAAATACCCAGCTCTACATCTCCTTCACCAATTTTACCGCCGGGAAGAAAATGCAGAAGGAGGGAGGGCTGTTCCGCAGCACCAAGGGCGAGGGACACGGCTTCGGTCTTGTCCGCATCGACGCCATCGTGGAGCGGCTGGACGGATACATCAGCCGCAACAGCGAGGACGGCGCGTTCACCACCGAAATACTGCTTCCGCAGGAGTGAGAGCTGCAATTCATCCCCCGGAAAAAGCGATTCGTCCCCGGAATGCTCCGGGGACGATTTTTCTTGATAGAATGCGGGCAAAAGGAGGGGGCGCAGATGAAAAGACCAACATATTGTCCGTTTCAAAACATAAGCTACATGATCCGCAGGGCATACCGCGAAGCGCCGGTCATTCTCCCGGTCGCGGCGGGTATGATCGTCGCGGGCACTGCCATCAACATTCTGGAGCTGGTTACAGCGCCTGCGATTCTCGACGCCGTGGAGCGCAATGTGCCGATTGCTGCGCTGCTCCGAATGATCGCTGCGTTGACGGCAGCCATGCTGCTCGCCTGTTCCGGGCGGGCCTATCTTTGGGAAAACGCACTGTTCGGGCAGGTGCATTTAAGAATCAACATCAGCTCCCAGCTGCACAGCAAATTCTGCACAACGTCCTACGCACATCTTCTGGACACTGCGTATATCGAGCGGAGCAACAAAGCGCAGCTGGCCACGCAGGGCAATACAGATGCAACGGAAGCCATCTGGGATACTCTGGTCGAGCTGTGCACCAATGCGATCAGTTTTTCCGTTTATCTGCTGCTGCTCGGTTCTGCCAATCCGGTCATTCTGGCGATCACGCTGGTCGCGGCTGTTTTCAGCTATTCTGCCGGCAAGCGCATCCGCCTGTGGCGATATCAGCATCAGGACGAAGAGGCCGCATACCGGCAGCGGCTTTCGTACATCGCCAAGCGCGCCAGAAGCAGAGAGCTTGCAAAGGATATCCGCATTTTCGGACTGAAGGCATGGCTTCAGGCGCTGTGGGGGCAAAGCCTCGCACTGTACCACGATTTTTGCAAAAAGGCGGAGAAGCGACATCTGCTGGCAGATACGGTGGACATCCTTGCAACGCTTCTTCGCAATGGTGCGGCCTATGCGTATCTTCTCCGCATGACGCTGCTCGGCGAATTGAACGCACCGGAGTTTGTGCTGCTCTTTTCTGCAGTCACAGGCCTCGGCAGCTGGACGACGGGACTCCTGCGCAATCTTGAGACCCTGAACAAGCAGAGCAGCGACATCTCCTTTGTCCGGGAGTACCTTGACACGCCCGAGCCCTTCCCCTTTGACGAAGGAGAGCCCCTGGCCGTTAAGCCGAATCACCGCTATACCATGGAGCTGCGGGACGTATCCTTCCGCTACCCCAACGCCGAATCGGAGGTGCTGTCCCATGTGAACCTGAAAATCGCCGCCGGGGAGAAGATCGCACTGGTCGGCCTGAACGGTGCGGGCAAGACCACCATGCTCCGGCTCCTCTGCGGCTTTCTCGACCCCACAGGCGGAACGGTCCTTCTGGACGGAGAGGATATCCGCCGGTACAACCGCCGGGACTATTACCGCCTCATTGCGGCAGTATTCCAGCAATCCTCCGTTCTTGCGGGGACGATCGCCGAAAATGTGGCGCAGGCCACCGACGGGATCGACGCTGCGCGGGTAAGGCGCTGCCTTGAGCAGGCCGGATTGTCAAATAAGGTGCGCTCTCTTCCCGGCGGGGAAGAAACGCTTCTGAACCGCAATGTCTATGAAAATGCCGTCGAATTTTCCGGGGGCGAAATGCAGCGCTTGCTGCTGGCAAGAGCACTCTATAAGAACGCTCCCATTCTGGTGCTGGATGAACCGACCGCGGCGCTCGACGCCATCACCGAGAGCGCATTGTACCGGCAATACAATGAAATGACGAGAGGCTGCACCGCCATCTACATCTCGCATCGCCTGGCGTCCACCCGCTTTTGTGACAGGATCATCCTTGTGGAAGGCGGGAAAATCGCAGAGGAAGGCACGCACGAGGCGCTGATGGCGCAAGGCGGTGCATATGCAGCGCTATTTGCGGTGCAGAGCAAATATTATCAGGAGGAGGTGCGGCAGAATGAAGCGGACTGACGAAGCGACATGGAAAGAAAGCTTTTCCATCAATTACCGCGCGCTCGGGCTGTGGAGGAAAATGGCGGGGCGATTTCTCCTCGCCCTCACCCTCAGCACTGTGCTGGAGGCTCTTGCGCCCTATATCCCTCTGGTTTTTACCGCGCGGCTGCTGGATGAGATCGCAGGAGCGCGCGACCCTGCGCGACTGACAACGCTATGCGTCCTGCTGCTTTCCATCAGCACACTCACCCTGCTGCTTGCGGCGGCCTGCAAGCACTGGTGCACCGCCGAGGAGGAGACAAATTCTTACAGAGAAGCGCAGCAGTTCTTTACAAAGCTCCTGCAAATGGATTTCTGCGCAGTGGACGACGCCAAGACGCACGACCTGCTCTCCCAGATCCGCCAAAACGAAACGTGGTCGGGCTGGGGCCTGCCTCGTGTGCCGGAGGAATATCAGACCCTGCTCAGGGGGCTTATTAAAATCGTCTGTTCCGCCGCGCTCTCCGTCAGCCTGTTTTTAAAGCCCGTCAGGGCGGATTCTCCCATTGTGTGGATCAACCATCCCGCCTGTATCCTGTTTGTGCTTGCCTCACTTCTTTTCGCAACATGGCTCTCCCCGTTCTTATTCAACAAAGGCGCAGCATACTGGACAAAGGCCGGCGAGAATGTAAAGCTCGGCAACCGCCTTTTTTCCTTCTTTAACTATATTGCAGCAGATGAGCCGGAGCGTGCACAGGATATCCGAATCTATGAGCAGGAGCACTTTTTCCATCAGAAGCTGGAATCGATCCTCCCCACACTTCTCACGGAAAAATGCCGGATGGCCCGCTACGCATGGGGCCCGCTGGGGCTTTACAAAGCGGCTGCCGAGGCGGTCACCCGCATCCTGAACGGCGTCGTATACCTTTTTGTTTGCCTCAAAGCGCTGGGCGGCGCCTTCGGCGTCGGCTATATTACGCAGTATGTCGGTGCGATCTCCGCGCTCTCGGGCGGGCTTTCCGATTGCGTCCGGACCTTGGGCGATATGCGCAACAACGTGCCGAATCTCAAGCTGGTGATGGAATTTCTTGATATTCCCAATACGATGTATCAGGGGTCGCTCACGACGGAAAAGCGCTCCGATCACCAATATCATGTGGAGTTTCGGGACGTGTCCTTCCGCTATCCCGGCTCCGATCAATACGCGCTCCGCCATGTCAGCATGAAGTTCAGGGTCGGCCGCCGCCTGGCGGTCGTAGGGGAAAACGGCAGCGGCAAAACCACCTTTATTAAGCTTCTCTGCCGCCTGTACGACCCGACCGAGGGCGAGATTCTGTTAAACGGCATCAACATCCGCAAATACCGGTATGAGGATTATCTTGCGCTGTTTTCCGTGGTGTTTCAGGACTTCAGGCTGCTGGCCCTGCCCTTGGGACAAAACGTTGCGGGCGCAAGGGATTACGACGCAGCGCTGGCTGAAAGATGCCTGCAAAAAGCGGGATTTGCCGCCCGGCTCAAGCATCTGCCGGCAGGGCTGGACACATCGCTATATACGGATCTTGATCCTGCCGGCATAAATATTTCCGGCGGCGAGGCGCAGAAGATCGCCATTGCCCGCGCGCTCTATAAGGACGCGCCCTTCATCATCCTCGACGAGCCAACGGCGGCGCTGGACCCCATCGCCGAGGCGGAGATCTACAGCAAGTTCGATGAGATCGCAGGCGATAAGACTGCCATCTATATCTCCCACCGCCTGTCCTCCTGCAAATTCTGTGACGAGATCGCCGTGTTCCACGAGGGCGCGGTCATCCAGCAGGGCAGTCACGCCGAATTGCTCGCCGATCGGGGCGGCAAATACTACGCGCTCTGGAACGCACAGGCGCAGTATTATACGGAGTGAAGCTGCTCTGTGCGTCAGAAAGAAACCGCTGTAATCCCCATCCCGCGCAGGATGGAGATTACAGCGGTTTTGTGTTTTCTGAGCAGGCATGACAAGCTGCCTTTTGCGGTTTGTATATGCACCCGCGAGGAAAATGGAGGGATTGCAAAGGGAGGTCTCGCCTGTCGGCTCGGTCAGCGCTTCAAAGCGTTTCACGCTTTGAGGTCTCCACCGGAGACCCGCGCCCCTTTGACGCAGGGTTTCCAATAGGGGCGTGAGCATCCCTGTTGGCACACGATTTTGCTTTGCAAAGTCTAGTGTGTTATACCTTTGCTGACCGCTGACGCGGAAAAGGGGTTGGCGGCATACTCTGCGGTGCGGCAGAGTGTGGCAACAAACGCTTTTTCGCGGCAGTAGGACAGGCGGATTTTGTGATGTGAGCTACAGCACAATCGCAGGATTTTTGAGCAGCAAAATCCGACTGGCCGGAAAAGGAAGTGAAGGTATATATATCAATCGAAGCATCACTCAAATGCAGCTCATGCAGAGCTGTGTTTGGGTGATTTTTTGTTTCCGTCCGCCCCATCAGATAATCGCAGGAAACACCGTAATAGTCAGCCAGCAACAGAATGCTGTACGGGCTGATGTCCTTGCCGTTATCCGATTCATATTTGCCAAGCGCGGATTTCGAGATGCCCACCTCAACAGCAAGCTGCTCCAAGGTCAGTTTTTTCACCACTCGTAAATCCTTCAAACGCTCCCCGATTGTCAGCTTAATCTGCATATACCCACCTTCATTTTAGCTTTTTCTGGATGATATCACACTTTTTTATTTTTGCCGAAAAGCGTGGAAATTGCCGTCTTTCATGCAACTTTTCCCACCTTTCGGATATACGGGAGAGGGCCTCTTTTCTTACTAAAATTTAGATGGTAACCACGCAGCACCTTGAAAACTTCATGACCGTCCGATGGGATATGTTTTCCGGCGAAGTACCGCATTCCGCTATCAAGGAAGCGACAACGCCGGAGTAAAACTCGGGCAGGAACGGCACCGGGCAGAACGGCAGCACTCAAAACATTTGGTAGATGAATGGAGCGGCTTCGCCGCTTTGCTGGCAAATTTGATTGAAAAGTATGCCGTGGTTCTGGATCTTGATGCGCTGCCCGATCTCGTCATAGAGGAAGCCGTGCCTGAAAAAGACGGGGCAGATGAGATGATTCACGAAAACGATATTGAGCCCGCGAAAGCGGCATGATATAATTATCATGAAATAAGCGTCCAAACCGCCATTGCAGGAGCAAAAGCTCCTGCAATGGCAGAAAACGAGGTGAAGTGACCAAGGAACGCTGGGAGAATGAGCAGAACAATTCTGAAATGCTGATTTATACCACAGAGGACGGTTTGACAAAGATCGAAACGACCTTCGATGGCGATACCGTTTGGCTGTCCATTGACCAGATGGCGGAGCTGTTTCAGCGTGACAAATCTACCATTTCCAGACATATCAAGAACATTTTCACTGAGGGCGAATTGAAGCGGGAAGCAGTTGTTGCAAATTTTGCAACAACTGCCGCTGACGGCAAAACCTATCAGGTGGATTACTATAATCTCGATGTCATCATTTCCGTCGGCTACCGTGTGAAATCCCAGCGCGGCGTGCAGTTCCGTATCTGGGCAACGGGGATTTTAAAGGAGTATATGCGAAAAGGCTTTGCGCTGGACGATGAGCGTCTGAAAAATCTGGGCGGCGGTGGCTATTTCAAGGAACTGTTGGAGCGCATCCGCGACATCCGTGCTTCCGAAAAGGTGTTTTACCGTCAGGTACTTGAAATCTAAGCCACCAGCATTGATTATGACCCCAAGGCGGAAATCTCCGTTCAGTTTTTCAGAAAAATCCAGAACAAAATCCACTATGCCATTCATGGGCAGACGACGGCAGAGGTGGTTTACACACGTGCCGACGCAGAGAAAGAATTTATGGGCTTGACTACTTTTTCGGGCAGCCAGCCCACGCTGAAAGAGGCGGTAGTTGCCAAGAAATACCTGATTTCCGAGGTTGAGTTGTTCCCGCGTGAGGAGCAAAAGACGCAGAAACGCTTTGTAAAGGCGATTGCGTATAAGTTTCCCATTGAGCAAAAGGTGCTCACGCAATTTGACGAATGCGGGGCATCTGTCGAGACGGTGGTCCTGCTTTCCAAGGACATGTTCTGAATAAACAAGCCGAGGCTTCTTCGGAAGTCTCGGCTTGTTTATGGTATGGGCAGCTGCCGGGAGGGGCGCTTACTCCTTCTCGCAGATCACGTTGCTCTCATAGGGGCGCTGGCCGGAGAGAATTTCGTCATAGAAATTCTGCTTCCAGTCGATATAGGCCACACTGTCCTCCAGCTCCCGGATGGAGCGGCGCAGCTCCTCCTGCTTCCGGGCCAGCATCTCCTTGCGCTGGGGGATCGTTGACTCTCCCATCAGGCACAGGGACAGATATTCCTTCATCTCCTGAATGCTCATGCCGCACTTTTTCAGGCAGATCAGGCTGCTGATCCAGGCGATGTCCCGGTCATCAAACACCCGGCGGTTGTTTTTGTCCCGCTTGACGTTGGGGACAAGCCCCTGGTTGCAGTAAAATTTCAGGGCCTGATAGGTCATGTTGGTCTCCTTGCAGGCCTGCATCATGGTGTGCAGAATAACAGACTCCCTCGCAATTTACAGAATGTTCAAATATTTTCACATGAAGGCTCTTGACCGGTTGCAGCAACCGGTTATTATAATCGACCGTATCAACCGGAAGGAACAACCGGGTTATAGCACAGGCCCCCCTCCTGCGCAACCGGAAAAATTCAGAAAGGACGATACCATGAAAAAACTGACCGCTTTACTTCTGAGCCTGGCACTGGTGCTGGGCCTTGCCGTCTGCGGCAGCACCACCCCGGAGGTCCCCAAGGACGATCCCCAGACCCCGGCCGAAACGCCCACCCAGGACTCCGTTACGCCGGATGAGCCCCAGACCGGCAAGACCCTGGTGGTCTATTACTCCGCCAGCGGCCACACCCGGCAGGTGGCCCAGGCCATCGCCCAGGCCGCGGAGCTGAACAAGGGAGTCTAAAGATCCGGGCAAAAAAATTTATCGCCGAAACCCCAGTAAAATGGGCAATGGGTACCCCCAAGTACCCTTGGTTACCGAAAAGTCACTGCTACAATTGGATCATCAAGAGGAAACACCCCTTCGAAAAAATCACCCTGGAGGTAAATATCATGAACAAAGTCGTTGCATTCTGAATGCCAATCCCGTGCAGTATCTGGCCACTGTGGGCCGGGACGGCAAGGCCAAGTGCCGCCCCTTTATGTTCGCCGGCGAGCTGGAGGGCAAGCTCTGGTTCTGCACCAACAACCAGAAGGACGTGTACAAGGACATGCAGGCCGATCCCGAGATCGAGATCTCCGTCTCCAGCCCGGAGTACGCCTGGATCCGGCTCCACGGCAAGGCTGTCTTTGAGAACAACATGGCCGCCAAGGAGATGTGCATCCGGAACCCCATCGTGAAGGGTCAGTACCAGACCGCCGCCAACCCCATCTTTGAGGTGTTCTATCTGGACGCCCCCCACGGCGTCATCGCCGACTTCTCCGGCAATCCCCCCTATCAGTTCTGAAATCTGCCCCCGGCAGGTGATCGAAAGGAGAGGCTGACCATGACCCAAAGCGAAAATCGGCTGTTTCTCATCCAATCGCTGCTGAAGGAGCGGCCGGAGTACCGGCAGGTGGAGACGCCCCGGGACCCGGAGGGCCAGCGGCAGCTACTGCGGGGCCTGATGAACGTCCGGCCGCCCCAGGCGGCGGACCCGGACTTCCTGCGGGTGCAGGACGCGTATCTGCAGGCGGAGCGGTATGAAAGCTTCCTCCGCACCCGTCAGGAGCAGAAGCTCCTATTTCTGGAGCTGGGGGTGGGGTACAACACCCCGGTGATCATCAAGTATCCCTTCTGGCGGATGACCGCCGCCAACCCCCGGGCGGTGTATGCCTGCCTGAACCTGGGCCAGGCCGCCGCCCCCCGGGAGATTCAAAGGCAGTCCATCTGCATCGACGGGGACATCGGAGCCGTGCTGGCCGCCCTGAAAGACTGAACGCACGGCAAAAAGCGCCCGGAGCCAAGTGCTCCGAGCGCTTTTCTGCCTTATTTTCCCGTTTCCGGCAGGGGGAACAGGGTCCAGGGCCAGGCCGCCGGGGGCTGGTGGGTGAACACCATATCCCGGCCCGTCTCCGGATGGGTGAAGGCCAGCCGCCAGGCCCACAGAGCCAGGGTCTCGCCGTCTCCGGCCCCGCCGTATTTCCGGTCCCCCACCAGGGGGAAGCCCCGCCCGGCGAACTGCACCCGGATCTGGTGGGTGCGGCCGGTGTGCAGGGTCACCCGCACCAGGGACAGCCCCTCCCGGACGGCCAGCGTCTCATAGGACAGCTCCGCCGGGCGGACGTCCTTCCCCGGCTCCCGGGCGATATATGTCACCCGGCGTACCGGGTCTCTCCCAAGCATGTCCCGCCATATCCCGCCTTGTCCCGGGTCGCCCCGGACCACCGCCAGATAGATTTTCCGGAACCGGTGCTCCCGGACCTGGCCGGACAGGATGGAGGCCGCGGCGGCGGACCGGGCAAACACCATGACCCCGCCGGTGGCGGCGTCCAGCCGGTGCACCGTCCGGATGCAGGGGGTGCCCAGCTGGGCCCGCAGCAGCTCCGGCATGCCGCCGGGCTCGTCGGTGCTGAGGACCCCCGGGGGCTTCACCGCCACGGCAATGCGCTTATCTGCGTACAGAAGTTCCATATCACTGGGCGCCTTCACCGGTGCAGACGCTTTCGCCCACGGTTCCGTCCCAGGCGTCCAGGCTTTCGCTGTACTCCACCCGGCCGATGGAGCAGCCCTCGCCGATGCGGACCCGGCGGCCCCGGACCACGTCGGCCTGGGTGTATTCCAGGTCCACGTCGTCGCCCTCGATGTCCCCCACCTGGGCGCAGGAGACGCTGCCGTGGAACAGGCCCAGCAGGGAGACCTGGGTGGGCTTATAGATGCGGATGCTGCTGCCGCCGATGCTGCCGATGCGGATGCCCCGGCTGGCGGAGATCTCCACGGTTTCGGCGTTCAGCAGGCCCTGGATCACGGCGCTGCCGGTGAGATGGACGCTTTCGGCCTCCACGCCGCCGGACACCCTGGCCCCGCCGGAACAGTGCAGCTGTCCGCAGTGGATCTCTCCCGCCTCCAGGCCGCCGGACACGTCTACCTCGCCGCCCTCCAGGCTGCCGTCCACCTTCAGCGCGCCGGAGCTGTGGACCCGGCCGTTGGCCCGGAGACTGCCCTCGCACCGGGTGGAGCCGGAGCATCCCAGCTCCTGGCAGGCGATGTCGCCGGTGACACGGCTACTGCCGCTGCACCGGATCTCCCCGGCGCAGTCCACGTCCCCTTGGACCCTGGCGCTGCCGGAGCAGCGCAGGCTCTCGCAGCGCAGGCTGCCCTGGACCTTGCCCGATCCGCTGATGGAAACCAGGCGGTATTCGCCGCCGGGCATGGCGCTGCTGCCGGAAATTTTCATATCCATGATGTCGTTCATAATGTGATCTCCTTTAATAATTGCAGTATGTCCTCCTGGTGCGTCCCCTCCGCCACCACGGCGCTGCGGACCTCCTCCAGGGGAAATTCCCTGCGGCCATAGGCCGTTTCGATGATGAGCTTTCGCCGGGCCAGCACCGTCTGGCCCTTTTCCGCCAGGCTGGCCGCCAGCTCATCCAGCGTCTGGTGCTCCTTGTTGTCCAGGATCAGCCGGATCCGCTGGCAGATCTGGTCCCGGCGGAAAAATGTCTCCTGTCCGGTGGAAGTGGAGCGGCGCAGAAACCACGCCTCCGGGATCAGTCCCATCCGCTTCCACCGATACAGGGCCCCGTAGGAGATGCCGAACGTCTCCAGCAGCTCCTTCTTGGAAATCAACTCCTCGTCCATACCCTTCCTCCCTGCCATAATAGGTTATCGTACGGCGTTGCGTAATAATGTTCCGTAACACTGTTACGATAATAGCATAACAGTGTTACGTTGTCAATAGGGGCAGGAAAAATTTTTGAAAAGACCAAAAAATCCCGGTGCCGAAGCACCGGGATTTTTCGTTATAGCAAGCCCCTTCGGGCATTTTCACTTTACCGCTCCATGATGGGATAGCCCTGGGCACGCAGAGTCTCATATATCTGCTGCACATGGAGGGCGTCCCGGGTCTCCACCAGCAGGTGCACCACGCAGGAGCCCACCGGGGCCTTCAGGTTGCCCCGCTCGTGGTTCACCTCCAGCACGTTCACGCCCATGTCGGACATGATGTTCAGCAGAGTGGCCAGGGTTTTGGGCTGATCCGGCAGCACCGTGGCGAAGTTGGCGGTGCGCCCGGCCTTGGCCAGGCCCCGGGTGATGATCCGCTCCAGCATGGTCACGTCCACATTGCCGCCGGACAGCAGGGCGCACACGGTCTTGCCCCGCAGGTCCACCTTGCCGTACATGGCGGCGGCGATGCCCACGGCTCCCGCGCCCTCGGCCACCAGCTTCTGCTTCTCCAGCACCGACAGGATGGCCCCGGCGATCTCGTTTTCGCTGACGGCCACCACCTTGTCCACATACTGGCGGCACATTTCAAAGGTCAGGTCCCCGGGGGTTTTCACCTGGATGCCGTCGGCGATGGTGTGCACGCTGGGCAGGGTCAGAATATGCCCGGCCTCCAGGGAGTCCACCATGCTGGCGGCTCCGGCGGCCTGTACGCCGATGACCTGGCAGGAGGGCTTCAGATGCTTCACGGCATAGGCCAGACCCGAGATCAGTCCGCCGCCGCCGATGGGCACCAGGATCACGTCCACATCCGGCAGCTGCTCCAGAATCTCCAGACCGATGGTGCCCTGACCGGCCATGACCCGATAGTCGTCAAAGGGATGGATAAAGGTCAGCCCCTGCTCATCCCGCAGGCGCACGGCCTCGGCATAGGCGTCGTCATACACGCCGTCCACCAGCACCACGTTGGCCCCATAGCTGCGGGTGGCCTGGATCTTGGAGATAGGAGCCCCGGCGGGGATGCAGATGGTGGCGGGGATCTTCATATCCCGGGAGGCAAAGCCCACGCCCTGGGCATGGTTGCCTGCGGAGCAGGCGATAACGCCCCGGCGCTTCTCCTCGTCGGACAGGGTGGCGATCTTATAGTACGCGCCCCGCAGCTTGAAGGCCCCCGTCTTCTGCAGGCAGTCCGCCTTCAGATAAAAGTCGCAGTCCGGCACCAGGCCCGGCGCGTGCAGCACAGGGGTCTGGTTGATAACGGGGGACAGCACCCGGCGTGCGTCCTGGAGCATTTCCATAGAGATCATATTGTTGCCTCCTTGATTCTGTTCTATATACAAAATCCTATTTTTTGTTCCTATGCCATGTACTACCATGATACCCTCTCCCGCCGCGATTGTCAATTCCTCTTTGGGCAGAGAGCCGCTTTTTTCGCAATATAGACGGAAAAAAGTGACCCGTCCGGCCCTTAAGAGCCGGACGGGAGGGACAAATCACCGGTTTATCTTCTGTCCATGGGCACATAGGCCCGGCCTGCCAGCAGGTCCGTCAGATACTGCCGCACCTGCTCCGGGTCGGCGGGGTCCCGGACCCGGCTCCGCAGGTCCGCCATCATCTGCACCACCTTGGTGTTGGCTCCGCCGTGGCGGGGATCCTTCAGGGAGCACAGGGAGGCCGTCATGGCGGAATAGGTGTCGGTGCCGGTGGAGGTGGTACATGGTTGGTGAAGGTGGAGTTGTTGCTGCCGTGGTCGGCGTGGAGGATCAGCGCCGCGTCCAGGGCCCGGGCCTCCAGGTCCCGGACGTCATAGCCCCGGTAGTACAGCACACCGGGGCATGGGATGGTGTCCTGACCGTCCACGGTGCAGCCCTTTACCTCGGATATGCGGGTGAGGCTGGTGAGGACGCCCCGGCCCGTGGCGTCCCGCAGTCCCCGCTTCACATCATATTTTTCATAGAGCTGCCGGTCAATGTGAGCGTTTTTGCAATTCTAACACGATAAACTTGCAAAACCAATACGCAGAATGAAAATATTTCTACCAATATGCAGGATTCAATGAGCGATTATGCAAAAATTCCGCGGCAGAGGCCCTCCCCTGCCGCGGAATTGAAAACCGGGCAAAGCTGTGCTATACTATATTACAACTGTGCGAATATCTCGCCGATGGGGCCGTCGATGGTCAGGTCCGCTCCCACGCCGCTGCCGGTCTGGCCCTTGTTCACCACCACCAGGTGGCGGCCCCGGAAATACTGCACCAGCCCCGCCGCCGGATACACCACCAGGGAGGTGCCGCCGATGATCATCAGGTCCGCCTGGCGGATATAGTGGACGGCCCTGGCCAGCACGTCCTGGTCCAGGCTCTCCTCATACAGCACCACATCGGGCTTGATGTCCCCGCCGCAGGCGGGGCACCTGGGGACGCCGGTGGTAGAGAGGATGGTGTCCAGGCCGTAAAAGGCCCCGCATTTTTCGCAGTAGTTCCGCAGAACACTGCCGTGCAGCTCCAGCACCTCCCGGCTTCCCGCCTTCTGGTGCAGGCCGTCGATGTTCTGGGTGATCACGGCCTTCAGCTTCCCCTCCTGTTCCCACTGGGCCAGCTTCCGGTGGGCGGCGTTGGGCTGGGCCCAGGGGGCCAGCATCTTGGCCCGGTAAAAGCCGTAAAACTCCGCCTTGTGGCGGACATAGAAGCTGTGGCTGAGGATGGTTTCCGGCGGGTATTGGAACTTCTGGTGATACAGGCCGTCCACACTGCGGAAATCCGGGATCCCGGACTCCGTGGACACCCCGGCCCCGCCGAAAAACACCATGTTGTCCGATTCCGCCACCCACTGCCGCAGCTTTTCGATCCATTCCGTCATCCGTAAGACCTCCATTTCTTGAATTTATAAGGAGTATGCCATGAACATTCAGATTTTCGGGGCCCGCAAGTCCTTCGACACCAAGAAGGCGGAGCGCTGGTTCAAGGAGCGCCGCATCAAATACCAGTACATCGACCTGGACAGCAAGGGCCTGTCCCCCGGGGAGTACCGCAGCATCCGGGCCGCCGTGGGCTATGACGCCCTGGTGGACCGGGACAGCCCCGACTACCGGGAGCTGGGGATTGACTATCTTCTGCCCCTGGCGGCGGAGGAGAAGCTGCTGGAAAACCCCTGGCTGTTCCGGGCGCCCATCGTCCGCAACGGCCGCCAGGCCACCGTGGGCTACTGCCCCGACGTGTGGAAAACCTGGGAATAAGGGCATTATACCACAAAAATCTGCTGGGGGACAGCCCCGGCGGAAAAATGCGCAAAAAAACAGGTCCGCTCCAGCGGACCTGTTTTTTTATGGAGTGAGGCGATTACTTGTTGGCCAGAGCCTTGTCGGCAGCAGCCATTTCCTGGAAGATGCCCTGGTGCTTCTTGGCGGTGACAGCCTTGATCACCAGCAGGGTGCCGATCATCAGGACGATGGCGATGATCATGCAGACCACGACGTTCTGCACCAGACCGGCGATGATGAAGCTGACGAAGGACACGGCAGCCACGGTGACGCCATAGGGGATCTGGGTGGCCACATGGTTCAGGTGGAAGCAGTGGGCGCCGGCGGAAGCCATGATGGTGGTGTCGGAGATGGGGGACAGGTGGTCGCCGCACACGCCACCGGCGCAGGAGGCGGCCAGGCCGATGGACAGCAGGGTGGACTGATCATACCAGTCAAACACGGCGCAGACCAGGGGGACCATGATGCCGATGGTACCCCAGGAGGTACCGGTGGCGAAGCCGATGAAGCAGGCCACGATGAAGATCACGGCAGGCAGGAACTTGGCCAGGCTGCCGGTGCCTTCCATAATGCCGCCGACGAAGTCGCCTACCATCAGGCCATTGTCACGGCACAGGCCGCACAGGGTCCAGGCAAAGCACAGGATCAGAATGGGGGAGATCATCTGGATGAAGCCGTTGGGGATGGACTCCATGGACTTGGTGAAGCCGATGAGGCCCCGCAGCCAGTAATAGATGAAGGTGAACACCAGGGCCACGATGGAGCCCAGGCACAGGCCGGGACCGGCGGAAGCGTCGGAGAAGGCCATGACGAAGTTCTGATAGTTCTCACTTTCGGGGTCGAACATACCGCCGGTCCAGACCAGGCCGATGATGCACAGGCCGATCAGGACGATAACGGGCAGCAGCAGGTCCAGCACGGTGGAGTGCTTCTCGCCTTCCTCATAATCGTCGGCGCCTTCGAAGGGACGCTCGGGGGTGGTGAACAGATCGTCCTTCACCTGGGCATTGTACTCATGGGTCAGCATGGGACCGTAGTCAATGTTCAGCACGGAGATGGTGATGACCATGATCAGGGTCAGGATGCAGTAGTAGTTCCAGGGAATCTGGCTCAGGAACATGCTGATGCGGGAGCCGGGGAAGCCATCGGGCACATAGGAGGCAACGGCGGCAGCCCAGGAGGACACGGGGGCCAGCATGCAAACGGGGGCGGCGGTGGCATCAATGACGTAGGCCAGCTTTGCCCGGGAGATCTTGTGGCTCTCGGTGACGGGACGCATAACGGCGCCCACGGTCAGGCAGTTGAAATAGTCGTCGATGAAGATCAGCACGCCCAGCAGCATGGTCATCAGCTGCGCGCCGCAGCGGGTCTTCACGGCCTTGGAGGCCCAGCGGCCGAAGGCGGCGGAACCGCCGGCCTTGTTCATCAGATCCACCATGACACCCAGCATCACCAGGAAGATCAGGATGGAGATGTCGATGGCATTGATCATGCCCACGCCCTCACCGGCGCCGACAAAATTCACGACCATCTGCCAGGGGTCAAAGTTCGCCAGCAGCAGGGCGCCGGCCAGGCAGCCCAGGAACAGGGAAGAATACACTTCCTTGCTGATCAGGGCCAGGGCAATGGCCACGACCGGGGGGAACAGAGCCCAACCGGTGGCGACGAAGCCGCTGCCATCGTTGGTAACCTTCGCGATGACCAGTGCGATTACAACGATCGCCAGCGCAATAAAATACGCTATCTTGGTACCTTTCTTTTCCATTAGAGTGATTTACCTCCTCAGATTTGGTGCCTTCATCTTACTCGCAAACAGCACGTTTTGTCAAGTTCTTAGCGATACTTTCCATTATTTTAACAAATTGTGAACTCGCCTTTTTACCTTTTTCACAAAGGATTGGCGCGAATTATGGAAAATCCTTGGAACGCAAAAAATTCCGATACCGGGGCAGCTGCCCCGGTATCGGAAATAGCGCTCATATCAGGAATATGTATTGCTTAGAAGAAGAACTCCTTGATCTGGCCGTACAGCACCAGCAGCATGGCCAGGGGGGTAATGTACTTGATGCAGATCCTGAACCAGCCGTAGGCTCCGAATTTCTGCCCCTCGCAGGTGGCCTCGGCGTGGACTACCTCGGGCCCGAGCTCCCAGCCGTACATAATGCTCATCAGCAGCGCGCCCAGAGGCATCAGAATGCCCTCGGCGATGCAGTCAAAGAAGTCCAGCCAGTCGGCGCTCCAGGTGGGCACCTTGTCGGAGGGATCCACACGCATGCCCAGAATGTCGGCCGGGGAGATACCGGCGTTGCCCAGAGCGTCCAGGCAGACGATGACGCACAGGATGCCGGCGCCGATGGCACCGATGAGGGAGTAGAGCTTGCGCTTGTCGCCCTTGCCCTCGTCCCGGGCCTTATCCACAAAGTGGGCCACAACGGCCTCCAGCAGGGAGATGGAGGAGGAGACGGCGGCAAACACCACCAGCAGGTAGAACAGGATGCCGAAGATGGGGCCTGCAGCGCCCATGCGGTCGAACACGTTCTGCATGGTGACGAACAGCAGGGAGGGGCCGCCCAGCGTGCCGGTGGGGTCCAGGGCGAAACGGCCGGGGATCACGCACAGACCGGCCATCAGGGCCACCAGGGTATCCATCACCACGATGATGATGGCGTTTTTCTGCAGGTTCTCCTTCTTATCCAGATAGGAGCCGTAGGTGATCATGGCCGCCATGCCCAGGGACAGGGAGAAGAACATCTGGCCGCCTGCTGTGGATACTACAGAGAAGAAGTCAGGCGCTTCCTTGATGACGCCGTTGGCCAGAGCCCAGCCGGGGACGAACATATACTTCAGGCCCTCTGACGCGCCCTCCAGGGTGCAGGAACGGATGATGCAGATCACCAGCATCACGAATAGAGCGGGCATACCCACGGAGCAGACCTTTTCGATACCGCCGCCGACGCCGCCCATCACGATGACCATGGTGATGGCCACGAAGATCAGACCGTAGATCACGGCCTCGCCCTGGTTGGCCATCAGGGCGCCGAACACGCCGGCGCCGTCCAGGGTGCCGGTGCCGAAGCCGGCATGGAACAGGTTGCCCACGTTCAGGGTCACATACTTCAGGCAGTAGCCGCCCAGGGCGCAGTAGAAGCCCAGGATCAGGAACGCCGACAGAACGCCCAGCCAGCCCAGCCACTTGAACCTCTTGGACAGGACCTTGTAAGCGCCGATGGCGCCCCGGCCGGTCTTGCGGCCCAGGGCCAGCTCGCCCATCATAACGATGAAGCCGCAGCACGCCGCCAGGATCAGATAGATGATGAGGAATGTGAAGCCGCCGTTGGCACCCATCTTATTGGGGAAGCCCCAGATGTTGCCCAAGCCGACGGCTGAGCCGATGGCCGCCATGAGGAATCCAAAATTGGACCCAAAGCCTTTTCTTTCTTCCATTGCTTTCTCTCCTTACTCATATGGATGTCCCGCTTTGTCCGGAAGGGGGCTATGGTCACTTTACCATGACTGTTTTCTTGTGTAAAGCAATATACAGGCTTCTTAACGCTATCTTGTCAACCGGCACAGCTTCCTTGATTGATTTCTTACAGATTTCCCCTCCTTTCTGGGCTGTGCCCTTTCGCCTCAGTCAAAATCACAGCCCCATTTTATGCAGAACTTTGTGAATTATGTCACAAAAATCAGGCTGATCCAGCGGCCTTTGTGGGTATTCATACGGCGGTTTCGGACGTTTTGTGCAAAATGCCTATACGATTCTGTGATATAAATTTATTGATGTGAAACTTTTTCATCAAAAGAAAAAGCCCGGCAATTGCCGGGCTTTCCGTTTTTCAAGAAAAGCCTCGCAGAGTTTGCCGCCCGCAGGCGGCAAATCAAGTGCGAGCCTTTTGCCCAAAAAGGGCTTTGCCCTTTTTGGGCAGTCTCAATATCGGATTCCGAAGAAGCGTTTTCCATTGTCCCAGGTGGCCTGCTCCGCCGCTGCCGGGGTCATGTCCCGCAGCTGGGCAATCTTCTCCGCCACCAGGTGAACGTAGGTGGAGTCGTTGCGGCGGCCCCGGTAGGGCACCGGGGTCAGGTAGGGGGCGTCCGTTTCGATCATCAGCCGGTCCATGGGTACGGCCTGGATGACCTCCGGGGCCTTCCGGGCGTTTTTGAAGGTGGCCGCCCCGTTGAAGGACAGGTACCACCCCATATCCACCAGCTCCCGGGCCATTTCCACGGACCCGGCGAAGCAGTGGAACACCCCCCGCAGGCCGGGAAATTCCCGGACGATGGCCATGGTGTCGGCGTGGGCGTCCCGGTCGTGGATGATCACCGGCAGCGACAGCTCCCGGGCCAGGGCCAGCTGGCTGCGCAGCACCTGCTGCTGCAGGGGGCGGGGGGGATTTTCCGGCCAGTAGTAGTCCAGGCCGATCTCGCCGATGGCCACCACCTTGTCCTCCCGGGCCAGAGCGCGGATGGCGTCCAGGTCCTCCGGGCGAAAATCGCCGCAGTTTTCCGGATGGATGCCCACGGCGGCGTAGACATGGGGAAAACGATGGGCCAGCTCCACCGCCGTCCGGGAGGACGCCACGGTGCAGCCGGGATTCACCACCAGGCCGACGCCCCGCTCCGGCAGGGAGGCCAGCAGGGTCTCCCGGTCGCCGTCGAACTGGTCGTCGTCATAGTGGGCGTGGGTGTCAAACAGCATAGGAGGCCTCTCAATCCAGATGGACCCGGCCCAGCTGGGCGTCGGCCACATACTCGCTTTTCAGCCGGCGCAGCCGGTCCATGTGGGGGGCGCGCAGGTGGGCCTGCTGCTTCTCATCCGTCTGCCACTGCTCCACCAGCAGAATCTCGTCGGCATTCTGGACGGACAGGAAATAGTCATACCGCAGGCAGCCGTCCTCCCGGCGGATGGCGTCGATGACGCCATGGGTGGTCAGCTGGCGCAGGAAGGTCTCCCGGCAGCCGGGCTTGGCCAGATAGCGCACATACAGAGTCAGGGTGTTTTCCATGGTGATTTCTCCTTTACGAATAGCGCCGGTCCAGGACCGCGATCATGGCGGCCATGGCGTTTTCCCGGCAGTCCGGCAGGATGCGGATCCCCGGCACCCGGTGCACCGCCGGAATGGCGTTTTCCGGGGCGAAGGCCATGCCGGCGTATTCCAGCATGGGGATGTCGTTGGCGTGGTCCCCCACGCAGCAGACATTCTCCTGCCGCACGCCCAGAAGCTCCGCCAGGCGGCGGACCATGCCGCCCTTGTTGGCTCCCCGGGCGGTGATCTCCAGCAGGTTCACGGCGGAGGCCACCACCTCGTATTCCCGGCTCCAGTCCTGGGCCCGGATGGCCTCCTCCAGCTGCCGCAGCCGCTGAGGCTCCTCCTCGAACAGCAGCTTGGAGATGGGCGATGGGGCCTCATCCAGGCTGGCGATCTGCTGGGAGGGGGTGTGGGTCAGGTGCAGGTGGCGGGCGGTGATCTCGTTGGGATTCACCACATGGATGGAGTTGTCGTCGTGATAAATCTCGAAGGTCAGGCCCGGCATCAGCTGGGACAGCTGACGGACATGGTCCCGGATGCGCTCCGGCAGAAAGGCGGTGCGCAGATACCGCCCCGCCGGGAAGTCGTAGATGGCCGCGCCGTTGAACAGCACCGTGGGGCCGTTCATGGGCACGCCGTCCATAACGCTGGCGAAGGAGGGCAGGGCCCGGCCGGTGGCCACGGAAAATGTCCCGCCCTGGGCCATAAAATACCCGATGGCGTCCCGGTTTTCCCGGGATATGGCCGGGACAGGCCCGCCGCTGCGCAGGGCCCCCTCGGTATACACCATGGTGTTGTCAAAATCGCTGGCGATGAGCACGCCGTCAAACTTTCCCACGGCTCAGCCCTCCGATGCCGGGGAGCTGCCGCCGCTTCTGCGGCGTCCGCCCCGGTGCCGGGGACGGCGGCGGGACTGGGCCCCCTCCTGGGCCTCGCCTGCGGGCTTCTGGGGCGGCTTGAGGGCGGCGGGCTTGGGGGGATTCTTGGCCGCCTGGGGACGGCTACCGCCCTCCTGGGGCCGGTCGCCGGACTTGCGGCGGCGGCTGCGGGGCTTGTCCTCAGTCTTGGCGGCCTCCGGACGCTTTTTCTCCGTCTGGCGGAGCTTTTCGGCCTTTTCAGGGGCCTTTTCCCCGATCTGCTGGGGACGGCTTCCGCCCTTTCTGCGGCGGTCGTTCCGGCGGCGGGGAGGACGCTCCTCCCGGGCGGGGGCGTCGGGGTCAAAGTCCGCGATGACCAAAGGCATGGGGACCTCCTCCTCGGGCCGCTCCTCCACATACCGCTCGGGCCGCTCCTGGGGCACCTGGATGCCGTCGCGGCTTCCTTTGCCGTTGCGCAGGACGCACACCTCGCAGTTGTGATAGCACCGGGGGGAATCCGGCTTTTCGTCCAGCCGGACCTTCATGGTCTCCCGGAGCACGTTCACCTCGCACACGTTGCCGGGGCCGTCGGGCGTCTGGACAAAGGAGTCGTTTTTGGGCATGCGCTTCAGGGCGTCCTCATAGGCGTCCTGCTCGTATTTCAGGCAGCACATCAGCCGCCCGCAGGTGCCGGAGATTTTGGTGGGGTTCAGGGACAGGCTCTGGGTCTTGGCCATTTTGATGGACACCGGCACAAAGTCGTCCAGGAACTGGGCGCAGCAGAAGGGCCGGCCGCAGATGCCCAGGCCCCCCAGCATCTTGGCCTCGTCCCGGACACCGATCTGCCGCAGCTCGATGCGGGCCCGGAACACGGAGGCCAGGTCCTTTACCAGCTCCCGGAAGTCCACCCGCCCGTCGGCGGTGAAGAAGAACAGGATCTTGTTCCCCTCGAAGCTGCACTCCACCCGCACCAGCTTCATCTCCAGCTTGTGCTGGAGGATCTTCTTCTGGCAGATGTCGAAGGCCTCCTTTTCCCGGGCGCGGTTGTGGGCCGCCGTCCGGCGGTCGTTCTCCGTGGCCACCCGGACCATGGGCCGCAGGGGCTGGATGACGCAGCAGTCGTCCACCGGGTGGTTGCCCATGGTACACTGGGCGTATTCCAGGCCCTGGGCCGTCTCCACGATGACGTGGTCCCCGGTCTGCACCTGCACGTCGCCGGGGTCAAAGAAGTAGGTTTTGCATCCGCTGCGGAAGCGGACGCTGATCACAGTTGTCATATGGTTAAATCCTTTCGTATATCCGTATAGCTCATGTCTCTCACAGCAGCTCCTGCCACCCGGCGCACAGGGCCCCCAGCACATGGCCCACGCCCACGTTATAGCGGCACTCCAGGCAATAGCGCTTCATCAGCTCCGTCAGGCCCCGGAGCTGCCGGACGGTAAGGCCCCGGCGCAGCTCCTCCGCCCCGGGGATATCCGCCGGGTCCGGCTTTCCATAGGCGGCCAGCAGGGCCTCGGCGGCGGCGCGCCATCCGGCCTCCAGCAGCTGCTGCAGCTGCTCCCGCTTCAGGCGCTTGTTCTCCAGCCCCACCAGGTATTGGCTCACCGGCAGCAGCTGTCCGCTGGCAAAGGCCCGGCACAGGTCCCGGGCGGTGTCGTCCCGGGCGTCCTCGTCCCCGCCCCGGAGCTTCCACTCCACGCAGCGGGAGCGGATGGTGGGCAGCAGGGTCGCCGCCGTCTCCGCGCAGAACAGGAAGGCCGCATAGGGCGGTCCCTCCTCCACCAGCTTCAGCAGCACGTTCTGGTCCCGCTGGTTCAGGGCGTCGCAGTCCGGGAAGATATACACCTTGGCGGCCCCGTCGTTGGGGCGGATGTATGCGTCCTGCCGCAGCCTGCGCAGCAGGTCCACCGGCAGCTCCCGGTGGTCGGGGTCCTGCACCGTCTGCACGTCCGGGTGGATGTCCTCCATCACCTTGCGGCACTGGCGGCATTGCAGGCATGGCCGCCCCCCCTCCGCCTGGCACTCCATGGCGGCGGCGGCGAAGCGGGCGGCGGCCATGCGGTCCCCGCTGCCGGAGAAAATGATGGCATGGGGCAATGCGCCGCCCTGGGCGGCCCGGCGCAGGCGGCGGGCCAATGTGCTGTTTTCCGGCAGAAGCTGCCCCATGGTCCACCCTCCCTTCCATGGCCGCTGTGATGGTCATACGAACCGATTTTATAAGTATAGCACACCCCCGGGTTCCTCCGCAAGGCGCAGGCGCGGCTTTTCCACAAAAAATAGTTTCCTGTCGGGAGAATATTCCCGGTAATTTTCGGCCATAATGGCAAAAAGATTCCTTTTTGTGAAAATCCTCTTGCTTTTGGCGGGGGATGTGCCTATAATGAGATGTTCGTAACTATATTTTATATACGGAGGGAACTAAATGAGTAAGAAGTATTGCTATCTCTTTACCGAGGGCAACGCCAAAATGCGCGAGCTGCTGGGCGGTAAGGGCGCCAATCTGGCCGAGATGACCAACATCGGCCTGCCCGTGCCCCAGGGCTTCACCATCACCACCGAGGCCTGCACCCAGTATTATGAGGATGGCCGCCAGATCAACGACGCCATCATGGCCGAGATCATGGAATACATCGAGAAGATGGAGAAGATCACCGGTAAGAAGTTCGGCGATCACGAGAATCCCCTGCTGGTCTCCGTCCGCTCCGGCGCCCGGGCCTCCATGCCCGGCATGATGGACACCATCCTGAACCTGGGCCTGAATGAGGACGTGGTGGACGTTATCGCCAAGAAGTCCAACAACCCCCGCTGGGCCTGGGACTGCTACCGCCGCTTTATCCAGATGTACTCCGACGTCGTGATGGAGGTGGGCAAGAAGTATTTCGAGCAGCTCATCGACGAGATGAAGGAGAAGAAGGGCGTCACCCAGGACGTGGAGCTCACCGCCGAGGATCTGAAGGAGCTGGCCGGTCAGTTCAAGGCCGAGTACAAGTCCAAGATCGGCGAGGACTTCCCCTCTGACCCCAAGGAGCAGCTCATCGGCGCCATCAAGGCCGTGTTCCGCAGCTGGGACAACCCCCGCGCCAACGTGTATCGCCGGGACAACGACATCCCCTATTCCTGGGGCACCGCCGTCAACGTGCAGTCCATGGCCTTCGGCAACATGGGCGACGACTGCGGCACCGGCGTGGCCTTTACCCGCAACCCCGCCACCGGCGAGAAGAAGCTCATGGGCGAGTTCCTGACCAACGCCCAGGGCGAGGACGTGGTGGCCGGCGTGCGCACCCCCATGCCCATTGACCAGATGGCCGAGAAGTTCCCCGAGGCCTATGCCCAGTTCGTGGACGTGTGCAAGACCCTGGAGGATCACTATCGCGATATGCAGGATATGGAGTTCACCGTGGAGCATGGCCAGCTGTACATGCTCCAGACCCGCAACGGCAAGCGCACCGCTCCCGCCGCCCTGAAGATTGCCTGCGACCTGGTGGACGAGGGCATGATCTCCGAGCAGCAGGCCGTGGCCATGATCGACCCCCGGAACCTGGATACGCTGCTGCATCCCCAGTTTGACCCCGCCGCTCTGAAGGCCGCCGCCCCTGTGGGCAAGGCTCTGCCCGCCTCTCCCGGCGCCGCCTGCGGCAAGATCGTCTACTCCGCCGAGGACGCCAAGGAATGGGCTGCCCGGGGCGAGAAGGTGGTCCTGGTCCGTCTGGAGACCTCTCCCGAGGATATCGAGGGCATGAAGGCCGCTCAGGGCATCCTGACCGTTCGCGGCGGCATGACCTCTCACGCCGCCGTTGTGGCCCGCGGCATGGGCAAGTGCTGCGTCTCCGGCTGCGGCGCCATCGTCATGGACGAGGAGAACAAGCAGTTCACCCTGGCCGGTAAGACCTATCACGAGGGCGACTGGCTGAGCCTGGACGGCTCCACCGGCAACATCTACGACGGCGCTATGCCCACCGTGGACGCCAGCGTGGGCGGCGACTTCGGCCGCATCATGGCCTGGGCCGATAAGTATCGCCGGCTGCAGGTCCGCACCAATGCCGACACCCCCCACGACGCCGCCAAGGCCCGTGAGCTGGGCGCTCAGGGCATCGGCCTGTGCCGCACCGAGCACATGTTCTTCGAGGGCGACCGCATCGCCGCCATCCGTGAGATGATCTGCTCCGACACCGTGGAGCAGCGCGAAAAGGCCCTGGCCAAGCTCCTGCCCATGCAGCAGGGCGACTTCGAGGGCATCTATGAGGCCATGGAGGGCTGCCCCGTGACCATCCGCTTCCTGGATCCCCCTCTGCACGAGTTCGTTCCCACCGAGGAGGCCGACATCGAGCTGCTGGCCAAGGATATGGGCAAGACCGTGGCCGAGATCAAGGCCATCATCGCCTCCCTGCATGAGTTTAACCCCATGATGGGCCACCGCGGCTGCCGTCTGGCCGTGACCTTCCCCGAGATCGCCGTGATGCAGACCCGTGCCGTGATCCGGGCCGCCATCAACGTGCAGAAGCGTCACCCCGAGTGGAACATGGTTCCCGAGATCATGATCCCCCTGGTGGGCGAGGTGAAGGAGCTGAAGTATGTCAAGAACGTCGTGGTCAAGACCGCTGACGAGGAGCTGGCCGCCGCCGGTGTGGAGATGAAGTACCTGGTGGGCACCATGATCGAGATCCCCCGCGCGGCCCTGACCGCCGACGAGATCGCCACCGAGGCCGAGTTCTTCTCCTTCGGTACCAACGACCTGACCCAGATGACCTTCGGCTTCAGCCGCGACGACGCCGGCAAGTTCCTGGGCGCTTACTATGACAAGAAGATCTATGAGAACGATCCCTTTGCCAAGCTGGACCAGGTCGGCGTGGGCAAGCTGGTGAAGATGGCTGCCAAGATGGGCCGCGAGACCCGTCCCGACCTGCACCTGGGCATCTGCGGCGAGCACGGCGGCGATCCCAGCAGCGTGGAGTTCTGCCACAAGGTGGGCCTGGACTATGTGTCCTGCTCCCCCTTCCGTGTGCCCATCGCCCGTCTGGCCGCCGCACAGGCTGCCATCAAGGAACAGCAGAACTGAACTGCGCCTGAGGGCATAGAGGACAACGCATAAATGGAACGGACACACCGTCTCCACGAGGCGGTGTGTCCGTTTTTGCATCATATGTTGCTGATTTTCGACAATATATTACGCCTTCACGCTTTCGGCCAGCTGCGCGGCCATGCGCTCCAGGTCCTCCTGCTGCCCCTGGCGCAGGGCGGAGCGGAGGGTCACGGTGTCCGCCGCCGTCTCCCAGTTCAGGGGCTCCAGCAGCTTCTGCATCCCCCGGGCGCTGGTGGGGGCCCAGGAGCCGTTTTCGATATACGCCGCCCGGCGGCCCTTGAGGCCGTGGGCCGTCAGGTCGTGCAGCAGGTTCTCCATGGTGACGAACACGCCGCCGTTATAGGTGGGAGCCGCCAGCACCACATGGCTGAACCGGAAGGCCGCCGCCAGGATATAGGACGCCGGGGTGACGGAGGTGTCGAACATCTCCACCTGCACCCCCTGCTCCCGCAGGCGGCAGGCCAGGATGTTGGCGGCGTTCTCCGTGCCGCCGTAGACGGAGGCATAGGCGATGACCACGCCCCGCTGCTCCGGCTCATACCGGCTCCACAGGTCGTATTTGCCCAGGATGTACCCCAGATCCTGCCGCCACACGAAGCCGTGGAGGGGCAGCAGCATCTGAATGTCCAGCCCGGCGGCCTTTTTCAGCACCGCCTGGACCTGGGTCCCGTATTTGCCCACGATGTTGGTGTAATATCGCCGGGCCTCGTTCAGATAGTCCCGGTCGAAGTTCACCTCGTCGGCGAACAGCGCGCCGTTCAAAGCACCAAAGGTGCCGAAGGCGTCCGCCGTCAGCAGGAGCTTGTCCGTCTCGTCATAGGTCATCAGCACCTCCGGCCAGTGGACCATAGGCGCGGCCACAAAATGCAGGGTGTGCCGCCCGGTGCAGAGGGTGTCCCCCTCCTTCACCACGCTGATGCGGCCCTCGTACCCGGGGCCGAAGAACTGGGCCAGCATATTCCTGGCGGCGGCGGAGCACACCACGGTGGTCTCCGGGTGCCGGGTCAGCAGGTCCCGGATATCGGCGGCGTGGTCCGGCTCCATGTGCTGCACCACCAGGTAATCCAGGGCCCGGCCTCCCAGCCCGTGGGCCACGTTTTCCAGAAAGCTGCGGCACACGGAGGCGTCGGCGGTGTCGAACAGCACCGTTTTCCCGTCCATCAGCAGATAGCTGTTGAAGGAGATGCCCCGGGGCACGTCATAGACGCCCTCGAACATAGCCAGGCGGCGGCCGTCGGCCCCCACCCAGGTGTAATCGTCATTGACCTTTCTTGTGCAGAACATCAGAAAACCCCTCTTTCCCTATTTTATCCGTTCTATTATAGCCTCTTTCCGGCAAAAATTCTGTGTTATATGCAACACTTTCGCAAAAAATGCGCCCCGGTGGGACACGTTGCTCTGTCAAAATAGCCTCGCAGAGTTTGCCGCCCGCAGGCGGCAAATGAAATGCAATCCATTTTCGCCCGGGGCGTGTACCTGGGCGAAAATACTTCTCAGTCTGCAAGTGTGGAATTTGTTCGCTTTCAGCGAACAAATTATGCGCGCGGCAGGCTGCAAGCCTTTTGTCCCAAAAGGGCTTTGCCCTTTTGGGACAGCCTGAAAAATGCGCCCCGGCGGGGCGCATTTTTCAGGCTTCGTTCAGGTCGATGATAACGTGGCACGCCGTCCGCAGCGCATCCTCCACATACGCCGCGTCCTCCTCCGGCAGGGTCACATTCTCCGGATAGTACAGTTGGATGATGTACTCGCTGCCGTCGATACACAGCTGCGCCATATAGAACCCCTGGTTCCGGAACAGGTACACCGGCACATAGCGGTACACGTCCCACGGGGACGGCAGATCCCCCACAACGCCGGTGACTCCCACGGAGACCTCTGCGTTGAAGGCAACGCCGCCGCGCTCCATGGTGCCGGATATGGCAAAGCCGCTGACCTTGGCCAGCCGGGAGGGGCCGTCCATCCGGAGCTGACGCTCCGTCACCGTCCACGGCAGCAGTTTTTCCCCGGGAACCCGGATATCCGTTTTCTTTTCCACCGTGTCCCGCAGCTGCTCATAGCTTTTCGCCGGTTTCATCCGGGTGGGATTCACCGGCCAGACCATAACGGCGTACACGATCACGCCCACCATGGCCAGCAGCACCACCAGCAGGACGATTTTTGCAGCTTTTTTCATGGCAGGACTCCTTTCCCGTTACGAATACAGGTCAATGATGTCGTGGCAGGCGGCCAGCAGCAGACCGTCGAAATAGTCGGTCACGTCCTGGGACGCATCCTCCGGGAGGTACACCCGCGCGGAGTATTCATTGCCCCGGATATTGAATATGTACAGCATCGCCTGCTCTCCCGTGGACCGGCAAATGGGTACCGTCCGGTAATTTTCCAGCAGCGGTATTTCCCCGGAAACAGAGGAGTGGTCCTCCAGGCCCACCAGCTCCACAAAGCAGGACGCATCGCCCCGGGACACATGGCCGCTGATCAGGAAGCCTCGGGCCTTGCTGGTTCTGCCGCGTCCGTCCAGCTCCTCCCCATAGGTCACATCGTGCCAGGGCAGAATATCCTCCGGCGGCGCCAGCAGCTCGGTCTGCGCCAGGTCCTCCCGCAGCTGCGCGTAGCTATCCACGTTTTTCTTGGGTTGGGGATATATCGGCCAGGTCAGCACGGTATACACGATGCCGCCCACAAGAGCCAGCAGCACCGCCAGCAGGACGATTTTTGTGGATTTCTTCATGGCAGGACTCCTTTCCCGTTACGAATACAGGTCGATAATTTCGCGGCAGGCGGCCAGCAGGAGACCGTCGAAGTAGTCCACGGCATCCTGGGGAATCGTCTCCTCCGGCGGGGCCATCATCCCCATGCTGTAGGTATAGCTGTGGCCGTCGATCACAAAAAACAGCCGCAGCCCATCCTCACTGCACTCCCGGTAAATGGGTACATGCTTGTAATTCTCTCTCAGCGGCGGATATTCCTCGTGCTTCTCCGTATTTCGCAGCGCCAGGATGTACACCGGGTATGTGGTCCCGTCATAGATAACCTTCCCGGCCATATCCCAGCCGGTGGGCCGGGCGAAGCGCCTGATGCTGGACAGATAGATGCTGTACTCCTCCTGCTTCCAGGGCAGGATATCCTCCGGCGGAGCCAGGACCCCCAGCTTTTTCGCCGTCTGGCTCAGCTGCTTATAGCTCTCCGCCGGCTTCTGCAAGGACGGGTGCACCGGCCAGCAAAACACCAGGTCGTATAGGACGACTCCTGCCACAACGGCCAGAATCACCAACAGGACGATTTTCCGGACCTTTTTCCCGTTTTTACGTTTCATTACAGCAATCCCCCCATCACTGATACAGATCCACCACCGTGTGACACGCCTCCAGCAGCAGGCCGTCGAAATAGTCCACGGCATCCTGGGGCATCTTCCCGTCGGCGTACACCGTGACGGTGTATATATGGCCGTCAATGCTCAAGAAATACAGCACCGAATCGTCCCACGCGTCCCGGTAAATGGGCGTCATCCGATAGTTTTCCCGCAGCGAGATCTCCGCGCGCCACTCGAAGGTCCATTTCTGAGACTCGAAGATCTCCGCCCTGTATGACGCACCGCCGTATTCCACGGTCCCCGACATCAGAAAAGCCCTGGGCTTACTCAGCCGGTCCCGGCCATCCAGCTCCTGACTGTAGAACGTTTCCACCCATGGAAGGACGTTCTCCGGAGGGACCAGCACACCCGTCTTTTCCATATCCTGCCGCAGCTGCTGATAGCTGTCCACGTTTTTCCGGGGTTGGGGATATATCGGCCAGGTCAGCACAGTATACACGATGCCGCCCACAATGGCCAGCAGCACCGCCAGCAGGACGATTTTTGTGGATTTCTTCATGGCAGGACTCCTTTCCCGTCAGGAATACAGGTCAATGATGTCGCGGCAGGCGGCCAGCAGCAGGCCGTCGAAATAGTCGGTCACATCCTGGGTCAGGGCGCTTTCCGGCGGGGCCATCATGCCCACCTGATAGAGGTGTCCCTCCACTATAAATTGCATCTTCACGCCCCCATCGCCTGACTGGACATAAATGGGGACGGTTTTGTAGTTCTCCCGCAGCGTCGGATAGTCGTCCGACGCGCCGGTTTCCCGGAAGGCAATGATATACGCCGAGTATACGGTTCCCTCATAGGAGATGTCCCCGGCCATGGTATAGCCGCAGGGCCTGGCAAACCGCCAGGTGTTGTCCAGCCAGAAATCATACTCCGGCTGGGTCCAGGGAAGCACATCCTCCGGCGGCGCCAGCACGCCCAGGTCCTCCGCCGTCTGCTTCATCTGCTGATAACTCTCCGCCGGTTTCTGACGGTCGGGGTACATCGGCCAGGTCAGCACGGCGTACACAATTCCGCCCACAATAGCCAACAGCGCCACCAGCAGGAGGATTTTTCCGATCTTCTTTCCGGTTCTTCGCTTCATGACAGTACCTCCTTTTCAGTATTTTACCACATCCCCGCTTATATTGCAAGCAGTATTCGCAATTCGCCGACACTGTGTCGGTTATCCGACTATTCTGCCGTTTAGACCCTGTCAGATTTGCCTAATCTGGCGCTTGATTTGACTTCCGCCGCGGACGATGATATAATAAAGTGTTAAGTTCTTTGGCGGGAGGTGGACATATGCAGGAGGAACGGCAGCCCATGGGCTCGGAGTCCCTGGGGACGCTGCTGCGCAGCTGGCGGGACGGCACATTTTCCGAAATATGGGACGACTGGAAGTGGATCTGGGGCTATACAAAGCGTTATCGCCGGGCGGTGTGGTTTTACACCATCCTGGGGGTGGCCAGCTCCACGCTGGGTCTGGTGTCCGCCGTGGCCAGCAAATACTCCATCGACATCATCACCGGCTACGACAGCGACCGGCTGTGGTTCGTGGTCACGGTGATGGTGGCCTCGGCCCTGGTGGGGCTGCTGCTCAGCAGCGTCACCTCCCGCATTTCCACGAAAATCTCCCTGCGGGTGAACAACGACATCCAGGCGGAGGTGTTTGACCGGCTGCTGGGGGCCGACTGGAAGTCCCTGAACGATTTCGCCAGCGGCGACCTGCTCAGCCGCCTGTCCACCGACGCCGGAGCCGTGTCCTCCAGCGCCATCCGGTGGCTGCCGGACCTGGTGGTAAGCGTTTATACCTTCATCGCCACCCTGGCGGTGATCCTGCACTATGACTGGATCATGGCCCTGCTGGCCCTGGCCAGCGCCCCCTTCCTGCTGCTGACCTCCCGCCGCCTGATCCGGGGGATGCGCACCCATCAGCAGGAGGTGCGCCAGGTGGGCAGCCGCCTGATGTCCTATGAGACGGAGACGCTGCACAACCTGGACGCCATCAAGGGCTTCGGCATCACCGGCCGCTACGGCGCCGGACTGCGGCAGCGGCAGGAGGAATTCCGCCGGGCCAGCCTGGATTACAACCTGTTCAGCATCCGCACGGAGATTCTCATGTCCGTGCTGGGCTCCGCTGTGCAGATGGCGGCCTTCGGCTACTGCCTGTATCTGCTGTGGTCGGGGAAGATCCTGTACGGCACCATGACCCTGTTCCTGTCCCAGGGGACCAAGCTCAGCTCCGCCTTCAACGCCCTGGTGCGGACGGTGCCGTCCTTCCTCAGCGCGTCGGTGTCCGCCCGGCGCATCCGGGACCTGTTCGCCCTGGAGCCGGAGCCGGTGCTGCCGGACGACGGCCTGGACCGGCAGGCTTCCCGGGGCTTCACCGTGGCGGCGGAGGGCGTCAGCTATGGCTATGTGCCCCGGCAGCCGGTGCTGACCCGGGCGGACTTCCGGGCCGCGCCCGGCGAGATCGTGGCCCTGGTGGGTCCCTCCGGCGGCGGCAAAACCACCACGATCCGCCTGCTGCTGGGCCTGGTCCGGCCCCAGGAGGGCCGGGCATATCTGCAGGCCGCCGATGGACGGCAGGTGGAGATGAACGCCGGTCTGCGGCGGTATTTCTCCTATGTGCCCCAGGGGAACACCCTGCTCTCCGGCACCATTGCCGACAATCTGCGGATGGTGAAGCCCGACGCCGATGACCGGCAGCTGCGGGAGGCCCTGGAGGCCGCCTGCGCCTGGGGTTTCGTCTCCGCCATGGACGGGGGGCTGAACGCCTCCGTGGGGGAGCATGGCCACGGCCTGTCCGAGGGGCAGGCCCAGCGCATCGCCATTGCCCGGGCCCTGCTGCGGGACGCACCGGTGCTGTTGCTGGACGAGGCCACCAGCGCCCTAGACGTGACCACCGAGCGGACCATCCTGCGGAACCTGGCCGCCCGCTACCCCCACAAGACCTGCATCGTCACCACCCACCGGCCCACGGTGATTTCCCTGTGCCGCCGGGTGTACCAGGTGTCCGGCGGCCGGATGGAGCTGCTGGACAATGACCGGGCCCAGCGCCTGGCCATGGACTTCTGAAAAAATATTCCGGAACCGGTCAGGTTCCGGAATATTTTTTCAGACTATCCAAAAAGCAGCAGAGCCTTCGCTCTGCTGCTTCCGGAAAAACGCTTTACTGATTCAGGGCGGCCTGATCCACGTCGTACATATGCTGCAGCATACGCACCACCATGTTGCTGTAGCCGAACTCGTTGTCGTACCAGGCGATGAGCTTCACAAAGTCGTGGTCCAGCATGATGCCGGCCTTCTCATCGAACACGCAGGGGCAGGGATCGGCGATCAGGTCCGTGGACACCACCTGGTCGGTGGTGTAGCCGATGATGTCCTTCATATACGTCTCGGAGGCGTGGCGAACAGCGTAGCAGATCTCGGCATAGGTGGTGGTCCGGGACAGCCGGGCGGTCAGGTCCACCACGGACACGTCGGCGGTGGGCACACGGAAGGCCATGCCGGTCATCTTGCCCTTCAGGCTGGGGATCACCCGGCCCACGGCCTTGGCCGCGCCGGTGGAGGTGGGGATGATGTTGTTGAGGATGGAGCGGCCGGTGCGCCAGTCGCTGCCGCCCCGGGAGTCCACGGCCTTCTGCTTGGCAGTGGAGGCGTGGATGGTGGACATCAGGCTCTGCTCGATGCCGAACTCCTGGTGGATGACCTTGGCCAGAGGGGCCAGGCAGTTGGTGGTGCAGCTGGCGTTGGAGACGACCATCATGTCCGGCTGATACAGCTCGCTGTTGACGCCGTATACAAAGGTGGGAGTGACCTCGTCCTTGGCAGGAGCGGTCAGCAGAACCTTCTTGGCGCCGCCCTTGAAGTGGCGGGAGGCCTTCTCGGTGGTGTTGTTGGCGCCGGTGGACTCGATGATGTACTCCGCGCCGCACTCACTCCAGGGGATCATGGCGGCATCGGACTGGCTGAACACCCGGATCTTGTGGCCGTTGACCACCAGGTCGCCGCCCTCATGCTCCACGGTGCCGTTGAACCGGCGGAACACGGAGTCGTATTTCAGCAGATAGACCATATAATCCACGTCTGCTTTCCGCAGGTTGATGCCGCAGACCTCATACTTATCGGGCTGCTCCGCCAGAATGCGCAGGACCACGCGGCCGATGCGGCCGAAACCATTGATACCGATCTTGATAGCCATAATTTGTTCCCTTTCTATATCCGCCCCCAGGGGGCGGTCTTTTTGTTCCGTTTATATTATACCAAATGGGCCCGGTTCATGTCTCCCGTTTTTGTGCAAAATGGTGCACAAGATTCCAGGGAACTTTTCGTGACTTTTGAACATCCGGAACAAAAAAATCAAAAATATCCGCCAAATATTCCATACATTTGAAACCTTTTTGACAAGTTTTGCAGCAAAAAACCGGGGGCGCAGACGCACCCCCGGAGAACTGGCGAAAAGGGTCCGTTATGGCAAGCCGCCCGGCGGCTGCCGGGCGGCTTTTGGATCAATGTTACAGATTTTCCATGGCGGCGTTGACAAAGTCCTCGCAGCTGCGCATGGCCAGGATGGTTTTCTCCATCAGCTCCTCCAGGGTCCAGCCCAGGCGGTCGGCCCCCTGCTGGATCACGTCCCGGGAGCACCCGGCGGCGAACTTCTTGTCCTTGTACTTCTTTTTCAGGCTCTTGACCTCCATGTCCTGGCAGCTCCTGCTGGGACGCATCAGAGCCGCGGCCCCGATGAGGCCGGTCAGCTCGTCGGCGGCGAACAGGACCTTCTCCATCAGATGGGTGGGCTCCACATCGCAGCAGATGCCATAGCCATGGCTGCACACGGCGTGGATCAGGTCGTCGCCGCAGCCTGCCTCCCGCAGAAGCTCCGGCGCTTTCTGACAGTGCTGCTCCGGCCACTGCTCAAAGTCGATGTCGTGCAGCAGGCCCACCGTGGCCCAGAAGTCTGCCTCCTGGCCATAGCCCAGCTCCCGGGCATACCAGCGCATGACTCCCTCCACCGTCAGGGCATGCTGAAGGTGGAAGGGCTCCTGATTATACTTCCGCAGCGCCGCCAGCGCCGCCTCCCGGGTGATGCATTCTCTCATGCGTGCACATACTCCTTTGTATCGGGATGATTTGCCTGAATTGTAGCAGTGTTTCCCTTAAAATGCAAGAATATTCTGCTCCAGCAGGCCTAACAGCTGCCGGGCGTGGCAGTCCTCCTCCCGGCTCAGCTCCCGGAACAGCCCCGCCAAGCACGGGTCCCCCACGCTTTGGGCGGCCTGATCGTATTGCCGGGCGGCGCAGACCTCCTGATGATACCGCTGCCGCAGCAGCTGCCGCCAGGGCAGCGTCTCCCCCGGCCCCGACGCCAGCGCCGGGCGATAGCACTGGCCGCAGGCCAGGTAATACACCGCCAGCAGCCGCCGGGCGTGGGCTCCCTCCCGGTCGGCCATCCGCTGCATCATCCGCCGGGCGGCGGGATTGGGCGCCCGCCGGGCGGCCTCCAGATAGGCCCGCCGGTCCCCCAGCTCCCCTTCGATCATCTCCTGCAGACCCTTCAGATCCGGGGCCGGGGCCGCCGGGCAGTCCGTCGCCTCCTTCTCCTCCGGATACGGGTCCAGCTCCGGCGACACCCGCCGCCATACCCGGCGGCAGCTTTCGTAATCCAGGGCATTCCGGTCCGTCTGATCCATGTGATCCCCTCCTTCTCCCCCATTCTATGCCGGCGGGAGAAAAAGAGTTCCGCCCTCACATCACGCCCATGGCCCGCAGGCCGGCGGCGAAGCAGAAGATGGTGACCATGGACAGGGCCGAGCTCCAGGCCACCACCTGCTGGGCCAGCTGCTCGTCACCGCCCATCTCCTGGACCATCACCGCGCTGGTCACCGCCACCGGCGAGCAGAAAATGGCCACCACCGTGGGCATTTCCTCCGCCGTGATGCCCAGCGGATCCCGCAGCAGCACCGCCAGGGTCAGCACGATCCCCGGCACCACCACCAGGCGCATGGCCACCGCCGCCGTGATCTTCTTCCACAGGCCCTGCACCGCGTCGAACCGCAGCCGGGCCCCCAGGATCACCAGTACCAGCGGCGAGGCCGCCCGGGACAGGTCGCCGCACACCTTATAGACGGAGGGCAGGGTCTGCGGCAGGTCGAACACCGACGGCGCCATCTGACGCAGCAGCACCGCCGCAAAGCCCGCCAGAGCGCCCAGGATCAGAGGGTTCTGGAAAATGCGCCGCACCTCATCCCGCCAGGACAGGTTTTTTTCCTCGCTGTAGGCCGTCAGCACCACCACCGCCAGCACGTTGAACACCGGCACGCACACCGAGGTCACCAGGGAGGCGAAGATCAGCGCCTCCTCCCCGCCCAGGGCGCTGGCCAGGGGAATGCCCATGATTACCTGGTTGGCCCGGAAGGTGGCCTGGGCGATGACCGCCCGCTGCCCCCGGTCCCGGGCAAACAGCGGAGCCACCGCCACACCCAGGCCCGCAGCCCCCACGATGCACGCCACGATGAAGCCCAGCAGCCGCCAGTTCAGCACCGACAGATCCTCGATGGCGTATACGTTTAAAAACAGCTGCACCGGCAGCAGCACATGAAAGCAGAAGCCGTTGAGCTGGCGATAAAAATCGTCGCTCCACCGGCCCACCCGCCGCAGGCCGCAGCCCAGCGCCATCATCAGCAGCAATGGCATAATGGCCCGCCCGGCGTACAAAAAGATATCCAGCATGGTGTTCTCCTCGGTTTTTGCAGAATCTGACCGATAGTATAGCAGATTCCCGTTCCAATTTCCAGCCCTTGCAAAATATCGCCCCAGGGTTTACACTGTACCCAAACCCAACGCAAAGGAGAATACCGTATGTTTCAGGGATACAGCCAGGAAACCGTGGATTTTATGTGGGGCATCCGCTTCAACAATGAGCGCGGCTGGTTCCTGGCCCACAAGGACGACTATCAGCAGCACCTGCTGGCCCCCACCCGGGAGCTGGGCCAGGCGGTGTACGAGGGGCTGTCGGCGGCCCTGCCCCAGGAGCCGCTGATCCTGAAGGTCAGCCGCATTTACCGGGACGCCCGGCGGCTCCACGGTCAGGGGCCCTACAAGGACCATCTGTGGTTCTGCGTCCGCACCGGGGACCAGGACTGGACCGGCCGCCCCACCTTCTATTTTGAGATCGCCCCGGACTATTACAGCTATGGCATGGGCTTCTGGGCCGCTTCCGCCGCCACCATGACCCGCTATCGCCAGCAGATCGACCGGGACCCCAAGACCCTGGAGAAGCTGGTGCGCCAATTTGACCGCCAGCAGGTCTTTCAGCTGACGGGACCGGACTATGTCCGCAGCAAGGGCCAGGTCAGCGACCTGCTGCGCCCCTGGTATCAGAAGAAGTCCCTGACCCTGTCCCACGAGGTCCCCCTGGACGAGAGCCTCTATTCCCCGGACTTCGCCTCCCGGGTCACGGAGGACCTGAAGACCCTTCTGCCCTTCTATCGCTACTTTGCCGCCCTCTGCGCCGCGGCGGAATAAGGCACCGCCGTCCCATCGCCACAGGTGCTTTTCGGGAATCGTGCAGAGCGGGACGGAAAAAATCGCGGTTTTCCTCTTGAAATCCCGCCGGGATTATGATAATATAGTGCGTACTATGAGAAAAGTGCCCCCAGAGGGCTGAAATTTTGGAGGGAGTTCCGTTATGAACGCTGTTTTGATTGTTATCACCGTGGTCCAGCTGCTGGTGGCGCTGGCCCTGATCCTCATCGTCCTGTTCCAGTCCGGCAAGAGCCAGGGCCTGTCCGGGGCCATCGGCGGCATCGCCGATTCCTATATGAGCCGCTCCAAGGCCAAGAGCATGGACGCCAAGCTGGCCCGGGGCACCAAGTGGGTGGCCGCCGTGTTCGTGGTGCTGACCCTGGTGCTGGATTGCATGGTCGCCGCCGGCATCAAGTAAATCGCGATAATCTCCGGGGGACGCAGCCGCGTCCCCCGATTTTTGTATGCAGGAGAAGCGTATGGAGTATCTGACTTTTTCCGCCCCCGGCCGGGTGGAGCTGGGGGGTAACCACACGGACCATCAGCACGGCTGCGTGCTGGCGGCGGCCATTGACCGCACCGCCCGGGCACGGGTGCGGCCCACCGGAGAGGGCGTGGTCCGGGTGTTCTCCCGGGGGTATGCGCCGGTGGAGCTGGCCCCGGATGACCTGTCCCCCCGGCAGGAGGAGCGGAACACCACCGCCGCCCTGGTCCGGGGCATGGCCGCCGCCTTCCGGCGGAGGGGTCTGCCCTGGCGGGGATTTGACGCATGGGTGGAGTCCGACGTGCTGCCCGGCTCCGGCCTCTCCAGCAGCGCCGCCTTTGAGGTGCTGCTGGGCCGCATAGGCAATGCCCTGTTCGCCGGGAACAGCCTGACCGCCCCGGACATCGCCCGGATGGGCCAGTGGGCGGAGAACGTGTACTTCGGCAAGCCCTGCGGCCTGATGGATCAGCTGGCCAGCAGCACCGGCGGGCTGGTGTTCATGGACTTCCGGGACCCCGCCGCCCCGCTGGTGCGGCGGCTGGACGCCGCCCTGCCCGGGTACGCCCTGTGCGTGGTGGACAGCGGCGCGGACCACGCGGGACTCACCGATGCATACGCCGCCATCCCCCGGGAGCTGGGGGCCGTGTGCCGCCTGTTCGGAGCGGAGGTCCTGCGCCAGGTGGAGGAGGCGGAATTTTACCGCCGCCTGCCGGAGGTCCGCCGGGCCGCCGGGGACCGGGCGGTGCTGCGGGCCATCCATGTGTTCGACGAGAACCGCCGGGTGCTGGGCCAGGTGCAGGCCCTGGAAAACGGCGACACGGAGGGGTTCCTGGCCCTGGTCAACGACTCCGGCCGCTCCTCCTGGGAATATCTGCAGAACATCGCCCCGGAGGGGGCCGCCGGACACCAGGAGCTGGCCGTGACCCTGGCCCTGTGCCGCCGCCTGCTGCGGGGCCGGGGAGCCGCCCGGGTACACGGCGGCGGCTTCGCCGGAACGGCCCTGTGCATGGTGCCGGAGGCGGATTATCCCGCCTTCCGTGCGGAGCTGGAGACTTTGCTGGCCCCGGACTGCTGCCATCGGCTGCAAATCGTATAAAAATCGCCCCTGCCGCTGCGGCAGGGGCGAAGCGTTATTCGTCGTCCGACTCCTCCGAATGGGAGGAATCTCCTTTTTTCAGATGGGAGACGATGATGCCGGTGCAGCACAGTATAAGCACCGCCAGCACCAGCGTGCAATACAGAACAGGGCCATACATCAAATCGGTTGACATAAGGCCAAAGCCCAAAAAGCCAAGCGTGGAACCCAAAAAGAGCAAGAGAACCACCGCAGCACCCAGCAGAATCAGTTTGGTTATAAGCTTCATATTTTGACTCCTCACTTTCTACTAAACGCACAATTTGCAGCTTTTCATCCGGACACTGTGTCGGCATATTACCATATTCAAAACGAAACGTCAACATGATATTGTGAAATCGCCCATGTATAAAAGCTCGCGATTTGCGCACTTACACATGCGCCGCTGCCACCGAGTGCAAATCGTATAAAAATCGCCCCTGCCGCTGCGGCAGGGGCGAGGCCGTCATTCGTCGTCCTGGATCATCAGCTGCACGGCGCTGTGCAGGTTGCGGATCTCCACCCGGGGGGCGGAGGGGGCGTATTCGCCGTCCAGGGACCAGGGGATGTCCTCCCGGGTGGTGACGGTGACACTGCGGACGTGGCGGAAGATCACCCCGGGATAGTCATAGTCCATGCGGTTCAGGGCCGTGATGAGGTTTTGCAGGTCCAGGGCGGTTTTGGGCATCCGCAGCAGGATCAGCTCGAACATGCCGTCGTCCATATGCACCCGCTTGGGGTCCAGCTTCACCAGGCCCCCCAGGGAGGTGGAGTTGCACACCGCGCCGAAGATGAAGTCCCCGTCGAAGGACTCGCCGTCGGCCTCCACCCCGCAGCGGTAGGGCCGCAGGGAGTCCAGATTCTTGATGCCCTCCAGAATGTATGCAAAGTGACCCAGGGCGTTCTTCGTCTCCTGGGACGCGGAGTAGGACGCCTTGGTAAAGGCCCCGAAGGAGGCCACATAGGAGAAATACCGAGCGTTATGGGCCCCCAGATCCAGGGGATGGGGGGTGCCCTCCACCACCGCCCGGGCCGCCTGCTGCACGGAGGAGGGGATCCGCAGGCTGGCGGCAAAGTCGTTGGTGCTGCCGTTGGGCAGATAGCCCACCGGCGGGCGGTTTTCCAGCTGCATCAGGCCCGACAGCGTCTCGTTGAGGGTGCCGTCTCCGCCGGCGCACACCACCAGGTCATAGTCCCCGCCCCATTGGGCGGCGAAGCGGGCGGCGTCCCCGGCGGCCTGGGTCAGCATCACCCGCACCAGGTACCCGGCCCGGCCGAAGGTGGCCACGGCGTCAAACAGAGGGGCGGAGGACTTGGTCTTGCCCGCCCGGGGATTGACAATGAACAACAGGGTCTTATCCATGAACAGTCTCCTTTACCATCGTCGCCTTTGATAATAGTCCCAATATTATACCGCTTTTCCCGGCGGATTGCAAGCATTTGACACCGGCTGCGGGTCAGGGGCAGAAAGTGGTTATGAATGGATTGCATTTTTCGGAAGAATCTGTTAAAATTATCATTTTGTGAGGGGATTTTTCCCCAAAGGAGGAAGCATTCCATGCTGGAGCTGCAAAACATCTGCTATCGCGTGTCCACTCCCGAGGGGGAGCTGGACATTCTCAGGGACATCAGCATCACCATTCCGGACCAGCGGCTGATGGTTTTCACCGGCCCCAACGGCGGCGGAAAAACCACCCTGGCCAAGATCATCATGGGCCTGGTCCAGCCCACCTCCGGCCGCATTCTGTATAACGGCCAGGACGTCACCCCGCTGTCCATCACCGACCGGGCAAGGCTGGGCATCAGCTACGGCTTTCAGCAGCCGCCCCGGTTCAAGGGGATCACGGTCCACGATCTGCTGCGGCTGGCGGCGGGGAAGGAAAAGCTCACCAAGGACCAGTGCTGCGCCTATCTGACCAAGGTGGGCCTGTGCGCCAACGACTATCTGGACCGGGAGGTGGACGTGTCCCTTTCCGGCGGCGAGGTCAAGCGCATCGAGATCGCCACCATTCTGGCCCGCCGGGGCAGTCTGATGATCTTCGACGAGCCGGAGGCGGGCATCGACCTGTGGTCCTTCGCCCGGCTGACGGAGACCTTTGAACAGATCCACCGGGAGCATCAGGCCGCCATGATCATCATCTCCCACCAGGAGCGGATCATCCAGCTGGCCGACGAGATCGCCGTGATCGCCGGGGGACGCATCGCCCACCGGGGCACCACGGAGGAAATTCTGCCGCTGATCCTGGCGGACACCCTGGGCGGATGCCCGGTGCTGAATCGAGAGGAGGCCCGTTCATGATCACCGAGATCGACGCAAAGCTGCTGGAAAAAATCGCCGACCTGACCGGAAAGCCCGCCGGGGCCTTCAACATCCGCAAGGACATGGGCTGCGAGGCCCGGCAGTCCACGGAGCACATCGCCATCGACCCCCGGGCCGACGGCAAGCCCGGCATCGACATCCATTTCAAGGCTGGCACCAAGGGCGAGACCTGTCACATCCCCGTCATCATCAGCCAGACGGGCATGAGCGACATGGTGTATAACGACTTCTATGTGGCCGACGACTGCGACGTGAACATCGTGGCCGGGTGCGGCATCCACAACTCCGGCTGTGACGAAAGCCGCCACGACGGCATCCACACCTTCCACATCGGCAGAAACTGCCGGGTCCACTACACGGAGAAGCATTACGGCGAGGACGCCCAGGGCGAGACCGGCAAAAACGTGATGAATCCCCAGACCATCGTGTATCTGGGGGAGAACTCCACCATGCAGATGGACACCGTCCAGATCCGGGGCATCGACTCCACCCTGCGGGACACCCGGTTTTACTGTGAGGCCGGCAGCGAGGTGGTGGTCACCGAGCGCCTGCTGACCCACGGGGACCAGACCGCGGAAAGCGACATGACCATCGAGCTCAACGGCCAGGACGCCCGGGGCCGGGTGATCTCCCGGTCCGTGGCCCAGGACGGCTCCCGCCAGGTGTTCCGCCCGGTGATGGTGGGCAACAGCCAGTGCTTCGGCCATGTGCAGTGCGACTCCATCATCATGGGCGCCGCCCACATCCAGTCCGTTCCGGCCATCACCGCCAACTGTCCCGACGCCCAGCTGATCCACGAGGCCGCCATCGGCAAAATCGCCGGGGACCAGCTGCTGAAGCTGGAGACCCTGGGCCTGACCCCCGAGGAGGCCGAGGAGACCATCCTCAAGGGCTTCCTGGCGTAAAATACGCAGCAAAAACCCGCGTATCCACTGCGGATACGCGGGTTTTGGTTTGGTGCCCCGTCGGGGATTCGAACCCCGGACACCCTGCTTAAAAGGCAGGTGCTCTACCGACTGAGCTAACGGAGCGTGGCACATATGAAAAAAGGATGGGGCCATCCGGAAAGGCGTGGCAGGGATGGCTGGACTCGAACCAGCGGATGAGGGAGTCAAAGTCCCTTGCCTTACCACTTGGCTACACCCCTGTGTGGAAAAAGAATCAGGGATTGGGATCGCTCCCAATCCCTGATATTCAGTGGGGTGGGTAAAGGGACTCGAACCCTCGACACCCGGAACCACAATCCGGTGCTCTAACCAACTGAGCTACACCCACCATATAGAACCGCAAGGAACGCCGGACGACATGCTCCAGTAAAGAAGTGGCGCGCCAGAAGGGACTCGAACCCCTGGCCTACTGCTTAGAAGGCAGTTGCTCTATCCAACTGAGCTACTGGCGCATAAAAAAGTGGAGCGGGTGACGGGAATCGAACCCGCATCCCCAGCTTGGAAGGCTGGTGCCCTGGCCATTGTGCTACACCCGCATGCGCCCTCCGCGAAATCGTCAGCTTTGTCATATTACCATATACTGCTTGGTTCTGTCAAGAGAAAAATTGAAATTTTCCGCCCTCAGAAAATCCCAGGAAAAATCCTCGAACATCTGTTGCAAACCCGGATTTTCTGTGATATAATCGAAAAAAGTACCCGGTAAAGGAGCGGACATCATGGCCCAGCTGACCAAAATGCAGCAGAAAATCTATGACTACATCGTCCAGGCCATCCAGGACCAGGGGTATCCCCCCTCGGTGCGGGAGATCGGCGAGGCCGTGGGGCTGAAGTCCCCCTCCACGGTGCACTTTCACCTGAAGCACCTGGAGGAGCTGGGCGTCATCGGCAAGCAGGCCGGAAAGGGCCGTGCCCTGACCCTGACGGAGGCGCCCCAGGAGAACCAGGTGCCCATTGTGGGCAATGTGGCCGCCGGGTCCCCCATTCTGGCCCAGGAGTGCATCGAGGATTACCTGACCTTCGACACCGGCGGCCGGGACGGGGAGTATTTCGCCCTGCGGGTCCGGGGCGAGTCCATGATCAATGCCGGCATCCTTCCGGACGACCTGGTGGTGGTGCACCAGCAGCCCGCCGCCAACAACGGCGAGATCGTGGTGGCCCTGCTGGGGGACGAGGCCACGGTGAAGCGCCTGAAGCGGCAGGGGAGAGAGGTCTGGCTCCTGCCGGAAAACCCGGCCTATCAGCCCATCGACGGGCGGGAGGCCCGGATCCTGGGCAAGGTGGCCGCCGTCATCCGCCGGTATTGACACGCCGGGCCCAAGCCGCTATAATAATAGCCAATCGAACAGCGCGACGATCGGAAAGAGTATGCCGCGCAGCTCCGGCAAGAGAGGGACGGCCACCGGCTGCAAGCCGTCCTGCGGGGTGCGGCAGAAGGTGCGTCCGGGAGCGCGCGGGATGTGGAAGCCCGCCGCATGGCCTGCGTCAAAGGCCCTCAAGCGACAAACGAGAGTGGAACCGCGAGACATCGCCTCTCATGCCCCTGGGCATGGGAGGCTTTTTGTTTGCCATCGAAAACTGACGATTGAAGGAGAACACACCATGTATCTGTATAATTCCGCCACCCATCGGAAAGAGGAGTTCAAGACCCACACCCCCGGCCATGTGGAGATGTACACCTGCGGCCCCACGGTGTATCACTTTGCCCACATCGGCAACCTCCGCAGCTATATCATGGAGGACGTGCTGGAGAAATACCTGCGCTACGCCGGATACAGCGTCAACCGGGTCATGAACATCACCGACGTGGGCCACCTGACCTCCGACGCCGACCAGGGCGAGGACAAGATGCTCAAGGGCGCCCGGCGGGAGCACAAAACCGTCATGGAGATCGCTCAGTATTACACCGACGCCTTTTTCGAGGACTGCCGCAAGCTGAACATCAAGCGCCCCGACGTGGTCCAGCCCGCCACCGGCCTCATTGACGACTATATCAGGATCATCACCCGCCTGCTGGACACCGGCTATGCCTATGTGGCCGGGGGCAACGTGTATTTCGACACCAGCAAGCTGGAGCGGTACTATATCTTCAACGACCACAACGAGGAGGACCTGGCCGTGGGCGTCCGGGAGGGCGTGGAGGAGGACACCAACAAGCGCAACCGCAACGACTTCGTCCTCTGGTTCACCAAGTCCAAGTTCGAGGATCAGGCCCTGAAATGGGACTCCCCCTGGGGCGTGGGCTATCCCGGCTGGCACATTGAGTGCTCCGGCATCTCCATGAAGTACAACGGCGAGTATCTGGACCTGCACTGCGGCGGCATCGACAACGCCTTCCCCCACCACACCAACGAAATCGCCCAGTCCGAGAGCTATCTGGGCCATCTCTGGTGCCCCCAGTGGTGCCATGTGGCCCACCTGAACACCGAGGGCGGCAAAATGTCCAAGTCCAAGGGCGAGTTTTTAACCGTGTCCCTGCTGGAGCAGAAGGGGTATGATCCCCTGGCCTATCGCTTCTTCTGCCTGCAAAGCCACTATCGCAAGAGCCTGGTGTTCACCTGGGAGAATCTGGACAACGCCGTGGCGGCCTATAACAAGCTGCTGGCCAAAATCGCCGCCCTGACCCCCGGCAAGGGAGACGTGGACCCGGCGGCTCTGGAGGAGCTGAAGGCCCGCTTCACCAAGGCCATGGACAACGACCTGAACACCTCCATGGCGGTGACGGTGCTCTATGACGTGCTGAAGGCCAGGACCACCGACGCCACCAAGCTGGCGGCTCTGGACAGCTTCGACCAGGTGCTGGGCCTGAAGCTGACGGAGAAGGCGGCGTCCCTGCGCAAGACCCAGGCGGCGGCTCCCGCCGCCGGCGGCTTCACCGTGGTCTGCGAGGACGGCGGCCAGGATCCCCAGGTGGAGGCCCTGATCCGGGCCCGGGCCGACGCCAAGAAGGCCAAAAACTTCGCCGAGGCCGACCGTATCCGCGATGAGCTGAAGGCCCAGGGCGTGGAGATCACCGACGTCCCCGGCGGCGTCCGCTGGAAGCGGGCATAAGTCCCCAATAAGCAGCAAGCCCGCCGCGCATTTTTCCTTCGTACCCATTGCGCATCCGGGCCGCATGGGGTATAATAAAACGTCAAATCTCTGAAAGAAAAAGGAGAGATCCATATGCAGGCAATCATACTGGCAGCAGGCATGGGCAAGCGGCTGAAGGAGCTGACCCAGGACCGGACCAAGTGCATGGTGCAGGTCAACGGGGTGGCCCTGATCGACCGGATGCTCCATCAGATCGAAAGCCGCCATCTGTCCCGCATCGTCATCGTGGTGGGCTATGAGGGCGAAAAGCTCATGAAATATATCGACACCCTGGGCATCCGGACGCCCATTGTCTATGTCCAGAACCCCATTTACGACAAGACCAACAACATCTATTCCCTGGCCCTGGCCAAGGACTATCTGTGCCAGGACGATACCCTGCTGTTTGAGTCGGATCTGATCTTCGAGGACGCCGTCATCGACCAGCTGCTGGACGACCCCCGGGAGACCCTGGCCCTGGTGGACAAGTACGAAAGCTGGATGGACGGCACCTGCGTGAAGCTGGGGCCCGATGACAGCATCGCCTCCTTCGTCCCCAGCAAGAATTTCCGGTTTGAAGAGGCCCACGAATACTACAAGACCGTGAACATCTACAAGTTCGGCCGCCACTTCTCCCGGACCCACTATGTTCCCTTCCTGGAGGCCTATTCCAAGGCCCTGGGCAACAACGAGTATTATGAGCAGGTGCTGCGGGTCATCGCCATGCTGGATGACCCGGAGATCCGGGCCAAGCGCCTGAATGGCCAGCTGTGGTACGAGATCGACGACATCCAGGACCTGGACATTGCCTCCTCCATGTTCGCCCAGGACCCGGACCTCCGGGTCAGCCTCATGCAGGGACGTTACGGCGGCTACTGGCGCTATCCCCAGCTGCTGGACTTCTGCTATCTGGTGAACCCCTATTTCCCGCCCCAGCGGCTGATCGACGAGATTCAGGCCAATTTCACCTCCCTGCTGACCCAGTATCCCTCCGGTATGCGGGTGAACGCCCTGCTGGCGGCCAGGAACTTCGCCGTCCACCAGCAGAACATCCTGGTGGGCAACGGCGCGGCAGAGCTCATCAAGGCCCTGATGGCCCGGCTGGAGGGGGTCACCGGCTTCATCCGCCCCACCTTCGAGGAGTACCCCAACCGCTATCAGGACCGGCCCAACGTCTGCTTCACCCCGGCGGGCCCGGACTTCCGGTACACCGCTGACGACCTGATGGCCTTCTTCGGCCCCCAGGACATCGACAACCTGGTGCTCATCAACCCCGATAACCCCACCGGCAACTATATTCCCGCCCCGGACGTGCTGCGCCTGGCGGACTGGGCGCAGGAGAAGGGCATCCGCCTGATCCTGGACGAATCCTTTGTCGACTTTGCCGACGAGGCGGACAACACCTTCATCCGCCAGGACCTGCTGGACCGGTACAGGAGGCTGTATGTGGTCAAGAGCATCTCCAAGTCCTATGGCGTCCCCGGCCTGCGGCTGGGGGTCCTGGCCTCCGGCGACCAGGACCTGATCGCCGCCCTGAAAAAGGACGTGGCCATCTGGAACATCAACTCCTTTGCCGAGTTCTATATGCAGATCGAGGAGAAGTATAAGAAGGACTATGCCCGGGCCCTGGAGCTGATCCGGGCTGAGCGGGCCCGCTTCCGCCGGGAGCTGGAGAAGCTCCCCAACCTGCGGGTGATCCCGTCCCAGGCCAACTATCTCATGGTGGAGCTGCTGGGCGGCCTGTCCGCCCGGGCCATCACCCGGGAGCTGCTGGTGAACCGCTGCATCCTGGTGAAGGACCTGTCTCCCAAGCTGGGCGGGCAGCAGTATCTCCGCCTGGCCGTCCGGGACACCCGGGACAACGACCGGCTGCTGGAGGCCCTGCGGCCCCTGTGCGGCGCATAAAAGCATACATTGCCCCCTCCGGCCCGGCCGGAGGGGGCAATTTTGTGCCGCGCTTTTTCATACCACAAAAATTTTTGTCCACTTCATATGCTAATTTGTTGGAAAATTCGACTCTTTCCGGTGGACACCCCGCCCCCCGCAGTGCTATACTATTACTGAATACGACACAGTGTCTGCTTTTTATAACATATCTTGCAACGGGGTGATACGATGAAAACCATGCGTAGAGGAACGAGTATATTGCTGTGCCTGGCGCTGCTGCTGGCGGCCCTTCCGGTGATCCTGCCGGTGTTTACATCAGCCACCGCCGCCGACGACCAGGAGGAGCAGCTGCTGGGGACCCTGAGCCAGCGGTTCGAGGCCAGCGGCCCGGGGGTCATCTCCTCCGGAGCGGGCGACGCAGGCGGCAAGTCCTACGGCGCGTATCAGTTCTCCAGCCGCAGCGACATTCCCCGGGCCTTCTTCCGGTGGTGTCAGTCCTCCTCCGATACATATTACCGCTCCATCGGCAACCGGCTGGCCGCCGCCTATGAGGCCGACGGGGGCTATGGCTCCAACTTCGACGCCACCTGGCGGGCCCTGGCCAACGAGGACAGCGACGGCTTTATGCGGGTGCAGCGGAATTATGTCCGCCGCAGCTACTATGACCCCATCGTCCGGTCCATCGAGTCCGCCGTGCCGGGGTTCGACATGGATAACTACAGTATCGCCCTGCGCAACGTGTTCTGGTCCCGTGCCGTGCAGCACGGAGTGGGCGGCTCCTCGGGCTTTTCCAGCAGCGACGGCCGGGGCGGCGCCACCGGCGTCATTATGCGGGCCTTCGACGCTCTGGGCGGCTTTGCCAATCAGCCTGAGGCCCAGCTCATCGAGGCCATTTACAACGAAAGCGGCGCCGTGCGGGAGCCTCAGTCAGACTCCTACGGCGTTATGACCGGCCCCACCGCCGACAAGTACGGCGTCACCGGCAAGGTGCTGAAGTATTACGACGGCAACTCCGGTGACGTGCAGCTGGGCGTATACGCCCGCCTGCGGATCAATGAGCCCGCCAAGGCCCAGGTGATGCTGGCGGACTACGGCTTCAAGGATGCCACGGTGGGCGAGGGCGTGTATCAGCTGCGCTCCTCCGCCAACAGCAGCCTGACGGCCACCCCCGGCTCCTCGGGCCTGACCCTGAACGCCGTCACCGGCGGCAAAAATCAGCAGTTCCGCCTGGACTATCACGCCAGCGGCTACTATACCATCACCTGCCAGGAAAACGGCCTGCGGCTCACCGCCGGTAAAAACGGCGTCACCCTGGCCAAGGCGTCCACGGACAAGGGCCAGCTGTGGAAGGCCGCCGTGTATAACAGCGGCTTCTCCCTGCAGAACCGGGGCACCGGCGCCTATCTGTCCGTGTCCTCCAACGCCGCCGGCGGCCGCCTGGTGCTGTCGGAAACCGCCCTGCAATGGCAGCTGGCCCTGGCCGGGGCCGGCTGGACCCTGGACGGCGCGTCCTATCCCACGGTGAACTCCACCCTGACGGTGGGGCAGACGGGCTTCCCCTTCCGGGGCACCCTGCGCAACTCCTATAACATCCGGAGGGTGACGGTGTCCATCCTCCGCTCCATCGGCGCCAACGCCATCACTCCCGCCACCGCCTCCCCCAATGCCAAGAGCTATGACCTGTCCCGGCTGGACGACGCCGTGGCCTTCTCCCGGCTGGGAGTGGGAGGCTATACCCTGGTCATCGCGGCGGAAAACACCGCCGGGGACAACTATCGCCTGGAATCCCGGTTCTATGTCACCGACGGCTCCTATGTGGTGTCCTTCGACCCCTGCGGCGGCGCCTGCTCCGAGAGCACCCGCCTGGTCTCCGCCGGTCAGAAATACGGAACCCTGCCCACCCCGGTGAAGGAGGGCTGCGCCTTTGTGGGCTGGTTCACCCAGCCGGAGGGCGGCCAGCAGATCACCGCCAACAGCACCACCGGGGCCAGCAACATCACCCTCTATGCCCACTATCAGGGGCAGTATACCTATCAGTTCCTGAACTATGACGGCTCCGTGTATGCCCAGGGGAAGCTGGCCGCCGGGCAGGCCATCCCCGAGCCCGCCGGAACCCCGGTCCGCCCCGCCGACAGCCAGTATACCTACACCTTCACCGGCTGGCAGGGCTACACCAGCGGCATGACCATCTCCGGCAACGTCACCTTCACCGCCCAGTTTGAGGCCAAGGCGGTGGAGAGCTATCCCCAGGAGATCACCACCGGGGCCTACCGCATCGCCGACGGCTATCTGCGGGCCATCCCCGTGGGCACCACCGCCCGGCAGCTGCTGACGGGCCTGTCCCCCAGCGACTACATCACCCTGCCGGTCCAGGGTGACAGCCCCGTGGGCACCGGCATGGCCGTCACCTATGCCCGGGACGGCCAGACCCTCCAGACCCTGACCACCGTGGTCACCGGCGACCTCAGCGGCGACGGCCGGGTCACCATCACCGATATGGTCCGGCTGCAGGCCCATCTGCTGGGCAAAAACACCCTCACCGGCGCTGCCCTTCAGGCGGCGGACCTGAACGGCGACGGCCAGGTCACCATCACCGACATGATCCGGCTGCAGGCGTATCTGCTGGGCCGGGGCACCATCCAACCCAACTGAGCAGGAGGGCTTGACCCATGAGAAAGAGAATTTCATCTGTCCTGGCGGGCCTGCTGGCGGCGCTGCTGCTGTGGGGCCTGGCTCCGGTAACGGCGGAGGCCGCCGGGGCCAGCTTCTCCGGCTCCGGCAGCGTCCGGGCCGGTGACAGCGTCACCGTCACCTTCACCGTCAGCGGCTCCAACATCCAGGGCATCACCGCCGTGCTGCACTACGACAGCAGCGCCCTGACCCTTACCGGCACCCGCCAGCTGGTGGGCTCCAGCTGGTCCGTGGATATGAGCGGCGGCAACCTGCTGGCCTATGACCAGTCCCTGTCCAATCCCATCACCGGCAGCGCCGCTGTGCTGGCCGTCACCTTCCAGGTGAAGTCCGGCGTGGCCGCCGGGACCCGGGTCAGCGCCACCATCACCGACATCGTGGCCACCGACGGCAACAGCGACCAGTCCCTGAACGACGCGTCCTGGGCGGCCAGCGTGGCCGCGCCCCCCTCCGGCAACGCCAATCTGGCGGGCCTGTCCTGCGGGGACTATGCCCTGTCTCCGGCCTTCTCCGCCGGAACCACGGAATACAGCGTCACCGTACCCTATGACGTGTCCCGGCTGCCCCTGGATTACCGGGCCGCCGACGGCGGGGCCGATGTATCCGTCAGCGGCAACCAGCTGTCCGTGGGCGTCAACACGGTGGTGCTGACGGTCACCGCAGCCAACGGGGCCTCCCGGCGATACACCATCTCTGTCACCCGGCAGCCGGACCCCAACGGCACTCTCAGCAGCGACGCGTCCCTGTCGGAGCTGACCCCCTCCACGGGGCAGCTGTCCCCGGCCTTTTCCCCGGAAATCACGGAATACGCCGTGTACGTCCCCTATGAGACCTCCAAAATCTCCCTTTCCGCCACCGCCAAGGACAGCAAGGCCCTGGGCGTCACCCAGCCCGATGCGTCCCTGAAGGAGGGCGACAACCTGCTGACCGTCACCTGCACCGCCGAGGACGACGCCACCCGGGACTATACGGTCCATGTGGTGCGGATGCCGGCCTTTGCTGGTACCCTGCCCCAGATCGGCCAGCCGGAGCCGGAGGATCCCTCTCCGGAGGAGCCCCAGACCCAGACCGGCCCCTTCCGGGCCCTGTGGACGGCCCTGTGCGCCCCGGTGGACCTGCCCCTGAACCGCTGGCTCCCCATGTACGCCATTCTGGCCGCCGGTCTGGTGATTCTGCTGGTGCTGCTGTTCTTTATCGGCCGGGCCGTGGGCATTGCCCGCAGCCGCCGCCGTCTGCCGGACCATCCGGCCCAGATGGAGCCGCCCCAGTCCCCGGCGGAGCCGGAATCTGTACCGGAAACGCCGGAGTCTGTGCCGGAACCTGTACCGGAGCCGGAGGAAGCCCCCGCCGCTTCGGAGGAGACGCCGGTTCCCCCGGTGATCGTGCCGGAAAGCGTCCCGGCGGAGGAAGCCCCCGCCCCGGAGGCCCCGGTAAGCGAGGAAGTCCCGGCTGAACCGGAGCCTGTGCCGGAACCGGAACCCACTCCCCAAACGCCGGAGGAAGCCCCGGAGGAGCCGGAGGACAAGCCCCAGACCCTGGATCGCGACAGCCTGGACGCCCTGCTGGAGGAGATCCGCAACATGGAGCCCTGATTTGAGACAGTCAAAGAGGCCCCCGTTTTCGCTCAGCGAAAACGCGGGCCTCTTTCACGATTATGCAAATTCCATGGGCGTCCGGGTGCAGACCTCCCGGATCTTGGCCTGCAAGCGCTTCAGGTCCTGGAAGGTCTCCGGCTTCTTGCCCGGGTCCCGCAGCAGGGCCGCCGGGTGATACAGGGCCGTCATCCACATGCCGTTTTTCTCAAAAAACTGCCCGTGTTCCTGGGTGATCTTAAAATCCGGCCTGATGATCTCCGCCGCGCTGATGCGTCCCAGGCACACCAGGATCTTCGGCTGCATCAGCTCCAGCTGCCGCCGCAGAAATCCGGCGCAGGCGTCCTTTTCGGTGTTCAGAGGGTCCCGGTTTTTGGGCGGGCGGCACTTGACGCTGTTGGTGATGTAGATTTCCTGCCGCCGCAGGCCGATCATGGCCAGCATATCGTCCAGCAGCTTCCCGGCGGCTCCCACAAAGGGCTCGCCCTGCTGGTCCTCGCTGGCCCCGGGGGCCTCGCCCACCAGCAGCACCTCCGCCGTGGGGGACCCCACCCCGAACACCACGTTGGTCCGGGTATCCGCCAGGCCGCAGGCCCGGCAGCTCATGCACTGCTGCCGCAGCTGCTCCCACTGGTCCATATCTTTCCTCCCTTTCCCCGCCTTTGCCCGGGTATCGCGGCAGCTCTCCCGGGGCAGAATGAGGGGGAAGGGAGGCGTCGCCGTGTACTGGCTGTGGCTGTTTTGTCTGTATAGCTTTCTGGGATATCTGCTGGAAAAAATCTTCGCCGCCGTCACCGGGTCCCGGCATCAGGTGCGCAAGTGCTTTCTCCTGCTGCCCCTGTGCCCGGTGTATGGCCTGGCCATGCTGGCGGTGCTGCATCTGCCCGCCGACCTGACCCGGGGCTTCTTCCGCCTGGCCTTTTACGGCGGCCTCACGGCCACCGCCGTGGAATACGCCGTGCATTTTCTCTATGACAAGCTGCTGGGGGTCATGTTCTGGGACTATTCCGGCACCCACATGGACCTGAACCGCCGGGTCTGCGTGCCCTTTGCGGTGGTATGGGGTCCGTTGACGGCCTTCGCCCTCCGGCAGGTGCAGCCCCTGCTGCACCCCATCGCCCTGCACGCCCCCGCCGGGGCGGGGCTGGCCCTGCTGCTGGTGCTGACGGCGGACAGCTTCTTCACCGTCCGCCTGCTGCGCCGGACCCACAACGTGGACCTGCTGGGCCTGCCCAACCTGCTGGCGGCTTTGCGTTAGCCCAGCACCCGGTCCAGCCAGGCCCCGATGTCGCCGTACACCGTATCCCGCATGGCGGCCTCGTTGAGAATTTCATGCCGCAGGCCGGGATACAGCTTCAGGGTCACGTCCTTGATCCCCGCCCGCTTGAAGGCGTCGTGGGTCCGCCGGACACCGGCTCCCATGTTGCCCACCGGGTCGTCCTGCCCGGCAATCAGCAGGATGGGGGCGTTTTTGTCCATCCGGTCGATGTTCCCGGGGGTCTGGTTGAACCGCAGGCCCCGCAGCATCTGGCGGAACAGGCCCACCGTGGCGTCCGCGCCGCACAGGGGGTCCGCCATATACCGGTCCACGTTGTCCGTGTCGGCGGACAGCCAGTCGTTGGGGGTCCGGGGCTTGTCGCCGAAGGCCTTGTTATAGGCTCCGAAGGCCATATTGGTCACCATCTTGCTGACGGCGTCCGGCCCCTTGAGCCCGGACAGAATTCCCGCCAGCAGCAGGCCGCCCCGGATGGTCATCTCCGGCTGCCAGCCGGTGCCCATGATGATGGCGGCGTCCACCGTGCCGGGATAGCGGATCAGGTACGACCGGGACAGGAACGACCCCATGCTGTGGCCCATCAGCAGGATGGGCAGATCCGGATACTGCTCCCGCAGCCGGTCATGGAGCAGGTGGATGTCGTCCACCACCGTCTCCCAGGTGCTGCCGTCGCCGAAATACACCGGCGTGCCGCCCTCCGGCAGGGACTTGCCGTGGCCCAGGTGGTCGTGTCCCGCCACCAGGATGCCCCGGTCGTTGAGATACCGGGCAAAATCGTCATACCGCAGGATGTGCTCCGCCACGCCGTGGGCGATCTGTAAAACGGCAATGGGCTCCCGGTCCGCCGGAGTCCACTGTGCCCCGTGAAGTTGGGTGTGGCCGTCGCTGGAAAGAAAGGTAAATTCCTGGAAATCCGTCATGGTAATCCTGTCCTTTCTGTGTTATAATACCCTATATTAGCATACTCTGAAACAAAAAGAAAGAGGAGACTTCTATGGGAACCTATATTCTGGCGCTGGACCAGGGGACCACCAGCTCCCGGGCCATCGTGTTTGACCGCCGGGGCGACATTGTGTCCAAGGCCCAGTTTCCCTTCCGCCAGCTCTATCCCCAGCCCGGCTGGGTAGAGCATGACCCCATGGAGATCTGGGAGACGGAGCGCCGTGCGGCGGCCCAGGCCGCAGCCGGGCTGGAGGGGGAGGTGGCCGGCATCGGCGTCACCAACCAGCGGGAGACCACCATCCTCTGGGACAAGACCACCGGCCGGCCGGTATATAACGCCATCGTCTGGCAGTGCCGCCGGACGGCGGAGTTCTGCGAGGAGCTGAAGCGCCGGGGGCTGGAGGAGCGCATCCAGTCCGCCACGGGCCTGCTGATCGACGCCTATTTCTCCGCCACCAAGATCCGATGGGTGCTGGACAACGTCCCCGGCGCCCGGGAAAAGGCGGACCGGGGGGACCTGCTGTTCGGCACGGTGGAGACCTGGCTCATCTGGCAGCTGACCGGGGCCCACGTCACGGACTACTCCAACGCCTCCCGGACCATGCTGTTCGATATCCACCGGCTGTGCTGGGATGCGGAGCTGTGCGAGCTGCTGGAGATACCCATGTCTATTCTGCCCCTGCCCGTGGCCAATAGTCAGGTATACGGCCTGGTGAAAAAAGGCATCCCGGGCCTGGAAAAGCTGGCGGGGGTACCGGTGTGCGGCGCGGCAGGGGACCAGCAGGCTGCCCTGTTCGGCCAGACCTGCTTCCGCCCGGGCGAGGCCAAGAATACATACGGCACCGGCTGCTTCACCCTGATGAACGTGGGGGAAAAGCCCGTCCGCAGCCGGGCGGGGCTGGTGACGTCCGTGGCCTGGCAGGTGGAGGGCCGCACGGCCTACGCCCTGGAGGGCAGCGTTTTCAACGGCGGCAGCACCATCCAGTGGCTGCGGGACGAGCTGCACCTGATCGACTCCGCCCCGGAGTGTGACCGTCTGGCGGAGTCCGTGGAGGACTCCGGCGGCGTGGTGGTGGTGCCGGCCTTCACCGGCCTGGGGGCGCCGTATTGGGATATGTACGCCCGGGGGGCCATTCTGGGCGTCACCCGGGGCACGGGCCGGGCCCACATCGCCCGGGCGGTGCTGGAGTGCATCGCCTATCAGGTGACGGACCTGATGCTGGCCATGCGGCAGGACGCCGGGTGCGACATCACCGCCCTGCGGGTGGACGGCGGGGCCAGCGTATCGGACATTCTCATGCAGCTGCAGGCGGATCTGCTGCGCATCCCCGTGGACCGGCCCCGGATGGTGGAGACCACCGCCTTCGGCGCGGCGGCCCTGGCGGGCCTCAGCTGCGGCGTGTGGAGCGATCTGGAGGAGCTGACCCGTCTGCGCCGGAGCCAGCGGGTGTTTGAACCCCTGCGGCCCCAGGCGGACTGCGACCGGGACTATCGCCTGTGGAAGCGCGCCGTGTCCCGCGCCTCCGACTGGATCGAGCATTGACAAAACCGCCCACCCTGGTGTATAATGGCCCTAATTAAGAATTTCAGAATCTGAAAGGAGATCATTGCTATGGCATTTTTTGATGAACTGACCAAGAAGGCCCAGCTGGTGGCCGGTGCGGCTGCCGAAAAGGCCAAGGATCTGGCGGAGACCGCCACCGAGAAGGCCAAGGCTGCCACCGACGCCGCCAAGATGAACATGGAAATTCTCTCCGAGCAGCGGGAGATCGAGAAGAACTATCGGGCCATCGGCGAGTGGTTCGTCTCCGAGTTTCAGGGTGAGCTGCCCGACGCCGTGAAGGACGTTGTGGCCGCCGTCAACGCCTCCAAGGAGAAGATCGCCCAGCTGGAGGCCGCCAAGCGCAAGGAGGAAACCCAGGACGAGGAGCCCCAGGAGGAGTCCGGCGATGCCAAGACCTGCTCCGTCTGCGGCACCGTGTCCGACAGCAACTTCTGCCCCCACTGCGGCGCCCCCATGGGCAAGTAAACAACCGATTTAACCGGAAAAGCACGGCTTCGGCCGTGCTTTTCTTTTTATCCCCAAAGGGCAAGCCCTTTGGGGATAAAAGGCTTGCAGTCTGCTGCGCGCATAATTTGTTCGCTGAAAGCGAACAAATTCCACACGTGCAGACTGAGAAGTATTTTCGCCCAGGTACACGCCCCGGGCGAAAATGATCTCACTTGATTTGCCGCCTGCGGGCGGCAAACTCTGCGAGGCTTTTTGGACAGAATCATCAAAACCTCCGGCTAAGCCGGAGGTTTTGATAGAGACTGTCAAAAAACCCGGAAATCTTCCGCCATCGGAAAGGAAGATAGTTACGAAAGAAACCCATCAGGGGTGTCTTTCGTTTGCAATCACAGGTTTTTCAGAACTTAGAAAGTTCTGAAAAACCGCACGCAGCTTGTCAAAATGACTTTTTTGACAAGCTGCATCAAAACCTCCGGCTAAGCCGGAGGTTTTGATGCATTTATGACTGCTGCTCCGGTGGCTGGGACTCCCGGTCTCGGTTCACATAGCAATATGCCTCGGTGGGCATATTCCGGCGGCGCAGACGCCGGTCCACCAGATACTTTACCAGCACCTGCAAACAGGCAAACACCGGCACGCCCAGGAACATACCCAGCACGCCGCCGAAGCCGCCGCCCACCAGAATGGCCACCACCACCCAGAAGCTGGAGATGCCCGTGGCATCGCCCAGGATCTTGGGGCCCAGGATGTTGCCGTCAAATTGCTGCAAAACGATGACGAAGATCACGAAGATCAGGCACTTCTTGGGGCTGACCAGCAAAATCAGGAAGGCGCTGGGCACCGCGCCCATGAAGGGGCCGAAGAAGGGGATCACGTTGGTAACGCCCACGATCAGGCTCACCAGCGGGGCATAGGGCATGCCCAGAATGGTGCAGCCGATGAGGCACAGAATGCCGATGATGAGAGAGTCCAGCAGCTTTCCGCGAACGAAGCCGCTGAAGATGCCGTCGGCCCGGCGGACGGCCCGGGCGATCCAGCGGGCGTGGGCCTCCTTGCACACGCCGTACAGCAGCTTGCAGCAGCGGGCCAGGCTCTGCTCCTTCATGGCCAGCATATACACCGACACGATGATGCCCACCAGGAAGTCCATGGCGAAGCTCACCAGCCCCCAGATGCCGGAGATCACGCCGCCGGTGATGGTGGTGAGCATCTGCTGGGCGCCGGGCAGCACCTTGTTGGTCAGCAGGTCCAGCAGATTCTGGTAATAGGTCTCCAGATTCTCGTTGACCCAGTCCTCCACCTTGGGGTTCTTATCCAGCAGGTTCGTGATCCAGCCGTAAATCTTGTTGTAATACGTTTCGGCGTTGTTGATGAGCATCACCACGCTGTCGATGAGCTGGGGGATCACCACGCTGAACATCAGATACAGCAGCAGCAGCACAATGGCCCAGGTCAGCAGAATGCTGACGGCCCGCAGCCACCCGGCGGCGTGGGGGATGGTCTTCCCTTCCAGCCCCTTGATCCGGTGCAGGCCCGAAAGAATGAGCTTTTCAAACCAGTTGACGATGGGGGCCAGCAGATAGGCCATCACCAGGCCCACCAGCACCGGCGACAGAATGGACGCCAGCTTGGACAGCAGCCGCTGCAGTGCGCCGCTCATATAGAACGTGTCGTAAAACACCAGAATGGCGCAGACGGTGAGAAAGATCGTCAGACCCCATTTCAGGTAGCCGCTCTTACCCTTCATATTGTTTTCTCCTTTGTTGGCCCGGTCGGGCCTGACTTACTACTTTACATGATAGCGTAAAAGGCCGTGGTTTGCAATGCCGGGGACGTGAACGTTTTGTTAAAAATCGGCATCCCAGGGAAAAAGCGCCGGGACGGGGGTCCGCGTCCCGGCCTGTCCCGGGGAAAAATCGGGACAAAACCCGGTTTTTGCGGGATGTCCCGCCGGAAACCGGGACAATTTTGGCCAAAACCGGCGGAAATCCAAAATTTATTCTTTACAACCGGCGCATTTTGTGCTATCGTATCAGAGTACGCTGTGTGCGTGCCATGCCCCTTGCCTTAGTCCCGTGGATGCTCTGCCTGTCCCGGCACTCAGGATGCGGGCGCAATAAAAGAAAGGTGGAAACACAACTATGATGCTGAAAGATCAGAAGACCTCCATCATCGAGGCCAACCGCACCCACGAGACCGACACCGGTTCCCCCGAGGTCCAGGTCGCTATCCTCACCGAGCGCATCAACCAGCTCACCGCGCACCTGAAGGTTCATCCCCATGACTTCCACAGCCGCCGCGGCATGCAGATGATGATCGGTAAGCGCCGCCGTCTGCTGGACTATCTGGCCAAGAAGGACATCGAGCGTTATCGTGCCCTGATCGCCAAGCTGGGCCTGCGTAAGTAAGCTGAAAACAGGGTGGTGTGCCCCGTGCGCACCACCCTTCTTTCACACCATCCCTGCCCGTGTGCGGAGCCGATCAAAGCCTTTAGCAGTTGAAAAAACGCCGGAATTTCTGGATTTTCCGGCATTTTTTCAAGTGCTAAACGGCCCCGGCTCCCATGCGGAAAAATCCAAATGAAAAGGAGCCAAACCATGTCTACCATCATCACCCACCGGCAGTTCCCCCATTACCACAAGTATACCATGGACCTGGCGGGCCGCCCCCTGACCCTGGAGGTGGGCAAGCTGGCGGAGCTTGCCAACGCCGCCGTTATGGTCACCTACGGCGAGACCAGCGTGCTGTGCTGCGTCACCGCCGCGCCCCGTCCCCGGGACGGCATCGATTTCTTCCCCCTGAGCGTGGACTTTGAGGAGAAGCTGTATGCCGTGGGCCGCATTCCCGGCAGCTTCAACCGCCGGGAGGGCCGCCCCGGCGAGAAGGGCATCCTCACCAGCCGCGTCATCGACCGGCCCATCCGCCCCCTGTTCCCCCACGACTTCCGCAACGACGTGTCCGTTATGTGCACCGTTATGAGCGTGGACCACGACTGCTCCCCGGAGATCTGCGGCCTGATCGGCACCTCCGCCGCCCTGGCCATTTCCGACATCCCCTGGAACGGCCCCGTGGGCGCTCTGAAGGTGGGCCTGGTGGACGGCAAGCTGGTGTTCAATCCCACCAGCGAGCAGCGCAAGGTCAGCGATCTGGACGTGACCGTGGTGTCCACCGGCAAGAAGGTGGTCATGATCGAGGCCGGCGCCAACCAGGTGCCCAACGACGTGATGTTCGAGGCCATCCGCATGGCCCACGAGGAGAACCAGAAGCAGATCGCCCTGATCGGCCAGATGGTGGCCGAGATCGGCAAGCCCAAGTTCGACTATCCCCACGCGGACTTCGACGAGGAGCTGTTCCAGAAGATCGTGGATGCCACCATGGACCAGGCCAAGGCCGCCATGGACACCGACGACAAGAACGTTCGCGAGGCCCGCTGGAACCAGCTCATCGAAAAGTGGCATGAGCTGTTCCTGGAGGACTATCCCGAGATGGACAAGTATCTGGACGAGATCACCTATAAGTTCCAGAAGAAGATCGTCAAGGCCTGGCTGCTGGAGGGCCACCGGGTGGACGGCCGCCAGAAGAACGAGATCCGGCCCCTGTCCGCCGAGGTGGGCGTGCTGCCCCGGGTCCACGGCTCCGGCCTGTTTACCCGCGGCCAGACCCAGGTGCTGAGCGTGGCCACCCTGGATACCCTGTCCGCCAACCAGAAGCTGGACACCATCTGGGAGGAGACCGAGAAGCGGTATATGCACCACTATAACTTCCCCGGCTACTCCGTGGGCGAGGCCAAGCCCGCCCGTTCCCCCGGCCGCCGGGAGATCGGCCACGGCGCTCTGGCCGAGCGGGCCCTGCTGCCGGTGATCCCCCCGGTGGAGGAGTTCCCCTATGCCATCCGGGTGGTGTCTGAGGTGGTGTCCTCCAACGGCTCCACCTCCCAGGGTTCCATCTGCGGCAGCACCCTGGCCCTGATGGACGCCGGTGTGCCCATTTCCGCCCCGGTGGCCGGTATCTCCTGCGGCCTGATCCAGGACGACGACGGCTCCTTCACCACCTTCATCGACATCCAGGGCGTGGAGGACTTCCACGGCGAGATGGACTTCAAGGTGGCCGGTACCAAGAAGGGCATCACCGCCATTCAGATGGACCTGAAGAACGACGGCCTGACCATGGAGATCATCAAGAACGCCCTGGACATCACCTATGACGCCCGGTGCCAGATCCTGGACCAGATCATGCTGCCCTGTATCGCCGAGCCCCGGCCCGAGGTCAGCAAGTACGCCCCCAAGATGATCACCATGCACATTGACCCCGACAAGATCCGCGAGGTCATCGGCAAGGGCGGCAGCGTCATCCAGAAGATCGTGGCCGAGTCCGGCGCCAAGATCGACATCGACGACGACGGCACCATCCACATTGCCTCCCCCGACGCCGAAAGCTGCGCCATCGCCAAGAAGTGCATCGACGACATCGTGTTCGTGCCCGAGGTGGGCCAGCTGTACTATGGCCGCGTGGTGCGCCTGATGACCTTCGGCGCCTTTGTGGAGCTGGCTCCCGGCAAGGACGGCCTGGTTCACATCTCCAAGCTGGCGGACAAGCGCATCGAGAAGGTGGAGGACGCCTGCAAGGTGGGCGACATGATGTGGGTCAAGGTCACCGAGATCGACGAGAAGGGCCGGGTGAACCTGAGCCACAAGGACGCCATGAAGGAGATCCGGGCCAAGGAAGCCGCAGGCGAGATCATCAAGTAAATAACCGCCGACAGACAGTAGATTCATATGTATATACACCATCCGATTCCGCGCAACGGAATCGGAGGGTGCTGTCATATACTGGAAACAGGCGACACAAGGAGAAAACCTGTCCGTATAGCACGGACAGCCGCATGGCATGCGTACCACAATATATGGTCATATCGACAGAAATCTGCACCATATATCACAGAAAAACAATTTCTAAAATTTTTGTGTCGCCTATTGAAAAACAATAAAAGATATATTAAAATACTAACTTAACAGGTAGGAAGCCCTAACCTTAATGTAGTATAGCTTTGTTGCTAATATACAATATTATACTCTGTCAGGATGGAAAAATCGTTCAAACGGTCGTAAAGGAGGACGCTATGCCGAGAGGAGCACAGCCCAAGGTCGCCGAAAGAGAGAATCGGATGACCTATGCAGCCATCAGGCTGTTTTTGGAAAACGGATATGAACGGACCACCACCGCCGCCATCGCGCAGGCAGCGGGTATGTCCCCGTCCGCGTTTTTTGCAGTATTTGCCAACAAGGAGGCGCTGCTGCTGAAGCTGACCAAGTGGATGTACGAAAAGCAGTTCGCCGTTACGCACGAGCTGCTGGGGAAGGACTATGACCCGGTGATGTTCTACGCCGTGGAGCCTGCCATCCAGCTGTATATTGCCGAAAAGACCGAGGGGCTGCGGGAGCTGTATGTCTCCTCGTACTCCTATGCGGCCACTGCCAACTATATACACCAGGTGGTGACGGACAAGCTGGTGGAGCTGTTCGGGAAGGAGCATCCCGGCTATACCCGGCAGGACTTTTATGAGCTGGAGCTGGCTACCTCCGGCATGCTGCGCAGCTTCATGGCCCGGAAGTGCGACCGGAGCTTCACCATGGAGCAGAAGCTGCGTCGGTTCCTGTCCTGCGGCATGACTATCTACGGCGTGGACCAGGAAAAGCAGCAGGAGGTCATTGACCGGGTGCTGAAAATGGACCTGAAGTCCGTGGCCGATCAGCTGCTGGCCCAGGCCATGGCCCAGTCCCAGGAGGAGTTCCGGGAGGCCGAGCGCAAGGGCAAGGCCCTGGAAGCTGCCAGACGTGGCTGATTTTTCCTATATCGTCCTGGACCTGGAGTGGAACCAGCCGTTGAATCCGGACAGCGCCATACGGGAGCCGTTTTTCTTCGACTCGGAGATCATCGAGATCGGGGCCCTGCGGCTGGATGAGCGGTTCCGGGAGACCGGCAGCTTCAAGACCTTCATCCGCCCCCGGTTTTATCCCCACATGAACGGCGACGTGGTGCAGCTGACGAAAATCCGGGCACAGGACCTGGAAAAGGCCCCGGAATTTCCCCGGGCCTATGCCGACTTCATGGAATGGTGCGGGGAGGACTGCTGCCTGTGCACCTGGGGGCCGGACGACATTCCGGTGCTGATGGATAACCTGCTGATGCACGGAATGGACGCGGAGATGCCCTGCTGCTATGATTTGCAGCGGATCTTCGGCCACGAGATCATGCGGGATGACCGGCAATGCTCCCTGGAGCGGGCGATGGAGCTGCTGAAGCTGACCCCGGACCGGGCCCACGACGCCCTGAACGATGCGCGGAATACCGTGCAGATCTGCGGGCGGATGGACCTGGACGGGTGCATGGACGAATACGGCCTGCGGTATGTGCAGTATCCCCAGGACCGGGCGGCCGGACTGGTGCAGGGGCGGGTGTATGCCTCCCTGGCCCAGGGCCAGGAGGACCCGGCCATGACGGAGGTGCAGTGCCCCTACTGCGGGGAGACGGTGACCCTGGGCCAGTGGGCCAGGAAGGACCCCCGGACCCTGCTGGCCTATGGCCGGTGCAGTCAGGAGGATGAGCTGTGCGGCATTTATCGCCACACCCGGACGGCGGCGGGCCTGCGCCTGGGCCGCATGGTGCTGGAGATGAACGACGACCTGTGGGACACCTATCAGACCTGCCTGGAGCGGCAGGGGTAATTGTTGGAATGTGAAAACCGGCTCCGGCGCGATGCGCCGGAGCCGGTTTTGTTTACTTGCCCAGTCTGCGCTGGATGAGCTTCACCAGCTCCACAATGGGGATCACCAGCACCGCCAGGGCCAGGGCGATGCCGTACTCCGTCCAGCTGACGGGGGTGAAGCCGAAGGCGTTGGCGATGGGCGGCACCTCCAGCACCACGGTGGTCAGGAGCAGGGAGCCCAGCATAGCGGCCCAGAGGACCTTGTTGTGGCCCCGGAGGGTGAACACACTGCGCCGCTGGGAGCGCATATTGAAGCTGTGGAAAATCTCGCACATGCTCATGGTCAAAAAGGCCATGGTCATGCCGTGGGGGGAGACGCCCCGGGGCATTTCAAAGCATCCCGCCTCCATGCAGTGGCCGATGATGTAGGAGGCCATGGTGATGACGGTGATGAGGATGCCCTGATAGGCGATGTCGAAGCCCAGGCCGCCGGAGAAGATGCCGTCCTTGGCGGAGCGGGGCGGGCGGCGCATGATGTCCGGCTCCGGGCGCTCCATGCCCAGGGCCAGGGCCGGGAAGCAGTCGGTGATGAGGTTGATGAACAGCAGATGGACGGGGTTGAGGAGGGTGAAGCCCAGCAGGGCGGAGAAGAACACCCCCAGCACCTCGCTCATGTTGCTGGCCAGCAGGAAGCCGATGGCCTTGCGGATGTTGTCGTAAATGCGGCGGCCCTCGGCCACGGCGCCCACGATGGTGGCGAAGTTGTCGTCGGAGAGGACCATGTCCGCCACGTTTTTGGTGACGTCGGTGCCGGTGATGCCCATGCCGATGCCGATATCGGCGGACTTGATGGAGGGGGCGTCGTTGACGCCGTCGCCGGTCATGGCGGTGACGGCTCCCCGGCGGCGCCAGGCGCTGACGATGCGGACCTTGTGCTCCGGCTGGACCCGGGCATAGACGCTGTAGCGGTCCACATTTTGAGTAAGCTCCTCATCGCTGAGGGCGTCCAGCGCCGCGCCGGTGATGGCCTGGGAGGGGTCGGAGAGAATGCCCAGCTGGCGGGCGATGGCCACGGCGGTGTCCTGGTGGTCGCCGGTGATCATCACCGGGCGGATGCCCGCCTGGCGGCACTCCTCAATGGCGGGCTTCACCTGGGGCCGCACCGGGTCGATCATGCCGGTAAGGCCGATGAAGCAGAGTTCCTGCTCTAAGTGCGCGGGGGACTGATCCTCCGGCGCGCCATCGGGCCAGGGGCGGCTGGCGGCGGCCAGCACCCGCAGGGCCTGGGCGGCCATGCGGTGGTTATCCGCCAGAATTTCCCGGCGGCGGTCGTCGGTCATGGGCAGGGCTTGTCCGCCCTCCCAATAGTGGGTGCAGCGGGCCAGCACCTGATCCGGCGCGCCCTTGGTATACTGCACCACGCCCTGGGGAGTCCGGTGAATGGTGGACATCATCTTGCGGCCGGAGTCGAAGGGAGCCTCGCCGATGCGGGGGCGCTCCTGCTCCAATTGGGGCTTGGGCAGTTGATGTTCCGCGGCGAAGGATACCAGGGCCGCCTCCGTAGGCTCCCCCTGGACGGAGCCGTCGGGGTTCAGGACGGCGTCGCTGCACAGAGCCATGGCGGCAGCCAGCTGCCCGGCGTCGCCGGTGTGGTCCACCACGGTCATTTTGTTCTGGGTCAGGGTGCCGGTCTTGTCGGAACAGATCACCTGGGTGCAGCCCAGGGTCTCCACCGCCGTCAGGCGGCGGATCACGGCATTGCGGCGGCTCATGCGGGTGACGCCGATGCTGAGCACCACCGTTACCACCGTGGCCAGGCCCTCGGGAATGGCGGCCACCGCCAGGGACACGGCCACCATGAAGGTCTCCAGAATGCCGGACAGGGAGAAGTCCCCGGCCACGATCAGGTCAAACACGAAGATGAACACACAGATGCCCAGCACCAGCCAGGACAGGGTCTTGCCCAGCTGGGTCAGCTTCTTTTGCAGCGGCGTCTCCTCCTGCTCCGTCCGGGCCAGGACACCGGCGATCTTGCCCATCTCCGTGTCCATGCCGGTGGCGGTGACCACCATGCGGCCCCGGCCGTAGGCCACGGTGGAGCCCATATAGGCCATGTTGCGGCGGTCGCCCAGGGTCACCTCGCCGGTAAGGGCCTCCGGGGATTTGGCGGAGGGGACGCTTTCGCCGGTGAGGGCGGCCTCCTCAATTTGCAGGGAGGCACAGGCCAGCAGCCGTCCGTCGGCGGGGACCGCGTCCCCGGCCTCCAGCAGGACGATGTCGCCGGGTACCAGGCGGCTGCTCTCCAGCTCCGTGACGGAGCCGTCCCGCAGGACCTTGCTGGTGGCGGCGGTCATGGTTTGCAGAGCCTCGATGGCGGCCTCGGCCTTGCTCTCCTGGACCACGCCCAGGACGGCGTTCAGCAGCACCACCGCCAGGATGATCAGCACCTCGGTAAAGGGCTCGTGGGACAGGTAGTTGGTGACGGCGGACACGGCCGCGGCGGCCATGAGGATCAGCAGCATGGGGTCCCGCAGCTGCTGCAGAAACCGCTGGAGCAGGGTGGCCTTGGGGGCCTCCCGCAGGCGGTTGGGGCCGTATTCCGCCAGACGGCCCTCCGCCTGGGCGGCGGACAGGCCCTCCGGGCCGCTTTGCAGGTCCGACAGGACCTGATCGGCGGTCTGGGCATATTCCTTGTGCATACGATCACTCCTCTTAATGATTCTGCCCACCTGGGGAAATAAAAAGACTCATGCACAGGCCAAAGCCTATGCATGAGTCTCATTCTTTCAAAGCAGTCCGGGCGCGGGCGCGCCGTTCTGACGAAGCTGCCTAACCCCGAAGCCGGGGTGGAATTACTCCCTCACGGTGGTATCAACTGAAAGTATTATACCAGGCCCGGCCCCCTGCGTCAAGTAAAAGATTTGTAAAGTATGGGGAGCACAGGGGTGGGGGACACCTTTTTGATAAAATCTTTGCGTCCTGGCTTGCCTTTTCGCCGGGAATATGATATGATGCATTGCCAATAGCCCTTCAAAAATGCACGGATGGCTTTTGAAAACGATAACAAAGGAGTATTTACCCATGAAAAAGTTTCTCACTATGCTGCTGGCCCTGGTGATGGTCCTGTCCCTGGCGGCCTGCTCCTCCCAGAAGGGCGGCGACGTCAACGGCGGCTTCCCCGCCAGCGCCGTGGACCTGCTGACCGCCGTGTGGAACGCCTATCCCGAAAGCGAGAAGTTCTCCGTGGTGGGCGGCAGCCTGGATAACCCCGTAGACAACGCCCCCGGCGCTTTCCCGGTGGACGATGCCGACAATCTGGACTATATGCTGCACTTCCCCGCCGACAAATCCGATCTCATTGACGACGCCGCGTCGCTGACCCACATGATGAACGCCAACAGCTTTACCTGCGGCGCGTTCCATGTGAAAAACAGCGGCGACGTCTCCGCTGTGGCCGACGCTCTGCGCCAGAACGTCCAGAACACCCAGTGGATGTGCGGCTTCCCTGACAAGCTGGTGGTCCTCACCTATGGCGAGTATGTAGTGGCGCTGTTCGGCGCCGACGACCTGGTGGACGACTTTGTCAACACCATGACCGCCACCTACACCGGCGTTCAGACCGCCTGCGACGAGCCCCTCCAGTAATCCGCCGCAGCCATGCTGTTTTCCAGTCTGCCGTTTCTCTTCTATTTTCTTCCCTGCACCCTGGGGCTTTACTTCCTGGTCCCCCGGCGGCTGAAAAACGCCGCGCTGCTGCTGTGCAGTCTGGTGTTCTACGCCTGGGGCGAGCCCCGATTTGTGCTGTTCATGGCCGCCGCCATTTTACAGGGCTATGCCGCCGCCCGGCTCATGGAGCGGTATCCCACCCGCAGGCGGCTGCTGCTGACCCTGTCCGCCGTGCTGAGCCTGGGGATGCTGGCCTACTGCAAGTATGCCGACTTCCTGATCTCCGGCTTCAACGCCGTCACCGGGCTGTCGGTGCCTCTGCTGCGGATGGCCCTGCCCATCGGCATCAGCTTCTATACCTTCCAGATCCTCAGCTATGTCATCGACGTGTACCGGGGGGACGCCCCGGCCCAGCGGAATCTCATTGACCTGGCGGCGTATATCGCCATGTACCCCCAGCTGGTGGCGGGCCCCATCGTCCGCTACGCCGACGTGGCCCCCCAGCTGCAAAGCCGCACCCACACGGTGCAGGACGCGGCTCTGGGGGCCCGCCGCTTTGTGCTGGGCCTGGGGAAAAAGGTACTGCTTGCCAACGTCCTGTATGAGCTGGTGACGGTGTATCAGCAGAGCGGGCAGAAAACGGTGCTGCTGACCTGGCTGTACGCCGCGGCGTATATGCTCCATGTGTACTTCGACTTCTCCGGCTACAGCGACATGGCCATCGGCCTGGGCCGCATCATGGGCTTCCGCTTTGCCGAGAACTTCCGCTATCCCTTTGTGTCCGGCAGTCTCACGGAATTCTGGCGGCGCTGGCACATCTCCCTGGGCTCCTGGTTCCGGGACTATGTGTATATCCCCCTGGGCGGCAGCCGGGTGGGTAAGGCCCGCTGGGTGCGGAACCTGGTGATCGTGTGGGGCCTGACGGGCCTGTGGCACGGGGCCGCCTGGAACTTCGTGGCCTGGGGCCTGTATTTTGCCGCGTTCCTGCTGCTGGAAAAGCTGTTTCTGGGCCGGTGGCTGAAGCGTGTCCCGGTGCTGGGCCATGTGTATGTGCTGCTGGCAGCGCTTTTCAGCTTCGTGCTGTTTGACGCCGCGTCTGTCCCCGCCGCCCTGGGGACCGCCGGGGGCCTGCTGGGCCTGGGGGGCCTGCCCCTGTGGGACAGCGGCGCCCTCTACTATCTGCGCAGCTATGCCCCGGTGCTGGCGCTGGCCGCCGTGGGGTCCACGCCGCTGCCCGCCGCCCTGTGCCGCCGGATCGCCGCCGGACGGGCCGGGCGGGTGCTGGACGCGCTGGAGCCTGCGGCGCTGCTGGCCCTGCTGGCGGTGTGCACGGCGTTTCTGGTCAGCGGCTCCGCCAATCCCTTCCTGTATTTCCGGTTCTGAGGAGGTGCACATGAAGACCAAGCAAATCATCACCGTGTGCCTGCTGGCGGGCTTTCTGGCGGGCTTCGGCCTGTGGGGCCTGCTGCGGACCCCGGGGGATGTGTCCCAGGCGGAGCGCCGCCCTCTGGCCCAGTGGCCGGAATTTACCGTCTCCGGCTTCCTGTCCGGCCAGTATGCCGGCAAGCTGGAGCACGCCGCCGCCGACCAGTTCCCCCTGCGGGAGCAGTTCCGTACCCTGCGCTCCCTGGTGTCCTATGACCTGCTGGGCCAGCGGGACGTGGACGGGGTGTATCTCTCCGGGGGCTATGCCGCCAAGCTGGACTTCCCCCTGAACCCCGGTTCCGTGGACCGGGCCGCCCAGCGCTTCCGGTATGTGTACGACACCTATCTGGCCGGGACGGAGGCCAACGTCTATCTCTCCGTGATCCCGGACAAGGGGTATTTCCTGGCCCCGGCCTCCGGCCGCCCGGCCATGGACTATGACGCTCTGGTGGCCCGCCTGCGGGAGAATACGCCGGAGATGACGTATATCGACCTGTTTGACCGGCTGACCCTGGAGGACTATTACCGCACCGACGCCCACTGGCGGCAGGAGCGGCTTCCTGCCGTGGCCCGGTATCTGGCCGCCGCCATGGGGGCGGCCGCCGCCGCAGACTACACGGAGGTGACTCTGGACCGCCCCTTCTATGGGGTGTATTCCGGGTACGCGGCCCTGCCCCTGGCCGGGGAGACCCTGCGCTATCTCACCAACGACACCATCGCCGCCTGCCGGGTCACCAACTTCGAGACCGGCGGGGAAGGCCCGGTGTACGACCTGGAAAAGGCCCGGGGCAGCGACCCGTATGAGCTGTTTCTGTCCGGGTCCGTGTCCCTGCTGACGGTGGAGAGTCCCAACGCCCGGACGGACCGGGAGCTGGTGATCTTCCGGGATTCCTTCGCCTCCAGCCTGGCTCCGTTGCTGCTGGAGGGCTACAGCAGGGTCACTCTGGTGGATATCCGCTATCTGTCTCCCACCCAGCTGGGCCGTTATCTGACCTTCACCGATCAGGACGTGCTGTTTCTTTACAGCACCGGTGTGCTGAACAACAGCAGTACCCTGAAATAATTCTCAGCTTGTCAAAAAAGCCTTTTTGACAAGCTGAGTGCGGTTTTTCAGAACTTAAAAAGTTCTGAAAAACCTGTGATTGCAAACGAAAGACACCCCTGATGGGTTTCTTTCGTAACTATCTTCCTTTCCGATGGCGGAAGATTTCCGAGTTTTTCGACAGTCTCAAATAATTCTCTGGGAGGTATTTGCCATGTCCCTTGAAACCAATCCCGCCCTGCGCCGCAGCGTGATCTATGAGCTGTACGTCCGCAGCCACACGCCCCAGGGCACCTTCCGGGCCGTGGAGCCGGATCTGCCCCGGATCCGGGCCCTGGGCACGGATATCCTGTGGCTGATGCCCATCCACCCCATCGGGGAAGCCAACCGCAAGGGCAGCATGGGCTGCCCCTATGCCAACCGGGACTACCGTACGGTGAACCCGGAGTACGGCACCCTGGAGGACTTCCTCCACCTGGTGGACGCCATTCACGATAATGGCATGAAGTGCATCATCGACGTGGTGTATAACCACACCTCCCCGGACGCCACCCTGGTGGCCCTGCACCCGGAGTATTACTATCACAAGCCCGACGGCAGCCGGGGCAACAAGGTGGGGGACTGGACCGATGTGGTGGACCTGGACTACGCCGTTCCCGGCCTGTGGGATTATCAGATCGAGTCCCTGTGCTATTGGGCCCAGTATGTGGACGGCTTCCGCTGCGACGTGGCCAGCACCGTGCCGGTGGCGTTCTGGCGCAAGGCCCGGCAGGCGGTGGAACGGGTGCGCCCCGGGGCCGTCTGGCTGGGGGAGAGCGTCCACCTGGACCACATCCTGGCCTTCCGCCGCCAGGGCTTTTACGCCGCCACGGACAACGAGCTGTTTGACGTGTTCGACATTCTGTACCCCTACGACATCTGGCCCCTGTATGAGGGGGCCGCCGGCGGGGCCATGTCCCTGAGCCGGTATTTTGCCGCCCTGAGCTATCAGGAGCTGAGCTTTCCCACCTGGTACAACAAGCTCAGCTGCCTGGAAAATCACGACCAGCGCCGGGCGGCGGACCGCTTCCCCAGCCGGGACAGCCTGCTGGCCTGGACGGCCCTGAGCTATTTCCAGAAGGGGACTACCCTGCTCTATGCCGGGCAGGAGTTCTCTGCCGTCCATACGCCCTCCCTGTTTGAGCGGGAGCCCATCGACTGGACCGGGGAGGACCTGTCCCCCCTGCTGCGGAAGCTGTACGACATCAAAAAGCGCCTGCCCACAGACGCCGCCTTCCATGTGGAGACCGACGACGAGCAGGGCCTGGCCGTGGCCGATTATCGGGACGGCCAACACCTGGCGGTGGGCGTGTTCCCCCTGGCGGGCCGACCGGTGACGGCCGCCGTCCCCCTGGCCGACGGCAATTATGAAAACGCCCTGACCGGCGAGTCCGTCACCGTCCGGGAGGGCCGCCTGGCCGCTGCCGGGCCGGTGATCATTCTGTAAGCGAAAAAATAAGCGCAAAAAAGCAGCCGCGAGGCTGCTTTTTTGCGCTTATTTTTCACATATCCAGGAGCTGCAGCTCCTCCTCGTCCACCTTCCGCAGATCCCGGCGGCTGAGAATGTCGTACATACACGGCACCACCAGCAGGGTCATCAGCGTGGCATACAGCAGGCCGCCGATGCACACCAGGGCCACCGGCTGCATCAGCGCCGTGCCCACGTTGTTGCCGAAGGCCATAACGATCAGGCCCAGAATGGTGGTCAGGGAGGTCATGAGAATGGGCCGCAGACGGGTGACGCCGGCCTCGATGATGGCCTCCCGGCGGCCCATGCCCTCCAGCCGCAGCTGGTTGATGTAGTCCACCAGGACGATGCCGTTGTTGACAATGACGCCCACCAGCATCACAAAGCCGATCAGGGAGATGACGCTGACCTCCACCCCCGCCAGCAGCAGGGCCAGGAAGCCGCCGGTGAAGGCCAGGGGGATGGTGAACATGACGATCAGCGGCGAGCGCAGGGACTGGAACTGGGCCACCATCACCAGATACACCAGCACGATGCCCAGCAGCAGCATCAGCAGCAGCTGCCGGATGGCGTCCATGATGGCCTCGTTCTCCCCCTGGAAGGCGGCGGTGACGCCCTGGGGCAGCTCCGCCTGGCCGATGATCTTTTCGGCGGCGGAGGTGACCTTGGTGACGTTATAGCCGTCGGCCACGTCGGCGGACACGGTGATATACCGCCGCTGCTGGTCCCGGTTGATGGTGTTCAGGCTGACGGTCTCCTCCAGCTGGGCGATGTCCCCCAGGCGGACGGACTCGCCGCTCTGGGTGCTGCCGGAGGCGCTTGCGCTGCTCATGCCGCTCATACTAGACATGCCGCTCATACTAGACATGCCGCTCATACTAGACATGCCGCTCATACTTCCCATGGAGCTGCCGGAGGAAGCGCTGCTCATCATGCTGCTCATGGCGGAGGCGGAGGAGGGGTCGATCTGAAGATCCAGGAGCTTCTCCCGGGTCATGCGGCTCTCCTCCGGGGACTGGATGGACACGCTGACGTCCAGCCCGTCCAGGGTCAGGGACAGGGAGCTGTCGGTGTCCGTCAGGGCGGAGGCCACGGCCATGTACACCTGGGCCACGGTGAGGCCCTTCTCCATGGCGGCGTTGCGGTCCACGGACAGGTGCAGGGCGGCGGCCGCCTGCTCCAGGCCGTCGGACACGTTTTCCGTGCCGGGGACGGTGGCCAGCTTTGCCGCCAGGTCACGGGCGGCGGACTGCATCTGCTCCATGTCGTCACCATAGACGTTCAGGGTGATGCCGCTGCCGGTGAGGTAGGACATATAGGTGTCCATGGCCCCGGAGGCGGTGACGGTGCAGTCCATACCGGCGCAGGCGGCCTCCATCTGCTTGCCGGCCTCCGCACCGGAGGCCCCCTCCGGCAGGGTGATGTAGGCGGTGACGTCGTATTCCCCGCCGCCGGCGGTCATCATACTGGTCATGTCCATGCTCCCGGCGCCGGAGGCGGAGGACATCATCGCGCCCACGGTTTCCACGTTGTCCACGGCGGCGATGCGCTGCAGGGCCTCGTCCGCCAGGGCCACCGCCTGCTCCCGGGTGCAGCCCTCGGGCATGGAGATGGTCAGGTTCACGGTGTTCATGTCGATATTGGGCATAAAGGCAAAGCCCCGGGCCAGGGCGGCTCCGGCGGAGCCCACCAGCAGCAGCAGGGACACCCCCAGCACCACCAGCTTGTGGTGGATGGACCAGGATACCGCCTTGCGATAGGCGGGGTAGACCTTATCCAGCAGTCCCGGCTTCTGGGGCTTCTCCTTGCGGAGCATACCGGCGGCCATGGCGGGCACCAGGGTCAGGGCCACAATGAGGCTGGCCAGCAGGGAATAGGTCATGGTCAGGGCCAGGTCCGTGAACAGCTGCTTGGTGATGCCCTCCACGAACACGATGGGCAGGAACACGCACACGGTGGTCAGGGTGGAGGCCACGATGGCGCCCAGCACCTGCCGGGCCCCGGATACCGCCGCCTGGATGACGGTGGCCCCCTTGGAGCGCAGTCGATAGATATTCTCAATGACCACCACGGAGTTATCCACCAGCATACCCACCGCCACGGCCAGGCCCGACAGGGAGATCATGTTGATGGTAACGCCGGAGAAGTACATCAGCACCACGGCGAAGATCACGCTGATGGGGATGGAGCACAGGGTGATCACCGTGGGCCGCAGGTCCCGCAGGAACAGGTACAGGATCAGCACCGCGAACAGTGCGCCCCAGCCCAGAGACGACAGAATGGAGTTGATGATAAGGTATATGTAGTCCCCCTGGTCCATCAGGGGCACGAAGGAAAGCCCCTCGTACTCCGCCTCCAGCTCCCGGAAGCGGCTGTTGATGTTGTTGGACACCTCCGCCGTGGCGTAGGTGGACTGCTTGTTGAGGGAGACGATGACGCCGTCCTTGCCGTTGAGCTTGTCGTAGATCTCCGAGGAGTTGTCGGTGATGGCCACGTCGGCCACGTCCTTCATGCGGATGGGGTCGATGCCGTCCATCCCCAGGTCAAAGAGCACCAGGTCCTCCAGGTCCTGCCGGGTGTCGATGGCATCGCCCACGGAGACCATGTAGTTCACGCCGTCCTCCTTCAGATACCCGGCGGGCATGGAGAAGTTCTGGGCCGTCAGCAGGGCGGTGATGGTGGGTAGGCTCAGGCTGGAGGACAGGTCCGCCTGGCTCAGGGCGGTGGAGCGGGATTCCTCCAGGGTCTGGAGGCCCTGGTCGATCTGGCTCAGGGCGCTGTCCAGCTGGATGTTGGCGGAGATGATCTGGGTCACGGCGTCGGTCATGGTCAGGACCCCGGCGGATACCTGGTCCGCCAGCTTGGCCACACCCTCGTCGGTCTCCAGGTCCCGCAGCTGCTTTTCCAGCTCCTCCAGCTGCTTCTGCCACTCCTTGGCCCGCTGGACGGCCTCGTCCCACTTGACGCCCAGGGCCGCCATGCGCAGATCCAGCGCCGCCAGCTCCGCCTGGATGCGGACGTATTCGGGGTCACTTTCGATTTCGGCGATGGCCGCCTGCTTTTCCTCCTCCGTCATGGAGGGGTTCTGGCGGATGGCCTCGATCTTCGCCTGATACGGGGCGTTTTCCGCCTCCAGCCGGGCCTTCTCCCGCTGAATATCCGCCAGCTCCCGGAGGTTGTCCTGGAGCTGGTCCCGGCTGTCCCGCATGGTTTTCAGACTGTCCTGAATGGTGGTAAGGGCCTGGGTCACGGCGTCCCGGACGGCGGATTCCTCGGCGCTGCGGATAGCCGCCTTGGCGCTGTTGACCTGGCCCCGGGCGGAGGCCAGCTGCCCTGCCGCGTCGTCCAGCTGCTTCGCAATGGCATCGGACAGCCGCTGGGACAGAGCATCCAGCTTCTTTTGGCTGAGGATCACATGGAGCTGACGCTCCACCGTGCCGCTGACGGTGACGCTGGCCACGCCGGTGATGCCCTCCAGCTTGGGGGACAGGGTGTCGTTGACGAAGTCCGACAGCTGGGTGATGTCCTTGCCGTCATAGGACAGGGCCGCCACCTGCACCGGCAGCATGGAGGGGTTCATTTTCAGCACATAGGGGTCGCCCACGGTGTCGGACCAGGAGCCCTTCAGCTGGTTGATCTTCTGCTGGATATCCACGCTGACGGTGTCCATGTTCACCCCGTCCTCAAACTCCAGCACCACCATGGACACGCTGTCCATGGAGCTGGAGGTGACATTCTTGATGCGGTCGAGGGTGGCCATGGACTGCTCCAGGGGCTTGGTGATGTCGGCCTCCACAGTTTCGGGGCTGGCCCCGGGGTCGGTGGTCACCAGGATCACATAGGGGAAGTCCATGTTGGGCATCAGGTCGGGGGTCATCTTCAGATAGGCCACCACACCCAGCACCACAATGGCCAGCACCGCCACGAACACCGTCAGCGGCTTCTTTACGCTGAATTTGGGCATAATCGTATCGCTCCTTGCGCATTATAAGTCAGTTGTTACACGACTGTAAAAAACATTTTAAAGAATTTTAACATTCTAAAGCGCCGCGCGCAAGAGGGGCGGGCAATTATTAACGAAACTGTTACAAAATCCCGTCTTTTCCTTAGCCTAACGAAAAAAATATTAAAAGCCTCGCAGAGTTTGCCGCCCGCAGGCGGCAAATAAATTGCAATTATTTTTTGGCCGGGGCGTGTACCTGAACAAGAATTCTTCTCAGGCTTTCGCACGCACGGCGTGTGAAAGCGCGATGTGACGTCTCATGAAAAACGAAAGCACCTTCGGCACTATAAAAAGCCTTTCAAGCTTTTTAACAGGTTTTGGTATAAGACAGGTAAAATCTCGCATTACAGGGGCAACACAGTTGACTCAAGTTATAGATAAACTTTCAGTTGCCGCAGAAATCGTTTGCAAACCTATTTTTTCGGGCATCTTTTCGTTCGAGGGGTATGATGGGATATTAAACCGAAATGTAAATCAACAAGTGCGCTCTACGCTAATTAGAGGTAATGGAAAAGTAAACCATCTATGTATAGGTGAGAATTGCTTTATAAAATACTGGCCCGAGTATACTCCTAAACAAGAGAATGTAAGACCACATTATAGCTTTTATGAAATAAATGATTTGTCATTTGGATACTTCATATCAAACTTGGTTGAAGACGTGTATATAGCAACAGTGGGGACGAATCTGCCGGGGACTTTGACATCTATGTTCTATCCAATTGAAAACACCAAAGAGGCCCACAAATTAACTGAAGTTTCAATGGAAATGTAGATTATCTGTTGCCCGTTGATTGGGAGGTATAGTTATGACCTCCTTTTCCCATAAAAACTGATCACACCTGTTTCCCGTTGTCCGTGGGGAAACGTGAAAGGACGGCACAAAAGCGCCGTCCTTTGACCTTGCCCCACCTCTGGCCACGATGACCAGAAGCAGCGGGACACTTCCTTGACCTTCTATCTCCGGATAAGCTGAGCGCCGCCGTGGATGCAGCCGGTGCGGAAGCACGGGAAGCACGCAGCCGCTATGACGCTGCCGATGCCAAGGTGACGGACAAAAAGGCAATGCTGGAAGCAATGGACAATTACCGCAACACCTATCCCGTTATCAAGGAGTATCGCATGATCCGCAAAGAGAAGGACAAGCAGAAATTCTATGCCGCGCATGAAGCGGATTTTATCGTCAACGACGCTGCCAAGCGCCAGCTTGACAAGCTGGGCGCACCGAAGCAGCTTCCGAAGCGCAAGGATGTCGTTGCAGAGATTCAATCTCTCATTTCAGAGAAAAACGAGTGCTACAACGATTACCGCGAGAAAAGCGAGCGGCTGCATGAGCTGATGACCATGCAGCGCAACTATCAGATGGCGATACAGCCGCAGCAGCCGAAACACAGACGGAAGCATGAGACAGAACTCTAAAAAGCAAAATGCCGCACAGGTTTCCCCATGCGGCACAATGCTCATTTCCCGAACAGATCGCTATGCGTTCCGGTTCTGGAAAGTGTCAGCACCAGAACATCACCCTCAACGCGGTAGATCAGAAGCCAGTTGGGCTGAATGTGGCACTCCCGGTGTCCACGCCAGTTGCCGGTCAGGTCATGATCTCTGTTCTCAGGCGGCAGCGTGTTTCCCATTGCAAGCGTTTCAATCACGGTTTCAAGAAGCTCAATTTGCAGTCCGCGCTTGATTGCCAGCTTGTAATCCTTCTTGAACGCCGTGGTCGGCTTGACGGTCAGCTTTGTCTTTCTCACTTTTTCAGATCGGCAAAAAGCTCGTCAAGGTCGTTATAGCCCTTTACAGACGGGTCTTTCGCAATCCTTTCCGCTTCCAGCATGGCGGCAATCGTCTCCTTGTTAGGCTGATTGATGGAGATTTCAAACGGAATCCCGCCCTCCCGGATCGATTGACGCACGAAAATATTGAAAGCCGTTGTGAGATTCATGCCAAGCTCCGAAAACAAAGCGTCAGCCTGTGCTTTCAGGTCGCTGTCCATTCGGATGCTGATGTTTGTTGTAGTTCCAGCCATGAAATCATCCCCTTTCTACTGGCACTATCATTATACGCTATCTGCACGAGAAATACAATACAGCGCACGAAAAAGATACAATTTGTTCTCAAATCCAGAAATGGAGCAAATGCCCCTCCCGAAAACGCACAGAACGCGCCGAAGAGACTTACCCATACCGCAATACCACCCGTTCCCCAAATGGAGCGTACAGGGCAGAAAAAGTCCGAAAATGATACCGAGATTTACAGTTTGACCGTCTGCCGGAGCGTAACGCTTTGGCGACAGATAGGAGTGTAAAAATGCCGAGAATGAGTAAACAGCGGCGGCTGGAATGGTCGCTCTTCCTCGACCACCGAAACCGCATTTCCTACAATCCCCTTTGCCGTGGCTGCATCCACGGCTGCAAGCAGAGCTTCCGGGCAATCGTTGTTCTTTGTCCGCATTACTGGTCAAAATGCTGGAAACCGCCCGACTGAGGGCTGTCACGATTCGTTATACCTCTAATTCCCACGAAGGAGGTGACATTCCATCACTGAGTACATGAGAGCGGATACCCGGCTGCCGCCGTATCTGCCATATCCCCGTTTCCTGCTGCAAACAGATCTGACCCAGACGGCGATGCTGCTGTACGCGCTGCTGCTTGACCGGGCGACGCTCTCACAGGCAAACGGCTGGCTGGACGAGGGCGGCAGGATTTACCTTGTGTTTCCCATAGAGAAGACTGTCGCCGCGCTGGACAGAAGCCCCATGACCGTGAAAACCGCTCTTTCCGAGCTGGAGGACGCCGGGCTGATTGAGCGGCGCAGAAGTGGCTTTTCCAAGCCGAACCGTATCTATGTAAAGCTGCCGCCAGACGGACAGAAATTTTTCCAAACGACAGACAGAAATCCGTCCTTCATTGAGAAAGAAAACTGTCCCCTAACAACCTGGGTGACTCAGAAATAGGGAAGGCATTTGGGGTCAGCGCTGCCAGCGTTCGTATGATGCTGACACGAGCCAGAAGTAAAGCCCGCAAGGCCATGGAAGCGGGATTCGGCGGCAAATAAGACGGCGGCTAAGGTGCTTTTTGCGCTATTATGTCCCAGCTTCATCTCGTTGCTTGGATATAATAGCCAAAAAGCATCTGCCGTCTTTTGTCATATATTACGATTCTTTCGAAAAAAGCGAAAAAACCTGTTGCAAAGTAGCTGCAGCGGAGTTGTATATAGTAGAGACGTAGGCATACATCCCACTATATAAAAGAAAGAGAGAAAACGTATGAAAAAATGGAGACGCGTACTATCCTGTTTCCTGGCCGTGCTGCTGACGGTGTACCTGGTCCCCGTGCAGGTAATGGCTGAGGAACTGGGAGATCTGTGGCCGCCAACAACAGAAAACGTCGTGGATGCGCCCGCGGAGGTCGTGGGCGAGATACTGGAACAACGGGAAGAAAATCGGAAGGAGTTCCTGCTCACCGACGGTACAAGGCAGGTGGTAATTTATCCGGCGGCAGTACATTACCAAAAAGATGGATATTGGGAGGAAATTGACAACCGGTTGCTGCCGTCTGCTGCGCAGGATGGTGAAACCGTGTATCGAAACGCAGCCGGTATGTGGGATGTTTCTGTTCCTGCTGAGCTGAATACCGCCAATGGAATCACGGTCAGCCGCAGCGGGTACAGCTTGTCATTCTATCTGACAGGTCAGTTGTACGAAGACGATGGTGCGATTTCCGAAAGCGGTTCGGGCTATATAGGTGAGGAGTTGCCGGGCGAAGATATGATCTGTGTCCCCGCAGACGAAAGCGCTGCCGAGGTCAGCAGCATTGCTTCCACTCTGGCAGATGAGGGACAGCTTCAGCCGGAGGCTGCACTGAATAATCAACGCAGCGAAACCGTGTATCAGGATGTTTATCATGACACAGATGTGACCTATGACCTGGATTCAAATCGGCTGAAGGAGTCTTTGATTCTGCGCAGTTGCCCGAAAGAGTTGTTAGGCTACCGCTACCATCTGGAGGCAGAAAATCTGCGATTGGAACTGCAGGAGGATAACCGTATTCTGGCCTATGCAAAAGATGCCGATTCCGAAGCCAAGCCGGTGTTCTATATGCCGGCCTCTTATCTATTGGATGCGGAAAATGTATGCTCCGATGATATCAAGGTGATTCTGGAGGAAAACGAAAAAGGATATGAACTGCGTTACTACCTGCCTCAGGATTGGATGGCAGACGCCTCATATCCTGTTGTCCTGGACCCCGTGGTTCAACCTGTGTCCAATACGTTCACCATTTGGGATAAAACTGTAAGTCAGCGCAATTCTGAGTTAGCCGGTTCCGCATATATCGCAGCGACAACATGCTCATCGAGCCGCAGAACCAGCGGAGGAAAATCAAATGCTCCAAGACAGACGGCGAGGGGCCGAAACACAGGCCCGGTAAGGATGACGGTATGAAAAACCCAGAAGCAAATACTTTACGTATTGAGCCCCGAAAGTTTCATGCATCTGCGGTAGGAATGGCGATGGTGCTGGCATATGTGGATTATGAATACTTCGTTCAGACATTTTGCTGGGTTTTTCAGCCACCCATACGCATAGCAATTGACACGGTCACGATTGTCTCCCTGGGCATTATATTTAACGTATTATCTTTTGCTCATATTATCGCTACCAGCCGGACATATATTGTGTCTACTAAGGGAATTACCGTGACTTTTCTGGGTGTCTTTCACCGCCTATATCCATGGCAGCGGTTTCAAATTGTAGGTGTGTTCCCGGTAGATAAGATGGGTAGCACGGAAGTGGGGCAGCCATTTTTGATGGTTTGCAGTACCAAACCGATTCGGACGACAGCTGGTGGGGCTTTTCAGTTGGAATCCGCTATTTACCGTTGGCCTCACATTTTGATTTTTCCACTACTGCCGGGCGAGGAACGCATGCAATTTGAAAGCCTGCGGCGCGGGGAAATATCTCCCGACCTGGAGGATCAGGAACCCGACGAGGAGGAATAAGTATCCCAGCTGACGGAGATGACCTGGGGCAGTAACAAGCTGCATTTTACCTACGACTCCACTGGCCCGGCGTCTGTGACGTACAACGGCAACAGGTATTTCTGCCTGAAAAATGCCCAAGGCGATGTCACCGGTCTTGTGAACGCCAGCGGCACCCAGGTGGTGTCCTACACCTACGACCCCTGGGGCGCGCCCATGTCCGTCAGCGGCACCATGGCCGCCACCCTCGGCGCTGCGAATCCCCTGCGTTATCGCGGGTACGTCTATGACACCGAAACGGGCCTGTACTACCTCAGCAGCCAGTATTATAACCCGGTTTGGGGAAGGTTTATCAATGCGGACAGTCTGATTGTTGACTGTGGGGCAAACACGCAGAATCTATTAATAAGGCTCAATCTTTCGTATCGGGTATTAAAGAAACGCTTTGTGCTTCTATATCATCTTCACACATATAACAGAAGAGGCGGTCACGTCTATTATATTTTCCCATAGGTGATAGTATGGTTGTTAGACTAATATTTGATTCCAGAATTAGTTACGTATATGTTCCAGATGGCTACATAACAGACGCCAAATCATTACGATGCCCATTTATTGAGTGGGTATACGATAATCCAAATTGCATGGTAAAAGCGAAGGGGCATACGGTATTTTCTTTTGGAGAAAATGATTTTGTGTCGTTTATAAACGCAGTCGTTTTGCGTGGAAAAAACGAAAAAGCATATGTATGTCCTTGTGAAAATCTGTGTAAGCAAAGAATCCTATCGATAAATCTATAGCGCGAAAAACATTTGTTTAGACAGTTTGAATGCCTACAGTGTGCTCATCTGGATTCTTGCTGAAACGCCCAGGGCAACGTTACCGGTCTTGTGAATGCCAGCGGCACCATGGCCTCCACCCTCGGCGCTGCGAATCCCCTGCGCTATCGTGGGTATGTATTATGTTAGGGGGCTTTATCGCCGCCAACTTCTGCGCATTTCCCGCGGTGTTTATATCCATTGCAGCCGGAGTAGCGGTTGACGGTTTTTTCTATGTGTTAAAGGACCGCTTCCTAAAGGCATACAGAAAGAAGGGTAAAACATGATCGGTAATATTTCCATAATAGGCTTTATTGTTGCAGTGACCGTCTCTGTTGGTTGCATGATAACAGGGCTTTGGATGCTGTTTTCCCGGAAATATAAACATGATCCGCGGAATCCCATAGGCACCGCTATTGCTATGCTCCTGATGCCGCTTGGATTGGGATTGCTGGCCTTTAATGAAATCGGCTTTTTCCCGGCGCGATATTACCGCATTTTGATTGTTATTGGAATTGGATTAGGTGGAGGCGGCGCTGAGCTCCTCACGCTTTCTATCGTCCATGTTTGTCGTAAAGGCGGAAAGAAAAAGGACGCAAGAACGGGCATAGTAGGGGCATGCCTTGTTGGAATCTTTTTCCTGGTGATCTTGACGTGCATGATTTTCATGCCTTGGGACAGCAATTAAGAACCAGGAACCCGACCAGAGTGAATAATCGTCCCGGCTGACGGACGTGGCCGTTAAAAGACGGCCACGTCCGGACAGCAAGCAGCACCTACACCTACGGCGACGCCAATTGGCCGGACCTGCTGACGGCGTTCAATGGGAAGTCCATTACCTACGACGCCATAGGCAATCCCCTGTCCGACGGCACGTGGACGTATGCCTGGCAGCATGGCCGTCAGCGGTTCCATGTCTGCCACCCTCGGCGCTGCAAATCCCCTGCGCTACCGCGGGTATGTCTACGACAGCGAGACGAGCCTGTACTACCTCAGCAGCCGGTATTATAACCCGGTCTGGGGAAGGTTTATCAATGCGGATACCGCCGCCGTGGTAGCTGCGTCCCCCGACAAAGCCAACTGGGATAAGAATCTCTTTGCCTACTGCGACAATGACCCGGTCAGCAGAAAAGATGATGGCGGGGACTTGTGGGAAGAAATCACCACTTTGGGAGATTCTATTTTTCGTAGCGCACTCATTTTTGGCGGTCTTGCAATCGGTGCTGCAGTGTTATCAGCTTTTGTAGTTGGGACCGGTGGTGCTGGTGCGATTGCTATTCCTATGCTGATATGAAGTACATCGGTATAGACTACAGCCTCATAGAGGGCCGTCCGGAGTTTTGGATCTATTTCAGTACAAACCCGGTTCCAGTGGAGTATACCCATAAAATAGCGGCATATCGTATCAACAAAGGATTCTTGCGTATCCTGTATACCCCCAAAAACTATGAGTTGCTGATTCGAAACACGCCGCCAGAAATCAGCCGGCAGCTCAGAAAATGCTACTCCACCGTGCTGGCCTATAAAGCGGACCGGTAGTGGCAAGCAGGGCGAGTGTTTATACAAACTCTTGCAAAAGCGGAAATCCGGCAAACGCCGGGTTCCCGATTCGCTTGGTTCACAAAGTCAACCCCCGGCTCTGCCGGGGGCAAAAGAAATCCTATGGAGAGGGGAAGAGTAGACAAGAAAAAGTCTCCGAGTTAGAGAAAGGAAGAGGTTTGCCGACCAAAACTTACAAAAACAAGGAGACTAATTCATGAAAGAAGTAGATGTAAGTAGTTTAGAACATAACAGTTGGCGATGTCAATACCATGTGGTGTTTGCGCCGAAATGCGGAAGTTGTGCCAGCAAAAGAGCATGGAAATCATAGAAGCACAAGCATGCCCAGACCACATCCACATGTTGATAAGCATCCCGCCGAAGTACAGCGTATCCCAGATTATGGGCTACCTGAAAGGAAAGAGCAGCCTGATGATATTTGACCGGCATGCCAACCTGAAATACAAATATGGGAATCGGCATTTTTGGGCAAGAAGATATTTTGTGGATACGGTAGGGAGAAATAAGAAAGCAATAAAGGCGTATATACAAAACCAGCTTGAGGAGGACAAAATGAGTGACCAAATCAGCATTAAGGAGTATATAGACCCGTTTACGGGTACCAAGAATCCCAAGGCATAAGTAAAACCCCTTAAGGGGTAGCCCGAGAAAGGAATGCGGTCGGCAGACCTTTCGGGCCCCTTAAGGGGCTTCGTCCGTAATAGGCCCTTATAGGGCCAGATCAAACCTCCGGCTTAGCCGGAGGTTTTGATTTTTGGGATAGTCCCAAGCCCTTGTTGTTCATGTTATTCTTTGTTAATCTTCTTTGGACAAAATATGCTTAATCTGTTCAAGGCTCTCCGCAAAATAGATTCCTTCCTGCCGTTCCTTTGAAGACAAGCCCATTTCTATCATGTGATTTAAGAGTGCTTTCAGATCCTTGTAGAAGCCGTTCAAATTGTAAAGAATACAGGGAGCATCCAATTGCTTCAGTGATACCTTGGACATGATTTCCGCAATCTCCTCCAATGTGCCAGTGCCACCGGGGAAGGCGATAAAGGCATCGCCCAGCTCGATCATTTTATTCTTGCGCTCCGACATATCCTTTGTGACGATCAGCTCTGTCAGCCCGTCATACTGGAAACCTTCGTCCATAAAGAACTGCGGTTCTACACCGGTCACATTCCCACCGGCGTCCAGAACGCTTTTGGCGATCTCGCCCATTAAGCCAGTCTTCGATCCGCCATAGACCAGCGCATTTCCGCTTGCACCAATCCATGTACCAAGTTCCTGAACCGCTTTGCGCAAAGATGGGTCATTGCCTTCGTTTGCACCGAGATAAACTGTAATATTCATATCAGAATGCTCCTTTCATTTATTGCTCTACTTGCTTTTCTTTATTTATCACAGTCAGAAATATAATGATGATCTCTGTCAGCACAGCCATAGATATTCCCATAAAGGTTGACAGCCCGCTCAACGCAATATGGTCAATGCCGCCGATAAATACAGTCGTGATTCCTGCAAACACCATAGGTATTTTATTCAGCCAGGTGTTGCGGAGAAATTTGAGATGCACAAACAGCAGCAGGAAAGTTAGGATCAGTTCACTGACGGTCATTGCGGCGAAGGAAGGAATGTGAATTGTCTTTTCCATAAAAGAGGGAAAGAATACATAGGCGAGCGACCACACATATCCTGCCAAAAGGCTGCAAACGTAATTTTTATATTCGCATTTTTTTGCGCCAAAAGCCATTGTTAATGAGAAGCCGATGTAAATGCACCATAGGAAACCCTTGAAGAAAGCGACCGTTGTAAACAAAAGCGTAATCAGGGCAAAAGCAATTCCACGCACCAAAGAGGCAACAAGAGCCCTATCCTTAAACCTGTGTGCAACTGATATTCTTTTCATTTTCGCACCTCCGTAAAAGCAAAAACGGCACGTAGACTTTTCAGCCTAAGTGCCGGTAGGTACCCACCCATACACACTATACAGAAAAGAGTCGGAAATGTCAACCTATAAACGGCGGAAGAAGGATATATTTTGCCACGTGGATAGTTGCAGTAACAACATATAAACCCATCCGCCTCCTAAGTTTACGCTTCTTATAAGACACAAAATCCTCGTTTTTCCACCCTAAATTACACACAATTTTGGGCTTTGATTGTAGATTTCTGATTGTATCCGCACCGCTGTTTTTCTTGTCATGCTTTATGCAAGATTGTCGTTGAATACGTTGCGGATGGCGGTAAACTCGCTGTCCCCGCGCACACTGTCCACACCGTCATTGACGGCAATAAAGTGGACGCCGTACTCTGGAAACAGCATTTCCGTATACATTCCGACTTGCAAATAGTTACGCCCGAACCGGCTCATATCCTTAACGACAACGCGCTTGATCTTGCCCGCCTTGATGTCGGCAAGCATCCGCTGGAATCCGGGCCGGTTGAAAGCTGACGTTAGATAACGATACTTTTGAAAACACTGGAAAATCAAGGTTTTTCGAGCGACGGACAAGCAGGGTATTGTACTAAAAACTGAATACGACGCAGAAGCGGCGTTTCTTACTCTCTACATGGGAGAACAGGAACGCCGCTTTTTTCATGCCCTTTGTTACGCAGTAGGGGCAGAAAAAGCCTTGCTACAAGCGGTTTTCCGGGCGCGTATCTGGCGCGGAAAGGGATTTATACCTTATCCCCCGAAACCGCGCTTCTACTGCGTAACAAATCCAAAGCAAAGGAGCTATGAACTATGGCAGTTTTCAGAGTGGAACGAAACAAGGGCTATACCGTAATGAGCAACCACCACCTACGCAACAAGGAGCTTTCCCTAAAGGCAAAGGGGCTGTTGTCGCAAATGCTGTCACTCCCCGAAGATTGGGACTACACCTTGAAAGGCTTATCCCTTATCAACCGGGAGAAGATAGACGCTATCCGCGAAGCCATTAAGGAACTTGAACGCGCCGGGTATATCGTCCGTTCAAGGGAGCGCGACGAGAAAGGACGCTTGCGGGGCGCGGACTATGTGATATTCGAGCAGCCGCAGACGCCTACGCCGGATTTACCTACATTGGAAAATCCAACATTGGATAATCCAATGCAGGAAAAACCAACATTGGAAAAACCTACGTTGGAAAATCCAACGCAATTAAATAAAGATATACAAAGAACTGACTTACCAAAAAAAGAAAAATCAAATACAGATTTATCAAGTACCCATTCCATTCCTATCCTTTCCCCTAACCCCTCTCCTTGCAGAGAAGCGGCTGCGCCGCCGGAACGGAAAGGAACGGAAGCGGCAGCACAGAGCGCAGTTGATATATACCGGGAAATCATCAAGGACAATATCGACTACCACATTCTCAAACAGGACATGAAGTTTGACAGTGACAGGCTGGACGAGATTGTAGACCTCATGCTTGAAACCGTATGCACCGCCAGAAAGCGGGTACGGATTGCGGGGGACGACTACCCGGCAGAGCTTGTGAAGTCAAAGTTTATGAAACTAGACGGCGAGCATATCCGCTTTGTGCTTGACTGTATGCGGGAGAACACAACCAAAATCCGCAACATCAAGCAATATCTGAAAGCCGCCCTTTTCAACGCCCCGTCCACAATCGGCAACTACTACACTTCCCTTGTCGCCCATGACATGGCAAGCGGCGCACTGTCACCGAAAAAGCCGCAGTACGGCGACCCGGACTATTATTCATGCAATGAGGGCGAAAGCCTGTAACCACCCACAACCACAAAAGGAGGATTTTATTATGGCACAGAAAATGACAGGAGCATTGGTATTTGACGAGCGCACCGACCGTTACGACATCCGCTTTGACTTAAACAGCTACTACGGGGGCTTGCATTGCGGCGAGTGCTTTGACGTATTCGTGCGGGGCAAGTGGAAGCCGACCCGGATTGAGTACGGCGACAACTGGTATCTTGTGGGTATCAGAGCCGAGGACTTGAACGGGCTGCGGGTGCGTATCTGACCGCCGCCCCATAAAGAAACGCGAAAGGAGGACGCGACAAATTGCAGGACGAAGTAAACGAAAAGACCATAGCCCTTTACATCAAGACCGGGAAGCTGACCGCGCAGACGCTCCAAAAGGCAATGAAAGCCATACTGTCAAAGGGCAAAAAGCAGCTTGCAAAACCGCCACAGGGCAAGCAGAGCTTAAAGCAGCTTATGAAGCAGAACGCGGGCGTTTCCAACATTGAGATTACCGAGGGCAATATCAAAGCCTTTGAGAGTACGGCGAAAAAGTACGGTATCGACTTTGCGCTGAAAAAGGACGCGACGGAAAGCCCGCCCCGCTATCTGGTTTTCTTCAAGGGGCGGGACGCGGACGTACTGACCGCAGCCTTTAAGGAATTTTCCGCAAAAAAGCTGACACAGGAGAAAAAGCCCTCAATCCGAAAGCTGCTCTCTACCCTCAAAGAAGCTGCACAGGGCAGAAACGCGGAACGGGCAAAGGTCAAGAACAAGGACAGGGAGGTATCGCTATGAAGCCGGAAATCAAGAAGCTGCTTATCCTAAATCTCCCGTATCTGCTCTTTGTCTGGCTCTTTGATAAAGTGGGCGCGGCTGTCCGGCTCTCCCCCGGCGCGGACGCAAGCGCAAAGCTGCTACATCTTGGGGACGGTTTTACCGCCGCCTTTTCCAGTATCGCGCCGAGCTTCCACCCGGCAGACTTAGCTTTAGGCATTGCGGGGGCGGTCATTGTCCGGCTGATTATCTACACCAAAGGCAAGAACGCGAAGAAATACCGCCGCGGGACAGAATACGGTTCGGCGCGTTGGGGCGGGGCTGACGACATAAAGCCGTACACCGACCCGGTATTTGAGAACAATATCCCCTTAACGCAGACGGAACGGCTCACCATGAACAGCCGCCCGAAGCAGCCGAAATACGCAAGAAACAAAAATATCCTTGTAATCGGCGGTTCCGGCAGCGGCAAGACCCGGTTCTTTGTGAAACCGTCGCTCATGCAATGTACGTCAAAGGATTTTCCAACGTCGTATATCGTCACTGACCCGAAAGGAACACTGATTTTGGAAACCGGGAAAATGTTACAGCGGTACAAATACCGTATCAAAGTGCTAAATACGATTAACTTCAAAAAATCCATGAAATACAATCCCTTTGCCTATCTGCGGAGCGAAAAGGACATTTTGAAGTTAGTCAATACCATTATCGCCAACACCAAAGGCGACGGGGAAAAATCCGGCGAGGATTTCTGGGTGAAAGCGGAAAAGCTCTACTACACCGCGCTAATCGGCTACATCTGGTATGAAGCCCCGGAGGACGAGAAGAACTTCACGACGCTGCTTGAGATGATAAATGCGTCGGAAGCCCGCGAGGACGACGAGGATTTCCAGAACCCGGTTGACCTCATGTTTGAACGTCTGGAAGAAAAAGACCCGGAACATTTTGCAGTCAAGCAGTACAAAAAATACAAACTTGCGGCGGGCAAGACCGCAAAAAGCATACTTATCTCATGCGGCGCGAGGTTAGCCCCATTCGACATTAAGGAGCTGCGGGAGCTTATGGAAACCGACGAAATGGAGCTTGACACCATAGGCGACAGAAAGACCGCCCTTTTCGTCATCATCAGCGACACCGACGACACTTTTAACTTTGTCGTTTCAATCCTTTACACACAGCTATTCAACTTGCTTTGTGACAAGGCAGATGATGAATACGGCGGGCGGCTTCCCGTCCATGTTAGGTGCTTACTTGATGAATTTGCGAATATCGGGCAGATACCAAAGTTTGAAAAGCTCATTGCAACGATACGGAGCCGGGAAATATCCGCGTCAATCATCTTGCAGAGCCAGTCACAGCTAAAAGCCATTTACAAAGACAACGCCGATACCATAGTCGGCAACTGCGACACCACGCTTTTCTTGGGCGGCAAGGAGAAAACCACCCTTAAAGAAATATCGGAAATTTTAGGAAAAGAAACGATAGACAGCTTTAACACGTCCGAAACAAGGGGGCGGGAGCTTTCGCATGGGCTGAACTATCAGAAATTGGGAAAGCAGCTTATGACGGAAGATGAAATTGCAGTCATGGACGGAGGGAAATGTATCTTGCAGCTACGCGGGGTGCGCCCGTTCTTTTCGGACAAATTCGACATAACGAAGCACCCGAAATACAAGTACCTGTCCGACGCAGACCCGAAGAACGCCTTTGACATGGAAAAGCACCTTAAACGCCGCCCCGCCATTGTCAAGCCCGACGAGGTTTTTGACTATTACGAGCTTGACGCGGCAGACTTACAGGAGGACGCAGACCATGAGGAAACGTAGCGCAGAGGAAAAACAAAAGCAGCTTGAACGGTTTTTAATGAATGTTGCGGAAGCCGCCGACGCTGCATTATGGGAGTATTGGCGGGAAAAGGAAGCGGAACACCGCCGTTTTGCAACGGAGTATGTCACGCGCCGGGGGCTTATCCCGCAACAGTGACAGCATGGCAGACCGCCGGGGGACAGGGGAAGCTACACTTCCCCTACGCTGCCTTGCGGCAGCTACCCCTTTGTGAACTTGCGGGAAGCGAACACCTTGCTACGCAAGCTATTCACTTCCCGCAAGTCTGAAAAAAACGTCCGGCAGCACAGCGGAACACAGAAAGGAGCGATTGAAGCAATCACATCTATCCATACCGGCTACATGATACGCGCCCCCACTTTCCGGCGCAGTACACAGCGGCAGGAGCCGCACCCCTTACAACTGAATACCGCCGCGCCGCAGAACTTACGCAGCGCGGGGACAGCCGCCTTTACCAGAGGGCGGTTTTTTTGTGCGGCGGCGACCATACGCTGACCGCCTTTTGTCCGCTTGCCGGACAGCCGCAGACGCGGCAGAAAGGATATATTTATGGCATTTTTCAATAGCGCAGTAGACGTTTTGCAGACCCTTGTTGTAGCACTTGGAGCCGGGCTTGGTATCTGGGGCGTAATCAATCTGATGGAGGGCTACGGCAATGACAATCCGGGCGCAAAGAGCCAGGGCATGAAGCAGCTTATGGCTAAGTAGATGTAATCAAGAGAAGAAAGGAAAAGCACAATCCAGACGGAACCGGCGGTTGTGTCAAGAAATGTTTGTGAGTTAGCAAGAATTTTGATATAATGGGAACAGGAACCCCGAAACCGGGAGAAAGGCAGGAGGATAAATGCACATAAGCTATAAACCCCTCTGGCACACGCTGGTTGAGCGCAACATGAGGAAAGAGGACTTGCGGATTGCCGCCGGTCTTACCACAAATATGATTGCCAACATGGGTAAAGGCAAAAACATCAGCATGGAAACGCTGGTTCGTATCTGCGAAGCCCTGAATTGTGGCATTTTGGATGTAATTGAATTAGAGCAGGACAAAGACGCTGAAAAATTAAATTGACAAGGAAGGCGCTGCGAAATGGACAATAGAGAAAGAATTATCAGACTTTGGTTTGATATGTGGCTTGCAAAAAAAGATTTGGGTATATTTAATGTATTTTCTGATAATGCCGTATATATTGAAAGTTGGGGGCCAGAGTACCACGGCTCCAAGAAAATAAAACTTTGGTTTGAGGAATGGAATACCCGTGGAACTGTCTTGCAATGGGACATCAAGCAATTTTTCCATAAAGGCAATCAAACCATTGTTGAATGGTATTTCAAAAATAAGATGGACGCCGGTAACGTAGAAGCGTTTGATGGAATGTCACTGATAGAATGGACGCCAGATGGCAAGATTGCTCTCTTAAAAGAATTTGGTTGTAACGAAAATCGGTATGACCCTTATAAAGATGGCAATATACCACATTTCAGAGATGAAAATGCAAAGTGGTTTTAACTGGAAATTCAGTTGCTGGAGGTAATTATACGGAATGGATAATTGGTTTACCATTGAGCAAATAGACCGTGATACATTCTCTATTAGCGAATACAAGCACTGGGAAGAAACACATTGTTATCTATTATGTGGGGAAAAATATGCTATTCTCATTGATACAGGTTTAGGCGTTTCCAACATCAGAAAAATTGTGGACTCTCTGACAAAGCTGCCTGTTATGACAGTTACAACTCATGTTCATTGGGATCACATTGGCGGGCATAAGTATTTTGATAATATCGCCGTACATGAAGCGGAAAAGGACTGGCTATCGGTCAGGTTTCCGATACCATTGCAAGTTGTGAAGAATAATTTGACAAGGCTTCCTTGTGATTTTCCAAGAGATTTTGATATTAACGCTTATCAGATTTTTCAAGGTATCCCACAAAGAATTTTACACGATGGCGATTTTCTAAATTTAGGCGGGCGGGAAATTCAAGTTGTTCACACGCCGGGACATTCTCCCGGACATTGTTGCTTTTACGAACCAGAACGAAACTATTTGTATTCCGGGGATTTGATATACAAGGGAAGCCTGGACGCATTTTACCCAACTACCGACCCGAAGCTATTCTATCAATCTATAAGGCGAATACGGAAATACAATATAAAAAAAGTTCTGCCCGGACACCATCAGTTGGATATTCCCGTTTCTTTGATAGCCGATATTGAAGCCGGATTTGCACAATTAGAGAGAGCCGGAAAACTCAAACAGGGAAATGGATTGTTTAAGTTTCAGGATTTCCAAATTCATATATAATCAAAGCTGCCGTTGCAGGAACAACCATTCCCACAACGGCAGTTTTCATTTCCACGGCCTGCGCCGGAAGTTCATACCAGACTGTTTTATCAGCGGGGATTTCTTGAACAGCTTCTTCAAAAGGCTTCGTTCCTCTTGTGAGAGCCGCTTATATTTGAGCCGGAACGCCTTGCAGAATATCTCCGTGAATTGCTGAACCCTGTCCCCCGGCAATTGCATGGCCTTTTGTACTTCCCGTATCAGTTCATCGGCGGGCGTGGTATCCGGCGCACTTTCGCTGTCATTTTCGTGCGCCTTGCGTATGTCGTGGAGAATGACGTCCCATGTTTTGTGCGTCACATGGCAGAAGAAATCTTCTTCCTCTATCTGACAGGCTTCCAATACTTTGATTGCCCGGTCTGCCGTAGCTTCGGGATGTTCTTCCAGTATCATAGCCCGTAAAGCAGCCAGTGAGCTATTTGTGTCATGGAAGTGCATGGTTGCTATCCCGTCCACATAGATTTCTGCGTCTGCCAGCAGTTCCTTGAATTTTTCATGGGAGATAATCTCACACAGCAGCCGGTTGTTGAAGCGTTCACTTTTCAGCAGTTCTACGACTTCATCACTCAAATGTAATTCTTCTATCGGCGTGTTTTCATATTTCCGATTGTTGGTAAGGCCGAGCAGATAGTCAACGGACACCTGATAAAAGTCTGCCAGCTTCAACAGGCTGCCGTGATTGATTTCCTTGTATTCATCGTTGTCGTTTTCATAGCTGCCGAGGGCTGATTTTGAAATGCCGGTTTCCTGCGCCAGTTCTTCCAGATTTAAGCCCCGTTCCACCCGTAAATCTTTCAGGCGTTCCTGTACGGAAATGCGGGTTTTCATAGATACATCGCTCCTTCCTGCGGCTGGCTGCCGCCGTCCATCCCATTATACCATACCCGTTCCGCAATCGTGGAAATTTTCGTTTTTGGGACGGTTTTCCTACTTTGTGGATATACGGGAGAAGGCTCAAAAATGTGCCATAATGGGCTTAGTTCATCGATGGATTATTCCAATCGAATGACCGGCCTGTATGGGATATGCTCCCCGGCGATGTAGCGCAATGACTTGCGGCAGGAAATGGAGGAACCATGACCGCAACGAGCGTACCAAAGGGAGCGAAACGCCGTTGTGAGAGCCAGGGGCAGGAACGACATCAGGGAGAACCGGCAAAAATGAACACCGAATTGATACTGAAACACAACAATCCGATAGGGCATAGTCTGCCCTATCCGTAATACTACGGGGGATTTCCGGGCGGCTCTATGGCCGCTTTTCCCTTGAAAATCGCCCCGAAACACGACACTAAAATCTGCTATCCGTCTATTGCGGCTGTTACGGCTGAAATGGGCGGATTTTTGTTTAAGGAGGCACCATGCCGAGAATGCCGAAAAAGAGGAAGCTGGAACTATCCTTCTTCCTCAATGAACGGGGGCGGGTAACGTACAACGACCTTTGCCGGAAATGCCAGCGCACTTGTAAGCAGAGTTTCCGGGCGGTCATTGTGGACTGCCCCCATTATCTTTCCAAACGCTCAAAACGAAAAGTAAAGGAGGACACCGATTGAATGGAAGTTGAATTTATGACCGCAGACACCACCCTGCCGCCCTGTATGCCGCTGCCAAGAGCCATGCTGCGGCTCCCGATCAGCAGCACCGCCAAGGTCATGTACGCCCGGATGTTGGATATTGTTTTCCTGTCCGGCATGGAGGACGCCAACGGGATTTTATTTATCCATTTCCCCATCGTGGAACTGGCGGCGGCACTTGCCCGCAGCACCATGACCGTGAAGCGTTCCCTGAATGAATTGGAGGACGCCGGACTGATACTGCGAGTGCGTCAGGGCTTCGGGGAACCCAATAAGATATATGTACTCATTCCCAAGAAGGAGGACAGCCGCCTATGAATGAAAAGCTGGAAGCACTCAATCAGGAGATAGAGAAAACGGAAAAGAAGCTGCGGAGGGCGCAGCATGAAGAAAAGATATTGGAACACCAGATAAAGACGCTGACACGGAAGGAACGGACGCACCGGCTTTGCACCAGAGCCGCCATGTTGGAAAGCTACCTTCCCCACCCGGAAGCCATCACGGATGAACAGGTCAGTTTGTTCTTGAAGCTGCTGTTCCGGCAGGACAGCACCCGTCAGCTTATGGAAAAAGTGTTCGCCGGAAACGACGATTTTCAGGGAGAGGACGTAGGCCGGAAACGGCCATGATTGCTTCCAGAGCCGCAGCCCGTGGACTGCCCCTCTGAAAGAGGGCGCAACTATACACCACCTGAAGGTAGTGTGTTGCGCCCTGCCGGGGGCTTCCTGCGGAAAGCAGATGATTGCCCGCAGCGTTCCGGCTCCAGTCAATCATCACAGGGGAAGCTACACTTCCCCTGCGCTGGCTGCCGCCAGCTACCCCTTTGTGGACTTGCCGCTCGGAAACACCTTGCGCTGCAAGCTGTTCCCGTCCAGCAAGTTTACAATTCATCTATTCCCAAAGGAGGCTGGTCATAGTATAATAAAATTAACGACAGATAGGTTTTTATGCGGTTGTCAAAGAATTTTGACACACATTATAAGTGATGTAAAAGCCATTTGGTAGACGATATAGGGTGTTTTTCCTACAATAAAAGTGCAAGGGAGGTGCAGTGGCATGGAGCATGATATTGGAAGCAAAATCAAGGCAGCCCGAATCGAGAAAAAACTAACACAAGAACAAGTTGCTGAATTATTAGGAGTGAGTCGCCAGACCATTTCAAATTGGGAAAATGAAAAATCCTACCCGGATATCATTAGTGTCATAAAAATGAGCGAATGCTACGATGTCTCTCTTGACTATTTATTGAAGGGAGAACAGAAAATGAAAACCTATTATGATTATCTCGAAGAAAGTACAAATGTTGTGAAAAGCAACGCCAACAGAAACAGAATTATTACAATTCTCGCTTATCTGTTGATTTGGGCATTTGCAATGATTGTGTTCTGGTTCTTTACAAGCGGAAGCGACGCTATGGGTTACAGTTTGATGTTTCTTTGGATTATTCTTCCTGTAACAACATTTATTGTATCCGTTGTTATTGGTAAAAACAATTTCTGGGGAAAAGGAAAATGGGCATTTACAATTTTCTTTGGCGCAATGTATATGCTTGCTGAATATGGTACATTCAAAATGGCAAACAACATTGCTTTTAACAAACTGAACGCCCCAGACTTTGGAATGATTGTAGCAGGAGCGATAATCTCTGCAATCGGTATGTTGGTAGGTTCGCTTTGTAATAAGAAACGCCCTAATCAAAATAGAGAAGAATGAAGTTCCGTAGCAAGTAGCAAAAATAGAGTCAGCGAAAAATTGGAAGTTGAGGAGGTGCTTGCCTATGAAATGGTATAATGATATGTCTGAACAAGAAAAACGAAGTTTTCAAAAAGTAATTGCTGTATGTGTAGTAGGTGCAATTTTAATTCTCATTGTTCCTATGGTTTTTCATACTATTTTCTAAGTAAGAGATAACTTCCCATTTATCGTGCTATCCATCATCGGGTCAACCTGACTCGAACTTTCAAAACTAAATACCAGCCGCCCACCGGCGGCACCACCGAGCAGGAAATCATGGAACGGTTTCCTGCTTTTTCTTTGCCCGGACGCCGGGAGAAAGGAGGTCACAATCCGTCATGCCACCATGCCCGCACTTTGATGTGAAAATCATCCAGCGCAGCAAGCGCCAGTCAGCCGTTGCGTCTGCCGCCTACCAGAGCGGGGAACGGCTGTTTTCCGAATACGACCAAAAACAGAAATACTATTCCCATAAAAGCGAAATCGTCCACACCGAAATCATGCTGCCGCCCCACGCCCCGCCGGAGTACGCAGACCGGAATACCTTGTGGAACGCCGCCGAAGCGATTGAGAAACAATGGAACTCCCAGCTTGCCCGGAGGTTTGTGCTTGCCATACCGAGGGAACTTCCCCCGGAACAGTACGCCGACCTTATCCGGGACTACTGCCGGGAGTTTTTCGTTTCCAAAGGCATGATTGCCGACTTCGCCATCCATGACAAGGGGGACGGCAATCCCCACGCCCACATCCTTCTTACCATGCGGGCGATGGACGAAACCGGAAAATGGCTCCCTAAAAGCCGGAAGGTCTACGACCTTGACGAGAACGGCGAGCGTATCCGGCTTGCGTCCGGCAGATGGAAAAGCCACAAAGAGGACACCGTGGACTGGAACGACCAGAAGTACGCCGAGATATGGCGGCAGGGCTGGGCTGATACGGCGAACCGTTATCTGGAAGCCATCGGCAGCCCGGAGCGCCTTGACCTTCGCTCCTATGCCCGACAGGGGATTGATAAAATCCCCACCGTCCACATGGGGCCAGCGGTCAGCCAGTTGGAGAAGAAAGGCATACAGACCAACATCGGAAACCTGAACCGGGACATCAAAGCTGCCAATTCCCTCATGCAGTCTATCCGGCAGATGGTACGCAGCTTAAAGGGCTGGCTGTCCGGCCTGAAAGAGAAAAAGGCGGCGCTGCTGGAAGCGCTGGAACAGGCAAAGGAGCCGACCATCCCCGAACTGCTTTCCCGGTATCTGGATAAACGGAGCGAGGAACGTACCGGCTGGACTTCCAAGGGGAAGCTGAAAGGCACTGTTGGCGATTTCAACAAGGTCATGGAATCCCTGGACTTCCTGCGGCAGAAAGAGATCTCCACCGTGGAGAGCCTTGACGCCTATCTGGATGAAGCCAGCGCACAGGCTGTTTCCATCCGTGAGGAAATCAGGCCGATGGAGAAACGTGTAAAAGAGATTGACCGGCTGCTTTTCCATATCGGGAACTTTGAAGCAAACAAGCCGGTTCATGCGAAATATGCCGCTATCCGCTGGAAGAAACCCAAGGAGAAATATGCCGCCGACCATAAGGAGGAACTGGACGCCTACAACGCTGCCCTGCGGTATTTCAAGGTTCACCTTGATGGGGCGAAATACAGCACAAAGAAGCTGGCCGGGGAACAGGCACAGCTTTCAGAGAATATCGCTTCCAAGACGGAAGCGCTGACTGCCGTACAGGAGGATGTAAAGATTTTGCGGGATGTGCGCCACTGGCTCAATCAGGTTTTGCCATCCGAGCAGTACCGCCAGACCGCAGAGCCGGGAAAGAAACCGTCCATCCAGCAGGCGGTCAAAGGCCGGGAGCAGCGTATCCGGGAGGAACAGGCAGAGAAACGCCAGACGCCCCGCCGCCAGCAAAAACAGGATATGGAACTTTAACCAATCAGGCGCTTGCCATTTTCCCCGTGAGAATGACAGGCGCTTTTCTTATTTTCAGGAGGATTTGCCTATTGAACGTATTTGAAGCCGTGAAGCAGTCTGTTACCACCCGGCAGGCCGGCGAGCATTACGGTATCCGGGTAGGAAGAAACGGGATGTGCGTCTGCCCCTTCCATGACGATAAAAACCCCAGCATGAAGGTTGACCGGCGCTTCCATTGTTTCGGCTGTCAGGCAGACGGGGATGTGATTGACTTTGTTTCCCATCTGGAAAATGTCAGCCCCAAGGAAGCCGCCCTCATGTTGGCGCAGGACTTCTCCATTCCCTATGAGGATAAGGAGCCGCCAAGCAGGAGCCGCCGCCCACAGCCCCGGCAGGAAAGCCCGGAGCAGCAATTCAAGCGTATGGAGCGATATTGTTTCCGGGTACTGTCCGACTATCACAATCTGCTGCGCCGCTGGAAGCGGGACTATGCCCCCAAGACACCGGAGGAAGAATGGCACCCGCTTTTCGTGGAAGCCTTGCAGAAACAATCCCATGTGGAATATCTGCTGGATGTGCTGCTGTTCTCCGACATAGGGGAACGGGCTGCCCTGATTGCCAGCTACGGAAAGGAAGTGAGGAACCTTGAGCGGAGAATGGCAGACCTTGCCGCCAGAACTGCGGCAGGCCGTGACGGACACCATCGAAGCCGCACCCCCGCCCCGGAGCGTTGAGGAAGTAAAAGCCCTGCTGGAAAGCACCGAGAAAGGCGGCGTGCGGAACAGTATCCACAACTGCCTGACCGTGTTCCAGTATGACCCCGTCCTTTCCGGGGCGGTTGCGAAAAATCTCCTGACCGAGCGCATTGACCTTCTAAAGCCCATCGGCAGGAAACGCAGAACCGGCAGCAAGGCCATGACCGACACGGACATGAAGTATATCCGGCTGTATCTGGAAAAGACCTACGGCCTGACCAGCGAGAAAAAGATAGCAGACGCCGCCGATCTGGCCGCAGACGCCAACAGCTACCATCCCATCCGGGACTACCTGAACGGACTTGTCTGGGACGGGAAAGAGCGTATCCGCTACTGCCTGCGGCACTTTCTGGGAGCCGACACGGACAACTTCACTTACCATTCCCTGCGGCTGTTCCTGCTGGGAGCCATCCACCGGGCTTTCTGCCCCGGCTGTAAGTTTGAGGTCATGCTCTGTCTGGTTGGCGGTCAGGGAGCCGGGAAATCCACCTTCTTCCGGCTGCTGGCCGTAAAAGACGAGTGGTTTTCCGATGATTTGCGGAAGCTGGACGATGATAACGTGTACCGGAAGTTACAAGGCCACTGGATAATTGAAATGTCGGAGATGATTGCCACTGCCAACGCCAAGAGCATAGAGGAAATCAAGTCATTTTTAAGCCGCCAGAAGGAGGTCTATAAAATCCCCTACGAAACCCACCCGGAGGACAGGCTGCGGCAATGCGTGTTCGGCGGGACTTCCAATGCGCTGGACTTCCTGCCCCTTGACCGTTCCGGGAACCGGCGCTTCCTGCCGGTCATGGTCTATCCCGAACAGGCCGAGGTACACATTTTGGACGATGAAGCCGCTTCCAGAGCCTATATCGAACAGGTATGGGCGGAAGCCATGACAACCTACAAAAGCGGCGATTTTAAGCTGTCTTTTACACCCGAAATGATACAGTACCTCAAAGAACACCAGCGGGATTTCATGCCGGAGGACACCAAGGCCGGGATGATACAGGCATACCTTGACCACTACACCGGCAGCGCCGTATGCTCTAAGCAGCTTTTTAAGGAAGCCCTGAACCATCCCTTTGACGAGCCGAAGCAATGGGAAATCCGGGAAGTCAACGACATCATGAACCACTGTATCACGGGATGGAAGTATTTCTCCAATCCCCGGATATTTGAAGGATACGGCAGGCAAAAGGGCTGGGAACGGGAAGCCCCAGCAACGGGCGCTGACAACGGGCGTGAAAAAACGCCGGACGGATTTGTAGAAGTGACCGAGCAGATGGAACTTCCCTTCTGAAAAATCCGGGAAACCACAGCCGGTTGCCGACCCCGTTGCTATCCCGTTGCCGAGCCGGTTGCCGGGGAAAAGCCTGTAACTGCGGGCTTTTCTCCCCTCTGACAACCAAAGCAACAGAAAAATAAAAGAAAAAGTAAATAAACAGTAACCCGCCAGACAGAGATTGTTTTCGAGGTTTTTTGAAGTCCGTTGCCGGACTTCGTTGCCGACCTTCTCCTGTCTGGCTTATTTCATTTATGGAGGTAACTGCCTATGGCAAAAAGCAAAACTGAAATCCATGTCACAACGGTATTTGACGGCGAACTGGACGCTACGGACGTTTTCGTGAGCCTGATTGCACAGAAATACAGCCAGAGAAATAATAAAGAATATCTTGCGAAAACACAAGATTTAGAGTATAATAAAGACAAGGTTCAGAGTGACCGTGTTCCGTCTGGATTGTGCGGGTAAACGGTTATGATGAACGGATTTGAATATACAGGCATGGACGCAATACTGGCGGGCAGCTTCCGGGCGGCTATCTATTGCAGGCTTTCCAAGGACGATGACCTTGACGGGGAGAGCGCCAGCATTGCAAACCAGCGGGATATGCTGGAAAACTACTGCGAGAAGCAGGGATGGGAGGTTGTTGCAGTCTATCAGGACGATGGCTACACGGGGCTGAACATGGAGCGCCCCGACCTGAAACGGATGTTGAAAGCCATCGAGCGCAGGCAGATAAACCTTGTGGTCACGAAAGACCTATCCAGACTGGGTAGGAATTACTTGCAGACCGGCTTCCTGATTGAAGATTTCTTCCCCCGCCACGGCGTCCGGTATATCGCCATGAATGACGGTATCGACACCATGCGGGACAACAACGACATTGCGCCGTTCAAGAACATCCTCAACGAGATGTACAGCAAGGACATTTCCAAGAAGGTTCATTCCTCTTATCTGCTGAAAGCGCAGAAAGGCCAGTTTACCGGCTGCCTTGCCCCCTTCGGCTACCAGAAAGACCCGGAGGACAAAAACCACCTGCTGATTGACGAGGAAACGGCTCCCATTGTCCGGCGTCTGTTTGCGTGGGCGCTGGAAGGACACGGCCCCAACTACATCCGGCGCAGGCTGGAAGAAGAAAAAATCCCCTGCCCGACCTACTGGAACCGGATACGGGGGCTGCGGAACGTGTCAACCAAGTGGGAAAAGAAAGACCCGGTAAACGGGCGGTATATGTGGGACTTCTCCGTAATTAAGGACATCCTGATAAACCCCGTCTATACCGGTGCTATCGCTTCCCAGAAGAAGGAATACCGCTTCAAAATCGGCACCATCGGGGAGAAGAAGCCGGAGGAATGGATTGTCGTGGAGAACCAGCATGAGCCGCTTGTTGACCGCAAGACCTTTGACATCGTGCAGCGCAAGCTGAAATCCCGGCAGCGCCCCCGCCAGACCGGGGAAATCAGCCTGTTTGCGGGGCTTATCAAATGCGGCAAATGCGGGAAGTCGCTGACTATCCGCTATACCAATGAGAAGCACCCGAAGCAGATTTATTCCTGTAAGACCTATAACGCCTACGGGAAACAGCACTGTTCCCAGCACCGGGTTGAGTACGACACCCTGTACCGGCTTGTGCTGAACAAAATCCGGGAATGTGCCAGAGCCGCCCTGATGGACGGGGAAGCCGTTGCCGGGAAGCTGTCCGACACCTGCGAAGCCGAGCAGAAAGGCCAGCGGGAAGCGTTGGAACGCTCCCTTGCCAAAGACGAGGAACGCATTGACGTTCTGGAAAAGATGGTTCTGCGGCTGTATGAGGACATGGTTGCCGGACGTATCAGCGAAGCGAACTTCAATCTGCTGATGGAAAAGACGCAGAAGGAACAGGCCGAGTTGAAGGCAAGGGTTGAGGAAGGCCGGAAGAAGCTGGCCGATGAAATCCGGCTTGCGTATGACGCCCGCCAGTGGGTAGAAGCCATTCAGGAATACGCCGACATCACGGAACTGGACGCCGCCACCCTCAACCGCCTGATTAAAGAAATCGTTGTCCATGAGAGCATAGACAGCGATAAAACAAGACACATTTCTATCGAAATTCATTTTAATCTTAAACCCATCCCGGAAGTGGAGCAGGTCACAGCCTGACCTGCCCCGCCGGGGCGGTTCTTAAAAACTCCATAGATATTTCTTGACACGCCGCCGCCCGCCATCGAGCCGTTTTCCTACACCTATTTGGGGATAAAACAGCTTATGGCGGGCGGCGGCGTTGCCCTTATCGGCATGACCCTTGTACCGCTGCTTTCCGGCTTGTTCGGTTAAGAAGCGCGGGTAAAGGCTTATGCAGAGCATACTTGACGCGATTAACGAATGGATAAAGGAAATCCTCATAGGAGCCATAAACGGTAATCTGTCAACTATGTTCGGGGACGTAAACGAAAAAGTCGGCACTATCGCCGCAGAGGTAGGGCAGACCCCGCAAGGGTGGAACGCAAATATATTCTCCATGATACAGACCCTTAGTGAAAATGTAATCGTACCCATTGCGGGGCTTGTCATTACCTACGTCCTATGCTATGAGCTTATCAGCATGGTAACGGAAAAGAACAATATGCACGACGTTGACACTTCCATGTTCTTCAAGTGGGTGTTCAAGGCGTTTGTGGCAGTCTACCTTGTGACGCACACCTTTGACATTACTATGGCGGTGTTCGATATGGCGCAGCACGTTGTTTCCGGCGCGGCGGGGGTAATCGGCGGCAGCACAGAGATTGATGTTGCCGCCGCCCTTGCTTCCATGCAGAGCGGGCTTGACGCTATGGAAATCCCCGAACTGCTCTTACTTGTCATGGAAACAAGCCTTGTGAGCTTGTGCATGAAAATCATGTCCGTACTGATAACCGTTATCCTCTACGGGCGCATGATAGAAATTTACCTTTACTGTTCGGTATCGCCTATCCCGTTTGCAACTATGACGAACCGGGAATGGGGGCAGATAGGAAACAACTACCTAAAATCCCTGTTCGCTATCGGTTTTCAAGGCTTCCTCATTATGATATGCGTCGGCATTTACGCGGTTCTGGTAAACAACATGATAATAGCGGACAATCTGCACAGCGCGATATTCTCCCTTGCAGCCTATACCGTTATCCTCTGTTTCTCCCTGTTCAAATCCGGCGCACTGGCGAAGTCGATATTCTCCGCGCATTAGCGGCGTGTCAAGGGCAGGGTGGAGATTTTCAGAGCGAAGCGGCGAAAATACGACCCGACCTTGACGCGGATAACCCCCATATAATACGGGCGGGCAAAGGGCATAGATTTCCTAACCCCGCCGCAAAAGTAACGGAGCATACCACAACGCCGCCGAAGCCCCACAGCGAAGCAAGCCTTTTGTCGGCTATGGAACGCGCCGGGAACGGGGACACCGACCCGGACGCGGAACGCCGGGGGCTTGGCACTCCCGCCACCCGCGCCGCCGTCATTGAAAAACTGGTAAAGGGCGGCTTTGCGGAGCGCAAGGGGAAGCAGCTTATCCCTACCAAAAACGGGAACAGCCTTATCTGTATTCTGCCGGATATACTCACTTCCCCACAGCTTACCGCAGAATGGGAAAACAATCTGACGCAGATAGCAAAGGGAGCCGCAGACCCCGGCGAATTTCTGTCCGGCATTGAAGCTATGGCGCGGGAGCTTGTGCAGACACACGCCGCAGCACTGGACGGGAAAAAGGATTTGTTCCGGGAGGAAAAGCCCTCTGTCGGCAAATGCCCCCGTTGCGGTTCCCCCGTCCATGAGGGGAAGAAAAACTATTATTGCAGCAACAAAACCTTTTGAGCATTTACAACGAGGGCGGCAAGCGGGCTTTGATTGAGAATGTCAACGCCGCGCTGCCCTACATGGACGCGGATATGCGGGAGCTTGCAAAGCGCACCCTTTCCAAAGTGGACGCTTTGACCGAAGCGGAATTTGCAGAGCTTCCCATTTACGCCGCTGATGAAGTATGAACGGGGTTAAGCGGCTGACGCCGCCCCAGAGCCGGAAAGTCAACGCCCTTGTGCGCCGGACGTGCTGCAATTATGATAACGGGAACTGTATCTTACTGGACGACGGGGACGAGTGCGTATGTCCGCAGCTCATTTCCTATTCGCTTCTCTGCAAGTGGTTCCGGGTTGCGGTGCTTCCCGCCGACAGGCTGCTTTATGCGGAGCTTTACCAGACAGGGGATAAGAAGAAATGTACCGAGTGCGGCGCGTTCTTTGCGTCAACCTCTAACAGTGTCAAATACTGCCCCGTCTGCCGGAAACGTATCACCCGCAGACAAGCCGCCGAGCGCATGAGGAAAAGACGCGCCCCTGTTACGCAGTAGGCGCGGAAAATCCCTTGATTTACAGGGCTTTCCGGGCGTGAAAATCGGATAGGCGATACTTTATACCTTTACCCCCAAAAATGGCGTTCTACTGCGTAACATTCACGAAAACAGCACCCATAAAAAGACAGGGCGCGGAAGTCATATACTGGCTTCCGCGCCCTGTTCTTTTTTTGCCTATCTGACATTTCCCTTTTCCATTTCTTCAAGCGGGAACTGCGGGAGGGCTTCTATCAGCTTCTTTGTGATGGACTGGCGCATATCTTCGTTGATTTCCTGTTTCGTGCTTCCGTCCGGCTGTCTGACCGCTACCGTCGATAGCCTGTCGATTTCGTCCTTGTAGCACTCCACGACTTTCTCCACCGCCCATTTTTCCCCGGCAACGGCGGCGCGTATGGTTTCATATTCCGGCATTTTCTGGTTTTCCATGCTCAACGCTCCTCTGCTTTTTGATAGCCCTATCATAGCACAGCGGCGGGGATTTTGCTATCCTTATCCGCGCTCTGTTCCCTTTTCCCGTTCCGGCTGCCTGTCTGCCTGTAAAATGCTGTCAATGTTCTGCTTGATAATATCGTATTCCCGGACTTTCTTTTTCAGCTTCCCATAGTCGGCATAAAGGGCTTCTTTCTGCGCTTGGAGGGCTTCATATTCCGATTGCAGCGCGGCAAGGTTCGGGAGCTTTGCAATGCCCGCCGCTTTCAGCGACCTTGCGGCGGCTTCATGTAGGATAATCGCCTGTTCCTGTCCGGCGCGGTACTTCTCCCTGTTCCTTGCCTTGCGGTATGCGTCATAGACGGGCTTTGTCTTTTGGTAGGTGGAAACATTCTTGATAAGCACCGCCATGTCCGCAAGCCGCTTTTCCGCGTCCTTCAATGCGTCTGCCGCCTGTCCGCTTTCCGCTGCCATTTCTTCAATCCGGCTGACTAAATCCGCGTACTGTTCAATCTTATGTTCCGTCAAGAAATTCATGGTCTTTGCTGCCTGTTTCAGATTGTGGATTTTCGCCCACTGTTCATAGCCCTTACTCTGCGCCGCCTTGATACTGTTCTCAATGTCGATAAGCAGCGAAACGCCGCGCTGCTCTCTGGGGGCTTTCGCCGCCTTTGCCCGTCTGCCCGCTATCCGTTCCCTTATGGCTTCCTCTGTATAATCCGCGCCGAGGGTTTTAAGACGGGTGAAGCGTTCCTGTCCGGGGGCGCGGCATGACACATATTTCCCCGGCTTTATCTCATAGCCCGCCGCCTGTAACCGCTGCAACAATTCCTCAAAACTGGAAACTTGGGGGATAAGCGCGTCAACGGCAATCTTTAGCTTGCCTTTCCAACTTGTACCCGTCTTTTCTGCCTGGTACTCCGCATAGCTCTTTCCCTTGCTGCCCTTGCCGGGAACGACGACGGACAAGCCATTTTCCCGACACAGCTTGTCGCTCATGTTCCGTATGCCGTAATAGCTCCTTTTGTTGGAATTATATTTGCGGTGGTCTACGAAATTTACGGCGCAGAAAATAATGTGATTGTGGACGTGTCCTTTGTCAATGTGCGTCGTGAGTACATATTCATGCTGCCCCTTTGTTACCGCGTCGGCAAGCTGCTTTCCGATTTCATGGGCTTTCTGATAATCGACTTCCCCCGGCTCAAAGGACTGTATCAGATGAAAGGCTAAATTGTTCCCCTTTTGGAGTGCTTGGGACAAGGTATATTCAAATTCAATATCTGCCGTTTCATAGGAGCAGCCGAAAGAGGACACAAGCATTTTTCCGTCCGTCTTGTCCGGGTTTTCGATATAGTCAAGGGCTTTGCTTAGAGTGCTTTTAATAGGCTTAATCTTTGTAACCGCCATATCTCCGCAAGCACCCCCTTTATTTCCTCTATGTCCTCTTGGTATGCGTTCCCCGTCGCGTTTACGCGGCGTGCTATCTGGTTGACGTTGACACCGATTTTCTGTATCTCTGCGGTCATTGCCTTTATATCGGCATGGTCTATCTGAATGATATACCCGTCAATGGCAATCTTCCGCAGATATGCCGCCATGTTCCGGATGGGTACGAGCTTCATTTTTTCCAGTATTAAATCCCGTTCCGCTTCCGTCACTCTGAATTTGATTTGCACCGTTCTTTTGCGTCCGTTCATGTATTCGCTCCTTTCCTTTCCGTTCCGAGGGTTTGGGACACTTCCCAACAAGCAATTTTCAACCGACGCGCCGCAGCGCGGGAGGGGAAAATACGGAAGTGGGTACCCGCTTCCTATGCTTGCTACGAATGTTTTTATCCCTTATGCCTTACTACGGAGCTATGCCCGGTTTTGCCAAACTTCCGCAAAAGAAAAACGCTGCAATCCTCAAAAAAAGATTACAACGCTCTCTAAACCTTATTCAATTCTGACGGACACTTCTTATCTGCCCTCTGTTTCGACTTCCGCTATCTCCTTTGCCGTTGCGCTCACAATCCGTATGCCTGTATCGCTCATACCGTCAAGAAGCGCGTCAAGCTGCCGCCGCTGCGTGTTCTTCTCTGGCGGCGTTTCCAAAAGAAACTGGTCTACGGATATATTGTAGCGGAGCATAAGCTCAAAGAAAATCTGTAAACTTGGGTGCTGCCCCTTGTTCTCAATGTTCGCAAGGTAGCGCGGCGAGATAAACATTTCGTCGCTCACTTTCTTGCGGCTCTCCTTGCGCCCTGTCCGCGCCGCCTTTATCGCTGCCCCAAAAGCCTTGAAATCGTATTTCGGTACTGGTCTTTTTGCCATAGTTATTCACCCTGTTACATTTTACTGTTCCCCTTTCTTCTTGGATATGTCTACACAATTCAATCAGTTAGCCAAAATAATTCATATGTATATGTTGACAATTAGCCGCTTTTTTTGTATAGTATTATTAAAAGGGGGAAATGTTTATGTTACATAGCATGCGTATTCGATAAGCATTGAAATCAAAAAAGATTTTTCCCATTTTCAATATGGGCTTTTTTGTCATGCTTATTTTGCGTATGCTATACAACAAAACTAACGATGTATAGACATAGTATAAAAACTATGCCTTAATTTTGTTGTAGTGTTATATGTATAAATGCAGGTCAATGCTCATGTTGAGAATTGACCTGTATTTTTTTGCACAAAAGGAGAAATATTATGCTTGAAAAATATTGGATAAAATGTCCAATTTGTAACGGAAAGACGAGGGTTCAAGTATTTTATAATACGGTATTAAGAAATTTTCCTCTTTTCTGCCCTAAATGTAAATTAACACATATCATTGATGTTGAAAAATTAGAAATCATAATCAAAAACTCTGAAAAACAAAAGGAAGGATATTAAATGAAACACTTACCTAAAAGTACACTTACGGAAATATTGAATGACCCATACGGATTTACTTACAAAGAAATGTCGGAAGTAATTGGAGAGGATAAAGCAAGAGCCTTATATGCGGAATTGTATAAACAGCCATTTCACAAAAAAATCTATCAATATCAACAAAAAAAGTCTATAAAAGTAGCGATACTGAAAAGTATGTTTATGAATTGAAAGACAACAGGTATATCGAAACGGTTTTTATTAAACGGCGAGATGGTGGGACTGTTTGCGTAAGTACGCAAGTTGGTTGTTCTGTTGGCTGTATTTTTTGTGAGTCCGGACGCAATGGTTTCGTTCGTAATCTAACACCATCTGAAATTGTGCAACAGGTCATATTGATACGTCAAAAAGTAAATCGTATCGTTTTTATGGGAATGGGAGAACCTTTATTCAATTACGACAACTTGATTGCAGCAATCCATATTCTTCGAGATAGAAATGGACTTAACTTTCCAACCGACGGCATTACCGTATCAACAGTTGGTCCAGTTAATCAATTAAAAAAATTGCGCGAAGAACATCTAAAAATTCAGTTGACAATATCTTTACATGCAGCAACACAGGCTGCGAGAAACTGCATCATTCCTCATATGCACATGTACGCTATTGAAGATGTTGTTAAGCAAGCATTGTCCTATTCACAAAGGCATAATCGAAAAGTGGTATTTGCGTATTTGCTTTTACCAGGTATAAATGACCGTTCCTCAGATATAAGGCAACTTGCAAAATGGTTTAAGGGCAAAAATGTTATGATTAACGTGCTGCAATACAACCCGACGAGTAATTCAAAAATTAGAGCACCACAAAAACAAGAAATGGTTGCGTTCAAACATCAATTAGAGCAAACAGGACTTGAAGTTACCATGAGAGTTTCTCATGGTAGAGAGATTAAAGCAGCTTGTGGACAGTTAGCTAATACATATAATAAAGCCAAAAAACAACAAAAATAATTTAATTAAAAGAGCCAGACGCACAGACGCAGAGCCGATAATATGCAGTTTGAAATACTGCTGTTATCGGCTCTTTTTTGATTTAATTTGTGCCCCCAATAACCATATTGGAGCAAAATCAGAACTGTTGCTTGTCGTTCTTTGATTTCCGCAGCAGCTTTGAAAAACCAAAGCCGCCGTTTCTTTTTATCTTCTAATGAAATGACGCGGTATCACTGTTAAAAGCGGCGGCTAAAAGGAGGTAGCCGCCATGAAGCACATACCATATCGACAAAATCCGACGGTCATTGACACATCAAAAAAAGCCCGACCACCGCCGGGGAAAACTACGTCTATCAATATGAACTGTCTAATCATCTGAATACCGCTTACAATACCTATACGTCTGTCCGGGCTTTTCGGACAGGCGTATTTTGCTGCTCAAAAAATTTTTTGAAAAAAATCCGAAAATCTTCGGCGTTTTTTTCAAAAGGCAGTATTGCCCCGCGAAAAGGGGGAAGCACCACCAACTTTCCAACGAGAAAGGGGGTGAGAATGTGGAACCTAATCGCAGGGAGTTTATAAAACAGTGCGCTTTCCAGAAGTTTTGTAATACGGTACTGCACAATGAAGCGTGTGACGCTCACAAAGAGCTGCACAGGCATAAGGCAAGGGAGATTACCTTTTCCGACTTGACCTTAGAAGAAGCGCGGCAGCTTCATACCTTTGATGAATATTTCAAAGGGGAAATCGCCTTTGAAAGAGCCGGGAAGAAAATCACGCCGAAGCTGCTTCTTGAAGCAATCCGTACTTTGCCGGAAGAAAAGCGCAAAGCCGTACTCCTGTACTATTTCGAGGGAATGAACGACACCGAGATTGCGGAGCTGTTCGATACGTCGAGAAGCACGATACAGTACAGGCGGACAAGCTCTTTTGAGCTGCTAAAAAAATATCTGGAGGAAAATGCTGATGAATGGGACGAATGGTAACGAACCCGGCTACCCGGAAAAAGCCCTTGTTTCCTATCCTGTCATTTTGGCAGCGACAAAGGGCGACCCGGACGCTATGAAGATTGTCTTGCAGCATTTCAGCGGCTACATAGCCCGCCTCTCCATGCGGAAGCTGTACGACGAGCGCGGGAACGTCTATTTTGGCGTAGACCACGACATTCGGGAACGGCTGCAAGCAAAACTGATGATGGCTGTCCTCACCTTTAAGGCAGAGGAATAAACCGCAGCGGCGGGACGCTTTCTCTCTCCCCCTTTTCCGTTCCGCTGCTGACGCGGCAGCAAAGCCATTCTGAACCTTGACAAAGAAAGCGGCGCAAGATAACGGCGGCGCAGCATAGGGCAAATCGGATACGTTCCTTTTGCGCCGAGCCATACGGTGGGTGCGCCATGACGCTATCCGGGTGAGGTTATCCCCGCCCGGACAGCCGAGCGACCAACACCGCGCCGGAAAGCAAGTGTAGCGGCTTGCGGGCGACGACACGCAAAATATACAATGATACTTCCTTACAGCCACAGTCCGAGCGTTAAGAGCGTCGCAGGCAATGGGTAGGGCTGCATGAGAACCATGCCGGGGTGAAATTCCCATGAGGTTATGCTAATAACCGTCCGATTAAAGCCTTTGTTTTCTTGAATAGTGGACTTGCTGCTATTCATAGACTGTATTATATGTTTGCGAAAGAAAGGGGGATTTTCTTTGACGCAAAACCAGACGCCCGTTACCACAACGGAGCATAAAATCGGAAAAGTTACTTACCTTGTATGTTCGTCCGCAAGTGAACGCGCAACGGACACACTGGATAAAAAGATAAAGAAGCTCATTCGCAAGGACATGGAGCTGAACCCCGCAAACGCCCGGAAATAGGGCGTTTCTTCACATTTTATACATGACACAGGCAGCGGTATGTGGTATAATATAGACAGTACAAATACCATGCTTGTCTGTCGTCGGAAAGGAGGACAAAATGTTACAGACAGACAAGATTACCGCTTTATATTGCAGATTGAGCCAGGAAGATATGCAAGCCGGGGAAAGCGAAAGCATACAGAACCAAAAACTGATTTTACAAAAGTATGCTGACGAACACCACTTTTTCAACACACGCTTTTTTGTAGACGACGGATTTTCCGGCGTGAGCTTTGAGCGTGAGGGGCTTCAAGCCATGCTGCATGAGGTTGAAGCCGGGAACGTGGCGACCGTCATAACAAAAGACCTTTCCCGTCTGGGACGTAATTATCTGAAAACCGGCGAACTGATAGAGATTGTTTTCCCCGAATACGAAGTGCGCTACATTGCCATTAACGACGGTGTAGACACAGCGAGGGAAGATAACGAGTTTACCCCTCTGCGGAACTGGTTCAACGAGTTTTACGCCCGCGACACCTCAAAGAAAATCCGGGCTGTCAAACAGGCAAAGGCACAGAAAGGCGAGCGCGTCAACGGCGAAGCTCCTTACGGCTACCTTATCGACCCGGATAACCGCAATCATCTGATACCCGACCCGGAAACGGCACACGTCGTAAAACAGATTTTTGCAATGTATGTACGGGGCGACCGTATGTGTGAAATCCAGAACTGGCTGCGGGACAATGAGATATTGACCGTCGGGGAACTGCGCTACCGCAGGACAGGGAGCAAACGCCACCCCCGCCCACAGCTCAACGCATGGTACAACTGGCCGGATAAGACACTGTACGACATTCTGACAAGGAAAGAGTATTTAGGGCATACCATAACCGGGAAAACCTACAAGGTATCTTATAAGTCGAAAAAGACGAAAAAGAACCCGGAGGAAAAAAGGTATTTCTTCCCCAACACTCACGAACCTTTGATTGATGAAGAAACCTTTGAACTTGCACAGAAGCGGATTGCCACCCGGCAACGCCCGACAAAGGTTGATGAAATTGACCTGTTTTCCGGGCTGCTCTTTTGTGGGGACTGCGGCTACAAAATGTATGCAGTACGCGGAGCCGGGACGCTTGAACGGAAACACGCCTACACTTGCGGCAACTACCGCAACCGGGCAAGAAATGATATGCTCTGCACTACGCATTATATCCGCAAAAGCGTATTGAAAGAACTTGTCCTTGCAGACTTGCAGCGAGTAACGTCTTATGTGAAAGAGCATGAACAGGAGTTTATCGAAACCGCCAACGAGTGCAGCGCAAAGGCAGTACAAAAGACGCTGACACAGCAGCGGAAAGAACTTGACAAGGCGCAGAACCGTATTAACGAGCTGAACATCTTATTCCGCAAGCTCTACGAGGACAACGCTTTAGGGAAACTTTCAGATGAACAATTTGCTTTTCTGACTTCCGGCTATGATGAAGAAAAAAAGACGCTGACCCGGAGGATTGCGGAGCTGTCACAGGAAATCGACAACGCCACCGAGCGCAGCGCGGACGTAAAAAGGTTTGTCGCACTGGTACGCAGATACACAGCGATTGAAGAACTGACCTACGAAAACGTCCATGAATTTATTGACCGTATTCTTATTCACGAACTGGATAAGGAAACGAACACCCGCAAAATCGAAATCTTTTATAGCTTTGTCGGCAGAGTTGATACAGGCGACAAGCCTACTGAAAGTATCTCCTATTTCAGACAGATAGGAGCCGACGTAAAGAGTTATGCTATCTAACATACATCAAAAAGAGGTAAGATAACACCCTCTGCAAAAAAGGTATCGTTATCTTACCTCAACAAAGTTGGTTCCCGAATATCCGTCGTCCTCGTCGTAGTGGCGGATGGCTGTATAGCCGTGATCCCGGCAATACTTTTCTAAAATCCGCTTCTGGTATTTGGTAGTACTCAAATATTGATTCTGTACCAAATCGAATAATGGAGTGCAGGCTTCCTTTAATGGGCAATTCTTCTACCGGAGGCTTTGGTGTTCGAAATTCTCTGCCCATGCGTTTGGCGTAATCGGCATCAACACCTGAACCCCAATAAATCGCTTCATATGCATTTTGCGCAAACATTTTATTGAGTTCGTTTACTTGATTTTTGGATTTAATTGTAATATTGAAACCATCCTCACTTTTCTCATCGTACACTTCTGGATCGCAAAGGCAAAAACACACAGTTGGACTTAGAGGAAGAAAAATGATAGTACCTCCAGTACCTAAACCATAGTTAATTCTATAATTCCTACGCGCATAGAGAAGGTTATACAACGTGACCGGATTATCAGAAATAATAAAGCCACGACCGGATTCGTTTATGATTGTCAATGGCTTTAGATCGACCAAAATATCAAAACATTCGTTCGCTACAGCGATGGAGATTTTATTGGGAGTATCGTAGTCAGCAAAGAATTCTTCGCGACTAACTGCAAGCTTTCCTCCGGATGCTTCTGTTTCATCGAGCATCATTCTAAAATTATCAAGTAATGAACGATAAGCGTCTGCTATTTTTAGCTGTTCTTACTAATGAAATCTGTACAAAGTGAAGGAGGAGCAGGTAGTATTCCAATGGTTCTGTACACTCTGTGTCGTCCTCAACCAATAGATATCTCACCACCTGAGACCATTTTCCTTCACATTTGGACAGCCACTCTTCTATAACGCCATCTCTTCCATACATATAGTCCCGATAGGCTACTTGTTTAATTGACGCATGCTCGACTACCCTGAAACCGGATTTTCTGAGCATACCAAGGCTTTTTTATTTTTGGAGAAGTTCTCTAAATAGAATCTTGGAACATAGTGTTGATCTTTTTTGTTCTGCATAAGATCACTCTTTTCTGTAAAGAGAAGTAGCCGCATGGGAATACTCCCACACGGCTACCTTGGTAGCACAAAGACCTACCGTTGATTAATTATAGTACATAGCGGAACAAATTACAAGAAAACATCGAATTATCACATTTTTTGCCATGTAGGACTACAATACATCTTGGGCAATTGAATAAAAAGGGTATGAGGAATAGGGCCTCATGTGTTAAAGTTAAGCTACCACACAAAACTTTCCGAAAGGAGACCATATTCCTCATGAGTAAGAGTATAACACAGGACATGGCCTACAGGCAATCCCTAATGAAGTACGCAGAAAAGTACGGCGTCAGCCGCGCCAGCCGGAAATACAACAAAAGCCGGTCGTACATCTACTTCTGGAAGCAGCGCTGGGACGGTAGTGTGGCGTCTCTGGCCTGCCAGTCCAGACGGCCTCACAGCCACCCCAACCAGCACACGGAGGCCGAGCTAAAGCTCATCCGCGATATGCGCCGCCGCAATCCGTTGCTGGGCATGATCGAGCTGTGGCACCGTCTGCGGAAGCGCGGCTACACCCGTTGTCCAGAGAGTTTGTTCCGCGTTATGCGCAAAATGGGCCTGTTTCCGGCCGATAAGCCCAAAAATCCGTACAAGCCAAAGCCTTACGAGCAGATGGCCTATCCCGGCCAGCGTGTGCAGGTGGATGTCAAGGTCGTTCCCCGCCGCTGTATCGCAGATCCGGAGCTTCGCCTGTTCCAGTACACCGCCATCGATGAGTTCACGAGGCTGCGTTTCCTGGCGGCCTACCCGGAGCAGTCCACCTATTCCTCGGCGGACTTCCTGCGCAGGCTGCGGGCGTGGTACGCCCGCAGAGGCATAGAAGTGGAGTGTGTCCAGACGGACAACGGTTTCGAGTTTACCAACCGCTTCTCCAACAGTAAGCGCGATCTGCCCACACTGTTCGAGAAAACTGCCACCGAGCTGGGCATCCGTCACAAACTGATCCGGCCCTACACGCCGCGCCACAACGGCAAGGTGGAGCGCAGCCACCGCGAGGATCAGAAACGCTTCTATTCCTGCCATTCGTTCTACTCACTCGACGACTTTACTAAGCAGCTTGCCGTCCATAACCGCCGCGCCAACAACTTACCCATGAGACCCCTCCGCTGGCTCTCGGCTAATGAGTTCGCTGTCCAATATGTTTGACAAACCTACAACATCGAATTATCACATTTTTTGCCATAGCGACACTCCTCAAATTCTGCGCCGCAATAGACAATGAGTCATGACCGCCGGCTAAGCCGGTGGCTTGATTAGGCCCTATAAGGGCCTTTTACTGGCACGCATCTTAAGATGCTACGAATAATTTGCCAGCCGCATTACCCGCCCCGCAGCCCGTAAACGGGCGATGCTTCTTCTACTTCGCGTTTGAAGGAATCGGAAGATTCCTCCCTATTCGCTCGCTGCGCTCGATGCTTGAAGCTAAAGCTTTTTTGCGGGATACCTCCACCGGCAGAGCCGGCGGTTTCCGAAGCAAATAAGAAAAACCCTCTGAAATCAACCGATTTCAGAGGGTTTTGGTCCGAGTGGGGCGACTCGAACGCCCGGTCTCTTGAACCCAAAGGGATGCTGAACACTTTTTTCGCTCGTTTATAGCGATTTTCGGCACTTTTTAATTTGTTTCACTTACTCTTTGACGCTCTTATCTCCGCTGTTTCCGGGTGTTCCAGAGCCGTCTGTGGTAATCTATGTGGTCAAAAACGCTTCCCACCCGGTTTTCGGCGAAGATTCACCGATGCCGGATGGGAAGCGTTTCTCGTTGCTGTTGGCTGCATTGTAACTCTGAGGAGGGTGTTATGCAAGTGATTTCTGCGCGGACGGCAGCTCAAATGTTGAGCCGCAATAAACCTGCTAAAAAGTCAAGCCCTAATTCAAAGAAAAGTTATAGGCAGAAAAAGAGTATAGCAAAGCAGAGACGGCAAAACGGAACGCTTGGCCGCCTCAAATAAAGCATTGGAGATATCAGCTCATTCTATTGCCGGCAAGCTGCGGTAGAGCTCTGTGACCTTGCCATAATAGACTCGGAAGAACTTATTCAGGCCCGCCACCATAGCGAGTTTACCACTCTTCCCCTCGCCGCGTTTTTTCTCAATGAATGTAAAGATCGGGTCGTTTGCCGGCTTGTGCATCACATAGCTCTGCATGACTTCGTACCCGGTCTTACGCAGATAGCGATTTCCCCGCTTGGAGATATGCCGGTTATTCGCGCAGAATTTGCCGGACTGGTACGGCGGCGCATCGATGCCGGCGTATGCGATGAGAGCCCGCTTGCTGTGAAAGCGTCGGACATCTCCGATCTCCGCAATCAGGCGCGGAGCCAGCGTGTCCCCGATGCAGGGCATTTCGCGCACGAGAGAATATTCCGGCAGAGTCTTGGCGAGAGCTTGCATCTGTGTTAAAATAGCGTCACGGGACGCCTCCACTGTGTGGAGGACTCGTATCGCTTCCGTAATGACGATCTGCGTGGATGGTGCATTGGGAAGCACAGGGATACCGTTTTGAGCTGTGGCAAAGATGAGCACTGCCATACGTTCGCAATTGCGGTATCCCTTTTTTTCAGCCCATTTGCAATAATCCTTCCGAAAGCGCGTTTCTCCCATTTCGAGGATGTGAGTGGTGTGACGATACCGCAGGACAAAGTCCGAAAGCTTGTGCCGCCCTGCATGGTCGTTCATGAGCTCCTGCATACCGGGCAAAACCTGGTCACAGATGGCGTTAAAATCAACCTTTGCCTTGATCAGAAGGGAGGTCATCTGGTAATACTGCCGCGCCAGAAGCTGAAGCTCCCGATATGTATCCTCCGGCAGTTTGGTCGGTTGAAGCTCCTGCCAATAGGCCAAACCGTACAAAGCAATCTGCATAGCGTCGATTCGATCGGTCTTCACCTTGCGGATACTTTGTGAGCAAAACCGCTTCATCCGCAGCGAATTGACGACGGAGACGAATATTCCGTTCTCCAACAAAGCAGCCACCACCGGGCAATGGTAGCTGCCGGTGCTTTCCAAAACGGCACGAACCTCTTCGCCGCTGTTGTGCAGCAGTAATACGAGCTCCGACATTCCTTCCCTTGTGTGCTGAACTTCAAACGGAGCGTACACGATTTCTCCCCCTGGCTTCATTCCGCACACGGTGCTTTTTCCTTTGGACACATCGATCCCGATACTGAGCATGGGCATTCCTTCTTTCCTGATAAAATATTGCAATGCTTCCGCACCGGCTTATTACGATTCAATTTGGTTCGTGACGCGCACGCGGCATAGCCGGAGCAACCTGCTCAATCGAATCTTTATAACAAGAGGGCGGAGGACTGTTTACAGCTCGAACGCTTAGCTCACCAAAGAAACCGTCCATCCATTGCCCTCCCATTATAACAAAAATAAGCATAGCCTCCGAGGCTTCCTATCCGCTTCGGGTGCTATGCTTATTTTGTACCAGACAAAGAATAGCATCACGCATTTGCTCTCTAAAGGTGAAACTCGCTTTCCCTCAATAACTATCGCATTCCCGTAATTTGAGGGGCATTTTAAGGGAAAGCATATTGAAATACGAGAATGCACTTGTTCATATGAGCGTCCGCTGTTTACACTCGCCTTACCCGAAGAAATACTGCTTCATATCTGAGACACTGCCATCTTTATCACAGAACCATTCGTAACCAGCGAGACAGTTCCGGCAGTGAGCAATTACATCAAATCCGCCAGGTGAATGCCGATTGTCAGCAATGCTCATGACCTCCAAGGGCTTCCCGCAGGCTGGGCACAGTCTGATTTTTCTTGCCTTACGAGTGACACGCTCTCTCTGCTCTGTCTCAAGTGCACCTAAAAGGTCATGCCAAAGATTCGGATTCGGCTCGTATTCTGCGTAATCTTCAAGATGCCGCCTAATCTCATCGGCAGCCAGTACGAGAAACTTATCATCCAGAAGCTGAATGTGACGCTTGATATAATCAGCGACTACCATGGGCATACAAGTATTCCTGCCCATCGCATACCGCATTGCCGACAGCAGGATCAAGCGAAAGTCAGAGTCGCAGATTGGGGCGAGCAGATCCTGAGAGAACAGCAGAAACTCCTTGCCATTATTCATACATACGCGCAGCGGTCGCTGTTCTTCCGTTACCAGATTCAGTAGACTGTTAGCTTGATCCTTCAGCTCATCAATAGTGATTGATTCGTAGTCCTGAAACGGGTTTACTTCATAATTCATCATTTGACCTCCAATCAGTTTGTCCTCGTTATGAGGTGTTGGCATTGTAGCTCTGACTGCCCGGAGGTTCAACCGTTTCTTTCACCTTGCGCCTAAATGTCGAGCAATTCCTGTAAAACGGTCATATTTACCCGAAGTCTAAGAGATTCTGTTGTATAGAAGCCTGCCTTGTGCTATAATATAAATTAGATTTATTCTACATACTTTGCTGAGGTGAAAAGCATGAAAGCAAGTTATAAAAAATTGTGGAAGCTGCTCGTTGACAAGGAAATGAGCAAGGGCGATCTTCATAAAGCATCAGGGCTTTCATCCAGCACGATGACCAAACTTAGAAAGAGCGAAGATGTGTCAATGGAAGCTCTGCGCAAAATCTGTATTTGCCTCAACTGCAATATCGGTGACATTGTGGAGTTTGTGGACGAAAACAAATAGAACCCGTTTTATGGAACACAAATGCAAGTATAATCAAAAGGGAAAGAGTATCTGTCAGATATGTAGATAAAGGAAGCTGAACGACCATGCCAAGGCAAGTACCTTTTACAGAATATGAAGCAGCGCTTCTTTTGGATGCATATCTGAAAACGCTGTCGGGAGAAAAAGGACGGATGGAGTCCGTCCGGGACTGTTCCATGCAGCTTCGCCAGATGGCGTTGAATGCAGGGAGTGAAATAGATGATATTTGCAGAAATGTGAACGGTATTTCGTTTCAAATGGCGAGCATGGAGTCGGCATATCAAGGCCATACAATCATGAAACCAGCAACGCGGCTGTTCACTGAGATAGTGCTTCTTTATAGAAATGATGTTGCGCGTTATCAGCAACTGCTGAAGGAGGCAAAAGGGATGGCGAGCGCAAAGATAGATATGGATCAATCTGATGCGGCTACCACAGTAAGCTTTCGTCATATTAATTCTATGGCTTTTTCAAAACCGGTATCGCTTTCATATTTTGGAGAAGTAAAGCCGGAATCATCATGGAAAGGCCTGTATGTTGATGCCTGCAAATCCCTGTTGGATGATTATCCAGATATCTTTACACGACTTAAAGCTGAAAGCTTACATGGTTCGGGAAAGACATGGCTTGTAGATGCAGAGAATCTTCATCTTCTTGCTGTTCCTAAGCAACTCGAAGAGGGACTTTTTGTGGAGACAAATCGCAACGCTTTTGATCTCGTGAAAAACCTGAAATGGCTCTTGGATGAATGTTCCGTGGATTATGAAAATGTCGTTATTACTTATACCAACAAGGATGGAAAGAAAGAAGCATCTGTGCCAGCACCCGTGACGACATCCGCTTTTCAAAAAAAACAATACTATAGGCAAGACAAAGAAGACTTCTATCGCTGGCTTCAGAATGATCAGCATATGGCTGAAGGAACATGCCGCAGCTATGTCTCTGCTATCAGGAGTGCCGAGCACTTTGCAGAGGAACACGGTCTTGCCTCTCGCAAACTGTATACATGCGATCCGACAGTCGCTAAGGCAACTGCTGATGAGCTATTTTCAAATGCCGAATTCATTCAGTACAACAACGACCAGCACAATCGCTTCCGGGCAGCCATTACGAAACTTCTTGCTTTCTATGGAAGCAATTGGAGTCCTGTAGAAGCAAGTACGCCAAGAACTTTTGAGCGTAGTCCGTTACAAACTAAGGAGACATCAATAGACGTTGCTCCTTGCAAGGCAATTCTTGTGGAGTATTTTCCCAAGGGATATCGTCTGGAGTCTGCGCTGGACATGAAGCGCATGCGTAGATATTACGAAGAACTGACCGGCAAGGCACTTGATCTTAATCAGGCAATACTTGAAACAGCTATAAGAAATTGCGGCATCGTGTATGATGGTAGGCTTTATATGCCGCAGAATATGCTGAGCGATGAAATGCGAGATCAGATCCTTTTCTTCATTGAAAGATGCTTTGATGAAGGTCGGTCGGCTGTGTATTACGAGGCAGTTTTCCGGGAGTTTTCAGAGAAACTGCTCGATCATAATATCTTTAACGCGGATATGCTAAAGGCGTATTTGACGTACTATGTGTCTGATCAATATTACATGGGCAGAAGCTATTTGGCGAAAGAGTACCGCGACGATGTCGATCCGATTGATGAGGTATGGCAGTGCCTGAAACAGTACGATTTTCCCGTACAGGTAGATGAGCTCTGTGATTCTCTTTCCCATATTACGGAGGAGCGAATTCGGTTCATTTTGGGTTCGAATGGAGAGTTTGTTCGCAACAGCAAGGGTGAATATTTCCATGCCGATTCTCTTGAGCTCACGAAAGAAGAACTTGAAAACATCGCCGCTATTATTGATTCTACGATTGAGGAGCATGAATTCATCAGCGGGAATGAACTCTATGATGCTATACAGACAAAGTATCCGTACACCTTTGAGAAAAATGCTGTCTTCTCTGTAATTGGATGGCGAGACGCTCTGAAATATAAGTTCGGTGATCGTTTCTCTTTTGTGGGCAATATTGTTAGCAGAGCCGGAACGTCGCTGTCCATGAGTGATGTTTTTGCGGAATATGGTAAGGGACGTCAGCGCTTCTCTATCGATGAATTAGAGCAGTTTGCAGAAAGCATAGGGACAACGATCTACTTTGATTCGTTGTATACAAATGCAATCCGGATCAGCCATGAATGGTTTACTTCAAAGGGCGGTGCTAAGTTTTCTGTAAAGGAGACCGATGCGGTTCTTGACCGTTTCTGTGATGGAGATTATATCCCGCTCCAAGATGTGAAGGAGTTTGCGCTATTCCCTGAATCTTCCTTCCCGTGGACAGAGTACTTGTTGGAACAGTATGTAGCCTTCTTTAGCGAGAAATTCTACCTGATGCATGGCAACTACAATAAGAACTGTGCTGTTGGCGCAATTGTAAGAAAAACTTGTCGATTCGATTCATTCGATGATCTGGTGACGGATATTCTGGCACACAACGATGTCTCGCTCCAGAAAAAGAAGGTGCTGGATTACCTTGCGGAGAACGGTTATATTGCACGTCGCTCTTATACAAATATTGAGACGATTATGATTAATGCAAGAGCAATGCGGAATCAAAAGGAGAAATAATAGATGTATTCCTACAGCTGGGATTCAGAGACGGGAGGTTTGTTGCTGAATAGCTCCCCATTGCAATTCAGCAAAGAGCCACGTCCTGTGTATTATAAAGAACTGGATATTCTGGGATTCGATCAACACTGGAAGTATGATCGAAATGATAGCTATCCATATATGTGGGCAGAGGCCAATAGCTACTTCTATCGCGGAAGGCTGGTGGCTAAAACCAAGGGTGGATCGCTCTATACTGCTCCGGAACTTATCATGTTGGAAGAGCCTGAGCCAAATGACGCTCCTCTGCGCTTTGTAGATGTCCCGGCAATGGTAGAGAAAAACCATGATCTGCTTGAAAAGCTCGTGCAGGACACGATAAAGAAAATATACAACACCTATGTGGAGTATCGGAACAAGGTAGATGTATTCTACGTCGCTTTCAGCGGCGGGAAGGACAGCGTTGTTGCCTTTGATCTTGTCCAGCGGGCACTTCCCCACAACAAGATGAAAGTGCTGTTCGGGGATACTGGTATGGAGTTTCCTGATACATATGATGTTGTGGATAAGATTAAAGAAAAATGTGAAGAAGAGGGCATTGACTTTTTACGATCAAAATGTGAATTTGAGCCAGAATACACATGGTCTAAATTCGGCCCACCTGCGCAGACAATGAGATGGTGCTGCAGCGTGCATAAGACTGCCCCACAAGTAATACTTCTTCGCAAATATACAGAAAACCCTCATTTCAGAGGAATGGCTTTCACCGGGATTCGCGGTGATGAAAGTGCATCACGCAGCGAATATGACACTGTTAGTCTTGGAGAGAAAATCCGCGGACAATACAGTTGCCATCCTATATTGGAATGGAATTCTGCGGAGTTGTTCCTGTATATCTACGACAGGGATCTCGTTTTGAATGCTGCCTATAAGAAAGGAAATAGTCGCGCTGGCTGCCTCGTCTGCCCATTGGCTACTTCTAAAAATATGTTCTTTAAGGAACAGGCGTATAGCAAAAATAGTGTCGGTTCTCGATCTACAACAACCTTTAATGACATTATATTGAACACCACAGCCAAGGAACTATCTACGCCCGCAGCCGTTCAAGAGTTTATGAATATTGGCGGTTGGAAAGCCAGAAGGAGCGGAAAGGAGTTATCCTTTTCAAAAGAACTCTCTATTGAAAACTATGAAAAAGGTGTTCTTACAATCCGATTACTACAGCAAAATACGGACTGGAAAGAATGGATTAAAACCGTCGGTGAAGTCTTTTATCTCGAAAATGGAGATGTAGAAATTTCTTATGACAAAAAGTTATACCATGTAAACATTGAATCAAACGGTTCGGAGATTATCTTCACAGTCAACATTGGAAGCAATACAAAGAGTGATATTTACTTTATGTCTGCTCTTAAAACTGCGATGCGCAAAACGGCCTATTGTATTGGCTGCGGAGTTTGTGAAGCGAACTGCCCTAATGGTTTTATAAGCATGAACAGCGGATCTGTCCATGTTGATGATAAGTGTGTGAAGTGCAAAAAATGTCATGATGTATTCCATGGTTGTCTGGTCGCGAATTCAGTGAGATTACCAAAGGGAGAAAAAAAGATGGGAAGCATTGATAGATACGGAAATATGGGAATTGAATACTCTTGGGTGACAGAGTATTTCAAGAAAAAGGATGAATTCTGGGATTCCCCTCACAGCCTTGGCAAAAACATGGTTAAGAATCTGAAGGCGTTTCTCAATGATAGTGAAATCACTGAGAAAGGGAAATTCTCCATGTTTGGAGATACTGTTGATAGAGTTGGTATTGAAACGAGTAGCGCATGGGGACTGCTTCTTTGCAATCTGGTATATACTTCTGAGTTCAACTGGTGGGTCAAAAATATCTTATTTTTACGCACCTACTCGCCGGATGAAATTCTCTCTATGCTGGATGACAGCATGAGCCAGAACTCTCGTTCCCATATTGTATCTGCATTTAAGAACATTTTTATATCCAATACCATTCTCGGGAGTGAGATCGGTATGGGTAAATGCGAGTATGAGATTAAAGGTGGAAAAAGGTATTGGAATGGCGTCGTCAGGACTAATTGGGAGAATCCCGATCCCTCCGTCATTCTCTATGGCCTTTACAAATTTGCCGAGGCATGTGGAGGCTATTACCAGTTCACTTTGAGCCGTCTGCTTGACTTCGATGTGGAAAGCGACGGCGTAAGCCCTGCACAGATTTTTGGATTAGATAGAAAAGAGATGGAGAAACTTCTTACCGGTTTAAACATCAATCACCCAGATTTCATCACCGCCCAGTTTAACCTCGACCTCGATACGATTACCCTGAATGCAGATAAAACGTCAGCCGACGTCCTCGCACTGTTTTAAGGAGGAGTACCATGCCGATTTTGGAGAACTACCGTCATTATTTCGATATTGATCCTGACTACTTTCCTGCGGTCAATGAGGCTGTTATCAACAGCAAGCCAGACATGTGGAAGAAGTTCTTCCCGCATGAGACGTTTGTTAAACTTCTCAAAAACACAGTGAGCGTCCTTGACCGGAAGCAGAAGCTCTCCATATGGGTGGAGGGCGCTTACGGCACGGGTAAGTCCCACGCCGTATTAACGGAAAAGAAGCTTCTGGACGCCAGCGAAGAGGATACCAGGGAATATTTTGAACGGTATCATTTGGATATGGATTTGTATAAGAATCTGCAGCGCATCAAGAACAGCGGCAAGATTCTGACGGTTCACCGCTATGGCTCGTCCAATATCTATGGCGACAACGATCTGGTGCTTGCCATTCAGGAAAGTGTCGAAAAGGCGATGGCTGCGGCTGGTATAGAGAACAAGGGCAAGGACTCTCTCAGGGAGTCTGTGATTCGTTATCTCTCCGATTCGGAGAACAAGCAGAGCTTTAATATCTATGTAAAGGGCAGCTACAAGGATCTTTTCGGCGGCGATGATGTAGATGGTATCGTTGAGAAACTGAAAACGTATCAGGATATTCCGCTTCATACCCTGATGGATAAGATTTTCAAAGTCGCACGTGAGCGCCAGATCCGCGCATTTACGATGACGGCTAATGATCTGTGTGACTGGCTCATCGAAGTGATACACGCCAATGAACTGAAGGCTATTGTTTTTATCTGGGATGAGTTTACGGAGTATTTCTATAATAACACCCGTAACCTCACCGGTTTTCAGGCGCTTTGCGAACTCAGTGAAACTGAGCCTTTCTATTTCATCCTCGTTACGCATGTAAGCTCCGGCCTCTTTCACGAGGGTGACAAGGATTTTATCAAGCTGAATGGCCGGTTTGTTAATCCCCATAGTCTGATTAGCCTCCCGGAGAATATCGCATTCCAGCTCATGGGTGCAGCTATGGAGAAAAGCAAGGATGAGACCATACTTGCCGATTGGCAGGATATAACCGAAGACCTTGCTGACCGTACGAAAGAGTCCCGCAAGGTCGTAAAGGGCATCGCAAAGATAGAAGATAAGGAAATGCTGGATATCCTTCCGATTCATCCTTACACAGCGCTTCTTCTGAAGCATATTTCATCGGCTTTTGACTCCAACCAGCGGAGCATGTTTGATTTTATCAAGAATGACCGTGGTGATGAGATCAAGGGCTTTCAGTGGTTTATCGATAATTACGGCCCGGAAAATGAAAATCCTCTTCTCACCATTGACATGTTGTGGGAGTTCTTCTATGACAAAGGCAGAGACATGCTTGCGCATGACATCCGATCTGTTCTGGATTACTTCATGAGAAGCTCCAATCAGCGCCTTGATCCGGAAGAGAAACGTATCCTAAAAACTGTCCTTCTCCTGCAGGCTATTTCACAGCATGCCGGTGATTCTGTTGAACTTTTCATACCGAATGAGAAGAACATCGATTCGGCCTTTGAGGGAACGGATCTGGATGGTGGTGCCAGCCGCATTGCAGAGCGTCTCGTCCGGGACAAAGTGCTCTTCCATAAGCAGCTTGGAGGCGGGAAGTTTCAGTATGCTGCCTACGTCAATGAAGTAAGCGATGCTGAGCTTGAGAAATATAAAGAGGATGTTGATAAGAAGACCACTACCTCTCTTATCACGGAACAGCTTGTTGACAAGACCACAGTGGCAGAAGCTATAACGCTTGGTGGTGCCTTAAAGCTACGCTATGAGTTGAAATATGTCTCGGCCAGCGATTTTGATCAGGCAATTCGCGTGTTCCGCAACAGAGAAGCAGAACTGGAGAACAAAATCCCAGCAGTCGTCTGTTTTGCGAAGGATGACAAGGAAGCATCCCTTATCTCTAAGAAAATCAAAGAAGCACTGCAGGACGGGAGCTATCACATAGTGTTTATTGACGCTACCGCTACGCCTTTCGGCAAGGACGGATATGAGCAGTATCGTAACGAGATGGCCAATGCCATGTATCAGCAGGGCAAAGATGGCACTCTCTTTGGTCAGTATGCAAACAATGCGAAGGATGCTCTAAAAAAGTGGAAGAACAGGATTTCCTCCGGAGAATTTATTGTTTTCACGGAGAAGAAACAGGATGGTGAGCGGGCTACGACAATGGACATGTTGTTCTCTGTACTGCAGGCTGTTAACAAGGATAAGTTTCAGCGTTGCCTGGAGGCAGCATATAGTGTCCTGCCTACAATGTATACACCATCGGCATTGAAGCTTGGTGTTGAATGCGGCGCAACAAGGACTACCCGTCAGACATTCTCTTCTGGCAATGTCAACACAAAGTTGGAAACTGCGCTCAAAGAGGCGTGGGATGATCCTGCTTACTGGCAGACTCATCCGAATCTGCTTATTTCGCAGATTAAAATGGATGTTGATAAACTGATCCACACGGCATTTGATAAGGAGTCTGGTCGGGTATCTATCCGCGCCATTTATGACATGCTGAAGGCAAAGCCGTATGGTTTTATGCCCTGCAATATGACAGCCTTCATTATGGGCTTTGTTCTGAAAGAATATACCAACGGCTCATACAGCTGGAGTGACGGACTCACCAACGATGTCATGGATCTGAACAAGCTCAAAGAGATGGTGAATGAAATCATCTCTCTGCAGATCACACCGAATCCACGCTATAAGGATAAGTACATCGTAGAGATGACAGAGGCGGAGAAATCGTTTAACGAGACAACTTCGTATGCGTTCGGTATCCCTCTGAACCTTTGCACTTCCGTCGAGCAGACAAGGGAGCGTATCCGGAACAAGATGAAAGAATTCTCGTTCCCGATCTGGACAATCAAGTCGATACTGCCTTCGATGGAATTGAAGACTGGCCGTGCCATCTTGGAGGAACTGATTGACAGCTATTGCGGCATTGCCAACAGCAATAACATGGGCAAATCCAAGACGGACAGCGATATTGCTCTTGCTATCGGTGATCTCAGTGCCAAGAATCCAGATGCCAAAGAAGATCTTCGTATTCTTCTTACCAAAGATAACTGCACTGCAGGAATGCGTGCTTATGTGCAGGAGTTCGACGGTAGTGAGCTCGTCACCTTGGCGGAGGAGATCGGAGACAATGGACAGTACATCAATGTCCTCCGCTCCAAGTTTGATGCTGACGCAGCGAACTGGGTCTGGAATGTAGAGACTGCCCAACAGAAGATCCGAGAAGTAATTCTTGAATATTGGATCATTGCAGAGAGCAACAAGGTCATTCCAAAGAACGTGTCTTTCTCAAGTACTATCCGCGAGTGGTGTGATAAGTGTGGTCTTATTCGTATTTCGTACGCGGCAGCGAAGAATTATTTGGGCGACGTCGCTCCGTTCCTCGAACTGCTTCATACCATCAAGAAAGCCGGAACAATTCTTGACTCTCAGAAGCAGAAATTTTTGGATCTGCTGGTGGCACACGCAGATGAATTCAATGCGTTCTATAGCAATCAGGTAGAGCTTTTCAAGAAAGTTTGTGCATATTATCTTGACGGATTTTCTGAAGAGGAAGTGCGTGCGCTTTACCAGACAATCCCAGCTGGCACATTTACGAATGACAAGACTGAGTATATGAATCTAATCGATTCAAAGGCAAAGGATTACCGCAATTCTCTCGGAAATGAGCGCCTAAAAAAGCTCTGGAAGGACAAGACAGGGTCGACTTCTCCGAGGCAATGGTCGAAAGAACATCTGATGCCTATTCTTAGCTTAGTTCCTGATCGTGAGGTTCAAACTGCGCGTGCTGCTTTTGGAGCCGTGAACAAGAATCATCCGGATGCATCTTCCATTGAGAAAGCAGTCACCTATCTGGAGAATGCCTCTTTCTACAGTCTGATGAATGATCAGGACGCATTGGATCGTATCTTCCGGGAGAGTATCATTAAGTCCTTTGCGGTTATGCTGACAGATATCGACGAGGTGAAATCTTTCCTGAATAGCAGAATCTCTTCTGAACCGTATGAATGGTTTGGCCTTCCGGAGGTTGACAAGAAACTGGAACAGATGGCTGAGGATAAATATATCAGGGAAGGTTGCACAAGAGCTCTTGAAAAGATAGATGGTATGGATGTTGGCGACGTCAAACGTTATCTGAAGGAGCTCATCAAGGATAACATGATTGTTGGCATGGAGATTATCAAGGAGAACTGAGGAGGCAAGGTATGAGCCTAAATCAGTATACACAGAAAATAGACAGGTACCTGTCCAAAAACGAGGGATTACCTATCGTTGTTGATGTACAGAATGAAGCTGATCAGATAGAGCTGGTGCAGCACTATCATGTGGGAAAGAATGAACTGATTACTGCATCAAAATACTGTGCGCCGGATGAAATGCCTCGTTATGAGGAGCTATTAAATGATCTGGCAACTCTGGATGGTGTGTTGATCGTAACAGGTACGACTTCATATTTGAAGCTGGATGGAGAGCAGGAGCTTCAGCGATTTATGCGGAAATTACTTAGTATGTCCATCAAAGGCCATGTTATCTTCATTACTTATCAGTGCAAGAGATACTTGCCTCTTTATGATCAACGAATTGCTCGCAGAATAGTTGTGATGGAGAACAGCGAGAAGAAGGCTCCCGATATTGTTTTCACTGATCCTTCTATTCCGCTGCCCACAAAATATGAGGCCATCAAGGGAATGGAGAATTTTGCGGCAATGGTAGAGGCAAGATCTGTCGACACCATGTATGTGGTAACAAGAAAGAGCAAGGATGTATTTCCGCATTCCCTGTATAATATTACCAGTCTTCAAAACGCCTATGATGCACTTCTGCTGAAAGACGATTCTACAAGAGTGCTCCCCGAGAAAATTGGAACAAGTGCGCAATGGAGCTACGCAATGAAGCTGTTTGAGCACAAGTCCAAATGGGCAGATGTTATCGACGATGAATTTGGCGGTCACACCATGCTTGAACACATATTCGCCAATTACGCAAACTTCTCAACGGATCGGAAGTGGCTGTATTTCATTGCCCTGAAATTGTTTGGCGCAAAGAATAACTGGTGCCTGACAACTGCGGCTCGGAAAGCTAATAGCGTAAATGATTTTAAGAAGCAGGTATACCGTTCCATTCTGGACAAGTCTATTGATGACAACGATTTCTGGGAGTGCTATGAGTCCAGAAAAGTAGTCCTGCAGCAAATGGGTAATCCAAGCTCGGAGCTGACCTCATACTGCAAAGTAGTATTCAGCAAAGGTGTCAATACCATCTGCTATCTGACAGATAATACGCAGAAGGAACAAGAGACAATATTTGCATTCCTTGATAAATACGGTCTGAAGCTGGCTCGGAACAAACTAATGGATATCCTGTCGAAGGTTTATCCTGCGCTGTATCAATACCTACTTCCTTACCGTTTTGGAAATGCTCTGCTGGATCAATATTTTCAGGACTATAAATATCAAAAGGTGATCAATAAGATTCTCCCTGAGTTTGTGTCACAAGTTGAAGATCAGGCAGAAAAGCGCGAGTATAACTATATTTTGGCACCGAGGACATCGGTAATTGAGAGCCTGAACAGAAAAGACGCGCAGCTCTACTTTATGGATGCTATGGGCGTGGAGTACCTTGGGTATATTCTTTCTGTTTGCCGTGATTTAAATCTTATCGCGTCAATCAAAGTGTGCGTTTCCGAGCTTCCTTCAATCACGAGTCGAAACAAGGAGTTTTTAGAGTTGTTTGCCGATGCAAGATACCAGACGGTGCCAATTAAGGACATTGACGATATCAAGCATCATGGGAAGTACGACTTTGACTTCTACAACAATTCGAAGCTTCCGATTCATCTCATAAAGGAATTGGAGGTTATCAGAACTGTACTTAAGAAAATCAGAAATGATCTGGCCGAAAGTCCGTTGCAGCGTGTATTCATGATTGCAGACCACGGTGCAAGCAGACTTGCTGTTCTCCATGACACAGAAAATGTGTGGGAAATGGCAGAAAAAGGACAGCATTCCGGGAGATGCTGTCCAAAGAGCGATGTAGACCAGAAACCTGACTTTGCCGCTGATGCTGGAGACTTCTGGGCACTGGCTAATTATGACCGTTTCAAAGGCGGTAGAAAAGCTAATGTGGAAGTGCATGGTGGGGCGACACTTGAGGAACTATGCGTGCCGATCATTGAACTGACTTACATGTCAGAAAAGCCAGAAATCGCATTAATGCCGATAGACAATGAAGTTTTTGCTATCGGAGATATACCAGAGATAGAAGTGAGTTTCCGCAAGAAGGCGGCGCTGAAGATCTTCTCTACAGTGAGTCTGCAGAACGTGAGTCTTGTTGTTGATGGAACTTTCTATCCGGCGACAGACATTGGAAATAACTGTTATAGAGTCGACATGCCGGAGTTGAAAAAGCAGGGTACCTATTATGCGGATGTTTGTTCTGGCGATAATGTGATCGCGGAAGAATTGCCTTTCGTCATCAAGAAGGAAGGACAGAAAGAAAGAAGCCTGTTGTGATTTTGGAGGAAATCTTATGGAAAGCAAACTGAGAGAATGCTTTGATGAGATGGTAGTATATAAGGACTTAAAGAGAAGCAACTTCTTCTCGTCTCTTGGCTTGCCATCCTTCCTCAGAGACTGGGTTTTGAAGAAGTTTGAAGATGATGAAGGAAATTACGATATAGAAGAAGTTACCGAGTTCATTCAGACTTATCTTCCCAGAAAGGAAGAATGGATCAGCATCAAGAATCGTATCATCTACGAAAACGAGCGAGTAAAGATTCTTACGAAGGTAGGTATCGATATTGATATTAAGACCGGAGACATTTCCTTCTCACTTCCCGCCTTCGGCCTCTCCAACAAGGAGACGATCATTGAACCGCACGTCTGGGACACCTATAAGGAGGAGCTGACAAATGGGCAGGAAACTTGGGGTGTAATTGAACTCGGGTATCGTATGCCCGATGATACCGTTAAGCCCAAGATTCTGGGCAAAATCAAGATGACAGGTTTTGCTAATTTCTGCCCTTATGTTGCAGATCTTGACTTCTTTAAGGACGCTCGTGCAGAATTTACAGTTTCCGAATGGATCGACGTTGTGCTTGGTGCGATTGACTACAATGCGCAAGGATACAAGGATGAAAATGAGAAGCTTGCTATGCTTGCTCGTCTACTTCCCTTTGTGGAGAAACGACTCAATCTTCTGGAATTGGCTCCCAAGGGAACGGGCAAATCTTACGTTTTCGGCAATGTCAGCAAGTATGGCCTTCTCACCGATGGCGGTAAAATCACCAGAACAAAGATGTTCTACGATAAATCCCGAAGAGCTCCCGGCTTCATTGTTGGAAATGACTTTGTGGCCATTGACGAAGTAAAGCTGGTCACCTTTGACAATATCAACGAGATGCGCTCAATCATGCAAGGTTATATGGAACGTGGACGATTTAATGTAGACGGTTATGACGGTGAATCCTTCGCCGGAGTTGTCCTGCTGGGCAACATCTCCATTGAGAATATGGATGAGTATACAAGCATGTTCTCTGAGCTTCCTGTACTGTTCCAAGAGAGTGCGCTGGTGGATCGAATTCATGGATTTATCAAAGGTTGGGACATTCCTAAGATGAAGGACAATCTCAAGGCGTCCGGTTGGGCACTGAATTCTGAGTACTTTTGCACGGTAATGCATATGCTCAGGGATGATGCCAGCTATCGTGCTATTGTAGATGCACTGGTAGATTTTTCTGACGATGCTTATGTTCGTCATACGGAAGCTGTGAAGAGAATTGCTACTGCGTACTTGAAACTGCTGTTTCCCAACGTACGGACTGCTTCTGATGTAAATCCCAAGGAGTTTATGAAGTACTGCCTGCGTCCCGCTATTAAGATGCGTAAGATTATCTGGAGACAGCTCTCTATTCTTGATGCTGAGTACAAAAATGACGATAAGCTCATGCCAGAGTTTACATTGAAGGAAATTAGAAATGAAGCATAACTGTGTGATTTGTGGGAAGCAAGAGCTGGATAAGGACACTATTGGAATCAACAAAAAGCTTCTCGGAACGGACATTGAGAACTTTTACTGCATGGAATGTCTGGCGGAATATCTGGAATGCACAGTAGATGAACTGTTAGACAAGATCGAAGAATTCAAAGCAGAAGGATGCAAACTATTTTTGTGAGATGATGATATGAAGCACCTGATCTATGCGGATAACGCTGCTACTACGCAGATGGATGTTGATGTTTTTGAAGCCATGAAACCGTATTTACTTCATGAATACGGTAATGCCTCACAGCCATATTCATTTGCCAGACAGCCCAAAAAAGCGATACAAGAGGCGCGGGAAACCATCGCCTCTTGTATCGGTGCATTACCAGAAGAAATATATTTTACTTCGGGAGGCACAGAAAGTGACAACTGGGCAATAAAAGGTATCGCCTTCCGAAATTATGATCATCGCGCCACAATTACCACGGCTTTTGAACACCATGCTGTTTTGCATGCTTGCGAGGCAATCGAGCGGCTTGGATGTCCAGTGGCATATATGTTGCCTGATAAGAGAGGTTTTGTCTCGCCAGATTCCCTTGAGCGGTATATCACAGATGAAACATTTCTGGTATCTGTGATGTATGCAAACAATGAGCTTGGGAGTATTCAGCCAATCAAGGAGCTTTGCAAAGTTGCTCATGATCATGGGGCATTGTTTCACACCGATGCAGTACAGGCTGTCGGTCATGTTGCAATAAACGTTAATGATCTTGGCGTGGATATGCTTTCGGCCTCTGCCCATAAATTCAATGGTGCGAAGGGTGTCGGCTTCCTGTATATTCGGACAGGTACAACACTTCCGCCTTATGCAGACGGTGGAGCACAGGAACATGGACTTCGTGCTGGAACTGAGAATGTCGCCGGGATTGTTAGCATGGCTGTTGCACTGAAGAAAAATGTCAATGACCTCGATAAGAATCAAAGGCACATACTTAAACTTGAAGGCCTGCTTCTCCAAGCCCTGAACAAGAGTGGAATACCCTATGTTCGTAATGGAGGTGACCATACTCTTCCGGGTGTCATCAGCCTTTCATTCGACGGGAAAGATGGAGAGGCCATTCTGCATCGGATGGATCTGATGGGAGTTTGTATTTCTACCGGTTCTGCCTGTGACAGCAAAAATACCGAAATCTCGCATGTACTGCAGGCGATACGCATGCCGGAAAGCCTCGCCAAGGGAACAATCCGTATTTCTCTTGGCAAGAACAACACAGCAGATGATATTGATACAATTGTCACAGCGTTAAGAAAGATTCTGTTGTAAGCATCTTTCAATTATCCTACCCACTTTTTAGTTATTCCAAGTGGGCACAAGGGGGGCCTCGGCCTTACGGAAAGCACTTCGGCGGCAGTTCAGACCAACTGCCGGGCATCAGGCTACAGACCGTATAGAGCTGCCGGAAGAAAGGTGGAATATCTTGAGTATGCAGTATGACAAGATTCAGCAGGTTAGCGAGGACACCGTATTGGCAAGCCATCTTGCTTCGCAGAAAGGTGTCAAAATGCCCCAGATGCCGGAGACGGTGATTTATCCGTTTGGCTTGAATCAGAGTCAGAAGCTGGCAGTAGAAAAGGTATTTCCCTCCAAAATCAGTATCATTCAGGATTCTCCGGGTACTGGAAAGACACAGACAATTCTGAATATCATCGCCAATGTCGTCCGAAGCGAAAAAAACCGTGGTGGTAGTTTCTAACAACAATTCTGCAACGCGCAATGTTGCGAAAAAGCTGGAAAAGAAAAATGCAGCTTTTCTGACCGCATTTTTTGACAGTCTTACCAACAAAGAGAAGCTTCTGGATGCACAGACAGATGCCTATCCGAATATTCCTCTCCTGCACCTCTGTACAGACGACAGTGGAGAAAAAGAGAAGATCAGGACTGCACTAAAGGGAGAATGATTATGCAGAAGATTATCAGGAACGCGATTAGATGCAAGAAATGTGGAGATATCATCGAAAGTAAAACTGTCCATGATTTCAAGTTTTGCAGCTGCGGCTCATGCGCCGTGGATGGCGGCCACGACTACCTTCGCAGATGCGGAAATCGTGAGGATTGGGAAGAACTGTCCGAAGCGGAAAAGGTAGAAGGTAACGATGCACTGACTTGATTTTGGCTTGTGGAAATTGGTGATGCCAGGATATTGCTTATCATCATTTGCAATGTCACTACGAATTGCCCAGGGCTGGCATCGTCATAAAAAGAACCTCTCAGCATAAATGCAAATAGAAGCAAAAATGTGCTTAGGGGTATAGTTAACCTGGGAGCCCGCACCACGAGTACCCCACATCTTAAATAGCGGCTGAAACGCAATGTTCCAGCCGCTATTTTTCTAAAAAAGTTTCAGTAGCAGTTTCCGTCGAACTGTGGTATATGTTTGTGCTGCAAGGAGGCGAGCGCATGAAATACAAGCTGCTGAAAGACCTATATGACTGCTTTTATACCCCACCTGAACTCCAGGCTCAGAAACAGGAAATTGATGAATGCCATCAAGCTCTTAGCGAGGTGTTGGGAAAGACGGAGCGCCGGTTGGTACTCCAAATCATCGACGCAAAGGACCGTATTGCGGAGGATACCTCTATCGACAGCTTTATCGCCGGATTTGAACTGGCGTGGAAACTCTCCGCAGAATTGAATCACTACGAAAACGAGCACTCAGTCTCCTGCCGAACGGCAATGGGATTGGGCGCTCGTTTCGCATCTAAGGAGGCAGAAAAATGAAGAAAATGAAGAAATTCATCATAGTGACAATGATTGCCGCATGTGCCGCCCTGTGCGCCGCTGTGTGGCCACATGACAACGCAATCGAGGAAACACCCGTCCCAGCCGCAGAAACCGCTGTGAACGCAAAGGAAGCGACCGTTGCGGAAATTGAGGAACCCACAACACTGGCAGAGAAGGAAAAAGGAACGATTCCGCGACAAGAAGCGCCCCGAGAAGAGCAACCTGAACCGGAGATAGGGCCTATTGAAATGCCCACAGCTTCCGAACTCCAGCCTTCCACGGGGCAGGCATCCGCTAAGAATTCCGCACCAGAGCCAACTCCGCCCAAACCTCCTAAAGAACTGCAGCCCGGTGACAAAGTCTATGTAGCGGGCTTCGGTTGGGTGGAGTACGAGGGTCCCAACCACTGTGAAGATGGTACGGATATTTACGAAAACGGCAATAAAATTGGAATCATGGGGTGAAATGTGTAGTTACCCATTGCATTCGCTTCCCATTCATGTTATCATGATAACGCTGAATTGTTGGACTATCCTAAGCTTCAACCATTCGTATCATGAGAGTACGAATCATATTGAACCTATGTAGTGATATAGACAATTTAGCGGACAAATGAGTAAATCCTCGAAACTATTGATTCCAATCAAATTCTCATTATGGAATTGAGAAAGCAGTTTGCTGGTTGACTGTCGTTGTCCCCCTGTTGTTTCGATGCTTTGCACCACAAAATCGAACCGGAGAAAGTGTTCTTTCGTCGGGTTTGTTTTGTTGCGTGCAAAGCGGTCTTCCGGATGGTCGCAGTCCACGCACGAAGCAAAGTGCGTGGGCTTTTTTCGGTTCAGAAAGGAGGCTGATTATGGGAAAGGTATCAGGAAAAACACATACCAAAGCACAACTGGATCACTGGGCAAATCTGCATAATCCCAATAACAAGGCATATCAAGCTGACGCTGACAATCGGGCCAATCAGATGAATCCGAACCACAGATCGCACCAGAGAACTCACAATGCAAACCGCAGAAACAAAGCGCATTGGATGCCCGAGTGGGCGCCTGACTATCCGGAATACGATGATTAAAATTGGAGGTGCACGGTATGTCAAAGTACATTTTCGACTACGATGACGGCGACTTCACCATGAGCATTTCTGACAGCATGGCGATGGACTCCGATGGGGATCTCATGATGCGCATGGGAGATCACATGGCGATGGACATGGACACCGGGGATATTCACATGATCTCCTCGTGGGCTGATGATGACGAGGAGTAGAGCATAGGCGGCGGCTCAACGGATGCACCGCCATAGACAAAGAAAACATTTTTCAGGATCCGGGCAGAGAAAGCAGCGGGACAGGCCGTAAAGGCTTGTCCCGCTGTCTGTGTCTTATGGCAGATATTCTTCCGTGACCCGATACCGGCTGATACCGAAAGCATTGCTTCGCTCCATAATCTCCGCCGGGATCTTGGGCAGGTACTTCTTGCTGAAGCTGGTGTCCCCGAAGTAGGCGTCAAAGCTTGCCACCGGCAGGACGACCCATTCGCAATCATCCTGCCGGTTGGCGAGATAATAGCGAATTAGCGTACAGACGACTTCGGCTGGAATTTCCTTCGGAAGTGCCGATTTCACTTTCTCTGTCAGTTCGGGCGGCAGCTCCGGATCTTCTCTGCGCAGTGGGCCAAGTTCCAGCGCATCGGCAAGGACATCATCAAAGCGCAGCGTCCAGGCACCCTTGGTTTGGGACGCAAAAATCGGGGTCTGATACTGCATCACCTTGCTTCGCCATGCGGCGGCGAACTTGGACTGAATGACCTCCGCATACTTAAGTGAGGTGCTGCGCACCTTTTCCAGGTGCGTCAGCATGAAGTCTGCGGTGCGGAGGACATGGCGGAGAAACCAGCCGGTCCCGTCCGCATCCACCAGCTCCGGGAACTCCGTATGCAACTCCGAAAAATCCGTCCGGAATTGCCATTCCTTGTCCAGCGCACGCTTCCCATCATCCGGCACACTGCACCAGGCGCAGAGCGCACGGCGGGCGTAGTCGATCCGATCATGCGGATCACCCGAAATGACCGCTCCGTCCTTGCTGTGGAACAGATACCCGCGGGCCAGGACGGTCAAGATCCGAGCCATCCCCTCAAACTCCAGGATCGTGGCAAAGGTGAACCGGCCCAGCCATGTCGTGTCGCGCTTCTTGCTGGCGGTATAGGAAACCGTTCCGGTATATGCGCAGAATTCCTCCCATTCGTTAATCATCCCGCACCTCCAGAACATTTTTCTCGATGTACTCCGGCAGCAGATCCCACAGCAAGTCACGCCTGCCGAGAGCCACCACATAGCGCACGGCCAGAGTCGGTCTTACAATCGCGGTCAGCAGCTCCCGGCACTTGGCCGTCACCACGTCACGGTAGCTCCGGGAGGCGGATTTGTCCGCGAAGGCGCTCATCATGGCGGTGAAGGCTTTCGAGTCGCTTTCGCGGAACAGCTGCTTTTTCTCCCTGCCGGTGTTCTCATCCTCCATATCACAGACAATGTCTCCGAGGATGCGATAGCCGCCGAAGCGGAAATCGGTCAGCAGATCGTAAACATCCTCAAACTCTGGCAGCCATTCCCGTAGAAAGCGCTCTCGTGCATCCTCGTCCATGAGGTGCCATGCCTGCTCCCGCATGGCATACAGCAGGGCGGACACCTTTTCCGACGGCAGGCTGCCGAACAGAGCGTACAGCTCGTCGGAATCGTATGCATCCTCCTGCCCCCTGGCATACAGGATGCGCTCCACATCGCTCTTCCGCTTTTTCTCCTTTACCGGAACACGGCAGGCCCGGATGCGTGAGAGACAGGCATCGAGATCCCGCAGCAACGCATCCACCGCCGCCAGCTTATCGGAGTTCAGCTGCTCCTTCCAGTCCGGCTGCTGGGCAGCAAAGGAAAACAATTCTTCGTCCTTGGTGGGCTTTGCCTTGATGCGCGGCGTGTTCTTTTTCAGCTGCTGTGCCAGATACGGCAGGCGCTCCACGTTGGAGTCCACCTCGTCCCAATCCACCTTTTTGAAAAACGCCTTTACCTTGGCCGCATGGGTAGGCTCATACCAGGCACGCCGGGTCTCCATTTCTTCTACCAGCGTTTTATATTTGACAAAGTCGCTGCGCTTGACGGTCTTATGGGTCAGGTACTCATCCAGATCCGGACGGATGCCGCTCTTGGCCGAGTCGATCTCCAGCCCGGTGAGAATGGCTAATGTCTCCGTCTCCTCCCGGCAGCGCTCCCGCTCCTCGGCGTCGGAGTTTTCGTTGTAGGCAATGATGCTGCGGTCCAGTGCGGCGTTACAGATCTGGCCGACGCGGGAGGAGAAGGTGCTGCGGACGGTTTCAAAGCGAGCCTCCCAGTCGTCGGTATTGCGGATCTGTGGCTGGGCCGTGGGGATCATCAGCAGAGGAATGTTCTCTGTGTTGGTGAGGGATTTGTGTTTCTCGTAGCGGTAGAGGTTGTAGTTGCGGCGGACGCAGGCATTCAGAATCGGATCAGATATGGTCTTGATCATATCGCCGTCGTAGTCAGCGCCGCCCAGCCGCTCCGCAGCCAGCATATTGGAATCCACCATCACCACATCCGTCAGGTGCCCGAAATAGTAATGCCGCATCTGCTTTCTCTCTTCCTTCGCGTCGTAGAAGGAAAGCTGTAGCTCCTCGTTGCGGGCAATGTGCGGATTGCGTAGCAGCGTGCAGGCGTCGTCATGGGCATAGGCCGCCTGGGGTGCATAGAAGGAACTCTCCGGGAAGTGGTCGGTCATGACGGTGCTGTAAAACATCCGTTGCCTGCGTTTGCGCGGCGGAACAGTCGGGAGCAGAAATGCCAGAAAGTCCAGAAGATCACCGGAAAGATAACGGTTGTCTCCCGCCACGATCAGGCGGCCGACGGCGTACTGCTCCACGATCTTGTCCGCTTCGTCCTCCAGCCGCCTGGCATAGACCGGTTCGTTGATGAAACGAGGATTCTTTTTCAGCACGGCGGCAAGGATCTGATCCTTGCCCTGATGCCGTTCCCACCAGCTGACCCGCTCAAACTTCTCCAGAAAATAATTCTGCCGAAACGATTCGTCGGCACAGAAGCTGTAATACGCCAGTTCCGTCTGCTTGGTGAGCCAATTTCGCTCGTCCGTCTCCGGGCTGTGATCCCAGCCGTCCGGCAGATCGGCGGGGCGGAACTCGTCCGCCTTGAGTGACACTGTGTTCAAAAACTGATAGTTCAGTTCTGTCGTTTTCTCTGGCTTTTCCTTGCTGACATTCGTGATGTACAGCGCATGGCGGTACTTGCGGAACACCGCCCAGTAGTCCTCCCAGCTCATGCCGCTTCCGTTCAGCCAGCCGTAGCCCTTGAACATACTTTTGGTGAGGATGATATCGACCTTCTGGATCGGATGCTCCACGCCCCACAGATCGGTGATGGTGTCCGTCCCGCAGAGGGTCAGGAAGTCTTTGAAGTCCACCTCGTGCAGCATACCCTTGACATAGGGCATACGAATTTGAAATGAGGTGTGGACTTTCTTTCCGCACAGCTTCTCGTCAATAAGGCGGGCATATTGTTTGGAGATCAGGCCTTCGCCGTCGAAGCAGGTGACCTCGACATCGGCCATCGTTTCCACCCGGTGATATTTGCGGGTGCTGTTCTGCGTCCCGTCGTCCTCTACTGTGATCACCTCTGTGGGTGGGGGCGTTCGTACCGGATTGTCAACGACCACCACCCGATGGGGCCGGTCAATGCCGATGCCGTCAATGCGGATACCGCTGGACAGCATCAGTCCGTTGTAGGCGTAGAGTTTGCTGAGCTGACAGTCACCGATGGTCATATCCATCATGATGCGTCGACGCACGGCGTCAAAAAAATCTTCCCGAATGAAGGACAGCCGCGCCTGCCGGCTCATGCTGCCTGACCGCTCAAAGGCGAGATATCGATGCGGGCCGGAGCCAAAATCAAGGCTCACGCCCTCGGGACGGAACAGGGCCTTGGCCTTCTCCTGTCGAATCAGGTGTTTCTTTCTGGCACCGCTCCGGTCGAATATGCCGGAGAAGTCCATATAGAAAATGACATCCGAAAGGTCGGTCACCAGCTGCCCTTCAGGTGCTCCGGTGAAAGCGTCGCCGTGCAGCACGCACATGGTCTGATAGAACAGTGCGTTATCGTCCTGCTCATGGGGCGCGGAAAGTGATTTGCATTTCTCTGTCTCGGCGGCGCTGAGATGGAAGGTATATGTCCCGTCCTGCTGCCTGCCATAGCTGATCACGGCTCTGGCGGACAGCTCGTAGATCCTGTATTTCATCAACGGCATCGGCTCACCTCCTGATGCTTCTATTCTATCATGAGGTTCCAAATTTGCAATATGGATACTGCTCCCACTTTTTCAGTGGGAGCTTTTTGCTTGCAGCTCTCAATAAAAAATTATAAAGGAGGAATCCAATGCAAGAATCCACATTCACCAACTATGACCAGCTGCCGCTGTTCCTCAACGCGAACACGGTGGCGCAGGTGCTGGGCGTGTCCATCTCCAGCGCCTACGAACTCATGCACGAGACGGGCTTCCCCGCACTGCGGATCGGCAGCCGCATCGTGGTACCAAAAGAAAAATTCCGCCGATGGGTCGATGCGCAGACAGGAGGTGATGCCTGATGTTCCAGCGCTGGCCTAAGCGGGATCCGAACAAGCACTACTATCTCGTCCCAAACGAAGTCTTCAATCTCGGTCTCACTTCTCACGAGATTGCCGTCTACAATTACCTTCTGCGCTGCGAGGATCGCAGGACCTATCAGTGCCATCCCAGCTACCGCACCATCGGTCGGTCGGTGCAGCTGAGCGAAAACACCGTGCGAAAATATGTGGCCGGGCTGGAAGAGAAGGGCCTCATCCGCACGGAGCCCAGCACCATCACCACGAAGGACGGCCGCGTGCGCAACGGCAGTCTCATCTATACCATCCGTCCCATTCAGGAAGCGCTGGAGCTGAACTACCAGCGGCAATTTCTGCAGGCGGAGCGTGATATGGAGCGGGCACAGGCAGAGAAGCGGCTGGTCGAGTTGAATCAGCAGAACAAAAAGGAGGAAAGCGCATGATGCAGCAACTTGCGAACTTCATTGTAGACCATGACCCGATGATGGTTCTCCGTCGCACGCACGACACGATGCACTACATTCGGTGGGCGTGGAACAAGGATCATGCCGACCCCATCGACGAAGAAGAGCTTCGCCTGTTCCTCTGCGATGAGCACTACGGTGATCTGACCGATGAGCAAAAAGCCGTTGCCCGTCGGGGCCGGGACGAGATGCGAAGTGTCTATGCGGAGCTGTGTGTGCGCTTGCTGCAAAGTGAGATCATGCTGGAGCGTGGCATGGTGCCGGACAGCGGTACCTACCGCAGCGTGTTTTGCCCGGAAGGGGGTGATGCGCCGTGGATGCTTGACCGTGCGGGATGACCGAAAATCAGACCGATTTGCCGCCGACGAAAGAAAAGCAGGAGAAAGCCCCGACGCCTATTCGCGCCGGGGCACCCCCACAAATGCCCGCAGTGCGGGCATTTTCAAGGGTTTGTGACCGGGGACAATGCGACGCTCTTTCCGGGCTCATGGACCCACTCTGACGCTGAAAATCCGAAAAAGTCAGTGTTTGCAAGGGCTTCTACCGACGTCATACCGGCCCCAATCCCCATTTTACCCCGATTTCAGGCCAATTTGCGGTTAAAGCTGATAGAAGAATACAGTAGCTATTTCCGCAAAAGTGTGGTAGTTGTTTGTGTTGCAAAAAGAAAATGAATCCAAAGGAAGTGAAATACATGGCAAAACGAAGACCGGCCGGTGACGGCATGGTACGCAGGCGAGAAGACGGACGCTGGGAAGGGCGCATCGTCATCGGCCACAAGGAAAACGGCGAACCGCTGTTCCGGCATGTGTATGCTAAGACCCAAAAGGCTCTGCTGGACAAGCTCCACCAGAACATCGAGTGCTACCGTGATGTGGAACTGACCGAGGACAGCCGCATGACCTTGGGCGAGTGGCTGGATCGCTGGCTCACGGAGTACAAGGCGGGCACGGTGCGGCCCGGCACGCTCAAAAGTTATCGCTGCTATATCGAATACTACATTAAGCCGCAGCTGGGCGACAAGCAAATTTCCCTTATCTCTCAGCAGGACATTCAGCGAATGTACCGCCGTCTGAAAACGGAGGGGCGCATCCACGAGCATCCCGAGATGGACCACCAGCTCTCCGACTCCATGGTCCGCCACATCCACTCCACGCTCCACGCCGCACTGAAAGACGCAGTGCAGTCGCATGTCATTCCCAGAAACCCCACCGAAGGCACGACGGTGCCCAAGCCCAACTACAAACCCAAGCGCATTCTTACCCGTGCGGAGCTGGACGCCTTCCTCGCAGTGGTGGAGCAGGACGAGGTGTGGCGGGACTTCTTCCAAACGGAACTGATGACCGGCCTGCGCCGCGGCGAGATCTGCGGTCTGCAGTGGAGCGACTTCGATGGGAATACCGGCACGCTGAAGGTGTGCCGCACCCTCCACAGCCAGCGGAAGGGCGAGTACACCGTCGGTGAGACGAAGACCAATCAGGGTATGCGCACCATCATCCTGCCGCACAGCGTGACCGAAATCCTACGGCGGCGAAAAGCGAATGCCATCAGTCAATGGATATTCCCGGATCCGGTGAAGCCGGAAGATCCCGTCGATCCCAATGCGGCCTATCGCCGCATGAAAACGCTCCTCCAGCGGGCGGGGCTGCCCAGCATCCGCTTCCATGATCTGCGTCATACCTTCGCAACCCACGCCCTCACCAGCGGCGTGGACGCCAAAACGCTGTCCGGCATCCTGGGCCACACCAATGCCAGCTTCACGCTGGATACCTATACCCATGTCACAACCGACATGCAGAGGCAGGCCTGCGGTATCGTGGGCGGCTTCATGGAAGACATCTTTGGAAAGGAGTTGAAACCGTGGCAAGAAAACGAAAAGCCGGAGACGGAACGGTAAGGCGGCGCAAGGACGGACGCTGGGAAGGCCGCATCGTCATCGGCTACGATGACAACGGTTATCCCAAGACGAAAAATGTCCTCGCCAAAACGAAGAAGGGGTGCGTCGAGAAGCTCCAAAAGCTCAAGGAAGAATGCGGCGGACTGAAGCCAGAGAAGGTGCGGTCAGAGATGACCTTCGGGGACTGGCTGACATATTGGTACGAGAATCACTCCAAGCCCAAGATCCGTCCCACCACGCAGGAGACTTACGAGAGCCGCATTCGCCTGCATATCATTCCGGAGATCGGGGACATCCCGCTGAATAAGCTGACACAGAACGACCTGCAGCAGTTCTACGGTCTGCTCAAGAAAAGCGGCCGGAAGCGGTTCACCGACAAGTACGGCGAAGGGCTGTCCGACCGGATGGTGCGTATGTGCCACGCCACCTGCCGCTCTGCGTTAGAGAAGGCGGTGCAGGATGGGCTGATCCGTGTGAACCCCGCCATCGGCTGCAAGCTGCCGCCGAAGAAGGCGCGGGAAATGCAGGTGCTGACGAGGGAGGAGCTTCAAAGGTTTCTCATTCAAGCGAAGTTCGAGGGTTACTATGAGGTGTTTCTTCTGGACTTGGCCACCGGTCTACGCCGTGGTGAGCTGATGGCGCTGCAGTGGGACGACCTGAACTTCAAAACCGGTGTGCTGAATGTGAACAAGCAGGTCTACGATGTGCGGGGTCAGCTTCAAATCAGCACACCCAAGACGAAGAGCTCTGTCCGTAAAATCGTCCTGCCGCCCGCCGTGGTGGCGGTGCTGCGGGAGTACAAAAAGACGGTGGACTCCCGATGGATGTTCCCGTCCCCAGTGAAGAAGGACTGCCCCATCACCCCCGGCGTAGTGCGCCGCAGACTGCAGCTCATCCTGGAACACGCAGGCTGTAAGCATGTGAGGTTTCACGACCTTCGCCATACTTTCGCCACACTGGCGTTGGAGAACGGCATGGATGTAAAAACGCTCTCCGCCATGCTGGGCCATGTGTCGGCGGCCACTACGCTGGACATCTATACCCACATCACCGACGATATGCAACGTACAGCCGCTGCCAACATCGACCGCGGCATCGGCAAAGCGGCACCGCAGGAGGACGCTTCAGAGCCGGGGCGGGAAACTGCCCCGGCCCAGGTGGAAAAGCCGAGTATGACCGACTTCAAGCCCTATGTGGGCCGCAAGCGAAGATCCGGTACCGGCTGCGTCTCCGAGATCAACGACCATCTCTTTGAAGGCCGCTATTCTCCCAAGTGGCCCGATGGTAAAAAGCACGCCCGCAATGTCTATGCCCATACTCGCGAGGAGTGCGAGGAGAAACTGAAGGCGCTAATCGTGGAGATGAAGGCAGAAATTGCAGAAGCACAGCGGCCGAAAGCGAAAGGAACGCTCCAGCCGCGGGAGTCAGAGAAGGGTAAGAAGAAAGGTAGGGAGAAAACGAAGAAAGTGAAAAAGGAAAAGTAAAACGAACCACCGGCATGGGTGCCCAGTAATTGGTACCCATGCCGGTATTATGTTGATAGGAGATGGATTATGAAATTATCGGGACAATTCAAGAACAGAACCTCACGAAATGTCTAAATGATATGCTATATAAAAAACTAAATAGTTTAACCACATGTGATTACTTGCTTAACGAAAAATATGGTCCAAACCCTTCGTAATAAAACGAAACCTTATTCTTCGGGAAAGCGTCCAAGTACCGTTTTGATGGCAATAAATCTTTTAAATTATTAGCAACTAAGTCTGGATTGCTATTCGGTGTCAAAATGACATCAATCTTTGCGGAACTGGTTACATTCTTTTGTAGCATATAACGGAACTCAAAATCGGCAATTGGCAGGGAATAGCCAACAAAAATGATATGTGTAGCATCACGTAGCTCTTGTGCTGCACTTGACCACAAATTTGTATATAACTGATTTGAAAGAGATTTCATCATTGTAGGTGTTATTAATTCCGGTTGCATTGACGCGCCATGAGCTGTTTTTTCGTGTCCGCAGACAGGACACTTTTCTGTGCGATTATCCTCAAATAAGGAAGTTGCTGCATGGTTTTTTTCAAAAATAGAAATCGAACCGCAATTCAAACAACGAAGCCAGTTTGCGGAACCGTGAATTTTGAGAAGTAGTAAATCGTAGTTTTTGGCTGTGTGTTTAATAGAATCGGAAGTATAGGGTTGTAAAAATCCATAACTATAATCGACAGAATATTTGTTGCAATAGCTTTCAATTAAAGTGTCCCAATTGGTTGTAATTATTGTCGGTGGTTCAATTGTTCGGTGCTTTTTGAGATAACCAAAGAATGCTTGATAATCTTTATGCGCAAAATCGTGTTCAAGGACGCTTTTAGAAAAATAATAGATAAACAAGCGCATAATAGAATAACGAATTTTATCCATTTGAGCATATGTATAACCATGTAGATGCTCTCGCGCAATTATTGACTTATCAAATGCAGTAAATACATCCTCGAGATTAACATTAATTTTTTCGTCTTGAATTGCCTTTCGAATATTCTCGCGAATAGAATATACTTCTGAATAGTAATTGCTCACATGCTTACTATGAGCGGCTTCATCCGAAAAGATACTGCTTAATGTTTTGGATGTTTCTTCTGACCACAATGAGTTGAAGTCAATTTCTTGTGCACCAAAGAATGTTCTATATGCCAAATCTTTATCCACCAATTTTTGATACTTCACACGGTATTCAGTATAGTCTTTCTTTGCGTAATTATCTAAAAGAAATAGACCAACGGTGATAAACGCATCAAGAAAAGTCATACTCTCTTCGGGCATTTTTCCAGTTAAAAAATCCATTTCCGGAACTTCTGCCATTCTATCAATAATTCTGCTTTGAATTGGCAGTTTTGCAGGGGCAGAAAAACCTGCCCCTGCAATAATGACTCGCTTAATTCGTTTATTTGCCATAAATCTCACACCATTTATTTATATGACCAACAAGTTTGGGTTGATATTGGGCATAGCAACTTTTCAAGTTATCTAAAACTGTTGATAAATTTTCATTCTCAATATAGTTCCATTCAAAAACTTTACAGTTCAAGAAATGAATTGCAGCAATGAGAGTTGCATCAGTAGTTGGTCGGTTTTTAGTTAGAATCCCATTCCTTGTTTTTACTGTGTAAGGGATAGAATCGTTATACGTAGAAAAACCATTTATATCATCTCTTATAATTTCATGACAAATACCACAATTGCAAATATCCCTGTAATAGTCAAGTGCATGTTCTTTTTCGCTTTTGCTTGCGCTAAAATAACCGTGCTCTGACAAAATACGAGCAACATCATCAAACCGCATTCGGCAATGTGTCGGAAGAAAATAGTATTTGTTTACAGGCATACCACCACCCACAGGTGTGATTGCACGATATTCACCATACCCTACAGACTGAGCAACACCGTACAAACGAGCAGGGCTGTTTGTATTGCATAAAATTATAGATTCATAACCACCATATGCCATGATAGGCTTTTTCCCAATATTATTCAATGCTTTGAGTAGCTTGGAAAACAATTCGTTATACATTACCTTAGCTTCAAAGGCATTGAAATCATCAAGCCAAATAAAGATATATTCGTAGCCTGCAAGATCATATGTGGACGCAACCATTTCAATAAATTCTTCAGAAAGTACATCCTTTTCAAGGACTAATTGAGCAGCAATTTCTTCCTCTTTTTGTTGCTCGTTGAGGGCAATTGTCTTCTCTAAGCAGACTCTGTTATAATGTAACCACATTTGCTTTTCTGAATAAGAATCTTCGGATTTTATCATAAAATATGGAGCAATGACAAGTTTGGGACGAGGACCCATATTAGCGAATTTCAAATACTTATCATACTCTTTTTGCACAATAAATGTGTTTACAAATTCTGTTTGAAAAGCATACACGCACTCTACTAATGCATCAAGGTTTTGGGCAATGAGTTCAGGCTCGGGCTTTTGGTGTAATTTAAGAATATTGTCAGCGAGAGCAGCAGGCATTTTTTCTAAATATTTTGTTACCGATTTTTTTATTGCCGGAATGTGAGTTTTTTTATTTTCGGTAGTATACGCAGACAACTCTTGTTGAAAAATATGAGTCTGCGGATCAATAATATATCTCCGGCTATGCATTGAAATCAAATCGGCGACTGAGGCGCCGCTATAGGCAACTATTGTTGCGTTAAAAATTGCCGCGTCAAAGAAATCTTTGAACTGTACGAAAGCTTTTTTATCAGTGCCCGTATTATATCTAAGAATTTTTAGATGTTGTTGCTTCATCTCTCTTAGCCTCCAAATAGTTGACAATACGGCAACGTTCTTTTTCCCAAACATCAGCAGTCTTTGAAGCTTCGACTTCTATGAAGAATTCATTGAGTTCTGTATCATAGAAAATAAGTCCCACGCCATTCGATATACATGTATCACTAATTTTGCTTGCTGAAGAATTTGTCTTTGGCTTGGGTAAACAAATATATAGATAATCAAAGCAAAGTCCTACGCTTTGAGCCTGTTGTATTGCTCGCTTCCAATCATGCAATTTAAATTCTATTGCAAAAATTTCCGCATTTTCTTTTTCTTGTATTACTAAATCAACAGAACGACAAAAAACAGGTACTTCTATATAGACGTCGATATCATCTCTATTACCTATATTTTTTATAAAGCGAGATCTCAATTCAGCTTCTGAAAAAGTATATATACTCATTTCCCCAATACCTCATCTTTAATAAGAGAGTTTTCTGTCATCTCAGGGTATTTAGTGTACACATACCTTAAAATCATTTTTGGAGATGTATGAACTATCCTTTGCTTGTAGGTCGTTAAAACAGCTAACTGATCATTTGTTAGTTGCGGTATTATTTCACTCTCAACATACTTCTTTCCGAGATTCAAAAGCTTATATTGCATAAACTTTCCGTCCTGGTTACTTGAATACTGACACGAACCTTCAGAAAACTCAGTTTCAAATGCACTTTCTTCCCAATCATCAACTTCGGACATTTCTTCGGTTGCATATAGATTTTTGACCTTGATAAATCCTATGCTTTGAAATAGTTCTACCTGCTCATAAACATCCTTGGAAAATGGACCGTAATTGTACGCCGAAAACTTAGGAAGATCTTCATCGCAAATGGAAACCCCTTTCTTTTTAAGGACGGGAGCAATTTCCATATTGAATAAAAACATCATTTTTGTAATTCTGATTGCGCCATTAATTGCGCTACAATTATCTAAATATAGCAATAGGAGAAGATAATCTGCACCAGTCAATTTGCTCTGCTTCGACATGAAGCTATGCCTCCCTTCGCCGGCCACTTTTTATATAAACATATGTTGCCTACAACATAATAAAGCCGTGCGAAATCACACGGCAATCTCATAGACAAGACATTTAAGACTTGCCGTTAGTATATTATACGCTCTTTTTGCAAGGTTTTCAACATAGCTCTGCAAAATATAAAGGCAAAAGTAATTAACTGCCCTCTTAAGAAGCTTGAAATATATAGGGGATCAACTGTAAGTTTTATGATTCCTATCAAATTTTGCACCGCAATAGACAAAGAATAAGAAAAGCCCTCTGAAATCAACGATTTCAGAGGGCTTTTGGTCCGAGTAGTGCGGCTCGAACGCACGGTCTCCTGGTCCCAAACCAGGCGCGATACCAACTTCGCTATACCCGGATATTCACTTTTCTGCCATGATACCACGGCGAGGGAGAAAGTCAAAGATTTTTCTGTCTGTGGTCAATCCTGTGGTCAAAGCCGATTTTATACCACTTTCGGCAATCGGGGGAAATCCCGCAAACGCAGGTGTTGCAAGGCTTTGCGGCGTTTCACCTTACCCTGTCCCGGATACCGCCACGGCACTCCCAAAGCAGGCGCGCTACCAACTGCGCTACACCCGGTTATATATTGTCGGCTTGAGCGGCCGCCCCCATAGTATACCCTACAGCGCGCCCGTTTTCAAGAGCTTTCTGCACCGGCGGCCACAAAAAGAGACCCCGCCCGGGGCTGCCGGAAAAAGGCAGGCAGCGGGCGGGGATATGAGGGAAGGGGAATGGCTTGCGGAATCAGACTCTGCGCCGCGAACGGGGAAGGCCGCTCAGCTGCTCCGTCAGCTCTCGCACCCGGCGCTTGCCGTCGGCAATGTGCCGGTCGATGGCAATCCGCTCCCGGCAGGCCCAGGCCTCATGGGTGGGCACCTGGGCCAGCAGCTTTGCCGCCGCCGCAGCCAGCCAGACGGCGCCGGAACCCTCCCCGGGACGGGTAAGCTCCGGCTCCAGCACAACGTTTTCATATTTCCGGGCACTCTCCCGGATGCAGCGGACGGCTTCCTGCAGCTCCTGGGCCGCACAGACGGCCAGGTCCGCCAGGTCATGGCTTCCAATGTTTTTCAGCAGTTGCCGCAGCTGCTCCAGCAGGCAGAGGGCTTCCTGCATCCGCCGGACGTTCTCACCGGCGGTCTCGGGGTCAATGGACAGAATGGTCAGCTTGCTTGTCATGGATGTTCTCTCCTTCTTCTTGGTGGCGTGATCCTCCCGTGCCGTGGCGATACCACGCTTTTATGTCATTATAACCCAGGATTTCTCCCATTTCATGGAATTTGCATAATTCGCTGCAAAATGCGCAGAACTCGACATTATTTGCCATAAATTTCCAATTCTTGCAATTATATGCGGCATATGCTACAATGTATACCCGTTGAATAAGGGGGATTTGTTTGTGAGCACGACGGCTTCCATGATTTATAACATCTGCCTGCTGGCGGTCTGGACGGCGTTTCTGTGGAAAAATCTGACGCCCCGATTCAGCTTCCGGGTGACCATGCTGATCTGTGCGGTGGTGGTTCCGGCGGTGGTGCTGGGGGTCAACTATGGGCTGAACCGGCTGTCGGTGCTGCGGCTGATCTCCGTTCCGCTGTTGTTTCTGATCCTGGGGCTGACGCTGTACCGCAGCCCGATTCCCCTGACGGCCTTTGTGGCCTTGCTGCCGGAGGCAACGCTCCTGATGATGGAGATGATGCTGTCGGTGGTTTTCCCGATGTTGTTTGGCCTGAACGGAGAGGTCGACTATTGGCACACCGCGGCGGCGGAGCCTCTGGCCCTGCTGACAGTGTCGCTGTATGCCGGAACTCTGGCCCTGGCCACCTGGGCTCTCTCCCGGAACGGCCGGCCGCTGAGCCTGACCCAGTGGCTGATTTTCGCGGTTTTTCCCTTGCAGCAGAGTGCCTGCCTGATCACCATGTTCCGGCTGTATGCTCAGTTTCCGGAGGCCGTCAACTGGCCGAGAATGTCCGTTCTGATCCTGCTGTTTGCCGTGTCCGACGTGGCGCTGTTCTGCCTGATCGGGCAGACCGCCCGGAAGGCGGAGCTGGAGACCGCCAACCGCCTGCTGAATGACCAGCTGGATAACCAGCTGAAGCACTACTCCGCCCTGGTGGATCAGTACGAGGACAACCGCCGCATCCGCCATGACATCGCCCACCATATGCACACCATCCAGCTGCTGCTGGAGAGCGGCCGCCGCCAGGAGGCCACAGCCTATGCCGGGGAGCTGATGCGCCAGCAGGAGCACAGCCCCCAGCTGGACCAGTGCGAAAATCCGCTGGTGGACGCCTTCCTGTTCAGCCGCATCCGGGAGGCCCGGCAGGCCGGGATCCCGGTGGAGGCATCAGTGGTGCTGCCCCGGAGGCTGCCCATTGCCAACGTGGACCTGGTGATCCTGTTCGGCAACCTGATGGACAACGCCGTGGAGGCCTGCGGCCAGGTGGCCTCGCCGTTCATCCGGCTGGAGGCCGGGCTGCGGAAGGACTATCTGGTGGTGACGGAGACCAACCCCGCCCCGGCGGATGACACCCGGAAGAAGCGCCGCATTCCCCATCTGGAGCGGGGCATCGGCCTGCACATTCTGACGGACCTGGCCGGGCGGTACCACGGCTCCTGCACCCAGGAGGTCCGGGACGGACAGTTCACCGTGTCCATTGCCCTGCAGCTGCCGGAAAATCAAGGAGAAACGGAGGAAGCCTGATGTTCCGTCTTGCTATCTGCGACGACGACACCCTGCATATGCAGAATACCCTGCGCTGCGCTCGGGAGACGCCGGAGGCTGCCGACTGCGACATCCGCACGTTTTCCGCCCCCGGGAAGCTGATGGACGCCGTTACCGGCGGGGGCTACCGGCCCCACATCGCCCTGCTGGATATCTGTATGCCCGACAGCAGCGGCATCGAGCTGGCCCAGCGCCTGCACGAGAAGCTGCCCCGCTGCCAGGTGATTTTCGTCAGCAGCTTTCTGGACTATGCCACGTCGGTATACGACGTGGAGCACGTGTATTTTATCCTGAAATCCCAGATGGCCCAGCGGCTGGGTCCCGCCCTGCGGCGGGCTATGGACGCCCTGGGCGCCGTCCGCGCCGACCTGCTGCTGGAGCGGGACGGCGCATCGTACCGGGTGCCGGTGTCAGAGGTGCTGTATGCCGAGCGGGTGCTGCGGAAAACCCGGGTGGTCACCACCCGGGGAGACTTCATGACCCAGCGGACCCCCGCCCAGCTGCTGGAGGAGAGCCGGGGCTTCATCCGCTGCCACCAGAGCTATTGGGTGAACCTGTCCCGGATCCGGTGCATCAGGGACGGAGCCTTTGTCATGGAAAGCGGCGGCTGCGTCCCCATCAGCCGCACCTATCAGCATCCCGCCCGGGAGGCGTTTTTCCGCTCCCTGGTGGACGGCGAGTCTCAAAAAGGGCAAGGCCCTTTTTGATAAGCATAAAAAATCAGGGCCCTGAAAAGGCCCCGATTTTTTATGCTTATGTTCCGGGTTCTGCCGGGTCCGGGGCGGGATCGGGTGTGGGTTCAGGCTCCGGGTCCGGGGTGGGTTCAGGCTCTGGGG